>CAVWYN010000003.1:1122500-2910053 GCA_963759245.1 Vulcanimicrobiota bacterium | reverse complement strand
CGAGCACGTGCGCGGTCCATCCGGCGATCGCCCGCACGCGAAGAGACAGGTGAACTCGTCTCCCGGGATCCCGAGGTCGGCCAGGACCGGAGCCGTGTAAAAGTCGACGTTCGCATAGATGGTGTTGCCGGGCTTGCGCTCCTGCAGCACCTTGCGGCTCGCCTCTTCGAGGGCATGCGCCGTCTCGTACCACGGGCTCCCGCCGACGTGCTGCGACAGCTCCTTCGCCATCGCCTCGAGATGCCGAGCGCGCGGATCGCGCACCTTGTATTCGCGATGCCCCATGCCCATGATCCGCTGTCCGCGATCGAGGATGTCGCGCACGTAGGGCTCTGCGTTCTCGGGCGTCTTCACCTCGGTGACGGTCCGGTAGGCCGCGCTCGCGGCGCCGCCGTGAAGGTCGCCCTGCAGCGTCGCGAGCGCCGCGGTGATCGACGCGTAAATGTCCGCGCGCGTCGAAGCGGCGACGCGCGCCGCGAACGTGGACGCGTTGAACGAATGGTCCGCCAGCAGCACGAAGTATGTGTCGAGCGCGTCCTCTTCGATCGCGTGGGGCACCTTGCCGGTCCGCATGTAGAGAAAGTTGCCGGCCTGCGAGAGGTCGGTTCGCGGCGCGATCGGATCGAGGCCGCGCCGGATCCGATCCCATCCGGCGACGATCGTCGGCATCTTCGCGATGAGCTCGATCGCGGTGTGCACGTCGGAGAGGTGCTCGCCGTGCGCGTTCACCGGCGAGAAGAGGCCGAGCCCGCTGACGACCGTGCGCAGCACTTCCATCGGCCACGCGGTCTTCGGTACGTTCTGCATCGCGTTGATCAGCGGTTCGGGAAGCGCGCGGCGCGACCCCAACTCGCGCTTGAGCACCTCGAGCTCGTGCCGATTGGGCAGATGACCGTAGAGCAAGAGGTGGACGATCTCCTCGAACGTCGCGTTCGGCGCGAGATCGTCGATGTCGTAACCGCGATAGGTTAGGCGCCCGATCGCGCCTTCGACATTACTGAGCTGGGTGGACCCGACGACGACGCCTTCGAGACCACGATCGACAACGGTTGGCAACTACTTCCTCCATAGATGGCGTGCAGCGCGCGGACGCTCCCGCGGGCTCCGCTCTGCGCAGAGCCGACTCTCTTTCGACGGCCGCAAAGGCCCGACTCCTTTTTGGAGTACCACGTCCAGCTTCCCACGATTGCTACTTTTACCCAAACAGGGAGAAGGCGCCGCTATTGGCTGGCGAAAGACGCAGGAATGGATGCGCTTGACTTGACTCGCCGGCCGCCGCGCAGCCCCCGCGAGGCGTTAGCAGACCTCGACCTCTTGATGATGGCTCGAACCGTCGACAAGATCCGGGCGACGCTGCCGGGCGGCAACATCGGGAGTTATCAAATCACCGGCTTTAGCTCGCGCCTGCTCGAAAAGCTTGGCCTGCTCGAATCGGAGTTGCGCGCGGCGATCGCCCGCGCGTCCTCCGACGAAGAAGTCGCGGCCTGGATTCGCGCGCACACCGACCCGGCGGCTTACGCCGAGATCGGCGCGGCCTTCGAGCGGCAGACGGTTGCCGAGCGCCTCAACGATCCGGAATACCTCGCGCGTTACCCGGTCGCAAAGCGCATGCCGCCGGACGCATCACGCCTCGACGTGCTGATTGCAGACGACGAAGAGGCGTTCGCGAAACGTTGATTTGACAAGCTCCTAGGCAACCGCGTCGCGCAACTCCGCGCGCGCGAGCGCATAACCGACGAGACGATCTATTAACGCTTCGAATCCGATGCCGGCCGCGCCGCACGCGTCCGGGAGCAGACTGACTGGGCTGAGGCCCGGCAAGGCATTCACCTCGAGCAGATACGGACGGTTATCGCGCGTGACGATGAAGTCGCTGCGCGAATAGTCGCGCAGACCCAAGCAGGCGATGGGCGGACAGACCGAGCATCTGCAAACGAGCGGCGAGATCTTCGTCGATCTGCGCGGGAGCGATGTGCGTGCTTCCGCCCGGCTCGTACTTCGCTTCGTACGAGTAGTAGCCGTCGCGGTTGGCGACGATCTCAACGATCGGCAGCGCCTCTTCGCCCAGCACCGCGCACGTGAACTCGCGGCCTTGGAGATACTCTTCGGCGAGAATCTGCGAATACGACTTCGAGGCTTCGAGCATCGCGCTCGTCCACTCTTCGTGCGTGTGAACGATCCTGACGCCGGCCGACGATCCTTCGAACCGAGGCTTGATCACCAGCGGAAGATCCAGCGAACCCGGCAAGAGCGGCAGCGTACCGCCGGTGAGGTCGAAGAGGTCCCACACCGGAGTCGGCAAGCCCTCCGCGGCCAAGAGTTTCTTGGTGAGGTGTTTGTCCATCGACAGCGCCGACGCTTCCAGGCCGCTGCCCGTATACGGAATCGAAAGATACTCGAGGAGCGCCTGAACGTGGCCGTCCTCGCCGCCGGGCCCGTGCAGTGCGATGAAGACGACGTCGGGCTTGATCTCGCTGCACCGCATCGAGAAAACGCTCGTCGAAGTCGAGCGATTGCGCGTCGTAACCCAGCGAGTGCAACGCGCGCATGCACCGCCGACCCCGACTGAATCGAGATCTCGCGCTCCGCGCTGTTGCCTCCCATCACGACCGCCACTCTACCCTTGGTCACGGCATCACGTTGCATCGATGAAGACTCCGACTAAGTGCACTTCGAGCTGCAATTCGACGCCCCAGCGATCGCGCACCGCGCGGCGGACGCGCGCGAGCAGCGTGGCGACGTCTTTTGCCGTCGCTCCGCCGACGTTGTTGATGAAGTTAGCGTGCAGCGGCGACACTTCCGCGCCCCCCTCGCGCCATCCCTTAGCTCCCGCCGCTTCGATCAAGCCGAGCGGCCTTGTCGCCGTCGGGATTGCGGAAACACGAACCGGCGTTGGGAAGCGCGATCGGCTGGGTCTGCTTGCGTCGCACGAGCCTCGCGCTGCATCTCCCCGCGCACGCCGCTCGCGTCGGACCGCGGGAATCGCAGCGTCACCCGCAGACACGATCGACGTCGCGTTCGAGGGTCGAATGCCGGTACAGGTATTTTACGCTGACCTCGTGAGGCTCGGGCCGGCTCGGCGACTGCACCAAGACCGTCGCGCACGAACTCGCCGATCTCGCGATCGGTGCCGGCGTTCATTCGCAACGATCCGCCAACCGTTCCGGGAATGCCCGGCGAGCGAATCGACGCCCGCGGCGCCCGCCGAGGCCGCCTTCGCAGTGACCAGCGCCATACCGGCCGAGCCGCCCGCTTCGACGACGACCTCGTCGCCCACGGCGCGCACCTGGATTGTCGGCGAACTCGCCGGCCAGACGAACGACGATGCCGCGCACGCCGCCGTCGCCGACGAGCACGTTGCTTCCGCCGCCGAGAATCCACCACGGCATGCGCGCGCCGCAAACAGAAGCGCAGAAGCTGCGCCAGCTCGGTGGTCGTCGTGCACGGTGACGAAGGCATCGGCGGCCCCACCGATCTTCCACGACGTATACGGCGCGACGGGCTCGTCGAAGCGCGCTCTGCGGCCGAAGATGTCGCGCAGCGCCGGCGCGATCGCGCGGCTGCAGCAGCGAGCGCAGCGCTTGCGCGGTCGTGAGGCTCATGCGCGAGCCGACGTCGCGCCGTCGCGCGCTGCAGAGCGCAGCCGGTGCGCAAGACGCGCCGCCACTTGAGTGATGTTGCCGGCACCCAGCATCAAGACTATCGCACCCGGCTCCGCCTCGTCGAAAATGCGGTTTTCCAAGTCCTCGACGCGCGCGACGTAGCTCACGCGCGCACCGATCGCCGTGAGAGACTCGCCGATCGACCGTTCGCTGACGCCGGGAATCGCGGGCTCCGAGGCGGCATAGACCGGCGCCAGATACACGCGATCGGCGCCGCGCAGTGCGTCGGCAAACTCGCGCGCCAGGAAAGCCGTCCGGCTGTACCGATGCGGCTGAAATGCGACGACGAGCTCTCCGCGACCGGACTGCCGCGCCGCCGCGATTGTCGCACGCACCGCCGTCGGATGATGCGCGTAGTCGTCCACGAGCGTCATGCGTTCGCCGCTAGTCAAGATGTCGAACCTCCGGCGCACGCCGCGAAAGCCGCGTAGCGCCGCGGCGATATCGGCGAAGCGGAGGCCGAGCTCGTTCCCGACCGCCACGGCGGCGAGCGCGTTCTGAACGTTCATCGCGCCGGGAACTTCGAGCTCGATGCGGCCGAGTTGAACCTCATCCCGCACAACGTCGAAGCGCGATCCGAAACCTTCGAATGCGACGTTGACGGCGCGCACTGCCGCGCGAGAATCGAACCCGAACGTCACGACGCGCGCGCGCAGGTCGTGGGACGTCAGCGAGCCCGCGAGTGGATTGTCGATGCCGATCACCCCGAGTCCGTCGTCGGGCAACTTCCCAAGAAACTCGCCGAACGCGCGCGCCAGCCCGGGCAGCTCGTCGTCGCTGGTGAGGTGATCGTTCTCGATGTTGGTCACGATAGCGATCGCGGGCTCGAGCAGCGCGAACGAGCCATCCGATTCGTCGGCTTCCGTCACGAACCACGGCGAGTCGCCGTCGTGCGCGTTGGTTTCGAGCGAACCGTCGATGCCTCCGAGCACGAGACCCGCGTCGATCCCGCCGCCGCGCAGCACCGCATGCGTCATCGCGGTCGTCGTCGTCTTTCCATGCGTTCCGCAAACGGCGATTCCGCGGCGCTCCAGCAACAGGCGCGCGAGCATCTCGCCCCGATGGAGTACCGGAATTCCTCGTTTGGTCGCGGCCACGTACTCGGGGTTGCGCCGGTCGATCGCGGAGCTGACGATCGACGGTGTGTGCGTCCTGCACGTTTCGAGCATCGTGACCGATGATGATCCGCATGCCTTCGCGGCGCAATTGCTCGACCAGCGGCGAAAGGCTGACGTCCGAACCGGAGACGGGTTGCCCGCGGGCCCGAGAGAATGCGAGCGATCGCGCTCATGCCGATGCCCGCCGGCCCCGATGAAATGAAAGGTCACTGCTCGCGACCTGTTCGAGCTAGCAAAGTGTCGATCCGGGCGAGAATCGCTAGCAGCGGGTCACTTCCCTTCAGCCGCTCGGCTCGCTCTGTGAGCTCGGCCAGTCGCTCCGGCCCCGCCGTCGCGGCCAGCAGCGCCGGTAAACCGCCCGCCTGGAGGTCGCTGTCCGCGAGCACGACCGCCGCCCCGGAGGATTCCAGCTGCGCCGCATTCGTCGACTGATGGTCTTCGGCGGCAAACGGGTACGGCACCAAAATTGCGGGTTTTCCGAGCGCGCGCAGCTCGCCGAGCGTCGACGCGCCGGCGCGTGTCAACAAGAGATCGGCGACCGCGTAGGCGTCGGCCATGTCGTCGAGGTAGGCCCGAGTAACGTGCGACGCAGGCGCAGGTTCTTCGCGCAGCGCCGCGGTCACGCGGTCGTATTCGGTTTGGCCGGTGAGATGCAGCAGCTGCCAGCCGCGCGGCAGACCGCCGGACCTCGTCAAGCTCGCCAACGCATCGTTGATCGTGCGCGCTCCTTGGCTGCCGCCCATCGCCACGAGCGTGCGCCGCGAAGGATCGAGTCCAAGACGCGCGATCGCGACGTCGCGCGGCGGCAACCTGCGCAGGGATGCACGGATCGGAATCCCGGTCGCTTCGTACTTTGCAGCGAAGCGCGAATCGGAACCCGGCTCCGCGCCCCAAATTTCATCGACGATCGGCGCAAGCAGCCGGTTCGTCAAACCCGGCGCCGCGTTCGGCTCGAGTAGGATCACGGGGAAATGCGAACGCCGGGTCAACCTCCGGATGCGCGCCGCAAGCGCGACCGGAAAACTGACGTAACCTCCCGTCGCGATTAGGAGATCGGGTTCATGGGCGGCCAGAAGCCGCAGGCTCTGGAGCGTTCCGCGTAAGTTCGACGCAATCGTGCGCGCGAAGCCGAGCGAGAGACCGCGCGGCATCGGACGGCTCGCAATCGTCAAGAGCGGATAGCCCGCTTTCGGCACGATCGTCGCCTCGAGCCGGTCGGCCGTGCCGATGAACGCGACGTTCACGGAGCGGTCGCGCAACGCGTCGGCGATCGCAATTGCCGGATAGAGGTGTCCGCCCGTGCCGCCCCCGGCAAAAATCACGGTCACTGGCGGCTGCTGATTCGTCGATGGCGTCCTACGTTGGCGATGAGTGCGACGGCAAGGAGATTGACGACCAGCGAGCTGCCGCCGAAGGATATGAAGGGCAGCGGGACGCCGGTCACCGGCCAGGATGACGAGACAACGCCGATGTTGACGAAGGCCTGAATCGTGATCATCGCGCAGCATCCGATCGCGAGAAAGAATCCGAAGCGATCGGGCGCAGCGAGCGCGATTCTGATCGCTCGATAGGCGAGCGTAACGAACAGCGCGATCACGGCGAGCGTGCCAATTAAACCGAGCTCCTCACCCAGGACCGAGAAGATGAAATCCGTGTACTGCTCCGGGAGATAGAAGAATTTCGCGCGCGAGGCGCCGAGTCCGACGCCGAACAACCCGCCGCTGCCGAGCGCCAGCAGCGACTGAACGATGTGGAAGCCTGTGTTGAGCGGGTCCTTCCAAGGATCGACGAAGGCGAAGACGCGCGCTCGCCGGTAAGGGCTCGCGAGCACCGTGAGCGCGGCAAACGGGATCGTCGCCATCGCGACGGCCGCGAGATGAATCACGCGCGCTCCCGCGGCAAAGAAGAGTGCGAACGCCGTAAAGACGATCAGGCTCGCCGTGCCCATGTCGGGCTCCTTGAGCACGAGCACCGCCATGATCGCCACCGGTACGCAGAGGGGAACGACGCCGCGCACGAGCGATGTGATCCGCTCGCCGCGGACGGACAAGACCGCGGAGAGATAGATCACCAGCGCGAGCTTGGCGAACTCGGACGGCTCGACGCTGATGCTCGAAGTGCCGATCCAACGCCGGCCCCCGTTGACGCCGAGGCCTACGTGCGGAACGAATACCAGGACGAGTGCGCCGATCGCCGCGAGCAGGAGATACGGGGCGAAGATCTTTAGGCGCTGATACTCTAAACGGTAGAACGCGTAGGCGCCCACCAGTCCGACGGCCAGCCAGATCAGCTGGCGCTTCAGATAGTACGCGATGTCGCCGTGCTGCGCGTACGCTGTCGCGCTCGACGCCGAAAATACCATGACGAGCCCGATTCCGACGAGCGCCGCGACCGACGTGAAGAGTACCACGTCCAACGGAGCGGGCGCGTACGCCGGCAATCTCGCGCGCGGCTTCGACCCTGCGCGCAACGTGGCAAAGCTATGCACCTGCAGGCTCCCGCAATGCGGCAACCGCAGAGGCGAAGCGCTCGCCGCGATCGTCGGCGGAGGCGAACATATCGAACGACGCGCACCCGGGCGAGAGCAGCACGACGTCGCCGGGCGCCGCGACCTCGCGTGCGCGTTGCACCGCCTCCTCCATCGACCCCGCCGTAACGCCGCTTACGCCTCGCGCGGCCTCGAGAATTTCGTCCGCGGCCTCGCCGATGGCGATCAGCGCCTTGGCGCGCCTGCGAATTTCCTGTCCCATCGCTTCGAAGCCGCTGCCCTTCGCGCGTCCCCCGGCGATCAACACGATCGGTGCTTCGTAGGTGCGGAGCGCCGCGATGACCGACGCCGGAGTTGTGGACTTCGAATCGTCAACGTAGCGGACGCCGTCGATCTCGCTCACGGTCTGCAACCGGTGTGACATCGGCTCGAAATCGCGCATGGCCGCGCGCAGCATCTCCGGGCGGCAGCCTATTGCAAGCGCCACCAGCAACGCCGCCATCGCGTTGCCGACGTTGTGCTCGCCGGGCAGCGGGATCTCGCTGCGCGGCAGGATCGGAAACGGACGCGGATCGCCGACGACGGGAGCGTAGGTGACCACGCCGTCGCGGAGATACATCGTCGCCTCGTCGCTATTATCGAGACTAAACCACAGTTGTCGCGCCTGCGCGCGCGTATCGCCGTGGTGCCAGTGGAGCGTGCGGACTCTCGGATCGTCGAGGTTTCCGACGAACCAGTCCGTTAGCGACTGGTTTGCGCAAATACGATACTTGGCCTCGGCGTATTCGTCCATCGAATGATACCGGTCGAGATGGTCGGGAGTCACGTTGAGCAATACTGCGACGCGAGGTTTGAACGCGCGAATCGTCTCGAGCTGGAACGACGAGACCTCGGCGACGACCCAGTCGTCGGCGCCGACTCCGCGCACTTCCTTGATGAGCGGATTGCCGATGTTTCCCCCGACGCGAACCTGCAGTCCGCACCCGCGCAGCAGATGGCCGATGAGCGCCGTCGTCGTCGACTTGCCTTTCGTTCCGGTGACGGCGACGATCGGCGCCTTGCACAGACGATAGGCGAGCTCGATCTCGCCGATCACCGGAATGTCGGCCTGATGCATTGCGCGCACGATCGGCGACGTCGGCGGCACGCCGGGCGAAAGAACCGCACACGTCAGCTCACCGAGGATGCTCTCGAGGCCTTGCGCGTCGACGAAACGGGCACCGAGCGACTCCGCTGCCGCGATCGCGTCGCGCAGCTCCTCCGGCGCCTTGTCGTCCGTCGCGTAGAGCGTGACGCCGTTGCCGCGCAGCACCTCGAGGCTCGCCAGACCGCTGCGGCCGAGTCCAATGACCGCAATCGTCTCGCCCGCGTCGAACCGGAAGATGTCGCTCATCGCACGATCGCCCACCCGACGAGCGACGCGAGCAGCGACGCAAGCCAGAAGCGAACCGTGACTTTCGTCTCCGGCCATCCGCCCATCTCGAAATGATGATGCAGCGGGCTCATGCGCAAGATGCGCTTGCCGCGCGTCGCCTTGAAATACGAGACTTGCAGGATCACCGAGAGCGCTTCGGCGACGAAGACCGCGCCGACGACCAAGAGCAGCAGCATCTCGCCGCATAGAATCGCCACGCCTGCGAGAAGCGCACCGAGTGCCAGCGAGCCGGTGTCACCCATGAAGAGCCGCGCCGGATGCCGATTGAAAATGAGGAAGGCGGCGCACGCGCCGGCGCCGGTGGCGGCCCCGAACGCCGCCGCAGGAACTTGCATCGAGCCGGCGAGCAGCGCAAAGACGACCAGCGGCGGAATCATCGTTCCGGCCGCGAGGCCGTCGAGACCGTCCGTCAGGTTGACCGCGTGAGTCGTACCCGTGATCGCGAGGATGCCGAGCACGAGCCAGAGCCAATGCGGTGCGATGACTACGAACGAGCCCGCGTGAAAGAGCACGCCCCCACCCCAACCGACGTCGATCGCGCGCATGAAGATGACGGCAGCCAGCGCCGTCGCCAGAAACTTCGTCCGCGCGGGCAAGCCGCGATTGTCGCCGCCGCGGACCGTCAACACGTCGTCGGTCGCGCCGATCGCCGCGCAGAGCACGACGAGCAGCACGAGGTCGGTAAAGAGCGATATTCGCACGACCGACAGCGCGGCGAGCAGGACGACGACGAAGACGAGGCCCCCCATCGTCGGCGTTCCGGTCTTAACCTGATGCGTCTGTGGCGCGTCCTCGTACGCATGCTGGCGCACCTGCAGCCGGTCCAGCAGTACGAGCAGCATGGCTCCCGCGGCAGTCGCGACGACGAAGCCGAAGATCGCCCAGACGAGCAGACTTAGCAATGCGACGTTCACGCGCCGTCCTCGAGAAGCGGATTAGGCCCGCTGCCGCGCCACTTGAGCACGACGACCGGCGTCTGCTCGTCGCTATTGCCGTGGGGATTATCGAGCAGCGCGTTTTCGACGTCGGCGCGGCGGACGTCGCCCGAAGCACCGAGCACCTTCGCCTTGCCGAGATCGTTAGCGTCGACGATCGCGCACGCGATGCCGGTTCGCGCCGTGAAGGATCGAGCGAATCCGTCCGGATCCCTCGGAGAAAAAACGATCGCGTGCTCGTAAGGCGGCATCGTACCGGTGTAGCCGTCGACCGCCGCAACCGCGTCGCCCATCACCTCGTAAAACGCGCCGCGGCGGCCGCGCGCGCGAGCGATCGCGTGGACGACCGTCGCGTAGAGCACCTTCCATACTCCGGCTCGATCGATCACGAGCTGCACCGATTCGGGCTGGCTCATGGTCGCGAGCGGGCCCGCTCGCCGGCAAAGGGCGTACGCGAGCTTCGAAGGGCGCACGTGTTCCGCGGCAACGAACTCGCCCTGTGCGATCGCCACCGCCGTCTCCGAGATCGCGACGACGTCGCCGGCGCGAGCGATGCCGCGCACCGCCCGGGCAACCAATTGCATCAAATCTTCGCCGGGCCGCACGAGCGGAGTGCGAACGGGAATAGCGCTCAAGCCGGCAGCGCCGGACCGCGTGACCACGAGACTTTGCGTTGCGAGACTCACGTGCGCAACTCCTCGACGATCTCTTCCAGCTTATACTTGCGCGAGCCCTTCAACAGGACGACGTCGTCGGGGCGCGCGTGTTCGCGCAACCATCGCGCGGCTTGCACGTTCGTTCCGACGACGACGATCTGCTGCGCCTCGAGCCCACCGCGCTTCGCGCCGCGCGCCAACTCGGGCGCGTGCTCGCCGCGCACGAGCAAGACGTCGACCTTTCCGGCGGCGTGCGCGCCGACGCGTTCGTGCAGCGCACTCGATTCCGCGCCCAGCTCCGCCATGCTCGCCAGCACGGCGATGCGGCGCGTCGCCGTCTCCGTGGCGAAGGCGTCGAGCGCGGCGATCATCCCGCTGGCGTTCGCGTTGTAGGCGTCGTAGATGAGCGCAATGCCGCCGGCGACGGGTATTCGATCGTAACGCCCGTGCGGCAAGCGCACGAGCGGAATCTGCGGAAGCAAACGCTCGAGCGGAACGCCGAGCTCGATAGCGCCGGCGATTGCGGCCGCGAGATTGGCTCGATTGTGCAGGCCGGGAACATGGACGTCGACTTCGTACGCCGCGCTCCGACCGGTCGCGCGACCAACGACGCGACCTTCGCCGTCGAACGCGGTCAGCGTCTCGAATGGCGCGACGTCCCGCGGAAGCTCCGCGGCGAACCAGTGGGGCGAACGAGCGAGCGTCGCGGCGCGCCGGCGCGAGACCTCGTCGGCCGCGTTGAGCACGGCGCGCGCTCCGCCTGAGAAGAGCGCCCACTTCGTCTCCTCGAGACGCTCGCGCGAGCCCATGATCTCGAGATGCGCCTCGCCGACGTTGGTCAAGATCCCGATCTGCGGCCGCGCGATCTCGACGAGCGGAGCGACATCGCCGTGGTGGCGCGCGCCCATCTCGACGACGAGCACGTCGTGCGACTCGTTCGAGGCAGTCAGGAGAAGCTTGCTGACGCCGATTTCGTTGTTCTCGTTTTCGGGTGCGGCCAGCGCGCGATCGCCGTATGTCGTCGCGAGCAGCTGGGTGAGAAAGGCCTTCGTCGTCGTCTTTCCGGCGCTGCCGGTAATCGCAACGACCTTCCCGCCGAAAAGCGCGCGTGCCGCGCCGGCCAAAGCCATATACGCGCGCGTCGTATCCTCGACGACCATCGCCGCCGTTCCCGGAACGCGCGCATCGGCTCGCTGCAGCACGAGCAGCGCCGCTCCGCGGCGCACCGCCTCGGTAACAAAATCGTGACCGTCGTAGCGCTCGCCGCGCAGCGCCACGAACGTGTCGCCACTTTCCAGCGTGCGTGTGTCGGTGCTTACGCGCAGCGATGCCGGCGCCGAATCGCCGTCGAGCAGCGTCGCGCCGGTCGCCCCCAGCGCCGCGTCGAGCGGCAGCTTCATCGCAACACTCCGCGCAGCGCGAGCGCCTCGCGCGACACCGCGACGTCGTCGAACGGCAGCACGCGGTCGCCGACGATCTGATAGGCTTCGTGACCCTTGCCGGCGACGAGCACGACGTCGCCGGGGCGCACCTCCGCGATCGCGCGCTCGATTGCGAGCCGCCGATCGAGCTCGACGACGTAGTCGCGCGAGCCGATCCCAGCGGCGATCGCATCAACGATCGCGCGCGGATCTTCGCTGCGCGGATTGTCGTTGGTCAGGTAGATACGATCGGCGAGGCGCGCGGCCACCGCGCCCATCTCCGGACGCTTGCCTCTGTCGCGGTCGCCGCCGCAGCCGAACACGACCGCGAGCGCGCCCTTCGCCGTCTCGCGCAGCGACCGCAGCGCGTTCTCGAGGGCGTCGGGTGTGTGCGCGTAGTCGATCACGACGTCGATACCGCGCGCGCTGAGATGTTCCATTCGTCCCGGAACGCGCTCGAGCGCCGCCAGACCGCGGGCGATCGTCGCATCGTCGATGCCGAGACGCCGGGCAACGCCGATCGCCCCTAACGCGTTCCAGACGTTGAAGCGTCCCGGAACCCTCAACTCGTAGCGCTGCGCGTCGACGGTGAACCGGCTTCCGTCCGGCTCGACCTCGATCGCGTCCGGAACGAGCCTTGCGCCGGAGCCGACGCCGTACAGCGTCACCTCGCGGCCTTGTTCGGAGAGTTCGTGCGCCCACCGCACGCCGAACGCGTCGTCGGCGTTGAGTATGCAGACCGGAGCAAGATCGAAGAGCCGTCGCTTTGCCGCGGCGTACGCCTCCATCGTTTCATGGAAGTCGAGATGATCGCGGGTCACATTGGTGAGCACCGCGATGCGAAAAGACACGTCATCGACGCGGTCCAAAGCCAACGCGTGCGAGCTCACCTCCATCGCGACGGCGCGCGCCCCGGCGTCGCGCATCTGCGCGAGCAGGCCGTGGAGCTCGGGCGGCAACGGCGTCGTGTTGCGGAGCTGCCACGTCTGGTCATCGAATTCGGCTCCCACGGTGCCGATCACTCCGCACGGAATGCCGGCCTCGTCGAGGATCGCGGCGACCATGCGTGACACGGTCGTCTTTCCGTTGGTGCCGGTGATGCCGACGACGTCGAGCGCTTGCGAGGGATCGCAAAAGAATGCCGCCGAGAGTGCCGAGACCGCGCGCCGCGTGCCGGCAACTTGCACGAATGTCGCGCCCGCGCGATCGACCGGCAATCGACCGGCTTCCACGACGACAGCGCGAGCGCCCCGCGCGATCGCGTCGGGGATGAAGCGGTGGCCGTCGGTATGCGTGCCGCGCAGCGCTACGAAGAGCGCGCCGGGACGGACGGCTTGCGAATCGCTCTCGATGCTGGTGACAACCTGCTGCCGGTCGCCGCTGATCTCCGCATCCGGCAGACGTTCCAATAGTGTCGCTAGCGCGACGCCTCTCTCACCGTCCATCGCGCGCAACGCCTGCGCCGGGAACGCTCGGCAAGACTCCCGCGTGCAGCATCGCCGAACGCGCGATGGCGGCGAACGCCGGTGCCGCGACGACGCTGCCGTAGTAAGAACCGATCGGACGCTCCACTTTTACGTAGATCACGTAGCGGGGGCGCGGGTAGGGCACCATGCCGACGAACGAGGCCGCATAGTAACCGCCCCGGTACGCGCCGTCGACGACCATCTCGGCCGTGCCGGTCTTACCGGCCGTCGCGTACCCGGGAATCTGCGCGGTCGGGTCGCCGGTGCCGTGCAGCACGACCGCGCGCAAAAACGAGCGCAACTCTTCTGCGGTGCGTCGCGAGAAGACGCGTCGTACGATTCGCGGCTCGGTGCGCTGCAGCAGTCTTCCTTGCTGGTCGTAGACCGCTCGCACGACGCGCGGCTGCATAAGCAGGCCGCCGTTGGCGATGGCGCAATAGTAGCGCGCCAGCGCCAGCGGCGTAATCGAGACGCCTTGCCCGAACGACATCGTGGCCAGCGAAGAACCGCTCCACGTCGAAGGCGCCGGCACGATCCCCGGATTCTCGCCGGGAAGGCCGACGTCGGTCGGCTCTCCCAATCCAGCCTTGCGCTCCATGTCGTAGAAGGTCTTCGCCCCAATCGAGAGACCGACTTCCGCCGCGCCGACGTTGTGCGAGTACTCGACGATCTGCCCAAGCGTCTCGCTGCCGCCGGTTCCCGCCATGAAACCGTCCTCCGCGTTATGAATCGTGCGGCCGCCTATTTGGAGCGAGTCGTGAGCCGGAAACCGGGAAGTTAGCGAAACCTTGTGGGATTCGAGCGCCGCCGCGGCCGTGATCAACTTGAACGTCGACCCAGGCTCGTAGGCATCCATGACCGCTCGATCTCGGCGCTGCGCTTCGTCATACTTCCAGAAACGATTCGGATCAAAGTTTGGAAGATTCGCCATCGCGAGAATTTCGCCCGACCAAGGATCCATCACGATCGCCGTGCCGTCGAGGGCGTGAAAAGCGCTCACCTGCTTCCCCAGCGCTCGCTCGGCGACAAATTGGAGGTAGGGATCGATCGTCAGCTGCACGGTCGAGCCGGGCTGCGCCGGCGCGATGACGCGCTCGCGTCCAAACGGAATCGGTCGTCCGAACTCGTCGGCCTCGAGCGTCACCCGCCCGGAGCGTCCGCGCAGCAGGTCGTCGTAAGCGTACTCGACGCCGTCGAGGCCGTTTTCATCCGTCCCGACGAAACCGAGCACCGTCGAGGCGAGCCGCCCGCTCGTGTCGACGCGAAGCCCGGTATCTTCTTCCTTTAAATCCACGCCGACCAGGCCGAGGCCGCTCACGCGCTGCGCCTGCTCGTGAGGAACCTTGCGCGCGATCCAGACGAACCACAGGTGCCGGTCGTGCAGCGCCGCGACGGCGGCGGGATCGAGCTTGCCGAAGATCTTGGCGAGCTTTGCCGCGGCGGCGTCGGGGTCGAGAATCTCACGCGGCACGGCGTAGACGCTCTCCGACGGAAGGGAGCGCACCATCACGTTTCCGTTGCGATCGAGGATGCTGCCGCGCCGAGCAAAGACTTCGACCGTGTCGGAACGCTGCGCGAGCGCCTGTTTCGCGTAGACCGTCCCGTTGAGCCCTTGCACGTCGCAGAGCCGCCACGCTAGAAAGAGCGCGACCAGCATGCAACCGTAAAAGAAGAGCCGCGCGCGCATCGGGGCGATGCGCGCAAAGGTTCGCTCGTGCAACCTACTGCCGGCGGGACACCGGCGCGAAGAATTCGGCGAGCGACGACCAGACCGGGAACGCCGCGCGAGCGCGAGCGATGCGCGGCATCTCTATTCGCACGACGGCGAAGCGCTGGGGCTCACGCATCCCCAGACGCGCCGCCAGCTGTGAGAGGCGATCGTCGGAACGCAACGCCGCGATCCGGTCGTCGAGACGCATCGTCTCTTCTTGCAGCGCCTCGCGGGTAGCCTTGGCCTTTGCGACGGCGTAGCTCAACCCCGTCAAGCTCGACGTGAGCACGACGTAGCTCATCAACAGCACCAGCACGAGCGTCAGCGCGGCAAGGGCGCGGCCCACGCCGGCGTAGCGCGCCCGCGCCTTGCGCACGATGCGGCGCTGCGTTGCGGCGCGTACGACTCGCGGGTTGCTGATGCGCGGCGCTCGATCGCGTAAACGCGGTTGAATCACTCAACTTGCCTTTCGTTGTGCCGCGCGCAGCTTGGCGCTGCGGGCGCGCCGGTTTTCCGCAAGCTCAGCTGCGTCCGGCAGCAGCGGACGCTTCGTCAATACGTCCAGGCGCGAGTCGTCGCGAAACGTATGCTTCACGATGCGGTCCTCCAGCGAATGGAAACTAATCGCGACGACACGGCCCGCGGTTCGGAGACGCACGATGGCGCTCTGCAAACCCTCGCGCAGCGCTTCGAGCTCGTCGTTCGCGGCGATGCGGAGCGCCTGAAAGACGCGTGTAGCGGGATGGATTCGCTCCCGCCGCCCGGGCCGGTGAACGATACCGGCGACGAGCTGCGCGAACTCGGCAGTGGTGTTCGGCAGCTCGCCGCTCGACCGACGCGCAACGACGGCGCGCGCGATGCGCCGCGCCGACCGCTCCTCCCCGTAGTTAAAGAAGAGGTCTGCGAGTTCGCCTTCGCTCGCGGTCGCAAGAATCTCGTAGGCGCTGCGCCCGACATCAGGATTCATACGCATATCGAGCGGCGCGGGCTTGCCGAGCGAGAAGCCGCGCTCGGGATCGTCAAGTTGCATCGACGAGACTCCTAGATCGAAGAGAACTCCATCGACCGAGTCGATCGCGCAGCGATCGAGCACCGCGTCGAGTTCCCGAAAATTCGCGTGAACGAACGAGAAACGCCGATCGCCGATGCGCTGCGCAAGTGCGGCAGCGCGCGGATCCGCATCCAACGCAATCAAGCGACCCTCGGTCAGCCGCGCTAGGATCGAGCGAGAGTGACCGCCCGCACCGAACGTCGCATCGACGTAAATCCCATCCGGCCGGATCGCCAAGTATTCCAAGGCCGGCCGGACGAGCACCGATACGTGAGTCACAACACATCGCGCGGCACACTCGTGTCCTACAGTCCCAGCTCGGCCATGAAGCCGGGCACGCGTCCCTCGGGGGGCGCCTCGAACTCGTACCGGTCCTTCGCCCAAATTTCGACGCGGGTGAGGAGACCGATCGAGACGATGAAGCGTTCGATTCCGGCGTAGGCTCGCAGGCGCGCGGGCACGACCATCCGTCCTTGGCCGTCGCACGCCGCCTCCTCAGTGTTGGCGAACAAGTAGCGCACGAAGCGCCGATAGCTCTCGTCCTTGTCGCGCACGGCCTCGAGCCTGCTGCAAAACTCGACCCACGTGGCGCTGGGATAAAGGGCGAGGCAGGGATCGGGAGGAGCGATAGTCAGGACAAATTGCGGGCCTAGCCGCTCGCGGAAGCGCGCGGGTACGATGAGCCGTCCCTTGTGGTCAAGAGCATGCTGCTCCGAGCCCGCAAAACGCGGCAACTCCGCGTGCACAAAGTCCTCCGAATGTCACCACTAGGCACTACTTTCCACCACTATACGCCCCGAGGTGAAGGAAGGCAAGGTTTCGGAAGCTGCGCGCCGCGTGGGATGGATCGCCGGGAGGCTGTAGATTTTGCGATGCTGACCGGGATTGGGGACCCGGTTTTGCCGTGCAACCTTCCCACCGCTTTAGCACTCTCGCTATATGAGTGCTAACGGAAAGGAGATTGCATCAATGGCCGACTCTCTCGTACGAGATGGCAGCCGCGGACAAGCCTCGCGAATGACTCCCTGGACGCCGTTCCGGGATCTGCTGGGTTTCGATCCCTTCCATTCGCTTCGTTCGAACTGGGCGTTCGAATACGACGTGACGCGCACCGAGAACGGATACGAGGTTGATGTGCCGGTGCCGGGATTCAAGCCCGAGGACGTCGATCCCGACAAGATCGAGGCTCGGGTGAACGACGGCATGCTGGTACTCACGCTAGCGCGCCGTCCCGAAGCGCAGCCGAGGCGTATCGACGTCAAGTAAGACGCGCGACCATACTCGTTTGGCGGGGGCAGGTCGATAACGGCCGCCCCCGTTTTCCTTTTACAAAGCGGGCCCTAAAAAAGCCGCGATGTCCGAGGACGCCGTCGGATATCCGAACAGCGCGTTCTCGAGCAAATTTTCGGGAATCTGCGCTCGAACGGCGAGCGAAAACAGGTTGATCAGTTCTTCGGTGTGCGGCCCGAGGACGTGGGCGCCGAGAATCTTACCGCCTCCCCGTTCGACGATTAAAACATAAGCCGAACGCCGCGCCTGGATCCGGCGCGACGAATACCATTTCGTCGTGTCGCCGGCGCGAACGTCGACGTTGCGACCTCCCTCTCGCGCCTGCGCCTCGGTGAGACCGGTCGAGCCGAGCGACGGAATCGTGTAGACGATGCTGGCCAGGCCGGAGAAGTTCATCGAGTAACGATTTCCCTCGATGAGGTTGCGCGCCGCCAAGTCGCCTTCGGCGGCGGCGGTAGGCGTCAACGGAAGACCGCCGCCGTCGGCACAGTCGCCGACGGCGTAGACCGACGGATTGCTGCGGCTCTGCAGGAAGTCGTTGACCGCGACGCCCTTGTTGGTGCGATCGACACCGCCTACGTCCAATCGGAGATCGTCGAGATCCGCCGCGCGTCCGGCGGCGTGAACGACGAGGTCGCACTCGACCGCAAACGCTTTTCCTTCTCTCGTTCCGGAGACCGTAAAACCCGCGTCGCGCTTCTCTATCTTGCTGATGGCGCTATTGACGCGCACGTCGATTCCGATGCTTTCACTGACCTCGACGAGCTCGTCGACCAGGCTCGGCTCGAAGCCGGTTAAAACGCGCGGCCCGCGCTGAAAAATAAGCGGATCCGCGCCCGCGCGGGCGGCGAGATGCGCGAATTCGAACGCGATGTAGCCGCCGCCGACGAAGGCGATTCGCCGCGGCAGACGTTCCAGATCCATGAACTCCGTGCTCGTGATCAGGTGCTCTTCGCCGGCGAGGTTCAGCGGCGCCGGTCGCGCCCCGGCCGCAAGGACGACGTAGCGAGCCTGCAGCGGTTTGCCGGAGACGGCGATCGTGGAACGATCGGTAAAGCTCGCGATGCCATGGTACGTCGCGATTCCTTTTTCGCGAAAGAGCGCTTCACGCTCGTGCGGAACCGGATCGGTAAACGTGCGCTTGAAGGCGATCAGGGCCGGCCAATCGATGCGCGCGTCGCCGGCGATGCCGCTGCCGCGCATGCGCTGCCACCAGTCGATCAGCTCCGCCGCTCCCACGAGCACTTTCTTCGGATCGCAGCCCCGCAGCTCGCACGTTCCTCCGTATTGCAGCGCGTCGACGATTGCGACGCGCCAGCCGGCAGTCGCGCAGCGCAGCGCGGCCGCGGTCCCGGAACTTCCCGTTCCCACTACGATCGCGTCGAAGCGGTTCGGCTCCCCGGTCATTACCGCAGCGATTCCAAAGCGTTCCGCGCCTTGAGCGCGCGTTCGCCGTCGATCAATCCGCGTTTGCGCGCCACACCCCAGCGATAGCCTCCCAGCTCTCCCGACCCTCGTATCACTCGGTGGCATGGGATGAGCAGCGCCGCCGGATTACGCGCGCACGCTTGAGCGACGGCGCGGGCGGCATGCCGCGCACCTATCGCGGCGGCGACTTCGCCGTACGATTGCACTTCGCCGGTCGGAATGGTTTGCAGATGCTTCCAGACCCGCATCTGAAACGAAGTAGCGGCGACGTCGAGCGGAAGGTCGGGACGCGGGATCTCGCCCGCGAGGTGCTGCGAGATCGCGTCCACCCATTTGCGAAAGTCGGCGTGGTAGGGCTCGCACATCGCTTCGATGCGAGCCTTCGGGTATTCCGCGGCAAGCCGCTCGCGCAAGTCGCCGGCGCTGTCGCCGAATCCGACGAAGCAGACGCCGCGATCCGTAGCACCGATCATCATCAATCCGAGCGGGGTCGGCAGCGACGCATACGAGATCGCGACGCCTTCGCCGCCACGGCGATACTGCTTGGGCGTCATGCCGAGGTTCGAGGCGGCCCGTTCGTAGATTCGACTGGTGGAGCCGTAACCGGCGTCGAGCGCGGCTCGATCGATCGAGCTAGCCGTGCCCAGCCCCATTTTCAGCCTACGCAGGCGCACCGTCGCTAGATACTGCTTGGGCGTGACGCCCACGACGGCTTTGAAGGTCCGAGCGAAATGAAACCGGCTCATCGAGGCCCGGGAGGCAAGCTCAGCCAGCGTCAAGGCTTCCTCGCTATGATCCTCGACGTACCGGCAGACATCGCGAATCAGGTCGGCGCTTAGATTCTTTTTTGACATAGCTTCGACTCTAGCGGTGCCCGGATCAAAAAACCATCGGAAAGTTGCGAAGTCATGGTGCAGTTTTCAGTCGGCTTGCTCGTGCTCTTGGTGGCGGCCTGCCTGCCAGGCCCAGCTGGCGCATGAGAAGAAAAGCGCAGATGCCATGAGTCGATTGCTGGCGGCCTTTTGCCTACTCGGCCTCCTCTGTGGGTGTGCCGGCGGAGGCTACTTGCCGTATGCCTCCCGCTCGCTGAATCCGGCGACGATTGACTCCCTGGTCACCGGCGCGTCCGCCTCGGGCGGCGTCCCGGCCGGCTTGGTGCGGGCGGTCCTCATGGCCGAATCGGCCGGCAACCCGTCGGCGGTCAGCGTGGCCGGGGCGCAGGGGCTGATGCAGCTGATGCCCGGTACGGCCGCGGGATGCGGCATCGTCAATCCCTTCGACCCGGTCGAGAACGTGCAGTGCGGCACCGGCTACCTCCATACGCTGCTGCGCCACTATCACAACAACGTAACGCTCGCCGTCGCCGCGTACAACGCGGGCCCGGGCGCCGTCGACCGCTACCACGGCGTGCCTCCCTATGCGGAAACGCGCGCGTACGTCGTGCGCGTGCTGAACGCATACCGCAATTACTAAGCGCTGGGCGCAACGCTGTCGGGCCTTTGTTGGACTTTAGCAAGATTTCGTAGATGGCAACGCTGACGCACCGACGGCCGCTTCCCCGCGTGGGCTCGGCGTTTTTCCGCCTGCCGATACTCGACGGCTATCTGCTTCGAGAGATGGCCGGCCCGTTCTTATTCGCGTTCGGCGCGTTTCTTTTGTTCTGGGCGCTGAACATTTTCTTCCTCGCCGCCGACTACATCATCAACCAGCACGCGCCGTTCTTCCTCGTGCTCCGCTTCGTCGTCTTTCGCGTTCCGCAAGCGATACCGATGGCGTTTCCGTTCGCAAGCCTCTTCGCTGCGCTGCTGGCGATGGGACGCGTCATGGGTGACAACGAGATAACGGCGATGCGCACCGCCGGCATCGCCGTCTTTCGGATCGCGCTCGCTCCACTGCTGTTCGGCTTCGCGATGTTCTTGATCGCATACTGCATGAACGAGTGGATCGCGCCGGCATCGGTCGACCTGTCCACTCGCACGTTCTATCAGATCATCTATCACACCGATGCGCTGCCGGTCGAGCCCCAGTTCTTTCGTAAAGATCCCGATACCGGCAACACGTTCTACGTAACGCAGGTCGCGCCCGATAATAAGACGATGGTCGACGTGCAGATCTTCAAGCCGGCGAAGTATGGGCCGTGGAACGAAACGCTGCAGGCGAAGTCTGCGACGGTGCTCGGAAGCTCGCTGGTGCTCCACGACGTGATCGACACGCGCTATAACAACGACGGCTTTCTCACGAACCAGCAGCGCGTAAAGAGCGTCTCGATCGGCCTGCCGCTCGGCGAAACCGCGTCCCAGTTCGTCAGCCAAGTGAACAACGACCCGTGGACGATGAGCAGCAAGTCGCTGCGGACGCAGGTCAATGCGCTGCAGTCGCAGGGTATCGGCGGCACCGCGATGGGGAATTTGCAGATTAACTTGGCAGACAAATTGGCGTGGCCGTTTGCCTGCTTCATCGGAGTCGTCGTCGCGTTGCCGCTCGCGTTGCGATTCGGTAAGCGCGGGCGAACGCTCGGCATCGCGCTTGCGATCATCGCATTCTTCGTGTACTACCTGATGACGTCGGCGGCCGCCGCGTTCGGACGCAACGGTGCGATCAATCCGTTCGTCGCCGCATGGCTACCGAACGTCGTCATAGGGATCGCGGGTGCGATTTTGCTCCTGCTGGAAGAGCGCTGACGCGGTGCCCGCCGGCTATCGAAGACATCGCGGCATAGCCGCGGTCGCGCTGGCTTCGTTTCTCGCGCAGGCCCTCCCGATTTCGGCACTCGCGGCACCCGACGATCAGCGGGAGATGCTGGCTTTGCAGCTCCTCAACGGGCAGAGTTGCGCGCAGCACTACGCGGATCGGCCGTCGACCGTCGCGCAGGCAACGCAGGCCCCGGTGAGCACGCCGACACCGGGAGCCACGCCGACTCCGTTCCCCACTCCGGGTTTGCCCGGTGTCCCTTCGGGCGTTAACAACGGCACGTATACCATCAATCCAACGCCGCACCCACGGCCGGGTCAAACGCCGCAGGTGACGCCGCCGCCGATTCCGCAGGGGACGCCGAGCCCGACGGCGTCGTTCGAACCGATCTTCCTCGTGCGTGGCGGCGAGACGCCGCCGCCGATCCCGCCCGCCGGACAAGCCACGCCCGAGCCCACGCCGGCACCGACCGGCGCCCCGACGCTCGCGCCGGGATACGTCGCGGTGATCTCCGACACGTGGAGCGGAAATCGCGCGCGAGGCCAACCCAGCGACGCCCTCGGCAACGTTCACGTTTACTATGCCGACGAAGAGATCGTCGGCGAGAAGGCACATTTCGACGGCGACCGGACGATCACGATCACCGGTCATCCGTTCCTCGTCAATCACGAGCATAATTCGGTGCTGACGGGCGACGTCATCATATTCGACACGGTCGCGCAAACGGCGAAGCTGCTCAACGGGAAGGGCGCCAGCGACGAAGGCGTGCAACGCGGGCTCGTGCACTTCTCGGCCACCGATCTGCACACCGACCCGGACGGAACGGCACATGGCCTCGATCCATACGTGACGACCTGCGAGAATCCGCGGAGCGGATACCACATCACCGGCAAGGACATGGAGGTCTACCCGGGCGACAAGATCGTCATTCACAAGGCGGTTCTCTGGCTCGGTCTGGCCGCGGTCTTCTATCTGCCGCTGCTAGTCATTCCGCTGCGAACCGTGGAGAGTCAGCGAGCGCGGGCGCACTGGTTCCCCGAAATCGGCTACGATTCGTACGAGGGGGCGTGGATCAAGATCCAAATTCCCTTCGGCAAGGATCAGTACTATTACGGATATTACATCGTAAACTACTTTACGAAGTTGGGGCTCGGCCTCGGCTACGTAGGCTTCTACGCGAGCAAGAAAGGCCGGCGCAGCGTCAGCCTCAACGTGTACACGATCAATAACCAGGGCGGCGGCGGCCGGCAGACCAACTTCGCGCTGCAAGAGCAGGAGAACTTTTCACAGCATCTGCGCGGAAACTTTCAGTTCGCGTATCAGTCGAACTACGGGCCGCTGGTCAGCATTCCGCCTAATGAATCGATCAGCGAGGCCATCGTTCACCAGACGACCCAAACCTCGCAGAACTATAGCTTCAGTCACAGCTCGGTCGGCGGACAATCCAGCGCGAACACCTTCACGTTCAGCGACACGCGCCAGTTCAATCAAAACCTGAACCAGACCACGACCTTCAACATCAGCGACAGCAACGCAAGTTTCGGCGGGATTAACTCGTTCAGCAATCAGTCCGAGTTCGACTACCTGATGCAGTACACGACCGCGGGCGCGGACTATCAGATGGAGTTCGACAAGATCTACTCGCAGCAGGCGGTCGGAATCAACAAGATTCCGGAGTTCCAAGTGCGGCCGAGCAACTTCTTCCAGCACTTCATCGTTCCGCTCTCCGCGCAGCTGACGTTCGGCGAGTACAGCGAGCCGTCGGGCACGGGCGAGCCGCAGAGCCTGGCGACGTGGCGCGGCGACGCAAACCTCATCGTCGGGCCGGCCGAGGCCAAGATCCTGGGGAGCGATTTCCAGGGAACCGTCACGGTCGATCAATACGCGTACGGCACCGGCGACCTCAAGGCGTCGGTCGAGCAAGACTTCAGCCTGACGACGCCGATCAGCCAGCACATCGTCAACTCGCTGACCTACAGCGAGGCGAACTACAACGGTCCCGCGCTCGTTCCGTTCCAGTATCTCGATCAGCAGCCGACGCAAAACACGAAGAACGCGCAGGACATGATCCGGCTCTTCAACGACGACGTCTACGCGCTGTCGGTGGGCTGGACCACGAACTTCGACGGCATCGCGCAGCCGCTCAGCTATCAGCTCACCGCGCGTCCCTCGCCTCGCTCAGTCGTGCTGGTGAGCGGGTCGTTCATCCCCGGCCCCGGCCAAGGCTTCGAGACGACGAACCTGCAGTTCTCGACGCCCTTCGGGCGCGACGCGTCGCTGCAGTTCGTGACGAACATCAACTGGAGGCCGTCGCTCGGGCTCGGACAGTTCTTCGCCGACAAGATCATCTATTACACCCGGACGTTCGGGAACTGCTATCAGCTTATGGTTCTCTACAACGAATCGCAGCAGGCGGTCAACGTCGGTCTCAATGTCCTTGCGTTCCCGACGCAGACCGCGGTCTTCCAAATCGGCTCGCCGCAGCCGGTGATCCCGACGTCGTTCAACTTCTAAGTTGCGTGATCGGGCAAAAAGATCACGCGACGTCACATTGCGGGTGGCCGCACCCGCAGGATTCCGATTCTAAGCCTTGCTCGGCGCCGCGACAGAAATCGCTGCAGTAGACCTCGCCGCCTTCGACCGGACCGATGACGGAGCAGTTACACGGATCGTGCGAACACTCGACCGGAGCTTCTTGCATCGCGTACGACTAACAATGCGCGACGGCAGGGTTGTTCGAGATCTCGACGCTGACGATCTGCGCCGCCGGATCCTGCCCACCGCTGAAAATGGCGAAGTACGTGTTGTCGAAGCATTGCAACATATTCAGCTTCGGCGAGACGAACTGCGGGTCGACCGGCCCCCCGGCGCCCATCGAATCATAGAACGTCCACGTGCCCTGCGAGCTCGCCTGCGTCGTGAAGGCGTTGAAAGTCCAAGTATTCGGCATTGGGGTGGGAGAAGGCGGAGGCGACGTGATCCCGTGAAGGACCCTCTTCTGAACGAGAATCGAGAACTCGGTTCCGGATCCGTTGCTGTTCGGATTGAACGAAAACTGCTGCGGCGTCGACCCCAAACGCAGCCACTGGGGCGAGATGTGCGGATTGCTGTTTGGGACGAACTGTATCGGCTCGGCGAATGCCGCGCCGCCGTTGCCCAACGCGAGCAAGGCAAACGAATAACCCGCCCAGTTCGTTTGCAGGGTATCCGTCGATGGCGTCCGTCCGCTGCCCGTCGTGTTGAACACGAGCATGTATTGATAGCTTTGGAAGTTGAAAGGTGACGCGACGTCAAAGTGTACCGCCAAATATCCCGGAGGCGCGCCGCCCGCTCCTAAGCCAGGAGGGTTTGGCGTTACTTGACGACCGCACGCCACAACGATGAACGCCGTTACAAACACGACGATAAAACCGAAACTCAACCTTCGAATCATGCTCACCTCTGGTGCCAAGCGCGACGCTGGGATCGCCGTTTGCGCGGCCATTGCGCTAGCGGCATCGTTCCCAAAACTCGGCGCAGCGTGGCTCGTCCCCTTTGGAACTGCGGCGCTGTTCTGGATTTGGCAAGATGCTTCCTGGAAACGCGCGGTCCTTCTCGGCTGGCTCTCAGGAATCGTTTTCTTCGCACTCGATTTCGCATGGGTCGGTCATACGGTCGGTCACTATATCGGCATCTTCGGACCGTTCCTCGCGTTCGGACCGGCATTCATCGAAGCGCCGTATTTCGCGCTCGCGGGCGCGCTCGCCGCAATCGCCTACGCGCACATGCGTCCGAGCGTCGCGCCGCTTGGCGCCGCGGCGGCCTTTACGGTTTGCGAATGGCTGCGCTCGATCGGCGTTTTGGGCATGCCGTTCGATCAACTCGGATACACGCAGGCGGATTCGCCGCTGCGCGCGATTGCAGCCTATGCGGGCACGTACGGGATCACGTTCTTGCTCTGCGTTCTCGGCGCGTATCTGGCCGACGCGTTTCATCGCCGAACCTGGCGGCCTCTGGCCGTTGCGATCGCGGCGACGGGCCTCGCAACGGCCGGCGCGTGGGCGGCGTGGCCCGCGCGTCAGGTTCCGCCGCCGACGATCGAAGTCGCCGCGGTGCAAGGCAACATCGCGCAGTCGTTCAAGTGGAATTCGCTTGAGCTGGCGGTGCGCCGCTACACGGCGATGACGCACGCCGTGAGCACAAAACATCCTCGCCTGATCGTCTGGCCGGAGACGGTGATCACGACGGATCTCGACGTCGATCCGGTCTTACTCGCGCGTTTCGAGAAGCTCGCAAAGAACGTGCGCGCGACGATCGTTGCGGGAAGCCTCGACGTCCGCGGCGCGGCGATCTACAACGCGCTGTACATCTTTTCGCCGCGCGGCGGCTACACGATCTACGACAAACGCCAGCTCGTGCCGTTCGCGGAATGGTTTCCGGGTCGGGCGTTCCTGTCGTGGCTGCCGTACATCGGTGCGCTCAACGGCGGGCTCACTCCCGGAAGGGTCGACGGCGTCTATCCGACGAGCGCGCTCACGATCGCGCCGCTCATCTGCTGGGAGTCCGCGTTTGCCGACCTGGCCTATGCGCAGGTGCGCAACGGCGCCCAGCTCTTGATCGTGAGCACCGACGATGCGTGGTTTGGAAAGACGTCGGGACCGTACATGCACGCACAGATCGCGCAGCTTCGGGCCATCGAGAGCGGCGCGTACGTCGTGCGCGCCGCCGCGACGGGAATAAGCGGTATCATAGCTCCGAACGGAACGTGGCAGGCGCGCAGCGCGTTAGGGCGCAGGACGATCGTCACCGGACTAGTCGGGCCGCGGCTCGATACGCTCTTTTCGCGAATCGGTCCGACGAAGATCGCGCTGTTGCTGATGGGACTCTATGCGTTGCCGCTGCTCCACCTGCTGCCGCTGCCGGCAGCGGAGGCCGACGTGGGCGCCGATGAGTGGTAAGAAGGCCTGGTGGCCGAGGCTCGGCATCATCGCCGGCGTCGTCTTTCTCATCTACGTCGTGACGGAGATCGTGCTCGCGGGGCGCGGCACGCCGCCGCTTCCACCGGGGCAGATCCCGATCGACTTACGCGGCGGGCACGTGTTGAACAATCATATCAGCACCAAATCGTGGAGCTTCGATTACGATCACGCGCGGCTCTCACCCGACGGGTTGAATGGCAGCGTCGACGGCGTGCGTAACGGCGTGGTTTTTCGAAAGGGCAAGCCTTACTTGCGGATCTCCGCTGAGCACGTCCGGCTCAACATCGAATCACTGGACTTTACGGCAGTAGGAAAGGTCCACATCGAGCGCATCAACGATCCCCAAAATCGTGAGTTCGATACGGACCTCGTCACATGGACCAACGATGCGAAGATTCTTCGTATGGACCATCCCAGCTACGTTCGCTCGGGGGGTCAAACGCTGCGCATCGACGGGATCACGGTCAACTTCGACGACAATACGATCCACTTCGGGAAACTGAGCGGCGGAGTCGACGTTCGGCGCTAGCCGTTCTCCGTGCCCAGTTTCTTTTTTGCTTCGGCAATCAGCTTCTTGACTTTCTGGCCGCCCTTATGCCCGATCTCTTCGTAAAAATCCGAGCCGTACTTTTCTTTGACGACCTTGCCGCCTTTTTGCCCGATGGACTCGTAGAACTCGACGCCGTGACGGTCGCGCGTGGCTTTTCCGCCCTTGCGACCGATGTCCTCATAAAACGTCGAGCCGTAGCGGTCGCGTACGGTATCGCCGCCCTTCTTGCCGGCCTCGCGCACGGACATCTCGCGCTTGGCGGCGTTGTCGTGTTTGTCAGCCATCGGTCTTTGTTACGAGACGACGGCGCTACGACGCTGCAGCTTTACGCTTGGGGCGCTGACCGCCTTTCTGGCCGATGACTTCGTAGAACGACGGGCCGTACTTGCTCTTGGTGGCCTCCCCACCTTTGCGGCCGATCTCTTCGTAAAATTCCGAGCCGTACTTCGCCTTGACGCGCTCGCCACCGCGGCGGCCCGCTTCCCGGACGCTCATGCCGCCCGCTTGCCCTGAGTCTTGTGCCATGTCTGAACCTCTCTTTGTGTGGATAGGAGTAGTCTTTCCCATACAAGCGCTCGGTAAACTCAGGATTTGCTGAGAATCGCCCGATTGCGGCGTCAAAAAGCGCCCATTATTAGCAATTTCTTAAGAGAGCGCTTCGAAAACCGCGCGCGTGCGCTCGTGCAGGTGCTCGAGGTTACCGTCGTTCTCGATGACGAAATCGGCGCGCGGCTGCGCCTCCTCAGGCGCGATTTGGGTGGCCATGCGAGCTCGGACGCGCGTCGCGTCGATGCGATCGCGTTCCACCACGCGGGCGATTCGCTGTTCGAGCGGCGCGACGACCAATACGGACTTGTCGACCAGCCGGTCGTAGCCCGTCTCGAAGAGCAGCGGCACAACGTGTACGACGAGCTGGCCGGGCGCGGCGCGCCCCTCGCGCTCCATCGCGCGCCGGCGAATGTGCGGATGCAGCAGGTCGTTGAGCCGCTGACGCGCCGCGGGATCGTTGAAGACGATCTCCGCGAGGGCGCCGCGATCGAGAGCGCCGCCGCGAACGACGTGCGGCCAGAATCGCGCGATCTCCATCAAGCCGTCGCTGTGCGGCGCTACGACTTCGCGCGCGATCGCGTCGGTGTCGACGACGAAAGCGCCGAGGCCGCCTAGGATCGTCGCGACCTCACTCTTCCCAGCGCCGATGCCGCCCGTCAATCCAACGCGCACGGGCCAAACGGTTTCAGCTTGCCGGAGGCGGCTCCGCGAGCGAGTCGACCGGCGTCGCGATCTCGCCGATCTCTTCCTCGACCGCGTATTGCTCGATCTCCTCGGGCGGTATGTCGGCGACATGCTGGATCGACGCGGTGATGCGGCGAGTTGCGTGGTTGATCGTCAGCAACGTCACTTCGACCTCTTGTCCCGCATTGAACTGCGCGGACGCGTCGAACTCGCCTTTCGGAACCATCGCGAGAATGCCGGGAATCACCTCGACCAGCAGGTAGTTCGGCGTCACCTTAACGATCTGCGCCGCCAGCTTGTTCGTTTCATAAAGGCGGTCGGCGTACTGGTCCCAGGGGTCCGGAAGCGCGTGCTTGAGCGAGAGGCTGACCTTCTTGGCGTCGGGATCGAACTTCATGATCTCGACGTGCACGACGTCGCCGATCTTCACGACTTCCGAGGGATGCTTGATGCGCGCGTACGAGAGCTCGCTGTTGTGGATCAGCCCGTCGATGCCGCCAAGATCGACGAAGGCGCCGAAGTCGGCCAGCCGCACGACGACGCCCTTCACGGATCTGCCCGACTTCGAGCGTGTCGAGCAACTCTTGCTTCTTGGCTTGAAGCTCCTCTTCCAGCACCAAACGCTGCGATAGCACGACGCGATGGCGTTTGTGGTCGAGATCGATCACTTTCAGACGCAGGTGTTGTCCGACGAGCTCGTCGAGATTTCCAACGGGTTGCCGGCGGATCTGCGAAGCCGGCACGAAGCCGCGCATTCCGAGATCGACTAAGACGCCGCCTTTCACGACCTGCGTGACCGTCGCCTCGATTACCTCGTCGCGATCGTGCGCCTCGATGACCTTCTCCCACGTCTTGAGCGCGCGAGCGCGGCGCTCCGACAAGAAGAGCGTGCCGTCCATCTCATCGATGCGGTGGACCATCACCTCGAGCGTATCGCCCACTTTGAGGAGCTTGGGATCGATCGCGAGCGACAGCTCGCGAAACGGCAGGACGCCTTCGGATTTTCCGCCGACGTCGACCAGCACTTCGTCCTTGTCTTTTTGGACGATCGTGCCCGTCAGCACTTGGCCCTCATCGAGAACCTTGAGGGACTCTTCGTATAGGCGCTGTTCCAGCGCTAGTTGATCTTCTTCGTAATGAATCGGAGCGACTTCAGTTGTAGAGATTGGTGTTTCCCACTTTCATAATTTTTTTTATCGTTGGCATCGCCGGCACCACCAGGTTCCTCGTTGCGCCAGCACGGTGCGTACGATCCGGCTCGTGGCGCACCGCGGGCATGTCCGGCCGAGTTTGCCGTAGACCGAAAGGTCGTTTTGAAAACTGCCTTGCAGCCCGCCTGCGTCCACGTAATCGTCGACGCTCGTGCCCCGCAGTGCGATGGCCCGCTGTAAAACCTCGACGATGGCGTGACGGAGACGGCGAGCCGCCGGTCTTGTCAATGCCCGGGCGGGCCGGCTCGGACGGATCCGAGCTTTCCAGAGCGCTTCACAGGCATAGATGTTGCCGATACCTGCGATGCGCCGCTGATCGAGGAGCAAAACCTTGATCGGCGTCGTCCGCCCAGCCAGCATACTCAGAAAGGCTTGCTCTGTAAAGCCTGATGAGAGCGGCTCGACGCCGAGCTCCCGGTCCCATGCTTCCCCCGCGGGCACGAGCCGCATTCGGCCGAACGTTCGCACGTCCGAAAAGCGCAAGTGGCGCCCGTCGCGCAGACGCAAAACCAGGTGTGTGCCGGGGAACTCCGGCGCAGCGGCGCCGGCCACGACGAGCCGGCCCGTCATGCGCAGGCTGGTAACCAGCGAGCGGCCCGAGCCGAGCTCGATGACGGCATACTTTCCGCGCCGTCGCGCTCCGATAATGCGCTCGCCGGCGATCGCGCGCTCGAAGCGAAGCCCCGGCGGCGCGACCGCGATCCTCGCCAGGCGCAGATCGGCGCTGTCGATCGTCTCTCCGATAATCGTTTGGGTGAGGCCGCGAACGATCGTCTCGACCTCGGGTAACTCAGGCATCCTTTACAGAGCCCTCAGATCGAGCCGAAGACCCGCGACGATGCCGTCTTGCGCGGCTTCGCCCGCGCGAAGCTCGATGACATATTTCGCATCGCCGCCCTCGCGCGGAATCGCTTCGTCAGGCGTCGCCGGCGAAGCGACGGCGACGTTTGCATAGATCCTGCGCACCGTACCGTCGGAACCGATGAAGATCATGTCCAGCGGCACCAGCGTGCTCTTCATCCAGAATTGAATTGGCGCGTCGGCGTCGAAGACGAAGATCATCCCGGTGTGCGATGGAACCTGCGTGCGGTTCATCAGGCCATATTCGCGCTGAGCTTCCGTTCGCGCGACCTCGAGCGTGAGGTCTGCACGCGGCGCGTGAATCGTGACGGTCGATAATGCCGCCACGAGAATCGCGCTATACACGCTCGACCGCCTCCTCGTCGAGCGGCGCGACGTCGTACCAGTTGTGGCCCGACTTGAGCGTCACTTCGATCGGAACCGAGAGGGTCATCGCATTCTCCATGTGCCCGCGCACCAGCGCGGCGACGCGCCCCAGTTGCGAGCGTCGAACGTCGAAGATGAGCTCGTCGTGAATTTGCAGCAGCATCGTCGCGTCGAGGCCGGCGTCCTCGAGCGCGCGATCGATTCGCACCATCGCGAGCTTCATCAGGTCGGCCGCGCTGCCTTGCAACGGCGCGTTGGTGGCCTCGCGTTCCGCCGCGGCGCGCAGCATGTAGTTCCCGGATACCAGGCCCGGCATGTACCGGCGCCGTCCGAGGATCGTGGAGACGTATCCGGTGCGTCGCGCCTCGGCGATCGTGCCCTCGATGTAGTCGCGGACCTGCGGAAAGCGCGCGAAGTAGGCGGTGGTAATCTCCTTCGCCTCCGCGCGGCTGATCTCGAGGCGCGCCGCCAGCCCGAAATCCGACATGCCGTAGAAGAGCCCGAAGTTGACGCTCTTCGCCATCCGGCGCTGATTGTGGTCGACTTCTCGATCGGATGGAACGTTGAAGATCTGGCGCGCCGTGAAGTCGTGAATGTCGGCCGCTTGCGCAAACGCGTTGCGCATTGCCTCGTCGCCGGAGAGATGGGCCATCAAGCGCAGCTCGATCTGGCTGTAGTCGGCGGCGAGCAGCACGTGCTGGGAATCTCGCGCGACGAAGGCGCGGCGGATTCGACGGCCCAGCTCGCCTCGCACCGGAATGTTTTGGAGATTCGGGTTCGTCGAGGAGAGCCGCCCCGTCGCAGTCGCGGTTTGATTGAACTCTGTTCGCAGACGGCCGTCGCGCGGATCGACGAGACGCGGGATCACGTCGATGTAGGTGTTCTTTAGCTTCGTCACCTCGCGCCATTCCAGTACGAGCGCGCAGATCGGGTACTCGCGCGCCAGCCCTTGCAGCACCTCGACGCCGGTCGCCCATCCGGTCTTCGTCTTCTTGCCGCCGGGGATCCCGAGTTTTCCGAAGAGCACCGCTCCTAGCTGCTGTGGCGAGCCGATGTTGAACTCTTCACCCGCGAAATCGTAGATACGCCTCTGCAGCCGCGTCGCCGCGGCGTCGACCTCCGTGCCGACGATCGAAAGCTCGTTCGGGTCGATCGTGACGCCGGCGCTCTCCATCTTCATGAGGATGGGCGCGAGCGGCACCTCGAGCTCTTCGTAGAGTTCGAGCTGATCCCGATCCTTCAGCCCGGCGCGCCCTTTTTCGATCAGCTGAAATGCCGCGTCGGCATGCGCGGCGGCGTCGTCCGGAAGCTCGGCACCTAGAAACTGCGCGGCGGCGTCCTCGATCTCTGCGAAGCCCCGTGACGGATCGAGGAGATGTACCGCAATCATCCCGTCGTCGGCGAAACGAGCGTTGCGCACGCCGCCGGCGCGCATCGCGTGGAGCACCCGCTTCACGTCGTAGCCGCCGACGCGCGGGTTCGTCTCGAAGATCCGTTCGAGCGCGTCGCGCACGGCCCCGTGCGCGAGCGCCGCGCGGCTAAAGCTGACGCCCTCGCCCGCAACCGCGGCGGCGCCGAGGTTCTCATCGTGCATTGCGAAGGCGATGCGTTCCGCACCGGCGAGCGCCTCCAGCTCGCGCGCGAGTGCCGAGAACTCGGGCGGATCGACCGAAGCAACGTAGCTCCGATAGTTTCCCCGCAGCCGCGTGCCGCTTTCGAAGAGAGGGACGTCGGTGGGCGGCCTCAGCTTCGCGAGCAGCGTTCTGAACTCAAGCTCGCTGTAAAGGCGATACAAGTCCGTATCGGGCGGCACGTGATAGCGGCTCGCCTCCCAATCGACTTGCAGCGGGAGATCGCGCCTAACGACCGAGACGGCGCGGCAGAGACAGGCCTGTTGACCGTACTGTTCGATAAGTTTTTGGAGTTTCGGATTGCCCGCGAGCGCCGGATCCGCGACGAGCGCGTCGAGCGAGCCCGCCGCCTGCAACAATCGACTCGCGGTCTTTTCGCCGACGCCGGGGATTCCGGGTAAGTTGTCCGACGGATCGCCCTTGAGGCCGCGATAGTCGGGCAGCTGCGCCGGATCGAGCCCGAAGCGTTCGCGGACCGCGGCCGGATCATAGCGTCCGAGCTCGGTAATCCCGCGTCGCGTCGTCAATACCGTCGTCCGCTCGTCGACGATCTGCAGGAGATCGAGGTCGCCGGTCACCACGAGGGTCTGCTCGCCGGCCTCTTCGGCTTGCCGTGCGAGCGTTGCGATCACGTCGTCGGCCTCTTGCCCTTCCATCTCGACGACCGGAATGCGAAACGTTTCAAGGACTCTGCGTACCAGGGCGAACTGACTCCTTAGCTCGTCGGGCATGACGCGGCGTTGCGCCTTGTATTCGGCAAAGAGCGAAACGCGGTCGACCGGCATTCCCTTGTCGAAGGCCGCGAGGACGTGCGTCGGTTTCTCGTCGGCTATGAGCTTGTTGAGCATCATCGTAAAGCCGTAGACGGCATTGATCGGCATGCCTTTGCTCGTAGTCAAGCCGGGCAGCGCAAAGAACGCCCGATAGACCAGCCCGTACGTATCCAGCAGCATCAATGCCATGGGTAGGGGACCTCTGAAGAAGTCGCTGTGCCGATCGCAGCGAGCAGTTTTGGCGCAGATCGAGGCGCGCCCGAGGGAGCATAGTCCGGCGCGCCTCTGTGACCGAGGGCGCAACAATGAGATACGGCAAAACTGCCGCTGCCCGAAGGGTTTGGCCGCAACGCCGTCATCTGCGTTGTCGAAGACTCGGTCACAGACTCCTCCAGTATGCTCCCTCGCCTTCTCCTAGCATCTGACGGCCTAACGGACCAAACGATCGGTACATGGACTTCTTCAGAGGTCCCCAATTACGCCCACTATCGGACGATCACCGTCGACGATCCCGCGCTGACGCTGCCGTCGTCGGCGATGCCGAGCACGGAGAGCGTGTACTGCCCGCCGCGCGCAGGCAACGCGATCGTTATGCCGTCGGCGCCGGCGCGCGCGACGTCCCACGTGACGGCCTGCGTGTCGGCCTGCGCGAGTGAGTCTTCCGGCGGTTGCGTCCGGCGCACGAAGCCGAGCACCTGCGCATGATCGCCGGTGGAGTTCACGCAGGGATGCCACGTAACCATCCCGGGTGCGCTGTTCTGCGTCGTCGTCACGCCGATGGCGAGCAGCGTTGGCGCCGACGAGAAGAGCGCGCTGCCGGACGGGATTCCGCGGCTGATTCGCACGACGAGCGTGCCTCGGTCGTAAGGCGCGTCCTCGAGCGCGATCTTGGCCGCCGCGCCCGGCGCGAATTCCGTGCCGGGAATCGTGACGCGCGAGAAGTGCGGCCGGCCCGGCGCGGAGAGCACGAGCGGCACCGTACTCCATTCGATTGCGCCGTCGTGCACGAACGCGGCGCCGACTTGCAGCTCGCCGGCCGCGTCGACGGCGCGCAGATGCGCGACGGCTCGTCCGCCCGACGTACGCACGACGCGCGTCTGCACGCCGAGCGCGCTTTCAAAGGTAATGAGCGCCTCGCCTTGCGATCCGGGCGCATCGGCGTCAACGGTAATCTCCTGATCCGTCCGATAGCTATTCTTGTCGAGCGCGATGCGCACGTTTTGGCTGCCGCCCTCGGTCGCAGCCGTCGCCTGCGGATCGATCTGCACTTGGGCGGCGTCCATCGCGCGCCCGCCGTGGTCGATCCATGCGAAGATCAGGTTCGTGCCCAGGTCCGGTGAGTTGAAGCTGCCCCGCGCGTGACCGTCGCCGTCGAGCCGCAGCTCCTGCTGCGCCGCCGACGCGCCGTGCACCATTCGCAGCGTGACGCTCGCCCCGGCCAGGGGCCTGCCGTCCAGTTCGCTCGCATACACGTCGAATCCGACAGGCGCGCCGATGCTCTGCTCCAGCCGGTCGAGTTCCAAACGGAGCGCCGCCTGTGCGGTCGGCACGACGACCCGAGTGTCCGCGGTCGCGCCGCCGGCCTCGACGCGCACGCCGTACGTCGAGCCGAGCTCGTCGTCGGGGCGCGGGATCGTCACCGTCGCATTGCCGTTCTGATCGGTGCGAAGCGTGCCGTCGAACCAGCGCGTCGTTCCCCACGGCGCGTTCTCCGGCGCATATGCGAGGTACACGTGCGGCGAGCGAACCACCGTCACGCGGACCGTCACGTCGCCGCGCGACGCATGGACGAGCAGCGGAACGTCCTGATGCGAATCGCACGGTCCGCTGCACGCAGACGTCACGTCGAGCGAAAGACCGCTCGCGTTCGCGTCGACGTGCACCGTCGCGCCGCCGATCCCACCACCGGCTTGCGCCAGCACGGAGTACTCGCCGGCCGCCGCGTTTTCGGGCAGCGCGAACGAGGTAGTGAACGCGCCGGCGGCATCGAGCGGCACGTGCCGTTCCTCGACTGCCCGCGCGCCGGCGCGAAGGCTAACTACTGCGGTGCCGCTGCTCGCGCGCAGGATGCCGCGAGCCCGCGTTCGCGCGAACCCGACGACACGCACGACGTCGCCCGCGTGCACGACCGCAGAGTCGGTCCGAACTCCGACGATCGTTTCGGGAAGCGGAGCTTGGGGCAGCAGGCTCAGGAACGCGTAGCTGTTCGCCCACTGCGCCAGCACGAAGACGGGGCGCGGCCAGCGATTCCAGACCACGATGCCTTCGTTATTGGTAAACGAAGTCGAAAACGAACGGCTGACGACGAACTGCACGCGCATGCGCGCGAGCGGCGCGCCCGTTCCGAGGTCGGCGCCGTAGACGAGCAATCCACTCGGCGTCTCTTTCGAAACGATGCCGATACGCGAGCGATTGATCCAAACTTGTTCGCCGACGTTGCCGCGCCGCGCCTCGACGACGAAAAAACCCTCGCGCGATCCGAGCGGCACGTTCACCTCATTCGATTGAAACTGATAACCGCCGGACGGAGTGAACGCGAACGAAAGCAGCGGGTGCCGCCCCACCGTCGTAATCGCGCGCGCAGCTGAGTTGGAGCCGGCGGTGAGCACGTCGGCCGGATCGACCGGATAGACGGAAAACGCGACGGGTGCGCTTGAATAGGTATCCAAGCGTACAGTAGTCGGCTTCCACGGCGCGCTTGAATCTCCAGCGAAAAGTTCGAAGTATGCGTCCAAGCGATGGAGATCGACGATCGGGCGCTCGGCTCGAACGGACGTAACGCTGAGCGAAACGACCAGAATAAGGGAGATTAAGAAACGAGCGAGGCGCATGCAGCCTGCTGCTTTCGGCAGGTCGAAGTGGTGGGCCCGCGTAAAGCGCAGTACCGTGGACGAACAAGCGGCAGGAGAACGGCCCACCTCGACCCGTTGCCGTTTCTGCGGTTTCGAAGAAGGCGCGAGCGACGCGCAGGCGGTGCGGGAAAAGCCGCACTTGCAAGTCGTCGTCGCATGCGGATCCTGCGGTCATCCGTTCGCCGTCCTTTCGCGCAATTGATAGCTATGAGAGCTGCGTACCCTAAGGCGTTTATGGTCGCCGCGGTTCTTGCTGCGATGAGTCTACCCGTGCTCGCGGCGACGACGCCAAAGCCGAGCATCGCGCCGCGTCCCGCACCCAGCGTCAAGCTTCCCAACATTCCGCTTCACACCGAGGTCGTAGTCGAGGTGAACGGCAAGGGGCAAGTCGTACGCGTGAAGTCCGCGAAGCAGAGCAAGATCCAGTCGTTCAACATTCAGACGATCGGCAATGCGGAGCAGATGTGGATTCGACATCCCGACGGCAGCGCCGAAGTCGGTCTTTATCGAGTGACCTACGACTACGATCCAAAGACGCAGAAGGTCTCGCGACATGTCGTGATAATCTCGCGCGGCGGAAGCTGGGCGAACCAGCCTGGTGCGGCGACCATCATGATCAACCACGCTCATCAGCAAGCGGTCGAGATGCAAAAAGCGAACGCCGAAGCTGAAAAGAAGGCGCAACAGCGCAACGCGAAGCTGCCCTCCCTCAACGAGATACGCGGCGTCACGCCGTCTCCTAGCCCAAAGGCAACGCTCCGGCCGGTTTGAAGTTCGTAACGTACCGGTCGCCCGACGGACCGGTGCGCCCCGGTGTTTTGGAGGGCGACGCGATCCGAGCGCTTACGACGCCGACGCTGCGTGACTACATCGCGCTCGCGCCGCTCGAACGCACGGCCGCGTTAGAGCGCGGCGACCTCACTCCGCTCGAAAGCGTCGTTCTGGACGCGCCGGTTCGACCGGCGCGCAACGTCTTTTGCGTCGGTCGCAACTATCTCGAGCATGCGCGCGAGGGCGCTCGCGCGGCCGGCCGCGAGTTGAAGCTTCCTGCAGTTCCGACGTTCTTCACCAAGGCCTCGACCGCGATCGCGGCGCCGGACGCGACGCTGCACTTTCAGGCGGACGTGTCGGCCGAATACGATTACGAAGCGGAACTCGCGGTCGTGATCGGAGCCGAGTGCAAGAACGTTTCCGAAGACGAGGCGCTGCGGGCCGTTTTTGGTTATACTGCGCTCAACGATCTTACGGCGCGCGATTTGCAGCGCAGTCACGGTCAGTGGTTCAAGGGAAAGAGCCTCGACGAGAGCTGTCCGATCGGGCCGTGGATAGTCACGGGCGAGGAGCTCGGAGATCCGCAGTCGCTCGAGCTGCGGCTCCGCCGAAACGGAATCACGAAGCAGCAGAGCAATACAGCCGGGATGATCTTTTCGATCCCGCGCCTCATCGCGGAGCTCTCTAAAGGCATGACGCTGCTCCCCGGCGACGTGATCGCGACCGGCACGCCCGAAGGCGTCGGCTTCGCGCGCACGCCTCCGGAGTTTCTCGCGGACGGCGACGTCCTGGAAGTAGAGATCGAACGCATCGGGATCTTGCGAAACCGCATCGCTATCGAATAGCCTGGGACTCCGCGCGAAGGGCGGCACAGCGCCCGGGCCGTAATTGGCACGGCTTATGATCGTTGCCGTTCCTCGCGAGAGTGGCGTGAAGGAGCGCAGAGTAGCGCTCGTGCCCGAAACGGTCTCGCGCTTATCCAAATCGAACGTCGAGGTGCGCGTACAACGCGGCGCAGGCGAAGCCGCCGCGTTCCCCGACGAGCTCTATGCCGGCGCCGGCGCGACCTTCGCCGACGACGCACCGTCGCTGGGGACCGCTGCAGACGTGCTCGTAAGCGTCGGCCGGCCCGGCGACGACGTGCTCGCGGGGCTGCGTGCGGGAAGCGTCGTCGTCGGCTTTCTGAATCCGCTCGGCGATCCGGGCTACTTGCAGAAGCTTGCCGCCGCGAAGCTGACGGCGCTGGCGATGGAGATGATTCCGCGCATCACGCGGGCACAATCGATGGACGCGCTCTCCTCGCAGAGCAATATCGCGGGGTATAAGGCGGTGCTCCTCGCGGCCGCCACGTTGCCGAAGTTCTTTCCGATGCTCACGACCGCTGCCGGCACGATTCCGCCGGCCAAGCTGCTGGTGCTCGGGGCCGGCGTCGCGGGCTTGCAAGCGATCGCGACGGCGCGCCGGCTCGGCGCGGTCGTGAGCGCCTACGACGTGCGTGCGGCCGTCAAAGAGCAGATCCTCTCTCTCGGGGCGAGCTTTCTCGAGTTCGATCTCGGCGCGGACGCCGAGGCCGCCGGCGGTTACGCTAAGGAGCTGACGCCCGAGCAGCAGGAGCGCCAGCGCGCGTGGATGGTCGAGCAGATCGGCGCGAACGACGTCGTGATCACGACGGCGCTCGTTCCGGGTCGCAAGGCGCCGGTTCTCATCAGCGACACGTCAGTAGCCGCGATGCGACCCGGCAGCGTCATCGTCGACATCGCCGCGGAAGCCGGCGGTAATTGCGCGCTCACCGTTCCGGATCAGATCGTGACGACGAGCAACGGCGTCACGATCGTCGGCACGACGAATTTGCCGAGCACGATGCCCGCGGACGCGAGCCGTCTTTATTCGCGCAACGTCTACGCCTTGCTCTCACCGTGGATCGAAGGGGGTCGTCTGACGATCGACATGAACGACGAGGTCGCCAAGGGGGCGGTCGTCACGCGCGACGGCGCGGTCCTGCTCGGAGGGAGCGCGTCGTGATCGACCTCTCGCATTTCATCGAGCTCCTCACCGTGCTGCTGCTCGCGATCTTCGTCGGCTTCGAGGTCATCTCGAAGGTGCCGACGACGCTGCACACGCCGCTGATGTCGGCGACCAACGCGATTCACGGTATCGTCCTCGCCGGCGCGATCGTCATCACGGCCGCGCTGGTCGGCGTCGGAGTCAGCTCGACCGTCCTGACCGTGCTGGCGATAGCCGCGGTCACGCTCGGAGCAATCAACGTCTTCGGCGGATTCGCGGTCACCGAACGCATGCTGCAGATGTTCAAGCGCAAGGAGAGCGGCAAGTGACCGTCGCCGTCGACCTCGCGGATCTTCTTGCGATCGCGCTCTTCATTTACGGTCTGCACGAACTGAACTCGCCGGCGACTGCGCGGCGCGGCAACCGCTTCGCGATGGCCGGCATGGCGATCGCGCTCGTCTCGATTCTCGTCCGCACCGAGGCCGTGGGTTGGCCGCTGGTGTTAATCGGCGTTACGATCGGCGCGGTCGTCGGAATCGTCGCGGCCCTGCGAGTGAAGATGACCGCGATGCCGCAGATGGTCGCGCTCTACAACGGCGCGGGAGGCGGCGCTGCGGCCCTGATCTCAACCGTCGAGCACTCCGTCACCTACGGCGGCGCGATGAACGACGTGCTCGCCGTCTCGCTCGTGCTCTCCGCGATCATCGGATCGGTCAGCTTTGCGGGCTCGATCATCGCGTTCCTCAAGCTGCAAGAAGCTCATGACCGGACGCCCCATCACCTATCCCGGGCAGCAGTTCGTCAACGCGGTGGTGCTGCTCGGGATTGTCGCGCTCGCGGTCTGGTTCGTCGCCACCCTCGGCGCGCTTCCCGCGTGGGGCTACGTGGCGCTGCTGCTCGGCGCGTTGCTCCTCGGCGTGCTCTTCGTCCTACCGATCGGCGGCGCCGACATGCCCGTCGTCATCTCGCTGCTCAACTCGTTCACCGGCGTCGCCGTGGCGATTACGGGATTCGAGATCGACTCGACGCTGCTAATCATCTGCGGCGCGCTGGTCGGCGCGAGCGGCACGATTCTCACCGTCGCGATGAGTCGCGCCATGAATCGCCCGTTGACGAACGTGCTGTTCGGCGCCTTCGGCGCGACGGGCGGCATGGAGGTCGCATCCGCGAGCGGAGCGCCGCAGCAAATTCGCACCGCCGGCGCCGACGACGTCGCGCTCATGCTCGCGTACGCATCCAAGGCCATCTTCGTTCCCGGTTACGGCATGGCCGTCGCGCAGGCGCAGCACAGCGTCAAGGCGCTCGCGGATCAGCTCGAAAAGCGCGGCGTCAAAGTGCTCTACGCGATTCACCCCGTGGCAGGCCGAATGCCGGGCCACATGAACGTGCTGCTCGCCGAAGCGAACGTTCCGTACAACCAGCTGCTCGACATGGACGACGCGAATCTCGAATTTCCGACGGCCGACGTCGCGCTCGTTATCGGCGCGAACGACGTGACAAATCCGGCCGCGCGCAACGTGCGCGAGCTCGCCGATCTATGGAATGCCGATTCTCGACGTTGACAAGGCGGCGAACGTCGTCGTGCTCAAGCGCTCGATGCGCTCCGGATTCGCGGGCATCGAGAACCCGCTTTACGAGATGCCGAACTCCTCGATGCTCTTCGGCGACGCGAAGGCCTCGGTCGACGCGTTGACCGCCGCCGTCAAGGCGCTGTAGCCGGCAGGACAGCCTTCGGCGACATGGGCGGCGGCGGCAGGTCTCCCGGCGTGGGCGTCCTCGGTTTCTTCCCGCGCTCGGTAATCTCGATCACGACGATGTAAAGGACGGGAACTAGGCCCAAGTTCATGATGGTCGAGACCACCATGCCGCCCAACACGGCGGTACCGAGCGAAATACGGGACTGCGCGCCGTCGCCGTGCGCGAACGCCAGCGGAATGATGCCGAGGACGAAGGCGATGGACGTCATCAGGATCGGGCGGAGGCGCGTCGCGGCGGCATGTGCGACGGCGTCGACCGGCGCGAGCCCCTGCTCGCGGAGTTGATTCGCGAACTCGACGATCAAGATCGCATTCTTGGCCGCGAGCCCGATCAACATGACGTAGCCGATCTGCGCGTAGATATCGGACGAGGTAATCGCGATCGGCACCAGATGCCCCGCGAGCATCGAATGGATGACGAGCGTGAGCAGTTCGGCCAAGCGCCGGATGTAGATGGCGCCGACCGCTCCCAGCAACGCGAGCGGCACCGCGAGCATGATCACGAATGGCGTCGCGACGCTCTCGTACTGCGCCACGAGCACGAGAAAGACGAAGAGCAGGCCCATCGCAAAGACCGCCATCGTCTGCGGGCCGCTCTGGACTTGCTGCCGCGCTATGCCGCTCCACTCGTATCCCATGCCCTTCGGCAGGTTCTTGACGACGAGGCGCTGGATCGCCGTGAGCGCATCGCCGGAGCTCGCACTCGTTCCCGGCGAGCCGTCGATCTCGAAGGCGTTGTATTCGTTGAAGCGCATGATCGCGACGTTGTCTTGCGCGGTCGTCGTATCGAGGAATTGGCTCACCGGCATCATAGCCCCGGCCGCGTTAGCGACGTAGATCCGCGAGAGGTCCGCAGGCGCCGTACGCGACTTGCTCTTCGCCTGAACGACGACCTGATACGAACGCGTGCCGTAGTCGAAGAAGTTGACGAACGTCGACCCGGTCGTCCCGTTGATGGTATCAAAGAAGGCTTGCGGCGAGACGCCGAATGCGAGCGCCTTGGAGCGGTTGAACGTCGTCACCAAATACGTTCCGGTCAGCAACGTGGGAATGCGTACCTGCGATAGCGTCGGGTCGACCTTGGCCTGCGCGAGGACGGTGTTTCCGACCTTGTTCAGCGTCGGCAAGCCGAGGTTATTGATGTCCTCGATCTGAATGGCAAAGCCGCCGGTCGCGCCGAGACCCGGAATCGCCGGCGGGTTGGCCGGCAGCGCGGTAACGCCGGGAATCTTTTGAAACTGCTGGTATAGCTGGTATTGCAATGCAAGCGCGGCGTTCTGCACGCCGTGACGCTCGGAGAGTGGCTTGAGCTGCACGAAGATCGTCGCCTGATTCGAGCTGTTGTTGGCGAAGCCGAATCCGATTCCCGAGGTCACTGCCTCGACCTGTGGCATGCTCCGCATGACGCCCTCGAGCCGCTTGACGGTCGCCGTGGTCTGATCGATCGAGGACTGCACCGGGAGCGTCACGAGGACGTAGAGCAGACTCTGATCCTCGTTCGGAAGAAAGCCTTGCGGCGTGATCTTGAACATGACCCCGAGCAGAACCAGCCCACCGAGAAAGACGGCGATCATCAGGCGCTGTCTGCGAATCAGGCGTGGCACCAGATTTTGATACCACGCGGTGAGCGCGTGCAGGCGCAGGTTGAACCAGAGCATGAACCGGTTGTTCGTCGGTTCGGCGCCGTGCACGAACTTGTACGTCAGCACCGGAGCCAGCGTCATCGCAGTGAAGAGCGAGATGCCGATCGCCGCCGCCATCGTCAGCGCGAACTGTTGAAACAGCAGCCCCGTCGTTCCGGGTAGGAACGCCACGGGGATGAATACCGACATCAGTACCAGCGACGTCGCGACGACCGCGCCGCCGATCTCTCGCATCGCGCGGGCGGTCGCCTCGAACGGATTGGTCTTGTCGTCGACGATGTGACGCACGATGTTTTCGAGCACGACGATCGCGTCGTCGACGACCAAACCCGTCGCGAGCGTGAGCCCGAAGAGCGTGAGGGTGTTGATCGAAAAGCCCAAGAGCTTCATCGCCGCAAACGTCCCGATGAGCGACACCGGAATCGTTATCGACGGAATGATCGTGCTGTGCCAGTTTTGGAGGAAGATGAAGATGACGAGGACGACAAGCATTATCGCGATCAGCAGCGTGACGACGACCTCTTTGATCGAGGCTCGCACGAAGTCTGACGTGTCGAACGCTATTTTGTAGGCGATGCCCGCCGGCATGTGCGCCGCGATCCGGGCCATGGTCGCGCGGACGTCCTGGGAAATCTTCAGCGAGTTGGCCGTCGGCTGGCCCTGAATCGCGAGCACCACCGCGGTCTGCCCGTTGTAGCGCGCCGACGTGACGTAGTTTTGGGCGCCGAGCTGCACCTGCGCCAGGTCTCCGAGGCGCACGAAGCCGCCGTTGGGCTGCACGGCGACGACGATCTGTTTGAACTCTTCGACGCTCTGCAGCCGCCCGTTGATTTGAATCGGTATCTGAAACGGCTGAGAACCGATCGTCGGGGGCTGGCCGATCGCGCCTGGAGCGACGTCCGCGTTGTTCTGGCGAATCGCGCCGACGAGCGTGTCGATCGAGATGTTATTGGCTTGCAGCTTGTGCGGGTCGACCCAGATGCGCATGCCGTAGGTGCGGTCGCCGAGCACGGCGACCTGCCCGACGCCCGGTACGCGCTTGAGCTCCTCGATCACGTTGAGATCGGCGTAGTTGCTCACCGCGACGTCCGAAACGGCGGAGCTGGTGGAGAGCATCGCGACGGCGATCGTAATATTGCCGGAGCTTTTCTGAACGGAAACGCCTTGGTTTTGGACTGCCGTGGGCAGCTGCGCGAGCGTCAGATCGACGCCGTGCTGCACGTTCGTCTGGTCCGTGGTGGGATCGGTCCCGAGGGCAAACGTGCAGACGATCTGGCTCGTGCCGTTGGCGCTCGAATACGACTGCATGTACTGTAGCCCGTCGGCGCCGTTGACGTTGATCTCGAGCGGTGTCGTGACGGAGCGCATGACCATCGCCGCGCTCGCTCCCGGATATTGCGACGTCACCGTCACGGTCGGCGGAGAGATTTGCGGATACTGGGAGACCGGAAGGATCGGAAGCGTAATCAAACCGGCGAGCAGCACGACGAAGCTGAGCACCGCCGCAAAGAGAGGACGCCGCAGGAAAAACTCGATCACCGGACGGCCGTCATTAGGAAGCGAGCCTTCGCATGCGGCGGGTTAAAATCCCCGGCTGTCGCGCTCGCCATGCGCGAGGACCGCAAGCATTACCAAGACGACCAACTCCTAATGAAGCTCACGAAGCTTCCATTGGTACGCGTTCCAGGTCGGCAAAAAGGCATTCGGTGAGAAGCCGTGCAGACGCTTGCGGTACGCGTAAACGTAGTCCGCATTGAAGAGAAACAGAATCGGAACCTGCCGTGCGACGACGCGTCCGATCCGGCCGTACAGCCGTTTGCGCGCGCCCGTGTCGATCGTCGCGAGCGCCTGGCGCTCGAGCCGCTCGACGAGCGGATCGCACCAGCGCATGTAGTTTGAGGGCGCGCCGCATCGGAGAACGGACGAGTCGTCGGGATCCGCGCCCATGGTCCACGGCACGTACGCGAGGTCGAAGGTTCCGGTGGCGAGGACGCCCGTGCGCGGGAGGAAGAGCTGCGCGTTGCTGACGGCCTTTATCGTGACGTCGATGCCGCGTTCGCGCAGCTGCGCCTGCGCGGCTGCGGCGACGCGCACTCCCGTCGCCGTTTCGGGGAACTGCACGTAGACGAGGCGCAACGCCGTTCCGCCGCGTCGCCGCACTCCGCCGGCGCCGCGCCGCCACCCGGCCGCGTCGAGCAGCCGATCCGCGCCGCGCGGATCGTAGCGCGGCTCCTGCACCGACGGATCGAACGCCCACGAGAACCGCGGCTGCAGCATGTTCGTCACCGGATAGACTCCCAGCGTGATCTTGCGCGAGATCGCGTCGCGGTCGATCGACATCGCGAGCGCGCGCCGCACGCGAACGTCGTCGAGCGGCGGATGCGACGTGTTCAACGCCAGACCCGCGACGACGGCGGTCGGCACGGTGACGAAGCCGATGTGCCGATCGTCGCGGACGATCGCGAGCTGTGCCGGCGCGATGAGATTCCAGTCGAGCTCGCCCGATTGCACCAACAGCAGATTCGTCGAGGGGTCGGGAATCGCGCGAATCGCGAGCGTTTCGACGGGCGGCATACCGCGCCAATAGCGCGGGTTTGCGACGTAGCGCAGACTCTCGCCACGCCGCCACGAGGTGAAGATGAAGGGTCCGTCGCCGACGGTGGGCGCCGCGTCAAAGGCCGCGCGATCTAAAGGCGCTTGCGTCGCCAATACGTGCGCCGGCAACACGAACTGCGGCGCAAAGCCGTACGAGAAATACGTCATCACCGCGGGCGCCCACGCGCGCTTGAGGTGGAAGACGACCGTATGAGCGTCGGGCGCGTCGGCGCGATCGATCAGCTCGTAGCCTTCGTGCGAGCGGACCGGATTACGCGGATCCAAGATCGCGCGCAACGTAAAGAGGACGTCCGCCGAGGTCACGGGCTGCCCGTCGCTCCAATCGACGCGCTTTCGCAAGCGGTAAACGATGGTCCGGCCGTCGGCCGTGAGCCCGCCGTTGGCGCGCGTGGGGATCCGCTCCAAGAGTTCCGGGTGAGCGCGCCCCCGGCCGTCCAGATCGAGGAACGGCTCGAAAGACAAGCGAGCGAGTTGCTGCTCCACCGACGCGGCGTCCGGCGTCAAGAAGAGCGGATTGAGGTTGCGCGGGTCGGCGGCCAGGTCGAAGCGTACCGTCGCGGGCGGCGCCACCCGCGCGATGGTGCAGCCGGCCGGGAAGGCCGCAGCCGTTGCCAGCAATGCAGCCCATAGAAACCGGCTTGCGCCGAATGGATTTTGGGTGTTATTGTTAGTGCGCCGAACGTTTTTCGGCAATTTCCGCCTCCGTGTCGAATATGGTGCTGTTGACCGAAGAGCTCGACGAGCTGGACCTGCAAATCTTGGACGCGTTGCAACGCAACGCGCGCTCGACCTTTACGGAGCTCGGCCAAGTCGTCGGCCTCAAGGCGCCGGCGGTCCACGACCGAGTGAAGCGGCTCGAGCAGCGCGGCTACATTCGCGGTTATTCGGCGCAGCTCGACGCCACGCGTCTCGGCCTGCACTTAATCGCTTTCATCAGTTGCTACACCTCGCCGGACTGCGTGTACGACGACTTCACCCGCCGCTTGAGCGAGATGCCCGAGATCTGCGAGGTCCATTCGGTCGCGGGGGAAGAGACGTTCGTTTGCAAAGTTGTGACGCGCTCGACGCAGCATTTGGACGAGCTGCTCGCCCGGCTGAAGGCGACACCCGGAATGGCTCGCACGCGCACGACGATCGTGCTCAGCATGCCGTTCGACCGCGGCGGCGTCACGGTGCGCTCGCAGTGACCGCGCCGACGACGAAGGCGCACTGCCATCCGCTCGGCGCGCATCGCGTACTCGAGCCCGCCGGCGCCATGCCGCAAGACGCGTGGCGCATCGACAACACACCTGCAGCCAGCCAGAACGAGATTCTCTGCGAAGTCGATGTACTCAACGTAGACTCGGCTTCATTCCGCCAGATCGCCGAGGTGTGCCACTTCGATGCCGCGCGAATCGGCGAGCATATCTTACAGACCGTGCGTGAACGCGGGAAACAGCACAATCCGGTAACCGGAAGCGGCGGCATGTTCGTCGGTCGCGTGCTCGAGATCGGCGAGGCGCTGCGCGACCGAATCGATCTGCGCGCGGGCGATCGCATTGCATCGCTCGTCTCCTTGAGTTTGACGCCGCTGCACCTCGAAGCAGTTCGAGAGATTGACGTCGCAACCGGGCGCGTCTGGGTGCGCGGCATGGCGATTCTCTTCGAGAGTGGGATCTGGGCGCGCCTACCCGAGGACATCGACGAAAACGTCGCGCTCGCGGTACTTGACGTCGCCGGAGCGCCCGCCCAGGTACCGCGCCTTTGCTCTCCGGGACAAACCGTGCTCGTGATCGGCGCGGCCGGAAAGAGCGGCCTTTTCTCGTGCGCGCAAGCCAAGGCGTGCGTCGGCGCGACGGGACGCGTGATCGGTCTCGTCCACGATGCGTCGGCGCCGCCGGCGCAACTCCTAGAGCGCGCCGGCTTGGTCGACGACGTCGTCGAGGCGGACGCGCGCCGAGCTCTCGAGGTGAGCGGCAAGATCGAGGCCATCGCTCCGCAGCTCGCCGACCTCACGATCAACTGCGTCAATGTGCCCGGAACCGAGCTCAGCTCGATTCTCTGCACGCGCGATGGCGGCACGATCTACTTCTTTTCGATGTCGACGTCGTTCACCGCCGCCGCGCTCGGCGCCGAAGGCATCGGCCGCGACGTCACGATGATCATAGGAAACGGTTACGCCAAGGATCATGCAAATATTGCGCTGCAGACCTTGCGCGATCACCCCGCTCTTCACGCCTATTTCAACGCCAAATACAAAAAGCTATGAGTACTGCAACAATTCATCATCTCAAACCGCCCGTGCCTCCCGAACAGTTCGAGTACAAGAATCTCAAGCAGGGGGAGTTTTGGCGGCACATCCCGGCCTACGCCGACGTCGACGAGAAGACGTTCTTAGATCACCTTTGGCAGCAGCGCCAATCGGTGAAGACTGCCGAAGAGTTGCTCGAGACGATTCGCGACGTCTGCTCGCCGGAGTTTTACGCCGACGCCGAGGCCGGCTTCCGCGTGGCGCCGATGGCCGTACGAGTTTCACCGTACGCGATCGCGCTGATCGACTGGAACGATCCGGTGGACGACCCGATTCGCCGGCAGTTCATCCCGCTCGCCTCGACGGCGTTGCCCGACCATCCGCGGCTTACGCTCGATTCACTGCACGAACAAGAGGATTCGCCCGTACCGGGGCTCGTGCATCGCTACGTCGACAAGGCGCTCTTCCTGCCGCTCAACGTCTGTCCCGTCTACTGCCGGTTCTGCACGCGGAGCTACGCCATCGGGCCGGACACGCCGTACGTCGACAAAATCTCGCTGGCGAAGACGCCCAAGCAGTGGCACGACGCGCTCGCGTACGTCGCGGAGCGTCCCGAGCTCGAAGACATCGTCATCTCCGGCGGCGATGCCTATATGCTTCCACCGAAGAACATCGACTTCATCGGCAACGCGCTCCTCGACATCCCGCACGTGCGCCGCATGCGATTCGCAACCAAAGGCCCGGCTATCATGCCGATGAAGCTGATCACGCATGTGGAATGGCTCGACGCGCTGACCTCGATCGTGGACCGGGGCCGCACGCTCGGCAAGGAAGTCGTGCTGCACACGCACTTCAACGCTCCCGAAGAGATCACGTGGATCACCGAGAAGGCGATGCGCCTGCTCTTCGAGCGCGGCATCTTCACACGCAATCAATCCGTGCTCATTCGCGGCGTGAACGACGACCGCGAGCGGATGCAACTGCTCGTGAAACGGCTCGGGTACGTAAACGTACATTCCTACTACGTCTACATGCACGACATGGTCAAGGGCGTCGAGGAGCTGCGCACGACGATCGCCACCGCGGTGGACACGGAGAAGTTCGTTCGAGGCAGCACCGCCGGCTTCAACACGCCGACCTTCGTGTGCGACGCGCCCGGCGGCGGCGGGAAGCGCGACGTTCACTCGTACGAATACTACGATCGCGAGAACGGGATCGCGGTATATGCTGCGCCGAGCGTCAAGCCGGGAAAAGCCTTCGTCTATTTCGATCCGGTCGACCAGCTGAGCCCGGAAGCGCGCGAGCGCTGGGCCTCGCCCGAGATGCAGGACGCGATGATTCACGATGCCGTCCGCAGCGCCGGAGTCGGCGACGAACAGCTCGTGATCGCCTAGAGGAACCTCTGAAGAAGTCCATGTACCGATCGTTTGGATCGCAAAGCCGCCAGATGCCAGGAGAAGGCGAGGGAGCATACTCGAAGCAGTCTGTGACCGAGGCTTCGACAACGCAGATGGCGGCTTTGCGACCAAACCCTTTGGGCAGCGGCAGTTTTGCCGCATCTCGTTGTTGCGCCCTCGGTCACAGAGCGCGCAACTATGCTCCCTCGGGCGCGCCTCGACCTGCGCCAAAACTGCTCGCTGCGATCGGTGCAGCGACTTCTTCAGAGGTTCCTTAGAGTGAACGAAAAGCGCTTCCGGTTGGATTTCGTGATCGCCATCGGCGCGCTGCTGATTAGTTCGGTTGCCGCCTTAGCGTCGGTCTACCAGAGCCGCGTGGTCGCGCAGCAGTTCAGCGCGACGGTCTGGCCGTACGTCAGTATCGATACTACCAACTCGCCCTCGCTGATCGAAATGGACATTCGCAACGACGGCCTAGGCCCGGCCATCGTTCGATCGGTAACGATAACCTACGACGGCAAGCCGCAGCCGTCGCTCGAGGCGATCTTTGCGCTCCTAGGCCGCGACCCGCGCTCGCGGGCCGCGATCCTCGCGGCGCACCGAGCCGGAGCGAAGATATCGGTGACGACGAGCACTCCGACGACGGGGTTGGTGATCGCCGCGAACACCCAGCATACGATCGTTCGGATGGAGGGCGCCGTACTCGTGCAGCAGTTTCGCCCGCGGTTCGAGCGCTTCGGGTTGTCGCTATGCTACTGCTCGTTGACGGGAGCGTGCTGGCAGGAGCGGCTGCACGACACCGGCGCGGAACCAAAAAGGGTGAGCTCGTGCGCGAGCGGCCAAGGATAGCTTAACAGAGGAGTAACGACGAAGATGATCGCCTCGCGGATTCGTGCCGCGCTCTTGACGGCGCTTTTCGCGCCGATGTGTGCCGCGCCGTTGGCGGCTCGCGCGGACCTTCCGCCGCTCATTCCGCGCGCCGTCCTCTTCGGCAATCCGCAGAAAGCCGCGCCGGCCATCTCCCCGAACGGCGCGATGCTCGCCTACCTTGCGCCGTATAACGGCGTTCTGTCGATCTGGGTGCGCACGCTCGGCGAGAGCGACGACCGCGTCGTCGCCACCGACCCCGCGCGGCCAATCCGCAACGTCGTCTGGCAGCCCGACTCGAGGCACGTCCTTTACGAACAGGACAAGGGCGGCAACGAAAACTTTCACGTCTATCAGACGAACATCGCTACGAAGTCGACTCGAGACCTAACGCCGTTCGGCGACAAGGTGCGTTCCGACATCGAGAGCGTCGACCCGCGCTTCCCCAACCTCATCCTCGTGACGTCGAACCGCCGCAATCCGCAAGTCTTCGACGTCTACCGGATCAATCTGCGGACGGCGGCGGCCACGCTCGACACACGCAATCCGGGAAACATCGGGGGATGGGCGGAGGACAACCGCCTCGTCGTGCGAGCCGCGGTGCAGAACGATCCCGACGGTTCGACCGAAATCTTGGTCCGCCCGAATCCGTCCGCGCCTTGGCACCTGCTGTTGAAGGCGTCGGCCGACGATCAGATCTCTCCGGTCGCGTTCGGCGCCGATAATCGCTCCCTCTATGTTTCTTCGAGCGTCGGCGCGAACTCGTCGCGTCTGCTCCGCTACGATTTGAGCATCGGCGCGTTCTCTGTCGTCGCCTCCGACCCGACCTACGACGTCGGCTCTCCTTTGATCGACGCGAAGACGCGGAAGCTCGTAGCGGTCTCGTTCGAGCGCGATCGCGCGGAGTGGGACGTGATCGATCCCGCGTATCAGGCGGATTTCGACGCCCTCAAGAAGCTGCACGCCGGAGACATCGGCTTTCTCAGCAGTACGGCTAACGGCCGGCGGCTGATCGTGAACTACCTCGTCGACGACGGCCCGGTGGCATATTATTCGTACGACCGCGCGACGAAACGAGGCACGTTCCTCTTCGTCTCCCGCCCGGCGCTCTTGAGCTACAAGGTCGCGCCGATGCAGCCGATTACGTATGCGGCGAGCGACGGACTCACCGTTCACGGATATCTGACGTTGCCCGTCGGCGTGGCGCCCAAGAACTTGCCGATGGTTCTCTACGTTCACGGCGGACCGTGGGCGCGCGACAACTGGGGCTACAGCGGCTACGTGCAGTGGCTCGCGAACCGCGGGTATGCCGTGCTGCAAGTGAACTTCCGCGGATCGACCGGCTACGGCAAGAGCTTTCTCAACGCCGGGAACCGGCAGTGGGCCGGCACGATGCATCAGGATCTCATCGACGCCAAGAGCTGGGCCGTCGCGCAGGGCTACGCCGACCCCGCGAAAGTGGCGATCATGGGCGGCAGCTACGGCGGCTACGCGACGCTCGCGGGCGTGGCGTTCTCGCCGAATGCCTTCGCCGCGGGCGTCGACATCGTCGGCCCATCGAACCTGAACACGCTGCTCGCGTCGATCCCGCCGTACTGGTCGACGGTCCGCGCAACCTTCGCCGTGCGAATGGGCGATACGGTCGATTTCTTGAATTCGCAGTCGCCGTTGTTCAAGGCCGACCAGATCAGGGTACCGCTGCTCATCGGCCAAGGCGCCAACGATCCGCGCGTCAACGAGCGCGAGAGCGATCAGATCGTCGCGGCGATGCGCAAGAACAACGAGCCGGTCCAGTACATCGTCTTTCCCGACGAGGGACACGGCTTCGCACGCCCCGAGAACAACCGGCGCTTCGACGCAGCGGTCGAGGCGTTTCTAGGTAAGTATCTCGGCGGACGCGTCGAGCCCGCCGGGGCCGACGAGAGCGTGACGGCGTTCGAGCACTAACGCGCTCGTCGAGCCGCGCGCGGGGAGGGGCGGCGCGCTCGACGTCGCAGTAAAGGCACCCCGAGCGAGACGGGAAACGGAGGATATCGATGCACCTAACGCCTCGATCCGGGTTTCATTTTGCTTCCGGCTGCGCCGCGCTGATTCTCGCCTCGATGCTAGCCGCGTGCGGTCAATGGCGGCCGCCGCTCAACACAGACGGCGCCTTTAGCGGCGCCGCCGCGCATTCAGCTCGCAATCCCGCCTCAAACTACCGGCTCGTGTACTCGTTTCCCAACGGCAGCGGCTCGGAACCCGAATCGAGCCTAACGTACCTGGACGGGCGCTTCTACGGCACGACTTCTCGCGGGGGTGCTTATAACGGCGGCACGCTCTTCTCTTTCGACTCGCACGGGAAGCTGAGGATCCTTCACGACTTCAACGTACGAGACGGCTTCAATCCGACGACGGGCGTAACCGAGTTCAACGGTACGCTCTACGGCACGACGTTCTACGGCGGCATCGGATGCGGCGGCAGCCCATCCTGCGGCTGGGGGACGCTCTACAGCATTTCGCCATCCGGTTCGAACTACAAGGTCATCCATTTTTTCACCGGAGCATCACCCGACGGAGGCCATCCCGGAGCGTATCCTAGCGGTGCAGATCTGATCGTTCTACACGGAACGCTCTACGGCACAACGCTCGGAACGGTATGCCCATCGAAAAGCTGCGGTACCGTCTTTGCAGTCACACCGTCGGGTGCGTTCACCACGGCCTACCGATTCGAGGGCGGAATCGATGGGTCTGCGCCCGAGGGCGTCACCGCCCTCCACGGGACGCTCTATGGCACCACGAAACTCGGTGGCACCTACGCGTGCCCGTATGGCGCCTCCTGCGGATCCATCTTCAGCCTAACGACGTCGGGTACGAAGAGCGCGCTGCACAGTTTCAGAGGAAAAGACGGTTATTGGCCCGACGCCGGATTAACCGTCCTCAACGGCCGACTCTACGGCACCACGTCGAGGGGCGGAGTTGCGGAATCGTGCGTGTACTTCGAAAGCAAAGGTTGCGGAACCGTCTTCGAAGCGAGCACGTCGGGTGAGTATCGCGTGCTGCACCGCTTCGAAGGGCAACACGGCGACGGGGCCACGCCGCACGCCGCTCTCCTGGCACTCAACGGGACGCTTTACGGCACCACCGTCTGGGGTCCATCGAAATCCCGGAAGTTTGCGGGAGGCTGGGGCACCGCTTTCAGTATCACCCCCGGCGGAGACGAGGTCACCTTGCATCGTTTCCAAGGGCCGCCCAACGACGGCGGAGCACCCGAAGCGCGACTAACGAACCACGGCGGAACGCTCTTCGGGACGAGTGCGGGAGGAGCGTCAAGGCATGGGGTGATCTTTTCGATCACCCCATAACAGCTATTTTAGCGCCGCCAGCGCGTCGCGCGCGCGTTGGTACTTCGGATCGATCGCGAGCGCCCGCAGATACTCGGCTTTCGCATCGTCGAGCTTGCCCGAAGCCTGATAAGCTCGGCCGAGGCCGAAGTGCGCGCGGGCCGAGTTGGGGTGATCCGCAACGTTTTGCCGGAGCAAGAGCACAGCCGTGTCGGCGTGCCCCATTTTCAAACACTGATACCCGACGAAGTCCACCGCATCGCCGACGGCCGCGGAGTGCACGTCGAGTATTTCAGCAAAATCGCGATAGGTTGCCATAACCGCGCGGGCCTCGTCACGCTCGTCATAGATGCGCGCAATCATCTGCTGGAGGGACGTTCGGTCCCAGACGGGAGGCGAAAACATCGACAGCGGCAGGGTGGGGTTTATCTCGACGCTGGTCACCTCGCTCTGCGTGAGAATCGCACCCGTACCCTCGTCGATTTCTTTGAAGTCGTGCGCTCGCATGACGCCACTCTCCGGCCGGTAACCGGACATGATATCGATCGTCGTATAACGCTTGCCGAATGCGTGCATCGGTACGACGCGCTTCTCCGCGTCGATCATCCACGTACCGGGATTAACGTAGACGTCCTCAACGAATCCATCCCCAAGCACCGCTCGAATCGTGTATTCCTTCGCGCCTAGCACAGTGGCCGGTGCCCCGAGTGTGAGGCGAATGTCGCGCCGAGCGTAATCTATCAGCGGATCGTCGAAGGCCGCGGCGTGTCGCGCCGCGTCGGCGGCGGCACCCACGGTGCGCACCACGATGCCGGGATCGGGATAGTACTCCCAGGCCGACCCGTCGTACCCCTCGTGAATCTCGCCGAGCGGATCGGTGCGCGGATCTCCGATTACGCGATAAAAAGGACGCATCACAGCTGCGAAGGTATCGATCTTGAAGTCGCCTTCCCGATACCAGCCGCGTTCGATGACACTGTCGATCGACGCAATCGCTCTCTCGCCGCCGAGCGCCGTAACGTGATTTCGGATGATTGCGTCGAGCGGCACCGCGGAGACGACGGCACCGAGCACGAGGGCGGCTAGCACGGCACCGCCCTCATCATCACGGGGCCGGCCGGGCGAAGCGTGACGAGCGGCGCCATCTTCACTTGGGCGTCCGCCGCGAGGGTGAATCGAAAACGCGAGAGGAGCGACGTCAGCACGATCGCTATTTCGACGAGCGCAAACTCTTCTCCGATGCAGCGGCGCGCGCCGCCGCCGAACGGCACGTAGGAGAACGGCGGCGGATCCGCCGCGAGCCAGCGATCCGGATCGAAGCGCTCCGGTTCCGGAAAGAATTCCGCCCGCCGGTGCAGCAGAAGCGGCGCCAAGAAAACCGTGGTTTGCGCGGGAATCGCGACGACGCCGCTCAGCCTGACGTCTTTGCGCGTCTCGCGCCCGATGATCCACGCGGGCGGATAGAGACGCAGCACTTCCTTGATTATACGCGCGAGATACTCGCGATCGCCTTTGCGCGCCGCCGTTGCGGCGCGCTCTCCCATCTGGGTGTGTTGCGCGAGCAGGACGAGCGCCCACGTCAGCGCGTTGGCCGTCGTTTCGTGGCCGGCGATGAAGAGCGTCATGATCTCGTCGCGCAGTTGCCGGTCTGATGGTTGGTGGCCCGTCTCGGCGTCGCGCGCCGCGAGGAGCAGCGAGAGCGCGTCGGTGCGCGCCGCGTCATCCTTCCGGCGCCGTGCGATGAGGTCGAAGATGATCGCGTCGAGCGTCGCGCGCGCCTCCCAGAAGCGGCGCGTTTTCCGAAACGGCAGGCGCGCGCGCAAGGAACCGATCGGCGTCAACAACCAAGGGAATTCGCCCATCATCAGGCGCAGCGCTTCGCCGACGAATCGCGCCGAGTCGCTCTCGTCGCTGCCGAAGAGCGTCTCCGTGGCGATGCGCAGCGTCAGCTCCGCCATCGCGGCGCGCGCGTCGAACGTCTCGCCGGTTTTCAATCGATCGGCGAAGTCGCGGGCGTCGCGCTCCATGATGCCCGCGTACTCCGCGATGCGTTCGCGGTGAAAGGCCGGCTGCACGACGCGGCGCATCTGACGGTGGAGCAGCTCCTCGCTGGTCAGCAGTCCCTCGCCGAGCAGCAGGCTCAGCACGCGCGTTCCCAACGACTTCGAAAACTCATGCTGCTGCGTCACCAGGATCTCTCTGATGAGCGCAGGTTCGTTGACGAAGACGTAGGAGCGCCACGGAAGCGCGAAGGCGAAGACGTTGCCGTAACGCGCCGTCATGTCGCGCAGAAAATCCGGAAAGCCTTCGAACGGCACCGGAAAGAGGCGCCGCAGCGTCGTCCAACGGCTCGGCCCGGATATCACGGCGACGCTTCGTAGGCCGCCACTTTACCGTAGCGGCAGATCACTCGGTAGTCGCCGTGCGCCAGCGCCGCGAGAATCGCCGGTCGAACCCGGCGCTGGTATTCGGCGTTCGGAAAATCGTCGGCGTAAACGAGAAATTGCGTCCCCGACGTCAGGTCGATCGTCGCGCGGGGACGCTGCGCCGCCTGCGCCGAGAACCATTCGTCGTGCGTTGCGAGCGATGCGTCGTTCGGGACGCACGCGAGCGCGCGGCGTGCATCGGCTGTGTCGCGATACGGCGGAACCACGTAATGCAGCGGGTGGAGCGGATCGAACGCGATCAAGAAGACGACGCAGATCGCGCCGGCCGCCAGCGTCCAGCCGCGGGCCGCGCGCTCCGTCTTGCGCCGCGCGAGCGCTGCGACGCCCATTACGGTAGCGACGAGGAGCCACGGAATCCATAGAGCTGCGTAGTGATCGCCCATCCGCCAGACGTATCCGGAGTTCGCGAGCAGGACGATAGCTGCGCCGGGCAGCGCGAGCAGCGCCCACCACGAGCGACAGGGGAGGAATGCGAGCGGCACGAGCGCTTCCAAAATGTAAGTGAGCCGGCCGAACGTGAAGATGGCGCGCGCGAACTCCACCGGATGCGCCAGCGGCGCGACGACGAGCGCCAGCGGCCCGTCGGCGAACGGATAGCTGTAGAAATGACTCGGCACCCATCCGCCCAAGCACGGCGCGATCGCGCCGTAGTAGAGCGCGAGCGCCGCCAACGACGCGCAGCTGAGCGCGCCGCCCGCGATCGCGAGCGCGTGCGGCTGCGCGACGTAGCCGTCGAGCAATCCGGCACCCCGCGCGCGCGAACGCAAGGCGATTGCGACGAGAACGATACCGAAGACGACGAGCGTGATCGCCGCATCTTCGCGCAGGCCGACGGCAACGGCTCCGGCCGCACCAAACCAGAGCCAGCGGCCGCGATCCGCGCTCGCGAAGAGCGAGAGAACGAGAGGCGTGAAGAGCCCGAGTTCGTGAAACTCGTCGAAGCCGAGCGCGAGCAGCGGTGGGTAGAGCAGGGTCACGTATCCCAACGCCGCGGCCAGCTTTGGCCCGGCGTACGGGCGCGCGAGCGTCGCTAGCAGCGGCGCACACGCGACGGTCGCGCCGGCCTGCATGAGCTGGAGCGGCAACGCGCTGTGCGTCCAGGCGACCGACGGCCAAAGCAACGCGAGCGACGGCGACCAATGGTAACGAAAGTGCGAACCCGCTTCAACGCCGTTGCGCATGCCGCCGAACGCGTCGGCGACGATCTGCGCGAACGTCCCGGTATCCGAGCCGTACGTCCACAGCTTCGCGCGCACGACCGCGAGCGCGGCGAGCACGACGAACTCGATGGCCGCCCAGAGCCAAGATTCGCGTCATTTGAAGGCAGCCGCGGGCATCTTGACCAACCGCGCGGGGCGATGAAGCGAATTTGCGTTTTCTGCGGATCTCACGTCGGCAACGACGACTCGTACGTGCACATGGCGCGCGCAGCCGCGGAGGCGATCGTCCGCGCCGGATACGGCATCGTCTACGGCGGCGGCAGCGTCGGGTTGATGGGGATCGTCGCCGAGACGGCGCTCGTGAACGGCGGCGAGGTGATCGGCGTGATACCGCAGGCTCTCGCGCGCACGGAGATCGCTCACGAAGGTCTCACCGAGCTGCACATCGTGAATACGATGCACGAGCGCAAGGCGCTCATGGACGACGCGAGCGACGCCTTCATCGCCCTGCCTGGCGGTTTCGGTACGATGGACGAGCTGTGCGAGGTTCTAAGCTGGCGGCAGCTGCGCATACTCGACAAGCCGATTGGGGTGCTCAACTACCGCGGCTATTACGACGCGCTGCTCGAACTCTTCGACTCGATGGTGCGCGAGGGTTTCATCGGTCCGCATACGCGCGCGCTCCTTAGCGATGCGCCGACGATCGAAGAGCTGCTGGCCAAGATGTTCGAGTCGCGAAACTTAGCCTAGCAGGCTCGCTCATTCGGCCAGCGCCGTGGTCGTGATGCGCTCCTGTTCCACGGCGTGCTGGCCGGCATACCCCTCGCTCGGACTCGCGCGATAACCGCGGCCGATGTATTCGATGTCGAATCCGTCGCGCTTTCCTTCGAGCAACCGGCGACGCACGAACGCGCGCGCCCCCATGTTCTTCGGCTCCTCTTGCACCCAAACGATCTTTTTCAACTTCGGATAGCCGGCGATTAGACGATTGATGTCCGAGACCGGCAGCGGCGCGAGCAACTCGATTCGCGCGATCGCGCTGCGCCGCAGCGCTGCGTAGGCCGGATTGGCCACCAAGTCGTGATAGATCTTTCCGCTGCAGAGGATCAGACGCTCGATCGTCGCGCGGTCGAGCGGACGCGGATCGTCGATCACCGGCGCGAAGCCTCCCGCGGCCATCTCGTCGAGCGTGCCCGCAGCACTCTCGGCGCGCAGCAATGATTTCGGCGTCATCACCACGAGCGGCACGGCGATTGGCGAACGCGCCTGCATCCGCAGCAGGTGATAGTAGTTGCTCGCGACAGACGGCGACGCGACGCGCAGGTTGCCTTCCGCGACGAGCTGCAGGAAACGCTCCAAGCGCGCGCTAGAGTGTTCCGGACCCCCGCCCTCGTAGCCGTGCGGCAGCAGCAGCGTCAGGCGCGAGTTCTGGCCCCACTTCGCCTGCCCCGCCGCCACGAATTGATCGACGATGATCTCCGCGCCGTTGAAGAAGTCGCCGTACTGCGCTTCCCACAGTACGAGCGCCTCGGGCTCTTGCGTCGAGTAGCCGTACTCGAATCCCATGCACGCGTACTCGGAAAGCGGGCTGTTGCGGATCTCGAACGACATTTGCTTGGGCGAGAGATGCTGAAGCGGGATCCAGATCGCCCCATTGTAGCCTGCGCTGAGCGGATCGAAGCGTGGAAGACGGCATGGCGGTGGCTGAACGTGCCGCGCTCGGTGTCCTGACCGGTTAGCCGAATCGGCGTGCTGCCGGTCAGCAGCGATGCGAAGGCGAGCGACTCGGCCGTGCCCCAATCGACGGTGCCGCGCTCGGCCAGCGTGGCGCGCCGGCGCTCGAACTGCGTTCGCAGCTTGCGATTGAGCGAGAAGTTGTCGGGCACGGAGCTCAGCGCGTCCGCCCACGCCAGCAGTTCGCTGCGACTCACCGGCGGCAGCACCGTGCCGTCGAACGTGTTGCTGCCGGAGATCTTGCGGCCGTGGATGTGCGACGCGAGCGCGCCCTTGACCGCGCGGCGAGACTCCTGGAGCCGCTCCGTCGCCTCTTCCACCATCGCGCGCGCCTGATCGGCCGTGAGCAGTCCCTGATTAACGAGCTTGTTTGCAAACAGCTCGCGCACCGTCGGATGGTTCTTGATGCGCTCGGCCATCTGCGGCTGCGTGTACGCGGGCTCGTCTTGCTCGTTGTGACCGAAGCGCCGATAGCCGATCAAGTCGATGAGCGCGTCGCGTGCGAACGCGCGCCGGAAATCGATGGCGAGGTGCACGGCCGCGATGCAAGCGTCGACGTCGTCGGCATTGACGTGCACGATCGGGATGTCGAAGCCCTTGGCCAAGTCGGATGCGTAGCGCGTCGAACGCGCGTCGGCGGGGTCGGTGGTGAAGCCGATTTGATTGTTGGCGATGAGGTGAATCGTGCCGCCGACGTCATATCCGGGAAGCGACTGCAGGTTCAAGACCTCGGCGACGATGCCCTGACCCGGAAACGCCGCGTCGCCGTGAATGAGGATCGGCGCGGCGCGCTTGTGATCGAGCGTCGGCACGCCGTGCGAGTGATCCGTCTGTAGGGCGCGGGCGCTGCCTTCGACGACGGGATCGACCGCCTCGAGGTGGCTCGGGTTGTGCGCCAGCGTCACCCCAATCGTCTTGCCCTTGGACGTCGTGAACGTGCCGGTCGCGCCGTGATGGTACTTCACGTCGCCCATCACGTCGTCGTCGCCCAAGTTGCCGCGGTACTGCGCCGCTTCGAACTCGGTCATGACCTCGTCGTAGGGCATGTTCACGACGTGCGCGATCACGTTGAGCCGGCCGCGATGCGCCATCCCCAGCACTGCATCCTCGACGCCGTCGTCGGCCAGCATATCGAGCATCTCTTCGAGCATCGGCACCATCACATCGAGGCCTTCGCCCGAAAACGTCTTCTGCCCCAAAAACGTCTTGCGAACGTACCGGTCGAACGCCTCGACCTTCGTCAGCCGGGCGAGAAACTCGATCTGCCGCTGCGGAGACTGCTTGACCTTGTTGCGTCCCGACTCGATGTAATCGCGCAGCCACGTGCGCTGGTTGGCGTTGGAGATATGCTCGATCTCGTAGGCGATCGTCGAGCTGTAGGTCTCTTTGAGACGCGGAAGCACCTCGGCCAACGTGTTGCCCGGCACCTTCACGCGCAGCACGCTCGCGGGAATCGCGCTCTGCAGCGCCGGCGTCAGGCCGTACGTCTGCGGCTCGAGCGACGCGTCGCCTACCGGATCGGCGCCAAGCGGATCGAGATTCGCGGCGAGGTGACCGAAGCGGCGGTAGGCCGAGACGATCGCCATGCCGGCGGCCACGGCACGCAGCATCTCGTCGGACGGCGGCGCGGCCGCGCCGCTGACGGGCGCGAACGCAACCTGCGGCTCGGGCGCCGCCTGCAATCCGAGCGACGCGAAGATCTCTTCGTAAAAACTCTCCCTGCCTTGCAGCAGCTCGTCGACACGGCGCAGATACTCGCCGGATTGGGCCCCCTGGATGACGCGATGATCGTACGTGCTGGTGAGCTGCATCACTCGCGAAACGCCGAGCAGACGCAGCGACTGCTCGTTGGCGGTTCCGAATCCCGGAGGATAGCCGATGGCGCCGGCGGCGACGATCGCACCCTGTCCCGCCAGCAGACGCGGCAGCGACGCGATCGTTCCGATTCCGCCCGGGTTGGTGAGCGTGAACGAAGCGCCTTGCAGCTCGTCGGCGGTGAGCTTGTTGTCGCGCGCACGCGCGACTAGCTCCTCGTATTTGGCGCGGAAGTTTGCGAAATCCAGCGTATCGGCGTCGCGAATCACCGGGACGACGAGCGAACGAGTGCCGTCCTTGCGTTCGGTGTCGACTGCGAGTCCGAGATGTATTCCGGTCTCGACGCGCAGCGGCGTGCCCGCTTCGTCGCGCCGAAACGAGTTCGTTATGAACGGAAGCTCGTGCGCGGCGCGCACGAGCGCATACGCGATGAGATGAGTAAACGAGATGCGCTCGGATCGTCCGGCGGCTTTGACCGCGCCGTTGAGCTCCTTGCGCCGAGCGTCGAGCACGTCGACCGATATGCTGCGAAAACTCGTCGCCGTCGGAACCGAGAGGCTCTGCTCCATGTAACCGGTGAGCGCGGCGGCCGCTCCGCGCAAGGGCGTCACCTTAGCGCCCGCCGGGAGTGCCGGAAGCGGAAGCTGTGCCGGCGTCGCGGAGGTCGCACGCCGCGCGCCCTGCGCTTGCGCGAGCACGTCGGAGCGTAAGATCAGGCCATCGGGTCCCGAGCCGCGGACGCGCGATAGATCGACGTCGAGCTGACGTGCGATTCGCTGTGCGGGGTAATCCGCTACGACCTCGCCGCGAGACGCCGGCGCTCGCACGGGCGGCTGCGGCGGCGGCGGCGCCGGCGTCGGCGGCCCTTCGACTCCGCTCACGGCAGGCTGCGCGCCGTTTCCGGCGACTGCAGAAGTTTTCGCAGCGCCGTCGGTCTTCGAGGTGTCGATTTCGGCGAGCGCGGAGCCGACGGCTACCGTCTCGCCTTCGCGCGCGAGAATCTGGGTTATCTGGCCGGAGGCCGTGGCAGGGACCTCGACGTCTACTTTATCCGTCGTGACCTCGACGAGCGGATCGCCCTCCGCGACGTACTCGCCGGGCTTCTTGCGCCACTCGACGATCGAGCCTTCGGTGACGGACTCGCCCATCTCGGGGAGCGTCACACGAACGAGGGTCTGTTCCAAAGCAGCCTCATCTTATCTCCCGCGACGCCTGGGGCCTACGAGCCAGGTATCACCTGCGAGCCGGCCATCAGAAGAACTTTGCGGGCAGCGGGCGCGTGACGACGAGTACGTTCTTTTGGAAGCGCGGGCGCGGGTGGCTCAACACGAATGCCGCAACGTCGTACGCTTGCTCGAGCGTGAGCGATCCGGGCGCGTTTTGCGGCATGTTGTAATGGATGAAGCCCGTCATGCGGTTGATATGCGCCATGCCGGCGCCTTGGTTGAACGAGCGAGATCCCCACAATGGCGGAAAGACGCCGGAGATACCCGCGCCGTCGGATTGATGGCACGCCGCGCAGCGCTGCGCGAACAGTTTGGAACCGCGCAACGGATTCGGCGAAGCGCTGGGCAGCGGTTCGATGTATCGATCCGAGGCGGACTCTTTCGCGCCGACCGGCGTCCCGCGAGACAGCCACGCGATGTAGGAGACTATCGCGATCATCGCCTTGCTGTCGTACGCCGGCGGCTTACCATTCATGCTGTAGAGGAAGCACTCGGCGATGCGATCTTGCAGCGCGATCACGCGGTGCGCGCGCTTGTTCCATTGCGGAAAGCGTCCGTAGACGCCGACGAAGCTTCCGCCGCGCGCCTGCTGACCCCCGGCGAGATGGCACGCGTCGCACGACATGTCCGCCCGCACGTAAGCTTTCATCAACTTGTGCGTCTTGACGATGAGGGCATACCCGTACGCGATCGATTCGCCGGCGGGTCCGGGCGGAAGCGCGCGCGGATCGTACAGAGCCTGCGTGCCGCGACCTCCGCCGCCGGAGCATCCGCTCAGCACGAGAGCGCTTAGGATCAGACTGGCAAGGCCGGCTCGTACCATCCTTATTAATTCCTCGCGCCGAGGAGCAATTCCATGTGCGGTCAAAAAGAGTTCGAACGCATGGAGGCGACCGAGATCGACCCGACGCAGGCGGTTTCTGCGAGGATGAACCGCCGCGTCTTCGTCGGCGTTTCGGCCGCGGCCGGTGCGGCGCCGGCGCTCGCGCTCGCCGACCAAGAGTTGGGCCGCCCGCACACTCCCTCCGTTTCCGAAAGCGATCCGGGGATCACGGTCGAGCACGTAGCCCTCCAGCGTCCGGACGGCGTGGTCTCGGCCTATGCGGCTTGGCCGGTCGGGGCGACCGCGGCGACGCCCTCGGTCGTCGTGATCATGCACGTGTGGGGAGTGGACACTCCGAATTCGGGATGTCGTTCGGCGCTATGCGAAGGCCGGTTTCGCAGCCCTCGCGCCGGATCTCTACGCGCGATTCGGCCCGCCCAGCGGCGACGGCGCAACCGATTACGCGCCTTTCAGCGCGCAAGCGAAAAAGCTCGAGCGCGCGCAGTACGTCGGCGACATCGAGGCCTCGGCGCATTGGCTGCAATCGAAGTTTCCCGGCACCAAGGTCGGGATCACCGGATTCTGCATGGGCGGACACCTCGTCTTGGTTGCCGTGACCGATACCGGCACGCTCTTCGCCGGGGCCGCCCCGTTCTACGGTCCCCTCGAGGGCATCGACCCGAAAGCGATTCGCATTCCGATATGCGGAAGCTACGGCGCGCGCGATACCAGCATTCCGGCCGATTCGGTACGCGCGTTCGCGGCGGCGCTGACGGTGCCCCACGACATCCGCATCTACGACGAGGCCGGCCACGCATTCTTCGACGATACGCGGCCGCGTTACGTCGCGAGCGCGGCGACCGACGCTTGGAAGCGCACTACTGCGTTCTTTGCAAAATATCTGGGCGGGCCGAAAACGTGAGCGTGGTAGTCGAAACGCTGATCGTCTTCGTCGCAGGCGCCGCGGTAGGCGCGGCCATCGCATGGTTTGCGGGGCGCTCCGAAAGCGCCGCGCTGCGCGTCGCGTTGCACCACGCCGAGGACGCCGGCGAAAAGGCGATCGAATCGCTACTGGAGCGCGCGAAGAACGAACTACGCGAGACGACCGCGACGCGCGCGAGCGAACGCGTCGGCGAGCTCGTCTCTCCGATGGCGCAGAAGCTCGGGGAGTTCGACCGGCTGCTCGGCGAGCTCTTGGGGCGTACGGACAAGCTCGAGAACGCGACGACGAGCCTCACGACGCAGACGTCGACGCTCGTGACGGCGCTGCGCAACCCCGCCGCGCGAGGCAAGTGGGGAGAGATGCAGTTGCGCAACGTCGTCGAGAAGGCGGGAATGCTCTCCCACTGCGACTTCACCGAACAGCAGACGGTCGCGCTGGAAGAGATGCGCGTGCGCCCGGACATGACGATCAACCTTCCCGGCGAGCGCTGCGTATTCGTCGACGCCAAGGCACCGATCGATTCGATGCAGGCGGCGCTCGAGGCGGCCGACGACCAGACCCGTAAGGCGCTGGTCAAGAAACACGCGCGGGCGCTGCGCGACCACGTCGATGCGCTGGCGCGGCGCGGCTATCAATCGGCGAAAGGCTCGACCGACTTCGTCGTGATGTTCGTCGCCGGCGAGGCGTTCGTGAGCTCGGCGTGCAGCGAGGACCCGGCCCTGCTGGAGTACGCGCTCGACAAGGGCGTGCTCGTCACCGGTCCGCTCACGCTCATCAGCCTGCTGCGCACCTTCGCAATGGGCTGGCAGGCACTGCGTCAGGAAGAGAACGCCAAGCGCATCGCCACGATCGGGCGAGTCCTCTACGAGCGGGCGTTAAAGTTCGCCGAACACTTCACGGAGATGCGCAAGCACCTCGAGCGCTCGGTCAACGCGTTCAACGCCGCCGTCGCGTCCTACGAGACGAAGCTGCTTCCGCAGGGACGCAAGTTGCGAGACGAAGCGTCGCTCGGCGGCGACGAGCTCGAGGGGATTCCGCCGATCGACGTGGTGCCGCGCGACGTCACGGCGCTGGACACCGGTGAGCGGCCCAAGCGCCTTCCGCGCTCGCAACGGCTCTTCGCCGACGACGATGCGGTGTAGGCTTAAAAAATACAGCCGTAGCTATTGGCGCGGCGTCCAGTCCGTTCCATCGGCGTATTCGACGCGGGTAACCTCGTACGTGACGTAGTGCGCGGCGAGCAGCGGCGTTGCGGCGACTCCGCGATTGATTACGGTGCAATTGTCGTTGTAGCCGCGGTGTCCCACTCCTCCCTGCCACTCGGAGAGCGAACGCCAGCCGGCGATCTCGGTGCCGGGTGAAAACGTGCCGCGGCGATCGAGCTCCAGCTCTCCGAGCGAGGCGCCCGAGCGTCCCGCCAACGAGAACTCGAAAACCACGTGCGTCGCCGTTACCTCGGCGACGTTCTTGAAGGTGACGCAGACGACGGCGCCCTTTCCGTCGCGCCGCACCGCGGCCCAACCGCCGACGAGGTCGATCTTCCCAGCCGGTCTGTTGCTCAGACTCGCGGACGCGAACTCGATTCCCCTGTATGGATTCGGCGTCGGGCGCGGCGACGGACTCGGAGTCGGCGTCGCTGCGATGCACGCGAGCGCGAGGATTGCGGCCGCCGGCCGAAGCCTCACCGCGTCGAACCCGAGGTGTGGTCGGCCTTCCACGCCTTGAGCGCGTTCAGCGTGTTCTCAACGTGCAGCGACGGGTCGAGGCTCGTGTAGGTATAGAGGATCGTACCGTCCGGCGCGATCACGTAGGACGTGCGGTTCGCGTACTGCGGGTGCTGCGGCAAGACGGCGTCGTAGGATTTCATCACCGTCGCATTGATGTCGGCCGCGACCGCGAACTTGCTGCGGCACTCGCTAACCGAAAACTTCTGTAACTTGTCAAGCGGATCGTGCGAGACGCCGATCACGGTCGCGCCGAGCTCTTTGTATTGATCGATGGCGTCGGCGAACTCGTGCGCCTCGATCGTGCAGCCCGTCGTGAACGCGGCCGGATAGAAGTAGAGTACGACCGGCCCCTTCTTGAGCGCGTCGGTTAAGGTGAAGGTGAACACGTTGCCACCCTGCGTCGCCTGCAGCGTAAACTCCGGCGCCTTGGCGCCGATCGAGAGCGCCGCGAGGGCCGGGGCGGTGAGCGCGGCTGCCATCAAGAACGCCGCGAGAGAAAAACGCATCGACATGTTGTTCATCCTTTCGACTTCCGTACGCGCAAAATCTAAACCTTGAATTCTACTCCGCTGAACTGCTTCTCGTCGTAGTTCGGATCGTGCGGCGGACGCGGCGTGTCCCTCCACCACGAGCTGTACGTCACGAGCCACTCGAAGTTCTCGAAGAGGTACTCGTTTTCCCGAACTCGGCGCAGGCGCTCGACGAAAAACCGGATCGTGTTCCAGCGCGTGCGCAGCATGTAGCCGACCGCATCGACGAGCAGCGACGCGTCGAGGACGCGACGGCGAGCGAGGCAGGCGACTGTCTCGACGTACTGCGTTACGAGGAGCAACGCGCGTTCGTCCTGCGAGCCGGCGTAGTCTCGGCGTACGGTTTCGTCGTCGGGGAAGCGCGCGTCGATGCCTTCGAGCTGCGCAAACGCGCTCCCGATCGTGGGATCGGTGAGGCGTCCGATCGCGTCGAGGATTGCCAGCGCGTTACGCTCGTGCTCGAGCTGCTTGTTCTGGCGTGTCAGCAACAGGCTCGACAGGCCGAGCGCGATCAGCGAAACGACGACCGACGAGGCCGCGAAAACTTGCTCGGCGCTCATGCGAGGCTACGAACCTCGAGCCTCAAAGGCCCATCAGGCGCGCTAGCACGAGGCGCTGCACTTCGTTCGTGCCTTCGCCGATCTCGTTGATCTTCTGGTCGCGGTACATGCGCGATATCGGGTACTCGTCCATGAAGCCGTAACCGCCGTGGATTTGCAGCGCCTCGTTGACGACTCTGTGCGACAGCTCGCCGGCGAACAGCTTCGCGAAGCTCGCCGCCTGGACGTAATCGCGTCCCTGATCTTTCTCCCATGCGGCGCGCAGCATCATCAGCTTGGCGTGCTCGATCTGCGTTAGCATATCGACGAGCTTGAACGAGATCGCCTGAAACTTGCTGATTGGCTTTCCGAACGCATGGCGCTCCTTCGAGTAGGCCAGCGCCTCGTCGTACGCGCCCGTTGCAAGCCCGATTGACAGCGCCGCCACCGAGATGCGCCCGCCGTCCAGGATCGTGAGGAACTGCCGGAACCCTTCGCCCCGCGGACCGAGCAAGTTCTCTTCGGGCACCTCCGCGTCGACGAACGAGAGCTCGCGCGTATCCGATGCGCGCCATCCCATCTTGCGGTACTTTCGGCTGCGCGTGAAGCCTGCGTATCCTGCGGGACGATGAGGTTCGAAATCTCACGGCCGCCGTCGGGGCGCCGCCCCGTCACCGCGGTGATCGTCGTGCCGCCGCTGATGTCCGTGCCCGAGTTCGTGATAAAGGCCTTGGTGCCGTTGATCACCCATTTTCCGTCGCGCAGCTCCGCTTTCGTCTGCACGTTGCCCGCATCGCTGCCGGCGTTGGGTTCGGTGAGGCCGAAGCCCCACAGCTTCTCACCGCGTGCGAGCGGCACCAGGTATTTTTGCTTTTGGGCTTCGGTTCCAAAGAGATAGAACGGCGTCGCGCCCAGCGAAACGTGCGCGGCCATCGTGATCGCCGTCGATGCGTCGGCTCGCGCGATCTCCATCACCGCAAGCGCGTAGCTCACCGTGTCGCCGCCGGCGCCGCCGTACTCCTCCGGAAACGGCAGACCCATGAACCCGAGTTCTCCCATCTTCGCGACGAGTTCGTATGGAAAGCTCTCGTCGCGATCCATCTCCTCGGCGCGCGGCTTGACTTCGTCGCGCGCGAACTCGCGTGCCAGGCTCTGGATCGCCTTTTGCTCGTCGGTTAAATCGAAGTCCATACCGAAGGTATAGGCGGGACCTTCAGAAAAAGTCCTCTCTCGGCGATGATCTCCCTTCGCGGCGTTTCTCTGGTCTATCCTAACGGCGTGCGCGCCCTCGATGATGTGACCCTCGAGATTGCGAAGGGCGACTTCGTGTTTCTGGTGGGCCATTCCGGAACGGGCAAATCGAGTCTACTCCGGCTGCTCTACCGCGAGGCGAAGTCCACCGCGGGCGAAATCACCGTGGACGGCATCCGCGTCGACCGGTTGCGGCGCAACCGCATTCCCGCCTTACGGCGCCATCTCGGCGTCGTCTTCCAAGACTTCAAGCTCCTGACCGACAAGACGGTGTGGGAGAACGTCGCCTTCGCCATGCAGGTGACCGGCGCGCATACGCGCGACGTGATGCGCCAGGTGCCGCGCGCGCTCGATCTCGTCGGCCTTTCGCATAAGAGCCGCATGTACCCGAGCGAGCTCTCGGGGGGAGAACAGCAGCGCACGGCGATCGCCCGCGCGCTCGTCAACAACCCGAAGATTCTGCTCTGCGACGAGCCGACCGGAAACTTAGACCCGACGAACACCACCGAAATCACCGCGCTCTTGCAGCGCATCAATCTCAAGGGAACGACGGTCGTCGTTGCGACGCACAATCAGGCCGTCGTCGATCGTATGCGCCGCCGCGTCGTGCGTCTCGACGACGGCCGCATCATCAACGACGAAGAGCGGGGCTACTATCTTGGACTCGGGCAAAGTAAAGTTCTTTCTGGGTGAGGTGTCGCGCAACTTTTCGCGCAACACCGGGATGCAAGTCACGGCCATCGGCACGGTGGCGATCACGATCGTACTGCTCGGTCTTTTCCTGTTCATGCGCGGCGCTCTCGCGGACATGGGCGCGCGACTGCTCGATCAGATCGAGGTCTCGGCCTACATGCGCGCGGATGCCACGCCCGACGAGGTCAGGGCGATCGCGCGCTATCTGGCGCAAGATCCCCGCGTCGCCTCGGCGCAGCTCGTTCCGAAGCGGCAGGCCCTGGCGGAGCTGCGCGAGCGCACGAAGGGCACGATCGATACCGCGCTGCTGACGGAGAATCCCTTGCCGGACAAGTTCCGCATCAAGGTGCGCGTTCCCGACGACGTCGCAGCAGTCGCCGCGAGCGTCCGGCGCCTCAAGGGCGTCGACAACGTCGTCTATGGTCAGAAGATCGTCCAGCGACTGCTCCAGCTGGGAGCCGTGCTGCGGCGCATCGGGATCGCCGTGATCGTCGTCTTTTTCGCCGTCGCCGGAATCATCATCTCGAACACGATTCGGCTGACCGTCTTCGCGCGACGCCGCGAGATCGCGATCATGCAGCTGGTCGGCGCGACCAACACGTACATTCGCTTGCCCTTCATCTGCGAAGGTTTGCTCGACGGTCTTATCGGGGCTCTGCTGGCAATCGGCTTGCTGGCGATCGCACGCGCCGCGCTCTGGCCGCGACTGCTCGAAGCGTTGCCGTGGGCTCAGCTGACCGCGACGCCGATCGACTCGCGCCTGTTGGCCGGCGAGCTGATCCTGGTAGGCGCCGCGATCGGCATCGTCGCCTCCTGGATCTCCGTCGGCAGGCACCTCAGGACCTAGGAACGGGAACCTAGCGGAATGTTTCGGCGCTTCGCCGCACTGACGGTCGCACTGGCGCTCCTTCCGTCGCTCGTGCAGGCGGGCGGGACGGGAATCGAGCAGCGTATCGCGCGCGAGCGCATGAAAGCGGAGCAGATTCGGAGCCGCTTGCACGCGAAGCGCGCCGAGCTCAACGCGGTGACGGTGCGCTACACAGACTTCCAGCGGCAGCTTGGCGAAACGACCGCTGCGATCGGCACCGTCGACGACCGCATCGGCACCCTGCAAGTTCAGCAAAACTCGACGGAGCGCCGACTCAACTGGAATACGATCCAGCTCGACGCAGCACGCCAGTCACTCAAACGGCACGACGACGCGCTCAAGCGCCGGCTCGTCGACATCTACGAATACGGCGACCTCAGTTATCTCGGCGCGTTGATCGCGTCGCGTTCCTTTAGCGAGTTCGTCGAGCGCTGGGAAGACTTGCGCCTGCTCGTCGCCGCCAATCAGCGCGCCGTTCGCGCGCGCAAGGCGGCACAACAACGAGTCGCAGCGATGCAGGCGGAGCTCGAGCGGACCCAGTTGGAGTTGCAGCAAGAGGAACAGGCGCAAGCTCAGGCGCGCAATCAGCTCGACACCCTCGCCGACGAACGCCGCAACTTAGTGGAGTTGGCAGCCGTGCAGCGCCGCAGCGTCGCGTCGCAAGTGGCGCAGATCGAGAATCTTTCGGCGGCCGAAGAGGCACAACTCGAGAACTTGATTCTCGAGCGCGAGAGGGAGTTGGAGGCGCAGCGGCGCGCGGCCGGGATCTCCGGTGGCATCGAGAGTCAGGGAGCCGCCGGGATGTTCTCGTGGCCCGTCACCGGGACCATCACCTCGCCCTTCGGCTGGCGCTCGAACCCGTTCGGCGGGGCGCCCGAGTTCCACCAGGGCCTCGACATCGCGGCGCCGTCCGGGACGACCGTCACGGCCGCCGCAGGGGGGACCGTCATCATGGCCCAGTGGTACGGGGGGTACGGCAACTACATCCTGATCGATCACGGGGGCGGCTACTCGACCGGCTACGGCCACCTCTCGGCCATCTACGTCTCCACCGGGCAGGCCATCCAGCGCGGACAAGCGATCGGTGCCGTCGGCTCTACCGGCCAGTCCACCGGGCCCCACCTTCATTTTGAGGTAAGAATTGCCGGGAAACCTGTTGACCCGGCACCCCGGCTTCATTAAGACTTAGCGAGTAGTTTTTCAAAGAGGAAACTCATCGCCGGCTAAGTCGGGTACTGATAAGAGGACAATGAACCTCCCAACACGCGTTTTACTAACGGCACTACTTATCGTCGCGTTCGCAGCCGCGGGCGCGATTGCCATCGGTTATCGCAGCGGCCTCTTCGCCGGGGAGTCGGTGCTCGAGGTCGCGACGACCGGAGACGTGCGCGATCTCTTCGCTCCGCACGCACCGCCCGACGCCTTCGTCGCCGATCTCGCGCTGCGCCGGCTCGAGAGCTCCTTCTATAAGTCGATCGAACCGCAGACGCCCCTCTCCGGCGAGGTGTCCGCGCTGCGCAGCTTCCTCGGTTCGAAAAAGATCGGCAACGTAGTTCTGCCGGGTGAAACGGCGAGCGGAGATCTGAGCCAAGACGGGCAGCGCGCCGCCGAGGTGCTGTCCTACGCGCAAGAACATTACGGCGCGAGCGGTCGCGATGACCTGACCGACGCCGCGCTGCGCGGCATCATGAACTCGGTGCACGATCCGTATACGGTCTATCTCTCGCCGCGCGAGATCCGTGGGCTGAACGAATCGCTCTCGGGCGGTAACTTCGGGGGCATCGGCGTCTACATCGTCCAGCTCAAAGACGGCCGGATCGTCGTCCAGCCGATCGAGCAGATGCCGGCGGCACGGGCGGGCATGAAAGGCGGCGAGGTCGTCGATACGGTCGACGGCACGGCGGTGCGCGGATTGCAGATCGATCGCGTCGAGCAGATGATTCGCGGTGAAGCCGGTTCGACCGTTCACATACGCGCGCACGCGTACAATGCGCCGCACACCGAGCATTCGTACGACATCGTGCGCGAGATCATTCACGTGCCTACGGTGCGCGCGAAGATGGAGAACGGAATCGATTACATCCGCTTATACGATTTCGGAACGACCTCGGGCGACGAGGTACGCAAGGCGCTGCTCGAGGGGAAGGCCAACGGTGCTCGCGCGTATATTCTCGACTTGCGGGATAACGGCGGCGGGCTGCTCGACGTCGCGGTCCAGGTGTCGAGTCTCTTCATACCGCAGGGAACGATCGTCTCAACGATTCGCCGCGACGGGTCGCGCAGCAGCGATTCGGCGATCGGCGACGCGATCGGCGGACTACATCCGGTCGTCATCTTGGTGAACAAATACACGGCCAGCGCCTCCGAGATCACCTCGGGCGCTCTGCAGGATTACCATCTGGCGACGCTCGTGGGAACGCGCACGTTCGGCAAGGGCGTCGTGCAGAGCATCTTTCCGCTCCCCGACCAGGGCGCGCTCAAGATCACGACGGCCCGATATCTAACTCCGGCCGGTCGCGACATCCAGCACCACGGCATCGAACCCGACATCGTGGTCAACCAGGACCCGAACCCCTCGATCATCGATACGCCGGCCGACAAGCAATTGGCGGCGGCCAAGGCACATTTACGAACTTTACTTCGTTGATTTGGACAGAATGAAACGCATCTTCTCGCTTCTATTGGTCTACGGACTCAGCGTCACGCTCATCCAACTGGGCGCGGTCTCGGCCGCGCCGGCCGCGCACCTGTCGACGGTCGATGCCGGAGAGGTCTCGACGAGCTATACGTATCTGACGGACAACTTCTATAAGAAGGTCGATACGCAGGCCGTGCTCGACTCCGTACGCGCGGAGCTGCTCGCAGCGTTACGCACGGCAGGCATCAAGCACATCTCGCTGCCGGTTATGCACGCGAGCGACTCGCCCACGGCGAACGTGCGCGAGATCGACCGCGAGATCGAGGACGCCGCCGCCGAAGGCAAGGCGAAGTTCAAGATCCACGACCTCAGCTATGCGGCGATCGACGGAATGATGCGCGCAGTCAACGATCGCTATACCGTCTTCTTGACTCCCAAAGATTTCGCGGGACTCAATCAGGGACTCGACGGCGGCGACTTCGGCGGAACCGGCATCGTGATCCAGGTCGACGACAAGACGAAGTACATCTCGGTCGAGAACGTCGTGCCGAACGGGCCGGCCGACAAGGCCGGCGTCCAGCAAGACGACGTGATCACGACGATCGACAGCGTTTCGACTAAAGGGATGACGCTCTCCCAGGCTAGCGGAAGGCTGCGCGGCAAGGAGGGCACGCTGGTCAAGCTGACGATCGAGCGCGACAACGCGGTGCTGCCGGCGCCGATTCCGATCGTCCGCGCCAAGATCCATCAGCTCAGCGTCTACGAGAAACTGCTCCCCGGCAAGATCGGATACGTCGCGCTGACCGTATTCGGAAAAGACACCGGCAGCGAGCTCACGACGGCGCTCGATCGACTGCAGAAACAGGGAGCGCGCGCGCTCGTGCTCGACCTGCGCGACAACGGCGGCGGATATCTCGAAGCCGCGGTCGCAGTGAGCTCGAAGTTCATCCCAAGCGGCCCGATCGTCTCGGTCGAATCGCGCGCGTCGAATATCACGACGCTCGACGCCGATAACACCGCGATCGCTCCGATTCCGCTCGTCGTGCTCGTGAACGGCTACACGGCGTCGGCGTCGGAGATCACGTCGGGTGCGATCCAGGACAGCAGCGTCGGCACGATCATCGGCACCAAGACGTTCGGCAAGGGCGTCGTGCAGACGATCTATCCGCTTCCCGACGGCAGCGCGATCAAGGTCACGACCGCGCGCTACCTAACGCCGCGCAACCGCGACATCAATCACCTTGGCATCACGCCCGACATCACGGTCGCCGAGAACAAGCATGCGCGCTTCGGCACGCCGGCGCAGGACGAGCAGCTCACACGCGCGCTGCAATATCTCGACGATAAACTCGCGCACCTAAGTCAGGAGAACGGCGTCTAAAGTCCGATCACCGGCTCAGGGGACCCAGACGATCGCGTGCCACGTGGCCGTGGTCGTCGAGTACGCGGAGCCGAGGATGGCGCCGGCCGTGTCGATCGCGTACGCCTCGGAAATCGTGAACGCGCTGGGCAAGTACTGCTGGAGGTCGACCGCGGTCTTCGCGCCGCCTTTCCAGAGCAACGCGTGCAGCGCGTTAGTGCCGCTGAAGTGTCCGTATCCCACTTGCACGTTCCCGTGGGCAGCGCGAGCGCACGAATCGGTGAATCCCGAGGGATGGAGATCGCTCACGCTCGCAGCGGTGCCGTGCCACAGAAGCGCGTGGGTCACGGTCATCCCGACGGGCGTGCCGCAGCCGACCTCGCTCTTGGACCCCAACCCGGTGGCGTACGCACTCGACATGCTCGACGGCGTCAGGTCGACCGCGCTTGCGGCGGTGCCGTGCCAAAGAATGGCATGGTAGGTATGGGCCGTGCTCGAGATCGCGTAGCCCGCCTGCGTGGCACCGTGCACCGCGTAGGCTTCGGAATTTGCAAAGCCCGCCGGATTCAAGTCGACGGGTGTCTGCAACTGCCCGAGCTTCCATAGGAGCGCGTGTTCCGGTGATCCGCCGGATCCGGCGATAAACGTTCCGTCGGTGTCGTAGGCATTCGATCCCGGCGAACAACTTCCGCAGCTGCCGGCCGGGTTGAGGTCGGTGAAAGTGTGCGAAGAGCCCTGCCACAACGCGGCGTGGTTATATCCGAAGTAGCCGCCGTCATTCGTGATGAGGGTCCCGACGATCAGCGAGCCGCCGGCACCATACGCCCATCCTTCGACGTAGAATTGGGGCAATAGAACGACCGGGGTCGAGCCGGGTCCCGACCACGCGAGCGGGTAATAGACCTTGGCCGAGCAAGCCTTGCCGCACGAGATGGTGTGATCGAAGTACGCGCCGGCCTGCGCGCCGGCGCTCTCACCGTAGCCGTACGCATCTTTGTGGTTTGGTCCGGGGCCGAGATCGACGTACGTGTAGGTCGTCGCCGAGAAGGCCGCGCCCCTCGGCGCCGTGCTCGGAGTGAGATTCGATTGGGGCGCGCCGGAGCACCCAGCAAGAATAATGACGGTGAAGGCGACGACTGCTACGCCCGTGCGTGAGTTCATGTTTGCTCCCTTACGTCGTTTTTTTCTTGCCGGCCGACGCGGTGCTTTTCTTCTTGCGTGTTCCCGGCTTCTTCTCGGCTGTCGACGATTTCTTCGTGCGCTTGGGCTTTTCGTCGGCGGCTGCCAACGCGAGTGGGCTCGCGGTGCCTTTGAGCTCGCCGGCGACACCGTCGCGCGGCGCGGCGCGGCGTCTGCGGGCGGGCTTCGTGCGCTTCGGTTCCTCGACCGGCGCGGAAAGGCTCGGCGGCGGCGCTTCGACCGCTGGCGGAGGCGCATTGCGGCGCTCCGCGATCGCGCGGGACGGCTGCGGCGACGCGGTGTTGCCGGTTGCGTGCGCGACTCCGTCGGACGCGACTTCGAAGATGTGCCGCTCCGGCATCGGCCCACCGGATGCTGCGGCCCGGCCGCCCCGGCCGCGACGGCGCCGTCTGCGACGGCGGTGCTGTTGTCCGCTCGTTTCGTCGCCCACCGCGACGGGCTGCTCCGGCGGCGTCAACGGCGTGGCTTCGCCGTTCTCCTGGCCTCGGCCGCCCCGGCCCCGGCGGCGACGCCGACGCTTGCGGCGCCCCTCACCATCGGCGTGTTGCACCGCGCCCTGCGCGATGATGATCGCGTCGGGTTGTGCTTCGCCCCGGAGTTCCGCGCTGAGCGCCTTGTCTTCGGCCTCCTCTTCCTCGCTGACGGGTGAGATGCCGATCGGCGGACGCGCGGCCGACTGTCGTGCGGCGTCTTCGGCGAGCTCGCGCAACTGGCGCGTTTGCTCGGCCGCGGAGAGTTTTTCGCGGCGCGCCGGCCGCCGGCGCGGTTTCGCGCCGGCCGTCACGAGCTCGGCCAAGACCACATCGCGCTCGTCGTCGACGTCGAGGATCCGAATCCGAACGAAGTTGCCGGCGTTGTTCGCGCCGTTTTCCACCTCGACGATGCGATTCTCGACGACTGCGGCCGCGGACGTCGGACTCGGCAGACGTCCTGACAGCAGCTCGACTTCGTGCTCGTCGCCGACGCGAACGACGTGCGTTTTCTCCTTGAAGCCGGCAACGAGCTCGACCCTCGCCTTTTCCGGATGGATCATCGGATCGACGCGCACGTGAATCGGATGCTCGATCGCGCGAGCGAGCTCCCCGCACTCGTCCTCGTACCAAAAATCCATCTGCACGGCGACCGACGGCGCGACGTGCACGACGACGTCGCCGGCGACGCCGTTGCGGATCTCGTTGCGAATTCGGCGGAAGGTTTCGATTGCGACGGACTGCGACGACATGACGCTGCCCATTCCAATACAGGTCGGGCACGTGCCGCGCAGCTGCGCGCCGAGATCCTTACCGATGCGCTTGCGCGTAAACTCGAGCAGACCGAGGTTTGAGAAGGATTGGATCGTCGCTCGCGTGCGGTCGCGGCGCAGGTGCTCCTCCATGGTCTTGACGACCTTGTCGCGCGACCCGTCCGACGCCATGTCGATGAAGTCGACCACGATGATGCCACCGATGTCGCGCAAGCGTACCTGGCGCGCGATCTCTTCGGCGGCCTCGATGTTCGTCTTGAGAATCGTATCTTCGAGGTTGCGACCGCCGGTGAACTTTCCGGAGTTCACGTCGATGACGGTCAGCGCTTCGGTCGACTCGATGACGATCGACGCGCCCGACGGCAGGTTGATCTTGGGTCGCATCAACTTCTGCAGCTCTTCGTTGATCTTATAGTCTTCGAAGAGCGGGCGCCCCGAGTTGTAGTATTCGAGGCGGTCGATATACTGCGGACCAAGCAGCTGCAAGAAGTCCCGAATCTTGCGGAACTCCTCCTCGTCGTCGATCAAAACTTTATCGACGTCGGCCGTGATGAAGTCGCGGGCGGCCTTGTAGACGAGGTTCATGTCCTTGTGAAGCAACGCGGGCGAAGTCGCGCGTTTGTACATCTCGAGAATGCCGTGCCACATGCGGATCAGCACGCCGAGGTCGGCGATCAGCTCGGCCTCGCTGGCCCCGGCGGCCGCCGTTCGCACGACCGTCGCCATGCCTTCGGGCCGCATCCGCTTCATGACGTTCTTGAGCCGGTTGCGCTCGTCGGCGGACTCGATCTTGCGGGAGACGCCCGAGTACTTGCCCGTCGGCATCAAGATCAGGTAGCGGCCGGGCAGCGAGATGTTGGTGGAGATCCGCGCGCCCTTGAGGCCCCGCGGCTCCTTGACGATCTGCACGAGGACGTCGTCCCCGCGCTTGACCTTCTCGCCGATGGTGAAGCCGCTGTGCCCCTGGGTGATCTCTACGTCGCCGATGTTCAGTGGTTGTTTGTTGATGTCGTCGACGTACAGAAAGGCGTTGCGGCCCAGGCCAATGTCAACGAACGCGGCCCCCATTCCCGGGAGCACGTTCTGCACTTTTCCTTTGAAAATCGAGCCGATGACTTTCTCTTCGCGCTCGATGTAGAGTTCGGCTAAATCGCCGTCCTCGAGTATTGCGACCCGGTTCTCCCAGGGGTCGCTCGAGATCAGTATCTCGCTCGACAAATTGTCCTCAAATTGTATGGAGCTCAGCGGGCGGCGCCCTCGGGCCACCTCAGGCGAGCTCTCGAAAAAAAAACCTTTACCTTGCGCCTGTTCCGGAGGGGGTGGAACCGGACCTGCCAAGAGGCGCGTGTGACCGGCACGGGGCGCGCTTCCGGGCGGCGGTTCGACCGCGAGCACGGCGTGACGACGCAGGCGCTCTTCCTCTTGAGCCAGCTCGGAAGCTCGAGGCGAGAGGCCTACTCGCATGCGACGCACTACGAGCCGGTGCCGGTGGAAGCGTTTTGCGCCCTCCTCGCGCGCGTAAGCTCGCGATTCGTGCGCGCCGCGACGTTCGTGGACGTCGGGTCCGGGATGGGCCGCGGCGTCCTGCTGGCGTCGGAATACCCGTTCAAGCAAATCGCGGGCATCGAATTATCTCCCGCGTTGCACGCGATCGCGAGCGCGAATCTGGCCGGCGCTCACAGCCTTCGAACACAATGTCGCGACGTGCGGTTGCGCTGCGCCGACGCGCGACGCACGCGGTTTCCGAAAGGGAACCTAGTCGTGTTTCTGTTCAATCCGTTCGACGAGGTCGTCGTCCGCGCCGTGCTGGAGCGGATTCTCGCTTCACGCTCGGAGCGGGATGAGGTGCTGCTGCTCTATCACGTGCCGGTTCATCGCGACGTCGTGGCCGAGTATGCCGGCGAGATCATCGCCGACACGGCCGACGGGATCGTAGTGCGCCTCACGCGTTCCCGAGAAGGTCGCGATCCTTCTGCGAGTAGATGTTCAGCAGTATCCCGATCGCTGCGAAATCGGTAAGCATCGCCGAGCCGCCGTACGACACGAACGGGAGCGGGATGCCCGTGATCGGCATGATCCCGATCGTCATGCCGACGTTGATCAGCACGTGGAAGACGAGCATGCCGACGAGGCCGGCCGCGAGCAGGAAGCCGAAGCGGTCGCGCGCCACGAGCATCGTGCGTATCGCGGCGTAGAGCACGACGCCGTACAGGGCGAGCAGCGTCAGGGCCCCGGCGAATCCCCACTCCTCGGCCAGCACGGTGAAGATGAAGTCGCGTGAATGCTCGGGGACGAAGTTGAGCTGTGTCTGCGTGCCGTGATAGAGCCCGCGACCGAGCCACTCGCCGTTGCCAACGGCGATCTTCGATTGATTGAGATTATATCCCGAGCCCTCCGGATCGGCGCGGGGATTCAAGAAAACGAAGAGCCGCGCGCGCTGGAAGGGTTTGAGCACCGCGTTGGTGCCGATCGCGCCGGCGGCGACGACTAGCACGGCCGCCGCGTAGATTCCGAAGTCGCCGAGCTTCGGCAGCGCGAAGAAGAGTTGTACCGTCAAGATCGCCACCAGCACGAGCGAGGTGCCGAGGTCGGGCTGCTTGAGAATTATCAGCGCGGGAATCGCAGCGGCGAGCAGCGGCTTCCACAGATCTTGCAAGTTCTCGTACGTCCCGCGGCAGAGAACGGCGGCGAGCGCGATCGCCACGACGAGCTTGGCCGGCTCGGAGGGCTGAAACGTCCCGAGCGGCCCGAGCGAGATCCAGCGCTGCGCTCCCATCGCGCTGTGCCCGCCGCGCAAGATGAATAGCAAGAGCAAGAGATTGATGATGTAGAGCGCGGGCGCCCAGCGCTGCCACGTGCGGTAGTCGACGAAGGACAGGCCGATCATCGTCCCGATGCCGAGCACCAGATAGAGGATCTGCTTCGGGAACTCGCCCGCGCTCCCGGGCGAGTGCAATCCGGCCGAGCGAATGCAGACCAGTCCGATCAACGCGATGGCAACGCCCGCACCGGCAAGCAGCCAATTGAAGTTGCGAGCGAACCGCCTCGTTTCGTTGCTAAGCGCTAGAACGGCCATCTCTATCCATTGATGACAATGGCTCGCTTCAACTATGATGACACTAGAGGCGTCATCGCTGGTGACGGCTTCAGTTTCTTGCGGCGGCGGCGTTTGCGCGCCGGCGGCGTTTCGCCATCAGCGGGTTTTGCCGATGCAGAGGTGCGCTTCGCTTTCGCCGGCTCGGCAGACGGGGTGCCGGGCTCGTCGCGCTTGGTGCTGCCGTTGCCGTTGGGGCGGTTGACGGAAATGATCGGAATGTTGGCGAGCAGCGCCAGCGTGCGGTCTTGCCGTTCAAACGTGACGTCGATGTGGTCGCGATCGACCTCGACGTGGCGCGAGATCACTTCGACCAGCTCGCGCTTCATCTGCTCGATCATCTCTGGGGCGAGCTCGAGATGGTCGGTCATCAGCACGAGGCGCAACCGCTCTTTTGCCGTCGCGCTCGAACCCTGATGGCCGAAGAGGCGCTTCAGAAACTCGATCACGTGCGCTTCCCTCCAAAGAGCGAGCCGATTCGTTCGAGGAGCGACCCCTTCGCCGCGGGCGGCATCGGCGCGGGAACGTCCTCGCCCGCCACGCGCGCGGCGATCGCGTGATAGGCGGCGCCGGTCGGCGTATCTCTGCGCAACGCGAGAGGCTCGCCACGATTCGTCGTCACGATGATCTCCGGCTCGTCGGCGATTACGCCGAGCAGCGGCAGCCGCAGTATCGAATTGACGTCGTCGACCGAGAGCATCTTGCCCTTCTTGACGAGCTGCGGGCGCAGCCGATTAATCACGAGCTGCGGACGAAAGCGATTGCCGAGCAAACCGACGACGCGATCGACGTCGCGCACCGCCGAGACTTCGGGCGTGCAGATCACGATCGCCTCGTCGGCGCCCGCGACCGCGTTCTTGAATCCCAGCTCGATGCCGGCCGGGCAATCGATCAGCACGTAATCGAAGCGCTCGCGCAAACTCGTCACGAGCGACTGCATCCGCGCCGTTTCGACCTCGTCCTTTTCACGCGACTGCGCCGCTGCGAGCAAGAAGAGGTTCTCGCTGTGTTTGTCGGCGACGAGCGCGTCGTCGATGGCCACGCGATCTTCCAGCACGTCGAGCAGATGATGCGTAACTCTGCTCTCGAGGCCCAGCAGGATGTCGAGATTGCGCAAGCCGACGTCGGCGTCGATCAACACGACCTTTGCGCCGCGATTCGCTAGCGCCGTGCCGAGATTGGCGGTCGTCGTCGTCTTGCCGACGCCGCCCTTGCCGGACGTCACGACGATAGCGCGCCCGAGTTTTGCGGGTACCGCGGTAATCTCCGGCGCCGCGCCGACTTCTGGCTCGGCTGCGATTGACTCTGTTTGGTGCACCCTCTACCCCACTTTCAATGCCTCTATGAGTCGTCCGAAAAAGCCTTGACCGTCGAAACTGGTAAACGGCACGAGCTCGCCTTCGAGCCGCCGCGCGATCTTGTCGTAAATCGCGCGTAAGCGATTCGTGTCGCTCAACACGATCGGCTCGCCTTTATTGGTCGTGTCGATCACCTCTTCGTCGTCTGGGATCACGCCGAGCAGCTCGATCGAGAGCACGTCGCAGACGTCCTCGACCGAAAGCATGTCGCCGCTGCGCACCATCTCGGGTCGCAGCCGGTTGACGATCAGGCGAATCGGCTTTCCCTGCGCGGCGATCTTGCCGACGACGCGATCCGCGTCGCGTATCGCGCTGACCTCCGGCGTCGTGACCACGATCGCTTCGGCCGCGCCCGCGACCGCGTTGCGAAAGCCGGTCTCGATTCCGGCGGGAGAATCGATCAACACGTAGTCGGCGACGTCGGCGGCGCAATCGACGATCGCCGCGAACTGCTCCTCCGTGATCGCATCCTTCTCGCGCGTCTGCGCCGCGGGCAGCACCGAGAGCGACTCGAAGCGCTTGTCTTTGATGAGCGCCTGTCGCAGCTGGCAGCGCCCTTCTGCGACTTCGACCAGATCGAACACGATGCGCTTTTCCAATCCCAGCACCAGGTCCAGATTGCGCAATCCGATGTCGGCGTCGATGAGGATGACGCGCTTCCCGCGCTTTGCCAGCGTTGCTCCGAGATTGGCGGTCGTCGTCGTCTTCCCGACGCCGCCTTTTCCGGACGTGATGACGATCTTGCGTGCGTTCACGCGTTCGATACTCCTCTGCCTTCGAGTTGATTCAAGCGATCCAGCGGAAGAATCAGAATGCGCCCGTCACGCGCCAGCGCCGCCTCGGGCAACGGCTGCGCGCGCCGTTTCGAATCTTGATCGGCGGCGATGAACGTAGCGATCCGTAGCTGCGTCGCCGCCAAATCGAGCGCGAAGATCCGCGCCTGCTCGTCCCCGCCCGCACCGGCGTGCGCGATTCCAGCGAGCCGTCCGAAGACGACGATGTCGCCGGTCGCGATCAGCTCCGCCCCGGGATTCACGTCGCCTACCACGACGATGTTGCCGGTGTGGTGCAGCACTTGTCCGCCGCGCAGCGTCGCGGCGTGGTAGAGCGTGGCCGGTCCCGCCTCGACGAGATGCAGCGGGGGCGCCGTCCGCGGAGCGCGCGGTTCGGCCTTCAGTCGTGGGACGCTGCTGTCGCCGCGCTGGCGTCGCTGCGCGATGTCGCCGCGCGCTCCTGCGAAGTCGGCCACCAGCGAGCGGGCCGATTCGGAGAGCGGAATCTCGGCCCGCGGTCGCAGCGAGCGGGGCCGCTCGAGGTCGTCGCGCGGCGCGGGGGCCTCGAACCCGAGCCCCTCGTCCTGCGCGAGCCGGTCGAGTCCCTCGCCAGAGCCGGAGAGCGCCCGCAAGACGACGCCCGCATCGTCCAGCACTGCCCGCAGGCGGGCCACCGCTTCGGGCGAGGGCGCCCCACTGCCGAAGTTGGCCACGGCCGAGGAGCCGCGGTAGAAACTCGGCTGCTCGGCGAGGCGAGCCTTCAGCTCGTCACAGGCGTCCTCAAAGTTGCGTTGATCTAATGAAACTTCAAGGCCGTCGCGCCTGCCTCGCAAGAGTGTCACGTGCCGCTCTCCGCGAAGGAATGCGCGAATATCCTTTGCTGTCCACAAACGACTCGCAAATTCTTAAACGTCATCCACAAATAATACACAGGGGAAAGTAGACCACATGCTCCGTCGCATCATTCCGCTTTTCGTCATCGTCTCACTGCTGAGCGCGGTAACTCCCGGACGCGTTTTTGCGATGTCGACGCAGGCCGAGATCGCCCTTGGGCAGTCCGAAGATCAACAGATCGTCGCCGGCAGCGTCATCGAGACCGATCCGCTGCTCAACGCCTACGTCCAAGGCGTCGCGGATAACCTCTGGAATCAGGTGGCGCGCAAGGACGTCCCATACTCGGTGAAGATCATCAAGGATAGCCAGGTCAACTCCTTTGCGACGATGGGCGGATTCGTCTACGTGAACGAGGGGCTCATCGACTTCGTACAGTCGGACGATGAGCTGGCAAGCGTTCTCGGCCACGAGACCGGTCACATCGAGCGCCGCCACGTGCTCACGACGTACTCGAAGGCGGAGATCCTCAACATCCTGTTCGGGATTGCCTCGATCTTCTCGCCGATCATCTATGAGTTCGGCGGGCTCGCCCAGGCCGGATTGCTGGCGAAGATCTCGCGCGAAGACGAGATTCAGGCCGACCGCTACGGGCTGCAGCTGATGTCGCGCGCCGGATACGATCCCGAGTCGATGGTCACGATGATGGCGCATCTCGCCGTCGCGCAGGAAGAGCACAACGACGCGGTCAGCAAGTATCTCGAGGATCACCCCGACCCCAAGGCGCGCGTCGCGCACTTGATGGGCTATCCGGAGCTCGACCCCGCGACCGTGACGCCGGCCCAGGAGCTGGTGCAGGCCTCGAGCGACGAGGAGCGCGCGCGCTTCGACTTCGCGCGGTTGCGCCTCGACCAAGTTCTCGCGCGGGATCCACGCAGCTCCGAAGCGCTGCTCGACCTCGGACAGTCCGAGCTCGCGCTCGGCCTACCGAACAAGAGCGAACAGACCCTAGCCGAGGCCGCGCAACTCGGGACGCCGGCGACCCGCGCGACGGCACAGCAGCGTATCTCGGCGCTGCGGCAGATGGAAGTGCAGCGCATCGCGCTGACCAAGCCCGACCCTCCGAGGCTGCAGGATGCCGTGGAGGCCGCAAAAACCGCGCAGGCCGCCGACGCGACCCAGATCCAGACCCGCGCGCAGCAGGGCAAGGATCAGCTCAAGGCGGTGACGAGCCGCATCGAGACGCTCCAATACGAAGTGCCCGACCTCAGCCGCATCAACATCAAGCGCGGATCGCGGGTCGAGGCGATCGTCAAGAATCTCAACACGATGACCCGCTCGCTTAACAGCGCGCTCCAGGACGCGGGCAGCGATGCCGGGCCGATCGGCGGCGTCGGCTCGCTCGAGCGCAACAAGGAGAGCGGAATCCTCAAGGAGAGCGCGGACATCTACAGCGAGATGCTCGCTCCGTTCGCGATGCATCCGGTTCCGACACAGTCGCTGGCGGTCTTCCCGTCCTATCCGTCGATGATCAACGAGTTAACGCTGGCCGACGGCGAGATGCTGCGCTCCGTGGACGCGGCTCGCGCGTCGATGACGACGCTCGACCAGTCGCTCGGCGACCTCGATGAATTCCTCAAGAGGCTCGACCAGGCGCGGCTCAGCTTCAACGGCGACGTTAGCGTGAGCGAGTACGACGAGCTCGAGCCGCTGATGAAGAAGGTCGTCGACGATTTCAACACCGCGGCGACGGAGGCGTCGCAGGGCGCGCAGCTATTCAACCTCGCGCGCTCGCGTCAGCTCTCCGCGCGGATCACGCTGCTCGGACTCGGAACCTCGCCGCAGCAATTTTCCACGCTGCAGTACGCTCTGCAGCAGCGCTTCGGCAGCAGCGGCATCGGCTATCGCGCGATGCTGCGCGCCGGGCTGACGCCGGGTGACGTGGCCGCGGCGACGATCATCGCCGCCGACATCAAGAGCACTCCCGAGAGCGTGATCGCCGAGGCGAAGAGCTCCAACCAAACCGTCATCGACGTCGCCAACGCGCACAAGATGCACGCGTGGCCGCTCGAGATCTTCTTGGGTCTGGTCTACCTCGACTACACCGACGATCCGATCAAAGAACTGCGCAAGGCAGACGGGTCGATGGCCGTCGACCTGAACAAGCTGGGATTATAAGATGCCGGCAGCAGGCGACGCTCGGACGGTTCTCTCACTTCTGCGCAAAGGGATCGACGTGCGCGCGATCGGCGCGCACGTCCGCAAGCCGTTCCGGTTCCTGCTGTGCGGCGATCCCGCGCTGATCGCGGAGCTGCGCGCGCTACTGCTGCGCGGGCACGAGGATGACACGATACCGATCGAGGCAGCCGCGTGCCTGGAGACGATTCGTCCCGATTCGCCCCTAGTGACGAATCCGAAGGAGGTCCGCGCGATCATCTTCCTCGGCCGGCGCGGCGACGTAGCGCACGAGCAGTTAGAGCCGTTGCGCATCATGCGCGTGCCGATCTTTGCGCTCACCGTCGAACCGGATGCTGCGCCGAGCGGCCCATCTGCGCCGCCGCCGCCCGGCGATTGGGCCGAATACGTCGTACCCGCGATCGCGCGCGAACATCTTCGCGGGCGTTTCTTCCCGCATCTCGTCGATTGCTCGAAAGGAGTCGAGATCGCGGTCGGCCGGAACCTGCCCATGCTGCGCGACACCGTTGCGGCGAAGCTCACGCGCGACGCGGCGAACAACGCCTTGAAGGTTGCGCTCGCGAGCGCCGTCGTCGATCACATTCCACTTGCCGGCGTCGTGCTGGGCGTGTTTGCCTCGGCGGGCGACATGGTCGCGATCACCGGGATTCAGGTGATGCTGATGCTGCACATCGAGGCCGCGTACGGACGCGATCCCGACATGCAGCGCGCGTGGCAGCTGCTGCCCGTCATCGGCGGCGGATTCGGTTGGCGCACGCTCGCGCGGGAGCTCGTCGGCTTCGTTCCCGTGGCGGGCATCGCGATCAAAGGCGCGATCGCCTACGCCGGCACGATCGTGATCGGCGAGGGTGTCACGTTCTTTCACGAGCACGGCCACACGATGACGAAGAGCCAGACTTCGGCGCTCTACGAGAGCGCCAAGCAAGACGCGCTCCGCTTCGTCCGCAGCATCATCGCGAAGATCCGCAAGTAGCCCTCTAGCCCCGCTTCAGGACGTCGAATAACTCGACGCGACGCTGCTTCGAGTCGACAACGATGACCAGCGCCGAGCCGGCACGTTCAAAAACGCAAAGTGTTGGCGCGGCGTTCGCCAGAAGGACGCCTGATGCCGTGCGCGACTCCGCCACCCGCCGTCTATAGCACGCCCTCGCCGGGCCCTATCGCGGCGCGCACCTCGATCGACGCCAGCGTTCGGTACGAATCGAATTTTGGCGATGTCATCGTCGATGCGAACGCACGCTACGATCTCGCGTCGCGCGGCGCGGTCTTGCCGTACGCGAACCTCATCGTCGGCTACGACACGCGATCGGGCGTCCCCGGTATCGGCCAGATCTTCAACGAAGACGCGCTGATACCGGCGGCCGGCGTTCGCGCGCCGCTCGATAAGGAAGAGTATGCCGAGCTGTTCGTACAGGGCGGTTTCAGCTTCGGGTTGCACGGCCAGCCGAGCTTTCCGGAGACGCGTTGGGGCTTCGACTACTCGCGCGACTACGGCTCGTCGTTTCTCAGCCCATACCCACACGCGAACGTCAACGGCGTGCTGATCGACTATTCGCGCTTCGCCGGCAACGTCATCGGCTCGGTCGACGGGTTCTACGATACGCGAGTGACGACATCGCTGCGCGCGCTCGTGGGCGCGGTCGTGTCTTTCGACGATCACCGCGACTACGGAAACAACTACGCCGAGGCCTACGCGGGCTTCATGGTGCCGTTCTCACGGGAGCTCGATCTGCGCGTCGCCGGTGTCGAAGGCTCGTATCTCTCGCGGGGCATCGGCGTGCCGCGACCCGCGTCCTATTCGGCCCTGCGCGTCACCATTTCTCACACTAGCCCGCCGTAGCCAGCGCCGGAGCGGCTTAAACTATCGCGAGGCCCGGCGGCTTGAAATCGAAGCTTCCCGGGAACGCCACTTTTCTCGGTTGCATGTTGTTCAAGGCGAGATCGCCGTACTTCAGCTGCGCGCTGAGAGCGCCGTCTCCCCCGCCGGTACTCGTAATGCATCCGTTGCAGATCGCGAGCGCCATCGACCGAATATCTGCGATGAGATCGAGCGAAAAACGCAGCGTCACCGGCTTGAATGGCTCGATGGTGACGACCAGTTGTGGGTAAACGGTTTTCTTAAACCTGTGGCTCCCTAAATACACGACCGATCTCTCGCCCTCGGGATGCTTGGAGCGATCCGTAAATTCATGGAGCTCCTTTGCCACACACCAGGCGCTGCCCAGCAGCTGCAAGACATCGATGTTGAGTACACTCTTGAGAGCGGCGGTTGCCTGCGAGCCGATGACGCCCCAAGCCAACCTCGTCGCCCCGATCCCGGGATCTTGGCTCAGTGCCTCTTTCATGGTTTGGTCGATTTGCAACCCATTGGGTAAGAGGTCGCGTACCTGCAGTTGAGCCGGCTCAGCCATCGTGTTCCTCCCGTATGACGATCGAACCGTTTTGTTCAAAGGAAGCCTCGCCGGGTTCTACGCTTGCCCGAAGATGCGTCGTCGGCCCCGCCATCTCAACGTCCCCGTCAAAGTTCGTGGATCCGTCTAGTTGTGGTGCAGGCTCGATCGTCAGGAGACGCATCGTCTTCCTCGCCAATCGCATTCTATTGTTTATCAAAAAGCCCAGCGCCACGGCGAACAAGCCGCCAGGAATTAGCCACCGGATCCATCCGCTTCGAGGCGAGCCGAGAGTCACATTGACGGGAGTTGGCGACGAGCGCGGCACCAGCGTTGACTTCGGTGACGCGGTTCCAAGAGCTGCCGCGGCCGCACTAGAAGTTTGCGTCGCGGTAGCGGTTGGCTGCGCCGTTGCAGCAGCAGTTGGTCGTGGCGTTGCAACAGCGGTTGGCCGTGGCCTTGCAGTAGCAGTTGGTCGTGGCGTTGCAACAGCGGTTGGCCGTGGCCTTGCAGTAGCAGTCGGTCGTGGCGTTGCAACAGCGGTTGGCCGCGGCCTTGCAGTAGCGGTTGGACGCGGCCTTGCGGTAGCGGTTGGCCATGGCGTTGCAGCGGCCGCTGGCCGTGGCGTTGCGCTGCTGATCGGCGGTGCCGTCTGCGTCTTACGCGGCGTGGGCGTGTGCAGACCGAACGTACTCTGCACGGGTTCGGGCGTTTTCACCGGCGGTTTGGCCGTTTTTAGCGGCACGGTACCGGTCTGTGCCAGCGAGCCATCCGAGACCCCAAGCACGACGATCTTGATTGTGCGCGTATCGGCACCCGGCGCCGGAGACTGATCGACGACTTCGCCCGCCGGACGACTCGAGGATCGCTTCCCCCGTCGTGGCACCAATCCGTATTCCCTCAATGAGCGCGCAGCCACGGGGAATTTCATTCCCACCACATCGGGTAAGGGAACTAAGGCACTCTCCACCGGTCTGGGCGTTTTCACCGGCACGGTCGCGTTGCGCGTTGGAGTTTTCGTTATGCTCACGCGTTCCGTTCCGGGCTCGCCGCTGTAGAAACCGGGCGAATTGTTCGTTCGTAAGAACAAACGTCCCGTCGACGGCGCGACACAGTTCGAACTCACCGCGAAAGTAACTGCGCCGATTCTGCCGGTCAGCGCCGGCGTCGGTGCCTGCGATGCTGCCGTGTTTTGCAGCGGTTCGCCGCCGGGCGTACCGGATGCCGCTGGAGAAGCCCGTTTCCCTTTGACGCGCGCATTGGCGCGCCGAGCGTTGAACCTAACACGCAACGAGTCTCCTCTTTGAACGTCAACGCCGGTATCGACCCATTGACCGTTCACCGGCAGGTCGACGACCGTCGGGTCTTGCGCAAGCGTTGGCGCCAGCGCCAACAAAGCGAGCAATGCCACGAAATGCGTCACGGTTACCCTTCGTTCGCAAGGCTAGTGTACTCAGGTTGCGACCGCGTGGCAAATCTCGGAGCCCCCACACCATCGCCTTCGGACCCGGAAATTCGCCTGCAACGGCCGAAGGAGTGAGCATGTCGCGGCCTACCGGCACGGTGACGTTTCTCTTTTCCGACATCGAGGGCAGCACGGAGCGGTGGGAGCGCCATTCGCAAACGATGCCGGCGGCGTTGGAGCGCCACGATGCGCTGATGCGCGAGTCGATCGAAGCCCACGGCGGCCTCGTTTTCAAGGTCGTCGGAGATGCATTCTACGCCGCCTTTGCGACGCCGCCGAACGCGCTCGCGGCGTCCGTGCTCGCGCAGCGCGTCCTCTCGGGAGCCGATTTCTCGAGCGTCGACGGACTGCGCGTCCGGATGGCGCTGCATACGGGCGAGTCCCAGGAACGCGACGGCGACTTTTTCGGCGGCAGCGTCAACCGAGTCGCCCGGCTGCTCGCGATCGGTCACGGAGGTCAGGTGCTCGTCTCCGGAACGACTGCGGATTTGCTGCGCGACGCTCTGCCGGCGGATCACGAGCTACGCGATCTCGGACTGCACGGCCTAAAGGATCTGTCGCGCGCCGAGCGCGTGTTTCAGGTCGTCGCACCGCAGCTCGACGACGTGTTTCCCGCGTTGCGCTCCCTCGATCAGTTGCCGAACAATCTTCCCGCTCAACTGACGTCGTTCGTCGGTCGCGAGGATGACGTCGCCGAGATCGGAAGACTGATGCGGCGCGACACTCTCGTCACGCTCGCCGGCCCTGGCGGCATCGGAAAGACGCGTTGCGCGATTCAGGTAGGAGCGGAGCTGCTCGACGTGTCGCCGGACGGCGTCTGGATGATCGACCTCGCGCCGATTTCCGACGCGGCGCTCGTCACCGGCACGATCGCGCAAACCCTCGGCGTGCGCGAGGTGCCTAATCGTCCGTTGCTCGCGACGCTAACTGCGTACCTCGCGCCGCGGCGCTTGCTGTTAATCCTCGACAATTGCGAGCAGGTCGTCGACGAGGTGCGCGCGATCGCGGTGGAACTCTTGCGGAGATGCCCGCACCTTCGCATCTTGACGACGACCCGCGAACCGCTCAACGTTGGAGGCGAACGCGTTTTCCGGTTGCCGTCACTCGAAGCGCCTGACTCGATCGCGCTCTTCGCGGATCGCGCGGCATCGGCAGATTCCAAGTTCGCACTATCGGACGAGAACGTCGAACAAGTTACGGCGATCGTTACGCGTTTGGATGGGATGCCGCTCGCGATCGAGCTCGCCGCGGCGCGCGTCAGGGTGCTTTCACCCACGCAGATCGCGCAGCGCCTCGACGAGCGCTTTCGAGTTCTGACCGGCGGCGATCGCAGCGCGCTGCCGCGCCGGCAAACGCTGCGTGCGACGATCGATTGGAGCTACGACTTACTCGAGGAGCGCGAGCGCGCGCTCTTTCGCCGGCTTGCGGTCTTCGCCGGAAGCTTCGGCTTGGACGCCGCGACCGAAATCTGCAGCGTGCCGGGCGAAATCGACGAGTGGGACGTGCTCGATTCGCTTACCGCGCTCGTCGATAAGTCGCTCGTGCAAGCCGAGCTCAGCGACGAGGGGCGGCGCTATCGTCTGCTGCAGTCGATGCGCGAGTACGGACTCGAACGCTTGCGCGAAACGAGCGAGGAGCAACGCGTTGCTGCGCGTCACGCTAACTTCTACGCGCGGTTTGCCGCGAGTCTTGCTGCGCTCGTCGATGCCCTCGAAGACGAGCAGTGGCGACGCCTCTGCGCGTTGGAGCTCGACAACGTCCGCGCGGCGATCGACTGGGCGCTCTTCAACCGGCACGACCCGGCGGCCGGCATCGCGTTGCTCGCGCAGCTCGAGTGGCCGGAGATTCTGACGACGCCGCAAGAAGCGCTGCGCTGGTACGAACGCGCGGCAGCGGAAATCGAAGCGGTGCCGGACGCAGGCGCGCACGCGCGTATCCTTCGGCACTGCGTAGTTCTGGCGTGGCTGGTCGGACGCGCGCCCGCAGAGCGCCACTCGACGGCAGAACGCGCCGTCGATATTGCGAGAACGGCGAACGACCCCGAAGAGCTCGCCCGCGCGCTGGCGAATCTCGGCGCCTCGTACCGTTCCGGCGGTCACTTCGGCGAAGCCGAAGCCGCCTTCGTCGAGGCGTACGCGAGCCCCGAACGCCTGTCGCGTCTGACCGCCAATGTCGTGTTGCGGTTGTGGGCAGTGACGGACCTTCAGCGCGGCAACGTCGAGCTCGCGAGGCAACGGTTCCTAGAAGTCGCGCGTAACGAACGTCCGGGCAGCGAAACTCACGCGAGCGCGCTGCTCAACTTGGGCGAGCTCGAATACGCCGCCGGCAACGTCGAAGCGGCGCGCGATGCCGCGCGCCGCGCGCGAGAAACGTATGCAACGATGGGATCCACCTATTTAGTGCTCGTGCTCTCGAATCTGGCTGCGTATGCGATGGCTGCGGACGATTTGGAGGACGCGCGGGCGCTCCTGCACGAGACGCTCGAAGTGCAGCGCCGCTCGGGTCAAGGCTGGCTGACGACGGTGCTGGAAAACCATGCGCTGCTCGCCGCGCTCCAGCGCGATTCCGAGCCCGCGGCGACGCTGCTCGGCTTTACGGAAGCCAGCTATCGCATTCGCGGCGAGGTACGCCAATATACGGAGCAACGCGGTTACGAACGCCTCGTCAAGCTCCTCGCTGAGACGCTCCAGGCCGGCGAGCTCGACCAAAAGGCGCAAGCCGGCGCGCGTTTGACCGAGGAAGAGGCTCTCGACCTCGCCGCGACGATATATGTAGGTACCTAACTATCGGCGGTTTTTCCACCGCAAGGAGTATTGCGTTATGTCCGATGCAAAATCCGATGCTCGCGAGGCGCTGGAAGCGCATGGCCGCAAGATCGACGAGCTCTTTCACCAACTAGCAGCGATCGCCGGGTGCGATAAGGACCGGCTCTCGCGAGCCGTCGAGAAATACAAGGCCGCGCATCAAGCGTTTCACGACGACGCGCAGGGATGCGTTGGGTTCTAAGAACCGCTAGGAACGTTCCCGGTCAGCAGCGGGTCGAGCGCCGTTCCGATCGGAACGCCTAGTCCCGCGCACGGATTCCAGCCCGGCGCGGTTTGATAACGGTCGTTGCCGCCCGAAGCGATCGCGCGAAAGCACGCGCGCGCTCGCACGTCGTAGAGGAGCGGCGCGAAGAATCCGATCGGGCGGCCGGCGCGTTGGGCGAGGCGCGCGATCAGTGCCGACCACATCGGAACGACAGCGCTCGTGCCGCCCATCGCGAACGCCGTTCCGTTGAAGTAAACGCGGTAGCCGGGCATCGCGTTGCCGGCGAAGTCGGGAACGCCGCGTCCAGCCTTTGTTTTATACGAAGCGGCGACCGAAGCAGCTTCGGTTTGCCAGGGCGGCACGAGATTCATATTGCTGAACCCGCCACCGGTCTTCGGCCAGACGATTTCCGAATCGGCGCCGGCGGCGTCGGTGACGATCTGCGTGCCGCCGCACGCGTGCGCGAATCGGCTGGAAGCCGGCGCGAGGACGTGCGGCGTGCCGTCGCCGTCGAGTTCGGCGCCGTTGTCGCCCGAGGCGCAGAAGACCGTGACGCCGACTAGAGCGGCGACCGTGAAGAGCTCGTCGAGAATCGCGAGCGCGGCGGGCGTCCACAGATATTCGGGAAACCCGAAGCTGATCGAGAGGACCGACGGGCGGTACTCGTCGTCGAAGATGGCGTGTCGAACGGCGTCGAGCACGCCGCGCTCGTCGTCGGGCGCGGCGTAGACGACGATCTGCGCCCCCGGCGCGAGCGCCCCGACGATCTGCGTGTCGATCGCGGACTCGATGTCTTTCTCGGTTTGCGTTTCGTGCGTGAGCTCCGCGTTGTCGACCCGCTTGACGATCGGCGGCTTTGCCGTAACGCCTTGGCTCTGCATGCACGCCGCGAAATCGTCGGGCCTGAACTCGCCGCGCAGCTGCACGATGGCGACGGTCTGGCCGGCGCCGTCGCCGTCGGGGAATTGGTAGCGCGCGGCGATGTCGCCGGCGGAGGGCGGAACCGTGTGCGGCTCGAGATGTCCGATGGCATGCGAACGCGGCCACTGGTGGATTCCGAAGGCGCCGCGCACGATCGCCGCGATCTCCGGAGGCGCGTGTAGCGATTGCGAGCGATGGCGAAAGCGCCGTTTGTCTTCGAGCTGATACGTCGCGGCCGTCGCGCCAAAGGCGTCGACGAGCTTTTCGATTGGGCCGGACAAGATGACCGCGCGCCAATGCGTTGAGACGACGTCGATTCCGAACGTCGCGCAATAGCGGCGCAGCAGCTCGACGTCGGCGGGATCGGCGCCGGTTTGCGTTGCAATCTCGTCGCGCTGCGCGTAGGCGCGCTGCGCGGGTAGCGTCGATCCGAGATCGATCGCGCGAGCCCGGTCGAGCATGCCGCCGCGCCGCGGGCGCAGCCACGCCGTGGCGAACACGTCGCCGCTCGCGAGGTCGGCCACGGGCGACGCGCCCGGCCAAACGGACCGGTTGGTGAAAGGTATCGGAACCCGCTCGCTCGACCTCACGACAACCCCTTCGCCGCAGAGCGTGATAAGACTCGTTTCACGACACAGGGCATGCGCGAACGCAGGCGGAAAAGGCTCGCCCCTACTTCACTGCTCCGCGGAGGTCATCGCATGTTTGAAACCTCGTTCCGCCGCGCAACGATCGCGGCGGCGGCCGTTGCCTTCGTCGCCGGATGCTCCGGCAATACGGCATCATTCGCGCCCACCCAGAACGCTTCCAACTTCGTGCTGAGCTCGCGCCTGATCCGGGGCGCCGCCGTCGAGCGTCCGCTCGTGGTTCCGGTTGTGCCGCATCCGTGGGCTCTGCCGCACGTCTGGCCGCTCCACCACAGGAGGCGCGCGCAAATCTTGTTCGTCGCGGATCCTCAGAACAACCAGATTCTGATGTACAATCCGAAGACGGCGAACCCGAAACCCGAAGGATCGATCACGAACGGCATCACTTATGCGTTCGGCGTCGCGGTCGACAAGAGCGGAAAGCTCTACGTCGCCAACCTGCTCGGCGGCAACGGCTCGGTCACGGTGTATCCGAAAGGCGCCACCTCACCGAGCTTGACGATCACCAACGGCATCAACGGGCCGTACGGTATCGGCGTGGACTCCAAGGGCGACATCTTCGTCACCAATCTCAACACCGACACGATCGTCGCCTACAAGGCCGGCGCGACGACGCCGTATGAGACGATCAACTTCAGCTCCGACGGTCAGGCGCTCGGCGTCGGCACCGACGCCAGCGACAACGTCTGGATCGGCAGCGATTCGACGAACCAGGTTTGGGAGATCCCGGCCGGCACCACGACGCCGGTGAATGCCGGCCTGTCGGGACTGAACGGAACGATCGGCGTCGCGTTCGGCCAGAACGATGAGATGTACGTCTCCAACTTCGCGGGGCCTAACGCTCAAGTCTATGCCTACGGCACGAAGACCCCGTCGCGCACGATCACGAGCGGCATGACCGCGCCGACGTTCGGCGGACTGACCGCTTCCGACTATTTCTTCCAATCGAACCAGGCCGGCAACGTCAGCGGCTACCTCAAGGGTCAATCGACGCCATTCTCGACGATCACGGGAATACCCGATCCCCGCGGCATCGCGTCGATCCCCTTGGTCGTGAAGTAATCGGAGACCCCGGGTTCTTACGTGATGCGCCGGCGCGCGGTCGAGAGGCTGCGCGCCGGTCGCAGAGATCCGCCCTTAATTCGTTCCCGGATCGAATGCCGCACCGATCGGAGTACCGCCGTGCGTTCGGTATGTGTGATCTAATGCCCCACCCGGGAAGGTGTATTGAAGCCCGCCTTTTCCGCTCGCGCCGAGAAGCAGCTCGCCATCGGGGCTGAGCGCGATTTGGTTCAGGCCGACGGTAGTAATCTGCAGTCCCGTCGGGTTTCCGGATTCGGTGAACTCCTCGACGCCCGTGCCTTGACCGGCAACGAGCAGGTTACCGCTCGGGTCGGCTGTGATGCCCGATGGGTTCCCGCCCCAGAAAATTGGGAGCATCATGGCGCCGCTTTGCTTGCCGTGCGGAAATTCTACGACGGTCCCAGTTGTGCCGGGAACGAGCGCAGCAAAGAGATTTCCGTGCGCATCGCAGGTGAGAAAGAAGAAAAAGCCGCCGCCGTTCCAGTTTAGGCTGCGCGTGGGATTGCGGCTTCCGTCGTCATAGACCTCGATGTCTCCGCTGCCGCCGCCGCTTTTGAGGATGTTCGCCACATAGACGGTGCCGTCGGGACATACCGTGACGTCTTCGGCCTGCCATCCATAGTCGGTGAGCACCTTAAACGGCGAAGAAGCGCCGCGCTTAAACTCCAAAACGTCGTTCGCACCGCTATTCGCGACGTAGAGCGTGCCGTGCGCGTCCACGAAGATCCCTTGCGGGTAGTATACATCTTTCGTAATCGCGCCGATCCGTTTTCCGTCGAGACGGAAGACGACGATGCTGTTAGCAGTTGCTTTTGATAAGTACACGAGCGACTTCTGTAGATTTTCAACCGTCAGCGACCGTGCCGCCCGGGCGGCGGGGCTAGCGCCGATCGGTGAGACTGGCACGGAACCGCCGGACGAACACGCCGCGAGAGCCGCGAGCGTAAGGGCCGCTTGGAGTGATGCCTGCAGAGATGAGCGATTCATGAGCTGCACATCCTCCCCGCCCCTTCTCCGAGTGTCATCCTGAGCCTGTCGAAGGATGACCAAGGCAATCGGTCTATACTACAGGCGTATGTCGAAGTTGCGATACGGCGACCACGTCTCGATCGAGAATCTCGGAATCGAAGGCCAAGTCATCGAGGTCGACACGCGATCCGTGGTCGTTCGATACAAGAAAGAGGACGGCGAACTGGTGGAGCATCGGTTTCGCCCGGACGAACTGACGTATGTCCCGAAGCCCCACCTGGAGTAGGCCCGTCTGAAATGTAGTCCGGAGACTACATCTTGACGTGCGCGATCGTGATGACCGTCTTGCCGCCCTGAGTGGTGATGGTAACGGAGCTTTGCCCCGAGCCAACCTCGCCGATCGTGAAAACGGCACTCTGGACGGGCGCGTCCACGTGCGATTTCTCCGAGCCCGCCGGCAGCTTCTGCTGATACCAGCCATAGACTTTGTCGAACGAGTCGCCGGTCGACATTACCTTTCCGGCGGCGGTGGTGCCCATGTTGGAGCCGCTGCCCGAGGCCTGCGTGACCGCGCCAGGGTACGCCGGAATCTCGTTGACGGCCGGGGCGGCGCTTGCCGCGGCGGACTGATCGCTGCCCGAATTCGACGACGACGATTTGCCGCCGCCGCAGCCCGTGATAGCGAGCGCTACCGCGAGCGCGACGAGCGATGTGTTGAAGAAACGCATTCGTATGCTCTCCTTTTGAAAGGGGGTTGAGGCCGCCAGCATAGCGGAGGGCCCGTACGAAAACGCACGAACGCGCCCGCATGCGATTTTCGAACAAAACGTGCATCGTGACGGGCGGAGGCTCGGGCATCGGGCGCGCCACGTGCCTACAGATGGCGCAGGAGGGCGGCTACGTGGTAGTCGCCGATCTCAACCTGGCGTCGGCGCAGGCGACCGCGGATGCGATCGCGGCGGCGGGCGGGGCCGCGGCGGCGGCGCAGTGTGACGTCGGCGACTCGGCTGCCGTGCAGGGCGTCGTGCAGAAGGCCCTCGCACGCACCAGCACGATCGACGTAATCGTCAACGACGCGGCGATGATGACCTTCACGCCGATCGTCGACATTGCCGAGGCGGACTTCTTCAAGGTGCTCACCACGAACCTCGGATCCGTCTTCTTCTTTTCAAAATATGGCGCGCCGCACATGCCGCCCGGCTCGGCGTTCGTCAACGTGACGTCCGTCCACGCCTTTGCCACGACCCTGAACGTCGTTCCGTATGCCTCGTCCAAGGGCGCGATCGAAGCGTTCACTCGCGGCTTCTCGCTCGAGATGCAATCGCGCAAGATCCGCGTGAACGCCGTCGCCCCAGGCTCGGTCGACACGCCGATGCTCTGGAACAACCCGAACGTCAAGAGCGGCGTGGAAAAGCCGACCGGCGCGATCGGCAAACCCGAAGACCTCGCGGCGGCGATCTGCTTTCTCGCCTCAGACGACGCGCGCTTCGTAAACGGCGCTACGCTGTTGGTGGACGGGGGCCGTCTGGCGGCGCTGCCGTAGCGATCAGGTTCGCATACGCTCGGCTCGAGTCGGTCGGCACGCGCTTCAGCTCGGGATCGTTGTCGAGATCGATGTGGTAGAGTCCGAAATCGCTCCCGTCGTCGAAGGGCAGCCCCCACTCGCGATTCGACGTGATGCTCCAGCAGAAGTACGAGTCGACCGGAACGCCGCGCGCGACGGCCTTGCGCACTTGGTTGACGTGCTCCGTCAAGTAGTCTGGCCGGCCGACGCCGGAGGCCCGGGCGACGCAGCCGTTCTCGACGACGATGATTGGCTTACCAGGAAACTCCCGCGCCGCTTCGAGCAGGATCGTTTCGAGCGCGTCGGGCCACACTGGGGCACTCGCATACTGAAAATCTGCGGCGGCGCTGAGGCGATGCAGATCGCGCGGCCAGAAGGACGGCACGCCCCAGTAGTAGTCGAGGCCGACGTAGTCCAGCGTGCCGACGCATTCGCGCGGACAGAGAAACTCGGGCAGCTTGCCGGCCATGCCGAGATTCCACCAGTTCGTGCCGAGCAGCGTCGTGAAGATCGCGAAACTCTTGCGAAGCGCGAAGAATGCGTGCAGCCACGACGATCGCGTCGCATCGATGCGGTGCACTCCATGCAACGGCACGAACTCGACGCGCTCAGGATCGCCGAAGATCAGCTGCGCGATCCGCCGCCCTAGGTCCGGTTCGAGCCCTTCGTACGGCGGCCCCGTACACAACCCCGGCACGCCGGGATGAATGCCGACGATCAACTTGCCGCGCTTGCGTATGCGCGCGATCGAGCGGTCCATCTCCGGTACGGAGCGCTTAGAATCGGCTTCCGCCTCTTTCTCCCGCCCGAAATGCGCGATCGTCTTGCGGTTGAAGGCGTTCGGAACCTGGGGATGCTCGCGCCGCAGCTCGCGGATCGCGCGGTCGACGATGTTGAGGAGCGTGCGGCTGCCCAGAGCCATCGCCACGGCAAAGTACTGCGTGGAGTTCGGCAGCGGAGTGAGCGCTAGAGCATCGCCGGCATACTGCCGCAACGTTACCTCGTCGTCGAATACCGCGTCGATTTCGCCGCGCTGGAGCGCCGCGACGGCATCCGAGATCGCGTTGAAATAGCCGATCGTCGCGGCCGGGAACCAGCCGCCGACGATGCTCGCCGGCAACGTATCGGCAACCACGGCGACGCGCCCGCGCCATCTCTGGAGGTCGGCGGGAAGCGCGAGCGCGTTGGCATGCAGCGCGACAAGGTTCGTGCGATAGTAGGGCTCCGAGAAGAACGCGTGCTGCAGGCGCTCCTGCGTCATCGTGAGCTGCGCGATCGTGCAATCGACGCGCCCGCCTTCGACGATGGCCGACTGCGCGATGCGTGCGGCCTGCCGCTTTGCGTCTTCGGGCGACTGCAGGTGCGTCGCGTTGCGGTCGATCCAGCGCTGCAGCCAGCGCGGCAGGCCCAGGACGAGCGGATTCGTGCCGACTCGCGCGTTCGGCCGAATGCGACGAATCGCATCGCGCGCCTTGGCGTGCGCGCGAAAGAGATTGGGGATAAGCGTGAGCACGTCGTCCATTTGCGCGTCGCCGCTTTCGTACGGCGGCTGCCCCGGCGGCATCGCGTAGGCGCGCATCCAGAAGCCTTTGATCCAGCCGTATACGAGTTGGTTCGGTTCGTTGAGCGTGACGTAGTCGTCGATCAGATCGCCGAGCCGCTGCGCGATCTCGGTTGCGAAGCGCGCGACGCGATCGGGAAAGCCCGGATCGAGCGGCCCAGCGCCACTGCCGGCAGCCTGAACGTGGATCGGCCAGGTGTTGTGCACGAGGGTGACGAGCGCGGACATCCCGGCGTCGCGGATCGCTTGCAAGACGTCGCGGTAATGGGCGAAAGCCTCGTCATTCCAGGCTCCCGGCTCCGGCTCGAGCCGCGCCCAGGAGAGGGATAGCCGAATCACCGCGCAGCCCAACCCTTGCGCGAGCTCGACGTCCTCGTGGTAGCGATTCCAAAAGTCGGTTGCCTCCCCTCGGGGAACGAGCCCGCGCACGCGCTCCCAGACGTCGCGTATGTCATCGTGCCCGTCGTACGCCTCGCACTGATGATCGGCGGTCGCTACGCCGAATCTTAGGCTCCTCACGGTGCTGGGAGTAGCTCGCGCCACATACGAAATAGGCTTCGCCATGCGCGACAAATTACTCGGGAGCTGGCGACTCGTTTCATGGGACTGGCAGGGCGCGACAGGCTCGGGGTGACACGGGCAAAAACACACGCACTCAGGTTAGCTTCTCAAAAGGAGTGAGCCGTTGGAGCGATCTCGGTTTCTGGCAGCGACCGGTGGTGCGCTGGGGTGGCTCTCGCTAGCGGGGACAGCCGAGGCGCAGCCCGTCGTCACCCTTCCCTTTGCGAACGGAGAACGCCGGCTCGTCGCGTTCCCGCAGAAGCGTCCGCTCATGCTGATGACCCCGCGGCCGCCGCAGCTCGAAACGCCATTTGCGATCTTCGACGACGGCGCGTTCACGCCGAACGACGCCTTCTACGTTCGATGGCATCTCGCCGGAGTTCCCGAATCGGTCGATGCGTCGACGCACAGGATCGCGGTTAGTGGCGCCGTTGCGCGCCAGCTGTCTTTGACGCTAGACGATCTGGCCCGCATGCCGACGATCGAGATCAACGCCGTCAACGAGTGCTCCGGAAACAGCCGCGGGCTCTTTAAGCCGCGCGTTCCCGGCGGTCAATGGGGCAACGGCGCAATGGGAAACGCGCGCTGGGCGGGCGTGCGCCTGCGCGACATCTTGGATCGCGCCGGACTCCAGGTCAACGCCAAACAAGTGCAGTTTAGCGGTCTCGACGCGCCCGTGCTGCCGCAGACGCCGGCATTCAAGAAGTCGCTGGATATCGAGGTCGCCCGCGGTGATAATGTCATCGTCGCATACCTCATGAACGGCCGGCCGATGCCACTGCTCAACGGCTTTCCGGTCCGGCTCGTCGTCGCCGGCTGGTATGCCACGTACTGGGTGAAGATGCTTTCGCAGATCACCGTGCTCGAGCACGCCGATGACAACTTCTGGATGAAGACGGCCTATCGCATTCCCGACACGCCGAACGCGAGCGTCCCGCCCGGCACTCCGGCAACCGGCTTCGCGTCCGTTCCGATCAACAAGCTCGACGTGCGCTCCTTCGTGACGAGCCTCGCCGACGGAGCCCGTATCGACACCGGTCCGACTCTGCTGCGCGGCATCGCCTTCGACGGCGGCAGCGGCGTGCGGCGCGTCGAGGTTTCGCTCGACGGCGGCGGGAGTTGGCGAAGCGCGGAGCTCGAGGAGAATTACGGCAAATATAGTTTCCGCCGTTGGAACTTTCGATGGGCGGCGACGGCCGGCACCTTCGTCATCGCCGTTCGCGCAACGTCGAACGACGGAGGCACGCAGACCGCGACGCCGATCTGGAATCCCGGCGGCTACATGCGCAACGTCATCGAAACGTATACGGTGACCGTCGCGTGAGACCGTCGCTGTTTCTTTTTCTGACGCTGGCGTTAGCCGGAGCCGGCATCGCGATGGCTGCGAATGCGAAGCCGCCGGCGGGAACGGCGACGATCGCGCTGCCGATCGATACCGCGACCTTCAAACCGGGGCCGGGCGTCGAAGCCGCACGGCAGTATTGCGCCACGTGCCACTCGCCCGCGTACGTCGCGATGCAGCCGCCGCTAAAGGCCGCGCAATGGACCGCCGAAGTCGCCAAGATGCAGAAGGTTTACGGCGCGCCGATACCGCCCGACGCTGCCGCTACGATCGTTCAGTACTTGACGGCGGAATACGGCTTGCCCTGAGCGGCCGCCGCTCCAACGGAGACGAATTTACAGTCGTTCGAGAAGCGATTCGTCGTCTAGGCGCCGCAGCTCGGGCGGCACGCGCTGACGCACGCGCGACGCGAGCTGCAACGCCAGGTCCGCGCGGCGGTCTTCGGTCAGCGCGTCGCGGCGCTCGAGGAAGCGTTTGATCAGCGCGCGCTCTTCGCCGGTGAGATAAGCCGTCGGGGCGTACACCGGTTCGTCACGCTGCTCGGCGAGAGTTCGCGGCGTCGCGAGGCGCGCGTCGCGAACGACGATCGTGCCGGCGGCGAGGTCGCCGAGACGCTTGTTCTCGGGCGAGATCAGCGCGCTGATCGCCGCCAGGATGTAATAGCCGATGAGCTGCTCGCCGACGCGGATCAGGTTTCGGATGAGTGACGCGCCGAAGTCGATGGGATAGCCGCCGTCGCGCACGACGCGAATGCCGAGGAGCTTTTTCCCGGGCGTCTGCCCGTTCCACAGCGCTTCGAAGACGATGAAGTATCCGAACAGCACCGCGAACGCGATTACGACGATCATCGCAATGACGATGCTTTCGCCAAGCTTTACGTCTGCGGCAGGCGGAGCCTGGCGAGGCGCTAGGCGTAACGCCGCCAAGAAGATCGCCGCAAAGATCGCGACGAGCGTGAGGATCTGGATCGCCTGATCCACGATCAGCGCGAGAAAGCGGCTCCCCAATCCGGCGAGCTCGTAATTGAATGCGATGCTCTCGGGCGTGCGAACCTCAAGCGTCCGATCCACGCTGCCAAGGTTCGACGGCTGCCGCTCGCCAACTCCTTGAAACGTTGACGCAAGCCGCTTTTGTCGCGCGACGATCCGACACGTGGCAGCGCCTCGACGCGCTGCTCAAACGCGTCGAGCGCCACGGCGTGCGCGCGCTCTCGCCTGACGAGATCTTCGAGCTGGGGCGGCTTTACCGCGCCGCGACGAGTGACCTCGCCTACGCCCAGGGGCGCGGGTACGATCGCGCGCTGCTAGAGTATCTGAACCGCTGCGTCGCCCGCGCGCACGCGCACGTCTACGCGCGAGCTCCCGAGAGCAGCATGCGGCGCATCTCGAATTTCTATGCTAACGTCTTTCCGCAAGAGTTTCGCCGGTCTTTTCCCTACTTCGCGATCTGCACGGCGATCACGATTGCGTGCGCGGTTGTCGCGTACGTGCTGGTGCGCTCTCATCCGGCGGACGCGTATGCGCTATTGCCGAAGTCGCTCGTCTCCGAACAGATCCGCAAGAGCTTGCACGACTCGAACTTCGCCGTCGATCCGAGCTTCGGGCCGGCGATGTCGGCACTCATTATCACGAACAACGTCAAGGTCTCGATCATCGCATTTGCCGGCTGCATTACGCTCGGCGCGCTCACGATCTACATCATCGCCTTCAACGGCTTGATGCTGGGCGGGATGGGTGCGCTCTTCGCCAACGCCGGATTCGGGCGAGACTTTTGGGCGACGATCGCGCCGCACGGCGTCATCGAGCTGACGGCCATCCAGATCGCCGGCGCAGCCGGACTGCTGATCGCGGCGGCGTTCGTCTATCCCGGGCGCATGCGGCGGCGCGATCTCATCGTTGCCAACGCTCGGCGCGCCGGCACGCTGATCGTCGGGGTGGCGTCGATGCTCATCGTCGCCGGCACGATCGAGGCGTTCATCTCGCCGCGACGCTGGCCGGAGTCGGGGCGCATCGGGGTCGGACTCCTTACCGCGTTAGGGCTGATTCTGTACTTTACGGGCTCGGGACGGGAGAAAGAAGCCAGCTCAGACTGATCGGGTCGCTACAATAGGCCGCGACGCTTGACTCGCAGGTACTCGTCGATCAGCGCCGTCGTCAGCTTCGTTGCCGGCACGTCGATGACGATGACGCCGGTGCGCTCGAGGGTTGTCTTTGCGAGTCGCCGTTCGTTCGCCAGCCCGACCGCGACGTTAGCGCGATACGCGTCTCTCACCGTCTCCGGCTGGTGTGCGAGCGCGTCGCTCACCGCGGCGTCGTTCATGAAGACGCCGATCAACAGGTGATGTCTCGCCAGCGAGCCGATCTCGGCCATCACTGCCGCCTGCGCGAGCGGGTCGATCACGTCGGTGAGAAAGACGATCAGCGAGCGCTTGTGCAGGTGGTGGCGCAGGTAGGCGAAGGCGCGCGTATAGTTCGATTCCTCGAAGCGCGGCTCGAGGCTGTAGAGCGAATCGGTCAGACGCGCGATCGACGAGCGCGTCGAGCGCGGGGCGCTCGAGGCGAGGATCTCGTGCGCGAACGCGACGAGCCCGACGCGGTCGCTGGCGAGTCCGGCGATGGTCGCGAGCGAGAGCGCGGCCGTGACGGCGTAATCGAGTTTGCGCCGGGCGCCGAGGCGCGGCGTCATCAGGCGCCCGCAGTCGAGCAGCAGCATCACGTTTTGGCTGCGCTCGACTTCGTGCTGCGCGACCATGAGTTTGCCGCGGCGCGCCGTCGCCTTCCAGTCGATCCTACGGAACGCGTCGCCGGCGCTCCACTCGCGCAGCGACTCGAACTCGGTTCCCGTGCCGCGCAGCTTCATGCGGCGCAGCCCCGCTTCGATCGTGCGGTTGCGCAGGTGCAGTTTGCCGTAGCGCTCGACCGCCGCGAGGTCGGGGAAGACGCGTATCGTTTGCGGCGCGGGAATGCGAAGGCGGCGCCGGATGAGTCCGAGCGAGTTTTCGTACCAGACGTACAGCGTGCCGAGTTGATCGGGACCGCGGGTGAGCGGCATGACCGGGCGCTTCAGCCTTGCGCGGCTTTGGGGCGGGACGACGGCGATGAGCTCGTCCGTTTCGAAGCGCAGCGTGCGCGCCGGCGTCTCGATGACGCCGATGCGTAGCGCGCGGTTCGAGCGGTTTTCAACGCTATACGAGAGCTCGGCGCGGCTGCCGAGTGCGAAGTGTTCCGGCGGCGTGCGCGCTACGTGCAGCGCGGATGACGTCGGACCGAGGATCGCGTCGGCGATGGTTGCCGCGGTGAGTGCAGTGGCCAGCGCGATCGCGAGCGGCACGAACGCGGAGACGCCGGGCGACAGCGCGAGCAGCAGCGCGATCCCCGCGAGCATCCAGAGGAAGCGCGGCGTAGCCCACGCTGGCAGCCAGATTTTCGTCATCGCTTAGTCGCTCCGCTCAGGATGACGTAGGGCGGGGGACCGGGACCGCGGCGAGCACCTCTTGCAAGACCGCGCTTGCGGAGATGCCTTCGATCTCCGCGTCGGGCGCGACGATCAGGCGGTGTGGAATCACGAAATCGGCAACGTCTTTCACGTCGTCGGGCGTCGCGAAATCGTGCCCCGCGATCGCGGCGGCAGCCTGTGCCGCGATGAGCAGGTGCACGCCGGCGCGCGGCGACGCGCCGAGCGTGAGACGCGGATTCGAGCGCGTCGCCGCCACGATGCGATAGGCGTACTCGCGCACGCCTTCGGAGAGATGCACTGTTCGCACCGCGTTCTGCGCCTCGAGCAGGTCGACGGCGTTCGTCACCGGCAACACGTCCGACGTTTCCAAAGCGCGGGCATCGAAACCGGCGGCCGTGCGCGCGAGCAGCTCGAGCTCTTCCGTTTCTTTGGGATACGCCGACTCGAGTTTGATCGTGAAACGGTCGAGCTGCGCTTCCGGCAGCGGATACGTTCCCTCGTATTCGATCGGGTTCTGCGTCGCGCAGAGCAGGAAGGGCTGCGGCAGCGCATACGGGACCCCGTCGATGGTAACGCGCCCCTCTTCCATCGCTTCCAGCAGAGCGGCTTGCGTCTTGGGCGGCGTGCGATTCACCTCGTCTGCGAGCACGACGTTGGCGAAGATCGGGCCGGTGCGCGTGGTGAACTGCGCGGTCTGCGGATTGAAGACCGTCGTGCCGACGACGTCGGAAGGCATCAGGTCGGGCGTGAACGCGATGCGCCGGAACTCCAGCCCGAGCAGCAACGCGAGCGCGCGCACCGCCAGCGTTTTGCCGGTCCCGGGCACGCCCTCGATCAGCACGTGACCCCGCGCGAGAAGCGCGATCGTCAGGCCGAGCGTCAAGCGGTCTGCGCCGACCACGATACGCTCCATCCCGTCCGCGAGACGGCCGGCGATCTCTTGAACCGATGAACTCACGCTTTCTCCTTTTCTTCACGGCGCTGCGTCGTGCGCAGTGCGGCTCGTTGTTCGAGCTCCTTGCGATTATTTACGACGTATCGGCCTGTCAGCGGAATGCGGAACTCGACGAGCCCGGGTCCCGGCACGATGACGATCTCTTTCTTGATCATCTGCTGTCGCGTCGAGCCGAGCGCGGCCGAGTCGGTGTCCAGGCGTTCCGCGACGGCTCGCAACGGTTGCGCGCCCGGCCCGAGATCGGCCAGCGCGATCGCGAAGCGCGTCTCGCGCGGCGTCAGGCGCTCGAAACGCTCGCGGTAGAAGCTGCTCTCGAGCATCGCACGCACGCCGCCGATCACCGCCTCCGCGTCCGTGAGCGCGATGCGCTTACCGCGATGCTGATCCCAGGCCGCCTTCGCATACTCCTGAACGAAGAACGGATAGCCGCCGCTCTGGGCGGCGAGTAGATCGAGCGCGTCGCGCTGCACGCTCACGCCCAGCTCCTCCGCCGGGATGCGGATCGCGTCCGACGCCTGCGCCGCCGTCAGCAACGAGAGCCGAAAGGACTGCCACCGTTCCGTATACGTACGCGCCTCGTGGAGTCGCGCGGGCGTGCCGGGGAGCCCCGCGCACGCAAATAAGATGGGATGCTCGCTCGAGGCGCTCTGATGAATCACGGTGATGATGGGCCGGAGCGTCGCGAGATCGGCGTCTTGCACTTCATCGATCAACAGCGCGAGATGCCGGCCGTGTTTATGGACGGAATCCGCGAGTTCCAACAGCGTCGCGGTCAGCGGCTCTTCGAGTTGCGGCGCCGCAGTCGGGCGGCTCAAGGAGATCGCACCCAGGTGGTGGGGCAGCTCGTAGCTCGGCAGCGGCAGCTTCTCCAGCGCGGTTTGGAGCGCTCCGGAGATTTTGCGCGAAGCGCCGCCGCTACGGCGGCTCGCCGCCTGCACCGCGACCCGCAACGAGCCCGCCAGCGTCGTGTCTTTTGCGGCCTCGACCTGGATCACGACCGCGCGCGAGCCGGCATCCGCGGCGAGCCGATGAAGCAGCGCGGTCTTGCCGATGCCGCGGAGCCCGACGAAGACGAGCGGCTGCGCGGCGCGCCCCTCGGCGGTCCGGGCGACGACGTCGGCGATCGCGCGCAACTCGGCGTCGCGTCCGGCAAGGACGGGCGGCGGCGCTCCGGGCGCGGGTTGATATGGGTTCGCCTCCATCCTATTCCGATTCTGTCAAGGTTTGTCAGAAATGTCAAACTTGACGGATTTGACGAAAACTCACTACGCCTGTTTTCGCCGCCGAAAGTCGACGGTCGCCTGCCAGAGGAGGTCGTCGTCCGGCGGCCGGCGGCGCGACCGGCGCATCAGCTCCGCGATAGCGGTGATGTAGTCGGACGAATCCCGCTCGTCGCGCGCCTCGGGCAGATGCGGCGGCGCGAACGGAACGTTCGCCCCGATGAGCGCGATCGCCGTGAGCGCGAGCACGATCCAGATCGCGGCGTGCACGGGCGCCGGCAGCACGCTCCACATCGTGAGGCTGTCGCTGTAACCATGAACGTACTCGTCGAACGCGACGTCGCCGTGATTCGCGATCGCGTTGTACGCAAAGCGCAGGTTGTCGGCGTCACGCAGGTGCGCGTTGCCGAAGAGCGCCGGCGCGCTGATCGCAATCACCTCGCCGCGCCCGTAGCGATACCAGACCGCCACCATTCCGTGTTTGTCGGCGAGCAGCGGAACGCCGCGCGGTTCCTTGAACGAAAACGTCCAGTCGATCGGGCCGCGCACGCGTGTAACGCCGGCAGTGTACGCGTTGCGCGCTAGCGCGATCGCGCCGCTGCCGCCCTGCGTCTGCAGGGTCGTTCCGACGGCGGGCGCCACGTCGAGCCGGCCGGCGAAGTCCTCGTCGATCGCGACGAGGCGTCCACCGCGGGCAACGAAGTCGCGCAGCTTCGCAGCGTCGTTTGAGTCAAGCGGCTTGCTCGAAGCGTCGTATTCGTATGCGGTGATCACCAGCGTCCGAATCGACGGCTCGAGCACGCCGAGCGCGCCTTCGAATCGCCGCTCCGGGACGCCCGCCCCGCGGAGCACCTCGAACAGCGCGCGATAACCGTTGGGGCCGGTGTCGTAGGTGGAATAGACGGAGGGACGGCGTTTTTGCTCGACCGTGCTGCGCTCGTAGGCGAGCAACGTGAGCGCGAGTGCGCAGACGATGAGCGCGACGATGTCGAGCCGGACTCTGATCACTCTTCGGCTCCGATCAGCGCTACGAAGGCCGCGCGGGCGCGCTCCCACTGCGGTTCGTCGATTGCGCGTTCGGCGTAGGCGCGCTGCACGAACGTCGCGGCTACCGCATCGAAGGGCGCGAGCATCTCCCGATGGCGCGCGCGCAGAACGCGGCGCAAATCGCCGACAGTCGCGCTCGACGAGAGATTCGCGGCACCTCGCCGATCGAGCAGCGCAAGCATCGCGGCGAACAGTAAGAGCGCGGCCGTACTATAGTCGCCGCGGCTTGCGGCGTTGCAGGCCTGCCGATAGAGCGCGCGCGGTGACTGCGGATCCGCGAGAGGCTCGACGAACGCGCCGGCGCGCGATCGCGCGAACTGCATATTCATGAGCAGGCGAACCGCGACGAAGATCAAGAGTAACCCGACGGCGACGAGCAATAGGTCGCCGAAGCTCGCCGCCGCCTGTCTGCCGACGTGCACCCGCGCGAAGATTGCGTTCCAGAATTTCTGCCACCGCTCTGCGATCCAATCCCACGCGCGCATCCACCACGGCTCCGCGGCGACCGCGACGCTTGACACGGACAGCTGATACCGGCCTGGAATGGTGAGCTCGCGCTGCGCGAGCGCGCGTAGATCGGGTGCAGCCGGTATGGTCGCGCTGCGCGGCTCAAGGCGCGCCGCCGTATGCGAGCGATCTGCGTGCAGCCAGCGTTCGATCAAAGCCTCGCGCGAGGGACCAGCCAGGGCAGCCGCGGCGGCGGCCGCCAGGATCACGCGGTCTGCGCTCCCGCGGCGAGCCGGTCGAGGCCCGTCTCGATATCGAAGGCCTCGTGTCGAATTCGCACGTCGAAGTAATAGATCGCGAGCAGCACGACTCCGAAGGGCGCGATCGCCGCGCGCGCGAGCGACTCGACGATCACTTCGAGGATCGTCAAGTGAGCGAACATTGCAACGATCGCCAGGAAACCGATTACCATCGAGGCGCCGCCCACGACCGCGCCACTCGCGATCGCGAAGAGCACGGCGCGCCAGAACTCGCTCCGGTTAAAGACGCGCGCGAAGCCCAGGACAAACGCCGCACCAACGCTACGCTCCTCGATCACCACGGAGTACATCGCGAAGGTGAGCGCGACGAACAGCGGGGCGAGGCTCGCGAATATTACGATCGTCGCGAGAACGATGACGACGGGGGTTAGAAACGCCAGCGGCAGCCACGCCGCCGCGAGGAACGTTCCGGCAAGCGCGATCCCCACGACGACGAGAATCACCGCGAAGTACCACGCGAGTAGAACCACCAGCTCGAGACCCATCATCGCGACCATTGGCAGCCAGCGGCGCAGCACCGCCTCGTAACACGCTCGAAATTCGACCGGCCGGTTGCGGTAGAGACGCGCGACGCCGACCGCGACGGCGTTGAGCGCGAACGGCCAGATCGTATACGCGATGAATATGGATACGATCAGGACCGCAATCGACGATGGAGAATCGAAAATCGTCGGAATGTGCTGGCTGGCGGCCTGATTGGGATGCCGGAAGATGCGAATCATCGCGTCGAACTGCGGCTGCGAGCCGAGGTCGAGGACGTACTGCGCGATCGCGAGCGGCACCACTAAGACCATTACGATCCCCGCAAACGGCACGAAATTCTTTATGTAAAGAGTGACGGCCCGGTCGAAAATCTCGCCGAACCCTAGGGGTCGAAGCTCCATCGCGCGCGGCCTTCTGGCCAGGCTCTTCGAAAACCCCCGCGGAAGCCGACCGGATGGTTATCGGAACGCTCGAAGCGCTGCGGCGCTACCCCGTAAAGAGCTTGCGCGGCGAGATTCTCGAGTCGGTAGAGGTCGGTGAAACCGGCATCCCCGGTGACCGTACCGGCGCATTGTTCGTAACGTCGGGACACGCTCGCGTCGGCAAGACCTATCGAGGCAAGGAGCACGAGCGGCTTCATTTGACGAGCAGCGTCGCGGCGGCGCGGCAGGCCGCGGCCGAGCGCGGCGCCGACGTCGAGCTTCAACGGGGCGAGCACTTTTTCGACGACGCGCCGATCTCGCTGCTCGTCGATCGTTGGCTCGACGACTTGAGCGCGCACGTTGGATACGCGGTCGAGTGGGAGCGTTTCCGGCCGAATTTCTTCGTCCGCGCCGCGTCCGAATTCAGCGGGACCGAAGAATCACTTGCCAACGCCGAGTTGCAGCTCGGAACCGTACGTTTGCGCGTGCGTTATCCGATCGAACGGTGCGTCACGCCGAACTATCACCTGGAGGGTCTCGAGACCGACCATCGGATTCTGCGCTTCCTCGCGCAGCAGCGAAACACGTGGATGGGGATCTACTGCGACGTCGTCGAGCCTGGGATCGTTCACCTCGACGACGAGCTCATTGCGGCCTGATCGTTAGTTGGTTAAAAGAAGGTCTGATTTGGATGCAGCTCTAGGAGCCGAGGGCCGAAGTTTACTTTTTCGGTAATCGAGGCCCGAGGCGACAACGAGATGCGCCAAATCAGGCCTTCCTTGCTAAGAGGCGCCGTCGTCGCAACGGCGCCTCCAGCCCACACCCGGTATCCCAGACCCGGAACCCATGCGGGCACACCCGGATGCAGAAAAGCTTATGCCCGCGAGCGCAAGATCTCACTAAGCAAAATGGATTAGACCGTTCGGCACTTCCAAATGGAAGCGCCAACTGGAAACTTAAAGCGCGCGCCGGCCTTCTATGGCTTTGGCGATCGTCACCTCGTCGGCATAATCGAGGTCGCCGCCGATCGGAAGACCGTAGGCTAGGCGCGTGACCGTAACGCCGAGCGGCTGCAGCAGTCGTGAGAGGTACAGCGCAGTGGCTTCGCCTTCTGCGTTGGGATTGGTCGCGAGGATGATCTCGCGCGGCTCTTCGCGTCCGATTCGCTCGACGAGCTCTTTGACGTGAAGCTGCGCCGGGCCGATGCCGTCCATCGGCGAGATGAGTCCGCCCAGCACGTGATACCGACCCTTAAACGCGCCGGTGCGCTCGATCGCGTAGACGTCCTTGGCCTCGGCGACGACGCAGATCGTTGTCGCATCGCGCCGTTCGTCGGTACAGAACTCACATGGATCGTGTTCCGCCAACGAATAGCAGATCGAACAGAACCGCACGTTGTCTTTGACGGATAGGATCGCCTCGGCGAGGCTCTGCGCCTCGTGGCGCGGCCGGTTTAGCAAATAAAAGACGAGGCGGGCGGCCGTCTTGGGTCCGATCGTCGGTAACTTGCTGAACTCGTTCACCAGCGTCGCGACCGGGCTCGCGATCGTCTTCACATCAAACCGGGAACGCGCATGCCGCCGGTCACCGAGGCCATCCGCTTCTGTGACGTCTCGCTCGCTTTGCTCAGGGCATCGTTCACGGCGACGACGACGAGGTCTTCGAGCGTCTCGAGGTCGTCGGGATCGACGGCCTCCTTAGCTATGCGCACTCGTTTCACGCGCTGGTCGCAGCTGACGTCGGCCGTCACCGCGCCGCCGGCGGCGCTTCCGCTGACGACCGTGTTCGCAAGCTCTTCCTGCGCCTTCGCCATTTCGGCTTGCATCTTCTTGAATTGGGCCATCAAGTGCGCCTGATTCATCTATAACTTTCCGTTAGCGTATCCGTTCGTTGGCGTAATCGAAGAGCGCGTCCGCGTCCTCGGTGGGCGGGAGCTTCGCACGCGCCCCGTTCCCTTCGACGCGCAGGCGCACGAGCAATGCGACGCCGAGCACGTCCGCGATCGCAGACTCGATGATCTTCGCGTGATCGCTCAATGCGTCCGCGCTCCATTTGTCGGGAAGCTTGAGCACGAGCGCGTTGCTCTCCAAAGAGTCGATGACCGCGCGCGAGAGCGGCGCGCGCAGCGACTGCCGTTCGCTCTCGACCTTACCGCGAATGCTCTGCCACGCTGCGCGCACTTTCTGCACGGAGAGGGATCCCGACGAAGATGGTTCCGGCGAATCGGCGACGGCAGCTCGCGGTGTCGCCCTGCCTTTCGACTCGCGTAGTTTACCCTGAGCGGAGTCGCTCGCGGAGTTTATCTTTGGCGGAGTCGAAGGGGTCGCTCCAACCCGGACGACACTCCGCTCTTCCAGCGTGGCGACGCGCGCGGCCAGCGCGTCGAGCGTCGGATCTTCGCCCGACAAGATGAAGCGCAACAGCGCCGTCTCGAGCTCGAGCCGTGCGTTGCCGCCCGAGCGCGCCAGCGACAGCGCCTCGCTGAAGCTGCGTAACGCGCGCACGAGCATCGCTTGCGAAACGTTTTGGGCCTGGGCGGCGGCGCGCTCGGCGTCCTCGGGAGCGAGGTCGCGGGCGAGCAGAGCCGGATCGACGCGCGCAATCAAGAGATTCCGGAACTCCGCGACCAGCGACCGGATCAAGACCTGCAGGTCGGCGCCGGAATCGCTCGCTTCCTCGACCACCGCGAGCGCCGCGGTCGCGTCGCGAGCCACTGCCGCCTCGATGAGCGAGTGCGCGAAGTTTCGCCCGGTCGACCCGAAAGCCAGCTCGAGCGTCTTGACCGTTGCCGTCTCGCCCCCGGCGAACGCGGCAAGCTGCTCGAGCATGGTCAGCGCGTCGCGCAGGCCGCCTTCGGCGCGATAGGCGATCGCCGCCAGCGTCTCGTCGTCGATCCGGATCTTCTCGGCCTTGGCGATCTCGCGCATCTTCTCGATCATCACCGGGACGGCGATACGGCGGAACGCGTAGCGCTGGCAGCGCGAGAGAATCGTCACGGGTAACTTTTCGGGTTCGGTCGTCGCGAGGATGAAGAGCGCGTGTGCGGGCGGCTCTTCGAGCGTCTTGAGAAAGGCGTTCGCGCCTTCTTTCGTGAGCATGTGCGCCTCGTCGATGATATAGACTTTCATCCGCATCGTCGCAGGCGCGAATTTCACCGCCTCCCGCAAGGCTCGGATTTCGTCGATGCCGCGGTTGCTGGCGGCGTCGATCTCGAGCACGTCGAGCGCCGTGCCGGCCAGCATTGCCCGACAATTCTCGCAGGTATTGTCCGGGTGGGCCGTCGGGCCGTTTACGCAGTTGACGCAACGGGCCAGAATTTTGGCGGCCGAGGTCTTACCCGAACCGCGCGGTCCGGAAAAGAGGTAGGCGTGCGCGAGCTTTCCGCCTTCAAGCGCCGACGTCAGCGTGCGAACGACGGCGTCCTGGCCGACCAGGTCGGCAAACGTTAAGGGGCGCCAGGTACGGTAGAGGGACACCTGGCCCCAACTTTAGCAGGTCGTTTCGTCGCGCCTGCCGGAGGGTAAGGTTGCAACGGGGCAGCCCGGGGAGCGGTTATGAGAGTCGCTTCCCATAGCAGCGCCGCTTGGTTATTTTTGAGACGATAATTTTACAAGAGCAAATGTCAGTAGATCTGAACGGAGCGCTCCGAGAAAAGTTTGGGTTCAAAGGTTTTTACCCAGGCCAGGAAGACGTCGTTTCGCGCGTCCTTCAAGGCCAGGATACTTTGGCAATTCTCGCGACCGGTGCCGGCAAGAGCCTAACGTACCAACTGCCTGCGCTTTTGCTCGAGGGTACGACCGTGGTCGTCAGCCCGCTGATCGCTTTGATGAAGGACCAGCTCGACATGCTGCGCGAGCGCGGCATCACGGACGTCGTCGCCCTCAACTCGACGCTCTCCGAGGAACAAGAGGCGCGGGCGCGCGAGCGGGTTCGCTCGGGAACGCTCCGCATCGTCTACACGACGCCCGAGAAGCTCGAGGACGAAGGCTTCCTCGCGCTGCTGCAATCGATCCGCGTGCCGCTCTTCGTCGTCGACGAGGCGCACTGTATCAGCCAGTGGGGCCACGACTTTCGCCCGGCCTACCTCGGCCTCGGCGGCGTCATCGCGAAGCTGCATCATCCGACGGTTCTCGCGCTGACTGCCACCGCGACGCCGTCGGTGCGCGAAGACATTTTGCATCAGCTCGGCATCGAGCAGGTCAAGCCGATCGTGCGCGGATTCGACCGTCCGAATTTGATCTACGAGGCGCGCAAGGCCGACAAGGAAGCCGATAAGCTCAAGATTTTGACCGCGCTCTTCACCGGCGAAGACGCGCTCGAAGGCACCGGTATCATCTATACGGCCACGATCAAAAACGCTCTCGAGGTCCAGCGCTTTCTCACGCGCGAGCTCGGCATACCGGCCGCGGTTTATCATTCGAAGCTGCACAAAGAAGACCGCACATCCGTACACAATCTCTTCATGGACGAGGCGATTCGCGCCGTGGTCGCGACGAACGCGTTCGGCCTCGGGATCGACAAGCCGAACATTCGCTTCGTCGTACACTACGATCTGCCGGGCTCGCTGGAGGCCTACACGCAGGAGGCCGGAAGGGCCGGCCGCGACGGGCTGCCGTCGCGCTGCATCCTCATCTACCGCATGAGCGACACCCGCGTACAGAACTACTTCCTCACCGGGAAATACCCGGACGTCGAGGAGGTGCAGCGGGTCTTCGGCACGATCGAAGTCTTTTGCAATCAGGCCGCCGGCGTCTCGATGATCGATCTGCGCAAGATCCTACAGCTGCCCTTAACGAAGCTTAAAGTGATTCTCGCGCTGCTGAAAAAATCGGGGTATATCGAGCTCGTCGGCAAGTCGGCGTACGGTGTGACGGAAGCGGTGCGAAAACATCGCGAACTGATGCTGAACCTGGCCAACTACGAAACGAAGAAGTCGTACGACCAGAGCAAGCTCGCGATGATGCTGCAATATGCGGAGAGCATGTCGTGCCGGCGCCGGTTCATCCTCAACTACTTCGGAGAAGATTTCAACAAGGTCAACTGCGGGGCGTGCGACAACTGCCTGCGAGCGCTGCGGCGCGGCGTCGGCGAGCGCGCTGCGACCGGCGGCTTCAAAATTGCCGACGTCGTTCGGCATGCCAAATTCGGTACGGGAACGGTGGAGCGAGCAGAGCGCGATCTCGTAACGGTGCTCTTCCCGAGCGTCGGGTACAAAACGCTGCTGGCTTCGGCCGTGAGTCACGCCGAAGCGCAAATTGCGTAGGGTCGCGCTGCTCATCGCGGCGTCAGCCGCCCTCTACGCCGCCGCGCCGCCTTCGAGTCCATCGCCTTCGCCCGCCCCGCTGCCGACCGCAACCGCCGCTCCGCTGCCGGGCCTCACGCCCTCGGCGTCACCCTCGCCCTCGCCCGCGATCTCGCCCACGCCGCTCGGCACGCCGACGTCGACGCCGCCGCCCATAATGGTTGCGCCGGCGGCGGCCTCGGTGCCGGTCGGAAGCTCGGTCGACGTGACCGTCAGCTCGGCGATCAGTCCTCTAACAGCGATCGCACTCGATCCAGCGCTCGTAGCTGTGTCGATCGATCAAGGCACGCAGCGCGTCACCCTCATCGGCAAGGCGCCAGGCGCGACGGTGTTACGCGTGACCGATTTCCGCGGGCTGAGCCGCGACGTTCCGGTGCGCGTCGCGTACTACGCCGGCACGATCGCGCCGCGCGTCACGCTGGCGCTCACGGGCGATCCCGCAACCGCCGAGTTCGTGCGCGAACAAGTCGTGCGCGCCGTCAAGGACGCGGCACAGCTGCGTCCCGGAGCGGAGGCGCTGGTAACGACCGACGACGTTCCGTTTCACGGCCTGCTCGAGCAAGATCACGTCGCGGGGTTCGATGTTCCCGTCTTGTTGCAAGGTAACGCCGAGATCGAAGTCGACGGATCGACGCACGTCGACGTGCAGAACGTCGCCGTCCCGCGGATCTCGCCCAACTCGCTCATGGTGAGCGACTATCCCGAACGCCTCACCGAGAACGGCACGCTCTTCACCGCGGACCTGCTTTCACAGCAGCCCTCGCGCTTTCTGTATTTCCACTACAACCCGCCCGGCCAGCCGAACCGGCGCATCGTCCTGCGTGCGGAGAATCTCTCGCGGGAGCCCTCGATCGTGCAGTTCATCAGCGGACGCGGCGGCCCGTCGCCAAACGAGATGGAGGTCGGACATTCGGCGACCAAACGATTTCTCGTCAACGTCGTCCAGAATCAGGGCCGGCTGCTGACGATCGGCGCCAACACTTCGCTCGACATCGTCGAACAAGACCTTCCGGCGGGAAACGTCGTGTGCAACCTGCTGCAGCTGCGCGTTCTTTCCGGGGGGAACGTCCATCTCACGCTCTTCGCACAGGACGCATCCGCGAACCCCGGCGTTCCGCTGGCGAGCACCGAGCTGCTCGAAAGCGTCCACAAGCACGCGCGCGGGATATATCCGATCGCGGAGTTTCACTTCGCGACGCAGTGGAGAGTTGACGAAGATTATCTCGAGCTGCCGATCGGGCAGCTGCCGCTGCCGAACCACTTGCAGGGACAGGCGCTCTCCGGCGACTACGGCGTGCTCCAATCGTTTGTCGTCAATCTCGAGAACCCGATGTCGACGCCGCAATCCGTGGCGATCTACGAGAATCCTCGCGGTGGACGCGCGACGGGAACGTATTTGATCGACGGCGTCCTCGTGCAATCGCATCAGGTACCGCCCTATTCGCGCTACAAGGTGCGGCAATACGTCGTGCCCGCGCACGGATTCGTGCGCGTCGCGATCGTGACGATGCCGGAGGCGGGTTCGAGCCTTCCGCTGCGCCTAATCTTCGCTCCCGACGACGGAAGCGTGGCGCCGAATGCGCCGGGATCACCGATTTATTGATTTTTGCGTCATTGGGAAAACGTGCTGTATAATTCAAGTTCGAGGAGCAACAGCCCGATGACATATGCACGTTTCCCAGGATACAGCATCGGCCTTTGTGCGGCCGCTTTAATGCTGGCAGGATGCGCCGGAGCCCAACCGGCGGGCCCGCTCGTTCCACGGGCAAACGGCGCACCACCCACGGCGTCCGGAAGTAAGACGTTCCACTACACGGGCGCGGAGCAGACGTTTAAAGTACCCGCCGGCGTCAAGCAAATCATCGTCATCGCACGCGGCGCGGCCGGCGGCGCCGGGTGGAAAGGCTTAAAGGGTTCCGAGGTCGGTAGGGGCGCGCGCGCCTACGCCGTCCTTCCGGTCAATCCGGGAGAGAAGCTTTTTGTTTTCGTCGGCGGCACGGGTTCCAACGGTAAGGGCGGGTTCAACGGTGGCGGCGACGGGGCACTCGATTACTACAAGGGCTATGGGGGTGCCGGCGGCGGCGCATCGGACCTACGGCGCAGTGGAGATCGGCCGCGTGAGCGCATCCTCGTGGCTGCGGGAGGAGGCGGCGCGGGCGAATTCGCACCGGGAGGCCCTGGTAGCGGGCCAAATCCGCCAGGCGACGGGGGTAGTGGCGGCGGGAGCGTCGGCGGAAGCGGCGGCTTCTACTACTCAGGCGGCACGGGCGGAACCCAATCCAGAGGCGGCTTTGGCGGCGCCGGAGGCGAGACGTGCTGTAGCGGCTATCAGGACGGACAAAATGGGAAACAGGGATCGCTCGTTAGCGGCGGCGCCGGCGGCAGAACGGGGGCAAGCGGTGGCGAAGGCGGCTCCGGCGGGGGCGGAGGCGGCGGCTATTATGGAGGCGGTGGAGGCGGAGGCGGCGCGGGGTTTCCGGCGTCAGCGGGCCAGGGGGCCGGCGGAGGCGGCGGTGGCGGCTCTTCGCACGTTGAGAAAAGCGCGATTAAGTATCGCTTCTGGGGCGGATGGCACAACGCCACCGGAGACGGCCAGATCGTTATCAGCTGGAAATAAAGTCCGGGCCTGGGTGCTACGGTAGAGCTAGCCTCTGCGCAAGGAGCAAGGCAGATGAAGAATTCGATCTCGAGCCTGTACGTGCTATTCGCCGGTTGCGTCGCCATCGCGGCATGCTCGCAAACGGCGGACTTCTCGCGCTTCCAATACACTCCAAATCTCAATGCGGTTCCTAGTAACGAGGCCGGCTCGCTAAATTACCGTGTGTTGCATAATTTCGGCGCGGATCGCGATGGCAGCCGGCCTAATCAACTGATCAGCGTTGGCGACACGTTCTACGGCACCACGCAGGGCGGCGGTACCAACTCTTGCCCCAACTACGGCGGCTGCGGAACGTTCTTCAGCATCAACATGGATGGCAAGGAGCGAGTGCTGCACAACTTCGGCTACAAAAAAGATGGCCGTAATCCCGTCGCCAGGCTGATCGACGTAGGCGGCACGCTCTACGGTGCGACGAATGTCGGCGGCGCATACGGTTGGGGCACGATCTTCAGTATCATGCCGAGCGGCAAGGAAAGAGTGCTGCACAACTTCGGCCAGAAGCCCGATGGCGAGTCTCCTAACGGCGACTTGATCGAAGTAGACGGCACGCTCTACGGTACGACGTTTGGCGGCGGCATAGCCCAGGCCCCAAATTGTAGCGCCGAGGGCTGCGGAACGGTCTTCAGCATCACCACGCATGGAAAGTACAAGGTGCTGCACAGATTCGAAAGCGAGGCCGACGGCTGGTATCCCGACGCAGGTTTAGCTGACGTGGGCGGCACGCTATACGGAACTACGTTTCAAGGCGGCCTGTATGGCAGCTATGGCAACTGGGGCACGCTCTTCAGTATAACGAGGAGCGGCAAACTGAAAGTGTTGCACAGTTTCGGTAAGGGGAACGATGGCTGGTATCCCGCCGCAGCCCTTATTGACGTCGGGGGCACGCTTTACGGCACGACCCAGGGCGGCGGCACGGGCTTTTGCGGCCGCGGCTACGGCGGCTGTGGAACAGTCTTCAGCATCTCGACGTTCGGCAAGGAGCGGATGCTGCACAGCTTCCTCGGAAGGGATGGAAGTTTTCCCACAGCAAGCCTACTCGACGTAGGCGGCACGCTCTACGGCGTAACCTCGGATGGCGGCGCCAACATATGCAGTCACGCTTACGGCCGCTGTGGAACGGTCTTCAGCATCACGACGGACGGCAAGGAAAAAGTGTTGCACAGCTTTCACAAGGGAGCCGGTGGCAATGCGCCCGTAACCGCTTTAACCTACAAGAACGGAAGCCTATTCGGCACAACGGCACGCGGCGGAGCCTTCGGTGGCGGAGTTATCTTTTCACTGACGCTGTAGGGAGTGGCTTGAAGCCAGGCTTACCGCTTCCGCAGCATACACGCCCCGCGAACTACCCTTGAAAAACCCGATACGACGTGAAGGTTCGCCACCCGCAGGATACTTCCAAACGCCGATTTGCTGGGTGATGCCTTTCCGGCTTTCCGCATAAGGAATCAGCAAAGAGCCCGACTGAATCCAAGATGTGTTAACCCTGGCTGAAAAACCCGAGAACGTTGTTTCACTAACAATTTTTCCGGTGGAACCTGATACTTCGATACGCAATATTTTGCCGGGCCGGTCTGTTTTTTCAACAGTAATGTATTGCCCATCCCATTGTACTTGACCGGCTTCACCAAAAATTCTCTTACGCAGCGCAATAGTCATAAACGATTTGCCGCCGGCGGGAAGCTCTAGTAGCCCAATAAAATAGGACCCTCTGTCCACGAACAAATTCCCACTGTCATCGTACCCACAGTGCGATAGCCCATATGAGAAGCGATATAAAGTGGGCTCGCCTCGCGCGCTCTTCCACACGGCAACAGCCCCTCCAAGGTACGAAACAGCGAGGTCGCCGGTCGTGACATCGACTGAGCATCCCAATGGATTATAGGCATTGGCCTTTAACGTGGCAATCGGTGCGGAGCCGCCGTGGGCGTATTCCACGATGTTTCCGTTTTCAAAATTCGTAATCCATATGTCCCCCGCAGCATCAACGCATAGACCTCCCGGGTCGTCAAAGCCTGAAAGTCTACCCAGCAGCTTTCCACTAGGGTACGAGAAAACATCGACCCTTCCGAAGCCAGTAGTGGTACAACACTGCGTATCTCCCGCGTAAAGAAGGTCTGCGCTTTTTGCTTCCGGCAGCATCCACGATCCGCGACCGGCACGTCCCGTCGCTACGCGGCTTTGCGGCATCATCCCGGGCGCGCTGACCGGTGGCTGCGATCCGCCGCAGCCCGCGAGCAAGGCTGCGATGGCGCCGATCGTAAGCGCGTAGCCGAATCCGCGAATCCTCATCGGTTTGCTCCCCACGCTGCGCGAAGTCGGCAGCCCTCGGCTGTCTTCGGCGCAGCCTTCGGCGGTCCCGGCGTGTGAGATCTAGATCGTTTGAATTTGGGCACGTGCGGCGTGATCGCTTGGTCATCCTTCGACTCCGCTCAGGATGACATTAAAAGGCTCAGCATGACACTACATAAACTCAGGGTGACGCTAGAGCGGCCGAATAGATAGCCTCCATCGCGCGCGCGCTCGCGTCCCACGAAAAGCGTGCGATGGCGGCGTCGCGCAAGCGCGCCGCGTGCTGGTCGTCGTAGCCGCGTAACGCCGTATTCAACGCCTCGCGCCAGCCGTCGACGTCGTCCGCCCCGAGGATGCGCGCGTCTGTGCCGACGACTTCAGGGAGCGAGCTCTCATTCGAGACGATGCACGGAACGCCGGCGCAGAGCGCCTGCGCGGCGGCGTAGCCGAAGCCCTCGTATCGCGACGGCACCACGGCGACGGCCGCGTCGCGGTAGAGACCGAGCAGCGCGTCGCGCGCGACGTAGCCGGGCAGCTCGACGCGATCGGCCACATTCAACTCGCGCGCCAGCGCGAGACACTCGTCCGCGTACGGCGTGTGCGGCCCGACCGCGACGAGGCGTGCGCCGTCGAGCCGCGCGAGCGCGCGGACGACGACCTCGAGATTCTTGCGCCGCTCTACCGTGCCTACCGCCAGGATCGTATGCCCATCGCCGGTGCGGCGACCCAGCGCGATGAAATCGTCCGCGACGCCCGGGTAGACGACCTGCACGCGCGTGGAGTCGTAATCGCGCAGCAGCGGCAACAGCGCCTCACGCGAAAAGTTGGAATCTACGACGATGCGCGCCGCGCGATGATAGTTCCGCAGCGCGAACCGGCCGAAGTAGTAGCGCGCGTAGGCACGCGCGTGTTGCTGCGCCGCGAGCCATGCGGTGTCGTGTACCGTCACCACGAACGGCGCGCGTGCAATCGCCGGGACGGTGCCCGACGCACAATGCAGCAGCGCCGCGCCGGATGCGCGAGCGCGCAGCGGCAGCAGCACCTGATCCCAGAGCACGCGCCGGTCGAATCGCCACGGATCCAAGCGCGGTTCCAGCAGGGCGACGACCTCGACGCTCGTCCGGCGCAGTGCCGCGACCAATCCGCGCGCGTACTCGCCGATTCCCGTGGCCGTGCCCACGGTGAGTTGCGCGTCGAGCGCAACTTTCACCGAGAGGAACTCAAGTCGCGTTCCAGCGCCGCAACCATCGGCGAGCGGGCGTCGAGCGCGCGCGCTCGCTTCAAATAAAGCTCGGCCGCGTTCCGGTCGCCGCTTTGCCACGCCACGACGCCCAAACCGGCGACCGCATCCGCGCTGCCGGGATCGATCGCGGCCGCGTGGCGAAACAACTCCGCCGCACGGTCGTGTTCTTTGAGGAGATCCGCCTGGTTGGCGTCCTCGATCACGTAGCGCTCGGAGAGCGGCGAAAGCGTTACCGCCGCGTCGAAATCGCGCAGCGCGCGCGCCAGCCATCGGTTCTGAGCCCGGCTTCCCGGAACTTGCACCCAGGCTTTGCGATTCGCGAACCTGCCCATCTGCCAATACGCTTCGGCGACCGCGTCCGGATGCGTCTTTAGCAGCGCCAGCCGCACTTCGAGCAACTGCTCCAGTGAATACGCCGCCGCTGGATCGCTCGTCGAGTTAGCCTCGGCCGCCGCCTCAATGGCAGCGGCGTCGGGCGCCGCAAGAAAATACTCCAGCGCTAAAGCGTGCTGACCGCGAGCCTCTGCGATTCGCGCCAAGAGCTCGTCGCGCACCGGCGATGCGGGCAGGCGCAGCGCGTGACGCTCGGCGGTATCGAGGTCGTCCTGAGCGAGCGCGCCCTGCGCGAGCGTCGCCTCGACATAAGGCGCGGGCGCGATGCGATCGAGCGCGTTATAGACGGCCCAACCGAAATACGAATGTATGCGGGTCGGCAAGGTTCCCGCGGCTGCGGCGTGCGACTCGAAGGCGTCGGAGGCCGCCTGCACGGCAGCGAATCCAAGGAGGAGCGCGGCGACGACGACGCCGACGATCCATCGCACAAAACTTTCCCTTAGAACTTGACGGTGAAGTTTACGTCCTCGCGCAGCTGCGTGGACCCGTTGAGCGGCAGGATGTTATCGGTGAAGTGCTGTTGATACGCCGAGATCGAAAGCGTCTTCGACGAATTCGGAATGTCGAACGTCAACCTCCCGCCGTACGAATTGTTCACCTGGTCGAGGTTCACGAGACCCGGCAAACCGTATCCGCCGAAGAGGCGCTGCGTGCTGTAGTTGAGGTTTAAGGATAAACCACGCACGAGCGGCACGTCGAGGCCGGCACCCACCGAGAAGCGGTTCAAATCGGAGTGATTCGAAACGAACGGAAGACCCGCGCCCGGCAGCTGCCACGACGATGCGGAGTTCAGCGTCGAGGCCGAAAAACTGCTGCTGTCGTTGCGCGCGACGTTTTCATACTGGGTCGTGAGGTTGAGGTTGACGTCGCGTTTTCCGGCGCGCAGTTGGAAGTTCGCCCCGGCGCCGTACGAATTGTCGTTCAGGGAAAGCTGCGGCGTCTGCAACGACGTGCCTTCGACCTTGCTCTCAAACTGCACGCCGCCGACTCGACCCGTCGGGGGAACGAACACGGCCGAGCGCACCGCGGAAAGGCTATCGCCGGAGCTGAACGAGGCCGTTACCGGAGGCCCAAACGCGAGCGTGCCGGGCTCAGGCGAAATGTTCGGCGCCGGCGTGACGGGTTTATACGCGGCGGTCAACAACGGGTTCGACGGCTCGAGAGACATGAAGTTGTCGCTCGCGGGCGACGCCGGCGAGAGCCGCGCGTCGCCGCGGATGAATCCCGCATCAAAGGCTCGCGACAGATCGGAAAGGCTTGCGCCGCCCGGCGCCTGGGCCGAGTCGCCGATCGAAAGGGGCGTGGATGCGATCCCCGTTACATATGCGGACCGTTCGCTCGCCACGGGAAGCGCGAGCGCGAGCTCGCGTAACGGCGATTCGCTGGTGCGGTCGCCGCGTTCCGCCGCGAACGATGCAACCGTGTCGGAAGTTTCCCCGAACAGGCGCAGCATGAGCTGGGAGCCGAGATCGGGCCTCGCTCCGCCGAACGGATCGGTTGTGGCGCGCGCAACGCCGGCGCATAGCACTACTGCGAGCGCTACACTTGCCAGGACGCCGCCTACTCGAAGCACCGATCCTCCATTTCGTTGAGCGCAAATTTCCTGAAGCGCAAGCGCCCGATTTAGGGTCTGCGCCGGGCTTCTTAGCTTGGAGGTTGGGCCTTCACTCCCCTGGCAAGGAAGCGACGCGCGATCAGGATCGCAGCGTAGTCGTCGATGGGCCGCGCGGGCAGTTGGAGCCCGAGCGGAATCAGACGGCGCCAGCCCGCGGGAGGGTGCTCCGCAAAGTAGAGGCCGCGCGCCTGGCGGCTCGTTTCGTACTCGTCGACAAGGTGGATCGGCACCCCGAATCCGACGATCGCGGCCTTCACCGGGCGCGAATTGGTGCCGCGCCCCAGAGCGATGGCGCGCACCGGCCGGCGCTGGAGGAGCTCCGCGAGACGCGTCTGCAGGCCCTCGATCGGCTCGATGCCCGCGACGACCACCACGCCCGAGTCCTCGACCAGCGCGTATCCCGCCTTGCTGCGACCGGGATCGATCCCAATCACCGCCTGCTGCGCAGTCATGGTACTTGAGTCAGCACGATCACGATCGGGATGCCGCCAATATGCGGGTAGAAGTCCGCTGCGGCGTAGGCGGTCAGCAGATACGTCCCCGACTTGTTGATCTGCGCCTGCATCTGCGGCGCGTCGGGGATCAACTGCACCGGTTGAAAGATGTCGGATAGAAACGGCGGGAGGTGCAGCCGCCGCGCGCTGATCGATACGTAGTTCTGCAGCTGGATCAGCGCGATGTTGATGCTCGCTCCGCTCTTTCCGGGGATGACGAGCTGAGCGATGCGCTGACCCTTCTGGAAGTATCGAATGTCGGGCGTTACGTTGATCGCGAAATGAATCTGGTCATTCTCGAAGAGGTTTTGATCCGACGTCACCGTCAGCATCACGTTGGCTTGCGCGAGCTTGGCGGCGGTGGTCAGGTCGTCGGCGAGTCCTCGCAGCTTTCGATCGGCGTCCGGCGGGACGGCGTACGGGCGCAGGCCCAGCCGCGGATACGTCCCGTTGACGTACTTGACCGCGAAAAAATAGTAGTCCCGAATCGTTCGGAGACGAGAGTCCTGGCTCGCCGATTGATCGATGACGCGGTAGAACGGAACCATCAGCGTGTCCGTCGGGAAGACCAGCCGCCCCGAGTTGACCTTCGCTTCGAGGTCGCGTTGCCGCGCCTGCAGCTCTGTAATTTGCGCGTTGATGGCGTTCAGCTTGAAGAAGGCCGTCTTGACCTGTTGGGAGCCGAAGATCGCCGCCAGCGTCACGACGAGCGCGATGACCATGCCGGTCGCGATGGCCACGATCGTCGACGTGTAACGGGGCCGGATACCGAAGAGGCTCAGACGCTTTCGCCCGACCCGATGTCCCACGCGGTCGCCGACGTAGGCGACGATGCCGGCCAGCGCCATGACGGCCGCGACGTTGCCGATGCCGCGAACGACCTCGACGAAGTTCATATCTGCGCGGCCCGGCGCAGCCGCACTAGGCCGATCGCGGTGAAGAGGAGGTTCGGCATCCACGCCCACAGGAGCGCCAACCCCACGAACGCCTCTCCGACGAACGAGCAGACCGTCATGACGACGTAATAGATGAAAACGATCAGGAGCGAGAGGCCGAATCCCAAACTGGTGCTCCCGCTAGACCGAAACGAGCGCAATCCCAGGGGAATAGCGATGAGGATGAACACGAAGCACGCGAACGGACGCGCCAGCTTTTCCTGATAGGTCGCCACATACTTACGATATTCGGTCGGAGTGAGCTGATTCGAACGCACGATGTCGGCGATCTCGGATCGGCTCATGTTTTCTGGATCGTCGTTGCTCATCCGCTTGACGAGATCGGTTGGATTCTCGCCGATTTCGACCTCCTGTTGCGCGATGCGCGGCTCCGCCAGCGTGGTGCCGTCGGGGTTGAAACGATAGACGCTGGAGTTCTGCAGCGTCCATTTGTTCGCGGTGAACTCCGCGCGGTCGGCGAACACGACCTGTCGAGCGTCGTGGTGGTTGTCGTACTGAATCAACGTGACGTGCAGCAGCGCGCGCGAGTGCGGCTCGTAGGCGGTTGCGATAGTTACCTGGCGGCCTCCGCCCGGCAGCGGCGCCGAAACGGTGAGGTCTCGATTGAACGCGCTGATGTGATTGATAACGCTGTTTTCGATCTCGGTGAGCTGATCGTTGGCGTAGGGAACGACGCCTTCTTGCAGATAGAGCGTCACGAACGAGAGTACGATGCCGACTGCCAGCAGCGGCGCGACGATGCGCATAAAGGTGATTCCGGCGGCCTTCATCGCGGTGAGCTCGCTCTCGCCCGAGAGGCGCTGCACCGAGAGCAGCGTGCCGAGCAGCAGCGCCATCGGGATCACCAGCACGATGTCGGCCGGGAGCGACCACAAGAACACCATCAACGCCGCCCAGACGGGCGCGTGATCGTTGCTCACGAGCTTGCCGATGTTGAGGATTTCGGTCGCTGCGAAGATCAGCATGAACGCGGCCAGGCCGAAGGCGAACGGGCCTGTCAGCTCGGTCAGCATGTACCGGTCGAGGATCGTAAATCTTATAATCTGAAGCCTTCGCCGAGATAGAATTGGCGCGCGATCGGCGAGTCGAGCACCTCTTGCGCACTGCCCGAGACCTCGATGCGCCCGTTGTTCAAGATGTAGGCGCGATCCACGATCGCGAGCGTCTCGCGCACCTGATGATCCGTGATGAGGATGCCGAGCCCGCGATCGCGGAGCTGACGGATCATCGCCTGAATGTCGGCCACGGCGATCGGATCGATGCCGGTAAAGGGTTCGTCGAGTAGCAGAAATGCCGGTTGAATCGCCAATGCGCGCGCGATCTCGACGCGCCGGCGCTCGCCACCCGAGAGGCTGTCGCCGCGCGCGTCGATGAACGCGCGCAACCCGAACTCTTCCAGCAGGCCGGGAAGCCGGCGCTCGCGCTCGTCGTGCGGGACCCCGTTCTGCTCCCAGATCAATCGAATGTTATCGCCGACGGAGAGCTTCCGAAAGATCGAATTCTCTTGCGCGAGGTATCCGATGCCGTTGCGCGCGCGGGCGTACATCGGCGCGCCCGTGAGGTCGGTCTCGCGCTCGCCGTTGCTCAAAAGGACGGTGCCGCCGTCGGGCTTCACCAGCCCGACGACCATATAGAACGTCGTCGTCTTACCCGCGCCGTTTGGGCCGAGCAGGCCGACGACTTCGCCCGTCTCCACGTCGGCGGTGACGCCGTTGACAACGGTTCGCTCGCCGTACCGTTTGACGAGGCCGCGCATTTTGATTGCTGGTCGTTCGCTCATTGCATCCGCATGTGAGTAAGTGAGATATCCGAATCGAACCTGGAACCGGTCGCGCGAAAACCCTTCGGATCGGTGACGACGACGTCGCCCGTGCCGTGCAGCATTTGGCTGGCTCGATCATAGACGAGCTGCGTGCACTGCAGGGTCATTCCCGCGGAGGTTCGAGCGCGCACGCCGTCGAGCAAGGTCACGGTGCTTGCGTTCTGATCGATAACCGCTTGCGGCGCGTTCGCCGCAATCGTCGATCCCTGGTGGTCCCGGAAGGTCACGCGGGCGTCTTGGAAGACGGACCGCAGGCTGCCTTGCGGGCCCTTGCTTTCAAACGAGCTCGCCAGCAGATCGTAGTCAACGCGGTTGTGGACTTCCTGAAAGGTGACGTGGACCGGTCGCGCGGCGGTCCCCTTTCCCCGTATCTGGAGGACGATCGGGCTGGCGGCGGCGCGAGGCCGAGCCGCCGAGGACGACGCGGCCGGAGCCTTGGGCGCGGGGGGATTGCAGCCGGCAAGGGCGGCGATCGCGATCGCCGATAGCGTGCGAGCTCGACTCATCCGTCCGCCGGGTCTCCGCCCGGCTCGTCGCGCCCCGCCGCGGCAAGCGCCAGAGCCAACGCGGGCATCCACAATCCGAAAATGACAACGCTCACGGTATCGATCAGCCCTTGCACGGCCACGCCGACCAGTCCCGCCGCAACGCTGAGCGCCAAAAATGCTCGCGGCGCCGATGCCCTCGCGAGCCGTCGCCGCAGTTCCGACGCAAAGCGCCACGTCAGCCACCCGACCGACGCGACCCCGACGATGCCGAACTCCGCGAAGAACGTCAGATACAAACTGTGCGCGTGAAACGCGGTCGGATCGGCGTCCGGCGCGCGCACCGCCGCGTACAGCCGTGAGAAATTGAACGGGCCGACGCCGGTCAGCGGAAAACGATCGATGATCTGCGTGGCGGCCTGCCAAATGGACAGGCGCGTATAGTCTTCGCTCGGGTCGTGATGCGCGTTGAAGAGCAGCAGCACGACGATGATGCCGGCGCCGACGACGAGCGCCGCCGCGCGCGCGCCGTACCGAGTCCGCACCGCGACGAGGAACGCGACCGCGGCCGCGAACCCCATCCAGCCCGCGCGCGAGTACGTGAGCGAGAGCGCGATCAACCCGAGCGCGAGCGTCGTCCAGCCGAACGCCCGAAGCCAGCGTTGCCGATAGACCGCCGTCACGGCGTAGGCGACCGGCAACAGCACGATCAGGTATCCGGCGAGCTCGCCCGGCAGAATGAACGTGCCCGTTGCGCGCCCGTGCTGGAGCGCGTACAACGATGCCGGAACGCGCAGCGCGACCATTACGATCGCCACGATGCAGGCGATCGCGCCGGCGATCAGATACGCCGACCAGATCGCCACGGCCACGTTGCGATCGTCGTAAAAGCGCATGATCGTGCAGTGCCAAACGATGCCGAGGCCGCCGATGAACGTAAACACCAGGCCCGCGCGCGGATCGAATCCGAGTATTCCCGCCAGCAGCCCAGCGCCGAAGACGGCCAAGAGCGGGAGTAGCAGCGGCTGCGAACGCGGTAACGGATAGCGCAGCAGCATCGGGAGCGCGTAGATCGCCAATAGAATGCAGAGCGCGAGCACCGCATACGTCGCCGCCGGCGGAAGCAGCGACACTCCCGGAAACGCGACGCTCGTCAACGCGATGAAACTCGGAAAGAGCGGGAGCATCGCCTGGATGAGGCCGAGCGCTGCGGGCATGAGCCGCCGCATCTAGGGAACCTCTGAAGAAGTTGCTGCACCGATCGCAGCGAGCAGTTTTGGCGCAGATCGAGGCGCGCCCGAGGGAGCATAGTCCGGCGCGCCTCTGTGACCGAGGGCGCAACAATGAGATGCGGCAAAACTGCCGCTGCCCGAAGGGTTTGGCCGAAACGATCGGTACATGAACTTCTTCAGAGGTTCCCCGCTCTCGCGAGCGATGCGACGCGCTGCGCGATCCGTCGCGCGCCGCCGGCCTCGCCCATGCGCGCGCGCCCGGTCTCGCCCATCGCGCGGCGCCGCACCGGATCGTCCAAAATGCTCCGCACGCCCGCGACCGCTTCGGCGAGGCGGCCGGGCAACACCGCCAACGCGTCGCCGAGCAAACCGCTCTGCCGCCGGCGATACCAACGCGCCTTTCGGTCGCGGTCGCGCTCGAACGCGACGACCGGAACGCCTGCGGCCGCGGCCGCTTCGTTCGCCGTTCCGGCCTGACCGAGAACGAGAGAAACTCTCGCGAGCAGCGGCCCGAGCGCGCCGCGCCACGCACGCACGAGCTCGCGTCCGTCACGGCTCAAGACAAACGGCATCGACTCGCTCGGCGTTGCGCGAACCTCCCAGCCCGCTCGAGCCGCGTCCCGCGCGAAGCGTTCCGGATCGAGCTCGCGCGCAACCGATAAGGCGGCTCCGAGCGCCGGAGAGGAAGCGGCGACGGCGCGCGTCACCTCGAGAAGGAACGCCGCGTCGTCGTACGCGCTCGCGCGGCTCCCGGGAAAGAGCGCGAGCGCCGGATCGAATTTCTCGATTGCGACTTGTGCGGCCGCGTCGTCCGGCATCGCGAAGAGATCGACGATCGCGTTGGCGACGTCGACCTTTACTCCGTCTTCCCGCAAGACGCGCGCCGTCGCGTCGTCGCGGACGAAACACGCGGCTGCGCGCCGCAGGAGACGCTCTTCGAACGGACCGTAAGGAGCGACGGCCACGCTCTTCGCGCTGCCGACGAAGACCGTGCGGGCGCGCGCGAGCAGCGTCATCGCGAGCGCATACGCGTCGCCGACGGCGACGGCGACGGAGTACTCTCCGCGGGCGCGGCGCAGGAACGCTGCCTGCGCCCATGTCAGCGGTATGAGTCCCGCGCGAACGTCCTGCGCGATCCCGCGCACGTTTCCCATAGCGATGAGCCCGCCGCTGGGCATCCTGCGACGCGGCCCGACACCGCGCATCGACCGGGACGTTGCGTCGCCGACGAGCGCCAGGTGATCGATGCGCGCATCCGGCGCGATCAGCACGAGCTCGCCCGCAATTCGATCCGCGATCGCCGCCTCGCCGTGACCGTTGGTAACGAAGAGCGCGCGCATCACTGCGATCCGAGCAGGGGCACGAGGGCGAAATTCGCCAACGCAAAACGGCGCCGCTCCGGCGCGTACGCGAGATCGCTACGCGAGACGAAGCGGCCGTAGGGTCCCGCGTGGACGATTGGAACGTCGCCCACGTACTCGGGAGACTCCAGCGTATCGTGGCTGTGGCCGCCCAGTATCAGGTCGATGCGCGGCACGCGCCGGGCCAGCTCCCGATCCAGCGACAGGCCGACGTGCGAGAGCACCACGAGCATATCGCCCTCGGGTAACGCGCCGGCGTACGGCTCGACCGCCTGCCACGGGTCGAGAAAGCGCCATCCGAAGACGCGTTCCCACACGCTTCCGACGGGATACTGCATGATCAACAAACCCAGCACGTGCACCCGTACCGGCGGCGTCGAGTTGTCGGAGACGTCGAAACGGAGCGCCGGCGCGAAGGGCAGTGCGCGACCCCTGGTATCGATCAGGTTCGTGCAGACCAGCGGATGATGCATGCGCGACGCGCGCGCACGCAGCACGTCGAACAGATAGTGAAACTCGCGATTTCCGATCGCCTGCGCGTCGTAGCCCGCCGCGTCGAGGTCGTCGACGATAGGCTCGTTACGATGATAGACGGTCTGGCTTCCGCGCAGCGAGTCGCCGCAATCGAACAACAGGCCCGGCTGCGCGGCGCGCAGCTCGCGCAGACGCGGCGCGATGCCGCGGCGGTCGTGCAGATCCGACGTGTGGTAGATGCGAATCACGCGCTCACCGGCGCGGACCCGCGCGCCAGCTCGACGGCGTAGCGCGCGCACTCTTCCAGCGCGTCGGGAGGTCCGAGCGCCGCCCGCATTTCGGTAAAGGCCGCGTATTGATCACTCGGATGCTCGATCAGCCGTTCGAGCTCGTCCGCCAGCCGCTCCGGCGTGGCCGCCTCTTGGAGCAGCTCGGGAACGATCTCGCGTCCCAACACCAAGTTCGGCAGCGTGATGAAGCGATGCTTGATCATCCGATGCCCGTAGCGGATTAGGATCGGCGGAATCACGTACAACGCGACGGCCGGCACGCCGCAGAGCGCCGTCTCCAACACGGCCGTGCCGGAGGCGACCCACGCGCCGTCCGCCTGCTCGAGCGCGCGCGAGACTCCGTCGACGATCTCCACGTTCGTCAACTCGGCGGCCGCGATCGCCCGAGCGATCTGCCGCGCTGCGGCGCCGTCGGCGGCCCCGAAGATTCCACGCAGCCGCGGACGCCGTTGCGCGAGCGTGCGATACGCGGCCGCGAGCACGGGCAGATGGCGCCGCAGCTCGCCGCTGCGGCTGCCGGGCAGCATCGCGACGACGCCGCCGTCGCGCGGCGGAGCCGCTCGCAGCGGGCGCATGCGATATTGACCGGCCACGGCGGATGGCCGAAGTAGGCGATGCGGCACCCGATGCTCCGGTAAAACTTGCACTGATGCAAGAACGCGGTCATCGGTACGGTGAGTGCGCTAACCTTGCGCGCCTTCTCTTCGTTGTCAAGCCACGTTCCGGGCGGAAAGAGATCGAGAATCGGCCCGCTGTAGCCGAATCGCCGCAGCGTCGACGCCAGGCGCAGGTTAAAGACGCCGAAGTCCACGAGTACGACGAGATCCGGTTTCGATTCGATCAAATGAAACGCCGTGCGCAGCATCGCACTGAGCAGTTTCGGGATCCGTGGAATCGCCGCGAGCGGACCCATGCTGGCCCAGCCGGCATGGTTGCGCCATAGTCCGAATCCCGCAGCCTGCATGCGTTCGCTCCCGATGCCTTCGAACTGCGCGTCCTCGTCGAGCCTCCGAATCGCTTGCGCGAAAACGATCGCCGCCGCCTCGCCCGAGGGCTCGCCAGTCGAAAAGAAATACCTCAGATTATTTCAGCACGCCTCGTTCGGATGGGGCTTCGAGGAACGCGATGATCTCGCGACCCGGGCCGGTCGCCGCCTCGGCCTTCATCGCCTCGATTGCTTGCGAGACGTTGAGCTTTGGGTTGTAGAGCAGCTTGTAGAACTTCTTGATTTCGGTCGCGCTCCTCCACCGAAAAAGCGGCACGGCGCAACCCGACGCTGTTGAGGCCGTAGGGCTGGCACGGGTTGCCTTCGACGAGGAAGAACGGCGGGACGTCCTTGGTCAGCTTGCTCATCCCCCCGACCATCGCGTGCCGGCCGATTCGAGTGAACTGATGAACGCCGGTTTGGCCGCCGATCGTCACGTAGTCGGCGACCTCGACGTGGCCGGCAAGCTGCGCCAGATTGCTCATCGTGACGCCGTTGCCCAAGCACGCAGTTGTGCGCGATGTGCACGTAGGCGAGCAACAGGCAGTCGTCGCCGACCGCAGTCACCTCGTCGTGACCGGTAGCGCGCTGAATGCTGACGTACTCGCGCAGGATCGTGCGATTGCCGACGCGCGTGAAGGCGCGTTCGCCGGCGTACTTACGGTCTTGCGATGCAGCCCCAACGGTCGAAAAAGGGTAGATGCAGGCAGTCCTCTCCGATCTCGGTCCAACCGTTTATCACGACGTGTGCTTGCAGAACCGTCCGTGCCCCGATTGAAGCGTGCTCGCCGACGATGCAGAACGGGCCGATCTCGGTGTTTTTCCCAATTTCCGCGCGGGGATGCACGATTGCGGTCGGATGCAGCATTCGGATTCGAGTTCAGACGTGCAGCACGGTTGAATCGGCGCCGAACATCCGCGGATCGGAAACGATCGAAAACATTATCTCCGCCGAACAGGCGAACTGGCCGTCTACCTGTGCCTCCGCGCCCACCCAGCCGATGTTTCGCTTGTGGCGCAGCATCTTGACCTCCATGTCGAGCCGGTCCCCCGGAATCACCGGGCGGCGAAATTTGGCCTTGTCGATGCCGGCCAAGTACGGCGTCTTACGCGAGAACTCGCCCGGCTCGAGGATCATCGCGCCGCCCAGCTGCGCGAGCGCCTCGATCATATAGACTCCCGGCAGAACGGGGTTGCCCGGGAAGTGGCCGGCGAAGATCTGTTCGTTGTAGGTGATGTTCTTGTATCCCCGGACGCGGACCATGTGCTCGAACTCGAGGATGCGGTCGACCAGCAACATCGGATAACGGTGGGGTAACACTTCAAAGATCGCGCGGATGTCCAATTCGGCCACGGTTCGTTCTCCTATGCAGACGGTACGCGCAAGCGCGCACGCAGGGCACGCGCGAGGGATGCGTGCATTTCGTGCCCGCTCTTGATCGCCACGATTTCGCATTGGGGCCAAGCTCCCAACAGCGCTAGGTCGCCGATCAGGTCGAGCACTTTGTGGCGTACTGCCTCATCGGGCCAACGCAGCGGCTGCATCGGACCGTCGGGCCCGAAGACCAGCGCGTTCTCCAGGTTGCCGCCGAGAGCCAGGCCGCGCGCTCGCAACGCCTCGACCTCGTGCAGATAGCCGAAGGTACGCGCGCCCGCAATCTCTTCGCGATATTCCTTGGGCGCGATCTTGCCCGAAGAAGTACTGCGTTCCGATCGGCGGGGCGAAGTCCGCCACGAACCGCACGCGGAAGTCGGCGGATGGGAGCGCCACGATCATTCGGTCTGCGGCCTCGATGAAGAACGGCTCCGCGAGCTCGAAGAGCCTACGGGGCAGCGGCTGTCGTTGGAGGCCGCACGCGAGGATCGCGTCGACGAACTCGATCGCGCTTCCGTCGAGAGCCGGAATTTCGGGCCCCTGTACGTGAATCTCGGCGTTCGTCACGCCCATCGCGAACAGAGCCGAAAGTAAATGCTCGGTGGTCGAGACGCTAACCCCATTGCGCGACAGCACCGTTGCGCGCGACGTATCGCTGACGTACTCCACGGTCGCGGGAATTCGAGTCTCTCCCGAAACGAAGCTCAGCCCTTCGTCGGATCCTGCGGGTTGGACGGCGACCGCCCCCTGTGCCCCGGTGTGGAGGCCAACGCCTTTAAAATGCAGCGTATCGCGAAGCGTCGCCTGCGTCATCGCGAAGCTCTGATCGATCCGGCGTTATTGGCGCGAGCGAGAACGCTCAAGAGCCTCAACACGATCGAACAGCTTTGGCAGCCTGCGAATCATGACCTGTCGCCGCAGTTCCTCGCGATGGTCGCGCGCCGGATCTCCGGAAACCGTCGCGCCGTCCCTGAGGTTTCCCCAGACGCCGGAGTGACCGGCGATCGTCACGCCCGAGCCGACCGTGAGATGACCGCGGAATCCGACTTGTCCGGCGACCTTTACGTAGTCGCCGATGATCGTCGATCCGGCGAGTCCGGTCAGCGCGGCGATCACGCAATGCTTGCCGATGCGACAGTTGTGGCCGATCTGCACGAGGTTGTCGATCTTCGTACCGCGCCCGACCTGAGTGCTGCCGATCTGCGCGCGGTCGATGCAGGTGTTTGCGCCGACCTCCACCTCGTCCTCGAGCACGACGTTGCCGATCTGAGGGATTCGTTCGGCGCGCCCGTCCACGAACGCCCAGCCGAAGCCGTCGCTGCCGATGACGCAGCCGGCGTGTAGTACGACGCGATCGCCGACGCGGCATCGCGCCATCACGCTGGCGTTCGCGTGGATCCACGCCGACTCGCCGATCGCGACGTCGTCGCCGACGTACGCGCTCTGACCGACGACACTATTGCTCCCTACCGACGCGCGATGCCCGACGTACGCGTGCGCGCCGACGTACGCGTCGGCGGCCACGTTGGCATCGGATTCGATCACCGCGGTGGGATGCCGAAACGGACCCTGCGGTCGCGGCGGCATCAGTGCTGAGAGGAGCAGCGCGAGGGCGTGACGCGTGTTCTCGACGACGAGCAACGGCTTCGCGGGAGCCGCATCCGAGGCGAGCGAGGCGTCGACGAGAACTGCGCCGGCCCTACTCGCAAGCGCGGAGGACAGATACGCTTCGGTCGTCGCGAAGGTTAGGGAGTCTTCCGTCGCTTCATCGACGGTTCGCACGCCTTCGATTCGAACGCTACCGTCGCCGACGACGCGCCCGCCGACTCGCGCGGCCAACTCCTCCAGCGTTCCGAGCATCCTTACGGATGCGCTACGTGCCCGGCGTCGGCGAGGCCTTCTCCGTGATGTTGAGCGCCTTCTCGACCTCGCCGGTGATGTCGACGCCGCCGTAACCTATCCCCTCGCGCGTGAGGACGAGCTTGAGCTGCCGCGCTGTGGCGATCTTGCTCGCCGCATCGCTTGATCTGCTGCGAGAGCTGATCGGTGACCTTGGAATACTTGCTCTGAAGCTGGAAGGCATCGCGCTGCTTGCGTGCCGTGCTCTCCCTCCGCGACGAGATCGAGCGCTCTTCGGCCAGCATCTGAGTCTGATAGCCTTGGTACTCCGGCCAGTTCGAGACGATCCGCTGCACGTCGACCAGCCCGATGGAGCTGTGTCCCGCGCAGCCGGCGAGCAGCGCCGCGATCGAGAGGAGGGCGATCCGATTACAATTTTTCACTCGTGTTCGCTTTCGACGTCCTTGATGACTCGGTTGGTCAGATCGTAGCCGCCCGCGGCAGCTCGAACATTGATGAAGACGATGCTGAATCCCAGGTCCTTGGCGATGCGCGCGGCGTCGCGCTGCACTTGGTCGACGATCTGCGCGTACAGATCGCTCCGCCGCTTCTGGAGCGAGCCGAGCTCCTTGGCCGCGGCGCCGGTCGCGCCGACGTCGGCCCCGTGCAGCGCCGCAAAGTGCCGATCGAGATCGCTCTTGGTCGCGTTGTATTCCGCGATCGTCTTGCCGGCATCGGCTTGGAACTGCCCGACGAATTGGTGATGGATCTTGGCGAGCTGGGCCTGCACGCCGGGCGAGAGATTTGCCGGCATCTGCGCCGGCCCGAGACTCCGTATTTGCGCGCTTACTTCGTTGCGGTGTTCAACCAACTTACTTTGCGTCTGCGATTGTATCGCGCCGACCTGCGATCGAATCTGGTCGGAAGCCTGCCTGTCGAGCTGGGCCCGATAGTTGCGCAGCGTCGCGGCGTCCGCATCGCGCTGCGCGCTGAGCTCTTCGGCCTCCTTCGAGTTGATGGCGGCGAGCTGCTCCTGCGCCTGCCGGCGGGCAGCGGGATCCATGGCGAGATTGGAGAGGCGCATCTTGATCGCCATGCGGGATGCAGCGTCTTGTTGCGTGAGGCGAAGCGAGAGATTGGTCTCGTTCTGCTGCAGCTGCTCGGCTTTCGCGCGGTATTTTTCGGCCGCCTGAGCCTGCAGTTGTCGCGCTATCGACGAGGTCGCCGCGTTGTCTTGCGCCACGACGTTCTGCTGGTACGACATGAAATCGGAGTTGGCCGCTTGCGCCGCCTGTTGTGCCTGCGCGGCCGACGCGTTGCTCATTCGCTGCGCCGCAAGCGCGCCGGCGCCCGGAACGCCGGCAGCGGTGAGCGCCGACGTCACGGCCTGCTGTTCGCGGCGCGCATAGTCTCGCTGCTTTTGCGCGAGGATCTTGTTGGCGCGCTCCTGAGCGGCGCGCAGCTCGCGATTGAGCTCGGCGGTCTGTGCCGCGATCTGCTTCGCCCCGAGCGGAACTTGCGGCGCGGCATACTGCAGGTTGATCGCCGCGATCGCGTCGTCGAGTTGCGAGAGCTGCGCGTACAGCGGATGGTGCTTGACGACGTCGCCGAGACGCACGTAGCCCGTCCCACGCACGCCGGCCGAATGCACGTTGGGGCCGCAGGCGGCAAGCATCATCGTCGCAACGCAGACTGCCGCAAGAGTAGCGGCGTTATTTACCGAGTACACTCTGGACATCCGACGTGATGTCCGTGCCCCCGTAGATCACGTCGGCTTTGTCGACGACCAGCAACAGATTTTTCTTGCGCGCGATATCCGCCGTTGCGGCCTTCGTCTGATCGACCAGCGGCTTGAGCAACTGATCCTGCTTGTCGTTGACGAGCTTCGTATACTCCTGAAAAATCTGCTTTTTGTCGCTGTCGCTCCGCGCCTGCGCGATTTTCGCGGAATAAATCTGACGCTGTGTGGTCTCGAACTGCTGCATCGCGTTGTTGGCGGTCTGCACCTTCGGCACGCCGTCGAGCACCGTCTGATCGACGAAGCCGATCTCCGCGGGCGGAGGCGTCGAGGCGGGAGGCGCGATCGCCTGGGAACTCAAGAACACGGCCTCGACGTCCTTCGTGATGTCTTGACCACCATAGATCACGACGCGCTTGTCGACCACGATCGAGATGTTGCGCGAGGCGCTGACCGCAGCGATGGCGAGCTGCGCGCGCTGGAAGAGCGGCCCCACGACTTCGCGCTGCTTGTCGTTGAGCTGCTGCTGAAACTGCATCGCCAGTTGCTGTTTCTGCGCATCGCTGCGCGTGCGCCGAACCTGTTTGGCGAACTGCGCGTCGAGTTGTGCCTTGAAAGCGGCGAGGGCGCCGTTGGCGTTGACGAAGACCGGCAGGTTGGCGAGATCGGCTTGATCGATGTAGCCGACGTCGGTGAGGTCGGCCGCGATCGCGCCCGGCGCGATCCAAACTCCAAGCAGCATCGCAACGGCAACAATAATCGCTGACCGGACGTTCATCTGGTTTTCGTGGGCTCCATGAAGGCTCCTAAAAGCTCTGGCCTATTCCAAAGCTCGTATGCGTACCGTTTACTCCCTTGGCAAAATCGATGCGCACCGTGCGCAGTCCGAGTTGCGGCACGTCGAAACGCACTCCGAAACCGGCGTCGCCGTAGAGCGCCCAATTCGCCGGATAGCCAGTGATACGGTTAGTGTAGGGGTTGAGCAGTGGGTAGGCCCCGCGAATGTGATAATCGAGTTCGTCGACGAACAGCGCGAGCGTGATCCTGCGATCCAGCGCCAACGGCTGGCGTAGCTCGACCTGCCCCAGGTACGCGTTGGTCGCGTAGAAGACTTGGTTGTAGCCGCGCATCTGTTGGTCGGAGAACGTGAAGAGCGAGCTAGGTGGAATCACACCCGACGAATTGTACGCGACTCCATGAAGGCCCAGCGTGGCGCTCCTGAGGAACGGGAAGAATTTCGCCACGTCTAACGTGCTCTGCGTGAAGGAAAAGTTGGATCCGATCGCCGGTTCCGAGAACGTCGCGGTGAACAAGCCCTTGAGGCCGCTGCGGGGATTGAACGGGTCGTCGAGCGTGACCGTCTGGAGGCTTAGCCCCGTCTGCACCAGGTGGTAGGGAGCTCCGGTGTTCACGTTGGCTATCGACGAAGCGGCGATGCCGAACGATCCGCCGTATTGATTCGGCGACGAGTTGATCGGCCCGGGCGTCGGGCCGACGAAAATGTTCGGCTGGTTGCCCTGGAAATAGTACGGCGACGGCACGGTCGTGTCGTATTTAATTTTTTGTCCGCTGACGTTTACCGACAAGATCGTATAGTCGCTCAGTCGCCGCCCGATGTTAGCCGACGCGCCCGTCGCACTCGACGAGTTGGTGGCGACGACGTTGCTGACTTGCTGAGCGTTGTTGCTCGGATAGAGCGTAACCGGAATCGGGACCTGCGCGCCGCTCGCCACCGACTGTCCGGTCCCCAAGATGCCGTAGACCGGATAGTAGTACGTCGTATGGTTCGTGAAGATCGAACCGCCGGCGGTGTACTTCTGTCCCGTAGGCGTGTTGCTCAGGTACGGGACCGATGCGGTGAGCTGAGCGACGCCCGTGCGCGAGCCTTCCTCGAACTGGATGCCCGCCGAGTTGCCTGTTCCGTGAAGGTTGTTATCGGAGAATCCCAGGGTGCCGTAGAGTCCGAGTCCGGTTAGCCCGCCTGAGTACCCGAATCCCAGCGATGCCGAAGCCGTGCGCTGCTCCGTGACGTGCCACACGAGCGTCACGTCTTGCGGCTTCTTCGGATCCGGGCCCGGTTTTACGTCGGGCTCGACCTTCGAGAAAAAGTTCAGCGCCTGGAGCCGCTCGTAGTCGCGCTTGATCGCATCGGTATTGAGGACCATTCCGGCACGCTCGCGTAACTCGCGGCGTATCACGGGATCCTTCGTCCGGGTGTTGCCGGTAACTTCGACGAGCGCTATCCGCGCAACGTAAATGTTGTATTTTACGTCGGCGGTGCCGGCCTTCAGGTCGATCGACGACGGGACGATGCCGCCCTCAAAGTTTCCGACCTCGAGATGGTACCTGTCCTCGTAGAGTTTTTGCAGCGCCTTGGCATCGGCGTCCCGGACCGCATCCGAGTACACGTTGCCGGTCTTCAGCGTGAGCGCCGGGATGATCAGCGGCGGAGGCAATATCGGGTCGCCGCCGATGATGATGTTCTTGACGACCAATCCCTCTTGTATCACGAGCGTGAGGGCGCCGCTCTGCGGGTTGATGTTGACGTCCTTCACGTGGGTTGGAACCTGACCACCATAGCCGATGCGCTCGTAGTAGTTGTTGATCTTGAGCACGTCCTGACGGAAGGTGTTCGAGTTGAAGACCTGTCCGACCGAAAGGTCCATTAACGCGAGCAACGTGTCGCTCGGGACTTTCGAGTTGCCCGTAAAGAGGATCTTCGTGAGCACGGGATTCTCGATGACGCGATAGGTGATCGCGATGCCGTTGGGGCGCTGCCGGACGAGCGGCGGCGCGATGTCGGCGAAGTAGCCAAGCGCGTTGATGCGCGCGAGGTCTTCCTGGATTACCTTTGGATCGTACGGCTGCCCCGGACGCGCCGCGACGACCGACATGATCGTCTGCGTCGGAACGTGCAAATTCCCGGTGACGTCCACCGAGACGATCTTGGGAGCGGGCGCCGAGACCGCCGGAGCGATGCTCAGGCCGATTACCGCAAACATGGGCAGAAAAACGCCCACATATCGTTTCAACGTTCCCAGTCGCCCCCGGGGGTTAAAGGTCATTCGAAAAAGTCGTCCTCGATCTGCCAGGTGGTGGATCGCGCGGACCCGGCTCGCCCTGTTCCGCCCCCCCTCCCCGGGGTCCTTGCGCGTGCCGCAAGCCTGAACGTGCGCTTAATCTTCACCAGAAATACCGCTGAAAGGTGAGGCTGAAGCCGCTGTTTCCGATGAGAGGCTCGGTGAGGACGTAGCTCGCGTTGTACCCGACCGGCGAGTTCGGCAACTGAAGCAGCTTGGTAGGGCCACTCTGATAGAAGAAGTTCAGCGTCGCCGTTGTGACGGGGTTCGGCTGGACCATCAGTCCGAACGACTGAATCTGCGGAATCCCGAACGTCACCGCGTAGACGGCGCTGACGGCCTTGCCGAGCAGCCGCGTCGCCGTGACTCCCACGTTGCCATAGTAGCCGAGGGTCAGGTTGACGCTCGACAGCCCGAGTCCTTGCCCGAGCGTGCTTTCGAACGGCGCCAAAAGGCCGGCCGTGAACTGAGCGTTCAGGATGTTGAACGCCTCTTGTCCGACGGTGATCGTGCTGCGCTGCGAGAGGCTGACGTCGGGAATTGGCGACAGCGCGCCCAACGGCGTTATTCCGTTGGGCGATTGGCGCGCGAGCATCGACTGCCGGCTGAAGGGAATGCCGCCTACGAAGCCGCCGAACGGCGCGATCAAGCCCAGGATCTGCTCCCGGCTGTAACCGGCGGGATTAGACGTAAGTCCGATCTTCACGTCGGGAATCTGGCCGTCGACCGTGATCGCGATCTCGGCGGTTCCGTAAAGATTGCGCGCTCGGTCGGGATCCGGGTTGACGACGCTGCTCGTGGCGACGGCGTGAATCGTCGGCAGCACGCCGTCCGCGGGGTTGAACGTCACGCCGCCTTGCTGCACGCGAAAGGCGCGGTCGAAGTACGTGAGCGTCCCGCCGGTCGAATTCAACGAGCCCGCGAGCGTCGGGGCGGTCAGCGAGCCGCCTAAGTGCACCGAGCCGCTGGCGCCGATATCGAGGCCGGCTCCATATCCGCTGCCGCGCACGCGGACGTTTCTGCCGGCGGTTGCGCTCAGATCGAACGCGAGCGGCAGCTGCGGCAGCGAGACCGATCCGGACCCCTGCGCGGCCTTGAGGAACGCGGCAAACGGGAGCGTCGCGTTGCTGAGCGTCACGTCGCCGGAGAGGAGAGCCTCGGCGCGCTGCGCTTTGTCGAGCGCGAGTCGAGCGTCGAGCGTTCCGCTGCCGTAGCCGGGCAGATCGAATTGCGCGCCGCGCGTCGTGCCCTTGAACGATAACGTCGACAATCCGCCCGTGAATCCGTTTGGAAAGTTGATGCGGCCCGAGAGTTGCGCGGTACCGTTTCCGAGACGCGCCGCAGCCCGTTCCAGGGACGCCGACGTGTGATTGAAGGAGAGCATGGCCGCGAGCTGCGTGATGGGCACGCGTTCGAGCGCGCTCGAGTAGGAGCCGCGTTCGAGCGCGATGCGGCCGACGATAGCGGGTTGGCGAATCGTTCCCGACAGGCCGACGTGACCGTCGATGAGGCCGCCCAGCTTCGTGTTGTTACCGAGGGTATCGTCGAAGATCGATGGATCCAGCCCCACGACGTCGAGGTCGAAGTTTATCGGCTGATCGGGGGCCGCGAGACGAAGCGGCGCGAGCGAAAACGGGATCGAACCCGCCAACGTCACCTCGCCGCTGCCGAAGTTCGCGCCGGCGTTGGAAAGTACCAGCGCCTTGCGGTGCAGGCGCAGTTCCCCGAACAACGACGCGATCGGAATGCCGTTCGCGCGCACGCCGGTTGCGTCGAAGCCCGCCAGGAACGTCGGCGCGCGATAGGTCCCGCCGATATTCAAGGTGGTTTCGAACGATCCGCTGATCGGCACCTCGACGCGCGAGACGTCGTAGACGAGCTTCGCGAGGCGATCCGTCGTCGCGTGCACCTGCACGTCGAGCGGACCGTTCTTTCCCAGACCGAACGATCCGCTGGCCGATGCCGCGAGCTCGGGCGTCGTCAACTCAGCGCGATCGACGACCATTCGGCGTCCCGCCGCGTGCACGGCGAGGCGCGCGCTGTCGAGCGTGAGCGGGCCTAAGGTTCCCTGCGTTACCTCCGCCGTGCCGCGAACCGCCAGCTGCGGATAGCGTCCGTGCAACGTCGCGTCGCCGGAGACGCGCCCGGTGATCGGCACGCTTTGCATTCCGAGGGCCGGCATCCACAACGAGAGATCCAGATCGTCGAGGTCCGCGGTGAGATCAAGGCGCGAGCGCAGCAGCGCCGCCTGCCACGCGGCTCCCGGCGTCAACGCGATCGTGCCGCGCGCGTGCAGCGTGCCTTCGGTTCCGCCGACGCGCAGCGCGCCGGCGACCACGTTGCGCGCGCTCGACCAGACGGCTCGTGTATCCCCAATCGGTAAGTTCCGGTAGCGGAACCCGCGCACGTCGATGTTGCCGCTGGACGTGATGCGCGCGTTCTGCGAGGCCGCGGCGAGCTTTACGCTGCCGCGTCCGGCGAGCGTATCTCCCGTATCGAAGAAGTTGTTGAAGTCGGCGAGATCGGCGCGGAGAGCGCTGACCGCAATGAGATTCTGTCGCGGGCGCACGACCGCGCTGAAGCTCGTCGCGGTCGTGCCGACGAGCACGCCGCCTCGGTCGATGCTCACGCCGCTGGGATCCGCGGCGAGCCGCGCCGTGCCGTCGATGAAAGGAAGCCCGTTGACCTCGCCCGCGGGAACGCCCACGCTTCCAAAAATATCCGGCTGCGCGCTGCGCCCTGCGATGTGCAGCCGAGCGTTGAACGACCCGTCCGTCATGTAGTTCGGAATGCCGAAGGTGCGCAACGCCCGTGCAACGCGGGCCGCGGGGACGGTCGCGTCGAGTCCGTATGCCGGGGAGCCGGACGACAGCGACCCGATCGTTCCGTCGACGCGCGCGTACGTGCCGCCAAACTCGGTCACGACTCGCTTGAGCGCGACGGCGTCACCCGACAGTCGCACTTCGCCGTTCCCCGTGACCGGGAAGTGGGCGACGCGCCCGCCGTTTATCGCGACCGCGCCGTTGAAGGTCGGAAGCGGCGACCCCGCGGCCAACGAACCCGTCGCGGTGAGCGTGCCGGTATCGATCGGCAGTCCGATTCCACGAAGCTGAGCCGACTGCAGGCGATTTGCGACGAGCGCGAGCGCGTCGGGCGTCGAGCCGGCGGGGCTCGGACCGATCGCGAACGTGCCGGCGGCGACGACGTCTCCGCCGGCCGCGTGCGCCTTGGCCGAAAACAGCCGCAAGCGATTTCCCTCCACCGCGAGCGTCAGGCTCGCGCGAGTGAGCGGCACTCCGCGCAGCGTCGCGTTTTGCATCTTTAAATCGCTGCCTTGCACGACGATGCGCGACTGCCCGACGGCGACGCCAACCGTGCCGGCGAGGCTTCCGTGCCCGGGAATCGCGCTGCCCAAAAACGGCTGCAATCCTTCGAACGTTCCGCGGTACGCACCATAGGCGACGAATTTTTGCGACGTGAACTCGCCGCTGCCGGCGAACGTTCCCCACGGACCCGACGCGCGCAGGAAGTTCATCGCCGCGTGCTGGAGCGTGCCGCCGAAGGCCGCGTCGACTCCGTGAAAGCGAACGCCCGCGATCGTCGTATCGGCGCCGCTCATTCGACCCGCAACGTAGGTCGCGCGCCCCGAGCCGCCGCCGGCGAACGTCATCCCAACGGTGCGCGCGTCGATCGGCGGCATCTGCGGGAGCGAGATGCCGGGAAACGCAGGATACTTCGGCACTCGCATCCGCAGGTTGTTCGCGAGCATCCAGAACGCGCTCGTGTCGTGCGGGCGATCGAGCAGATACGCGCCGTCGAAATCGCCGCGTTCCGTATGGAACCAAAACGGATCGACCAACGCGACACCGTCGGGCTCCATCCGCACGAGCGCCGCGACGCGCGACACGCCGTTGGCCGACGCCGCGCTGCCGATCACGTGAAAGAGCAAATCCTGCCCCGTCGCAGACGCGTCTATCTCGATCGGCTCGTCGCCGAGCATCTCATCCAGATAGGCGAGGCGGCTCGCCGGTCCGCTGACGTGTAGCGCAAAGCGCGACTGCACGTGATCCCCGATCAGCAGCAGGCCTCGAATTCCAATGGCGAGGCCGCCATACGTTGCGCTCAGAGGCATCAGCGCAACGACGTTGGAGTGGTACACGACGCCGGCCGCGAGCGCCTCAAACGGCATCGCTCGATAGAAGGCGCGCGGCGCGTTGACCCGCGCGACGATGACGGGATCGGAGATCGGGCCGTGCACGAGCACACCGAAGTGCGTCGCCCCCGAAATATCTTGGTCCTTCGCAAACGTAAACGCTTGACGCAGTGCCGACAGATCGCCGGTGCCGTCGACGCCCAAGCGAAGCTCCGCGGTTCCGGTACGCGAGCCGGTAAAGTCGTACGCGCCGCCGTCGATACGCAGCCCAATGCCCGCGAGCATCGCGCGCGCGCCACGCACGAAGAAGGCGTCATCGACCAGCTCGACGTGCGCCCGAAATCGATCGACCGGCGCGGCGAGCGACGTCAGCGCGAACCGCCCGTCGCTCACGTCGAAACCGAGGCCGACGTGATAGCTCGGCGACACGTTGGGGGCGACGCCGAGCGCGTAGATACGCGCATCGAAGTTGCGCGCCGTCGCGTGCAGGATTCGTACGGCGGGCGTGTCGGCGAAGTAGTTCGCGAGCGCGCGCAACGGGAAACGCGTTACGTGCGCGTGATGCACGGCGTAGCCGCGCAGCGCATCGACTTTGCCCGCGATCGTGAATGGCTCGCCGCCCTCACTCTGAAACGTTCCCTTTACGCGATAGCTCGTGACAGCCGCCGTATCGACGTTCCCCGACGCATCGACCGCAGCGATGCGCAGCTCCTTCGCGCTGGGATCGTAGGCGGCCGGCTCGCGCAGATCGATCTGCGCGTCACGCACCCGCACCGAACACATGAACGGAACCGAGTTCACGCGCGAGGGCCCGGCAGGCGGCGCGCCGCCGCGCGGCAAGTTCACATCGAAGCTTCCATCCGCAAACCGCGTGAGCGTCAGCTTCGGCGCGACGACGTCGATGCCGATCAAGCCGAAGCGATGCCGGCTGCCCGGCAACAGATCGCGCAGCGAGAAGCGCAGCGCGATGTGCTTCGCATCGAGAAGCGGGCGATCGCCGCGCGTGACCAGCACGTCGTCGAAGGCTGCTCCGTCGCGCGCGACGTGAAGATCGCCGATACGCACGGTATAGCCGCTCGCTAAGCCGGCGCCTTCTTGGATGAAAAACCGCAGCAGCTCGTGGCGCTTCGTAGCCGCGAGCCCGAGAAGTATCACCGCGGCCAGCAGGCCGATTGCAAAGCGCTTGCGCACGTGAGCCCTTAGTGCCTTATACCGCTTATCGTGCCAAAGGCCCCGCCGCGCTAAGCGGCTTCTAAAGGAAGAGTCGAACCCTCAACTCACAAGTCGAGATTCTTGACGCTCTTCGCGTAGTCGAAGATGTACTGCTTGCGCGGCTCGACTTTATCGCCCATCAGATCGGTGAAAATCTGTTCGGCCTCGACCGCGTCCTCGACGGTGATTTGCTTGAGCCGGCGGTGGCCGACTTCCATCGTCGTCTCGGCGAGCTGATCGGCGTCCATCTCGCCCAGGCCCTTGTACTGCTGGATCGCGAAGTCTTTACCGTCTTCGCCGACGATCGACTTCAGCTCGGCCTCGTTGAACGCCCACTACTGCTTCTTGCCCTTGCGGATTCCGTAGAGCGGCGGTTGAGCGATGAAGACGTGCCCCTCCTCCACCAGCGGGCGCATCTGACGGTAGAAAAACGTCAGCAGCAGCGTCCGGATGTGCGAACCGTCCACGTCGGCGTCGGTCATGATGATGATCTTGTGGTAGCGTAGCTTCGCGACGTTGAACTCGTCGCCGAAGCCCGTGCCGAGCGCGGTGATCATCGTTCGAATTTCTTCGTTCGCGAGGACCTTGTCCAAGCGAGCCTTCTCGACGTTGAGAATCTTGCCGCGCAGCGGCAGAATCGCCTGATTGTTGGGATCGCGCCCGCCCTTCGCGGTGCCGCCGGCGGAGTCGCCCTCCACCAAGAAGAGCTCGCTCTCTGCCGCGTTACCGTTCTTGCAGTCGACGAGCTTGCCGGGTAATCCGGATCCCTCTAGCGCGTTCTTGCGGCGAGAGAGATCGCGAGCCTTCTTCGCGGCGTCGCGCGCGCGCTGTGCCTGCATGCATTTGTCGACGATCGCGCGGGCATACTTGGGATTCTCCTCCAGGAAAAAGTCGAGGCGCTCGCCGACGAGACCCGCCACGATGCTGCGCACTCGTGCGTTTCCGAGCTTCGTTTTGGTTTGACCCTCGAACTGGGGATCTTGCAGCTTCACGGAGACGACCGCCGTGAGCCCTTCGACGATGTCGTCGGTCGAGAGCGACGCCTCCGACTCCTTGAGCATCCCGCGCTTCCGAGCGTACCCGTTGATCGCGGTGGTAACGGCCTGACGGAAGCCCTGCAGGTGCATGCCGCCTTCGATCGTCCCGATGTTGTTGGCGTACGAAAAGATCTGGTCGGCGTAGGCGCCGGTATACTGCATCGCGACCTCGACGTCGACGCCGTCGCGCTCCGCATGCGTGGAGATGATCGGGTGGATAGGGTCCTTCTTTTCGTTCAGCCACTCGACGAACGAAACGATGCCGCCGTCGAAGGTATAGTTGCGCTCGCGAACGGCCTCGCCGCGCTCGTCGCGTAGCGTGATCGAGAGGCCTCGGTTCAAGAACGCGAGCTCGCGCAGCCGCTTCTGCAAGATATCCCAGTGAAACTCCGTTACTTCGAAGATCTCGGCATCGGGCTTGAACCACTGCAGCGTGCCGGTGCCGTCGGTCTTGCCAATCTTCTTGAGCTTCTGCACGGTCACGCCGCGCTCGAACTTCATCTCCCAGATGAAGCCGTCGCGCTTCACGACGCGTGATCATCCACTCGGAGAGCGCGTTGACGACCGAGATGCCGACGCCGTGCAGGCCGCCGGATACCTTGTAGCCGCCCTTGCCGAACTTCGCGCCGGCGTGCAGGATCGTCATCACGACTTCGACTGCCGGAAGTTTCTCTTCCGCGTGGATGTCGATCGGAATGCCGCGTCCGTCATCCTCCACCGAGCACGACCCGTCCTTAAGCAAGACGACGCGAACGTTGCGGGCATATCCGGCCAGCGCCTCGTCGACGGCGTTGTCGACGGCCTCGTACACGAGCTGATGGAGACCGCGCTCCGCCGTGTTACCGACATACATGCCCGGGCGCTTGCGCACGGCTTCAAGCCCCCGTAAAACTTCGATTTGTTCGCCAGTATAGTTTGTTGACATTCCGCTCTTTGTTATGTGTAGATCAGATCGTGCAACTCGTCACCCAAGATGCTGCGCACCGTTGCCGGCTTGATCTCCTCGGGAGGAATCTTGCTCTTTAACAGCACGTACGAATTTGCAACGAGTCGCTCGCGCTCGTCGCGTGAAACGCGCTTCGCGGCGCGGGCTTGCACGAGGATTTCCCACCAGCGCGAAAGCAGCCGGTCACGGACACGCTCGTACTCCCTTTCTTGTAACCCGGAAACGAGGGCCGCCGTTCCGGAATAGCCCAGCCACGGCGCCTCGAAGAGCAAGCGCGACACCGCCTCGCCCCGCTCTTGCGCGTCCGCCGCGCTGCAAGTCGGGCAGTAATTCGGCGGCGTCCGGGGCTACCAGTACGCCGCATCCGGTGCAAGCCTTCCACCCTTCCGAACGCTTGGCTCGCTGGCTTTGCTCGACCTCTTTTCGGAAGCGGGCCAGCGCCTCGGCCGAGGAGCCCGGAGCGGCGCGTTCGACCGAGTTGCGGACGTGTGCGCCGCGGCGGTGCACGGGCAGCTTATCGCGCGGCGGGGGCACGCTTCCGACGCGGAAACGAAGCTGCTTCAATTCGGCTTTTGGAAGACGCGCCGACACCGCGTGCAGGACGTGATCGGCAAGGAGACTCAGCTGATGACTCCACGCGCTCGAGCGCGTCGTGATCAGGAGCGTTCCGTCGCCGATCCGCGCGGGGCGCGAGTTCTTGGCGACCTGCGCGCCGACGATTTCGGGCCAAGCGGCTTGCAGCAAGAGTAATGGCTCGTGAGGAGCCGGGCTGTCGCCGGGCCTCCATCCGGAGAGCGCGTCGGAGAGCTTGCGCATTACGCCCACGCGTGCACCTCGGCGTTGCAGACGCGCGCTATCCGGGCACCCGCGCGCAGTCCCGGCGGCAGATGCGTCGCCGTCACGAACGCCTGCTCGTACTCTCCGATCTCGGTCAGAAAAGCGGCGGCGCGCGCCTCGTCGAGCTCGGAAAGAACGTCGTCGAGGAGCAGCAGCGGGGTCTCATTCGCGCGTTCGCGCATGACGGCGTATTCGGCAACCTTGAGCGCTAGCACCGCCGTGCGCTGCTGTCCCTGGGATCCATACGCAGAGAGCGAGACGCCGTCGAGCAAGAGCGCAACATCATCCCGATGAGGGCCGACGAGTGCGGTCTTACGCGCGCGCTCCGCGTCCACGACTTGCCGCATTCGCATTTCCAGTGCCGCTGTGATCGCTTCGACTGTCGGCGCTTCGAATGCGACGTTCGGCGCGTAGCGCACGTCGAGGCGCTCGCTTCCGGCGAAGCGCGCGTGCGCCTGAGCAGCGCTTTGCGCGAACGCCCGCAGAATGCCGTCGCGGGCGAGCATGATCGCCGTCCCGGCGGCGATCAACGTGCGGTCGTAGATTTCCAGGAGCTCCGGATCCTGGTCGATGGCGCCGCGGAGCAGCGCGTTCTTCTGCTGCAGCGCCTTACGGTAGCGCGCGAGCTCGTAATAATACTGCGGTTCCGTTTGTGCGAGCGCGATGTTCAGGAACGCTCGCCGCGCGCTCGGCGTGCCGCTCGCCAGCTGTAGGTCGGCAGGGACGAACGTGACGACGCGCATGCGACCCAAATAGCTTGCGTAGCGCACGTTGTTGCCGTTAACCGTGTAGGTCTTGCGCGTTCCGCGAGCGCCTTTTTCGATCGCGCAGACGAGGTCGACGCTTCCGCCGGCGAAGGCCGCGGCACCTCGAATGATTGCCGCGTCGGAATCCGTCCGAATCGTGTCGGCGTCGCGCGTCGTGCGGAACGACTTTCCGGTGCCCAACATCGCTACGCCCTCGAGCAGATTGCTCTTCCCCTGCGCGTTAGCACCAACGAAGACGTTAAGTCCAGCCGACGGCTCGAGATCAAGTTTCGAATAGTTGCGAAAGTTAGAAAGCTCCAGCCGCCTCAGGAACACATCACTGCCGCAACGGCATCAGGACGTACAGCTGCTGGCCGGTGTCGAGCGGCTCGAGCGGACGGATCGCCGCCGGCGAGAGCGGGCCGAGGAATTCGATGACGGTCTTCTCGCTCTTGATATGATTGAGGATCTCGACGAGGTAGCGCGCGTTGAAGGCGATGGTCAGATCTTCGCCGGTCTGTTCGACCTCGAGCTCCTCGTAGGCATTGCCCGAGATGTCCGAGCTGGCCGTTACGATCAGCGTCTGGTTCGCGATGGCGAGCTTCACCATGCTCGCGCGATCGCCGGCGACGAGTTCCGCCCGCCGTAGGCTGCCGATCAACGCCGGCGTGCTCACCATGACCGAGCGGTCGAACTTCGCCGGGATCACCTGCTGATAGTTCGGATATTGGCCGTCGACGAGCCGCACCGTGATCGTGACGTCGGCGCTGGTCATTTGCAGCTGATTGCTCTGGGCGCCCAGCGCGCTGACGGCGATCTGCTCGCTGCCCCCGAGATTTCGGGCGACCTCCGCGAGAGCGCGCGAGGGGACGATAAACTTTTCGATGCCGGATATTCCGTCGTCGAGCGTCGTCGCGAACTTGGCCAGGCGGTAGCCGTCGGTCGCCACCATCGTCAGCGCGTTGCCCTCAATCTCGAGGAGCGTACCCATCAGAACCGCTCCGCGCGCCTCCTCGCTCGAAGCTGCGAAGATCGTGGCCTCGATGCCGTCGCGAAAGCGCTTCGCTGCGATCGTGAACTGCGAGCCGCGCGCAGCCGCAGGCAAGGGCGGGTACTCCTCCGCCGGCAGGGCATGAAAGTCGTAGTTGCTGCGCTCGCATTTGACGCTCGCGCGGGTCGGCGTGCCGGTGAGTTCCAGCGTCCCAGGCGCGAGGTTGCCCAGATAGCTCGCGAAGAGCTTGGCCGGCACCGTAACCGAACCGCCTTCGGCGACCTGTGCCGGGAAGGCATGCTCCAGCGTCAGCTCGAGATCCGTGGCGCGCACGGCGATCTTGCCGCCGTCCGCCTGCAACAGGACGTTGGAGAGAATCGGCACGGTCGTATGAGCGTTCACGACTTTGCTGGCGGCTCCGACGGCCGTTGCTATGTCCTTCGTCGTACAACTGAATTTCATCGTTTCCACCGTTGGGCGTGCGCTAGGGTTTTCCTAGGAGAATTACAGAAGAGCCGTAGCAGTAGTAGGGCGGTGCAATCTGCGGAAAACTCGCTGTTATGCTTGCGCCATCGCTCCTTTTTCCTAAGCATAAGGTGTGGACGGGGCGCGCCCCGTCATGCACTTTTCCACGCGAGCGGTAGCGGCGGGCTCTTATGCCCGCCTGCGGACGCGGCCTGTTCGTAAGGTTGTCGAGAATGGGGACTAAAAGACTGGCTCAGGGATTCTGGCACATGGCGATGAGCTGACGGATCTTGTTGCGGTACGCCTCGTCGCGCTGCATTTGATCCTTGATCTTGTCCCGAGCGTACATGACCGTCGTGTGGTCCTTCTTGCCGAAATCGCGCGCAATCTGCGGAAGCGAGTAGTTCGTGAGCTCGGTCGCGATGTACATCGCGATCTGCCGCGGAGCGGCGAGTCGCTGATCGCGACGGCCGTTGTCCATCTCCTTGACGGTCAGTCCATGCGCGGAGGAGACCGTTTCCTTGATCTTCAAAATCGTGATACGGTGCAGCGGAGCTTGCGCCACCGCACTTTTTAGGACGTCCGCCGCTAGGTCGGTCGTGATCGGAGCCTTCGTCAGCGAGGCGTATGCGACGACGCGGATCAGCGCGCCCTCGAGCTCGCGGATGTTCGATGGAATCACCTTCGCAATGAAGGACGTGACCTCGTCGGGCACCGGAATGTTCTCGCTACCGGCCTTCTTGCGCAGGATCGCTTCGCGCGTCTCGAGGTCGGGGGCTTGGATGTCGGTGAGCAGGCCCCATTCGAACCGCGATCGCAAGCGGGCCTCGAGGGTCTGGATCTCCTTGGGCGGGCGATCCGAAGAGATGATGAGCTGGCGTCCGGATTCGTGCAGCGCGTTGAAGGTGTGAAAGAACTCCTCTTGCGTCGTCTCTTTTCCGGCAAGGAACTGGATATCGTCGATCAGCAGCACGTCGACTTGCCGATAACGGTTGCGAAACTCCGGCGTGCGATTGTTCTGGAGCGCGATGATAAATTCGTTCGTGAACTTCTCGCACGTGGCGTAGACGACGTTAGCGGCCAGGTTATCTTGAATGACGCGGTGCCCGATGGCGTGCATGAGATGCGTCTTTCCGAGGCCGACGCCGCCGTACAGGAAGAGCGGGTTGTACGCATGGGCCGGCGCGCCGGCGACCGCCTGCGCCGCCGCGTGCGCGAAGCGGTTGGAGTTGCCGACGACAAACTCTTCAAAAGTATAACGAACATTAAGGTTTGCACTGCGGAACTCTTCAAGCGGGCGAGCCGGAAAGAGCGGTCCCGTGCGAGCGCCTTCGCTGGGCTCGGCGACGGAGAGACGAAGCTCGATGCTGGTACCGAACAGCTCGCTTAATACGCCGATCATCTGCCCGCGAAGCTTGCTTCCTACCCAGTCTTGTGCAAACTTGCTGTGGACCGCGAGGTGGAGTTCGTTTCCGTGAAACGAGATGAATCGGATCGGCTTGATCCACATCTCGAAGACGGGCTTTGAAAAGGTTCGCTCCAGCGTGTCGAGTGCGGGTTGCCAGAGCTCATTGGAGATGTCCGAATTGATCGCAAGCGCCATCCTCTGCATCCTTCTGTTGACGTCTCGACATAGCACTGCGCAGCCGACTCGTTTAACAGGACTCAGGCTGTGCCACCCCCGTGAGGGCGCAACCACTTGGCTTAATGAAGGCTTGCTCCTGCGGAATCTATGCACGACTTTATACACTTATCCACAGGCAGCTAACTACGATATTTCGCGGATTTTTCCGATTTATGAACGCGGGCCCGGCCACTAACCGAGGAGTCTCAATTGCCCATCAAAATAAGGCTTCCAACCACCGGAATGGGAGCACCAGGACCCCCTTCTCCACAACATTGTCCACAGGTGTGGAGAGAGGGGCAGTGGCCCCTTTTGAATGAGCGAGCCCGAAACCAGAAAGACTGAGGAGCCGTAAGGTAGATAAGCCGAAACGGAGGACCCTTAATGAGCTTGCCGACCGCGATCGTCGTGGCAACTGGAATGATTTGTGGCACCTTTTTGCTGGGATTCCTCGTTTCTGTTCTCTGGGTGACCCGCCGCCAGTAGCCCGTACCGCGAATTTCGGGGTAGTGGTCCTCTTTTGATTTCGGGGCGGCTAGTGGAACTGGGCGGACCTAGAGGGCCGAACCAGGTCTACGTGGAGCGTCCCCGCCCCTTGCTGTCCCCATAAGTTGAGGCTATTGCCTGCTATGAGGACCACGAGAATCAGAGTGCAAGTCGCGAAAACGCCGATTCCGGCATATAGCAACCACCGAAGAGTGCTTGCGATCATTCGGCCTTATGATACCAAAAGGCCATGCCTAGGCGCCTACGCTGGCCCCCGATTCTGGTGCAAGCGGCGCACTCGCGGCGACCCACTACAGTGATCCCTCATTACTGGCGTGAGCTGGTAGATCATGTTACGCTGGGCGCGTGCGAAAGCGCCCCAGCAGACCGAAAATCGAGCCTCCGCTGCACTCCGGCTTTTCGCGCCCGCCTGTGTTCTCCGGCGCGCCTGCACAAGCGCTGCCCGTTCAAGAGCAGCCCTCGTAGGCCGTAAGAAACCGCGCGACATGCCTTTGCACACGCTGATTCAAGTGCGGGAAATCGTCGTGCCGACCGTGTTGGTTCTGGTGCTCGTGGCTTTCTTGGTGCTCGTCTTCCGGCGATCGGTGTAGCAGCGAAACAGAGCTGCGCCGGCCTCCGTACACTAGGCAGGTTGAAGGAGATCGTTAATGAGTCTGCCCAACGCGATCGTTCTCGCCACCGCCATGATTTGCGCCACGCAACTCGCGGTAGTTGTCATCGCCGTCGTCTGGGCGGCCGTCCACCACGGCTGAGCGGCGGAACTCGAGGCGGCTCGGGAGCTCGTCCGCTTGTTTACGGGCCGCTAGAGGCCGCCTGGGCCCCGCGCCTCGACTCGCGGCGTTGCATTTTGGACCCGCTCTGCTACAATGGGCCGGCTATGTTTGAGTTCGACCTTCAGCTTTTTGCCTCGAAAAAGGGCGCCGGATCGACCCGAAACGGCCGCGACTCCAACGCGCAGCGCCTGGGCGTCAAGCGCTTCGGCGGCGAGCGCGTGATCGCGGGCAACATCCTCGTGCGTCAGCGCGGAACTCGCATCTATCCTGGCTCGAACGTCGGCATGGGACGGGATCACACGCTGTTCGCTCTAGTCGACGGGACGGTCGAGTTCAACAGCCGCAGCGAACGCAAGCGGGTCTCGGTCGTGCCGGCGGCCTAAGCCGACTTTCCTCATGAAGCGCGGGGCCATCTGGGCCCCATTTTCTTTTATGCGGCGCCGTAGTTAGTTGCAGTTCATCGATGAGGCCGAGATCGCGGTCGCGGGCGGTGACGGTGGCGACGGAATCGTCGCGTGGCGTCGCGAGAAATACGTTCCGAAAGGCGGTCCCGCGGGCGGCGACGGGGGTCACGGCGGCAGCATCTACCTCGAGGCTACACCGGAACTCTCGACGCTCGTCGAGTTTCAGGTATAAGCGCAACTTTACGGCGGAAGCCGGCAGGCCGGGCGGCACTTCGAAGAAATCGGGACGCAGCGGCGACGATCTGACGGTCGCCGTTCCGGTCGGCACGCTCGTGTATCGCGCGAGCGACGAGCGCGCCGAAACGCTTCTCGCCGATCTGAAAGACCCCGGCACGCGCGTGCTCGCGGCTAAAGGCGGCCGCGGCGGACTCGGCAATCAACACTTCGCTACAAGCGTACGTCAAGCGCCGCGCTTTGCCGAACGTGGCGAGCCTGGCGAGCATTGGCGCCTGCGGCTCGAGCTTCGTCTGCTCGCCGACTGCGGAATCGTCGGCGTCCCGAATGCCGGAAAGTCTACGTTGCTCTCCGTCGCTTCTGCCGCGCGTCCGAAGATCGCGGACTATCCGTTTACGACGCTGGAACCCCAGCTCGGCGTAGTGCGCGTCTCCGACGACGAGTCATTCGTAATGGTCGACGTTCCCGGACTGATCGAGGGCGCGCACGCCGGAGCCGGATTGGGAGATCAATTCCTCAGGCACGTCGAGCGCACGCGCGTTCTACTCCAGCTTCTCGACGGCGCGAAGCCGCTGGACGAAATCGCGCACGACAAAGCGACGATCGAAACGGAGCTTGCCGCGTGGAATCCGGCGTTGACCAAAAAGCCGATGCTGCTCGTGCTCAACAAGCTCGATCTTCCGAACGCGCGCGAATCCTTCGATCAACTCAAGGAGCGTTTTCCGGAAATATTCGGCATCAGCGCTGCGACGCGCGAGGGAGTGCGCGAGCTGATATTCGCCGTGTGGCGCGCGATCGAAGCCGCTCCGCTGCCGGAAATCGTTACGCCGCCGCCTGCCCGGATCGAGCTCGTTGCACACGATGCCTTCCACGTCGACCTCGCGGGCGCGAACACGTTTGTCGTCTCGGGCGATCGCATCGAGCGCCTCGCCGCGATGACGAATTTCGATTCGGACGAGGCGCTGGCGCGCTTCGTCCGCGTGCTGGCAAAGATTGGCGTGGAGAAAAAGCTGCGCGAGCTCGGCGCCGAGCAAGGGGATACGGTGCGCATTGGGCCGTACGAGTTCACCTACTCATGAAAGTCGGCGTTTTCGGCGGGACGTTCGATCCCATTCACAACGCGCATCTCTTCGTCGCCGAGTCCGCGCGGCTGCTCGAGCGACTCGACCGCGTGCTCTTCGTTCCTACCAGCAATACGCACTATCGCGACAAACCGCAGGCCGATGCCGCGCATCGCTGCGCGATGATCTTGGGCGCCATCGAAACCAACCGCGCGTTCGAGCTCGACGAGACCGATCTGCGCAAAGACGCGAGCGGCTACACCGCCGACCTGCTGCCGCGCCTGCGACGCCAAGTATCCCGACGCGCAATTTACCTTCATCATCGGCGCCGATTCTCTCGTCAGCTCGAACTGGGTGCGCTTCGACGAGGTTCTCGAAGCGCTCGAGCGATTCGCCATTGCGCCGCGCCCCGGCGTGGGCGCCGACGCACTCGCGCGCGTGATTGCAGCGGTGCCGCCCGCGATGCGCGAGCGCGTGACCACGCTGAACCTGCCGGAGATCCCAGAATCGGCGACGCTCGTGCGTACGCTGATATCGCAGGGTCGCAGCATTCGGTATCTCGTGCCCGAGCCGGTCTGGCAGTACATCGTCGCGCGCCGTCTCTACGGCTACACGAACGTTGAGTAGCTCCGGTTACCGAATAGCGGCTGCAGCCATGGTCGCCCTCTTTGCGGCCTGCGCGACGACGCAGTCGCCGGATGACGCGGCGGTCTGCAGCGCCTACAGTGCGGGGCGCTCGCACGTCGAGGTCGTCGCCGACGGCAGCATCACTCGAGTATTGGGCCTGGCTCCCGGCCGAGTGAGTCCACACGAAGGCTTCCTCATGCGGCTGGCCTCGGGGTGCAATCTCGTCGTGCGGGTCGAGGCGAACACCGACTTTACGGGATCCGATTCCGCTGGCGGAAGGCCAGCGCGTCGTCGTGAAAGGCGAGTACGAATACTACCCGCGCGGCGGTGTCGTTCACTGGACGCATCGCGACCCTCGCGGCCGCCACGAAGGCGGTTACGTCGAGGCCGGCGGCAAGCTCTATGACTAAGCGCTGAAGCGCGGTGCGCACACTCTCCCGGATCGTTCTCGCGAGCGCGTCACCGCGGCGGCTCGCGCTTCTGCGCTCTCTCGGCCTCACGGTTGAGGTGACGGTCAGCGGCTACGAGGAGGGGCAGTCGCAGGTGCCGCTCACGCCCGCCGAGCTCGCGAGCCATCACGCCGGCGAGAAGCTCGCAGCGGTGACCGGCCGGCAAGGCGCCGCGTTCGACGTTCCGGCAGTAGCCGCCGACACGGTCGTCGACCTCGACGGGATCGCGCTCGGCAAGCCTCGCGACGCGGCCGAAGCGGTTTCCATGCTGGCCCGGCTTTCCGGGCGCGAGCATCTCGTGCATACGGCGTTCGCGCTCGCCGTGCCCGGCGTCGCGGCCCGGACGCTCGAGCGCACGACGACCGTGGTCCGGTTCTATCCGCTCGAACCGCACGAAATCGCCGAGTACGTGGCCACCGGCGAACCCTTCGACAAAGCCGGCGCCTACGGAATTCAAGGTCGAGCGGCGTCCTTAGTCGAGTCGATCGACGGCGACTTCTATACCGTCATGGGCTTGCCGTTGGCCGGTTTGATTCGGGCGCTGCGGCGGTTGGGATTTGCGCTTCCGGAAACGAAAGCAGTGCGGCCGAAGACCGGAACGGCCGAAGCGAACACTTAACGTGGAGTTACCATTTTTACGTACCGAGACGAACGCAAACTCTTTGCGCTGATCGGCGTCATCATCTTGGCGGCGGTGCTGGCGCTGCTGCAAATTGGCGCGCAGCGCTCGGGATCGGTCAGCCCGATCGCGACGGTCGCCGGTTCGATCTTCGGATTGGCACAAACGGTCGTTTCCGCGACCGTCGGGGGCGCTCGCGCGCTCGCCACAAACGTAGTTGCGTTACCTCGGCTCGAGCGCGAAAATCGCCAGCTCGGCACTCGCAATCGGCATTTGATCGAGGAGAATGCGCGCCTCCACGAACTCGCCGCCGCGTATGCCGCCGAGAGCGCGGTGCGACCGGTTGTCGATCTTTATCACGGCATCGAGGCGCGCGTCATCGGTTTTCCGCCAGAGAACGAATCCCGCGCCGTCACCATCGATAAGGGCTCGAAGGCCGGCGTGCGCCGCGACGAAGGTGTGCTCGCCGCCGACGGCGTGGTCGGCCGCGTCGTCTCCGTCGCGCCGTTTTCGAGCGTCGTGCTACTCGCCACCGACTATACGAGCCGCATTCCGGCGGTGGTGCGGCGGGGTCGGTGGTGGGGAATCGCGCGCGGTAATCTGACGAGCGTCGTCGTGGAGTATATCGCGCAGGACGCGCCGCTGCGCGTAGGCGACGTCGTCGTCACCGGGGAGGGACGTTCGTTTCACTCGGGCGTTCCCATCGGCACGGTGACGGCGGTCGAGCGCGGGAGCGCGACGCTCTACCAGACCGCGGTGCTCAAGACCGCCGCCGACCTAAACGCGCTGGATCGCGTTGTCGTCGTTCCGCAGTAAACCTCACGTCGCGCCGTTCGTAGGGCCGGCGTGGTACGTGGCCGGAGCGTGGCTCGTCGCCGCGGTCCTGGCGCAGTCGACGATCGTCCACTATCTGGCCGTCCGCAACGTGGTTCCAAGCGTCGTGCTCGCCGTCGTCGTGTGGTACGCGATTCGCGTCGACGCGCGCCGGGCGGTTCTCTTCGGTTTGGTTGCCGGATTCTGTGAGGACGCTCTCTCGGCGCAAACCGGCGCCGCGTGGACGATTGCGACCAGCCTCAGCGCGTTGTTGGCGAGCGTGCTGTCACGCGGCTTCTTTGCCGATTCCATTCCGCTCGTCATCGCAGTCACGATCCTCGCCACGCTCGTTCGCGCCCTCGTCTTTTGGATCGTGGCAGCAATCGGTGGATTTCCGCCGGGACTTAGCTCGATGCACGCCCACGAAGCGGCGTTGCAGAGCGCGCTCAATGCCGGCGTCATGGTCGTCGCAATGCTGATCGCGCGCCGGTTCGACGTTTCGACCCGATGACGCCGCGCAATCCGCCGCGCCGAACGCCCTGGCGGTTTCCGGTGTGGCGTCTCGTCGCATTTGCCGGCTTCGTCGCGCTGTCGCTGATCGCGCTCGTCGTGCGGCTCGTCTACGTGCAACTGATCGACGGCGATCGTTACCGCGCCGCCGCACAGGCCAACCAGATTCGGCTGATCCCGGTCGCCGCGCCGCGCGGCGTGATCTACGATCGGCACGGCGTCGTAATGGCGCGTAGCCGTCCATCGTTCGTCGTAGGACTCATTCCGTCGGAAGTCAAGAATGTATACGGCGAGTTGGCGACGCTCTCACAGATCGTCGGCGTCGGCACGCAATCGCTATGGTATCGTCTCCTGCACCATCGCGGCATCACGTACCCGAGCTTCGATCGAGTCGTCGAGAGCGAGCCGTACGGCCCGGTCATACTCGCGACGGATCTACCGGTCGCTGCGGTAGCGCGGCTCTCCGAAGTGCTCACGGATCTGCCGGGCGTCGACCTCGAAGTCCAGCCGATCCGCGACTATCCGCATGGTTCGCCGGCGTCGCATCTGATCGGCTACGTGGGCGCGATCACTCAAGAAGAGTACGACCGGCTGAAGTACGAGGGCTATTCTCCCAACGACGTTATCGGCAAGGATGGATTGGAGTTTGCGTACGACCGGTTTCTGCGCGGGACGCCGGGAGGTCAGCGAGTCGTCGTCGACGCGACCGGAGCCGTCGTTGGCAACGTCAAGCTCGCCTCGAAGGCGGCGGTGGCGGGCGACACGCTGGTGACGAACATCGATTGGCGGCTGCAGCAGTTCGTCGAAGAGGCGCTCGCGCAAGGGATACGCGGACTGGGGCGTGGCCGCACGATGTCGGGCGCCGTCGTCGCCGAGGATCCATGGACCGGCCGCATTCTCGCACTCGCAAGCTATCCAAACTACGATCCGAACGACTTTGCCGCAAATCGAGCGAAGCGCATCGTGTTCGACTTGACCGACGCGGCCCAACCGCTCTTCGATCGCGCGATAGCCGCCGCGACGCCGACCGGTTCGACGTTTAAGATGGTCACCGGTTCGGCTGCGTTGACGGAAGGCGTCGTGAAAGTGGATCAGGTGATCGACGACACCGGCGGCTGGGATTGCGGCGGGTATTACGCGCGCGACATCGCGGCGGGCGGGCTCGGCGACACGACCTTCGTGCCGGCCTTGGCGGCGTCGAGCGACGGCTATTTCTTTCGGCTCTCGTGGTGGCTCGGCAACGCGCGTTTGCGCAAATACGCGCTCGCGTTCGGTCTGGACTCAAAGACCGGAATAGACGTTCCCGGTGAGAACGAGGGCAACTGGCCGACCAACGCGTGGGAGATGCGCGTCTTCGGCGTCCCCATGGAGCCGAGCGAAGCGTGCTTCTTAGGCATCGGTCAGGGTGCGATGCAAGCGACGCCGCTGCAGATGGTCAACGTCGCGTCCACCGTCATCAACGGCGGCACGCTGTATCGGCCGCAAGTCGTCCGCGAGATTCGGACGCCCGGCGGCGACGTCGTCGCACATTTTGAGCCGCGGATCATTCGCCACGTTCCGGTCACGTCCGAAGCATTAGCCGCGGTGCGCGCGGGAATGGCACGAGTAACCAATCCGGGCGGGACGGCATACGGGTTGGCGATCGACGGATTGCCGTTTTCGGGAAAGACCGGGACCGCCGAAACCAGCGGCGGAAACGGCCCCAACACGACGTGGTTCGTGGCCTGGGCGCCGACCGTGCATCCGAAAGTGGCGCTCGCCGTCTTCGTCGATCGAAGCGGCGGCTACGGCGCGACGGTCGCCGCGCCGATCGCTCGACAAATTCTCGTCAAGTACTTCAACAAGAAACCTTGACGCACGCCGCGAAGCGGTGACGCTGTCACAGAGAGGCAGGTTTGGGATGCTCGCAGTTCATGAGGATCGTCTGGCACATGCGGTCGCGCGACTCGGATCGGAGAACGCGTTTGAGATATTAGCGCGGGCGCGCGAGCTCGAAGCGCGTGGAAAGCGCGTCGTGCACATGGAAATCGGCGAGCCCGACTTCGATACGCCCGAGGCAATTAAGAAGGCCGCCGTCGATGCGTTGTACGACAACCACACGCACTACACGCCCTCCGGCGGCCTGCCGTCGCTGCGAGAAACGATCGCAACCTATGCGAGCCGGTTCCGTCACATCGCGCCCGAGTGGGGCCCGGAGAACGTGGTCGTCTCACCCGGCGCGAAGCCGGTCATCTGGAATACGTTGAGCGCGCTGATTAATCCGGGCGATGAGTTCGTGTATTTCGATCCGGCATATCCGGCGTACGCCTCGTGCGCGAGCTACTTGGAGGCGAAGATTCATGCGATTCCGTTGCTCGAGTCGCGCAATTGGCGGATGGACCTCGACGAGCTAGAGCGCCGAGTTTCGAACAAGACGAAGGTCGTCGTGATTAACTCGCCGCACAATCCGACCGGAGGCGTGCTGACGAGGAGCGACCTGGAGTTCATCGCCGAGCTCGCCGAGCAATACGATTTTCTCGTGCTTGCCGACGAAATCTACAGCCGCAACTTCTATCTCGACACCGAATTCATCTCGATCGCGTCGCTCCCGGGAATGCGCGAACGCACGATTGTCGTGGACGGCTTTTCGAAGGCGTATGCGATGACGGGTTGGCGTCTGGGCTACGCGATCATGCCGGAGCGGCTCGCGAAAACCGTGACGCTCTTCAACAACAACACGTTTAGCTGCGTGGCCACGTTCGTGCAGATGGCCGGGATCGCGGCGCTCACGGGTCCGGACGAGGCGGTGCTGCGGATGAACGAGGTCTTCCGCACGCGGCGCGATCGTTTGGTGAACGGCCTCAATCAGATTGCCGGGATCTCGTGCCTCCTGCCCGAGGGTGCATTCTACGCGTTTCCAAACGTCTCGTCGATCACGCACGACGACCGCGCCCTCGCGAAGTTCCTCCTCGAAGAGGGCGGCGTCGCCTGCGGCGGCGGCTCGTCGTTCGGCCCGGCCGGGAAGGGGTATCTGCGCTTCTCCTACGCGGCGTCGCTCGAGGACATCGACTGGGCTCTGGAATCGATCGCCGCAAACGTGCCCCAGTTTAGAGGCTAAACTCCGTGTACGGCGCGCCATCGCCCCAGCCGAGGTTTTGGAAGGCGTTGGTGGCGGCGGCGATCCTTACCGTACCCTTGTCGTTACTCGTGCGCGTCTTCGTACCGATGAGCGATTTAATTTGGCTCGCCGTCGTCGCGCTTTCGTCGCTGGTGATTGCGTCGCTGGTGCACGCTCGCGTGACCAACGATTGGCGCGCGCAATACCACCTGAATTTGGGGGCCTTCGAGCGGAGAACGAACGTCGCGCCCGGCGTTCGGGCCGGTAAGAAGAAATGGCCGTAGCTACGCGCATCGCCGTTGCGACCGGCCTGATGCTGATCGCGGCGGCCATCGTATATGTGATCTCGAGCGGACACATCTTTTTCTTTCCGTTCCTGCTGATTCTCGGCGCGCCGATGGTGGCGCTCATGCGCAAGCCGCCTTCCGGGCCACCGCCGCCTCCCTCGCTGAACTAGCTTGTTTACAGGGCTCTGAATAAGCCGGATTTGCTAGGGCTTGCGGAGCCGAGTAAACAGTCCGTCCGGGCGGTCGTACCAAGGGTTATCGTCGTTCGGGAAATCACTCGACGCTCTTGTCGTTTCGAGCGGTGGATGACGCCGGCGTTGTATGGCAGCGATGGCGCCGATAATCAGCGGTACGCCGAAAAAGATCCCGAGCAGTATCCACCACATCGGTGGCCTCTTCGGCGCCGTGTCGCCCTTCGACTCCGCTCAGGGTGACACGGCGGGCTAGCGCCGTTGCGTCAGCAGCCCATGCGAGAACCGACGATCGTGTAGAGTCGCGAGAGGAGCGTCTTGTCCCAGCACGCGCCGTCGACGTTCAAAGACTTATAGTGCTGGCGGCTCTTGCCGTTCGATGGCGTGAATCCCGACGGCGTGAAGGTAAGCGTGTCCGAGGAGTCTACGGTGTTCTGGAGCAGCCACGACGTAGCGTGGCCGCGCCGCTGGTTCAAGCCGCTCCCGTACTTGGTTTGTACGACCGCCGCGTTTTGCGTCGCTGTGCTTCCGCTACCCGCTTGGTAGTAGTAGTGAAGGTCGAGCGGATATTGCATCCGGGTGTGTTCCTTGAGGGCCGCGCGGCCGGATGTCGACGTGTCGGACGTGATCGTCGTCAGTTGCTTGATGTTCTGAAGGAACGTGCTCGAGGTAGCGTCGATCCGCTGAAGGTTCGAGAACGTGATGCTCTGAGTGACTCGCGTGTAGACGCGTCCGTGCGACGTGTCGACGTAACCATAGAGGCTCACCGGGTGGGTTGCGGTCGTCTTGATCGATCCTGCCGCGCCGGACGAGCCGAACGTCACGTCGCGGTCGATCTTGACGGCGGGTGAGGCGGGCGTGCCGTCGCTGACGACCTTTCCGGTCAGTTGCGTAGCGTGGTGATCGACGTAGATCAGCAGCGCTCCGTTCGCGGCGAAGTAGTTGTTGTCGTTAAAGACTGAGACGGCGATCGTGTGCGGGTTTCCGTCGTCGAACGATCCCGCAAAGGGCGTGAGGTTCACGCGATAGGGCGCGAAGTTCAGGGTCTCGACGCCCGGGATCGGTACCCACAGGAACGGGTCGATTCCGCCCGAGTAGATCCACGGATAAACCGGCGCGACCCCCGCGGGCTGCGAGTCTACCGTCACCTCGGCCTCGCGGAACGCGGTGCCTCCGCAGTTATTGAGCTTCTTCGCTAAGCCGTTCGGGAAGCACGTGTACCAAAATTCGTCGCCCGATTGCGACTCGGTGAAGAGATCGAGGTACGCCGCTACGACGTTCTTAGGAAACGTGAACGTGCCGGTCATCTGATTGGACGGCCCGTTGAGGAAGACGTAGCCGCCGCGCGGGCCGGCCGAAAGCGGATAGACGGCGTCTGCGCTCTTGCCCGACTGATATTGCGTCGTCGCCGGATAGAAATCGAGCTCGGCCTTGCCGTAGATGATGCCCGTATATTGTGAGTTCACGATGTTGTAGACCGAGGCTTGACCGATCGATTTCTGCGTGAAGATCGGCGCGTATTCGGTGACGTCGCGTTGGACCACCCACTCCGGGCTCGCGGTCGATCCCGGTTCCGCAGTGGTTCCGAAGAAGATGTTGGTCGCGCCGACCCAAATCGCGCCGGTTCGATCGTACTGTACTCCGGCCGAGACTCGGAAGTGAACCTTCAGGACGATCTTCGCGTACGGTCCGGTGCAGTTAGCCGGCGGATCGTAGAAGAACGGGTGATCGCTGTAGTCGGCAAACTCGCCCACCGGCAAGTGACCGGGGATGATCGGCGGCGTCTTCGGCGTGAAGAGTACGTCGACGCACGGGGTCTCCGCTGGATGCGCGACCGGCGGATCCGCGGTGACCGGATAGCCCGCGCCGTGCGCTCGATCCGCCTGGCTCCTTGCAAACGCGCGAACCCTCACCGCGGAACGCGAGAGCGAAAGCGGTCCGCCCGCGTTCTGCATTCCGGTGTCCGCCGGCGTCGCGGGGCTCATTGGCCCGTAGCCGCCGCACGCCGTCAACGATAGAGCGAGAATCGCAGGGGATGCAATCCGAAAGCTGCGCACGATCGAAACCTCCGAGGGGGAAACTTTTGCCGAGAATTTCAGCAGTGGGTGTGCAGCTCCTCGACTAAAACGCTCGGCCTTTCAAGTTAGGCGCATTGCGCGTTTGACGTCGGCGAGTACGCCGGCCGCAATCCCGCGGGCGCGCGCGGTGCCGTCGGCAATGATGCGGTCGACCAAGGCCGGATCGTCGCGATAGGCCGCATAGCGCTCGCGCACGGGACGGAGATACGCGTTCAGCTGTTCCGCGAAATCCGTCTTGTCGTCCACGCAGCCGAGGGCGCCCGAACGGCAGGCCGCCGCGACGCCATCGACTTTCAGTGGATTGACGAAGCGCCACAGGGCGAAGAGCGGGCAGATCTCCGGACGCCCGGGATCGCCGCGCCGGATCTTTAGCGGATCGGTGATCATTCCGCGAACCTTGCGCGTCGTGGTCTCTTCGTCGTCGGCGATGTAGATCGCGTTGTCGTACGACTTGCTCATCTTGCGGCCGTCGGTACCGGGCACTTCGGGAAACTCCGACAGCGTTGGCTGCGGCTCGACGAGAATCTCGCGTCCGTCTCCGTAGAGATAGTTGAAGCGTCGCACGATTTCACGCCCGAGCTCGAGGTGCGCTACCTGGTCGCGCCCGACCGGCACGTACTCGCCGCGGAACACCGCGATGTCGCAGAGCTGCAGCAACGGATATCCAAGGAATCCGTACGTAGCGATCTTCTGCCCGAGCGCCTCGATCTGACCCTTATACGTCGGCACGCGCTCGAGCCAGGAGACGGGCGTGATCATCGCGAGAAGCGCCTGCAACTCGGCTATTTCCTGTACCCCGGATTGCAGGAAGATCGTCGCCTTTTCCGGATCGACGCCCGCGGCCAGCCAGGCAGCGACCATCTCCTCGCGCGCCGCGCGAATCTTTCCCGGGTCGTCGAAGTCGGTTGTATACGCGTGAAGATCCGCGATCTCGAAAAACGCATCCGCACTGTCGCAATAGTTGGCCCACTGCGTCAGCACGCCGACCAAGTGGCCGAGATGGACGGCGCCGCTGGGGCGCATACCCGCCATCACGCGGGGTCGTTTGGCGCCGGTTTGAGTCATTCGCGCGTCAATATTATGAGGTACGCGTCAATGCCTTGCGATTTCGTCGCGAACATACGCGCGGGCCGCGCGGACGCCGTCGATTAGGGGCGTCTCGCGAGCCAGCTCGCAGGCGAGCGCCATAGCCAGCGTGCAGCCGGTGCCGTGCATCCGGCCGGCGATCCGCAGCTCGCTAAAAATCTCGACGCCGGCGGCCGTCGCGAGCGCGTCGGCCGGCTCGCCGCCGGCCAGGTGACCGCCCTTCACGAGCACGGCGAGCGCACCGCGTCCGCGCAGCGCGACGGCCGCGTCGGCGATCGAATCGCGCATTACGCTCGCGGATCCGAGCAGGGCCGCCGCCTCGTCGAGATTCGGCGTGAGTATCACGTTTGGCAGGATCGCGAGCTCGTCGCGGAGCGCCTGTTGTGCGTCGGCGCCGGCGAGCTCGCCGCCACGACTGGCCGCAAAGACCGGATCGACGACCGCGGGTATCCACGAATGCGCTTGCAACGCTTGCGCGACGGAGTGCACGGCGGCGCGCGTGGGAAGCGCTCCTATGCGAACCGCGCCCGCCGAATCCCACGGAAGCACACTCAGTTGCGCCGCAAATACATCGTTGGGAACGGCATGAACGGCGTGCACGCCTCTCCCGTCCTGAGCGCTCACCGCCGCGATCGCGGTAAAGACCCGCGCGCCGAAATCCGCACCGACGATGAGGTCGCGTCCCGTTCCCGCGACGTTCCACGGATGACTCGTTCCGATCGAAATGACGATCTCCATCACGAAGTGCGCGCTTCCCACTGCGAGACCAGGTCGCGTGCCGCGCGTTCCGGCTCGGAAGCGCCGGAGATCGCCGAGATCACCGCGGCCATCCTCGCGCCGGCGTTGCGCACGTCGCGAAGCGTGGCGAGGGTGATTCCACCCACGGCGGCAACCGGCAGCGCGGTCGCGCCGGCGAGTCGCCGCAGGCCGTCGACGCCGATCGGCTCGCCCGCGTCGATCTTCGAAGGCGTCGCGTACACGGAGCCGACGCCGACGTAATCGACGTCGCCGGCGTTGGCGGCGCGAACCTCTTCGAGCGTGCCGCAAGACAGACCGATGAGCCGTTCGGGAAGCGCGGCGCGAACGCGCGCGAGGCTCGCGAAGCCGTCGTCCTCGGGTCCGAGATGCACTCCGTCGCAATCGAACGTGACCGCTGCTTGCCAATCATCGTTGACGATGAGAAGTGCCCCCCTTTCACGCGTGACGGCACGTAAGCCGCGCAGGCGTTGCGCATCGATTCCAGCTTTGGCGCGATATTGCAGGACGCGCACGCCTCCGTCGAGCGCCGCGCGCGCGAGCTCGAGCGTGCGCCCGCTATCGTTGAGAATTACGTAAATGCCACGCAGCAGCGCGACACGCCGCGCGCGCCTTAGTTTCTCGGGCGCATCCGTTGCCATAGAGCGATATTTCCGGCCAGATATGCGAGGAAGATCACCGCGATGAAGATCGCGAGTCCGGAGTTGTGCCGCGCGAGCGCCAACGGAACGAGTAGCGCAAAACAGAGTACGCCTGCCATTAACAACGCGAGGATGCGCGAGACCGGAAAGAGCATCGAGGTTTGCTACCGTTCTCCCTCGCCGCCGAGGAGCAAGTCGCCCAGCCGCGTCAGCTCGTCGTCGCTGCTGAAGCGCAGCTCGATCCGGCCTCCCCGCGCGCTGCGCACGATCGCAACGTGCGTGCCTAGGCGCTCGCGCAGGCGCGCCTCAAACTCGCGCTCGTCGGCCGAGAGCGAGCGCGTCGGCCGTTTTTGCGGTGGAGAACTCTTCGCTCGTTCGGCGAGGCGCTCGAGCGCGCGCACCGTCAGGCCCTGCCGCACGCTTCGCTCGGCCAGCTCGAGACGCGCGGCTTCGGGGGCCCCCAGGAGCGCCCGCGCGTGTCCGGCCGATAGGCGGCCGTCGGCGACCATCGCCTTGATCGTCTCCGAAAGCGCCAGCAGCCGCAGCGTGTTGGCGACGGCCGGCCGGCTCTTGCCGAGGCGCCGCGCCACGTCCTCTTGCGTGAAATCGTACTCTTCGATCAGATACGCGAAGCCTGCGGCCTCTTCGAGCGGATTCAAATCCTCACGCTGCAGGTTCTCGACGATCGCAAACTCCAGCGTCTGACGATCGTCGCTCGCGCGGACGATGGCGGGAATCGTCGGACGCAACAGCGCCGCGCACGCGCGCCACCGCCGCTCCCCGGCGATGAGCTCGTATCCATCGTCGCGACGGCGCACGATGATCGGCACGAGCACGCCGTACTCGGAGATCGACGATTTGAGCTCCTCGAGGGCTTCCGAAGCAAAGCTCTTGCGCGGTTGAAACGGATTGGGGCGAATATCGGTGACCGGAATTTCCCGCACAATTTCCTGCGAGCTCGAAACCGGAACGGCCGCCTCGCCGAGCAGCGCCGCCAGACCTCTCCCTAAACCGCGCTTCGCCGCGCTCATACCCGTGCGGGCTCGAGCATCTCGCGCGCAACGGCGAGATACGCCTGTGCGCCGCGGCTCTTGAGGTCGAAGAGAATGACCGGCTTTCCGAACGAAGGCGCTTCCGAAAGGCGCACGTTGCGCGGAACTTGGGTCTTGAAGATCTGCTCCGGGAAAAATTTCTCCAGCTCGCGTATCACTTCTACCGCTAATCGTGTCCGGCCATCGAACATCGTGACGAGCACGCCGCTGACGTGCAGCGTGGGATTGAGCGCGTCGCGCACGCGCCAAATCACGCTGGTCAGCTGCGCGAGGCCCTCGAGCGCATAGAACTCGGCCTGTACCGGAATGATGCAATCGTCGGCGGCCGTCAACGCGTTGATCGTCAGCAGCCCGAGCGACGGAGGCGAGTCGATGAGCACGTAGTCGTAACGCGAAGCGATCGGCGCGAGCGCCTGCCGCAAGCGCGTTTCGCGCGAGAGCGCGGCGACGAGCTCCACGTCGGCGCCGGCGAGGTTGATCGTCGCGGGGACGAGCGAGAGATTCTCGATCTCGGTGTTAACGATGACGCGCTCGAGCGGAACCTCTTGCATCAGCGCGTGATAGATGTCGCGCGTGAGACGCGCTTTGTCGACGCCGAGACCGGTCGTCGAGTTTCCTTGAGGATCGGCATCCACAACGAGGACGCGCCGGCCGAGCACTGCGAGCGCCGCGCCGAGATTGACGGCGGTGGTGGTCTTTCCAACGCCACCTTTTTGATTGACGAGCGCGATGATGCGACCCATTAGGACGCTACTCGCTTATAACACTCGGACGCTCGAGATACTCCTCGAGCAGTTGCAGCAGCAAGCTCCGCTGGTTACGTTCGGGTTGGTCCGTGACCTGCTCGAATAGCCAGTGCAACGCGGCGCCGACGCGCTCGTCGCCGCGAAACTGCGGCGGCGCTTCGCCGCGGCGAACGAGCGCCGCAACGACGTCGTCGCCGCTGACAACGAGGTCGCGAACGGAGAACGCTGGCTTTCGGGCGAGCTCCGCTCGCACGCGGGCTTCGAACTCCCGGTTGCTGCCCGGCCGCTCGGGTAGTCCGCTGCCGCGAATATCCGCGTGTCGCAATTCGAACAAGCGTTCGATATTCTGGGGCTCGATCCGCCGGATAAACCGGCGAACGGCGGCGTCGCTCATGTCGGGATCGGCGGAGTACATGTGTTGACGGACCAAGTGCTCGGTTGCTTGAACGACGTCGTTCGGGAACCGGAACCGCTCCAGCATCGCCCGGGTTAACTCGGCGCCGATGATCTCGTGGCGGTAAAAGTGAGGGCCGTCCTTCGTGCGAGGCTTGCCGATGTCGTGGAGTAAGGCCGCTAAGCGCAAGGTTACGTCGCCGAGTGGAGAGGCGTCGATCGTTGCCAGGCTATGGCGCCAGACATCGTAGGCGTGCCACTCGTTCTGCTCGACACCCACTCCTTCGAGCAGCTCCGGCCAGAGGTAGGTCAGGACCCCGGTCTCGCGGAGCAGCTCTAGTCCGATCGATGGCTTGCTCGCTTGAGCGAAGAGCTTGCGAAACTCGTCCTGGATCCGTTCGGCCGAAACCGTGCCGATCGTCCCAGCCGCGGCCGCCATCGCTTCCCTGAGCTGGGCAGTCGGGACGTACTCGAACCGCGCGGAAAATTGCGCCGCTCGCAGCATTCGCAGCGGGTCCTCTCGGAAGCTCGCGGGCTTGAGGATATCGATCCGCCGAGCGCGGATATCGCGCTCGCCCCCATACGGGTCGATCAGTCTCCCCGAAGGCAAAGCCCTCGCCATCATATTCATCCGGAAGTCTCGGCGCGCGAGGTCCTCCTCGAGAGTCACCTCGGGGCCGCTCTCGATCTCGAACTCCCGGTGCCCCGTCCCGGTCGAGCGCTCGCGGCGCGGCAGGGCGAGGTCGGCGCCTTGCCCGTCGGTAGTCAACTTCAAGACGGCAAAAGAAGCGCCGACGACATCGACGCGGCCCAGGCCCCGCAGCCGGGTCACGATCTCTTCGATCGGCAAGCCCGTGATGACGTAGTCGAGATCTTTCGAGGAGACGGTAGCCCCTTCGAGATCCGCACGAAGCTCGTCCCGAACGCGACCGCCAACCGCAAAGAGGCTGCCTTCGGGAAGAATGGCAGCTAAGCGATCATCCAGCGGAACGGGCAAATACATCGAAAATCATCCTACCGCAAGCGCTCCGCGAAGCCCACGTTTCACGGGGAACAATCTGTCCGTTCGGTGCGCGTTACGAGCAGAGGGGACGCTTCTCCGGAACGCCTACGCGGCGGGGAAATCGCGCCGGGGTAGCGGTCAGTTTGCGGACGAGCAGGACACGGCGGTCATCGGCGAGTTCGAACGCCCCCTCGACCTGGGCGCCCAGGACGAGCGATGCGTCTTCGAGGGCGACGCGTTCGCCGGCGTCCAGCCGGCCGCGCTGCATGACCGCGACACCGTTAGGCCGGATGAATGGAATCAGCAGCTCCGCTGCTGCCGGCGCGGCGGCCACGCCTCGGGCGGTGCCGCTCGCGAATCGCTCGCGCAAGTCCGGATCGTGGGCTGCGATCTCGGCCCTCTCTGCCACGATCCGGCCGCGCAGCTGGAGCCGCTCCAGCAGCGATTTCAGAAAGCGAGCCTTCTTCGCCGTCGCCTCGATCAGCGTCACCTCCAAACCGGTCGCCAGCGCGACCGGGATTGCCGGGAAGCCCGCTCCCGAGCCGACGTCGACATAGGGCTCGCGCACGTACGGGATGACCGTGAGGCTGTCGAGCAGGTGTCCCAGCAGTTGATCCGGCGTTTTAGCGCCGGTGAGATTGAAGGAGCGGCTCGTCTCGAGCACGAGCTCGCCAAAGCAGGCGAGGCGCGCCCGTAGAGGCGCAGCGACGCCGGCGCGTTCGAGCAACGGCTCGAGAGGGCTCCCCGATTCCGCGCTCACGCGCGTTAGGACGCCAACGTCTCGCGCCGATGTTTGTGGAGGAAGAGCGCCACGATCGCCACGTCGGACGGCGTGATGCCGGGAATTCGGCTCGCGATACCGAGCGTGCTCGGGCGCCGGCCGGTGAACTTCTCGCGCGCCTCGCGCGAGAGTGCTTGAATCGACGAATAATCGAAGTCGTCGGGGATTTGCGCCTGCTCCGTTTTGGCGGCCTTCTCGATGGCGGCTTCTTGCCGGCGGACGTAACCTTCGCATTTGAGCTCGATCGCGAGCCGTTCGCCGATGGTGGGCTCGAGCGGCGGCGCGAATCGATCCGCGACGTCGTCGAACTCGAGCCGCGGGCGCCGCAATGCGTCGGCGACCGTACTCTGGCGCTCGAATCGCTCCTCTCGCAGGCGCTCCGCGCCTAATCGCGTCGCCTTGGCCCGCTCGTGGGCCGAGCGCAGCGCCGCCCGTCGTTTTTCGAAAGCGTCCCAGGCCGCGTCGTCGACGAGTCCGAGCTCGCGTCCGATCGGCGTCAGCCGCAGATCGGCGTTGTCGTGTCGCAGCACGACGCGATGCTCGGCCCGCGACGTCAGCATCCGGTACGGTTCGTCCACGCCCTTGGTGACGAGATCGTCGACGAGTACGCCGATGTAGGCTTGGCTCCGAGTCAGGCGCAAAGTCTCGTCGCCGCGAACCCCGCGAGCCGCGTTGATGCCGGCGACGAGCCCCTGCGCAGCGGCTTCCTCATAGCCCGAAGTGCCGTTGAGCTGCCCGCAGTGATAGAGACCGGAGATTCGACGCGTCTCCAGGGTCTCGCGCAGCTCGGTCGGCGAGACCATGTCGTACTCGACCGCGTAGCCGGCGCGCAGCATTGCGCAAGTTTCGAGCCCCGGCAAGGTGCGCAGCATCTCGAGCTGCACTTCGGCCGGAAGCGACGTCGAGAAGCCGCCGACGTACAGCGTCGGTTCGTCCCAGCCTTCCGGTTCGATGAAGATTTGGTGCGTGGGATTATGCGAAAACTTCACGACCTTGTCTTCGATCGACGGACAGTAACGCGGACCGATCCCTCGGATCAGATCGAGGCCGTAGAGCGGCGAGTAGTGCAGATTCTCGCGGACGAGCGCGTGCGTGCGCGCGTTGGTTTCGGTGAGGTAGCACGGCAGCTGCGGGCCGGCAAAACGTGGCTGGCTCAGGTACGAAAAGAGCAGCGGCCGCGGACTTGGCGCCTGCCGCTGCATCGCTGCATAATCGACGCTCTGTCTGTCGATCCGAGGAGGCGTACCGGTCTTGAGTCGCTGGGTCGAAAATCCGAGCCGGCGAAGGGCGAGCGCGAGGCCGATCGCGGGAGCCTCTCCGAAGCGACCCTCAGGGCGGATGACGTCGCCGCGGAAGGACTTCCCTCCCAAGAAAGTTCCGGTAGCAAGCACGACGGCGGGGGCGTAGTGCCGCATCCCATCGGCGCATGCGACGCCACGAATCGTCCCGGCTTCGACTAAGAGATCCTCTACCAGCCCTTGGACGATGGTGAGGTTCGGCTGGCCTCTCAGCAGCTCCATTGCCAACCGGGCGTATGCCGGCTTGTCCATCTGCTGTCGCAGGGCGCGCACGGCGGGCCCTTTGCTCTCGTTGAGAAAGCGCGCGTGCAGGCTGCACCGATCGGCGACGGCGCCCATGACACCGCCCAAGGCGTCGATCTCGCGCACGAGCTGCCCCTTCGCGCTGCCGCCGATCGACGGATTGCAGGGCAGCGTGCAGACCTTCTCCGGATCGCCGGTGACGAGCAGCGTCGGCACGCCGAGGCGCGCGGAGGCCAATGCGGCTTCGACGCCGGCATGACCGCCGCCGACGACGATCGTGCCGGCGTCGTTGCGCATTGACTTACGTCGTGGTGGTCGCCGCGGGCAACTGCGAGCGCAGCCGGAACGACAACGCGATCATGATGATTCCGAACACGATGGCATATGCGGCTATCAGCCAAATGATCGTGAGAAATCCTGCGAGCGGAAACCATACCATCAATACGCCGAAGGCTATCGACGCGATGCCGCCGATGATCAGCCAAACCTCGTTTGCGATGTGTTTGCGCAACTCGATCGCGGCGACGATTTCGAAGATGCCCGTGAGAAACGCCCACGCGGCGATCGTGAAGTAGAGGGCGAATATTGTGATGCGAACGTCGTAAAATGTGATCGCGGCAATCAAAATTCCGACGATGCCTTCGATCAAGAACGGCCACCAGCGCTGCTGCGTTTCGGCTGCCCGGACCGTCGCGACGATCGCAAAGATGCCGTCGACGAGCGCGTAGGCGCCGAACAGAATGCCGATGGCGACCCACGTCGCGCCCGGCCAGATGTACGCCAAGATGCCGAAAATTACGGCGATGATGCCGCGGATGAGCAACGCCCACCAGTTGCGGGCTAAGACGTGAACTAGGGGATTCATCTGCATTTAGAAGCTCCGTCCGTTAGCGAGATAGACGCGCTCGACGCGGCAGAGCTTCGGATTCGGATCGTTCCACGGCTGGCCGGTGAGGGCGTTGTTGAGGTTGTGATTGATCTGTGCGCCGCGCGAGAACGTGCCCTTATCGATGAGAATATAGCGGCGTCCCATGTAGTTTACGAGAAAATCCACTTCCGTCGCCGGAGAGTCGTGCGTGTTGTAATAGACGACGTTGACTCCGTTGGTTTGACCGTTTCCGTTCGAGTTGACGACACAGCTGATGATGGTCACGCCGAAACGTGAAACGATGCGCGCCTGCGCCGTCAAGGGGGCGATGAGGATCGCGAGTGCGACCAGCACTCGCAACGCACGGGCCATGCCGTTTCCTCCTTACTTTCCGATGCAAAAACGAGCGAAGATGCCGCTCACGATGTCTTCGGCGGCTACCTGCTCGCTTACATGCCCAAGCGAGGAAAATGCGCGGTGAAGCTCCGTAGCGGCGAAGTCGATCGGCTCGCCGCAGCGAAGCGCTCGCCGCGCGGCCTCGAATCCGACGATGGCGTCGTTTACCGCGGCGAACTCGTGAAGGGCGACCAGGTGGGGGCGCGCCACATCGATTGTTTCGCCGCCCCAACCGAGCTGGGCGATGGCGCACCTCAACGCGTCGATCGTCGCCTCTTGGCGGACGCTGCCGACGATCGAGCCGGGCTGCCGGCATTCGCTTGCCGCCCGAACGCCCAAATCGGATTTGTTGAAGAACACGATGCGATCGCGCTCACGGGTCTGTTCCAGCAGCCGCAAGCCGTCGGCGCCGAGCTGCTCCGATCCGTCGATCACCACGACCGCGATGCGGGCGGCCGCGAGCGCGCGCTGCGTTCGTTCGATACCCGCCGATTCGAGTCGATCGGCATGGGCGCGAATGCCCGCCGTATCCACGAGCCGCACCGGGACGCCGTCGATGACGATCGTCTCCTCGATCGTGTCGCGCGTCGTTCCGGGAGTCTCGGACACGATCGCGCGCTCCATTCCCAACAGGGCGTTGAGCAGCGACGACTTGCCCGCGTTGGGCGGTCCGACGATCGCAACGTGCACGCCCTCGCGCACGAGGCGCCCGAGCTCCCCGTCACGCCGCAGTCGCTCGAGCGCCACGCTCAGGGGTGCGAGCCTGGCGTCTAACCGGTCTCGATCGGGTTCGGGAACCTCGTCCGGAAAATCAATCGCGCCGGACAGCTCCTCGAGAATCTCCGCGATCGACGCTCGCACGGTTCGCACCGCCTCGGCGAGGCCGCCGCCGAGATTAGCGAGTGCCGCCCGCGAGGCAGCGCGCGTCTCGGCCTCGACGACGTCGGCGACGGCGGCCGCCGCGTGCAAATCCATCTTCGCGTTGAAAAAGGCGCGCCGCGTAAACTCGCCGGGCTCTGCGAGGCGCGCTCCGCGGGCGAGGAGCGCGCGAAGCAACTCGCGCGCCACCACGGGCGACCCGTGGATCTGCAGCTCCAGCATCTCTTCGCCGGTGTAACTGTGCGGCGCGATGAAGCGAACTGCGAGCCCTTCGTCGAGTGGGTCGCCGCGTTCGTCGAGAATCGTCGCGCGCGTTGCGACGCGCGCCCGCAGCGCCGATTTCGTCCGCAGCATTCGCTGCGCCAATGCGGGTACGTCCGGGCCGCTGATCCGGACGATCGCGATCGCGCCCTTTCCAGGCGGTGTCGCAATCGCCGCGATCGTATCGGAGCGGCTATTCACTCACCCTTACTTGGGGAAAATGACCACGCGCCGCTCGGGCTCTTCTCCCTCGGACTCGGTGCGCACCAACGGCGAGTCGGCGAGCACCAGGTGGATGATCTTGCGTTCTGACGGAAGCATCGGATCGAGTTTTTGCGGAGAGCGATCGCGCACGCAGCGTTCGAGCGTCGCGAGCGCCAGATTCTTGAGTTGGTCGGCACGCTGCGCGCGGTAGCCCTCCGCGTCGATCGTGTAGTAACGGCGATTCGTGCGAACTCCGGCGTTGAAGATGTTGTTGAAGAGGAGATTGAGCGCTTCGAGCGTGTTGCCGTGCCGGCCGATCAGCATTCCAAGATGCGCGCCGGTGATCTCGAGATACTCGCCCTCCGTGCGCGAGATGTATTCGATCTCGACGGGCCCGACGCCCATTCGCTCGAGGATGTCGCGCAGCAGATCGAGGGCCGGTTTGGCGTCTTCGGGCATCTCCTGGCGGACGCGAGGTTGCGCCGGGGCGCGGCGCGGTTCGTATCCGCGAGGCGTTCGTCCGCCCCCCCCGCCGCCCGGCTTACCGCCGATCGCGCGGTCGCGGACGTCCGCGGGCTGTTCCTCGAACTCGAAATCGTCTTCGTAGAGCATCTTACGCTTTCTTATTCTTACGTTTCGACCGCGTTCCGCGGCCCGATCGTGCCGGATTCGCTTGCGCCACGCCGTTGCCGCTCGGCGCGGTCTTTCCGGGCAGGCGTTTCTGATCGCCTCCCCCGCTCACGTCGGCCGTGATGACGTGCTCGCTATCGATGAGCGCGAGCGGCTGGTGGTAGCGCCGCAAGAGGTAGAACTGCTGCGCCATGGTCAGCACGTTATACGAGAACCAGTAGAGCACCATGGCCGACGGCCACTGGTATTTCCAGCCCATGAAACCGAGCAGCAGAGGCGAGAATATCGCCATGTTGCGCTGCATCTGCGCTTGCTGTGGATCCGTCGCCGGCACGCTGACGTATCGAACGCTCAGATACATCGAGAGAGCGTAGAGCAGGACGAGGAGCAAGTCGGCGTGACCAAGGCTCGCCGCGAGAATCGGCGAGCCGAAGACCTTCACGTTGGCTGCCGCCTGCGAGATGGCGCTGCCGATCCACACCCACGTCTGGTTTTCGAACGCCGTCCTGTGGTTGATCACGACCCAGTAGACCGCGATGATCACGGGATATTGCACGAGCATCGGCCAGCATCCGGCAAACGGGTTGACCCGATGCTCCTTGTAGAGCGCCATCGTCTCTTGCTGAAGCTTTTGACGATCGTCTTTGTACCGGTCCTGAAGGCGCTTCATGAGCGGCGCGATCTTCTGCATCTTCATCATGCTCTTGAACTGCGCCGTGTTGAGAGGCCAGAAGACCAAACGGATGAACGCGGCCAGGATAACCATGCTCCAGCCGAGGTTGTGAATCGGCTTGTCGATGGTGAGCAGCACGTTCGAATAGAGGAACGCGACGATCGGATCGAGCCACGAGGCGGCAAGCAGAAGGTGCACGACCTACCTCGACCCCGGAACGAAGTCGACGCCGCCCGGGTGCCACGGGTGGCAGCGCGCTAACCGCGCGAGCGCCAACCACGCGCCGCGGAGCACGCCGTGCGCCCGAATCGCGTCGATCGCATATTGCGAGCAGCTCGGATAGAAGCGGCATGCCCGGGGTAGCAGCGGCGACGCAACGAGTTGGTAGAGGCGAATCAGCGCGACGAGGCAGAGGCGCATGCGATCTACTACACCCGCGCCAGGGCCGAGGTTACCTCGGCATGCAAATCCGCAAACGAGGCTTCGGCGGCGGGCGAACGCGCGACGACGAGCAGTCGCATGGCGCGCTTGGTTGCGAGGGATTCGCGGACGATCGCCGCGAGGCGGCGGCGGATTTGATTGCGGAGCACGGCCTTTCCAATCGACTTGCTCACGGTGATGCCGATCAGCGAGGACGCATCGCCGGGAACCGGGTCGCTACGATAAATGACGAGACTCTTCGTCGATAAACGCCGCCCCTGGCGGCGCAAACGGGCAAAGTCCGCACGCCGGCGCAGGCTTGCGAAAGGCGGCATCAGACCGTGAGGCGATGGCGGCCCTTCTTCCGGCGACGGGCCAGCACTCTACGCCCCGGCTTCGTGCTCATGCGTTCTAAGAAGCCGTGCACGCGCTTGCGGCGGCGATTATGCGGCTGATACGTCCGCTTCATAACGTCCCTTTAGGCGAAGAGTAAGTGCCCCACACCCCTTGTGGCAGACAGCCCCTGATTATATCCAGCGACGACGGAGAGCGCAAGCAGTCCCCGTGCGGGGAAGCACCTCGGGCCCGCCGTAACTTGGTGAAGTTTTGAGCGATTCGACTATGCAGCCGCCTGCCCGCCGCCGGGTGGTGGTAACGGGCCTGGGAGCCGTCACCCCGATCGGAAACACCCGTGACGATTTCTGGAGGCGTTTAGTTGCCGGCGAGTCGGGCATCGCCTCGATCACGGCCTTCGACGCGAGCGATTTCATCACGCGGATCGCCGGCGAGGTCAAGGATTTCAAGCCCGAGGAGTTGATCGGCCGCAAGGAGGCCCGCCGCATGGATCGCTTCACGCAGTTCGCCTTCGTGGCGGCACGAGAGGCGATCGAGGACGCCAAGCTCCCGGACGATGCCGAGTTCAAGCAGCAGGTCGGCGGGGTGATCGGAACCGGAATCGGCGGGATCATCACCTTTTGGCTCAACTCCGACAAGGCGAACGATAACGGCACCTGGGCGAAGGTCACGCCCTTTTTCATTCCGATGCTGATGGCGAACGCGGCTCCGGCGCACATCTCCATGGCGTACGGATATCAGGGACCGTTCTTCGCGGCCGCGAGCGCGTGCGCGAGCGCCAACGATGCGATCTGTACCGCCTATAACGCCGTCGCGTACGGTGACGCCATCGCAATGGTCACAGGCGGAAGCGAGGCGACCGTTTCGCCGCTGGCAATCGGCGGTTTCTCTTCGATGCGCGCGATGTCGACGCGCAACGACGACCCCTCGCGCGCGAGCCGCCCGTTCGACAAGGAGCGCGACGGCTTCGTCCTCGGGGAGGGCGCGGGCATCCTTGTCATCGAGGAATACGAACACGCTCGCGCCCGCGGCGCCTCGATCTACTGCGAGCTGTTCGGATACGGACAATCGTCGGATGCTTACGACCTCGTCGCACCGGACCCGGACGGCAACGGCGTGCGGCTGGCGTTCGAGCGCGCCTTCGCCAACGCCGGCATCGAGCCGAGCGACGTCGACTACATCAACGCGCACGGCACGTCGACGCCGGTGGGTGACCCGGCGGAGTCGAAGGCGATCGAAAAAAGTTTCGGCGAGCACGCGTATCGTATCGGCGTGAGCTCCACCAAATCGATGCACGGACACGCGCTGGGCGCAGCCGGCGGCATCGAGGGCGTTGCGACGGCGCTGGCGGTTAAGAACGACGTCATGCCGCCCACGACGAACTACGAATTCCCCGATCCGGAATGCACGCTCGATTACGTGCCCAACGTCGCGCGCAGCGCGCCGATTCGCGTTGCCCTTTCGAACTCGTTCGGTTTCGGGGGGCACAACAGCGTGATCGTCTTCGGCAAGGTTCGCGGCTGACTTCCTAACATGAGTGGGGAAGCACAACGCCGGCGTTTGCGCGCCCTGCTTCGCCTTGCGGGGATTCGTAGGACGCACGAGTTAAGCGCGTTCGAAACGGCGTTCGTTCACCAAAGCTATGCGAAAGAGCGCGGCGACGAGTCGAACGAACGAATGGAGTTCCTCGGCGATTCGGTCCTCGGCTGCATCACGGCGAGTTGGCTCTACGAGCGTTTTACCGGTGAGCCGGAGGGATTGCTGACGCTGCGCAAGGCGTCCATCGTCAACGACCTGCAGCTGGCCAATACGGCCCGGCGGCTGGGATTTTCGGAGCTGATGTATCTGGGCACCGGAATGCGCGCGACCGGCGGCAGCGAAAACACTTCCGTGCTCGCCGACGCGTTCGAGGCCTTCGTAGGTGCGCTCTATCTCCGGTTCGGACTCGAAAAAGCTCGGCAGTTCGTCGTCGCGCAGCATATCGAAGGGCTGGACCATTCGGCGGGCGCACTTCTCGACGCCAAGACGCGCCTGCAGCACTACGCGCAAGAGCATTTTTCGGCCACGCCCGTCTACCGCGAGAGCAGTCGCGGAACGGCCCAACATCCCGCATTCAAGTCGCGGGTCAGCGTGAAGGGCCGAATTCTCGGCCGGGGCGACGGACCGTCGAAGAAGGCCGCGCAGCAAGCGGCCGCAGAGGCGGCGCTGCTAGCGATCTCTTCCGGCAACGGCAGCCCCGATCCGCGCGGCGCGATCGGCACATGAAACTCAAGAGCATCCGATCCTTCGGATTCAAGACGTTTGCCGATCCGACCGTGCTGGAATTCGGCGGCGGCGTTACGGCGATCGTCGGTCCCAACGGCTCCGGCAAATCGAACCTGGTCGACGCATTCCGTTGGGTCTTGGGCGAAACGTCCACCAAGAGCATTCGGTCGGGAAGACTCGAGGACGTTATTTTTGCGGGGAACGAACTCCGCAAGCCGCTCGGGTTGGCGGAGGTCTCGATCCTGTTCGACAACGGCGACCGCAAACTCCCGATCGAGTTCGCCGAAGTCGAGATCACTCGCCGCGCCTATCGCGTGGGCGAGAGCGAATATTTCATCAACCGCGAGCAGGTGCGCTTGCGCGACATTCTCGACCTGCTCATGGGTACGGGTCTCGGACCGGGTTCGTATGCGATCGTGTCGCAGGGTCAGGTCGACGCCATTCTTACGAGCAAACCCACGGAACGGCGCGCGCTGTTCGAAGAGACGGCCGGCATCGGTAGGTTCCTTGCGCGCAAGCACGAGTCGATGCGGCGCTTGGAGCGCACCGAGCAAAACGCCATTCGCATCAGCGATTTGATCGCGGAGCTGGGACGCCGCATTCCCGAGCTGGAGACTCAGGTGCGTCGCGCGAGGCGGTACCGTCGCGTGAGCACGCGGGTACGCGACCTGGAGATCCTCGGCTACCTTCGGGCTAGCGCGTCGCGTCGCGCCGAAAGCGGCACGCTTCGCGAAGAGCTGCAGAAGAACGAAGAACTGCGCAGCGTCGCCGCGGCGAAGTCTGCCACGCTCAGCGCCGAACTCACGGCGCTGCGCACGCAGGTCTATCGGTGCGAGCTGAAGCTCGAAGAGCTCCGTTCAGAGGCGCAGACTAAACGCGGTGAGCTGGCCGGCATCGAGGCGCAATACGCCGCGACGCTGGCGCGGCGGGAAGCGCTCGAGCGGCAATCGACGCAAACGTCCGACGATGCCGCGCGCGTCGACCAGGAGCGCGCGTCGCTCGTTGCGTTGATTGCAAACTTGGACGCGCAGATCGTTCCCCTCGCGGAGGAGATCGAATCCGCTCGCGAGCGCGAGCTCTCCGCTCAAACCGGGCTCGCGCAGACGCGGGCGCGCCTCGTCGAGGTGTTCACGCAACTGCGTGAGGTCGAGGCGGCGGCGGCGGAGTTTGGCGCGCGAGCGGCGGAGCGTCGGGTGCAGGCGGAAAGTCTTCGTGCTGATGCGGAGCGACTGGAACGCGAAGAGCGCGCTGCGCGCGAGCGCGCGGAAGAGGCCGAGATCGCGGCCGGCGGCGCGTCGCACCGGCACGGGGAGCGGCGGCGGCGACTGGAGATCCTCGAAGAGGCGTTGCTCGACGCGCGCGGTCGCGCCGAGGATGCCGAACGTGAGGCGGCGTTCGCGCACGAAGACGTTGCGCGTGCGCTCGCCGTGGTGCGCGATCAATCCGGTGAAGTAAAGGCGGCCGAATCGCGACTTCACACGATTGAAGAGCTGGAAAATTCGCTCGAAGGACACGTTCCAGGCACGCGCGCGATCGTCGATGCTTGGCAGCGCGGCGAGCTCCGCGGGATCGAAGGGATCGTCTCGAATCTCATCACGACCGAAGAACGGTATGCCCGTGCGATGGACGTCGCATTCGGTGCGCGCCTCTCCAACGTCGTGACGGCGAGCTCGGAAGATGCGGAGCGCTGCGTCGAATTCCTCAACCGTCGCGAGGCCGGTCGCGCCACCTTTCTCCCGCTCGACACGCTCGCGAATCGCCAAGGACGTCAGCTCGATTCGCAAATCGCCGCTCTACCCGGCGTACTCGGATATGCCCACACGCTCGTGCAGACGGCGCCGCGCTTTGAGGGAATAGTCAACTTCTTGGTCGGCAACGTGCTCATCGTCGACCAGCTCGAAACCGGTATCGAGCTGGTGCGAGCGCACGGCCTGCGCGACACGATCGTGACGCTCGGCGGCGAACAGATTACCGGTGGCGGCGCGATCACCGGCGGCCGCTTCCAGCGCGAGCGCTCGATCCTTTCGCGGCGATTCCAAGCGCAGGGCTTGCGCGATGCCCTCGTCGGGATGCGCGCGCGCCTCGAAGAGGCCGAGCGCGAGCTCTACGCAGCGCATCAGCGTTCCGACAATGCGATTGGGGAGCGGGACGCCGCGCGCGAGAAGCAGGCGCAAACCGAGTCGCAGCTGGTCGGCGCGCGCGCGGAGCTGACCGCGCTCGCGAACGAGGTTGAGCGCACCGGAGCCGATCTTCAGACGGCGCGCGCGGCGGCGACCGAGCTTCGCGTGCGGGGCGTCCAATCGCGTGAGCGCGAACACGAGTACGAACGCGCCGAGCCGGAGGCCGAACGCAGCAACGAGGAGCGCGTGCGCCTCGAAGACGAGCTGTCGCACGTGCGCGAAGAGATCGTGCGCGCCGAGACCGCCGTCGTCGCCGCGAGCGCTCGCGCCGCCGACTTGCGCGAGCGCGCGGCCGCGCTATCGGCCGAACGCGATGCGGCGAAGGCGCGCCTCGGTATGCTCGATCAGGATAGCGAACGCGCCGGATCCGCGCGCGAAGAGATGCTCGCCGAGATCGTAGAATTGATGGAAGAGACGCGCCACTTGCACGCGCGCGTCGAAGGCCTTCGTAACGGCGTCGTCACGCTCGACGCGCAGCTCGAAGCCGCGCGCCAAGAGCGTGAAGGTCTCGTCGCGCGGGCGAACCAGCTCGAGTCGGACTTTCGAATGGCCGAGCAGGAAGAGCGCGACACGGCTGCAGGCGGAGAGCGCCAGCGCACGCGCGTCGCGGAGATCGAGGCGGAACTCGGCATGCTCGTGTCGCAGTTCGCGCAGAACCCGGCCACTTCAGACGAATGCGCGGACGTCGCACAGCGGTATGCGAACGAACCCGATGAGATCGCGGACGAGCTCCCGCGTCTGCGCGACGAGCTGGCGCGCTTGCAGGCCAACGTCAATCTCAACGCCGACGCAGAGCGCGACGAGCTGGCCGAACGGGAGCAGTTCTTGCAGACGCAGATGGACGATCTCGCGAAGGCGCGCGAGACGCTGCTCGAGTCGATTCGCGAGATCGAGCGTGAGACGCAGGTCCAGTTCAACGAGACCTTCACCCGAGTTTCGGAAGCGTTCGCGACGATGTACGGGCGGCTCTTCCCGGGCGGCGAGGCCAAGATGTGGCAGACCGAGCCCGAGAATCTCTCCGAAACCGGAATCGAGATCGCCGTCCAGCCGCCAGGGAAGAAGATGATGCCGCTGGCCGCGCTCTCGGGCGGAGAACGCGCGATGACGGCGGCGGCCCTGATCTTCGCGCTGATCGCGACGAAGCCGTCGCCGTTCTATCTGCTCGACGAGGTCGACGCGGCGCTCGACGACGCGAACGTCGATCGGTTCTGCGCGATGGTTAGAGAGTTTGCCGTGGAGTCGCAGATGCTGATCGTCACGCACAACAAGAAGACGATGGAAATCGCCGATCGCATTTACGGCGTGACCACGGGCGAGGCCGGCGGGAGCGCGATCGTCTCCGCCGAGCTCGCTCCCGAAGCGGAGGCGTTGCTCGCCTAGCGTGTCCCGCGACACTCCCGCGCCGCGGACGGCGGCGCTCTTCTCGCTCTCCGACAAGACCGGCGCAGCCGAACTCGCCCGCGCGCTGCACGAGCGCGGTACCGAGATCTATGCGACCGGCGGTACGCGCCAGTTCCTCGAGCAGCACGGCGTGCCGGCCCGCGACGTCGGCGACTTGACCGGTTTTCCCGAGCTCTTCAGCGGACGCGTGAAGACGCTGCATCCGAAGATCTTCGGCGGGATTCTCTACGACCGTGACGACACGGAGCATCGCGAAGAGGCCGAACGCTACGCCATTCCGCAGATCCGCACCGTCGTCGTCAACCTCTACCCGTTCGAGGCGACCGTCGCGCGAGCCGGAACGACGTTGAGCGAGGCGATCGAGCAGATCGATATCGGCGGCGTCGCGCTGCTGCGCGCGGCGGCCAAGAACTTCGAGCACGTCACGGTGCTAACGCATCCGTCGCAGTACCCCGAATACCGTCGCGCCGTCGAGTCGGGCGACGTCGCCCCGGCGCTGCGCCGGAAATTCGCGATCGCGGCATTCGAACGCACCGCCGAATACGACGTTGCGATCTCGCACTACCTCGCGACGGCGGGCGAAGTGCTGCCGACCGACCTTCCGGGCGCGCTCGCGCTGACGCTCCCCTTGGCGAAGCGCTTCGCTACGGCACGAATCCGCAGGAGCGCGCCGCGTTCTATCTCGATCGTCCGGAGCGGCTGCCCGAGCAGCTTCACGGGAAAGCCCTCTCCTACAACAACCTGCTCGACCTCGACGCAACCCTGCGGGTGCTCTCGCGCGCGCCGCTGGGCGCCGAATTCGGCAGCGAGCGTGGGCGGTTCGTACGCGCGGCGGTCGTAAAGCACACCGTGCCGTGCGGCGTCGCGCAACGCTCGAACGTCGGGTTGGCGGTGCGCGAAGCGCTCGACGCCGATCCGATCTCGGCGTACGGCGGAGTCGTCGCCGTCGATGCGCCGGTCGATCGGGATGCGGCGCAGTCGCTTCTCGAGTTCTTCCTCGAGATCGTCGCGGCGCCCGGCTTCGAGCCCGAAGCGTTGACGATGCTCAAGCAAAAGAAGAACTTGCGGATCATGCGTTTTGCGCCGCCGCTGCCGGACGAACTGGCGCGGGAACTGCGCGTGCGCAGCGCGCTCGGCGGAGTGCTCGCGGAGGACGACGATCCCGCGGCTCCGCCGGAAGAGTGGCGCGTCGTGAGCCGCAAACGCCCGGACGCGCAGGAATGGCACGATCTCGCGTTCGCGTGGGACGTCGTGCGCCACGTGAAGAGCAACGGCATCGTCATCGTCAAGGGGGGGACGACGCGCGGGATCTGCGCCGGGCAAACCAATCGCGTGAGCGCCGTCGCGATCGCTGCCCAACGCGCCGGCGAAGGCGCGCGTGGCGCGGCCTGCGCGAGCGACGGGTTCTTTCCGTTCGCCGACGGCCTAGAGGCGGCCGCCGAGGGCGGCTGCTCGGCGATCATCGCCCCGGGCGGCTCGGTTCGCGACCAGGAAGTGATCGCGGCGGCCGACCGTCTCGGCGTCGCGCTGGTCTTTTCGACCTACCGGTATTTCTTGCACTAGACGCCAGATCGCGCGCGATCGCGTCCATGCCGGGATCGTCGCCCGCGAGCCAGGCCTGCGCGGTGAGCGGGGCCGATATTTGCGGATCGAGCGAGCCCACGACCGAATCGAATTGATCGCCGTAACAATGCGGCTTTCCCGAGCATCCGTGCGCGAGATCCCAAAAACCGGTGTTCGGGGTCAGGCAGAGATGGGAGTCGGGAAGGCACGTAGGCCGTCCTTCAGACCACCATTGCAGACGGTCGCCGACCGGTTCGCCGACGATCGTTACGCGCGTGCCACCCGCGTGCTTGAGTGCCGCGGCCGATGCCATTCCCGCTGAAAACGTGTAGCGCCCCGTCATGAGATAAATTCGGCCGGCGACCAGCGTCGGGATCGCGCGCATGAGGCCGAGCGTCAACGTGTTGTCTCCGCCCGTATCGAAGCGCAGGTCCAGGATCAGGTTGCGCGGCCGACGCTTCAGTCGCTGCATCGCCCGCTGTACGAACGGGACGATCTTTTGATCGCCTTCGTCGCGATTAGAACGAAACTGCACGTACACCGCCTGCAGTCGGGGGAGCTCGGCCATCCGAAACAGGCTGTCGGGGTCTTGCAGATACACGGGGACGCGCGCGGTAGCGTTGGCGGTCCGCCACCCGTGCGAAGCCTCGAATAGAAAGGGCTGCGGCGACCATAATCGCGGCGCGTCGACGACTACCGGCACGCTGGTTCGATCCACCCCCGGGATGCTTCGCGCGACGATCCGTCCGTCGGCGAGGCGGAGCCGCATGTCGTAGCCGGCGGCGGACCGGGCGACGTGGAGGGCGTTGAGCACGCCGGGCGATTCGACCGCCCACTCCGAGTTCCAGGATCGATATGCCAACGTCCCGCCGTCGATGTAGGTCAACGCGGAGAAGATCTCGTCGGGCGTGTAGCCATCGATTCGTTATCACTTGCGCGCCGAGAAGATCCGCGTACGCGGGTGAAGCGCGCGAAACGACCATCGCGTCGGGGAACCACAACATTCGAAACGGCAGCCGCACGGGCGGCCGCCACGCACCGTCGCCGAATTCGAAGTCGTCGTGGGCGTTCTCGGCGAGCGCAGCTACGTGAGCGATGCCGAGTAGGAACTCGAATTTCGAGAGCCTTCCCGCTCGCGCTTCGAGGGTCGAGAGCGCGTCGAGCGCTTGCGCGCGGCGCTCCGGGGTAAACGCGAACGCTCGCGCGACATAGTTCGCTCTTGCGGCCTCGAGATCGGTGAGTTGCGACTCTCGCGACGATGCGGCCGGTCTGCCCGCGCCGATCCCGAGCGCGAGGGCTACCGTGGCCGCAAGCCACCGCGTTATCGCCCGCATCGTACGGCGCTACACCGGACAACCAGGGCGCACCTTCGTTTGAGGGCGGCGCGCGCCGGGTAGCTCCGTTGGCATGCCGCGTTTCTTGCATACGTCAATTTTTGTCAACGACATGAACGAATCGATCGACTTCTACACCAAGAAGCTTGGGTTGCACTTGCTGGACGGCCCACATCACTATCCGGGGAACGCCGACATGGCATTCGTCGGTCGAGATTGGGATGCGTACATCGAGCTGGTCTACGATCTGGAAGAGCACGCGCCATATCAGCTCGGAAACCGCTACGAGCATCTCGCGATCGAAGCCGAAGGCGACTTACGCGAATACGTCGATTCACTAAAAGCAAAGGACGTCAAGGTGCTGAAGGACGTCTACAAATCGCCGAGCGGCACGCGCGCGATCGCATTCGTCGAGGACCCGAACGGAATACCGGTCGAGCTCTTGGAGCCGCGCAAAGCGAAGAGTTTGTCGTAACACCAATCGATGAAGCCGCACTCGACGATGAACGAGCGGGTATGCCGCCCGAGCGATTAACCAAGAAAAAGCGAGGGCGGGCATACCCCGAGTTCCCAAAGTCGAGTGAGGCTGCCTCGGGCTGCGTCGCCTACCGATAAACAAACGGATCGCTCGGCGAAGCGATTCGGTCGATACGTTCCGGAACGAGGCGCAACTCGCCGCGCGCGTTGCCGATGCGGCCCTCGATGCGCAGCCACGATCCGGAGAGATACGGCGGCGCGCGATCGAGACGAATCGCGACCGGCGCAGCGTCGGCCCGGCAGCACGTGATCGCGTAGCGCACGATCGCGCAGACGTTTCGCTCGCACGAGAGTGCGCCGGTGAACGTCAGGCGTTCGCCGGCGAAGAGATCGGTCAGCGTCGTCTCGGTCGCATGATAGACGGGCGGCGGCGCGCCGATGAGGACTCCGGCGAGCAGCAAGGCCGGCGCGGTTCGCGCGGGCGCGCATTGCCGGCGCCGATGATAGACGGCGCAGACGAGCGCGGCGACGGCGCAGCCCCAGAGCGCGACCGTAAACGCAGGATGCACGAACCCGGCGCCGCCGCGCCACGCTACGAGACCGAGCGCGACGCCGAGCAGCGCATAAGCGAATCCGTCCTCATCCGCCGGAAGACGCGATCGGTTTAAACCGATCGCGCGCAGATCGACGATGCCCGCGATGCAGAGAAACGCGGCCGCGGCAATTGGCGCGCGCACGCGAAGCGCGCTCGCGACCGCGATCGCGCCGAGTCCGCACGGAGCCGCGGTGAAACCGAGCGCCGCGCCGAGCAGCGCGTTTAGCGCCGGCGAGAATCGCGCCGGATCGAATGTTGCAAGGAGTTGTGTCGATACGCCCGCGAGCAACGCCGCCGGGAGCAGTGAAGCGAGTTCGCCGAGCAGATGCAGCGCGTCGCCATCGGCGTGTGGCTCCAGGCGGCGGCGCAGTATCCTGGCGACGAGGAGCGCCGCGCCGTGACGAGCGATCGCGACGAACGGTCCGAACAAAAGCCACGTCGCCGCGGTTACGGGGAGCGAGCGCGCGGATGGACCGTTCGTGCATCCGCATCCGACGTACGCGAGCACGCAGTGTCCGCGTCGCAGCAAACGCTCCAGAAGGACGCCTGCGATCAAGAACGGGATCGCCTCGACGAGTGCGCTGGACGACGCAGCGAGCGCCGAGCGCACCGTATCCGGAGAGGTCAACGCCGCAACGGCGAGCGTCGCGCCGATTGTAACCGCCGTGCGCACGCGCGACAATCACGCCCGCGCGGCGCAATGGCTAGAGAAATCCACCGGCGAAGGACTAGTTAGAGATGCCCGAAAAACTGAGCGCCCCGCGGGGCACCGCGGATTTTTTTCCGCCCGAATCGGGGCGCTGGAGCGAGCTGGAGGCACGCATACACCGCCTTGCGGCCCGCTTCGGCTACGGCGAAATTCGCACGCCGGTCTTCGAGTCGACCGAACTGTTCGTGCGCGGCGTCGGCGAACAGACGGACATCGTCGAAAAGGAAATGTACACCTTTACCGATCGCGGCGAACGCAGTCTCACGCTCCGCCCCGAGTGGACTGCCCCGGTCGTGCGAGCCCTGCTCGAACGCAAGCTCTTTTCTCTCGGGCCGCTGCGTCTCTACTACATCGGCCCGATCTTTCGCTACGAGCGTCCTCAGAAAGGACGCTACCGCCAATCGCACCAGTTCGGCGTCGAGTGCTTCGGCTATCCGGGTCCGGAGGCCGATCTGGAAGTGATTTCCCTCGCATGGCAGTTAGTTGCGGAGTACGGCATCACCGACGCGCAGCTCAATATCAATTCGATCGGCGACGAGCAATGCCGGCCCCGCTATCGCGAAGCGCTGCTGGCGTATTTTCGTCCGCATCTCGCGAAGATGAGCGAGGATGCGCGCCGGCGCGGCGAGCGCAACCCGCTGCGCCTGCTCGACAGTAAGGATCTGGCCGACACTCCCTTTATAGAGAGCGCGCCGGTGTTCGAATCGTTTCTCTGTCCGGCCTGTCGCGAACATTTCGAGGCGCTCAAATCGTATCTCGACTTGGCGCGAATTCCGTACGTCGTCAATCCGCGCATCGTGCGCGGGCTCGACTACTACGAACGAACGGTGTTCGAAATCACGTCGAGCGTGTTGGGAGCGCAGAGCAGCGTGTGCGGCGGCGGCCGCTACGACGGCCTCGTGCGTTCGCTCGGAGGGCCCGACGTGCCCGCCGTCGGGTTTGCGCTGGGGCTCGAACGCTTCTTGATGATGGTGCAGGCGCACGGTCCGCAAACCGAGCCGGAGCGACGCGGCATCCAGGCGATTGCATTGGGAGCGCAAGCGCGAACCGTATTGGTGCCGATCGTTGCCGAACTTCGCCGCCGGCTCGACTCGCCCGTCTTCATCGAGTACGACGACCGTAAGCTGTTGGCGCACTTGAAAATCGCGGACCGTAATCGGGCCCGCTACGCGCTTATCGCCGGCACGGCAGAGCTCACCGCAGGGGAGCTCGTGCTGCGAGATCTCGAGCGCCGCAGCGACCGCCGGCTCCCGCTGGAGTCTCCAAGAGTCCTTGCGCAGCTTCTCGTAGAAGCGTCAATTTAAATGGAAGAGCGCTACGCCGAGGAAACGCAGACGCTGCGCGAGCTGCTGGCTTTGATGCGCGAGCACGATCTCGATACGATCAAGGTCAAGCTCGGCGATACGATTTACGAGCTGTCGCGCCGGGATTCCACGCCCGCAGCCCCGTCCACCGCGCAGTCGACCGCTCCGGCGAGCGCGGAAGAGCCCGTGCCGGTCGCGGGCGCTAACGTTACCAAGGTGCTCGCGCCGCTGACGGGAGTCTTTTATCGCGCGCCGTCGCCCGACGTTGTGCCGTACGTCGAGGTCGGAGACCGCGTCGAACCCGGCGACGTGCTGTGCGTGTTGGAAGCGATGAAGCTCTTTAACGAGATACAGAGCGACGACGCGGGCGTTATCCTGCGCGTCGTACCCGAGAATGGCGAGCTCGTGTCGCAGGGCGGGGAACTTTTTTGGATCGAACGGTGAATTATACGGGCCGGCGCGACTTTGACGAACTGCTGGCGGACCGCGAGGGCCTGCTCGACGCCGCGCACTATCGCGCGCAGGTCGAAGCCATCGTGGAGGCGTTGGTTACGGCGTTGCGAGCCGGCAAGAAAGTGCTCTGGTGCGGCAACGGTGGAAGCGCCGCCGAGGCTCAACACATGGCGGCCGAGCTTTCAGGGAGATTCTTGCGCGAGCGGCCGGGACTGCACAGCGAAGCACTCTCCGTCAACTCGTCGACGCTGACGTGCGTCGGCAACGACTACGGCTACGACCAGGTCTTCTCGCGTCAGGTCGAAGCCTTCGCACATCCCGGCGACGTCGTGATCGGCATGACGACGAGCGGTTCGTCGCGCAACGTCGTGCTAGCCCTCGAGGCGGCGAAGCGGCGAGGTGCGGTGACCGTCGCGTTCACCGGCAACGGCGGCGGCAGAGTCGCAGAGCTTGCCGACCACGCCTTGATCGGTCCCGACGGATACGCCGCGATCGTTCAAGAGGTTCATCAGGTGATGGCCCACATCGTGTGCGACCTCGTGGAGCAGCAGCTGATATTTGACGGCGGCATCCGATGACGGCCTTGATGCTACCAGACGCGAGGACCGTCTTCCAGCGCGCGAGCGGACTTCGAATTTTGGTGGTCGGAGATCTCATGATCGACGAGTGGATCTGGGGCACCGTCGCGCGCATCTCGCCCGAAGCCCCCGTTCCCGTCGTCGCCGTTGCCGATCATTCGTTCACCTTGGGAGGCGCGGGGAACGTCGCAAACAACCTGCGAGCGTTGCACGCGAGCGTGCTCTTCGCCGGGGCGGTCGGCGACGACGCGTTCGCGGCGCAGGTGCGCGTGCTGTTGCGAGGCGAGCAGGTGGACGATTCCGGCGTCTTCACGGCGCGGGATCGGCCCACGACGCGAAAGACGCGAATCGTCGCGCACAGCCAACAGGTGGTGCGCGCGGATTGGGAATCGACGGCGACGCTGTCGACCGAGGACCGGCGCCGGCTCGCGGACTTCGTACGCGAGCACGCGCCTCGCTGCGACGCCGTCATCCTCAGCGATTATGCGAAAGGACTGCTCTGCCGCGAGATCGTCGAGGCCGCGTGCGGTTGTCCGCTCGTCTTGGCCGATCCCAAGCCGCAGAACATCGCACTCTTTTCCGGAATCACGTGCGTCGCGCCCAACGTCGGCGAGGCGTCAACGATGACGGGGGTGGCGATTAACGACGACGAGAGCCTCGAACTTGCGGGCTTGCGCCTGATCGAGATGCTGGGGTGCCGTTATGCTGTCATCACGCGCGGCGAACATGGGATGGCGCTCTTCGGCCGGGGAGGAGAGCGCTTGCAGATTCCATCGGTCGCGCATACCGTCTATGACGTCAGCGGTGCGGGCGATACGGTCACCGCGGTGCTGGCGCTTGCGCTGGCCGCGGGCGCCGCGATCGAACAGGCGATGCAGCTCGCCAACTTCGCGGCCGGCGTCGTCGTGGAGAAACTCGGTACCGCGACGGCATCGCCCGAGGAAATTCTCGCACTCGTCGATCCTGGAAACTAAGTGAGCCTAGGAAAATTCTTCGGACAGCTGCTCGGCCTCGACGAAGCTGTCGCATGGCGCGAAGAGCTGCGCGCCGCGAACAAGACGGTGGTCTTCACCAACGGTTGCTTCGACGTGCTGCACGCGGGCCACGTCGAGTACCTGGCGTGGGCCCGCGCGCAGGGCGACGCGCTCATCGTCGGTTTGAACGAAGACGATTCGGTGCGGCGGATCAAGGGAGCGGCGAGACCGATCGTGACCTTCGGTGAGCGAGCGAGAATCTTGCTCGCGCTCCGGAGCGTCGACGTCGTCGTCGGATTCGGCGAAAGGACGCCCGAGTCGCTGATCGACCGCATTCGTCCGGACGTGCACGTCAAGAGCGATCAATACTCCGAAGAGGAGCTGCCGGAGCGAAGCGTCGTTCGCAAACACGGAGGTCGCATCGCGCTGGCGCCGCACGTCGCCGGAGCGAGCACGACGGACACGATCGCTCGCATCCTTCATGCGTATAGCACTCACCGCTAACGGTCCTGGTGAAGTCGCCGGCTGGTTGAGACCACTGTTGCGCTCGCTGTACCGGCGCGCGCCCGACATCGACGCGCTCGTCTTTCTCGTCCCGGACGACTACGCGACCGGTTTCGAGTCGCGCATGGTTCGCGAGGCGTTTCCGCAGGCAAGCGTTTACGAACCGAAGAGTTACGTGAAGTTCGCGCTGGGCGGGCGGCTCGACGGAGTTCCGGCTAAGGCGGACCTGGTGCAATACGTCGGGGGCGATCTGCTCCACGCCGCGCGCCTTCACGCGCGGCTGAAAGGAAAAACCGCGACCTACAAGTTCTCGCGCCGATCCTACCGCACGCTTTTCGATCGCGCGTTCGCCGTCGATGCGCGTAACGTCGAACAACTCGCCGGCTGGGGTACGCCGCCCGAGCGAATCGAGCGAGTCGGAAATCTGGCGATCGACGGCGCGTTATTCGAAGCGAGCCTGCCTCCCGAGCCCGGGACGCCGGCGGACGGGATTCTCATCATGCCGGGCTCGCGATCGTACGAGATCGCCAATCTAGTACCGTTCTTCTTTGCCGCCGCGCTCCGCATGCGCCGCGAGTTGCCCGAACTGCCGATAGCCTTCGCGCTCTCTCCGTTCACGTCGCGCGATCAGGTGCTATCGGCGATCGAGGGCGGCGGTCATCGGCGCATGTTCGGGCGCCGCGGCCGGCTCATCAGCGAAGGGCAGCGCGATTACCTCGCGAGCGGCGATGATGAGGTCCGGATCCCGGTCCTTTACAATGCGCTCGCGGCGGCTCGCCAGGCGCGTCTGGTATTGACGATTCCCGGGACTAAGACGATAGAGCTGGCCGTGCTCGGTAGGCCCACCATCACGATCACACCGCTGAACGCGCCGGAGATCGTTACGATCAACGGCCCGCTTACTTATCTCGATCGCGTTCCGTTCGTCGGCGTTCCGCTCAAGCGCGCCGTTGCGGTTGCGGTCTCCCGCAGTTTCGCCTACCATACACAACCGAACATGGATGCGGATGCAGAGGTGATTCGCGAAGTCCACGGCACGATAACGCCCGGCCGTATCGCGCGCATCGCGCTCGAATGCTACGACGATCGCAGCTGGCTCGCCGCGAGCGGCGCGGCTCTCGCGGAGCTCTATCGGGATCACGTCGGCGCGGCCGACCGGATGGCGGAATCGTTGCTGGCGTTGGCGGCTTAGGGGCTGCGCAGCGCGGCAGTGCAAATGTCGGTCGTCATCGCGACGAAGGACCGCGAGCGGTACCTACGGAGTACGCTGGCTTCGCTGCGCGGGCAAAGCGGCGCGCCTTCGTTCGAGGTGATCGTCGTCGACAACGGATCGGCCGACGCAACGAAAAGCGTCGTCGATACTCACGCGGCGGAAGGCCTGCCGGTGCGTTACGTGTCCGAGCCGGAGCCCAATCGAGGCAAGGCGCGAAACCGGGGAGTCGAGGCCGCGTGCGGAGAGTACGTGCTGTTCTGCGATGACGACGTCCAGCTGCCCGAGCGCTGGATCGCCGCTCATCGTGCGGCGCACCGCGACGGAGAGCGAGTGGTCAACGGGCCAATCTTGAACGTGGAGTCGTACGCGCAGCGTCCGGCGCCGCGACCGGTCAACTATTCGCGCGCCTTCCTTTGCAGCTGCAACGCGTCGCTTTCGAGGCGCGCATTCGTCGACGCGGGCGGATTCGACGAAGATTTCAATTTGTACGGCTGGGAAGATACCGAGCTCGGAGTTCGGTTGCGCCGCCTCGGATTGCGCTGGACCTTCGCTTGGGACGCGTTTCTCTGGCACATAAAGCCGCCCGTGGAGAACACGCTAACGGTCGAGAGCCGCAAAGCTATCGAAAGGGCCCGGATGGCTCGGCGTTTCGTGACGAAGCACCCGTCGCATCGCGCGCGCTTTGCGACCGGCGCTTACGGCCCGAACCTATTTCGCGGCCGGTATTTGCTCCCCGATTGGCTCCTCGGGCTTTATGCCGGATTCGCAACGAGCGCGCGAGCGCCGAAATGGATCAAGGGACTCACCCGCGCCCAGCTGCTCGACGCCATCTACACGCGTGAGCTCGTCCGCGCGCTCGATATCGCAGATGACCGCTAAGAGCGCGCTCCTTTACTGCGCCGGCGGCGGCCTCGGCGATTCGCTCGTCGCTTCGCTGATCGGACGCGCCCTTCACGGGCGATTCGAACGCGTCGACGCGCTGACGCTGCGGGGCCATCGCGCGTTGCTCGAGCGCGTTCCCGACATCGATCGCGTGATGGTCGACGACGGTGGCGACGAACGCGAACTGGCTCGCCGAATCGCGCAGGAGCGGTACGACGCATGCGTCGTGACCTGGGCGACTGCGCGGACCGCGCGCGTACCCCAACTCGCGCGAATTCCGGTCCGGGTGGGACAGGCGCGGCGCTTCTACTCCTTTCGCTTCACGAATCGCGTGGTCGTTCGGAGCGAACGCGGCGACGTAACCTCCCACTGGTCGGAGATACTGCTCGACTTTGCGCGCGCGCTCGGTTGCGATATGGACGACGGCACGTACCGGTTCGAGCCGACGCCGCAGGACGAAAAAGAGGCCGAAGAACTTACTGAGCCTTCAGAGCGCTTTATCATCCTTAATCCATGCAACGCGGTTGCCTCGGCCCGTGGAATTTGGCCGCTCGAAGGCTGGGCGGCACTCGGACGCGAGCTGCAAGCGCGCTGCGACACCAAGGTGCTCGTCAGCGGCGCGCCTGCGGACGCGCCGATCGCCGAGGGAGTCGTTCGGATGGCGGGCAACTCGCGGATCGTTTCGATCGCCGGCAAGACCAGTGTGGGAGCGTTTGGGGCCCTAGCGCGCCGAGCCGCGGCATTCGTCGGGATCACAACCGGCTCGATGCACGTCGCGGCGGCGGTCGGCTGTCCGACCGTTGGGATCTTTCCCTTTCAGTCGGACTTCCCCGACCGGTGGGCGCCGTTGGGAAATCGCACTGCGATCGTGCGGCCTTCATATCAGTGCCACAAGGGCGATACGAAGGAGCGATGCGCCGACTACGCGTGCGTCGCGAATCTCGATCTGCCGCGCATCCTCGCCGCCGTGGAAACGCTCGTCGCGTGATACGAGCCACGATTCAACTCTGCACCTATAACCGCGCCGCGGTGCTCGAGCGCGTGCTCGAGGCGTGTTTCGACCAGACCGTTGCAGAGGACGCATACGAAGTCGTGCTCGTAGACGATGGCTCGACCGACGAAACGGCCGCGGTCGTGGAGCGCGCGCGAAAGCGCGCGACCTCTTCCTTTACCGTCGTGAGGCAGCCGAACTCGGGGCTCGCGAAAGCTCGCAATGCCGGCATTGCGCGTGCCGTCGGAGAGCGAATCATCTTCATCGACGACGACGTCTTGCCGCTTCCAACTTTCGTCGAAGAGCACTTGAACGTGCACGCGCGATCCCCCGCCGCCATCGTGCGCGGGGGAGCGATCGAGGTCGAGAGTCTCGATGACTTGCCGCCGCCGGTTTGGAGCATCAAGAACTACAGCGGCAACTATTTCTGGACGACCAACGTCTCGGTGCCGCTCGCGACGATTCGAGCGATCGGCGGATTCGATGAATCGTTCTCGGAGTACGGCTGGGAGGATATCGACGTCGGTTTGCGCCTGCGAGCGCGCGGGGTCAAGGCGGTCTTTCATCCGGAGGCGCTCGTCTATCACTACAAACCGCGCCCGCACGCCGCGAGCGTGGAGAGGATGATTGCTCGGTCGCGGGCTCAGGCGCGCACCGCGGTGCGCCTCGTGGCGCTCCATCCCAACTGGCGCGCTTACCTCGCGACTGGAATCAATCCGGTGCAGCGCAGTTTTCATGCGCTCGCGCGAAGCTTGCGCTTCGAGGATCGCTTTCGTCGCGGCGTCGGCAACGTTGCGGGCGACCGGGAGCTCAGCCGCCGCGAGCTGCGAGCCGCGCGCGCGTTGGCAAACGAGGCGTACTTCGAGGAGCTCGAACGGGCGCTGGGTTCCCGAGAGCCGTGAGAATCTTGCTGTCTCGTACCGATCGGATCGGCGACCTGGTGCTCTCCACGCCCGCCATCGCGACGGTGCGCGCTTCCTTTCCGAACGCCCACGTCGCGCTCGTCACCAGCGAGTACAACCGAGTCGTGGTAGAACGCAACGACGACGTCGACGAGCTGATCGTTTTGCCACAGGGCGTCTCTGCCCGTAGGTTCGGCGCGCGGTTACCTAACTATGACATCGCCATCGCGCTGGCGCCGCGCGCGGTGGATCTGCAGCTGATCGGCGGCACGCGCGCCCCCGTGCGCGTCGGCTACACGTACGAGCGGCGTTGGATCGCGCGGCTAAGCGCGCGCTTTTACATTAATCGCCTCATGGTCTCGGAGGCCGATCCGGATCTGTGCGATCGCGATCCGGCTCGAGTCGTCCGCCACGAGGTCGTGCAGCTACTCGACTTGGTCGCGCTCGCCGGCGCGCGGCATCGCATGTTGGACCTGCGGCTCGACGTGACCGAAGATGACCGAATCGTCGCGCGCACCTTGCCGAGCGATCCGATCGTACTGCATCTCGGGCAGCGGTGGTTTTCGGATGGAAGCACGCTGGCGAACACTCTGGCCGTGGCCGACGAACTGGCGGAGCTGGCACCGGTCGTGATCACCTGCGCGCGAGGCAGCGAGCCGAACGCGTCGGTCTTCGCCCAACGCCGGAGCGTCGCACGTTTATTGCGTGGGCTGCCCTTTCACGAGTGGGCCGCCGTTCTCGAGCGCGCCCGCGTCGTCGTGACCGTGGACACCGGCGCGACGCACGTGGCAAGCGCCGTGCACCGGCCCACGCTGGTGGCCTTCGAACACCGCTACTTTCGTCTGAACTCACAAGAGTGGTCGCCCTACGGCGTGCCGCACGTGCTGGTGCGCAAGCCGGCCGCCGAAGACGACGATTCGCTGGCGGCCTTTCGACGTGACATCGTTAGCGGTGTCGCTAGATTGCTGGGAGCGGTGCGTGCCTGAGATCTCCGTGGTAATCCCGACCTACAACCGCCTCGATATGTTGGCCCGCGTGATTCCGACGCTGCTGGAGCAAGATCTCGCGCCGTCCGAATACGAGCTGCTCGTCTGCGATTCGCGCTCCACCGACGGAACGGCCGAGTATGTGGCTCAGGTGCGCGATGCGCATTCCAACGTGCGCCATCTCGCCGGAAGCTATAGCGGACGCGCCGCCGCGCGGAACGCGGGAATCGCCGCCGCACGCGGCGACATCGTGGTGTTCAACGACGCAGATATTCTGGCCTCACCGAATCTGCTGTCGACTCACCTGCGCCGCCATCGGGAACGCCGCGGCATCGCGGTCGTGGGTCTCGAAGTCCAAGTCAATGACTTCGAAGAGTATCTCTACAAACGCGATCACCCGGCGACTCGCGGGCATCTTCACACGCCTTCACGAAAGCGGCTGTCGTGGCTCTATTTTCTCACGGGCAACGCTTCGGTGCGGCGTGAAGATCTCGTGCGGGCGGGTCGTTTCGACGAGGGTTTCACGGGATACGGACACGAGGACTTGGAGCTCGGCTACCGCTTGCAAAAGATGGGAATCGAAATTATCTATGAGCCCGACGCGGTGAATTATCATTGTCAGGCAGTCCCATACGAGGATCAAAAGGGGAAGATGCGTCTCGCCGGCCGATCGACTGCGCTATTTTATCGCAAGCATCCGGACTTTTCCGTCATGCTGAACCTCGGTATGACGCCGATCTCGCTCGGCGCGCACTCGCTGCTGACTCGCTTGCCCCTCTTGCTTGGGTACATCGATCGGCGGGCCGAGCGTTCGCGTCTCGCGCGCGAGCTTTTGCTGCAATACCACTACGTCTCTGGGATTAAGGAAGGCAAGAGTGAGCGATAGAGTCTCATCCGGCGTGTTGCGCGCCGCCGACGAAGGCCGGGAGGTCGAGCTCAACGGCTGGGTCAATCGGCGCCGCGACCATGGAGGCTTGATCTTCGTCGACGTTCGCGACCACGAGGGGGTTACGCAAGTCGTCTTCGATCCGCAGCACCCCAGCTTCGCGGAAGCGGAGCACCTGCGCAACGAAGACGTGCTTCGCGTGCGCGGCGCCGTTCGACGCCGCCCGGCCGGCACCGAGAATCCGCGCCTGACGACGGGTGACGTCGAGGTCGCGGTCGAGCGCCTCGAAATCCTGAATCGCTCTCGCGTGCCGCCGTTTCCGATCAACGTTGATGAAAGCGTGGACGAAAATCTGCGGCTCGAATACCGCTATCTCGATCTGCGCCGCCCACGCATGCAAGAGAACCTGCGGGTTCGCCATAAAGTCGTCAAAGCGATCCGCGACTTCTTCGACTCGCGTGGCTTCTTGGAGATCGAGACGCCGCTGCTGATCAAATCGACGCCCGAGGGCGCGCGCGACTATCTGGTCCCCAGCCGGCTCTATCCGGGCTCGTTCTACGCCTTGCCGCAGTCGCCGCAACTGCTCAAGCAGATATTGATGATCGCCGGATTCGGACGATACATGCAGATCGCGCGCTGCATGCGCGACGAGGACCAGCGCGCCGATCGCCAGCCCGAGTTCACTCAGCTCGACGTCGAGTTGTCGTTCTGCAGCCAGGACGACGTGCTCGAGGTGATGGAGTCGTGCATGCGCTACGTTTGGCGCACCGCGCTCGGCATCGAGGTTTCGGCGTTTCCGCGCTTGACCCACCAGGAGGCGATCGCGAAATACGGCCTCGACAAGCCCGATCTGCGCTTCGCGCTGGAGCTCGCCGATGTAACGTCCACGTTTGCAGGCAGCGATTTTGCGGTCTTCCGTTCGGTAGTGGAGAGCGGCGGCGCGATCGTGGCGCTTCGCTATCCCGGCGGCGCCGCGTTGTCACGCCGCGAGTTCGACGCACTGACGGAGACGGCGAAGCAGTATGGCGCGAAGGGCATGGTCTGGATCGCGCTCTCGGGCGACGGCGCGAAGTCGCCGGTTTCGAAGTTCCTGAACGAAAGCAGCGTGAATGCGGCGCGCCGCGCGGTCGCGGCAGAGACGGGCGACGCGCTGTTGCTTTTCGCCGACGCGCGCGAACTGGCGTACGCGGTTGCCGGCAAGATGCGCAACGAAGTGGGGGAGCGCTGCAAGCTGCGCGACCCGAACGCGTTTGCGTTCGCCTGGGTCACGGACTTTCCGTACCTCGAGATCGACGAGGCGACCGGAAAGCCGATTCCCGCCCACCATCCGTTCACTTCTCCCGCGCCCGGCGATTGGGAACTCATCGAGAGTGCGCCGTCGAAGATGCGGGCCCAGCACTACGACATGGTGCTCAACGGATACGAGCTGGGTTCCGGGTCCATCCGAAATCACAAACCGGACGATCAGCGCAGGATCTTCGAGATGCTCGGACTGACCGCCGAGCAGGTCGAGGAGCGCTTCGGATTCTTCATGCGCGCACTCGATTACGGGGCGCCGCCGCACGGAGGCATGGCGCTAGGAATCGATCGCATCGTCATGATCGCCTGCGGCGAAGAGAACCTGCGCGAGGTTACGGCATTTCCGAAGAATCAGGTCGCGCGCGACCTGATGATGGACGCTCCCGCCCCCGTGGACGAGCAGCTCGTCCGCGACCTGCACCTGCGGATCCTAACTGCAAAACCTGGTTCGCCCGCGTAAAGATCGCGTCGAACATCGCAACGCTAAGCTTGCCGGTGTTGGTGTTTTGGCGGCTGGGATGGTACGAGGCGATGACGGTGAGCGTGCGCGCACCTTTGGTCGCGTTCAGCTCGGCGCCGTGGGCGAATCGCAGCGCGCGCGCATCGAACGTGAACTCAGCCGCGCGCAGAACTTTCAGAATCGCCGTAAAGCCGATCGAGCCCAGGCCGACCATGACGCGCAATCGCGGGAGCGCGTCGAACTCCTCGACGAGATAGGGAAGGCAGTTGCGCAGCTCGCGCGGCGTCGGCCGGTTGTGTGGGGGTGCGCAGCGCGCCGCGGCGGTGATGAGACAATCGCGAAGCTTCAATCCGTCGTCGCGATCGACGGCCTCCGGCTGTGAGGCGAATCCGGCGCGATACAGCGCTGGGAAGAGAAAGTTGCCCGAAGCATCTCCCGTGAACGGCCGGCCGGTGCGGTTGCTGCCGTGCGCCCCAGGCGCGAGTCCGACCAGCATCACGCGCGCGTCGGGGTCGCCAAAGGCCGGCACCGGCCTTCCCCAGTAAGCGCAGTTACGATGCGCGCGCTTCTTCTCGTGCGCGATCTGCGCTGCGTACGCTCGCAGCTCGGGGCACCGCGTGCAGCGTACGACCGCGCGCTCGATCGTCGCCAGGCTCTTCAGGGCGACTCCAGTACATCGGCGTAGTCGATGCCGACCGGCGCGATGACGTAAGCGACACCTTCGTTTCGTTGCCAGATCGACTCCATCGCGGCGCGAGGGTAGACGGCGCGCACGTTCGGCGCCGCCGGGTCGTTGACCGCGCAGTCGCCGTCGCGAGTGAAGCCGCAGAGCACGGCCAGGTGACCGTCGGAATGAGCCAGCGGCGCGCCGGGCAGCTCGTCTTCACGCCACGAGTACGAGATTGCGATCGGGAGGTTCCGTTCGATCAGACGCTGCGCGTGATCGAGGTTACAAAGGTGCGCGACCACGCCGCGCAGGCCGAGGCTGCCGCTGAAGGCGACGTTGAATGCCCAGTTGCCCGTTCCGTTGTACGCGCGGTCGAAAACGCTGCGCGCCGTCTCTGCGACGGAACGATCGATCCCGTAATATGCATGAATCATCGAAAGGCTCGCGGGGCTGCACCAGCCGCGCTCGCCACTGGAGTCCACATATTGCGAGCGCGCCGGAACGTCGAGAATCAGCGCGTCGCGCGCATACGGCATCGACGGTCGCGAACGCACCGGCGACGAGAACGCCACCAGCTCGAACTCGACACCGCGCGCGCGCGCCTCGATACCGTCGAAGGGCGCCGCGGCGCGGATGACGTCGATGTCGACGCGCGTGCCTGCGTGTTCCGGGCTGAACGATTTCGCGCCGGTCGGGCGCCACTCGGCGTAGTCCAGCCATTCGCCTTCGGGTTGCCCGGCGCGCAGGAGGCGGAACTCGAGCCGACCGCTGGGCGCGTGGGTGTTCCAGGTCAACACTCCGCTGCGCGCCGGCTCGAAAGTCAGCCGCACCGACTCGTAGGCGCGAAGAGTTTGTGCGAATGCGTTTAGATTTGCCACTGCCACGCATTCCATGAGTCGCCGATGAAGGCAGCCGGAACGTAGTGCTTCACGTCGGCGTTCATCGCCGTGTAGTCGGTCTGCCAGCTGAAGAAAACCGCCGGAACGAGCTCGCGAATGCGCTCCTCTTCCCGCTGGTAGAGCCGCTTGCGTGCCGATTGGTCGAACGTGCTGGCCGCGGCGGCGCTCGTGTCGTTCACGATCGGGTCGTTCAGCCACGACGTGTTCGCTCCGCGCGGCGGAATAAAGGCCGCGTTCCAGCTCCCCGAGTTATCCGGGTCGGGGCCGTTCGTCTCGATCGACCATTCGAGGTCGTACTTCCCCGTGTACAACGGGCCGTCCGTCGCGAAGAGGTAGCTTCCCGGATAGTTTCGGATCGCTACGTCGATGCCGACGTCGCGCAGCATCGACTGTATCAGAACCTGCGACTCAGTGTTTTCCTGATGCCCGGTCGTCGCGTAGATCGTCACGCGCATGGCGAGCGCGCCCCTGTGGAGCACGCCGTCCGGTCCCAGGCGCCAGCCGGCCTGCGCGAGCAGCCGTTTCGCATCGGCGGGATCGTACCGGTAAGGCGGCAGCTTCGGCGCTGCCCACGACTCCGGAAAGATATCCGAAACGGCGAGGCGATCGAGCGAGTGGAAGACGGTCCCCTCGATTCGCTTCCAGTCGACCGCCTCTGATATCGCACGGCGCACCCGCGCGTCGGCGAGTTGGCGCCTGCTCACGTTGATGCCGAGATGGCGCCAATTCGCATTGAGGCGGTGCACGACGGTTATTCCACCGATTTGCGACAAGCGCGCGATCGAGTTGGCGTTGATGCCCGGATAGACGTCGACTTCGTGCGTCGTCAGCTCGTTGAAGAGCGTGTTGACGTCGGGGACGACTTTCCAGACCACCTCTTTGATTTTCGGCGCGCCCCGAAAGTAGCGCGGATTCGGCACGAAGACGAGCGACGTGCCGTGATTCCATGCTTTGAGCAGATAGGGGCCGCTCGAGAGCGGCCGCGAGTTGAAGGCGGCCGTGTTGAGATTCGGCAGCTTTGCCAAGAGGTGCGCCGGCATCGGCGGGTAAGCCGCGCCGCCGAACGCGAGGATGCCGAGCACCGCGACGTTCGGGCGCTTGAGACGGATGTCGATCGTGTACGGATCCGGCGCGCTTGCCGAGGCGATCGCATCCCAGCCGTAGCTGCGTCTTGACGGCGTTATTGGGATTCATCACCGCGTGGTACGTGAAGATCCAATCGGCGGCGGTCAGCGGTGCGCCGTCGGCCCAGACGACGCCCTTTCGCACGTGCACGACGATGCGTTTGCCGTCGCGGCTGATACCGCCGTTGCTCGATCGTCGGCACCGCCGTCGCGAGATCGGAAATGTAGTTGCCTTCGCGCGTCGTACCGCAGCAGAAACGAAAAGAGCAGGCCGGACGACCGTGTCGGTTGCCGCGTTGTGTCGCGTACATCAGGTTGAGCGAATCCGGCTCTTCGTCTTCGCCGAGCCGCAACACGCCGGGAATCGTCCACGCGTTGCGCTCGCCGTTGGCCGCGCGCGGCGAAGGACGCGCGCACGCCGCAAGCGCAACGCAGCAGAATAAGCGCGCCGGCGATCAACCGCAGTGCGCTCACGTGTGCCGCGCGGCCTGCAGCGGGCGGCTCTTTTTGATTTCTGGTGCGATCTCGGCGTAGAAGCGATGCGGCCCGAAGCGGACGACGTCGTCGGCAGGCAGGCCCGTTTCGCTCTTGGCGCGCGCGATCTCGGCGCGCGCCTCGTCCTCGCTCAGCTTGTGGGTGTTGAGCGCGATGCCGACGACCTTGGCGGGTTTGACCGTAGCGAGAACGCGTTCGTGAATCTCGATCAGCGCGGCGTAGTCCAGGATCGGTGTCGCATAGGATTCGATCGCCGTTCGTCGGGGATCGCAGACCAAGACGAGCGCGTCCGGCGCGCAGCCGGTCATCAACGCCAGCGTCACCGGGGCGTATGCCGGATGATTGATCGCGCCTTGGCCCTCGACGACGATGAGATCGGCGCCTTCGTGCGCGGCGTATAGCACGAGCTGCTCCGCCGCTCCGGGCGCGAAATCGATGATGACGCGATCGACGGAGATGCCCCAGCCGGCGATCATGATGCCGGTCTGTCCAGTCGGAACGAAGCGCGCGCTGCGCCCGGACTCGTTCGCCGCGCGCACGAGTTCGAGCGAAACGGTCATCTTGCCGACGGCGCAATCGTTGCCGACGGTGAGCACGATCGGCGCGGTAACCGCATACGCGTCGCCGGAGAAGAGCGGCACGTCGGGCGGCTCGCGCACGTCCCAGATCGTCGTTCCCGCGGCGACGGCAGCGGTGTGAAACTCGCGATCCTCGCCGAGGATGTCGTGCAGACCGCTGACGATCTCGAGTTTCGCGGCAATCGCCTCGAGAACCACGGCGCGCCAATCCGCCGGCAGCCCGCCGCCCTTCGGCGCAGTTCCGATCAAGCAGCGCGGTTGGTGCGACGCTCGAGCGCTTCGGCGAGCGTTGCAACGATCGGCGCGTCGCTCTCGAGGTACGGCAAAACCTCTCGCACGCGCTTGCCGGCGCAGCGCGGGATCGATCACCGCAACGACGTCGTCGTTTCCGTAGCGGATCACGCCGTGTGCGGTCTTGGCATCGGATTCGAAGCGCTGTGGCGCGAGAATCAGCGTAGCGCCGGGTCACGCCTGGTCCCCTCCGCCTTCGCGCACGCCTAAGCCGGGCGCATCCGGCAGCACGAGCTTGCCGCGGTCGTAGGAAACGCCGGCTGAATGGATCGTGCGCGACGAGAAACGGCCCGTCGATGTCCGCCCAGTCGGCCAATGGAGAGAGATGCGCGGCGGCCGTCGCGGCGACCGCGCTCTCGACCATGCATCCGATCATGACCTTCAAGCCCATGGCGCGCGCGGTGTGGATCATCGCGAGCGCACCGCGGATGCCGCCCGTCTTCGCCAGTTTGACGTTCACGCCGTCAATGCAGCCGCTCAAACGCGGGAAGATCGCTTGCGACGTGCGCGTCCTCATCGGCGACGATCGGAATCGAGACGCGTTCGCGGATGGCACGCAGCTGCTCCGGGTGCCCCGCAGGAACCGGCTGCTCGCAGAACTCGATGTCGTAGCGTTCGAGTTCGCGGAGAATCCGCACGGCGATTTCGACGTCCCAACCCTCGTTGGCGTCGATGCGCAGCGTGCCGGAATATCTCGTTCGGATCGCCGCAATCGTCTCGATTTGCTCCGACGGCGTCCCGCTGCCGAGCTTGATCTTGAGAATCGGATGATCGCCGGCCTCGGCGACCTTCTGCAGCGTTTCGTCGGGATCGGCGATGCCGATCGTAAACGACGTGACCGGCGTAGCCGACGGATCGAGGCCGAGAAGCGCGTAGAGCGGCTTGCCGAGTTCCTTGCCGATCAGGTCGTGCAGCGCGAGGTCGAATCCGCCGCGCGCGGCCGCGGGAATGCCCGCATCGAGCAGATCTTCGAGCCGATAGGGATCGTCGGAAGCAAGCCGATGCGACGCGAAGTAGGCCGCGACGCTGTCGACCGACTCGCCGTAGCGTTCGATCGGCGCAGCTTCGCCGACGCCCTCGCGAGAGCCGTTACGCACTCGAACGATCGCCGTTCGCGCGATCAGTTCTTCGCCGCGCGCGATTCGGAAGGGATGCACCAGGGGCAGTTCGATTGGCGTGACGGAAACGGAGAGCATGGAGGCCGTTGCTTTCAAGCGCTTGCGACGCCTTCCTCGCCATTGGAAGCTTGTCTGTTGACTCGCGGTGATACTGTAGAGGGGCTCGACTGCGTCTAGCGCGCAGCGTGCGAAGGTACCGAACCGACTAAAACACCTAGGGAGCACCAGCTCCGGATACGACGGTTTCGGCTCGGGCGATGTGCCTGCCGGACCGGCGCCCGGGCCGCACCCACCTGCGAGAAAGCAGGTTCGAAGGCCGCGCACGCAGACGCTATCTGCGGTTGAGCATCCCCGTTCGCCACTCGCGAATCGCCGCGCTGAGCGCGGCGACCGACGACTCACCCGTCGCGTCGTCGAGCGCGAGATGTCCGCGGAATCCCGCAAACGCCTCGATCGTCGCAGCGACGGAGGTTTGCGTTTGTGTGCGAGCGTCGCTCCACAGCAAGACGGCGTTCGATGCGAGCGCGGCCGCATCGCTCGCGGCGTCGAGCGCCGCGGGCTCCGGGCCGAAACGCAACCACGCGGAGTCCGACTCCTTAGCGACGCGCTTCATGTCGTGAGTCGTGGCGGCGAACGTCTGGGGCGCGTTCCGGACGGCAAGCGTAACGTTGACCGCCTTGGCCAGCGCCGTTGCCGCACCGAGACGCGCGAGCTGATCGCTCCACGAGCATTCCGTTTCTCGTGCTAGTGGGCCGGCGACGAGCGGCGAGTTCAGAGCCGCAGCGTACCGGAGCACCTCGCTCATGCGTTCGGCGGCGGCGGAAAAGAACGTCGCATCCGCCAGAGCGGCGATGCAGAGTCCGCGGTCGGTCGCCATCTTCTTGACTTGTGCGAGGTAGTCGTCGTCGGTGCGCGGAAAATGGCGCACGTCTAAAACGACGCCGTCGCAAGCTAGCTCGCGCGCGCACAGGTCCAAGAATTCGAGTTGCGTAAGGTCGCCGCGCTCGAGATCGCGCGCAAACGAGCCGCTCGCGCAAGCAAGCTTCATCGGCGTCGGAGGTTCGAGAAAAGATGAAGATCGCCCTCGGCGCCGATCACGCCGGCTTCGAATACAAAGATCGCATCGCGCAGATCCTGCGCGATGGAGGAAACGAGATACTCGATTTCGGAACGCACGACGCGACGCCGGTCGATTATCCGCAATACGGTTACGCGGTCGGCGAGGCGGTTGCGACGGGACAGGCCGAGCGCGGCATCCTGGTCTGCGGATCGAGCCTCGGCATCGCGATGGCCGCGAACAAGGTGCCGGGCATACGATGCGCTCCGGTTACGGAGCCGTACTCGGCCGAGCTCGCGCGCCGCCACAACGACGCAAACGTCATCGCGTTCTCGGAGCGTCTTACCGGTTGGGAGATGATCGAGCGGATGCTCGAGATCTTCTTGACGACTCCCTTCGACGGCGGACGTCACGCGTACCGCGTAGAGCAGCTCTTCGAGTTCGGCGACGAGCAGCGCACGCGCACGCTCAAGGATTTAGAACGTGGCGAAGTGACCGACGCGCAAACGCCGAAAGACCTCGTAGGGCTACCCTAGGAGTTATGGTGGATATTCTGGCGCAAAGTCACGTCGAAGCACAGGATCCCGAGCTCTTCGCCGCGATCGCCGGCGAAGAACGCCGGCAAAAAGAGAACCTGGAGCTAATCGCATCCGAAAACTATGCGAGCAAGGCCGTTCGCGAAGCGATGGCCTGCGTGATGACCAACAAGTATGCCGAGGGCTATCCCGGCAAACGCTACTACGGCGGATGCGAGTGGGTCGACGTCGCCGAGAACGCTCGCGATCGAGCGCGTCAAGCAGATCTTCGGCGCAGAACACGCCAACGTGCAGCCGCACTCCGGCGCGCAGGCGAACATGGCGGTCTTCATGGCGGTGCTGCAGCCCGGCGACACGGTGCTGGGCATGTCGCTCGCGCACGGCGGCCATCTGACGCACGGCACGAAGGTCAGTTTTTCCGGCAAGCTCTATAACGCCGTCGCGTACGGCGTGAAGAAGGATACGGAGCTGATCGACTTCGATCAGGTGCGCGCGCTGGCGCGCGAGCACAAGCCGAAGCTCATCGTCGCCGGCGCGAGCGCGTATCCGCGGATCATGGAGTACGAGCCGTTTCGCGAGATCGCCGACGAGGTCGGCGCGCCGCTGTTGGTCGACTTCGCGCACATCGCGGGGCTCGTTGCGACCGGACTGCATCCGTCACCCGTGCCGCTTGCGGATTTCGTGACGCTCCACGACGCACAAGACGATGCGCGGCCCGCGCGGCGGCTTCGTGCTCAGCACGACGAAGTGGGCGCAGCCCCTCGACAAGAGCGTCTTCCCGGGGATTCAGGGCGGCCCGCTCATGCACATGATCGCCGCGAAGGCCGTGGCGTTCGACGAAGCGCTGCAACCCGAGTTCGCCACGTATCAGCGGCAGGTCGTCGAGAATGCCGGCGTGATGGCCGAGGAGTTCTCGCGAGCCGGGCTGCGTCTGGTCGCCGGCGGAACGGATACGCACTTGATGCTCGTCGACGTTTCGGTCAAGGGGCTGACCGGCAAGGCGGTCGAGGAGTACCTCGATCGAGTCGGCATCACCGTCAACAAGAACGCGATCCCGTTCGACAAGCAGAAGCCGTTCGTCGCCAGCGGCATCCGTCTGGGCACGCCGGCGATAACCGCGCGCGGCTTCGGTGCCGACGAGTCCCGCGAGGTCGCGCGCATCATCTCCGACGGCTTCGCCGACATCGAATCGCGTACGCAGGTCGATCGCTTACGCGGCCGCGTCCGCGAGCTGACCTCCCGCTTCGACGTCCCGTAAAGGCGCCTAGTCTTCGAGCAAAACTCGAAACCGATTGGCGCGCGGCAAAGGGCAACGCGCCGCGTCCTACTAAAGGGGGCTGACGATGCGCCCCGGTTGGGACGAGTACTTCATGCAAATCGCGCATACCGTGGGTACGCGCGCGACGTGTCCGCGCGCCTCGGTGGGCTGCGTGTTGATGCGCGACCATCGCATTCTGACGACCGGCTACAACGGCGCGCCGCGCGGCGTGGCGCATTGCACCGAGGTGGGGTGCACGCTGGTCAACGAACATTGCGTGCGTGCGACCCACGCGGAAGCAAATGCCGTCGTGCAAGGGGCGCTGCACGGCGTGAGCCTAGAACATGCGACCGCGTACTGCACGCATCAGCCCTGCGTCAACTGCTCGAAGCTGCTGATCAGCGCCGGCGTCGTCGAAGATCGTCTACGGCGAGGCCTACCCCGATCCGATCGCTAGCCAGCTGCTCGCCGAAGCCGGCGTGGCGCTGGTGCAGTACGCGGCGCTCGAGGGTGCGCGCGCGATGACCGCGCCTCACGTCAGCGTCGGGGTGCTCTACGCCGCGGCCTTCGTGATCGCGGGCGTCGTCAGCGGGCTAGCGACGCCGCTCGTCCTGCGGCTCGCGATTCACCTCGGCATCATCGACAACGACGGCGACGAGCGGCGGATGCACGATCAACCGAAACCGCGCGTCGGCGGCATCGCCGTCTTCTTCGGCTTCGCCTTCGCGCTGTTCGCCGTGCTCGGTTTCTCGATCGTCGTCGCCCTTTGCGCTGCTGCCCGCCAACGACCAGTTCGACGCGATCCACCAACTCGTCGGCCTGCTCTTCGGAAGCCTGCTGATACTCGGCGTCGGCATATGGGACGACGTGATGCACATGCGGGCGCGGAATAAGCTGGTCGCGCAGATCGTCGTGGCGTTGATCTCGATGCTCTACGGCTTCGTCATCCCCGGCGTGAATAACCCGTTCGACCACAATCCGGGCACCAACTGGATCGACTTCCCGATCTGGATCGAAGTGCCGCTGACGCTGCTCTGGTACGTCGGAATGATGAACGCGATCAACTTTCTCGATGGCTTGGACGGCCTGCTGGCCGGCGTCGCGGCGATCTCGAGCATCTTCCTCTTCGTGATCGCGGTGCTGCACGCAAATCCCGTCGTGGCGTTGGTCGTTATCGCTCTGACCGGCGCGGCGCTGGGGTTTCTGCCGTATAACTTCAACCCGGCGCGCATCATTCTGGGAGACGCAGGCTCGCTCTTCATCGGCTACGTCTTTGCCACGGTCTCCATCATCGGAGCCAGCAAGACGGCGATCGCGATCAGCGTCGTCGTCCCGTTGCTGGTGCTGGCGCTGCCGATTCTCGACACGGCGGCCGCGATCGTGCGCCGGGCGAGCAGCGGCAAGCGAATCACCGAGGCGGATCGCGGGCATCTCCATCATCAGCTGATCTTTCGCTTCGGTCTCAACGTGCGCCAAGCCGTGTTGTTGCTGTATGCCGTCTGCTTCGTGCTCGGCGCGGTCGCGCTGGCGTTTTCCGGCGAGTTTACGCACGTCTTCCGCCACGTAACTTAAAGCCGCCGATGCAAGCCAAGCTCAAGGTCATGAGCGTCTTCGGGACGCGGCCGGATACTATCAAGATGGCGCCCGTCGTCGGAGCGTTGAGCGCACATCGTGATGTCGAGCACCTAGTGTGCGTTACCGCACAGCACCGAAAGATGCTCGACGACCTGCTGGCCCTGTTCTCGATCGTGCCCGACTACGATTTGGACGTAATGACCGCGGATCAGACGCTGACGGAGATCACGACGCGAGTGCTCTCGGGAATGGAGCCCGTCTTACACGACGCCTCGCCGGACGTCGTGTTGGTTCACGGCGATACGACGACCAGCACCGCCGCCGCGCTCGCGGCCTTCTATCAACAGATTCCGGTGGGACACGTAGAGGCGGGCCTGCGCACGAGCAATCGCTGGCTGCCGTATCCGGAAGAGATGAATCGCCGCCTCACCGCAACCATCGCGTCGTATCATTTCGCGCCGACGCCGCTGGCCCGCGAACACTTGTTGCAAGAGCACGTCTCCGACACCGACATCGTCGTCACCGGTAACACCGTCATCGACGCGTTCCTCGAAACGGCCGCGCGCGAGGGTCTCCCGGCGCCGCCGCGCTGGAACGAGCTCGATGCGACGCAGCCGACGATCGTCGTCACCGCGCATCGGCGCGAGAATCACCCGTACATGCGAGAGATCTGCGAGGCCCTTCGCGACATCGCGCAGCTGCCTGCGCGGCCGCAGCTCTACTGGCCCGTCCATCCCTCGCCACGCGTTGCGCCGATCGCTCACGACGTGCTCGACGCAATTCCCGGTGTCGTGTTGGTGGATCCGATCGATTACGCGGAGATGGTTGCTGCGGTGAAAGGAGCGGCGTTCGTACTTACCGATTCGGGAGGTCTGCAAGAAGAGGCGCCGTGTCTCGGAAAACCCGTGCTCGTCATGCGCGAAGAGACCGAACGGCCGGAGGGCCTCGCCGCCGGCACGCTCTGGCTGGTCGGACACGGTCGCGAGCAGATCGTGCGCGCGGCGCGTACGCTGCTGACCGACCCGGCGGCGTACGCCGGCATGGCGCAAGCGACTAATCCGTATGGCGACGGACGCGCCGCCGCGCGGATCACCGCGTGGCTGCTGGCGCGGCTGCGCGGCGGTGCCTATCCCGAGCCGTTCACGGATCAACTTCCGGCCGCCGTTCCGCGGTGAAGACGCTGCTGCCGCTCGTGGTCGCCGGCGGAACGTTTGCGGCGGCCGCAATCGTCGGTCTCGCGATCGGCGTCTTCGCAGCGGGCCGCCGCGGCGAGCCGCTGTTCGCGCCGCTCGGGCTGTTGCTCGGCGCGGCCGTCGGCGCGTACTCGGCGGTTCGGGTTCTGGCGAAGTCGATGCGGTGAGCCCCGCATCGGTCGCGGTGTGGGTCGTGCTGGCGTTTGCGATCGGGATCGCAACCGGTTTGGCCAACACGCTCGCCCTAAGGCGAGGGACCGAGCGCCTGCTGGACAGCCGCAATCCCATATTCTTTGGGATAAGTAGTTTACTGCGCCTAGCGGGCTTTAGTATAGTAGCCGCGGCATTGGCGGTTCGGGGCCCGTGGTGGTCACTCGGGCCGTTTTTAGCCGGTTTCTTCTTTCCGCTTGCGACGTATGCGATGAGCGCGGCGCGAGCCTTCCGGAACAAGCAGTAACGCGTGCACGAACAGATCGGCGAACATATTCTCTGGCAGCTGCCGGTGCTCGGCGCAGTTCACGCCGACACGATCATGACGACGTGGCTCGTCATGGTCGTGGCATTGCTTTTTTTGGGTTGGATCGGTTCGAGTTACCGCTCTCCCTACGTATCGAAGCGTCAGGTCGTGATCGAGGCGGTCTTCAACTATATCGCGGATCTCGTCACCAGCGTCCTGGGAGAAGGCGGCGAGCAATTCGTCCCGTTTTTCGTGGCACTCTTTCTCTTCATCTTCTTACTCAATCAGTTCGGAATGCTTCCGTTCAAAGCGTTCGACCTGCCGTTCGGCGGATCGCCGACCGCCGACCTTAACACGGTCGTTCCGCTCGCGCTCGTCGTCTTCTGCATGATTCAGGTGGTGGCGTTTCGCAAGAAAGGCATCGCGTATCTCGGTCACGTCTTCAAGCCATTTCCGGCTCTGTTTCCGGTCAACGTCCTCGACGAGATCCTTCGCCCGATCACGTTGGCGGCGCGACTCTTCTTCAACATCTTCGTCGGCGAGCTGCTCTTCCTTATCGTCACTTCGATCATTTTGGCCCGAATCCGCATCGGATTCTTCAATCTCTCGGTTGGCGTCGCCGTCGTTCCGACCTTGATTCAGTTTTTCAATTTCTTCGTTGGGACGATTCAAGCTTTCGTCTTCACGTTGCTGGCAATCGTCTATCTATCGTTGGCGCTTGCCGACGACCATTAGACGATGAACTCTAGAAAGGAACGTTTGTGAACCCTGAAGCGTTAATTGCGGCCGCAGCGGTGATCTGCTTCGGCATCATCATCTCGGGGGTGGCCTTCGGCTCCGCCGTGGGTGACGGCGTCGTCGCCTCGAAGGCGGTCGAGTCGATCGCTCGCCAGCCCGAGGCGCGCCCGAACATCTTTCTCTTCATGTTCTTGGGTGTCGGCGTGCTGGAAGCGGTGCCGTTCATCGCGATCGCCCTCTCCTTCTACATTCTGCTGGTGGTCGCTAAAGTACCGGCCATCATCTCGGCGCTGGTCAAGTAGCGGAGCGGCAAGGCGCGTGTCGTTTCTCTCGGTCGACGGGACGCTGGTCGTGCAGCTCATCAACTTCGCGATCTTTTTCGCGGTGCTCAACGTCGTATTCTTGAAACCCGTCGCCGCGGCGATACGCAAGCGGCGCGAGTACATCAATAGTCTGGTCTCGGACTACGACCGGTACCAAGCGGAGGCGCGAAGTCTGCGCGCGCAAGCCGAAGCGATTCGCGCCGACGCGCGTCGGGATGCCGAAGGCCGAGTCTCCGCAGCGCGAGCGCGCGCTTCGGACGAGGCGGCGGAGATCTCGGGGCGCTACGCGGCGCAGGCGCAGGAGATAGTCGAGCAGGCGCAGCGCACGGCGCAAGAGGAGCTCGACGCGGCGCGCGCGAGCGAACCCGCGGCGGTACGCCGCGTCGCCGACTACATGCTCGATCGCGTGCTGCCGGAGGCTGCGCGATGAGCCAATCTCAACTCTACCTGCAGATAGCCGTTTGGAGCCAGGTCGCGTCGTCGATCCTCTTCCTCGCGGCGCTCGTGTTCATCTGGTTCCGCTGGCTCATGCCGGTATTCATGACGGCGCGGGAACGCAGCAACAAGCAGATCGCCGAGGCCGAGCGGCACCGCGATGAAGTCAAGGCGGCGCTCGAGACGCTGCACGCGGAAATTGAGACGGCGACACACGACGCTCTTCTCATCGTAGCGCGCGCGACCGACCGCGCGGAGCACGAACGCCAGGCGGCGCTGAGCGAATCCACGGATGCCGGCGAGCGCGCGCTGCGTAACGCCGGCGGGGAGCTCGGCCGGGCCCGTGCGGCTGCGCGCCTGCGCCTTCGCGACGAGCTGCTCGGCCGCGCGCTGCAGGTCGCGCGCAACGATGCGGCGCAACGCGTCGGGCCCGCGCTCGACTCGCGTTTGATCGACAACTTCGTCGGCTCGCTGGAGGGCGCCGCGCATGGTTAATCGGACGCTCGCGCGGCGGTACGCAATCGCGATCCAATCGCTGGCGCGCGACGACAGCGCGGCCGACCGCGTCGGCTCCGATCTACAGGTCGTTGCCAAGGCGCTCGCGCAGCCCGGTCAGATCCACGACTTTTTCGTCGCTCCGGTAATCGCCCGGCCCGAGAAAGAGCGCGTGCTGCTGCGAGCCTTCGGCGACAAAATCCACCCGGTCGCGCTGCACAGCCTGTTGCTGCTCGTTCGCAAACGGCGCGAACACCTGCTCGCCGCGATCGTGGACGAATACCTCGATCTGGAGCGGGCGGCACGCGGAGCGCAAACGCTGACGCTCACTGCGGCGCGCCCGCTCGATCGCGCCGAATACGACGAGCTCATCGAGCGACTCGAGCGTTTGTATGGCAAGAAGTTCGAGGTAAAGGAAGTCGTCGACCCTCGGCTCATCGGCGGCCTGCGCATCAGGATGGGCGATCGGCGCATCGATGCCAGCATCTCCGGACGCCTCGATTCGCTCGCGCGCGAGCTTTCCACGACCAGCTAAGAAAGTAGACCAATGATAAACGCAGACGAAATTGCCGGCATTCTCAAAGCAGCAGATCGCGCAGTTCAAGACCGAGATCCAAGAGGACGAGGTTGGCACCGTCATCGAGGTCGGCGCGAATCTCGCGCGCGTCTACGGGCTGCGCGGCGTGCGATCGTCCGAGCTCGTCGAGTTTCCCAACGGGCTCCAAGGCGTCGCGCTGAACCTGGAAGAGGACAACGTCGGCGTCGTGATCATGGGCTCCGACGTCGAGATCAAAGAAGGCGACAGCGTACGCCGCACCGGACGCATCGCCTCGGTTCCTGTCGGCGAAGCGCTCCTCGGACGCGTCGTCAACCCGCTCGGCCAGCCCGTCGACGGCAAGGGCGCGATCGAGACGACGCGTTTTCGCACGATCGAGAACATCGCGCCCGACGGTCGTGCAGCGTCAGCCGGTCAAGCAGCCGCTGCAGACCGGCATCCGCGCGATCGACGCGCTGATCCCGATCGGGCAAGGGACAGCGCGAGCTGATCATCGGCGACCGTCGACCGGCAAGACCGCGATGGCGGTCGATACGATCATCAATCAGAGAGGCCGCGACGTCTTCTGCATCTACGTCGCGATCGGTCAGAAGAACTCGACCGTCGCGGCGCTCGCGCAGATTCTCGAACAGAAGGGCGCGATGGAGTACACCACGATCGTCGCGGTGAGCCCGGCGGAGGCGGCGGCGCTTCGCTGGCTCGCGCCGTTCGCCGGCTGCGCGATGGCCGAAGAGTTGATGTACGCGGGCAAAGACGTGCTGATCGTGTACGACGATCTCACGAAGCACGCGCAATCCTACCGCGAGATGTCGCTGCTGCTGCGCCGTCCGCCGGGCCGCGAAGCCTATCCGGGCGACGTTTTCTACCTGCATTCGCGGCTGCTCGAACGCGCCGCGAAGCTCTCCGACGAGATGGGCGGCGGCTCGCTGACCGCGCTGCCGGTCATCGAAACGCAGGCCGGCGACTTCTCCGCGTACATTCCGACCAACGTGATCTCGATCACCGACGGTCAGATCTACTTGACGCCGCAGCTCTTCTTCCAGGGCATCCGCCCGGCCGTCGACGTCGGTCTCTCGGTTTCGCGCGTCGGCGGTGCCGCGCAGACGAAGGCGATGAAGTCGGTCGCCGGTCAGCTCAAGCTCGAGCTCGCGCAGTACCGCGATCTCGCGGCGTTCGCCAAACTGTCCAGCGATCTCGACAAGGCCACCCAGAATCAGTTGATGCGCGGCGAGAAGCTGACCGAGCTCCTCAAGCAGCCGCAATACCAGCCGCAGCCGACCGAGGATCAAGTCGCCATCATCTACGCCGCCACCAACGGCTTCGTGAACGACATCCCGACCCCGCGGTTGCAGAGTTGGGCGGCCGGACTGATCGACTTTCTGCACGCCAAGCACCCGGAGATTCCGAATGCGATCGCGCAGAGCGGCCAGCTCTCGGACGACATCAAGAAGCAGCTCGACAGCGGCCGTGACCGAGTTCAACAAGAGCTTCTGAGGACGAGGTTCGTTAGTGCCGTCAGTTAAGGATCTGCGCGATCGCATTCGATCGCTGAAGAACACGCAGCAGATCACCAAAGCGATGAAGCAAGTCGCCGCGGCGAAGATTCGCCGCGCAGAAGCGGCGCAGCAGCAAGCGCGTCCGTACGCCGACGCGCTCGCCGAGATGCTGCGCGATCTTGATCGGCGCCGTCGCATTCGGTCGATCATCCGTTCATGAAGCCGGGTCGCGCCGGCGCGCCCGCGGGCATCGTGCTGATCACCGCCGACAAGGGCCTCGCCGGCGCGTTCAACTCCAACGTGATCGGCGCCGCCGAGCACTACGCGCGCGAACAGGCGGACGCGCGCTACTACACCGTCGGCATCAAGGCGCGCAACGCGGTACGGCGGATGGGAATGCCCGATCATCCGACGTGGCCGCTCGGCGGCGACGTCGAAGCTCGACACGGCGCGCGACGGTCGCGCGCCGAGCAGCCGACGACTTTCGCCACGGCAACATCTCCGAGATCGTGCTGATCTCGCAGAAGCTGGTCACGATGATGTCGCAGCGGCCGCAGACGCGCAAGCTCGTGCCTATCGAAGTTACCTCAGCGCCAAGCGAGCGCAGCGAGCGCAGTCCTGAGCGAGGCGCAGCCGAGTCGAAGGGCGCACAGGGGGCGATCGAGTTCGCGCCGTCGCCGGAGTTCGTGCTCTCGCGCCTTTTGCCGAAGTATCTCGAGTTCACGATCTACTCGGCGATGCTCGAGACCGATGCGGCGTTCTTTGCCGCGCAGCTCGTCGCGATGAGCAACGCGACCGACAACGCTCGAAGCTCATCGACGAGCTGACGATCGCAGATGAACAACGCGCGCCAAGCGGCGATCACCAAAGAACTTCTCGAAATCGTCGCCGGCGCAGAAGCGCTGGGCGTCGACTGACCAGCTACCGTCAAATAAGGAACTTAAAAGCAATGGCTGACCAGACCGGAAAAGTCGTTCAAGTACTCGGCAACGTCGTCGACGTCGAGTTCACGCCCGAGACGCTGCCGAAGATCAACGACGCGCTGCACGTTGCGCGTGAACGAGGACTCGCATGCGTCGAGCAACGGTGCTTCGCCGGCACCGGCGGCAAGGACGTCGAGCTCGGCGGAACCGCGATGCAGGCGCGCGAGCTGACGCTCGAAGTGCAGGACGAGCTCGGCAACAACCAAGTGCGCTGCCTGGCGATGGGTTCGACCGACGGGCTGGTGCGCGGCGCGGCGGTGACGCAACACCGGCGGCCCGATCACGGTGCCGGTCGGCGAAGGCACGCTCGGGCGCATCTTCAACGTGCTCGGCGAGACGATCGACAGCGACGCGCCGGTGAAGGCGGCGGCGTACTGGCCGATCCACCGGCCGGCGCCGGAGCTGAAGTATCAAGATCCGACGCCCGAGTCTTCGAGACCGGGCATCAAAGTCGTCGATTTGATGGCGCCGTACACGCGCGGCGGAAAAGTCGGACTCTTCGGCGGCGCCGGCGTCGGCAAGACCGTGCTCATTCAAGAGCTGATTCGCAACATCGCCTACGTGCACAAGGGCTTCTCGGTGTTCACCGGCGTCGGCGAGCGCACGCGCGAAGGCAACGACCTCTGGCTCGAAATGAAAGAGTCGGGCGTGCTCGCGCAGACGACGCTCGTCTTCGGTCAGATGGACGAACCGCCGGGCGTGCGCTTCCGCGTCGCGCAGACCGGCGTCACGATGGCGGAGTATTTCCGCGACGAGCTCGGCGCCGACGTGCTGCTGTTCATCGACAACATCTTCCGCTACATGCAGGCCGGTTCCGAAGTCTCGGCGCTGATGGGCCGCATGCCGTCGGCCGTCGGATATCAGCCGACGCTCGCGACCGACATGGGCGTGCTCGAAGAGCGCATCACCTCGACGCGCAAGGGCTCGATCACGTCGGTGCAAGCCGTGTACGTTCCGGCCGACGACTACACCGATCCGGCCGTCGCGACGACGTTCGCGCATCTCGACGCGACGACGGCGCTCTCGCGTCCGATCTCGGAGCTCGGCATCTATCCGGCCGTCGATCCGCTCGCCTCGACCTCGCGCATTCTCGATCCGCAGATCATCGGCGAGGAGCACTACGACGTCGCGCGCGGCGTGCAGGAGATGCTGCAGCGCTATCAGCGACTTGCAGGACATCATCGCGATTCTCGGCGTCGAAGAGCTTTCCGAAGACGATAAGGTTGCGGTCGGCGCGCGCGCGCCGCATTCAGCGCTTCTTCTCGCAGCCGTTCTTCGTGGCCGAGCAGTTCACCGGGCGCCCGGGCAAGTACGTCAAGCTTCCCGAAACGATCGCATCGTTCAAGGAAATCCTCGACGGCAAGGTCGACGACTTGCCGGAGGGGGCGTTCTTCTATGCCGGCGACGATCGACGAAGTGAAAGAGAACGCCGAACGGATGGCGTCGATGCCTAGCATCGACGTTCCGTTCAAGCTCATCACGCCGACGCAGATCGTCTTCGAAGGCGATGCGGAGCTCGTGATCGCGGTGACGACCGAAGGCGAGGAGGGCATCCTGCCCCAGCACGCGCCGTTTCTCGCGGCGCTCAAGCCCGGCGTGCTGCGCGCGAACGTCCTCGTCGCCGGCAACGCCTCGCGCCTCGAGCTCGCGACGAGCGAAGGCTTCATGCAAGCGCTTCCCGATCGCGTCACCGTCCTGGTCGATGAAGCCGTGCGTTTCGAAGAGATCGACGTTGCCGAAGTTCGCGAGGAGCTCGAGCGGGCGACGGAGCGTCAGAAGGCTGCCGGTGACGATCGCGAGCTCTTTGCACGCGAACAAGCCGCGATCGAGTTCGCAAACGCCAAGCTCCGGCTAACTGGCCACAGGTAGGCAAGCGTACGGGCTACGCGAACGGTAGCCCGTAAGAGTATGCTCGATCGGCTTGAAACGACGCTCCGGATTCGGGGCGGCGCCCGCCTAGAGGGTTCGGTCGCGACCCACGGCGCGAAGAACGCCGCGCTGCCGATCATGGCGGCCGCGCTGCTGGCGAAGGGCACGGTGACGCTCCATCGGGTTCCGCGCATCACCGACGTTTCGGTGATGTGGTCGCTGCTCGAAGCGCTCGGGCGCGCGCATCCGCTACGAAGGCGACAACACGGTAACGATCGACGCGAGCAACGTCGCATCGTACCGCGCGCCGTACGCGCTCGTGCGCAAGCTGGCCGCATCGTTCGACGTCGTCGGGCCGCTGCTCGGGCGGTTCGGACGCGCCGAGGTGCCGCTGCCGGGCGGCTGCGTGCTCGGCACGCGCGCGACCGACATGCACGAACAGGCCTTCGTCGCGCTCGGATGCGACGTGCACAACGCGCACGGCTATCTGATCGCGCAATCCCGCAGCACGCGGCTTGCGCGGCGCGACGATCGAGTTTCGCATGCCGAGCGTCGGCGCGACCAAGAACGCGATGCTCGCCGCCGTGCTCGCCGACGGCACGACGACGCTGAAAAACGTCGCGATGGAACCCGAGGTCGTCGATCTCGCGAACTTCCTCGTTGCGATGGGCGCGAAGATCGCGGGCCAGGGAACCGACACGATCGTCATCGACGGCGTGGACGAGCTGCACGGCGTCGAATACGAGATCATTCCCGATCGCATCGTCACCGGAACGCTGCTGCTCGCGGGCGCGGTCACGCGCGGCGACGTGACGGTGACGCGCTGCCGGCCCGACCATCTGGGCGCGCTTGTCGACAAGCTCGTCGAGTGCGGCGTGGTCACGATGACCGGCGACGACTGGATTCGCGTCAAAGGCCGACGGCATCACCGGCGGCACCGATATTCTGACCGCGCCGTATCCCGGCTTCCCGACCGACCTGCAGCCGCAGATGGTCGGCTTTCTATGCACCTGTCCCGGAACGAGCGTCGTCGAGGAGTCGATCTTCAACGCGCGCTTCTCGTACGTCAACGAACTGGCGCGCATGGGCGCCGACGTCAAGGTCACGATGGAGAGCAACGCCGCGGTCATCAAAGGCGCCGAACACTTTCCGGCGCGCCGGTCGAAGCGCCCGACATCCGCGCGGGCGCCGGCCTCGTCGTCGCCGGTCTGGCGGCCGCCGGCGAGACCGAGATCATCGGCCTGGAATACATCGATCGCGGTTACGAGCGCTTGGAAGAGCTGCTCTCGGAGCTCGGCGGTCAAGTGCAGCGCAGCAGCGGCGTCACGCCGCTGGTCGAACCGACAGGATTTTTTGAGACGAGCGAATACCCGCGCGTATCGGCGACCGGATAACTCACCAATCTACCATTCACCAATCCGCCATTAGGAGTCGTTTTGGATATCGGGATCGACCTCGGCACGGCCAACGTGCTCGTTCACGTCAAGGGAAAGGGCATCGTTCTGCGCGAGCCGTCCGTCGTCGCTAAAGACATGAATACCGGCCGCGTGCTTGGCAGTCGGCGAAGAAGCGCGCCAGATGCTCGGCAGGACGCCGGCGCACATTCAAGCCATTCGTCCGCTGCGCGACGGCGTCATCGCCGATTTCGAAGTGACCGAAGCGATGCTCTCGTACTTCATCAAGAAAGTGATGAAGGATCGTTCGTGGTGGTCGTCGATCGTCAAACCGAAGCCGCACGTGACGATCTGCGTTCCTGCCGAGATCACGAGCGTCGAAGAGCGCGCGGTCAAAGACGCTGCGAAGCTCGCGGGCGCGCGCGACGTCGAGATCATCGAAGAACCGATGGCCGCGGCGATCGGCGCGGGCCTTCCGATCGACGGACCGTCGGGCAGCATGGTGGTCGACATCGGCGGCGGCACGACCGACGTCGCGGTGATCTCGCTGGGCGGCATCGTCGTCTCGCAATCGCTCCGCGTTGCCGGCAACAAGATGGACGAAGCGATCGTCCGCTACATCCGGCGCGTCTACAATCTGATGATCGGCGAGCGCACGGCCGAAGAGATCAAGATCAAGATCGGCTCGGCGTACAAGCTCGAACAGGAGCTCGCGATGGAGATTCGCGGTCGCGATCTGATCAACGGATTGCCGAAGACCGTCAAGATCACGAGCGAAGAGATACGCGAAGCGCTCTCCGAGCCGGTCGGAGCGATCGTCGAAGCGGTGAAAGCCGTGCTCGAGAAGACGCCGCCGGAGCTCGCGGCCGACATCATCGATCGCGGCATCATCTTGACCGGCGGCGGCGCGCTGCTGCGCGGGCTGGAGAAGCTGCTCTCGGAGGTCACCGGCGTGCCGGCAATCGTCGCCGACGATCCGCTCTCGTGCGTCGCCATCGGCACGGGCGCGAGGCTGCGCGTCTAGGCTCTTAGGAACGTGAAATGCTGGGCGGATGGCTCTGGACGGCGGTGAGCGCATAATCGATGCGAACGCATCGAAAGTCGACGACGTTGCCGAGGAGGTAGCGCGCGTCGTTTTTTCGGGCGGCACGGTGATCTTGCCGAACGACACGAGTTACTTGATCGGCTGCGATCCGTATCGACTACGAAGCGATCGACCGGGTCTACGCGGCGAAAGGCCGGCCCGACAACCGTCCGCTGACGATGCACGTCGCGAGCGTGCAAGAGTTCTTAGAGTACGCTGGCGATAATGCGCTGGCGATGCTCGCGGCCAAACGGCTGCTTCCGGCGCCCGTCATCCTATTGATTCGCAAGCCGGCGTTCATCAGCGACGAACTCGCCGCGGGCTTGCAAACGCTGGCGTTTCGCGTGCCCGACGATCCGCTTCGCGCGCGCGCTTGCTCGAACGCTGCGGGCCGATTGCCGGAACGACCGCAAATCCGCACGGCGGCCCGCGCTACCTCGGCGGACGAGGATTCCTCGATGCTGCCCTCGGCAGATCTTCTGGTCGAGCACGGACCGACGCGCTATGACAGCGAATCATCCATTGTCGATCTCTCCGGTACGCACGCGCGATTGTTGCGAGAAGGCGCCGTCTCGGAGCAGCGCCTCACGGAACTACTCGGGCCGATCGAACGTCCAACGGTAAAGGTACGCACGCTAAGACAATGATCCGTTTCATCCTCGCGCTCGCCGGCGGTGCCGCGCTGCTCACGTCCTTCGCAGCGGCCGCGCCACCCACGCCGGCGCCGCGCACGCCGGCCCCCCATACGCCCGCGCCTCGCTCGCCGGCACCGCGTTCGCATTCCCTGGGGCCGCCCGCTGCGCCGCCGAGCGCACCGGCGTCGTTCGATCTCGGCGTTTGGACCGTCCACGCCAGCTCGATCGACGCAAACTTCAAGAGCGGCGATTTCAGCACGCCCGCGAAGGTCGTGATGACGCGCGTCGGCGGCGACGTCATCGGCGGATCGCGCCAACGGCAACTACAAGAAGCAAGTGCTCTATCTCAACGGGCACGTCGTCATGCACGACTCGCAGGGCACCGGCATCAGCAGCCTGGAGGGCGGCGCTCCATCCGGGCCGTCAAGTCCTTCGACGCTGACCGCCGATCAAGGCACAGATCGACGGCGCGGCAAAAGTCTACAAGGCGATCGGCAACGTGCATTACGTGCAGGCGGACACCGTCGTCGACGCTCGAACGGCACGCTCAACGACGCGACGCATAGCCTGTTGCTCGAAGGCGCGGTGCACATCGTTCAAGGAGCGCGCAGCATGACCGCGCAGAGGGTTCTGTACAACACGCTGACGGGAACCGCTCACGCGGAAGGCGACGTCACGATGCAGTTCCCCGGCGAAATGCATCGCCACTTGGCAACGCCGAGGCCGCTGAAGCTTCCGAAGAACGGCGTGACGCAGCCGGTTTCGCCGCCCAGCGCCTTTCCCTGATTACCGCATGATCCATTCCGGCGAGAATACGTTGTTCGAGCGCGCCGGTCACGAGATGCCGCTGGCGGCGCGGATGCGGCCGCGCACGCTGGACGAGTTCGTCGGGCAAGAGGCGCTGCTCGGCCCGGATCGGGCGCTGCGCCGGGCGATCGAGCGCGATGCCGTCCCCTCGATGATCCTGTGGGGTCCGCCCGGCAGCGGAAAGACGACGCTGGCGAGAGATCGTCGCGCGCTCGACCGGCGCGCACTTCGAACGCATGTCGGCGGTCAGCGCGGGCGTCGCCGACTTGCGGCGCGTGGTCGCCGAGGCGCGAGCGCGACGGCGAGTCGGAAAGCGCACCGTACTGTTCATCGACGAGATCCATCGCTTCAACAAAGCGCAGCAAGACGCGGTGCTGCCCTACGTCGAGGACGGAACGGTCGCGTTGATCGGCGCGACCACCGAGAATCCGTCGTTCGAAGTCAACTCGGCGCTGCTCTCGCGCGCGCGCGTTTTCGTGTTGCAGGCGCTCTCGGACGACGAGGTCGGGGCGATCGTCGATCGCGCGCTGGCCGACCTCGAACGCGGCCTGGGCGCTCGAGGCGCGCGACTCGACGAGGAGGCGCGGCGCGTTCTCGTCGGACTCGCCAACGGCGACGCGCGGACTGCGCTCAATGCGCTCGAGTTCGCAGCGGCGTCTGCGCCCGTTGCGCGAAGGAGTGCCGACGATCGACGCATCTCTCGTGCAGCGAAGCGATGCAGCGGCGCAGCTCGCAGTACGACAAAGCCGGCGAGATGCACTACGACACGATCAGCGCGTTCATCAAGTCGGTTCGGGCGAGCGATCCCGACGCCGCGCTCTATTGGCTCGCGCGCATGATCGACGGCGGCGAAGATCCGCTCTTCATCGCGCGCCGGCTGGTGATCTTGGCTTCGGAAGACGTCGGGCTCGCCGATTCGACCGGCTTGCAGGTCGCCGTCGCCGCGCAGCAGGCGGTGCACTTCGTCGGCATGCCGGAAGGCTTCTTCCCGCTCGCGCACGCGACGCTCTATCTCGCGACGGCGCCGAAGAGCAACAGCGTCGGTGCGCGTTCGGCGCGGCGATGGCGGACGTGCGCGAAACGCGCAACGAGCCCGTACCGCTGCACCTGCGCAACGCGCCGACCGGTCTGATGCGCGAACTAGGATACGGTGAAGGGTACCACTACGCGCACGACGATTATGAAGTTTCTCAGCAAAATCTGCCGGCGAATTTAGGCGACCGCCGTTATTATCGTTCCGGAAAGCGGGGAGCCGAACCGAAGGTGGCTGCGACCTTTGACGACAAAAAAAGGCGGCCCGAGTGATTCTCGAACCGCCAGTTTCCCGTTGCTACTTCTCGGAGTGTGCGTTGGAGCTTCGCACAACCAGATAATAGAACCGCATACTGTGAGCGACCTGTGAATTCGCAACGAATTTATCTCGACAATGCGGCGACGACGCCGCTGCGTCACGAGGTCGCTGATGCGATGCGCGCGGCGCTGGACGATGGCGGCTTCAACCCTAGTTCGTTGCACGCCGAAGGACGGCGGGCGCGCAGCGTGCTCGACGGTGCGCGCGATCGCATCGCAGCGATTGCTCGGAGCGACGCGTAACGAAATCACTTTTACCGCAAGCGGCACCGAGGCAGACAACCAGGCGCTTCTTGGGGCCGTTCGGCGTGCGAGCGCGGCCAGCTCACATCGTGGCATCGGCGATCGAGCATCACGCGGTATTCGCAGCGCTGGAGCAGTTGCGCGCCGATGGCTACGAGACTACGCTTTTGCCGGTAAGCCGCGACGGACTCGTCGCCGTCGAGGATTTCGAGGCCGCGCTGCGACCCGAGACCGTGCTCGCGTCGGTCATGTACGCGAACAACGAGATCGGGACGGTACAGCCGATCGCCGAGCTGGCGCGCGTCGCCCGCGCCTACGGGGTGCTCTTTCATACCGATGCCGTTCAGGCGCCCGGCTGGCTGCCGCTCGACGGTCGGAGAGCTCGGCGTCGATCTGCTGTCGCTCTCGGCCCATAAGTTCGGCGGCCCGAAGGGCGTAGGTTGCCTATACGTGCGCCGCGGCGTCGCGCTGGCGCCGATCTTCCACGGAGGCGGCCAGGAGTTCGGCCGGCGGCCCGGCACGGAGAACGTCGTCGGCATCGCGGGGATGGCCCGGCGCTCGAGCTGGCCGAGGCGGAACGCCCGCGGAGGAGCCCGCAGATCGCGGTGCTGCGCGACCGCCTCGAAGCCGGGATCCGTTCGTCGGTGCCCGAGGTCCGAATCAACGGAGCCGGCGCTCCAAGGTTGGCCAACAACCTCAACGTCAGCTTCGCAGGGGCCGAATCCGAGGCGCTCCTGATCGGGCTCGACCTCGCCGGGATCGCGGTTTCGGCGGGCAGCGCCTGCACGTCGGGCGCGCTCGAGCCGAGCCACGTGCTCGCGGCGCTGGGTCTCGAGCCGCGGTGGCGGGCCGGAGCGATTCGCTTCTCGCTGGGCCGCGCGACGACTGCCGTTGAGATCGACGGCGTCCTGTCGGTCCTCCCGGGCGTGGTCGCGCGGCTGCGCGCGCCGGCGCCCGCCGCCTGACGAGGGGGATGGGTAGACTGGAGGAAACGAACCGGCGCAACTGGAGGCAGAAGCGTGAGCAGTACGGAGTACGGTAGCATTGTTCTCGACGTTTTGGTCGGCGTGGGTGCCCTGCTCGTGGGCGTCGGCGTCTTCGTCGGTATGCTCGCGCTCGCCAAGACGCTCACGCGGCTTCGGGTTACGCTCGACGCGGTCGACCGGCAACTCGAGAACATCGGCACCCCGGTCCAAAGCGCGCTGTCGCACGTGAACGAGGTGACGAAGTCGCTCGAGGATACCGCCGGGACCCTTTCGAGACTGCGGACCTGACGAAGAGCGCCGTCGTCCCGGCTATCGTCAACGTCGGGGCGACGCTTGGCGGCGTCACCGCCGGTTTACGGCGGTTGGTTACGGGAAAAGAACGGAAGTCCGGGGACTAGGTTTAGGAAATCCAGGGAGTATTTTAATTATGGGTAAGGACAATGGCGGGGGTGGTGGATTCTTCGCCGGTTTTCTTATCGGCGCCGTCGTCGGTGGCGCCGCGGCAGTTTTGCTCGCGCAAGAAGACGCACGCGATCAGTTCGCCGGCAAGGCACGCGAGGCCGGCAACTTCGCAATGGACGCGACGGACGATTTGAGAGGAAAGGTCAACGATGTTACGTCGCAGTGGCAGTCGAGCGTATCCGAGCTCTACGAGCGCGGACGCCAAGTCGTCGAGAGCGCGCGCGCGAACATCGACGCCGCAGTCGCCGAAGGCAGGGCCAGCGCCGAACAAACTCGCGACGAGCTTCAACGGAAAGCCGAGGAGTAGCAAGTTGGATATCGAGGTGAACGTGCGCGAAGCGCCGGGTGATTGCTATGTCGTCGACCTTAGCGGAGAAATCGACGTCTACACGTCGCCGAAAGTCAAAGACGCGATCGGCGAACTGATCGATCGCGGCGTCTACCACCTGGTGATCAACCTAGAAAAGGTCCGATACATCGACTCGACCGGTTTGGGCGTGTTGATCGGCGGCCTCAAACGCGTGCGCGAGCACGGCGGATCGGTAAACTTGGTCTGCACGAATCCGCAGATCAAGAAGATCTTCGACATCACCGGACTCGTGAAGATCTTCGGAATCTTCGACAACGAGGATGCCGCGATGAAAGCGCTGGTATGAACCCTGCCGTCGAGCGCGCCGTTCCCGAGCTCGTCGAACTTCGCATCCCGTCCCGGGCCGAATGGGTCGCGCTCGCGCGCCTCGCAGCAGCCACGGTCGCGAACCGTCTGCACTTCTCGATCGAAGAGATCGAAGACGTGAAGCTCGCCGTTGCCGAGGCGTGCACCGCCGTCATCCAACACGAAAATCACGGCGAGTTCATCGATCTCACTTGCGAGGCCCTCTCGGATTCGCTGCGGGTTCGGGTACACGACGGCGGACGTCACGGAACGAGCGCCTCCGACAGCCGCGCAATGGATTTCGACGAGGCTCGCATAGCGGGGCTCGGCATTTTTCTGATTCGCACCCTGATGGATGAAGTCAGCTACGACGTGCACGCGCAGCTCGGGACCGATCTGCTGATGGTGAAGAGGTTAACGGGCCGGCCCGAGTAGGTAGGCCGTTAGATGTACGAACGGGACACACGACCGGATCGCGAACGGACCCGCGCACTCTTTGTGCGCTTCATTGGCGCGCGCCAACGCCACGAGGATTCTCCGGAGAAGCGCAACGCCGACTACGAGCGTCTGCGCGACGAGCTCGTCGTCGCGCACCTCAATTTGGTGCGCTTTCTCGCGGTGCAGTTCGCGAATCGCGGCGAGCCGCTCGACGATCTCGTGCAAGTCGGAACGGTCGGGCTGCTCAAGGCGATCGATCGCTTCGACCTCGAACGCGGCGTCGAATTCACCACCTACGCGACGCCGACGATCGTCGGCGAGATCAAGCGCTATTTTCGCGACAAAGGCTGGGCCGTCAAGGTGCCGCGCCGCTTGCAGGAGCTCAATCTCGCCGTCAACCGCGCGAGCGACAAGCTGGCGATCGAGCTCGGGCGCAGCCCGACCGTCGCCGAGCTTGCCGAACACTTGAAGGCCACCGAAGACGAGATCCTCGAGGCGCAGGAACTCGGTCAAGCCTACAACCTGCTCTCGCTCGACAGCGAAGTGTCGGGCGAGACCGACAAGAAGTCGCAGACGCTCGCCGATACCGTCGGGGTCTCCGACGCCGGGCTCGAGCTCCTCGAAGACCGCGCCAATCTCGAGCGCGCCTTCGAGGTGCTCACGGGGCGCGAGCGCGTCATCATCTACCTGCGCTTCTACGAATCCGTCTCGCAGACGGAGATCGCCAAGCGTCTCAACGTCTCGCAGATGCACGTCTCGCGCCTGCAAGCCAAGGCCCTGGATAAGCTCCGCGCAGTCCTAGCTGAATAGGAGTACTCGCAAAGAGGTCAGGCGTCCGACGTGATGCCGAGGAAGCTGCGGACCGCCGAGCGGAGCCATGGAGGGCGGGAGCGAGGCGGCCGCGCAGCCGGAGCGGAGCCTGGATGGCGGAGCGACGTGCGGTTCCGAGGCGTCACATCGGACGTCTGACCTCCTCGCACACACTGCGACGTGATTCGTCATGGGCTTATTGAGACAAGCGTCGTAGAATAGGTGCGATGAAGAGTCAGGAACTGCGGCAGGCGTGGATCGATTTCTTCGTCGGCAAGCAACATAGGCTGCTTCCGCCGGCGAGCCTCGTTCCGCACGAGATGTCGACGACGCTGTTCACGATCGCCGGGATGGAGCAGTTCGTCCCGGTCTTTCTGGGCGAGCAGCCGGCGCCCGCGCCGCGCGTCGTCACCGTGCAGCGCTGTCTGCGCGTGGCCGGCGCGAAGAGCGATATCGAGAGCGTCGGGCGGACCGGGCGGCACGGCACGTTCCTCGAGATGCTCGGCAACTTCAGCTTCGGCGACTACTACAAGCGCGAAGCGATCGCGTGGGCGTGGGAGTTCGTCACCGAGGTGCTCGGTCTCGACCGCGAGCGCTTGTACGTGACCGTTCACACCGGCGACGACGAAGCAGAGCGAATTTGGATCGACGAGGTCGGCGTCGCGCCGCGGCGCGTCACGCGCTTCGACGAAGAGAATTTTTGGACGATGGGCGCGACCGGTCCGTGCGGTCCGTGCACCGAGATCTTCTACGATACGGGAGCGGCGCACGCGAGCGGTCCTAGCGACACCGGGCCGAACCTCGGCAACCGCTACGTCGAGATCTGGAACATCGTCTTCCAGCAGTACAACCGCGGCGTCGGACGGACAGCTCGAGGATCTGCCGCGCAAGGCGATCGATACCGGCGCGGGCTTCGAGCGGATGCTCGCGGTCTGTAACGGCGTCGCCTCGATGTACGAGACCGATCTGTTCACCGATCTCGTCGCCGCGCAGCCGCCGATCGGGCGCACGTCGCTTTCGCTGCAAGAGCAGCGCGCTCGGCAGAACATCATCGCCGATCACGTGCGCGCGGCGACGTTCCTGATCAACGACGGCGTCTATCCGTCGAACACCGATCGCGGCTTCGTGCTGCGCTTCTTGATCCGGCGCGCGATCCGCAACGGCAGGCTGCTCGGCTATCCCGATGGATTCCTGGCCGACCTGGTCGGTGCCGTCGTGCGTTCGCTCGAGTCCGGATATCCGGAGCTGCGCGAGAGCGCAAGCCGCATCGCGACGGCCCTGCGGATCGAGGAGCAGACCTTCGATCGCACGCTCGAGCGCGGCATGAGCATGCTCGATCGTGTGATCGATGAAGCGATCGCGCGCCGCGAACGCCTCATCGGCGGCGAAGAGCGTTTCTCTTGCACGATACGTACGGCTTTCCGCTCGAGCTCACGCGCGAGATCGCGGCCGAGCGCGGAGCCGTCGTCGACACGGTCGCGTTCGATCGGCTGATGGACGAGCAGCGCGAGCGCGCGCGTCGCGACGCCGCGGCGAAGCGCGAGGTAGTCGCGCTCTCCGATTTGCCGGCGGTGCGCTCGGAGTTCACCGGCTATGACGAGGGACTCGACTCCGAAGGCGTCGTCGTCGCGCTGCTGCAAGACGGGGCCGCCGTCGAATCGCTGGCCGCCGGCGAAGAAGGCACGATCGTTTTGAACCGAACGTCGTTCTATGCCGAGCGCGGCGGACAGATCGGCGACCGCGGAAAGATTCTTGGCGAAGGCTCGTCGTTCGACGTTCGCGACACGCAATACATGGGCGAAGCGATCGCGCACCACGGCGTCGTGCTCGAGGGCGAGTTTGCCGTCGGCGAATCGGTGAAGACGAGCGTGTCGGAACGATGGCGGCGCGAGATTCGCCGTCACCACACGTCGGCGCATCTGCTGCAGCGCGCGCTCAAGGACGTGCTCGGCGAGGACGTCAATCAAGCCGGCTCGTGGGTCGGTATCGATCGCATGCGATTCGACTTTCGCTGGCCCGGCGGAGCGCTAACGCCCGAGCAGAAGCGCGACGTCGCGCATCGCGTCAACGAGATGATTCGCGACGACTCGCACCTGGTGACGCGCGTGCTTCCGCTCGAGGAAGCCAAGAAGACCGGCGCGATCTGGATGGCGGGCGAAAAGTACGGCGAGATGATCCGCGTCGTGCAAGCCGGTCCGTCGATCGAATTCTGCGGCGGAACGCACTCGCATTCGACCGGCGAGCTCGGCATGTTCGTCATCCTCTCGGAGTTTTCGATCGGCAGCGGCATCCGGCGCATCGAGTCGTGCGTTTCGGAGGCCGCCGAAGAGTACGTTGGGAAGCAGGGCGAGCTCATCGGAACGCTCTCGTCGTCGCTCGCAACGACGCCCGACGAACTGAACGATCGCATCGAGCGGATGCAGCGGGACGTCAAGGATCTCCAGACTGCGCTCGGACAACTACGCGCGAAGCTTGCCGCGGCGGAAGCCGAGTCGTACGTCGACAAGGCCGAGCGCAGCGGCGACCGCGCCTTCGTCGGTGCGGTCGTCCAAGAGGCCGACGGCGACGCTCTTCGACATTTGAGCAACGCGATTCGCAGCCGTCTGCGCAGCGGCGTCGTAGCCTTGGCCGGAATCGACGATGGAAGCGTGAGCCTATTGGTCAGCGCCAGCGACGATCTCGTGAAGGCGGGCATACACGCAGGCAACCTCGTGAAGCTGGCGGCTCCGCTGGTAGCCGGGAAGGGCGGGGGTCAAGCGGCTCAGGCGCAGGGCGGCGGCACCGACGTCGGCGGCGCGCAGGCGGCCGTGCGCGCGATCCGCGATGCCGTGCTCTCGCCGAGCTAAAGCCTGACGATGCGCATCGCGTTGGCCCTTCTCGCGCTGACCTGCTTACTCGGCGCCGGCGGCGTCGAGCTCGATTCGCAGTACGTGCTGCAGCGATATGCGCTCGCAATCGCCGCGGTCCCGGCGCCCAAAGTGGTGATCTATTCGTACACCGTCTCGCAAGTCGGGCCGAGCAACATCGAGCAGCACCATCGCGTCTACCGCACCGGCACCGACGTGCGCGACGAGATCCTTTCGGTCGACGGGATGACGCTGCGGCGTAAGATCGTGCGCTTTTCGCACCGTGAAGATCGTTACGCGGTCCGCCGCTTCGCTCCGCGCGCCGATGCCTACCAGTTACTCTTCCTGGGAACCACCAAAGACGGTCACCATCTGGATTACGTCTACGAAGCGACGCCGTTGACGCGGCCGGCGGGCGCGTGGATCGACCGGTTGACGATCGACGGCGTGAAATTTCTGCCCCGCGTCGTCCACTTTCACAGCAGCGGACTCGACGCGCTAGGCAGCGGCGACATCGAGTTTGGCTCCTTCGGGAAGTATTGGCTGCCCGTGATCGCGTCGGCGCAAGCACACGTCAAAGGCAAACCGGCACGCGAAACGATTATTTGGAGCGACTATCGCTTTCCGGAGAGCTTGCCGCCCTCGACCTTTCAGCCCCCCGAACCGCTTCCGCGCGCGAAGCCACCATCGATGTGACGGGGCGGATCAAACCCGCGTACGCAGCCGGCCTGGTCGCGTTCGTCGTAACGGCGCTGATCTCGCGACTCCATCCCACGCCATACAATAATTTCGTTCTTCTGGCGCAAGCGTTGCTGCACGGGCATGTCTGGATCGACTGGCCCGGCGATTATATCGACGCCTTGCGTTACGGCGGGCAGTACTACGTTATCGAAGCGCCGCTGCCGGCGCTGCTGTTGCTGCCCTTGGTCGCCGTCTTCGGAGCGCAAACGAATCAGACGCTGCTCGGCGTTTTCCTTACCGCCGTCGCGATCGGCGCGACGTGGGAGCTCGGCGAGCGTTTCGGGGTGCGGCGCTCCAGCAACGTTTGGATCTGCGCCTTTTTATTGGCCGGAACGGATTTGCTGTGGTGCGCGGTCCTCGGCGACGTTTGGTTTCTCGCCCACGTGTCCGCCGTGTGCTTCACGATGCTCGCGCTGGTCGAGCTCGCCGGAAAGCGGCGCGGCTGGCTCGTCGCGCTCTTCGCGGCGTTCGCCTTCGAATCGCGCTTTTCGATGGTCGCAGCGCTCCCGGTCTACGCGTATCTGCTCGTCGTTCCACGAGACGTGCCCGGCACGACGCGCCGGATAGCCAGCTTCGCATCGGTGCTGGTCGCGGCCGGCGGCCTCTGGGCGCTCTACAACCTGGCGCGCTGGGGAACGTGGACCGACATCGGCTATACGACGTGGTATCACCGGGATCAAGCCGGCATGCCGACCGGCTCGCCGTTTCGTCTCGAGTACTTGCGCAATCAGCTCTGGTCGTTCTTCGTTCAGGCTCCGACGCAGCTGCCGGACTTCCCCGGACTGCGTCCGGAGTTTTCCGGCGTCGCGCTCACGTGGACGTCGCCGGCGCTCGTCCTCGCGCTCTTCGCGCGCAAGCCGCCGGCCTGGGTGATCGCGCTCTGGGTTGCGGCGCTGCTGACGGCGATTCCCAACTTCCTGTATTACGTCAACGGCTACGCTCAATTCGGAATGCGGCACGCGCTGGATTTCGAGCCCTTTCTGGTGGCGCTGATGCTGCTGGCAGCTCGCGAACGCATCGCCGTGTGGGCGCGCGCTCTCATCGCCTACTCGTGCGCGGCCGGGCTGTGGGGCTGCTGGTACTGGCTGACGTTCGTGCGCACCTGAACGAAACACGCGCCCTCGCCGCTCGTATACCCGACATGACGGACCAAACGGTTGCCGTGACGGCGGCCTCGCCGCTGCGCACGGCGAGGCTCGCCGGCCTCTTTTACCTGATCACCGCGTTGACGGGCGGCTTTGCAGAGATCGGCGTTCGGGGAAATCTCATCGTCTCGGGCGATGCCGCCGCGACGGCACACAACATCCTTGCCTCAGAAGCCTTGTATCGCGCGGGGTTCGCGGCCGACGTCGCCGCGGGTGCGGCGTATATCGTCGTAACGCTTCTCTTATACGAGCTGCTCAAGCCGGTGAGCAGGAGCCTTTCCTTGCTTGCGGCGTTCTTCAGCTTGGTAGGCATCGCCATCGGGGGTTTGGCCGGACTCGGACACCTAGCGCCGTTGTTCATCTTGCACGGCGCAACTTATCTCTCGGCTTTTTCAACAGCGCAACTGCAAGCGATGGCATTGCTCGCTCTGAAATTGCACGCGCAGGGTTATCTGATCTGCCTCGTGTTCTTCGGATTCTACGAAGTCACGCTCGGTTATCTCATCTTCAAGTCCGGGTTCTTGCCTCGAGCTCTTGGCGTTCTCGTCGGCCTCGCAGGTCTTGCGTTCGTCGCAAATAGTTTCAGCCAGTTTCTGGCACCGGCCGTCGGAGACGTCTTGAATCCGTACCTGTTAGCGGTCGACGGCATCGGAGAGATATCGCTGACGTTGTGGCTCCTCGTCTTCGGCGTAAACGCAGACCGATGGAGGGCGCGGACTTACACGGCGAGCGCGTCGTAGGCGGCGCGCAGCTCGCCCGGGTCGTGCACGGGCGCGCCGCAGGTTCCGTTCGTGCAGAGATACGCCGCGCGCGAGGCGGCCGGCAACGCAAACTCGGCGGCCTTTCGTGCAGACAGCGTGCGCACCGCGGCAAACGGGCTCGGGAGACGTAGCGCAGCCTCTCGAAAATCGTCGGTTGCCGCCGGATCGCCGACGATGCGAACGGTAAGCTCCGGCGAGAGGTATCGCTGCAGCGCGCGCGCGTAGGTTGCTGCGAACGGTCCCGCCCCCTGCGAACTGCGATGATAGAGCCGCAGCACGTCAGAGGCTCGCTCGCGGTACGCCGCGACGTTCGTGAGAGCCGTGAGGCGCAGCAGCGCCTCCGCGAACGAGCCGTTGTCGATGATGGGTCGATCGGTAAGCGCGAGCCGGCCGAGTGCCTCGTCTGGAAGGCGGTCGTAGAATCCGCCGCCTTCGGCCCCGAAGCGCAAGATGACGGCGTCGGCGAGCGTTTGCGCGCGCTCGAGGAATCTCTCTTGCCCGGAAATCTCGTGCGCATCGAGCAACGCGCGCGCGTACGCGACCTGATCGGTGAACAGGCCGGTCACCTCCGGCGATCCACCCGGCTGCAGGACGTGATAGACCAGGCCGTCGGGTCCGAGCAGACGCTCGTGAACGCCGTCGAGCGTCCGCAGTGCGAGTGCGAGCAAAGCATCGTCGTCGAGCGCACGAGCCGCGAGGCAGAGCGCTCCGGCGAGTCCGCACGTCCAGTTGGTGTACGACGTGCGGTCGATGAACGGTGCGCGGCGCTCGCGTCGCTCGTCGAGCGGCAGCTCGTAGTATTCCTCGTCCGCGTCTTGACTGCCGGCGAAAAATCCCGTCTGCGGATCGTAGAGGACCGTGCGAACGTAGTTAACTGCGGAGACGAGCGTCTCGCGAAATTCTGCGGCCGGCGCGAAGAGCGCGAGCCCCGCGAGGACTCGCAACAGTCCCGCGTGATCTTCTGACATCTTTTCGAAGTGGGGAACGCTCCAGTCGCGCGTCGTCGAGTAGCGGAAGAATCCGCCCTCGACGCGATCGTACATGCCGCCGCGCGCCATCGCGAGCATCGTGCGCGCCACCATCTCGTGCAGCTGCGGATCGCTACGAAGCCGATACTCGGTCAACAGAAACTCGAGCGCCTCCGGTTGCGGGAACTTGGGCTCGTCTCCAAACCCGCCGTATTCGTGGTCGTACGAACGCGTGAGCTGCTCGATAAGCGCGGCGATCGGGGCGTCGTCGAGGTCCTCGTCCGAGGCGGACGCGGGTGAGACGCGGCGCGTTTGCAGTTCCTCCGCGCGTTGCGCAATTTCGTCCTTCCGCTCGGCGTAAAAGCGGGATATCTCCTCGAGCACCCCGCGCATCTGTTGCGGGGGAAGATAGGTTGCGCCCGTCAGCGTCGTTCCATCCGGCGCCAGGAACGCGGTCGTCGGCCAGCCGCCCATGTTATAACGCGCGTTGACGTCCGGGCGACGATCGTTGTCGACGCGCACTGGCACGAAGCGCCGGTTGATCGTTTCGATCACGCCCGCGTCCGAATACGACGTTTCGTCCATGACGTGGCACCAGTGGCACCACACCGCGGAGATCGAGAGAAGGATGGGCTTCCCTTCGGCCGCGGCGCGGGCAAACGCGTCGTCGCCCCACGGCATCCAGGCGATCTCGTGGGCCCGGTTCGGACGCGGGGAGAAACGGAACTCATTCATCTGGATCGTGTGCCCCCTGCAAAAACGATGTGGCGTATAAGATCGCGATCAGCGCGTAGAGCGCGAGTCCGATGACCCCCGCGGATTCCAGCCGCAGTCCGTACGCAGCCGCAAAGTACGCCGCGAAGCTCACGCTGACGATCGCATAACGGCGGTGCGCGACCGCATTCATGCCGTAGACGTCGCGATCGTAGAATCCGCCGGCCACACGGCCGCGCCGCCACGCCGTTGCGGCCACAGCGAGCGCGAGCGTCAATCCGACGAGACTCCATACCATCGCGTTTCTAAGAGTAGCGCGTCGAAGCGTCGAAAGCCAACGACGTGGCGTCCAAAAACGCGTCGACGCGGCCCGGATCCCTCGAGCGGTACCACGAGAAGCGGGATTTCGGGCAAACACCGGAGCCGAGCGGCCGTAAGGAAAAGGCCTCGCGTTCGCAACGCGCGCGGATGCGCTTCGTCGTGCAGATGCACCGCGCGACGCGGCTTCATTACGATTTTCGCCTGGAGGCCGACGGCGTTCTAGCATCCTGGGCCGTTCCGAAGGGACCGACGCTCGTTCCAGGCGACCGCCGCCTTGCAATGCACGTGGAAGATCATCCCCTCGATTACCGCGATTTCGAGGGAAATATACCCGCCGGGCAATATGGCGCCGGCAGCGTCATCGTCTGGGATCGCGGCACGTACACCCTCGCCGAAGGCGACGATCCGGGCACCGAGATTGCCAACGGCAAGATCAAGTTCATCCTGCATGGCAAGAAGCTGCGCGGCGAGTTCACGCTGGTGAAGATCAAGGCCCGCGAGGGCGAGTCCGGGGAGCCGTGGCTGCTGCTCAAGGATCGCGACGAGTACTCCGACGCCAAGTACGATCCCGCGGATCATCCCGAGTCGGTCAAGAGCGGCAAGACGCTGAAAGACGTCGCCGAGAATCCGCGCGCGAAGACCTGGCAGTCGAAGCCGAGTGCGCGCAGCGCCGGAGTCCAACGGCGCCGGCCGAGTGTCAAACGCGATCCGCTTCCGCGTCCCAAATCCTTGATGCTCGCGACGCTGGTCGACGAGCCTTTCGACGATCCGGAATGGCTCTTCGAGATAAAATGGGACGGATATCGCGCGCTCTGCACCATCGACGAGAATAGGTTTGAGCTCGTTTCTCGCAACGGGCTCGACATGCTGCACCGCTTTCCGGATCTTCGCGAGCTCGCCACGGCATTCAAGAGCATCCCGGTCGTGGTCGACGGCGAGATCGTGAGTTTGGACGCACACGGGCGCTCCGAGTTTCAGCGGCTGCAAGAGTCGCAAAAGAAGCCGGGCGGTTTGACCTACGTCGCGTTCGATCTTCTCTATGCCGACGGGAAGGATCTGCGATCCGAGCCGCTCGAAGCGCGCAAGGCGCTGCTCGAGCGATTGATCCGCGACGACACGCTCGTCCTCTATTCAAAGCACGTCATCGAGCACGGCAAGGCGCTCTTCGCGACCGCGCGCAAACGCAAACTCGAAGGCATCATCGGCAAGAAGCGCACCTCGACCTATCAGGAGCGGCGGAGCCGCGACTGGGTGAAGATCAAAACCGGTCACGAACAGGAGTTCGTCGTCGGCGGCTGGACCGAGCCGAAGGGAAGCCGCAAGGGGTTTGGCGCGCTGCTGCTCGGCGTTTATCAGAACAAGGCCTTGCATTTCGTCGGCTCCGTCGGGACGGGCTTTAGCGCCAAGCTTCTGCGCGATCTTCACGAACGGCTGCGCAAACTCGAGCGCAAGACTTCGCCGTTCGTCAACGACGTGAACATTCGCTCCGGCGTTCATTGGGCGTCGCCGGAGCTCGTCGCCGAAGTGCGCTTCTCCGAATGGACGCGCGACGGATACCTGCGCCAGCCGGCGTATCTGGGGCTTCGCCAGGATAAGCCGGCGAAGGAAGTCGTCGCCGAAATTCCGGTACGCGCGTAATGCCTCAAGAGCGCGTTACGACGCGGGTCGGGTCGCGCACGCTGTCGCTGTCGAACCTCGATAAGGTCCTGTGGCCGCGCGATCGCTACACGAAGGGCGACCTCATCGCGTACTATGAGACCGTGGCATCCTACGTCGTGCCGCACCTACAAGGCCGGCCGCTGACGCTGCAACGCTATCCCAACGGAATCGAGGGCGAGACCTTCTTCGAAAAACACGTTCCGCGCGGTCTCCCGGACTGGGTCGATCGCGTGACCGTCCCGACGCCGGGCGGCTCGCGCGGCGAGACGACGTTCGTCGTCTGCAACGACGCGCCGACGCTCGTCTATCTCGCGAACTTGGCGACGATCGTGTTGCACATCTGGACGTCGCGCATTCCGGAGCTCGACGAGCCGGACTTTGTCATATTCGATCTCGATCCCGGGGAACGATGTACGCTCCGCACGCTGGCGACTGTCGCGCTTGCGCTGCGCGACCTGCTCGATCAGATCGGTTTGAAGGCGCTGGTCAAGACGACCGGCGGCTATGGCGTTCATCTGGTCGTTCCGCTGCAATCGGGCTACTCGTACGATACCGCGAAAGTCTTCGCCGAGTTAATCGCGCGGCACGCCGCGGCAGAACTCGGCGACGGCGCCACGCTGCAACGCGCGATCGCCAAGCGTCCTCAGTCTGCCGTCTATCTCGATTACGTGCAGGTCGGTCAGGGCAAGACGATCGTCGCGCCATACTCGGTGCGTGCCCGCGACGGAGCACCCGTCTCCACTCCGCTGCACTGGAGCGAGGTCGAGGCATTTGCGCGTCGCCGCACCTCGACCGCGCCCGCCGATGAATTCGCGAAGTACACGATGCGCGCGACGCCCAAGCGTCTCGAGCGCGAAGGCGACCTCTGGAGCGGACGCAACTGGAAGAAGCAGCGCCTCGAACCGGCAATAGCCAAGGCCCGCAAGACCTGGTCGGAGGCCGATTAGTAGGCTTTGATTGCGCTGAGCCACTCGATTTAACGCCTCGGAGCCGCTCGTCGCTCGGCCATCCAGGCCTCGCTCCTGCTGCCCCGCCGCCTCGCTCCCGCCCTCCATGGCTCCGCTCGGCGGTCGGGAGCCTCCTCGGCATTAAATCGAGTGGCTCAGCGAAATCAAAGCTTCCTCAAAACGGCTTGGAATTATAGCGGCATTCCGTGTAGAATATCGGGACTATGGCGCACGCAATTTGGTCTGGGGCGATAAACTTCGGCCTCGTTACGATTCCGGTCAAACTCTTTACGGCCGTCAAAACCGACGATCTCTCGTTTAATATGCTGCACGCAAAAGACGAAGGGCGCATCAAATACGAGCGCATCTGCAGCGTGGACGGTAAGCCGGTGCCGTGGGACGAGATAGTCAAAGGATACGAGTACGAGAAGGGGGAGTACGTCGTGCTCACCGACGACGACTTCGCGAAGGTCAATCCCGAGGCGACGCAGTCGGTCGACATTCTCGAGTTCGTCGAGCTCGACAAGATCAGCCCGATGTTCTTCGACAAGCCGTATTATCTAGAACCGACCAAACAGGGGCGCCATGCATATGCGCTGTTGCGCGAGGCGCTGGCGACGAGCAACCGCGTTGCGATCGCACGCGTAGTCATCCGGACCAAAGAGTACATCGCGGCCGTCAAGCCGATCGACGGAGCCCTCGTGCTTGAGCTCATGCATTGGGCGAGCGAGATCGTGACCTCCGATACGCTCGAGATCCCCGGGAGCGAACAGCTCCCGCAAAAAGAGATGGAGATGGCGCGCATGCTCATCGACACGATGAGCGTCGACGAGTTCGAGCCGGAGAAGTTCACGAACCGGTATCACGACGAGCTCTTGACGATGATCGAGGCACGCGCCGCCGGCAAGGAGCTGCCGACGCCGAAGAAGGCACCGGCACGGCCGAAGGTCGTCAACCTCATGGACGTGTTGGCGCAGAGTCTCGAGGAGAGCAAGAAACGCCGCGGTGCGGGCGCCGAGAAAACGGCAGCGTCACGCCGCCGCAAGAAGACGGCAGCCTAAACGAACTAGACCACGAGATGCGCTAAATCAGGCCCTCTGCTTAGCCACGAACGATTTCGGCGGCCTGCGCTTCGCAGGCAAGCTTGAGGGCGGCTTCGTCGGCAACGCGCGCCGCGCTGCGCTCGTCCCGCGCGCTGCGCAGGCCCATTCCAAATGCGATCGCGGCGAGCGTGAAAGACTCGATGCCCGCGTAGCGCGGGCCGTACGCGCTCAAGAGGCCCGTGGAGACGGGCGGCGCCAGCACGCCCGAAAGTGAATCGAGCGAGGAGCTCGTGCCCAAGACGGTTCCCTGTTCGCGATCCGAAGCCGCGTTGCTGATCAAAGCCGTAATGCCCGTGTTCGTCAGCGCCAAGCCGAAGGCAAAGAGCAGCATTGAAACCGCAAGCAGCCGTAGATCGTGCACGAACGGCACCAACCCGTAACCGATGACCAGCGACGCGAGCCCGACGTTCGACATAGTCCGATCTCCGAGGCGCGCCGAGACGCGGCCGACGACGACCGCGTTCATGAAGACGTTGAAGACGGCGAAGACCGAAAAGAGATAGCCGGTGCTCGAAAGCGTGAATCCGAGCTGACGAGCCAGATAGAGCGCAAAGACGCCGAACCATCCGTACAGCGCCAACGAGATCGCGAGCCTCTGCCAGAGAAGTTTCGCCAGGCGTGGTTGGCCGAAGCTCGCCAGGATTGCGTTCAGTTTCAGGCGCGCCTCGTCTTTCGCGCGCGCGTGCGACTCGGGCAGCATGAAGATGGTGAGGAGCAACGTCACGAACTGCAGAGCGGCGGCGACGAGGAACGGCGCCGCGAATCCGAAGCGCGCGTAGAGAAGTCCGCCGCCCGCCGGACCGAAGACCATGCCGGCAGCGAACATCGCGCTAATCAGGCCAAACGCGCGCGAGCGCGCTCGTGGCTCGACGAGATCGGCGACGTAGGCCTGGGTGACGCTGATGTTTCCGCCTGAGACTCCTTCGAGGATGCGCGCGATGAAGACGACCACGATCGGTGCCATCCCGAGCGCCGCCGCGACGTTCGGCGCCACGCCGAGGAGCGCCCACCCGATCGTTGCGCCGATCTGGCTGATGATGAGGACCGTCTTGCGCCCGATGCGATCCGAGACGTAGCCCCAGATCGGTGCGGACGCAAGTTGGCATAACGAGAACGTCGCGAACAAGAACCCGACGACGTAGGCCGAGGCGCCGAAATGCGTCACAAAATACGGCAGCATCGGAATCAGCATGCTGAATCCGACGATGTCGATGAACGTGATGCCGAGAATCGGCAAAAGCTTGCGAATCATGACCTAACCGAACCTTCGACGTCTTAGGAGCGTGACTCTACCGGCAGCACGATCCGCGAGAATCGCTCGCTCTTGCGCACGACGTCGATCTTGTAGGACCGCGTCAGATCGATGCTGGTCAGGATCTTGTGCAGGGCGTCCACACTGTTGATGCGCTCGCCCTCGAATGCGAGCAGGACGTCGCCACCTTTCAGCTTGGCCGTATCGGCAGGACTGCCCGGCTCCACCGAAACGACCATGATCGCGCGCGCGTCCTCGAGCTCGAGACGGCGGGCCGCCGAAGGAGGGAGCACGATATCCTGACCGGCGATGCCGAGGTAGCCGCGCCGGACCTTGCCGTCGCGCATCAGCAGTCCGGCAATGTGCTTGGCCGTATCGATGGCGATCGCAAAGCACAGGCCCTGGCCGGGGAGCACCGCGGTGTTGACGCCGATGACGTTCCCATCCGCGGTAACGAGCGGACCGCCGGAGTTGCCCGGGTTGAGCGCCGCATCGGTCTGGATAATGTTGTCCATCAGGCGACCCGATTGCGAACGCAGCGATCGGCCGAGCGCGCTGATGACCCCGGCGGTCACGGTGTACGCTAAGCCGTAGGGATTGCCGACCGCGACGACGAGCTGGCCGGGACGCAGTCCGCTCGAGTGGCCCAGCGAGGCGTACTCGAGGTCGGGCGCGTTGACGCGCAGGATCGCGAGATCGGAATGCGGGTCGTCCCCCACGAGAGTTGCCTGCAATTCGCGCCCGTCGAGCAGCGCGACGCCGATCTGCTGCGCGTCGTGCACCACGTGGCTGTTGGTGACGACGAAGCCATCCGGCGTGAAGATGAAGCCGCTGCCGTTGCCGCCGCGCCGGCCGCTGCGCGCCTCGATGCAGACGACTGCCGGGCTAACGCGTTCCGCCGCCGTCGTCACCGCTTGTGAATACGGGTCGACTACGGGCTCGTTGTCGATTGTAACCAGAGGGAGGACCATACCGGTCCCTCCAAACCGTCGCGCGATTCGCGGGTTTCGTAGGTTGCCGCCCCGAACCGTGGAGAGCTTCGCGCCCAGATGGCGGAATTGGTAGACGCGCTGGTTTCAGGTACCAGTGGTGGCAACACCGTGGGGGTTCGAGTCCCTTTCTGGGCAGATTTTATTTTTCAACTCGTTGACGATTGCGCGGAGAGCGCGCGGCCGATCGAGCGAGTCGCGAGCAGGGCCGGTATCACGCCAGCGATTTCGAACAGCGCCAGAAAGCGCCAGGCGGCCGCGAACCCTTGGGCCTGCACCAGCGCGCCGAAAACCGTCGGCGTGATAAAGGCCGCCAAGAGCGTCCACGTCAATCCGACGCCGAGCGCGCTGCCCGAGCGTTCTGCGCCGCCGATCTCGGCAAAGCCGATGATGCTCACGCCGAGCCAACCCTCGGCCGTGAATCCGAACGCTAGCGCGATCACCGCGGCGATCCACAGCGGAGTCCCCTCGCCGATGAAGGCGACCGCGAAAGCGACGAGCGCGACGAGAAGCGAGACGAGCGCGAGCGGTAACGTGCGGCTCCCTCCGAAGAGGCGATCGCTGAGCCATCCCCACGAAAGCCTGCCGGCGACGGCGCCCAGTTGCGCGAGCGTAAAAAGCCCGACGCAGAACGCGAGCGGATACGCGGCGTGGCGAACCAGCGTCAGCGTCAAGAAGCCCATCAGCGCAAACTGCGCGCAGATCAGGATCATCGACGTCAGCGTCAGGAAGATGAGACGAGGCTCGCGGGCGATGGCCAGCATGTCGACGAGCATTGCGCGCATCGAGACGCGTTGACCGCGAAGCTCTTGCGGTTCGCGATAGAGTGCGGACGCGATCGAGCACGCGAGCAGCGTAACGAGCCCGGCGACCGCGAGCGCGCCGCGGTACTGAAAATGTGCCGCAACCGCGGGTAAAAGCAGCGATCCCACGACGCCCGCAATCGGCACGCCGCACTGCCGTACCCCCATCGCGAAGCCGCGCTCGGCCCGTTTGAAAAAGAAGATTATCGCGTGACTGCCCGCGGGCGTCACCGCCGCGTAGCCGATACCGTAGATCATCAGCGTACAAATTAGCCAAGTGAAATTCGCGACCAGCGACGCCGCGATCAACCCCGAGCTCATGACGACGCCGCTCCAAAACACGACGGCTCTGTCGCCGAAACGATCGGTCAGGATTCCCGCGAGGGACGTCATCGCGACCGATCCGATCAGCTGAATCGAGAGGATTAGCCCGAGCTGCGCCTGTCCGACTCGAAAGGCCGCGCTGAAGAAGGGCATCAGCGCACCAGTCGACATGATCCACAACGACGAACCGGCCATCGCGCCGGTGAATAGGGCGAGCACTTCGTAAGGCGACTCGGGCTCTGGGTTGTGCGGTCGAACGCGAGTCATGGGCGACGCCATAGGGAGGGGTTTCTTCGACCGCGCGCGGCGAACTGCTACGTGGTCTACGACTTATGAATGCGCGCGAGGAGCTGAATCGCCAACTCGTCATCTTTGCGATCACCGCGCCGGGCGCCGCGATCGTATGGTGGATTTTCCACGGCGTCTACGTTGACTTGAGCGAATCGGCTAAAGCCGTGGGAGAGGTCGACCCCATGACGCAGGCCGGAATTTACGTCGGCTACGGGGCGATGATCGTCGGCACGCTTCTTCTCGCGCTGCTAGCGGTTCGGTCGGGGATCGCATGCATTCGTCTCCTCCTGCGGCGATGAGGGCGTTCCTCGCGATCAATCCGCACGCGCGACGCGGGCGGGAGCTCGGAGAGAGCGTGCGCTTCGAGCTGACGCGCCGCGGTTTGGAGCTGGTCGAGGATGCGCGCAGACTTGCCGAGATCGATGCCATCGTCGTCGCCGGCGGCGACGGCTCGTTTGCGCGGTGGATCGAACCGGCGCTCGAATTGGGCGTGCCGATGGGGCTCGTGCCGCTCGGAACCTTCAACGATCTCGCGCGCACGCTCGCGATTCCGCTCGACGTCGAGGGCGCGTGTGCCGTGATCGCCGGCGGCATGACCCGCGTGATCGACGTGGCGCGAGTAAACCTCACGTACTACGTCAATGAGGCCAGCATCGGAGTATCCAGCCGCATTACGCGGCTGCAGAAAGAGCGCGACAAGCAGCGCCTCGGCCTGCTCGCGATCGCGCTGAGCGCGTTTGGAGCGGTCCGGCACATGCGTCCGTTCCGCGCCGCGATTGGGTACGACGGCAGGTTCGAGGACGTCAAGACCGTTCAGCTCACGGTGGCCAACAGCAACCACTTCGGCGGCTTCATTACGGTTGATGACGCCGCCATCGACGACGGCTGGCTCGACCTGTACTCGGTGGAGATAAAGGGCTTTCTGGAGGCGATCCGGGTCGTCGGCGCGATTGCGGCCGGCAAGCGGCAAGGCGAGCGAGCTGTGCGTTGCTATCGCGCCGCCGCCTTCGACGTTGCGACGCGCCGGCCGCAGCGGATTACCGCCGACGGCGAGCCCGCCGGGACGACTCCGGCGCGATTCGAGGTCCTGCGTCAGGCGCTGCGGGTCTTCGTTCCCGAGCGGCCAGATCGAATCTAAGCAAGCGAGTGGGGCCGAGGCGAAAACATTCGTCGATCTGAAGCGTATATAGTCCTCAGATAGGCATCAACGTTCTCGCGAGGAGCGCCAGCATGAGCCTCTACCAATTCGGTCCTTTTCAGCTCGACGCCGAGCGTCTACTCTTGCTCGATCGGGGCGAACCGATTCCGATTGGTCCGAAGGTAGTCGAGACGCTCTTGGTGCTGGTCGAACATCCCGGCGAGGTTTTTGCCAAGAGCGCGCTCCTCGAACGCATCTGGCCCGAGGGTTACGTCGACGAAGCGAATCTCGCGCAGAACATCTACGTGCTGCGAAAGACGCTGCGCGCGCGTTGGAGCGCGGAAGCGATCGAGACGATCCCGCGACGCGGCTACCGCTTTACCGCGGCGGTACTCTGCCGCGAAGACGTTCCGCGTCCGCAGCCGGTCCACGCGCCGGCAGTGCGACGGCGCCCGCACTATGGCGGATACGCGATGATCGCGGCCTTCTGCCTTGCGCTCGCGGCCGCATTGATCTTGACCATCGCGGCATCTCGCGGCGTCGCCGCGCACTCGACTCTCTCCGCCGAAGGCACGCGGATGTACGAGATCGGGCGCTACTATTGGAATTTGCGGACGCGCGGCGGCATCGCGAAGAGCGTCGAGTATTTCTCGCGAGTCGTCGACAGTGATCCGCGCAACGCAAAAGGTTACGCGGCGCTTGCGTCAGCCAACGCGATGATCGCCGACTACGGGTACGGCGCGGCTTCGGCGAAGGTCTACGTCGCGCGTGCGCGCGCCTACGCGCGTAAGGCGCTCGTGCTGAATCCCGATTGCGGCGAAGCGTATGCGGTGCTGGGGATGCTCCAGACCGAGAAGATGGGAGGGAACCCACCGCAGCTGGCAGCCGCGTTCAAGGATCTTCGTCGCGCCATCGCGCTAGATCCGGCTAGCGGACCCGCGCACGAGTGGTACGGCATCGCGCTGCTGCAAAAAGGACGGGTCGCCGATGCCTACGCCGAGCTCGATAAGTCTGCGCAGCTCGATCCGCTCTCGGTCGCCACGACGGCCTGGCTGGGCACGACGGCGTACCTCGAGCGGCGATATGGCGATGCCATCGCCTACGCGCACGAGACGCTCGATCTCTCGCCCGAACGCAGCGACGCATACGAGACGCTCGGGCTAGCGTACGAGGCGCTCGGTCAACAGGCGCGCGCCCAGCAGGCCTTCAATCGTCTGGCGCAAGCCTGCCCGCACTGCCGCGCCCAGGCGGCCGCGCTCCTAGCGCCGCTCTATGCGCGCTCGAACCAGCTGGCTCAGGCGCGCGCGGCGATCGCGGTGGCCCAGGCCCATCCCGACGACGTGATGCCCGAGGATCTGGCGGCCGCGTTTGCGGCCGTCGGCGAGCGCAGCACGGCGTTGACCTGGCTGCGGCGCTCGTACGGCGGCTACCAAGGCACCATCATCGCCAACGACCCGCGCTTCACCGAGCTGCGCCGCTCGGTCGGGGTCGCGGTTCTACAGAAGCCCGCCTAAGAGCAAAAATTTCGGCTCCGGGCCTTGACAGGGTCATACTATCGAGCTATTGTACTAGTGTACTAGTACGACAGCTTGATAGTACTGGACTCTGAAAGGACCCGAAAATGATTCACACGACGTTCTCCTCCGACTCCGAGGTGGTTCGCGAAACCCGCACTCCGGTTCGGCTACCCGACCGCCGTCCGGCTGGGCTCTTCCCGGGCTGGGGACCGAGGTTTTAAGGCTACCGCGATGCCGGCCGTTCTCACGGTCGATCCGCGCAGCGGCGTACCGATCTACCTCCAGATCATCGAGCAAGTAAAGCGATCCGTAGCGCTCGGGGTCTTGCAGGCCGGGGAGCAGCTCCCCACGGTAAAGCAGCTGGCGATAGACCTGACCGTCAATCCCAACACCGTCGCGCGCGCCTACCGAGATTTGGAGCGCGAGCAAGTGATCGAAACCTCCCCCGGGAGAGGCTCGTTCGTCCGCGCCGACGGCGTTACCCAAGCGCCCAAGGTGGCCGCGGAGATCGGGCGCGATGCGCTCGACGTCGCGCTGCGGGAGGCGAAATCGGTGGGTTTGACACGCGACGAGCTGCGAAGGCTCTTCGAAGCGGCCGTTGAGCGCTGGTTCCCGACGACGGAGGAAGCATGAGCATTATCACGATTTCGAATTTGCGTAAGGCGTACGGCGGCTTCCCCGCGGTCGACGGGTTTTCGCTGGAGATACCCGAGGGAACGGTCTTCGGCTTGTTAGGACCTAATGGCGCGGGAAAGACGACTACGTTCAAGTGCATGCTGAACTTGGCGCGGCCGAGCGGCGGCAGCATTCTTTTCTACGGTAAACCGCTAGTACCCGAAACGTTCGAGAGCATCGCGTACGTTCCCGAGCGTAGCGTCCTGTACGAGTGGATGACCGTCAGCGAACACGTCGAGATGACGCGACGCGCCTTTACCTCATTCGACCCGGTCCGCGCGCGCGAGCTGCTGGCGCAGTTCAACGTAGATCCGCGCAAACGCGTGCGAGACCTTTCAAAAGGGATGAAGACGGCCGTCATGGTCGCGCTTGCCTTTGCGCGAAACGTGAAGATCATGATTCTCGACGAGCCGACGGGCGGACTCGATCCGGTGAACCAGCGCCACGTTCTCAGCCTGATGATCAATGAGGCGGCAAAGGGAAACACCGTCCTCTTTTCATCCCATCAAATTGGTCAAGTCGAGCGCGCGGCAGAGCGGATTGCCGTGATGGACCGCGGGAAGCTTATTCTGGAAGGGCTGGTGGACGATCTCAAAGGCGATCGCAAGATCGTCGAAGGAATTTTCCCCGACGTCGGATTCACGCTCGATGGAATCGCTAACGACGCGCGCGTTGCCCGCGCGGAGCGTACCGAGCGGATCGTTCGCCTGCTCGTCACGGGCGGTGCTGAGGAGATTGCAGCGCGCCTCTCGGGCGCCGGAGCCGCCGGCGTGCGCGTGCTCGATCTCAACCTCGAAGACATTTTCTTATACGCCGTATCACCCGCAACGGCGACGGCAGACGTCGTCGCAAAGGAAAGCTCTACATGAACTACGTTGAATGGCTGCGCGTCCGAAACTTCCTACGGATCGTTGTCATCGTCTTGGCGATTTTCGTTGGGCTGGGGATCATACTGCGCGTTTCAGTCTCGCGCTACATGTCGCCCGACGTGTGGGTCCATCAGGCGATGATGCATCCCGGCGTAAAAGTCACGCATGCGACGCTGCCCGATGGGACCCAGCGCACAATTATCGACGATCTGGCCCAATCCACGCACGCCGTGATCGACGACCATGGATACGCCGGAAAGCACATCGTTATCACCGAGCCGTCCAGCCGCGCGCACCACGAGGATAAGCAAGTCAACGTCGGCAGCATCCAAGTATTCGAAAACCACAGCGGTAATATGACGACGACCGTCATCGACACGAACGGCGCGGTTCCGATGGTGTACTATATGTTGCTCGCCGATATCGTAGCGATCATCGTCGCAACGATTCTGGCGGCCCCGCTCGCGCGTGAGATCGACGGACACTTGGAGATTACCCTGACGAAACCGATAACTCGTCTGCGCTATGCCCTCGGGGCCATCGGAGCCGACGTGGCCGGCATCGTGGCGGCCTCGTTCCTCACGGTGCTCGCCTTCTATCTCTGCCAGCTACTCTTTGAGTCGGCGCGTCTGGACTTCAGCGGGCTCAACTCGCGCGCCATCGTGATGGGATTGGCCTTTCCGTTAGCATGGTACGCGATGCTTTGCGCCGGTACGACGTGGCTCCATCGGTCCTATATCTGGGTGCTCGTTTTTACGCTTCCGATTGCGGCTTTCGTTGGGGTGTTAACGATCATCCCGACGAACAGTGTCGTCGCGCTCTTCGTCCATGACGTGGCATGGGTGATTTCTCGCGTGGATCCGTTGACATATGTCTCCTTCGCCCAGCCGAACGAGCACGGTCTGCTTACCTACTCGGACTCCAATTTCACATTGAGGCTTTCGATGCAAATCCTCTTCTTCGTCGCATATAGTGCGCTCGCCATATTCAAATGGCAGCGGGTGGAGGCGTAATCGTGGAAATCATTGGAACGAACGTTACCCTATCGCTGGGCTCGTGGCGGTTGCGCTTCGTCTTGGCGCTCGAAGAGAGCGAGGATCATCCGCAAGAGAAAGTTCAGCCGCCGCACCGCCTTCGTGTAATGCCCGAGACGAGTACGTCCGGTAAATCTACAAGATAAAGCCGGTTCTGACTGCCGGGCGCGCATACTTGAAGCCGTCTTTGCCCACGGTATACAGGTAGATGTTCGGGATGAGCGGATCGCCGCTGATGTTGAAGCCGAACTGTCCGACGAGCGTGGTAAACGTTCCGCCGGCTTGCAGCGACCGAAGCAGCGTCATGCGCGTCGTCGCGTTCCCGCGTTGAGCGGCGGAGATCAGCAGCTGGGCCGCGGCGTAGCCGTACGCCGAGAAGGCGGTGACCTGGCTGACCTCGCGCTCAAAGTCCGTCAATAACTGCACGGCGCTTGGAATTTTGTCGAGTGGCGGCATCGAGGCGGCGACGTACGCGCCCGCCAAAATCGTCGAATAGTTCGAGATCGTCTCGGAGTTGAAGAATCCGTCGGCGGCGCCGAACTCACCCGAGTACCCGGCTAGGCGCAGCGCCTCAGCAATGGGACCGAGCAGCGCGGTCTTTCCGGCAAGAAAGACGTAACCCGGCGAACGATCCAGCACCATGCGCGCGGCGGCGGCCGGATCGGTCTTGTTGAGCGGGAAGAGCAGCAGATCCGAAGGGTTATGATTCGCCTTCGCCTGAGTGACGAAGCCCTGCGCGACCTCGTAGCCGTAGTCGCCGTCGAAGGCAACGGCGATCGTTACGACACCGCGCTTACCTTCGAGGGCGGTGTTCGCGAAGAGGCGTCCGGATGTGCTGTCCTTCGCCGGCAACCGGTACACGTTGTGAAAGCCGCGCTGCGTCACCGCATCCGCGGTCACGGTCGGGACGATTATCGCGAACCCCATGTTGGCGTAGCGCGGAAGCGCGACGAGCGTCATCGCGGACGTGAGATTACCGATCACGCCGACGACCGTCGAATCCGCGGCCGCGACGTTGGCATTCGAGGCGGCGAGCCCGGGGTCGTTACGATCGTCGAGGGGGCGTGTGCCCCACACGTGCGAGATCGGCGCGTTGAATCGATTCTGCTCGTCGACGGCGGCTTGGACCCCTTTGACGATCTCTTGACCGTACTTCTTTAGGTCGCCCGAAAGCGTGACGTTCACCGCGATCGTCAGTTGTTGCAGGAACTGCTGCGGCGCCTGAATCGGCTGACCGGGAATGATCTGCGCACCGGCTCGGCTCGCGACTCCCCCCGCGGCGGCCGCCGCCGCGGCGGCGATGAAACGGCCGCGCCTCATACGTATCCTCCGACCGTCGTGAGCAAGAAGAAGACCGAAAACGTCATGTTCGAGATGAAGACCCGTTCGTTGATGACGAAAAGATTGGCCCCGCTTCGGAAGAGATATTCCTCGTACAGGATAAGCCCCGCGACTGAGACGACGCCGAGATAATAGCCGCGCCCCGCTTCGGCGAGAATTCCCGCCCCCGCCAAGAGCACGAGCATCCCGATGTGAAGCACGATGGGCAAGCTGCGCCCGCTCGCTTCACCGAAGCGCACCGGCAGCGAGCGAATGCCTTGCTGCCGGTCGACGCCGAGATCCATCAGCGCGTAGATGATGTCGAAGCCCGCGACCCAGATCGTCACCGCCGCAAAGAGCAGCACGGCGGGGAGAGTGATCCGTCCCGCGATGCCGATGTACGCCCCGAGTGGGGCGAGCCCGTCGACGGCACCCAGCACGAAGTGACCCATCCAGGTGAAACGTTTGCAGAGCGGATACGTGAGCAACAGAACGATCGCGATCGGCACCAATTTGACGCACAGCGGGTTCAGGCGCAGCGCCGCCCAGACGAGCAGCGCGAGTCCCGCCGCGGTGGCCCACAGCATGACTGCCGGCGGGAGCTTTCCGCTCGCGAGCGCGCGGCGCGCGGTACGCGGGTTGCGGGCGTCGATCTCGCGGTCGAGGAATCGGTTTGCGGCCATCGCCGCCGTGCGCGCCCCGAGGACGGCGAGCGTGATCCATCCGAGCGCGGCCGCCGACGGTATTCCGCGCGCGGCCAGGATCGCTCCGACGTACGCGAAGGGCAGCGCGAAGAGCGTGTGCTCGATCCGAATCTCGCGCAGAAAGACCGCGATCTGCTTCACGCGTCGTCCGTCGTCGCCGCGATGAGCCGGTCGTACGCCGCGGGGCCTTGTCCCGACCAATCGTCAGCGGTCAGCGCGCGTTCGATTCTGTCTAGCCCGTATCTCGCGCCAGCGCTCGCTGACGAGCTTGCGCGTCGCCCCGTCCATGATCATCTCCGGCGGCCAATCCCGCGTGTACCCCTCCGAGGCGTCCTTGCGCGTCGCGTCGATGCCGATCTTCATGCCGTAAGCGATGCTGTAGGACCCGTGATCGAGATCGTCGACCGGCCCCGGCATGGTTACGACGTCGCGTTCCGGAGCGAGGTTGTTGAGGACGAACCACGCGACTTCGCGCGGAGTCCTGTACGTCGACGTCGGCATCCACGACGATCAGCACGCGAGTCAGCATCATCATGTGTCCGAGGCCCCACAGCGCGTTCATGACTTTCTTGGCTTGACCCGGATAGGACTTGCGAATCGAGACGATCGCGAGGTTGTGGAAGCCGCCCTCGACCGGAAGATTCATGTCGACGACTTCGGGCAGCATCGCCTGGAGAAGCGGTAAGAAGATGCGTTCCGTCGCCTTTCCGAGCCACGCGTCTTCCATCGGCGGTTTGCCGACGACGGTCGCCGCATAGATCGGGCTGCGACGGTGCGTTATGCACTCGATCTTGAAACGTCGGATAGCGATCCGCGAGACTGTAGACGCCCGTGTGATCGCCGAACGGCCCCTCGAGCCGAAGATCCTCGTTGTCGACGTAGCCTTCGAGAACGAACTCGGCGTCGGCGGGCACCATCAGATCGACGCTCTTCGCCGCGACGAGTTCCACCGGCTTGCCGCGCAGCAAGCCGGCGAAGGCGAATTCGTCGATGATCGGCGGCAGCGGCGCTGTGGCGGCATAGGTCAGAGCCGGGTCGGTGCCGATGGCGACCGCGACCGGAACTCGTGCGCCCCAGGCGTCGGCGTGCGCGCGACCGTGTTTGTGACGCTGCCAATGCATCGCCGTTTCGCTACCGTTAAAGACCTGCATCCGATACATTCCGACGTTGTTTCGGCCGCTGCTCGGATCTTTGGTAATGACCAGCGGCAGCGTTATGAACGGCCCGGCATCGAGCGGCCACGTCGTAAGCACCGGCAGCTTGCAGACGTCGGGCTCCGCCATCACGACGTCCTGAGCGCTGCCGCTGCGCACGATCTTCGGTATCGCGTTGGCGAGCGGCGCGAGGCGGAGCGCGCCGAAGAATTTCTCGACGATCGATCCGGTCGGCGGCGCCAGCGCGATGAGCTCGCGCACGCGGCGTCCGACCGCTTCGAGATTCGTCGCGTCGAGCGCCATCGCCATTCGGCGCTGCGTTCCGAACTGATTGACGAGTACGGGGAAGCTCGAACCCTTCACGTTCGAAAAAAGCAGGGCCGGTCCGCCGGCCTTTACGACGCGATCCGCGATCTCGCTGACTTCGAGCCGCGGATCCACGCTCGTCGTAACTACGTGTAACTCGCCCGCTTTACGCAACGCGTCGACGAAGGCGCCGAGCGACTGAAACGGCATGGCAGCGAGGTTTACGCGCTCGGGCGACGGTATCCGCTTAGCGGTCGAAGGCCGTGCGATTACTCCGTTCGCGCAGGAATCGCCGCGACGAATCGCGCGCCGCCGCTCGGCGCCTGCGCGACCGTTACGACTCCTTCGTGCGCGCGCGCGATCCAGCGAACGATTGCGAGACCGAGGCCCGCGCCGGAGCCGTCGGTGGCGTGCCGATAGAAGCGCTCGAAGATGCGCTCGCGCTCGTAGGATGGGACGCCGTCGCCATCGTCGTCGACGACGATCTCACACAGCCGGCCATTCCGGCGGGAAGTGATGGAGACGGTCCCGCGAGCGTGACGAATCGCGTTTTCGAGAAGATTTCTGGCGAGCTCGCGCAACCGCCGCTCGTCGCCGTCGACGATCGCGCTCGTGGGTGAAACCTGAAGCCGGATGCCGCGCGCTTGCGCAACCGGCTCGGTATCGCGCGACGTGCTTGCGACGACTGCCGCGAGATCGACCGGCTCGCAATGCAGCGCGCGCCGCCCGGGATCGCGCGCGAGCGTCAACAACCCGGTGACGACCTCCGATGCCTCCAGCGCGCTGCGCGTGATGGCTTCGAACGCCGCGCGACTCTCGGGCTGCGCTCCGGTACGCGCGACTTGCGCGATCGCGGCGATTGCGGTTAGCGGCGAGCGCAGCTCGTGCGCTGCGTCCGAGGCGAAGAGACGCTCTCGCTCGCGCGCGGCTTCGAGCGGCGCGATCGTACCGCGCGCGAGAAGATACGACGCGACGGCGACGATCGCCACGAGCGGCGCGTCGACGGCGACGATGGTGAGAAAAACGCGCCGCATGGCGATTGCCAGCGCGCTGTTGCCCTCCGGCGTTCCAAGCGCGGGCGCGAGAAGCGAGGCGTACTCGCGGGCCATGAACGCGTACGCTCCCGCGCTAAGCGCGAAGAGCACGCAGACGAAAATTCCGAGATAGAAGGCGGTCGCGCGAGCGGTCACGCCCGTAAGCGGTATCCGATACCCCACACGGTTTCGATGACGCCGCTCGCTCCCAGCCCTTTGAGTTTTCGGCGGAGCTGACTCACGTACACGTCGACGATGTTGCTCGAGCCGTCGAAGTCGTAATCCCAGATGCGCTCCACGATTTGTGCTCGTGAAAGTGCGATGCCGGTATTGCGCGCCAGAAACTCCAGCAATCGAAACTCGGTCGCTCCCAAGGTGAGCGGCTTGCCTTCGTACGTTACCGTACGCGCGGTGAGATCCACGCGCAGCGCTCCGGCCTCCACCACGCCGAGCACGGGCCGCTCGGCGCGCCGAAGAATCGCGGAGATGCGAGCGATGAGCTCTTCCTCGACGAACGGTTTGACGAGATAGTCGTCGGCGCCGCAGTTGAGACCGGCCACGCGGTCTTCGACGGCGTCGCGCGCGGTGAGCATCAGGATGGGGGTTTGCACTCCTTCGGCCCGCGCCGTGCGCGCCAGCGTGAATCCGTCCATTCCGGGCAATCCCACGTCGACGACCGCCGCATCGTAGCAGCGGCGCAAGAGGTGGTCGAGCCCGGTTTCACCGTCCGACACGACGTTTGCGGCGAACTTGCGAGCCTCCAGCATCGCTTTGATCGACTCGGCGACTGGGGCGTGGTCTTCTACGACGAGTACACGCATGGTTACGTTACCTCAGTACTTCAACGGGCCCGGGAAAGCTACTGTAAACGCGCCGCTGAGGAACGGATGCTGACCCGGCGGCTGGACCTCTTGCAGGAGCACCCGGCACGGCGCGATCTGCACGGCTGCGTAGTAGACGAAGTCGCGATTGATGAAGGGGTTGGCGTACGCGTCGTAGCGCAACCCGAAATAGGCGTGCGGGATCGGGTAGTATTTCAGGCGCACGTAGCCCCCCGAAGAGTGTTGATTCGTGAGGAAGCCGTCGGCGTCGTGATCGTCGCCGTACCATTGCTCGGCTTGCAGGTCGAGGTTGCCGTAGGTCGCGTGCCCCAGCAGGCCGTAGCGCTGATACAGGTCCGCGAACGGCAGACGCCCGGACGGCAAGACTGCCAGCGTTCCCCCAAGCGCCGTCGCGCCGATATCTGCTTCGCCGTGCTTGCCTTCGGTCAGCGTCTGGCGCAGCCACAGGCCGAGCTCCGGTTGGGTATTCCACGAGGTCTCACCGGTTGCGATCGGTTTGCCGCCGTACGCCGAGCCTTGATACGAACCGAACGCCACGGTGACGTCGGCGCGCAATTTTCCGAACGTGCGCTCGCCCATGATGCCCCAACGCGGCGACGAGAGCGGCAAGTTGTTCAAGCCTACGTGCGCGCCGTAGTAGCCGTATTGCTGCAGATCGTCGAGGCGCTGGCCCGGCGATTGCGCGAGCGGAAGCTCGAAGAGCCCGCCACGAATGAGCGTCTGCGTGTGCGCGTCGTATCCCGCTGCAAACGCCAGGAAGGTTGCAGACGGACCGCCGGCGGCCCCGAGGTTATAGTGCAGAAACAACGTGATTGGACCGATGTTCCCGCTGCCGAGCACGATGCCGCCGCCTTGCCATTGGCGCGCCCCCGCGGCGGGATGTTGATCGTATTCCATCTGATAGCGAATCGCAAAGACCGTCGTGCCGTGCTCGGGCAGCGGCAGACGGTATCCGTGCGAGCGAAAGTAGTTTCCGAACGCGTTGAGCTCCGGAAGAACGCTGTGGCACTGACCGCAGCGCATATGATACCGCTGCGCGAAGATCGGAATTGCGGACGCCGGCGCGCATGCGAGCACGACGAAGAGCCCCGCCATTGCGGCGATGACGAGCTTACTGCGCAATGATGACTCCCCTCATATTCGCACCGTAATGGAAGAAACAGCCGAAGAAATAGGTTCCGGGTCGATCGGCGGTGATCGACTGCGACGACGAGCCCGCGAGCAACGCACCGCTGGTAAATCCGCCCGACAAGTTGTTTCCCGACTGCGTGAGGGCGCCTTGCCCGAACGGCGAGCCGACAGGGAATTTCGTCGCGTTGGGGATCAGCGTGGCCGTATGCGTAAAGCTATCGCTGTTCGCGAAGTGGATCTGCGTCCCGACGGCGACCGTTGTGACATGAGGCAGGTAGCCCGCGCTCACCCCGTACGGTGTGGGCACCGGGCTATTGAGCGTGAGATTCACGTCGATCGTGATCCCGCCGCTGCCGCCCGATGACGTCGGAATGCCGCCAGCCGTGCATGCGGTGAAAAACGCGAGCGCACCAAGCGCCGCGATACGTAATTTATTGCGCAAGAATCGCTGCCCTCATAGGAGCGTCGTAGTGGAAAAAACAGCCGAAGAGATAGGTTCCGGCGCGATCCGCCGTAACGGTTTGCGAGGACGATCCAGCTTCGAGCGCCCCGCTGCTGAATCCGCCGGAGAGGTTCGTGCCCCGTTGCATGAGCGCGCCGACACCGAACGGCGACTCGGCCGGAAACTGCGTCGCATCCCGAATGAGCGTCGCGGTGTGCGTGAAGCTGTCGGTGTTCACGAATCGAAGCTGCGTGCCGACCGCGACGTTCGTTATCGCCGGCGCGTCGCCGCCGCTCTGGCCGTAGGTCGTCTTCACGGGCGTGTCGAGCGTCAAGTTGACGTCGACGGTGACGCCGCCGCCCGCGCCTGACGAGGTAGGAACGCCTCCCGCCGCACAGGCCGCGAGCAGACCGAGCGAGGCCGCGGCAAGGGAACGCCTGATCACCGCTGCGCCACCACGCTGCGATCGCGCAGCGCGTCGACGACGGAGTCGTTGAGCGCGCTCGACGCGAGCAGCGTGTCGACGCGCTCGCCCTGCGAGTTCAAGATGTACACGAAGGTCGTGTGCTCGTCGCGGTAACCGTCCTTCCCTTGGACGGAGATGACGCCGAAGCTGCGCATGATCGCGTGAACGTTCGAGATCGTTCCACCGGCGAAGAGCCAGTACTGTGGATTGGCCTCGAACTGTTTTGCGATACGCCGCATGGCGAGCGGCGAATCGTGTTCCGGATCTAGCGTAATGGTTAGTAACCGAGCCGGAACGTGGTCGCGCTGGATGCGACTGGCGACGTCGGAAAACTGCCCGTTGATCAACGGACAAGCGTCGGTGCAGTGCGCGCCGATAAACGTTATCACGAGCGGTTTCCCGCGCAGCGACGCCAGCGTGAAGGAGCGGCCTCGCTGATCGACGAGGCGCGGCTGCGGCGCTAGCGCTGTGGCCGTGGGCGTGGGAGCGGGCCTCGCGTATGGCCCGGGTCCTGGCGATGCGGTCGGCCCGGGCGTCGCGCCCGCAACCACCTCGATCACGGTGCGCATGTTGTTCGAGACGTAATGGAACGCGCAGCCGATGAGATAGGTGCCGACCTTTGAGAGCGTTACCATGACCGAGCTGCTGGGATTGAGCACTCCGCTCGCGTAGCCGACGCCGAGTATCCCGTTTCCGCTCGGCGAAAACGAGAGGCTCGGACTCTTCGGCCACTGCGGCGGCGGGCCGTTCGCCAGCGCGAGGACGTTAAGCGTGTGCGGCGTCGTCGCCGACAGGTTCTTGATGGCGATTTTCGCGCCGGGCGGGAACGCGAGCACCTGCGAGGTCTGGTTCTGCGTGTAGCCGCCTACCGGACCCCAGGCCGGATCGTTAACGACGCCGATCTTTCCGCTTGGAATGGCGACGCCGATGCCGCCGGAAGGGAAGGGCGATGGCGCGCCGCCGCCACCGCCGATGCTTCCCAATCCGCCGCCGTTGGTGCACGCGGCAGCGACACAGGCAATGAGTGCGCAAAGCGTTGCTGCCGCGAGTTTCAGTCTCATTATGCGGGTTTCGTAGCCTGCGGTCCGGGCGTCGCCCCGGCGTGCACGACGAACACGTCCTGCATGCCTTCATGATAGTGGAAGTGACACCCGAACAGATAGTTTCCGGCCCTCCCGAGCGTTACGGTTACCGATTTGCCCGGGTTGATCGCGCCGCTGGCATAGCCTTTTTGAAGCTTGCCGCCCGACGGATTCAGTGGGAGGCTCGGGTTCGGAGGGAAGACGGCGGGCGGTCCCGCTATCTTTTTGACGACGTTGAGCGTATGCGTAATCGAAGTGGAGATGTTCTTGATGGTGAGCTTCGTGCCGGGCGCGAAACCCAGGGCCTGCGAGAACTGCTGTTGAGTGAATCCGCCCAGAGTCGCCTGCCAGTGCGGATCTTTGATCGTTCCAAGCCCTTCAAAGGGGAGTTCTTCGCTGATCGTGCCGGTGGTGTCCGGCTTGATCGGCCTACCGTCGGGACCCGTTGCGGTCATTTGCAAGCTGGGCATTCCCGGCAAAACGAATGAGCTGTCGTTCGGAGCGGTATTTCCGTAGCGCCCCGCGCATGCCGCGAGTACGGCGGCCGCGAGCCCCACGGAAAGTACTGCTATTTTCCTTGACATGGAAACCTCCAGGGGAGAGTGGATTCCGGGAGTCTACGGGCTGGGGATGAAAAAAGTATAAAGGCGCGGCCGCCTCCCTCTCACCTAGGGGATCTTGATGGAGTCGCGCATCGCCGCAGCGATGTTCTGCAAGGCGGGATCCCCGGATGCGTCGACAATTGTACGCGCGAATGCATTGCGCGCCGCCAGATGATCCCCTTGTCGAAGCAGCACGACTCCGAGTGCGAAACGCGCGCGGGCATAGCCTGGCGCCAGCGAGAGCGCGGTCTCAAGCTCGCGCTCGGCTGCATCGAGACGGCCGAGCCGCTCCTCCGCGAGCGCGAGATCGTAGTGCGCAACCGCGTACGACGGGTTGCCGTGCAGCAGCTTGCCGAAATCTTCACGCGCCGTCGCCGCGTCGCCGGTTCGCAGCGCGACGATTCCGCGCGAGTAGAGGGCGCGCGCCGAGTCGGGATCGAGCGCCACGTAGCGGTCGGCGATGGCCCGCGCCTCGCGCATGTCACCGCGTGCCAGATCGACCGCGATGAGGTTTGCCATCGCTGCTAGGAAGCCCGGATCGAGCGCAATCGCCGCGCGCAACGCGCGCGCGGCATCGTCATAACGCTGCAGATTCGCGTCTGCGATCGCGAGATCGTAGCGCGCAGTCGATCCCTTCGGTTCGGGCGGATTCAGCGCGATGATTCGGACGAATTCGCCGGCTGCGCCGTTCCAGTCGCGGCGAGACTCGGCCTCGAGTCCGATCTTGAAGCGCTCTTCGATCTCACGTTGCGTTGCAAACGCGCGCAACACCGGAACCGACGTCGTGTGCGGTAGCGGGGTGGCGGGCGCGTACGTCTGCGCCGTTCCCGAGGTTGCCGTAAGCTGTGTAAGGAGGGCGACGAGAAGCAGAACCCGCATCGCTCACGGAGTGCTAGGGTCAGCCGGAAGCTCGGCTTCGTGCGCACGGGCTGCCCCGGCGGCACGCTCGGGCTTGCATTCCCACCCGACGCGTCCGGCTGAAGTGATTGGACCCAAAAGCGGGGGCGCGGCCGACGGCGTGAGCGTCCCGGACAGCATGTCTTCCAGTGAGGCCGCCTCCGCCAGGGCGAAGTGGCCGCAGAAGAAGCCGCCGGCCAGGAGTACGGCCGCCAGCACGCGAGAGATGAGGGTTCTTGACACTATCCTTATCATAACCGAAAGTCTAAAGAATCCGTGAATCGCCAGCTCGACTGCGCCGCGGCGCTGCTGTTCGTCATGCTCGTGGCAGCGCCGGCAGCGGGGCAGGTGCCGCTCGTGGTGGGTTCCGTGCGGGATCAGAGGGGCAGCCCGGTCGAGGGGGCGCTCGTCAGCGGACAGACCGCCGGCGGCCGGAAGGTCGCCGCAACGAGCGATTCCGCCGGGACTTTCGTCCTGCAGGGCGAGGGCATCGCAGCGCTCCTGATCACCTGCCGCTACTGCCAGCCGGCGGTCGTCACCGCGGAACCGGGCGAGCCGGTCGTCGCGATCGTTCGCCGCTACCAGGCCCTCGCCGAGGAGTTTCCGTCTCCGAATGACCTCGAGAGCCTCCCCTACGCGCACGTCGAATCGGCCGTCGCGCTACGCCCCTTTACGCTGCTCGCGCAGAGCAGCGCGCCGTACCCCGGATCCCGGCTTAGCGATCGCGGCCTCTCCTCGATCGGTTCGCTGCTGATCGACGACGGAACGCCGGCCTATGACATCACGAACGGCGAGTCGCCGTACACCTTCATTCCGGCAAACTACGAGCAGACCGCGGTGGTGCGCGATGCCGGCAACGCGTTCGCCTACGGAGACCAGGCGGGCGGAGGCGTCGTCGCGCTCGACCCGTTTCGGGCGGGCTCGAATGCCGAGATTGCGACGATCGGCAGCGACACCATCGTGCGCGCGCAGGTCGGATCCGCCGCTTCCGGCATCGCGCTCGGATCGTTTAGCAACAATCAGGAGTCGCGCCAGCGCACCGACCTTTTCGCCAGCCTTCCTCTGCCCGCGGACCAATCGCTCAACGTCGTGGCCGGCACGGAGCAGGGACGGGTCTATCAATTTCCGGGCTCGTCCTTGGCGGGGAGTTTCTCGTTTAGCAATGCGACGTTCAACGATCCTCGGGCGCTGAACTTGTATATCTCGGCCGCGGCCGATCGCGGCGACTACACGATGACCGAATATCCGATTTCCTCAGCGTGGTCCGATTCGAATTTCGCCGCGGGCATTCACACGACCGGCGCCGTTTCCGGTTTCGCCGACGTCGCGGTGCGCTCGTCGACGGGATTCTACGACCCGCAGGCGCTACCGGTAAGCCTGCCGCGGGTCGGCGCGATGCTCTCGCAGACGCGGGCCGACCTGGGCTTCGTTTCCGGCGCCCACGACTACAGCGTCGTCGGCGGCGTCGGAGTGTTTTGGGTGAACTACGCCGGCGGTACGCTCGGCGTGTCGCAACCGGCCAAAGCGACGTTCGTCTTGCCCTCCATAACCGCGCAACTCTTTCCGAGCGGAAAGTTCGGCGTAAAGCTTCAAGAGAGCGATTCGTTCGTGTTGCCGACGTTCGTCGATCAGTATCAGTTCACAGCCGGCCAACCGGCGCCGCTCGGATTCGAACGAAACTCGATGCTCGGCGGGGCGTTTACCTACACCGACGGCTCACGTCTACGATTCTCGTTCGAGCATGCTGACCAAAGCGTGAACGGAATCTGGACGGGAACCGTAACGTCGACGGGTTTCTCCGCCGTCTGGCAGATTGCGCCGGCGATCGCGTTACGCGCGTGGACGATGCACGTCACCGACACGGTGCCGCTCTACGGAGGCGGACTTCCCTATAACGGCATCGCGCCGACCGTCAACGCGGTCTGGCTGACCTACGATACCGGCGCGGCGCTGCGCGTCGACGCGATCTATCGCCGCGACCTGCTCGACGCAGCGCCGTTCTATCATTTCGACGGCGCGATCTCCGGGCCGATTGGGAACGGCCTGCGCTGGTATGCCGGCGCCGAGGATCGGATGCGCCGAACCTTCGTCGACGCCGGCCTCCGATTTAATCCGCGGTAACCTGGGGGTTCCTACGACTCGTCGCGGCGCGCGGGCGGACGCCTGCGCCGGCGCGTGGGCGGTGCGCCCGGTGCGCTTGCGGCGCTCGCTTCACGCGGTTCGCGCATCGGGCGCGGGCCGCGCGATGCGTAGTCGCCGTTCGCGGAGACGCCGCCGAGGAGCGCCTTTCGCGAGAGATTGACACGCCCTTGGCCGTCGATTTCGATGACCTTGACCATGATCTCGTCTCCGACTTTCACGACGTCCTCGACTCTTTCGACCCGGGTCGGAGCGAGCTGGCTGATGTGGACCAGCCCTTCCTTTCCGGGAAGGATCTGGACGAACGCGCCGATGTTAATGATGCGGGTCACGGTGCCGAGATAGGTCTCGCCGACGACGATGCTCTTAGTGAGGTTTTCGACGATCTGCTTGGCCCGTTCGCCGGACGAGCCGTCGAGCGACGTGATGAAGACGCTGCCGTCGTCCTCGATGTCGATCTTCTCGACCCCCGTGTCGGCAATGATCTTGTTGATGATCTTGCCGCCGGGGCCGATCACGTCCTTAATCTTCGCGGGATCGATCTTGATCACGATCATGCGCGGCGCGTATTCCGATAGCTGCTCGCGCGGACGCGCGATCGTTTCGGCTAGTTTGTCGATGATGGCGTAACGCGACTTGCGCGCCTGCTCCATCGCCTCGCGCATGATTTCGATCGTGACGCCCTGGACTTTGATGTCCATCTGAATCGCGGTGATGCCCTTTTTGGTACCGGCGACCTTGAAGTCCATCTCGCCCAGCGCATCCTCGAGTCCCTGAATGTCGGTGAGGACGGCGTACTTGTCACCCTTGAGGATCAGGCCCATAGCGACGCCGGCTACGTGCTCTCGAATCGGCACGCCGGCGTCCATGAGCGCGAGCGTCGACCCGCAGACCGACGCCATCGACGAGGATCCGTTGGACTCGAGCACTTCGCTCATGAGACGAAGCGTGTAAGGAAACTCTTCCTTTGGCGGCAGCATCGGCGTCAACGCGCGCTCGGCGAGGTGACCGTGGCCGATCTCGCGGCGACCGGGGCCGCGCATCGGTCGCGTCTCGCCCACCGAGTACGGCGGAAAGTTGTAGAAGTGCATGTAGCGCTTGTCTTCGAGCTCCATGATGCCGTCGAGCCGCTGCGCGTCGCTCGTCGAACCCAGCGTCGCGGCCGTGAAGACCTGCGTTTGGCCGCGCGTGAAAACTCCCGAGCCATGCACGCGCGGGACGTAGTGCACCTTGCACCAGATCGGTCGCACCTCATCGGGCTTCCGGCCGTCCGGGCGAATCTTCTCGTCGACGACCATCGAGCGGAGCTCGTCTTCTTCCATGGCCTTGACGATCTTGTAGAACTCCTTCGCCGTCGCCGGACTTTCGAGTAACGCTTTGACGGCTTCGTCTTTCTTTCCGCAGCGCGCCAGCGCTTCGTCGACGCTGAATGCGCCGAACGCATCTTCGCGTTTCTGCTTGTCGACGGTGCGCATCGCCTTGGCAACGTCTTTGGCGAAGTTCTTCCGCACCCAGCGGTCCAGCTCCGGATCGACGGTCACGACGGGATAGACGCGCTTGGGTTTGCCGGCCTTGCGCGCGAGGTCGTCGATCGCCGCGATGATCTTGCGAATCTCGGCGTGGGCGAATTCGACCGCGCCCAAGAACTCTTCCTCGGCGATCTCGTTGCCGCCGCCCTCGACCATCATCACGGCGTCGGCGGTTCCTGCGATTACGATGTCCATGCCGCCGCTCGCGTACTGCGGCAGCGTCGGATTGCAGATGTATTCGCCGTGTTCGTCGCGACCGACTCGCACGGCCGCGACGGTCTTGTCGAACGGAATGTCGCTGAGCGCGAGCGCAGCGCCGGCGGCACAGACGCCGAGCACGTCGGCGTCGAGTTCCGGATCGATCGACAGCACCGTTGCGACGATCTGAACGTCGTAGCGGAAACCATCGGGAAAGAGCGGGCGGATCGGGCGATCGATTTGGCGCGAACTCAGCACTGCGTGCTCTGACGGGCGTCCTTCGCGTTTGATGTAACCTCCCGGAATTTTTCCGGCGGCATACATCTTCTCTTCGAAATCGCAGGTCAGGGGAAAGAAATCAATACCTTCGCGCGGTTTGTCTGAGGTCGTAACGGCGCATAGCACGACGTTTTGATCGCCGTAACGAACCAATGCGGAGCCGTTTGCTTGCTTCGCCAGTTCGCCGGTTTCGATGACCATCGTGCGCCCGCCGACCGTTAAGCTTACGGATTCGGGCACGTTGTCTCCTAAATTGTTCTGTTCGTATTATTATGAAGCGCACGGGGTTCGGGCCGCCGCCGAGCTCGACCTGCCTGCGGCCGCGCGTCGGCGACAAATGTCGCTGAAGCGCCGCCACGTTGCAACAACATGGATTTGTAGGTTCCGAAGCGAGTCGGCTGGTATAACGGCTCCCATGCAAACGCTGACCCCGGAGAGGCTGACGGAGCTCAAGCTCAAGGCGAACGACGTGCGCCAGGGCATCATTCGCTCCTTGTTGGCGGCGGGATCCGGACACTCGGCGGGGCCGCTGGACATGTCCGACGTGTTCACGGCGCTCTACGGATATCTGTTGCGTCACGATCCCGCGCATCCGGACTGGCCGGATCGCGATCGGCTGCTGCTCTCGTGCGGACACATCGCGCCGGTGCGCTATTCCGCAATGGCAAACTTCGGATATTTTCCGGTCAGCGAGCTGCTGACGCTACGAAAATTCGGCTCGCGTCTGCAGGGGCATCCGGAGCGGGTCAGCCTGCCGTCCGTCGAGACCACGTCGGGCCCGTTGGGTGAGGGTCTCGGCCAAGGCGTCGGCATGGCACTTGGCGCGAAAATGGACGGCCAGGACTTTCACGTTTGGGTCGTCACGTCCGATGCAGAGCATCAGTGCGGTCTGCATTGGGAGGCGGTGTTGACCGGCGCGAAATTCAAACTCGACAATCTCACCGCAATCGTCGATCGCAACTTCATACAGATCGACGGCAGCACTGAAGACGTCATGCCGCTCGAACCGTTTGCCGACAAGTACCGCGCCTTCAACTGGGAGGTTTTTGAGTGCGACGGCAACGATCTCGCGGAGTTCATCGCGACGGCCGAGCGTGCCAAGCGTTGCAAGGGGAAACCCCAGGTCATCATCGCCAACACGGTGCCCGGCAAGGGAGTCTCATTCATGGAAGGCGACTACACGTGGCACGGCAAGCCGCCAAACGCGGAACAGGCTGATGAGGCGCTGCGCGAGCTTTCTGCCGAACGCGAAAAGATTCTCGCGCATGGTTTAGAGATGGGTTCTAGAGATGGGCTCTAGTCCGACGCGCGCGCTGGATCGCGCGGCCGAAGCGATGCACCTCGTCGATTACCGCGCCGCCGAGCTCAAGCAGGTTCCGACGCGCAACGGGTTCGGCGAAGGACTCATCGAGGCCGGGGCGCGTAACCGCGACGTCCTGGGAATCTGCGCGGACCTTTCCGAATCGACGCGCTTCGAAGGTTTCCGCAAGGCCCATCCGCAGCAATACATCGAGATCGGCGTCTCGGAGCAGATGCTCGTTGCGCTCGCCGGCGGGCTTGCGTCGGTCGGTAAAATTCCGTGGATCGCCAGCTATGCGATGTTCAACCCGGGACGCTCGTGGGAACAAGTGCGCACGATCATGGCGCTCAACGAGACGAACGTCAAGATAGCGGGCGCGCATGCCGGCGTCTCGGTCGGTCCCGACGGCGCGACGCACCAAGCGATCGAAGATATCGCGATCATGCGCGTCATTCCGCACATGATCGTCGTCGTGCCGTGCGACGCGGTGCAGACGAGGAAGGCGACGCTCGCGATCTCGGAGGCGTGGGGGCCGACGTACTTACGGTTCGGCCGTGAAAAGTCGGCCGTGATCACGACCGACGAGACTCCCTTCGAGATCGGCAGAGCCCAGACGTTTCGCGAAGGGAGCGACGTCGCGATCGTCGCGTGCGGCATCCTCGTTTACAACGCGCTCGTCGCGGCCGACCGGCTCGCGCGCTCCGGCATCGAATGCCGCGTCGTCAACAATCACACGGTCAAGCCGATGGACGAGGCCGCGATCCTCGACGCGGCTCGCACGTGCGGCGCAGTCGTGACGGTCGAAGAGCACCAGCGCCAAGCCGGTATGGGCTCGCGCGTCGCCGAAATTCTGGCCGAGAACGAACCGACGCCGATCGAGTTCGTCGGCGTCGAAGATCGTTTCGGGCAATCCGGCGATCCGGCGGAACTGATCGAGCACTACGGCATGGGGGCCGGCGCGATCGAAGAGGCGGTGCGGCGCGTCCTACGCCGCAAGAAAGCGTAACGGCTAACGCCTAGCAGTCCGTCGGAACGGACTCCTAGCGGCGAAGACCTAGTTCCGAAATAAGGCTGCGGTAACGCTCGAGGTTCGTGGAGTGTAGATAGTTGAGCAGTCTGCGGCGCTGCCCGACCTGCAATAGCAGTCCGCGCCGGCTGTGATGATCTTTCTTGTGAACCTTGAGGTGCTCGGTGAGCTGATTGATCGACGCGGTGAGCGTCGCGATCTGAACTTCGGCCGAGCCGGTATCGTTCGATCCGCGGCCGTACTTAGCGGTAATCTCCGCCTTCTTTTCTTTGGTGAGCGGCACAGGTATGCTCCTTATAGCAGGATAGGCTCGCTCGGGTACAGGCTGCGCGCGTGTCCGTCCCGGCGACCGGCCTAGAATATCAGAGCCGCGCGGGCGGCGCAAGCCGGAGGTCGAACGCAGCCGCATGGAGCTCGAACTTCGTGGACGCAGCGCCTTGGTCGCCGGCGCGAGCGCCGGAATCGGTGAGGCGATCGCGCTTGCGCTGGCGCGAGAGGGCGTCAGTCTCGCGCTTGCCGCGCGAAATGCCGACCGGCTGGATGCCGTTGCTGCGCGAGCGAAACAGCTCGGCGCAGCGCAGGCGCGAGGATTCTCGTTCGATCTGGAAGATGCGCCATCGATCGGCGCGCTGCTCGAGAGCGCCCGCGGCTTCCTAGGCGACGTCGACATCCTGATATTGAACGGCGGCGGCCCGAAGCCGGGCAAATTTACCGATATGGCGCTCGCCGATTGGGACGGCGCCTATCGTTCGTTATTGCGCGGCATGCTGCAGATCGTCGAGCAGCTCGTTCCCCGGATGCGCGCGAATCGCTGGGGTCGCGTCGTCGCATTGACGTCGACCTCGGTCAAACAGCCGATCGACGCGCTCGTGCTCTCGAACACATTTCGTACGGCATTGGTCGCCGCGCTGCGAACGCTTGCGACCGAAGTCGCACCCGACGGGGTGACGGTCAACTGCATCGCGACCGGTAGAGTTGAGACTGCGCGCCTGCGTTCCATCTACGGAGACGAGTCGAGGCTGCGCGAGGCGGGGAGTGAAGTACCGATTGGTCGCGTCGCTTCACCTCAGGAATTCGCGCCTTTGGCCGTCTTCTTGTGCGGCGAGCCGGCGCGCTACATCACCGGACAAACAATATCGGTCGACGGGGGACTCACGCGCGGGCTCTTCGGTTGAGGGAGAGGTTCCCTATTGGGCGGCGCGAATCACCGGGCCGATATGCAGGCAGTGGAAGGGAAACGCGTCGCCGCGCTGATCGGCGACGGGTTTGAAGAGCTCGATTTGACGGAACCGCGGCGCTCGCTCGAAGAGGCCGGCGCAATCGTGACCCTCGTGGGATGCGATGAGCGCGCACGCCAGCGGATCCGCGGCAAGCGCGGTTTGGACGACGGTCAAAGCGTGCGGGCAGAAGAGCTCGTCGCCGACTGCACCGCCGAGGATTTCGACGCGCTGCTGATCCCGGGCGGAACGTCGCCCGATCGCATCCGGATGGATCGCGAAGTTCATCGCTTCGTGCGCGAGTTCGACGCGCTCAAGAAACCGATGTTCTCGATCGGACACGGGGCCCAAGTCTTGATCTCTTCCCAGCTCGTCCGCGGTCGACAAATCACCGGCGTCCATTCGATCGCCGACGACATCCGCAACGCCGGCGGTCTCTACCGCGATCAGCCGACCGTAACCGATTCGAACTGGGTCTCGACGCGCGGCGGCGACGATCTCTCGCAGTTCAACCGCGCGATGCTCGAAAAGCTCGCCAGCGCGATCCCGGTCCAACCAGTAGTCTAAATAGGATCGAAGCGGGCTAAGGTCTCGCCGTATTGGCGCAAGGCCGAGAATGCGACGACCGCGCAAAACACCCACTCCGCGACGAGCGAGTGCGCCACGATGGCCAGCAGGTAGGCGATCGCGCTCGCCGCGAGGGCGAGCAGCACGTAGAGCGCGCGCGCCGAACCGAGGCGGATCGCCGCCGAGAGTGCGATCAGCGTGCCGGCGACGACTGCGGCGAACGCGACGGGAAGCGTAAACGCCGCGTCCGGAGAGCCGCGCACAACCGCCGCTGCGGCATAGACGATCGTCGCCAGCACGGCGCCGATGCAGGGGACGACCGCCTTCGCGCGCGCTAGTTCGCGACCAAAGAGCGGCGCGCTCTGTTCGCACCGATCCAAGTGTGGATATCGTCCGGGGCTTTGCGCGAGAGCCATTGCGATGCCAAGCAGCGTGCAGAAGAAGACGGGCCCGGCGGCCCCGCGCGGCGCCAGGAGCCCGACGACGAGCGCGGCGATGCAGCAGTAAAATACGATGCGGCGTTGCTGATAGAGGCGTGCGACGAGAATCGCGATCGTGGCTCGCTGGTTCACGCTTGTATCACGCGCAGCTCATCGCGAGCGGCGAAGGCGCGAGCCGCAACGGCGCCTGCGTGCGTCGAGAACATTGCGAGCGATCCAACGACAGCGATAATCTGCGCGGCGTAAGCGGCCTGCGGCCGATCGAGCACGACGATCTCCGGCATTCCAATCAGCGCCCCGATGAGCGGATATGCGAAGGCCTCGTGCATTCCGTCGAGGCGTTCGCGCAGAAGTCTGGCGTGCGCCAACGCGCGCCGGCCGTCCACGTTCCAGAGTGCGGCGCGATAGGCGACGTACGGCCGAAAGTCGGACTCGGCGAATTCGACGGCCTCATGCGCTACGAAGGCGGCGATCCTTTTGCAATGGACCGACTGCACCTTCGGATCGTAGTCGCCGATGAGTACGGAGCCGGTCGACGTCTTCGCGATCCCTGCGGCGAGCAACGCTATGACCGCGGCGTCGTGGGGCGTGCCGCAAGCGAGCGCAGCGTGCTCCCCCCGAGCGACGTCTAACGTAACGGGACCGACGGTGCTCGTGCCGCGGACGAACGAAGCATTTCGCAAGCGCAAGAGAGGCATCGCGGCAGTATCATTCGGTGGGATCGGCCAACTCCACTACGTGCTCTCAAATAGCGAAGTGGCGCAGAAGCTTCTTGAAATCCGCACGCTCATGGAGATGGCCGGCGAGTCGTTTTACAAGTACAGCGCATACGAAAAGGCGGCGGCCTCGGTCGAGAACGCTCCGCCGCTAGGCGATCTCGTCGCGGCGGGCGAGCATCTCAAGCTGCCCGGCGTCGGGAAGACGATCGGCGCAGTCATCGAGCAGTTGGTGCGAACTGGAAGCGCCGACCAGTTGGAAGAGCTGTATAAGCGTTTTCCGCCGACGCTATTGGAGGTGCTCGGCGTGAGCGGCATCGGGACCAAGACGGCAGCGATGCTCTTCGCCGAGTACGGAATCGCCTCGCTCGAGCATTTGGAGGCCGCGATCTCCGCCGGAACCCTGCTGGGAGTGCCGCGGCTCGGGAACAAAACGATCGAGAACTGGAAGCGTGGGATCCTCGCCTACAAGGGGCGCCGGCGGCGCACGCCGCTCCCGCAAGCGCTCGCAATCGCGCAGCAAGCCATCGCGTACGTGCAGCAGGGTCCGCCGCTCGAGCGTCTCGGGTTCGCGGGCAGCCTGCGTCGCTGCGAGGTCACGGTCGGTGACATCGATCTGGTATGCACGTCGCAGCATGCCGCCGGCATCATCGCGCATTTCACCGCGTGGCAGCGGGCGGAGGCCGTTCTCGCCGAAGGGCCGACCAAGGCGAGCATCTGGCTTCCCGGCGGCCTGCAAATCGATCTGCGCGTCCTGCCGAATCATCTCTACGGGAACCTGTTGCAGCATTTCACCGGCTCGCGCGAGCACAACGTCAAATTGCGCGAGTATGCGGTGCGCCGAAGTCTGCGCGTGAGCGAGAATGGGATATTGAATCTAGAAAACGGCGAGGTGACCACGTGCAGCGATGAAGCCGGGGTCTACGAGGCGCTTGGCATGCAGTTCATTCCGCCGGAGTTGCGCAGCGGTCTCGATGAAATCGAGCTCGCGCGCGCGCACGCGATTCCGGAGCTGATCGGGTCGCAGGACGTTCGCGGAGACTTTCACATGCACACTACGTGGAGCGACGGCGACGATTCGCTCGAGGCGATGATCGCTGCGGCAGCGGCGCGCGGATATGAGTATCACGCGATTAGCGATCATTCGCGGGGGCGCGGCCGGCGCTTCGGAATGGACCCGGACGATCTTCGGCGCCAGCGCAACGAGATCGAAGCGCTGAGCGAGCGGTACGGGATCCAAACGCTCTGCGCGAGCGAGGTCGATATACTGCCTGACGGCACGCTCGATTTTGGCGACGACGTTCTCGCGCAGCTCGACGTCGTGATCGGTTCCGTGCATACGGCCACGAGGCAGACCCGCGAGGAGATGACCGCGCGGCTTATTCGCGCCTGCGAGAATCCGTACGTGACGATCGTCGGGCATCCCACGGGGCGGCGCTTCGACAGCACCCCGGGTTACGAGTTCGACTACGACGCGGTCTTCGCGGCGGCGGCGCGCACCGGGACGGCCTTGGAGATCGACGGTCAAGCCGCGCGACTCGATCTTCCGGCGCCGCTCGCCCGCAAGGCAAAGACGTATGGAGTGAAGTTCGCGCTCGACAGCGACGCGCACCGAACCGGCGACTTGGCGGCTATGGAATTCGCGGTCGGACAGGCTCGCCGCGCGGGACTCGTCAAGGCCGACGTGCTCAACGCGCAGTCGGTGGAAGAGGTGCGCGCATTCGTCGCGCGCAAGCGCGGGGCGGCATGATCGCCGGAGCGCGCTTGGCGCGGCCATCTGAACGGGCACGGGGAAAGCGTCCGCTTCTCTTCGTGCACGGCATCGGTTCCACCGCGGCCATCTGGGACGCGCAGCTGGAAGCATTTGGTGATGAGTACACGTGCGCAGCGATCGAGCTCCGCGGGAACGGAACGCAGAAACCCGACCCGGATCCCGCATCGATAACGCGTGAAGGGTATGCGGAGGACGCTCTGGCCGTGGCCGACGCGTTACGCGCCGAGCGCTTTATCTTAGTAGGCTGCAGTCTCGGCGGCGTGGTCGCCTTCGAGCTGTGGCGGCGCGCGCCGCAGCGCATCGCGGGCATGCTTCTGCTCGGAAGCTTCGCGCGCTATCCCGACGGCGAGCGCTACGCTGAGCAGAACGCCGCGCAGGCTCGTGAAATCGGGAACATGCGTGCGTTTGGAGAGCTCCGCGCGGCGAAGCTAGGTCTACCGGCGGAGCGCTTCCGCGAAACGGTCGAACAATATGGGTGCAAGTCGGTCGAGTGCTTTCTCGCCGCGACTAAAATGACGTGGACCGGCGACTATCTCGAGCTGTTGCCGACGATTGACGTTCCGACGCTCGTCGCCTACGGCGAGCGCGACGTGGTCGCGCCGCGCGCCCTTGCCGAACAGATCGTCGCAGGCCTCCGCGGCGCGCAGCTCGTCTCGATTCCCAACGCGGGGCACGTCGCGAACGCCGACAACCCGGCCGAGTTCAACCGCGTGCTGCGCGCGTTTATCGAGGGCTGATCGTAAGCGCCTCAATGTAAATGCGCGTGCGTAAAAGGATCTTCGCGGGCGCGCCGCCCGCGGGGTAGCGCCACACGGCGACGTTGTCCCCCCGCGATCCGCTCGTGGCGGCAATCATGCCGTTGTGGATAGAAATCGCTCCGCTGGCGTACATTTGCGCGAGATGAATCGTCTGCGCCACCTTCGCGATCGAGCCCGTAATTCTCAACCGGTAGATCGCGCGCCGGTAGTGAACGGGTCCCGGTGCCATGGCGAGGTATTTGCCGTCCCACTGCATGCCCCCGGGGAAGAACCCGTAGCGCTTGTACAGCGTGATGTTTGTAAACGACGAGTCTCCCTTGCGGAGTTCGGCGAGCTCGAAGGGCACCGTATCGCCGATGTCGCCGTCGACGAAGAGATTACCGCTATCGTCGTAGGCGCACGCAGACGGGGTAAAGCCGGTGGAATAGACGGTCGGGGGCCCTTCGCGCGCCCTCGGCCAGATATCGACCGACCCTGCGGGCTGACTCCCGTTGTAGGCGTTACTGAGAACCGCGAGGTTTCCGGTCGACGGATCGACCGCGCAGCCGAGCGAGAAACTCGGATACGGGATGTGGATCTTCGCGATCGGCTTCGTGCCCCCGTGCGCGTACTCGTATGCGTTCCAATGGTGGCCGTCGACGACGATTGCCCAGACGTTACCCGAGGTATCCGAGCACAAGCCCGTCGGGAAACCGTCGGTCGCGATCGTTGCCACGAGCTTGCCGTCGGGAAAGGACAGGATCGACAGGACGCCGCGGTAGTCGTAGGGTTTGCCGAGCGTCCGAGAGACGTATAAGAGATCGCCTGACTTTCCCGTCAGAGTTTCAGACGGCGCCGCGGCGCTCGGCGGCACCATGCCGGCACGGCCTCCGCCGCATCCGGCCAGCATCGCGACGGTCAAACAGCCGCTTAACGCACCAGAATTGAGTCGAGCGGTAGTCATCGTTTCTCTCCAATTCATAGGTTCAAGTGATTCGCTGGGACGCGGCGTAGACGTTCGCCCGTTCGCCGCGCAGGAAACCGATTAGCGTGATATTGAACGCACGCGCCAGATCGACCGCAAGACTGCTCGGCGCAGAGACCGAGCAGACGAAGGGAATGCGCGCCATCGCGCTCTTCTGCAAGATCTCGTAACTCGCGCGGCCGCTCACCATGAGTATCGAACGTGCGAACGGCAAGTGGCCGTTGAGCAATCCCCAGCCGACGAGCTTGTCGACCGCGTTGTGACGTCCGACGTCCTCGCGAACTAGCAAAAGCTTGCCCCGCTCGTCGAAGAGCGCCGCGGCGTGCAGACCGCCGGTCGCGGAAAATACGCGCTGCCCCTCCCGCATCCGTGCCGGCAGCTCGTACAGGAGGCTCGCGGGGACGCGCGCCTCGTCCTCGAGCGGACGGACACCGAGGTCGTGCAGCGAGTCGAGCTGCGCGCGACCGCAGACGCCGCACGCGCTGCTGGTCGTGAAGTGGCGCTCGAAGCGCGCGAGGTCGGGGACGACCTTCCGCAGCTCGACGTTCACGATGTTGTAGCGCTGATCGGGATCGATCTGGGGGTCGAGACAGTAGTCGATCATCGCGATATCGTCGCGCGCGCGCACGATCGCTTCGTCGTAGATGAAGCCCGCCGCGAGCTCGAAGTCGTTGCCGGGCGTGCGCATCGTGATCGCCAGCGTGCGAGTAGTTCCACCGGCAATCAGGCGCAGCTCGAGCGGCTCTTCGGCCACGACTTCGTCGTGCTTGATCGCGCGCGTATCGCGGTCGAGCGCGGTCACGTCGGTTCTAACGGTGCGTCCCGGCCGAACCGCTTCGGTCACGCGTCCTCCTCTTTTGGGCGGTTCTGCACGTAATCGAAGCCGAACCTGCCCTTGATGCAGAGGTGACCGTGCGTCACCCCGTTCTCGACGGGCGAGGTTACCTTCACGATCTCGTTATCCGCAACGTGCAGCGTGAGCGTGCAGCCGACGCCGCAGTACGAGCAGATCGTATCCGTCTTGGTCTGCGCCTCTTCGTTCCACTCGCCGCGCGCCCTCAGCTCGTGCTCCGATGCAAACATCAGCGCGCCCGTCGGGCAGACGCCGATGCAGTTCCCGCAATAGACGCACGCCGATTCGGGAAGCGGCACGTCGTATTCCGTCGAGATGTGCGCGTCGAAGCCTCGTCCCGCGGTCGCGATCGCAAACGTGTTTTGTGCGTCGACACCGCAGGCTTCGACGCACTTGTAGCAGAGAATGCACTTGGCGTAATCGCGGACGTAGAGCGCGTTGTCAATTTTGACCGGTTCGGCGACGGTTGCCGGTGCCGATCCGTACCGTTGCGGGTCGGCGCCGTAGCGCTCGCAGTAGCGTTGCGCCTCGGGCGCGGTCGAGAGGTCGACGGAAGATGCGAGGAACTCGAGCACCATCTTACGGCTGTGGCGAACCCGCTCGGAGTCGGTAAGGATAACCATGCCGGCTTCCGCTCGGCGCGCGCACGCCGGAACGAGCGCGCGCGAGCCTTCGAGCTCGACGACGCAGACGCGGCAGGCATTGACCGGCGTGAGTGTCTCCAGGTAGCAGAGCGTCGGCGTTTCGATGGCCGCGCGGCGGCACGCCTCGAGGATCGTCGATCCCTCCGGCACGCTGACCGAGACGCCGTCGACCGCAACCTCGAGCCGGCGATTCATCGGTGCTCCGTCCCGACGAGCCGCAGGCTGTGCGCCGATGCGATGACGCTCGCCGCGGTCTGCCCGAGTCCGCAGATAGATGCGTCGCGCATCGCGCGACCGATCTCGTCGAGCAAGACGAAGTCACCGCGCTGCAGCGCCTCTTCTTGGCGAACCGTTCCGACCCGGCACGGAACGCACTGGCCGCAGGATTCCTCGCGGAAGAATCGTGCTATGCGGTGTAGGATGCTCATCAGATCGACCCGTTCGTCGAAGAGCATCACGACGCCCGAGCCCAACGTTGCGCCGGCGGCGCGCGCGTCCTCGAAGCTCAGCCGCATCGACAGCGCGTCGGAAGTGACGAACGTTCCCGCGGCGCCGCCCAGCAGAATTGCTTGCAATGCGTGCTGCGACGGAACGCCGCCCGCCATTTCCACGAGCGCACCCATTGTCGTCCCGTGCGGGACCTCGTAAAGTCCGGGTTTCGCGATTGCGCCCGAGAGGCAGAAGAGCCGCGTGCCGGTGGAATCGGGCGTTCCGATGCTCGCGTACGCCGCTCCGCCGTCGAGCACGATCTGCGGAACGTTCACGAGCGTCTCGACGTTGTTGACGAGCGTCGGCTTGCCGAAGAGTCCTGCCTCCGTGGGGAACGGAGGCTTGTTGCGCGGCTCGCCGCGCTTGCCTTCGATCGAGTTGAAGAGCGCCGTCTCTTCTCCGCAGATATATGCGCCCGCGCCGCGGCGTATCTCGACGTCGAAACGTACGCCTCGCCCGAGCACGTCGTCGCCGAGAAAACCGTGCTCGCGTGCCCGAGCGATCGCGTTGGCGAGGCGCCGAGCCGCTTGCGGATACTCGCCTCGAACGTAGATGAAACCGCGCTCGCAGCCGGTTGCGTAGGCGGAGATCGTCATAGCTTCGACTACGGCGAACGGATCGTGCTCCATCAGAATTCGATCCTTGAAGGTGCCCGGCTCCGATTCGTCTGCGTTGCAGATAATGTAATGCGGCCGTCCCGCGGCGCGCGCGACGGCCTCCATCTTCCGGCCGGTGGGGAACGCCGCGCCTCCGCGCCCCAACAGTTTTGACGCCACGATCTCTGCGATCGTTCGCTCCGGCCCCAACTCGAGCGCTCTTCGCAGGGCGAGATACCCGCCGCTCGCGCGATACGCATCGATGCTCTCCGGGTCGACGCTTCCGATGCGGCGCAGCAGCCGCAGCTCGGAGCCGCCGATCTGCGGCGACGCGAGCTCGTCGAGAAACGCGCCGTTCATCGCGCCGGACAGGATCGACTCGTCGACCGGCGCGAGCTGACGCGCGGCAGGCGATTCGCCCGCGACCGTGACGAGTGCCGCGGGAGCGCGATCGCACAGGCCGAGGCACGGAGCGCGCAACCACGTCGTGCCGCGGCCCGCGTAGACTTCGCCCGGCGGACCGAACGCCGATTCCAGGTCCCCGCAGAGCGCGGCCGCGCCCGCGCACATGCAGGCGATGTCGTCGCAGACGTGCACGACGCTTGGCGCGCGCGGAGTCGTCGAAAAGAGCGCGTAGAACGTGGCGACGCCGTACGCCTCCGCGGGTGCCACCTCGAGGCGTTCGCTCACGTAGTTGAGCGCCCCGGGACTGATCCAGCCTATGCGTTCTTGCACCGCGTGCAGCAGCGGCAGCAGGTGATGACGTTGCGAGCGTGCCGCCGCGCCGGTCGCGCCCTCACGTTCGGGCGCGAGCGCGGCATCGACCGCGGCCCGTTCATCGGGCGTCGCCGCCGCCGACGTGAAGTGCAGGTCCATCAGGGGCGGTCGATTCGCACGGCACACGCCTTGAATTCGGCGGTCCCCGACTTCGGATCGGTCGCGTCGATCGTCAGCAGATTCGTCGCGACCGCGTCGTTGAAGTGGAACGTTGTGAACGCCAGGCCGGCGCGAAGACCCGGATCGATTCGCACGGGAACGACGATCGATCCGCGCCGCGAACTGACGCGCACGGCGTCGCCGTCACCGACGCCGTAACGCCGGGCATCCTGCGGCGAGATGTCGAGCGTCTCGCCGCGGCGCAGCGGCGAACGGTAGCCGCCGCTCTGCACCCCGGTGTTGAACGAGTCCAAACGCCGCCCGGTCGTCAGGCGCACGGGATACTCGTCGTCGAGCGCTTCGACCGGCGGATCGTGTTCGACTGCGGCAAACGGCGCGCGCTCGCCGCGCAGCGGGTCCTCCCACAGACGCGCGTGTAAGAACTGTTCGCCGGGATGCGTTTCGTCGTAACACGGCCAGGGAATTCCATCGAGCGCGTCGAGCCGCGCGTAGCTCATCCCCGCATGCCAGGGCGAGAGCGAGCGGCACTCGTCCCACGCTTGCAGCGGCGTGTAATCGGGCCAATCGCAACCCAGGCGGCGCGCGAGCGCACACATGATCAGAATGTCGTCGCGCGCCTCGCCGGGCGGATCGAGCGCCTTGCGGCAGCGCTGCACCTTGCGCTCGCTGCTCGTCACCGTTCCCTCCGACTCGCACCAGCTCGCGGAGGCCGGAAAGACGACGTCGGCGAGCTCGCCCGTCTTCGTCAAGAAGATGTCTTGCACGATCAGGTGCTTCAAGCTTCGCAACAGGGAGATCGCGTGTTCTTGATCGGCCTCCGACTGCGCCGGATTCTCGCCGATGATATAGAGAGTGTCGAGCTCGCTGCGCTCGATCGCCTTGAAGATCTCGGTCAGGTTCCAGCCGCGTTTGTGCGGCAGCTTCGCGTCCCAGGCCGTTTCGAATTTCCGAATGCTCGCGGGATCCTCGACGTCCTGCCCGCCGGGAAACTTATTGGGTATGGCTCCCATGTCGCCGCCGCCCTGCACGTTGTTCTGTCCGCGCAGCGGATTGACGCCGGAACCGTAGCGACCGACGTGCCCGCAGAGCAGCGCGAGATTGATCAATGCGCGGACGTTGTCGACGGCGTTGTGATGCTCGGTGATTCCGAGCGTCCAGCACAGTTCCGCGCGGTCGGCGCGGCCATAGGCGTGAGCGAGCTCGCGGATGAGCGCGGCGGAGACGCCCGTCGTCTTTTCCGCATACTCCAGCGTATAAGGCTCGACCGACGTGCGGTACTCTTCGATGCCGCCGGTTGCGTGCTCGATGAATGCCCGGTTTTCTAGGCCCGCAGCGAGGATCTCGCGGCCGATCGCGTTGGCCAGCGCGATGTCCGATCCCACGTCGAGTCCCAGCCAGCCGTCGGCCCACTGCGCGCTGGACGTGCGGCGGGGATCGATGACGTACAGCTTCGCGCCGTTGCGAACGCCGCGAAGGACGTGGTGAAAGAAGATCGGATGCGTGTCGCGCGCGTTCGATCCCCACAGCAAGATGACGTCGGTCCGCCCGACCTCCTCGTAGGAGCTCGTGCCGCCGCCCGCCCCGAACACCGCCGTCAGACCGACGACGCTAGGAGCGTGTCAAGTTCGATTGCAGCTGTCGATGTTGTTGCTGCCGATGACCGCGCGAGCGAACTTCTGCGCGATATAGTTCATCTCGTTGGTGGCCTTCGAGCAGCTAAACATGCCGTACGTGCGGGTTCCGTCGCGATCGCGCGCGTCGCGCAGGCACGACGCCGCTCGGTCGAGCGCCTCGTCCCACGTGGCGCGGCGCAGGACTTCGCCCTCGCGCACGAGCGGATGCGTCAATCGAAGGTAGGGTTTGCTCACGGCCGATGAATTCGAGCCCGTCCCGAGCGCTCCCCACCGTCGGGGCGCACAAGGAGACGTTCCTTTTAAGGAAAGCTCGGCTCGCTCATGATGAGCGGAGCTTCCGGTGCGAAGAGCGGCGCGGGCCGGCTCAGCTGATCGACCGCATGGACGTTCTCGAACCAAACGGCGGCCTCGCGGTAGACGAGCCCGCCGTAGCGCATCGGCCGCAGCGCGCGCTCGTCGTAGATATAAAGCGCGCCCGCGATCAGCATGAACCTGACGCGCCACGGCACGCCGGTCCCCGGCCCGTCGACGAAGTTGATTCGCTCGATCAATTCGATGGGCGCGAGGTTGCGCGTATCCACCCATAGCTCTTGCAGCCGGTATCGCCCGGGCTCGCGCAGGGCTTGCAGGTGCAAATGGTACGCGGGCACGCCTTCCGTCGTCTCGACGCCGATCAGCGTCACACGATAGGCGCGGCTGTAGATCGTTTCTTTCTCGATGATTGGAGGTGCGGTGGCCGCCGAACCCGGCTCGGGGCTGGGCCCGCGTGGATTCGGATCGTGAAACTCGGCGCGAACCTCGCGCACCAGCTCCGACGGATCGGTCGCGGCCGAGGGATTCGTGGCCGGAATGTCGGCCATGCCAAAGCTATAGTTCGGAGCAAGCACGGGAACTCCGAGATAATCGGTAGGCGGTTGCGGTTTGCTCAGGGCGTGTGAGAAGAAAATGAGATTGAGGCCGCCGGAGGCGTACGTAGGGTGCGTTTTTTCGTAATCGCTGATCGGATCGACGGCGACCTGCCGGTTCACGGAGTCGTATGCGCTCCAGTATCGCTGCGCCTTGATCGTGCCGCCTTCGAGCACCGACACGGCGACGGTGTATTCGAGCAGCGGTGGGTAATGCTGCTGGAGCCAATAGGCGCGCGCGCGAGCGAAGATTTGGTACGGATCGGTTAGCGGCTGCGCGCTCGCGGTCGCGACGGGGCAGGCGATGGCGAGGATAACGGCGGCGATCCGCGTCACGCCTGGTCCTTGGTGAATTTGGCCAAATGGCCTGCCCGCGCGCTGCAAGCGTTGGAAAGGAGGCGGGTTCCGCGAAACACAACATCCAGGCCCACAAGGAGCGATTCTCATGAGTCTTTCAGAGATCACGGTCTACGCGCAGGATGGGTTTCATCGCTACGACGACGTCAAGGTCGGTTTGCTGACCCACGGCCTGCAATACGGCACCGGCTGCTTTGAAGGAATTCGAGGGTATTGGATCCCAGAAGAGCGCGAGCTTTTGCTGGTACTCGTGCGCGATCACTTCGCGCGGCTCGCCACGTCGGCAAAGATCCTCACGATGTCGCTTCCCAAGAGCGTAGACGAGCTCGCGGATATTACCGTCGAGCTCTGCTTGCGCAACAACTACCAGATGGACATCTACATTCGCCCGTTTGCCTATAAGGCGGCGGAAGACGTCGGCGTGCGATTGCACAACGTGCCGGACGCCTTTGCCATCGTCCCGATTCCGTTTACCCACTACCTCGATAGCACCCGAGGTCTGAACGTTTGCGTGAGCTCGTGGCGCCGCACCGACGATACGATGGCGCCGCCCCGCGCGAAGATCACAGGACTCTACGTCAACTCGGCGCTCGCCAAGAGCGAGGCGGTGCTCAACGGCTACGACGAAGCGATTCTCCTATCGCACGACGGCCACGTGGCCGAAGGTTCGGCGGAAAACATTTTCCTGGTGCGCAAGGGCGTGCTCTATACGCCCGATCCGTCGCAGAACGTGCTCGAGGGCGTCACCCGGCGCGCGATCATGGAGGTTGCAAGCAACGAACTCGGTTTGGAGATCGTCGAGCGCGCGATCGATCGGGGCGAACTGTACGCCGCCGAAGAGGTCTTCTTTACCGGAACGGCCGTCGGAATCTGCTACGTCTCGTCGATCGACCGCCGAACCGTCGGGGACGGAGCGCTTGGACCGATCACCGAACGGTTGGCCGGCATCTACGATCGGATCGTTCACGGACGCGAGCCGCGCTACGAAGCGTGGCTCACCCGAGCGTACGCCTCGGCGCGCATTAAGGTTTAGGGGGTCCGCTGCTCCAGTAGAGCACGTCCGGCGACGCGTCGCCGTTGTCGTTCGTCGAGCGCGGCGAAAAGGTCGTTTCGATCCCCATATCCCGGCGCCAGTGCGCGAAGCGCAGTTCGTCGGCGTACGCCAGCCGCGAGATCTTGTGAATGAACGCGCGCCCCATAGTCTGCGACGGCAGCGCCGTCGTCATCACCGCAATAACGTACGGCGCAGTGCCGGCATAGACGATTCCCGCATCGTTGAGCGTATCGAAGAGCGAGCCCGTCTTGTGCGCGATCGCCACGTTGTCGGGTAGCGGCGCCGGCAACAGCGTGTTGTACCTGTCCGCCTCAAGCAACGCGATCATCTCGTTCGACGACCATTCGTCGACCATCTCGCCGCGCGCGATCAGTGAAAGCAGGGTTACGAGGTCGGCCGGCGAGGTGCGAAGCGCCTGGCGAATCGACCAGCCATCGGTGCGCACGTCCCGTGCGAGGTGCGTTTTGGTCAAACCGAGGTCGGCCATTTGGCGGTTGATGTTGCGGCGGCCGACCAACCGAATGAGCATGTTCGTCGCCGTGTTATCGCTGATATCGATCATCTTCGCCAGCAGCTCCGAAACCGCGAAGCTCTGACCCTCGGACGCACCGCAGAGATCTCCCGAGCCGCAATCCTTATCGGTCCGCTCCAGCGTCACGCGACGATTGAGATCGAAGCGCCCCCCTTCGAGCTGCTCGAACACCTCGACCATGACCGGAAGCTTGATCGTCGACGCCGCCGGCATGCTTCTCGCGGCATTGACGCCGGCGCGATAGCCGGTGTTCAGATCGAGGACGTCGAGAGCGATCGCCGCGGGCACGTGTCGCGCGACGATGTGAACGTCGCGGTCGAGCCGTTCGAACGGGGGCGGCAGATATGCGTATGCAGGCGCGGCGTAACCGAGGGCGGCGCACATTGCAATCGCCCAGCAGACCACACGTCGCAGCATGGCTCGGACTTCGATTGATGCGCAACGCCGCTCCTGCCGGTGGAAGCGGCGACGAGGCTTGCTCGCCTGTCTGGGTGAAGGGCGACGCATGAGAGGCACCCGCAGCAACCCGTGGAGATGGTTGACGGACGCGCGCATCACCTACGCGTTGAAGGTTCTGATGATCCTCGTGCTGGCGTTTTACGCCGGCCAGTTCATCCTCCTGATTCTCGTCCGGCTGCACGCAGTCGTCTACATCTTAGTCGGTGCGGTCTTTCTCGCGTACGTCATCTACCCGATCGTGCGGCGACTCAGTCGCCGTATGCCGCTGGTCGCCGCGATCGTGCTCGTCTACCTGTGCATCATCGCCGTACTCGTGATCGCCGCGCTCTTTATCGTGCCACACATCATGGACGACATCGAGCTGCTGATCAGGCGCTATCCCGACTTGGTGTCGCGGCTCAACTCGCTCGTCTACAATCCGCAGGACCCCATCACGTCGCGACTGCCGGAGTGGGCTAGAAGCGAGATCGCCAACATTCCGACGGCGATCGTCAGTTGGGTAGAGACGCGAGGCGTGCAGACGTTCGGACAGTTCGCGACCGTGCTCGCCGGAACGATTGCCGTCGTCGCGACGTTCATCGTCGTGCCGTTCGTGACGGCCTACCTGCTTCTCGATCTCGAGCACCTGAAGCGCAGCCTGGCGGCCGTGGTCCCCGACGACCGCTGGAACGCGACCATGGGACTGCTCTCGGAGATCGACGACGTGATCGGCGGCTTTATCCGCGGGCAGATGCTCGTCGCGCTGATGATCGGGATTTTGATCACGATCGCGCTGATACTGCTGCACGTTCCGTTTCCGTATTTATTCGGGCTGCTCGCCGGCGTCGGGGATTTGATTCCGTACGTCGGCGCGGTACTCGCCGTGTTGCCCGCATTCATATCGGCGACCCTGACGAACGGTTGGGTCAACGGCCTGCTGGTCGTGCTTGCGTTCGTCTTGATCTTCGAGGCCGAAGGGCATTTCATCGCGCCGAACATCGTCGGCAAGCAGGTTCGGCTCAGTCCGTTTATCGTTATCATCGCGTTGCTCATCGGGGCGGAAGTGGCCGGCATCTTCGGGATGCTGATCGCGGTGCCGGTTGCAGGAGTCGTGCGCGTCGTGACAACGCGGGTGGTCCAGGCCGCCAAATCGAAGCCTCCGCCTTCTGAGGCATGACACTAAAGTGAGCACGACGCTTTCGCCGGTTCGGCGTGTCGACATCATCGGCGTCCCGATGGATCTGGGAGCGAGCCGCCGCGGCGTGGACATGGGGCCTTCGGCGATACGCTACGCGAAGCTCCACGAGAGGCTGCGCGCGCTCGGCATCGAGACGATCGTCGATCGCGGCGACCTCGCGGTGCCGATTCGCGAATCGGCCCACTCGAATGACGCCTCGGCGAAGTTTTTCAACGTCATTACCGACGTCTGCGACGATCTCGCGCTACTCGTGGAACAGGCTATCTCGGCGGGCGGCTTGCCGATCGTGCTCGGCGGCGATCACTCGATTGCGATGGGAACGCTGGCGGGCTTGACGCGCGCTCGCGGCGGTCCGCCTGGCCTCGTCTGGGTCGACGCGCACGCCGACATCAACAGCCCCAAGAGTTCCGCAAGCGGCAACGTTCACGGCATGCCGCTCTACTTCGCGCTCGAGAACGGCTTCGCGCGTGCCGAGCAGACCGTCCAGATCGGCTTGCGCGACGTCGATCCGGGCGAGAAGCGCATGCTTCGCGAGCTCGGCGTGAGGGCGTTCACGATGAGCGACGTCGACAAGCGCGGCATGATGCACGTGGTGGACGAGGCGCGAGCGATCGCAGGAAGCGGTGCGCGCCCGATTCACGTGTCGTTCGATATGGACGCTATCGACCCGAGCGAAGCGCCCGGCACCGGAACGCCGGTCAAGGGCGGCCTCAGCTACCGCGAGGCACACCTCGTGATGGAGATGCTCCACGATGGCGGACAACTCGGCTCGATCGAGATGGTCGAGATCAATCCGATCCTCGACAACCGCAATCAAACCGCGGCGCTCGCGGTCGACCTGATTTGCTCGGCACTCGGGAAGTCGATATTGTAGGACCGGCGCCTTTTCTCGTCGCCGCTACAATTTGATTGTCGCTGAGCCTTCGCAGGAGACGCCGCCGCCACAGACTGCCGGATCCCAGCTCGCGTCCGCGAGCAGCGAGCGGATGCGGCTTTCGAGTTGCGGATCGAGCGGCGGCTGAAAGACGATCTTCTCCGTGCGGCCGTCGTCGCCGACGGTGACGACGAGAGTGACGTGGACCGCGAGCGCGTCGAGTTGTTTGCGGACGCTCGGGTCGAGAACTGGGTCGGGCTGCTCCGCTCCGAACGGAAGATAGCCGCCGGTTTTGTGAGTGCCGACGCTCGCGACTGCGCGCGCCTCGGGCGACGGCGTCACGTTTGGCGCGGCCACGACGCCGTTCGAGCCGGCGTCGCCGGCGCGCTGGACGGAGGCGACGGCGGGAGCGGCGGGCGCATCGGTCGCGACGATAGGAATGGGCGACGCGTGGCGGCGCGGCGTCGCGCTGACGAGATGAACCGTCGTGGCGAAAGTGATGTGCGGCTTTGCTTGGTGCTGCGGAGCGACCGCTCGCGGGCGGGCCCGAGGGGCGGGATGCGGTGTCGCGATCGCGATGCGCAGGATGTGGGTGAAGCTGATCGTTTCGACCGGCGCGCCGGACGATGCGGTCCAAGCGAGCGCCGGGATCGCGAAGGCCACGAGAAGGTGAATTCCAACCGAGGCGAGCGTCGCCCGCTCCATGCGCGCGCGGGGATCGAGCACTCCAGTCATCGCATAAGCTCCTTCGACTTCAGCGCCCAGGCGCCCCGGTTCGTGACCGCTTCCGTCGTCGAGGGTAACGAGCGGCACCGAAGAATTTTCTTCGCGTGACGACAGCGAAGAACGCGCAGCACCTGGCGCGCTTGGCACGCCGAACGCCGGCGCGCGACCCGATCGGGGTGCCGCCCTTGCCGGGCGGCCCGTTCGAGATCGTCTATGCCGATCCACCTTGGTCGTACTATGGCAGCCCCATCAAAGACGCGGCGGCCGCGAAGCACTACCCGTTGATGTCGCAAGAGGCGTTATCGCGGTTGCCGGTGCGCGAGATCATGGCGAAGCGCGCGGCGCTCTTCTTGTGGGCGACGGGTCCGCGACTTCCATTTGCGATCGAGCTGATGCAACGCTGGGGACTGCACTTTCGCGGCGTGCTCTACGTTTGGATAAAAACCAATCGCCGAGGCGAGATCATTCGCGGCCAAGGCATCCCGCCGACGTTCACCAAGCCGACGAGCGAATTCGTGTTGGCCGGTACGACTGCGCTGACGGGCCGGCCTTTTCCGCTGCTCGATTTAGCGCAGGCTCAAGTCGTTCTGCATCCCCGCGCGGAGCACAGCAAGAAACCGGCGATCTTTCGGACGATGATCGAGCAGCTCTGCGGTAATCGCCCGCGAGTCGAGTTGTTTGCGCGCGAATCGGCGCCCGGATGGGTTTCGTGGGGCGCCGGCTACCAATGACAACACGCTAGCCGATTAGAGCGGCGACCGCCGCGCCGCAGAGCGTCGCCGCGAAGTTGACTGCATCGTTTTCGATCCAGCTCATGCCTCGCCGCAGCACCGCCGGCGTGCCGCAGTCGTGCGAACGCGTCTCGCATTCGCACCCACAGGACGGGCACCACCGCAACGCCTGAAAGCTCGCCCCCAGAATCGAATCGAGCAGCGCGCCGGCGATTCCGGCGAGCGTGACGCTCCACACCGGCGCGAGATGCACGAGCGCGGCGACGATGCCGACGCAGAGCGCTCCGCCGACGGTCGCAACGGTTCCCGCAAGCGTGACGCCGCCCGAGCGTCCCACCGGGACCCGGCGAAAGGTAAGGATCGAAATCGGCTCGCGTCCCAAGCGCGTACCTATCTCCGTGCCCCACGTGTCGGCCGATGCCGCCGCAAACGCGCCCGCGAATGCCGCCGCGAATGGCGCGCTGCCGCGCGCCGCCGCAATGGCGCAGGCGGCCGCGACGCCGCCGTTCGCGAGCACCTGCCACTCGTTGCGGCTTTGCGTGCCGCGCGAGAGCACCGCCGAGGGTAAGAAGAACGCGAAGAGCACGGCCGCACCCGGCCATCCGCCGGCGCCGAACACGGCGGTACCCACCGCAAACGCCGCAACCGCGCCGCGCGGCGTGAGCGCTCGCGTTCGATACGCAGCCAGCGCGACGACCGCTGCCAGGCCGGCGCCGAGCACGATCTGCGTCATTGCCGCAACGCGAAATACGCCGCGAGCGCGTCGAGCAGTCCGCTCGTCGTAAAGACGCTCGCTACAACGTCGACGTCGAGACCGATCTCGGTTGCGGCTTGCGCAGTGATCGGCCCGATGCACGCGACGCATTTTCCGCGGGCCGCCGCTACGGCGGCCGCATCCCCGCCGACCAGCGTCGCGAATCCGCGAACCGTGCTCGCGCTCGTAAACGTCAAGACGTCGGCTCGAGCGGCCTTCTGCGCGAAACCGTCGTCGCCCGCAACCACCGTTTTGTACGCCGCGACGACCGTCGCCGGCCGTCCGGCGTCGTCGAGCATGCGCTGGAGCGCGTCGCGCGCTTCGGCGGCGCGATAGACGAGCACGCGATCGCCGGGGCGCGATTGTCGGATCACCGCGTTTGCGACCTCCTCGCTGATGAAGGTTGCAGGCACGAGATCGGCACGGATGCCGTAGCTTCGTAACCGTTCCGCAGTGCGCTCGCCGATGGCCGCGACGCGCGCGCCGCCGATAGCGCGCGCGTCGCGGTTTTGGCGCGCGAGCCGTTCGAAAAATGCGTCCACGCCGTTCTGGGAAGTGAAAACGATCCACGCGTACGAGCCGATATGCGAGAGGGCTTCGTCCGCGGCGCTCGGATCGTCGGCCGCTTCGATGGCGATCGTCGGTGCCACGATCGGTTCGGCGCCGCGGCCGAGGAGCGCGCGCGCAAACGTTTGAGACTGATGCCCGGCGCGCGTGATGAGGACGCGTTTGCCGAAGAGCGAGCTGGACTCGAACCACCGCAGCCGTTCGCGCAGACTCGCGACGGCGCCGACGATCACGACCGCGGGTGCCGCGATATTCGCCTCGGCGGCCGCGGCGGCGATCGTGCTCAAGCTTCCGGCGACGACCCGCTGACTGGGAAGCGTGCCGTCCTGAACCACCGCGACCGGCGTGTCTTCAGCGAGGCCGTGCGCGATGAGCTGCGCCGCGATCTCGCGCAACGTCGCGGTCGCCATCAACACGACGAGCGTCCGCTGCGGGTCTGCGAGCTTCGCCCAGTCGAGCGTCGACGCCGGCTTGGTGGGATCTTCGTGACCGGTCAGCACGGTAAACGCGGCGGCGTGCTCGCGATGCGTCAACGGAATTCCCGCGTACGCAGGCGCTGCCGACGCCGAGCTGATTCCGGGAACGACTTCGAATGCGATGCCGGCGGCATGCAGCGCCTCCGCCTCTTCGCCGCCGCGCCCGAAGATAAACGGATCGCCGCCCTTGAGACGCACGACGTTCTTTCCGGCTTGCGCCTCAGCGATCATCAACGCCTCGATCTCGTCCTGCGCCATCGAGTGCGCGCCGCCGCGCTTTCCCACGAAGATTCGCTCGCATGCAGGCGGTACTAGCGCGACGACCGCGTCGCTCACGAGCGCATCGTAAAGCAGCACCTCGGCGCCGCGCAGCAGCTCGGCGGCTCGTAAAGTCAGCAGGCCCGGATCGCCCGGGCCCGCGCCGACGAGATAGACTTTCCCGGCCGCCTTACTCACTGCGTTCGGCGGCCGCGTCGAGCTCGAAGAGCTCGTCGAGCACGCGCGCGCTCGACAACGCCTCGTCGTGATCGAGCGTCGCCTTTTCGCGGATCTTCAAGATCGCCGAATGCAGGAGCTTCGAAACGATCGTCATCGTCATGCCGGTCACCAACATGCGCTGGCGTTCGTCGAGATCCGGGCAGCGCGCCAGCAGGCGTTCCAGCTCCGCGGTTCGGATCGATTCGGCCTTCTGCGTCAGTCGCGCGATCACGGGGACGGCAACTCGCGAGTGATACCAGCCTTCGAACTGCTTGACGTACTCGTCGATGATCTCTTCGACGGCGGGAATTGCCTCGCGGCGCAGTTCCAGCCGCTCGTTCACGAGCGCCTTGAGTCCGTCGATGTCGACCAGTGAGACGTTGCCGATCTTCGTCACCGCGGGGTCCGCATCGCGCGGCACGGCGATGTCGACGATGAAGAGCGGTCGCTCCGGACGGTATGCCATCGCCGCGGCCACGCGCTCTTCGTTGAGCACGAAATGTGAGGCGCCGGCCGACGCAACGACGACGTCGGCGCGCGCGATCGCCTCGACGAGTCCCGGCATCTCGATCGCCTCGCCGAATCCGGCGTCGGCGATCAGCTCGCGCGAGCGCGACATCGTTCGATTCGCGACGATGACGTGCGCGGCGCCCTCTTGGCGCAACCGCCTGACTGCGGTCCGCCCCATCTTGCCGGCGCCGACGACGAGGATCGATTTTCCCTCGAGCGTGCCGAGACGGCACCGCGCCGCCGCCACGGCCGCGGTCGCGACCGACGCCGACGCGCCCCCGATCTGCGTCTGCGCGCGAGCCGTCTTGCCCGCGGCGATCGCATCGCGAAAGAGCCGATGCAGCGTTCGACCGAGTGATTTCGCCTGCGTCGCGGCGACGTACGCGTCTTTGACTTGACCGAGAATCTCAGCTTCGCCGATCAGCATCGAGTCGAGGCCGGTACAGACTCGGAAGAGATGCTCTACGGCCTGCTGTCCGAGGAGCGTGTAGAGATACGACTCGATGTCGTAGCCCGTCGTGCCATGGCGAAAGTTCGCGAGAAACGATTTGATCTGCGCGACCCCTCGTTCGTAGTCGTCGAGCTCAGCATAAATTTCAAGGCGGCCGCACGTCTGCAGCATGACCGCCTCTTGCACCGCCTCGTAGTCGCGCAGCGCGACGAGCGCCTCGGCCATGCGCGACGCCGGAAAGGCGTGGCGCTCGCGGACCTCGACCGGCGCCGTGTGGTGGGACAGCCCGATGCAGGTAGTTGGCACTGTTAGTGTCCTGCCTCGGGAGTTCGATGCGTAAAGCTGGCCGTTTGGCGGAGTGCGGGCAAGGAACGATGAGCGACAAAAGCAGCGCTTTGCGAGCGAAGAGTGACGCCGACCGCGACCGCCAAACGGCCAGCCCTCCGGGTCGCGGCGGCGGAATCCCACCAGCTTTGTTGCTCGTCGGTCACACAGGTACGGCTATGCTCCCTCCTCGCGCCTCGCTGCTGCGTTCCGGCGCTCGCGACTTTATGCATCGAACTCTCGAGGCAGGACACTATAGACCAGTCATCTCTCGATCCGACTCGAAACTCAGGCGGTGAGTCAGGATCGACATTTCACCCGCAAGGTCGATGTTTCTGACGATGACGGGCGCTCGCAGATGCAACGGCATCGGCGCGAAATTCAGTATCGCGCGAATGCCGAGATCCGCGACGCGTTGCGCGCTCTCTTGCGCGGCCTCGGCAGGCACCGAAATCACGGCGATGTTGCACTCGGCTTGGGGAAGGCTGCGCTCTATCTCTGCAATGTCTTGCACGACGATGCCTTGCCAGCGCTGACCGACGACTGCGGGCGATTTGTCGAAGATCGCCGCGACGCGAAAGCGCCGTTCGCGGGCGATGATAAAGGTTGCGAAGGCGTGCCCCAGGTAGCCGAAACCGACGATCGCGATCCGCCAGTCATGCTCCAATCCTAATACCCAGGCGAGCTGTTCGACGAGCGGATTTATCGCATACCCGTGGCCCCGCCGGCCGAGCGGACCGAGCGCCGAGAGGTCTTTTCGGATCTGCGTGCTGGCGATCGTGTGACCGAGCAGTCCCGCCAGCCCTTGCGACGTGATGGTGCACTTCCCGTCGGCAAGCGCTTGCCGTAATACCCGATGGTACGCGTAGAGCCGCGGAATCGAAACCTCGCCGAGGGGTTCCGTCGCCGGCTCGAAGCGGGGCGCGTCGAGCTTGAGCTTGGGGTCGATCATGCGGTTGCCAATAGTTCCGCCACGACGGTGTCAGCGGCTGCTACGGTTCGCTCGACGTCGTTTGCGGTATGCGCGGTCGAGAGAAAGTTCGTTTCAAAGGGTGACGGCGCGAAGTAAACTCCTCGATCGAGCATGGCTCCGAAATACTTCGCGAAGAGCTCGCGATCCGACTGCTGTGCGCTCGCGAGATCGATAACGGGACCGTTCGTGAAAAAGATCGTGAACATGGAGCCGGCTCGGTTACAGCAGTGCGCGACGTCGTAACGCTGCATCACCTCGCTCAGCCCCTCGGTCAACCGCCGCGTCAAGTTGTCCAAGCGATCGTAGAGGTCCGCATCCGTAGCGACGGTGCCCAGTGTCGCGAGCCCCGCTGCCATCGCGAGCGGATTGCCCGAGAGCGTCCCGGCCTGGTAGACGGGGCCGTCGGGTGACAGGTGCGCCATCACGTCTGCCCGACCGCCGAACGCCGCCGCGGGCAGCCCGCCGCCGATGATCTTGCCGAGCGTCGTCAGATCGGGCACTATGCCTTCGCGGGCTTGTGCGCCGCCGCGTCCGACGCGAAATCCCGTTATCACCTCATCGAAAATCAACAGCGCCTCGTGAGAGTTGCACAGCTCGCGCAGACGCTGCAGATAACCAGGGAGCGGCAGCACGAGTCCCATGTTACCCGGGTACGGCTCGACGACTACGGCGGCGATTGCTCCGGCGTGCGTTTCGAACGCGCGCTCGATTGCAGAAACGTCGTTGAAGGGCAACACGATCGTGTCGCTCGCGGTGCCTTCCGTCACGCCCGGTGAGTCGGGCGTTCCGTGCGTGAGTGCGCCGGAGCCGGCTGCGATCAAAAACGAGTCGGCGTGTCCGTGGTAACAACCGGCGAACTTGACGATCTTCGACTTCCGGGTGAAACCGCGCGCGAGCCGGATCGCGCTCATGGTCGCCTCGGTGCCGCTCGAAACGAAGCGCAGCCGTGCCATCGACGGCATCATCGAGCGAATCATCTCGGCGAGCTCGCTCTCGAGTTCGGTAGGAGTTCCAAACGAGGTTCCGCGCATCGCGGCGTTTGCGATCGCCCGCGTCACTGCGGGGTGGGCGTGGCCCAGCAGCAGCGCGCCCCACGACATCAGGTAGTCGAGGTATTCGTGACCGTCGAGATCGTAGATCATCGCGCCCGATCCGCTCTTGATGAAGACCGGCGAAAGGCCGACTGCGCCCAGAGCGCGCACCGGCGAGTTAACGCCGCCGGCAATGACGGCGCGTGCCCGCGCGAACGCTGCGATCGAACGCTCGATCTTCATCTTCCGGCTGCCAATTCGGTCAGGTCGCTCGGCCGATTCACGTTGTAGAAATGCTTCGCGTCCATCGGCACAAACCGCGTCTCGAGGCGTTCGATCAGGTCGCGCATCGCGGCGTCGCGCCGGTTGCGCAGATCGCGGGACTCACGCAGGACGGCACGACGCAGATACAGCGCGGCGAGCGGCTCGATGCCGCCGGCATGCTGCGCCACGACCGCTTCGTCGCCGGGTCTCCACGCTTCCAACAGCGTCGTCAAGACGCGCGCGTCCAAGCGCGGCTGGTCTCCCGCCACCGCGAAGATGCATTCCGCCGAAATCGCGCTGCACGCCGAGAGGAACGCCGGCAACGGGCCCCCGCCGGCTTGCGGATCGATCAGGCGCGGAGCGTCCAGCTGCAGGTCGATCTCACGAGCGAACGCTCCCTTTGCGCAAATGTAGACGGGCCATCCCGTCGCGCGCATCGCGCGAAAGCAGCGCACGATCAGCGGCACCCCTTCGATAGGCTGCTCGAGCTTTTGCGGAAAGCGCCGCGCCTGCCCACCCGCGAGCATGGCGATCGCCACGTCCGGCTGCGTGGTCGCATCAGCCATGACGCCGGGCGTATTCCTTGGCGAAGTAGGTGATGATGATGTCCGCGCCGGCGCGGACGAATGAGATCAAGAGCTCGTCGATCGCGCGCTCGCCGTCGAGCCACCCCTGCGCGATCGCGGCCTGAAGCATAGCGTACTCCCCGCTGACGTTATAGACGGCGATCGGCACGTCGAAACTGTCTCGGGCAGCGCGAACGATATCGAGATACGATAGGCCCGGCTTCACCATCACGATGTCGGCGCCCTCGGCGACGTCGAGGGCGATCTCGCGCAGCGCCTCGCGCGCGTTGGGAGGGTCCATTTGATAGCCGCGGCGATCGCCGAAGTGCGGCGTCGAGCCGGCCGCGTCGCGAAACGGGCCGTAAAATGCCGAGGCGTATTTCGCGCTGTACGCCATGATCGCCACGCCGTCGTATCCGTCCGCGTCGAGCGCGCTGCGAATCGCCTCCACTCGGCCGTCCATCATGTCGGATGGCGCGATGACGTCGACGCCGGCTTGTGCGTACGTGCGCGCGATCCGCGCCAGCAGCTCGACCGTCGCATCGTTATCGACGTCGCCGTCACTGCCGAGAATTCCGCAGTGGCCGTGATCCGTGTATTCGCAGGCACAGAGATCGGCGATCACGACCATCTCAGGAACGGCCCGCTTGATCGCGGCGATCGTTTGCTGCACGATTCCGCCAGAATCGTAACTGCTCGACGCAATCGCATCCTTGAGGGCCGGAATGCCGAAGAGGAGCACGCTGTTGATGCCCAGCTCGCTCAGCTCGCGAGCCTCGGCGACCGCGCCGTCGAGCGGGACGCGCGAGATCCCCGGCATCGATTCGATAAGCCCCGCATCCTCGGCACGCTCGACGACGAAGAGCGGTTGCACGAGCTGCTCGATCGCAACTCGATGCTCGCGGACGAGGGCACGCATGACTTCGCCGCGACGCAAGCGTCGCGGGCGCAACGCGATCAGCGTTCCACTCCTCCCGCAGTGGCGTTCGAGGGTCTCAAGTGTGCGGAGAGTTCGAGCCCGAGCGCTCGAGACTCTTCCACGGTCGAGACCTGGCGCTCGAGCCGCTTGCGAATCAGCGTGCCGGATTGCGGCGCGTACGCCCCCTCCACTACCAGGGCCTGCCCCTCGAGGTAGGCGTAGATGCCGATCGGAGCGCTGCAGCCGGCGCGCATCGCCCGCAAGGCGGCGCGCTCGCATTCGACGCAGAGCTCGCTCGCCGGATCGTTCACGGCCGCGCGCAGCGTCTCTATCAGCCACGCGTCTTCGGCGCGCGCCTCCACGGCGAGGGCGCCCTGTCCGACGGCCGGCACGAGGCTCACGGGCGAAAACGGAACCACGTGCGTGGCGCGCTTTCCTAAGCGAGCCAGGCCGGCCATGGCGAGCACGATCGCATCGTAGTTCCCTTCGGCGAGCCGGCGAAGCCGCGTGTCGACGTTGCCGCGCAACACCTCGTAGCGCAGGTCGGGGCGCAGCGCGGCCAGCTGCGTTTGCCTGCGCGGGCTCGACGTACCCACGATTGCGCCGCTCGGGAGCGACTCGAAGCTCGGATGACGCTCGCTGCAAAATGCGTCGCGCGGATCTTCGCGGCGCGAGATCGCCGCGAGACACATGTCCTCCGGAAGCGAGCTGGGGAGGTCTTTGCAGGAATGAACCGCGTAGTCCGCGCGCCGCTCGCGCAGCGCGAGCTCGAGCTCCTTGACGAACACATTCACTTCGCCGAGTCGATCGATTGCGTGCTCGCGGTCGCGGTCTCCGAATGTCGTGACGCCGAGCATCGTCGTGGCGAAGCCGCGTTCGGCTAATCGCGCGGCAACCGTGCGACTCTGAACCGTCGCAAGCGCGCTCCGGCGCGTCGCGCAAACGAGGGTCGTAGCGTGCATCGTCGCCAGTTCCGGAACCGGTCGTTCGGCCAGCGCGCGCAGAATCGCCGCGCGCTCGTCTGCGGGGAAGGCGTCCTTGACGTGCGCGCGCATGCGCGCCAGCGTGCGCAGCGCCTGCCCGTACTGCGGGCCGAAGCTTCGTTCGAGCTCGCGGACGATGCGGGCCGAAAAGGCGGGAGCGCTTCCGCCGGAATCGACGCTGATCGTCAGGTCGCCGGCGCGCAGACTCGCGGGCATCGCAAAATCTCCGCGTTCCGAATGCGTCGCGTCGCAGACGAGCACGCGAAGGGAATGAGCGTCCGAGACGACGCGCGCGTTCAGTTCGTCGTCATCGGTGGCGGCAACGACCAGCGCCGCGTCGGTGAGGTCTTCGGATTCGTAACCCCGTTGTGCGGACGGGCTTCCGTTTATCTCGAGAAACGAGCGCAAGCGCTCTTCGATTCGCGGCGCTACGACAAAAATCGGGAATCCGGCGGCGGCAAGCGCTTCGGCTTTGCGCGCGGCGACGTCGCCGCCGCCGACGATGACGGCCCGACGACCATTTGGCCGCAAAGAGATGGGGAGCATACGAATGCAAAAAGAGTTCCGCGTCCGGCGGTCAAAAACCGCCTTCAGTGCTGCGCTCGCAAGCCCAAGGACCCGTCCGCGCCGCCGCTATCGGTGCAATCGTAGCGGCGCTCGCAACCCTGCCGGGCCTCGGCGTCGGCACGCTATGGGATAACAGCGAAACCGCTTACGGCGAAGTTGCTCGCGAGATTCTGCTCACCCACAACTGGGTGGTCATGCATCTCAACAACGTGCCGTACTTCATCCAGCCGCCGCTCTATTTTTGGTTCGGGGCGATCTTCTCGCTCCTGATGGGTCCGACGCCGTTTGCGCTGCGGCTTCCGTCGGCACTCGCCACGATCGCTCTTGCAGCCCTCACGGGATACGTCGTCGCGCGTCAGGCGGGGACGCGCGTCGGCGTGTACGCCGCCGTGATTCTCTCGACGTGTCTGATGCAAGCGGTGATCGGACGCCTCGCAATCATGGACGCGCTGCTCGACCTAGCCGTCGCGATGACGATCTTCTTTTGGTTCCGCGGCCTCGAAACCGGGCGAGATCGCTACAGCATCTACGGTTGGATCGCGGCCGGCGGCGGCTTTCTCGCGAAAGGCCTCGTAGCGCCCGTCGTCGCGCTGCTTGTTATCGTACCGTACTATCTCTGGAACCGGCGCTACGAACCGGCGCATCCTCCTACCGCGCGAGCCTGGATCGTCGGCTTGCTCGCCTTTCTCGCGATCGTTGCTCCGTGGCCGATCGCGCTGGTCGCGCACGATCGTCTCTTTCCGCTGGAAAAGCTGATTGGCGAGTATACCGTCGGCCGCTACACCGGCGTCGTCGAGAATCAATCGGGTCCGCTATGGTATTACGTGCCCGTCATCATCCTGGGGTTCTTTCCGTGGATCGCGTTTCTGCCGATGGCGATCGTGTACGGCGTCAATCAGCTTCGCGCGAACGTTGCTCAGGACCGGCAGCTCGCGCGTCTGGTTCGGCTCGGTTTCGCGTGGACCGTGATGCCGTTGCTGTTTTTCAGCTTCGCGCGTACGAAACTCCCCAACTACGTGGCGCTCGAGCTCCCCGCGCTAGCGTTGATTACCGCGCTCTACTTCGAGGCCGTCGTTCGCAAGGGAGGAACGCGCTCCGCCGTCGTTTCGGCCGCCACCGTCCCCGTGACGATCGGCGCGCTGGCCTTTGCGATCTGGCTCTTCACTCGAAACAATCGCCTGACGAGCGAGGTGACGGTCGTCGTTGCGCCCCTGCTGGGAATGGCGGTCGCGATCTTCGCCGGCTCGCTGCTGACCGCGCTGCTGGTAGCGCGCTCGAAAAGCGTGGCCGCCGCACCGTACGCGTTGGCGCTCGCCGCGGTCATCGGCGCGGACGTGCTTGCCGTCACGGTCTTGCCGCACGCAGAAGCGTTCAAGCCGGTGCCGCGACTCGCGACGACGATCGAGCGCGAACGTCAACCGGGCGACGTCGTCGCGATTCAAGGAGTCTCCGGCGGCAACGCGCTCCTGTTCTACACGCGGCCCGTCGTGCGCGTGCTCGCGCCGCCCAGCGGCGGCGATCCTCAGAACGACGGCCTGGATCCGCGCGCGGTCATCTGCGGCGCGCCGCGCGCTTGGGTGGTCGCGCCGGCGACCCGTCCGGCGTACGATCCGACGTACGGGCGAAATCGTCACCTCATCGCGGTGGACCGGAAAGCCGCCCTATTCTTGTACGACGGCCCGCTCTGCTAGTCGGCGGAGATTGGATGACTAAGGCTTGTAGCTCTTGACCTGTGCTTCGGTCACTGCCGAGGCGTGATTGTTGCCGAGCGATCCGCGGATGTAGGTGATGACGTCGGCGATGTCTTTGTTCGAGAGCGTGCCCTTCCACGGCGGCATCACGCCGTTGTAGGTCTGACCGTTGACGGTGATCGACTCGTGTAAGCCGTTGAGCACGATCCCGATCACTTTGTTCGGATCGCCCGTGAGGACCGGATTATTTGCGAGCGGCGGGAAGCTGCCGGGCAGCCCTTGTCCTTGGGCGCCGTGACAGCTCGAACAGTTGGTACTGAACACCTTCGCTCCGTTGGCGTTCGTGGTCGAAGCCGCGGCCGCCGGCGCATTTCCCGAGGGCAGCGTTGCAGCCGCCGCCGCGCTGAGGACGACCGATTCGGGCGGCGAGGGCGGCCCCGCGGCCTGTTTGGCCATCGTCGTGATTTGCGCGTATATGCTCAGCGCGATAATCGTGCATACGATGATCGTCGCGCTCCAGAGGAGCCGTCCGCGCGAGGCGAAGCTGCGCGTGCGGCTGCGATCGATCCACGGAATCAAGAGTACGATCAGCAGGAAGAGCGTCGGCACGATGATCGTCGCGATCAGCTCCAAGCTGATGGTCAGCGGGCCGACGTGGACTTCGGGCGGCACGATCGCGAGCAAGCCGAAGAGCGATAAGAAATACCAGGCCGGATACGGCACGAAGAACTTGGTGGGATCGGCCTTGGCGTCGAGGTACGGCGGAAACGCGAGCGAGAGGAAGCAGATGATGATGAAGACGATCAGCGAGAACGCGCCGTCCATGAAAAACTGATCCGGCCAGAAGGGTCCGTTGCGCAGCGTGCGGCGATCCTCGACGACGGGTCCCGCGGAGCCGTTATGCCGGAAGATCGCCAGGTGCGCGCCGACGAGCAGCACCAGGGCCGCGGGCATCAGCCAGACGTGCAGCCCGAAGAAGCGGTTGATCGTCGCGGTTCCCATGCTGCCGCCGCCCTGGGCGATGTGCTGGATGACGGGGCCGAGCACCGGCGCGAGGCCGGTGATGTTGAGCGACACCTGCGACGCGAAGTAAGCGTCCATGTCCCACGGCAAGAGATAACCGGTTAGTCCAAGGACGAGCGTTACGAGCAGTAAGAGGACGCCGACGACCCATTGCAACTCGCGCGGTGACTTGTACGCGCCGAAGATCAGCACTTGCAGCAGGTGGAGGAAGACGAGCGCGATCATCGCCGACGCGCCCCAATAGTGCACCGCCAGCAAGAAATGCGTCCACGGATTCAGGTACATCGCCCGCGTTGATTCCCATGCCGTCGCGGCCGATGGCGCGTAGAAAAACGTCAAAAAGATGCCGGTGACGATCTGCACGATCATCGCAAAGAGGGTTGCGCTTCCGAAGACGTACCAGTAGCTGGCCCCACCCGGAACGTCTTCCGTCAGGAAGTCCTTCGTCATCGAGACGAAGCCGGTGCGTTGTTCGATCCAATTCAGCATCTACGCTACCTCTACGCTTGATACGAGACGACTATGCGTTGCGGCGTATTCGATTGATAGATGATCCACGTCACCTCGGCAGCGCCGTTCTGTTCGCGAAGCGGCAGCGGATCGAGACCGCGAGGCGCCGGGCCCGCGACGTGCGTGCCGTCGAACGTGTATTGCGAACCGTGACACGGACACATGAACTTGTTCTGGGCGTCGCTCCAGTTGTAATAGCAGCCTAGATGGGGGCAGATCGGGCTAAACACGACGAAGCCCATGTTGATCACGTCGTAGGGCACGTCCGGCTTGTTGCCGGACTGATTGAAAATGTCCGGACGCGCGGCCTGGAACTTTGCGGGATCGACTTTGATTCCCCAGACGTACTCGGGAACGCTCTGCTCCGGGAGATAGCCGTCGGTGAACTTCAGCGTGAACGTAATCTTCACGGGCTTATCCGTCGCCTTTTGCAGCGCGGCGAGTTCTTGCGGTGAGAGCGGCGCCCAGCTTCCCGCCGACGAGTTCTTCGGAGGAAGCAGCGAGCCGACAATCGGTATCGCGAGGACCACGCCGACGATTCCGCCGATCGCCAGCGTCGCGTTCGCCATGAAGGTGCGGCGGCTGACCTCGTCGGCGGCGTCTTCGGGTAGGTCGTGTGCGCTCAAAATCGTTCTCCTAGAAGAGCAAGGATACGGATGGCAGGCTCATTTGTCGGCCTCGAAAGTCATACCTTGTAGCTGTGCAGCCCCGAAATCCAAATGTTGACGCCTAGATAGCAGAAGATTATCGACAAGAACCCGATGACGCTTACCCAGTTCGTTCGCAGGCCTCGCCAGGAGTGTCGAGTGTGCAGATGCATGTAGGCGAGGTAGATAATCCACGAAAAGAGCGCGGCCGTCTCTTTCGGATCCCACTGCCAATAGGCGCCCCAGGCCTCTTTCGCCCACATCGCGCCGGTGATGATTCCGATCGAGATCAGCGGCAGGCCGATCGCGATCGCGCGGTAGACGATGATGTCGAGCTGCGGCAAGCTCGGCAGAGCGTTCAGCCAAACGGCGACCTGGCTGCCGGCGCGCGCGCCGCCGGGACCGGCGGCCACCGTGACGGTTGCGCTCGCCGTCGCGTAGTACTTCACGAGATAGATGCACGAGAAGACGAAGGCAACCAGAAACGCGGCATACGACGAGACGACGATCGGCACGTGAATCTTCGCCCAGTACGATTGCAGCGACGGGACCGGCGGCATCGTGCCCTCGTACCACGTGACGCCGTAGGCTAGGAAAATCGCCGCCAGCGCCAACACGAAACCGCCGGCGAACCACAGCTTGTATCGGAACGCGAATCCGATATAAATGGCGACGGACATCGCCGCGAAGAGCGAGAGCGAACCGTAGAGATTGAGCAGCGGCCAAACGCCGGTCATCTCGAAACGCGCGACGAGCTGGGCGAACTGCGCGACGCACCCGATGATCGCCAGCGGTACGCCGACGTCGCAGAGCCACTGCGCGCGGGCGAAAAAATAGAACAAGAGCGCGAGGGCACCGAGCGTGTAGGCGCTCAGTGCGACTGCGATCAGGGCTTCGTCCAACGGCATGTGCATCTTTGCTACTCGCCGGTCAAGCGTAGGCCGGCCTCACGCCCCAACGATACCACCAACCGCGCGAACTCGCTCTCGAAAACGTCGTATCCCTTGACCGTCGTCGCGGCCGCGCCGACCCGGCACAGGCCCGGTCCGGCCTGATCGACCCGCAGGTAGAGGCGCGCAGGCAGGAAGTAAAAGGAAATAATCAGGCCCGCCAGCAGCACGAACGCGCCGATGCCGACGAGCGCCACTCCCGGATCGTAGCGATACTGAAAGCCGCTGTAGAGCACGTAGCGCTGCGGAATCGCGCGCCATCCGTCGCCGAGGTCGATCCACGTGCCGAGCGGCACGAGCGCCTCGCCGAGCGGGCTGCCGGCCTGCGAAACGCCGAGAACGACCGCCGGATTGTTCACGCGCGGATCCGCCGTGGGCATTCCGCTCTGCTTGTCGACGGTCGGCGCGAAGCGCTCGTACAGAACGTTGCGCTGGGTTCCGGGCAGATCGAATGAATCGCCCTCGAGCAGCGTGCGCTGCGAGAGCGCCGCGTCGCGCACGCCGTTTCGCGTCACGAGAAAGCGCATCCCGAAGCCGTAGCTCGACTGATAGTAGAGCGTGCCGTCGACGTCGATCGGATGGTTCACGCGCACCGTCATCGCCTTGGGCATGCCGTCGTTTCCCGTCACCGTCACCCGCGAGACGTAATCGATCGGTTGATAGACCATTCCGCTCTTCGTCATGATGGGGGCGATCTTATAAGCGAAGTCGTCCAAACGAATCAGCGCGCGAGTCTGCGCGACCTGTGAAGTCTGGCCCGTCAAAGTCGCCAAGTCTCCCGAAAATCCGCGGGCCCAGTAGAGCGTCGTGCCCGCCGCGATGATGACGAAGCCGGCATGCGCGACGAGAACGCCGCGCCGTGCCCAGTTGTGCCGGTCGGCGAAGCTCCATTCGATCCCGCCGAAGAGACGTTCGCGCACCTGCCATCCGCGCGACCGAAAGAAGCCTGCGACGCGGCCGCGTACCGTTTCGGCGTCGCCGTCGGTCTCGAAGCTGGCGTGGATCGGAATTTTTTCTACGTTTATGGGACGCAACGGCGGCAGACGCGCCGGGATCACGCGTTTGAACGTGCAGACCGCGAGCGAGAGCAAGATCAGCCCGATGATTCCGATGTACCACGGCGAGTGATACACGTTGTCCAAGTTGAGGCGGAGGATCGCCCGCGCGATCGGCGCCGCGTAGGTCTGCAGATAAGCGCTCGGATCCTGACCTTGTTCGATGACGACGCCGATGAGCGTGAGTAGTCCCCAGACGACGAAGAGCGACACGGCGAACAGCACGTTACCGAACGTGCGCACGAAGTCGGCGTAGAGAGCCCGAGCCGCCGCCTCGCTCAGGGCAGGCTCCGCTTCCAGCGGCGCTCGAGCGGGCGGATGATCCAGATCGAGAGCTCGTAGAGCGCGTACATCGGTACCGCGAGCAGCGCCATCGTAAGGGGATTGCCGTCGGGTGCCGCGATGCCGCCCGCGACGAAGAATGCGAAGAGCGCGTGGCGACGGTACCGCATCAACGACGCCGAGCCGACGATTCCCAAGCGGGCCAAGCCGATCAGCACGATCGGCGTTTGGAAGATGATCGCGAAGAGTGCGAGCAAGATCATTACGAAATTTAGCGTTGAGGCTACGCCGAAGGTGGGCGTTGCAACCTCGTCCGTGATGTGGATCAATGCCGCGACGACGCGCGGGATCACGACGAAGTGGGCGAATGCGATCCCGAGCGCGGCCAATAGCACGGAGGGAAGGATGAACGCATAGACCATCCGGCGCGTTCGCGGATGGATCGCGGGCACCACGAAGAGCCAGAGCTGCTGGAGCAAGATCGGCAAACCGACGACGATACCGCCGATAACCGAAAATTTGAACTCGGTAAAGATGACGTCGGCGGGACCGAACGCATGCAGCGCAATCCCGCCGAAATATTCGCGCATCATCCAGCGGATGGCATACTGCGACGGCCAGAACAGCAGAACGGCGATGCCGCCCACCGTCGCGACCGAGATCAGAAGACGACTACGGAGCTCCCGCAGGTGCTCCGTAAACGGCATCTCCTTTTGATCCCACGTCGTCTCGTCGTCGGCGTCGAGCGAGCCGCGTTGCGCCAACACGCTAAAACTTGATTGCTACGAGCTGGGCGTTCCATGCCCCGGCGTGGGCGGCGGGACCGCCTCGCCGGATATCGAGCCGGCCTGAACGTTATCCATGACGTCGGCTTGCTGCGCGGCGGCCCGCTGGCGCGCCTCCTCGCGTGCCTTCGCCGCCGCTTCGTCGGCCTCGGCCTGTCCCACCAGGAACTCTTTCTTGGCCTGCCCGGCGCTGCGTGCCAGCTTCGGAAGCTTTTCCGCTCCGAAGAGCAGCGCACCGACGATGAGTATGCCGATGATGATCGGCGCGTCGATGATTGCGAGAAGCGGATGTACCGTCATGTCGATTGATCCCCTTGTGTCGCCCTATTCCAAGAGGGCGTCGGTGAGCTTTGCCAATTCTTTTTTCGCCGCGCTGGTGCGAATCGGCTCTAAAGCGGCCTTGGCCCGGTCGACGAAGCGAGCGATCTGTACGCGCGTTTCGACCAGGCCACCGGCGCGGTCGATTCCTGCGACGATGGTCGGAATCGCCTCGTTCGAGCCCGTCTCGTAGAAGCGGCGAACCTCCGCGCGAAACGTCCCGTTGCCCAACTCCAGCGCCGCGATTAGCGGCAGCGTGGTCTTGCGTTCGGTCAGATCGTTTCCCGCGGGCTTGCCGAGCGAGCGTTCGTCGGCGGTAACGTCCAGGAGATCGTCTTTCATCTGAAACGCGATGCCGAAGGATTCCCCGAAATCGCGCAGCGCGGCGATCTCCGCTCGATCGCCGCCGCCCATCACCGCGCCGCACTCGGCCGAGGCGGCAAACAGCGAGGCGGTCTTCTTTCGCGCGATCTCGACGTACGTCTCGATCGGAAGATCGAGATTTCCCAACGCCTGCAGCTGCAGCACCTCGCCGTCGCAGATGTCGGCCAGCGTCGCGGCGAGTATGTTGGGGACGGGGTGCGGATAGTTCACCGTCACGTTCTTGAATATCCACGCGAAGAGATAATCGCCGGCCAGCACGCTCACGCGATTGCCGTAGTCGACCGCCGTCGCGTTTACGCCCCGGCGCGTCCGCGCGTTGTCCACGACGTCGTCGTGAATCAGCGTCGCGACGTGAATGAGCTCCATGTATGCCGCGAGATGGAGCTGCTCGACCGAGTTGCCCCCGCACGCGTCGGCCGACAACAGCGTGATTCGCGGCCGCAGGCGCTTACCGCCGGCGGCGAGCATTCGTTTGATCGCCTCGGTGATGACCGGATTGTCGGTCGCGAACGTCGCGCGGAAGAATTCCTCGACGACCGCCTGGAGATCGTCGTAGGTGTCGCGTTGATCGTCGACGAGGCTCACGGTTTCGTGCCGTAGTGAATCGCGATAGTTCCGCCCATGAGCGGCACGTAGCCGGCCTGCGCGAAACCTGCCCGCGCGAAGCGCTCGCGCAGCTCCGGTGCGTTAGGGTGATGCGTGAGCGAGTTCGGGAGATAGGCGTACGCCGCGCGCGAGCCGCCGACGAGTCCGCCTACTAGCGGCACGACGCGGTAGAAGTAGAGATCGAAGAGCCGCTTGAGCGTTCGGTTTGGCGCCTTGCTCATGTCGAGGTTGACGAACCGTCCACCCGGACGCAGCACGCGCAAAATCTCCCGCAGGGTGGCGTCGATGTCGACGACGTTGCGAAGCGAGAATCCCATCGTCGCTCCTTCAAAGCTATCGTCCGCGAACGGCATCGCCATGACGTCGCCTTGGACGAACTCCGCGCTGCCGCGCGACTCGCGTTGCGCGCGGCGCGTGGCTTGGTCGAGCATTGGCCGGCAAAAGTCGACGCCGGTCACGGAGAGCGTCGGATCGGTTCGCAAGAGATGAAAGACGATGTCGCCGGTGCCGCAGCAGCAGTCGACGATGCGTGAGTGAGGCTGCGGCGCGAGCAGCGCGATGGCCCGTCGCCGCCAACGTTCGTCGAGGCCGCCGGTCAACACGCGGTTGGCGCGATCGTAGCGCGGCGCGATCGACGCGAACATCTCGCGGACGAAGGCGCCCTTCGGTTCGTCGCGGTGGCTTTGCAGCGGGGCGGAAGTCATTGCTGATCGGCTGCTTCCAACTCCCTCGCGGCTCTCCCCCCGAGGTTCCCCCTAGCTCGCCGGGGCGATCGTCGTGATGGCGGCGCGTGATCTCATTGAGCTCGACGCCCGACGTGTTGCAGGTCCTCTCGCGCGCCGCCGAGATCGAGCTGCATGCGTACACCCTTCATGGACCGGTGAAGGGAGCGCTGGAAGCGGCCGCGCGGCGCGGAGCGAGCGTCGTCGTCGAGCTGGAACGGCAGCCATACAAGAGCCCGCATCTCGCCGCCGAGAACGCGAGGCTCGTCGACGAGATGCGCGGCGCGGGCGTCGACGCGCACTTGGCGGATCCGGTGCACGCGAAGACGATCGTCGCCGACGGCACGATCTACCTGGACGACAAGAACTGGGGAGCGCGCGACCTCGTGCTCCGGGCGGATGCCGCCGACGCCGCGTCGATTCCAATGATCAAGCACGAAGCGCTCGCCGCTGAGGCGCAGCTCTTGCGGAGCGCCGGCGACGCCGATGCCGTCGTCGAGAGTGAGTCGTTTGGGTGCTGCAACGCCGTTTATTCGGCGCTAAAGAGGCTCGCGAGCGCCGGCGCGGCACCGCGGCTACTCGTCTCCAAAGTCGACTTGAGCGGCAATGCGTCCGAGCGGCGAGCCCTCGACGACCTCGTGCGCGCCGGCGTGCGCGTGCGCGTCTGCGAGAATTCGGAGAAGCTCGCCGTCGCCGCGGATCGCGCGTGGATCGGCTCCGCCAACGCGACCATCGCGGCCGGGCCCTCCGATCTGCCGGACTGGGGATTCTGCACGGGCGATCCAGCGATCGTCCGCGCGCTCCACGATCGAATCGAAGGCGTGTGGGCCGGCGCGAAGGAGTTCAGAGGCTAAAGAGCCGCCGCGCGTTGTCGTCGGTTTGCGCGATCACGTCCTCGAGCGGAACGTCCACGAGCTCGCTGACCTTCGCGGCGGTGTGGGCTATAAATGCTGGTTCGTTGCGTTTGCCGCGCATCGGCACGGGCGCGAGATACGGGCAGTCCGTTTCCAGCACGATGCTGGGTAAACCCACGGCTCGCACCGCATCGCGTAACGCGTGGGCGTTCGCGAAGGTTACGACGCCTCCGATTCCGAGCAGCAACCCGAACTCATTGACGCACGTCAGCGCCTGTTCCGGCGTGCCGGTGAAGCAGTGGACGACGCCGCGCATCTGCGGCGCCCACTCGTCGCGCAAGATCGCAATGAATTCGTCGAAGGCGTCGCGCTGATGAAAGATCACCGGCAGCCGCACCTCGCGCGCAACCTCAAGCTGCGCTCGAAGCACCCGAGCCTGCGCGTCGCGCGGACTGTGGTCGTAATAGAAGTCGAGTCCCGTCTCGCCGATCGCCACGACGCACGGAGCGCTTGAGATCGCGCGCAGACCGGCGGCGAGATCGCCGGGGGCGTTCTTGGCTTCGTGCGGATGAATGCCCGCCGCGACTGCGAGGCCATACCGCTCGGCGATGCGGATGGCTCGCGCGCTGTCGTCGAGATCTTCGCCAACGGTGAGCATCGCGCTCACGCCCGCGCCACGGGCCCGCGCGACGACGGCCTCACGGTCGGCGTCGAATTGCTTGTCCTGGAGATGACAATGCGTGTCGATCAAACCGGCGCTTCGATCTTGGGGAAGAGGGAAGCCGCCGGAGCGATCCGTACGCCGGCGTCGAGTCCGCCCCACGACGCCAACGAGATCGTCCAATCTTCATCGATACGCCCGGGGCTGCCGAGCTGCCGCCACATCTCCTCCATCCGCTCGGGCATTACCGGATAGAGCAGCACGGCGAGCCAGCGCAGCCCCTCGCAGAGGTCGTAGAGGACCGCATCCAAGTCGGTTTGGCGATTCTCTTTGAACAGCACCCACGGTTTGCTCTCGTCGATCGTCCGGTTGAGCGTCGCCACCAGCCCCCAGATGGATTCGAGCGTTTCGCGAAAGCGCAGCTCGAGGATTCCGGCGCGCACCGTTAGCGGCAGCGAGGCGAAGCGTTTACCGATTTCGCTGCCGCCGTGCGAACTCGGGACGACGCCGTCCCGATAGCGACGGAGCATCGAAAGCGTGCGTTGCAAGAGGTTGCCGAGATCGTTGGCGAGCTCGCTGTTGTGACGCTGCGCGATCTTTTCCTCGGAGTAGGAAAAATCGCTTCCGAACGGCGCCTCGCGCAACAGGAAATAGCGCATCGAGTCGGCGCCGAATTGGCGCGCGAGCAAGAATGGATCGACGGCGTTGCCGAGGCTCTTGCTCATCTTCCGGCCGTCCACCGTAATCCAGCCGTGCGCGAAGACGAGCTCGGGTGCGACCTCGCCGAGCGCCCATAGGATCGCCGGCCAAATGATCGTGTGGAAACGCGCGATCTCTTTGCCGATCAGCTGCGTCGCAGCCGGCCAGCACGTGTGAAAGCGGCTTTCGTCCTCGCTCCAACCGATCGCCGTGATGTAGTTGAGCAGGGCGTCGAGCCAGACGTAGATCACGCCTCCGTGCCGTGGGATCGGCACGCCCCAGTCGAAACTCGCGCGCGAGATCGAGAGATCGTCGAGCCCTTCTTGCAGGATCGCCATCATCTCGTTGTACACGCTGCGCGGCTGCACCCATTGCGGATGACTTTCGAAATGTTCGATCAAACGATCTCGGTACGCCGAAAGCCGAAAGAACCAGTCGTCTTCGGAGATCCACTGCACCTCGCGCCCGCACGTCGGACAGCGCCCATCGACGAGCTTCGACTCGAGCCAGAACGTCTCGTCGTCGACGCAGTACCAGCCTTCATATTTTCCGAGATAGACGTCGCCGCGTTCGCGGAGCTGCTCGAATACGCGCTGCACCTTCTCGACGTGGCGCGCCTCGGTCGTGCGGATGAAGTCGTCGTAGCTGACGTGATAGAGCGCGAAGAGCGCCTTCCAGCGCGGCACGAGCTCGTCGGTCCATTGCTGCGGCGTCTTGCCGGCCGCCGCGGCTGCGTTCGCCACCTTCTGACCGTGTTCGTCGGTACCGGTCAAGAAAAACGTAGGGCGAAACGTGCGCGCGGTGCGCGCGAGGACGTCGGCCACGACTGTAGTGTAGACGTGGCCGATGTGCGGATCGCCGCTAATATAGTAGATCGGCGTCGTGACGTAGTAGACGCGTTCCATCGTTGGCTATGGCTGGTTAATCGAAGTTTCGCGTCGCGCCTTCCGGGCGGAGGCGTGCGCGTAGAGTTGCCGCCGATCCCCGAAGCCGCGTGCCGCGAGCAGCTTGGCGACTTCGCCGACGCGCCGTCCGCCGGCGAGAAGCGCGTCGATAGCCGCGCTCGTCTCGTCGGAGGTAGGGGTCGAAACGCGCGGCGCTTGGTAGGGAGCGATCGCGAATGCGACCTCGCCGCGCACCGGATCGGGCAGCTGTGCGATCACGCCTTCCGGCGTTCCCAAGAGCTGCTGCTCGTGCATCTTCGTGAACTCGCGAACCACAAAGACTTGCGCGTCCGGCGCGACCTCGGCGAGATCTGCGAGGCTGGCGCGCAGCCGGCGCGGCGATTCGTACCAGATGGTGGTGGCGCCGGAACGCAAAGCCTCGCCGAAACGGGCTCGCCGGGCGCCGGCCGCGCGCGGCGGAAAGCCTTCGAACACGAAGCGATTCAAAGCGAAACCCGACAGCAACGCTACGCCGAGCGCCGCGCTCGGTCCGGGCAGCACCTCGACCGGCACGCCGCTCGAACGCGCCTCCGCGATCAGCGAGCTTCCGGGGTCGGAGATCCCAGGCATCCCTGCGTCGCAGGTGACGGCGACGACGGCGGTGCGCGCGCGCTCGATGATTCGCGGCGTGATCGCCGCCGCGTTTTGCTCCCGATAGCTCCAGATTTCCCGGCCGCCGATCGCCAATGCCGTAAGCAATTTGCGCGCGACGCGCGTATCTTCGGCCACGACGACGTCCGCGGAGCGCAGCACCTCCACCGCGCGAAACGTTACGTCGCGCAGGTTTCCCAGCGGCGTTGGTACGAAGATCAGCGGCATGGCACGAGGCTTCGACGTCGAACACATACCTCCGGGCGCAAAACTCGAGCTGTACATCTCGCCGACTTGTCCCTATTGCCAGCGCGCCATGGCATACTATGACTCGACCGGCACGCCCTACGTGCGCCACGATGCGCAAAACGATCGCGGCGCGCGCGACCGAATGTTTGCGTACACTCGCGGCGATCGGACGGTTCCGGTTATCGTCGTCGACGGGAAGTACGTGCAATCCGGTTGGGGGTCTCCGCCGCACGGGTGAACCATCCATTGACTCACCGGTCGGTGAGATCGTAAACTTGCTACAAAATTGGAGGCTTGAACATGGATCATAGCTCGGCGGCCGCTGCCGGCGTTCTAGCGACGGTGATGCTTATTTATGGGATCGTCCTGCTCGCAATCATCGCGTTCAGCATCTGGGTCTACTGGCGAATCTTCGCCAAAGCGGGATATAACGGAGCGTTATCGCTGCTCAACCTCGTGCCCGGCGTCGGGCCATTGATATGCATGATTATTTTGGCATTCGGGCGTTGGCCGATTGAAGACGAGCTCGCCGCGATGCAGTCCGGCAGAACGGCGCCTCCGCCCGCGCCTCCCGGCACGTCCGTAATGCCTACCTAACGGCGCACGGAAGTGCTGACATTGGGTGAAATCCGAGTTCCTAACGGCGCACGGAAGTTCTGACAGTGTCATCCTGAGCGAAGCGAGCCCTTCGACTACGCTCAGGATAAACTACGCGAGCGGAGTCGAAGGACGCGCTAGATTGCAGCCCTGAGCGAGCGCAGCGAGTCGAAGGGCGGAACGCAATTGTCGGATGTATTGTCGCACTTCGACTCCGGCGCTTCGCGCCTCCGCTCAGGATGACATTGGGTGAAATCCGAGTTCCTAACGGCGCATGGAAGTTCTGACAGTGTCATCCTGAGCGAAGCGAGCCCTTCGACTACGCTCAGGATAAACTACGCGAGCGGAGTCGAAGGACGGGCTAGATTGCAGCCCTGAGCGAGCGCAGCGAGTCGAAGGGCGGAACGCAATTGTCGGATGCATTGTCGCACTTCGACTCCGGCGCAAAGCGCCGTCGCTCAGTACGACTAAGCTAGCCCGTCCTTCGACTCCGGCCCCTTCGACTACGCTCAGGAGCCTCCGCTCAGGATGACACTTAGGGCGTACTTCGACTCCGGCGCAAAGCGCCGTCGCTCAGTACGACTAAGCTAGCCCGTCCTTCGACTCCGGCCCCTTCGACTACGCTCAGGAGCCTCCGCTCAGGATGACACTTAGGGCGTACTTCGACTCCGGCGCAAAGCGCCGTCGCTCAGTACGACTAAGCTAGCCGGTCCTTCGACTCCGGCCCCTTCGACTACGCTCAGGAGCCTCCGCTCAGGATGACACTGGAGGACTTCCAAAGATCGGCGATCCAGCGCTCGACGTCGTCAGCTTTCGAAGGTAGACTCGCCGAGAGATTCTCGAACCCGGAGCTCGTAACGGCGACGTCGTCTTCGATTCGCACGCCGATGCCGCGGAAGCGCTCCGGCACGGTCGCATCGTCGGGCTGAAAATAGCAACCCGGTTCGACGGTCAAGACCATTCCTTCACGCAGCTTTGCGTGGCGGTATTCCTGCGGGCGGGCGCTGGCGCAGTCGTGGACGTCGAGCCCGAGCATGTGGCTGACGCCGTGCAGCGTGTAGCGGCGGTGATAGAGATGCTCCGGGTCGAGCGCCTCGTCGAGCGACATCTTGAGGATTCCGAGATCGATCAGGCCCTGCGCGAGCACGCGCATCGCGCGCCGATTCGGCTCGAGGAAGTCGTTCCCGGGGACCACAGCGTCCATTCCGGCGCGTTGAGCCTCCCAGACGAGGTCGTAGATCGTCCGCTGCTCCGGCGAGAAGCGTCCCGAGATCGGCAACGTGCGAGTGATGTCGGCAGTGTAGAGCGAGTCGCACTCGACGCCCGCGTCGAGCAAGAGGAGCGCGCCAGGTTGCAGCGTGCCGTTGTTCTTGGTCCAGTGCAGGCTGCAAGCGTGTTCCGCTGCGGCGGCGATCGTCAGATATCCGGTATCGTTTGCGTCGATGCGCGCGCGACTGGAGAACGCGGCCTCGATCTCGCGCTCGCTCTTCCCGGTCCGCATCGCGCGAATCACGTCCTCGAAGGCGAGCTTGGAGATCGCGCACGCCGTGCGCAGCTCGGCAAGCTCGTACTCGTCTTTGATCAGGCGCGCCTCGGAGAGATATTCGGCCAGCTCCGTGTCGGAGTCGCTCGCTTCGAAGTAACGGTCGATCTCCTCGTCGTGACCGCGCAGGACGCGCACGGGATATTTCCGGTTGCGCAGCTCCTGCAGGTACTCCGTCAACTCTTGGAGCGGCCGCGCCTCGTCCACGCCGAAAAATATGCGGCTCTCTTCGACGCCGCGATGACTTCCGACCCAAAGCTCGCCGTAGACGCGATCCGTAAAGGATTCGGCTTTGCCTCGGTTGTGCGCCAGGACGAACATCAGGCTGCGATGGGCTGCGCCGTCCGGCTCCAGCACCAGGACCGCGCCGGGTTCGTCGCCGCCGGTCAGGTATGCGAAATCGCTCGACGGCCGAAAGCGGAAGAAAGTGTCGTTGGCGCGGACGCGTTCGCGCCCCGCAGGCAGAATCAGATAGCCCCCCGCGTGGGCCCGTGAAAGCGCTTGCCGCCGTTCCGCAAACCGGGACGCCTGCGGATGAGCGTCCGCCGTGACGGGCCGACCGACCCAGTCGCTCGCCATGAACTCGACGAGCGCTTTTGGCGGCTCGAAGTCGTAGACGGTCTTACTCGGGTCGAGTGGTCGTTCGGCGTTTCGTTCGGCAGACATGGTTCGACCAAGATTCGCCTAAGGCTCGATCTGTCATGCCGCCGGACCCCCAACCGGTTTCCGAAGACAGCGCCGTTCGGGCCACCGATACGCTGGCCAACGAACGCACGTACTTGGCCTACGTGCGGACCGCGCTGGCGTTCATCGCATTCGGCTTCGTCGTCGCGCGGTTCTCGCTGTTTGCGCGGGAGTTCTCGCTCCTCGTTCACAGCGGAGCGCCCGCGCCCGCGCCCGGAGTATCGACCGCGTTGGGCACCGCGATGGCGCTCTTCGGGGTCCTGGTCGCGCTGCTCGGCGCCTGGCGCTACTCGGTGACGGATCGCGGGTTGCGCGAAGGCCGCGTCCTGACGCTCGGAGGCGCGACGGGATATGCGATCTCGCTCTTCGTCGTGGCCGTCGGAGTCGTCGCGATCGCGCTACTCTTCTACCGATGACATGTCGAGGCCGAAGTCGAGCGCGGGAGCGCTATGCGTTAGCCAGCCAACGCTGATCAGATCGACGCCGGTGCGCGCGATCTCCCCGACGTTCTCCGCGCTCACGCCACCGCTCGCCTCGGTCAGCACGCGGCGCGCGACCATGCGCACCGCCTCCGTCAGCTGCGGCACCGACATGTTATCGAGCAACACGGCATCGATCGGCTCGGAGAGCGCCTCGCGTAATTGCTCCAGCGTATCGACCTCTATTTCGATCTTCACCATGTGACCGGCGCGGGCGCGCGCGGCGCTTACCGCCGCGTGAATCGAGCCCGCCAGCGCAAGATGGTTGTCTTTGATCAACACGCCGTCGTCCAGGCCGAACCGGTGATTGGCTCCGCCCCCGCAGCGCACGGCGTACTTCTCGAGCGCGCGCAGACCGGGCGTCGTCTTGCGCGTGTCGGCGATTCGAGCGCCGGTGCCGGCGACGAGCTCAACGAAGGTGCGGGTCGCGGTGGCTATGCCGGAGAGATGGCCGAGCAGATTGAGCGCCGTTCGCTCCGCGATGAGAATGGCGCGCGCGTTACCCTCGATGTCGGCCACCGTCTGGCCCGCCTCGACGCGTTCGCCGTCGGCGACGCGCGTCGCGATTTGCATCCTCTCGTCGAGCAAACGAAACGCGAGCGACGCGATGCCGGCACCGGCCACGATGCCGCCCTCGCGCGCGGCGATTCGGGCTCGCGCAGTCCGTTGCGGTTCGACGATCGCCTCGGTGGTGAGATCGCCGCCGCGGCCGATGTCTTCGAGCAGCGCCGCTCGAACGATCGGCTCCGCCTCAGGCGACGCTGAGTCGCGTAAAGGAACGCTTGGCGAACGCTTCATCGGTCTGGGGGTAGTCGGTTCGATAATGGCTGCCGCGGCTCTCCCTGCGCGCGAGGGCGGCGTCGGCGATCAGCTTGCCGACGACGAGCAGATTGCGCAGGTCGTTGGCTTCCGGCGACACCGCGGACTCCAGTTCCGCGATGCGCGCGAGCGCCTCACGCAAGCCTAACTCGCTGCGCACGAGGCCGACGTTCGAGTACATGACGTTGCGCAAGTCGCTGACGGCCTGCGCGGGCGTCGTCTTGCCGGTTTGCCGCACTCCCGATCCTCGCGGCAAGTATCTTCCCGAGGCGACAGGGCCGCTCCAGGCGCGCGCGCTCGCGATATCGGTCGCGACGCGCGAGCCGTACACCAGCGCCTCGAGCAGCGAGTTGCTGGCGAGCCGATTGGCGCCGTGCACGCCGGTTGCGCTCGTCTCGCCGCACGCCCAGAGATTTTCGAGGGACGTCCTGCCCCACTCGTCGACCGCGATTCCGCCCATGTGATAGTGCGCGGCGGGAGTCACCGGAATGTTCTGAACTCGCGGATCGATGCCGGCCTCCATGCAGAATCGGAAGACCGTTGGAAACGCGTCGGGAAAGCTCGACCCGATCGCCGAGCGCGCATCCAGCCCGACCGTGCGCCCGCGCTGCTGCTGTTCGAAGATTGCGCGCGCGACGACGTCGCGCGGCGCCAGTTCGGCGTCGGGATGGATCTCGAGCATGAATCGCTCGCCTAAGTCGTTGACGAGCGTCGCGCCTTCGCCGCGCACCGCTTCGGTGACCAGCGGCATCGGGTCGCGGCCGATCGCCAGCGCGGTGGGATGAAACTGAACGAACTCCATGTCGGCGAGCATCGCGCCGGCGCGCGCCGCCATCGCGATGCCGTCGCCCGTCGCTCCCACCGGATTGGTGGTATAGCGATAGAGCCGGCCCATGCCGCCGGTGGCGAGCACCGTCGCGCGGGCGAGCAACGCGACGCGCTCGTTCGTTTCGTTGATGCGCGCAGAGACGCCGCCGACTCGATCGTTGTCGAGGATAAGGTCGTCGGCCGCGGCGTTCTGCACGATCTCGATCGATGGATGCGTCGCGACCGCCTCGATCAGCGTCTTGAGAATCTCGTGACCGGTCGCGTCACCGCCGGCTTTGACGATGCGACGCCGCTGATGCGCGGCCTCGAGTCCGAGCGCGAGCTCGCCGGCGTCGGTGCGGTCGAACGCGGCTCCGAGCTCCAGCAGCTCGTCGATGCGCGCCGGCGCGTCGCGCGTGAGGATCTCGACGATCTTGGTGTCGCTGATGCCGGCGCCCGCGCGCTGCGTGTCGATTGCGTGCAAGCGCGGCGAGTCGTCTTTGCCGACCGCTGCGGCGATGCCGCCCTGAGCCCAATCGGTCGCTGCGCCCTTGCCCAGCCGCGTCTTGCAGAGCACGACGACGCGCGCGGGTTGAAGCTTGAGCGCCGCGATCAATCCGGCAATTCCGGCGCCGACGACCAGTGCGTCGCTGCGGAGGGTTTCCATTAGCTCGCGGTTTCTAGTCCCGCGGCTGCCGGCTATATTCGAGCATTCGCTCGACGGCGCGGCGCGCGCGCTGCGCGATCTCCGGCGCGACGGTCACTTCGTACTCCATCGCTTCGAGCGAATGCAACACTTTCGGAAGCGTGTTCCTCTTCATGTGCGGGCAGAGATTGCACGGCCGAACGAACTCCACGTTCGGATAGCGTCCGGAGACGTTGTCGGCCATCGAGCACTCGGTCATGAGGAGAACTCGCGGATGCGCCTCCGCGCTCGCGAGCAGTCCGACGTGCTCGCTCATGCCTTGCGTCGAGCCGACGAAGTCGGCTTCGGCAAGCACGTCCGGCGGGCACTCGGGATGTGCGAGCACGACCAGCGCCGGATCGCCCTCACGGAAGCGCCGGATATCGGCCGCGCTGAAGCGCTCGTGCACCTCGCAGTGTCCCTTCCACGCGATGATCTCTACGCCGGTCTTCGAGGCCACGTACTTTGCGAGATACTCGTCCGGCAGGAAGATCACTCGGGGCGATCCCAGCGCCTCGACGATCTGCAGCGCGTTGCCGCTCGTCACGCAAACGTCGGACTCCGCCTTCACTTCGGCGGAGGTATTCACGTAGGTCACGATCGGGGTGCCGGGATATTTTTCGCGGAGTAGCCGCACGTCGGCGCCGGTGATCGATTCGGCCAGCGAGCATCCGGCCCGCAAATCGGGAACGAGCACCGTCTTGTCCGGATTGGAGAGCTTCGCCGTCTCGGCCATGAAATGCACGCCGCACAGCACGATGACGTCGGCGGTGGTTTCGGCGGCCTTCATCGCGAGCGCGAGCGAGTCGCCGACGATGTCGGCGACCGTGTAGAAGATCTCGGGTACCTGGTAGTTGTGAGCGAGGATGACCGCGTTGCGCTCGCGCTTGAGCCGATTGATGGCGGCGACGTACGGAGCGTGTACCGGCCACTCGACGCGCGGGATGACGTGCGCCACCCGCTCGAAGATCGGATCGGTTTCGGCCGCGACGCTGCGCGTGTAGGGTAATTCGATGACGCCCATTGGTTGGCTTCAGGGTTGCGGCCCGGGCCGCCGCTTCTCCCCTTTAGTTAATACCCTCGGCGCCGCAGCGGGTTTGCGTGAATGCTTGCTTACTATGCTAGCAAGCGAGCCTGTGGAGTTAGAGCCGATACTCGCCTGGGTATTAGCCGCGTGGAGATAACTATTAGGAGCCACCACAAGGAAGGAACCAATTCAATGAGTCGATGGTTCGTCGGAATCATTCTCGCGGGAGCATTTGTAGCCACCGCTACGACGCTCGCCGCCACCGCGGCGCAGCCGTATCCCAGCGCGTCGCCGATGGCGTCTCCATCGCCGACACCGATGTCGACGATGCAGCCGTAAAAAGTTAACATCGTACCCGCTTTAGTGTCGATAAACTGTGGGTAACTGCAATTTCTTGTGGAGCCCTTGTGGACTCGGCACGCAGCATCTTGCAAGGCGCATTGTTGCTTTGGTAGCATGCAAACACTTCGCCCAATGACGAAGCGCGGAAAAGTATCGAACCGCGATCGGAAGCACGTAGACGACCCGTCGCATCACTGCGACAAATCCGAGTGACGCCGATCGAAACCGGATCGAAACGTCGGTGGGATGCTGGTAACGGCTTCAAACAGGCGAGAATGATCGGGGATACAGGCAAAGCCCGTGGCTTAACGCCGCGGGCTTTGTAATTTATCGAAGCAGAACTCCCTTAAAGGCCACGGTTGTCGCGGCAGCGCAAGAAACGGCTATGAACGGTCGATTGGAGCTGACGCTGCGCGGGATCGTTCTCGGGTGCGCGATCACGCTGGTTTTTACGGCGGCGAACGTCTATCTCGGGCTCAAGGTCGGGCTCACGTTTGCGTCGACGATCCCCGCGGCGGTCATTTCGATGGCGGTGCTGCGTGCGTTCAAGAATGCGACGATCTACGAGAATAACATCGTTCAGACGCTCGCATCGGCCGCCGGTACGCTCTCGGCGATCATCTTCGTCTTGCCGGGGCTGGTGATGATCGGCTGGTGGAGCGGATTCCCGTTCGGCTATTCGTTTGGGATCTGCGCGATCGGCGGCATCCTCGGCGTCATGTACAGCGTACCGCTGCGGCGCGCGCTCGTGACACAGTCCAGCCTGCCCTATCCCGAAGGGGTCGCCGCCGCCGAGGTGCTCAAGGTGGGGATGCGCGCCGGGTCGGCGGCCGAAGGCAATCGCGCCGGACTACTCGCGCTGGTCGCGGGGTCGATCGCATCGGCGGGTTTCGCCGTTATCGTCGCGACGCGCATCTTCGCCTCGCAAATCGGCGCGTTCTTCCGAATCGGCGGCGCGACGACGGGGCTGGGATTTTCGCTCTCGCTCGCGCTCGTCGGCGCTGGGCAGCTCATCGGACTCACGGTCGGTCTCGCGATTTTGGCGGGGTTGTTCATCGCGTGGGGCGTTGCCACGCCCCTGCTGACGGCGCTCCATCCGGCGCCCGGTGCTGCCGTCGACGTTGCGACCGCGGTGTGGTCGCATCAAGTGCGATTCATCGGCGCCGGCGCGATCGGCGTCGCGGCGATATGGTCGCTCGGAAGGCTCGCGCGTCCCGTCGTCGCAGGCGTCGCCTCGGCGCTCGCAGCCTCGCGCCTGCGGCGCGCCGGCGGTGCTACGGAGTTGCCGAGGACCGAGCGTGACTTGCCGATCGCGCTGGTCGGCCTGATCAGTCTCCTCTGCTTGATTCCGCTCGCGATCTTATTCTGGTCGTTTCTCGCTCGCGGACCGCTCGGAGGGCTGAGCGGATGGATGACGATCGCTGGAATCGTCTACGTAGTGATTGCCGGATTCTTCGTCGCCGCCGCGTGCGGCTACATGGCCGGCCTAATCGGCTCGTCGAACAGTCCGGTATCGGGCTTGGCGATCCTCGCCGTCATCGGCGCGTCGCTGCTCGTTCTCGCGATTGCGAAGAGCGCCGGAGTCTCGGCGCCGACGCAGCTGATCGCCTACGCGCTCTTCGTGACCGCAGTGCTGCTCTGCGTCGCCACGATCTCGAACGACAACCTGCAGGACCTGAAAACCGGACAGCTGGTCGATGCCACGCCGTGGCGTCAGCAAGTCGCGCTCGTCATCGGGGTCGTGATGGGCGCGCTCGTCATACCGCCGATCCTGGACTTGCTCAACCACGCGTATGGGTTCGCGGGCGCACCCAACCTCGCCAGTGCCGTCGCACAACCGCTTCCGGCGCCGCAGGCGACGCTAATCTCCGCGCTTGCGAAGGGAGTCATCGGCGGGCAGATCGATTGGCACCTGATTGGAATCGGCGCCGCGATCGGCGCGCTCGTAGTCGCAATCGACGAGGCCTTGCGAACGCGCGGCATGGCGCTTCCGCCGCTCGCGGTCGGATTGGGAATTTACTTGCCCGCGTCGACGACCGCGCCCGTCGTCGTCGGAGCGGTTCTCGGCTGGGCGTACAATCGCTGGGCGGCCGCGCAGCCGCAGCCGGAACGCGCGAAACAGCTTGGCATTCTGGTCGCCTCTGGGTTGATCGTCGGCGAAAGCGTTTTCGGAGTGGTGCTCGCCGGGATCATCGTCTTCAGCGGAAAGGCGTCGCCGCTGGGCCTCGTCGGCGATGCGTTCGCCCCGATGGCCAACGTCCTCGGTGCGATCGCGTTCGTGCTCGCTTTGGCGGGACTGCTGCGTTGGACGACCCGGCTCAGCCGGCAGAGCGCGTAGACGAGCCCGACGCCACCGCTTCGTTCCGGCGCTCGAATCGGCAGCATGCTGGTGACGGTCTCGCTGCGCCCGTCGCTGACGATCGTCACGGCGCCGTCTTCGTCGGTTCGGAATATTTGGGCGCCGAAGCGCTCCAGCGTGGCGAGCGTCGACGGGGCCGGATGCCCGAAGAGATTGTGACGGCCGACCGAGACGATCGCGTAGCGCGGCGCCACCGCCTCGATGAACTCGGGCGACGAGCCGTAGGCCGAGCCGTGATGTCCCACCTTCAGGACGTCCGCGCGGAGCTCGACGCGTTCTGCAAGAAACCGCCGTTCCGACTCGCTGCCGGCGTCGCCCGTGAAGAGCATCCGGAAACGCCCGTACTCCAACACGAACGCGACGGAGTTGCTGTTTATCGCGTTGGTCCCGCCGATGAAGGGCAGCGACGGGCCGATGAATTGCAGCGTGACGCCGTCGTCGGTGTGCCACTGTGTCGCCGCCCGCGGATACAGCACCGGGACGCCTTCCGCGCGCGCCGTTTCCATCGCGTCGCGGTACGCGTGCCCCCCGTAGCGCTGGCCGCTGTCGGCCAACTCGATAACGCGAAGCCGCCGCAGCACGGGCGCGACGCCGCCGACGTGATCGCCGTGCGGGTGCGAGATGATGACGGCGTCGACGGCGTGAATTCCCTGGCGTAACAGAAACGGCACGACGGTGCGCTCGCCGACGCGTTCGGCGACGGAGCCGTCGATCTGCGGCCCGCGCTCGAGGCGGCCGCCCGCGTCGATCAGGAGCACGTGACCGCGCGGCGTCTGCACGACGATCGCGTCGGCCTGGCCGACGTCGAGCACGGTGATGCGCAGCCGCGCGTCGACGCTGCGCGGTGGCCACAGCACGAATGCCGTCGCCGTGGCGAGCGCCCCGATGACGAGCGTTTGCGCGCCTCGCCGCCAGAGCATCGACCCGGCGAGCAACGCGACGTCATAGGCCGCGATGCACCAGATGGGCGCCGGAGTCATCGGTATGACGGCGGCGGGAAGCGCGCCGATCGTTTGAACGACGCCGAACGTCCACGCGAGCAGCCACGAGTTCAGGTTGGCGCAGGCCGTCGCGGCAATCGGGCACCACGCGAGCAGCAGCTGCGCGGCGCCCAACGACATCGTAACGGCGACGCACGGCACGACGGCAAAATTGGCGACCACGGCGTACGGAGTGAACTGCAGGAACACGGCCGCGGTGAGCGGCCAAACTCCGAGCTGCGTCGCGATCGACAGCACGATCGCCTCGCGCATGCGATCGGGCAGGGCGATGCGCGCCTCGATCCAGCGTTCCAGCGATCCGGCGCATGCAAAGATCGCGCCGACGCACGAGAACGACAGAGCAAAGGACGCGCTCGCGACGCTCTGCGGGCGCGCCACCGTCACGACGATTGCCGCGACCGCGAGCGCGTTCCAGGAGAAGGTCGCGCGTCCGCACGCGCGCGCAGCAAGCGCAGTGGTCGCCATCGTGGCCGCGCGCAGCGCGGGCAGCTGCGCGCCGCTCCACCACACGAAGATCCAGACGAGTAGGATCGCGACGGCGCACGACATCCAACGCGGCAGCGCGAGATAGCCGAGTAACGCGAGGGATAAGGCCGCGATGACGCCCAGATGCAAACCGGCGGTGACCAAGACGTGCACGGTGCCGGTCTCTTGGAACTCGGTGCGTAACGCCGGCGGCAGCGCCGCGCGCTCTCCCCATAGCTCTCCCGCAAGGAGCGACGCCGCCGGTTCGCCGAGTCCATCGCGAAGCCGGGCGTGCGCCCACTCATGCGCGCGCGCCAGCCAAACCTGCGCGCTCGGCGGCGAATGGGGGCCCGCGGCGAGGATCGCTGCAGCACCGAGGCGACCATTTAGGCCGCGCTCGTCTTCGATGTCGCGTTCGCTCGGCTCGCCGGGATTACGCGCGTCGTCGAACGGTTCGAGCCTGCCCCGCAAGAGCACGCGCGTGCCCGGCGGCGGCGCGGGCTCGCTCGCGCGTGCGAGGACACGGGGCCCGCTATCGAGCGCGATCGTGAGCTCGGTCGAGCCGTCGCCGCTGCTCGCGCGATCCAAGATCGTGCCGGCATATCGTGCCGTCCGGTGCCCGGTTATCTCGGCATCTCGGCGCTGGTGGAGCTCCGCGTTCAACGCGGCGCCGACCAGGGCGAGTACGAGCAGCGCGCGAAATCGCGGCGGTCCGCATCGCTCGGAGGAGGCGTAGAAGGCCAGAGCGACTATGCCTGCCCAGGCGAGCGCGCGCAGGTCGGCTGGAAGCGGAGTGACCGCGAGCGTCCCCAGCACCGAAGCGAGCGCGTAGAGAACGATGGCGAAGGACGGCATCTCCGTTCACCTGCTACGAGCACCGCCGTCATCTAGTTCGGTCAGTCTAGAGGAGGAAGATGCGCATCATCGTTACCGGCGGGGCCGGCTTCATTGGATCGCATCTCGTCGATGCGTATCTCGACGCCGGCCACGACGTGTTGGTGATCGATTCGCTCTGGGAGCACGGCGGCGGCCGGCGGGTCAACGTTCGCAGCGGCGTTTCGCTCGTCCACATGGATATCCGCGACGAGTCGATCGGCCGAGTCTTTGCCGACTTCAAGCCGGACGTCGTCAGCCATCACGCCGCGCAGCACTCGGTCGCGATCTCGGCGCGCGATCCGATCTACGACGCGCAAGTCAACGTCGTCGGTCTGCTCAACGTGTTGGAGAACGCGGCGCGCAGCGGCGCCCGCAAGATAATCTTCGCGTCGAGCGGCGCCACCTTCGGGACTCCCGAGCGGCTTCCGATCACCGACGAGACTCCGCAGCGCCCAACCTCACCGTACGGAATAACGAAGATGGTGGGGGAGCACTATCTTCGTTTCTACCAAGATTCGAAGGGGCTCGATTTCACGGCCCTGCGGTACGGTAACGTCTACGGACCGCGCCAGGACCCTAACGGCGAGGCCGGCGTGATCGCGATTTTCGCCGCGCACTTTCTCGCGCGTGAAGGCGTGCGCATCGACTGGGACGGCGAACAGACCCGGGACTACGTCTACGTCGCCGACGTCGCCCGCGCAAACCTGGCCGCACTCGAGCACGGATCGAACAGCTGCTACGTCATCGGTACCGGCACCCGCACGAGCGTCAATCAAATCTACGACGCTTTGGTCGAAGTCAGTGGATTTCGCGCGCCGATCGAGCGGGCTCCGCAGCGCGTCGGCGACGCTCGCGATGCGCAGTTCGACTCGGCGCGAGCGCGCGCCGAGCTCGGCTGGTCGCCGTCGACGCCGCTCGCCGACGGAATTCGAGCGACGTACGAATACTTTCAGAAAGTGACCGGCACTCGCGCGCCATAAGACTAGTGTCGCACTAGACGATGGAGCGCTTTGCGCAGTCGGCGGAACAGATCGCGTCGCATCCGGCGAAGCTGGAGAAGATTGCGCTGCTCGCCGAGTATCTACGCAGTCTTCACGATGACGATCTAGTAGCGGCCGCGCGTTTCTTCAGCGGCAATCCTTTTGCGGCGCGCGAACGCCGAACGCTCTCGCTCGGCGGGCGCACCCTCGTCGAGGTGGCGCGGCGCGTGTGGGGGTTCGATGACGACGCGCTCGGGCGCGCATACCGCGCGACCGGAGATATCGGAGCGGCGCTCGGATCGCTCGTGCGACCGCCGCACGACGCGATGCTGTTTCGCGATCGCCTCACGCCGGCGGCGCTCGACGAGTTGTTCGGCGAGATCGCCCAGGCATCTGGAAAGAACGCAAACAAACGCCGCGCGGCGATTCTCGAACGGATCTTGCGCGCGTGCGAAGATCCGCTCGCGGCGAAGTACGTCGTCAAGATCGTCACGGGCGACCTGCGCGTCGGGCTGCGCGAAGGGCTCGTGCTCGATGCCATCGCTCGCGCGTTCGACGCCGATCCCGCGGCCACTCGGCGCGCCCTCATGGCGGCCGGCGACGTGGGTGCGGTCGCGCTGGCCGCCAAACACGGCACGCTTGCCGAGATTCGCGTCGAGTACGGCGCGCCGATCGGCTTCATGCTCGCGACGCCGGTGCCGTACGGCGAGGCCTACGCCGAGCTTTCGGACGGAGAGTGGCTCGTCGAAGACAAGTACGACGGCATCCGCGCACAGGCTCATCTGCGCGGCGGCGCCGTGCGGCTGTTCTCGCGCCGGCTCAACGATATAACGGCGTCGTATCCGGAGGTAGAGTCGGCATTCGCGTCGATTTCGGGCGACGCGATCTTCGACGGCGAGATCGTCGCGATGCGCGACGGAAACGTGCTTCCGTTTCGCGCGCTGCAGGCCCGTTTGCAGCGCAAGAGCATCGACGACGGCCTTCTGCGGGAGGTTCCGCTCGTCTACGTAGCCTTCGATCTTTTGGCTCTTGGGGATGAGCTGCTGATCGACGAGCCGCTGGCCGCACGCCGCGAGCGGTTGGCGAGCGCGTTCCGCGCGAGCGGAAACCTCATGTTGGCGCCGTTCGACCGGGTCGGCGCGACGACGGCGGCAGACGTGAACGAGCGATTCGAGGCGGCGCGGCGGCGCGGGAACGAGGGCCTGATGCTCAAGCGCGTCGACGCTCCGTACGTGCCGGGCCGGCGCGGAAAATGGTGGCTGAAGCTGAAGCGCGAGCTGTCGACGCTCGACGTCGCGGTTATCGCGGTCGAGTGGGGAAACGGCAAACGCGCCGCGGTGCTGTCGGACTACACGTTCGCGGTTCGCGACGACGGGCGGCTACTCGCGATCGGGAAAGCCTACTCGGGTCTCACCGACGCCGAGATTGCCGAGCTGACCCCGTGGTTTCTAGACCATCGGCTGCCGCCGGAGCAGCAGCGCGAGAAGGCGCGAGCGCACGAGATTCCGGTCGAGCCGAACATCGTCATCGAGGTTGCGTTCGACGTCGTTCAAAAGAGCGATCTGCACGAGAGCGGATTCTCGCTTCGCTTTCCGCGGATCGTCCGGATTCGCGACGACAAGCCGGTCGCCGAGATCGACACGCTGGATCGCGTGCGCGAGATCTACGCTGAGATGCTGGTGCGCGAAGGCGATCGAGCGTGAACGACAGGCTTTAGCGCCAGCTGATGACGATTTGACCGTCGCCGGTAGCGCTCTTCCATCCGCCCCAGAATCGAAACTTGATCGCGCTCGGCTCGACGTATGAGGATCCTCCGCCGCCGCCGGCGCCGGACGGCTCGCCCCCTATCCCCGACGACGGCCAGGCGCCTCCGCCTCCGCCTCCTCCGCCGCCGTAGTAGCCTCCGCCACCTCCGCCGCCGTTGCCATATGCCGCCGTCTTGCCGCCAGTGCCGCCGGCCGCGAACGATCCCGCTTTCCCGCGCTTTCCGTTGCTCCAGCGTTTTCCATAACCGCCGAGCCCCCCGGCGCCGCCGACGCCTCCGGAGGACTGGGTACCACCTGAGCCGCCGCGCGCCTGGTTGGAGCAGCAGCCGGTGCCGCTGGTGCCGCTCCCGCCGACGCTTCCGCCCCCGTTGCCGCCGTCACCGCCGGGTTGTGGTCCCGAGCCGCTACCACCCGGCCCGAGTTCGCCTTCGCCGCCTCCTCCCGACGCGACGAGAATGCGGTCGTTCAGTCCATCTCCGCCGCGCCTCAGGTCGGATGCACCGCCGCCGGCGCCGCCGTAGTAGCCGTAGTAGCTTCCGGCGTTGCCCCCGCCGTTGAACCCGCCGCTGCTTTTGGAACCCTTGCCGCCGACGAAAACGAAAAGCTGCTCGCCCGGCTTCACCGGCAGGATGGCGTACGCGCGCGCCCCTCGGCCGGCGTGGGCACCTTTCACGGAGCCTCCCCGCCCAACGCCTCCCGCGCCGCCGCGCGCGACGACGATGATCTGCTTGACGCCGGCTGGTACTTTGAACGTCTGCTCCGCGCCCGTGTAGTGGAACGTTTTACTTCCGGACGCTGCGGATGGCGCGCCGTCTGCGCCCGGAACGAGCGGGCTCGCTACGCGTGATCCTCCGCATCCCACCAACATCGCGGTGGCCGCGCAGAGGCCGATGTTGTAACGCCGGAAAGCTGCAGTCGTCATCGCGCTCTTGCTCCTCGGGCGGGATTGCGGCAAGTGATATTCGGTTTGGGGTCGTTCATGCAACGAGATTGAGGAGCCTGTCGGTGACGTAGATGTGCTTGCGAACTTCTTTCCCGCCCAGGTGTACGCGCACGTTGGAATCGTCCAACGCGAGAGCCAGCGCCTCGGCTTCTGTGACGCCGGCGGGCGCCGTTATACGCGCGCGCACCTTGCCGTTGACCTGCACGATCAGCGTGATCTGTTCGGTGGCCAGCACGCGCTGGTCCGGCTCGAGATAGTGCTCGAGATGCACCGACGAAGTGTGCCCGAGCCGCTGCCAGAGCTCCTCGGCGATGTGCGGCGCGAACGGCGCGACGAGGATCGGCAGGACGCCGACGGCATAACGCAACGCCTGCGATTCCGGCATGCTCGTCAGCGCCGCGGTCATCGAGTTGACCAGCTCGTCGAGTCGCGCGATCGTCGCGTTGTAATGGAAACGCCGCGAAGTGGTTTCGTCGATCGCCGATTTTGCCGCAACGTGCACCGCGCGGGTCAGCGCCTTCTCCTCGGCGCCCTCCGCTTGGGGCACTTGTCGTGCTTCGACAGGCTCAGCATCACGGGTGCCGTTGCCCCCGCTAAAAAACGGTTCGCAGGCACGCCAAATTCGATTGAGTAGCCGCACGCGTCCGCTGATCCCGTCGTCGGTCCAATTGCTGGTCTCTTCCGGTGGCGTCACGTAGAGCAGAAAGAGGCGCATCGCGTCGATGCCGTTACGCTCCGCCGTTTGATCGATGCCGACGACGTTGCCCTTCGACTTCGACATCTTCTCGCCGTCGTAGATCACGAGCCCCTGATGGAAGAGGTTTTCGAACGGCTCGTCCTTTCCGATCACCCAGCCGCGGTCGTGAAAGAATTTGTAGAAGAAGCGCGAGTAGAGCAGATGCAGCACCGTGTGTTCCGCGCCGCCGATGTATTGGTCCACGTTCATCCAGCGTTGCGCGCGGTCGAACGCCCAGGGGCGTTCATCGTTATGCGGATCGAGGTAGCGCAGATAGTACCAGGACGACTCGAAGAACGTGTCCATCGTGTCGCTTTCGCGCCGGGCCGGGCCGCCGCACGACGGACACGTCGTTTGGAGAAACTCCTCGACTCTCGAGCGCGCGGGAAGCAGAATGGGCAGCTGCTCGTCCGGAACCGCGACCTCGCCGCAGGCGGCGCAGTAGACGATCGGAATCGGCGTGCCCCAGTACCGCTGCCGCGAGATCAGCCAGTCGCGCAGCTTGTAGCTGACGCTCTTGCGGCCGACTCCCAGAGCGGCGAGTCGCTCCGCCATCGCCGCGCGCGCGCGTTCGCTCGACATGCCGGTGAAGTCGTCGCTGGCGATCAGTCGGCCGTCTTCCTCGTACGGAGCCTCGATCGGCTCGATTGCGGCCGCGTCGGCATCGGGCGGCACGATGACCTGCGCGATCCGCAAACCGTACTTCTTCGCGAAGTCGAAGTCGCGAGTATCGTGGGCCGGAACGCCTCCGACGGCCCCGGTTCCGTACTCCGCGAGCACGTAGTTGGTCAGCCAGATTGGGATGCGCTCGCGCGAGAGCGGGTTGATGGCGTATGCGCCGGTGAAGACGCCCTGCTTTTCCATGAGGCTCGTCCGCTCGAGCTCCGACTTCGACTTCAGGCTCTCGGCAAACGCCTCCATCGCCGCCACGTGCTCGCGCGAGACGATCGCCTTGAGCGATTCGACCACCGGAAGTTCGGGGGCCACCGCCAGAAACGTCGCGCCATAGAGCGTGTCGATGCGGGTGGTGAAGACCTCGATGCCGGCGTCGAGTCCGTCGACTCCGAACTCGAACGACACGCCCTCGCTGCGTCCGATCCAGTTGCGCTGCATCGTGCGCGTTCGCTCCGGCCAGCCGGTGAGCTCGTCGAGATCGTTGCGCAGACGATCGGCGTAGGCGGTGATCCGCAAGAACCACTGCGAGAGGTATCTCCGCTCCACCAGGTGATCGCAGCGCCAGCAACGCCCGTTGATGACCTGCTCGTTGGCGAGCACGGTCTGATCGTGCGGGCACCAGTTCACCGGCGCTTCGCGCTTGTACGCTAAGCCATGCTCCCGCAGCCGTAGAAAGAGCCACTGATTCCAGCGATAATATTCGGGTTCGTTTGTCGCGATCTCGCGCGACCAATCGTAGCTCGTTCCCATCAGGCGAATCTGGCGCCGCATGTTGAGGATGTTTTCGGCCGTCCACACCGCGGGGTCGATGCCGCGTTCGATCGCTGCGTTTTCGGCAGGCAATCCGAAAGCATCCCAGCCCATCGGGTGCAGCACCTCGTAGCCCAGCATTCGCATCATCCGCGCGACCGCATCGCCGAGCGTGTAATTCTTTGCGTGTCCGACGTGCAGATCGCCCGATGGATACGGCAGCATCTCCATCGCGTAGTATTTTGGCTTCGCGCTCGCGTTGGGCGTGCGGTAGAGCCCCTCTTCCTCCCAGCGCGCCTGCCATTTGCTCTCGACAGCGCCAAAGTTGTAACTCTCGGCCATGCTGAGCATGGTACAACGCTCCGCGCGTGCTCCGCTACCCTTTGCGCCGCAACGGCCGCGCGTGATTGGAGCCCATGATCACGCGACTAGCTCTCCTCGCCGCCGTCGTCGCCGTCGGCCTCTTTGCGCTATGGCATCCGGCGCCGCGGCCGCCCGCGGTGAATGCCGGCACCGCATTCCCGCAGACCGGGCCGCCGCTCGGCGGCGATATGGGCGGCTATACCCGCCATCGCGGCTCGCATCGGGCATCGAGCGGCGACGACCTCGTCGTGTACGTCGCCGGATCCGTCAAACGGCCCGGCCTCTATCATCTGCGAGCCGGAGATCGCGCGGAGCAAGCGGTGGCGCTCGCCGGCGGGTTCGCGGCGTCGGCCGACGCTGCCGGCGTGAATCTCGCGGCGCGCGCCTCCGACGGCGACGAAATCTACGTGCCGCAGATCGGCGAGCGAGGCCACGCGCAGACGAGCGCGCGTCGCAGCCGCCGACACTCCGCTTCGCCGCCGCCGAGCGGCAGCGTCGACGTCAATGGCGCCGGCGCCGCCGAACTAGCGACGGTGCCCGGAATCGGACGCGCGATCGCGGCGCGAATCGTCGCGCTGCGCGAGCGCGAAGGAAGCTTCACCTCGCTCGACGAGCTGCTCGACGTCGCCGGCATGACGCAATCGCGCCTCGAGCGGGCCCGGCCATATCTGCACGAACCCTAGGTCGCCTCGCCCCGCGCGCTCGCCTACAAGGGGTACCGAAACGGGCGGGCAACTCAACCTTGAGGTGACGGTTTCTCAGCTTCCCGCAAAGGAGACGCTTCCGAATTTAATTCGAAGAGCGCTCGCGCAGCCACGCGCCGAGGCCGTCGTCGAACGCGTCGATGGAGAGTGGACGCCTACGTCGACCGCGCGATTGCTCGAACGCACCTTGAACGTCGCCTGCGCGATCCGAGATGCCGGACTTGGCGCAGGCGATCGCGTGGCGTTGGTTTCGCACAACTGCGTCGACTGGATCGTCGCTGACTTCGCGACGTTCTTCGCCGGCTGCGTAGTCGTGCCTATCTACCCCACGCAAGCGCTCGATCATCTAGGTTACATTCTCGGACATTCCGGAGCGCGGCTCATCTTCGTCGACGCGGATCGAACGGCGCAGCGTTTGCGCGACTCCGGCGCGACGCTTCCTCGCATCGTGCGATTCGACTCCGCGGGCGCCGACGGGTTGACCGCGTTCGAAGCGCGCGGCGCCGAGATTCGCGCGGCACGCCCCGAACTGCCGGCCGCCTACGAGGCGACGCTGGTGCCGGACGATCTCGCCGTGCTCATCTACACTTCCGGATCGACCGGTCAGCCGAAGGGCGTGATGCTGTCGCACGACAACTTGGGATTCGACGCTCAAGTCTCGCTGGCGTGCGGATTCGAGGGCATCGAAGGCGGGCGAGACGTGATCTCGGTGCTTCCCTACTCGCACATTTACGAGCACACGCTGATCTACATTTATCTGCTCGCGAAGGTGCGCTACTACATCTGCCACGATCCCAACGAGCTGTTGCACGATCTGCGCGACGTGCGGCCGGCCGAGATGACCGCGGTTCCGCGCATCTTCGATCGCGTGCTGGCAGGAGTCAAAGGCGAAGCCCTGCGCGCCCGAGGCGTGCGGGGCCGGCTCGTGCCGTGGGCGCTGGACGTTGGGCGACGCTACATGACAGCGACGACGTTTAAGGGGAAAGTGACGCCCACGCTGCGTTTGCAATATCTCATCGCAAAGGCCGTCGTGTTGCGCAAGGTGCGTCACGCGCTCGGCCTCGATCGCGTGCAGTTCTTGACGAGCGGAAGCGCTCCGCTGCACGTCGATACGGCGATGACGCTGCTCGGGCTCGGCGTGCCGGTCATGCAGGGATACGGGCTCACCGAAACTTCGCCGGTCACCTCGGTGAGCCGGCTCTCGGCGAACGAGTACGGCGCCGTCGGCCGCCCGATTAGCGGCGTCGACGTGCGCATCGCCGAGGACGGCGAGGTGATGGTGCGCGGCCGCAACGTCATGCTGGGATACTATCGCGACGCGCAGGCATCCGCCGCGGCGCTCGAAGACGGCTGGCTGCACACCGGCGACGTGGGTGAAATCGATGCTGCCGGCTTCTTGCGGATCACCGACCGCAAGGGCGAAATCTTCAAGACGAGCACGGGAAAGTGGATATCGCCCGCTCGGATCGAGGCGAACATCAAGCGCTCGATCTTCGTGACGCAGGTGATGGTGACGGGCCGAGGACAGTCGCACCCCATCGCGCTGGTCTGCCCGAACTGGCCGCTCGTGCGCCTAGAGCTTCCCTCCCTGCCCGCCGGCGTTCCGAACGAACTTCTCGCCTCTCGCGAAGACGTCGAGGCGTTCATCGCGCATGAGGTTCGCGATCAGACGCGTGGGCTCGCGACGTACGAGCAGGTCCGGCACGTCGTCGTGATTCCGCGCGAGTTCAGCGTGGAGAGCGGCGAGCTTTCGCCCTCTATGAAGATTAAGCGGCGAGTCGTGGAAGAGCGCTACGCTCGGGAGATCGAGCGAGCTTACGAAGAAGAGCCGGCCGTGCATGCGTAGCGACCGATGACGCATCGCGTCGACGAGGTTCTCCGCGGGCCGATCAAGAGCAAGACCATCTTTCCCGCCTTGCTCCTCCACTTCATCGAGCGCCGCCCCGATCACGGCTACGGCTTGATGCAGCGGATCGACCACGTCTGCGGCGATCTCATCGCGGTCAACACCAACAAGATCTATCCGCTCCTGCGCCGATTGGAGGAGCGCGGCTTCGTGACCGCTTCGTGGGAGACCCCGACCAAGCGTTCGCGCCGCGTCTACGTGATTACGCCGCAGGGTCACGAGCGTCTAGAGCGGATCAAAGACTTGATGTTGCCGTATCTCGATTCGGTCGCGGGCGCGATCGAGCGTCTAAAGTCGGAGTTGTACGAGGCCGGCTTTTGAGTAAACTTTGATTCGGCTGCACCGCATCGCGAGCAGGATCGTCGCACCATATCGGCGATATTCGCGTTCGCATTGAAGAGTTTGGGGTCGGCTTTTAAGACGTGGCGAGCGCTGTCACTGGCAGCGCTCGTCTGCGCTGTCGCCCTTCCGGGGAACGCGGCGGCGAAAGCGCCGGCCATTCCGCCCCAAACCCCCGACGCCGTGACGCACCATCGTCTGAGCCTCGGCGGCCGCACCTTCGCTTACACGGCACGCGCCGGAACGATCACGCTGCGCAACGGCTCCGACGAACCGATCGTGCGCGTCTTCTACACCGCGTACACGCTCGACGGAGCCGATCCATCGCGGCGTGCGGTCACCTTCCTTTATAACGGCGGCCCCGGCAGCTCGACGATGTGGCTGCGCATGGGTTCGTTCGGGCCGGTGCGGGTTGTGACGGGGGATGGAACGCTCACCGGGCCCCCGCCCTACCGGCTCGTCGACAATCAGTACTCGCTGCTCGACAAGACCGACTTGGTCTTCATCGACATGCCCGGCAGCGGATTCGGCCGAATCATCGGCGCGGGCGACCGAAAGGATTTGTGGGGCGTCGATCAGGATGCCGCGGCCTTTGGACAGTTCATCGAGCGGTACATCACCAACTTCAACCGCTGGAACTCGCCGCGCTTTCTCTTCGGCGAGTCGTACGGCACGATGCGCTCGGCGGTGTTGGCCAAGTATCTGCAAGACAAGGGAATCGGCCTCAACGGCGTCGTCCTGCTCTCGTCGTTCTTGAACGCAAATATCGATTACAACGACGGCTCGCCGGTCGGGGGCGGCGACTGGGCGTATATTCTGTACCTGCCGACGGAGGCCGCGACGGCCTGGTACCATCACGCGTTATCGCATCCGCCGGCGCTGAACGAGTTGGTGGCCGAGGTCGAGAGTTTCGGCCTCGGCGAGTACCTCGATGCGCTCGGTCAAGGCGCGCAGCTGCCCGCCGATCGCTTCAACGACGTCGTCGCCAAGCTGCACGAGTACACCGGCCTCTCGAGCGATTACATTCGGCGCTCGAACCTGCGCATACCCTACGATCGCTTCCAGAACGAGTTGTTGCGCGAGCGCGGCATTACCGTCGGGCGAATCGACGCGCGCTTCCAGACGTACGTGCTCGACCGGCCCGAAGTCGCGCCCGATTGGGATGCATTCGATGCCGCGGTCGACTCGGCGTTCACGTCGACGGTCAACTACTACCTTCGGCAGGTGCTCGGGTACAAGACGCCGCTGCTCTACCGGTCCGCCGTCTACGATTTGATCTATGCCGACGGCGAGTCGTGGGATTTCAAGCACGGACAGAACGTCCAGACGCTCAACGTGACTCCCGATCTCGCGCAGGCGATGACCTACAATCCGAACCTGAAGATATTCTCGGCGAACGGCTACTTCGACTTCGCGACGCCGTTCTTCGCGACGGTCTACGCGCTCAATCACCTCTACCTGGCGCCTTCCTTGCAGCGCAACATCTCGTACGGTTTCTATGACTGCGGTCACATGGTCTATCTCCATCCGGAATCGCTGGCGCACTTTCACGCCGATTTGGAACGCTGGTACGCTCGAGTGCTCCCACATGCGTAGCCTCGCGTCGCTCGTGCTTGCCGCGACGCTCGTCGCCGCGGCGCCGAAACCCGCGGCCGCGCCGCCTGCGGCGCCCACCGCGAACGCGCCGGACGCGGTGACGCAGCACACGATCACGCTCGGCGGCAAGGCGTACGCGTACACCGCGCGAGCGGGCACGATCGCGCTTCAGAACGACAAGGGCGACGCGACGTGCCGGATGTTCTACACGGCGTTCACGCTCGACGGCGCCGATCCGCGCACGCGACCCGTCACGTTCCTGTACAACGGCGGCCCCGGAAGCTCGACGATCTGGCTGCGCATGGGCTCGTTCGGGCCGGTGCGCGTGCAAGTCGGCGACGCGACGCCGACGCCGAACGCGCCGTTCAATCTCGTCGAGAACCAATATTCGCTCTTGGACCGGACCGATCTCGTCTTCGTCGACGCTCCCGACACGGGGTTCAGCCGGATCGTCGGCGCGGGCAAGCCGAGCGACTTCTTCGGCGCCGATCCCGACGTTCGCGCGTTCGGTCAGTTCATATCGCGCTACATCACGACGTTCGGCCGCTGGAACTCGCCGAAGTTTCTTTTCGGCGAATCGTACGGCACGCCGCGCTCCGCGATGCTCGTGCGCTACCTGCAGCAGCAGAGCATCGGGATCAACGGCGTCGTGCTGCTCTCGGCGATTCTCGACTTCGCGCTGGACTGGGACGTGAACTTTACGCCGACGGCGATCGGCGGCGGCGACTGGGCCTTCCCGCTCTATCTTCCGAGCGAAGCCGCGGCGGCATGGTATCACGACAGGTTGCCGGGGCCGTCGACGACTCTGCCGGGACTGCTTTCGGACGTCGAGTCGTTCGCGATGGGCGAGTACCTGACCGCGCTCGCGCAGGGAGCGAAACTCTCGCCGTCCACCTACAACGACGTGGTCTCAAAGCTTCACCGCTACACCGGCTTGTCGGAGAGCTACATACGCCGATCCAACCTGCGGATTCCGTACTGGCGGTACGCGACCGAGCTGCTGCGCGGCAGCGGCGAGACGACTGGACGCCTAGACGCACGCTATACCTCGTTCATGCTCGATCGCATCGCGGATCGTTCGGACTTCGACGCCACCGATGCGGCGATGGACGCCGCGTACGTGGCAACCGGCAACTATTTCATGCGTCAAGTGCTTGGATACCAGACAACGCTGATCTACCGGCCGCTCGTCAACGTTTTCCAGAAGTGGGATTGGAAGCACAACGGCGCTCTTCCGCTCAACACCGCTCAAGACTTGGCGACGTCGATGACGTTCGATCCGAATCTCCGCATCTTCGCTGCGGGCGGCTACTACGATCTTGCGACGCCGTTCTACGCGACGATCTACTCGCTCAACCATCTGAACATTCCGCCGCGGCTCCAGCAGAATATCAGCTACGGATTTTACGAATCGGGACACATGGTCTATCTCCACCCGCGGGCGCTCGTGCAGTTTCACGACGACCTGGAGAGCTGGTACGCGCAGACGTTGCAGGCGGGTCGATAGAGAGCTTTACCAGGAGATGACGATCTTGCCGTTGCCGGCCCCCGCGCCGCCCGTGACGTCTTTGACGTGAGTCGCGCCGGGCTCGACGTAGGAGGATCCACCGCCGCCCCCGCCGCCGCCGCCGACTCCGCTCGTGCTCCACGAGCCGGCCCCGCCGCCACCGCCGCCATAGTAGCCGCCGCCTCCCCCGCCGCCGCCGCCCCCGCTATACTGGGTGTCGCCGCCGCCCGCGCCGCCGCGCCCGAGCTTACCGTTGCGGCCGTTAGCGCCGGGATTGAAACCGCTACGATTGCCGCCCGCGCCGCCGTGTCCGCCGGAGGTCTGCGAGCCGCCCAGCGCGCCGTAGCCGGTGGGGCCACCGCACAGGCAGCCGCTGCCGCCGGCCAGGCCTAGTATCCCGCCGCCGCCGCCCGCGGCTCCCCCGCCGTAAAATCCGACCCCGACGCCGCCGCCGCCGGCGCCGGCGGCAATGAGCACGCGGTTCTTTAATCCGGAGCCGCCTTCGCGTACGTCGGAGGCTCCGCCGCCTCCGAAGCCGCCATCGGCGTACTGATCGTGGTAGATGCCGCGACCGCCTGGCGCGCCGCCGTTGAAACCTCCGCTTGCTCGAGATCCGCCGACGGAGATCCCACCTTGTCCGCCAACGAAGATCGCGAGCTTCTCTCTCGGCTTCACGGGAATGGTGGCTTTGAGCAATCCGCCGTTCGCGCCCGTTGCAATCGGACCGGTCGGGCCCTGGTTTTCGCTCGGGCTTCCGGCGCCGTACGCGGCGACCGCGATCTGCGTCACGCCGGACGGCACGGTAAACGTCTGCGGCTTGCCGGTGAAAACGAACGTCTTACTTCTCGTCACGGCTTGTTGCACCACCGGTGGCGCGATCGATAATTGAGATCCGCCGCAAGCCGACAGCATCGCTGCGCCGGCAAACACGCACGCTATGCGGCTAGTCGTCGATGTCGTCATGAGCCGCGCTCCTTTGGCTACTGCGGATGAGTCATTGCGTCGAGTCGCGCGAGTGTCCTGCGGTAAATTCCCTCGAGTTTCGCGTAGCCGGCGCGCATGTCGGGAGTCGGCACCGCGTCGCCGCTTTCTACCGCACTCTCGAGATAGTCGAGCTCGTTCTCTAAGTACAGAAAACTGGTGAAGTCGTGCGAATAAGCGCCGACCGAGTCGTCGGGGTTCGCCGGCGGTTCCTCGCCGATGACCTCGCTGCGCAGCGCACGCGCCTGCGGCGCGGGCAGCGGCTTCTTCGCGAGCTGCTGGGCCTTCGCGCGCGCGGCGCCGACCTCGGCGCGCAGCGCCGCGACTCGTTGCGCAAGCTCGTACTGTGCGCGCATGTCCGAGCTGCTCGCCGGGCTCCGCGGATCGCGCAGCACGGTCGCGGTACGCGTGTAGGTCTTTCCGTTCACGCTCAGACGCACCGTATAGGTGCCGGTCGGGACGAGCGGTCCGTCGTGGTTATCGCGATGAAAGTCCCAGACGAAGCGGTGCGCGCCGGCCGTCGCGGAGGGGACGGGATGACGCGCGATCCAGTGCGCGGTGTAGGGAACGGATTTCGGATCGGTCGACTTGGGCGGCTCCGCACTCGACCAGCGGCGCACGAGGCTGCCGTCGCTCGCGAAGATCTCGATCGCCACCGGCGAACGTGGCGCGCCCGGAAGATAGTAGTCGATGTACAGACCCGTGGGGGCGTTATCCGACTGCGGCTCGTCGAGCGGAAGCGGCGTGCCCTCCTCGTTACCGGGCTGCAGCCGATAGGCGGCCGCAGGGGCGAAGAGATAGACGTCGCCCGAGCTCGCGGCGTCGGTCATCTGCCGCAGCGGCGTGATGTCGTCCAGGATCCAAAACGAACGCCCGTGGGTCGCGACGATCACGTCGTTTCCGTGCACCGCGATGTCGCGAATCGACGTCACCGGAAGATTCAGCTGCAGCGGCTGCCAGTCGTCGCCGTCGTCGAACGACACGTAGACGCCCTTTTCGGTTCCCGCGAAGAGCAGACCGCGTTGCCGCGGGTCTTCGCGCACCGCGTTGACGAAGGAACCGTTGGGAATTCCGCGCGCGATGGCGGTCCACGTCGCGCCGCCGTCGTGCGTGCGATAGATATAGGGTTCGTAGTCGTCGAGCCGGTGACGATCGATCGCCGCGTAGGCGGTGTTCGTGTCGAAGTGCGAGGCCTCGATGATTCCGACTTTGCTCCACGACGTCAGCGCCCGAGGCGTGACGTTGTGCCACGTGCGCGCGTCATCCCGCGTCACCCAGATGTAGCCGTCGTCCGTGCCGGCCCAGACCACGCCGGCGCGCAACGGCGACGGCGCGATGGCATAGACGACGCCGTGGCGCCGCACGCCGTTGTCGTCGGCGAGGGTTGTCGGATCGAGGTTCGACGGCGTGCCTTCGTTGACGCGAGAGAGATCCGGGCTGACGAGCTTCCACGTCGCGCCGCCATCGCGCGAACGGAAGATATTTTGATGTGCGAAGTAGAGCGAGACGCGATCGGCCTGCGAAAACGTCAGCGGCAGCGTCCACGTGTTGCGCCACACGGTTCCCGGATGCTGGATGACCGGATCGAGATTCTCTTCCCATCCGGTCGCGGGGATCTCACGCGTGACGGTGGGTCCGCCTTGCCCGCTCGAGTCGCCGTAGACGAGCCCGGGATGTTTCGGATCCGGTGCGATCGTGCCGTTTTCGCCGCCGACGTCAATCGGGCGAAAGTCTTGTTGCGACACGCTCCCGTATTTGCTCGCGCTCGGCGCCATCGCGGCGCCCGAATCTTGCTGCGCGCCGTAGACCCAGTACGGAAACCCGTTGTCGGTGGCGACGTGATAGAATTGCGCCGTCGGCTGGTTATACCACGAGCTCCAGGTGCGGGCGCCGTCGACGCTCACGACGACGCCTTGATCGCTGCCGAGGATCATGCTGTTGGAGTTGTTCGGATCGATCCACAGCGTGTGAAAGTCGTCGCCGGTCGGGTCGCCGAGGATCGCGTCGAAACTCTTTCCGCCGTCGATCGAACGGTATGTCGCCGTGTTCATGACGTAGACGACGTCGGGGTTGCGCGGATCGGCGGTGATGCCGCTGAAGTACCATCCGCGCTGCCAGATGCGCTGCTCGCGGTCGAGGTGCGTCCAGCTCGCGCCGGCGTCGTCGGAGCGATAGATCCCGCCTTGGCCGGGTCCGCTGTCGACGTTTGCGTAGATGCGGTGCGGAGCCGCGGGCGAAATCGAGAGACCGATGTGCCCAACGTGTCCCGGAAGGCCGTTGGTCAGCTGCGTCCACGTCGCGCCGCCGTCAGTCGACTTATACAGACCGCTTCCGGGACCGTTCGAAGGCGGATAAACGTTCCAGGGTGGACGGCGCGTCTGCCACAGCGCCGCATAAATCACGTTCGGATTGCCGGGTTCCATTGCGAGCGAAATCGCGCCCGTGTTCTCGTCTTTGTAGAGCACTTTGCTCCACGTCTTTCCGCCGTCGGTCGTCTTGAAGACGCCGCGTTCGGCGTTCGGCCCGTATGCATGCCCGAGTGCCGCGACGTACGCCACGTTGGCATCCCGCGGATCGACGACGATCGCACCGATCTGCCGCGTGTCGCTCAAGCCGAGGTGGATCCACGTTTTTCCGCCGTCGCTCGATTTATAGACGCCGTCGCCGTACGCGATGTCGGAGCGCATGTCGGCCTCTCCGGTGCCGGCGTAGAGCGTGCGCGGATCGCTCGGCGCGACGGCGATCGCACCGATCGAGCCGATGTCTTGTCGATCGAAGACCGGATTCCAGGTGCGGCCGGCGTTGAGACTCTCCCAAACGCCGCCGTCGACCGCGCCGAAGTAGAAGTGATTTGGTTCACCCGGCACTCCGCTGACCGCGAGCGCCCGCCCACCGCGAAACGGTCCGATCAGGCGCCAGTGCAGCGCGCCGAAATATGGCGCGGCGATCTGAGTGGCGGCGGCCGCGGCGGCGACCCCCGCCGGGACCAGAACGAAAACGAGCAAAAAAGAAAGCAGGCGTCGCATAGACGCCTGCTGTTTGTTACCGAAATCGCGTGCGCCTACCAGCCGCCGCCACTGTCGCCTCCGCCGATGTCACCGCCGCCGCCCATGTCGCCGCCGCCGCCCGAATCGCCGAAGCCGCCGCCGCTCCAGTCGCCGCTGCTCGCGGCGCCAGTATCCGCCTGACCGGCATCGCTCTGCCATCCGGCCGAGTCGGTGGGATTCCCCCAACCGCCTCCGGCGTCCGGCCCGATCTGCCCGGCTTGCGTTGGGGCGATGCCGCCGCCTCCGCGGAAGAGCTCGTTGCCGAGCCACGCGCCGCCGAGACCGCCGAGCAAACCGCTCCAGAAACTGCCGCCACCGCCGTAGCCGCCGTAACCGGGGCCATATCCAGCCCCGTAGCCCGCGCCGCCCGGCGGTGTTCCGGTCGGAGCGCCGGGCGGTCCGCCGTAACGCGGCGCCGCCATGGCGCGCAGAATAGAGCGCAAAATCAAGAAGCCGACGACGGCGATAATGATCCACCAGAACATCGAAATGTGAAAACCTCCGGTCGAGGGCAACGTGCGCGCTGCGGGCACGCCGCCGCCCGCGGCTCCCTGCTGCAGACTGCCGAGATGCGCGCGATAGATATTCAGAATGGCGTCGACGGCGCCGGTGACGCCGGCGTCGTACGACTCGCTGCGAAACTGCGCTTCCATCGACGTGCGAATCGCTCGCAGCACGTCCGGCGTAAACCAGCCGGCTCGTGCGCCGGCGCGATCGGGGACGATGATGTCGCGCCGATCGTCGCGCGCGATGAAGATCAGAACGCCGTTTACATTCTGTTGCGAGAACGCGTTCGCGGCCGCGCTTTGCAGGGTCGCTCCCCCGAGCGACGGCGCGGTCACAACGACGATCTCTTTGCCGGTCTGTGCGTTGAAGCCCGCGATCCGCTGGTTCAGCCGCGCTACCGTCGACGCCGAGAACATTGCCGCCTGGTCCTGTACGAAATCGCGCGCTGCCGCGGGCAGGGCGCCCGCGCCTGCAAGCAGCGCGACGCCGGCGACCGCGTAGCGGGAGAAGGGAAGCTTCATGCGGGGTCCTACCCCGCCCCCGGCGTTGAAGTTTCGAGCAGGGGGAACTCGGCAGCCGTTCGGCTCACTCCAGCCGCTGATGGCGCGGGAAAGCGGGAGCTCGTTACGGGCGGGTTCTCTGACCTTTATCGAAGTGCTCGCCACCTCGGTTGCGTTGATCGGCCCCAGCATGACGCCGATCTTGATCGCGCCGTACATGTTCGCGCTGGCGGGCAACGGCACGTGGCTGGCTTACGTCTTCGGCGGCACGATGCTCGTGTTCGTCGCGCTATGTATCAACCAATTCGCGCGCCGCTCGAGCTCGGCCGGTTCGATGTACGGCTACGTGGCGGATCATCTCGGCCCGACGCTCGGCGCGATCGGCGGCTGGGCGCTGCTTTGGGCATACGGATTCGTCGCCTCGGCGGTGCTCGGCGCGATGGCGCTCTTCGTCGGACTGCTGCTGGGAGGCGTCGGTTGGCACGTACCGTCGATCGCGATCGTGATCGTGCTCGCTACGGCGGCGTGGCAAGCCGCGTACCGCGGCGTCCAGGTCTCGGCGATCGTGATGCTCGTGCTGGAGATCGTCTCGGTTACGATCATCTGCGTGCTGGTCGTGGTCGTGCTGCGCGCCCATGGGCCGTCGCTCGACGCCAATCAGGTCCACTTGGTTCACGCGTTTCCCGGCGGCCTCGGCCTGGCGATCGCGTTTGCGGTCTTCAGCTTCGTCGGCTTCGAGAGCGCAACGGCATTCGGAGCCGAGGCCAAACGGCCGCTGGTGACGATCCCGCGCGCGGTGATCGGCAGCGTGATCTTCGCGAGCGTCTTTTTCGTGATCGCCACCTACGCGGAGATCGTCGGGTTCGCGCACGCCGCCAAACCGCTCGATCAGCAAACCTTTCCGCTCGGAACGCTGGCGGACGTGTACGGCATCGGCTACCTGCGCGTTCCGATCACGATAGGCGCGCTCTTCAGCGCCTTCTCGGTTTGTCTCGCGTGCATCACGAGCGCCGGCCGGATCGCATACGCGATGGCCGCGACCGGGCTCTTACCGGGCGCCTTTGCGCGGATCGAGCCGCGTCACGGCACGCCGAACGTCGCGGTGACCGTCGTCACGGCGATAACGCTCGCGGTAGCCGCGGTCCCCCTGGCGTTCGGTGTAGCGTCCATCGACATTTTCAATAACTGCGGAACGCTCAGCACCTTCGGATTCATTCTCATCTATTTGCTCATCGCCGTAGCGGCGCTCGCGTACACGAGGCAGCTCGGCGAGATGCGGGCGATCGACGTCGCGATCTCCGGAATCGCGATCGTGCTCCTAGTTCTCTCGACCGTTTGGTTCTGCGCGACGATTCCGGCGCCGCCCCAACACTGGTTCGTCTATTACTTCCTGGCGTTTATCATCGCGGGCGCGATCTGGTTTCGCATGGGGACCCGCGCCGCGTAGTCGGCGCGGGGGCGCGAAGCGCAGATTTTCGTCGCGGCGAAGCCGGTGACGAAATCGGAGCGCAGCGCCAGGCGAGGCGCGTAGTGCCGAGCTCTAAACGTACCAGCGGCTGATCACGACGCGCTGCTGCGTGTAAAACGCGACGGCGTCTTTGCCGTGGCAGCGGAGATCGCCGAAAATCGAGTCCTTGACGCCGCCGAAGGGGAAGAACGCCATCGGCGCCGCGACGCCGACGTTGATCCCGACCATGCCGACCTCGATGCGCGCGGCGAACGCGCGCGCGGCGCCGCCGTCGCGCGTGAAGATCGACGAGGCGTTGCCGTAGCGGGAACGGTTCGCTATCGCGATCGCGTTGTCGAGCGAATCGGCACGAACGATCGCCAGCACGGGACCGAAGATCTCGTCGCGCGCGAGCTCGCTGTCCGGATCGACGCGATCGAAGATAACGGGCGCGAGAAACGCGCCGTCCTTTGGCACGTCCGCTCCGTCCAAGAGAATGCTAACGCCGGCGCTGCGCGCTCGCTCGACGTAGCCCCGGATGCGCGCGATCGCTTCATCGCTCACGACCGGGCCCATCTCCACGCCCTCGTCTGCGCCGCGGCCTAGGCGCAGTTTGCTCGCCGCATCGACGAGCATCGGCGCGAGCGCGTCGCCCGCCGCGCCGACGGCGACGACGACCGAACCCGCCAGACACCGCTGCCCGGCTCCGCCGAACGCCGCCCCGATGACCGCGTCGCACGTGGCGGCGCTGACGGCGTCGGGCATGACGATCAGAAAGTTCTTCGCGCCGCCGAGTGCTTGAACGCGCTTGTGCGCGCGCACCGCGCGCTCTTGCACGAGCCGCGCCGCGGCCGACGAGCCGACGAACGACACCGCTGCAACGCCGGGATGGTCGATCAACGTCTCCGCGGTCTCCGCGCCGCCGTGCACGACGTCGAAACACGCCGTCGGGAAAGCCGCACTCGCGTGCGGCCGAGAGGAGCAGCTCCGACGTGAGCGGAGTCTGCGGCGAAGGCTTGAGCACGAACGTGTTGCCGGCAGCGATCGCGATGGGGAACATCCAGAGTGGAATCATCGCCGGAAAGTTGAACGGCGTGATTCCGATGCAGACGCCGAGCGGATAGCGAACGGAGACCGAGTCGATGCTGCGCGCGACGTCGGGCAGCGCGTCTCCCATCATCAGCGACGGCATGCCGCACGCAAACTCGACGGCCTCGATTCCGCGCCGCACCTCGCCGCGCGCATCCGCCGAGCGTCTTGCCGTTCTCGCGCGAAACGGAGAGCGCGAGCTCTTCGCGCCGGCGTTCGAGCGCGTCGGCGTAGCGGAAGAGCAGGCGCGCGCGTTCGACGACCGGCACCTGCGACCACGACGCGAACGCTGCCGACGCGCTGTCGACCGCCCGCGCGACGTCGTCGCGCGCCGCGATCTTGACCTCGCCGATTCGCTCTCTGGTCGCCTTATCGTGAACGTGAAGCTGCATCGTTGATTTCAGTGCGCAAGCGCTCCAGCGCCGCGTCGACAATCGCGAAGCCTTCGTCGAGCTCCTCCGGCGAAACCGTCAGCGGCGGCGAGACGATCGCGACGTTGTAGCGTCCGTAGACGTAGAGACCGTGCGCCAGGAGGTCGTTGAAGAACGCCTGCAGCGTTTTTGTTCCCTGCCACGCGACCAGCGGAGCCCGCGTACTCCGATCGGAGACGAGCTCCAGTCCGAAGAACGCTCCGACGCCGCGCGCCTCGCCGATGACGTCGTGCCGCCGTTGCAACGCGTCGAAGCGCGTGCGCAGCCAGACCTCGACCTCGCGCGCTCGCGCGAAGAGCCCTTCGTCGCGATAGGCTTGCAACGCGGCGACGCCGGCCGCCATCGCCAGCGGATGGCCGCTGAAAGTGTGGCCGCTCGGAAGCGGATGCGCGTCGAAGTATTTGGCGAGCGATTCCCGCACGGCGACGCCGCCGAGCGGGACGTACGCCGACGTGACGCCCTTCGCGAACGTTAAGAGGTCGGGGGTCACGCCGAAGCGTTGCGCGGCGAAGGCCTCGCCGGTGCGTCCGAAGCCCGTCATCACCTCGTCGAAGATCAACAGGATTCCATGCCGGTCGCATAGCTCGCGCACGCGCGCCAAATAGCCTTCGGGATAGAGGATCACGCCGTTCGCGCCGACGACCGGCTCGATCAGCAGCGCCGCGATACGGTCGCCGCCCTCATATGTGATGACGTCTTCGAGATGAGCGATCGCGCGCTGCGTCTCCTCGCGCGCATCGCGCGTGTGAAACGGGCTGCGGTACGGAAACGGCGCGAAGAAGCGCACGACGCCGGGAATTCCCGGCTCGTTCGGCCAGCGCCGGTTCTCGCCGGTCAGCGTTCCGGCGCCGGGGGCGGATCCGTGGAAGGATCGATAGGCAGTTAGGACTTTGTTACGCCCGCTCAGCGTGCGCGCAAACTTGATCGCGTCTTCGTTTGCTTCGCCGCCGCCGGTCGTGAAGAAGACGCGCGCGCCCTCCTCCCACGGAGCGATATCGGAAATCGCCTGCGCGAGCTGCGCGCGCCGATCGTTGCTCAGGCTCGGGGCGACGTAGGCGATCTTTCGCGCCTGCTCCGCGATCGCGTCGGCAACCGCGGCATGCGCGTGGCCGAGGTTGACCGCAACCAGGCCGGCGGAGAAATCGAGATACCGCGTACCGCGATCGTCGTAGAGGTACGAACCCTCGCCGCGCACGATTACCGGCGGCTTTCGTCCGCCTTGCGCGACCCACGGCGTGAGCACGTAGCGCTCGTGCAGCGCGGACGCGTCTTCGGTCAGCAGACTCGCGCGATTCACCGCGCGGCCACCCTTCCAAACACGACGATCAAACCGCCGGCTACGCTGAGCGCGAAGAAGACGATGAAAATCCAAACGCCGATGCGCTTCAGAAACTCGCGTCGAGCGCGAGCGGCCCGCGTGTGATGCGTCGGACGGCGCCCCTTCACGAGCTCTGCGCCCTCTGCTCTTTGTCACCCTGAGCGGAGTCGAAGGGTCCCCACAATCGTTCGAGGTTGTAGAAGGCGCGCTGCTCGGGCGTAAAGACGTGCACGATCACGTTGCCCAGGTCGATGAGAATCCAAGATCCATCCGCGTAGCCTTCGACGCGTGAAACGCCAAAACCGTGAAGGCGTGCCGCTTCGATCACGGCGTCGGCGATGGCCCGCGTCTGAATCTTCGAGCGCCCGCTTACGATTGCGAAGGTATCCGCCAAGATCGTGCGCGCGCTCACGTCGAGCACGGTCAGGCCTTCACCCTTCTTGTCGAGCGCGCTTTCGCGCACGACGTCGATCAGCTCGCCGATGCTCGAACCTCCGGCGCGACGCATTCCGGCCATTGCACGCCGAACGTTTGCGCCGCGGCCAGCGTGGGCGGCGCGTCCTCGACGCCCTTGCGCGCGTGGTGACGAAGCGTGATCAGCAATACCGCGCGCATCGCGGCGTCCAGATCGTGCATCGCAAGGTCGAGTATGCTCTCGCGCTCCGCGAATTTGCGTCCGGGCTCGAGCGAGTCCGCCAGATAGACGACGCAATCGAACGGCGACATCTCGCCGGCGGCGGTCGTATGCTTTTCGATGGCGGAGAGCACCTCGGTATCATCTACCCCGAAGCGCTCGCGCGCAAGAGCGGCACCGAGCCGCGCGTGCAAGAGCGTCGGATGCGCGCGCTCGAACGCCGCGATGGGAATGCCGCGCGCCTCGCACTCTGCAAGCAGTAACGCCGGCGTGTAGAGCCGTGCCAGGTCGTGCAGCAGTCCGGCCAAGCGCGCCTTCTCCACATCTACTCCGTGGCGCCGCGCGAGCGTCGCACCGCAGCGCGCGACGCGAAGGCTGTGCGAGTAGCGGTCCTCTTGTCCGAGGTCTTCTCGAACGCGCCTCGCCAGCTCCAGGAATGCGGGTGTTTCTTCGGCTGCCACTACGTATCGAAGCGCGTTCGCAGCACCCGCAGCCGATTGCGGTAGAGCTCGCTCTTGAGACTGCCGGCCCACATGATGAGCGCGCTTTCGTTATCGTCGCTGTAGTAACCCGTGCGCATAGTGACCGTCGTAAAACCGTACTTCCTGTAGAGCTTCTGCGCGACCGTGTTGCTCTCGCGCACTTCCAGGGTCATCCAGGCGGCGCCGCGCTCGATGGCCTCGTCGATGAGTCGCAGCAGCAGCACTTCGCCGAAGCGCCTGCCTCGGAATTCGGGATCGACCGCGACCGTCGTGATGTGGGAATCTTCGAGGATCACCCAGATGCCGCCGTACCCGACGACGCGGTCCCCGAACCGACCGACGAAATAATGCGCCAACTTGTTGGTGCTCAGCTCGTTGTAGAACGCCTCCGAGGGCCAGACGGTAGAGAACGACGCGCGTTCGATGCGCGTCACAGCCGCAATATCGGCGGTCGTCATTCGTTCGATCGATAAACGGTCGGGTCGCTCTGCCGGCCGTTCGAGTTCCATTTTCATGAAGGCGACCCTAACGTTTCGGCATCGTTACGGCGGGGAGCTCGCCATAGTCGGCGCGGACTTCATGCAGGCTCTTCGCCGGCGCGCGCGAGCCCGCCGCCAAGGCGGCCGCCGCCGCGGCGGGCGTGACCAGAGGATCGATAGGGTGCACGATGATGCCGCGTTCGGCGAGCGCGTGGAGCACGTCCTTCGGCGCCCCGACGACGCTCAGTTCCCCCTCAGGTTCGAACGGCAGCTTGTCGAGCACTTCGTCGATTCGCCCAGACGCGCGTTCGCTTCGGCGACCGTGGCGATAGCGCGCCGAGATCACGCCGGGACGCCCGACGACCACCGCGAGCACGGGGTCGTCATTGGAGCCGAATTCCAGCAGATCGAACGACGAAATCGAGACGAGCGGGCGACTCCACGCGGCCGCGAGGGATTTTGCGTAGGTGATGGCGATGCGCAGCCCGGTGAAGCCGCCCGGTCCGGTGCCGACCCCTAGGCGATCGATTTCGGGCGGCTGGAGGCGCGCTTCGCAGCAGACGGCCTCGACCAAGGCAAGGCCGCGCTCGAGTGCGATGTTGCCGGGTTCGCAGCGCGACGCGACGATCCGATCGCCGCACGCGATGGCCGCGGAAAAGGCTCCCAACGCGCCGTCGACGGCAAGAACGTTCATGCCGGTTCGCGAATAACCACTGTGCGCGGTTCGTTACCGGCGCCTTCAATTTCGATTTCATACCGCCGAGAAGGAATAACGTCGGGCGCGTTGCGCCACCACTCTACGAGAACGATCGAGTCGCCGTCGAGCGCCTCCTCGAGACCTAGCTCCGCGGTCTCGCGCGGATGCTCGATGCGGAAAAAGTCGAGATGGTCGATTGGCGGATCGCCTTCGTAGTGGTGCCAAAAAGTGAAGGTAGGGCTGTAGCTTTGATCGGCTCCGTGGAGCGCCTGCACGATCGCCCGCACGAAGGCGGTCTTGCCGGAGCCGAGCGGGCCGGAAAAAGCGACGACGTCGCCGGGGCGAAGGCGTCGCGCGAACTCTGCGGCAAAAGCATTGAAATTGTCTTCCGAGCGAAGGGTTACACGCACAGGTAAGTATTGAACAACGATATCATAGCGCAGGTCAACGTCGAAGACGAAATGCGAGAGAGCTATCTCTCGTATGCGATGTCGGTTATCGCGTCGCGCGCTCTTCCCGACGTGCGCGACGGCCTCAAACCCGTTCAGCGTCGCATTCTCTACGCGATGCGCGAGATGGGACTCGACCCCGGACAAGCAGCATCGCAAGTCCGCCGGTATCATCGGCGAGGTGCTCAAGAGCTATCACCCGCACGGCGACTCTTCGGTCTACGACGCGCTCGTCCGGATGGCGCAAGATTTCACGCTGCGCTATCCGCTCGTCGACGGCCACGGCAACTTCGGATCGATCGATCCCGATCCGCCCGCCGCCTACCGGTACACGGAGGCGCGCTTGGCGCGCACGGCGCTCGACGTGCTTGGCCGACATCGACAAAGAGACCGTTCCGATTTCGTTCCAAACTTCGACAATCAGGGCGTCGAGCCGAGCGTCCTGCCCGGGCGGCTGCCGCAGCTGCTGGTCAACGGTTCGAGCGGCATCGCCGTCGGCATGGCGACGAACATTCCGCCGCACAACCTGAGCGAGATCTCGCGATGCCATCGCGGCGCTGGTCGACGATCCCGACGACGACGGACGACGATCTCTGCGACATCGTCAAGGGTCCGGACTTTCCGACCGGCGGCACGATCTTGGGGCACGAGGCCATTCGCGAGGCGTACAAGACCGGCCGCGGTTCGATCACGATGCGCGGCAAGGCCGAGATCGTCGAGGAGCGCGGCAAGCACAAGATCGTCATCACCGCAGATTCCCTATCAGGTCTACAAGGGACGCATCCTCGAAGCGATCTCGGAAGCGTATTCGGAGAAGCGCATCCCCGGAATCGCGCGGATGGACGACGAGTCGAACCGCAAGGGCATGCGCGTCGTCATCGAGCTGCAGCAGAGCGCGACGCCCAAGATCGTCCTCAACCAGCTCTACAAGCACACGCCGCTGCAGGCGACGTTCGGCTTCAACATGCTGGCGCTCGTGCCGGTGGGCCATCCGCGCCGAGACGGCTCCGTCGCGATCGAGCCGCAGGTGCTCACGCTCAAGCAGCTGCTCGAGCACTTCATCGCGCACCGCAAGGACGTCATCACGCAGCGGACGAGCTACGATCTGCGAAAGGCGGAAGAGCGCGCGCACCTGCTCGAGGGCTATCCGCATCGCGCTCGACAACATCGACGAAGTCATCGGGATCGTTCGCGGTAGCCAGACGACCGACGAGGCAAAAGAACGGCTGTCGAAGCGCTTCGCGTTAAGCGAGATGCAGGCGCAGGCGATCGTCGACATGCGGCTGCGCACGCTCGTCGGGCCTCGAGCGCAAGAAGATCGAGGACGAGTACGCCGAGCTGATCAAGACCATCGCCGAGCTGCAGGACATCCTGCGCAGCCCGCGGCGCATCGCGCAGATCGTCAAGACCGAGGCGCTCGACGTCAAGAAGCGGTTCGGCGACGAGCGGCGCACGAGCATCGAGCCGGCGGAAGACGAGCTCTCGATCGAGGAGATCATCGCCGAACATCGACGTCGTCGTCACCTACACCGTCGGCGGCTACATCAAGCGCGTCTCGGTCGACACGTTCCGCACGCAGAACCGCGGCGGGCGCGGCGTGATCGGCATCTCCAACCTCAAGCGCGAGGACGTCGTGCGCAACTTCTTCGTGACGAAGACGCACGAGCACGTGCTCTTCTTTACGAACAAGGGCCGCGTCTACCGGCTGCGCGGATACGAGATTCCCGACACGACGCGTCAGGCGCGCGGCACCGCGCTCGTCAACCTGCTGACGCTTCCGCCGGGCGAGGAAGTGACGGCCGCCTTCCCGATCGATCGGTTCGAAGGCGAGAAGTATCTCGTGATGGTGACCAAGCACGGCGTCATCAAGAAGACGAAACTCGAAGAGTTCGCCAACGTCCGCCGCAACGGCTTGATCGCGATCAATCTCGACGAGAGCGACGAGCTGCTCGCCGTCGATCTCTCGAACGGATCGCGCGACATCATCCTCGCCTCGACGCACGGCATGGCCGTGCACTTCAACGAGAAAGACGTCCGCCCGATGGGGCGCGTCGCGCGCGGCGTCAAGGCGATGACGCTCGACAAGGGCGACACGGTCGTCGCGATGGACGTGATCGAAGACGACCGCCGCGAGGTGCTTGCTCGTTACGTCGCTCGCGTTCGGCAAGCGCACGCCGATCGACGAGTACCGCCACACGTCGCGCGGCGGCAAGGGCGTAAAGGCGTTCGCGCGCCAGCGCGACGACATCGGTCAGGTCGTCGACCAGATTCTCGTCGCGCCCGACGACCAGATTCTGATGATCACGTCGGGCAATCAGGTGATTCGCCTCAAGGTCCGCGACATCCGCAAGACCGGCCGCGACGCGAAGGGCGTGCGACTTCAGCGGCTCGGCGGAGGGCGACGAGGTCATCGCGATCACGAACCTCGGTAAACAGGCCAAGCAGATCACGGATATCACGGGCGAGCCGCAACAGCCGGAGCTGTAGCAGGCGAACCGCAACCCTTCGGGGCGGCGGGGTTTCTGGCGAATGGAGGAATATTTAGACAAACATGAGCGCGTTACCGGACGTTACCCAAGCCAACTTTGATGCCGAGGTGCTGAAGAGTCAGCAGCCGGTGCTGGTCGATTTCTGGGCACCGTGGTGCGGGCCGTGCCGCATGCTCAGTCCGATTGTCGAAAAAATCGCGTCCGCGCACAGCGGCAAGGCGAAGTTCGTCAAGCTGAACACCGACGAGAATCCGAGCCTCGCGGGCCAGTATCAGGTCTCCGGTATTCCGTGCCTGATTCTCTTCAAGGACGGTCAGCCGGTCGATCGCATCGTTGGCTACGTGCCAGAGAACGCCGTGACGTCGATGATCAGCAAACACGTGGCATAGGAACGAATGCAGCTGCCGGAAGGGCTCCTCGCTCTTGCGATTGCGGTAGCGACTCCAAGCAATCTGCACGTGACCGCGCTCAGTTCGGGTGCGGTCTCGTTGCAATTTTCGTGGAAGATGGATTGCCCGCAGGACGTTTGTTTGATGGCCCAATCCTTTCAGGCAATGCGCGCCGGACAAGTCGTCGCGAGCGTCGATGGGGGAGACATGCCTGCGACTTCGCAGCAGGTGGTCTCGTACGCGATCACCGTACCGGCCGGCTCGTGGAAGCCGGGAGACTGCTTCCAAGTCCGAGCCGTGGCTCCGGCCGCCAGCTCTAATCGCGCCGAACTTACCTACTCGGATCTCAGCAATAAGGTCTGCCTTCCCGCCTCGTCCCCATGAGCGTTCGGCGGTGGCAACTGCCGGCGATGCAGCGCATTTTAGAGGAAGGCGCCATTACAAGGTACGAGCCCGTCGTAGGGCGAGCGCTCGTCAAGCGCGCGGTCGAGGTGATTCTTGACCGAGCTCGAGCGTCCCAGACTGAGCCCGGATACGATGCTATCGTAGCGTCGGTCGTGGAGCGGCTCGACGAGCTTGCGGCCCAAGCGCTCGCGCCCGTTATCAACGCGACCGGCATTATCGTTCACACCAATCTCGGGCGCGCGCCGCTGGCGCCGGAAGCTCTCGACGCGGTCGCCGAGATCGCGCGCGGATACTCGAACCTCGAGTACGATCTCGAGGCCGGCGAGCGCGGCTCGCGCTACGCGCGCGTCGTCGACATCCTCAACGACATCGTAAGCGCCGAAGACTCGCTCGTCGTCAATAACTGCGCCGCCGCGGTTCTGCTCGTGCTCGATACGTTTGCCAAGGGACGCGAAGTCGTGGTGGCGCGAAATCAGCTGGTCGAGATTGGCGGCGGCTTCCGCATTCCCGAAGTGCTCGAGCGCAGCGGCGCCGCGCTCGTCGAGGTCGGGACGACGAATCGCGTCTACATCGAGGATTTCGAACGCGCGCTTTCACCGCGCACCGCCTTGCTGTTGCGCACCCATCCTTCCAATTATCGCATCGAAGGCTTCGCGCACGACGCGGATGCCCGCGAGCTCGTCGAGCTGGGGCGCCGCGCGGGCGTCGTCGTCATCGAAGACCTCGGTAGCGGCGCGCTCGTCGATCTCGCGGAGTACGGCGCGGAGCACGAACGCACGGTGCAGGATGCCCTCGCCGACGGCGTGGGGCTCGTGACGTTTTCGTGCGACAAGCTGCTCGGCGGCCCCCAGGCCGGGGTCATCGCGGGGCGGGCGAACCTCATCGCGCGCTTGCGCAACAATCCGCTGCTGCGTGCGCTGCGAGTCGATAAGATGACGCTCGCGGCGCTGGCCGCTACGCTGAAGGTCTATCGCGAGGGTTCCGCGCGCGAACGCATTCCGATCTATCGGATGCTGGCGGCGGGCATCGACGAGCTGCGGCGTCGCGCAGACGCCTATCTCGTTGCCGTGCCCGGCGCGGCGACGATCGAAAGCGTTGCGTACATCGGCGGCGGTGCGCTTCCGCAGGCGCGCGTTCCGTCGATCGCGGTGGCGATCGCAACGGGAAAGCCGGATCTCCTCGCAGCGAGACTGCGCCATGGCACACCACCGATCGTCGCGCGCATCGACGACGGGCGCGTTCTGCTCGACCTGCGCACGATCGCGCCGTCGGAGGATGACGTCGTTATCGCCGCGCTCGCGAGGGGATGAGCGGCTCCGGCGAGGGGCGCCGCATCGTCGCGTTCTACGAAGGCAGCGCATCCGACGATCGCGGGCGCTCTCTCGGTGAGATTCTGCAGTTCGACGACGATCGGATCGAGCACGTCCACGACTTCATCCAATGGCTCTTTCCGCTCCCGGAGCGCAGCAGAGCCCAGCCGACGGCGCCAATACTCGACGATGCCGCGATCGATGCGTTTCGTACGCGACCGGAGTTACGCGTCGCGCTCCGCCGCTCGCTCGACCGTATGCTCGCGTTCTACGGCTTCACATGGAGCGGCGAACGCATCGTAAAGAGCCCGACGTTTCAGAAACGCGCCGACTGGCTGAGCCCGGGGAATCACAACCACCTGCGGCTCACGCGGATGCTGCGCTCTCTCAACCTCTTGGCGGAGAGGGAAGCCGCATTAGCGCTCTTCGCTATACTTTCCGAAATCTACGACGAGGAACGGCGCACCGGACGCAATCGCATCTCGCAAACGTCGTTCCGCTATTGGAGCGCCGCCGTCGAAGGCTAACTTGACGCCGCGCCCGTAGCGCTCTGGCGTCGTTACCGCGGCAGCGTGATATACTCTGTGTGACATGCTGCCGGAAACGCTCGTCGACCTACCGGAGATCGAATACCTCGACGGACGGCCCTACCCGAAGGAGAGCTCGAAGCTTACGCACAGCCTGGTGCAGGGCGCGCTCGTGCGGATATTATATCGCCGCGCGGGCAAGCGAGGACGCGTAGGACCCGAACTCGATGTGTATCCCGGTCCAGCGGGCGCCGGTCTAACGAAGTTCGTTCCGGACGTTGCGTACGTCTCGATGGAACGGTTGCGCGCCCTCTCGGCGGCGGATCGCGAGGAGCCGCCGTTTTCTCCCGACATAGCGGTCGAAGTTTGGTCTCCGACCAACGACCGGCGCCACCTCGACCTGAAGATCGCACGCTACTTGGCCACCGGTGCGCTACTGGTTCTCGACGTGGATCCCTATGCGCGGACGATCGCCGCGCGCGACGGGTCCGCCATCCGCACGTACAAAACCGGAGAAATCTTCGAGCATCCCGCGCTGCCGTGGCTGCGATTCGAGGTCGCCGAAGCCTTCGCCGACCTAGACGACGAGTAACCTTACGTATTCGGAAAACCAGCCCGACGGACGCCGTGCGAGCGCTCGCTTTTTAGGCCGATTAGGAGTATGATCCAGGGAACACAGCGGTCCGCCTGCGCGGCAGTTTGAGTTACGGTCGGCCCTTCCCAATGAAACGTTAAGCCCCCGGTTTCCGGCGTCGGGATCGTGCGGCCGTCGAGGCAACAGATGACGCCTTCTAGCAGCTCAGATTCCGACTCGAAAGCACTAGCGGTGTGCCTCTTCGGCGACCTTGCTGTCAGCTGGAAAGGCGAGGCATTGCCGATTTCACATGCGCCGAAGCTGGAGGCGCTGCTCGCGTATCTGCTGCTTCGCCGGGGCCGGCCGCTCACGCGTGAGACGATCGCACAAACGCTCTGGCCCGACGATGATGGAGAAACGGCCAAAGGGCACCTGCGCCGCCACATCTATCGCCTTCTTCAGGCACTTCCTAATGCGCAGAGCGCCCCGTGGCTGCGCGTCTCAAAACTCGAAGTCGAATGGAACAGCGAGTCCAACGCCTGGATCGATGTCAGCGCCTTCGAGCGGCTCAGCGGCGCCGCCGACACGGTGCCGCAGGCGATCGACGTGTATCGCGGAGATCTTCTTCCAAACTGCTACGAAGATTTCATCGTCCCGGACCGTGAGCGCCTGCGCGCACTGCAGTCCCGCAACCTGGAGTCGCTCGTTCTGCATCATCGTCGCGCACGCGATTATCCGCACGCGGTGGAAGTGTTGAACGTCTTACTCCGTCACGATCCGTGGCGAGAAGACAGTCTACGTCAATTGATGGCCTGCAAGAGCGAAATGGGTGATCGAGCGGGTGCACTTTCGGAATACGATCGGTTCGCCCGTCGCTTGAGAAGCGAACTCGGCGTCGCACCGATGCCGGAAACGCAGGCGGCCTACGAAGCGGTGCGGGACAACGCGCCCATGGCGACCGCGCTCACTTCAGAAGAGCGGTCACGCGCGGGGGTGCAAAGTCTTGTTGCAGTTCCATTCTCCGGGCGCGAAGCGGATCTGAAATCGTTGCACGGCGCTTGGGAGCGAGCCGCTCGCGGGAACGGGTCGAGCCTTGTTGTTGTCGGTGAAGCGGGCATCGGCAAGTCGAGACTTCTTTACGAACTTGCGCTGAAGGTCGAGGGCGAAGGCGGCTTCGCACTGTGCGGCGAGACGTCGGCAGTAGAATCGCTGCCATACCAGGTGTTTGTTCAGGCACTACGCTTCGCGATTCCCGTCATAGAGGCCAGCAGTGTTTCGCCGGAAACCCTCGGCGTTCTCGGGTGCCTCCTACCTGAGATTCGGGCGCGTCTATCCTCGATTCACCCGCCTCCGCAGCTTGCCGTCGATCGCGAACGTACCAGACTTTTTCAATCGGTTCGCGATACGCTCTTTTCGCTTTCTCTCAAACGCCCAGTGCTCTTGCTCGTTGAAGACCTGCACTGGGCCGGACCAGATACGCTCGATCTCTTCGCGTATCTGACGCAGCACGTTCCGGACGCGCGTATCTTCATGGTGGCCACATGCCGGGAAGAGTACCTGTCGCCCGGGCAACCCTTACACCATCTCGTGCGAGAGGCACAGCGCGAGCGAAGCCTCTCGGTTCGAACGCTTGCGCGCCTCGATGAACGAGCCGTTAATGCAATCGTGCGCGCGGCGTTTCCCAGGGCTGCAAATGTAAGCGTCCTTGCCAAGCGGTTTCACGTGCACAGCGAGGGTAATCCGCTGCTCCTCTGCGAGAGTGTCAAGCAGCATCTCGAATCGGGATCCGCACCGCTGACCGTGAGCGCCCGGATAGAGCAAACCATCGGCACGCGCATCGAACGCCTCCCCGCGCAAACCAGAACGCTGGCGGAGAACGCGGCGGTCGCCGGCAGCGGTTTCGACGTCGACCTTTTGCGTATGATGACCGGCTGGGCCGAGCGCGAGATTTCCGATGGGCTGGGCGAACTTCTGGAACACCAGATCATCCGAGAAACCGTATATCAGTCCGAACTAGACTATGCATTTTCACACCACCTGATCCAAAATCTGATCTACGAACGCATCGCTGAGCGGAAGAGGCGGCAGCGCCACGGGACGGCTGGCCGCGCAATGGAGACGCTGTATGCGGACCGGCTGGAAAACGTGGCGGGCAGCATCGGCATGCACTACCAGCAAGCTGGAATGACGGAACGCGCGGCACCGTTCTACGTTCGGGCCGCCGACAACGCTGCGAGGCTTCTCGCGCACGTAGCCGCGATCGACTTGTATCGCAAGGCACTCGCATGCACGACCGATCGTTCCTTGACTGATTCCGTCGAACAAAGGCTCGCCGTGGAACTTGGGAATGCGGGGCTAATAGCGGACGCATGCCGATTTCTAGAACAGATCACCGCGCGCCGGCGGGCCAGTCGCGAGAAACGGCAAGAGGCGTCCTATTCGCTGCTTCTTGGTGCGCACTATTGGGATCTGCTGGACGCAAAGCGCTCGCTGTTGTGGAGAAAGCGCGCATTGGCCGCAATGAGGTTTGCGGAGCGTGACGCGCTGTACTACCAGGCTTGTGTCAGCGTCGCCCGTGCATATGCGCTCTGCGGCAATGCCACCGAGGCATTAAAATATATTCCACCCGCTCAACACGTAGCTAAGATCGGCGATGCAAAGCTAATTGCCGATCGCTACGATACGGTCGGCATGGCTCGCGCGCTGCAGGGCCACGCCACACGGGCAATTGCGAGTTATCGAAAAGCGGTGGACGCGTCAAATGCGGCCACCGACCTCTACACGGCCGTACGCTGCCGAATGAGCTTGGGAGCTAATGCAATGTGCCTGGGAGAGCTCGAGATCGCTCGGCAGGCGTCGAGGGATGCGGCCCGGCTCGCGCGCAAGCGCTCGATGACGCTCACCGAGTTGATGATTCACGGTAATCAAGCCTTCGTCGAGCTTCTGGGTGGCACGATCGGAAGAGCGCGCGCATACTTCAACGCAGTCAATTCCAAAAAGAGCGAGATCGACACCACGTACTTGGCTTCGTCGCTCGCCGTGATGGCTATTCTGATTGGCGTTCGCGGTGAGGATCGAGTGCTGATCGATGACCACCCCCCCTCGAAGGCGCTCGAGGCAGCTCTGAAATCCGAGCAGCCGCAGCTGATCGGCGACGTAGCATGCGCCCTCGCGGAGCTCTACGCAGCAGAGGGGAACTTTTCCGGTGCTCGCGCTTTATTGCGCGAGATAATCCCAAACATCACGTCTGCCGGCGACCTTCCTTGGCTCATGATCGCCGTAGCCAACTGGGGCGAGGCACAAACGCAGCATCGCGTTCGTCCGCTCCTCGCCGGCTGGGCGGCGCCACCAGAACATCGAGCCGGCCGCGCCTACCTCCATCTCTTCGATGCGCTGGTTGAGGCCGGCGAGACGCGCTCGATCGAACTAGCCAATGCGGCAGCGACAATCTTCGGGCAATGCGGGATCAAGCACTTCGAGGCGATCGCGTTAGAGCGGGCACGCAGGCCTGACCTAGCCTTCCAGATCTATCGTCGCATGGGAAACAAGCGCGGCTGCAGGCGGGTTTCCGACCGTGGACGGTAGGTGGACGGTAGGCTGCTACACTCCACCGCATTCCATTAGTGTCAAGTTTGCTACAACGGAGGCACAAACAGATGTCAAATACGTCGAGTGGCGAGAACACTCGAAACGCTATCCTCGGAACCGGGAGGGCCATAAGTGCGCTGGTAGCCTCTGCGCTCCTAGCTAATTGTAGCGGCGGCAGCGCCGTGAATAGGGAGTTGCCGCCGCTGCCGGCCACACAGTCAGCGACGCACGCGCTGAACCCCGCTATCGCTAGCCTGCACTACAGGTTCGTCGATTTGGGCACCTTTGGTGGACCCTCGAGCTACTTCACCGCCACGGGGCAGCGCGACCTGAACAACCACGGCGATGCCGTAGGTAACGCGGATACGTCTACTCCGGACCCGTTTTATCCGATCTGCTTCGTCCCCGAATGCGTCGTCACGCTCGGATTCATAACTGACGGCAATGGGTTGCAGAACTTGGGTGCGCTTCAGGATGGAAGCATCCCGTCCGGCGTCAATGGAAAGCGAGCGGTTGGGTTGGACTCCCAAAACGGTCAGACCGACCCGTTCACTGGGATATTTGAACTGCGCGCCGTTCTGTGGGAACGCGGCAATCTTCACGACCTAGGAACGTTCGGCGGCTACTACAGTTACACGAACGACATAAATGATAAAGACGATCAGACCGGCTTCGCTACAAACGGGGTCAGCGACCCATACCCGCTCGGCAACTTCTGCAACAACTTCCCGATGGGCGAGCAGATGCACGCATTGCTTTCACACGGCACCGTCGCAAACGATATTGGCACGCTAGGCGGCCCGGACAGCTGCGGCGAGCACGTAAATCAGGCCGGAGACGTTGCCGGACAATCCTACATCAACAACAACCCCAACTCCAACACCGGCTTTCCTACACAGGATCCGTTCCTCTACAAGTCCGGGAAGATGACCGACCTCGGCACCCTAGGGGGAGTCGTGGGAACGTCGGCCGCGGTGAACGATAGGGGAGAGGTTGCCGGCAACTCCGACCTGGCTGGCGATGCGACCGCGCATGCCTTTCTATGGCAGCACGGTGCGCTTCACGATCTCGGAACGCTTGGAGGAGCTAACAGCGGCGTTGACTGGATGAACAACGCCGGCGATGTGGTGGGCGTAGCAGATCTAGCGAGCTCCGGCATTCACCACGCATTCCTTTGGACACACGGCGCCATGAAAGATCTCGGAACGCAGGACGGAGACCCGTGCTCGCACGCCGTCGCCGTTAACTCAAAGGATCAAGTCGTGGGTGGATCGAGCAATTGCCACACGTTCTTGCACGGATTTCTCTGGCAGAAGGGGACAATGATCGACTTGAACTCATTCGTTCCGTCTAGCTCGACTGTCGTGCTGACGCAGGCCACTGCGATCAACGAACGAGGTGAAATCACCGCTCAAGGCGTGCTTCCCGACGGCAGTACGCATGCGGTGCTGCTGATTCCGTGCGGAGAACGCGCGGCGGAATGCGACAGCGCCCGTTCGAACGTGCGCCGCTCGCTAGCGACACGGCCAAACTCGAGAACCATGCCGTGGATTACGTCGCGGATGCTCCAGGATCGCTATAGCCTCTTGGACGCGCTGCACCGCTCGAAGCGGCGCTAAGACTACGTGAAGGAGATATCCCATGATCAATCGCTTTGTGATCAAGAGATCGCTTATCATTGCGGTTCTGGCGTTGGCCGGCACCGCGTGTAACGGCGCGCAGTCGACGGTTCCACAAGCCGCGAATGGCGTCGCTCCGCCGGCGCGGCAAGCCCCCGCGTCAATGCACCGCGCGCGCTACCAACTGATCGATCTTGGCACGTTAGGCGGGCCGAATAGTACAGTTCCGGAGGCGTTTCTTGAGATTAACGGGCTAACGGCAGTTCAGTCCATCAGCGCGCAGGGCGCCGCCATTGCAATCGCCGATACCGCCACCCCGGATCCATTTTGCTACTTTGACGATTGCTTCTACCCGAATGGCATCGAATACCGCGACGGCAGCGTAACGTCACTCGGCGCTCTTCCGAATAGCCCATGGAGTTCCGCGAATTCGATGAGCCAAAATGGTCTGATTGCCGGAACATCGGAGAACGGGACGCTGGATCCGCTGACGGGGTTTCCGGAGCTGCGTGCCGTCATTTGGCGCGGGGGGCAAATTACCGACCTTGGTACGATCGACGGCGGCTACAACAGCGCCGGCTTCGCCGTAAACAATGCCGGCGTCGTCGCCGGGTACGCTACGACTACGGTCCCGGATCCCTTTCTAGGTTACCAGCAGCTGGCGATCCGATCGCGTAATGGTGTCATGCAGGACCTGGGGAACCTCGGCGGTCCCGACGCGATCGCTCTGTTAGTGAACGAGGCGGGTCAGATTGCCGGAGCGTCATTGACGAGCTCGACGCCATCAAACAACCCGTGCCTGCCCGGAAACCCGCCGCTGCATCCCTTCTCCTGGGAAAACGGCAAAATCACCGACATCGGAACGTTCGGCGGCGATTGCGGCATGGTCAACGCCCTTAACAATCGCGGCCAAGTGGTTGGTCAAGCCTACAAAACCGGAGACACGGTCGCGCGCGCTTTCGTATGGCGCGCGGGCGTTTTGCAAGATCTGGGAACGCTCGGCGGGAGCAACGCGTCGGCCGAGTGGGTCAATGATGGTGGCGACATCGTCGGATATGCGGACTTGCCGGGTAGTGCCAGCTGCAATGGCGCGTCGTGCGTTCACCACGCGTTCCTCTATCGGCATGGTAAGATGACCGATCTCGGCACCTTCGGGACGGACCCGTGCAGTCGCGCGGTATCAATTAACGCCCAGGGCCAGACCGTGGGTGGCTCGGCAGCAGTATGCGGTGGCGCGTTTACGCATGCGATCCTTTGGGAACGCGGTGGGCCGCCAATTGACCTTAACACGGTCATCGCTCCGGGTGCCGACCTCAATCTGATCCAGGCGCTGGCTATAAATAATAGCGCCGTCATTTCGGGCAATGGCTTGCTTTCAAATGGCGACCTCCATGCCTTCGTCTTGGTCCCGTGCTCTAAGAGCTGCTCGGAGCTGCATTTGGGCAAGGCTTCGACGATGCCGTGGAGCCGAGCGCGGACGGAACGCATGTTAAACGAGCAGCGCTCGCGCCGGTCCAGTTGGTATCGTGGCCGGCATTTCGGTATTCCGACGGAATGACCACCGACTAGAGTCTGACGGCTAGCTCAAGCGTACGGGCTCGGCTTCCTCACACGAAGTCGACGCCCGTACGACTACCAAAGGAGAGCGTTTTTGTTGGCTGGCGCGCGATACCAGCTCGTAGACAAGGGACTGCTACAACGGAGGCACAGAAAGATGACACGTAGATCAATTTTCAGCAGCGTTCGAGCGATCACAGTTGTAACCGCGAGATCGATGACTGCGATCATCGCTGGTACTCTTGCCGCCAGTTGCAGCGGCGGTAATATTGCAGGATCGCAAATCGCTCCTACCGGTGGGATGCAACAAAACGTTGCTCGCGCAGGGCCGAACGAAGGCCCACCCGCATCGGTATTTTACACGCGGTCGAACAGTCACCGGCGGCTACCTGGGTACAAGTTCTTCGATTTAGGCACGCTCGGTGGTCCGGTGAGTGATATGAACGGCGACACCCCAGTCTTAAACAACAGCAATCAGGCCTTTGGAGTTGCCGACACCGCCGCCGCCAATCCATACTATCCGAACTTCAATCCCCTAATGCAGCCTCCCGGAGAAAACGGGGATCCGTATCTCTTTCACGGATTTCTATGGGATGAAAGAAGTGGCATGACCGATTTGGGTGCCCTTCCTGGAACCAACGACAGTTTCGCTGGACAAGCCGGCGCCCCGGGTGACGCAACTGGCGCGTCGGAAAATGGAATGATCGACCCGTTAACGGGTTGGCCTGAAGCGCGCGCGGTGCTATGGAGCCGCGGAAAGATCGTCGATCTCGGGACGCTCGGCGGCTACGAGAGTCTTGCCGCTGAGATGAACGGCCGGGGTCAAGTAACAGGTCCCGCGGCAAACGCAATCCCCGACCAGTATTCAATCTTCCTGTGGGGCACACAAACGCGCGGTTTCATTTGGGAGAAGCGCGAGGGGATGCGCGATATCGGGACGCTCGGCGGACCCGACACGGGCGCGATATTCATAAACCAGCGCGGCCAAATATCGGGATGCTCGTACACAAACTCGACTCCGAATCAGAGCACCGGACTTCCGACCACCGATCCTTTTCTTTGGTACCGCAACAAAATGACAGACCTCGGCACCCTCGGTGGCGTTTTCGGCTGCGCGTGGGGGCTGAACGAGTCGGGCGACGTCACCGGGAATTCTGATCTGGCGGGCGATCAGTACGGTGTAACTCACCCCTTCCTCTGGCGGCACGGGCGGCTCATCGATCTTGGCACCTTAGGTGGAACGTATGGTATTGGAACCGCGCTCAACAACGCCGCTCAAGTTGCCGGCTTCGCGTTCACCACCGGCAACAACGCATATCACGCGTTCCGCTGGACTGGAGGTGCGATGAAAGACCTTGGCGCCTTGGACGGCTACTGCAACAGCAACGCCAATGGGATCAACGCGAGAGGAGACGTCGTGGGAGCCTCGACGTCTTGCGATCTCTCCGTATCGCACGCGTATTTGTGGACGAACGGCAACATGATCGACCTCAACGACTTTGTGCCGCCCAGTTCGATGCTTACGTTCGGCGAGGCGCTCTATATCAACGATCGTGGAGCAATCGCCGGGCATGCTACGCTCCCAAACGGCGAGCTTCACGCCGTCGTACTGCTCCCCACCGGTCGCTCGAGCGCGGCTGCCGTAGATCGCGTTTCGTATCGCTTAACAGCAACGGGGAAGCGTCCGACGCTCAGAGAGATGCTAACTTTTCTTCTCGCCAGAGGAGCTCGCATGAAGCCATTTCTGAACCGAATAATGCGCCGCTGACCTAGGCCGCGCGATCAAATCGTGCGGCTACTCTGAGAACCAGCCGGATGGTTCGACGTCGAGGTTGACGTTGATCTGCTTCACCTCGGTGTAGGCGTCGTAGCCGTACGTGCCGAGCTCGCGGCCGATCCCGGACTGTTTGTAGCCGCCCCACGGCGCCTCGTTGTAGGTGGGGTGATAGGTGTTGATCCAGGTGATGCCCGCGCGCATCTTGCGAATCACGCGGTGCGCCTTGGCGACGTCCTCGGTGAAGACCGCACCGGCGAGTCCGTAGATCGTATCGTTGGCAACCGCGATCGCTTCGGCTTCGTCGTCGAACGTCTGCACGACGAGCACCGGACCAAAGATCTCCTCTTGCACGATTCGCATGTCGCGAGAAGTGCGATCGAAGATCGTCGGTGCGATGAAGTTTCCGTCCGCGAGCTCGCCGCCGAGCCGCTCGCCGCCGCAGAGCAGCGTCGCCCCCTCCATGCGGCCGGTCTCGATGTAATCCTCGACGCGTTCGCGATGGACCGGCGAGATGATCGGACCCATCTCGGTATCCGGATTGAAGCCGTCGCCGACGCGGATCTTCCTGGCGCGCTCGACGAGCCGCTCGACGAAACGGTCGTGCAGCGAACGCTCGATCACGAGTCGGGAACCCGCCGAACAGACCTGCCCGGCGTTGGCGAAGATGCCGAACAGCGCGTAGTCGATCGCCGTGTCGAAATCCGCGTCCGCGAAGACGACGTTTGGGGACTTGCCGCCCAGCTCGAGCGAGATCTTCTTCAAGTTGGAAGTCGCGGCTTGCATGATGCTGCGCCCGGTCTTGGTGCCGCCGGTGAAGGCGATCTTGTCGACCCGCGTGCTCTTCGCGAGCGCGTGTCCGGCCGTCGCGCCGGGACCGGTCACGATGTTGACGACGCCCGGCGGAAACTCGAGCTCTTCGAAGATCGCCGCCAGCCGAATCACCGAGAGCGGCGTTAGCTCCGCCGGCTTGAGCACGCAGACGTTGCCCGCGGCCAGCGCCGGCGCGAGTTTCCAGACCGCCATCAGCAGCGGATAGTTCCACGGAATGATCTGACCGCAGACTCCGATCGGCTCGCGCACCGTGAACGTCTGGGACGGCGCGGGAACGTCGAACGTCTGGCCGTGCGGCTTCGTCGCAAGCCCGGCGTAGTAGCGGAAACAGTTCGCGGCGTCAATCGCATCGTACTCGGTTTCGCGCAGCGGTTTGCCGTTGTTGAGCGTGTCGATGCGCAAGAACTCGTCGCGATGCCTATCGATGGCGTCGGCGACCTTGAAAAGAAGCGCCGCGCGGTCGACGGCGCTCGTGTCGCGCCACGGACCCGCGTCGAAGGCCTTCCGCGCCGCGCCGATCGCCGCTTCAGCGTCTGCCTCCGTCGCTTCGGCGATCGTCGCGATGAGGCGGCCATCGGAAGGATCGAAGAGCTCGCGCGTGCCGCCGTCGATTGCGAGCGTCCAGCCGCCGTCGACGTACATCGGAATGACGCCGCCGATCCTCGGAAGATTGCGAAGAATTTCCTGAGAGCGTGCGCTCGCGTCCGCCGTCGTTTGCATGTTGCTATACCCCTATTTTCGTTATTGAACTCAAACTTTCGCCCGCTGCTTGGCACACGTAGTCGGCCTCTTCCTCCAAGATCGTCAGCGGCGGCTCGACGCGAATCGTTCGCGCGTTGACCAGCGTTCCCGAGACGAGGATGCCGCGATCGAGCATGCGCTTGGAGAATTCGTAACCGGTCGAGTGATCGCGGAACTCTAACGCGATCATCAGCCCTTTCCCGCGGACGTCGCCGACCAGCGCTTCGTGACCGGCAACGGCCTTGCGAAGGCCGGCGAGCATGCGGGCTCCGAGGACGGCCGCTCGTTCCGGCAGACGATCCTCGATTAATACGTTGATCGTCGCCAGCGCCGCCGCGCAGGCCAGCGGATTTCCGCCAAAGGTCGACGTGTGCAGGAACGGGTTGTCGAAAAGCGTTGCGAAAACCTTACGCCGCCCGACGACCGCGCCGGCCGGAACCACACCGCCGCCGAAGGCTTTCGCGAGACACATCAGATCGGGCGCGACGCCGTAGTGTTCGCAGGCGAACATCTTTCCGGTCCGGCCCATTCCGGTCTGCACTTCGTCGAGGATGAAGAGCGAGCCGAACTCGTCGCAGAGCGCCCGCACACCCGGCAAGTAGTCGTCGTCGGGAATGTTGACGCCGCCCTCGCCCTGAATCGGCTCGAGCAGCACCGCGCCGACGTCTTCACCGACCGCGCGGCACGACGTAAGCATGTCGCGCAATGCCGGAACGTCGTTGAACGGCACGTGCTCGATGTTGGGAAGCATCGGGCCGAACGGCCGGCGGAACTCCGCCTTGGCACTGGCCGAAAGCGAGCCGTAGCTCTTGCCGTGAAAGCCCTTCGTCGCCGCCACGATGGTCTGTTTTGCGGGATCGTACGCGCGCGCGAGTTTGAGCGCGCCTTCGACTGCCTCGGTGCCGCTGTTGCAGAAGAAGCTAAAATCGAGTCCCTCCGGCGTGAGCATCGCAAGTGCCTTCGCGAGCATCGCGCGCAGCGGATCGAGCAGATCTTGGCTGTGCAGCGGTTGACGCCGCATCTGATCGGTGACCGCCTTGACGACTTTCGGATTCCGGTGTCCGACGTTGAAGATGCCGAAGCCGCCGAGACAGTCGAGGTAGGTGCGACCGGTAACGTCGCGATAGGAGTTCGGCCCGGCGTCGGCCCACTCGACCACCGCGCCGGCGCCACTCGCATCGGTCGCTTTGCGATACTCCAGGAACCCGGGATTGACGTGATTGCGAAACGACTCGACCGTCTCGCGGGTAATCCATTCCGCCTCGGCGGGGCTAACGTCTGACTTCTCGATCAGATTTAAGACGCGTTGCGTGTACTCGTAAACCTTAACTGCGCGATCACCGGTAATTTTCGATCACCTCGTCGTTGAAGGGCTGTAAACTTCTTGCATGCTCGCGCCCAAGATCGCCAGCCCCTCCTCGAGCTCGTCGTCGCCGACGACGAGCGGCACGAGTATTCGAATCACGTTGCGGTCGCCGGCCAGCAGCAGCAGCAAGCCGCGACGCCGGGCGCTTTCGACGATCTGCGGCGCGCCGGAGGAGAGCTCCATGGCCATCATCGCGCCGAGACCCCGCACGTCGGTCACTTCCGCGAATCGAGACTGCCACGCGCGCATCTGCTCCGCGATGCGCGATCCGACTTCGCACGCTCGCGCCAGAAACGCATCGTCCATGATTTCCAAGATGGCCAGCGCCGCGGCGCAGGCCACCGGATTGCCGGCAAAGGTTCCGCCGAGTCCGCCCGGCTCGGGCGCGTCCATGATCTCGGCCTTGCCGACGACCGCCGCTAGCGGCAATCCGCCGCCGAGCGATTTCGCGACCGCGAGTAAGTCGGGTTCGATGTCGTAGTGTTCGCACGCGAAGAGTTTGCCGGTGCGTCCCATGCCGCTCTGGATCTCGTCGGCGATCAGCACGATCCCGTGCGCGCTAGCGATGCGCCGCAGCGCGTGCAAGAACTGCGGCGGCGCCGGAACGAACCCGCCCTCGCCGAGCACCGGCTCCACGATGAATGCGGCGACGCGATCGGCGGAGACGACTGAGTCGAACAGCTCGGAAAGCGCCGCGAGCGCTTGCGCGGCCGTAACGCCGTGGTGCTCGTACGGAAACGGCGCGTGATAAACTTCGCTGCAGAACGGTCCAAAATGCTGTTTGTAAAGCGCGGCCTTGCCGGTCATCGTGAGCGCGAGCAGCGTGCGACCGTGGAAACCGTGAGTGAATGCGACGACGGCCGGCCGGCGCGTGTATTCGCGCGCGATCTTCACGGCATTCTCCGTGGCTTCGGCGCCGGTCGAGAGCAAAAGCGTCTTTTTCCGCGTCGGACCGGGTGCGCGGCGATTCAACTCTTCGGCGACGCGAAGATACGGCTCGTACATCGCCACCTGAAAACAGGTGTGCGTCAGCGCCGAGGCCTGTTCGGCGATCGCCGCCACGACCTTGGGGTGCGTGTGGCCGGCGTTGAGGGTGCCGATGCCGGCGGCGAAGTCGAGGTAGCGGCTCCCGTCGACGTCCCACACGGTCGCCCCGTGGGCCCGCGCGATCCAAAGCGGATGCGCCGTCGCGACGCCGCGCGCGACGTTTTCCCGGCGGCGCTGCGCGAGCGACGCAGTTTTGTCGCTACTGCTCTCTTTTTCTTTGACGGTCATCGCGAGGAAGTTCCATTCGGCGAGTTTAAAGCCGCTCTTCTTTAAAGCGTATTTGCACCGTCTCTACGAGGTGTTGAATCTTGGGCAAGCGGATCGCCGGACTCGTGCTGTGCGCGGCAGTTGCCCTGCCGCTTGGAGCAAGGGCGGGAACGACCGGGACGCTGCGCGGCCGAGTGACCGACGCCGCGACGCACGCGCCGATTGCCGGCGTCCAGGTGAGCGCGGTTGCGCCCTCGCAGGCGGCCCAGGCGGTCTCGGATGCGGCCGGCGAGTTCTCGTTCATCTCGCTGCAGCCCGACACGTACACGGTCAGCGCGACCAAAGCTGGGTACGATCCGCAATCGCAAGCGGGCATCACGATCGTCGCGGACCAGTCGGCGAACGTCGCGCTGGCGCTGCAAAGGACGCTCAAGACGATCGCGCGCACGACCTCGCGGACGGCGCAGTCGCTGGTTCACTCCGGCGTCACGAGCGACGTTTATTCCGTCAACCCGGCGGGGCAAAAGGCGGCCGCGGCGCTGAACGGTTCCGGTTCGCTGACGCAAGCCTACGGCGCGATCGCCAGCGCTCCGGGGGTCAACATTCCGAGCAATCAGCAGGGCTGGTATCAGAGCGTCTACATTCGAGGCGGCGACGTCGATCAGGTGGCCTACGAATTCGATGGACTTCCGACGACCCGGCAATCCGATCTCGCGCCGATCGCCACGCTGACGTCGCTGGGCAACCAAGAAGTGCAGGTCTACACCGGCGGAACGCCCGCGACGTCGAACTCATCCGGTCTCGCGGGCTATATCAATCAAGTGATCAAGACCGGCACGTTTCCGGGCTATGCCGATGCGGATCTCGGCATCGGCGCGCCGGCCTTCTACCATCAGGCGACCGTCGAAGCCGGCGGCGCCACGCCCGACCGGCTGTTCTCCTACTATATTGGACTGTCCGGGACGAACCAAACCTATCGTTTCGGCGATCAATTCGGCGGCGTGAGCGATCCGCTCTACTTTTATCCGCTGAACGTTCCGACCAACAACAACGCCTATAACATTCTCGACGGCTCCGGCGGCAAGGCGTTTCCGTACGGCTTCATCTTTTCACCCGGCTACAGCTACGCGCAAGGGACCAATTTCGAGCGCGAGAACGTCGTCAATCTGCACATCGGCATTCCTCACCACGACTCGTTCGTGCGCGACGACATTCAGATGCTGTACGTGACCGGAGGAATCGCCGACCAGTTCTTGAGCTCGGCGAACGATGTCTGGTACACGCCGAAGGTCGGCGCCGCGACCGGAATCGGTTATCCGATGCCGTACCTCGACTCGCTCTATTACACCGGTCAACTGCTGAAGTCGCCCGATCCGCACAAGGTCGTGATCGGTTTATTCCCGAGCAGCCCCACCGATCGGAGCATCGCCGGGCCGATCGACCTCAACAATCGCGACGGGAATTGGAACGGATACTCGATCGAGAAGTTCCAATATCAGAAGAACTTCGATTCGCGTTCCTACCTGCGCGCGCTCGTCTACGGCGAGTACTCGACCTGGTTCATCAACGGACCCAACAGCGCGCAGCTCGTCTTCGGCTCAGACCCGGCCGACTACGAAGTCTGGGAGCACGGTTACGGCGCCGGCCTGATCTACTCCAATCAGCTCTCGGCGCGTCATCTGATCACGGCCGAGGCGACGTACATGACGCAGTACCTGCAGACCTACAATGCGCAGTTCAGTTCGACCGATCCGTTTACGAGCAGCCTCGCGCCGACTGGGCTCGGCACGATTCTCTCGAGCTACGGTACGCCTAACGGCAAGTGCTACAATTACGAAACGGGTCAGCGGTGGAGCTGCTTCGATGCGGGAAGCCAGGGCGGGTGTCTGTCGTCGTTCGGCTGCTATCCGGGGACTGGATCGTTCAACTTCAATCTGACGCCGGAAACCGCGCCGCCGGGATCGCCCGCCGCCAAGGCCGGCGCGCGCTGGATGATGACCGAGAACGGTCACAGCGCGCAGGTCGACAACGTCACGCCGCGCTTCGATTCTTTCGCGCTGACCGATCTCTGGGAGCCGAACGACCGGCTCGTCGTGAACGTCGGCGCGCGCTTCGACCGGTACGCGTATTTCACGAACGATCTGGAATCCGGCTATCCCGCGCGGCAGTTCTGGTTCGATGCATACGACAACGAGTTTTGCGGCGCGCCGGGCAAAGCGACGCAGTGGACGTGGAACGCTTCGTCCGGCTCCTTCGGCGCCTGCGCCCCGGGCCTGACATCGCTCACGGCGCCCGGGAATGGGCTCTACAACGTCGGCGCCGGCGAGAACGTCTCGAACGTCTTTCAGCCGCGCCTCTCGTTCACGTACACGATCAATCCCGACACCGTCATCCGCGGCTCGGCCGGGAAGTACGCACGCGCCGAAGGCTCGTCGTACTATCAGTACAACACGAACCAGCAGAACCTGGCGTCCTTCATCGCGCAGTTCTATCCGCTGGGCTATCATACGCCCGATCACGCCATCTTCCCGGACACGTCGGACAACTTCGATCTCTCGCTCGAGAAGCGCGTCAAAGGGACGCAGCTCTCATATAAGGTGACGCCGTTCTACCGGGATACGCGGAATCAGCTGCAGTTCCAAGCGATCAACGCGGTGCAGGGAACGCTCGCCGGGCTCAACGTCGGCACGCAGCGCTCCTATGGCGCCGAGTTCTCGCTCCAGTACGGAGACTTCAGCCGGAACGGTCTCTCGGCGCTGTTCTCCTACGCGCACACCGAGAACAAGATCAAGTTTAGCCCGATCAACGGCGTCAGCGTGATCGACTCGCTCAACTCGCAGATCGAGCTCTACAACTCGTACACCGCCGCGTGCGCGGGGGTGACGCGCCGCTCCGTCAACTGGCAAGCCTGCGGCGGCGGCGCCTATCCCGGCAACGCCGCGCCGGTGCTGCTCAACAGCCAATCTGGCACGGGCAATCAGGGCAAGCTGAAGATTCCAAACCCATACTACGGCGGCGCGCTTCACCCGCTCTTCGACGTGAACGGCTGGTACGCGCCGTACGACGTGATCCCGACTCCGTTCAACGCCGCCAACGGCTACTCGGTGCCCGACGTCGCGTCGCTGATCCTCAACTACCGGCACGGAAAGTTCGCCGTCACGCCGTCGCTGCATTATGTCGACGGAACGAACTACGGCTCGCCGCTGGTCTGGCCGGGTTACGTGCCGCAGTCGTGCTCGGCGCAGCCCGCCAAGACGCCGTTGACGCCCGGCAAGAGCTGCCCGGGCGCTGCCGTCGGCGCGATCTTCCTGCCCGATCCCTACAGCGGCCAGTTCGATAATCTCGGCGCGTTCGTGGAGCCGGCGGAGCTGTCGCTGAACCTGCAGACGAGCTACGAGATATCGCCGCGAATGACGCTGACGCTCCAGGCCGTCAATCTCTACAACCACTGCTTCCAGCGCGGCTATGCCTGGGACAACTCGGTAACGTGCGTCTACTCGAATCTCCCGTCGAACATTGTCGCTCCCGCCGGCAACTTCATCAAGAATCCGCCGGCGCAGCTGCGCTATCCGTACGGCACGTTCTTCAACATCACCGAAGTCGGCGTCTCCTCGGTGCTGCAGCCCTTCGGCTTCTTCGCCGACCTCAATTTCAAGCTTTGATACGGCGCGACTTTGTACGCGGCGTCAGCGCGGCGGCGTTCGGAGCGGCGGCAATCCCGCGTTTTGCCGCGCTCGGAAGCTCGCAGGCGCGCGGGATCGAGCGCATCGTCATCGTCGGCGCCGGCATCGCGGGGTTGGTGACGGCGAGGCATCTGCGCGATGCGGGGATCGGCGCGACCGTTTACGAGTCTTCGTCGCGCGTCGGCGGACGGATGCACTCCGAGCGGAACTATTGGAACGACGGGCAGCACACCGAGTGGTGCGGCGCGATGGTCGACTCCACCCACTTAAACGTTCAGCGGCTCGCGCGCCGGTTCGATCAAGGGCTGCTGGATACGCATGCGGCGTGGCCGCGCGGCGCTCGCGACACGTGCTATCTGGACGGGCGCTACTACTCGATGGCCGATGCGGATCGTGACTTCGCAAAGATCTATCCCATCCTCAAAGCGCAGCTCGACGCGCTCCCTCCTACGACGACCTACGAGAGCGCAAACGGGAGCGCCCGGCATCTCGATGCGATGAGCATGCGCGACTGGATCGAGCGCTACGTGCCCGGCGGGCTGGGCTCGCGGCTCGGCCGCCTCATCAGCGAATCGTACCGCAACGAATACGGCCGAGAAACGGACGAGCTCAGCGCGCTGAACTTAGTACAACAACTCGGCGCGCAAAAGCACTACGCCGAACGTCACGAGATGAACGTTCTCGGCTACTCCGATCAACGCTACATCCTGGCGAACGGAAGCCAGGCGCTGCCCGAGGCGATCGCGAGTTCGCTGCCCGCCGGGAGCATTCGTTTCGGCCGGCGACTGGCCGGTGTGCGCCGCGCGGCAAACGGCTCGTACGAGCTCCGCTTCGACAACCACGGAAGCGCCGAGACGGTGAATGCGGACCGAGTCGTGCTGGCAATTCCGTTCATCGCGTTGCGCGCGATCGACTATTCGGGGGCCGGCTTCGATTCCGCAAAGGCCAACGCGATCGAGAACCTCGGCTACGGATACCACACCAAGCTCCACCTTCAATTCGATCGCCGCGCGTGGATGCGGGCCTCACATCCGTGGCCGGATCCGACGACGGGACAGATCTGGACGACGCTGCGCGTGCAGAGCGCGCTCGACTATTCGCTCGGTCAGCACGGCAGCGACGGACTGATCGAGGTCTTCACGGCCGCGGGGCCCGCGATGCTCGACACGCCCCCGATGCCGTACGCGCGGATCGGGGATGCGGAGGCCGTCGAGTGGCACGTTCGAGATTTCTTCGAACAGCTCGACGCGATTTGGCCCGGCGTCTCCTCGACCTGGAACGGCAAGGCGACGTTTGGCAACGCGCAAGCCGACCCCAACATCCTCGCGAGCTACTCGTGCTGGCTCGTCGGGCAGTGCACGACGATCGCGGGCCACGAGGCGACGCGGCAGGGCCGCGTGCACTTTGCGGGCGAGCACACGTCGGTCGAGTATCAAGGCTTCATGGAGGGCGGCGCCGCGTCGGGTTTTCGCGCCGCCGATGAGATCTTATCGGATTACCGCATTCGCTCTGTCGCCTAGAGACGCCGCATGCATATCATCGGTACGGCGGGCCACGTCGACCACGGAAAATCGGCGCTGATCGCGGCGCTTACCGGAACGAATCCCGATCGCTGGATCGAGGAGCAGGTGCGCGGGATGACGCTCGATCTTGGTTTCGCGCACTTGCGCTTCGACGACGGGGTGGAGGGCGGCATCGTCGACGTTCCCGGTCACGAGCGCTTCCTGCACAACATGCTCGCGGGCGCCGCGGGGATGGAGATTCTGCTGCTCGTCGTCGATGCGGTCGAAGGCGTCATGCCTCAGACGCTCGAGCACCTTGCGATCCTGCAGTTTCTGAACGTTCGGCGCGTCATCGTCGTCGCGTCGAAGATCGATCTGGTCGAGCGGGAGCGCGTGACGGCGGCGTGCGATCGAATTGCCGAGCAGCTGCGCGGAACGATCGCCGAGGACGCGCCCGTGATTGCGGTGTCCGTCGTCACGGGCGAGAATCTGGACGCGTTGCGCGCGTCGCTGCGCGACGAGCTTGCCGCGATGCCGCCGCGCGATCTCTTCGCACCCGCCTACCTGCCGATCGATCGCGTCTTCGCGCTGCCGGGGCTAGGCACGATCGTGACCGGGACGTTGATGCAAGGCCGCATCGCGACGGGGGAGACGCTGAGGGTCGAACCCGGCGGCCAAGCCGCGCACGTTCGCAGCCTCGGAGTCTTTGGATCGACGCGCGAGCGCGTCGAGGCCGGGAGCCGCGTCGCGCTCAACGTGCCGGGAATCGCGCGTGACGACGTCGTGCGCGGCCACGCCGTCGTGGGGACCGAGCTTTCGGCGCGCCAAGACCTGACGGTGCACTTCGTGCCGCTGCACAGCGCACTTCCGCTCTTACGAAAGCGTACGCCGGTGCGCGCCTATTTTGGATCGGCGGAAGTTCTCGGCACGCTCGTCGCCGCCGACGTGGCTACGAGCGCGACGGAGATGCGTGCGGAGCTGCATCTGCGCGAACCGGTCGTCGCATTCCCGGGCCTGCGCTTCGTGCTGCGGCGTCCTTCGCCCATGACGCTGCTCGGCGGCGGATACGTGGAAATGGTCGGCGCGGGATCGTCCGCCGACGGTGCGGCGCCGGAAGAGCAGACGGTGTCGACGCTTCTGCGCGAAAGCGGCCTCGAGCCGCTCGAGCTTCACGCGATCGCCTTCGCGGCAAACCTGCGCGAGGGCGTCGCGGTGGATGCGCTCGCGCGCCTCGTCGAGCGCGGCGACGCGATTGCGCTCGCGCGACCGGCATCGTACGTCGACGCCTCAGCCGCGCGAGCGCTGCTTGCTCGCGCGCTCGAGCGACTCGACGCGGCGCATCGCGACGAGCCGTGGGCGATGGGCCTCACGTCGATCGCGCTCGCCCGCGCGCTCGGCGTCTCCGAAACGCTGCTCGTGCGCGTGCTCGAGCACTACGCCGGCGAGGGGCGCGTCGTCAATCGGAACGGCTACTATGCGGCGGTCGATCACGAGCCTTCGTTCACCCCGGAGCAGCGGGCGTTTTTCGATCATCTCGTTCCGATCGACTCGGCTCGCCCGTTTGTGCCGATTCCGTTTGCCGGAGCGGCCGCAGCCGTCAAGCTCTCGCGGCTTCCAGGCACGCCGAAAGCCTTCGATACGATGCTCGCGCGCGGCGCGCTGGTAAAAATCGGCGACGACCTTTACCGTGGCACCCAGATCGCCGAGATTCGTACGCGCGTCGAGGCGCACTTGCGCGAGCACGGTCGCATGACCGCGGCTGAATTCCGCGATCTTCTCGGCACGACGCGCAAGTATGCGGTCCCGCTGCTCGAGTGGCTCGACGCGCACGCGGTGACGATCCGCAACGGCGACTATCGCACGCTGCGAAAGCGCGCGTCCTCGTGACGTCGTTCTCGCTGACGGGCGCGCTCTGCCGGCTGCGCCCGTATCGCCGCGGCGACGCGGACGCAATATGCTCCGTCGCCGACGACTTCATGGTGGCGCGCTGGATGACGCGCGCCTTCCCGCATCCCTACACGCGCTCGGATGCCGAACGATGGATCGAGACGGCCACGAACGCGCTTCACGACCGCCATTTTGCCATCGAGATCGAAGGCACGCTGGCCGGCGGGATCGGCTTCGATCCGTTCGGCGCCGAGCGAAGCGGTGCGGCCACCTTCGGATACTGGCTCGGGACGGCATACTGGGGACGCGGCATCGGGACCGAGGCGGCGCGAATGCTTTCGGATTACGCGTTGAGCCGCCCGGCTCTGCGCCGCCTCGAGGCGCGGGTCTTCGCCCAGAACGCTGCTTCGGCGCGGGTGCTAGAGAAGTGCGGCTTCTTTCTCGAAGGCACGCTACGCGGGTTCTACCTCGATCGCGACGACGCACCGTGCGACGCACTGTCCTTCGCCCGTTTAGCCGGAAAGGAGAAGAATACATGATCCGGCCGATGCCCAAGTTGCAGTTCGTACTCCTCACGCTGCTCGCGGCGTGCGCGGGCGGGAGCCTCCCGAGCAACGCCCCTCACGCGATGCTGCCGCTCACGGTCGCGCATCCGCGTGCGTTACCCCCAAACCTCCTCTACGTCGCGGGCGGTCCGACGACGGAGCCGCATCCCTTCATCGAAGTCTTCAACGCGCGGGACACGTCGAAGTCGCCCACGCCGATCTACACGATCGCGCCGATCGGCGGCGGGTCGTACGGTCTCTTTGCCGTCGATGGAGCCAACGATCTCTTCGCGATAAACTACTTTGCGAACGGAGCTCAGCTAGTCGTCTTCCCGTCGGGCAAAACGAAGCCCAAAGTCTCGTGTATCTTGAGTAGCGTCCCTCAAGGCATGTCCATCGCGGGCGGCGTGCTCTATCTTTCGACCGCGGGATATACGGTTGAAGAGTACACTCTCCCGATTGCGGCGGGGAGCACGTGCCCGAACCCGACGCAGACGCTTACCGATCAACGAGCCAAGCTGCGTGGGCAGTCCGGCCTATGGCAACCGGCGGTCGACCCCAAGGGCGACGTCTTCGACCTTTGGGTCGAAGGCACGCTGGGAGAAAAGATCGACGAATTCCTCGCCGGCTCGAAGACGGCGCGCCAGTTTGCATCGCTCCCGAAGACGTTTGCAGATTTCTATATGACTGCCGATCCGGGCGGAAATCTCATCACGAGCATCTCCGGCACCGGAACCCAATACGAAAGCATTGCCGTGTTCCCGCACGGAAAGCACTTCCCGAAGCGGTTCCATCCGATCGCCAACGGAGCGTACCTGGGCTTCGCGGTTGCAGGGCGCGGCACCGAGCTCTACGCTGCGGTCGACTATCCGACGACCCGAGTTGAAGTCTTTGCCTACAACCCGCAGACGGGTCAGGTCGGGAGCCTTCTGCGCTCGTTTACCGACGTGTGGTATTACAATCAGAGCGTCGCCGTGTTCTCACGCAAATGAGCCGACGAACACTGAGCGTTCGACTCTTCACGCTGTGCGCCGGCGCCGCTTTGTCGATCGCGCCGATCTCGGCGCGCGCCGATACGACCTCGGCGCTCGCGGGTTTGAAGTACCGCGAGATCGGCCCCGCCATCAGCGGCGGACGCGCTCCCGCGGTAGCCGGCAGCGATCGCGATCCGCGCCTGTATTACGCCGGCGGCGCGGGCGGCGGAGTCTTCAAGTCGACCGACGGCGGTGCGTCGTGGGTTCCGGTCTTCGATCGTGAGGGCGCGGCGCCGATCGGTGCCATAGCGATAGCGCCGCAGGACGAGCGCGACGTTTGGGTGGGAACGGGCGAATCGAATCCGCGCAACGACGCGGAAGCGGGCGACGGCATCTACCATTCGCGCGACGGCGGCGCGCATTGGCAGCGCTTCGATCTGGAACGCTCGGCGCACATCTCGAGCATCACGATCGACCCGCGCGATCGGCGCGACGTCGCCGTCGGCGTGCTCGGGCGCGTCTCGACCGACGATCCGAATCGCGGCGTCTACGTCACGCGCGATGCCGGCGCGCATTGGACGCGAACGCTCTACGTGGGTCCGTCGAGCGGCGTTTCGTCGCTGGTCCGCGTTCCGAATCGTCCGTCGACGCTATTCGCCGGCGTCTGGCAGGTTCGCCGAACGCCGTGGCGGCTCGACAGCGGCGGCCCGCTGGGCGGGATCTATCGTTCCGACGACAACGGGGCGACCTGGCGCAAACTCGCGGGCAACGGATTGCCTAGCGGCCTGACCGGACGCATCGGATTAGCGGCCGGAACGCACGGGCGCGTCTACGCGATCGTTCAGTCGCGCGCGGGCGAGCTGTGGCGCTCCGACGACGGCGGAGTTCGGTGGCGGAAGATGCCGCACAGCCCGCTGCTGGGCGCGCGCGCGTTCTATTTCAGCAGCATCTTCGTGGATCCGGCCGATCCGAATCGCATCATCAACGTGTCGCTGATTCTCTCGATGAGCACCGACGGCGGGCGCTCCTTCCACGCAATCGCAACCGGCGGCGGATGGGATTATCACGCGGTCTGGTGGTCGGCCGACGGTAAGCGCATCATCAACGGCAACGACGAAGGCGTGATCATCTCGTCCGACGGCGGTCGGAATTTTTGGCAGCCGTACGATCTTCCGTTCGCGCAGCCATATCACGTCGGACTCGGTAACGCCGACGACTACAACTATCTCGTGTGCGTCGGACTGCAGGACGATAACTCGTGGTGCGGTCCGTCTTCGCCGCCGAACGGAATCGGCGTGACGAACCGCGATTGGTATCAGGTCGTTCCCGGAGACGGCATGTGGGCCGTCGTCGACCCGAAGGACCCGCATTTCATCTGGTCGACGTCGACGAACTCGGATGCCGGTCAACTCTATCTCTGGAACGAGCGAACGACGCAGGCATACGACGTTTCGCCCGATGCGGAATCGAACGGCGAGCTGGCCGCGCGCGCTCTTCGGTATCGATTCAACTGGGATGCGCCGATCGCGTTTACCACCGACGGGAAGGCGCTGACCGGCGGCAACGTCGTTTTCGAGAGCGCGGATCGGGGTCAAACCTGGAAAGTAATCAGCCCCGACCTCACGCGCAACGACGAGAGCAAACAGCTCGATTCCGGCGGCCCGATCTCGTACGACCAGTCGGGCGCGGAGTTCTACGACACGATCCTCTATCTCGCAACCACCAGCCTCGAAAGCGGGATCATTTGGGCAACGACCGACGACGGCGTGGTCCAGCTTACGCGCGACGCGGGCGCGCATTGGCAGAACGTCTCGCCGCCGGCGTCGATGGTGCCGCCATGGGGGCGCATCATGGGCCTCGACCCGGGGCGCTTCTCCGCGCGGACGGCCTTCATCGCGGTCGAGCGTCATCTGCTCGGCGACGATCGCCCGTACGTGCTGCGAACGGACGATTACGGCGCGACGTGGCAGTCGATCGGCGGGGACTTGCCGCACAATCAGTTCGTCCGGGCGATTCGGCAGGATCCCAAGGACGCGAACGTACTCTACGCCGGCACGAATCGCGGCGTCTTTGTAACCTTCGACGGCGGCTCGCACTGGCAGTCGCTGCGCCTCAACATGCCGGCAAGCGCCATTTACGATCTCGAAATTCAACCGGCGGCAAACGACTTGGTCGTGGCCGCGCACGGCCGGGGCGTTTGGATCCTCGATGACTTAACGGCGCTGCAGGAAATCGCGGCGGCGCAATCGTCTGCGCCGACGCTCTTTCCGTTGCGCGACGCATACCGAATGTGGCAGTGGTCGCCGGTCAACACGTTCACGGATCCCAAAATTCCGCCCAACGAGTTCGTCGGCGAAAATCCGCCGTATGGCGCGATCGTCACCTATTATTTCGCCCGCGCGCCGAAGCGCGCGGCCATCGACATTCTCGACGCGCAGGGGCGCGTCGTTCGCCATCTCACGGGTGACGACGTTCCCAAGCACGCCGGCATCAACCGCGACGGCGTGGGACCTCAACGAAGACGGCCCGGTCAAGTGGACCTCGACGTTCAAAGAGAATCGAGGGCCCGACACCGGGGCCGAAGCCGTACCGGGAACGTATCGCGTGCGGCTCGACGCCGACGGCGCGGTGCAACAGCAGACGCTGGCCGTAAAGCCCGATCCGCGCGACCCGGCGATCGCCGGATATCAGAGGAGGCACGACTTTCTCGCCGAGCTCTATCGCGAGCTGGGCGGCGTCGATAGCATGCTCAATCAAATCGACGTCCGCCTGAAACGCGCGCCGGGCGCGAAGCGCGCCGCGCTCCTGGACTTCCGGCGGCGACTTACCTACGACCCGCGCAACATCGAGGACCTCAACGGGCCCGCGCAACTGCGCGAGCGCCTACTCGATTTGATCTCGCGAATGAGCACGTCGTTCCAGGCGCCGACTGCGGCGCAGGTCGAGCAGGGGCTGCTCTATCGGACCGAATACGATCGCCTCGCTGCGGGCTACCGTGCGCTGTGATTTTTAGTATGATGGGTGAGCGATGAACGTCGAAAAGATGACGGAGCGGGTCGCCGACGGGCTCAACGCCGCGTATTCCCGCGCGCTGCACGAGCACAACACTCAGACGGCGCCCGAGCATATGCTCGCGGCGCTGCTCGAGCAGGAACGCGGCATCGCGCCCGACGTTCTCGCCGCGGCGGGCGCCGATCCCAAGGCGATCGAGCGCCGAACGACCGAGGCCATCGGCCGGCTTCCGCGTTTGACGGGTGCGGCCGCGGACTCGGCTCAGGTAACGCTGTCGCCCGAGCTCGCCCGCATCATGAGCGTCGCGGAGAACGAGGCCAAGGCGCTGCAAGACGACTACACCTCGGTCGAGCACGTGCTGCTCGCGATGGCGCAATCGCCGGGCGAAGTCGGCCGGATCTTCCGCGATGCCGGTCTGACGAAAGATAAGCTGCTCGCAGGCGCTGCGCGAAGTGCGCGGCAACCAGCGCGTGACGACGCAAAATCCCGAAGGCACCTACAAGTCGCTCGAGCGCTACGGCCGCGACCTCACGCTCGAGGCCGAGCGCGGCAAACTCGATCCGGTCATCGGCCGCGACGAAGAGATCCGCCGCGATCGTCCAAGTGCTCTCGCGCCGCACGAAGAACAACCCGGTGCTGATCGGCGATCCCGGCGTCGGCAAGACCGCGATCGTCGAAGGCCTCGCGCAGCGCATCGTGCGCGGCGACGTCCCCGAAGGCCTGAAGAACAAGCGCATCGTCTCGCTCGACATGGGCGCGCTGATCGCCGGCGCGAAGTATCGCGGCGAGTTCGAAGAGCGGCTCAAGGCCGTGCTCAAGGACGTCGCAGTCCTCCGAAGGTCAGATCGTCCTCTTCGTCGACGAGCTGCACACCGTCGTCGGCGCCGGCAAGGCCGAAGGCTCGATGGACGCCGGCAACCTGCTCAAGCCGATGCTGGCGCGCGGCGAGCTGCACATGATCGGCGCGACGACGCTCGACGAATACCGCAAGTACATCGAGAAAGACGCTGCGCTCGAACGGCGCTTCCAGCCGGTCATGGTCGATCAGCCCAGCGTCGAGGACACGATCTCGATCCTGCGCGGGCTGCAAGGAGAAGTACGAAGCGCATCACGGCGTGCGCATCAAGGATGCCGCGCTCGTCGCGGCCGCGACGCTGAGCAACCGCTACATCACCGACCGCTTCTTGCCGGACAAGGCGATCGATCTTGGTCGACGAAGTCGGCGGCGAAGCTGCGCACCGAGATCGACTCGATGCCGCAGGAGCTCGACGAAGTCTCGCGGCGCATGATGCAGCTCGAGATCGAGCGCGAGGCGCTGCGCAAAGAGAGCGACGACGCGAGCCGCCGACGTCTCGAGCAGCTGGAGAAAGAGCTCGCGAGTCTTGCGCGAAGATCAGACGCGCCTGCGCATGCGCTGGGACGCGGAGAAGAACGCCGCCGTCAAGCTGCGCTCGCTGCGCGATCAGATCGAGCAGACGAAGGTGCAGATCGAACAGGCCGAGCGTCAGTACGATCTCAACAAAGTCGCCGAGCTGCGCTACGGCACGCTGCCGAAGCTGCAGAAAGAGCTCGAAGCAGAGGAGCAGCGCCTCGCGCGTAACGCGACGGCGCGCGGCTGCTCGAAAGAAGAAGTCGACGAAGACGACATCGCCGACGTGATCGCGCGCTGGACGGGCATTCCGGTGACGAAGCTCCTCGAAGGCGAGAAGCAGAAGCTGCTCCACCTCGAGGACGAGCTGCACAAGCGCGTGATCGGGCAGGACGAAGCCGTCGACGCGGTCGCGGAGGCGGTGCTTGCGCTCGCGCTCGGGGCTGGCCGATCCGAACCGCCCGATCGGCTCGTTCATCTTCCTCGGGCCGACCGGCGTCGGCAAGACCGAGCTGGCGCGCGCGCTCGCCGAGTATCTGTTCGACGACGAGCGCGCGTTGATCCGCATCGACATGTCGGAGTATCAGGAGAAGCATACCGTCGCGCGGCTGCTCGGCGCGCCGCCGGGATACGTCGGCTACGAAGAAGGCGGTCAGCTGACCGAAGCCGTGCGCCGCCGCCCGTACTCGGTCATTCTCTTCGACGAGATCGAGAAGGCGCACCCCGACGTGTTCAACGTGTTCCTGCAGATCCTCGACGACGGCCGGCTTGACCGACGGTCAGGGCCGCACGGTCGACTTCAAGAACACGATCGTGATCATGACGTCGAACATCGGCAGCCATCGCATCCTCGATTACAAGGGGTCGTTCGACGGCGCCGACTACGCGATCATGCGCGCGACCGTGCTCGACGAGCTGCGCCAGCACTTCCGGCCGGAGTTCCTCAATCGCGTCGACGAAATCATCGTCTTCCACGCGCTCACCGAAGACGAGCTGCTGAAGATCGTCGACATCCAACTCGAGCGTCTGCGGCAGCGGCTGGCCGAGCGCCGCATCACGCTCGGTACTCTCCGACGAGGCCAAGCGCCACATCGTCAAGGTCGGCTACGATCCGGTCTACGGCGCGCGTCCGCTCAAGCGCACGATTCAGCGGGAAGTCGAGACGCCGCTCGGCCGCAAGATTCTCGCCGGCGAGATCAACGAGGGCGACACCGTCGAAGTCGGCTTCGACGACGCGCGCGGCGAGCTGACGTTCACGGTCGGGGAGACGGGTGGCCGCAGACGGCGTCAGGAAGCAGACATGCTGCTGGCTGCTTTTACGTTTGCTCAGATTCTCGGCTATCCGTTCCCCGATGCGCTGGTTCGCGACCCAGGTGGAACGGCAATCGCCTATGCGCTGGACCAGCGCGGGGTGCGAACGCTCTGGTACGCGCACGCGCCGGATTTTCAGCCGCGCGAGCTCTTCTCTTCGGGCGGTGACGACGGCCAGGAGCTGACCAACCTCGCCATCTCCGGCGACGACGCGCACGTCGTCTACGTTCGCGGCGGCGATCACGACGAGAACTGGCCGCTGCCGTTGCAGCCGGGCCCGGCGTCGATGCCGGCGCAACCGGACATGCAAGTGTGGTCGGTTTCGACGAGCGGCCCTTCGGCTTCGCTCAGGGTAAACTCGCCGAAACTGCTCGGAAACGGCGATGCGCCGGTAATCTCGCCCGACGGTTTGCGCGTTGCGTTTACGGCCGACGGCGCCGTCATGATCGCGCCGATCGACGGCAGCGCGGCGGCGAAGCGTCTCTTCTTCGATCGCGGTCAAGATTCGGATCTCCACTGGTCGCCCGATGGATCTGCATTGGCGTTCGTCTCGACGCGCACCGACCACAGTTTCATCGGCGTCTACCGCAACGACGCGACGCCGCTCGAGTTTCTGGCGCCGACGACGTCGCAGGACTTCATGCCGCGCTGGTCGCCGGATGGTCGGCAGATCGCGTTCGTCCGTGTGCCCGGCGACGGCGGGCCGCCGCAGAATCCGCTGAACTGGATTCCGACGCCGTGGCAAATCTGGGTCGCGCGACGCGCAACAGCGGGTCGCGACACTTCGCTTGGTCGAGCGCGAACACGCGGCGCGCGATTCGCTGCCGCAAAGTGGCCTGCGGTCCGTTCTTGGAGTGGGTCGCCGGCGATCGGCTCGTCTTCAACAGCGAGCAAGACAACTGGCCGCACCTTTACGCGGTTTCCGCGAGCGGCGGTGCGGCGCGGCTGCTTGACGCCGGGAAATTCATGGTCGAAGACGTTTCGATGATCGCCGGATCGCAATCCGTCGTCTATGCGGCGAATGCCGGCATCGACGTGCAGGCGACGACGATCGGCGTCACCTCGTTTCAGTCGACGTGGCGCAGCGGAACCGTCACGTCATCTAACGAGCGGCGCAGGCAGCGAGTGGCAGCCGGTCGCGCTCGTCGAGACGGCGCCGTCGCTTTCGATCGGCGCGACCGCGCAGCAGCCGCCGCTCGTCACGCTGCAGTCGGGCGGCGCGCAAAAAGCGCTCGATCGCCGACCTCTTGCCGAGCGACTTTCCCTCTATCGCAGCTGGTTACGCCGCGGGAGTCTGACGTTTCTACGCTCCCGACGGGCAGCTCGCTTCACGGTCAGCTCTTCCTTCCTAGCGGCGGCGGAAAGCATCCGGCGTTGATCTTCGTGCACGGCGGGCCGCCGCGGCAGATGCTGCTGACGTGGCACTACATGGACTACTATTCGAACGCCTACGCGGTGAACCAGTATCTGGCCGAATCACGGATTCGTCGTGCTTTCCGTGAACTATCGGCTGGGCATCGGCTACGGCCACGACTTCAACTTTCCGCCGCGCTGGGGGCCGACCGGCGCGTCGGAATATCAAGACGTGGTCGCCGGCGCGCGCTTCTTGCAGCGCAATCCCAGCGTCGATCCGCAAGCGCATCGGAATCTGGGGCGGCTCCTACGGTGGATATCTAACCGCGCTCGCGCTCGCGCGCAACTCCGACATCTTCAAGGCCGGCGTGGACTTCCACGGCGTGCACGACTGGTCGCTCGACATCGACAACCCGCTCTGGGGCTTCACGCAGCTCAAGCGCTACGAGCAATACGACATGCGAGCGATGATGAAGCTGGCCTGGCAGTCGTCGCCCGATTCGTCAATCGCGACGTGGAAGTCGCCCGTGCTGCTCATCCAGGGCGACGACGACCGCAACGTCGAGTTCCATCAAATGGTCGACTTGGTTCAGCGGCTGCGACTCGCGCGCGTGCCGTTCGAAGAGATCGTCATCCCGAACGAGATCCACGGCTTCCTGCGCTACGCGTCGTGGCTAGAGGCCGACACCGCGACGGCCGACTATTTCACGCGGCGGTTCGCACCGTCACACTGAGCTAGGCTTTCGCGGCTGCATCCGCCTCGCGCTTGCGAAGGCGGAGGCGGTCGCGTTCGCTTAGGATCCGCTTACGCAAGCGGATGGATTTCGGCGTGACCTCGACGAGCTCGTCGTCGTCGATGAACTCGATCGCGCGCTCGAGCGACAGCTCCTCGGGCGGCGACAGCTTGACGTTCTCGTCCGAGCCCGCGGCGCGCATGTTCGTGAGTTTCTTTTCGCGCACGACGTTGATCGCGACGTCGTACTCGTCGTTGGCGCGTCCGACGATCATGCCCTCATAGACGTCGACTCCCGGTCCGATGAAGAACCGGCCGCGCTGCTCCAGCCCCATCAGCGCGTAGCCGGTGGTTCGGCCCGTGTCGCTGGCGACCAGCGCGCCGACGTTGCGGCCGGGAAGCTCTCCCTGCCAGGGCTGATGATCGTAGTAGGTGTGCGAGAGCACGGCGGTGCCTCGCGTGAGCGTCAATAGTTCGCTGCGCAATCCGAAAATCGCGCGCGTCGGCATCGTGTATTCGAGCCGCTGAGTGTCGACGACGGCGAACATGTTCGACATCGCCGCCTTACGCCGCCCGAGCGCCTCGATCACCGCGCCCGCATACGCTTCGGGCACGTCGACCACGACGTATTCGACCGGTTCGTAGCGCTTGCCGTCGCGCTCCGTCAGAATAACCTGCGGCTTGGAAACGGCGAGCTCGTAGCCTTCGCGGCGCATGGTCTCGATGAGAATGGCGAGATGCAGCTCGCCGCGCCCCCGCACCTCGAACGTGTCGGCGGAGGCGGTGTCGGCGACGCGCAGCGCGACGTTCGATTCCAGCTCGCGCATCAGACGCTCGCGGATCTGGCGCGACGTGACGAATTTGCCTTCCGTGCCGGCGAAGGGCGAGTTGTTCACCGAGAAAGACATCGAAACCGTCGGCTCGTCGACCGCCACCGCCGCGATGCGTTCCGGCTCGTTCGCATCGGCGATCGTGTCACCGATGTTCAGTTCTTCGATTCCGGAAATGGCGACGATGTCGCCGGCTGCGGCCTCCTCGACCTCGATTCGCTCCAAGCCCGCGAACGTCAGCAGCGCCCCGAGCCGCAGTCCCGTCGTCACGTCGCCGTCGCGCGCGATCTTGACGATCGGGTCGTTTCGCCGCGAGCTTCCGCGGAAGATGCGCCCGATTCCGACGCGCCCGACGTAGCGGTTGTGATCGATGGCCGAGATCAGCAGCTGAAACGGGTCCGTCCTCGGAGGGAGCTTCGGGAACGCGCGCGACGATCGTCTCGAAGAGCGGCTCGAGCGAGTCGCTTTCGTCCGAGAGCGATCGCTTCGCGATGCCGGCCTTGGCATTGGTGAAGATCACCGGAAAGTCGGCCTGCTCGTCGTTCGCGCCGAGCTCGACGAATAGATCGAACGTCTCGTTGACGACCTCTTGCGGTCGCGCGTCCTTGCGGTCGATCTTGTTGATTACGACGATCGCCCGCAGATCGAGCTCGAGCGCCTTTCGAAGCACGAAGCGCGTCTGCGGCATCACGCCCTCCGCCGCGTCGACCAGCAGCAGCACCCCCTGCACCATCTGCAGCACCCGCTCGACCTCGCCGCCGAAGTCGGAGTGCCCGGGGGTGTCGACGATGTTGAATTTGATGGGGCCGTGGCGCACCGCGGTGTTTTTGGCGAGTATCGTGATTCCCCGCTCGCGCTCGAGCGGATTGGAATCCATCACGCGGGTCGCCACCAGTTGGCCTTCCCGGAATACGCCGCTCTGCTTGAGCATCGCATCGACGAGCGTCGTCTTGCCGTGGTCCACGTGCGCGATGATGGCGACGTTGCGGATGTCGGAGCGGGTCTTCACTGCTATCTGCTTCGCTACGCTAATCCGGCTCTCATGGAAAACTCAGCGAGGGTGTACCCGGGATCGTCATACTGGCAGTAAATGAAACTATCAACGATTTACCGCAGCCTGCTGGCGGCAGCCGTCTTTGCCGCGGCCGGCGTCGCGCCGGCGCTGGCGGTCACAACCGCCGGCGGCGAGACGTTTGCGCCCTACGTCGCCGCTTTCACTCCTACGTTCGGTCCTTCGGGGGTGCCGTACGCCGGGACGATGCAGCTGCTCATTCACGAGGGCACCGTCGAGGGAACGTACACGGGGATTTCGGTGCGGCCCGATCGCTTCGACGATCGAATCGTACCTGTAACGGGGACGGTGAGCACGAACGACGGCTACGTCCAACTTTTTATCGGCAACTTGCTGTCGTTTAGAGGCACGATGGATGCGGATGGAACGATCTCGGGAACGGCAACCTACAACGGGCGGCTCTATGACTTCATGGCCAAACCAGGCTCGCTGGGACGTCGCTGACACGCTCTAGGGTTTCCGCACTCTCACAGCCAATGCTCGCGGCTCCCATACCGTGATGAGAGGTTAAAATGCAACTCGAACCCTATTTGTTTTTCCCCGGGACCTGCGAGGAAGCCTTAAACTTCTATAAGGAAGTCTTTCGCGGCGAGATCGAAGGCATTTCGCGCATGAAGGACATGCCGAAAGACTCCGGCGGACCCCCGGTTACGGCTGAAAATGCCGAGAAAATCATGCACGCGAGCCTTAAATCCCCGGGCGTCTCGTTCATGGCCTCCGACGCCAGTCCCGGCAAGACCTATGGCGAGGGGGCGATCTCGCTGTCGCTAGGCACGACTGACCTGGCCGAAGCGACGCGCGTATTCAACGCCCTTGCCGCCGGCGGAAACGTCGAGATGCCGCTGGCCGATATGTTTTGGGGTGCCAGGTTCGGCATGCTGACCGACAAGTTTGGAATCGACTGGATGATCAACTGTATGAAAAATGGCGGCGCCTAGCTAAAACGGACCACGATGTGACGGCCCGAGCGATTTGAAAATCCTCGGGCCGCTTCATACTTCTCTCGTTTACTCCGTGTCGACGGGTTCGTTCGACGGCGGCTCGGCCAGGAAGTGTCGGATGCTATACTTACTTTGGATCGGCACGAACTTGCGCGGCTTCTGCGTGAAGTCGAAGCTGTCGGCGGGACTGTTCGCCCGCGTATCCGTGTAGCCGTCGGACGGCGAGCCGATAGACGGCAGGCCGAACGTGTTTTCGATGAACTTCAGGATGCTCGCCCATTCGTACGTAGTATGCGAGACGTAGCCGCGCTTTGCGTATGGCGAGATAATTAGACACGGAACGCGAATCCCGAGGCCGCGAAAGTCAAGCTGCGGCGGAGGGACGTTATCGTACCAGCCTCCCCAGTCGTCCCACAAGACGAAGATCGCGGTGGTATTCCAGTACTTGCTCTCGCCGACGGCGTTGACGATCGAGGCTACCCACGACGGTCCGGTGTCGCTCCGAGCGTGCGGATGATCGGAATCGGCCTTGCTCGGCATCACCCAACTGACCGCAGCGAGCCGGTCGGCACCGGGATCGGTGAGAATTTTGGTTTGCGGGACGGCGATGTTCCGATTCCAATCGGCGCCCTTGCGAACGTAGGCGATCGCTTCGAACGGCTCCCACATTCCGGCGCCGACCAGCTGCGTGGAATAGTATTTCCACGAAACGCCGGCGTTATCGAGAACTTCGGCGATGGTGTTGAACTGAGTGAAACAGGGAAACGGCCCGTCCGAGTGCAGCTTTCGATTGGACGTGAGATAGGTGGTCTTCGTGGTCGGCGGCGCGTCGCAGTCGTCGGGTTGTTTGGTGGGAAAATCTACCTCGGCCACGTTCGCTGCGATGTCGTCGTTGCCGGCGACGAGCATGAGATGGCTCGTGAAGCTGCCGCCTAATTCGGTGGGAAACATCTCGTCGGCGAGAACGTATTGATTGGCGATGTCCCAGTAAGGCTGGACTTGCGAACGCTCCACGTAGGCGTAGGCCGTGTACGGTTGGTGGGCGCGCCCGTAGTGAATGAAACCGTCCATGCGGCCGTGGTCCCAGTCGACGATCGCCGCGTGCCAGCGATGCTTGAGATCGGGCCCGCGAAACGTAATTTGATGGAGGGCTACCTTCGTATCGCCGCTCGGGCATCCGGAGCTAGCCTGCGGCTTGGTGCCTTCGAGTGGCGACCCGGCGGCGCAGCCGTAGGTCGGAGCATTCGCGCCCGGGTAGCCGGCGAAGAAGTTGTCCACCGTGCGATTCTCTTGCACGATCACCACGACGTGTGAAATTTTTGCGCTCGCGGGATCGGCGAGCATTGGTCGCATCGGAGGCAAAGCGTTGACCGTCGCGGGCGTCGCAGCTCTGCCAACGCACGAGGCTAGGCTCGCGGTCAGCAACACAACGAAGACGTTTTTCGAGCGCAACATCAAGCCGATACCTCATAGCGGGGACGTCAGGGGTATGTTGGGCACGACAGGCGACCGCCCTGCCCGCCGCCAAGCAGCATCCATGTTTAGACGCGTAGTGTCGCTGGCAATCGCCGGCGGTCTCATGGCTTCGATATCCATCGTTGGTCGCGCGGCAGACTGGCCCGTCTTTGGATTCGATCCCGCGCGCACCGGCTTTAACTCGGCCGAAAAGACGCTCACCGTCGCAAACGTTCACAATCTTCGGGAGCGATGGCAGATTTCGCTGGGCCACGTCGCCGATACGGCGCCCATACTCTTACAGCGCGTTCGCGTTGGACGCTTCTATCGCTCGCTGCTCTACGAGACCCTGCGGAACGGCGCAACGCTCGGAATCGACGCGATGACCGGGCACGTCGTCTGGAGATTTGCGACGAGCGGCCCGAAGTACACGCACTCGACGCCGGCGGCCGACCTTGCAGGAAAAGCGATCTACGCTCCGGGCGTCGACGGGAGGGTTCACAAGCTCAACGCGGCCAACGGCCACGAGATTCACGGCCAAGGATTTCCGGCGAAGATCACGCTCATCCCGAACACCGAGGCGGACGAGTCGCCGCTCAACGTCGCAAACGGTTATCTTTACGCGACGGTCTCGGGCTACAACGGCGATCAGGCGCCGTACGACGGGCACGTCGTAGCGATCGATCTCCGCACCGGAAAGGAGACGGTCTTCAACTCGCTCTGCAGCGACAAGCACGTGCTCCTCGGGGGAAGCGGCTGCAGCGAGCAGCGTTCGGGAATCTGGTCCCGCGGCGGCGCCGTCGTCGATCCGTCTGCGTCCATGAACGGGCGCGTCTACGCGGCAACGGGCAACGGCGACTTCGACGCGAACCAAGGCGGCCACGACTACGGCGACTCGGTGATCTCGGTGAGCGCCGACCTTTCCGAATTCTACGGCAGCTACACGCCGGCCGACTACGATCGCCTGCAGCACGGCGACTACGATCTCGGAAGCACGTCGCCGGCGATGTTGCCCGAGCAGGCCTCGAGCCAGACGCCGTGGATGCTCGCGCAAGGCGGAAAGGACAGGATCCTGAAGCTCGTGAACCGCGCCGCACTACCCGGCGTCGGCAACGAGCTGCAGGTCATCGACTTGCCGGATGCGCTTTTCGCGACGCCCGCCGTCTGGACGGATAGCTCCGGCGCGGCGTGGATTTTTCTTGCGTTCCCCAGCGAGGTGCAGGCCTATCGCCTCGAGACGACTTCGGGTGAGAGCCGGCTCGTCGGCATGTGGCATTCCAGCCCGGGCCAGACCGCGGGGGAAGGCACGTCGCCGGTGGTTGCCAACGGGATCGTCTTTATTTCGTACGACGGCGCCATCTTTGCGCTCAACGCGCTCAACGGCCACGTGCTGTGGAATAGCGCGCTGCACGGCAAGACGATTGGAAGGGTCCACTGGGCGAGCCCGACCGTCGTCAACGGCTGGGTCTATTGCTCCGACGAAAGCGGAAACCTTACGGCGTTTTCGCTGGTTGCACCGCGATGAAGTTTTTCGCGCTTAGCGGGTGCGCGCTGACGGTCGGTTTGGCCGGCGCGCTGCTCTCGGGTTGCGTTCGGACCGCGGTTCCGGTTGTAGCGCGGCCTGAGGCGCGGAGCGCCGTTCTCAGCACAAGCCCTATCAAACACGTCGTCATCGTCGTTCAAGAGAACCGAACGTTCAACAACTTCTTTGCGACGTTTCCCGGCGCGGACGGTACGACGACGGGGAAGGCAGCCAAAGATCCGAACTGTCACATCTACAAGAGCGAGACGGTATCACTTCGAAAGACGCCGCTCGCAGGACCGAACGACCTAAATCACTACTACGAGGCATTCCGCATTGCGCGCGACGGCGGCAAGATGGATGGCTTCGACGAGATTCTATATAAAAACCACATGGACGCGTGCATGGACCCATACCAGTACGTCGACCCGGCGCAAATCAAGCCGTACTGGGAGATTGCGAAGCGGTACGTCCTGGCGGAGCACATGTTCACGTCGCAGGGCAGCGGCGGGTTTACGGGCCATCAGGACCTCATCGCCGCCGGGACCGTCATCGCGCCGGACGAAGCGCTGGTGGACTTGCCGACGTGCTCCGGACCCAAGTGCCATTGGGGGTGCAATGCTCCGGCGCGCACGCGCACGTCGCTAATCAGTAAGGACGACCTGCTGCAACGCGGGAAGGGGCCGTTCCCCTGCACCAAGGACTTCGGGTTGGTCTATCCGACGATCCGCGACCGGCTCGACCCGAAGGGCATTCCGTGGAGATACTATGCGCCGATGGCGTGCTGTAGTACGAACGGCCGGCTGTTCAACGCATTCGACGTAATCTATCGGGTGCGTTATGGACCGGAGTGGAAGACCAACATTTCGTCACCGCAAACGAACATCTTCAGCGACGTTTCGAACGGCTCGCTGGCCGGGGTTTCGTGGGTGATACCGGACGGCGACGACTCGGATCATGGCGGTGGTCGATACGACAACGGACCGTCGTGGGTTGCGAGCATCATCAACGCGATCGGGAAGAGCCGTTATTGGCGGTCGACGGCGGTTGTCGTCGTGTGGGACGATTGGGGCGGCCTCTACGATAATTTTAACCCACCTCAGCACGGATATGGCGGATTCGGTTTTCGCGTGCCGGCGCTGATCGTCTCGGCTTACGCGAAAGCCGGACATATCTCGACGACAAGCTATGAGTTCGCCAGCATTCTCAAGTACGTCGAACAGAACTGGAATCTCCGCCCCTTGGGGACGGAGGACGCGAATGCGAACAGCATCATTGATTGCTTCGATTACTCGCAGCCGCCGATCACGTTTTCGCCGATCGCGTCCGATCATGACGAGTCGTACTTCATGCATCGCCAACCAACCAATTATCCGCTGGATGACGATTGAATAGTGAGCAACGGTTTTCGACGGAACCAAAACGTGGGAGCGTACGGGTCTGGTGGCTCGCACGGTCTTCAAAATCGCTGAGGTCGTCGCAAGGCGACTGGTAGGTTCGATTCCTACACGCTCCCGCCAGAATCGTTACCTGACTCGGAACAACTCGGAACAATCAGGCTTCTCAACCCGCCGCGCGAGCCGTTTTGCGTCCAGAGGCGACGACGCGATCCAGCAGATTTGCCGCGTCGTGCAGCATGGCCGGCGAGACGTGCGCGTATACGTCGGCAGTCACGGCGATGGTCGAGTGTCCGAGTGCGGTCGAAACGGTCTTGAGGTCGGCCCCGCCAGCTAGCAGTAACGACGCGAACGAATGGCGCAGGTCGTGCAACCGCACCTTCGGGAGCTTAGCGTCCCGCACGATACCTGCGAATGTAAGGCCGAAGGTGTTGGGATTCCACGGTAAGCCCTCGCGCTCAAACAGTAGCGTGCTGCCGTCAGGGCGGCCCCCAGCCGAAAAGAAACGTTCGGCCTGTTCGAGGCGATGACGGCGCAGACGCTCGATGGCGAACGGCGGTAGCGCGATCGTGCGGCGCGAGCGTCTCGTTTTTGGTTCCTTGAATCGTAGCTCGTAGCGCTCCCGCTTTGCGGTGCGGATTGTGACGCGCTCCAAGGACCGGGCGACTCGGAGCGTGCCTTGGTCTAAGTCAATGTCGCTCCAGCGTAACGCAAGCAACTCGCCACGCCTGCAGCCGCTCCCGATGGCCGTCGCGATCGCGGCACCAAGGTCAGTGCGGTCGAAGGTGTCTAGGTATTGCTGCACTTGTTCAGGGCTAAGCGAACGCATTTCTTCCCGTTCACATCGAGGCGGATCAACAAAGTCGCATGGGTTGACGCTAATAAGGCGCAGCTTCTTCGCGCGGTTGAGGGCAGTGTTCAGCGTGCTCCTCACGCTTTTGACGAAGCCGGGCGTGACCACGCCCTTGCGCTTGTCCTTGCGGGGCGCGGTCAGCCATGCCGCCTGGGCCTGCTCAATGAGCGCCGGCGACCGCTCTAAGTCACAGAGCAGAGAGGTCCCGAGCGACGGCCGAATCCAAAGACGTGCGTGCTTCTCGCACGTGGCAAGTGCGCCTGCGCTCATTGTCGTCGCGCACCCCTTAAGCCATCGGTCCAAGAAATCATTTGAGCGTGAGGGGGCTTCTTTGACCGCTTCTGCCTTAGCGACGGGCCGATGCTGATTCTGTTTCTGTAGCACCCACCACGCGATTGCGTCGGCCTCGCTGGCGAAGCCGCGCTCGCTGCTCTGGCGGCGCTCACCCGGCTTCCGATCGAAAGCATCGTGCTTAACCGTCCAGCTTTCGCATTTCTTGCGCTCACCGGTCCGTTTATCCAGATATGACTCTTGCCCAATCCACGCGCCGAGGCGATGCTGTTTCATTGTTTCTTCTTTCCTTTCATCGCCTTGCGGCGAGTGCCAGACTTTTTCTGTTCGATGGGGATCACAATGCCATAATCTTCGCGGGCAATCTCTTCCAGCGTCCGAGGCTTCTCGCGCAGGACTTGATCGAAATCCGCATCGTCTGATCGTACGGCCTCGGCGACGGCTTCAAGATAATACGAGTGCAAGCGAAGCTGTTCTATGCGTGCTCGACACGCAAAGCACGGTGCGACGATCGCAAAAAACTTAGGGTTAGGATCGCGCTTCGCGAACGAAATGGCCCATCGCCCTAAATCCTCGAATACCCGGCGTGCGCGGCTAGAATAGTCCTGTAGGCACGCGCTTGCGTATGCATCGGCAAGCGCGACGCGCACGGAAGCGAAAAGCCTACCGTACGAGCCAGCCCTTTTCGATAGCGCTTCCCATCCCTCTCGCACGACGCCAATCGTGGCTAGGTTATGTCTTGTGAATGCCTCGCGAGTCTTGCGCTGAAGCGTGGTAAGCTCGTCATCCGTGGGGTACTCGCAAGAAAGGACGGCGCAAGCGGCCGCGAGGTGTACCGCGTAAGCTTCGGTGCCCTCGCCCCGCAAGCTCAGAAGCGCAAAAAGTGCCGTCAATTCTTTAAGATGGGAAGCCGTAGCCAGGGCGACGACGCCACTTGACCACGCGATCCCACATTCGCGCAGTGCTTCGCCGATCCAGAAGGCTCGCTTAGCGCCGACCCTTTGCTGCGCCTTGAGATAGGCGTAAATCTCGTTACGGGCGTCTCCTTCGCGCAGCGTTAGATTTCGGATTGCCTCGTCTAACTGAGCGACAGAAACGGGGCGATTTAGACCGACGAGAGGCTCAAGGAAGCGTTGCCACTGCCCATTTCGCGCCTCTTGCTCTAAGTCGAGCCATCTGCTCACTGTTAGATTTTACTCGCATCAATCGGTCTTGTCTAGCAGCAGGCGGTTATGAACAATAGGATATCACCTGTTAGGAGGTAGGTCTAATGGACACGGAATGTAGCGGGGCGCCTGAGCGCCTGACATTGAGCGTAGCCCAGTATGCTAAGCTTGCCGGCGTCGGCGAGAATGTAGTGCGACAGGAAATAGCGGCGGGTCGCCTTCCACATCGAAAGTTTGGAAAGCGAGGGCTGATCCGAATCTTGCGTCGTCCGGCGCTTGCACAACTTCAGCTCGACGAGCGCGAATCGGTATGAAGAAGCGCGCCGCTGACACGGCGCGCGATGGTGAGCTAACCAAAGATTCTCGCGACGCCGTTATCACTCCCCCTCTGCAAAATCCCTTCGGCGAAACGTCGTACGAAGACGGGGCGGCCCTGCTGGACGAAATTGTTCGCTTCGTGCGAAGGTTCGTTGTCCTATCGGTCGAGCAGCTCGTCGCGATCGCGCTGTGGATCGTTCACACTCACGCGATCGACGCTGCTGACGCTACCCCTTACTTGAACGTCACAAGTGCCGAAAAACGGTCGGGAAAAACGAGGTTGCTGGAAGTCCTAGAACTCCTGGTGGCGCGTCCTTGGCGCACAGGGCGTACCTCGGCCGCTGCTCTTGTGCGGAAAACTGACGGTGAGAAATCGACACTCTTGCTCGACGAGAGTGATGCTGCCTTTAAGGGCGATCGTGAGTACGGGGAGGCCCTTCGGGGCATTCTCAACGACGGGCACCGACGCGGCGGTTGCGCAACGCTCTGCATCGGCAAAGGCGCAGATATTAAGACGCGCGACTTCAAGGTATTTGGTTCTAAGGCGATCGCCGGAATCGGCAATGCGCTGCCCGATACCGTACGCGATCGCTCGGTCCACATCGAGCTGAAACGACAAATTGCTAACGAACGTGCTGAGCGCTTCCACCGACGCCTGGTAGAACCGGCTGCCATCGCGCTGCGAACGCGCGTTGAGTCCTGGGCCGCCGCGCACATCGACGACCTTAAGCGCTGTTACCCAACGGTCATCGAGGAGATAAGCGACCGCGCCTTCGACGGTTGGGAGCCGCTGCTAGCGATCGCCGAAGCAGCGGGTGACGAATGGCCGACAAAGGCGCGCGGCACCGCGATTAAGCTCTGTGGTGTGGCGGACGTCGAAGACGATTCAGCCGGCGTGCAAGCTCTGCGAGATATTCGCCTTGTTTTCAAAGCATTCAACGTTGACCGGCTTCACACAGAGAGTCTCCTAGTCGAGCTATGGGCACTCGCAGAATCACCGTGGGGGACATGGCATCACGGCAAGCCTTTGTCAGCACGTGGCCTTGCAAAGCTATTGCGCAACTATAAGATTCAATCTAAACAAGTCTGGGCAGACGATACCAACAAACACGGGTATCTGCGAAAAGACTTCGCCGACGCATGGCGTCGCTATCTCGTAACTCGGTCTTCAAACGCTAGGAACGCTAGAACCGCGAAAAGCAAAGGGAAAAGGCTCGAGTCTAAAACGCTAGCCTGCGAGGCGCCTAGCATATCGGAAAGCGACGAAAACTCCGATGAAATCGACGTTCTAGCGCCTCTAGCGGATAAAAGTCCGAATATGAGCGAACAGGCGTCAGCCGCACCCTGCGACTACCTCATTGGCAAGCCGGGTGAAACCTGCCAGCGATGCGGTGTATCGTGGGCCGAGCATAGCGGTTGACGAAAAAAGTTTTCCTTCGAACGTACGGGGTTGGCAGCTTAGGACTCTGATCCTGATCGCGGGCCTTAGGATGGTGGAAGCACCCCGTGCCGCGCTATTGTGGCTGACCGTGCTAGCGATCTCCCTGGCTCCCGTGGCCGTCATCTGGCTTGTGTTCAGGAACGGTAAGGTGGCTGGGTGACAGGGCGACGAAACGGCTCTAAGTGTTTTACCGTGTATTTTCAATAGTGCTGGCCGTGGTGGTCCTCTCGTACCTACTCTGGTTTTTGGGCAGTATAGTGGCGAAGGGCTTAATCTGCGGACCGATTGCTCTGCCACCGCAGAATACGTCCTGGCTTTGCGAGAGGCTTTTCGGTCCATAGCCTGCGGTACAGTAGCCGGGTGACAGGGCGACATTAATCGGGCCTTGATAGGGGAACTATTGTATAGTGGTATACTAGGTTCGTATGGCCAAGGCGCTTGACCGGGACGAGGCCGAACAGGCATTCGAGCGTTTCAAGGAGGCTCTTTCAAAGATTGCGGGCCTTCCCAAGCGGGCGAAACAACGCGTTGCCGATCAGCGTCAAACGCCTAAAAAACCAAAATGATGATTACTGCAAGCGAGAACCTCGTTACCGAGATAATCGGGGAACTCGAACCATATACTCATGAGGACTGGGACGACGAAGGCGCCAGCCCTATAACCTCTGCTGCCATTTTTAATGCAGTTACGGTCCTCGAAAGGTTGTCAAACGTAGAAAGGCCACACGTGTCCCCGATCGTTGACGGTTCGATCGGCCTATTCTGGGACACCAATGGGGTTTACTTAGACTTGCAAGTGCTCCACGGCGGAGCTGTATTGTTCAAGTACAGGTTACCCAACAGCGAAGAAAAAAGAAAATGCAGTTTAACAGCGAGTATAGCCCAGCTATCGTAGCAGAGCTTCGCCCAGCCCTTGGGTACATCGTGAAGACCGACTCCTATAAGACACACCGTGCAATAGGAACGGTTGAGCCATTCTCGGCTGAAGGCGTAAGCTTCAGTAATGAGCACGTTACGGCAAACGGATTAAGCGCGGCCTGACCTGCGCAGATACTCCCCCTGAAGATATCTGGTTCCGTCACCTCATAAAAGATCGTGAGGTCATTATGGGTAGCGGCGGCGCTGCAACGCGAGCCGACCCCAACATTTGGCGAAATGCGATTAAAACGTCCTTAAGAGATAGGGGCGCTCTATTTTTCTCCGGCAGATTACTGTCCCTCATCGCCAACCGATGGCATAGTAGCGCACGCGAACAAGCGAAAGGATAACTGCTCCTGTGTCGGCGCAGTTTTTCAGTTAGTGAGGGATATTGGAGAGGCCACAAGAGGATTATACGGGCTATGAACCTCAGCCGAATAAGTTGGATAGTGCTCATACTAACCTGGTTAGACTTACGACGGTAGATTTTAGAAACGATGAGGGCGCTCTTACCGATGAGGTTGATATGCTTAATTCAGTCTTTGCGTATCGGCACCCTGATGATCTAACGGAATGCGAAAAGAAAAGGCTGGTTGGCGAGCATGAAAACCACTACAGGTGGCGTGATTGAAGGCGGACAGCTTAAGATTGACAACAACCTCTATATAAAGGTGACCTTCGTTGGAGTGCGCCTTGTATATGCTGCCGAAGGTCCTGTCGCGTTTGGGGAATACCTAAGTTTTAAAAACTGTACCTGGGGTTTCACTGGCGCTGCTAATTCCATGGCTAGCCTTCTTCAACATATGTTTACGCCACAGAGTGGAGCTGTAGAGCTAGCAGAATCAATCGTACATACCCTTGGAAAATCAGGAATTAACTCCGTTCGATATAGAGCTTTGACGTAAGCTTTCGATAGGTAAGCCGCTTCCCCTTCGGCCATCTTGGCGGCTTCTATGAAGCGGAGAGTTCCTCCACGAGTTGTTCGCGTGCCGCAGTGTGAACCGGAACACCTGCTCGTCGACGATCTGCTAACGCCCGTCATCCGTCTTTTCGCCCGCGAAAAAGGACGTCACGGAATCACTTCCTTGACCTGATCGGTTCCGTCGCTTATGTAAACGTTCGAACCCTTTACAGCGACGCCGATCGGCCCTGCGAATCCGTAGCCGATTTTAGTAATCTTTCCGTGAGTGGGTCAGACGAAATGGCGGGGATACTTTTTTGACGGAGTTGTTTCCCACCAAGGCCGCCGCGAAAAGAAGGATCACCAGGGCCGCCGCCACCTCCGGTGACGACAATGCGATTACTCAGGCCATCGCCGCCCTGCCGCACATCTGAGGCGCCGCCGCCAGCGAAGTGAAGCCGCCGGAGCCGCTGCGGCCGCCGTTTGCACCGCCGTTGAAGCCGCCGGTTGACCCTTGCCCCCGACGAACACGTACAATGTTTCAGCAGGCGTGACTGGGATAGTGGCTTGCGTACGACCACCGAATGAGGGTTTTTTGCCGAGTCCTCGTCCTCCAACCGCACCTGTAGCGTCAACGGCGATGGAAGTCACGCCGGTTGGAACTTTGAAGGTTTGCTCCGCGCCCGTGTAGGTGAACGTCTTGCTTCCCGCGGGCGCTCGAACACTGTTATTTAGGCCGGTAGGCATTGCCCCCGGCGATGATCCGTCACAAGCCGACAGCAATGCGGCCGCCGCACCGACGGCAACACAGCACAGCGGCCCAGAATCGAAAGATGCCATTCGCCGTTGTCCTTTCGTGGCGACCTTGCGCGTGCGCGCACGGTTGTCACGTTAGTTGAGGGGGCTGGCGCTTAAAATTACTCGGCGCCCACTAAGCGATGATGCGTTCTCTCTCCGCTACCAGCTGCAATACAACCAGTCCGCTGTTGCCTGATTTCTTCCATCCCTGATAACTGTGTACGTTCGTGGCGCGCCGCTCGACATAGGACGATCCACCGCCCCCGCCACCGCCGCCACCCTCGCCGCCTGCCTGAGTACCCTCCAGCGCCCCCGCCGCCGCCACCACCATAGTAACCGCCGCCGCCGCCGCCCCCAACGACCGCAAAGTCGCCGCCACTTCCGCCGCCTGCCGCGCCACCTCCGCCGCCGTAACCAATCCCTCCAACATCGCCGGGCAGGCCATACGTGCCGTAGGTGCTGTGCCCGCCACTTCCGCCGGCACCACCCTGACTTTGCGTGCCACCAGTCCCGCCGCAACCGCCGGCCTCCGGCATAGTCCGGCTAAAGCCGGAGACGGTACCGTCCCCCGTGCTACAGCTGCTGAGATATCGTTCGTAGCCGACGCCGCCGGTACCGCCGATGTTGCCGCCACCTTTGCCGCCGCCGCCGTCATTCTGCGCCGCGCGCGACTGGTCCATCCGCCTTGACCACCTGCGCCGCCGACGACGGAGAATTCGGTTGGCCAGTTTGTCGCCGCCCTCTCGCACATCTGACGCGCCGCCGCCGCCGTAGCCCGCGCCTTCACCATACGCTCCTGCGCCGCCGGGACCGGCTCCGTTAAAACCGCCTGTGGTGCCGCTGCCGGTACCGCCGACGTAAATCGCGAGCGTCTCGTACGGAGTTACGGGGATGTATGCGGTAACGCGCCCACCATCAAGGACCGGAACGCCTGCGCCGTTACCGCCATGGGCAACGACGCTGATCTGCGTCACATTGGAGGGTGCCTGAAAGAGCTGCTCCGCGCCGGTGTACTTAAACGTGTGATGGTGCGTAAAAATGGTATCGGCGCTGCTGGCACCGGGTACTATGCTTGTATCGGCGTGACCCGCACAACCGACGAGCATAGCGATCGCCGCGCCGTTGACAAATGCGAAGCGGCAAAAGAGACGAGGGATGGCCGTCAGAGCCATCCCTTTCCTAACGAGGATGCCGCGAGCCGTCTCGCGCGCAAAGGGAGAGGGTCTCCCCTCGTTTCGCTCGTTTTCGCACCCGGCGTAGCAGCCCTGTCTATCGTTGCTAAACGGAACGCTCGCGCCCAGGTCCGCCCCGGCAATTTCAATCTAACGTGGACACGCATGTCAATCCAATTCCCCCAGGTCTGTGACCGAGCGATGGACTCCAGAGAAGTATCCCGCTCGTGCCCTCGCGCGCGCCCGCTATTCGCGCCTGAGGGGGAGGGGTGTACCCGAAACGGCCCGCGCAGCAGTACGCAGCCGATTTGGGGGAACGTGACGCTGCCGTTTGCCTTGCGCGCCTGAGAGCGGGCGGGTGGCCTCGAAATGAGTTCGTCGGCAACCGCGCACGGTGAAAGGGGGAATCGGTTGCTGCGAACGCGCGCGCCCGTGGCGCGGGAAAGGGTTGCCGAGTCGCCGGCGGCTGGGTTTGGCCAAACGGGTGAAGGGGCGCTCGCCTACTCGCCATCCTCGGCGTTTTAGCAATGTGAGAAGGCCGAGAAGGCCCTAGCTTGAATTAATCTGATTCAGCTAGCCCTCATTCGGAGGTTGTGCGGAATCGTGAAGAAACGAGCTTTCCTCGCTCCCTTAACGCTCTCAATAGCAGCGTTACTAGGCACGGCCGTTGCGGGAAATGAACTCGGGCGCTCCCTTTTCCCGGCCAAGACTGTACACGGATCTTCAACGACTTCTTCTACGGGGAATTTCGTTCTTACTAGGGCAGGTAGCTCGTCGTCGCAGTTTTCGCAGCACGAGTCGCATGAGTCCCACGCGTCTCATGGCTCCCACGATTCTCACGAATCACACGTATCTCACTCGTCGCACGTCTCAGGTTCGGGTTAGGCGTGGACTGCCAACCCGACGGCCAAACGGAATGGCACAGCCGGGAGGTCCGGTTCGCCAACGATGTCTATAGCCTTGACGCCATCAAAAAGGCGGCCTATCGATTTAGCGACCGATGCGCTTTTGATCTGAGAAGCGAGAGCGGTCATTACGTAGCGGTTTTACTTTTTCGCCAGGATCTATCTGAGGATGATCGCGCTTCGCTAGAGCGTGATTTTCGTAATGAAGTCCTAGATTACGATTTACGCCGAGAGCATCGCGGCTGAAACAGCCCAAGTACGTAATGCCGTCCTCGCGTACGCCTTCTCGCGTACGGGCTTACAAGGTGGCGATACGATTTAGGCCCCGAGAGGACTTCGAGAAGCCTCTGGAGTGCCGGCTATAGGTTGTTGCCCTTTAGCTTCACGCCGCTTAACGACCACGAGTACGTAGCGACTAATCAGGCCGGGCCAGTACGTGATCCTTGATCGAGCGTCACTTGAGGATTTCGTGCGGCATCGGCTTCCCTACGACTCTGATGCCTACTCGACGCTCAAGTCAGCCCATTTTCTCCTCGATGCACGATTCGGATGTCGCTCTTGACCTACTTGCCCTTGAAGGTGCGAACGAAGACATGAGCGCATCGCGAATTTCACCGGACTGCACATCTTCGTGATAAGCCTCCGCTGCGAGCACGCTTGTCCGTATTGTCAGGTCTCGCGCCAGAGCAACGACCGCATTGCGTTCGATATGTCCCGGGAAACCGCAGAGCGCGCCCTTGAGATGGTGTTTCGCTCGCCGTCACCAGCAATTACAGATTGAATTTCAGGGCGGCGAACCACTGCTGAACTTTGGGCTGATCCAGTACGTTGTCGAGCGGGCGGAGGCGCTCAATGTGTCTTACGGTCGTGACGCTTCAGTTCGTCATTGCGACGAATTTAGCGGTCATCACTGATGAAATACTGGAGTACTGTAAGTCTCACGGTATCTTTATTTCGACGTCGCTGGACGGGCCGGCGGATCTTCACAATCGAAACCGTCCGAGACCTGGAAACGACTCCTACGAGCGGACGATTGCCGGAATCGACAAAGTCCGCAACATCCTGGGTCGGGACAAAGTCAGCGCGTTGATGACGACGACTCAAGGCAGCTTGAATCGTGTTAAGGATATCATCGATGAGTACTGTGCGATCTGGGCTTCGATCGAATTTTCTTAAGGCCGCTGTCGCCATATGGATTTGCTATAAAAACGAAATCGTATCAAGCTTACGATGTTGCATCGGTGGCTCGACTTTTACTTTGAAGGCCTGGACTATATCCTGCAGCTCAATCGCGACGGACCGCACTTCGCAGAGAGCTATGCCAGCATTCTCTTATCAAAGATGCTCACGCCGTTCGAATCGGGATTTGTCGATCTTCGTAGCCCGGCTGGTATCGGCATCGGAGCGATCGTCTACAACTATGATGGTGACGTGTATGCGTCCGATGAGGGTCGGATGCTGGCGGAAATGAACGACCGGACGTTTCGGCTTGGCAATGTGCACGCCGACACATGGGAAGAGATAATGACATCGGACGCACTGCTCGAACCGTCTAGAAAACAGCTTTCGCGGGCAGCGCTGCCAATGTGTTCAGAGTGCGCGTTCCAGCCGTTTTGTGGCTCAGATCCGGTGTTTCATCACGCGACTCAGGGCGACTACCGTTGGGCATAAGCCGACGTCGTCTTTTTGCAAGCGCAATATGGCGATTATCCGCCGGCTTATCCAGTTGCTCCGCGAGAGTGATGAGATAAAGCGCACGTTGATGAGCTGGATCGTGGCTTAGGGATGCTTACGCTAGGCGGCGAGTCGCTACGGTTTGCTAACATCGACGACGAGCGCGCATTTTTGGTGCGACTGACCGAGAACGATCGGCTACCGATGGCCCTGCGCTCCAAGCATGGGGTTTCTGGTAAAGGGCCGACCATCACGGCCGCAACGCCAGAGGGTTTTCGCGTGTACGTCTGCGGTGGAAGAAGAGAGCGGCGGCCACGTACCCGGATCCATTGGTACCAGCGGTCGTCTTGCCGTACGCATACGGCTATTTCGAGTGATGGCGATGTCCTTCGGATTGCGCCGCATCGTCGCGGAGTGCGCGTTCTCTACCGCCGAAAGGCTCGGCCCAACGGTATTCTTGCTGACCGAACAGCTGCAATCATTACTGCCTGATGTGTTCACAGCCGCCCAAGGACATTGACGATTCTTGGATCGTCGAAGCAAACGCTTGAATTGATACCGTTGATCGACCAGGAAACGCCAGAACTAATCTTAACCGGCGGTGAGCCCACCCTGCTCGGCGAAGACTTTTTGTCGATCCTTGAGGCTTGCAGGTCGTGGCTGCCGCGGACTGCCATTCATGTGCTGTCGAATGGGAGGCGTTTCGCTGATCGCCGATTTCGCTCAGCGCTATTCGAACGTTCGTCATCCAGACCTAATGGTTGGCATCCCGCTTATACTCAGACGTGTCGACCGACACACGACTACGTCGTCCAGGCGGACGGCGCGTTCGATGAGACTATCCGCGGCATTCTCAACCTCAAACGCCTCGGGCAGCGCGTTGAAATTCGCGTCGTCATCCACAAGCAGACATATGAACGTCTGTCTCATGTTGGCGAGATTCATTGCCAGAAACTTACTGTTTGTCGATCATGTAGCGCTGATGGGTCTAGAAATTACTGGATTTACGCGCTTCAACTCTGAGCGACCTCTGGATTGACCCGATCGATTACCGAGAACAACTGTGGCGCGCCGTGTCCCATCTTTCGTCGCATAGAATGAACGTTTCGGTGTACAATCATCAACTTGTGTGTTCTTGACCGCCGCGTGTGGCCATATGCCAAGAAGTCGATCTCGGACTGGAAAAACGAATATTTCGCTGAATGCGATGGCTGCCAAGTTCGCGACCGCTGCGGTGGGTTCTTTAGCTCAGCCCGGCTTCGCTACAGCGATCATATTCAAGGCAATCGTCAGTTAACGGCTGAGATGAACGGGTTTCGCTATACGTGGCTCCTATCGTTGATGGTCCTGGTGCTCGCCGGATTTATTTCGCTGTATTGGTTCAAGGCGCGAGAGCTATCGCCGGTAGACCATGGTGCTACGGTGGCCGACTCTGACGGAAGAAATGATCGCAGCACCCCTCCCACGTTTATTCTGCCGGCCACGCCAGCTGTGGCGCGAGAACAGGAGCTTCGATTGCGAGAGCACAGCGATAAAAGGTTGGCGGCTATATTGAACAAGTGTGCAGCAGAACTCGATTGTCACGCGGCTACGATGTCGGCGACGAAATGGTGAGCGTTCAACGCGAAGCTAGTCGAGGCTATTTTCACATTTCAGCAAAGCCAGCGCTCTCACCGCCACTGGAAGGCTGACAGAGCGAACCGATGAGGTGCTTGGGATGTTAAGCAGCAGTTGGCGGCGTTTTACTCTAACAGTCCTCAACATCATTAGCGCTCCTGATTATTTTTGCGCTCGGGTGTGAAGCAGTTTTTGCGATGCCGATAATCGCCGAGCGCATCTACGGCGAGAGATACAAGGAGCTGGTCTTTCAGCTGCGACGACGTGATGCGAGCGCACCTTATTGCTAAGAACCGAGTCGATTGTGACGCCGAGTGCTGAAAACATTCGAGCGCTGCACGCTGCAGAGGTCGGGCTTGATCGAGTGCCAAGACTACGACTTGCTTGCGCAAGCGGCTGATTTCACTGCGGTTTAACGGACAACGACCTGGCGCGACTTAGGCTTGCAAGCGATCGAGGAACGTGGCTCCGACGTGCCGGCACTTTCGTCAAGATCCATGAGATTAAGTACTAGCGCTCGCAGTCATCCTGTTAGCTCGTTCTGCCGTTGTCTTCCGGAGCGGCGATGGGACCGGCGATAGAAGAGATCCTACGCCAGCAGATCGTGGCTGGAGGGTTCGTTAGACCCGAGCACAGTGTTATCAGAATCCAGACCAGCCGCTTAGCGTCAGACCGGCGGTCTGGCTATTTAAGAGCACAAGGCTCAGTCTCAACGGAAACATATCGTGCCAGACCTGCCACCTGGATCAGTTTGCATCCGGCTGACGGCCTTGCCCAATGCCGCTGCCGTCGGCGGCATCGGAGCGACGGGCCGCCACGTTTTATGAGCGGAGCTAGACTGCTTCCGCGCACGCACTCTGCCGCTCTGGGGACGAGGTGGCAAGGATTTTGAGGCATTCTTTTGGGATGGACGTGTTAGCTATCAGCACGGCAAGGATCGTTAGTCAGTTTGGGTCACGACCCCCCGTCCCACGATCTGCTCGTCACCGCGGATCATCTTCCGGTGGTCGAAATTCGCGAGATGCTTGGACGACGGTGACGCTTTCATAGCGGAAAACAAGCAGGAATCGATCAGCACTGCTCAACGAGTCTACCGCGCTATCGCCCACAATCTCATCGTAGGAGAGCCCAATCGCTGCCCGACAGATCGCGGCCTACTTCAAAAAGAGTACCGGCACAACTCACCTACACGGACTTCGCGAGGGCACTCGCCGCGTTCATTCGATCGAAGTTTCGAATCAAGGCAAACGAGGCTTGAGCGGCTTTGCCTTCGACAAGCAAGTCACTGACGGATCAGGAGCTTCGCGGCGCTCTCGTATTCTACGGTAAGGGGAGTTGCATTACGTGCCACTCGGGTCGCCTACTTTTCGGACTTTAACTATCACGTCGTCGCGTTTCCCGAACTGGGCTTTGGCAAGAACGGCTTTGGGATCAGATTATGGCCGCTACAACGCTACGTTCGACCCGAACGGATCTATTATACAAGTTCCGCACGCCACCGCTTTTCAACGTTGCAAAGAACCGATTCTATGGCCATTCGGGCTCCGTCGATACGCCTAGAAGGTGCGATTGTAGCCCACTTCGATCCCTTAAGTCTCGTCGATCTCCAAAAGATGACACGCGCTGCAACGCAATGATTTCTACAAGAGCGTTGGCCCTCAGCCAAGAGACCGCAAGTCGCGTTGGCTTTCTGAGCTCGGGAGGACGTTGCACAACGTGGCCTGCGTTTCTGAAGACTTTGTCCTTCTGAGCTACGTGACATTGCGTATGCAAAGGCTAGACGATGCGCCCGGTAGTCGGAGTCGATGGGTTCAACTTTTGGTAGCAGCAGCAATGGGAGCATTTGTTGCTGTGGCGATTCAGTTCGCTTTTCCGGATATTGGCCGTGCGGTTTACCAGCGTGAGTTTCAGAGCGCTTACATTGATTGTGCGCTAGCTCAACAACGCGCTTCACGTTTTGGGGCGGTTCCTATCAGGCCGGCGCTACGCGTCGAGCTGGGGAAGACGCTCGAGGTGGAGCAATTACGTTGCCTCGATTACGCAGCGCTCAGGCTGCGGTTGCGTTCGTATCATGTGAGTGAAGAAACGATCGCCGCTATGGAAGTCGAGGCGCTCGCGAAGGACCCAGAGTTGCACTGCGACATTCATTGTATTAACCAACTTCAATGAATTTAACCGCGGGCGGATCTGCTGACCAAAACGGGCAGCGAATCTATCGGATACTGATCTGGATGCTCCCGATGGTTTTTGTCGCCACCGCTGGCATTGCCGCTTTTTCCTCCGCTGCACGTGCTCGGAGCGAGGCTCGCCTCGACGATAAGCTTCAAAAGATTATAGCCATCTACAATCTGCGTCCTCTGGAGGTGCGCGAGTATAGCCGCGATCCGGAAATGTTATCTGGGGCAGGCGCTGTTCTTTGACCCCGTGCTGAGCGGACCTCGAAACGTCTCGTGTTCGACCTGTCACATCCTCACGTATGGCCTCACGGATGGCTTGCCGCGGTCGATTGGCGTTGCCGGAGTCGGAGTCGGCTCGTCTCGCCGATTATCCCACGGTTTGGTAGTGCATCCGAGGCGCTCTCTCGACTTGTGGAATCGTGACAATAATGCCGTTAGCTCGTTCTTCTGGGATGGGCACGTCGAAGTTCTCGATTCAACGAAGCGCATATTCAGAAGCCCCATGGGCTCCGATCTTCCCCGCGGTTTTCAGAACGCGATGGCCGTTCAGGCTGTTGTGCCCATAACAGTGGCCGACGAAATGCTGGGCACGTATGGATCACGTTCGAGTCCAACGCTGCCCATGCCGCACGCGAACCAAATTGACGATCTGGTTACGCAACGCTCTTACGCCAGTGTAGCAGCGATGATGCAGTCGGTATATCATCGACTGCTCCGACGTTTACTGGGACTGGACTCGAAACCGTATCCATGGCAAGACGATTATCGCCAAATGTTCGCTAAGGCCTACCCCCCAAAGCCGGTATCGAAGATCAGCATCGTCGATATCGGGAACGCCATCGCTCATTACGAGGAGATGGCATTTGCTGCTAATGCTTCGCCATGGGACCACTATGTTTCCGGCGACATTAGTGCGATCCCGGAACAGGCAAAGCTAGGAGCGATCATTTTCTACGGCAGGGGGCGATGTGCGGCGTGTCACAGTGGGCAGTTGTTTAGCGACTTTAAGTATCACAGCATAGGCATTTTCAGTAAGATCCTGATTAACGGAAAGCGCGTTAATGACTACGGTCGTTGGGCCATTACTGGAGATGCGGATGATGTGTACGCGTTCCGCACCCCACCATTGAGGAACGTAACGAGGAGGCCGCTCTACTTTCACGACGGTTCTTCTTCGACCCTGTACGAGGCCATTGCGAGGCACGTCAACCCCTTGGCTCGTGCGGGCGGCTATAATCGGGACGGCTCCTTTGCGATTGACCGCATGCAGATTCATTCCATATCACCGCTGCTGACAACGGAGAAAATTCGGCTGAGTGGCGCGGACGTGCAGGTGTTGATCGCATTTCTTGCTACACTTGAGTCCCAATCACGCAGCAACGACCAAATAGTACCTGATCGCGTTCCGAGCGGTTTGCGATTTACGCATTAGTGGGCAAGCGTTGCCCCGACCGCACCTTCGGTAACGAAGGTTGGGCGACGCAGGTGCCGTGAACTGCCGCAGCCGCCGCAGCTAGTGACTACTTGGGCGACAGCCCGGCAAAAAGCGAAGAACGCCGGGGCTGGTGCCAAGTGCCTAGGGATAGCGCCTAACTGCGAGGTCGAAACCAGGCCCTCGAAGCCATCTTAGTGCCCGCTGCCCCAGCGGCAACGGGCTGCGTCAAACTCATTCGGAAATCCGGCACCTGGCTAGCCATGGAATGGCCTAGCCCGGACATGCCAGCGGCTTCGACTCGCTGAGGTGGCTATGGCCTCTATAGGCCGAGGCGTTGGCGGCGTCTGAGTCGGCGAAAGCGGGTCAAGGTAACGGCGAATACGGCACGAAACGGCCAGCAGGGCGCTGGCTCGCCCTGGGAGGCACTAGATGGTCAAGAACTCCTTTGCCGTCGTTCTAGCAGCCGTTACGTTCGCACTTACTAGCGCGCCAGTTTTCGCTGCAAAAGTTCCCTGGGATCAACCCTGCTGGGATTCGAAAGCGTACTTCCTCGAAACTATGGCAGCTGTTGCGAACGGAAATCTTTCGGAATCCCAAGATATTACCGCTAATCACGCCACGGAGTTGCCGCAAGGAACGCCTTTTACGGAACTGCAGCGCGTAACTATGGACAACAAAGGTGATGCCATTGTCAAAATCAAGGTTCTGAGTGGTACGCGGTATGACGGCGTTTCCATAAAAGGACTCGTCTGCTGGCTGCAAGAGAAAGCCAGCTAATCACCACAGCCCGGCCTACCCATAAAATTTCGCCGTGCCCATTTAATCATCAGCGCGGCTCCCTTTTTGGGCAAAGACGTGCTTCTCCGAGGCGGACCGGGACGACGCTCCTAGATAACGGTACTCATACGAGGAGCCAGCGCGACATCTGCGCGATTCCCAAAGTGGATCCTCCTGGTACGGGCTCGTTGAACTAAACCGCCGATGGGTGCGGGAGAGCTATTGATCTCCCATGTGGCTAAGCTTTGAAACGGTGTCATCTACCATCTTTAAGCCCTCCATAGCGTTTACACGCAGATCTTTTGTAACGCCGTTGTCGCGCACGTCCTTAAAGACTGCGTGCGCCTTTGCCAGTTCCGCGGCGCCAAGCTCAAACTGCATCGTTAGTAAGGCGCCTTTTGCTGCCAAGAAGAGGTATCCCCCCTCTCGCAGTTCGGCCGTCTGGGCCTCTTTCGGATCGCTCGTACTCTTTGAGAGGTCGAGCTGTTGCGCTGCCGCTATTGGACAATGGTTATCCAGACCGTGGGCATCGTTGTTAGTATTGGCGTTCGTGCACAGCTGCTCGTCCGTCGTCTCGCCTTTTGCCAGGCCTGGCACCAAAAACGCGATTAGCACGATGGAAAGGAGCGTCTTAATCAGTGCGCTTTTCACTACGGCAGGTCTAAATGGTTAAATTCACTGGCCATTTTCGCTAGCGCGATCACCGGCTTTGATCGCCTCCTTCTCGCAAGCATAAGCACCGTGTTTCGTGCGCCCATACCAACGCTCTCCCTTGTAATGGTAAATGCCACTCGGGATATTGAGCCACACGACGACATCCTTAGGACAATGCGATTGGGCTGCGCTATCAGTTGAAAACAGCGGCGGCAAAGAAGCTTGAGCAACGATCGCAGCTTGCGAATTGCCTACGGGCGTGGCCGTCGTGGGCGCGAGCGACAGACCAGCAAAGGCAAAGAGCGCCGCGGCTAGTGCAAAGTGCCTAAACATAGCGCGTACCTCCAAAGACCGGAACGAGTCTTCACGGTTATCTTACACCGCGCGACGCCAACCGGCAAATCGTGGCACCCGGTGTCAGTTACGCTATTGGGACTAAGGCCTCAGCAGGGTGGCTTTTCTCCTCCAGAGCAGTGTGTTGCTTCCGCCCCAAGCCACTTTAGCCCGGCCGGCGAGCGCCGTCGGCCAGATGAGCACAATTAGCCGTGCAAGGCGGCTTCCGAGATCGCCTCCGGAGTGCTACTATTGAGCCGACCCGGCCCTCAGCACCGGGTAGTTTCGGACATCATCGACGGAGCTTTCCTATGCGCATAGTGAAGTGTTTGATTGGCCTGGTGGGCGCAATGGCTATCCTGAATACACCCGTGCAAGCTCAAGACTCACAGAGCGAGTTACAGCAATGTTCGCGGGGTTGGCTTGCGAAAGATTGGCCAACTGTTGCGGTTAGCTGTATGTCCGAAGCCCTTCATCAAGAGCAAGATCCGAAATTTGGACGGAATGCCGCCCGAGATACAAGGGGGGTCCTTGCTCCTAGCCGGCGTGGATCATGCTCGTGCCGCCGTGGCGTACAGCAGACTTCACAAAGAAACCGCTTACAATCAGGAAAAGAGCGCCGCGATTTCGGACCTCACGAAGGCCGTCGAGATTCCAGGAGCTCACCAAAAGTGGGCTACCCAACTGTTAGCGTTTCTGCAATCCAATCGCTTTCCAAAGGATGCGCCCGATTCAGACTTGATGGGGACAGACTGAGTGCGATACGTCGAGTCAGGAATCGACGTCATTGCTGGTGTATATCGAGGAGCATTACAGCCGTGGCATTAGCGTTTGGCGTTCTTTATAGTCAGAAGTTAAATCACGGACAACGCACTGCCGCGCGAGTGCGCTTCCAAAAACTGTATCGCACGATGTTTTTCTTTTTTGCAATAATCGGCTGCGGGGCGGCTTTCGGTACGCTTAGCTTCAGCGCTGCACGGGCAGCAACCGTAGTAACGCGAGGCGTGAACGATGAGATACGGCTCGGAAACGCACAAGCAGCATGGTCTCGCGTACGCTCTCTTTACGGGCGGTCCGATTTTGAGGAATTTGCTAACAAAGTACGAGACTGGCTAAAAGCCGCTTCGATTCGAGAACCATGAAGGTCTCGGCCCAGCATCGATCGGGCGGCCCTTTTCGAAAGGAGCACGACATGCATAGACTGGTTCTAGTGTTGCTTCTCTGCTGTACGATGGGCGCAGTTTCATCTCGCGAGCGCGCCGTCTATACAGGCCTTGAAAGCATCCCAGCGGCCTCGTGTTTCCATCCGTTCCTGGAGCCACTCCGCGCGTTCGTCAACGGCGGCTCGTACGGCAGCGGAGTGTTTGACTTGGGCACCACGACGAGTACGAACGACGAGTTGGTCATTAATCATCTTGCGACAGTGGGGCGCGCCTTCGTGCCGGAAGATATGGTAAACGGGCTCGTTAGCGACATTCAACCCAACGCCATGCCCCAATCGATCATTGCGGCCGTCTTCGATCATGAACACCACATTGCGGCTGCCTATCTCGCGACGTCGGATGACAACAGCGTTTGGATGGCGGCGGCTTCTACAGCCCCGAGCAACTTCGTCAACCATGCGCTCGTCTATCGTTATTCGTCGCCTCGTCACCTCGGCATCGGATCGTCCCGCGATTCTGTCGAATCTGCAATGGGCACGCCCGTGGACGTCTGTAGCTGTGATGGCTACGAGGCCCTCACGTACAAGACACACGGCGATCCGGAAGGACGCTACGGCTATATGTTCGTGTTGCGCTATGCAAAGGTTGTTGCGTTGCGCTACACGCTAAACGTTGAGTGTTCCTAACAGCTAGAGTGGCGCATCCAATGATACGCGACCGCATGGCACAGCCGCCTCGCATCCGGGCCGAGCCCGAACCGCACTGAAGCGGTTCACATCAGGATCCCGCCCTTCGCGAACGTTTAGGAATTCGAACAAGCCAATACTCGACACCGTTTAGGGTGATGCGATCGCGTTGCCGGCTAAGTGTGGCGAGGACATAGCTCCGTTGTCTTGAAAGTGCGTGGAAAGCCACGCGAGAATGAAGGCTCTACCGGGCCCGTCCAGCTGCTTCAGCATCGCTCTAACAGCCGCAGCACTTACGAATCGTCCCCGGAGCTGTACTGAGGCGGCCTTACCATAGGCCGAACAACCGCAGGAAGCCGCCGCCGGATGCGTTGCCGAAGCGTTCCGCTATACAGCGACGAGGGGACGCCGATCGGCGACGTGGCCACGGAGGGGTGGCCCGAGGCGGCTTCTGAGATCGGGGTGTGGGCTTGAGGTGGAACTGACGTAGCGCGTAGGCGAGTACCCTCGCGCCAGTGAGCGGCGTTATCTTCAAACGCCGTTTGCCCTGTGCATCGCGCCATTCCTTAGTCGCAGGACGGTAGCTAAATACGTGGAGCGAAGGTTTGCTCAAAGCCTGCGTGACGATGCACACTCGGTAAGTGTTGCGGCTTCCCAAAGCGGTTCTATATTCATTGGCGGTTCCGCCTGAATCGACGCAGACGATACACCTTTGACTTCAAGCTTCAGTTCTAAGGACTGTCTGGTTGCCGTCAAGTCCCAGCCGCAGTAGTCACTTTCGACAGACTTAATGGAGAAGCCCATTTTTTTAAAATAAGAACGCAACCTCGACTACAGCAGCCTTTTCTATCGCGACGCGACGGAACACATCAGTCACCGCCCGTTTGGTGGCCTCGGGAGAATTCAGCTTACCGGCAACAAGCTTCCCCATGTCGGCCTTGAGTTTCGCCCTCCCAGGAGCATACCAGACCGCGGCCATGACGGGTGCGTTTTCTACGCGATATGTGCGCTCATCGGATGGAACACGCTTGCAGTCCTTCGAAAGCGCTTCCGCCAAATACATATGATCGCCCCTTTGCTGGAGTTTCGCGTATAAGCGCGCATTTTTGTACCAACCGACTACGACAACGCCGCGTTTACCCGGCGCCTTCGCGATCCAGATGATCGTCGCATCTACATATGGTGCGTCATCGTCTACATCGAAGTGCTTGCTGAGGTGAAGCCTGTCCTTAAATGGGGCGTAACCTCGAGCATACTTGCCGCGCAGTAGAAAGTTGCGATCTTCGTGTCCTTCATCGTGCTCCTGAACGTAGCTATGTTTCCCCTCGATTTTGTCCGCCTTGCGTCTATCGTAGTAATCCATCCAAGCTGTTTTTAGAAAAACGATGTTAGACATAGCAAGCTCCTCTTCTGGATTCTCGTTGGCGCAATAGAACGGCGAATGCAAACACCACCGCTAGGATGGCAGAGCGCTTAAACACAGCGAAATCCTGCAAGGCGCAACTCAGGCCGGAGCTTTGGTATTACAGCGCTCGCGCCGCCGATTCGACAATCCAGCGAGTCCCACTTCAGGCGCCTCGGGGCACTTTGCCAGGCCTGACGCCCGCCTGCGGCTTCGACCGGAGCCAGCCTGCACAGCGACAAGGGCCGCTGGTCGGCGAGGCGGCCGCGAAGCCGTGGGCCGAGGCGGCTTCCGAGATTGAGGCTTGGGTGCTACGATTCAGCTAAGTTTCCAGCCAGTACTTGCTATTCATGGAGATAGCTTTGTGAGACGATTTCTCGTGTCAGCGCTCTTGTTAGCGGTCAGTGGAATGGCTTTGGCGAAGGCTGAGCCAGCCGCGCGTGTTCCGGACGCTTCCTTGTCGCTTGTACCCCAAGCCATGACCCATAGCCCGCAGTGGGTCTACGACCATTTCGGCCGACCTGCCTGGGCCAGCGCCGGGGGCTACTGCTGCGCTTTTCGCGGCTTCGCGACCGAGAGCAAAGGCTCAGTATTGATCCACGCCTACGACCTCGAAACAGGCGGACGCATAGGGTTTGTCTACGATCGCTTGCCTTCAGGCGCGCAGTGGCAAGTCGTCGGCGTTGTCTACGATGCCGAGCATAGCACTAATCCGAAACACCTCCAGCAGTTCTTTCCGAACGGGGCTCCCCGTACCGCGCGCCTCGCCACCTGTCTGGACAAGGATTTCTATCACCTTAGCGAGAGCGAAATCAGCGGCGGCGAGGTTAGTGCCCCGGCGATTTTCGCCATATGGAATGCACCACATGGACGGCTGTTCTATGGCCAGTACCTTGCGCCGCCCCTCCAAACGCGTTACGATCCCGTTTCCGCTTCCGACGTTCCCGTTCTGCCACGCAGTTTAGACGAGCTTCCAATGACGGAGTTCGGCTACTTTGAATCAGTCGGTAAAGTGATGGACTTGCACATCGATACGGATGAAGACTTCAGTATTACTACTATAAACAAGACTTGCGTTCGTGGAGGATAACTAGTGCGCAGGGACGCCAGCGCGATTTCCATGCACGACTTTCGCGGATTGCTATCAACTTTGCAAGGTCAAAATGGTTTGCTCCAACTGCGGTAGCGATCAGCTGCAAAAACTTTCCCTCGTTTACGAAAGCGGATTGTCCCATATTGCTACCTCAACAACGGGCGGCGGAGTGGGTATCGGTATAGGAGGCGCGGGAGTCGGTATCGGCGTTGGAAAAACGGTAGGGAGGCAAGTCAGCACCACGGCGCTTCGCGCGGCGCCTCCTCAACAGCGAAGTTCAAACGCCGCGTTGTGGTTTGTAATATTTGCAATCGCTGCGATTGTAGCGCTCTCAAATCGACAATGGGCTCCTGGTTTTATTTGCGCGGGACTTGCGGGCCTCGCACTGCGTGAGGTTCGCTCGATCCAGAACTGGAATCGCAGAGAATTTAGCACGTTATGGTCTATCTGGGATGCATCGTACCTGTGTCTGCGCTGCGGAACGATGGCGCCCCCAGTGACCGCCTTAGTGCCTAGCGGGGTCCAGCGGATCAATGTTACACCAAACCCCGAAACGATTGACCACGAGCCACCGTTTCGGTCACTGCACACGAATCGCGAATTGCCGCAATGAAAAGGCTACAACAGTGGCGCACGGTTGCCATGACTCACGTTTATCGCAGATGAGATATGAGCCGCAAACGGGCCCCTCGTCGCTCAGGCGGCCAAGCGCGCCCGGACAGGCAGGCCTCGTTGCGGGGGGGCCGGCCTTGACCTAACGCCTCGCCGCCCGACGTCCGGCGGAGGGGGGCGTCGTTTTGGAAGCCCTTAGCCATCTCCTAAAACGGCACCGGCCTTGTTCCGTCGATGCATGATCTCGAATCTATAACTTGCGTAATATTAACGCTGCCCGTTGCCGGATTGATGCTTGGCGGCGCGAGCGAGACAGGGCCTCGCATTTTGCCCGTTCTTACATTAGCGATCCAACGCCAATTTCGACCGACGCCGCTCACGACTATTTGTTCTGCGAATACGTAAACTTGATGAGGGCAGTAGTCTCGAAGCTGCATGCTACGGCGCCATGATATGTCAGCGTTCGCGGTCCAGTGAATGGAGCCGCTTAGTAGGCGAATCAGCGCAACAGCATTGGGCGACTCGATTACCAAAGCAATTGCTCGACTTTCGTCCTGGGCTGTTTGGTAGTCAATTGGCGGTTCGGTCGAAGTTGCGGCGGTTGAGCTCTGCGCAGCGCAGGGCTCAGCTGATAAGAGAATCAGCGACGATGCGGCGACCCATAGCAAGCGCGGTAAAGTCATCCTTGGCAATCACGTGCTACGATATCCCGAGGCAATCCTCGAAGTGCTCTTGCTGAATCGAACGCTGCCCCCGCACTGACCCGAGCGGCCCTGGCCGCGCCGCCTGGCCGCCCGGCCAGGGGGCCTCCTTTTGAAAGGCCCTGGCCTCAGCTAAGGTCAAAGGCGGGCGCAGCAGCACAACGCCATGACATGCTAGGGAGTGCACCATGTTCGGTAACGCGACAAAATATGAAGGCGGCCCTATCCCGAGGTCCAGAGCACAAATCGAGCGGAGCATCCGAAAGTCCAGCAGCTCGTATGTGATGGATGCGCTCACGCTAGAAGTCTTATTGGACATACGCGACCTGCTATTCAGGCTAGCCGACAAGCAGTGAAAACCTTGTTGGCGAAAGGCATCGCTTGAACTCCCCAAACTTTGCCGGAGGCCTTCGCCGCTGGACGCCTAGCCGCTTGCCCGCTCGGCGTCGAGAGAGGGGGGCCTCGTTTTGAAAGGCCTTAGCCCCTATCCCATCGTCATGGTCACCTCGATGCGCGGATGACGCATCACCTCGAAGGCGGTAGATGGAACCGTGTTGAGCTTGAAAAGGCTTAGAGGCAATGCTAAGTCGCGAGTGGGCGCGTGTGCAGCGCTGCTCTAGCGGTTAAACCGTCCCGGCTTCAGCGCGCCTCTTATCGCCTCAGCGAGGCGCTTAATGTCCGGGCGATCAGCGAGAATCTCAAAGGGTGTTGAAGGCTGCGGGGCATCGGTTTGAAGCGGGCCGCCCGGCTCGCGGAGTTCAGGCGTTTCCACCGCGCGAGTCGCCAGCTTTGCTCTACGGGACACGCCCGATGCGGCACCGCCGAGTTTCCCAAGGGACCGATAATAGTTCGGATCGTTAGCGTACCGCCGTTTCGTCGCGGCGGCGCCTTTGCGCCCGAGCGCTCGCAGGTGCTCACGAAGGGCTGCTTCGATTTCGCTCATTTTCAAAAGAATTTTAGCATAGGGGTACGTCCCCGAATGAGTCACGCGCGGCCAGTTGCGCTTATTGGGGGAACGGCTTTGCCCGCTTCCCGCTTCGTCGATCGGCAATCCACGCACTACGCGTACGCGCGCCCGGGGGTGGGGGAGCGGGTACCCTCAAGTGAGTCACGCGCGGCCAGTTGCGCTTATTGGGGGAACGGCTTTGCCCGCTTCCCGCTTCGTCGATCGGCAATCCACGCACTACGCGTACGCGCGCCCGGGGGTGGGGGAGCGGGTACCCTCAAGTGAGTCATTTTACGGCTGCTTCGGCTGGTTCAGTGCCTCAGCTCCACGGGTCGAAGGGCTCAGGTTCGTTCGCACCGTGAACCCCTCCGAGGACGCGGGCCATATGCTCCTGGGCCATTGCATCTAGGATTCTTTGGCGCTCGCTCACCTCAGGTTGGCGTGGGCCGAAACGCTTGCGGTCCGCGAGCAGCTCCCTGATATTTACACGCCGGCGCGCGGTGGCATGCGTGTCGGGGGCCGTGTCGATCGGTTCTGTGATCGGCGCTTCGGCGAGTGTGGCGGGTGATTCGATGGTCGGAGCCTCGCCGCGCTTTACTCCATCCAGCTCGGCGGCGATCCGCGCCTTGCGCGCTTCTACCGAAGCGTGTCCCCCGCGCCGGCCGATGTTGCGATAGTACCGCGGATCGCACCCGTGCCGTCTTTTGGTAACAGCGCCGCCCTTGTGCGCGAGTGCTCTCATTCGGGCGCGAAACGTGGCTTCGACTGGATCGATCATTATTCGAGCGAAGCATAGCATGCCGCACTGGAGCAAATGCCGTTCCGTGCCGTTTCCTGGCCCTCTGCGCGTTCTTTGAGCGGCCGCATGACGTTGTTGTCATGCGTCGGCGCACAAAACGTTCTGCGCCTCCCATTGCTCTTGATCGACAACGCGGCTGCTCTGTTCAATTGCCGTCGGCGTGTTATTTCTGACTCGGAACAACTCGGAACAATGAACCGCTCCGAGTTGCCCCGAACCACTCGGATCGCTATGTCGCAGGCGCTCGAGCACGACCACTGTGAATCAGGGCGACCTGCGACGAGGCGGAACGAGCTTTCAGAGATTCGATTCCTACACGCTCCCGCCACAACCATGGTTTGACATCGGACTAACTCGGTCACGGCGAGCCCAGCGACTTCGCGGCGCGGAAGGTCGACAACCCCGATACCGTGGCACCTAAGGTGTGAGAAAAGTGCGCAAAACCGGCGGCGGCACCGTGAAGGTTCGCTGACTCTCCGAACGCGGCATCCTCGCCTTCTGAAAGATTCATGGTGCGCAGGATTTATCAAGCTCGCGCGCGGCGACGGTTTCTATCTCACTGGCTTCACGCGCGATTCGCTGCGACGAATAGAGCTAGGTGTTTCAGTTATTGCGGTCCCGGAAGCGACGACTTCATATTGCACACAGGGTCGATACCATTCGTATCAACCATCGCTAACGCCGTGCAAGTCATCCCGAAGTAGTAGTCGTTGGCGCGCAGGATGCCAATCGGAAACCCTTCGAGTGCGACATGACATTGCGCGTACAGATGCGCGAAGTGATGCAACCTGGCCGCGTCGGCAGGTGGATGCCACGGGTCAGTCTCCTCCTCGCGCACCGTTGCACACGGTGCGATTGCGAGGTGCTTGTAGTTGGTCATGTCATTATTGGTGATGCCGAACTTGGCATAGCCAAACTGACCGTGGTCGTTGTCCGCGAGTGCCGTCAGCGGCGCGTTGAGCGCGATGACGGCAGCGAGTGCGATAGTGCGTTTCATCATGCGTTGCTCACCCGCTGTGATGCCATACATGCTGAGAGCGCCAGTGCGAAAGCGAGGAAAGCTAGCGTTGTTTTTATGATGTGTTCCTTACGCGCATCAGGTCATTGCCGCGCTTCACTTGAGGGCGTCGTTTTGGCCGCCTAGTTAGCTTTCTCTTGCAGCCAGCAGACGAGGCCTTTGACGGAAACACCGTCGTAGCGCGAGCCACTTAAAACCTTGATTTTGACAATGGCATCGCCCCTACTATCCATCGAGGCGCGCTCAAGCTCTGTGAAAGGCGTTCCTTTCAGCAACTCAGTCGCGTGATTAGCCGTGATGTCCTGAGCTTCCGAAAGATTTCCGTTAGCGGTTGCGGCGAAAGTTTCGAGGAAGTATGCTTTCGAATCCCAAGAAGGCTGGTCCCAGGGAACTCTGGCTGCGTACGCTGGTACTGCGGTAACCGCCATCGCCGCTGCGATGATTGCTATGCAGCGTTTCACTAAGAGGTTCACTACTGAGATAGGCCAACAAGCCGACATAAGGTAACCCTCCCCTCTAACAAGTTCGACAAGTTCGCTTACTGGTCCGATACGGCCTTCGATATGACCCACATCCACACGAGTGATGGAAACAGCGGTTTCATCATGGAAGGCTCGCTCTACTGCGCCCGTGGTTACACCGGTTATGCAACCGCGCCGTCGCGTTACATCCCGATCTCGTCCCGACGGCATTCAACACGCACCACGACGGTCGCGTCCACCTGCGCGTGCAGAGCAACGCGGCCGGCCACTACAGCGCCGTGGCCTACAGCCTGCGTGGGCCTGCGCTGACGGTGTGCGCGCCGATCCGTTGGGACGAACTCGGCTCGATTGTAGGCGCGGACGCATTCCGATTCGACGTGTTTGCCTCGCGGCTCAAAGATGCGGGCGAAGTTTTTGCAAACGAGGTTAAGGTGATCGCCGGGCAGCGCTTCGGCGGGGCAGAGTCATTCGCTCACCGATTCCAGAAATAATCGCCTCGTAAAGGCTCCTCGCTCATCGTTCTTCTTTTGTCGGACCGCCTCGAGCCCCTCGCGCGTTAGATTGTAAGCGCAAAGGATTGCTTCGATAACTTCTGCGAGATCTGCTAGTTCGGAAAGGAGCGCCTCGTCCGCCGAGCCCACGAGCTCCTCTGCCTCCTCGAGAACCTTGGCCCGAAGCGCGAGCCGGAACTCGTCGGCATCAAGCTCTCTCCAGGTGGCTGACTTCCCGGCCTGCTCGATAATCTCCGGAATGCGGTCCCTAATCAGTTTTCCGTATTTTTTCATGGCGACCAGGACCGCGGCCACTCAACCGAGATCGCCGCCTCATAGAACCGCTGGATCTCCGGCTCACCGATTGCCAACGATATGCCAGCGCGGGACAGCTCCCTGTTCCGGAAGAGCAGCTTTTCAATGAATGCGCGATTCGGCAGCCAATCTGATTTGGCCGAATTACATCTGTTACAGGCGAGGACGAGGTCCCAAAGATCGTCCTCAAGCAAAAAGCTCCAAGGGATGACATGGTCGACGGTGGTCGCGAGATTTTCGCCGAGCGGCACCTCGCAATAAAAACATTGCAGGCTCGACTCCTTGCGAAGGATCTTTAGGTATTTCTGCAGCGACTTCCGGGAGGCACCGTCTCTCGAAACCTTCTGCACGATGCGCGGCGCGAGACGGTTACAGCCTTCCAGGAACTCGGCCCAATAGAAGTTGGCGAAGAGCTCGAGAGCCACCGCCTGAGCTTTCAGAAAGGAGTGAGCCTTCGGCGTGACCACCACGTGGTCTTGACCTGGCTCCCACCGATAGAGCAGCGGCATCTCGGGCAGTCTGCTCGCGTGGAAGGCGGTCAGAACGTTTACTGTGAGCAGCTTTGACATCTGGCGGTCGATCTTCGCGCGACCGGCCGCAGGCAACTCCGCGAGATCGCGCGCCTTATACGCTTGAGCGGTTCGGCGAATCAGCTTGACCGCCGTCGATTCTTTGCTGAGTGACGCCGCTTGGCGCAGGTGATAGACCACCGTCTGGTTCCAGTACAGCTTCGTAAACTCTCGCCCGATGGCATCGAGCGGGATGTGCAGATCGTCCGACTGCCGGCAGCACCGCACAAGCGCTTTGAGCAGCGCAGGCTTATAACTCGCCGACTTTCGGGCGTGGCGCATTAAGGCGGCGATATCGCCGATTCGCAGATCGGCTTGATCGTTCAGAGGCCTTTCCACTCTTCGCGGACTTTACTTCGCTCGATGCCGGCGGGCGCGACCATGCGCACCGACGGCAGGCCGGAGATTATGATGTTGCACCCCTGCCAGCCGGCGCGGCGTGCCGTTGCGGCCAGCGGCTTTCGCGGGATGACGCGATCTTGTGTAATGAGCCGGCCGGGAATGGCGTCGACAAAGACGACGGTGTTGAACCGCTTGTCGAACTCGACGAAGATATGCTCCGGCATCTCGCCGCGCCCGATGGCGTCGACCGTCGGCTGGTAGGCGGCGCCGGTGATGCGCAGGCCGAAGCGCCCGTCTTTGGCCTTGAGCTGGTAGGTTCGCTCGCAGACGAAGCACTTGAAGTCGGCAACGGGCGTGTTGTTCGGCAGCGGATCGAGAGCGTCACTGGCGCAATCGAGGCAGTACAGATTGAACGACGCCCAGGTTTCTAGCGCGACCCGCGCCGCCTGAGTCGCGCTGACGAACGGCGCCGCTACCGAGAAGTCGACCAGCGGGCTGAATACCGGCGGGATGTCAGTGCGCTCATAGCACCCCGGCTTGACGAAGCGCAGCAAGCCTTGATCGCGTAGCACCTGCAGGCTCTGCCGTATCTTGGCGTCGATGAAACGGTTGTTTGGAAAGCGACGTTGGAGCTGGTCATGGTACGCTAGCACGTCGCCGAGTGAAAACTCACGCGGCAGCGTATGGACGATATCGCGAACGGCTTCCTTCCAGGTCAGCGTCTGCGGCATCTTCTCTCCCTTCAACCGGCCGCGGGCACGAGCCGCGTCCATGATCCGCGATGTCCTCAAACCACGCCAGCTCTTCGAGCTAACCGGTGGGAATGGCGCTCGGACCCCACAACGCGACGGAGACTGCGCCGCGTCCCGGTCTCGGCCTGCGTCGACGCCAGGATGGCCGTCGCATCGCGGGCACAGATTATGTCTTGGCCTAACTTTCTTCGAAGCCTTGATTGGCGAACTTAATAGCCTTGCAAGCCTTAAGTGCGCCAAGTTCGGTAAGGACCATTGCCGAACATGTGCGCGCACTCCATAAGGAGGACGAGGTGTGGAGAGCCCTCCTAGACTCGTCAAACAGATGGCTCTATGGCGGAAGCAGATCCGGGCCGTTCGCCGGTAACATATTTGGGGCCGTGATGCAGACGGTAGCCGGTGGCAGTTGCTCGGCGCCCTGTCGCTGGAGTTCCACGGGCGATCGCGAATGTCCAACGGGATGCCGCTTGTTCTGATGCAGCGCGCTTGGCGGGACGATCCGAAGTATAAGGATACAGAGTTTGTCGTATACCATTATCCGCAGCAGTACTTCGATCAAATTCATGGCGGCGAGAAGTTCGTCTACTATCGTCCCGCAAGAGATGCGAAGGTCGGCGAGGCGAGCGCGTATTTTGGATGCGGCGAGTTGGGGGATTGGTGGACCGATCCCGGCGATTCGACGCATCGTTTCGTTGGGATTCGCAAGCCGATTCCGTTCCCTGCTCCCGTGCCGTACGTTGATCCGCAGGATCGGATGTATGAGCCAGCATTCACGAACCGCAACGCCTTTCAAGGGCGATCCGTTCGCTACATAGACGATTTGGATTACCATCGGATACTCGACGCTGCCGGCCTTACTGGCGCGGCTTGGCGCGAAGCGCCGACTGTTGACGAGGTCTTGAGTGGGCTCGTGGTTCCGGGCCTCGTGCTAGAGCCGCCGCGCGACGCGTTTCGGCCGCTGACCGCCGTTCCGGATGGCACGGGTTACCGACCGACCGGAAGGGCGGTTGACGTCTTCGAATCGGCGGCGCTTCAGGAACGAGCGCGGGGCGACCACCAGGACACGCTGAAGCTGGTAAAGGCCATGGTGGAGGCGCACGATGGACGCTGTTTATATAACAATAACGTCGATCTGCTCGCGTCATTCGCGTCGCAAAAGTTACTCGTGGAGGCGAAGAGCCTGGCCGTACAAAGTGCCGCCGTTGACCGCATGCGCTACGGGATGGGTCAGCTCTTCGATTACGGCGTGCGGTATCGGGCCGAAATCGGTCGGGCGCTGCCCGTCCTAGCCTTCGGAGCCGTTCCGGCGCACGAGGTCGGTTGGATCTCCACCATCCTTCAGGAAAACGGCGTTGCTTTCGTCGCCCGGCAGCGGGAGTCGCTCTTGCCTATGAACGAGATCGCCAAGGCTTTGCCCATCTTCTAGCCGTGGCGCACTCCTTGATCATCGCAGGGTGCAGTTGACCGATCCTAACCCTTGAATCGTTCGCGTGCGTGCCATTCGAGATACTCGTGGGCTGGTGTGGCCTCGGACGATAGGGTATCGCGAATCGTTGTGCCATGAAGCGCATAATAATCGCGCCCGTTTTCAAACTCGTCCCTGATAGCCTTGCTTACAAGAAATCGCCGATCCGGTGTCACGGTAACGTAGCCATCGTCGAAGAGTTTGTGAATATCTTTTCTGAGCAGCAGTCCGTTCGAAAGAGCGTGTTCCTTGACGAGACTGAATGGCTTGATATGTGCCGCATCTAGAACCGGTCGCGTCCGCTCGCCAGTGACCGCGCATCGCATCTGATACTGCTTTTCGAGTTCGAGCCGAAAGGTCGCCTGCCCGAGGCGCGGTACGACCAGCACGGGCTTACCAACTCCACCAGTAATGATTGCCGACGCCTCAGGGTCCCGCGTTACGCGGGCCGCCATTTCACGACGGAGCTGGATGCCGATCTCGGTTCTGGCGTCGAACGAGGTAATCGGGCCGTACATGCGACCGTATCGCGAGTACTCAATCGGATTCTCGAAGTATTCGGGATTCGAAAGGAAGGCACAGCCAATTCGATCGACGCTATGCTCGGGGATTCGTTTGAGCCTTGCGATCTTGGCTAAAAAGGGTGCGAGATTTGCGAAGCCGTTCGCCTCGCGGACGACATCCCAAGCCACGCCGATCGGCATAGGTTCGAATGCTGCGAAGAATGCACATCCCCAAATCTGATTCGTTCCCCGTATGAGAAAGAGCCAGGGGGTTCCCTTTGCTAGATTCATCGACGCCACGCCCGGGCGCCAAAAGTTAATCTGTCCCAGTTCCGGACGAGCACGCAGGAAACGGTACCAATCGGGGTCAGTCGCCGCGATGACGATCCGATAGAGGGTTTCGTCGGCCAACGGCGGTTGGCTTGCGCGACTGTTACGAGATTCCTTCAGGAGTATGGGCTATGGCACATCTCTACCTTGGACAGCAGGTTTTCGCGGTCGCGCGTCACGAGGCTGGTAGATCGCGCGATGCTCGCGACCGTTAACACGTTAACGGAATGCGGACGCCGGGTTAGAGTGCAGCCCAACGCGCCGCACGACCTTGAAAGCCGCCGACCGCCGTGCCATAATGAAGAGGCTAGGTTGGAAGGAATCGTCCTGTGCGGCTTTTTTCTATTTTTTCTACCCGCCTTTCGAAACCGCTGATTCGAGTATGGATCGCATTGGCGGTGAGCGTTTGCGGCCTCGTCGTGTCGGCATGCAACGGGCCAGCGTCATCCTTTTCGCCCGAGCCGCAGCAATCGCAGGCGAATAAGCCGCTGGTCAACCCCACGCCAACGCCGATACCTTTCAAGTTTCAAATCGTCGACGATCCGAACTCGACGCATAATCAAGTCAACGGAATCAACAACCTCAGCAAGATCGTCGGAACCTACGGCGCCGGCCAAGGAAGCAACATCGATCAAAGCTACACTTCAGCTTCGCCGTATACCAAGTTCCTCGGCTTGAACGATCCCGGCGCGCAAGGCACCGTCGCGACGAGTCTGTCCAGCAACAAAGAACAGGCCGGTTACGTCATCGTACCGTCCGGACTCAGCGGCACGTGGGCTTTCGTGCGAGTCGGCGGCCTCTGGTCGCTGCTCTCGGATCCCAACGAAGGCACAGGCAGCAACGCCGTCACCGAAATCTTGGGACTCAACGATAAGGGGCTAGCCGTCGGCTTCTACGTCAATGGGTCAGGAAATCAGATCCCCATAGAGATCAACATCCCAAACACGACCTATACGGAACTGCAGCCTCCGGGAGCGACCGATGCGGAGGCGACCGGCATCAATGGACTCGCAAAAATCTCCGGATGGGAGACTACGTCGACAGCAACGCAAGGCTGGTATCTGCAGAACAACATCTACTACACGTTTTCATATCCCGGATCGCAAACAACCTACGCGCTTAGCCTCAACACCCAGGATCAAGTCGTCGGCTATTACACGGACGCCGATAAACTAGCTCATGGATTTCTTCTCACCGGTCCGTACAAAGGCGGCGCTAAGCAGATTTGGCAGACGATCGATGCACCCCACGCCGCCGGCGGTACGTGGGTCACGGGAATCAACAGCCACGACGACATCAGCGGCTATTTCGTCGACGGGAGTGGCATCCAGCACGGTTTCGTGGCGGTCCCTTAAGGACGCGGAGTAGCGTAGCCGTCGACGATCAATAGATCCGTCGTGCTGAGGCGTTGGCGCAGCTCCTTGGCGGGCGCATATTCGGACGAGTGCCACCATTCGTGCGCCTTTTCGTACGAATCGAACTCTAGTACGACGATGCGCGTCGGGCTCCACGTTCCTTCGAGCACGTTCATCGCGCCGCCGCGCACGAGATAGCGTCCGCCGAACTGCGCGACCGTCTTCTCCGCCATCTCCTTGTAGCGCTCGTACTGCTGCGGATCTCGCGTGTCGACGTTAACGATGACATATGCAGCCATTTCCACGTTGCTTCCCGCTCCTATCCTACGGCTCCGTTGGGGCCAGAATCCGGGGCAGCCGCCTCCACGATCTGGCTCCGCAGCGAGGGGATTGCGCGCACCAAGAAGAAAAGCCGCCTCTCGCTTACTTCCTATACTCCTGGGAGATCAACCACCATGAAATCATTCGGTCGTCTGGCCGTCGCCATCACCGTCGGAATCGCGGCGGCTACGGCAACGATCGGGCCGGCTCGAGCTGCCGCACCGATCCTCATCAAGAGCTGCACGGTCGCCAAACCGAGGCCGCTGAGCCACATGGGCGGCGGCACGCACTATCGTGTACGTCAACCTCGGCAAGAAAACGGCCGCCAGCGTCACCTTTGCCGTCGGTTACCGCAACGCCGAGCACAACTACCTGCGGCGCGTCACCGACGTCGGATCGTTCGCACCGGGCGCGACGATCGATCACACGCTGCCCCTCTATAACGACGTAACCTACGCCGGCGCGCAGACGTCGAGCTGCATGCCCATTCAGGTGAAATGGGCGGGCGGCACGCTCTGGATCGCCCCGTCGCACTAAGCTTCTAGCGGGGAAACTGGCAAAGGGCCGGTCGCGAGACCGGCCCTTTCCTCTTGTACTACTAGGACGGCCGGGGGAGGTTCGTCGAAGCGCGAGACCGTGCGCGTTGGATTTAGGACGCTCGCGTCACTGGCATTGTGTGCGGCTGCAGCGGCCGCGGCGCTGGCGCACGTCGCCATCGACGTCGCCGGCGACTACGCGCTAAAGGTCGACAGCTACGATAATCTGCGCCACGGTTCGCGGGAGCTCGTCAGCCTCATCGCCGTCGCGCTCGCCTTCATTCTGGCCGCGCGCGGCCTGCGGATCTGCTGCGAGATCGCCGCCGTCAACCGTACGCGAATCTTGGCCCCGGTCCACCGCCTTCGTGACGGCCTCGTCTTTGTTTTGATGGCGGTCGCCGCGAGCGCGATGCTCGTGCCGGCGATGGAATGGCTCGACGGGCGCCTCAACGGCGTGCCGGTGCGCGAGCTCGACGATGCGTTCGGCGGCTCGCTCGCGCTCGGTCTGGGCATCACGATCCTCTGCGCCGCGATGGTAGCGCTCGTCGCTTACGGTATCGCGCGCTGGCTGATCTCGCACCGCGATTCCATTGCAGCGATCATCGAAACGTTGCTCGGCCGCACCGCGGGCAAGATCCGTCCCACCGGTTACGATCTCGCGCGGCAGCTGATCGCGCCGCGCCGCAAACGCACGCTCCACGCGCTGCGGCTTTCCAAGCGCGGACCTCCTGAAGCCGTCCTCGCTTAACTCCAACTAACACCAAGCACTCACTCCAGGAGTAACTCTATGGGAAGTCCCATCGCATGCGCGCGCGCAGCATGGGTTTCATTGGCGCTCGTCGTCGCTCTCTTTTTCGCGCTGGTCGGCGTCGCAAGCGCCCACGACTCGAAGCTCGACCTCTCCGGAAGGATCACGGCCGACGACGGAACGCCGATCGCCGGCGCGTCGATCGTGCTCTCGTCGCAGCGCCTCACGAAGCTGACGCACAGCGACGCGCGCGGCCGATTTCACATTCGAGACGTCCCGAGCGGGACGTACGCCATTTACGCGGCCGCGCCGGGCTACGAACCGCTCTCGGAAAGCACGATCACGATCGATGAAGCCAATAAGAAACTCACGCTGGTGTTGTCGCCCGCGACCACGAATTCGCTGACCGTCATCGGCCAGGTGCGCGCGACCTCTGGCGAGACCGTTTCCACGTCGTCGGCCCCGAGCGTTTCGCTGCCCGCACAGCAGGCGGCGGCCACCGGCGTCACCACGGTTTCCTCGATGCTATTCGATCAGCTCTCTTTGACGCCGATCTTGCCCCTGGGCGGCGGGAGCAACGCGACGGTGTCCTATGCCGTGCGCGGACCCGATCCGACGGAGACGCTCGTCGACATCGACGGACATCGAGTGAACAATGGAACGACGGGCGACTTCGACCTCTCGCTGCTCGACCCGGCGGCGCTGCAAGACGTTCAAGTGATTTACGGGATCTCGCCCTCGTCGCTGATCGGCCCCAATACGATCGGCGGCGGCATCAACATCGTGACGCTCCAGCCGACGAGTGCCCCGCACTCGCTGCTGCGCCTCTTCGGCGGCTCGTACGGAACGTTCGGTCAAACGCTGCAGACTACGGGCACGGCGGATCGTCTAGGATATGCCGTCTCGCTTCACGCCACGACGTCGTCGGGATCGGTCAACCAGACGATTCCCGTCGGCTCGACGGAGCAGAGCGTCGGGAGCGATTCGTACGGCAACTCGATCCTCACCAAACTGCGGTACCAACTCGGCGGCCCGAACGGATACGGGTACGTGCAGCTGAACTTTCGCGATCAGACCGTCACCAAAGACGACTCCGCGCTGCTCACCACGTTCACGCCCGCGGGCTTCGGCGGAGGCGGCTCGGGCGACGCCGTTCCGCTCTCGCCGAATAACGGCACCTATCAGAGCTTCAGCGGCACGACGCTCGGCGCGCATCAAGCCAACTACGGGTTCGACGCTCGGCTGCCGCTCGGAAACGAACAGACGAACGGAGCGCCGGCGACGTTCGTGCAGTTCAGCCATTTGACGACGTTGGCGTCTCAATCCGTGTCGGGACCGGGCGCGCAGACGCTGCCGTATCTCTATAATCAGCGCGATCTGCAGAACGACGACTGGCTCGAGCTCGACCACCGCTTCACGAGCGGAACGCTTTCGTTCAAGTACGACCTCGGAACGGAGTTGCTGTCGACTAACTACGTCCAGGGCCAGATCGTGGCTCAAGCCAGACCGCTCGGCGCCCCGCCGGTGCAGTCGCTATTGCTCTCGCAGACGCAGCGCTCCGCGGTCTTGCGCTACACCGGCGATGCCACGAGCCAAATCCACTACTCGGTCGCGCTCTACGAGAGCAACTTCAGCACCTTCGGCAGCAGCTTCGATCCGCGCGCGGGTTTCGTCTGGACGCCGACCGGCAATACCGCCGTGCGGGCGTCGGTCGGTACGACGTTTCAAACGCCACAGCTCACCGAGCTCGTCGTGCCGCCGCCGGCCGACCGCGTCCCGATCGGCGGGATCATCTTCATAGGAAATCCGCACCTGCGGCCTGATCGCGCGACCGACTACGATCTCGGCGCCGAGCAGATCTTTGGGAACAAGCGGAATCCGCTGCACCTCTCCATGGACCTCTATCAGACGAATGTGCGTTCGCAGTCATCGCAGCTCAACGTGCAGCCGATTCCCAACTGTCAGACGAAGCGCAACCCGGTTCCGTGTCCGCTCAGCTATCCCGTGAACGCCGGGAACGCCGTCTACCGCGGCGTCGAGCTGCGCGCGGACCAGCAGCTCGGCTCCGACCTGCACCTTCGCGCCGGTTGGGACGTCAACAGCTCGTTTCTCACATTTATTCCTCCGTCTATTCAGGACGGCTCGTTTGTCCTAGGTCAGCAGATACTCGGCGAGCCGCTGCACAAGGCGTACCTTTCGCTCGACGTGGAGCCGGAGAAGGGTCTCGCGTACGGCGCGCGCCTGAATTATCAAGGAACCTATAATGAGCTCAATCGTTCGCCGTATGCCACGCTCGACGCGCACGTCGGTTACCGGCACGGCGGTTACGAATACGGGCTCTACGGCACGAATCTCACGAACGTGTACGGCAATCCGTTCACGATCGTCGGCGGCGGAGTGCCATATGGAGCGCTGCCTGGGCAACCCGTGACGCTTACGAATGCGTACGTGTTGCAGGGAGCATCGGCGGTCTTCGTCGTCACGAGGACGATTTAACGTCATAGCGAACGAGAGAGCTGCCCCCCAGACGCGGACTCTTACCGAGGAGAATCTATGTTGGATCGTCGCAGCATCTATGCGTTATTCATTGGCGCCGCGTTCTTAGCGGGCTGTCGCGGAGGCCTGGGGAGCAACGCGCTGCCGCCGGCAACGCAGCCGTTTGGAGGCGCTTCTTCAAACGCCGGAAGCATTGCGTTCAAGCCGATCGGTCCGACGCACATGTCCGACGGATTTCCGACGTCGGGCAAAGTCAATGCGGTCGCGGTCAATCCAACAAATTCTAAGATTATCTACGCCGCAAGCGGCCGGGGGACCGGCTTGGAGACCTATTCGAGCGCGGGAGTTCTGCGCACGACCGACGGCGGTAACTCGTGGACGCCGCTCACCGACGGCCTCGTCGACTCGTCGGGCCGCGTCGTGTCGGCCGTGAACTCGCTGTGGATCGATCCGAAAAATCCGTCGGTACTACTGGCGGCGAGCGAGTACGACGGGATCTTCCGCACGAGCGACGGAGGGTCGTCGTGGTCCAACGTGTTCAACGGCGGACACGCGACCGAATTCGCGTCGTACGGGAAGGCGATCTTTGCCACCGACGATGCCGGGATTCTTACATCCGGCGACGACGGCAAGACGTGGAGCGTGCAGCTGCCCGGAACGGCGGCGCATCATCCCACCGCAATCGGCGCCGTCGAAGGTTCGAACGGGAACGCGCTTTATGCCGGCTTTATCGACGGGTACATCTACGCCTACTCTGGCGGCGCGTGGACGAAGACCGGACGGCTCCCCTTCACGCTCAAGACCGGAACCGCCGGCAGCAGCCGCATGGTGCACCAGATCGCCGTCGACCCGTTCACGCCTAACACGCTGTACGTGAGCTCCAACGACGGAGCCTGGGATCAGAACCTCTTCGCCTCGAGGGATGGCGGTAAGACTTGGATCGCGATCTTGAAGAACTCGTATTACGGCTTGGGCCTCGGAACGCAGGCGATCGCGTTCAGCCGGGTGCACAAGCACCAGCTCTACTTAGGCACGGACGGCGGTTTCTTTTACTTCATCGGCGACGGCTCGCCGAATCCTCAGGTCAACGGTGCGGCAAATCTCAAGATCATCGACGTGCGCAACGTTTGGACGGTCGCCAACGGGAAAGACGATGCCTGTTGGGTCGCTTCGGATCAGGGCCTGGATTACGCGCCGACCTGTTCGTCGGGCAGCTACAGCGACACGGTCGTGACCGCCTCGGCGGCTACCGGGCTGGCGCGACGCTTCACGCTCTCGCCCGACGGAAAGTCGCTGCTGGTTTCGCTGCAAGACTTCGACAGCGACCTCACCACGAACGGCGGCTCGAGCTGGCAAGGCAACTTCCTCTACGAAGATGGGTTCAACGAGCTTCGCCCGGGCGATCCGAGCGCGTGTTACGCCTACGACGAGGCGTACGGGCTGAGCATCTCCACCAACGGCTGCCAATCGTTTTCGGGTTCCAACGGAAGCATCTCGCCGAGTCGCATCATGACGACCCCGATCGCGTTCGACCCAAAGAACCCGATGACGATGTACTTCACGTCGGGTCCGAACAACGGTCCCGGATTCTCCGGCCCTAAGGGGATCTTCAAGTCCACCGACGGCGGCAATACCGTCTCACAGTTGTCGTGGCCGTTCACTTGGCCCGGCGCCGTGGTCGTCGATCAAAAGAACGGAAAGCACATCATCGTCAGCGATCTCAATAAAGGAAAGTCGTCGCTGTCGGTGACGGCCGACGGAGGCAAGACGTGGACGAAATCGTCGGGCACGATCGCAACGCGGTTCTGGTACGCGATGACGATCTCGCCGGTCAACGCTCAAACCGTTCTCGCGTCGAGCATGGATTCGAAGAACAACGTCTTCGTCTTCCGCAGCTCCGACGGCGGCAAGACGTTCAAGAAGGTAGCGACCGTGACCAACGCGCCGCTGATCCGCGGCCGCGCCGAGGTGGAGCGTCGCCTGCTGCGCGGACGAGGACAACGCAACGAGTCCGAGTCGGAGCCCTCGCACGTCGAGGCGTTCGTCTACTCGCCCGAACGCGAGATTCGTTACAACCAGGACGTGAAGTCGGGCACGTCCGACGTCGCGATCACGACGCTGCGCGGCGCCTTCCTCTCGACCGATAACGGCAGCCACTGGCAGCGGATCGACAACGGGCTGATCGCCCACAGTTTCTGGGGCATTCGCTGGCTCAACGGCTACCTGTATCTCGCCTCGGACGGACAAGGCGTCGTGCGCTCGACCTCAGCCGTGCAGCCGGTTACACAGCGGCGCTAAGAGGTTGCGCTAAAAGAGGATGGTCTGGAAGTCGCCGACGTGCTCGAAGCCGACGCGGCGATAGAGCGCCAGTGCGGGCTCGTTGAAATCGTTCACGTAGAGCGAGACGGTCGGCGAAAAGTCGAGCAGACGATCGCAGATCGCGGCGAGCGATGCGGTGGCCAGGCCGCGGCCGCGCAGCTCCGGCGGCGTCCAGATTCCTTGTAGCTGAACGGTGCGGTCGCACCACGGGCCGAGATTGCAGATGAAACAGATCTCGCCGTCCGCGGTGCCGACCCACCACAGCTCGCGCTCGATCATTCGCGCAACGCCGGCGGTGAAGTCGGGCACGCCGCGGCGCGGGTCGTAGGCCAGTTCTTGTTGGACCATCTGGGCGGAGCCGTCGGCCACCGCGCGGGTCTCGTCCAGCCGAGCGTGCCGAACGCTCACGCGATTCTCGTACGGTCGCAAACGCGCTCGGTCGAGCATCATCACCAGCTGGCGGTCGCGCACGAGGCGCGGCCGGCCGTGCCAGCCGCGAATGAGTTCCCAGAAGGCTCGCACGGTTTCGCGCGCGCCGATGATCATGCGTTCGCCGCGGCGCCGCCGCGCATGTTCGGCCAACGCCGGCAACGCCGAGGGTTCTGCCGCGAGCGCGAGCTGCCGCCCGCAATATCCGACGCCGCTGACGCCCCGCGAGTCGACCGCGACGACGACGTCGCTGCGCGAGGGCGACGGCAAGTCGTGCTGCAGCACGTGCGTGATGAAGACGTTGAGATACGGCGAGCGGCTAAGGTATTCCAACGCAGCGCGTTCCGTCGCTCGGGAAACCGATTCGATCCGCGTAGGAGTCACCCGAAATTTACTCGGCGCCGAGCGGGACGTCCATCAACGGTTTGCTCGTCGGCTCCTTGCTGCCGCCCTCGGGCTCGACCGTCACGGAGACCGCCGCCGTCGTGCGCGCTTCCGCCGGCAAGAGGATCAGCGCGACACCACGCGCGTCCGGGAGAAACGTCGGCGACGCCGACGGTTTCGTCGAGCCCTTAGCGGTGGTCCACGCCTGGTAGACTTTCCCGCGCGGGGGTTCGGAGAGGCCGTGCAGCGCGAGATAGATGCGGTTTCCCCGCGTGACGACTTCACCGTTACCGATGTCGTATCGCCGCGCGTGACTGTCGAGAACGTCGGAAATCGCGGTGCGCTCGTTGACCAGGCTGCGAGCGAGTGCGCTCGACCGATCCGAAAGGTGGGACAGCTCGCGCTGCTGCTGCCTGACCTGACCGAGCAGCGTGATGTTGGCCATCGTCGATATCAGCGCGATCGCAAAGCATGCGGCTGCTACGAGGTAAGCCGGCCACACCGATGTCTGCTTCACGGTCAGGTATCTTCCCACGGACGCTTCGAGGCCCTTTGGACGGAGGCGTCGTACGTCTGCCGCCATGGATCCGCTGGAGCTGCTGCGCGAGAAAATCGTGGGCTTTCCCGGATATGATGGCGACCTGGATCGCCGGCGGTCCGACGAGTTCGTGCGCGCGTATCTCGGCGAGGCGCTGACCGAGCTCGCGGCGCGCTGCGAGAAGCTGCCGCCGGAACTCCAGCAACGCGTCGACGCGCTGCTGCTCCGCATGGAATTCGCCGATCCAAAGTCGTTCGCGATGCACCGGCTCGTTTCGAACATTCCTACGAGCTCCGGCGATGGCGGTGAGGTCGCCGGGGAGGACGTCGCCGCGGTCGAGCTCGCGGATCGCGCGCCTGCGATCGACGCCGGCTCGGTCGCCCGCTACTTGGACGACGTGACCGCGACGCTCGATAGCCGCGAGGCGGCGATGCGCTCGGCCGCAACGAAGCCGTAACGATTGGCGGTCGAGCTCGCGATTGCGGCAGCGTTGCTGCATCTCGTACCGCGGCCGGACCGGATTCAGACGATTTCGTGCGCGGCGCAAAGCGAGGCGGTCCCGCGAACCATCCTCGCCGGCTTCGATCCCGCGGCGCGAGATGAGATGAGCGAGCGCTGGACGGCGCTCGGCATCGGTCGGCTGCGCACGACGGCGCAGCCTGCAATCGCCGTTCGACACGACGGATCGCTCGCACCGCAGGCCTATCGTCTGACGGTCGCTCAAGGCCGCGCGACGATCGAAAGCGGCGACGCCGCCGGCGCGTTCTACGGCGCCATGACGCTGGCGCAGCTGCCCCAGCGCTCGCGCGGGGCGTGGACGATGCCGTGCGTCCGTATCGAAGATCGTCCGGCGCTGCGCTGGCGCGTTCTTTCCGATGACGTGTCGCGCGGGCCGCTTGCCGACGATGCGCTACTTCGAGGAGCGGATCCGCACGATCGCCGCGTTCAAGATGAACGGCTACTCGCCGTACATGGAGCACGTCTTCGTCAGCCCGACCGATCCGCTTCCCGCGCCGCTCGACGGAATTACGCCCGCGCAGCTGCGCGCGCTGACCGCGTACGCCGCGCGCTTTCACGTCGCACTGATTCCCGAGCAGCAAACGTTCGCGCACATGCACAACACGCTGCGCCTCGAACGCTACGCGGCCGCGGCCGAGCTGCCGCACGGCTTTCTATTGGCGCCGAACGTCGCGCTCTCGGCGGAGTATCTTTCGCGGATCGTCGGCCAAGAGCTCGCGGCGGTAGGGCGGCCGCCGTTCTTTCACATCGGCTCCGACGAGACGGCGACGCTCGGCCTAGGACAGACGCAGGCGTACGTCGCCGCGCGCGGCCGCTCGCAGGCCTATGCCGATCACATCGTCGCGATGAATCGTCTGATCGAGCCGTCGGGCGCGCGCATGATGCTCTGGGACGACGGAATCGAGGCCGATCCCGGAATCATGCAGCTGATTCCGCGCAGTGCCGTCATCGTCAATTGGCACTACGGCGCCGAGAGGTCGTTCGAGCCCTACATCCGGACGATCGCCGGCGGCGGCTTCGAGCAGATGGTCGCGCCGGGCGCCAGCAACTGGAACGAGATCTTTCCGAACGTCGAGTCGCGCGATCGCAAACGAGCGTACGCTTCATCAATGAAGGAAAGGCCGCGCGCGTGCTCGGCCTCTTTCAGACCGTGTGGCACGACGACGGCGAGACGCTCTACGAGGCGACCTGGTATCCGGTGCTCTACGCCGCCGCGGCGGCGTGGCAGAACGGCGACGTCGTGCCGGCGCAGTTCGCGCGCGATTTTCCGAGCGCTTTCTTCGGCGTCGACGACGCGAGCTTCAGCCGAAACGTCGACGAGCTCGGCGATGCGCTGGTGCAGCTCGAACCGGCGGACGACGCCGCCGCGCGCGCAGACCGACGCGCTCTTTTGGAGCGGTGTCTTCGATCCGGGCGCCGCGGCCCAGGTTGCCGCCGTCGACCTGCGGCTGTTGCGCCTGCGAGCCGAATCGGTCGAGCACGACCGGTACTTCGAGCGGCCTCCGCTGCACGCGAACGCGGCATCCGTGATGTTCCTCGCGGCGCGGCGCTACGACGCGCTCGGCGCGCAAGCTCCAAATCGCCATCGGAAGTGCGCGCGATGTACGCCGACGCGCTCGCGCACGCGTCGAGCGACAACGAGACGACGGAGCGCGACCTGCTGCTGGTGCCAGTACTGGATGTGGGAGCTGCGCGACGCATACGAGGATCTCGCGCCGCTCTACGCGCGCGCCTGGCGCTACGAGAGCCGCGACGGGCATCTCGCGAGCAATCTCGAGCGCTATCATCTGGCGGCGCAAAAGGCGATCGAGCTGAGCGACGCGTTTAGCCGCGCGAGCTTGCAGTACGCACGCATGAAGACGCTCCCGCCGTTCCCCGTGTCACCCTTGCCCGTGTCACCCTGAGCGGAGTCGAAGGGTGACCGCCGCACTGATCCTGTTGGTCTTCGCGTTCTTCGCCGTGATGATGTACCGGCGGTGGATGCCGGCACTCATCGCCGTTCCCTGCATGGCGATCGTGATGTCGGTGGCGGCGGGGGTGCCGGTCGCCAAACTCGGCGGCATCATCACGAGCGGCGCGGCGCAGCTGGCGCCGGTCTACGTGGCCGTGATCTTCGGCGCGCTGCTCGGACGCGTCACGATCGAGACCGGAATCGCGCGGACGATCGTCAACCTCGCCGCGGAGTACGGCGGCGAACGGCCGCTCCCGCTCGCGCTGGGATTGTGCGCGATCGTCGCCCTGCTCTTCACCTCGCTCTCCGGGCTCGGCGGGATCATCATGGTGGGATCGATCGTCTTGCCGATCATGATGACGGCCGGCGTCCCCCGAACGATCGCGGCGACGCTGTTTCTCATGGCGTTCGCGCTCGGCTTCATCTTCAACATCGCGAACTGGACGTTCTACACGAAATATTTCGGCGTGTCGCCCGAACAGCTGATACGGTACGCGATCGTGCTCGCGGTGATCGACGCGATCGCGCTGATCGTCTACGCGATCGTCGCGTTCCGGCGCGAGCGCGGCTACGCGACGTGGGCGGTTCGCGCGGAGGCTGCCGAAGACGAGCAAACGCGCGTTCCGGCCGTCGCTCTGTTCACGCCGGTGCTGCCGTTGATCCTCTACTACGTGCTGCACGTCGAAGCCGCGCCGGCGTTTCTGGTCGCGGCGCTCTTCGGCGTGCTCGTGACGCGGCCGCGGCGGGCCGTTCCACAACTGGTTGCGGCGGCGATTCGCGGCGTCGAAGACGTCGCGCCCGCCGTGCTGCTCTTCATGGGCATCGGGATGCTGCTCGTGGCGACGCAGCAGCCGCAGTTCGCCGCCGCGCTGACGCCGCTCGTCGCGGGCGGCTGGCTGCGCAGCCCGGTCACGTACGTGGCGGTGTTCGGAGTCGCGAGCCCGCTCGTGCTCTATCGCGGGCCGCTGAATCCGTTCGGCGTCGGCATCGCGATCTTCACGGTGCTCTTGACCGCGAACGTTTTGCCGCCGGTCGTGCTTGTCGCGGCGATCATGGCGGTCGTGCAAGTGCAGAACGTGTGCGATCCGACGAACACGGCCAACGTGTGGATCGCGAACTTCACCGGCGTGCCGATCGACACGATCACGCGGCGCACGCTGCCGTATCAAACGGCGGTGGCGATCGCGGCGACGCTGGCCGTCGTGTTGGCCTCGCCGGCGCTCTTCGGCCAGCGCGCGTTCGGCTCGCTCATCCCGGCGGCGCGCGCCGGCGAAGAGTTTCCGGGACTCTACGCGCCGGCCTCGGCGCGCGATCGGATCGCGATCGACGACGACGGGAGCGCGCTGGGACGCGCCGCTGCCGACGCGGCGTCGGCGGCGCTCGCGGCGAGTACGTGGCAGACGTTTCGTCTGCACGAGAATCCGAACGCCGAAGATTGCGCGCGCAAGCGCTATGCGGCGTACGTTCTCGTCAACTCCTCGACGTTCGCGCTCACGGAGGGCGACGACGTCGACGTCGGGCTGCGCCTCGAAGATTGCGGAGGCTGGATCGTCAACGAGTGGCACGACCATGCGGTGGTGCAGCCGGCGCCGCCGTTGAGCGAGGCGCGCGCCCTCGCGCTGCAGGGCGTCGCTCGGGTGCGCGCGTGGGCGGCTGCGGAGCCGATTCGCAGCGGGAATCTCTTCGCCAGAGGCGTTGCCGCGGGGCCGGACGATCGACCGACGTATTTTTACGCGTTCTTTACCAGCACCGACGGCAATCTGCGGGCCTACGTGCGCGCGGGCGGCCCCGCGTATGCCGCCGGTCTGCGCTCCGGCGACGTGATCGAGAAGATCGACGGTCTCGAGTGGTGGCGGTACGGCACCTATCAAGCCCAGCAGCGCGCCTACGATGGCCGCCCGCATGTCTTCGAAATTCAGCGCGGCGGTCGCAGCGCGGAGATTCGCTTGGGCGCGCCGTTCGTGCTCGCGCCGGAGGGATGATGGATTCGACGATCCGTTTCGGCTCGCGCGCGAAGGCCTACGCGGCGTTTCGTCCGTCCTATCCCGCCGAGGCGATCGACGCCGCTCTGCGCGACCTCGGCGATCCGCACGGGCTGACGCTCGCCGACGTCGGAGCCGGAACGGGAATTTCCGCTCGCCTCTTCGCGGAGCGCGGCGCTCGCGTGATCGCGATCGAGCCGAACGCGCGCATGCGCAGCGAGGCCGAGCCGCATCCGCGCGTACGCTGGCAGGACGGTACGGGCGAAAACACCGGATTGAGCGACGCGAGCGTCGACGCCGTCGTCGCGTGTCAGGCCTTCCACTGGTTCGCGACGGCGGCCGCGATGCGGGAGTTCCGCCGCGTCGGGCGGCGGCGTGCCGCGCTTCTGCAATACGAACGCGACGAGAACGATCCGTTCACGGCGGCGTACGGCGACGTCGTTCGCGCGTACGCGACCGACGACACCGAGGAGCTGCGCCGGCGCGCGCTGGCGACGTTCGCCGAATTTCCAGATGCTCGCGTAGCGCGCGCGACCTTTCAATCGCGGCAGCAACTCGATCTGCACGGCGTGCTCGGGCGCGCGGCTTCTTCGTCGTACCTTCCGTCGTCGGGCGCGGCCGCAGACTCGTTGCGGCACGATCTGGAGAGCCTGTTCGATCGTTATCAGCGCGCCGGTTCGGTCGAACTGGTGACGGCGACGTTCGTGTTGACCGCGGACTGGTGAGCGCGATCCCGAGTCGCAAGATCCGCGTCGGCATCGACGTCGGTGGAACGTTTACCGACGTCGTCGCAATCGACGCGTCGACGCGCGAATTGATCGCGAGCGTCAAGATACCGACGACGCACGACGATCCGCAGGGCGTCGCCGCCGGAATCGTCGCCGGCATCGAACGTTTGCTCGGCGGTTCTGACGTCGACTCGACGAGCGTCGCGTTCATCGCGCACTCGACGACGCAGGCGACGAACGCGTTGCTGGAGGGCGACCTGGCCCGCGTCGGAGTCCTCGGACTGCTCGATGGTTCGGGATGGTTGTCGCGGCGGCAGATTCACTTCGGAACCGTCGCACTCGGTTCCGGCGGGCTCTTCGCTCCCGAGTTCGCGTTTGCCGCGGCGCACGACGAGGGCGCGATGGGTCGCGGGGTCGACGACTTGATCGCGCGCGGCGTGTCGGCGGTCGCCGCGAGCGAAAGCTTCGGCGTCGACCGTCCCGAGCGCGAGTCGCTCGCGGTCGCCTACGCTCGCCAGCGCGGCGTCGACGCGACCAGCGGGCACGACGTGAGCGCGGCGTACGGCTTACGCACGCGCACGCGCACCGCCGCACTGAACGCGGCGATCCTTCCGAAGATGGTGCGCACCGCGCGGATGACGGCCGCCGCCGTCGAGCGAGCGGCGATTCCGGTCCCGCTGATGGTGATGCGCAGCGACGGCGGCGTGATGGACGTGCGCGAGATCGAGCGGCGTCCGATCCTGACGCTGCTCTCCGGCCCGGCCGCCGGCATCGCGGGCGCGCTGCTCTACGAGCGCTTGAGCGAAGGCATCTTCGTGGAGGTCGGCGGGACGAGCTCGGACTGTTCTGCGATACGCGCGGGGCGTCCGCAGATGCGTCCCGCGCGCATCGGCGGCCATCGCACGATGCTCCGCACGCTCGACGTGCGCACGCTCGGCATCGGCGGCGGCAGCATGCTGCGAATCGACGACGGCGGAATTTTCGACGTCGGGCCGCGCAGCGCGCACATCGCCGGCTGCGCGTACGCATCGTTCGTCGCGCCGGAAACGCTCGAGGGCGCGCGTCTCGAACGCGTCGCACCCGCGCCGCACGATCGCCCGGATTACGCCGTGCTGGTCGCGCGCGACGGCCGAAAGATCGCGCCCACGACGACCTGCGCTGCGAATCTGCTCGGCAGCATTCCCGACGGAGCCTTCGCGCGCGGTAACGCGGACTCGGCGCGCCGCGCCTTCGAGCTGCTCGCGGCAGCGCTGGGCGGCGATGCAGATGCGCTCGCGCGCGCGACGCTCGCGATCGCGGCGGCGAAGCTGCGCGAGGCGATCGAGCGATTGATCCTCGACTACGCGCTCGAACCGCAGCTCGTCACGATCGTCGGGGGCGGCGGCGGCGCGGGAGCGCTCGTGCCTGCCGTCGCGGTGGCGATGCATCTGCCGCATCGCATCGCGCGCAACGCCGAGGTGATCGCGCCGATCGGAGTGGCGCTCGCGCTCGTGCGCGACGTCGTCGAGCGCACGATGTTCGCCCCGACGCCGCAGGAGATCGCGCGGATTCGGCGCGAGGCCGCCGATCGCGTCATCGCCGCCGGCGCGGCGCCCGAGCGAGTGGAGGTCGAGATCGAGATCGACACGCAACGGAACCGCGTGCGCGCGACGGCGTCCGGAGCGACGGCGTTGGCGGAGTCGGCGGCCGCAGTCGCGTCGAGCGAAGCGGAGCAGCGCGCGGCGGCGGCGCTATCGCTGGAATGCGATCCGGGCGAGCTCGAACACATCGAGCTCACGAGCGCGCTGTGCGCGTATCGGTGCGGCCGCGGCGTGCGCGTGGTCGACGAGCACGGCGTCGTGCGGCTGGCCCTGCGCGATCCTACGCTGATCCGCACGACCGCGGAGCAGGTCGAGACGCGCGTGCGCGACGCGGTAGAGCGCGCCACGCAGTTCGGCGACGTCGGGCGGGCGCTGCCCGCGCTCTATCTGTTGCGCGCGGCGCGAATCGCGGCGTTCGAAGGCCTCACGAGCACCGAGCAGGGCGTCGCGCTCGCCCTGGAAGAGACGGAGGGATGCGCGCCGGACGATCGAGTTGCGCTGCTCGTCGTCCGGCGCGAACCGTAGACGGCGTCGCTATTAGTTCGGAGGCGCCGGCGCTAACGCGATGCCGGCGTTGTTCGCGTTATGCGGTATCCCGTTATTGAAGCTGTACAGGTATTTCGTCGAACCCGGATTCGCCGCGGCGTAGCCGTACACGTCGACCGACGAATTGGTGAAGTCCGAGCAGTACAGATTCTTGCGCGTCGCGTTGAACCTGCAGGGCACCGACGCGGCCTTCAACGAGAACGTCGCGCTCGGCGATCCGGTGAACGGGGGCGCGTAGACCGACACGGCCGCCGTATCCTGATTGCCGACTAGGAGGTTTCCGGCGGAGTCGAAGGCGAGGCCGCCCGGGAAGCCGACGGAAATCGGAAGGCTCTTGGCCGGAGCTTTCGCGCCGGGGAACTCGATGACGTGACCCTTGTTGTAGATGTCCGAGTAGATGACGAAGAGGTCGCCGCCGGCGTCGAGTGCCTCGTCGCTCCAGATGTACGTGTGCGGATCCTTATATGTCAATTCCGCGACCTTGTGCCGCGTCTTGACCCTGTACACGTCGACGTTGCCCGCCAGCAGGTTGCTCGGCGGACCGTAGATGTTTTCGACGTACGCATTCCCATTGCGATCGAAGATAACGGAGGCGGGCTGCCCGTCCTTATCGGCGATCGTAAAGAGCTGCTTACCGCAGCTTGGGGCAAAAACGGCCGTGAAGCCCAGACCGCTCGCGTTTGCGTTGGGGACCCATAGGTTGAGCGAACGATCGACGCCGATGCCGTTGACGTAGTGCTGATTGGGAATCGCGCAGAGCGGTGGAGCGTTCTTCTTATTGCTTGCGGCATATTCGTTGACGTTCGTAAAGTTGAACATGCTGACGTACACGCGGCCGGTGCCGGCCATCGGGCGAAATCGCATCCAGGATGGAAGCGGCGCGCCCGGGCGCACCTGGCGCGATAGCGCCGAGGGAGCGATGGCCGAGGCCGGAGCTCGGCTGACTCCTCCCGGCAGAGCGCCCTGGCATCCCGCGACGATCGCGGCGGCGAGCGGTAGTGCGAGCAGCGTTATAGGAAGCCGCGCTGTGCGGCGGACGTACGACATGGGGGATTTCTCCTCTTAGCTAGTTGACGTGGGGTTGTTGAGCGGGAAAGCGTTCCACGGACTGCAACGCGACGGTGCTCTTTTTGTGACCGTACGAGAAATAGAAGATCAGACCGGCGACAAACCATAGGATGAAGCCCAGCCACGCGATCGGGAAGAAGCCCCACGCCACCGGATTGCCGATCCGAAGATAGTACATCATCGCCAGCGCGCTCACGGCCGCGAGCGTTGGGATCACGTAGGGACCAAACGGGAGAGTGAACGATCCTCGCAATTCCGGATGGCGGTTTCTAAGCAACGGCACGGCGGTAGCAACCAGTATGAATGCGAGGAACGTCCCCATGTTGCAGAGCGACGTCAGAACGCCGATCGGGAAAAAGGCACCCGCGGCCGCGATTAGGATGCCGAAGAGGATCTGTGAGATCCACGGCGTCCGCCACGCCGGATGCAGCCGGACGAAGAGTGGCGGAATGAGTCCGTCGCGCGCCATCGCGTAGAATACGCGCGTCTGGCCGTACATCTGAACGAGCAGGACCGTGGTGAGACCGGCGATGGCGCCGAACGAGATGACGATGCCCGCCCACGCTAAGCCCACGCTATCGACGGCGAACGCAACCGGATAGGCCACGTTAAGGCGGTTGAACGGCACCATGCCGTTGAGGATCACGACGACGACGATGTACAGGATCGTGCAGACGATCAAGCTCCCGATGATTCCAAACGGCAGATCCTTGCCCGGGTTCCGTGCCTCTTCCGCCGTCGTCGATACGGCGTCGAAGCCGATGTAGGCGAAGAACATGAAGGCCGCGCCGCCGAGCACGCCGCCCCAGCCAAACGGGAAGTATCCTCCGGCTCCCGTCGCCGGCCCGGGCGGCAAATGATAGTTCGCCGGATCGATGTGGCCGACGCCGATGGCGATAAAGAACAGCACGATCGCCACCTTGATCGTCACGATAATCGCGTTGAACGTTCCCGACTCGCGCGTTCCCTTGACGAGCAGCGCCGTCATCAGCAAGATGATCGCCGCGGCCGGCAGATTCGCAATGCCCGGCGTCGGATCCCAATGGCTGTGCTGCCAGGTCTGCGGAATCTCCCAGATGTGAAGCGTGTGCAGGATATAGGTAAAGTAACCGGACCATCCGACGCTGACCGTTCCCGCGCCCAGCGCGTACTCGAGCACGAGCGCCCATCCGACGATCCACGCGAAGAACTCGCCGAGCGTCGAGTACGTGTACGTGTAAGCGCTTCCCGAGATCGGAACCTTGCTCGACACCTCGGCGTAACACAGCGCGGCGAGACCGGCGACGATTCCCGCGATGACGAACGAGATCGTGAGCGCAGGGCCCGCTCGAGTCGCCGAGCCGACGCCCGTCAGAACGAAGATGCCGGTGCCGATGATGCAGCCGACGCCCATCGCCATGAGCGCCCAGCCGCTCAGCGAGCGTTTGAGCCCGTGCTCTTCGTCGGCTCCTTCCGCTAGAATGCGCGCGAGCGGCTTGACACGTTGCATGAACATCGCGGACTCGCGAAGCTTAGTTTACCGGCGGTTGCCGAACGGCTAAGCCTTCAGCCTCCTGTAACGCAACGGTGCTCTTCCGGTGACCGTACAAGTAATAGAACGCGAGCCCTACGACCATCCAGATCAAGAACCAAAGCCAGACGATGGGAACACCGTAGACCACTGGGTTACCGACCCGCAGATAGTAGACCAATCCCAGTGCCGTGACGGCCGAAAGGATGGGAATGATGTACGGCCCGAACGGCAATTGGAAACGCCCCACTAGCTCGGGGTGACGGCGCCGTAATATCGGGACCGCGATCGAGACCAGCGCAAACGCGACCAGCGTGCCCATATTCACCAGCGACCCGACGATGTTGATCGGTGTCAGCGCCGCGATGGCGGCGATGCAGACGCCGAAGAAGAGCGTTGAAAAGATCGGAGTCCGCCAGGTCGGATGGATGCGTGTGAACGACGGTGGGATCAGGCCGTCGCGGGACATCGCGTAGAAGACGCGGCTCTGGCCGAACATCATCACCAGCAATACGGTCGTCAGTCCGGCTATCGCGCCGAGCGAAATGATCACGCCGGCCCATTGCAGCCCGACGTAGTTCATCGCGAACGCGACCGGAAACGCTACGTTGAGCTTGTAGAACGGCACGACTCCGTTCAGAATCGCTACCACGATGATGTAGAGAAAGGTGCAGATCACGAGGCTCATGATGATGCCGAACGGCAAGTCTTTCCCGGGATTGCGAGCCTCCTCTGCGGTCGTAGAGACCGCGTCGAACCCGATGTACGCGAAGAAGATGAACGCCGCGCCGCCGAGCATGCCGGTCCAACCAAATGGGAAATAGCCACCCAATCCGGCGGGTCCGCCGGGCGGCAGGTGGTAGTTCGCCCCGTTAATGTGGCCCAGTCCGATCACGATGAAGAAGAGCACGATCAGCAGCTTGATCGCGACGATCACCGCGTTGACGGAGCCCGATTCCCGCGTTCCGCGCGCCAACAGCGCCGTGATCACGAGGATGATCCCCGCGGCGGGAAGATTCGCGTAACCGGATACGCCGGCCTGATTTGGCAAGCCCCAATGCGGCCCATTGGCCCAAACCGCGGGAATGTTCAACCAGCTAAGTCCGGTCTGGTGCAAGATGTTGACGAAGTAGCCCGACCAGCCGATGCTGACGGTCGCGGCACCGAGCGCATACTCTAGGACGAGGTCCCAGCCGATGATCCACGCCAGGAATTCTCCGAGCGTCGCGTACGTGTACGTATACGCGCTGCCTGAGATCGGGATCTTGCTCGAGACTTCCGCGTAGCAGAGCGCGGCGAGTCCGCTAACGATGCCTGCGACGACAAAGGAGAGCGTTATCGACGGGCCCGCGCGGGTCGCCGAAGCGACTCCGGTGAGCACGAAGATGCCGGTGCCGATGATGGCGCCGATGCCCATCGCCGTGAGCGCCCAGGGCCCCAGCGAGCGCTTGAGTCCGTGCGTCTCGTCGCTTCCCTCCGCAAGAATTCGCGCGAGCGGTTTGACGCGTTGCATCAACATGTAGCTGTCCTCATCTAATCTCTAGCGGAGAAAGCGGATTGCGAACGGATACGTGTACGGGCGCCCTTCGTTGGCGGCGACGGTTCCCATGATGATGAAGATGATCGAGAACAAGAACAACAGCAGCGCCCCGATCGCTATGGCGATCCAGATACCGAAGAAACCTACGGCAAATCCGGTTTCCTCGCTCCTGGACGACGAGCTGAACGCAAAGCCCAAGGCGATGCCGATGAAAACGAGGATCCCGATGATCGCAAATATCGAGACCGTGATCTGGTAGTTGAGCGACGCTCGAGCGTGCTGGCCGACGAACTCGGATTCGTGTCCCTTGACCAGGTAGACGATCAGCGGACCGAGGACGTGACCGAAGGGTAGGCCTGCAATGGCCGCGAGCGCGCTCAAATGCGCTGCCATCGCCCAATTGCGCTCTTGCGCAGCGATAGGGACCTGCATGTGCGGTTATTGTGGAAGCCGCCAAAATGGCCTGCTCCGCGCGAGGGAGAATCGCGGCGCATGCAGCTCGACGTGCTCGTGGTCGGGGGAGGTAACGCCGGTTGTGCCGCTGCAGTGGCGGCCGCGCGTCACGGCGCGAAAACGTTGTTGGTGGAACGCTATGGATTTCTCGGCGGCACCGCGACGGCGGCGATGGTCGGGCCGTGGATGACGTTCCACTCGAGTCAAGAGCGAATCGTCGGCGGCATCGCGCAAGAAATCGTCGATCGGCTCGTGCTCAAGGGCGCCTCGCTGGGTCATCTCCACGATTCGTCCGACTACGTCGCGACGATCACGCCCTTCGACCCGGAAGTTCACAAGGCGTTGCTCTTCGAGATGATGCGCGAAGCCGGCGTCAACCTCGTGCTCCATGCGTATTTCCTCTCCGCGCACGTCGAGGACGCGAGCGTCACCGGCGCGCGGTTTGCCACGGTCGGCGGCCTCCGGGATTATCGCGCGGCGGTCGTTATCGACGCGACGGCCGACGCCTTGGTCGCGGATTCCGCCGGCGTACCGACGCAACAGGGCGACGAGCGCGGTCGCGTGCAGCCGGCGACGCTGATCTTTCGGCTCAGCCACGTCGATCTCGAGAAGCTGGCTGCGTATCTGCGCGAGCATCCCGACGAGGTGCGGACGTCGATTCCCGCGGCCGAGCTCTCCGCTTCGACCCTCACCGCAGTCGCGGGCCTGTATGAGTTGTGGAATCGAGCGCGCGAGGATGGACTCGTCGACGTGCCGCGCGAGCTGGTCTCGTTTTTCATCTCGCCGTACCCGGACGAGGTGACGGTCAACATGACGCGCGTCGTCGACGTGGATCCGCTCGATCCCGACGACCTCACGCGCGCCGAGATCGAGGCGCGCCTCCAGGCGATGCAGCTGCTCGAGTTCTTTCGTCAGCGCGTGCCCGGCTTCGAAAACTCGCGCATCGCAGCGACGGGGACGCAGATCGGCATCCGGGAATCGCGGCGCATCGTCGGACGGTATACGTTGACGCGCGACGACGTCTTGCAGGCGCGCCATTTCGACGACGGGGTCGCGCGCAGCGCATATCCGATCGACGTGCACAATCCCAGCGGCAGCGGAACGACGACGCAGCGGCTCGCGCCGGGAGAGAGTTACGAGATTCCGTATCGTTGCCTAGTGCCGATCAATCGCGAGCAGCTGTTAGTCGCCGGGCGCTGCATCTCGACGACGCACGAGGCGCTCGCCTCGACGCGGCTAACGCCGACCGTAATGACGCTCGGTCAAGCTGCCGGAACCGCGGCGGCGCTGGCGTGCAGGCACGGCGTGCGCGTGGGTGACGTCGACGCAAAAGAGCTGCGCTCGACGCTGATCGGCGACGGAGTCCCGCTGTGAGCGCGGCCCTCGACCTCGCGCGTTCGTACGGGATCGCGATTCGCTTCGCGGAGCTCGGCGACTGGGGCGATTGCGAGCTGCTTTCCGAATACGATCCCGCGGGGCCGGAAATTCGCGTCAACGCAAAGGTGGCCGCGAAGCTCTCGCGACGCGAGCTCGAAACGTTCGTAGCGCTCGCCGCCGGCCACGAGCTTTACCATCACCGCGAGTGGATCGGCGAGGTTTCGTCGCTCCCCGATCGTGCCGCGCGGGAATCGGCGGCCGCGCGTTTCGCGCGTGAGCTGTTGGAGCGGGCAGGGTGACGCAACTCGTCGCCGGCATCGACGGAGGCCAAAGCTCGACGGTCGCCGTCATCGGCGACGAAGACGGGCGCATTCTCGGACGCGGCGCGAGCGGACCGTCCGACGAAATCGGCGAGGGTCCGGAATCCTCGCGGCTGCACGATGCGCTGCGCGACGCGCTCGCGAACGCACTGCGCAACGCGAAGCTCCCCGAGGGGCAGCGCTTCGACGCGATCGTCGCGGGGGTGAGCGGCTACAACGGACGCGTGTTCGGGCAGACGCCGCACCTGCCGTCGGAGCGATTCATTTTGATGCACGACGCGCCGATCGCTCACGCCGGCGCGCTGGCGGGCCGGCCGGGCGTCGTCGTGATCGCCGGCACCGGCTCCGTCGTCTACACGCGCGACCGCGGCGGCGCGGGGCTCACGTTGGGCGGCTGGGGCTTTCTCTTCGGCGACGAGGGCAGCGCCTTTCGCATCGCGTCCGACGCTCTCGCGGCGCTGATGCGCGCCGAGGACGACGGCGACGCGTCGATCGCGAATGAGATGCGCGCCGCCTGCGAGTTCTTCGGAATGCCGACGCTGCGCGCGATCGGGCGCGCGTTCTATCACGACGAGCTGTCGCGCGATCGAATCGCCGCCTTTGCGCCGGAGGCGTTGCGGTTCGAGCGTTTTCGCTCGATCGCCGATAACGGCGGGGATCGCCTGGCGACGCTCGCCGCGCGGGCGGCTCGCATGTGCGGCGTCGCTCGCGTCGCGCTTTTGGGCGGCGTCTTTGAGAACGCCGATTTCCGCGCGCGCGTTCGCGACGGCATTCTCGCAACGCTCGGCGATGCCGAGATCGTCAATGCGCGCTACGAACCGGCGCTCGGCGCGTTGCTGCTCGCCTACCGCGAGTTGGGAACCGATCGGGTGGAGCTGCGCGCATGAGCCTCCTCGACGCGTTGCGCGGCGGACTCATCGTGTCGGTGCAGGCATGGCCGGGCTCGGCGCTCGACGATCCGCACGTCATCGCAGCGATGGCGCGAGCCGCCCAAGACGGCGGAGCCGTCGCCGTCCGCATCGCGGGTGTCGTGCACTTACGCGCGGTGCGCGAGCGGGTCGCGCTGCCGATCGTCGGCCTCATCAAGCGCGAGTATCCCGGCTTCGAACCCTACATCACGCCGACGCGCGCCGACGCGCGCGACGTGATCGGCGCGGCAGCGGACATCGTCGCGTTCGACGCGACGGCGCGGCGCCGGCCCGGCGACGAAACGCTCGAGGACCTGATCGAAACGATTCATTTGGCCGGACGCCTCGCGCTGGCCGATTGCGCGACGGCCGCCGAAGGCGCGGCCGCGTTGAGAGCCGGAGCCGACGCCGTCGCCACGACGCTGTGCGGCTACACCCCGCAAACCAAAGGGCGCGCCTTGCCGGCGCTCGATCTCGTCCGCGAGCTCGCGCCGCTCGCCGGTTTCAAGGTGTGTGAGGGCGGCGTTCGCTCGCCCTCCGACGTGCGGGCCGCGCTCGATGCCGGAGCCGACGCGGTCGTAGTCGGCACTGCGATTACGAACGTCGACTGGCTGGTACGCGAGTTTGCAGGGTCCGCCGACAGAGTCTCTTAACAGCCCGTTTAGTCGGTGCGCGCGCCGTATTTGGCCTCTATAGTAAGTCTGGGGAGAGAGCTTTCTTTTGGTTGAGAACAGAGCGCAGCCCGTCCGGCCCGATCGCGCTTTTTGGGTGGCGACCGCGGTCTTGGCCGCTTTGGCCGTGGCCTCGATCGTCTTTTGGTACGAGTTCCCGCTCGAGCGTTACCTGCCCGAGGCGATCGTCACGGCGAAGCAGGTCGACACCCTCTTCCGCTTCATGGCGGCGGCGGGAAGCGCGCTCTACATCTTCGTCGCCGGTTACCTAGTCTATTTCGCAATCGCGTATCGCGCGCGAGCGACCGACCCGCCCGACGCCATCGGCGCACAGATCCACGACAGCAACAAGCTCGAGTTCTGGTGGACCCTGATTCCGCTGCTCTTCGTCATCTTGCTGTCGATCGTGAGCGTGCGCATCTGGTACGAGATCCTCTTGGAGCCCGAAAACGGCGTCGTAGTCGAAGCGATCGGCCATCAGTTCTACTTCTCGTTCCGCTATCCGCAGATCAACGGCGAAGTGAACAACGAGATGCACCTGCCGCTCGGCGTTCCGGTGACCCTCAATTTGACCTCGGCGGATGTGATTCACGGCTTCTGGGTTCCGGCGATGCGACTCAAGAACGACACCGTTCCGGGACTCGTCACGACGATCAAGTTCACGCCGCAGCTCGTCGGCCGCTACCCGATCATCTGCACGCAGTTCTGCGGCGTGCTCCACAGCGAGATGGACAAGCAGGTCCTGGTGATCGAGAACAAGGCGTCGTTCGATAAGTGGTACAAGGCCGAGCAGCAGAAGAACGCGCAGGCAAGCAACGCTCTGCCGGCCGCGGGCGGCCAGGCGATCTCTTTGCAAGGCGGCAACGCGTTTGCCGGCCAGCAGCTCTTCGCGCAGAAGTGCTCGGCCTGTCACAAGATCGCGCCGTTCGATGCGAAACTCGTCGGTCCGGGCCTCAAGGGCGTGCTCCACGACCCCGCGCATCCGAACTTGGTCAACGATCAGCCGGCCACGCCGCAGAACGTCGCGGCGATCCTGCAGAACGGGTATACGGGCAGCCTGGGAACGATGCCGAACGCGAGCGCGAACGGTCTGACCGCACAAGACATCGCGAGCTTGGTCGCGTATCTCGATTCACTGAAATGACACAATCGAAAGAAGTATGGCAGTAGCAGCGGTACATGCAGGCGGGATCGCCGATCACATTCATCCGGAGCCACAGGGGTTCGTCCGGCGATACGTCTTCTCGCTCGATCACAAGATCATCGGCATTCAATACCTGATCACGGCGTTCGTCTTCTTCATGCTGTCGGGCTTGCTGGCCGAGGCGATCCGCACGCAGCTTCTCAATCCGAACGGCGGGTTCGTCGCGCCGGGTACGTACAACGAAATCTACAGCGTCCACGGCAGCGCAATGGTTTGGCTCGTCATCATTCCGATGCTGACCGGCGGCTTCGGCAATCTCGTCTTTCCGCTGCAGATCGGCGCGCGCGACGTCGCGTTCCCGTGGCTGAATATGATCAGCTACTGGATTTTTCCGGTCTCCGGACTCATGCTCTTTTCGTCGTTCCTCATGGGCGCGCCGACGGCGGGCTGGATGGAGTATCCGCCGGTGTCGCTGCAGGGTGCGGCCGGAACGTCGATGTGGTGCGCCGCGATCTTCCTGGTCGGGGTGAGCTCGACGATGACGGGGCTGAACTTCCTCGTCACCATCCTGAAGATGCGCGCGCCCGGCATGACGTTCACCCGCATGCCGCTCTTCGTATGGGGACAGTTCGCGACCGCACCGTTGTTGATGATCGCCACGACCGCGCTGGCGGCCGCGCTCGCTGCGCTCTTCATCGAGCGCCAGTTCGGCGTGCCGTTCTTCGACCCGACCAAGGGCGGCAGCCCGGTGATGTGGCAGCACATGTTCTGGTTCTACTCGCATCCGGCCGTCTACATCATGATCTTGCCGGCGTTCGGGATCATCTCCGAGGTGCTGCCGACCTTCGCGCGCAAGCCGATCTTCGGCTACAAGCTGATCGCGTTCTCATCCATGGCGATCGCGTTGCTGGGCTTTATGGTCTGGGCCCACCACATGTTCACGTCGGGGCTCGCGCCGTTCTTGCAGCTGCCGTTCATGATCCTCACCTACGTCATCGGCGTTCCGACCGGGATCAAGATATTCTCGTGGACCGCGACGCTGTTTCGCGGGAAGATTCACTACTCGACCGCGATGCTGTTCGCAATCGGCTTCGTCGGGCTCTTTACGATCGGCGGAATCACCGGGATCTTCTTGGCCGCCATTCCGTTCGATCTCCACGTGCACGGGACGTACTTTATCGTAGCTCACCTCCACTACGTTCTCATCGGCGGGAGCCTGATGGGAGTCTTCGCCGGCATCTACTACTGGTTCCCGAAGATGTCGGGCCGCCTGATGAACGAAACGCTCGGAAAGATTCACTTCTGGCTATTCTTCATCGGCTTCAACGGCACGTTTCTTCCGATGCACTGGATCGGCATGCAGGGCATGCCGCGCGAGGTCGCGACCTACGATCCGCAGTTCCTGTTCTGGAATCGCTTCGAGTCGTTCGCGTCGTACCTGATGACCTTATCGATCCTGCTGTTCTTCGTCAACGTGATCTGGAGCATCCGCAACGGGAAGCGGTCGGGTCCGAATCCGTGGGGAGCGCGCACGCTCGAGTGGCAGATCCCCTCGCCCCCGCACTACTATAACTTCAAGCACATTCCGACGGTCTACGGCCTTCCTTACGACTTCAGCCAGCCGCTGCCGTACAAGGGACTCGACGAAGAGCTCACCGATTCGCCGCCTCCGGTGGCGGCGGGAGCGCATTGATGTCGGTCGCGGTGGCGCGCGACGCGCACGGGCAGATCGATCAGCTCTACATCGAAACCCGCGAGCTGCGCCTGCAGGGCTTCTTGCTCTTCCTGGTCAGCGACTGCGTGCTCTTCGCATCCTTCATCTTCGCGTATCTCTACCTGCGAAACAGCGGGCAGGGTTGGCCGCCTCCGGGCATTCAGCGGCTCGACGTCGCCTTTGCCGCGTGGAACTCCGTCGTGCTTTTCGGTTCGGGCGCGACGATGCACTACGCCCTCGAAAACTTCAAGCACGGCAAGTTCATGCGCTACATGTGGTTTCTGCTGGCGACGATCGTGCTCGGCGCGGGTTTCCTCGGCGGACAGGCCTACGAATACAATCATCTCATCTTCGGCGAGCACGTGACGTGGTGGGGAAGCGGGATCTTCGGCGCTTCGTTCTTCACGCTGACCGGTATGCACGGGATGCACGTGTTCTTCGGCGTGTGTTATCTCACGGTGCTGGTCCTGCAGTCGGCCGCCGGCGTCTACACGCGCGGAAAGTTTTTCGGAATCACGGCCGGTACGCTCTACTGGCACTTCGTCGACGTGATCTGGGTAGTGCTATTCTCGATATTTTATTTGATCTAAGGAGCGAACGTGAACGCAGCGATGATTGAAAGGCTAGGCGCGGTGATCGCGGGGATCGTCGTCGCGGTCGTCGCGTTTTATGCGCTCTACAAAGATTGGAACGCCACCGGAGTCGAGAACCAGGTCTTCAAGCTGATGCTGCTCTTGCTCGGCTTCGGCGCCATCCTGGCGCTCCTGGCTGGGCTCAACGTCGTCGGCTTCGTGCCGAAGGGGACTTAAGGCCATGATCGTTCGCGACGACGAGTATCTCGATTTTAGTAAAGTTCCGGAGAGCCGCGGCATGCCGTCCGCGCTCTATCGCATCGTCATAATCGGTCTGCTGGCGATCTTCGCGATCGGCGCGTCGGTTGTCCTCGAATCCGGTTACGGCCACCACTGGCCCGCGAACACGACGATGCGCGTCCAATTGAAATAGCTCGGGCGCTCGCATCGCGCGGCGAAGGATGGCCCCTCAGTGTCATCCTGAGCGGAGCGACCGCAGGGAGCGGAGTCGAAGGACGGGCCAACGGCGTCACCCTGAGCTTGTCGAAGGGTGACGAAGAAACGAACGATGGACGTGAAGCGCATGGCGCCATCATCCGCGGCACTCGCAGCGCTTGAAATTCTGGCGCTTGCGGCGCTCGCGCTGACCTGCGCTTGTTCGGGTCAGGCGGAGAAGGACGCCAAGGCGCGTTGGGCTGCCGCCTACACCTCACAATGCAGCAAGGCGATTGCGAGCGATACAGGCCTGGCGCGAAACGGTTCGACGTTTTGCATGTGCGTTGCAGAAAGATACGTTCGCACGTTTAGTGCCGTGCAGTTGCCACTGACGCTGATCTCAAAACCGTTGAAGGACGCGGGTGAAGCAATCACCCACGAGTGCGCCCTCATCGTATCGATGCAGGAAGAATACAATCGCTTGATGGCCGCGCTCAGCGCGCACAGCGACTTGGCTGTGACGGCCTATCTTGCCCCAGACTTCATCGGCACCAGCATACGAGGACGCGACGAAAATGCGCGGCAAATGCTCCGCAGAATAGATTCACGCCCAAAAGGCGGTTTTGAGATTACGACGGTCCTATCGGTCCGCATGAGCGGAAAACGTATAATTGTTGATCGCAAATCTCTGGAAGGTACGGAAACGATTGCTGGTGGGAAAAGGCGAGCCGTCGAGACTCTTTCGTCCTTCAGCGATACCTGGATCGACAGCGACGGTGCCTGGCTACTACAGCGTAGCAGGGCTGAGAGGATCGACACGTACGTCGACGGCAGGCGCGTCTCGCAGCTGAAGTCGGCGAGCGGCTCGGCTGCGCCTTAAGCGACCCGCGCCCGCCGCTGGGTGCGAGCCTCACAAGTCGGCCCGGCGGCCGTGGCGCGTCGCGATGCCGATGGCGAGCAGCGGCAGCTCGTCGTCGGGGAGCAATCCCGTCGGCTTCCCGTCGATCTTGTGAATGCCCGCATAGGCCGAGAACTCGACCAGCGCCGGGATCGTCGTATTCGGTAACCGCTTCTTGCCGAGCCATTCCCATTCGCCGGCGACCGTGCGATCCGGAAACAGGACCGCCGCGTAACCGCACGCGTTGGGCTGCGAATTCTCGTCGGGCTCGCGATAGCGCACGTAGCCGTCGAGAATGTGGATCGGCTTGAACGTCTGCAGGTACGCCACCATCGGCGCGACGAGCACGGCGACGAAGTAGCCCGCAAACACTATCGCTCCGACCGCGAAGATCCACGCGATCTTGATCAGCGTCGCATCCGACGGCACGTGCTGCGCGCGATAGACGATGCCCCACGTCAGCAAGCCCATGAACAACATCCCGAGCAACGGCTCGATCGCGAGCGCGAAGCGCCCGGTGAGTCCGCGCCAAACGATTGCGCGCTCCTTTTGCATCCACGGTCGCCGAGCTAACGAGCCCGTCTGCGGATCGAGGCGGTTGCGGAGTGGCTTCGTCATCCGACTCCGGCCCCTTCGACTCGCTTCGCTCGCTCAGGAGCCTTTCGCGCGCCCGTCCTTCGACTGCGGCGCTTCGCGCCTCCGCTCAGGATGACACTAATCGGGGAGGCGCGGTCGATGATTGCGCGCAGCGCGACCGTGCGCGGCAAAGTCCCCAGCGAGCGCCCCCAGTCGCCGTCGATTCGGCTCGCGACAAATGCGTCCGAAACCTCGGCAGGCGCGTATTGAACGAGCAACGCCGCCTGCCAGAGCAGCGCCATTCGTTCGCTCAATCGGCGCGCCTGATCTTCGGAGGCGTCGCGCAGGTCGCGTTCGAGGTGCTCCAACTCGGCGGCGATGCGCGGTTCGCCGAGCGCCGGCGCGATTTCGTCGCGCCACGCAGCGAATGCCGTCGGCTGCTTGGAGAGAATTCGAAGCACGTCCAATGCATTGATGTTACCCGGTCCCTCCCAGATGGAGTTCAACGGCGCCTCGCGGTAGAGGCGCGGCAGGATCGATTCCTCGACGTAGCCGTTTCCACCGAGGCATTCGAGCGCCTCGCCGACGACGCTGGGCGCCCGCTTGCAAATGTAGTATTTCGCGAGCGCGGTGCCGATGCGCTTGAGTGCCGCTGGCTGCGCGTTCTGCGACGATTCGTCGATCGCGCGCGCGATGCGCATGCAGAGCGCCGCGGCGCCTTCCGATTCGAGTGCGAGATCCGCTAGGACGTTCTGCATCAGCGCGTGATCGATCAATGCGGCGCCGAAGGTGCGCCGATACGTCGCGTGGTGAATGGCCTGTGCGAGCGCCGCGCGCATCAAGGCGGCGGAGCCGGTCGCGCAATCGAGCCGCGTGAAGTTGACCATCTCGACGATTCGCGCGAGCCCCTCGCCCTCTTCGCCGATCAGCCAGCCGTGCGTCCCATCGAACTCGACTTCGGCGGACGCGTTGCTGCGATTGCCGAGCTTGTTCTTCAGGCGCGCGATCGCAAAGGGATTACGCGTTCCGTCGGGGAGCACGCGCGGAACCAAGAAACAAGACAATCCTGACGCGGCCTGCGCCAGCACCAAAAATGCGTCGTTCATCGGCGCGCTGCAGAACCACTTATGCCCGGTCAGCAGATACTCGCAGCCTGCCCCGGAGCGTCCGGCCGGCACCGCGCGCGTGCGGTTCGCGCGCACGTCGGAACCGCCTTGCTTCTCGGTCATGCCCATGCCGCAGAGCGCCGAGGATTTCTGTGCGATCGGAATCAGCCGCGGATCGTACTCCGGCGTAGCGAGCGGTGCAAGCCACACGTCCGCTAGCTCGGCTTGTCCGCGCAATGCCGGCACCGCGGCGTACGTCATCGAGATCGGACAGCCGTGTCCGGATTCGACCTGTCCCCAAACGTAGAACCTCGCGGCGCGGCGCAAATGCGGATGCGCCGCGCGATCTTGCCATGCCGTTCCGTGAAGCCCGGCTCGAGTCGCGAGTCGAAGCAGCTCGTGCCACGCGGGATGGAAGCGCACTTCGTCGATGCGGTTGCCGAAGCGATCGTGCGTGCGCAGCTCCGGCGGATGCTCGTTCGCGTCGAAACCGAGCGCGATCGTATCGGGGCGCCCGGCTAACTCGCCGAGGTTAACGAGCTCTTCGGTCGTCGCGTCCGGCGCCTGGAACGAAATGGCATCGCCGAGCGCTCGGTCAGATGTAAAGAGGTTGTAGTTCTCGAGCGGCGGAGGCTGATTCTCGACGGCATGCGTCGGCATGCCGTGACCTTCGACCTAGAGCGCCCCGACGGCTGCCTCTTCGATCGGACGCGTGCGCTCCTCGCGCAACGGTTTCAGCGTCGCAGCCAAGAGCATGGCGCCGAACGCGACGGCGCTGAACAAGAGGTACGCGTACCGGTATCCTGCGATCTCGCTGTGTGCCATGCCGAAGAATCCGCCGGCGAGCGAGCTTCCGAGAATCTGTCCCACGATCAGCGCTTGACTCAAGAGACCGACGGCCGTCGCACGCGCTCGTTCCGGCGTTTCGTTCGCCACGATGTAACGCGTCGGCGCGCCCAGCAGCGCGCCGAATCCCGCACCCGCGACGATCATCGCGAGCAGCGCGAGCGCGAGCGATTGAAACCCGAGCGCAAACGTCGCCAGGCCGAGCTCGGTCAGCGCCGTCCCCACCAAGAGCACGTCGCGGCTGCCGATGCGGTCGAGTGCGCGCCCCGCGGCGGGAATGACGATCACGAACGTGGCGGCGCCGAGCGCCGCGACGAAGCCCGCCGCGGCGTACGAAAGCCCTTGCGCGCCGACCAAGACGGTCGGAATGAAGAAGAGCGAGCCTTCCAACACGCCGATCAAAATCTCGAGCGAGTAGGTCTTGATCAGCTGGGGCGCGCGCAGCAGGTCGAGCGGAACGATCGGGGCGGCGACGTTGCGCTCCCAGAACACGAATCCCACCAGCGTCGCGATCCCCAGCGCGCCGATGCCGAGCCGCATCCCAATCAATCCGTCCGTCAGCGCGAGCAGTCCCGCGCAGAGCAAGAGAAGGCCGACGACGTCGAGCCGCGGACGGCGGCGGGCCGGCTCGAGCGGAAGTTCTTTGAGTGCGAAAATGAAAACGACCGCCGCCAATGGGACGTTCGCGGCGAAGATCCAGCGCCACGAAATGTAATGCGTGATCAGTCCGCCCAAACTCGGCCCGATGACGGCCGCGAGTCCCCACGTTGCGGCGACCATCCCCAACGCCGCGCCGCGCCGGTTCGGCGGCACCACGTCGCCGATCGTCGCCGTCGCGACCGGGAAGATTCCGCCGGCACCTAGTGCTTGAATAGCGCGGGCGACCAAGAGAATCGCGTACGACGGCGCCGTGATCGCGACGACGCTGCCCACGGCGAAGAGGGCGATACACGCCAAGTAGATCGGGCGCCGTCCGTAGCGGTCCGCCAGCGTGCTGGCGATCGCAATCGAGAGCACGGTGACCAGCAGATAGATCGTGAACACCCACGCGAGATCGCTCGTTTGCACGCCGAACTCGCGCCCGAGCGCCGGGAGTGCCGGTGAGAGCACGCTGAGGTCCAACGCGCCGGCGAAGACGCCGAGCGCGAGCGTCCACAGCAAACGGTTCACGAGACGATGCGGTCGACTACCATCACCGCGCACATGAGCGCGAGGTAGAGAAGCGAATAGCGAAAGAGATTGCGCGCGGCGAGCGTGCCGCTGCGCTCGCGCCACGTTCGCACCGCGTCGAGCACGAAGATGCCGCCCAGAACGGCGGCGGCTCCGAAGTAGAACGCGCCCATCACGTGCAGCGGATACAGCACGAGCGACGCCGCGACCAGGAGCAGGCTATAGTAAACGATCTCGCGTTTCGTGCGTTCCGGTCCGTAGACGTTTGGAAGCATCGGAATCTTCGCCTTAGCGTACTCGGTTTCGGTCATCAGCGCGAGCGACCAGAAGTGCGGCGGCGTCCAGAGGAAGATCAACGCGAAGAGGCCGAGCGCGGGCGTTCCGATCGTGTGCGTTACCGCGGCCCACCCGACGAGCGGCGGCACCGACCCCGCCGCGCCGCCCACGACGATGTTGAGCGGCGTGATGCGCTTGAGCCACATCGTGTAGACGCCTACGTAGTAGACGTTGCCCGCGAGCGAGAGCCACGCCGCGAGGGGATGGACCAAGACGTAAAAGATCGCGAACGACACGCCGCCCGCCGCGAGCGCGTAGATCGTGGCGTCGCGGCGCGAGATTCGGCCGGCGGGAATCGGGCGTGACTGCGTGCGCTTCATTACGCTGTCGATGTCGGCGTCCCAGACGCAGTTCAACGCGCCCGCCGACGCGGCCGCCAGCGCTCCGGCGAGCAGCGTCCAGAAGAGCAGCGTGGGCGGGGGTACGCCGCGCGCGGCCATCACCATCGCCGCCGCCGTCGTGACGAGCAGCAACGCGATGATGCGCGGCTTCGAGAGCGCGTAATAATCTGCGGCGAGCGAGAGGGCTCTCATCGCGGCGAGCCGCCTTGCGCCGCGCCGCGCATGCTTCGCAGCGGCACGGCGTCGAGCACGGCGAATATCGTTGCGACGAAGAACGCCAGAAAGACCAGCGCGGCGTTGACCGCGTGGGCCTCGCGGAGATCCGTCGGCAGCCGCAGCGCGACGTTGAGCAAACCCAGCAGCACCTGAACCGAGACGAGCGCGACTCCGAGCGCTACGGCCGCACGCAAGCGCGACGACGCCACGTATGCCCACACGAGCGCGAGCGCCGCAGCCGCGCACATCAGCGTCGCCGCCGCCGCGATGCGATGGAGCATTTGGACTTCTTGCAAGGGTGTGTAGACGACGACGTTTCCGGCGCAGCCTGGAATCGAGAGACAGGCGAGGCCGGCGCCGCTCGAACTTACGTACGCGCCGACGCACATCGTTGCGAAGGCGACGATTGCGGTCAGGCCGACCGCGATGGTTTGCACCCACGACGCGCGCGTCGTTGCGTGCGCCGCGTCGCCCGTCGGACCGGCGGCGGCAAAGACTGCCATCGCGGAGAGCGACGCGATCAGCGCCATCGCCGTACCCCAGTGCATCACGACCGAGATTGGCGAGTTTGCTAGACGCACGGTTTCGGCGCCGAGAAAGACTTGGGCGACGAACAAGACGACGATGACGCCGAGCGTCGGGCCGATGAACGGCGATTGCTTCCGTTTGCTCCACGCAACCGCGACGAGCGCGATGACGAGCGGCGCGACGGCAGACGCAAGCAGGCGATGCGTCCACTCCCAGAGCGTCCCATCGCTCAGCGACGGGAGCAGACGTCCGTGGCAGAGCGGCCAGTCGGGGCACGTGAGCCCGGCGCCGTTGATGCGCGTCCAGCTTCCTAGTACGACCGTCATCAAGGCGACGAGATCGGCGGCCAGCGCCAAACGCAGCAGCGGCTTCATCCGGCTCTCAGCGTACCGTCGCTAGACGGGGAACGGCAACGACAATTGAAGATGAAAATTTTCTATATCGGGGAGGCAGCCGGTTGGGACGGGCGAAGCGGACGGCCGTGAGGCGCTGGTCGGCCCTGGCGGGTGTTGTCCTAGGGCTTGTCATCTTGCTGGTCGGATGTCGCGAGGTTCGCGTAAAGACGCTTGCAACGGGCACAACCACCGTTCTTGGAGGGAACCAAATCCTAATAGTACGCGATGAGGTCAGCCTGGGCAAGCTTGGCATTCACGCTCCCGTGCACTTCAAGGGTGAGTTCGGCGTCGTGCTCCTGATGGGTCCGCACGACCGCACCGGCTACAAACAGATCATCGAATCGATCCGCGCTAACCCGCAGCGCGTGCGCGTCGTCGCCTTCGAACAGGCGCCGGCCGACGGCGGCGAGCCCTCATCGGCATATCGCTCGTTCACGCTCTGGATCGTCCCCAACAGCGTCTACCGGCGCGGCGTGCGCGTGGAGGTCGTTACCCCCAGCAATGAGTCCGTCGCCGCGACGTTCCTGCCGTAAATAGCGTATTTATTGACGTGATCTCTCCACGCAAACAACCGCGAACCAGCGAAGCGATCGAGCAGCTCGACGTGGGCGCGGACCGCCTCGGGCTGGTGCTGGAGCCCGATGGCGATCCCACCGAGACCGGCGGCATCCTAAATCCCGGCCGCGACGCGCGCTCCCGGATCGGAGTTGTTGCTCTATCCGCGCTGCGTCGCCAAAGGAAACATCTCGCGCGTCCGAATCGTTCGCACGCGCGTCACGGATAGCGGCTTCGAAGTCGACCGGTTGAACTTCGCGCTGCAACCGGAGATGCCGTACGAGATTCGGCAAACGTCGGGGTACGGCTGCGAAGATCCTCGGGTGACGTACGTGCCGGTGCTCGAGGCGTACGTGATGGCCTATACGGCCGTCGGTCCGGACGGCCCGCGCATCGCGCTGGCCATTTCGAAGGACGCGTACGAGTGGGAGCGGCTGGGCCCGGTGAACTTTGCCGGAACGGGTATCATAGTCGGCGACGACAAGGACGCCGCGTTCTTCCCCGAGCCCGTGATCGCGCCCGGAGGGCGGCGCTGCTTAGCGTTCTACCATCGTCCGATGTTGCATCTCTCGAGCCTCGACGGGCGCGCGGCCGTCCCGATGATCGAGCGCATGCCTTTCGAGGACCGCGAATCGATTCGAATCGCGTACGTTCCGCTCGCTCCCGCGTTGAAGGATCGCCGCAAACTCCGCAACGTTTGCGAGAGCGTTCGAGTGCTCTCTCCGGATGCGCGGTGGGGATCGATCAAAATCGGCGCGGGTACGCCGCCCGTGCGAATCGCGTTGAACGGGGACGCCGCGTGGATGTCGGTGTTTCACGGCGTCGACGTGATCCCCGACGGCCCTCACAAACCGTTTCTGCGTTACAGCGCCGGCATCGTCATTCACGATCTGGAGCGTCCCGATCGCGTGCTCTATCGATCGCCGAAACCGGTGCTGGCGCCGGAGTCCCGGCGCGAGCGGCACGGCGTCGTCGATAACGTCGTCTTTCCGACCGGCATCGATCCGCGCACGGATCTCGGCGAGCGCGTATACGACGTCTATTACGGTATGGCCGACTCCTCGATCGGCGCTGCCAGGATGACGATCAACCCCTAGGGGTTTCCTAACGCGATGCTTCGGTACTTGTTGCTGTCGACGGTCATCGTGATCGGGACGGCCGTGTTGGTGACCGCGTGGGTGAATCGCGATCTGATCCGCATCAAGATTGCCGCAGTCTACGCGCGCGTGCCGGCGAAGGCCGGCGCGGCGAGCGCCGTCGGGCCGGGTCCGGTGCCGGCGCTGCGGGGCGACGCGCCGTGGGCGCTCTCGGCCCTCCCAGAGTGCTTGCGGCAAACGTCGGAATCGGCCGGTTCGCCAGCTTACGTTCGCGCGCACCTGCCGCCCAACGCGGTGCAGGTTGTGCCGCCGGCGACGTTGGTGTATGGTGATTGCACGATCACCATCGCCGGTGACGAAGCCTACGTGCGGCGAGGAGCCGATCGCCTTCGGATCCCACCCCGCGTGCGGTTTTACCGCGCGGCAGATTTACTCGCGCTGATTCGCGAGGCGCCGACCGGATCGCAGTTACGGGTTTACGAGCCGGCACGACATTGAAAGCGAACATGACCATTGCGGAGCACGTGCGCACGCGGCGCACATTTGCGATCATCTCACATCCGGACGCCGGGAAGACGACGCTTACCGAGAAGCTGCTGCTCTACGGCGGCGCCATTCACGTCGCGGGACAGGTCTCCGCGCGCAAACGCCAGCGTCAGGCAACGAGCGATTGGATGGCGCTCGAGCGCGAGCGGGGCATCTCGATTACGTCGACGGTGCTCCAGTTTCCATATCGTGGATACACGCTGAACTTGCTAGATACGCCGGGGCACCAAGACTTCGGCGAGGACACGTATCGCACGTTGATGGCGGCCGACAGCGCGGTCATGTTGATCGATGCCGCCAAGGGCGTCGAGCCGCAGACGAAAAAGCTCTTCGCGATCTGTCGCGAGCGCGGCATTCCGCTCTTCACGTTCATGAACAAACTCGACCGGCCGAGCCGTGATCCGCTCGAGCTGCTCGACGAACTCGAGAGCGTGCTCGGCATCGGCGCGTTTCCGATGAACTGGCCGCTCGGAAGCGGTGAGGATTTCAGAGGCGTCTACGACCGCGGCACGCGCTGCGTGCATCGCTTCGAGCGTGCAGCGCACGGCGCGACGCGAGCCTCGGTTACCCTTACGGATGCCGGCGATCCGCAGTTGCGCACGCTGGTAAGCGATCACGTCTACCGGCAGTTTCGCGATGGCATCGAGCTGCTCGACGGCGCCGGCGAGCGGTTCGACCGCGCCGCGATGCTGAGCGGCGAGATTACGCCGGTCTTCTTCGGTAGCGCGGTGACCAACTTCGGCGTGCAGCTCTTTCTCGACGAGTTCGTCGAGATGGCTCCGTCTCCGGCGCGCCGCGGCGGCATCGATCCCGCGTCTGCCGAGTTCACCGGATTCGTCTTCAAGATTCAGGCGAACATGGATCCGCGTCATCGCGATCGCGTCGCGTTCGTGCGCGTCTGTTCCGGCGAGTTCGCGCGTGACATGAGCGTACAGCAACGCGCGCACCGGCGCGGCCGTACGCCTGTCGCGCGCAATGCGGCTGTTCGCCGACGACCGCGAGTCGTTGGACGTCGCCTACGCGGGCGACGTCGTGGGCCTCGCGAATCCCGGCGCCTTCGCCATCGGCGACACGCTCTACGAGGGCAAGCGCGTTACGTTCCCGCCGATTCCGGCCTTCGCCCCGGAACATTTTGCAGCCGTGCGTAGTACGGACGTATCGGGCTACAAGTCGTTTGGAAAAGGAGTCGCGCAGTTGCGCGAGGAGGGGGCAGTGCAAGTTTTCTACCCTTGGGGCACGCCGCGAACCGAACCAATCCTCGGTGTGGTCGGCGAGCTCCAGTTCGAGGTAGCGCAGTATCGGCTCGAAGCAGAGTACAACGTCAAGACGCAGTTCATTCACGCTGCCCTACACGCTGGCGCGGCACGTCGAGGGCGAGCGCGAGCACATCGCTCACGCCCACTTGCCCACCAACGCGAAGCTCGTCGAGGATTGGGAGGGTCGCGCGGTCGCGCTCTTCGAGAGCGAGTGGAGCCTGCGGCTCGGGCAAGAGTGGAATCCGCAGTTGACGTTCGCGCCCTTTCCCGCGCAGACGATCGAGGAGGCGCTGGCGTCGTGACGATCGCGCGAACGCTGCTCTTCATCGGCGCCGTCGCCGCGCTCGCAGGCTGCTCTTTCCAGAATCGCAACGAGCGAGAGGCCGAGCGCATCACGCGGGCCGTGATCGGCAACGATCTGAAACCGGTTCAAGACGACATCGCCAAAGGCGTTGCGATCACGCGGGTCAAGGTTGCCGAATGGTCGGACGAGCTCAACGGTCAAGGCAAGCTGCTCTCGATCAAAGAGACGACCACGAACTGCGATCCCGGCTGGCACTGCTTCAACGTGAAGTTCCAGAAACACGACTACGTCGAGCGCATGCGCTTCGACGAGAATGGAAAAGTCGTCAACTGGGACTTCCACATGGCCCAGGCAGCCATCCAGTAAACTTGCAGACCAAAGCGGTCTCTTTTGCAGACGTTCGCGCGGCGGCGGAGCGTCTGGCCGGGGTCGCGCATCGAACGCCGGTCGCGCGCTCCCGCAGCCTGAACGCGCGCTGCGGCGCGCAGGTCTTCGTGAAGTGCGAGAACCTTCAGCGCATCGGCGCGTTCAAGTTCCGCGGCGCGTATAATTTCCTAGCGACGCTGCCCGCGGAGGATCGGCGCCGCGGCGTCGTCGCATTCTCGAGCGGAAATCACGCCCAGGGCGTCGCGCTGGCGGCGAAGCTGCTCGGCGTCCCCGCCACGATCGTGATGCCGACCGACGCGCCCGCGGTCAAGCTCGCCGCGACGCGCGAGTACGGAGCGGAAGTCGTTCACTACGAACGCGAGCGCTCGCACCGCGAGGAGATCGCCCAGGCGCTCGCGGACGAGCGCAACGCGACGCTCGTGCCGCCGTTCGACGACGCGAACATCGTCGCCGGGGCGGGTACGGCCGCGCTCGAGCTGCTGGAAGAGGTCGGAACGCTCGACGCGATCGTCGTGCCGCTCGGCGGCGGCGGATTGATGGGCGGCACGGCAATTGCCGCGCACGGATTGGATCCGTCGATCGCGATCTACGGCGTCGAGCCGCAGGCGGGCGACGATTTCGCACAGTCGCTCGCAAAGGGCGAGCCGGTGTCGATCGCGGTGCCGCAAACGATCGCCGACGGCCTGCAGACCACGTCGCCGGGCGAGCTGACGTTCGCCATCGCGCGCGAACACGCGCGCGCGGTCGTGACCGTGAGCGACGAAGAGTTACGCGACGCGATGCGTTTCGCGTTCGAGCGAATGAAGATGGTGATCGAGCCGAGCGGGGCCGCCGCGCTCGCCGCCCTCTTGCACGACCGGATCCCCGGCATCGCGGGGAAGCGCGTCGGCGCAATCGTCAGCGGCGGCAACATCGACCCCGCTCGCTATGCCGAGTTGATCGCGAGCTAGCGAAGCTACATCGCGCTGCTCGCCTTGAGGTTACCGCACGCGACGTACTTGCCGAGATCGGCCGCGCTCAAGTGCACGTTGATCGCGTACGGTTTCGCCAGCAGCTGATCGATCGTAACGCCCTTGACGGTGGTGGTCGAACTGCCGCCGACGACGTTCGTCAGCGGGTAAACGACGCCGCCGAGATCGCTGCACGTGCCAGAGTGAATGTGCATCGGCTGCGGCGTCCCCGCCGGCGTGCCTTTGACCGCGACGACGACCTTTAAGTCGGCGCCCATCTGCGTCAACGTTGCGGTACCGCTTTCGCCGGACTTATTCTGCTCGTCCAAATTAATGGTCAAAGTTGAAGTGGCCGCGGCTGCCGAGATCTGCGCGACCGTTATGAAAACGAGTGATGCGAGCAACAGGCTAAGAAATTTCATTGCGAAGCTCCTTTCGGGATCGAGCGTTTCTGGACGGCGGATTCTCGCCCCTGGAGCGTTTGTACCCCATCGACGGCCTGACGCGTCGGCGGAGCGTCGGCGCCATCGACCGTGTCCAGGAGCTGTGCGGCCGCGTTGTTGATCGCCTCGAACGCCGCCGCGGCCTGCGCCCTGCCGGCGCGTTTCGCGGCGGTCGCCTCGTCGTAACTTCGGTCGAGGATCTCGACGATTTGATGCGCCAACAGATATTGCCGCTCGAGTTGACCCTGCGAGATCGAGACGCGCGGATCCATCGCGACCCGAAGGGGGCGTACCAAAACGCGCCCATCGACCTCGAGCCGAACGGTATAACGTCCGGGCACGACCAGCGGCCCCTCGGGAACGCGCGGCGTGTCGTGCACGACGGCCGAGATCGGGAGATCCTGCTGGAGCGAGCGCGGCGCCGGATCGCGCAGATCCCACACGAACCGATGCATCCCCGCGCCGGTCGAAGGCCGCACGAAAGGCCGTTCCCAGTACGCCGGTTTGTCGAGATTCGGAATCGGCGACGGAGCCGCGTCGTCGCTCGCAAAACGCCGCACGGGCCGTCCCGCGGCATCCACGATCGATAAGACGACGCGTTGCGCCGGCGAGGCGAGCGCGTAATCGACGATCGCGTCGTCGGGCGGATTTTCACCCGATGGCTCCTCGGGCGGCAACGGCGTGTCGCTATTCGTGCTTCGCCGCACGCGATACGCCAGCGCAGGAGTGAAGAGATGCGCCTTGTCACCCTGCCCTTCGACTCCGCTCAGGGTGACAGGATTCGCCAGCTCTCGCAGTGGCTCGACGTCGTCGAGGATCCAAAACCCGCGCCCATGCGTCGCAACGACGAGGTCGTTGCCGTGCACGATGAGATCGCGGACCGATGTGTGCGGAAGCGAAAGCTGCAGCGACTGCCAGCGATTTCCACCATCGAACGAAACGTAGACGCCGCTCTCCGTCGCCGCGTACAGCAGCCGAGGCTCGACGGGATCTTGACGCACGGCATTCACGGAACCGTTAGGCAAGCCGCTGACCGCGAGCTCCCAGCGCGCGCCGCCGTCGTGCGTCACGTAGACGTACGGCCGCAGGTCGTCGAGGCGAAATCGATTCACGGCGACGAAGGCGGTCTGATCGTCGAAGCGCGACGCATCGATCTGCGCGACCTTGCTCCACGGCGTCAGCGCCGCGGGTGTGATGTTCTTCCAGTTTCGGCCGGCATCGCGGGTGATCCAGAGCAGACCGTCATCGGTTCCCGCCCAGATCGTCCCCGCATGCACGTACGACGGCGCGAGCGCGTAGACGACGCCGCGATGCGCGCCGCCGGCCGAGTCGTCGCTTTCGAAGGATCCCAACACCGCAGGAACGCCGGGATGCGGTCGCGTCAGGTCGGGACTGATCGAACGCCAGCTCTGCCCGCCGTCATCGGTCGTGAAGACGACGTTCGATCCAAAGTAGAGCCGGCGGTGATCGAAGTGATCGAACGCGAGCGGTTCCGTGCGAACGGTGCGATAGCGTTTCGAAGGCAGCGCGAGCGGTGAAACTTCTTGCGCCTGGCCGGTGCGCTCGACGAACTTCTCGACCTTGCCGCCAAAGAAGATGCCGGGGTGCAGCGGATCGGGAACGACGTAGCCGTACTCTTGCGCGCCCACCGTATGCCAGTCGCGCTCGGTGACCTCGCCCCAACTCCCGCGACTGCTCACGCACGCCGATCCGCTCTCCTGCTGGCCGCCGCAGACCCAATAGGGGAAACGCTCATCGGCGTTTGCGTGGAACATCTGCGCCGTCGGCTGGTTGTACCAGGAGCTCCAGGTTCTGCCGCCGTCGACGGAGATCGTCGCGCCTTGATCGCTCGCCAGTGCGACGATCCGCGAATCGTTGGGATTGATCCAGACCGTGTGGTAGTCGTCGCCGCCGGGAGCGCCCTTGATCGCGATCAGGGTTTTGCCGCCGTCGGTCGAGCGATACGTCGACGTGTTGGTAAGATAGACGGTGTTGGGATCGTGGGGATCGACGGCGAGCGAAACGAGATCGTCGCCGCGCTGCGCGATCTCGGCGGCGTTGTTCACGCGCGTGAAATGCGCGCCCGCGTCGTCGCTGCGGTAGAGCGCGCCCTCGTCGTCGCCCTTTGCTTCGACGTCGGCATACGCGTAGACGACGTTGGCGTTGCTGGGTGCGACGGCGACTTCGGCGCGGCCGATGCGCGGCGGCAAGCCGTCGTGCAACTGCGCCCAGGTCGTGCCGCCATCGGTAGATTTGAAGATGCCGCTGCCCGGAGTCTCGAACGACGCGCCGATCTCCCACGGCGCCTGGCGCGCCGCCCAGATCGTCGCGTAGACGGTGTTGCGATCGTGCGGATCCACGACGACGTCGAAGCCGCCGGCGTTTTCGTTTTCGAAGAGCACGCGCTGGAAGCTGGCGCCGCCGTCGAGCGACCGGTAGATGCCGCGCTCCGCGTTGGGGCCGTACGGATGGCCGAGCACCGCGACGAAGAGCCGGTTTGGATCGCGGGGATCGACCGCCATCGATCCGATCTGCTGTCCGTCGCGCAAGCCGAGGTGCGTCCACGTCGCGCCGCCGTCGACGGACTTATAAACGCCGTCGCCGACCGACAGGTCCGGGCGTTGCAAGCCCTCGCCGCTGCCCGCGTAGACGACGCGAGGATCGCTCGGCGCAACCGCGAGCGCGCCGATCGAGCCGGTCGGCTCGCGATCGAAGATCGGAACCCACGTGCGGCCCGCGTCCTCGGTCTTCCAAATGCCGCCGTTGACCGCCGCGATGTAGAACACGTTGCGTTCGTTCGCGACGCCTTGCAGCGCGACGGTCCGCCCGCCGCGCATCGGGCCGATGAATCGCCAGCGCAGGCCCGCGTAGAGCTCGGGCGAGACGGTCTGCTGCGCGCGCGACGGAAGCGGAGATCCGCTCAGCGCGAGCGCGCCAAGAAGCAGAGTTGCGAGAAACCGGCGTGACGGCATAAGCGCCTCCTTCGCCGTGCCGATACGCCTACGAGGTTAAGGAACCTTGTTTGGATTTGCTCAGCGCGGCTCGGCCAGAGCCGGGTTCGTCAAGAACGATTCGTCCGTGAGCGACCGCAAAAAGGCGATGAGATCGACGCGTTCGCGCTTGGTCAGAGTGAAGCCGTGAATCACGAGATCCTTGTGCGGATTGAGGCGACCGACGCCGGCGTAGGGTCCCGACGAGATCGTCCTGCCGCCGGCCGCGTAGTGGTCGAGCACGGCGTCGAGATCGCGCACCGAGCCGTCGTGCATGTACGGGGCGCGGACCGCGACGTTGCGCAGCGTCGGCGCCTTGAACGCGCCGATGTCTTTCACGAATCGCGTGATCTCGTAGACGCCCATGTTGTTCGGCGGATAGTTGCCGGTCCCGTGGACGTTGTAGAGGCCCGTGTTATGAAACGAGTGCTGAAAGAGGCGCGTCCGCGCGTCGGCCATGCTGTCGGCGAAGCCGATGCCGCCGTGGCAATGGAAACAGTCGAGCCGTTCGCTGAAGAAGAGCGCCTCGCCGCGCTTCGCCGACGCATCGATCGCATTGGGCTCGTGACCGTAGCGGTACCGGTCGTACGGCGAGTCGAACGAGGTCATCGTGCGTTCGAAGGACGCGATGGCCTTCGTTACGTTCCCGAGCGAAATTGGGTTCGGGTCGTTTGGGAACGCCGCGCCAAACATCGGAGGATAGCGCGGATCGCCAGCCAGGCGCGCGATCAATATCTTTTCTTTTCCAGAGAGCCCGAGCTCGACCGGGTGCTCGCCGAACATCGGCACGAGCATCTGTTTCTCGAGCTTTCGCTGCAGCGGGTTGGCCCACGTCAAGATCGTCAGGTAACCCACGTTCGTGAGCGTCGGGGTGCGGCGCGGGTGATGCATTCCCGTGCTTCCGATCGCCGTCGTGCGGGGATCGGCGAAGGCGAACCGCTGCATGTGGCAGCTCGCGCACGAGAACGTCTGATTTCCGGAGAGCTTGTGATCGTAGAAGAGATAGTGGCCGAGATCGACCTTGGCTTGCGTCATCGGGTTGTCGCGCGGCACGAGCGGCGGCGCCGCCCACGGCGGCAGCTTCCAGACGTATTCCGTCTGCGCCGGGGCGCTGCACGCGCTCGAGCCGGCGACCGTCGCGAGTGCGAGACACAGCACCGCGCGACGCGCGGGGTTCATCTGACGGCGAAGACGGTCTGCTCGCTACCGGAGACGCCCAACGAGCGGAGCTCGGGCGCACAGGCCTCGCCGGCCATCATCATGCAGCCCTGTCCGCGCTCGAGGTCGACGCCCGCAAGAAGTTTGCCGACGTCCAGCACGATCGTCTGGGACGGGTTGAAGCGCAGCCGGATCGAGGCTTCGTTCGAATGCGCGCAGCGCGTCGAATCGGCGCGTTGCGTGCAGCCCGTGCTGCCGAGATGAAAGACGAACGCCCTCGTGGTTCCAGCCTTGCCCGATACGCGTCCGTCGAAACGAAAGAACTTGTATCCGTCTTGCCAGCTCCAGAACATGTCCGACAGATTCAGCGGCGACGACGCGATGGTCGCATCGCCGTGGTCGAGCGATTGCGGCACCCCAACGGTGAAGCGCACGCCGACGACGTTACCGCTCGGCGCGGTGCCGCTGACGACTCTGCGCTCCTGCGGCGATCCGCTGGCGCACTCCGCGTGCGCGCCTTCGAAGCTCAGGAATGCGACGTCGCGCTGTTGCCACACGCCGTCTTGATCGAGCGTCAGCGGCAGCTCGCCGCCGTTGCTCTCGATCAGCCTGACGTCGGAGACGTAGAGCCGCAGGAACTCCGGAGTGATGGCGGCGCGCGTCGTGCCCAAGTCGTTGTAGGTGGCGCCGCACTCGAAAGATCTGCCGTCGACCTCGGCGGCAAAGCGAATGCTGTAGTGGTGCGGGACGCCCGCCGGGCCGGCTTTGGGGCTGAGCGCGAAGATGGTTGCGAGCGCGAGCGCGACGTAGAGAGTTGGCTTCATGCCTCTAGCGTACGCGAGCGGCGGCTTTCCCGTCTTGTATTGGGTTTGCGCGTTCTTGGCGGCGATGCGCGCCGGGCGAACGCCCGGTGACGCGCTTGAAGACTCGGCTCATGTGGCTCTGATCGGTGAAGCCGGCCTCTAAGGCAATCGTGCTCAGCGGATCCTTGCTTTCGATCAGGCGGCGGCAGACGTGCATCATGCGCATGCCGAGCACGGCATCGGAGATCGTGTGGCCGCGAAAACGCCGAAACGATCGGCACAGGTGCGCGGCATGCACGCCCGCGCGCGCGGCGATTTCGGTGAGATTGACCGGTTCTCGAAACCGCTCGTGCACCGTCGCGTCGATAACCGCAAGCCACTCGGGTTCGACCGTCTCGTCCTCGCCGCGCGCGACGTGGGCGCAGAGCTGGTAGACGAGATCTTCGACGGCCGATTCGGCTTGTGCGTCGCGCGCGCAATACTCGCGGTAGAGCCGCAGAACGATCCAGACCGGATCGCCGCCGTCCAACTCGAAGACGTGCGATCGAGCGCCGCCAAGCTCGCCGATGACCCGACTCCATTCGTCGAGCAAGGCTACGGAGAAGAAGCGGCAGCCGCCGGGGCCGATGTTGTCTTCGTGCAGCGTTCCGGCGTCGTGAAAGACCAAAGTGTAGGGTTCGTAGACGAAGTTGAAGTCGGAGCCCCGTTCCTCGTACGTCCCTTCGAGCAGCAGACTGAAATATGCGGCCTCGTGCCGATGCGGCTGCACCGCCTTCGGCAAGGTATGCCGAACTTCGGACAGGATGACGCCGCCGGAGATCAGCGACGTCGTTTCGCCGGTGAAGTAGCCGGCCGGGAAGACTTCTTTAGACATCGTCGGGGCCGGTGGGCCGCGGCGTGCGGCGGTATTCCATGCTGTACGCCACCGCGTCGGCGATCTTCCGGCCGTAGTAACGTTCCACCACGCGCAAAGAGAGGTCGATGCCGCACGACTCACCGCCGGAGGACGAGACGTTCGGATCCTCGACGTACCGCGGGCCGCGAACCAGCACGACCTTGGGAAATCTTTGAGCGAAACGATCGTAACCGCCGTGGTGCGTCGTCGCTCGACCGCCGTCGAACAGCCCGGCTTCGGCCACGAGAAAGGCGCCGGTGCAGACGGACATCACCACGTCCGCCTCGGGTGCGCTGCGGCGAATGTAGTCGATCGTTTCGGGAAGATGCTGTTGCTGCGGCACGACGATCACGTTCGGCTTAGGCGCGTCGTCGAACGTATACTTTGCTCCGACGAACAAGTCGCCGATATCGTACGGCTGGGTGCTCGCCGAGACGGAGTAGACGTCGAAGCCTTGGCTGCGATCGGTGAAGCCGTCGGCCGAGCCGAACACGGTGAACGGACCGATCAGGTCGATCGCCACGAGCTGCGGCCCGATGACGAAGGCGACCTTGATATAGCCCTTGGCCGGGGCTTGAAGCGGTTTTCCGCGGTCAGGAACCGCCGCGCTGTCGGGCGCGGAAGCCCTCGCCGCGGCGGGCAGACCAACCGCGCCGGCGAGCGCCGCGGCGCTTGAAAGCAGTTGTCGGCGTTGCATCCCCGCAGCATAGCGCAGACTCGCGATCCCATTCTTGCACGTTATTTGCGCGGAAGAGTCAGCGCCGGCCGTTCCTCCGGCGGCCGCGCCGCTTCGGCTGGAACGCCGGTCCGATCTTGAAGCTCGACTTGCGCGGCAGGGACGTGTCGACGTCCTCACAGCCGATCGGCGAGAAGTCGCGGCAGTCGTTCGGACGCGCGGAATAGATTCCGCAGTAGTGCCGCCCGCTGCGTGGGCCCATCAGGAAGACGCAGCGATCGGCGACGTCGTCGCTGACCTTGCGCAGCCAGCCGACGTGATAGCCGTCGGCGGACGGCCGCTCGACGACGTAGTCCTGCATCACTTGCTCGTACGCGAGTCCGAGATGGTCCGCGATGCGCTGCACGTCGGCTCGGCTGACGAACGGCTCGTAGCCGCTGCAGCATTCGGCGCAGCCCGGCGGGCAGGCGACGTTCTCGGGCATGTCCTTGAGGTGCTCGCGCGCGAGCTCGATGACGCGGGCCACCGCGGCGACGAAGATTGGGTCGTCGTTATATTTGTAGACCCATTCGCGGTGAGCGATCTCGTTGGCGTTGTAATACCGCGTCGTCTTCTCGTCGTACTGAATCGTGATGTGCTCTTCGTCGATCTCGATCTTGTTGACGTGCTCCAGCGGGCGAGCATCCAGCAGTTCGGGATGCGTCTGCTGCCCGGTCCGGCGCGAATAGTTTCTCAGAGTAGTAAGGTCGATCGTATCCATACCTTGTCTTCGTTTCCCGTGCCTTGCGGGTACCGCCTCTGCTGAGAGCAAAAGATAGCGGCCATGCGAACGGCTATCGGCGTCGATCTCGGTGGTTCGCACGTGACCGCCTCGGTCGTTACGGAGGACGGAGCGATCCGTCATCAGCATGAGGAGGACTTGGACGACCTTCGATTCGAGTCGGTTATTGCCGCACTCGAAACGACGATCGGAGCCGCGCTGGGAGATGCCGGGAATGTCGCAGGAATCGGCATCGGCTCACCGGGCAACATCGACGCGGCTTCGGGCGCCGTGCTCTACAGCCCGAACTTCGGCTGGAAGGACGTGCCGCTCGGTGAAACGCTGCGGGCGAAGTTCCCGGTGCCGGTCTACGTCGCGAACGACGCGCGATGCGCGACGCTGGGCGAGCATACGTTCGGCGCCGGCAAGCTCACGAAGGACTTCGTGCTCTTGACGCTCGGGACCGGAATCGGGGGAGGCATCGTCGCACGCGGCGAGCTGTTGTTGGGCAATCGCTGGGGCGCGGGCGAGATCGGCCACCACCAAATCCGACCCACCGACGGCTTCGTGTGCGCGTGCGGCAAGATCGGCTGCTTTGAAGCGCAGGCTTCCGGGACGGGATTGATCCGGCACGCGTTCGCGGTCGCGCCGTCCTTCCCGCGCAGTCCTCTGCTCGACGTGCCGCGCGACAAGCTGAGCTCGAAGAAAATTCGCCGCGCCGCGCAAGCCGGCGACGGTCACGCGCTGGCGGCGTGGAAGAACTTCATCAACGACCTGGGAATCGGATTGGCGAACATCATCGCATTTGTCAATCCCGAGATGATCGCGCTCGGCGGCGGCGTTTCGACGGCGGCCGACTTCATGCTCGATGCGGTGCGGCCGATAGCCGACGAGTTGACGACGATGATTCCGCGCGGCACGACGCAGATCGTCATCGCGTCACTCGGCAACGATGCCGGGCAGGTGGGCGCCGCGACGATGGCGCTGCGCGGCGGCTTATCGGGTGATGCGGTTGCGGTATAAGTTAACGCTGCTCGCCGCGGCGGTGGTGTTGGCCGCGACGCCGCGGCCCCAACCCGTCGACCCGATCCATAAGATTCGCCACGTCGTAATCATCATGCAAGAGAATCGATCGTTCGATTCCTACTTCGGGACGTATCCCGGCGCGGACGGCATACCGATGTCCAACGGAGTGCCGACGGCTTGCGTGCCCGACCCGCGGCAGGGAACGTGCGTTCGGCCTTATCACGATTCGGCCGATCGCAATCGCGGCGGACCTCACAACGAGCGCGCGGCGATCGTCGACATCGACGGCGGAAAGATGGACGGCTTCATCAAGTTCGCGCAGCGCGCACGGGGCCGCTGCCGCGATCCGAACGCGCCCAACTGCGCGGGCGGCACCGAGGTGATGGGCTATCACGACGCGGGAGAAATTCCAAACTACTGGAGATACGCGCGCGATTTCGTGCTTCAGGACCGCCTCTTCGAGCCCAACGCTTCCTGGAGCTTGCCGCAGCATCTCTATATGGTTTCCGAATGGTCGGCATTTTGTCGCCAACCGGGCGATCGAATGAGCTGCACGAACGAGCTGCAGTTTCCGGATTACCCGGCCGACTTCGACGCGCGTAACGCGCGATTCCACGGACCGGGCCGCCCCGACTATGCCTGGACGGATCTTACGTACCTTCTTCACGCGCATCACGTCAGCTGGGCATACTACGTGATGGCCGGCACCGAGCCCGATTGCGCGACCAATCTCGACGCGTGCCCGCCCGTGGCGCAGGGCGCGCACACGCCCGGGATCTGGAACGTCCTCCCGTACTTCGACACCGTCAAGAAGAACGGCGAGCTCGGCAACGTTCGCGACCTGCGCGACTTCTACGTCGCGGCGCAGAACGGCACGCTGCCCAACGTCGTCTGGATCGCGCCCGCGGCGCCGTACAGCGAGCACCCGCCGGCGCTCGTCAGCCGCGGCCAAGCTTACGTGACGGGGCTGATCGACGCGCTCATGCGCGGCCCGGACTGGAATAGCACCGCGATCTTCTTGAGCTGGGACGATTGGGGCGGCTTCTACGATCACGTCGTCCCGCCGCGGGTCGATCAAAACGGCTACGGCCTGCGCGTTCCCGGCATCGTGATCAGCCCGTACGCGCGCCGCGGCTTCATCGACCACCAGACGCTCAGCCACGATGCCTACGTCAAATTCATCGAAGACGATTTTCTCGGCGGCCGGCGCATCGATCCCAAGACCGACGGACGCCCCGACCTCCGTCCGAACGTGCGCGAGAACGTGTCGATCCTCGGCGATCTGCGCAAGGATTTCGATTTCAACCAGAAGCCGCGCGCACCCGAGATCCTGCCGGGCGGCACAATTTGGAACGGAACTACGGCGCAGTAACGCCCCTAGTGTCATCCTGAGCGGAGCGCCGGAGGCGCGGAGTCGAAGGACGGGTTAGCATCGTAGTTCTGAGCGAGCGCAGCGAGTCGAAGGACGAAACACAAACTATTTCGTCGTATGCTCGGCTAGCTCGTCGGCAATAGTCGATGCATTGGTCGCACTTCGACTCCGGCGCAAAGCGCCGTCGCTCAGTGCGACTAACCAGCCCGTCCTTCGACTTCGCTCGCTGCGCTCGCTCCGCTCAGGATGACAAGGGGATAGGCTTAAACTGCGGCGGCGGTTTCGATGCGGCCGCTCTGCGTCATCTGACTGATGAGCGCGGCGATGCGGCGCGAGCTGTGGCGCGGCGCGACGATCTCTTGATTGTGACGAATCATTGCCAGTCGTTCGGGCGTGCGGATCAGCATTCGCACCGCAGATATCACAGCGGCGGAGCTCCGCAACGCGATGACCCCCAAGCCGTTGTGGCGCACGAAATCCACGTTGCCGCGTTCCTGTCCGGGTACGTAGTCGTAGACGACGACGGGCAGCTGCGCGGCGTTCGCCTCGGCGAGCGTGCCGGGACCGGCCTTCGTTACGAGCAGATCGACCGCGCGGAAATACTCGGGGATCTTGTTGGTAAAGCCTAGGACGTGCATCGGAGTCGGGAGCGTCGCGGGCAAGCTCGCGGAGCTTTTGCTCCAGATGCTCGTTGCGCCCGCAGACGACGACGAGCTCGACGCCGAGGCGAGCGCGCGCGAGCGCGAGCGACGTCGAAAGAAGTTTGCCGCCGCCTTCGCCGCCGGCCATCAGCATAACGATGGAGGCATCCACGGGAAGGTTTAGTTGGTGGCGCAGAGCGGTTTTGCTGCCGGTAACATCGTCAAACTGCGGATGGATCGGATGGCCGAGCAGATGAACTCGCGTCGGCGGAACGCCGCGCGAGAGCGCGCGTTGATAAACCTCGCGCGCGGGGACGACGACTGCATCGGCATCGGCGACGAGCCACGACTCGTGAACCTTGCCGAGATCGGTGATGACCGTGACTATCGGCACGTGTTGCATGTGCGCGTCGTCGCGCGCGCGCTGCGCGGCGTGGTTGAGCAGCGGATGCACCGAGACGATGACGTCGGGCTGATAGCCGATGAACAGGTCGCGCAGCCGCTCGCGATAGAGCGGCTCGCAGAACCGCACGAGCGCGCGATAGCGCCGGCGACCGTTGGTGGCGTAGTACAGCGCGCCGTAGACCGGCGGAGCATAGCGCAGCGCCATGCTATATCCGAGGCCGAGCTGCGTGAGCGGGAAGGCGCAGTGGGCTGCGACGTCTTCGATACGATGCTCGAACGTGAACGGGGTGACGATTTCGTCGAGCGCGGCCGCGATGGCGTTCGCAGCGCTGCGATGGCCGCCGCCCGTATCGGAGATCAACAGAAGCGCCCGTTTGGTCATGCACTCTCCCGACTAGGCTCTGACCGGCGCCTCCTTTCCGGAGCGCCGACCGGCATTGCGCGCCCGCCGGCTCGACGGGGCAAGTCTGGCCAGAAGCGCCCGAGCCGGGGCGTCATAAAAACGGAAAATGTCGCCAAACTCGATATCGGGGTTTCGGTGATGGCCGTCGTGGTCCTCGGGGAGCACGATTCCGAGCGGCCGGAGGGTGCGGCAAAGCGATCCCGGGGTGCGCCAGCCGAGGTCAGTGGTGTGTCGCCACCAGACGTGCAGCTGGCCGGCGCCGAGGCCCGCGAGGGCGCCCGGCAGCGAGAGGTGCGCCATGAGCGCGGCGACGGCGAGGTAGGGGAGCGCCCCGAGGAGTCCGTCCAGCAAGACCGCCGGATCGCTCGAGAGCACGGCGTGGTCGAAGTAGGAACGGCGCCGGTCGTGGTGCGTGCGCAGATGGAGCGTGAACCAAAGATGCTGTGGAACGTGATAGAAGAACGTCGAGGCGAAATCGCCGACAACCAGCGTGGTAACGAATGCGACGACGAAGAGCATGCGGATCTCCCTAGACGGCGCGACGCAGAATCATGTGATCTCGTTTGCGGTAATCGTCATATCCTTATGCGGTTGCTCCGCTTCTAGCATATACCACGCCGGCGGTCGTCATGTAGCACCGCCGCGACTCAATCGTGCCCTTAACATGGTGTTAAGCTGGCCCTCGCCCCCCGACGTGCATGCGCTCAAGGGCGCCGTTCTAATTCGTGACGGCGCTCCCGTCGATCGGCCCGAGCTAGCGATCGCGCGGGCGATCCTGCGCACGAATCCGCGCATCCTCCAAAGCGCCGCGCTGCTCTTCGCCGACGCGACGGTGCGCGCGGCGCGTGCGCAATCCTTACCGCCGGAGTTTCTCGGCGCGACGCTTTTGCAGGAGTCGGCGTATGACGCGCAGGCGGTCTCGTCGGCGGGGGCGATCGGAATCGCGCAGTTCATGCCCGATACGGCTGCCGACGTCGGCGTGAATCCGTACGATCCGCTGGATGCGATCGCCGGCGCCGCAGGCCTACTGGGAAGCTACGTCGTCGACTATCGCACGCGCTACGACGACTCGTACGCGGCGGCGCTCGCCGCGTACAACGCCGGGCCGCTGGCGGTGCAACGGTATCACGGCGTGCCGCCGTATCCAGAGACGCGCGAGTACATCGCGCTCATCTACGATCGGTGGGCGCGCATCGTCTCCTATGAGGATGACAAGAGTAAGGACCAGCGAAAGGAAGCGAGCAAATGAGATTCTTCAAATCGAGGATCGCGGCGATCTGTTGTATCGGCGCGCTCGCGCCAATGGGATGCAGCTTCACGGCGAGCCCGGCCGAGGGATTGAAGTTTCAGCCGCCGCCGGGCTGGCAGTCGTCACCGGGAATCATGGGCTTCATGCAGTTCTGGCGCCCGCCGTCCAGCGATCGAGAGATGCTCATGCTCTTCAAATCGCCGAAGCCGCTCGCGACGAACGAGGTCTTTTCGAACGCGCAGACGCAGGGCTCGCTGAAGGACGTACAGATTCAAAGCCGCCGCACGATCCAGATCTGCGGAAACCAGCCTGCGGCGTACGTCCAAGCGCGAGGCTCGTCCGCGAAGGGCGGCGACGAAAGCGTGGACATGGTGATGACGACGACTCACGGCACCAGCTATTTTGCGATGTACGTTCGCCCCATCGGCGCGCAGCCCAATCCGGCGGCGGAGCTGGCGCTGCGCGAGCTCTGCGCGAAATCCTGAGCGATTGCGCTGGCGTAGTGTCCTAAGACAACTCCTCGCCCGCCAGCCGCTTGCGTGGACGCTCCCCGCAACGTCCGGGCCGAGGCTGCGGCGAGTGTTGGGCTGGCCGGCCCTGACCGCGATCGGGCTGGGCACGATGCTGGGCGGAATCTTTCCGACGCTCGGCGCGGGCGCGCACGCGGCCGGTCCCGCCGTGATCGCGGCTTACGTGCTATCGGGCGTGGTCAGCCTCTGCGTCGCGTTGTGCTACGCCGAGTTCGCGTCGATGGTGCCCGTTGCCGGAAGCGCGTACACGTATGCGTACGCGACGCTCGGCGAGCTCGTCGCGTGGGTCATCGGCTGGGACCTGATCTTGGAATATGGGCTCTCGCTCGCGCCGACAGCGTCGTCGCTCTCCGACTACTTCCAACACATGCTGGCCAACATCGGGATCGTCTTTCCCGCGTGGGCGCAAACGGCAAATCTCCACGGGGCGCACCCGCAGATCGATCTCTTCGCATGCATCGTCACAGTTGGGATCACGCTGCTCGTTGCCTGCGGCATTCGGGAATCCGCGGGCGTCAACGGCGCGCTCGTCGTGCTGCAGATCGTGGCGATGCTCGTCTTCATCGTCGCGGTCGCGCACGCGATCCATCCGTCGAATCTGCAGCCGTTCGCGCCGTTCGGCTATCACGGCGTGCTGGCGAGCACCGCGCTCGTCTTTTTTGCATACATCGGCTTCGACACGGTCACGGTGGCATCGGAGGAGGCGAAGCGGCCCGAACGGGACGTGCCGATCGGCATCATCCTCGCGCTGACGCTCGGCGGACTACTCTACGTCGGCCTCACGCTGTGCACCGTCGGGGTCATGCATTACACCCGGCTGTCCGACGGGGCGGCGATGCTCGACGCGGTCGGCTCGGTGACTAAGAGCCACACGCTGTACTGGATCGTCGCATTCGGCGGACTGGCCGGCAACGCAACCGTCATGCTCACCTCGCTGCTCGGGCAAGTGCGAATCTTTTACGTCATGGCACGGGATCGCATGCTGCCGCCGGGCGTCGCTAAAATCCATCAGGTCTTCCGCACGCCCGCGCGCATGACGATGATCACCGGCCTGATCGTGGCGGTTTTCGCAGCCACCTTTCCACTGACCGTACTCCTGCAGTTGGTGAACATCGGCACGCTGGTAGCCTTTGCAATCGTATGCGCAGGCGTTCTCGTCCTTCGCATCGTGAATCCGAAGGCTCCGCGTCCTTTCAGGGCGCCCCTTTTGCCGCTTTTTTCAATCGCTGGCGCCGCGTCGTGCCTCCTGCTGGTCACCGCCTTAGAGAACACCACTCTAAAACGTTACGTCGTTTGGTTTCTCATCGGGATGATTGTCTATGCGGTCTACGGCTTCCGTAACTCGCGCCTGAAGGCGAAGCCTCTCGAGCCCTAGGATCGCAACCTTTGCGTCCCATCCGGTTTATAGGTATACTCACGTGGGCATGAGGGCTGAGAGTTGACGATCCGTACCGCGGTCTCAGACCGCTTCGAACTCATAACGGTGCCGCCGTCGCGCGGCGTGCCGTCGTTTGCGCAGGACGTCGCAAGCGGGCTCCGTTCGAAACCGAAGCGGTTAGCCTCGAAATATTTTTACGACGACGTCGGATCGGCGCTCTTCGATGCGATCACGCGCCTCCCCGAATACTATCTCACGCGCGCAGAGACGGAAATTCTGTCGCAGTGGGGATGGCAGATCGTCCGCGTGCTCGACGCGCCGCTCGACTTTCTCGAGCTCGGCAGCGGGAGCGCGATCAAGACGCGTCGCCTGATCGGCGAGGCGCTGCGGGTTCAACCGACGCTCTGTTACAGCCCGATCGATATCTCGACTGAGGCGATAACCGCCTCCTCGATGGCGTTGGTCGAAACCTATCCGGCGCTGTCGGTTCGCGCGTATGCCGGCGACTACTTCGACGTGTTGGAATCGCACGAGATTCGCTCCGAGCGCAAGGTGCTCGCGATGCTGATGGGCTCGAACGTCGGCAACTACGAGCCCGGCGAGGCGAAGCGTCTCCTCGCGTTGCTCGGCGAGGTGCTGAAACCCGGAGACGGGCTGTTGCTGGGAACCGACCTCAAGAAGGATCGCGCGACGCTCGAGCTGGCCTATAACGATCCGGCGGGCGTTACCGCCGCGTTCAATCGCAACATGCTGGCGCGCATCAATCGCGAGCTGGACGCGGATTTCGACGTGCGCAACTTTGCGCACGTCGCGCATTACGACGAAGCCCGCGGGTCGGTCGATTCGTTCTTAGAGACGTCAGAGGCGACGACGGCGTCGATCCGCGCCATCGGCGTGCGTGCGGCCTTTGCGGCCGGCGAACGGATTCATACCGAGTCGTCCTACAAGTACACCGACGGCGAGGTCGTCGAGCTGGGCCGGACCGCCGGCTTCCGCCCCGAGGCCCTCTGGCACGATCGTGCCCGACGGTTCAGCGTGCACCTGCTGGTGCGCGAGTAATCCGTTCCGCGAGACGCAGCAGCGCGTCGACGGCGATCGCCAGCGCCGAGGCCGCGAGACTTCCCGCAACGATCATCTGCGGCTGGTGCAGCGTCAATCCGTTGAAGATCAAAACGCCCAAGCCCACGCCGCCAACGTAACCGCCGAGCGTCGCGATGGCGATCATCGCGATCGCCGCGATGCGCACGCCGCCCAGCAACACCGGCAGCGCCTGCGGAAACTCGACGCGCAGCAGCACTTGCAGCGGCGACATCCCCAGACCGCGCGCGGCGTCGACCTGCGCGGGATCGACTCCGGTGATGCCGGCGACGACGTTGCGCGCCAGCATGAACTGCGCGTAGACGACGAGCGCAACGAAGATCGGAGTGAAACCCAGTCCGAAGCCGCGCACGAGGAGCGCGAGCAAGGCTAGGCTCGGGATCGTGTAGATCGCTCCGAGCGCTCCGAGTAGCCAGGGCGCGACGCGCGGACGGCGGGCGGCGAAGAGTCCCAGCGGCAGGGCGATCGCGAGCGCCACGACCAACGCGACGGCCACGAGCTCGAGGTGTCCGCCCGCCAACGCGGCGACGCGCAGCGGATGCGTCGCGAAATAGCTCATTGCGGCTGGCCCCGCAGCAGCTCGCGCCCGTGCATGAAGTAACGACGATAGACGTCGTCGCCGGCATGGATGAGGTCGCGCACGTAGGCGGTCGCCGGCTGGTCGAAGAGTTCGTGCGGGAGCCCGACCTGCTCGATGTGTCCGCTCCGAAGCACGACGATGCGATCGGCCAATCGAAACGCTTCGTCGACGTCGTGCGTCACAAAGAGCGTCGTCGTCTTCAGCTCGCCGACGATGCGGATCAGCTCTCGCTGCAGCGCGGTGCGAACGATTGCGTCGACCGCGCCGAACGGCTCGTCCATCAAGAGTGCGCGGGGGCGGCCAGCGATCGCGCGGGCGACGCCGATGCGCTGCGCCTCCCCGCCCGACAGCTGCCTGGGATGCCGATTCCGGTAACTCGCCGGATCGAGCCCGACGAGCTGCAGCAGCTCGTCGACGCGCCGCGCGATCTCGTCGCGGCTCCATCCGAGCAGCGATGGAACGACCGCAACGTTCTGCGCGACCGACATGTGCGCGAAGAGGCCGACGGCCTGAATGACGTAGCCGATGCTCCTCCGCAGCTCGACGGCGTCTACCTCGGTAACGTCTTTCTCGTCGACGCATACGCGGCCCGCATCGAGCGGCACGAGCCGGTTGACCGTTCGCAGCAGCGTCGACTTGCCGCAGCCCGAGGGCCCGAGCAGCACCACGAGCTCGCCGCCGCCGCACTCGAAGGAGATGTCCTCGATGGCATTGCGTTCGGAGTTCGGATACCGAACGGTGGCGTGCTCGAACCGAATGGCCGAGGGATTCACATTGTCATCCTGAGCGGAGTCGAAGGATCGATCGAGCGCAGAAACGCGGCCGCAACGTCCGCGGGATCCTGTTGCGAACGTTCGACGGCGGCGTTCATCCTCGCAGCGGCGTGGTCGGTGATCGCGGGCGAGACGGCGTTGAGCACTCGCGCGATCTGCGGGCGCGCGGCCAACGCCGCCTTGCGCACGACGGGCGCTACGTTGTAGGCCGACCAGAAGTGCCGGTCGTCGCGCAGCACCACGAGATTGTCGACGGCGATCTCGCCGTCGGTCGAGAAGGCGCTCGCGACGTCGGCTCTACCCTCCAGCAGGGCGCTGTACTTGAGCGCGATGTCGTACGTGCGCACGTCGCGGAATTGAAATCCGCCATAGAAGCGCTGCAAGCCCGGCAGGCCGTCGGGGCGGGCCAGAAACTCCTGGATCGTTGCGAAGCGCAGCTGCGGCGCCGCGCGCGCGACGTCGGACAGCGTCGCGAGGTGTCTGGCCGCGGCGATGGCGCGCGTCGTGGCCAGAGCCTGCGAGTCGTTCATCGGCGACGGATCGAGCCAGACGATTCCGTAGCGTCTCTCGAATAAGCGCGCGACGACCGCGTACGCGGCGCGCGAATCCGAGATCGGAGCGAGGTGAAGCACGTCGATCAGCGCGGTGCCCGTATACTCCGGATAACAGTCGATGTTGCCGCGCTGCATCGCGGCGATGGCGATCTGCGTCGAACCGAGATTGAAGAGGCGTTCCACGCGCATTCCCGCGCGCTCGAGCGCCTGCGCGTAGATCTCTGCGATGACGAACGATTCGGTGAAGTTCTTCGATCCAACCCGAACAGCCGATGGGCCGAAGACGCAGCGGGCGAGCAGCGGCGGTGCGCCGAGCAGCGCCAGCGCGCGCTTCCTCTTCATGCGCGCGCCGCGGCGAGCCGGCCGGCCGCGCCCAAGGCGAGGTCTGCGCCGAGCGCCAGCGCCGCGACGATGGCGGCGGCGGCGAAGAGCAGCGGCGTATCGTCGGTTTGAAGTCCGCGCACGATTTCGTCGCCGAGTCCGCCGGCGCCGATGAACGTCGCGAGCGTCGCGCTCGCGATCGTCTCGGTCGCGGCGGTCCGCAAGCCCGCGAACGATACGGGTAGCGCGAGCGGCACGACGACGCGCGCGAAGCGTTGCAGCGGCGTCATGCCCATGCCGGTTGCCGCGTCGAGCGCGGCGTTGGGCACGCCGCGAATTCCAACGTCGACGCTGATAACGATCGGCGGAATCGCGAGCAACGCGAGCGCCACGATGGCGGGCGCTGCCCCGACGCCGAGCCAGGGCAAGAGGAGCATTAACACGGCCAGGCTGGGTATCGTCCGGCCTATCCCGGCGAGCGCGAGCACGCCGCCTCGAAGCGCCGCCGACTCGGCAGCCAGGACGCCCAACGGCAGCCCCGCCAGTAGAGCGAGCAGCAGCGCCGTGATCGCGAGCGTCAGATGTTGGGCGACGTGAGAGGGCAACTCGGCCATGCCGCAAGTTTTTTGCCGCTCTAGAGGCGAAACCCGGCAATACCGATGATTACGCAGCCGCAACCGGCGCCGGAAACGCTTCCCGTCGTCGCGCTCGACGATCCGTCGCTCTATATCAGCCGCGAGCTGTCGTGGCTCGAATTCAACGACCGGGTGCTGGAAGAGGGGCTGGATCCGCGCAATCCGATGCTCGAGCGGCTGAAATTCGTCGCCATTTACGGAACGAACCTCGACGAGTTCTTCATGATCCGCGTCGCGGCGATCAAACAGCAGATCGAGGCGCAGGTCGTCCGGCGCTCCGAAGACGGGCGGATGCCCACGGAACACCTCGCCGCTATATCGGAACGGCTGCGCTCGTCCTTGCCGAATCAGATGCGGTTGCTCAACGATGAGCTGCTGCCGGCTATGGAACGCGAGGGAATTCGTTTGATGCGCGTCTCGGAGCTCGACGAGGAGACGCAGGCCGCGCTCGAGCGCACGTTCGACGACAACGTCTTCCCGGTGCTGACGCCGCTGGGCGTCGACAGCGGGCACCCGTTTCCATATATCTCGAATCTCTCACTCTCACTCGCCGTGGAGCTCGAGGAGGCGACTCGCGAGGGCGTCGAGTTGCACTTCGCGCGAGTGAAGATCCCGCCGACGCTGCCGCGCTTCGTTCCGGTCGAGGGTACGCCCGCCGGCGAACGCCGCTTCGTTTTGCTCGAAGACCTGATCTCGCACCACCTCGACGGGCTCTTCCCGGGGCTGCACGTCCGAGATTCGTATCTCTTTCGCGTCACGCGCGACGCCGATCTCGACTTGCAAGAAGACGAAGCCGACGATCTCTTACGCGCGATAGAATCGGAGCTGCGGAAGCGCCGCTTCGGCGAACCGGTGCGTCTCGAGGTCGAACGAGGGATGCCCGAATACATGCGCGACTTCCTCTGCAGCTCGCTCGATCTCGAGCCGGTGGATTGCTACGAGATCGAGGGCTTGATGGCGCTGAGCGACCTGTGGCAGATCGTGAACATCCCGGGTTACGAGCAGCTGCGCTACAAACCGTTCTTGCCTGCGATTCCGAAGCGTCTGATCGGAGCCACCGACATCTTCGCGCAGATTCGCGAGGGCGACATCCTGTTGCACCATCCCTACGAATCGTTCGATCCGGTCATCCAATTCTTGCAGGCGGCGGCCGAAGACGAAAAGGTGCTCGCGATCAAGGCGACGCTCTACCGAACCTCGGGAAAGAACTCGCCGATAGTGCGCGCGCTGCTGACCGCGGCCGAAAACGAAAAGCAAGTCGCCGTGATCATCGAGCTCAAGGCCCGCTTCGACGAAGAGAACAACATCGAATGGGCGAAGCGGCTGGAGCGCGCGGGCGCGCACGTGGTCTACGGCTTCGCCAATCAAAAGGTGCACGCCAAGACCATTCTGGTCGTCCGCGAGGACGAAGACGGACTGTGCCGCTACATGCACTTCGGGACCGGCAACTATAACGAAAAGACGGCGCGGCTCTATACGGATCTGAGTCTCTTCACGTGCCGCCCGGAGCTCGGCACGGACGACGCGCAGCTGTTCAACGCGCTGACCGGATTTTCTAAGGTAACCGATTACGAAGAGCTCTGGGTGGCCCCGGTCACCCTGCATCGCGAGCTGATCGCGCGCATCGACCGCGAGACGGAGCACGCTCGCGCCGGCCGGCGTTCCGGCATTCGCGCGAAGATCAACGCGATCACCGAGCCGCAGGTCGCGCGCGCGCTCTATCGCGCGTCCCAAGCCGGCGTGCCGATCGAGCTGCTCGTGCGCGGGATGTGCATCCTACGCCCCGGCGTCCCGGGTGTGAGCGAGAACATTCGCGTGCGCAGCATCGTCGGGCGCTTCCTCGAACATTCGCGCATCTACGTCTTCGAAAACGGCGGCGACCTTGAAGCGCACATCGCCAGCGCCGATTGGATGGGACGCAATCTGGATCGCCGCGTCGAGTTGGCGGTTCCGGTGCTCGATCCGGTCTTGGTAGAGACGCTGACGTCGCACATCTTGGCCGTGCTGTTCGCCGACAACGTCAAGAGCCGCGAGTTGCAGTCCGACGGGACGTATCGGCGGCTCGCGCCCGAGCCGGGTCAGATGGCGGTCGAAGAACAGCGCGTCTTCCTCACGCAGGCGCAGGCGCTGGGTTAGTTCTCTTAACCAGCCGATAATTCCAAGACGATCTTCCATTCGTGCGGCATGACCGGCTGTACCGACAGGCGCTGGCCGCGACGCAATAACGGCATGCCGACGAGGCGCGGCTCGGCGCGCATTCGCGCGAGCGTCACCGGATGCGCAAACTCTTCGACGAACGCGACGTCGACCATGAACCAGATCGGCTTATCCGGTTTAGCGCGCCCGTCGAAGTACTCGCCGCCGCGCTCGAACTGGCTGAAATCGGGATAGGCCGTCTTTACCACCTTGCATATGCCGACCGCGGCCGGCTCGGCGACGCTCGAGTGGTAGAAGAGCGCCAGATCGTCGAGCCGCATCTCCATCATGTTGTTGCGGGCTTGAAAGTTGCGCACGCCGGTCCACGGCGTCGTGCCGTCCTTGCGCAGCTGCTCGAACGAATATGCGCTCGGCTCGGTCTTCATCAACCAGTATCGCGGCATTCATAGGACTCTTCGCCGCCGGGGTCGCAGGCTTCTAGCCGATGCAGAGACGGATCGTTCGAGCGAAGCAGCACGGTTGGGACGGCGTGGAGCCGGCCGGTTATAGCCCGGATGCGCCCGGAACGGGCGTCGCGCGCCACACGATCGTGGGAAGCCGTAAGAGCGAGCCCGGAGCACCCGGGCCGCAGATGGAGTTGCGCTATTTCGAGGTGCAGCCCGGTGCCGCTTCGCGATTGGAGAAACACGAGCACGAGCACTACGTCATCGTGAATCGGGGCCTAGGATACGCCGTGATCGGAGACACCGCGACCGAGATCGGACCGAACGACGTGATCTACGTCGGCCCGCTCGAGCTGCACCAATTCGTCAACCGGGGCGACGAGCCGTTCGGCTTCTACTGCTTCGTCGATAGCTGCCGCGATTTTTCGCAGGCTCCGACGCAAGAAGAGCTGGCGCGTCTCGAAGCTTCGCCTGCCGGCGCGGTCGCCAAACCCTTCGCCGTTCCTCCGCCGGCTACTCGCCCGTAGCGACGGGGCGTGATGGGTCGGCTACCCATTCGCTCCACGATCCGTTGTAGACGCGCGAGCCGTCGAGCCCCGAGTGAACCATCGCGAGATACGTCACCGCGGAAGAAACGCCCGAGCCGCATTGGTGAACGATGCGCTTCGGATCGAGACCCTCGGCGGCGAACTCCGCGCGAAGCTGTTCGCGGGATTTGAGCCGGCCGGCGGCGTCGAAGTTATCCTTGAACCAGCGATGGCGCGCGCCGGGAATATGCCCGGCCACCGGATCGATCGGCTCGGTTTGCCCGGAATAGCGTTCCTTCGCGCGCGCATCGAGCAGCTGCATCGCGGGATCGTTCAGATGCGCGAGAACGAAGTCGGCGTCGACGAGGAGTTCGGGGCGAAGACGAACGCGCAGCTCGCCGTCGCGCGCGGGCTGCGAAGGCGCGGCCGTCAGCGGATATCCGAGCGCGGTCCATGCCGAAAATCCGCCATCGAGAATTGCCGTCGCGTCGTGACCGATCCAGCGGCAGACGAACCATAGGCGCGCCGCGAACATGTCGCCGCCCGCGTCGTACCCGACGATTTGCGTGTCGTCGTTAACGCCGAGACCGCGCAAGAAGCGCGCGAAGTTTTCGGGATCGGGGAGCGGATGGCGCCCGTTCGTGCCGGTCTTGCGGCCCGCCAAGTCTTTCTCGACGTCGGCAAAGAACGCGCCGGGTACGTGCGCCTCGTCGTAAAGACGCCGGCCCAGCGAAAAATCGGCGAGCGAATGGCGGCAGTCGAGCACGACCAGGTTCGGATCGCCGAGCCGAGCGTGCAGCTCCTCCGGCGAGATGGCGGTGGTGAACGGCACTAGCGGAGGTTGATGGTTTGCTGTCGCGCCGGCGCCGCACCGCCGAAGGCCCGTTCGAGCGTCGTTTGCAACTCGCCGCCGTCGGCCATCGGCCCGAGAACGTCGGTATCGCCGTAGAACTTTCCGTCGATGAATACTTTCGGCAGCGTCGGCCAGTTCGTCATTTCGGCGAGCGCTTCGCGCTTCGGCATGTTCTCGAGCACGTCGACGACCTCGAACGGATAGCCGAAGCGGTCGAAGAACTCGATCGTTTCGAGCGTGAAGCCACAGCGCGGCGCCGTCTTCGTGCCCTTACCGTAGACCAGAATCTTGTGCGCCGCGATCTCGCGAGCGATCTCTTCCTTCAGTGCATCCGACATGTTGGCTCCTCAGCTCTCTGCAACGATGGTCTTGAGTTCGACGGCATGAACGCGTCCGTCTCTTAGCGCGGACTTGAGCGCGCCGTAGACGAGCTGATGCTGTTCGATGAGCGTCTTCCCCTTGAAGGCTCGCGAGCGGACGGTAAGATTGAAGTGATCCATCGTTCCCGTACGATCGAAGATGCCGACTTCGGCGTCGGGCAGCTTCACGCGAATCAGGTTCTCCAAGGCGTCGTTATCGATCATGACTTTAGTCGCGCCGCCGCGCCTGCGTTCAGCGCATCGGCTAACCCGCGTGCCTCGCCCAGGGTTTCCGGCAAACGGGTTGCTCCCTTAGCCAATGCAGCCGTGACGCCGCTCGCTAGAATGATGCCGGTAACGCCGAGCAGCACGGCCGGTACGCCGCTAGCTCGCAGCGGCCCGATTTCGATCGTGAACGTCTTCTGTATGCGCGCGATCCCCCGGAAGAAGGCGCGCAGGGTCCTTGCTCGGTTGTTCATTACGCTGCGTTCTACGTCGCATCTCATAGGAAGGCCTGGTTATGATCGCACAGCGAATCTGAGCGGGCTATGCTGCCGTCGCTTGTTGCCGCATGCTGTCTCGTTAGCGGAACGGTGCACACTCCGAGCGGCGCGCCGATCGCGCGAGCGGCGATAACCTTGCGCGGGCCTGCTACGGTCACGACGACGACCGATGTGAAGGGGAACTTCGCCGCGCAAGTTCCGCTCGGTCGCTACGATCTTACGGTTACGGCAGCCGGTTTCACTACCGTCACGGTCAACACCGGAGCGATCGGCGAAGGCGCGCGCGTGGCGGTCGTGCTGGAGCCGAGCGACACACCGAAGCTGCGCACGATCGGCCAGGTGACCGTTAACGGCGGCTTCACGCTCGATCGTAACGTGATCCCGACGATGGACGTCTCGCGCGCGCAGATGGACGCGCTCGGTTACACGCAGGTGCTCGAGGCGCTAAAGGAAGTGCCGTCGGTCGTGATTCAACATCCCGACTCGGGCGCCGAGACCGCACCCGCGGTCGTGTCGCTGCGCGGTCCGGATCCGTCCGAGGCGATGGTGACGCTTGATGGTCAGCAGCTCAACGACGGCAACACGGGCGACATCGATCTTTCGCAGTTCGCCGTTCCGGCCTTCAACGCCGTGAGCGTCAGCGAGGGCCTTGGGCCGACTGACGCGGAGGGAAGCAACACGTTCGGCGGAGCGGTCAACTTCGAATCGCTGCGCCCGACTCTGGACGATCACGTGAACTTCTCAGGCTCGGTGGGCTCGTACGGCACGACGCAGAGCTGGCTCAACGCTACCGGGACGATCGGCAAGCTCGGTTATGCGTTGGCGGGCGACGACTATCATCAGTCCGGCCAAGTCGATCAATATGCCTGGGTCGTTCCCGCCAACAACCTTCCGATCTACTGCGGCCCCGCGACGAAGACCAAGACACCCAACTGTCCGACGTACGCGCACCTCGGTTCCACAACCGCCGCCCTGCTCGGACTCGCGAACCTCGACTATAGTTTCTCGCAGCGCTCGGACGTCGGTTTTCGCGTATTCTCGCTGGGCGACAATCGCGACGAATCCGCGGCACTGAACGGCATCGCCGGGAATCCGACCTGCGTCTTCAGCGGCCCGGGCTCCGCGTGCGGCTTCGCGCCGTCGCCGAGCTCGCCGAACGTCGTCGCCAACCCGGTTTTTGGCGACCATGTCGGTCAGGGGATGTCGACGCTCGCTCAGTCCATTCGCGCGTACGACGCGTACGGGCGCGCGCCGCTGGGCTCGGGGACGCTGCTCGCCGATTTCTACGCCGACAACGACAACATTGACTTCGCGGGCGGCGCAGCGTCGCCGTACGACGTCTCGCACGTCGACACGCGCTACAACGAAGGCCTATCGTGGGGCCGGACGTTCGACGAAAGCGAATTCGCCTTCGGCGGCTACAGCCGCCAGGAGTCGCTCTCTGGACTCGGCATCCAGAGCGCGCTCTCTCAAAGCATCAACTCGTATTTCTTCCGCGGCGCACAGCGGATCGGCAAGAGTCTCCGTCTCTCCGGCGGGCTGTACGATGCCAACTATTCGACCTTCGGCAACACGCTGAACTGGCGACTCGGCCTCAGTCAGGATATCGGCGCGTCGAGCGTCGTGCACGCATCGGCCGGCACGGGATTTCGCGCGCCGTTGCTGATCGAGCGGTACTTTTTCCCACCGGTGCTCGTCGACGGGAAGCTGCAGCCGAATCCCAACGCGGGGCCGGAAGACTCCAACTGCGTGGTCCCCAACGGAAATCCATCGGAGCAGCCCGAGCACGCGACGGAGTACGAGCTAGGTTTCTCCCACCTGTTTTCCAACACGTCGAACCTCGACGTATCGATCTATCGCTCGAACCTGCGCGACACGATCGAGAACTTCTATCCGGGCGGCGGCGCAAAGAGCTTCTGCAGCACGCCGCCCGGTTTCGCATACGTTATTCCGGTCAACATCGGTAATGCAGTGTACGAGGGCGCCGAGGCGCGGTACAAGCAGCTGTTCCCGCGGCTGAACCTCACCGCCACGCTGTCCTATGGGCTGAACGTCGCGTATCCCTACGCGCTCGGACCGTTCGTATCGAATCCGACGAGCGGCGGCACGCTGATCGCCGATCAGCAGTTCCTCGGGGTCCCTCAGCAGCAAGGTTCCGCCACGTTCACGTGGGCGCGCAATGGTTGGCACGCGTCGAGCGCGATCACACTCGCCGGCAAGAACAATACGCTCCACCAGCCGCCGTACACGCTGGTCGACGCGGCAATCGGGAAGAACCTCGGTCATCTCGATTTCACGCTCGCCGCGACGAACATCTTCAATGCCGTCTCGGGCCCGTTCACGCTCTACGACGCCGGCGTTCCCTATCGCGGCCTTAACGCCGGGGCGAGCAACACGCAGTTCCTTGGCGACCTTCCCACCAACGCGTTGTTCGTGCAGCCCGCGTCGGTGAAATTCATTTTCACCTTGCACGAGTGACCGTTACGTAGATGCGAGCGGTCCGGCTGCACGCGCTCGGTGGCCCCGAGCAGCTGCGCGTCGACGAGATAGAGGTTCCGCAGCCGCGCGAGAGCGAGGTGCTGGTTCGCGTTCGCGCCGCGGCGCTCAACCGGCGCGACGTCTTCATCACGCAGGGACTCTATCCGAAAATTCGCATGCCGGTGACGCTCGGCTCCGACGGCGCCGGCGAGATCGCAGCGCTCGGCTCGGTCTTCGGGGATCTGCAAGTCGGCGACAGCGTCGTCATCGATCCGATGCTCGACTGGGGCGACGATCCGCGCGTCTGGGACGCGGAGGGATCCAGCCTTCTCGGAATGCCGCGCGACGGCACGTTCGCGCAGTACGTCGTCGTGCCGGCCGCCAACGTCTTTTCCAAGCCGGAACGGCTTACGATGGAAGAAGCGGCAGCGATTCCGCTCGCGGGACTGACTGCGTATCGCGCGCTCTTCACGCGTGGCGCGCTGCAGGCGGGTGAAACCGTGCTAATCACCGGCGTCGGCGGCGGCGTGCAGACGTTCGTCTTGCTCTTCGCGAAGCGGGCCGGAGCGCGCGCGATCGTTACGTCGGGAAGCGACGAAAAGCTGGCTCGCGCGAAAGAGCTCGGCGCAGATCTCGCGATCAACTACGCGAGCACGCCCGACTGGCAGAAGACGCTGCGATCCGAGTCGATCGATCTCGTCGTCGATTCATCCGGCGGCGAAACGCTGCGCAAAGCGCTCGAGATCATTCGGCCGGGAGGCCGCATCGCAATCTACGGCGGCACTCGCGCCGAGGCGACGATCAAGCTCTTCCCGCTCTTCTGGAAGCACGTTACCATCGTCGGCACTTCGATGGGCAGCCCATACGATTTCGCCGGCATGCTCGAGCTTTTCAACGACGGCCTGCGCCCGGTTATCGACGAGGTCTTCGCGCTCGACGACGCCGCCGCGGCCGCGCAGCGCCTCGCCGAATCACGACAGTTCGGCAAGATCGTGCTTCGCGTGGAGTAGCACTGTCATCCTGAGCGGAGCCAGTGTCATCCTGAGCGGAGCGAGCTATGCGAGCGGAGTCGAAGGACGGGCTCAGTGTCATCCTGAGCCCTTCGACTCGCTGCGCTCGCTCAGGACAGGCGGAGTCGAAGGACGGGCTAACTCGCAGCCCTGAGCGAGCGCAGCGAGTCGAAGGGCGGCTTACTTCTGCGTCCGTTTGGCGAGCTCGTGAACGAGGTCGAAGTTGCCGCTGATAAACGCCACCTTCTTCGCGCGAGACCAGCCTTTGAATTGCTTTTCCCATGCGAGCGCTTCGTCGACGTTGTGAAAGTCCGAGCAGTGCACGAGTTTTACCGGCCGGCGCGTAAACGTGTAGCTCCACGGATCGTAGCCGCTCTCGTGCTGCCCTAAACGAAATTCCACGTCATTCGTGATCCCGGTGTAAAACGATCGGTCCGCGCACAGCAGAATGTAGACGTAGTAGATCTTCACGTGTCTAGCAATCTGCGCAGACGAGGTCGATTGACAAAGGGTTCCCTACCCTCGCCGCCCTTCGACTCGCTGCGCTCGCTCAGGGCTGCAAGTCAGCCCGTCCTTCGACTCCGCTCGCATGGCTCGCTCCGCTCAGGATGACACTTAGGGCGTCCTTCGACTCAGCTCGCGATGACAAGCGCTATTCGCGTTTGCCGTAACAGGTGCCGTTGGGCGGCGGCTGATTCCGGTAGATGGGTCCCGGATTGGCGACCGGCATCCCGCTGCGCGGATACAGAATCACCTGCACCTTTTGACCCGGCGTGAGCATGCGCTCGCATTTGACGACGGCGCGCGCCTTGGATTTCGCGTTGCCGCCGACCCATAGGTCGAACCACAGCTTGTAGCAGCCATTGCTGCCGCTGCCCGTCGGCGGGCCCGACGCGGCGCAGAGGTCTTCGCGGATGAAGTATTGCTTGAGAAACGGCACGTAGATCTTGATGCCGTACGGAATACGCTTGTTGTTCGAGTGTTCGGTGGCGAACGTCGTGGGATTGCAATACGTGCCGTCACCTCCGGCGTGCTTGTGAATGATGCCGTGCGCGATGCCGTTTCCGGGTGGCGAGTTGTCCGGCCAGCCGTAAAAGGTAATCGTCGCTGAAACGGTCGTCGGCTGTTGCTTGACGACGTAGCACGATTCGGGCGCGTTGTTCCCCGCCGAAGGCACGACCGGTCCAGTGGATTGCGCGCAGGACGTCAGCGCAAGCGCAGCGCTGAGAAAAAGCAATCGTCGCATCGAACTATCCCTCGGTAAGACGGTAGGCGAGCAGCACCTGCAGGCGCATCTCCGTGCCCAGTTCGGCAACGACGACCGCCGCTTCTTCCGGTCCAAGGATCTCTTCGATGCGCGGATTGAGCATCGCCGCCTCAACGTCCGTCATCGGACGGTCGACGGGTCGCGCGCTCACGCGGCCCTCGCTTTCCAGCGCGATCAGGTGCGCGAGGATCTGGCGCGCCATCGCGGGCCAAAGGACGCTGCGTTCCGGACCGTAGATCCGTCGCACGATGTCGGGGATCGTCCGCGGTCCTTCTCGCAGCGCGGCAAGAATCTGCTCCTCGCGCATCTTCCGGTGCTCGATATACTCCGCGATCTTGGCGCGCGCATCGGTCACCGGGGGTCCGTGACCGCCGTAGATCGTGCGCGCTTGCGCGAACTCGTCGGCGAGCCGCTGCAGCGTGCGCTGGTACGGACGCATCGCGCCGCCGGGCGGTGCGATCACCGACGTGCCCTCGCCGAGAATGGTGTCGCCCGTGAACAGACAGCGCTCGTCCGGAAGATAGAAGACCACGTGATCGATCGTGTGGCCCGGCGCGTCGATGACGCGCAGCGCGCTCGCTCCCACGCGCAAATCCTTTTCGAGCGGAAGGTCGCGATCGTGAACGGCCTTGCTGCTCGGATGCGCGTACACGGGCGCGCCCGTCGTCGCTCCAAACCGTGCGGCAGACTCGGCATGATCGGGATGACCGTGCGTCAGCGCGATCGCGCGGATCGACAGGTTGCGCGCGTTCGCGGCCTCGATCAGCGCGTTGAGGTGCCGGTCGATCGCGGGACCCGGGTCGACGACCAACGCCGCACCGTCGCCGCAATCGACTAGGTAGGAGTTCGTCCCCGTGAGCGTCATCGCCGACGGGTTCGGAGCGCGAACGAGCGTTACCACGCGCCCTCGAGATTCGGTGGCAGTACGAACTCGTCGTCGGACTCGGCCGGCATGACCGTTACGATCGGTTTGCTCCGAGCGAATTCCAGCGCCGCATCGAGCGAATTAAAGCCGGCTAGGCGCTCGAGATGTTTGATCGTCGGGTAGACGAGGTGCATCTCACCGCGGCGGTGGCGCGCAAGCGCTTCGTTCGGCGTCATCCAAACGCCGTCGTGCGTCTCGAAGGCGTCGGCCAGCGCGGCCTGATCCGCCGGTGCGGCGGCGAAGAAGAAGTGCGTGTTGTAGCGCCGCCGTTCGCTAGCGGGCGTGATCCAGTGGGAGAAGAGCGTCAGGTTTCGCGCATCCGCATACCAATCGTGATCTTCGAGGAGCGAGGCGAACGTCAGCGTTCCGCTGCGCAGCGCCGTGCGCTGCGCCGTCAGCCGCGCCTTGTCGAGTGCCACGGTATCGATTGGACGCATCGCCGCCGTGCATCCGAGAAGCACGCCCGCCTCTTCGAAGAGCTCGCGCAACGCGGCGACGAGCAACGCGCGCGCGGAATCGCGATCGATCGGCGGCTCGGTGCAGACGAGATCGGGAGAGATCGCGGCGCGAAACTCGCGGCCGAGACGATCGGGCTCGAGACCGAGCGTTCGAGATTGCGCCGCCGATGACGCGTCCTGCGCGTCGATCGTGCCACCCGGAAAGACGAACGCGTTAGGCGCAAACGCGCTGCGCGTGCTGCGCCGAGTCAAATAGACCTCGAACTCGGGCCGCGCGAGGATCACGGTCGCAGCCAAACGCACGTCGCTCACCGCTTGCAGTCTCCCGGGATAACGTAACGAATACCTTTCGATGCGCATTGCACTCGGCAGCGACATGGCGGGCGATCTCCCGGAGGCGATCGACCGGTGGCTGCGCGCGCACGATCACGAGGTCAGCCGTTTCGGCGCGCTCGCGCCGGATGCGAGCGATGCGTGGCCGTCCGTGGCGCGCGAGGTCGCGGGCGCCGTTGCACACGACGAGGCCCGGTTCGGCGTGCTCTGTTGCTGGACCGGCACCGGCGTCAGCATCGCCGCAAACAAAGTTGCAGGCATTCGGGCGGCGCTGTGCGCCGACGCACCGACCGCCGCCGGAGCCCGCGAATGGAACGACGCGAACGTGCTCTGCATCTCCCTGCGCTCGACCACGCCCGCGGTCGCGGAAGAGATGCTGGAGGCGTGGTTCGCCGCCGCCCCGACCCAAGAGCCGGCCTATCGCGCAATGATCGAAGAAGTGAGCGCCGAGTAAAAAAGCAGAGGGGCGAGGCACTCGCCCCACCCCTTATTCTTACTGCCGTTGGCCGGACCGTAGAACTCCCGCTACGCGCCTGGCCTCTCTCTTCCGGTGGTTCGGCGCCCGTTCGTGCCGTCCAGACCAGAGAGGCCGATTCTACCAAAATCAGATGCCCGAACTCAAGGTGGTCGCGCAAATAACCAAAAAGAAAGTATCATCAGCGACCAGTTGACCGCGTGGGCCGTCCAACAATACGGGCACACACGGCCAGTTATGAAGAGCAGCGAGTAAGCCAGCACTACCGAGGTCAGCCCGGCGAAGATCACGGCCGCCAGCACGGCCCACGTCGCGGCGGGCCCTCGCACCAACCAGATCGAGACGGCCAGCGCCGGATAGTAGATCGCGCCAAGCAACGTGTTAGGCACCCCATAGAGCTTCGCTCGGGGCGACTTTACGACGCTCGGGCCGGGCAACTCGCCGCGCTCGGCGCGGCGGAGCTTCGCAAGCATGAAAAGCGAGGCGTAAAACCCAACTCCGCATAACAACGTGATGACCGTCCGCACTACCATCGCTTGAAGCGGTTCCTTCGGCAGGCCGCCGCGATCGCGCTTCTTGCCGCCTCCTTCGCCCTCGCGTTTTGGGTAATTCGGCATCAGCCGCGCGTCGAACACGAGATCCGGACGATTGGTCCGCTCGCCTATCCCCTCGCGGTCGCCATCTTCGCCCTGGTGGCCTCCGCGCCGTTCTCGGTGACCGACGCGTTGGCGATCATGAACGGGGCCATCTTCGGTCCGTTGCGCGGAACGATCGTCGATACGGTCGGACTGGTTCTGGCGGCGCTCTTCGGGTATTGGATCAATCGCCACGCCTCGCGCCTCTTCAACCTGCAGGACTACCTGCATCGGCTGCCCGCCTGGGTGAAGCGCTTTCCGGTCGGTTCCCCGGCCTTCTTGGTCGCCGTTCGCGTCATTCCGGGGTTCGGCGGCACCGTCGCGACGGCGACCGCCGCGGCCTTTCGCGTGCCGGTCTGGGTTCACGTCTGGACGATGTGCGTGATCGCCGTCCCGATCTGCGCATTGCTCACGATCTTCGGCGACCGCGTCACGGTCTTGATCCACGGATATGAATGGCGAGCGGGCCGCTACGCGCGGCACTACTGCGAAACGCACCGCTGTCCCCACTTCCATTTTCGCCGGCGCGAGCCCGAAGTGACGCCGTCGCCATGACGGCACCAATGGTCGTCGCCGACGCGAGCGCGCTCGACCGGCTCTGCGCTCGCGTGATCGACGCCGCACGAGTCGGTCTGGATACCGAGTTTCACGCCGAACGGACGTACTCGCCGCGATTGATGGTCGTTCAGATCGCGTTCGACGACGGCGCGGCGATCGTCGATCCGCTCGTGTTGCAGGATTTACGCCCGCTCGCGCGCGCGTTGACGCACACGACGGTCGTCGGTCACGCGCTCTCGGCCGATCTAAAAATTTTCGCCGATCGCTTCGAGCTCGTGCCTCCGCGCGTGTTCGACACGCAAATTGCAGCGGCGTTCCTGGGATACGGGATGCAAATCTCTTTGAGCGATCTGGTCCGCGGGATCTGCGGCGTGCGGCTGACCAAATCGCAGACCGTCAGCGACTGGTCGGTGCGGCCCTTCTCGGCACGCCAGATCGAATATCTCGTCGGCGACGTCGCATACCTCTTGCCTCTCTACGACGCGTTGCGTCCGCGGCTCGAAGAAAAAGGGCGCTACGAATGGGTGTACGAGGAGTGCGCGGAGCTCGGCGACATCGAACGCTACCGCAACGACGAGCGCCGGGCGTACTTGCGGATTCCGGGCGCGATGCGGATGAGCCGGCGCGAGCTCGGGATTCTCAACGAGCTCGTAAGGTTGCGCGATCGGACGGCGCGCGAACGCGACCTGCCCGTGCGATACGTGCTGCCCGATGACGTCGTCGCAGGGCTCGCCGTGCTCAAGCCCGCGCACGTCGAGGATCTCGCGCAGCTGCGGCGGCTCGATGCCGGCATGAAGCGGCAGCTGGGCGCAGCGATATTGGAGGCGGTCGCGCGCGGCCAGGCGCTCGACGAGGACGATCTTCCGCAGCGGCCGGCCCGCCCCGCCGCGCCGGCGCGGGATGCGCTCGTCGCCTTCCTCGGCGCGGCGATCGCCGAAATCGCGCGGTCTGCGCAACTTCCGCCGAGTCTCCTCGTGCCGCGCGCCGCGGTCGAACGTCTGGCGCGCGAGATTCCGCCGGACCGGGCGAGTTTTGAACGCGCGCTCGCGCTGCAGCCGTGGCGCCTCGCGTTGGTAGCCGAGCCGCTTTGGCGGCTCTGCTCGGGCGCCGCGGCGCTGAAGATCGAAGGCTACGCCCAAGGCGATCCGAAAGTACGATTATCCGATGAATCGACATCCGAATAGCTTCGGAGCGCTCGACACGCTGCGCGCCGGAGATCGTTCCTACACGTACTTTCGGCTCGACGCAGTGGAGCGTTCCGGCCTCGCGAAGTTAGCGGACCTGCCGTTCTCACTGCGGATTTTGCTCGAGAACTTGCTGCGGTTCGAGGATGGGCGAACGGTGACGCGCGACGATATCGAAGCGCTCGCGCGCTCGATCCGCGGACGCCGCGACCGCGAAATCGCATTTACGCCGGCGCGCGTCTTGCTGCAAGATTTCACGGGCGTTCCGTGCGTGGTCGACCTCGCGGCGATGCGCGACGCCATGGCCGAGATGGGCGGCGACGCGAAGGCGATCAATCCGCTGCAACCGGTCGAGCTCGTGATCGACCACTCGGTTCAGGCCGATTTTTTTGGAACGAACGATGCGCTGGCGAAGAACACCAACCTCGAGTTCGAGCGCAATCGCGAACGCTACGCGTTTCTCAAGTGGGGACAATCCGCGCTTTCAGGCTTGCGCGTGGTTCCCCCGGGAACCGGAATCGTCCATCAGGTCAACATCGAGTATCTCGCGCGCGTCGTCTTCGGTGCAGGTAGCGCGACCGAACCGGCCCTAGCCTATCCGGATACGGCGGTGGGCACCGATTCTCACACGACGATGGTCAACGGACTCGGCGTGCTGGCGTGGGGCGTCGGCGGCATCGAGGCCGAGGCGGCGATGCTCGGTCAATCCGTTACGATGCTCATCCCCGAGGTGATCGGCTTTCGTCTGGATGGTGCGCTGCGCGAAGGCGTGACGGCCACCGATCTCGTGCTGACGGTCGCCGAGATGCTGCGGCGCAAGGGCGTCGTCGGAAAGTTCGTGGAGTTTTACGGCGCCGGACTCTCGGCGCTTCCGGTCGTCGATCGCACGACGATCAGCAACATGTCGCCGGAGTTCGGTTCGACCGTCGCGATCTTTCCGATCGACGATCGGACGCTCGAGTATCTTCGTCTCACCGGGCGCTCGCAGGAGCAGGTCGCGTTGGTCGAGGCGTATGCGAAGGCGCAAGGGCTCTTTCGAACCGATGCGTCCCCGGATCCCGTATTCGCCGAAACGCTCGCGCTCGATCTCGCCGCCGTCGAGCCGTGTCTGGCCGGGCCGACGCGTCCGCAGGATCGCGTCGCGCTGCACGACGTCAAACATTCCTTCGAGATCGCGCTGCAGGAATGGGCCGCCGCACGCGAGCGCGCCAACGGCGCGGTCTCGCGCTTCGAAAACGAAGGCGGCGGGGGCACCGCCACGGTGCCCGCGGCCGATCCGCACGGCGACGGCGCGACCGGCGAGCTCGATGACGGCGCGGTCGTCATCGCTGCGATTACGAGCTGCACGAACACGTCGAATCCTTCCGTGCTCATCGGCGCGGGATTGCTTGCGCGTAAGGCCGTCGAGCTCGGGTTGCGCACGCAGCCCTGGGTGAAGACGTCGCTCGCGCCGGGGTCCAAAGTCGTCACGGATTATCTCGCCAAGGCGGGGCTGCAAGAGTATCTGGATCGGCTCGGCTTTAATCTCATCGGCTACGGCTGCACGACGTGCATCGGAAATTCGGGACCGCTGCCGAGCGAGATTGCGGAGACGGTCGCGGACCGCGATCTGATCGTCGCGGCGGTCCTCTCCGGCAACCGCAACTTCGAGGGGCGAATTCATCCGCAGGTCCGCGCCAACTACTTGGCATCGCCGCCGCTGGTCGTGGCGTATGCGCTCGCCGGCCGCATGGACCTCGACCTTACGACGGAACCGCTCGGGACCGGCGACGACGGAGAACCGGTCACTCTGCGCGAGATTTGGCCCAGCAACGATCAGATCGCGGAGACCATGGCGCGCTGCATAAGCAACGAAATGTTCGAGCGCGAATACGCCGACGTCTTCAAGGGCGACGCGAACTGGAACGCGCTGAACGTTGCGAGCAGCGAGCGCTACGCCTGGGATCCCGCGTCGGAGTACGTCAAGAAGCCGCCATATTTCGACGGAATGCCCGCATCGCCGCAGGCGCCCCAAGACGTACGCGGAGCGCGGGCGATCGCCGTGCTGGGCGACTCGGTGACGACCGATCACATTTCGCCGGCAGGTAGCATCGCAAAGGCGAGTCCGGCCGGAAAATATCTGATGGAGCACGGCATCGAGCCGCGGGACTTCAATTCGTACGGCGCGCGGCGCGGGAATCACGAGGTCATGGTGCGCGGAACGTTCGCTAACGTACGCCTCCGCAACGCGCTCGTCCCCGAAGTCGAGGGCGGCTTCACCCGTTATCTGCCGGGCGACGAGCGGCTTTCGATCTTCGACGCGGCCGTCAAATACGGCGCCGACGGCACGCCCCTGATCGTGCTCGCCGGCAAAGAGTACGGTTCGGGATCGTCGCGCGATTGGGCCGCCAAGGGTCCCTACCTGCTCGGCATCAAGGCCGTGATCGCCGAGTCGTTCGAGCGCATCCATCGCAGCAACTTGATCGGCATGGGCGTGCTGCCGCTGGAGTATTTGGCCGGCGCGGACCGTTCGACGTTCGGCCTCACCGGCGAAGAGATCTACGACATCACCGGCATCGCGGAAGGCATCGAGCCGCGCATGAAAGTGCGCGTCACGGCCACCGACGCGCGAAGCGGCAAAGCGATGAACTTCGAGGCTCGCGTGCGCATCGATACGCCGAACGAGGCCGAATACTATCGCCACGGCGGCATCCTGCAGTACGTCTTACGCGAGCTGCGCCGGAAGCAGTAGAGGCTCGCGTGCAGCAAACGGCGATCGACGGCATCGCGATGTGGTCGCGCTGGCAGCCCGACCGCAACATGAACTTCAATTCGTACTTCGTGCAGCGCGACGGCGAGAATATTCTCGTCGATCCGCTGCCGCTCGACGATGCGGACGCGGATCGCATCCGCGCGTCCGGCGGCGTGCAATGGATCGTGATCACGAACCGCGACCACGAGCGCGCCGCGGCCGCCGCGGCAACGCGCTTCGGGGCGCCGGTCGCCGCCAGCCGGCCGGATGCGGGCGAGATGTCGGTAGAAGTCCAACGCGTTCTTAGCAACGGCGACGAGATCGGCACGGCGCGCGTGATCGCGCTCGACGGCCTCAAGACGGCGGGCGAGTTCGCGCTGTATCTGCCGTCGAGAGAGACGGTGCTCGTCGGCGACGCGCTCGTCGGCGATCCCGCCGGATCGCTGCGCATGATGAGCGACAAACTGCTGGCCGATCCGAGGCGCGCCACGCGCTCGCTCTGCAAACTGCGCGCGGTACATCCGCGACATCTGCTCGTGGGTGACGGCGCGCCGGTCTTCGGCCGTGCATACGAAGCGATCACCGCGTGCCTGGAGGCGCGTACGGAGGCGCACGTCAACGCGGTCAATCTCGACGAGCTAGACTTTCGCGTGTATCACGACCCGGCAGAGTATACCGTGGACATGGCGGAGATCGGCTTTCTTCTCGGTGCGGAGAAGCTGGGATATCGAGCGACGCGGCTTCCGCCCGGCGCGGCGTTCTGCCCGACGCACTGGCACACGGCGGAGGAAGAGCTCTTCATCGTCTGGGACGGCGCGCCGACGCTCGAGACGCCGCACGGAGCGATGCAGCTGCGGCGCGGCGACCTCATCGCCTTTCCGACGCGCGAGTTCGGCGCGCACAAGCTGCTCAATCGCAGCGACGCTTCCGCGACGCTCATCTTGATCGCCAACACGAATCCGTACGACGTCTGCTTCTATCCGGATTCGAAGAAGCTGCTGGTCGAGGCGACCGAGACGCTCGTGCGCTCCGAACCGATTCTCGACTACTACGAGGGCGAAGTTTAAGGGATACTACCTGGCGTCGGTTTAGGCGATTCAGGGTGCTCTTCGATCGGTTCCGGCAGCTGCTTCCCGCCGTTTTCATATCCACGCCGGAACGGCATTCCGGGCTCCCACGACGTCTCATCCTTGAATGTCACGCGTTTCACGGTGATGACTTCGCGCGCCATGAGCCTCACGACGCGATCGGACCAGAGGGGGCCGTGCCAGCAGTGATCGGCGATGTCAACCGGCGGCGTAAACGTGCCTCGGTCGACAACGCCAAAATCCGCTTCGACGGTGCCAGAATAGGTCTCGACCACGAATGACAAGTCAACCGAGGTCGCCACTTTGGTCGAAACGTTTCGAAACGACACGCACTGGTTGTAATAGCGGCCCGTGTCTGCGTTATGCAATCCTACTAAATAAATGTGAATCGGCAACGATTTATAATTTCGCACGATGTAACTCTGGATCCGGAGGCGCTCGGGCTTGGGGGTCGCCTCGGCGATGGAAGCGGATGCACATCGTACCCAGGTCTCGCCGGAGGGCCAGGTGATTTTGTCGCCGTTGTAACTCAGACTGGCCGTCTGCGCCCAGCGTTCGGCGACAAGAGTCGAGGAGACGATGCGAGCGTAGGTGTCCCCGTACTTTGGGTCTTTTATAATTAGCCTCGGACTATCGGTGATCGTAATCGGCTGCTGCGGGATTAGACCGGAGCCGGAGCGGCACCAGGTGCCTAGAAATCCGCTGCTCGCCAGCGCAGTGCTATTGCTATGCCATGAGAACCACGAGAAGAACCCCGCAGCTGCAGCAATAGCAATTAGAGCGAATCTCACACTAGCCTCCTTCCATATTATCTGCGGGCCGCTTTGCGAGTTAGGGCCTAGGCTTACACGGGAAGTCTTGGGTGGCGTTTCTCGCACTCTCCCGTGGAAATGGGGAAGGACCTACAAAGGCGTAGACAACTTTCTCGTACGCGGTCTGCCCGCTGGGGCACGTCTGCCTGCCGGTCACGATCAGCAGCATAGGGTAGTTGTGAAAGTGCCCTGCAGCGCAGCTTGGCTCACAATCGTTTACTACTCCCGTACCTTTGCCAGCCGCGAATGACTCGCCCCATCCCGTCCATTGAATGCGCTCGATGCGAAAGTTCGCATCGGCACACGCCAGCGTCACACTCGTTGGCTTTGCGACCGGGCGCCCTAAACAATCCGGGAGAGCGATCGTCGACGTTCCGGCTACCCCCGGTGTTGCATAAAATCCCACGCCTGCGATCATCAATGCGATGAGAGTTGCTAAACGCATACCTCCTCCAATATGGACGGGCGCTTTGACCGGTTGGGAGGCCTAGACGCCTGCTAGGTCGCTTTAGCACCCAAGCCATCGGAAGCCTCCTCACACCAAGAGCTCCGTGCGCTGAGGCAGCTTCCGAGATCACGGATAACGCAACCTCGTACTACAGGCTGAGGGGGACGCCAGCGGCTGTCGAAAACGACGCTTTCATTGCACTCTTACTAACGACGCTTACGAGTAAGCGTCTAAGGGGGCTCGGTAAATAATGAACCGCTCATTTATTGTGAGCATTGCTCTTGCTATAACGCTCGTCGGGACAGCCTCAGCGCGCCCGGTATTTCAGTACATACGGCACTCGACCCAAATGCCGCGAGCGGCTTCTGGGGCAGTAACTGACGACGGCATCATTTTTGGCGGCACTGGTTTTACCGTTACGCATCCGATGACGGGTGCGTACAATATCAAGTTTAGCAAGGGCTTCTGGCCTTCCGGGTGTGCGGCCATGGTCGTCCAACCCAGATCCCCAGGCCTAAGCTACGTAAGACCTCTAGGGTGTGCAGGTGCTGAGCCGACTTTCTACGTGCGCTTCTTCGATCCCAAGACGGGTGCCTTGATTGACAAGACCTTCGATTTCATCGCCGTTGAAGATTGACGACTGATGCGGTCATAGCGTGCGCCTGCGATCGAGTTACTTGCGCTGGTGGATCGCGAAGTTGTTCCCTTCGGTGTCTTCGCACCACGCGATGCGGCAGACCGGCGATTCCATCACGCCGCTGTAGAATCGGACGCCGGCCTCGCGCAGCCGCCTCTCCGCCGCGTCGATATCGGGCACGGCGAAGACGACGCCGCCGCACGGGTACCACATGTCTTCAGGCAACTTGAAGATGCCGAACGCATTGCCGTCGCTCAACTCGAATTCGCTGCCGTGCTCGAGCTTCGTCTCCTTCGCCGCGGATAGGCCGATAACGTCGCGGTAAAACGCGAGCGCGCGCGAGAGATCCTTGGCTAGATAGTGGTGTGTATCGATGCCCGTGGCTGTCATTTGCATCGAGTTTAGGCTCCCATACTTGACATCGGCTGTCATGTTTGCGTAGTTTGATGAGGCCGTGAAGGCCGATCGCCTCATTTCGCTCTTACTCTTGCTGCAGTCGCGCCGGCAGTGTTCGGCGCGCGTCCTGGCCGAACGGCTCGAGGTCTCCGAGCGCACGATCTATCGCGACGTCGACGCCTTGAGCGCAGCGGGAGTGCCCGTCTATGCCGAGCGCGGTTCCGCGGGAGGCATCGTGCTCGCCGACGGCTATCGCCGCGCGCTCACCAACTTCACCGAAGACGAGATCCGCTCGCTCTTCGTCTCGGGCGCGAGCCCGCTCGCCGATTTGGGATTGGAGCGCGGGCTCGACCGCGCGCTCGAGAAGCTGCACGGCGGGCTCGCCGGCGTGCAGCAGCGCGCGGCGGAGAAGTCGCGCTCGCGGATTCATCTCGATCAGCGGCGCTGGAATCAGCCCGAACCGCCGCGGGAGATTCTCACGGCGTTGCGCCGCGCCGTCTGGGACGACCGGCGCGTTCGAATCCGCTACGAAGACCGCAATCGAATCGCCTCGACGCGCACCGCCGATCCGCTGGGTCTCGTTTCGAAGGCGGGCGTGTGGTATCTCGTCGCGCACTGCAACGACGAGCTGCGCAGCTTTCGCGTCGACCGGATTCGGGCCGCCGACGAGCTCGCAGAACGCTTCGAGCGGCCCGCGGGCTTCGATCTGGAGCGCTACTGGCGCGAGTCGTCGGCCCGTTTCACGGAATCGTCGCGCAGCGGCGACTGCGTCGTGACGCTGCGTGCGCGCAACGATGCGATCGAACGCCTCTCGCTCTATTGGCCCGCCGAGGTCGTGAGCCGGCGGCAGCGCGACTCCCTGCTGCGCGTAACGTTTCCGGGACGCGAGATCGCGCTCTTCCAACTGGTCGCGTGGTCGGACGCGGCGACGCTCGTCGAGCCGGAGGAGCTGCGCGACGCGCTCGTCGCTCGCGTTCGCCGAGCCCTCGCACGGTATGCGGGCGAGACTCGTTGAACCTACGTCAACCGTGGAAGCAACGCTCCTCTTGGCCGACGCCGCGCAGGTTTCTCCCGACGGCAAACTTCACGCGCTCGGCATCGGCTGGACGCACACCGGCAGTCCCGTAACCGCGCCGTCGGCGGTCGCGTTCATCCTCCACGTTCCTTGGAGCGAGACGAATCGGAAGTTCAAGTGGACGCTCGATCTGATCGATGCCGACGGCAATCCCGTCATCGTCCAGACCGGTCCGGAGAGCTTCACCGGCATCCACATGGAGAACGAGATCGAGGTCGGACGTCCGCCGGGCACCAAGCCGGGCGCGGCGATCAACGTCCCCTTCGCGATGATGATCTCTCCCATGCCGCTCGCGCCGGACCGCACGTTCGTTTGGGTCTTGAAGGTGGGCGAACGCGAGTGGCGCGCGGCCTTCGCCACGCGCCCGCTCGAGCAACAAACCTGAGGGACGCTCTTAGTCGCGCACCTTCCGTTGGTGGATGATGATCGCGTTGCCCTCGGGGTCGGCGCCGAAAGCCATGAAGCAGACCGGCGATTCCATGACGTCGCTGAGCTGCAATCCGCGCGAGCGGTAGTGCTCGACTGCGGCCTTCGCGTCGTCGACTGCGAACATGATCGCGGGGCCCGTCGCGCCATCCTCGGGCTTCCACACGCCGAACGTCGAGCCGTCGGAGAGCGTGAACTCCGCGCCGCGCCCTTGGTCGTCGATGGCCGTCGGCGTCATTCCCATGACGTCGCGGTAGAACTCGATCGCGCGCTGCGGATCCTTGACCAGATATGCTGAGATGTCCATTCCGTTAATCATGCTCGTACTGTAACTCGCCATATATGACACGATGTGTCATATTTAGAGCATGACGCGGCGAAAGTCGGCCAAAAGCTCCGCGACGTAGACAAGGAAGCGCGCGGCGCCGGCGCCGTCGACGACGCGGTGGTCGTAGCTCACGCTGATCGGCAGCATCAAACGCGGGACGAACTTCTTTCCGTCCCAGACCGGCTTGGTCGCCGTTCGCGTCGCGCCGAGGATCGCGACCTCGGGTGCGTTGACGATCTGCGTGAAAGCCGTCCCGCCGATTCCCCCGATCGACGAGATCGTGAACGTTCCGCCCTGCATCTGCGCGAGCGTCAGCTTCCCCTCGCGCGCCTTGCCCGCGAGATCTTGGGCCTCGCGCGCGATCTCGATGAGGCCCTTCGTGCTGGCGTTCTTGATGACCGGAACGATTAGACCGCCGGGCGTGTCCGCCGCGAACCCGATGTTGTAATAATGCTTGTAGATCAGCTCGTCGCCGTCGAGCGACGAGTTGAACTCCGGGAACCGCTGCAGCGCCGCAATCGACGCCCGGATCAGGAACGCGAGCATCGTCAGCTTCGGGCCGTTGGTCTTCGCCTGTTCGGCGTTGACTTCGCTTCGCAGCGCCTCGATCGAGGTTACGTCCGCTTCGTCGTAGTTGGTGATGTGCGGAATTCCGACCCAGTTGCGATGCAGGTTCGGCCCCGAGAGCTTCTTGATGCGCGAGAGCGGGCGCCGTTCGATCTCTCCGTACTGCGCGAAGTCGAGCTTCGGCCAGGGCGGCAGGCCCGGGAACGAAGATCCAGCCGTTGCGCCGCGCTGCAGCGCTCCCTTCACGAACTCTTGCACGTCCTCGCGAGTGATGCGGCCGTTGGGTCCGCTGCCGCGCAGGCCGCGCAGATCGACGCCGAGCTCGCGCGCGAACCGGCGGATCGCCGGCCCGGCGTGAATCGCTCCGTCGCGCGGCGCCGCGGACTGCGCTGCCGGCGGGGCGGACGGTGCGGGTTGCGGGCTAGGCGCGGGCGGGGGTTGCGGCGCAGGTTGCGGCGCAGGTTGCGGCGCTGCCTTTGGCGCGGCGGCATCCGCCGGCGCCAAAACCAGAATCGTCGCGCCCTCCGAGACTTTGTCGCCGACCTTCACTCTGACGTCTTGCACGACGCCGTCGGTCTCGGCGGGCACCTCCATCGAGGCCTTCTCGCTCTCGAGCGTGATCAGCGAGTCGTTCTTCTTGACGCGATCTCCGTTCTTGACCAAAACCTCGATAACGGGGACCTCTTTGAAGTCGCCGATGTCGGGAACGCGCACCTCGATCGTTTCACTCATATCCTACACCGTTATGGGATTGGGCTTGTTGGGATCGATGTGGTATTTCTCGAGCGCTTTCTTGACGGTCGCGGCCGGAATCTTCTCGTCGTCGGCGAGCGCGCGCAGCGCGGCCAGCGTCACGAAGTGGCGATCCACTTCGAAAAATTCGCGAAGCTTGCGACGGTAATCGCTGCGCCCGAAGCCGTCGGTTCCTAGTGCCACGTAACGCCGGCCCACGTACGGGTGAATCTGTTCGGCGAACGTGCGGACGTAGTCGGTCGCCGCAATGCCCGGACCTTGACGGTCGCGCAAACACTCCTCGACGTAGGAGCGCCGCGGTTTCTCCTGCGGATGGAGCAAGCTCCATCGCCGCGCCTCCACGCCGTCGCGCTGCAGCTGGTTGAAGCTCGTCACGCTCCAGACGTCGGCGGCCACGTTCCAATCGTTGCCCAGCAAGTCGGCGCCGGCCAAGACCTCGCGCAGAATCGCACCCGATCCGAAGAGCTGGACGCGCGGCATTTTGCTCTTCTGCGCGCCCGCATCCCGAATGAGATACATGCCGCGCAGGATGCCCTCGCGCGCGTCGGCGGGCATCGCGGGATGCTGATAGTTCTCGTTCATCAGCGTGATGTAGTAGTAGACATCCTCCTGCTCGGCCAGCATCCGCCGCAAGCCATCTTGAACGATCACGGCGACCTCGTAGGCGTACGTGGGGTCGTAGCTGACGCAGTTCGGAACGAACGAGGCCGCGACCTGACTGCTGCCGTCCTCGTGCTGCAGGCCTTCGCCGTTGAGCGTCGTGCGGCCGGAGGTCGCGCCCAATAAGAAGCCTCGGGTGCGGCTGTCGCCCGCAGCCCACGTGAGATCGCCGACTCGCTGAAAGCCGAACATCGAATAGAAGATGTAGAACGGAATCATCGGCAGGTTGTGGTTCGAATACGACGTTCCCGCCGCGATCCACGACGACAGCGCCCCCGCTTCGTTGATGCCTTCCTGCAAGATCTGGCCGAGCTTGTCTTCGCGATACCACATCAGCTGCTCGGAGTCTTGCGGATGGTACAGCTGACCGACCGACGAGTAGATGCCCAGCTGCCGGAACATTCCTTCCATGCCGAACGTGCGTGACTCGTCGGCCACGATCGGAACCACCCGCGGTCCGATCTCGCGATCGCGCGCGATCGCGTTGAGGATTCGAACGAAGGCCATCGTCGTGGAGATGTGGCGGTCGCCCGTCCCTTGCAGCTGCGCGTCGAACGTCGAAAGCTCCGGCACCGTCAATGCAACGGATTTCCTGCGCCGCTGCGGCACGCTGCCGAGCGCGGCGAGGCGCTCGCGCAGATAGCGCATCTCGGGTGCGTCGTCGGGCGGCTTATAGAACGGAATCGTCTCGCCGGCGAGCTGCGCGTCGGAGATCGGCAGCGAGAAGCGATCGCGGAAGACCCGCATCGCTTCGACTTCCATCTTCTTCGCCTGATGTGCGATGTTCTGGGCCTCGCCCGCTTCGCCCATGCCGTAGCCCTTGATCGTCTTGGCCAGAATTACCGTCGGCGCGCCGCGGTGCTCGAACGCGGCCTTATACGCGGCGTACACCTTTACGGAATCGTGTCCGCCGCGCTGGAGATTCCAAATCTCGTCGTCGCTCCAGTTCTCGACCATCGCCTGCGTTTCGGGATAGCGTCCGAAGAACTCGTCGCGCACGTACTTCCCGTTGCGGGATTTGAACGTCTGGTAATCGCCGTCGACGCACTCGTTCATCAGCTGCACGAGTTTGCCGCCGGCATCGGCCGCGAGCAGCGGATCCCAGCGGCTGCCCCAGATCACCTTGATGACGTTCCAGCCGGCGCCCTTGAAGACGCCCTCGAGCTCTTGAATGATCTTGCCGTTCCCGCGAACGGGGCCGTCGAGGCGTTGCAAGTTCGCGTTGACGACCCAGACGAGGTCGTCGAGCTTCTCGCGCCCCGCCAGCGAGACCGCCCCGAGCGATTCGGGCTCGTCCATCTCGCCGTCGCCGACGAACGCCCACACCTTGCGGCCGGTCGTGTCGAGCAAGTTGCGATCGTGCAGATAGCGCATGAAGCGCGCCTGGTAGATCGACATGATCGGTCCCAGACCCATCGAGACCGTCGGGAACTGCCAGAAGTCGGGCATCAGCCACGGATGCGGATACGAGGAGAGGCCCTTCCCGTCGACCTCCTGTCGAAAGTGCTCGAGCTGTTCCTCGGTGATGCGCCCTTCGAGAAAGGCGCGCGCGTAGACGCCGGGCGACGAGTGCCCTTGGAAAAAAACCAGGTCGCCGCCGAACGCGTCGCTCGGCGCGCGGAAGAAGTGATTGAAGCCGACGTCGTAGAGCGTCGCCGCCGAGGCGAAGCTCGCGACGTGACCGCCGAGCTCCGAGCTGACCTTGTTCGCGCGCACGACCGTCGCGAGCGCGTTCCAGCGAACGATGTGCCGTAAGCGACCTTCGAGCTCGCGGTCGCCCGGCATCACCGGCTGCCGATCGACCGGAATCGTGTTGACGTAGGGGGTCTGCAGGCCGAGCGAGACGTGCGCGCCGTTGCGCTGCGCCTCATCGACGAGTCGAGCGATGAGCTCCGTCGCGCGGCCCGGCCCCTCGACGGCGAGAACGCCGCGCATTGCCTCGAGCCATTCTCGGGTCTCTTGCGGATCGGGATCGGTTGCGAACGTCGTCATCAGGCCCGCATGATTTGAGTCGCGGACCGTTATCTCTTCCCAATGGCCCAATCCAATCGCCGGGTTGGTTGGTTCCAAAAGGCTCCCTCGACGGGCGCACGAATCGACGTTGGCAGCGGGAGCTAAACGGCTGAGAGGGCGAGCAATGGATCGCCGACCGCAAGTAACCTGATCCGGGTAATGCCGGCGTAGGGAGGTACGGATGAAAGTTTACGTTGAGGGATCGAACCCGCCGCTTCGCGTGCCGCGGCGCGCTATCGCGCTGACGGATGGAACGATCCACACGCTCTACGATACGAGCGGTCCATACACCGATCCGGAATGCGTCACCGATTTTCGCAGCGGCTTGCCGCCACTGCGCGAGCCGTGGATCGCCGCGCGCGGCGACACGGTGAAGCTGGAGCTTCCGTCGTCGATCTACCGGCGCGGGCGGGATGCGATGCCCGAGCTGCAAGAGCTGCGCTTTCCCGCGCCGCGCGCGCCGCGCCGCGCCAAACCGGGCGCGAACGTGACGCAGATGCACTACGCTCGGCGCGGCGAGATCACGCCGGAGATGGAGTTCGTCGCGCTGCGCGAGTCCGTCGAGCCGGAGCTCGTGCGTAGCGAGATCGCGCGCGGGCGTGCGATCCTTCCGTCGAACGTCAACCATCCCGAGAGCGAGCCGATGATCATCGGCACGAACTTCCTCGTGAAGATCAACGCCAACATCGGCAACTCGGCGGTCACCTCGTCGATCGACGAAGAGGTCGAGAAGATGACGTGGGCGACCCGCTGGGGCGCCGACACCGTGATGGATCTCTCGACCGGAAAGAATATCCACGAGACGCGCGAGTGGATTCTCCGCAACTCGCCGGTGCCGATCGGCACCGTTCCGATCTATCAGGCGCTGGAGAAGGTCGGCGGCAAGGCCGAAGAGCTGACCTGGGAGCTCTTTCGCGACACGCTGATCGAACAGGCGGAACAGGGCGTCGACTATTTCACGATTCACGCCGGCGTTCTGCTGCGCTACGTGCCGCTGACTGCGGATCGCATAACGGGCATCGTTTCGCGCGGCGGGTCCATCCTGGCGAAGTGGTGCCTGTCCCATCACCGCGAGAATTTTCTCTACGACAACTTCGAAGAGATCTGCGAGATCATGAAGGCGTACGACGTCGCGTTCTCGCTCGGCGACGGTCTGCGCCCCGGCTGCACCGCCGATGCCAACGACGCAGCGCAGTTCGGGGAGCTCGAGACGCTCGGCGAGCTGACTGATATCGCCTGGAAGCACGACGTGCAGGTCATGATCGAAGGACCCGGCCACGTGCCGATGCAGATGATCGAAGAGAACGTGCGCAAGCAGATGGAGGTCTGTCACGAGGCGCCGTTCTACACGCTCGGGCCGCTCGTCACCGACGTCGCGCCCGGCTACGATCACATCACCAGCGCGATCGGCGCGGCGATGATCGGCTGGTTCGGCACCGCGATGCTTTGCTACGTCACGCCCAAAGAGCACCTCGGCCTCCCGAACAAGAAGGACGTGAAGGACGGCGTGATCGCGTATAAGATCGCCGCGCACGCGGCGGATCTCGCCAAGGGACATCCCGGCGCGGCGCACTGGGACGACGTGCTGTCGAAGGCGCGCTTCGAGTTTCGTTGGGAGGATCAGTTCAATCTCTCGCTCGATCCCGAAACGGCGCGCGAGTTTCACGACGAGACGCTGCCGGCTCCCGGCGCCAAGGTCGCGCACTTCTGCTCGATGTGCGGTCCGCATTTCTGTTCGATGAAGATCACGCAAGAGGTTCGCGAGTACGCCGAACGCGGAATGGCAGAAAAGTCCCGAGAGTTTCTCGAGCAGGGCGGCGAAGTCTACGTTGAAGTGGGGTCTTGACTTATGAAACACCCGTTGCAATTTCTTTCTAGTATCGCTCTTTGCGCCGGCGTCTTGGCGCTCGCGAGTTGTCAGGGGTCGCCGAGCGCCTTTCCCGGTAACGCTCAGCCGGCCAAGAGTTCATTCGGAGCTCGCCCATCCTACGGCTACGCGACGCTTTACAGCTTTCAGGGCGGTCCGTTGGACGGAGCGACGCCGGAGCGGCATTTGCTGAACGTCAACGGTACGCTGCTCGGCATGACCACTAGCGGCGGCAACCGATGCGGCGTCGGCGGATGCGGAACGCTCTTCGCGATCACGCCGGCCGGCCAGGAACACGTATTCTACAGTTTCAAGGGATCTGCAAGCGGTTTTTCCCCGGAGGCTGGGCTGGTTTACGTCAACGGCGAGCTCTACGGCACGACCAAGGAGGGCGGCGCAAACAACCGCGGGACGGTCTATAAGGTCAATGGGTTCGGCACGGAGCAGGTCCTACACAGCTTCTATAAGGTCACGCGCGATGGAGCATATCCCGAGGCTGGCCTGTCGAATTTCAACGGCACGCTCTACGGGACCACGCACGGCGGGGGTTCCAACGGCCGCGGCACGATCTTCAAGATTACGACGTCCGGCAAAGAGACCGTCGTCTACGCCTTCGGTACCAACTCTCGTAACGATGGATCCTGGCCGGCGGCGAACCTCGTGGCGCTAAAAGGCGTGCTTTACGGAACGACCACCGGAGGTGGAAAGTACTCCGGGTGTCCTCACCAACTCGGATGCGGCACCGTCTTTGCGGTGACGCCCGCCGGGAAAGAGCGCGTGGTCTACAACTTTACTGGGAGTGAGAGCGACGGTGGTCAACCGGCGTCCGGCCTGACCGTCATGAACGGCGATCTCTATGGCACGACGGTCTTCGGTGGGCTCCCACGCTGTTATGCCGGCTGTGGCGTCGTCTTTAGAGTCACGACGTCGGGCGCTGAAACGGTACTTCACCGGTTTCGCAGCGGCTATGACGGCGCGTATCCCGGAGCGGGCGTGGCGCCCATAAACGGCGCGCTTTACGGCACGACGACCAACGGCGGTTATTACCAGTGCTCCAATGGATGCGGCACCGTGTTTAAGATTTCCGCAGGCCGTGAAACGGTGCTGTACAGATTCTTCGGCGTCCCGGACGGCCAAAACCCGGAAGGCGCCTTGACCGAAGTCAACGGAGTTCTGTACGGAACGACCGCCTACGGTGGTACGTATTGCTACTATTATGGGTGCGGAACCGTCTACGAAATCCTACCGTGAGCGGGCGGCTTTGCGCGGCGATCCTCGGCGCCGGCGTCGTGGCGCTCGCCGGTTGTAGCGGAGCGACGACCGTCTTTCCGAGTAATTTTCGGGCGCCAAATCACGCCCCCGTCAATCGTCTCGCCAACGGCTACGCGACCCTGTACAGCTTTCAAGGCGGTCCGATGGATGGTGCGACGCCGGAGCGGCACTTGCTCGACGTCAACGGTTCGCTGTTCGGCATGGCTGCCTACGGCGGCGAAACCAAGTGCCATCGGTCGAGCTGCGGGGCGCTCTTTTCGATTACGACTGCCGGCGAGGAACGCGCGTTCTACTTTTTCAAGGGGTCTCCTGACGGATCTCACCCCGATGGCGGCCTAACTTATCTCAATGGCGAGTTCTACGGCACGACGCGATCCGGCGGCCCCTACAACCACGGGACCGTTTTTAAGGTCGATGCGTTCGGCACCGAGCACACCCTGTACAGTTTCTATGAGCACGGCCACGGCGGAGCATATCCAGAGGCCGGCCTGACGAACGTCAACGGCACGTTCTATGGAACGACACACGGCGGAGGCGCCCACGACCGGGGGACCATCTTCAAGATCACGCCGTCCGGCAAAGAAAGCGTCGTCTACGTTTTTGGTGGGACACAGTCTGACGGCGCGTGGCCTGCCGCAGGCCTCGTTCTGCTGCACGGCGTGCTTTACGGGACAACGACGGGAGGCGGCGGCTATTGCACCCGCGGCTGCGGCACGGTCTTTTCGGTGACGCCCTCCGGAAAAGAGCGCGTAATCTACACTTTCGGCAGAACCGTGACTGACGGGGGCCATCCGGAGGCCGGGCTGACCATTCTGAATGGCGATCTGTACGGAACGGCGTACAGCGGCGGGTCTCGATCCTGCGCCTGCGGCGTCGTCTTTAGAGTTACGACGTCCGGAGTCGAGACGATTCTCCACCGCTTTCGCGGATACAACAAGGATGGTGCTTTTCCCGTAGCCGGAGTGACGCCCGTAAACGGCGCGGTCTACGGGACGACGACCGAAGGCGGATGCTTCAACGGATGCGGCGGCACCGTTTACAAGATCGATGCGGCAGGCTACGAAACGGTCCTCCATTTTTTCGGCGGCACGCCGGACGGCGATTCACCCTTAGGCGGTTTGACCTACGTCAGCGGGTTTTTGTACGGCACGACCGCTTACGGCGGCACGTATTGCGGCTCTTCCGGGTGCGGAACCGTCTATAAAATTCTGCCTTGACGATGCGGCCGTGTGCGGTGCTCTTCGATCGCGACGAGACGATCGTCGTCGACGTCCCGTTCAACGGCGATCCGAACAAGGTAGAGCCGGCACCGAACGCGCGCGCGTTGCTCGACCGGCTGCGCGCGGCAAGATTGCCGCTCGCGGTCGTGAGCAATCAGAGCGGCATCGGCCGCGGATTGCTCACCGTCGAAGCGGTCGATGCCGTCAACCGGAAGATCGACCAGCTGCTCGGGCCATTTGCGGGATTTTTCATCTGCCCGCACGCTCCCGAAGATGCGTGCGAGTGCCGCAAACCCAAGCCTAAACTGATTTTCGACGCGGCGCGCGCGCTGGGCGTCGATCCGAGCTGCTGCGTCGTGGTCGGCGATCGCGAGAGCGACGTCGAGGCCGCGCGCAACGCGGGCGCGATACCGCTAAAGGTCGACGGGCCGCACGGCTTGGAAGCGGCCGTCGCCGCTATTCTCGCGATGAAATAGCGGCCGCGAGATTACCTCATCAGGATGTTTTGCATCATGCCGGTATCTTCGTGCGGCAGCACGTGACAGTGAAAGACCGTCTTGCCGGTCCACTGCACGAACCGAACTCGGATCTTTAGCGTTCCATTCTTGCCATTTCTTTTTGGCGGAATCGCAAAGGTATCCCAGATCTCGACAGGACGAACCGGCTTGCCGTTGATCTCGAACAACTGGAACGAGTTCTCGTGCAGGTGGAAGGGGTGGACGTCGTCCGTTTCGTTCACGATGAGCCACTCCTCGCACGTGCCGACCTTGGGTTGGCTCGGGCAGACCATTTCGTCGTAGAGCGCGCCGTTGACCGTGAAGCCGAACCCGGTGAGCAAGTCGCGCCGCTCGCCCTGACCGAAGACGAACTTTCGATGCGCGACGATCTCTTTCTCAGTGATGAGCGGATACTCGCGCGTCGGTTTGGGCAGGCCGGTCGGGATCGACATCTTGACCGCAGCTCCGCTAACCGTGAACCGCGCGACGTCGAACTTTCCGCCGGCGGCGGGAAAGATCTCGCGCGTCGCGAGCGACGAGAGCGTGTAGATGCCCTCCGTCTTCGGTGCGCGCAGGAGGAGCTCCACGCGGTTGGCCTGCGCGGCGAGCTGAATCGGCGCGGTAAACAAATTCTCGGGAGTGATCTCCGTGACGCCGCTTCCGCTCATGTCTAGCGGCAGCGCTTCGAGCGTGTTGATCCCGTCGAAGCCGATCTGCCAGGCCTCGAAGCCCGGCAACGCGAGAAACAGCGGGGCGCGGTTGGCGCCGTTGAGCAGGCGTACGCGAACGACCTCGCCGGGCTGCACGTCATATTCGGGGACGCCGAGCGGAGTAAATTTCGCCTCTTCTTTCGAGGTCGCGTTGCGCACCCAGTAGGCGCCCTCGCCATTGACGGTGATCATCGTGAACTGCGTGCCGAACGAATAGCCGCCCTGATCCGGCGGCTTGTACGCGATGTATTCGCGGTCGAAGGTTCCGGGATGGGTCGCGCTCGGGTTCACGCCGAGCGTTTGCACGACGAGGAAGATCTCGCGCGCCGCCGCGATCTCCGGCACGGCGTCGATCGGACCGCGCACGACGATTAGGCCCGCCATCCCGCCGCCGACCTGCACGTCGGTCGAGCCGTGTTTGTGTGGGTGATACCAGTGCAGACCGCTGGGGTGGTCGGACGGGATCGGAAAATTGTAGAGGAAGCTCTGGCCGGGATAGATCTGGAGCATCATCGCGGCCGGGTCACTCGTGCCCAGCGGCGCAAAGATGTGCGGAATCGTTTGAAGCCCGTGCACGTGGAGATTGGTGGTGTTGAAGCCGTGCGGATTGTTCATACGGTTGATGTGCTGCGACAACTTCGTCCCGCCGCGGAACGTCGCGTCCATCGCTTCCATCGAGTCCTTCGGGGCCGGAATCCGCACGGCGCCGTCGGGCGGCTTTGCGTGCGGGTTGGGCGGCAGCTTGTTCACGACGCGGATCGAGAGCGTCTCGCCGGGACGCGTCTCGAAGATCGGTCCGATCGCGCGGCCGTTATACGTGCGCGTTCGGAGCTTATAGCCCTTGAAGTTGGTCGTCGCGTATTGCGTCGTCAGCTCGTAGACGCGCGATGACGGCGGCTGCGGGATCGGACCGTTTTGACTGGTCGAGGTCGAGCACGAGTCGGTTACCAGCATGCCGCCGACCGCGCCGGCGGAAAGGCCAGTGACGATAAAACGACGTCGATTCATTCTAGACGGGAGCTACGGATTCTCCGTTGCGTTGAGCCAGTAGTCGATGTCGAGCCCGTGCGCCGGCCAGACGGAGTACGCGTTCGCGGGAAGATGGATGTTCTTGGCCAGCCGCGCCCACTCGCCGACGACGCGCACGACGTAGTGCTCCGTCTCGTCGTAAGGCGGGATTCCGCCGTATTCGCTGACGGCTTTGGGTCCCGCGTTGTACGCGGCGAAGACCTCGTCGTAGTGCCGCGAGCCGAAGCGCTGCACCAAGCCGCGCAGATAGCGCGCGGCGCCGTAAAGATTCTGCGCGGGGTCGTGCGGATTCACGCGCAGCGATGCCGCGGTGCCGGGCATCAGCTGTCCCAGCCCGATCGCGCCGGCAGAGGAGATCGCGTGCGTGTGCCACGCCGACTCGACCGCGACGATCGCGACGAGCATGGTCGCGTCGATCCGCCAGCGCTCGGCGTTGACGAGCACGCGGCGTGCGAGGCTGCGGCTCTGCCAGCCCGGCATTTGGGGATTGATGTGCCGAAGCACCCGCGCGTAGACGGCGATTGCTGCCGGAGTCGCCGGGATCGTCCGGTGAGCGGCTAGCGCGGGCGCGGGCGCAGCGAAAAACGAGCCATATAGAAAAGCGGCTGTCGCCAGGAGGCTGGCGATGGTCCTGCGCATATGGAGCCGGTGGGTTCGAGCCTGGCTTCGGGCGCGCCTCCCGGGCAAGGGCCGCCACGAGGACCTCGACAGCGGCGCGGCTGGCTTCTCGCGATCGTCATCGCGTTGTTCGCCCTCATGTGCGGGATGATCGCTTGGTCGCAATGGTATGCGATTCATGTAAACGTTCCGAGGTATCGCGCGCAACACTCGTCCACAGTGCGCTGACGCGCAGTGCTTTGATACTTCTTTGAGTGGCGTCGCGCAGGATTGGCGCGACTCGCGTCACTAGAGCAATTTTATAAGGAGGTTTCCGTCGTTGTTACAGCGCGCGTTGCTACTAATATCGTTTCTCTGCGGTTCCGTTCTCGTTGCGGCGGCCAACACGCGAGCCGCGGAGCCGCCGCCCTCGCCCTTGCCGCCGTCCCCGATGGCGCCCAAACCGGTTCCCTCGGCCTCTGCGTCGCCGACGCCGACGCCCGGACCGGCGTTTGGAAACATGAGCTGGCGCGGGATGGGGCCGGCTACCGCCGGCGGCCGCGTGACGGCCGTCGCGGGCATCGCGACGGATCCCAAACTCTACTACGCCGGCGCCGCCGGCGGCGGCGTATGGAAATCGGAGAACAGCGGTCAGACGTGGAATCCGGTCTTCGACAAGGAAGGTACCGCCGCGATCGGCGCCGTGACCATCGATCCGACTAACGAAGACATCGTTTGGGCCGGAACGGGCGAGGCGAATCCGCGTAACGACGTGAGCTACGGCGACGGCCTCTACAAGACCACCGACGGCGGCGATAAGTGGACCAACGTCGGCTTGAAAGGCACGAAGTACATCTCGCGCATCATCGTCGATCCGCGCAATCACAATCACGTCGTCGTCGCTGCGCTCGGCGACGTATTCAGCGACTCCTCGGACCGCGGAGTCTACGTGACCGACGACGGGGGAGCGACGTGGAAGCAGACGCTCTACGTCGGACCCGAGAGCGGCGCAGCCGATCTCGCGATGGACGCGCAGAATCCCAGCGTTCTCTACGCCGGCATCTGGAAGTTTCAACGCCGCCCGTGGACGTTCGTCAGCGGCGGCGCGGAGGACGGACTCTACAAATCGAGCGACGGCGGGGCGACGTGGACGAAGCTCGAGGGGCACGGTCTGCCGCAGGCTCCGATGGGACGCGTCGGAGTTGCGGTCGCGCCGAGCAACGGCAACCGCGTCTATGCAGTGATCGAATCGAAAGAAGGCGTGCTCTGGCGCTCCGACGATGCGGGCGGCACGTGGACGATGGTGAGCGACGACACGCGAGTCGACGCGCGTCCGTTCTATTTCTCGCACGTGGAGGTAGACCCGAAGAATCCCGACCGCGTCTACGCGATTTCCTTTCAAGTGATGCTGAGCAAGGACGGCGGCAAGACGTTCAAGGCGACGGCGGACGCCGTGCACTCGGACTTCCACTCCATCTGGATCGCGCCGAACGATCCGGGACGCATCTTTCTCGGCGGCGACGGCGGCGTGTTTCTGACGCTCGACGGCGGCGAGAACTGGTTCTTCCCCGGAAACATTCCGATCGGCCAGGTTTATCGCGTCGGGCTTGGCACCGATAACCCGTACACCGTTTGCGGCGGTTTGCAGGATAACAACGGGTGGTGCGCGCCGTCGAACTCGCTCGATTCATCCGGCATCGCAAACAAAGCCTGGGTCAACTCGGTCGGCGGCGACGGCACGTGGGGGATCCCGGAACCCGACGATCCCAACTGGATCTGGTCCGATGCGCAAGACGGCGCGCTGACCATTTACAACCGCGTCACGCAAGATCAGTGGTCCGGGCAGCCGTACGTATCGACGAGCAAAGAGGCGTGGGAGGTCGGTTCGAGCAGATACCGCTTCAACTGGGAATCGCCGATCGCGTTCGCGCCGTGGCGCAGCGCGACCGGTAAGGTGATCGGTTGGTACGGCGGCAACGTCGTCTTTCAGACGACCGATCGCGGACATAATTGGACGGCGATCAGTCCGGATCTCACGCGCAACCTCAAATCGCATCAGAATCCGGCGGGCGGCCCGATCATGAACGACGTCTCGGGCGCGGAGTACACCGACACGATCCTCGACATCGAAGGTTCGCATCGCGCGCGCGGCGAGATCTGGGTCGGCACCGACGATGGTCTGGTGCAGTTGACGCGCGACGGCGGCAAGCATTGGGCCAACGTCACGCCGCCGGGCGCGCCGGAGTACGGCCGCTTTGCGACGGTCGCGCCTTCGACGCTCGTCGACGGCACCGCGTACGCGACCGACGACGGGCACGAGATGGGCGACAACGCCCCCTACGTCTTCGTCACGCACGACTTCGGAAAGCACTGGACGAAGATCGTCGACGGCCTGCCGCAAGACCAATGGGCGCGGACCGTGCGTCCGGATATCCGCGACTCAAACCTCATCTATCTCGGTACGGAAGAGGGCATCTGGATCTCCTTCGACGGCGGCGCGCACTGGCAGTCGTTCAAGAACGACCTCCCGACGGTTTCCGTGCACGACATTCGCATGCAGCAGCGCGAGGACGACCTCGTCATCGCCACGCACGGGCGCAGCATCTACGTCATGGACGACGTTCGACCGATCCAAGAGCTGCAGCGGGCCATTGGGAGCGGCACGTGGCTCTTCATGCCGCGCACCGCGTACGAGTGGAGCCTGCACTCAAACGACGAGGGAACGTACACCAACTACGCTGCCGACAATCCGCCGAACGGCGTCATCATCACGTTCTATCAAAAAGCGGCGCAAAAAGGCGCGCCGGCGCTCGACATCCTCGACGCGCACGGGCGCCTCGTTCGCCGCGTTTCGGGAACGCACAAGGTCAACGGCAAGGACGTACCCTACATCACCAACAAGGTCGGGCTGAATCGCTACACCTGGGATTTCACGGTCAACGGTCCGGTGAAATGGTATGGCGCGAAGCTCGAATTCTTGCAAGGCCCCGACACTGGACCGGGCGTCGTCCCGGGGGATTACAGCGTGCGCATGACGCTGTCCGGGCACACCTACGTGCAGCATTTCCGAGTCGCGCCCGATCCGCGATCGCAATTCACGCAAGCAGATTATCAGCGGTCCTTCGACGAGTCGATGCGTCAGATGGCGCGTCTCTCGCAGATCGACACGATACTCAATGGCCTCGACGACCTCAAGAAGTCCATCGACGGGGCGCTCGACGACTCGAAGAAGGCGAACAACGCCGCGTTGACCGCGAAGCTTCAAGACGCCTTGAGCGTGCGTCAGGCGATCTTCGATTCACTCGCCGTGAACGTCCGCGGTGAGGGAACGGAGGACGAGGGCAAGGTGCGCGAAGACGTGTTCGGCGCCTTCGGAAACGCGCAGGGCCTCATTACGCCGCCGATCGCGGATTTCATCGGTCGCGTCGACGGCGAATACCGGGCGGGCGTTACCCGCTACAACGCGTTCGTGACGGGCTCGATGCCCGGCATCAACGCGACGCTGCAGCAAGCCGGCAAGAAACCGGTGACGAGCATCAAAACAGTCAACGCGTTATGATTCTCGCGCCGGCCGTGCTGCTCGCCGCGGCAGCTTATGCGAATCTGTCGTGGCGGTCGGTGGGCCCGGCGGTTGCGGGGGGCCGAGTCGCCTCGGTGGCCGGAACGCCGCAGGACGACCGGCTCTACTATCTCGGCACGGCGGGCGGCGGCGTCTGGAAATCGAGCAACGGCGGCGCGACGTGGGATCCGGTCTTCACAAAAGAGGCGGTCTCGGCGATCGGCGCCGTCGCCATCGATCCCACCGACGAGCGAGTCGTCTGGGCGGGCACGGGCGAGGCGAATCCGCGTAACAACGTCAGCTACGGCGACGGCATCTACAAGTCGACCGACGGCGCCAAGACGTGGCGGCGCGTCGGGTTGGCCGGCGTGTGGAGCATCTCGAGAATCGCGATCGATCCGCGCGACTCGCGGCACGTCGTCGTGGGCGCATTCGGCGATCCGTTCAAGGACTCGCCCGATCGCGGCGTCTACGTCACCTTCGACGGCGGGCGAACGTGGAAAAAAGCGCTCTATCTCAGCGAGTCGAGCGGCGCGAGCGATATCGCGATGGACCCGCAGAATCCCAACGTCGTCTACGCGGGGATGTGGCACTTTCGCCGGGTTCCCTGGACCTTTACGAGCGGTGGTCCCGACGGCGGGCTGTTCAAGTCAACCGACGGCGGGCGCACGTGGAAGAAGCTGACCGGGAACGGGCTGCCTAGCGGTTACACCGGAAGGATCGGGTTGGCAGTCGCGCCGAGCCGTCCCAGTCGCGTCTTCGCGCTGATCGAAGCGAAGGGCGGCATCCTCTGGCGCTCCGACGATGCGGGCGCGCACTGGACGATGACGAGCGAGAACACCCTCGTCGACCAACGGCCGTTCTACTTCACGCACATCGCCGTCGACCCGCGCAACCCCAATCACGTCTACGCGGTCTCCGAAATGCTCGCTGAGAGCAAGGACGGGGGCAAGAAGTTTACCGAGATCGCAAAGGGTGTGCACGTCGACTACCATGCGATCTGGATCGATCCGACGGATCCCAAGCGGATCATCGTCGGGGAAGACGGCGGTTACGCGCTCACGGCCGATCTCACGCATTGGTCCTTTTCACGCAACCTCGCAATCGGACAGATCTATCACGTCGGGCTCTCGGACGAGAATCCATATTTCCTCTGCACGGCGTTTCAGGACAACGGCGGCTTCTGCGGTCCGAGCAACTCGCTCGATAACGAAGGAATTCTCGACCGTCACTGGATCGACGTCGTCGGCGGCGACGGCATGTGGACCGTTCCGGATCCGATCGACCCGCGCTACGTGTGGGCCGATTTAGAGGATGGCGCGCTCACCGTCTTCGATCGCACGACGCAGACGAGCCGCTTCATCCGTCCGTACGATCCGTTTCCGGGAAGTTTTCTCGGACCGTTCGACCTGAGCGCCGTGCCCTATCGGTTCAACTGGGACGCGCCGATCGCGTTCGCGCCATGGGACGGCCACATCGGGTGGTTCGGCGGCAACGTGATCTTTCAATCGACGGATCGCGGCGAGACCTGGAGCGCGATCAGCCCCGATCTCACGCGCAACATCAAGTCGCATCAGGTTCCGTCGGGGGGGCCGCTCGCGAAGGACGTGTCGGGCGCCGAATACTCCGACACGATCCTCTATATCGAAGGCTCGCCGATCGATCGCGGCGAGATCTGGGCCGGTACCGACGACGGCTACGTACAAACGACGCGCGATGGCGGCGCGCACTGGCACAACGTCACGCCGCCGGGCACGCCGGAATACGCTCGCATCGAGGCGACGGCGCCCTCACCGATCGTTGCGGGCACCGCGTATGTCGTGGCGGACAATCACCGGCTCGGCGACTACGCGCCCTACGTCTACGTGACGCACGATTACGGAGCGACGTGGACGAAGATCGTCAGCGGCCTGCCTGCGAATCAGTACGTTCGAACGATCCGTCCGGACATCCGCAACGCCAACCTGCTCTATGCGGGAACGGAGAACGGCCTCTGGATCTCCTTCGATGGCGGCGCGAGCTGGCAAGACTTTCGGATCAACCTTCCGGCCGTATCGGTTCGGGACATCCGCATCGAGCCCCGATTCAACGATCTCGTCATCGCGACGCACGGGCGCGACGCGTGGATTCTCGATTCCGCCGCGTCCGTTCAGCAGCTCGGGAACGCGGAACGCGCAGGCGTTATGCTCTACGCTCCGCGCACGGCGTACGAATACCACTATCATTCCAACGACTTAGGAATCTACACGCGCTTCGCCGGCGATAACCCGCCGAAGGGCGCGATCCTCGACTTCTATCAAAGCGCCGCGCAGAAAGGCGCGCCGGCGCTCGAGATTCTCGACGAGAGCGGCCGCGTCGTTCGAACGGTCAAGGGCACGCACAAGGTGAAGGGCAAAGACGAATCATACGTGCCCAACAAGACCGGCATCAATAGGTACGTCTGGGACTTCACCGAAGATGCGCCGGCGAAGTGGTTCGGAGCGGCCCGAGAAGAGTATCAGGGCCCCAAGACGGGCCCGACGGTCGTGCCGGGAACCTACACCGCGCGCATCGTGCTCGACGGCAAGACGCTGCAGCAGAGCTTCACGGTCTCGCCGGATCCGCGCGACAACTGGACTGCTGCGCAGTATCGAGAAGGCTATGCGTTCGCGCGCAAGTACGCGAACGTCTACAGCACGATCGACGGGGCGCTCAACAACCTCGACGCGATCAAGAAGTCGTTGGCGGCCGCGGCGTCGTCGGCGAAGGGCGACGCGGCGATCAAGAGCGAGGTCGCGGACGCGCAGCAGCGTTGGGTCAACGTGTTCGGCGCCTTCACTGCCGACTATAAGAACGACGAGGATTCCATTCAGCGTCCCGGCTCGCTGCGCGAATCGATTCCGCGCACGACGGGACTCGGCGGCCCGCAGCTCCCTCCGACGGCGGCGCAGCTCGATCTAGCGCGGCGTTTCGACTCCGCGTACGCCGCGGCGCTCGCGCAGTACAACGCCTACGTGACGTCGCTGGCGCCGCTGCAGGACGCGTTGAAGAAAGCCGGCATCAAGCCGCTGTCCGGCGCAAATACCGATAACGCCCTAACTACTCGTAGTCGGGCGCGAAGTAGTCGTCGCCGAACTGGTGCATGAAGAACTTCGGCGGCAGCGGTGCCTGGATCCTCACGAACGGACGCGGCTTCTGCGAGAAGTCGAAGCAATCCATCGCGGGTGAATTCGCACGGGCGTCGGCCGCCGCGAGCCGGCCCAGGCCGTAAAGATCCTCGGCGAAGCGAAGCACGCTCGCGGTCTCGTACTGCACGTGCGAGACGTGGTTCTGCTTCGCATACGGCGAGATCACCAGCAGCGGTACGCGGAAGCCTAGACCGTCGTAGTCTTCATATGGCGGCGGGACGTCGTCGTAGGTGCCGCCCCAATCGTCCCACTGCACGAAGATCGCGGTCGAGTCCCAGAACTTGGACTTGCCGACCGTATTGACGAGCGCGGCAACCCACGACGGCCCGTAGCCGCCCGCGCAGCCCACGTGATCGGAGTCGTCGCAGACCGGCGTTATCCACGTGAAGTTCGCGAGCTTCCCGGCGCGAACGTCGGTGATGAATTTCCAATTCGGCGAAATCACGTCTTTCTTCCAGTCGGGCCCGCGAACGATGTGCCTCACCGCCTGATAGCTCGACCACACGGAGCCGTCGCCGCTCGAACGGCTTCCGTAGGCGCTCGCATAGAAGCGCCAGGAGAGGCCGGCCTTGTCCAGTTCGTCGCCGAGCGTCGTGTAATCGAAGCACGGGGGTTCGCTCGGTCCGTTCAGGCTGCGCTGCGCGGTGATCGTCGAGACGACGTCGAGCGCGCCTCCGCCGCAGCCCCATTTACCCGCCGGCAGACCGACCGCCGACTTCGCCTGCGCCGCGATGACATACTGATGCGCGACGAAGCTCTCGTCGAGTTGAGATTGGAACATCTTGTCGGCGAGCACCCACTCGTGCGCCATGTCGAAGTAAGGTTTCGAGTCGTTGTGGGGTACGTAGACGTATTGCGGATTGCTCGGGCCACCGAACGAGATCTCGCGATCGAAGCCGTCCATGCGGCAGTTCGTCCCGGGGACCGAGCCGGTGCCGTCGCACGCAAGGAACATCGCCTGCGCGGAATGATCGATGTTGTACTGCGTACTGAGCCTGACCGGCTGGAGCTTGATCGTCTGTCCGTGCGAGTTCTTACCGCTCGAGACCGTGTGCGCACCCGGATAGCCCTGGAAGAGATCGTCGAAGCTGCGGTTCTCCTGCACGATGTAGACGACGTGCGTGATTTTTCCCGCGCCGGTCCGGCTGAGCTCGCGCAGCGCCGCGCGATTTTGCATGTACGGCAACGCCTGCGAGCAAGCGGTACACAAAGAAATCGCCGCGAGCAATGCCGCAGCGCGAGCTGCGCTCATCCGAAGAGCCTTTTCAAGAACGTCTCGTGGCGGTACGAAGAACTCTTTGCGAAGTGCACGACGACGACATCCTGCGACGGGACGACGTAGAGAGCCTGTCCCGCCGAGCCGCTCGCGTAGACCAGGCCGGGCGGCGCCTTGGGCGGGGCCAGCCACCACCCGAGGCCGTAGCGCGGGTTCTCGGGCGAGCCTTCGAAACACGGCTCGAGCCGCGCCCGCTCGCGCAGAACGTAGCGGCCGTACGCGAGCCAGTCTTCCGCGCGCAACGTCGCGCCCGTCGGCAGCGGCTGGGTTCCGTCGGACAGCTTTCGCCACTGCGCGATCGTCACGCCGGCCGGATCGAGCACGCGCTCGCGCAGATAGGCGTGGGGCGTCAGATTGCGCGCGGCGAGCTTGCGTGCGAAGAGCGCGCCGAATACTTGGAACGGGATGCCGCCGTAGGTAAAGCGCGAGCCGGGCTCGTCTCTTAGCTCCATCGCAAGCGCGCGCTCGTAGGTCGGGACGCTCGCACCGAGACCGCCGAAGCCGAAACCCGCCGTCAGCGAGAGCAGCATGCGCGGCGTGACGCGCCGTTTCCAAGGATCGTCGCGCCACGCGTCGATCGTCGCGGCGACCGGTTCGTCGAGCGAAAGCAGTCCGTCTTCGCAGGCTCGGAGCGCCGCGACGCCCCAAAAGCTCTTCGTCCCGCTGTAGAGCGGATGCGGGGTATCGCGCTCGAAGCCGTCACCGAACTCTTGCGCGAGCACGTCCTCACCGCGCGCGACGAGCAATGCGTGGAGTCCGTGCGCGCGGGCGTACGCGCTCGCGGCTTCGACGTTGAGCTCTTGCGGCACTTAAAAAGGAGCGTTGCGTCGCAGCTCGCAAAAGCGCCTGCATGCGAGGTTACGTGCTTCTCGTCGCGTCGGTTGCGGCGCTGGGCGGATTGCTTTTCGGATACGACACCGGCGTCATCTCCGGCGCGATCCTCTTCGTCACCAAGGACTTCGACCTGGGGACGCGGCTGCAAGCGTTCACGATTAGCGTCGTGCTGATCGGCTGCATCGGCGGCTCGGCGGTTGCCGGCGCGGTAGCCGATCGCATCGGCCGGCGCGCGACGCTCTTTGCGGCGGGGGTCATCTTCCTGGTCGGAGCGATCGTCTCGGCCTTCACGCCCAACGAAGCGGTGCTGCTGCTCGGGCGTTTCATCGTCGGAATCGGGATCGGATTCAGCTCCGTCGTCGCGCCGCTCTACATCTCGGAGGTCGCGCCGGCCAACGTTCGCGGTGGACTGGTCTCGCTCTATCAGTTTGCGATCACGATCGGCATCCTGGTCGCGTATCTCATCGACTACGCGCTCGCGGGCGACGCGCAGTGGCGCTGGATGCTGGGGCTCGCGGCGATCCCATCGTTCGTTCTCATGGGCGGAATGGTCGGGATGCCGGAGAGCCCGCGCTACCTGTTCAAGATCGGTCGGGACGCGCAAGCGCACGACGAGCTGGCGCGCATCTACAGCCAGTCGGGCGAGGCCAAGCAGGAAGAGCAATCGATCCTCGAATCGCTGCGCAGCAAGAGTCAGGGATTCGAGGTCTTCCGGCAGCCCGCGATTAGGCTGGCGCTCTTCATCGGCGTCACGCTCGCCGTTTTGCAGCAGATCACGGGCATCAACTCCGTGATCTACTACGGCCCGCAAATCTTTCAGATGGCCGGCGTCGCATCGGCGAGCGCCTCGATTCTGGCGCAGACGCTCGTCGGCGCGGTGAACTGCGGCATGACGCTGGTCGCGATCTTCTTCGTCGACCGGATCGGACGCAAGCCGCTGCTGTACGCGGGATTAAGCGGAATGTTCGTCGGGCTCATGGCGCTCGTCGTGGCGTTCGCGCAGCCGCGCCTCTCGGGGTCGCTGGCGACGATCGCGCTCGCGAGCATGATGCTCTACGTCGGCTGCTTCGCTTTCAGTTTCGGGCCGATCCTATGGCTGCTGCTCTCGGAGATCTTTCCGCTGCGGGCGCGCGCGCTCGGCATGTCGATCTCGACGCTCGCCAACTGGGTCGGAAACTTCCTCGTGTCGGAGTTCTTTCTCGCATCGGTCATCCGTCTGGGACGCCCGCTGACCTTTGGGATCTATGCCGCGCTCTGCATCGTGACGATTCTCTTCGTACGCTCGATGGTGCCGGAGACGAAGCAGGAACTGCTGGAACGGATTCGCGTTCGCGCGGCTTAGAACGTTAGTGTCGCAGGTCGAGATCAGCGTCGTCATTCCCGTCTACGACAATTGGTGGCTGACCGCGCGCTGCCTGCGCGCGCTGGAGCAGCTTCGCGACGACTGCCGGGTCGCATTCGAGACGATCGTCGTCGATAATGCTTCGAGCGACGAGACGCCGCAGGCGATCGCGAGCTTTCCGTGGGTGCGCTACGTGCGGCACGAGGAGAATCGCAACTTCGCGGGCGCGTGCAACGCCGGCGCGCGGCTGGCCGAAGCGCCGCTGACGTTCTTCCTCAACAACGATGCGTATCCGCTCGGCGACGCGCTGACGCCGCTCGTGCGCGCGTTCGATCGCGAAGAAGTCGCGATCGCGGGCGGCGCGCTCTTCTTCGAAGACGGCGTCACGCAGGCCGCCGGCCTCGTCATGCTGCGCAACGCGCACTGGCACTACTACTGCCGAAACCTTCCGCCGTCGCTCGCCGGCGTCGTCGAATCGCGTGACGCCCTCGGCGTCTCGGGCGCCGCGATGGCGGTGCGCACCGCGTGGTTTCTCGAGGGCGCCGGCTTCGACGAGTCTTTCGTGAATGGGTTCGAGGACGTCGATCTGTGCATGCGCGCATACGAGCAAGGCCGCTCCGTCGCGTACGTGGCCGGCGCGCGCTTCGCGCACTACGAGGCCGCCTCGGCGGGACGATTCGAGCGCGAGGCGGAGAACGAACGGCGCTTTTACCGGCGCTGGTCGTCCCGACTGGGCGCGCTGCCGCGCACGACGCGCGGCGAGGTCGGCGCGATCGCGGTGCGCACCGCTTCCGACGGCGAACCTCTGCTCGCGGCGGCACTTGCGGATCTCGAGACGGCGCTGCGCGGCTTCGGCCATCCGGTCGTGCACGGCCACATACCGCCGTGGCGCCGCCTGGACCGCAGGTTTCGCGCGGCCGCGACGCTCGCGTGGTATTGCGATCCCCACGAATCGCCGAGCATCGCGATCGAGGCCGCTGATTCACGGGCCGCAGTGATTCGCACGCGCGGCGCGGCGAACGTAGAAGTTGCGTGGCTGCCGTGCGCGGCGGCGGAGCGCGTCGCGGCGATGACCGTCGCGCGCAGCGACGATCCGGCGTGCCGCGTGGTCGGAGTCGCGGGTGATGCGGGCGAAGCCGGCGATTGGTTTGACCGCGCCGATTACACTCTCGTGCGGATCACGCAAGAGATGCTTCTCGGCAAGCGCGAAGGCCGCTTTGCCTGCGTGATTCATCTCGGCTTGACCGATCCTAGCGCATTCGGCAACGTGCTGCTCGCGCAGGCCGGAATTCCGGCGGTAGTGCTCGCGCGCGACGAGCTGCGCGCGCTCTTTGCATCCGACGTCGCTCTCGTCGGCGAGCGCTCTTCGCTCGTCGACGGCGTCGCGCGCATGCTCGCCGATCCCGCGGCGCGCGTTCGCTACGGCGAGCTGGTCGCCGCCGACGCGCGCCGCCGCTTCTCTCCGCGGCGCAGCGCGATTAGAGTCGTCGATCTTCTCTGCGCGGCGCGCTTCGGCTTGGAAAGGCCGGCGCGGGCGCGCGCGAATCAGCCGTTTTAGACGAGCGGCCCGAGGGTTAGCATTTGGTTCCGCCATACTGGCCCGCATAAACGAAAATTTCGTACGCGCTGTAACCGGTCTGGTTCTTTAGCAGCGTTCCGAGGCCGCCGATCACTCCGCCGTACTTTCCCGCTTGAGCGATGTTATAGCAGGAATTGATGGCGTACCAGAATCCGAACTTATAACCTTCGAGGTAGCCGGTATAGGTGCTTTTCGCTTTGATCTTGCTGCCCGTAAGGCCGCCGCCGCCCGTCGTCAACTTCGGACCAAACGTCGTGCCATTCGCAGGCGCAACGTTTAAGTAAAAAATCGGGGAACCCGATCCCTTCGGCGGCGGGACGTTCGCATAGTCGGTCGTGCTCGATGTTAACGTCACTTTCCCTGAAGGTTTTGCTCCCGGGTAGCTTAGCGTTCCGCCAAGTACGCCGAACAGCGGAATGCAGAGCGAGCCGCCTTTTCCAGACAGCGTTTCGTTGGCGCTTGCGTATTGCTTGGTCTTCTTTTGTCCTTTGCACGCCGGCGGCGTGGTATCGGGCAGAAGAACACCTGCGGAACTCGATCCGATCGGGGCCAGTGGCGGCTGCGAGCCACTTGCGCAACCGGCGAGCATTGCGAGGGACAGCAGCGTAATTGCCGACTTTCTCATTGCAAACATATGCCTAGCCTCCTTGAAACAAGGTGCACTTGGCATGGCGCTTCCCGAGTAGGCGGCGCCATGCCTTCTTGCTGTTGGCGCAGATTCGAATAGACGGAGATTGTGAGTTCCCGAGCTGGTGCGCCGGAACTGAGCGCCAAGGGCCGAACGTCCTAAGTTGCCGACGAGTTAACGCACCAGGGAGCAAGGCAGATGAAAGTTTTGGACACCAGCCGCTGCGCATTATGCGTTAGCATAGCGGTCGCGATGTTTGCAGGGTGCGGCGGGTCGCAGCCGCCGATCGTCGCGCCGGCTACGATGCCGCAAGACCACGCGATCGCCACGCTCGCCGATCGTGGCGGATCGTGGATGCTGCCGGAAGCGAAGAGCGAAGACCTTTTATACTTCTCGAATCCGTACAATAATACGGTCTACGTGTTCGCGTATCCGGAGGGACGGTTCGTTGGCGAACTTTCCGGCCTCATCGAGCCTGCCTGGGAATGCACCGACAAAAGAGGCGATGTCTTCATTACAAACAGGGGACCGTCCGGCGGTTCGATCGCCGAATACGCTCACGGCGGCGCGACACCGATCAAGACTCTAAGCGACTCGGATTACCCGAACAGCTGTTCAGTGGATCCTAGCACAGGAAATCTTGCCGTCGTCGACCACGCAATCTATAACGTTCGAATTTATCGAGACGCCAAAGGCTCGCCGAAGACATATACTGATCCCAGCGTCATAGGCATGTCATACTGTGCTTACGACAACAAAGGCAATCTCTACGTGAGCGCCGAGAGCAAAGGCTTCACACTTGCCCTCATAGAGCTTGCCAGGGGAAGCAGTTCATTCACGAATATCACCATCAACGCGGGCAACGCGGGCTCCCCGCTGCAATGGTGGCACGGTGATCTTGTATTGGGCGCCGTTGATACAGAGTATTATCCTTGGTTTTATTATCTCTATCAGGTGAAGCTCTCTGGTAGCACTGGCACCGTGGTAGGCACCAGCACTCTAACGCTTGGTGGAGAGAACCGCTTCAACGGCGGCCCCTTCTGGATCCAAGGCAACGCCGTCGTTGTGCCGGGCGACAGGCAGAGCCCATGGACATCAGATGCCGCTCTATGGGCCTATCCCGCTGGAGGCAAACCAATCAGAGCTTTCAAGCACAACATCCCGGACTACGAGGGGTTGACCTTAGCCTTCGTTACCATTAGCTTAGCGCCGCATCCCTGACGCAGCGACTCGATGAAGCGTTCGCATCTCGCCAATCGAGTGACCACTACGATCGCCGCAGCTCTGCTCACTCTACCATGAATCAGAGAATCTCCGCTATTTTTTACGCAATCGCAATGCTGGCTGCTTCCGCCGCGCAGCCAGTCGAAGCGCTTGCACCACTGCCGCTAGTTCGCGTAGCCGACGTTCCCTTACCAGGCAATGCCGCGCGTTTTGACTACCAGTCGATCGACACCAAGAAGCATCTATTGTTTATCGCGCATCTCGGTGACAACGCTGTGGTTGTTTTCGACACAAATCACCGTAAAGTGGTCGCCAATATCCCTAACGTGAGTAAGGTCCACGGTGTGCTTACGATCCCTCAGCTGAACACGGCGTATGCGTCCGCAACGGGGACCAACGAGGTCGTCGCCATCTCCGAAGCAACCCTTAGGATCGTAGCGCGGGTGCCGGGCGGGGTCTATCCCGACGGTATGGGGTTCGATCCATCAAACGATAAATTATTTGTCTCCGACGAAGCGGGCCGAACGGAGACCGTCATTGACGTCAAAACCAACCGCCGCATTGCTACGATTCCTCTCGGTGGAGAGGCGGGGAACACGCAGTACGATTTCGTTTCTCGCCGCATCTTCGTCAACGTACAAACGCTCCAGCAGATCGTTCAGATCGATCCATTGACTGATTCGATCGTTCGTCGGACGTCGCTGGCGGGATCCCTCTGTATCAGTAACCACGGCTTGCTGATCGATGCAAAAACTCGCCGAGCTTTCGTCGCGTGCGAAGAGAGCGCAACGCTCCTAACTGTCGACGTAAAAACGATGAAAGTCCGGCAGGAGTGGACGACCGGTGAAGACCCGGACGTGCTTGCGCTCGATCCTGAGAAGCACCGCCTGTTCGTGTCCGCAGAAAGCGGAGTTGTGACGATATTTTCAGAGACGGCCGGAAGGCTGACGCGAACTGGGCAAGGCCTCGTCGCTCCACGTGCTCATACGGTTTGCGTCGATCCCGATACGCATCTGGTCTATTTTCCGCTTGAAAACGCGGGCGGCCAGCCATTTTTGCGTATCATGAAAGCTGCACGTTGACACAGCGCGTCTCACTTAGCGCGCTGGTTCGGTACTTCTTACGCCTTGGCCTGACGGGCTTTGGGGGTCCAGTTGCGCTTGCAAACTACATGAGGCGTGATTTGACGGATCGTTATGGATGGATCGACGCCGAAGAGTACGACGAAGGGTTGGCCATTGCAACGGCGTGCCCGGGTCCGCTTGCCTATCAGCTTGGAGTGTATTGCGGATACGTGACGCACGGTGTTGTGGGCGCACTAGCCGTTGCCCTGGCCTTCGCTGCCGCGCCCTTTGTGCTTGTCGTGGTGGTGGCGGCACTCTACGTCCGGTTCGGCTCGACTTGGCAACTGCACGCCATTTTTTATGGCGTTGGTCCTATCGTCATCGCCGTCATCGTACGATCGTGTTGGGATCTCGGTCGCAAGACGCTACGGCAAGAGTGGCTGGCATATGCTTTTGCGGCCATAGCGTGTGCGATAACGATTGTTGTGCAGCAGGAGCTGGTTGCGCTCTTTCTGATCGCAGGAGCGCTTGGCATCGTTTTGTTCAACCGGCCGCGACCGACGGCGCCGCCCCGCCACGAGGCGGAGTCGGCCGGAGCGGTTATTAGGCTTTCGTCAATGACGTCAATTGCCGGCGCATACCAGTACGTTGCATTATCAAAAATCTTCTGGTTTTTCTTTAAGACCGGACTCCTGGTTTTTGGGAGCGGTCTAGTCATTGTGCCGTTTCTGAAAGCCTACGTAGTAGATCAGTATCATTGGCTTTCGAACCAAGCCTTTTTGGACGCGGTGGCTGTCGGAATCATGTCCCCAGGACCCGTCGTCATCACTGCGACTTTCGTTGGCTACCTAAACCACCGCCTACCCGGAGCAATCGCCGCAACGGTCGGAATCTTCTCACCATCGTTGATTTTTGTTTTACTTGGTACACCACTCTTGCGACGTTATCGCAGCAATGGACGCCTACAAGGCTTTGTTCGCGGCGTTACGGTTGCGGTAGTCGGTGTGTTGCTTGGCACATCGTATCTCATAGCTCGAAGCACTATTCACGACATCCTCGGACTAGTGCTTCTCGCCAGCGCCCTTGCAGTGCTGTGCTCAAAATGGAAAGTGCCTGAACCGGTTCTCGTAGCGGCTGGCGCGCTACTGGGTCTCGTCATAATGGCTCTAGGTGCTAAGCAATAGCCTCTCTGGCCAGATCAAGCTTTACCCGGACCGCCGCGCTCCTGGCACGAAGTGTTGCCGTAACCGCCGCCGCCGGGCGTCTGAACGGTCAGCACGTCGTCCGGTTCCAGTTCTAGACTAACTTTGGCCGCGAGTGGCGTTTCGGCGCCGCGCCGCATCAATGTGTGCCGCCCGCGCGCACCCGGCGCGCCGCCGTTCGCGCCGGGCGGCTGGAGCGTGTGGCGATCGGCGAGCAGCGTTGCGCGCGCCGAGCCTTCCACGAGCTGCAGCGAGCGAATCAATCCGTTCCCGCCGCGGTGACGTCCGGCGCCGCCGGTGTTCTCGGCGAGCTCGTAGCGAACGACGCGCAGCGGAAACTCGCGTTCGATCGCCTCGATCGGCGTGTTGAGCGTATTGGTCATGTGACAGTGAATGCCGTCGATGCCGTCGCTGTTCGGCCGAGCCCCCATGCCGCATCCGTTGGTCTCGTAGAACGCCCAGGTTCGGCCGTCCGGACGCGTTCCGCCGAGCATCACGTTGCTCATCGTGCCACCGCTGCACGCGGGAACGCGGTGCGGCGCCGCTCGTCCCAACGCCTGGAGCACGACCTCGGCGTTGCGCATGCTCGTCTCGACGTTACCCCCCGAGACCGGCGCCGGACGGCGCGGATTGAGCAACGAGCCGTACGGCACGTCGACCGTCACCGGACGAAAGCATCCTGAGTTCATGGGGATCGTCGGATCGGTGACGGCGCGCAACGCGTAGTGCACGCCCGAGAGCGTCACGCCGAGCACCGCGTTGAGCGGAAACCCGACCTGTGCCGACGTCCCTGTGTAATTCAGGTTAACGCTTCCATCCTGCAGCCGCATTTGCAGCGCGATCCTGATGCGCGGCTCGCCGTCGAGGTCCTCGAGATAATCGAGCGCCTCGAAGACGCCGTCGCCGATCGCGCGCAGCGCGGCGCGCATGCGCGTCTCGCTGTCGTCGAGCGCGCGCGCGGTCGCTGCCTCCAACCGCTCGATGCCGTAACGCTCGAACAGCTCCAGCAGGCGACGCTCGCCGGTGTAGTTACCGGCGACCTGTGCGCGCAAGTCACCGCTGCGCGCGTCCGGCGTGCGCGAGTTGGCGCGAAAGAGCGCGACGGCCTCGGCAACCACGCGATCCTCAGCGACGAGGCGCAGCGGCGGAACGACGACGCCTTCCGCGAACAGCTCCGACGCGTCGACCGGCATCGACCCCGGCGCGGATCCGCCGACGTCGGCGTGGTGCGCCTTGTTGGCGGCATAGCCGACCAGCGCGCCGCGAAAGAAGACCGGTCGCACGACCGTCACGTCGTTGAGATGCGTTCCGGTGATATACGGATCGTTCGCGACCCACATCTCGCCCTCGCGCGCGCCGCCGTGCTCGCGCTCGACGATTTTGAGCATCCGCGTCAATCCCCACGGCAGCGAGCCGAGATGGACCGGAATGTGTTCGGCCTGCGCGATCAGCCGGCCGAAACGATCGAAGAGGGCGCACGAGTGGTCGAGCCGCTCTTTGATGTTCGGCGAGTAGGCGCTGTTGCGCACCGCGATACCCATCTCTTCGCTCGCATACACGAGCGCGTTCTTGACGATCTCTGCGGTAATGGGATCGATCATCGCTCGCGCCGCAGTTCCAGCCGATCGCCGTCGACGCTCGCCGACCAGCCGGGCGCGACGAACGTCGTGCTGTCGTACTCTTCGAGGATCGCCGGCCCGCTAACTTTCTGCGCTAGTGCCGATCGTGTGAAGACTGGGACATCGACGAAGGAGCCCTCGACCCAGACACGACGGTTCTCCCCGTGTCGCCCTTCGACTCCGCTCAGGGTGACACGGGGGGCGCTCAGGGTGACACGGGGCGCAGTGTCACCCTGAGCGGAGTCGAAGGGCGACACTGCAGTGTGCCGATCGTTCGACACTCGTCCATATGCCGTTAGCCGCGCGTTCACCAACTCCACCACTTCATCTGCGACGTCGTAACCGTAGCGTGTGCGGTGCGCGTCGTGGAAGCGCCGCGCGATCCGGTCGTGTGCCGCGTCGTGCGCGATCGTCAGCTCGAAGCTCTGGCCGCGGTAGCGCGCGTCGAACTCGCGGCGCAGCCCAATCGACTCCTGCGCGGCGCCCTGTTCGATCAGCTGCGCGCGTGCGCGCGCCTCGCTGGCCGCGAAGGCGAGCTCCATCTCGTCGAGATCGATGTCGTGGCTGTCGCGCAGCACCGGACGCACGTCGTTCACCTGCAGGTCGGCGTCGAGCAAGCCGTGGGCCGAGAAGAGACCCGGGTGCGCGGGGACGATGACGCGCTCGATCCCGAGCTCGCCCGCGAGGGCGCACGCGTGAAGCGGGCCGCCGCCGCCGAATGCGATTAGCGCGAAGTCGCGCGGATCGAGTCCGCGCTCGACGGTGACGATGCGCAGCACCTTCGCCATCGCATCGTCGACGAGCGTGACGATTCCGGCGGCGGTCTCCTCGACGCTTCGATCCAAACGCCTCGCAAGCGTCTCGATCGAACGCCGCGCCCGCGATGCGTCGATCGGAAAGTCGCCTCCCAGCAGATGCTGCTGATTCAATCGCCCGAGCACGACGTTCGCGTCGGTGACCGTCGCACGATCCGATTTTCCGTAACATGCCGGGCCGGGATCCGCGCCGGCCGAGAGCGGGCCGGCGCGCAGCGACCCGGCGTCGTCGATCCACGCGATCGTCCCGCCGCCGGCGCTCACCTCGGCCAAGTCGACGAACGGAAAGCGCACCGGATAGCCGCTGCCCTTCAGCGCGCGTCCGCTGTGCGTTCTCCCCGCGGCTTCGAACTCGTGCGCGACCTGCACGACGCCGTTGGAAATCGTTCCGGCCTTCGCGGTGGTGCCGCCCATGTCGAACGAAAGCAGCGACTGCGCGCCGATGCGCCGGCCGAGCGCCGACGCGGCGATCGCGCCGCTCGCGGGGCCGCTTTCGATGATGGATGCGGGGCGCGCGAGAATCTGCTTCGCGGCGGCCATGCCGCCGTCGCTGCGCATCACGTAGAGCGACGCATCGATGCCGCTCGCGCGCAGCTCTGCCACGAGCCGCTCGAGATACCCTTCGACGATCGGCGCGAGAGCCGCGTTGACGACCGTCGTCGAGAAGCGCTCGTACTCGCGGTATTGCGGATCGATCTCCGAAGAGCGCGCGACGCGCGCGCCGGGTAGCGCCGCCGCGATCGCTTCCGCGAGCCGCCGCTCGTGCGCGTCGTTGACATAGGAGTGCAGCAGGCAGATCGCGACGGCGGCGACGCCGCGAACGCGCAGCTCGTCGCAAACCCGCGCGATCGAGTCTTCCTCCAGGGGAACGAGCACGTTGCCGAGGTAGTCGACGCGTTCGCGCACGGTCAGCCGGTCCTCGCGCGCGACCAGCGGGCGCGGGCGCTCGACGAACAGGTTATAGACCTCGCTGCGATTCTGGCGGCCGATCTCGATCGCGTCGCGAAAACCCGCGGTCGTGACGAGCGCGACGCGCGGCAGCTCGAGCCCGAGCTGACCGAGCAGCGCGTTGGTAGCGATCGTCGTGGAGTGGGCCAGAAGCTCGATCGCCGGCCTAGGCTCGTACTCGGCCAGCAACGCCGTCAGCGCGTCCATCACCGCGCGATGCGGCTCGCGCGGAGTGCTGCCGACTTTGCGCGTGACGATCCGTCCGCTCCACGACTCGTTCGCGACCAGGTCGGTGAACGTTCCGCCTACGTCTATGCCCACCCGCAACGCGTGCTCGTGCGCCATTGGCGCCGCTTTCGACGCGCGCAGCGCAACGCTTGTCACAGTGCGGAGCCGAAGTGTGTTACGCCGAAGAACGTGCTATGAGAAAGCTCGGATTAGTGTTGGCGGCGTTCGCCATGGTATGGGTGTCGCCGCCCGCCGCGAGCGCGACCGTCGCGCAGCGCCAGGTTGCCGCGAGCGCGACGTTCGACAGCGGCATCTTGCGCGTCGAGCGGTTCGGTCGCCGGGGAGCCCAGGCGCTGGTCTTCGTTCCCGGCCTCTTCTGCGGCTCGTGGGAGTGGAACGCCCAAATTAACGCGCTGTCAAAGAGTTACGACGTACTCGTCGTGACCCTGCCCGGAATGGACGGGCGCCTAATGATCGCCGGCGACGATCTCATGCAGCGCATCGCGCACAGCATTCACGAGCTGATTGCGACGCAAAAGCTAAAATCGCCGATCCTCGTCGGGCACAGCCTCGGCGGAACGCTGAGCGTCTACTTCGCGGAGCATTATCCCGGCGATTTGGCGGGCGTGGTGACAGTCGAAGGCGGCTATCCGATCGCGCCAACTCAAGCGCAGCGCGACGCGGCCGTGGCACGGAGCGTCGCGCCTTACGAAAAAATTACTCAGAGTCAGGTGGGCGGCGTCATTCGCCAGACGACCCTGCAATACACGATCACGAGCAAGGCAGACGTCGCCGCCGTCGAACCGCTGGCGGCGCGCAGCGATCGTGCCGCGATCATCGCATGGCTGCGCGCGGCGCTCTCGCTAGATCTCACGCCCGGCCTCTCCGCGATCGCGGTCCCCTTCACGGCGATCGTTCCCTTCGATCCTCAGATCGATCCGTATCAGGGATTTCCGACCGAAGATAGGAAGCGCGCGGCCTACGCTAAGTGGGTCGCGCGCGCTCCGCGCGGAGAGGTTATCGTGATCGAGCCTGCTCGGCATTTCGTGATGTTCGATCGGCCGGAGAAGTTCGAGCAGGCGCTCGACGCGGCTATTTCGCGGTAGTCTCTTCTCCGTAATAGACGCGCCGCAGCTCGTCGATGTCGAGTTTCTCCATCTCCATCATCGCCGTCATCGCGCGAGTGGAGCGCTCCTTATCGTCGCTCGAGATCAGCTCGACGAAGCCGTCGGGAACGATCTGCCACGTGACGCCGAACCTGTCGCGGATCCAGCCGCACTGCATCGGGGTTCCGCCGTTGGAGAGGTCGGCCCACAAACGATCGACCTCCGCCTGATCCTTGCAGCTGACGACGAACGAGACCGCCGACGAGGCGGACAGCTCGAAACGCGGATCGAGTGCGCTGCCGTCGGGGCACCGGCGTCCGCCGTTGAGCGCGACGAAGTCGGTGCCGTCGAGCTGGAAGCTCACCGTCATGGCCGACACGTGCTCGATCTTGGAGTTCTTGAAAAGCGAGACGTAGTAGTTTGCCGCCTCCTCGGCGTTGTCGTCAAACCACAAGAACGGAGTGATGTTCTGCATCGCAATACCTTCCTTACGCGGAGAGCTTGAGTTGACTTAGAGAAAAGATGGCGCCCTGCGGATCTGCGAGGATCGCGTGCCGGAATCCCGGCATGTCGTGCGACGGCGCCACGATCGTAGCACCCTCCACGGTCGCCCGTGCGACTGCAGCGTCGACGTCGTCGATCCAGAAATCGACGCTCCAATGCGGCGGCGCGTCGGCGGGAATCATCACGCCGATCACGTCGCGCGGGACCGGCTGCAGCGGCTCGCCGCCGACGTAACCCGGCAGACGCCAGAGCGTGATCTGTGCCGGGCCGGCCTGGAACGTCTCGGTCTCCCAGCCGAACACGTCGCCGTAAAACGACTTCGAACGATCCGGATCTTGCGTCACGAGCGTGCTCATCGCCCACGCCGACGGCTCGTTCACGAGCTGCGCGCCGTTGCGATTCTTGGCCTCCCAAATCGAGAACGTCGCGCCGCCGCTATCCTGGATCACCGCCATCCGTCCCGCAGGGAGCGCGTCGAACGGCGCGGCGACGACCATGCCGCCGGCGCTCGTTACCTTCGCGGACGTGTCGTCGACGTTTGCGACGGCGACGTACGTGTTCCAAACGGCCGTGGGCGGCGCTCCCTCCGGCGGCTGGGAGCTGACGCCGGCGATGTCGCGCCCGCGCAGCCTGCCGACGAAGTACTTTCCCGCTCCCGGCATCGGTCCGGGCCCGACGAACTGCCATCCGAAGAGGTCGGCGTAAAAACGCGTCGCGGCCTCGGGATCGGGCTGAAGCGTGTCGACCCAGCAGGGCACGCCGGGCGGATAATGCGTTCGTTCGCTCATCGTTTACGCGGTCGCCGTTAGATTGACCATCCACTTGATGCCGAACTTGTCGGCGAGCATCCCGAATTTTGGCGAGAAGAACGTCTTCCCGAGCGGCATGATCACGGTCCCGCCCGCGGAAAGCTTCGCGAAGATCTCGTCGACTAAAGAGTCGTTCTCGGTCTCGATGCCGAGGAGGATGTTGTCACCGGGGGTACCGGCACGGTCGGGCGGCGCGTCCATGACGTTAACCGCGCCGGTCGGCGAACGCAGCGATCCGTAGATCACCTTGTTGCGCCATTCGGGTGAGACCGCTGCGGCCTCCGGCGATTCGCCGAAGCGCATGATTTGGAGATCGCCGCCGAGCGCGTCGCGGTAATGCTCCAGCGCTTCTTCGGCGTTTCCGGTGAAGACGAGGTTTGGCGTGAGCGACATGGTCGTATCCTTTCTACTGTTGGAGCGGATGTCCAGGCATTATACACAAGTGAACTTTCTTTTTGCAAGCACTATACGAAAAATAAATAATACTGTATGATAGCAAGCATGGCGAACCGGACCTACGGGCAGTACTGCGGCCTCGCGCGGGCGGCCGAGATGATCGGCGAGCGCTGGGGCCTGCTTATCGTGCGCGACCTCGTGGTCGAGCCGAAACGCTTCACCGACCTCCAGCATGGGCTGCCGGGAATCCCGAGCAACGTCCTCGCCTCGCGTCTCAAAGAGCTCGAGCGGGCGGGCGTCGTGCGCCGGCGCGTCCTGCCGCGCCCCTCCGGATCGGTCGTCTACGAGTTGACCGAGTACGGCAAAGAACTGGAGGAGATCGTGATGGCCTTCGGGCGCTGGGGCGCCAAGTCGCTCGGCGATCCGCGGCCGGACGAAACGGTCACGGTCGATTCGATGGTGATGGCCTTGCGATCGACGTTCCGTTCGGCGGCGGCAGCGGGGAAGCGCATTGGGTTCGAGTTGCGACTAGGCGACGTTGTGATTCACGCGCGAGTCGGCGACGGAAAGATCGAGGCCGGCGCCGGCGCGCTGCCTGGCGCGGATCTCGTCATCGAGGCGGGTCCCGGAATTCGCGCGCTCATGGCGGGAGAGATCACGTCCGAGGAGGCGCTCGACGCGGGCGCCGTTCGCATCACCGGCGATCCGAAGCTGCTTACGCGGTTCGCTGCGATGTTCAGAATCGAACCGATGCCCGCCGCGAGCGTCTAGGAGTCCGACAGACTCCTAGAGCGTAACGTGATAGGTGCCGTTGCTCGGATTACAGTCTGAGCCTTGCACCATCCGGATCCGAAAATCGAGAGTCGTCGAACCCTTGGCGGCCTCCGGATTGCGCAGCCACGCGTAAGTAAACGTGTAAGATTGGCCCGCTGCGAGCGGCGGTATTCCTCGATTGTCCATGTGGACACCGTACTGATAGATGTCGACGAACTGCAGCGTGCTCTTCGACTGCCCCGAGCTGCCCAGGTTCGTTACCGTACCGACTAAATGGTACTGGTTTGAGGGCCCGGGCGTGACGCCGCGGACCACGACCGACGTGATCGCGGGATTCGCGCCGGCGCACGTCGCGGCGACCGCGCCGATCGGCTGGAGCGCGAGCACGATAAAGACGATGGCCAAATTTCGAATCATTTAGAAGCTCCCTCCCTTGTTGAGGCGGCTACCGTTCAATATACCCGCGCGCGGCTCCGGATCAACCGGGAACGCCAAGGAGGGACGCGAATGCAAGCGACCCATGCCTCGATTCGTCAACCTGATGCTGGCGGCTGCATTGCTCGCGGCAGCGCCGGCATCGGCCGAGTCCGATGTAGCGGTGCGCGCGTCCCTCGCGCGCGATCTGAATCAATATCTCGACGCGCGCGCCAAACCGGAGCACATCTCCGCGATCTCACTGAGCGTCAGCCTTCACGGCGCATCGCAGACGATCGACGTCACCGCGGGAACGACGCGGTACGGCGGCGCTGGCACGCCGGTCACTCCGGATACGCTTTGGCAGATCGGCAGCAACACTAAGGCCTTCACGGCGGCGGCGATTCTGCAGCTCGAAGCGGAAGGAAGATTGACCATCGACCAGACCGTCGGGCGTTGGCTGCCGCAATATCCGGCCTGGAAGGACGTGTCGATTCGTCGGCTGCTCAACATGACGAGCGGCATCCCCGGCTACGATTTTTCCAACGCGATGCTTTCGGCATACGCGCGCAATCCCGAGCGCAATTTTACGACGGTCGATCTCGTCCGTTACGCCTATCCCACAACGCCTGGGGCGCCGAAACCCACGACGGGGTACGCGTATTCGAACACCAACTACATTCTCGCCGAGATGATCGTCGAGCGCGCGACGGGCCGGAGTTATTCGAGCGAGCTCGATCGTCGCTTTCTGCGCGCCGGATTGGGGCTCGACCACACCTATTACGCAGCGTACGAGTATCCGGAGAGCGTGCGCGATCGAATGGCGTCGGGCTACTTCTTTAGCCACGATGCGGACAACGCGGCGGTTGCGACGCTGCTCGGCCGCGACGTGCGAGATTTCAGCGTTTCGTGGCTGCAAGGCGCCGGTGGCATCGTCTCGACGCCGCAAGATCTCACGCGCTGGGCGCGCGCGCTCTACACCGGCAGCGTGCTTTCGCGCAAGCAGCGCGCAGAGATGATGAGCCTGGTCTCGGTGAAAACCGGTAAGCCCATCGCGAAGACGACTCTCGACGACCGGCAGGGCTTCGGTTTGGGCGTCGCGCAGCTGACGCTGCCGGAGACCGGCACCGTCTGGTTCTACCAAGGCACGACGTTCGGGTATCGAGTGGTGCACGTCTATTTTCCGCGTCAGGACGCGGTCTTCGCTTTCGGCCTGAACAGCCAGCCGGACGACAAGGAGAATCAGTTGCCTCAACTCGTCCTCGCGATCTACCAGACGCTGCACGCGGCGGGCAAGCTGTAGTGATCGCGGCAGGCGCAACGCAAGCCGCCGTAATTCAGGCCGCAGCGCGCGCCGCGATGGATAAATACCACCTCAAGTCGATCGTCGTGCGCGTAACCGAAGGCGGCAGCAACGTCTTCACGGGCGCGTTCGGTGAATCCATGACGGGCGTGCCGGCTACGCCGCAGATGCACTTCCGCAACGGCGCGATGGCGTTCACGTATATTGCGACGACGCTGCTCGAGATGGTCGATCAGAAGAAGGTGCGGCTCGACGAGAAGCTCGCGCGATACTTCCCGAGCCTGCCCTACGCGAATCGAATCACGCTGAAGAACCTCGCCAACATGACCTCCGGCTACGCAGATTACGTGTACACGCCGGAGATGCTGCGTTCCGTCTACTTAGAGCCGTTTCGGCATTGGAGCTCCGAGCAGCTGACCCTGATCGGCGTGCGCAAGCCGATGATATTCGCGCCGGGAACCAACTGGGGTTACTCGCACACGAACTACGTCATCTTGGGGCGGGTGCTCGAGAAGATCAGCGGCATGCCCCTGGCGCAGACGCTGCAGCAGTACGTCATGACCCCGATGCGGCTTTCGCAAACGCGCAGCTTCGACACGCCGGAGATTCCCGCGCCGGTCATGCACTCGTACAGCTCCGAGCGGCGCAGCGAATTCCGTATCCCGGCAAACCTGCCGTTCTACGAAGATTCGACGTTTTGGGACCCGTCGTGGACCACGGCCAACGGCGCCGTGCAGACGACCGACATCGCCGACATGGCGCGTTCGATGGAGCTGGTCGGCACAGGCGCGCTCCTCTCTCGGGCGTCGTTCGCGGCACAGGTGCGGCCCAATCTAGTCGGCTTCGGTCACGCCGATCCGAAATGCGCTCCGTGCAAGCGGATGACGGCCGACGCCAACTACGGGCTCGGCGTCGTCAATCTCGGCCCGTGGGTCGGGCAGATCAAGAGCTTCGCCGGCTCCGGTGCCACCGTCGGCTACCTGCCATCGCGCAAGCTGACCATCGCGGTCGTCACGACCTACGAGCCGGGCGCCTTCGATTCCGAAGGCAACTATCCGAACGCGAGTCAGAAGATCTTCGGCGAGCTGGCCAACCTGCTCGCGCCCGGCACGCTCCCCAAGACGCCATAGGAGGCCCGCAAATGCGAAACAATCGCACCGCCGCGACCGTAGACACGGCATGAACGAACGGATTGTGGCCGCTCTCGCGGCGGCACTTATCGTATTGGCGCCCCTGCGCGCGCCGGCGGCGAGCACGCCCGCCGAGCAGATCGCGGCCCTGCAAATTCAAGGCGTCAACGATTTCCTGGCGGCCTCGCCCGAGATCGCAACCTTCTTGGGCGACTACAGCCACGACGGCGACTGGAGCGATCCGACGCCCGCGGGCATCGCGCACTTCAAGGCGATGCTCGACACGTTCGAGCAAAAGCTCAACGCGATCGACATGACGGGCGCGACGCTGCAAGATCGCAACGACGTCACGCTGATGCGCGCCTTCCTCGTCTCGCAGCGCCGCGCGATCGCCGACTCGGAGGCGGGGAAAGATCCGTCCGGCCCGCCGCTCACCGTGCTCGGCGCCGTGTTCACGATGATGCTGCACAAGGACGAACAAGATCCCACGGTGTGGTGGAACAACCTGATCTCGCGAATGGAGAAGGCGCCGGCGTGGCTCGCGGCGTCGCGGGCGACGATCACGCATCCGGGAAGACTCCAAGCGCAGATCGCGCTCAAGCAGCTGGCGATGGCGCCGGCGCTCTTCACCTACGTGCTCACGCCGATGGCGGCCGAGCTTCCCGCCGATCAGAAGGCGCGCTTTGCGAAGGCGCGCGACGGCATCGTCGCCGCCATGACGGACTGGAGCAAGTGGATGGGCGACAACGCGGCGAGTTGGCCGATCAACTACGCGATGGGCGCCGACGCGTACAACGCGATGCTGAAAAACGAGCTGTTGCTGCCGTACGATGCCGATGCGATCGCCGCGATCGGTCAAAAAACGCTCGCCGCGGCCATCGTGGCCGAGAACAAGATCAAGGCCGAGGCTAAAGCCAAGGGCGTCAACCTTTCAAATCCGGCGCAGGCCGCGGCCAACGGCGGCGGCATGACGCCCACTACGAAAGACGCGCAGTTCGCGTTCTTCCAAGCCCAGCTGGACACGCTGCGCGCGTTCATCGCGCGCAAGCAGATCGTGACGATTCCGGCGTACGTCGGCCGAATGAAGATCGTCGAGACGCCGTCGTTCTTGTTGCCGGTTCTTCCCGGCGCCTCAATGAATCCGCCGCCGATCCTCTCGAAGCAGGTCGACGGTACGTACTTCGTGCCCCCGCCGAATCCGCAGATGGCCAAGGCCGCGGCGAGCGGCGCCATATTCGAAGACTTCGATCGCGACCGCGTGTTGATGACCAGCGGGCACGAAGGCTTCCCGGGCCACTTCCTGCAGTTCTCGATCGCGAAGCATAACGAGGATCCGGTGCGGCGCTTCTCGTTCGACGGCGTCTTCGCCGAAGGCTGGGCGTTCTACGAGGAGGCGCTGTTAGAGCGCGACGGATTGTATGGCAACGATCTCGACGGCCGCTACGCGGTCGCGCAGTTCGAGCGTTTGCGCGGAGCTCGCGCGATCGTCGACACGAAGCTCGCCACCGGCGCCTGGAGTTTCGATCGGGCCGTAAAGTGGTTCCAAACGAACGCGGGTGTCGACGCGGATACCGCGCAGGGTGAGGTCAGCCGCTTCGCAACGGGCCCCGGCCAGGCGTTCGACTACGCCGTCGGCAAGACGCAGATCGAAGCGCTGCTCGTGCAATATAAGGCGAAGAAAGGCAGCGCCTTCAACCTGCAGGCCTTCCACGACGATCTGCTCTCACACGGGACCGTTCCCGTGAGCATCGTCGCTAGCGAGATGCTCGCCGAGTAACTCAGTGCGCGCGCGTAACGCCGCAAGCTCGCGGGCCTGACGCTCCGCGAACCTGCGCCAGCGCGCGATCTCGCGGTGGATGCGCATCGCGTCGAGTCGATCGTAGGCCATCCCGGCCGCGTTGCAGAGACCTTCGAGCGAGGCGACTTCGTCGGGATCGATATCCTCGCCGTTGGCGTGCGCGCCGTACACCGCTATCGCGTGGAGCCGCGCCTGCACGAAGACGCCGACGGCTAGAATTGGGCCGCCCTGCGCGTCGGTTCCATCGAGCTGGTGCAGACGCACGGCACGATGCGTCCCTTGCAGCCGCAGCGAGATGGAGCTATCCAGAGTCTCTCCGTCGCGCAGAAAGTCGCCGGAATCGTCGCGCGTAAAGAGCGCCGCGCAGCTGAGCGAGTACGCATCCATCGGCTCGCGAACGATCGCCTCTTCCACGGTGCCGGCATTCTCGGCGTATGGAAGCCCGGCCGCGACGCCGGCCAGATGCCGTTCCGCCAAGTGGCGGCGGCGAAAGAGCGCGCGCTCGACGAATCCTTCGATCCTTCCGTGCAGGGCCTCCAGCGAGAACGCGACGCCGATGGCGGTGAGCGCAACCAAGACGATCGCGACGCCGCTTTGCTCGATCACGCGCGTCGCCAGCCACTCGATGAATGCGAAGAGCGCGAAGATCGTGCCGGTGAGTATGGTGTAGACGAGCGTGCGGCTGATGACGAACGAGATGTCGAAGACGCGCTGGCGCACGACGGCGTACGCGGTGGCAAACGGCGCGCACGCGTAGAGTATCGTCGCGCACCAGACCAGCACGTCGGCCGTCGCGAAGGCGTACGCCGTTGACCAGTAGCGCGCCCATTCCGACGAGTAACTCAGCAACGTAAACAGCACGCCGGCGATCACCCACCCGAAGCGTTGACGCTCCCCGCGCGCGACGCCGAAGTACGTCGCGATCAGCGTTGCGCCCGCGATGAGAATCAGAGCCAGCGCTCCCATAATCGAGCCGAGCGACATCCACGCCACTGGAGCCGCGCCCCAGAAGAGCGAGGTCGCATCCCACGCAAGATTCGGAATTACAAAGAGCGCGCCGACGGGAATCGCGAGGCGATCGAGCCAGGTTCGCCAGCCCTTCGGATCGTTGTCGGGGAAGCGCGCCGCGAAAATCACCAAGCCGATCGGACCGGCGACGCCCAAGAGGTCGGATGCGAACTGCGCGATCGGAAAGAGCCAATCGGGAAAGCGATAGAGCGTGACGTTCGTCGCCGACACCAAATAGAGGAAGAGACCCCACGTCATCCGGTTCGGGCGCCGCAGAAGAATCAGCAGCGCGACGACGATGTATGCGAATCCCACCAGGCGCAGGAACGAGCGCAGCGGCGCGAACAGCGCCTGCTGCGATTCCGCCGCCGTCAACGCAGTGGCCCGCAGCGTGACGGCACGCCCCATTACCCTGAACGTTATCTGCTCCCCGGGAAGCGGGGGTTGATAGTCCAGCGCGACGATGCGATCGTGCAGGCTGGATTGCCCAAACTCGAGACGGTCGCCGGCGACGATGCCGGCGCGTGCGGCGGCCGTATCCGGATCGACCGCGGCGACCCGATTACCGTCGGTGTAGACCAGATGGTATCCGAAGGTGCTCGGCGGGGTGAAGATCTGGACCGTCGCCGCGACGTTCAGGGCAATCGCGATGGCCGCCGCGATGAGCGCGACGAGCCGTTCCCAGGGTTTCACTAGCGACGTTTCTTCGATTGCGGTGGGGATGCAACCCGCGCCAGGCTTGCGGCGCTCTAGGCCGTACCAATCGTCGGACGAGGAGAGAAGATGAATATCGGCATCGCTGGTGCGCAAAGAGCTGCATACGAACGATTTCGCGCGCTGCACGAACGCCCGGAGGCGTTCGTGATGCCCAACGCGTGGGACGGGCTCTCCGCGGTTCTGTTGAAGCGCGCCGGCTTCGAGGCGCTGGGCAGCACCTCGCTCGGGCTCGCGCTTTCGCTCGGCCGCCAAGACGGGTGCCACGCCGTCTCACGCAAGAAGGCGGTAGCGCACGCCGCGTTCCTCTCGCGCTTCAGCGGACTGCCCGTGAACGGCGATCTCGAAGACGGCTTCGGCCCCGCGCCGGAAGATTGCGTCGCAACCGTGCGCGCGTCGATCGAGGCCGGTTTGGCCGGCCTCGGAATCGAGGACACGACCGCCGATCCGGCGCGTCCGATCCACGACTTCGATCGCGCGGTCGCGCGCGTCCGCGCGGCGGCCGCCGCGGCGAGCGGGCGCATCCTGTTGACCGGACGCACCGACAACTACATCAACGGCCGGCCCGATCTCGACGACACGATACGCCGCTTGAGCGCGTTCGCCGAGGCCGGCGCCGACGTGCTGTACGCGCCGGGATTGCCGAACATGGATGCGATCGTCGCGGTCGTGCGCGCGGTAGCGCCAAAACCGGTCAACGTCCTGGCGGGTTTGAGCGGCGACAGCGTGCCGCTTTCAGTGCTCTCCGCCGCGGGCGTTCGTCGAGTCAGCCTGGGTGGTTCGCTCTACCGGCGCGCGATGACGGCGCTGGTCGAGGCGGCGAGCGCGTTGCGCGAGGGCGACCTGTCTGCCGCAAGCGGCGGCATTTCCATAGACGAGGTGGCCGAACTGCTGCCGGGCTGAGTGGGTATAAGCTGCCCGGTGGTTTCGCGAATAGCTAAGTTCTTTAGCATACTCGGGCCCGGCCTCATTACCGGCGCGGCGGACGACGACCCGTCCGGAATCTCTACGTACTCGGTAGCGGGGGCCTCGACCGGCTACTCGATGCTGTGGTTGACGTTGATCTCGACGCCGATGATGTCGGTGATTCAAGGCATGTGCGCGCGCATCTCGATGGTCAGCGGCGAGGGTCTCGCGGCGATCATGCGCAAGCGGCTCCCGATCTCGGTGGCGTACGCGCTTGCCGGCTTGGTGATCGCGGCGAACACGTTCAACCTCGGCGCCGACATCGGCGGCATGGCGGCTGCGGCGCGCCTGGTGATTCCCGTGCCGGTCGACGCCCTAGTCTTCTTGTTCGGTATCGGACTGCTTGCGGCGCAGATGTGGCTTCCGTATCCGACGATCGCGCGAGTCTTCAAGTGGCTGACGCTGGCGCTTTTCGCCTACATCATCACGGCGTTCGTCGTGCGCCCGCCGTGGTTGAGCGTGCTCGAGCATTTCGCGGTTCCGCGCGTGCGCTTCGATGCGGCGTGGCTCTCGACGATGGTCGGCGTGCTCGGCACGACGATCACGCCGTATCTCTTCTTCTGGCAGTCGTCGCTGATGGTCGAAGAAGACAAGGAGGCCGGCAAGTCGACGATCTCGGAGCGCCGCGGTACCAAGCCGCAGCCGGTGAAGGACATGCACGCCGACGTGAACGCCGGGATGATCTTCTCGAATCTCGTCGCGTTCTTTATCATCGTCACGACGGCGGCGACGCTCGGGGCGCACGGCCGCAGCGACATCGCGACGGCGCAGCAGGCCGCGCAGGCCCTGCGCCCGTTGGCCGGGCCGTTCGCGGAGATGCTGTTCGCGCTGGGCATGGTGGGGACGGGCATCCTCGCGGTGCCGGTGCTCGCGACGTCCTCGGCCTACGTCGCCGCGCAGACCTTCCGGTTCCGCGAGGGATTGAGCGAACCGGTAGCGCGCGCGCCGCACTTTTACGGCATCATCGTCGCCGGAATTCTGATCGGCATCGCGATGAACTTGCTTCGCATCGACGCGATTCGCGCGCTATTCTGGTCGGCCGTCCTGAACGGCATCGCGGCGGTGCCGCTGATCGGCGTGATCGTCTGGCTCGCCTCGAACGAGCGCGTAATGGGGAAATATGCGAGCTCGACGGCGGCTCGAACGTGGGGCTGGGCCACCTTCATGCTGATGAGCGGCGCGACGATCGGCATGTTCTACTTCATGGCGCGCCATTCGTGAGCGCACTGCGCGTCGCGTCATCGGCGGGTAAATGCACGACGAGCGTCTCGCGCCGCGTGAAACCGGCTGCGAGGGCGACGAAGCGAAACCGCAGCGTCAGGGCGTTCCACCGAATCTCCGTATCGAACGGCGCAAACGTGCGGACCGAGTAGGTCTCCCACGCCGCGCTGAAAACCGCGTCGCGGTGCAGAGCGTCGATGAGATTCGCGAGCTGCGCGTTCTCGGGATCGTCGGCGAAGTTGTACCGCACGATCGCCGCGATGGAACGCATCATCGCATCGGGGTCGGCGTGCAGCCGCCGCAGGTGCGGGTCGCGCACGAGTCTCCACAGGACGTTCGCATTGAGGTCGTCCGACGGGACGAAGCGGTAGATTTCCCGGGCGTGGCGGTTGGCGGCGACGACGCTCCAGCGCCGATCGACGACGAACGCCGGATAGTCGTGCATGCCGTCGACGAGCGCGGCCAATTCGTCCGCGCCGAACTCGCTCGCCCGCGCCGAGCCGTCACCGTGAGGAATCGCGGCGAGCGTCAGGAGATAGGACGTTTCATCCGGATTGAGTTCGAGCGCTCGCGCGATGCTCGTCAACGTCTGCGGCGAGGCGCGTACGTCGCGGCCCATCTCGAGCCACGAATACCAAGTCAAACTAACCCCTGCTCGCGCCGCGATCTCCCCTCGGGTCAGCCCCGCGACGCGTCGCCGGGGCCGGGCGCGCAGCTCGTCCGCGCTCGGCGCCAGCCGACTCCGTCGGCTTCGCAAGAACTGCGCCACCTCGAGCGCGCGTCGCCTCGTATCGTGAAGCATTTGGCTATTACAAAGAGTAACATTTTTCTCAAGGTTCCCACGCCACTCCGGCGAAGCCGCCGCTGTTCTTGGGAGGCATGGAAATGCAGACGGAAGTGCCCGTACGCAGCCCAGTCGCGCCGGTCGAGACCCGTGAAGAGCTGCTCTACCTGCTGACGCGAGCGTCGGAGCTCGAACACGACCTCGCGTGCTCGTATTTGTACGCGGGCTACTCGATCAAGACGCGGCCTGAAGAGGGCGGCGTTACCCACGACGAGCTGTTAGCGATTCGCGGCTGGAAGGGCAAGATCGCTCACGTGGCAGTCGAGGAGATGCTCCACCTCGGCCAAGTCGCGAACTTGCTCACGGCGATCGGCGGCGCTCCGCACTTCGCGCGCTCCAACTTCCCGCTTCCGGCCTCGACGTTTCCATTCGGCATCGCGATCTCGCTCGAACCGCTCTCGCAGGCGCTGATCGAGCGCTTCGTCGTCTACGAGATGCCCGGGGAGGACGCGCTCCCGCCCGACCGGATGGCGCAATACGAAGCGATTCGTGAACGCGTCGCCGGCGACGTCGATCACCACGAGATCCTGCGTCAGCAGAACACGATCGAGCCCTTCGACGTCGATTTCAAGACCATCGGCGATTTCTATCACAAGATCGAGACGGCGTTCACGTCAATGTCGCCCGAGCGGCTGTTCATCGGCGATCCGGCCGTCCAGGCCAATCCCACGTATCTCGACCTGCCGAAGGAACTGGTGCAGGTCGTGGACGTGGCGTCGGCGTGCAGGGCGATCGAGATGATCGTCGAGCAAGGTGAGTCCCCGACCTCGGAGCATCCCGACGCGCACTTCGTCGTCTTCGACGGAATACGGCGCGAATATGAGGCGCTCGCGCAGAAAGCCGCATCCGAGGGGCGCCGCTTCGAGCCGTTTCGACCGTTGCTCACCAATCCGAGTACGCGCGGAAGCGGGCTCGTGCCGGGAACGAATCGCATCACCGGTCCGGTCGCGCAAGAGTTCGCCGGGCTCTTCAACAGCGCGTACGCGTTGATGCTCATGATGTTGGTGCGCTTCTTCGCCCACGGCGGCGAGACCGAAGAAGAGTTGCGTCTGCTCGCACGTGGGACGCTACGCATGATGGCGTCGGTGCTTCGGCCGTTCGGCGAAGCGTTAGCCAAGACGCCCGCGGGGCCGGAATATCCCGGGAAGAACGCCGGGCCGACCTTCGGCTTCACCGGCAACATCCATCTGCTCGCGCACAAGAACGCCGCGTGGATATTCTTTCTCGAGCGGCTCTACGATCTGGCGAACCGAGCCACGCACCTCGCCGAATGCGCCGCGCTCCCGCAAGAGGTGCAGGAGGCCGCGGCCGCGCTCGAATCGGTCGCCGAACACCTGACGCCGTTCGTTCCGGCGCAGTTCGCGTCGGTCATCCGCTCCGACGCGAGCGATCGCACGTCGCGCACGACGATCCGTCCAGAGGTCGACGGCCCGTACCTCGTTCGTAATCTGCGCAAGCTGTCCAACTCGAAGGGCGAATCGCTACCCGTACGCCCGATCGTCGCGCTTTGCCGCTGCGGCGGCTCGAACATCAAGCCGTACTGCGACGGCACGCACGCGCGCATCGGCTTTTGCAGCTCGAAGCTCGAGACTCGCACGCCCGACCGGCAGGACCGCTACGAAGCCAAAGAGATCGTCGTGCTGGACAATCGCGGAACGTGCTGCCACTTCGGCAACTGCACCGATCACCTGCCGCAAGTCTTCCATAATAAAGGCGAGCCGTTCGTCACAGCCGACGGCGCGGATGCCGCCGCGATCGAGGCAATCGTGCGTGAGTGCCCGTCGGGCGCGCTCGGGTTCATCCGGGACGGCGTCACGTACGAGGGCGAGGAGCGCGAGCCGGAGATATTCGTGGCGCACAACGCGAGCTATTACGTGCGCGGCGGCATCGAGCTGGAGGGCGAGCCGCTGAACAAAGGCGCGTCGCGCGAGCACTACGCGCTCTGCCGTTGCGGCCAGTCGAAGAACAAGCCGTTCTGCGATGGCTCGCACTGGTACGCGAAGTTCAGTGACGAAGACAACTAGCGCCGCCGCATGAGCGGTTCGAACGACTTCACGCTGACCAAGAGCCGGCTCGAGGCGTTCAGCGACGGCGTCTTCGCGATTGCCATTACGCTGCTCGTGCTCGAGCTGCGCCTTCCGGCATCCCGCGGGCCGTTGACGTCGGCGCAGCAGGCGCACGATCTCTGGATCATCTGGCCGCAGTATGCCGTGTACTTCGTCAGCTTCGCCACGATCGGAATCATGTGGATCAACCACCACGCGCTATTCAAGAACGTGCAGCTCGTCACGCACGGCATCCTGCTGACGAACCTGCTGCTGCTCTGCTTCATCTCGTTTCTGCCGTTCCCGACCGAGGTGCTCGCGCGATACGGCATCACCAACGTGGCCATCGTCTATTACGGCATCGTCATGACGCTCATCTCGATCGGATACACGCTGACGTATCTTCAGGTCGTCGCGGCGCACGCGCCGGAGCGGAAGGGGATTACTCTTTGGAGCTTCGCCGGGTTGACGCTCTACCCGCTCGCGAGCCTGATCGGCTACTTCGTCCCGGCGCTCGGTTTAAGCGTCATGGGTCTCCTCGCCCTGTTCTACATGCTTCCGCGCAACGTGCGCATGGCGATAATTTAGCGAGCGCGGTGTCGGTTTTCCGGCTTGCCAAACGTCTAGGCTGGTACAAGGAGGAACAATCATGAGTCAATTCGTTTATCTCTACCGCGGCGGCCGGCGCCCGGAGTCGCCTGCCGAGGGCGAGCAGCAGATGCAAAAGTGGGTCAAGTGGCTGGGCGACCTTGCGGCGGCCGGTCACATCAAGGACCAGGGCCAACCGCTCGAGCCAGAGGGCAAGGTCGTGCGCTCGAAGGGGCGTAGCATTACCGACGGGCCGTATCCCGAGTCGAAGGACATCGTCGGCGGCTACACGCTGATCGAAGCCAAGGATCTGGGCCAGGCGGCCGAACTGGCCGGCGGATGCCCGATCTTCGAGACCGAGGGCCTCGTGGAAGTCCGTCCCGTGATGGAGATGTAGTGGAGCCCGGCGAGCCCCTATTTCGGCGAGAGTCGGGGCGCATCGTCGCATCGCTCTCGCGGATATTCGGTCTCGACAATATCGAGCTGGCAGAAGACGTCGCGCAAGACGTCTTCTGTCGCGCTCTCGAGGTCTGGAAGCTGCGCGGAGTGCCGCCGAATCCGTCAGCGTGGTTGATGAAGGCGGCAAAGAATCGCGCGATCGACCTCTTGCGACGCGAGCGCACCGCGCGCAACCTCGTCCCCGAGCTCGGACGTCTGCTCGAGAGCGAATGGACGCTCGTGCCGACCGTCAACGAAGTCTTCACGGCAGAGGCGATCGAGGACGACCAGCTGCGCATGATGTTCTCGTGCTGCGATCCGAGCCTCTCCGAAGAAACGCAGGTCGCGTTGATGCTGCGCCTGCTGTGCGGCTTTACCGTCGCCGAGATCGCCAGCGCGTTCTTGAGCAAATCCGCGGCGATCGAGAAACGCATCGAGCGCGGAAAGAAAGTCTTGGGCGTTTCCAAGCGGCTCTTCGACATGGCCGATGGCGAACTGCCCGCGCGGCTGTCGGCCGTCCATCGCGCGCTCTATCTGCTCTTCAACGAGGGCTATCACGGTTCGTCGGAGCGAGCCGTCGTCCGCGCGGAGCTCTGCCGGGAGGCGATGCGGCTGGCCGAATCGCTGCTCGAGAGCGCGGTCGTCGCGACGCCCGCCACGCATGCGCTTTGCGCGCTGATGTGCTTCCACGCGGCGCGATTGCGCGCGCGCGTCGACGCGCGCGGCGACCTGATTCCACTCGCCGATCAAGATCGCTCGCTCTGGGACAAGCGGCTGATCGCGAAGGGAAACGGATTGCTCGACCGTTCGGCGATCGGACCGCAGTTGACCGAATACCACGTCGAGGCCGCGATCGCGTCGCTGCATTCGACCGCGGCGCGCGCGGACGAGACGGATTGGCCGCGTCTCGTCTGGCTGTACGACACGCTCTTGGCGATTCGGCCGTCGCCGGTGATCGCGCTGAATCGGGCGATCGCCGTCGCGTACGCCAAGGGACCGGAGCGCGGCCTGGAGGCGATTGCGGCCATTCCCGAGCACGAACGGCTGGCGTCGTACCCGTTCTTTCCCGCCGCGCTGGCCGAGCTGGAGCTGCGCGCGGGCAAGATCGACGAGGCGCGGGAGCATTTCCGAGCCGCCGCGGCGTTGGCGCGAAATTCGATGGAACGCCGATTTTTGGAGCTCCGCGTCGAAGCAGCCTCGCGCTGATGCAATCGCTCTTCGAGGGACGCGGCTCGCTGCGCGAGCCGTCGGAACGCCTTGCCTTCTGGGGTACGGCGCTTTGCGCGTTTCCCGCCGCACTGCTGATCGGGTACGTGCTCCACGAGTCGATCGGCGCCTCGCAGGTAGCGCTCTTCATCGTCGTCGCGATGATCTACGTCACGCTCGCTCGGGGGCGTTTGCTCGGCTCGAGCGTGCGCGTGCACGAGCGACAGTATCCGCGCGTTTTCACGATCGTCAAGGGCGCGTGCGCGGCCCTCGAGATTCCGATGCCGTTCATCTTCGTGCGCGAAGACAACCTCGTGCCGGTCGTCGCGCTCGGCTTCGGCGAGCCCTACGCGCTCGTTCTCTCGAGCCACTGGATCGAGATCTTCGCCGACGACGAGCTGGCGTTCATGATCGGGCGCGAGCTCGGACACATCGCCGCAGGTCACACGCGCTTTCACTCGCTCTTGAGCGTCAACGGAAACGAAAATCCGCTGATCTCCTTGATCTTCGGCGCGTGGCTGCGGCGCTGCGCGCTGACCTGCGACAAGGTCGGCCTGCTCTGCTGCGGCTCGGTCGACGCGGCGGTGCGAGCGATGGGCATCGCCGCATTTCACGAGTTCGGGCGAAAGGTCGATTACGAGGCCTTCGCGCAGCAGCACGCGGAGATCCAAACCGATTCGGTGCTGCGCTGGGGCGAGTGGCTGAGCAGCGAGCCGTACGCGACGCATCGTATCGCGTCGCTGCGAAAGTTCATCGGCTCGCAATCGTATGCCGGCGCCGAAACGTGGTTCTTACGGGAGCGCAGCGACGAGCCGCCGGCGCTCGCGGCGCCCGGCACGACCACCGTCGCGACGCGCGACTGCGCCGGCTGGTGGCGCCGCTTCGCCGCGTGGGGCATCGACGCGGTGATCGTGAGCGCGATCATCACGTCGTTCGGCGGCAGCGTCGCGCCGGCCGCCGAGAAGCACACCGGGAGCGGCGTCACGGTGAAATCCGGTGACGTAAAGAGCCACACCGCGCCGCGTTCTCACCGGTTCAACTGGCGTAATCCGCTGGCGCCCTCCACCGCGGCACCCTCGCCCTCGATCGCGCCCTCGTCTTCGGCGTCGTCGGATGAAGTGGCCGTCGGCCCGATGACGGTCAGCGACAACGGCGTGAAGGTCGACGGCGTGCCGTTCTCGGTCGAAGGGATCGCGACGATGATCAACGACTTCGTTCGCCGGCTCGGATTCTTCTTTTGGTTCCCGGTTTATCTCGCGCTGCTCGTGATCGTAGCCGGCCAGACCTTCGGCATGATGATCGCGGGGCTGCGCGTCGTCACCATCGATTTTCGAAAACCGGGTATCGGGCGCACGATCGCGCGCTATCTCATCGTCTTCCTCGTCTGGTGGATGATCGTGCCCCTGAGCTTCATCTGGCGCCGCGTGCTGCTGCACGACCGCTGGACGAAGACGCGAGTCGTCAAAGTAGAACGCGTGGTCGCCCGCCTCACCGGCGCTTAGCGTGGCACGAGACTAGTGTCATCCTGAGCGGAGGCGCGCAGCGCCGGAGTCGAAGGACGGAATAATTGTGTCACCCTGAGCGAGCGCAGCGAGTCGAAGGGGTGACTTAGCCTTTTACGCAGACGTCGTGCGATTTTACGGCTTTGCCGTTAAGTGTGCCGCTGAAGTGCAGCGTGTATCGCGTTGGGGAGACGCGATCGAACACGTCGGTGAGACTCGTGTTCGGATAGAGGCTGCGATAGACGATGTGCGCCGGCCCGGTGTAGCTTGCGTGAAAGAGCGTCGTGTTGCGCTCGTTTTCGAGCACGACGGCGATCCACTCGCGGCGCTTCGGATCGTACGTAATCGAATCTTCATCGCCGCCCCCGCCCGTCCATGAGTCGCGTTCGCGCATCCAATTGCCGCCCATGTCGTAGGCGAACGTGGCCTTATAGGTCACGTGCACCGCGCCCTGATTATAGGTGCACGTCCAGTTACCGACTAGGAAACGCAGCGACGCCATCGGGTCGCTGCGGGCCGGGGCGGTTGCGCCGAGCGTACTCAGCAGCGCAACCGCCAGCAACGGTCTTCGCATTATGGCGACGACGTTACCATCACGCGGACGGCGGCTTTGCCGGAGATCACGTGTCCGACCGATGCGTTCGAGCTAACGCTGTCGATCTGCAATTTGCCGATGGTCTGATTGACGTGCAGAACCTGGTGCGTCGTCGGATCGACGAGCGAGCTCGCCTTGACGATGTCGAACTGCATTCCGACTTGAACCCCGGCGTTCGCGCCGATGTTGATGATGACGCTGCCGCCTTGGATCGCGGCGATGTGTCCGGTGAGAACCGGCGCGGCCGGGCCGGAGTTGAAGCGGCTCGGATCGATTGCGTTGCCGAGCTTGCCCGCCTCGTCGTCGATCAGGTGTCCCATATCGCTGTTGACGAACTGTTCGTTGCTGTACGAGCCCCACGAGCCTCCGCTGAAACCGCCCGCGCCCCACGAAGTGCCCGAGCGCGTCTCCTCATCGGAGAAGCTCTGCACGATCTGCCCGGTCCGGGCATCGATCACGCGCACGGCGACTTTGATCGTCACGCGATGGGTGTTGACGCTGCCGGCGGCCGCCGAGTAGGGCCACGGCAAGTAGCTTCCGGCGTTTGCGCCGCTCTGACCGGTCTGCTCGAGTTGCAGAATGTTGCCGGTTACCAGATAGCGCGCGCCGGTCATCCTGCCGGCCGAGATCGCGGTCTGCGGATCGACCTCGCCGCTCGCCGCCAGTTGATGCTCGCCCAGCGTCGAGCTTAGGTGCGTGCGGTCGAGCACGTTGAACTTGCCGGAGTTGACCATCTTGTCCGTCAGCAGATCGCTCAGCGCCACGCCCGGTTGAAACGCGCCCCACCAGTTATTGGTGAGGCCGTTGGTGCTGAAGTCCAACACGGCGACCGAGGGACGAGCTCCGGCCGTCTGCGCCAATCCAGCGATAGGCGAGCACGCGAAAGCGGCCGCGAGGCACGCAAAAAGCCAACGTTTAGACATGATAAATTCTCCTCCTAGGCAAGAACGGGAAGGCCACCCCCATTATGCCACAACCTCCGCCTGCCCGAACAATTTCCAGGGATTGGCGCCGAAATAGGGGACCTCTGACTCGTAATGTGCGGTAGATACACGCTCAGCAAGCCGGGAGCCCTCATCGCGGCCTTTCCGCGCCTGAAGTTTCCGGAGTTCAGCGAGACGCGGCTGCCGCGCTACAACATCGCGCCGACGCAAGACGTGCTCGGGGTGCGCAACGATGGCCGCGAGACCGCCGAAGAGCTCCGCTGGGGCGTGCGCGGCCGCATCAACATCCGAGCCGAATCGGTTCTGGCCCGGCGCAATCCGATACGCCGGCGCTGCATCGAATTCGCGGACGGTTTCTACGAATGGCGTCACCGCCGACCGTATTATTACACGCTGAAATCCGGCGAACCGTTCGCGCTGGCCGGCCTCTGGGAACCGCTCGACGGCATCGCCGCGTGCGACCTCATCACATGCGAGCCGAACGCCGTGGTAGCGCCGGTGCACGATCGAATGCCGGTGATGCTGACCGGCTCGCACGTCGACCTCTGGCTCGATCCGGAGCCGCTGCCGCCGGAGGTCGCCGCCGCGATCTTAGTGCCGTTCGACTCGGCGAGAATGGAGGTGCGCGAAGTTTCGAGGCGCGTGAATAACGCGAACTACGATGCGGCCGACGTGCTCGACGCGCCCGATAGCGAATCGCCGCGTTTGCTTTGAATCATGACGACGCCGGTGCACACGAGCCAAACCGCCGCGGGAATCGCGCCGACGATGCCGGGTCCGAGCTGGCCGGGCGCCATGAACGAATCGGTCGACGTGAAGAAGATCGAAAGCGTCGCGAGCGCCGATCCGAACGCAGCGAGATAGCCGAGCGAGGCGAGCCATCCCGGCGCGGACTCGTGCCGCCGCATGCTGTGCGCGGCGGCGAAGAGGAAGATCGCAACCGGAGCGTATCCCAGGCCGCCTTGCGTAAAGACGAAGGCGCTGTAAACGGCTTCGAGTCCGTTGCGCGAGAACATGTCCGGCGACACGTAGAGCGTGACAGTTTCGAGCGATGCGGCAAAGAGCGAGAGTGCCACCATGAGCACGCCTGCGATCATCGCGAAGGTCGGCAAACCCTCCTGGCGTCCGGGTGCGTAGCTTAGATAGCTGCGCAATCCAACGAGAAACCAGAGAAAGAAGGCCACGGCCGGAAACGTGAGCCACGCGCTAAAGAGCAATGCGTAGCGGTGCGAGTCGATTAGCAGTGCGGTGTTCGCGGCCTTTTCGTCGACCGGCGGCATTCCGTTGTTGAGGATCGTCGCCAAGACCAGCACGGCAACGTAGCAGATGGCGGACCAGCCGGCGGAACGCTCCGCGTGTACGTTTTCCATCACGTCGGTTTACGTCATACCCAAAAGGAAGCGATTCCTCCCTTATCTGGTTGGGTTCGTCTTACAGGCCGTAGTACTTCAGGGCCGGCCATATGACCGCCATCGGCGCGCGGGGGCGCGTGCAGATGTAGACCGGCAGCGGACCCTCGAGCATCCAGCGGTATTCGTTGCGGTAGACCGCGATCTGCCGGACGCTCCCGAACCAGTGCAGGAGCAGCCAATAATCCGTCGCGCCGACGGCCAGCATCGAGCTGCCGTCGTAGCCGCGCGTTCCCCACAGATAGTATTGGTTGTTCGGACTGATGACGGTCGGCAGGCCATAGCGCGGCCCGTAGTAGTCGAGCGCTCCGGCATACGCGTAGCGATCTGCAAAGACGGCGGTGATCTTGCGTTGCGCGGGAGGCAGCGACCAGTACGCGCCCGCGACGGTCTGCGTCATCGTCTTCCAGCCGAGCTGATCGGCGAACATCGGATTGATCAGGTGGCGCGTGCCGTCCGGCGGCGCAGGGCGGCTCAACCCGATCGCGCGTTCGTACGCCATGTACGCCGGGAGCGCGAGAATCGGCAGCGATAGCGGAAACATCGGCAAACCCGCGATGATGGTCGCCGCGATTAATGCGACCTTCGGCCAGCGCAGCTTTGCGCTGAGCGCGCGTTCGATCGCCACCGCGCCCGCGGCAAAGAGCGCCGGGTAACAACCCTGGATGTAATACCCGCGCCCGATGGTGAGAATGAGCATCCCCAACAACAACAGATACGCAACGCTAAAAAAGCGGTACGTCTTCTGAGACCACAACCACACCAGTCCCCAAACCCATACGATCGCGAAGAGCGGGTTGTTGTAGGCGAACTGCAGCCCGAGCATGTAGAGAGCGTTGATCCAGCGGTTGGGCGATTCGTCGGCCATTCCGTTGGCGAGCGCGTGGCGATTGAGCTGATCGTTGTGGATCACCTCGAGCATCGGCAGTCCGTGCCGGACCTGCCAGAGCGCGTTTGGCAGCACGAGCAGAACGGTCAGCCCGATTCCGACTGCGAGCCAGCGCGAGCGTAGGAGTTTGCCTTGACCGGTGACGAGCAAACCGATCGCCAGCGCGATCGCGCATGCGGCGATGGAATACTTCGAGTACAGCCCGATCGTCACGATCAGCGCAATCGGAATGTAGAGACGTTCGTCGCGCGTCTTGACCAGTCGAACGGTTAGGTAGATCAGTACCGTCCAGGCCGCGGGCGAGAGCACTTCCGTCGACAGGCCGTAGGCGATGCCGATCAGTCCGGGTGCGAGCGCGATGGTCAGCGCGGTCAGCGTCTGCGCGAAGCCGCGTCCGCCGAACTCGCGCGCGATCGCGCAGCCGAACAGCACGGTGACGCCGGCGAGCACTCCGGGGAGAAAGCGCAAGGCCCAGACCGGATACCCCCACGGCGCGCTCAGTGAGGTGTAAAAGGCGACGAACGGCGGCTGATCGACGTAGCCCCACGACAAGTGCTTCGCGCAGTCGATAAAGTACAGCTCGTCACGGTAGTATCCGAAACGGTGACAAAAGGCGAGGTGCAGGACAACGGTCGCAAGCGCGATGACGTACGCGCTTGGATAGAGCTTCATGCAGTGCTGTTGTTCGATTTGCGATCCCGCGAGCAAGAGCTGACTGATGCAGAGACCGGCGAGCCCCGCGGCGGCGATCGAGCCGAAGACCAGGCTCGCGTCCCACCACGTTCCGCCGAACATCGGTACGGCAAACGCGAAGTACGCGCCGAAATATGCCGCCGGCACGACGAATCCGAGGAGCCGGAACGCGTTGGGATTCTTCGCCGACGGACGCAGCCGCGCGACGATGAAGTCGCCGGCGAGTCCGGCCGCGATCGACGCGAGCACGAAGAGCAGAAGCTCCATGCGATCGCTGGAGAGCTCGCCGCCGATCCAGAGCTTCACGGCCACACACAGCACGATCAGCGCGCCGAAGTGCAAGCGCTTGCGCAGGCAGAGATACAAGACGGCAGCCGATAGCAAGAGACTCTGCCAGATGACGATCGAGAGCTCCAGCGCCTGACGGTAATACAGGATCACGGAGAGCACGAACTGCTCGCGCGGAAATGCCGGCTGCGAAAGCGGATGATCGCGCTGCAGCGCCTCGGGATAGAACCCGAACTGCGTCACGAACTGGATGATCTCAAACGCGAGGCCGAGCGAGATGAGCATCGGCAGCTGATCGATGAGGCGTGACGCGCTCGGACGGCGCAGCGCGCTGCGCACCGGCCCGGTGATTAAGAAGAAGAGACCGCTCAGCAAGAACAAGTGCGGCGGACTCACCAACAGATCGAACTGATGCTCGAATCCGAAGATCGAGTGCCAGACGAAATCCATCGCGCCACCGAGCAGCAACGCCGCGACCCCGAAGACGCTCTGTGCGTAACCGGGCGGAATCGCTTTCCAGAACGAGCCCGCGGAGCGGTAGTTGCGCGCGATCGCAACTCCCATCACGACGGCGGCGAAGACGGCGCCGGTGTACATGGTCACGTGCCACGGATTGAAGAACGACTCGACCGCGAGGAAGAGGTGCTGATGCGCGTCGATGAAGAGGCCGGTGATGATCCAGACACCGGCCAGGGTTACTAGCCAGTCGAGTCCGCTAGGCGCACCGGCGGGCTCGATGACGAAGTCGAGGCGGCGAGTAGAAGGCGCATCTTCCGTTTTAGAGGAAGGCCTTTCCATCAAATCCATGAGTCGGCGGTCATCCTTCGATTTGCCTAGAAGCCCTTTTCGCAGCGTATTTTTGACGCTGCTGGCCGGTGCTTATATAGCGCCGGTCGTTGCATGTTCGCCCAAGCCGGTCGCGGTTCCGTCGAATCTCACGATTTCCGCGAAGAAACCAAACGCATGGCCGACTCCGCCGGTAGCCGCTCCCAACGCCCCGCCCCGTATCGTCGCGATGTGGTTCTCGACGCTGACGATTCGGCCGGGGATGTGGTTCGACGGAACGATTGTTGTGAGCACGAACGTCGCATCGGTCGAGGTGCGGACGGCTGCATTTTCGATCAACAGCGCGCACGTCGCGCCGGGAATCTATCGCTTTCACACGCGGGTGCTCGAGCTGCCGCCGTTCTCGCGCCGCCACTCGTATCAGCTCGACATCGTCGCCCGCAATACAGCGGGCGTGAAAGAAGTCGAGCAAGCGCCATTGCGGGTGGAATGATTCGCCCGTCGAACAACCAAGCATTGACTCGTTTGCTAGCCTCGTTACGGCGGCGCAGCAGCCGCCTCCGCTACTAACCGGTGGGCGCATTGCTCGCCGTTCTACTCGCCTTTCCGGTGATCTTGATGTATCACCGGGTCGACGTGACGGCCCCGAGCGATCACATCTCGCAGGCGCTGACGATCTCGCCCGTGCAGTTCGACGCAGAGCTACGCTACCTGCACGATCGCGGGCTGCACACGATCGGCATCGCCGAGCTGCAGCGCGACATGCGCGAGCATCGCTCGCTCGCCAATTCCGTGCTGCTGACGTTCGACGACGGCTACGGCGACCAGTTTCGCTACGCCTATCCGATCCTGCAGCGCTACGGCGACGTCGCGACGTTCTTCGTCAACGTCGGTACGATCGGAACGGCGCGTCACCTGACGTGGGACGAGGTCGAGGCAATGGCGCACGGCGGAATGTCGATCGGTTGCCACGGCGTCACGCACGCCGATCTCTCGACGCTCGGGGAATCGGCGCAGAGCTATCAGATCGACCGCTGCGTCCAGACGCTTAGCGCGCACCTGCATTCGAACGTTCTCGCCTATGCGTATCCGAGCGGCGCGTTCGACGCCCTGACGATCGCGCTCGAACAGCGTGCCGGCCTGCTCTTCGGGTTCACCACCGATCCGCGTTTTCAAAGCAACGCGCAGTCGCCGTACGAGCTGACGCGCCGGCGCATCAAGAGCGGCATGAGCAACGCCGACTTCGCGGCCCTGCTCGAATCGGCTCCCGAATACGTCAACGTCTCGCAACCGCACCCATCTCCCAGCGCCTCACCCTAACTCTTTGTCGTGTTACGCTGGGCGAGCGCAGCGAGCCGAAGTGTGACACACCACCCACCTTAAACGAGGAAGAAAAATGCCCAAATACATGGTTCACGCGTCCTACACGGCAGAGGGCGCAAAAGGTTTGTTGAAAGAGGGCGGCACGTCGCGCCGCAAAGCGACGGAGACGCTTCTCGCGTCGGTCGGCGGGAAGCTCGAAGCGTTTTACTTCACGTTCGGCGACGAGGATGCGGTTCTGATCGTCGATGTGCCCGATCAAGTAGCGGCGACGGCCATCGGGCTCGCGGTAAATGCGTCGGGAGCGGTACAAACTCGCACGACCGTTTTGATCGCGCCCGAAGAGGTCGACGAAGCGACGAAACGCCACGTGCATTTCCATCCTCCCGGCGAGTAAGAAAAACGGTTGAGATGCCGCGGCGCTCGATTGGTATCCCCCAGACTCTGCCACCTCGCCGCGGCGCGACATCTCAGACCGTATGGCCCGATGGTAGCGGCAAGGTGTGAAAAAACCGTTAAGCGCGAAGGGCGGTTGGCCGTGCGCCCGCTTGCCTTGCTTTTAGTTTAAGCTCCGCCGCATTTACCCTGGTACCGTAGCGACCCCGGCCGACAGCAGCCGCAACTTCCGCTCGGTCTCCGAGCCGGGCTCCGCCGTCATGACCACCATGCGCATGTCGCCGTCGCCGGGGATCTCGAAGCCCGTGTAATCCAAAATGAAATCGCCCAACTCCGGATGTTTGAAGTGCTTCAAACCTTCGGTCGAGCCCAACACGTCGTGCTCGGCCCAGAGCTGTTTGAAGTCGGGGGAGTTCGCGCGCAAGTCGTCGATGAGCTCGACGAACCCGCGGTCGTTCGGATATTTCGCCGCGACCGTGCGGAAGTTCGCAACGCAGCGGCGCATAATGCACTGCAAGTCCCCGTACCGGCACTGCGACGCTTCGTCGCGGAAGAGGCGCCAGACGATGTTACGCCCTAAGCCGGTTTGGCTCGAGAAATCGGCGAGCGTGTCGGCGCTGCGATTGTATGCGAGGACGTCCCAACGGCGCCCGCGGACGTATGCCGGCGACGGCTCGAGGACGTCGAGCACCCGCAGGACCAGCCCGCTGACGCGCTCGACCTCTTGCGATGCTATCGTTAAAGGAAGTCCGGCGAGCAGATAAAGATGGCGGCGCTCCTCGGACGTGAGGCGCAGCGCCCGCGAGATCGCGGCGAGCACGTCGCCCGAGACGTTGATCGGCAGGCCCTGCTCCAGGCGCGTATACCACGTCGTGCCGATGTTGGCGAGCAGCGCAACCTCCTCGCGCCGCAGGCCCGGCGTGCGGCGGCGAGCGCCGTCGGCCAGCCCAACGTCGGAGGGGACGATCTTGGCTCGCCGCGTCCGCAGAAAATCGCTCAGCTCGTGGCGGCGTTCAATGCTTGCGTTCATCTTCAACCCTTGCAGTGCCAGTGATAGGATAACTTAGGCTCTGGTCATAGCATCGCACAAGCGGTACCCTAAACGCAAGCCCCTTTTTACATAAACCACGGAGCGTAGAATGTCGGTTGCCGAGCGGGTCGTCCGCACCGGCCTTATTCCTGCCCGCTCTCGCGCGCGGATCGCCGCAGCTCCGCCGCCGGCCGCGCCTGCGTCGCTGGTCGAGTACGGCGCGCGCCGCTGGCTGGTCGTTGGCGGCGTCATGCTGGCGGCGCTGTTGCAGACGATCGACCTCACGATCGTCAACGTCGCGCTGCCGACGCTTCAGGGCAATCTCGGCGCGACGGTCGACGAGGCGACGTGGGTGCTGACGGGCTACGTGATCGCCAACGTCGTCGTCATTCCGCTCACGCCCTGGCTGCAGTTGCGCTTCGGTCGCAAGAATTATTTCCTCGTCTCTATCGCAGGCTTCACGCTCGCGTCGCTGCTCTGCGGTATGGCGACTTCGCTGCTCGCGCTGATTCTGTTCCGCATCGTGCAGGGCGCATTCGGCGGCGGGCTGCTGGCGGTCGCGCAAGTCGTGATGCGCGACACCTTTCCGCAGCAGCAGCTCGGACTCAGCCAATCGATCTTCGCCGTGGCGACGATCCTCGGCCCGTCGGTGGGGCCGACGCTGGGCGGCATCCTGATCGACAACTACTCCTGGCCGTGGGTCTTCGACGTCAATCTCGTTCCGGGCGTCGTCGCATTCGTTTTGTTAGCCCGCTACATGCGCGACAACGGAAAGCCTCAGCGCGCGTCCGTCGACGTGACGGGCATCGCACTGCTCATCGTCGCGGTCAGCTGCATGCAGTACGTGCTCGATCAAGGGCAGCACGACGACTGGTTTTCGGATCAATCCATCCAGCTCTGCACGTTTCTCGCAGTGACGGCGACTGTCGCCTTCGTGTGGTGGGAGCTGCGCGTCAAGCAGCCGATCGTAGACCTCCGCATCCTGCGAACGCCGGCGGTTACCGCCGCGTTGGCGATCGCCGGGGGACTGGCGGGGATCGTCTTCCCGGCCCTGTTGCTCTTGCCGCAGTACACGGTTGAGGATCTGGGCTTCACGAGCACGCTCGCGGGAGTCTTGATCGGCATTCGCGCGCTGCCGGTGCTGCTGCTGACCATGCCGGTCGCGCGGCTGACGAGCATCCAGCGTTTCGACTTGCGCTGGCTAATCGGCGGCGGCCTGGCGCTCGCTGGAATCGGATTGCTCTGGCTCGCCGGCAGCGTGACGACACAGACCGATCTGGGCACGCTCGTCCCTCCGCTCCTCGTGATCGGAGCCGGATCGGCATGCGTTTATTCGCCGCTGCTGGTCGCGGTGATGCGCGCGGTGACGCCCGACGCGGCGCCCAAGGCGGCAGCGTTCATCGTGCTTGCCTTCCAGCTGGGCGGCTCGATTTCGTCGGCCGGGATCGTGGCGTTTGTCGATCGGCGCGAACAGTTTCATCAGGCGATCCTCGCCGCGGAGGCGACGATTTCGCGCCTGCCCGTCGCGCAGTTCTTGCAGCACGGTACCCCGGCGCAACTCGCGGCCGCGGTCGCGTCGCAAGCCGCCGTGCTCGCCTACGACGACGCGTTTTTCATCACTGGTGTGCTCGCACTGTTAGTAACACCCAGCGTGCTTCTCTTAGCGCGCAAAAAAGCATAAGGAGTTACGGAAATTGGAATACGAACTCGCGTGTAACAGACTTTGTGACGATATCTCGCAGTTGCTTCTCGACGGCCCACGACCGCCCACGAAATGGAAGGCATTCGCCGCGGGACGCGCGACCCAAGACCTGGCTGCCGCGTTTCACCGCGCCGCGGGCCGTCCCGGAGACGAGCTCTGGTCGAACGCGCTCGACAGCCTCGAACGCTTCCTCGATCTCTACGACGATTCCGCGGTCGCAAACCCGGCCGCGATGCACGATCTTCGGAGTTTCGTCGACGAAAACGCCGATCTATTGTCGCCGCGTCTTGAACTGAGGCGCGCGAGCTGATGCTCCCGGAATAGCATCTCAGACGTAATCGCGGAGCGTAATTTTGACGGAGCGCTGCGTCCCGTCTTTCCCCGTGATCACCACTGTGACGACGGTTCCGGTGGGTTGCGCGAGCAGGTCGCGAATCTGCGAGAGTAGCAGCGTGCTCACCGGCGATCCGTCGATCGCAGCGATTACATCACCTTTCACGATGCCCGCGTTCGCCGCCGGCGTTCCGGGGCGCGAGTCTGCGACTACGACCGTTTGGCCGCGCCTGATCAGAAACAGCCCCGAACGTTCGAAATCGTCCGGTGCGCTGAAGGACTCGTTCGGGACGAGCGTCATGGTTCCGTTGCCGTAATCGAAGGTAATCGTAAAGCGGCGCAACAAGTTGCCACCGATGTTCGCCGCGACGAACGGCGCCGCTAGTGCGCCCGCCTTTTGCGTGGAATAATCCGCCACGAGGTTCGTGAGCCGCAGATCGTCGATGCCGACCTCTTGGATTCGCCCGAGCTTACCCATGGCCGGGCCGCCCAGGCCGAATCCGTTCACGCCCTCGGCCGTCGTCGTCGCGGGCACGATCTGCGGGTGATCCGCAAGAAACGGCGTCATGAAGCTAATCGTGTCACGCGCACCGGTATCGATCGTGCACTCGGCTGGAATTCCGTCGATGGTGCACGCGATTTGCGGTTGCGTGCTGTAGAAAACGAACGGCACGACGTGCCCGTTCGCCGGCGGCGTCGCCGCGCCGGGTAAGCTGAGCACGACGCGCCGGTTGGCATAGTCGAACGTCGTTACGTACCGCGCGAGGACTTCCCAGCCGATCAATCCGTCGACTGGGCGGCCGGCCGAAACGCCGAAGCCTAACCGGGTCGGCACCACCGCGAAGAACTGATCCGTCAGCAGCGCGTCACCGACCTGGAGTTTCGCAACGCGGGCGAAGCTGAGCGACTCGGTCTGCGAGCCGACTCCGCTGCCCTGTGCCGCTCCCTTGCCGAAGGCGCCGATCTCCTTCGCTACCGCCGGATCGATGACGTTCGAGCCGCCGGTATCGAAGATGAAGTGGTAGGGTCCCTTGCCGTTGAGCATGACGTCGAGGTAGACGTGGTTCTCGCCGAGCGTGAACGGAATGCTCGTCGACGTCTTCCCGTTTTGCATCGAAAAATCGGTCGGACGCGTTTGCGGCCGCGCCAATCCGAGGTCCGCGCCGGGCGGGTCGAACGTCACGCGCGTCACTCTGATATCCGTGTTGTTGCCGTCACTCGAATCGACGTGGATAGAATGAGCCACGTGGAGTCCTTGAACGCTGCGATAATCGGAGAACGTCAGCGCTTGGGTCGTGAAGCCGTTCACGAAATTCCCGTGCGCCGGCAGATGCGTCGTGCCGTCGAACCAGAGCTGGAAGGGCACTTTCGATCCGGCCGGCGTGATGCTCAGCCCGTCGTACGCCCGGCCGCCGACGGTCTTGGTGCCGAGCCACGCAACGGCGGCTCCGCTCGCCCGCGGTTGCCATAGCGCATAGCTCTCGAGATACGCCTGGTTGATCTCCCCCGAGCTGCCGCTGTCGCTTCCGTCGTTCCATACGAGGTGCGATCCGTCGGCGTTCCATACGACGCGCCCGTCGTAGCCATCGAGCTGAACCAGCGGCGCGAGGTTCGTCGTCTCGGCGAACCGCGAGTCGCGCACGTTGACGTATTGAATCAACGTTCCGTGCAGTCCGGCGGCCGCGATGTTCGCGTCGAAGCGTATCGTGCTCACCTGCGCCAGCGATGGGATGCCGATGGCGCTCCCGGACGCGGCGATGAGCTGGGCGACGCGTGAATCGGGCTCGGCGGCCCGCGAGACTGCGGTCAGGGAGAGAAACGCGGCGGCCAGCACCGCCGCAAGACGTAACAGATTCATGCTCCCTCTACGGGCGAGCGGGCGCTGGTGTTTCGGGCGGATTCAACCCAGGGATAGCCACTCGGCGGCGCGCATCTGGCGCACGTGGCGTACACCGTGACGCGACCCGCGCGCCTGGTGCGGCGGCTCGGAGCTTTTGACGCCGCGCTCATCGTGATGGGCAGCGTCATCGGCTCGGGCATCTTTCGCACGCCGTCCGTTGTCGCGCAGCGCGCGCCCGAGCCCTCGTTGATTCTCGCCGCGTGGGCAGTGGGCGGAATCGTCTCGCTATTCGGGGCCTTTGTGCTCGGCGAACTCGGCGCGCGACGCCCCGACGATTGCGGCATGTACGCCTATCTCCGGGATGCGTTCCATCCGATCGTCGGCTTCGCATTCGGCTGGTCAGGTCTGCTGGCAGCGTACAGCGGAGGACTTGCGGCTGCGGCTGTCCTGTTCGCCGGTTATTTCGTCTCGCTAACGGGCGTTGCGATTGCGCCGGCTGCGGTTGCCGTGCTTGCGCTTGCGGTTCTCGCGTTGCTGAACGCGCTCGGCGTGCGTCAAGGCACGAGCTTCCAGAATATACTTACGATTTTGAAGCTCATTCCAGTGCTCGCCATTATCTTGGCAGGCATCGTCGTGCACCCGAAAGTATCCCCGCAGGCGGACGTTGCGGCAGCCTCGGCATTCGCCACCGTTGGCGCGTTTAGCGTTGCGCTGGTTCCCGTGCTCTTTGCCTACTCCGGAGCGACGGTCGTTAACTTCATGGCAGCCGAAACGAAGAGTGCGGCACGCACGTTGCCGCTCGGACTTACGCTCGGCATGATCGGCGTCGCGTTCGTTTACGTGCTCGTCAACGCCGCCTGCATCCGCTCGCTGGGCGTCGGCGCTCTCGCTCACACCGACGTTCCGGCCTCCGCGGTGCTTTCCAACGCCGTCGGCCCGATCGGAACGCGTCTCGCCTCGATCGCCATCGCGCTCGCGACGCTCGGATTCATGAGCAACCGCATGCTGACCGTGCCGCGTCTCTATCACGCGATGGCAGTCGACGGACTCTTCTTTCGCGCCATCGCTTGGATAGATCCACGCACGCAAGTGCCGACGATTGCGGTGATTTTGCAGGCGCTCTTCGCGAGCGTCATCGCGCTCTCGGCCGGCTACGGACATATCCTGAACTACGTCGTCTCGGTGATTGCGGCGTTTAACGGTCTACTCGCGCTCGCGCTGTTCATCCTTCGCGCACGCGACCGGCGCGCCGGCGTCGAGCGCGACGGCTTTCGCGTGCCGCTGCATCCGGTGTCGACCGCGATCTTCATGCTGGTGTCGTGGGGCGTTGCGATCGCCACCTGCGTCGCCTATCCGGTCGACGGGCTGCTGGGCCTGGCGATCGTGCTCTCCGCGGTTCCCGTCTACTTCATTTGGGCTCGCACCGCCGTCGTGCGAAAGGCGCAAGCGTAACGTGCTGCCTTCGCATTTGGAATGTTCGCGCGACGCGAAGCATCGGTTTTCGGCGTATGGGTTAGCGACGGTCTGTCCGCGCGACGGCGCGCCGCTGCTCGTTCGTTACAGCGAGGAATTCATGCCCCTTGGCCTTTGCGAAGGGCGCGAATGCACGATGTGGCGTTATCGCGAAATGCTTCCAATCGATATCTTGGAGGAACCGATCTCGCTCGGCGAGGGCGCGACGCCACTCTTACGGGCTCGTCGCTTGGGCGACGAACTCGGGATCGACGAACTCTTCGTCAAGGACGAATCGCAGAATCCCACCGGCTCGTTCAAGGCGCGCGGCATGTCGGTCGCCGTGACCGTCGCGAAGCGCTTGGGCGCGTCGGCGTTCGTCGCGCCGAGCGCCGGCAACGCGGGCGGCGCGCTCGCGGCGTACGGCGCGCGTGCCGGTCTGCCGGTGCGCGTCTACGTTCCGCGCGACACCCCGTCGCTGCTGATCGAAGAGATGCGGGGTTACGGCGCAGAGGTGATCCTCGTCGACGGCCTGATCGACGACGCGGGACGCCTCGCCGCCGAGCACGCGCGCGAAACCGGCGCCTTCAACGTCGCGACGTTTCGCGAGCCGTACCGCGTCGAAGGCAAAAAGACGATGGGATACGAGCTGATCGAGTGGCTCGGCCGCGCGCCGGGAACGATCGTCTATCCTACGGGCGGCGGCACCGGCCTCGTCGCAATGTGGAAGGCCTTCGACGAGCTGCAGCGGTTGGGATGGATCGGCGACGAGCGGCCCGCGATGATCGCCGTTCAGGGTGAGGGCTGCGCGCCGATCGTGCGCGCGTTAGAACGCGGCGACGAGAGCGCGACGCGCATCGAGAACGCCTCGACGCGCATGTGGGGTCTACGCGTTCCGGGCAGCATCGGCGATCGACTGTCGTTGAGCGCGCTGCGCGAGTCGCGCGGCACCGCCATCGCGGTCTCCGACGACGCGGCCGAGGTCGCGATGTACGATCTCCACCGTTTGGAGGGGATCGATGCGACCGAGGAAGGCGGAGCGACGCTGGCGGCGCTGCGCGTGCTGCTCTCGCGCGGCGTCGTGCTGGCGCCGCCAATCGTGCTCTTCAACACCGGAACGTATCTGAAATACGCGCCCCGGTCGTCGCCTGGCTTTTAGGACCGGCGAAGGACCGCAAATAGCTCGCGAACGGGATACGAGAATTCGGGAAGAGCCCGATGCTCTATCGCGCGGGTTTCATCGAGGAGAACCGTCTTGGCGCCGTCGTGAAGCTCCACCATACGCGCTCGTGGATCGACCACGATGACGAGTGACGAGCCGGCGCGCAAATATACGTCGATCTTGTCGTCGACGTCTACGCGGCGGTCGTCGGGCGAGAGAACCTCGACGGCGACGTCCGGCGCGAGCGGCGGAATCTCCAGGTCTTCGTCGCTAAGCATCCCGAGTCGCTCGTTCGAGACGTAAGCAACGTCGGGCACTAGCGGCCGGCGCACTTCGCCCGGGGGCGCGACGCGAAAGCGCCATTCCGGGCCCACTTCTCCCCGTCCGACCGCCCAGCGATCCAAGCGCATCGTTAAGGCCCCTTGCAGGCGAGCGTGAGTTCGCCGCGGACTCACCTTTTGCAGCGGCCGCCCGCGCACCCATTCGGTCTCCGGCTTCGTCTCCGGCAACACGATCTCGGCCTGAACCATAACTGCACACCACTCTATCACGCCGCCCTAGTCGCCACCAAGCGCCCGAGCAGTTGGCAGCGTGGGGCGGCGCAACTCGGCGAAGCTTGCGCCGCAAATGGTCGAGGTAACCTTCGACAAGATCCGGCTCGGCGTGTAACGTCCGAAATAGGCTACGGGCTCGGCGATACGAACACCGACGGCGAGACCGTCGCGTTCGGCTGATACTTCGAGAACATGAGCGTGCCGTCGACGCTGTAGCCCGGGAAGTGCGCAGAGATGTTCGCCTTCGCGGGCAAACGATAGTTGCCGACGTTCATGTAGGTCTGACTGAACGTCAGCTTGCCGCCGTTGGTGTAGTTCCACTGCGCGCCGTTCAGCAGCGCGGAGTCGTCGCTTATCGTGACGACGACGTTCTTTACGCGGCCGCCCGCCTTCTTCGGCACGCATGAGTAGGTCGAGAGCGTTCCGTCGTCGGTCAGCGGTGTAATGGCGTACTGCTCCATCGCCTGCTGATAGGTCGGCGTCGTCGAGGCGAGATCCCGGAACCGGCTCAGCGCGCCGGAAACCCCTTGGAACTCGATCTTGCGATTCGGACGCAGATACCAGACGTTGCCGTTAAAGGTCTTGTGAACCGGAATGACGGCGTGCAAGAGCGCGGACAGCTGCGCCGATGCCGTGTACGAGTTGAGCGTCGGATTCGGATTCGTTGCGCGCGCGAGCAGGTCCATCGAGGCGGCCTTCGGGGCCGCCGCCAGGCAGAAGCAAACTGCGTAGCGTGTAAGAGCGATCATTGTTTCACTTTGAAGATCGTGCCGCAGCCGTTGCCGCCGCAGCCCGTTCCGCCGCCCTGTGTCGTCGTTCCGTAGAGCCAGCCCTTCAATAGATGAAGCGGTCCTTGCGCATCCTTGCCATCGGAGCCGCCTTTGAAGCTGTACAGCACTGTCTCGCTGCCTGACTTGGTTACGCTGAAGACGGTCCCGTCGCCTGCGGTGCCGCCGCCGACCGTCGTGCCATAAAAGGTTCCCTTCGAGTAGATGAGGTTCGCGCCCGGCAGATTGCCGTCGGGAATATCCGTGAAGTTGTAGAGCGTAGTTAGCGTTCCAGACGCCGCGATCGAAAAGAACGTGCCGGAGTTCTTCGTGCCGCCGCCCTCGGTCGTGCCGTAGAGCACGCCGTTGGTGGCGATCAGACCGTTCGGATACGCGCCTTCCGAGCCGCCGGCGAAGCGATGGAGCACGCGTTCCTTGCCGTTGATGTTCACTTCGTAGATCGTCCCGCAGCCAGTGGTGCCGCAGCCCGTGCCACCTTCCAGCGTCGCGCCGTAGAAGTTCTTATTCAGGACGGTGACGCCCGCGTAGGGGCGCATGCCGTCGCTCGCGCCCTTAAAGCGGTAGATCACGACCTCTTTTCCGATCGTGGTCACATAGTAGACGATGCCGCATCCGGCGCCGCCGCAACCCGACCCGCCGCCGTACACGGTCGTCCCGACCAGCCTGCCGACGTAGGGAGTCAGGCTCGCCTCGGGCGCCTCTCCGTCTTTGCCGCCGCCGGTGTTGCCCATGAAATCGTAGAGTACGCGCTCGTTGCCGGACGTGTCGGTGGTGAAGACGGTGCCGTGCGCGAACTGACCCGCGCTCGACGTCGTGCCGTAGAGCTGGCCGTTCACGAGCGTCAGGGTGTCGAACGGCCACGAGCCGTCGCGCCCGCTGTTGAAGTTGCCCTGGAAGTTGTAGACGACTTTTTCGCTGCCGGCCGCGTCGACGGAAAAGATCGCACCGCAGCCGAGATAGCAGTTGTTGCTGCCGCAGCTCGTCGAGCAGTAGTTCTTCGAGCCGTTCAGCGTCGTTCCGTAGAGCGTGCCGTTGACGGCGACGAGGCCCGAGTAGGGGCTGGCGCCGTCCGGCGTTCCTTTGAAACTGTACAGCAGCTGGTAGCTATTGCTCGGACCGCCGTTGCTTGCGTAGGCGTGCGAGCCGGCGGTCATCGGCACAGTGCCGCGCGTCGCGGGATTCAGTCCGCCGCCGCACGCCGTCAAGAGCGCCGAGCTCAATAGTAGGATAATGAAGCCGCGTAGATGTTTCATGCGGCGCGGGTTCGACGGTAAGCGGGAAACTACTGGCGGCGAAGCACTTACGTCAGCCTCATATACGTTACTTGCGCGACGGCGACGAGCGTGCCGTCATCGCGCCAGAAGTTTGCGATCGTCGGGATCAGCGTTCGTCCGTGCTTGATGGCCTGCGCGAAGAGCTTGACGTCGCTGCGGGCCGGCGCCAAGAAGCGAATGTTCATGTCGGTCGTCGTGATGCGGCTCTCGGCGCCCCAGATCGTCAGGCTCAGGATCGCGGCCGCGGAGTCGGCCGCCGTCATCAGCAGTCCTCCGTGAAACGAATCGAAGATTCCGTCGAACTGTGGATTGCGCGCGACCATGCACTCCAGACAGCCCGCGCCTAGCCGAACGTTGGAGAAGCCGAGCGCTTTGAAGATCGGAATGGAGCTCATGCGTTGACGAACTGCGGCGTCCACGCCGGTAGCGAGCGGCGGCAGCTCGCCGGAATACGGCGCGAGAAGTAATCCTGGAGATTGATGAATCATGCTGGAAGGTTCGGTGATTGTGCCGTCATCCTGCAACTCGCTGCGACCATGGCGCGTTAAACAGCACCTATGGAACAGCGAAAACTTGGGACGCAGGGGCTTATGGTCTCGGCGCTGGGACTTGGCTGCATGGGAATGTCGATCGCCTACGGCAGCGCGGACGAGGCCGAGTCGATCGCGACGATCCACCGAGCGCTCGACCTCGGCATCAACTTTCTCGACACCGCCGAAGTCTACGGACCGTACATCAACGAGCGCCTCGTGGGGCGCGCGTTGCGCGGGCGGCGCGAGGGCGTGATCGTCGCGACGAAGTTCGGCTTTCGATTCAATAACGGCATTCGCGGTGTCGATGGAACGCCCGAAAACGTCAAGCGCGTCGCCGACGAGTCGCTCGGACGCCTCGCGATCGACACGATCGACCTCTACTATCAGCATCGCCGCGATCCGTCCGTGCCCATCGAAGAGACGGTCGGCGCGATGAAGGAGCTGATCGACGAAGGCAAGGTGCGCTATCTCGGGCTCTCCGAGGTCTCGCCCGAGACGCTGCGCCGAGCTAACGCCGTGCATCCGATCAGCGCTCTGCAGAGCGAGTATTCCCTATGGGAGCGCCGCGTCGAAAAAGAGATACTCCCGGCAGCGCGCGAGCTCGGCATCGGTTTCGTGCCGTACAGCCCGCTCGGGCGCGGCTTCCTTACCGGCACGGTGAACGTCGAGACGCTCGCGGAGAACGATTTTCGCCGCACGAATCCGCGTTTTTCGAAAGAGAGCGCTCGCAGCAACCAGCAGATCGTCGACGCCGTCCGTGAGGTTGCGAGTGAGCTGAAGGCGACTCCCGCGCAGGTGGCGCTGGCGTGGGTGCTCTCACGCGGCGACGACGTCGTGCCGATTCCCGGCACCAAGCGCGTTCGTTATCTCGAGGAGAACGTCGATGCGCTCGACCTGCATTTCACCGTCGAGCAGCTCGCGGCGCTCGACAGACTCCACGAGCGCACGGCGGGCTCGCGCTACGCGCCCGAGATGATGAAGCTCATCGATCAGTAGAGAGCGCGGCGGGCCGATCGCGAAATGCTCTGCCGGGCACGGCTTAGCACCGAGAGGCGCGTTCGAGGAGCAGCGTTCGATCGCGGGTGTTGCGCGCGAGCGATGCCGCACGCTCGAACTCCGCGCGCGCTTCGGTAATGCGGCCCATCTTGAAAAGCAGATCCGCGCGAACGCTGGGCAGCAGATGATACGCGCGCAAGGTCGGCTCGTCGACCAGCTGCTCCACGATCTCGAGCCCGGCGGCCGGTCCGAACGCCATGCCGACCGCTACCGCGCGATTCAGCTCCACGACCGGCGACGGCGTGAGCTGCGCCAGCGCGTCGTACAGTGCGGCGATGCGCTCCCAGTCGGTCTCTTCGGGCGCCGAAGCGCGCGCGTGACACGCGGCGATTGCGGCTTGCAGCGCGTACGGCCCCAGCGATGCGCCAAGCGTTTCTGCGCATGCGAGGGCCGCGAGCCCGCGCTGGATCAGCAGGCGATTCCATTTGCTGCGATCTTGATCGAGCAGAAGAATCGGCTCGCCCGTCGGTCCGACGCGGGCTCGCATGCGCGATGCCTGAATCTCCATCAACGCGACCAGGCCGTTGACCTCGCTCTCGTGCGGCATCAGGGCCGCGAGCATGCGGCCGAGCCGCAACGCGTCTTCGGCGAGCTCGGGGCGCAGCACGTCGTCGCCCGCCGACGCGGCATAACCCTCGTTGAAGATCAGATAGATCGTCTCGAGTATCGACGCGAGGCGCGCCACGCGCTCGGTGCCAATGGGAACCTCGAACGGGACGCGCGCCTCCGCGAGCGTTCGCTTCGCGCGGACGATGCGTTGCGCGATGGCCGGTTCCGAAACGAGGAAGGCGCGCGCGATCTCCGCGGTCGTGAGACCGCCGACGAGTTTGAGCGTTAACGCGACGTGCGCGTCTTTCGACACGACCGGATGGCACGCGACGAACATCAGGCGCAGCATGTCGTCGTCGATCTCCTCGTGCGCCGCGCCAAAATCGGCCTCAATTTCCCCGGTAGCAAGGTCCCGGGCGAACCGCTCGGTCTTGCGCGCGAGCGTTTCGTCGCGCCGGATCGCATCGACGGCGCGACGCTTCGCGATCGTCATCAGCCAGGCACCGGGGTTGCGCGGAATGCCCTCGTCCGGCCACTGCGAAAGGGCCGCGACGAAAGCATCCTGCGCGAGATCCTCGGCGCGACCGACATCGCGCAGCGTCCGCGACAATCGCGCAATTAGCTTCGGCGATTCGATCCGCCAGATCGCTGCGATCGTCGCGGGGAGGTCGTGCGTCACTCAGGGCGACAGTTCGGGTGGAGGGAAGACCTCGTAGAGATCACACGTCGCGTTAGCGCCGAGCGTTTCGAGAAAACGGTTCGTCACGGCGGCTGCGTGCGCGCGATCCTTCACCTCCAGAACGGCGTATCCGCCCACGACCTCCTTCGACTCGGCAAAGGGACCGTCGGTAACCGCGTTGCGGCCGTCCTTGCGCGTGACGCGAAACTCCATCATCTCGCTGTCACGGCCGCCGGTGTCCACGAGCGTCCCGTCGGCGTGCATCGATTGAACGAGAGGTCGCATTCGCTCGATCGTTTCGGGCTGCTCGTGCGGATGAGGTCCGCTCCGATCGAAGGTCAGGATGGAAATGAACCTCACTTCACTCGCTCCCGGAGACGCTGCTCCTGCTCTTTCACATCGCACGGCAGGTTGTCGCCGAAATCTTCGGCCTCGAAGACCTGCCGGATCTCGATCACCGCGCCGCCGTCGAAGGGCGCGTGCGTGAAACGCTCGACGATCTCTTCCTTTGACTTGCCTTGAACGATCCAGAAGCCGGCGACCAGCTCCTTCGTCTCGGCGAACGGGCCGTCGACGACGGTCGTGCGCCCGCCGTCGAAGCGCAGCCGAACTCCCTTCGAGCTCGAGTGCAGGCCTTCGCCGGCCAGCATAACGCCGTCTTTGATCAGCTGCTCGTTGAACTTGCCCATCTTCTCGAGCATCTCGCGCGACGGAAGGACGCCCGCCTCGCTGTCTTTGTTTGCCTTCACCAGGACCGCGAATCTCATTGAATGTCTCTCCTTATATAGATGAGGTACTCTGCCTGTGCGTCGAGCGCCGGCCTTCGATTTCGACAGGCGGCGCAAAAAAAATTGAGCGAGCTAGCCCACGACGTTTCGGCGTCGAAGGGGGCGGGGTGGACGAAAAGCGCTTCCGGTTCGATCTCCTCGTCGCCCTCGTAGCGCTAGCGATCAGCGGCGTGGCTGCGGGCTCGTCGGCCTATCAGACCTACGTGATCCGCAAGCAGTTCAGCGCGACCGTGTGGCCGTACCTCAACTTCATCACGTCGACGTCAAACGACAAATACTTCGAACTCGACGTCACCAACCCCGGGATCGGCCCGGCGCTCATCCTGGACGCCCTCGTCACGCGCGACGACAAGGCAGTCGTGGGGCCTCAGACTCCGTCGAATCAACCGGCCCTTCTAATAGCGACAAAACCCGAACGAGACGCCGCGAAGGAGGACGAGGCGAAGTCGGGCACGCACGGCGACCGCGAGCTCACGAGCACGATCCTTTCCGGCGACGTCTTGTCGGCCGGCCAGAAGCTTGAGCTGTTGCGCGTGGACGGCAAATCCATCACGCGCCGCATCGTCGCAGGCATTCGGCACGTCGACGTCACGCTCTGCTACTGTTCGCTCTTGGGTGACTGCTGGACGAAGCGGCTTTGGGATCCGGACGTCAAACCGCACTCGGTAAGCGGCTGCCCGCGCGCCTAGCTCGCAAACTTGCGCGGTAGTCAAGATATCCAGCACTTATGAAGGAGACAGCATGAGGTTCACGTGGCGGCGACTCTTTTTCGCAGCGGGAGTTGCGGCGGCGGCGGTCGCCGTCGCGGGTTGTCATGGCACAACGTCGAGCGGCAACGACGTTCTGCCGGCGCGGATGGCGCAATCGAACGATGCGTCATTCGCGAAGCGCTTGCCGCGCGAGATTCTGTACGCGACGACGCTCGATTGGAACACCGGTACGGGGACGGTGTATTTTTACGACGCCTACGGAAAGAACACATCGGCGCTCGGATCGCTGTCGATTAAATCGGGTTTCCCCGACGGGGTCTGGACCGACTCCAGGGGCGACGTCTACGTTGGGGTCGTGAACTCGGTCAGCAACGGCCGCGGCTACATCAACGTTTACACGCCGGGCTTAGGCAAACTGCTCCGCACCTACAGCGCCGGCCTCGACGGCCCGTCGGGCGGCACCTTCGACCGCGCCGGAAACATGTATGTCGCGAACCTCTGCGGAACCGCGCCGTCCATCCAGTGCTTCGTCTTCGCGAAACGCCACGGGAGCGACGTTCATCGATTTGGTGACGCGTTGGGCGGCACGCAGACGGGATACGTTGCGATCTACCCGCCCGGCAAGATGCAGCCGTCGACGTACCTGCTCGCGCCGATCAACATCGCGGTCGGCGTCGCGGTGGACCACAAGAATAACGTATTCGCCGTCAACAACACCGGCGGAATCGCGTGGAACGTGATCGAGTTTCCGGCGGGCTCGACGCAAGGCAGGGTCGTCCGCTTCCGCGGTCTGCCGAAGAGCCGATGGGTCGGCGCCGACACGTTCGATCCCAAGGGCGAGCTCGTCACTTCCGTCAACTCGGCGATCGACTTCTTCCCGCACGAGAGCGGAAAGCCCGGACACCAGCTCACAAACGGCGTCGTCGCGGCCGACGGCTTAGCGTACGGTTTGGACGGCGCGCTCTTCGCCGGCAACTACGAGTTCGAGTCGAACGAAGGAAACATCGTCGCGTTTCCGCCCGGCGCGACCGCGCCCGCGCGCACGTACGCCGTGCCGTACGGCAACGGCGTCGTCAGCGTTGCGGTGGGGCGGCGCTAGCGGACACAGGTGTCGGCCACACGTTTGAGTCGGCGCGCTCGACGAACGAGCAGAGGAGATTTACGAGCGCCATCTGCTCGGGCGTGCGGCACGAGATGTCGAGCAGCCGCGGACTGCAGACCAGCACGCTCGCGGCGCGCGCGCGCGACACCGCCACGTTGAAGCGGTTGCGCTCGAAGAGGAACTCCACGTCGCGCGGCACGTTTTCGCCGCTCGACGTCGCCATCGAGTAGAAGACGACCGCGGCCTCCTGCCCTTGGAACTTGTCGACCGTGCCGACGCGCACGTCGAGGCCGGCGTCGCGAAGCTTGCTTGCGATGAGCCGCCGCTGCGCGTTGTAAGGTGTCACGACGATGACGTCGCGATCGGTTACCGGCCGCGGCACGCCTTCCGACTCAGGCGGCTGCGAGTCGATCACGGCGCCGCGCTCGCGCAGGAGCGCGATCCGGCGAACGATTTCGTTCGCCTCCTCGACGGAACTTGAGGCGTTGCCGGAATGCTCGACCGGCACGAAATAGAGGCCCGCGATGCTCGCGTCTTCGAACCTGATGCGATGCAAGCGCGCCGCGTCGGCCGGATGCAGACGCCCCTCGTACATCGCATCGGAGATGAAGTCGCAGATCGCCGGCTGCATGCGATACGAGCGGTCGAGAAAGATGCCGCGGTGGGGCGGAACGGTCTGCTCGTCGCCGAGCAGATGCTGGAGCACCGAATCGCCGGCGTGGAGCGGTTGGCGGCCCTGGCTGACCTGCGCGAGCTGCGACGGGTCACCGAGCAGCACGACGTTTTTCGCGCAGAGCGACACGGCGAGCGCGTCGGCGAGCGCCACCTGTCCGGCTTCGTCGATGAAGATGTAGTCGAACTTGCCGGCCAGCTCTTCGCGCGCGAAGAGCCAGCTCGTGCCGCCGGCGAGCTGATAGTCGTCGCCGTCGAGCGCCTCGTTATCCTTCACCGACACGATGAACGGCGACGCAAGGCGCGACTTGTACTCGGAGTCCGCGCTGCCCGAGCTGTGCTTGTACCGGCCTCGGAAGCTGCCGCCGCGCGTCGCGATGCAATCTTCGACCTTGTGGAGCAAGTTGTGAATCGCTTTGTGGCTCATGCTCGTGACGGCGACGCGCTTTCCCCGCGCGATCAAGTCGCAGATCACCTGCGAGCCGATAGTGCTCTTGCCGCTGCCTGGCGGCCCCTGGATGAAAAGGTAGCTGTTCTCGAGCGACTGTACCGCCGACGAGACGCTCTCGGCGTCGACGCGCTGCGGTTGAATAGCGCCGGGCGTCGCCCGTTTTCGCAGTAGCGGATCGCGGCTTGCGAGCAGGTCTCCGGTCGCGGGATGTTCGGCTTGCAGCGTGCCGGCCAGAAACGACGCGCCGATTCGCGCCAGCGCCTTGCGTTGCACCTTCGTCGAGGGCGGAGCGCCGGGGATCAGCTCGTTGATCTCGCGCGCCTTCTCGAGCGAGGCGGTCGTCTTTAGCGTGAGCAGATTGGTGTCGTCGTCGATCGAGAAGATGGTGCCGGCGGATGCACGCGTGCGCGGATTCGCGACGCTATCGCCGGCGCCAAACTTGTACATCTGATCGGGAAAGCCGTACGTGTAGAGCTTGCTGCGGTCGATCTTCTCCGGAGGCAGGTCCTCGCGCAGCTTCAGTCCGCCGATCGCGTGCCGGTCGAACTCGATCAGCTCGTCGACGTTTTCACAGCGATCGAAGTACTCCCACCACGCCGGCTTCTCTTCGCGGCGATGATAGGCGACGAGATTCGCGAGGAGATAGCGCGTCCGCCGGTCCGCGCTCATCAGGCGGTACTCTTCGTCGGTGCGCGGCGGCAGCACGTGCGCGAGCAGATCGCGCTCGACGCCGGTGCGCCGCTCTTCCTCGCGCGCCTCGTCGCGGCGTTTCACGCACTCCTTGCACGACTCGGTGAAAACGGCGTGGCACGGCTCGTCCGGTGCCTTCGGTTCGCGCAACGGCAGGTCCACGCCGAACTTCTCGATCGCTTCGGTGCGGCGCTCGAGGAGCCACTCGCGCAGCATATACGTCGAGCGGCAGTCGTCGCGGTTGTAAGCCTCGATGTCGTCGAGGATGCGCTGGTCGCGCTCGATCATCCAGCGCTCGAACATCACGATTGACTCGTCGCCCTTCTTGACCTCGGTTTCGCGCGCGAGGTTGTAGAAGCGTTCCAGTTTTTTTAGGCCGTAGCCGTCCTCCGAGATCGCGAGCGCCTGGCGCACGACCGCGAATAGGTCGACGAGCACCTCGCCGCGCAGGAGGTCGTCGACCTCGTTCTCACGCGTGCAGTGCTCCTGCGCGAGCCTGCGCAGCGCCGACTTCTCGTAGTTCGCGTAGTGGTAGACGTGCAGCGCCGGATACTGCCGTCTCCGCGCGACGATGAAATCGACGAATTGCTTCGAACGCGCGCTTTTCGTCGTCGCGATCCGTCCCCCAAAACCGTTGGAACTGGGGCTCGTCGTCGGGCATCCAGAAGCCGAAGAGATACTCGAGACCCTTACCTGGCTCGAAGAGCGGGTCGCCCTCCATATCGAAGAAGACGTCGCCCCTCGCCGGATTTGGAAGCAGTCCGAAGCCGACCGGCGGCGCGTGTTCGAGGAGCTCGTAGATCGGCTGCGCGCTGTTGCGCCCGCGAACTTGCAGCGACGCCTGGCGACGCAGCTTTTCGAACGTTTCGGGATTCATGCCGTTGGGCCGCGCATCGTCGGGCGCTTCCGCCAGCTGCGTCACGCGCGTGATGCGGGCGGACTCGAGCTTCGCGATCTGATCGCGCCGCATCCACGCGACGAGACTCAAGTGATCGTCGTCGGCGCGTTTTTGCGAGCATGCGCCGTTCCACCGGCAGATGCCGCAGTGCTTGACCTTGAAGGGATACTCGCGAGCCGCTTCCATCTGCTCGAATGCCGGGGTCTCGACGAACGATAAGAACGTCGCCTTGAGATGGCGATAGTACGCCAAGTAGTCGTGCAGCCGGAAGCGCCGTTCCTCGCCGCTGCCGAGAACGACGTAGGCGAACTCCGGCATGCGTCCCTGCAGGCGCTGGAGATGCTCGCTGTAGTTGCAGAGCTGAACCAGATAGTAAGGCTTGGGCGAGAGCCCGAGCTTCGTGTCGATGACCTCGTAACTATGGTCGCCCAAATTCGACGGCACGTCGTCGACGCGGCGCAGGAAGTCGGCGTGGCCGATGAACTGACCGTCGAAGAACGTTGCCTGATAGATGATGTGTGCGCCGCGCCGCATCGCCTCGAGCGTCTGACGCTCGGCGTCGCGATAGCCTTGGATCCCGGGCTCGGGGCGCGCAAACTGGGCAACGCCGTCGTGATGACGCTCGATCAGCTGCGCGAGATACTCGCGCTCGTGCTCTTCGCCTTTGCGCCGAGCCAGCGCGAGTTGTTCGTCGACCGAATCGGGCGGTGCGAGCTTGCGGCCCGCGACGAGCCCCTCCAGCTCGGTGAGTCGCTTGCACTCGAGATAGTCGTTGAGATCGCTGGCGGCGTAGATCGCCCGGCCGTCGACGTGCTGCATGGGGACATTCTGCCACCCCGCAGTGCCATACGCCTGGCAGAGAGAAAAGCCGGGGCGATGAAAAAACTGAGCTTCAAGGCCGCCGATTTCGAGCGCGACGATATAAGGCGTCTCTGCGACGTCGTCATGAAGGGCGGGGTGACCAGCGGCGTCGTCTATCCGCTCGCCATCTGCAAGCTCGCGACCACGTACGCCGTCAAGAACATCGGCGGCACGTCGGTGGGTGCGATCGCCGCCGCGATCACGGCCGCAGCGGAGTACCGGCGGCGGAAGTCGGGATCCGGGCAGGGCTATACCGAGCTCGCCAAGCTGCCACAGTTTCTCGGCCGTCCCGGCTCGCTGCTCGCGCTCTTCGCTCCGGATGCTATTGCTCGCGCGATCTTCAGGGTCGCGCTGATTCCGATCGGGCACGCCCCCGCGTTGGTGAAGCTGCTGCGGCTCGCATGCGCGCTGCTGCTGCAGTACGTATGGATCCCGCTGCTGACGATCGCAGTCGTGTTCGGCATCTTCGTCGGCGTCACGTGGCCGTTGCCGGCCGGCGCGATCTGGCGCTGCCTCGGTGCGGCGTTCTTCATCGGAATCATCGCCGCATTCGTCGGCATCGGCGCGAGGTTCGTCTGTCACATCGCGGCAGTGCTGGCGCGTAACAGCTTCGGCTGGTGCCACGGGTACAGCGCGAAGGCTACCAGAAAAGTTTCGGCAGAGATCGACGTCACGCAGCTTGCGGCGAAAGACGTGCCCCCGCTCTTCAACTGGCTCGAAGCCTTCGTCGCTCAGACCGCCGGCGAATCCGGGCGCCCGCTCACCTTCGGCGATCTCTGGGACGCGCCGCAACCGAAGTGGCACAGCCCGGCGAGCGGCGAGCGCTGCATCGATCTTCGCATGGTGACCACATGCCTGACGCTGGGGAGGCCGTTCGAGCTTCCATTCGATCCGAAGGAGCAGATCGGCCAGATGCCCGATCCGGATACCGATCTCGACGGCGACAAGAAACGGCCCCCGATCTACTTTCGGCTCGAAGACCTCGAGGATTTTTTCTCGCCCACCGTCGTCGAGCACATGAAGCGCTGCGGCGCGGTCACGGCGCTAGGAAAGTCGCAGGGCGACGATTACGTCTACTATCGTTTCCCCGCCGCGGAAAAGCTGCCGATCGTCGTCGCGACGCGCATGAGCATGTCTTTCCCGGTGATCTTCTGCGCTTTTCCGCTCTACGCGCTCGACGCGACCGGCGCGATGCAGCAGCTGTGGTTCTCCGACGGCGGGCTTTCGAGCAATTTCCCGATCCATTTCTTCGATAGCCCGCTGCCGCGCTGGCCGACGTTTGCGATCGACCTGCTTCCCGGCGCTCCGCCGGCGAAGGACGGCCGACAACCGGCGGCCGCGACGCGCGCGCAGGCCGAGGTGCTCGCCAAATACGTTCCCGGCTCCGTTCTCATGGAGAGTGAGATGCCGCGCGGGAGCGTCAATCCGTGGAACAAGCTCGACCGCAGCGGCGGGCGCGGCGACGTCTTGGCGTTTGCCTCCGCTATCCTCGACGCGACGCGCACGTGGCAGGACGTGACCTTAGGAACGCTGCCGGGAAACGCGAGCCGTATCGTCGGGATACGACTCTCTCCCGATCAAGGCGGTTTGAACCTCAACATGCCGCCGCAGACGATCGATGAGATGACGCAGTTGGGACTGGACGCCGGCGGCAAGCTCGTAGACGTCTTCGCCTCAGGCGCGCCGGAGGCGCCGGATTGGAAGGCGCATCGTTGGCTTCGCTACTGCGCGACGATGGGCGCGATCACGCGCTGGGCCACCGGCTACGAGGCCGGATATCAGCCGTTCGCCGAAGTGCCAGCACAAAGATCGTATAAAGATCTAATCGGCGAGCACCTCGTGGATGCCGCCGCGTCGGAGGTGATCGACGCCACCGAGAAGCTCGCCGCGTTTCCGATTACAGACCGGTTCTACGAAATCGAAGAGCCGCCGATCGCGGTGCTTCCTACACGGCCGGTCGTCTAAGGCGTCGACGTTGCCGCGCTACGTCTGCAACACTTGGAGCGGCAGGCGCACAAGCAACCGGTCCGAAGTCTCCAGGTCGAATGACCTCGCGCCTCGGGGTTTTCTGCGGGCCTTCATTGCCGCCCGAAGACCGGATATCGGCCAGCGGTGTTTTTTTCTTGCCGCCGGCGGCACGAGGCGACGTGGGCCGCGCCGCCGACGATTACGATACGCTTCTTTTGATCGACGGAGTCTTCCATCACGATTTAGCGCCGTCGCCGAGGGAATGTTACCGCGCAGCGCAGCGCGCTCGTTGTTTCGGCGCGTCGAGTATCGGCGCACTTCGAGCGGCGGAGTGCTGGCCCTATGGGTTCGCGCCCCTTGGCATCATCGCTCGATGGTACATCCGCGAACTCATTGATGGTGACGACGAAGTTGCAGTGCTCTTCGAGCCGACGACGCAGCGAGCCTTAACGGTTCCTTCGGTAAACGTGCGCTACGTGGCGAGGCTTTCGATTCGCCGCGGCATACTCTCGCCGCGCGACGCCGGCTTACTGGTCGATCGAGCGCGCGACATATTCTACATGGAACGCACGTGGGACGACGTCGTCGAGCTGGCTCCGCCAAACGCACGCGCAGCGATTCGCTCGATCGCCGAGCTCGAGGGAGACCTGAAGCGCCACGACGCGCGCTTCGCTTTACGCCGTCTCCTAGGTACGCAGCGCCGCTCGAAGGCCGCCTGTGCTTAAGCCGATCTCGCACGCGCGAAAAGCGCCGGGATCCTACGACCGCTGCGCCGCGTTAGCGACGACGCTCGAGCTCCTGCCAGCGCTGCGCGAGCGATACGGAATTACTCGAGTAGCAAACATCACGCGCCTCGACCGCGTCGGCATTCCGACGTTCTGTGCGGTCGTCCCCGACTCGCCGTCCTTCATCAGCGTCTACAACGGCAAAGGCACGACCAATGAAGCGGCGCTGATCGGTGCAGTGTTCGAAGCCGTCGAACGGCAGGTAGCGGCGAAGCCGGAACTGCCGATTCGGCGGGAGCGCGTTTCTAGACTCCGTCGGTCGTTGCATCTCGATCGCATGGGGTTGAATGCCGCGGAAGAGTTGCGCGTAGATTGCGTCGAGGGCTTGGACTTGCTCTGCGGCCAGAGCGTCCTCGTCCCGCTCGCGGCCGTCCAGAGCCCGTGGCCCGGCGAGCCGATCTTCCCGCCAACCACGTCGAACGGACTGGCCTGCGGTAACTCACTACTCGAGGCGACGTATCACGCGCTCTGCGAAGTCATCGAAAGCCACCTCTGGTCGCTGTATCACGTGCGATGCGAGCTTCTGCCGAGAATGCTGCAAGGAGACGACGCTCGCGATTTCAGCCTCGCGCACGAGCTTACGTTACCCACGGGCAACGGCGGCGTCGATGCCCTGGTCAAAGACTTTACCGATGCCGGTCTAAGCGTTCGAGTGACGTATTTGAAAGATGCCGCGCTACCGCCGGCGATGCTCGCGTGCGTGGTGGAGCCCGGAGCCGATCCGCCGATGTGCCACATCGGCCTTGGCTGTTCGCTCTCGCCCGCTCACGCGGCAATACGCGCGCTGACGGAAGCTGCGCAGAGCCGACTCACCGACATTCAAGGCTCGCGAGAGGACGCGCTTCGCGTGGGCGACGTATCGACCGCTTCAATTCCGATACATACGCGGCGCCTCGCAGAAACGCCGAGAAATCGCTGGTTCTACGACCTCCCAACGGTCGCGGTCGACCTCGCTGCGATACCCGACGCTTCTACCGACGATCTCGCAGCCGACGTCGCGCGCATAATGGCGGATCTAAAAAGATCGGGGGCTTCATCCACGGTGATAATCGATCTCTCTCCACCGGATATTCCGGTAAACGTAGTCCGCGCCGTAATTCCGGAGCTAGAAACCACCTGCGTCGACGGGCGAATTGGACGCAAGGGCATTGCCGCCCTGAGCCCGTTTCTCGCCTGCTAGCCGCAAAACGAAAGGAGCATCATGAAAGAAGAGCAGTGCAAAGCGGTGACCACCGGTTTTCTCAAAGCGCTCGAGCAGTCACAGGAACTGCGCGATCGGTGGGTAGTCGTTGCGCAAAATGAGGACTGGGACGGCTTGCGTGAACTGATCGCGGGGACGCTCGAGCTCGATGAAACCCCGAGCGAAAAGGACCTCGACGACATGCATCTACATGCGGAGAGCCATCTCAGTAGCAAATGCAAGGAGATCGAAGAGCTCGACCGGAGGATCAAGTCAGAGTACCTCTTTAACGGAAGGCACGGCCCGCCAGGCGATTAGAGACCACGAGCTTCGGCAATCGCGGTTTCGTCGGACCAGCTAGCCCCTTGTGCCATAAGACCTGACAGCTCGTCTGCGGTCAGCGCTTCGTGTAGGGCGGCAAGCATGGCCGTATACTCTTGTTGTTCCGTAAACTTGCGCGTCGTGTCGAGAGCGGCAAGTCGCGCTTCGACGAAACCGAGCAGCCGGGCAGCGCGGCGACGGAGATCGCCGGCGCGTTCGACGTCGCCTTCGGAGCTCAGCGCGGCGACGGCCGCCAGATGTTGCAGGGCCCAAACGACTTGCACTTCCAAATGCCGCTCGCACGCGACATCGAGCGCCTCCCAAGCGTGGTTTCGCGCCTCCTCCCAGCGGCCCAACACGATATGATAGGCTGCGATATTGCACATGACTACTGCAACTCTGGGATTATTCAGGGCTCGGTCTCGGACGAGCATTTCTTGCGCCAAGCGAAGCGCCGTGGCCGCATCGCCGCCGCGAAACTCGGCGCCTGCCAAGTTCGCAGCGACGTTTAGGGCGGCTTTTTCCGCGCCGATCGCCTGGAATACGGAGAGTGCCTTGCCGTACAAAGGGCGTGAGTCGGCAATGTCGCCTGCGGTCATTCGCGCCATTGCGAGGCTCTCTAACGCCATTGCGGTCAGTCGAGGCCTTTCCAACGCCTCGCACGCCTCCAGCGCCGGTCGCAGGAGCGCCTCACTTTGCCGTGCGTCTCCGAGCAGCGCGAGCGCGCGACCCGCGACGATGCGCGCCTCGGCGGCACCGGCTGTGTCATCCGTCCGCTCGAATAGGCCTATGGCTCGCTGCGCCGCGGCCAGCATCGCTTTCCATAGCGTCAGGTACATGGCGATACTGGCATCCGCTAATTCGAGACGCGCGACGATTGCCGCCGGCGTTTCGGAGGTGACCGCTTCAAGCGCCATTTGGATCCATCGCCTGCCTTCTACCGCGGCTTTACTTGCCCACAAAGGACGCAGCGTGGCCGCCAGCCGTTGCCCGAGGGGAACGTCGTGACCGGATCCGAGCGACCACTCCAGAACCGCTCGCCAATTTTCCAACTCCGGCTCCGCGAGTGACTCCCATTGTGAATCCGCCATCGTTCCGAAATCGACGGCGAGGCGCTCTGCAAGCGCGGTGAGCCCGCAAGCATGCGCCTGGGAAGCCGCACCGAACTCGCCGTGCTCGACGAGTTTTTCGCGCGCATACAACCGCGTGGTCTCGAGAAGGCGGTAGCGCGGATTCTCGCCGGTAATCTCCGGTTGCACGAGAGATTTTTCGATGAGCGACGGGAGCAGATCGAGCGCATCGAGTCCCGCGCGCGCCACGTCGTTGCAGACGGCGACCGCGAGGTCGAGCGTAAAGCCGCCCGCGAAGACCGCAAGCCGCCGAAAAAGCGCGCGCTCCGGCTCGGAGAGCAAGTCGTAGCTCCAGTCGATGAGCGCATGGAGCGTCTGCTGACGTGGCGGAGCGGTCCGGTTGCCCCGCTTCAGAAGACGAAAACGCTCGTCGAGTTTTTCGTCGAGGACCTTGACGGAAACGATCTTGATGTGGGCCGCCGCAAGCTCGATCGCCAGCGCGACGCCGTCCAGCCGCCGGCAAATATCGGCGATAATCGGCGCATCGGCGTCGTTTATGACGAATTGCGAATTCGCGGCCTGCGCGCGGTCCACAAAAAGGGCGATCGCGGGATACGCCATCGCTTCCGAAGCGCTCAATGCTCGCGTCGAGTCCGCCGGGATTTCGAGAGCCGGCGTGCGATATAATCGTTCGCCGGCAATCCCCAGGGCCTCGAGCGTGGTAGCCAGTACCGTAATCTCAGCGCAACGGCGTAGGATCGTATCGACGGCGTTTGCCGACGCGGCCAAGACGTGCTCGCAGTTGTCGAGAATCAGGAGCATCGCCTTGTTTTTCAAGTAGATGGCGAGCGTCTCGAGCATCGGCCGGCTCGGCGATTCCTGCAAGCCTAAGGCCGCGGCAATGGCGTTAGGAACGAGGTTGGCATCCGCAAATGGAGCCAGGTCGATGAACCACACGCCATCGCCGAACGCATCGAGCATCTCGGCCCCGACCTGCAACGCGAGTCTCGTCTTACCGATTCCGCCTGCGCCCGTGAGGGTCACCAAACGGTGCGCAAGCAGCAGGCTCCGAATCTCGGCTCGTTCCTCAGTGCGCCCAATTAACGGCGTGAGCTGGAGCGGAAGATTGTTGGGCAGCGAGCCCAACGACGGAGGTGCGGGGAAAACCGGCTCGAGCCCGCCGGCGACCACCTGGAAAACGCGCTCCGCCTCGGAGAGATCTCGAAGCCGGTGCCGCCCAAGGTCGCTCAGCGTGACTCCTTCGGGAAGCTGCTCGCGCGCGAGGTCGGCCGTAAGCCCCGAAACGAGCACTTGTCCCGCCTGCGCAATCTCAAGCAATCGAGCGACTCGATTTACCGCCGAGCCGAAGTAGTCTCCACCTCGCTCGTCGGCCGTTCCGGCGTGCAAGGCCATTCGTACCCGAACTCCGTGCACGGCTGAAAAATCTGCTGCTGCAAGCGCGCGCTGCGCTTCGACGGCGGCGACGATCGCGTACTCGGCACGATCGAAGACCGCGCAAAATGCGTCACCCACCGTCTTAAATACATATCCATCATTGGACTCGATCGCCTGACGCATGAGCTCGTCGTGCAGCCTAACGGCCTTTTCCATGGCGGCGCGATCGCGCTCCCAGCGCTTAGAGCTGTCTTCGACGTCGGTGAAAAGGAATGTCACCGTCCCTGTTGGACGCTCGGATACGCGATGCGACCGTTTAGCCTTCGGCATGACTATTCAACGTTGCTTAACGTCCCAGTTCTCAGCGCCGACGGGGAATCCAAGCATGTTTCGAGCGAAGCCCGAGACGCGCGCGTTAACGGCGTCGAAATAAACGACATAATTTAAGGGTACGATTGGAATGCGGTCGTACACTATCCGCTGCATCGACAGGAAATCACGGGCTCGGCGCCACTTGGTCCGCACGCTTTTTTGGTCTTCAAACGCGGCGTCAAACGTTCGATCACAAAACCGAGAAATGTTATCGCCGTCTGGTCCGATCTGGTTGCAAGAAAACGTAACGCTCTGTTCGGGATCGGCGCCTCCAATCCAGCCTCGAATGGCAACGTTGTAAAGGCCGGTGCGTATCGGTCCCTCAGGCCCGTTGAACGTGCTTGCAGGAAACGATTTGATTGTAGCTGCTATACCGACCTCCGCTAACTGGCGCTGCACGATGGATTCGAAACCGCTCTCGCCGTTTGACTGGACGACGACGAGCACGTCCAGTGGCGTTCCGTTCCTCTGGCGAACGCCGCCGTGCAGTCGCCACCCAACCGCGTCGAGCTGAGCCGCAGCCTCCGCTACGTCCTGATTTCTCGGCGTCAGGCTCGCATCATGCCACGCGAAGACGGGCGGCAAGAAGGCCGCAGCCCGCGGGTAGAGACCGTGAAACGACCTCTCGATCAGTGCGACGTCGAGCGCGTCGGCGATGGCGCGCCGGACAGGAAGCTCGTTAGTCGGTGGGGCGCGGGTCTGCAGCGACAAGTAATCCATGCCGTTTATCTGCGTTGAAACGACTCGCAGATTCGGAGTCGACGTCGAATTCGGCGACGTGCACCGGCGAAATCCTTGTGAGGTCGACCTCAGCGGACCTCAGGGCGACCATGGCGGTGTTGGCGTCGGGAAGCATACGCAGCTCGATGCGAGTCAGCTTCGGGCGAGGCGAGAAGTAAGGGTTGGGTTCGAGGATCACGCGATCCCCGCGCCGCCAGGACGTTACGCGAAAGGGGCCCGAGCCGAAGGCATGTTCTTCCCAGGCTGCACCTTGCAGCGCCGTACTCCCGAAAGCGTGCGCCGGCAGGATGCCGAACGCGAAGTCGGACTGCGCGAAAAGCTCACGAACTGCCGCGTTCCAGGGAGCGCGTAAATGCACGATCACGGTCTGTGAATCGGGCGTTAAAAGGGACGCGATGCGACGATACGCGTCCTGGCTTAGGACCGGATTGCGCCCATCCATAATGGCGTGAAACGTAAAGGCGACGTCGCGCGACGTCAGCGGCTTCCCATCCGCGAAACGTACGCCGCGACGCAAGTGATAGACGATGGTCTTGCCGTCGGGACTAATGTCTCCGTTCGCGCGCGATGGCACGCGCGTGACCAAGACTGACACGATGCGATTCGCCGCGTCCAACCCGACGAGAGTCTGAACGACCAGGAGATCGAACCCGATGGTATCTTGATCGTGCGCAAGCAGCGGATTAAGCGACGACGGGTCGCCCCAGTCGGCGACGCGCAGCTCGTGCGAAGAGTGTGCTCTGCCTGTGGAGGTCTGGCACGCGGTGCTCGATACCGACGTTAGCGCCAGCGCGACGTGCAAGATCTTCGGGTAGCCACACCTAGTCGCCATCCCTAGCAGTTTCGCCATCGCAGCAATCGGACCGTGTTGGCGCGAATGCCGCCGGCTCTTGACGTCGAAGGTCTCGAAGGGCTCCTTAATGTGCTTGCTACCGATAAACTGGCCATAAGCCTCCTCCGCTGCACCCGACCCGCCGCGAGGGCGGTCAAAATACCAGCGCTAAAGCAGCTTCTCCATCGCCACTACGTCGACGAAACGGCCGTCGATGCTGCCGTGTTCGCGGAAGACGCCAACCTCGCGAAATCCCGATTTCACGTAGAGTCGCTTGCCGTGCTCGTTTCGATTGAGGGCATACAGCACGATCTTGTAAAATCCACCGGCGCGCGCCTCGGATTCGAGCCGCATCAACAGCGCCGACCCAATCCCGCGGCCGCGATGCGAGCGACCGACGTACACCGATAAGTCGGCGATGGCCGAGTGCGCGCAGCGGTGCGAGAAGCGATTCAGCGATGCCCATCCAACGATGTCGGCGGCTTCGAGTGCGACGAGGATCGCGAAGCGGTCGCCGTGCTCCGCCCACCAAGCGGCAATCTCGTCAGGAGACTTTGGATCGGTATCGAGCGTCGCAACGCGGTCCTCGATGCCTTCATTGTATACGCGCCGGATCGCCTCTCGGTCGCCGGGAAGCGCGCGCCGAATCATCAGCGACTCCGGCATAGGTCAGCGTACGACTAGAAAAGCCAGCGCGACGCCGAGCGCCGCGATGAGAGCCAGCGCGCCCGCCGGGATCCAGCTTTCACGGCGTCGCGAGAACGCCACCGTGTAGACGGCCTTCAGCAAATTGTTCGACGAGCTCGCGACGATGATCGCCGATGTCGCAGTCGCAAGCCCGATGCCGGCCGCCCCTCCCTGCGCCAGACTCAACACGAACGGGTCGATGTCGGTAACGCCGACGACGCCCGCGAGCGCGTAGATACCGGCGTGACCGAGGTGATTCTGCGTCCAGGTCGTGAGCATCGAGATGACGACGAAGAGTGCGGCGAAGACGAGAGCGGCCCAAATTTGGAGCGGATTCTGCGGCTGGGTGGCGGGTGCGGAGCGTTTCCCCGCACGCGCGCAGACCGCCGCGACGATCGCGCTCACGAACGCGAGTGCGAGCAATGGAGCGATCAGCATGCGACCGAGAGCGAGGTTGAACAGCAAACAAATAACGAGGAGGCGTAAGTACATCATCGCGGTCGCGGCGATCACGCCCGACTGCAGCTCCCGCGTCATTCCTTCCGCGCGCGCGCGCCGCGCCAGCACGACGGTCGTCGCCGTCGACGAGTAAAGCCCGCCGAGGATCGACATGAAGAGCGTCGTGCGTCCGGAAAAGACGAAACGCTGCAGCAGGTAGCTCGCATACGAAATCGACGAGACGGCGACCACGGCGAGCCAGACGCCGAACGGCGTGACCGAGGTGTACGGAATCGCCGGCCTTCCCGCGAGGAGCGGTAAGACGATGCCAACCAGAATTAGAAACTGGGCGGCGGTGACGATCTCGCTGCCTGGGACTTGCCGTGCCAACTCGTGCAGCTTGCGGCGGCCGCCGAGCAGCAGCACCGCTGCAACCGCAACCGTGACGCCCAACCAGAGAGGTTGGGTCAGCGCGATGGGCCCGAGCACGTACGCGAGCAAATTGCACGCGGGGACGATGAACAGACCTTCAAGCGGTTCTTCTGCTTTGCTTTCGCGCCAAACGTATGCGTAGATCCACGAGCCGACGACGAGTAGTCCCGCGATGAATGCCGAGCCATATCGGGGATCGAGCAGGAACAGCCCCCCGCCCGCTAATGCCAGCAGTGGAAACGTGCGAACTCCACCGGGGCGCCGTGGCATCTCGTCTGAATAGAACCCTTCGAACGCAAATCCGAAGAAGAGCGAGAGGCCGATGAGAAGCGCGAAACGTTCGGCGTCGACCTGGTACATCTACGATACCTGCGTTTCGTATTCGCGCCGAATTCTCTCCCAGGCCGGCCAGAATTCCGCTCCGGATTCGAGCCGATCGGAGGCGAGAGCGAGAAGCAGTACGTAGGCCTCCTGCGTCAGTCGAGCCTCGACGGTGCTTCCATCCAGGTCGCTCGGCGAGAAGACCGTGTGGCGCAGGCCTTCGTCTAAAAACTCGGCGGCGAAACGATCGATCTCTCGCGCGTTCGCTGCGTCGAGCGAATGTAGTTGCAGGGCCGCGGCGATGCGCTCCAGCTGCGAACGAGGCTGTGCCATGAGAAGGTCGTAGTCGACGACGACAAACGGCCGGTCGCGTATTTCGTCCAGGAACGGCACCATGTGCACCAGCCACAACCTCTGCGCCCTCAGCATATCCATCCCTTGCCGGCGGTTGAGCGAGGCCGCCACGCTGAGCGGATTGCGAACAACGACGACGTACGCGTCTTCGGCCTTGCTGTCGCGCAGCGCTCGGCGCCAGAACGGCAGGAGGCGGATCGTGCGTGGATCTTTGAAACCCCACAACGCATGTCGCCCGAACGTTCGCTTCACGTATCCTACCGCTTTACCGCGCAGACGGCGAACTCGAAATCGTTCGAGCTGCTTATGCTCGATCGGCACGACGTCGTCCCATTTCAACCCGAGCGCCGCGAGCACGCGATCGTTGAGCTCGACGATTGCCTTGTCTTCCCAATAGCCGGTTGGGTTCTCCGGCTGCGCGTCGAGAAAGTTGTCGCCCAGGTAGACGGAGAGGGCTGCCAGCCCGCGAGCGACGGCGCTCGTGCCGCTGCGGTGCATGCCGATGACGAGCACCGCACGGGAGCTCGGCTTCATGTAGGCGTCATCTGGCGCACGTAAAATCGTGACACAGCTTTAAAGAGTCGAGGTCGCATGAAATTTACAAACGTTCCCGTTTTCATTGCCGCGGCGCTCCTGTCATGCACGGCGCTCGGCACGGCAGGAGCACCGGCGCTGCAATCCTCCGGCTTGCGCATGGTCATCGTCGTGAGCCGCCACGGAGTCCGCTCGCCGACCCATCCGGACGAACTGACGGCGTACGCCAGTCAGCCCTGGCCGAAATGGTCGGGTCAACCCGGAAACCTCACCGACCGCGGCGCCCTGTTGATGCGCCAGTTCGGTGCCGCCTATCGTCATCTCTACGGTCCGGCGCTGGGCTTCGCCGCGAATCAGTGTCCGCCTAGTGGATCGGTCTTCGTCTGGGCGGATATCGATCAGCGCACGCGCGCGACCGGCGACGCGGTGGTGCGAGGATTTGCTCCCGGCTGCAACATCGCCGTCGGACACGCTCCCGGCGATCCGGATCCGTTCTTCGATCCTCTTCCGGCTCTCGGCACCGTCAACAAGGCTGAGTCGGACGCATCGATCCTCGGCTCCATCGGCGGAAGCTTTGGCGGATTGACCGACGCATACGGTTCCGCGTTCGCGACGCTCGAGCAGGTTCTCGGGTGCACTTCGCCGGCTACGTGCAAGCAGATTTCGCAAGTTCCCACGACGATCTCCAACGACGGCGACGGCGGGCTGGCGAGCCTGGGCGGCGGCCTCGACATGGCGGCCGACGTCGGCGAGAATCTCTTACTCGAATATACGGATGGGCATGCCGACGTCGGATGGGGTCGCGTCGACCACGCCCGGTTGTTAGAGCTGCTCAAGCTCCACGTCCTTGCAAAGCGGCTCGAGCACAACGAGTACGCGGCCCGAGCACACTCGTCGAACATCATGGCGCACATCCTCCAGACGCTCGAGGAAGGCGCGGGCGGCAGGGCCGTTGCGGGAACGCGCGTTCCACCGCAGAGCCGGTTCGTCTTCATCTCGGGGCACGACACGCAGCTCGCGGAGCTCTCCGGCCTGCTGCGTCTCTCGTGGCTGATCAAGGGCGATCAACTCAACGATACCCCGCCGGGAAGCGCGCTGATCTTCGAACTGCACCAGCAGGCCGGCGGTCAGGTCTTCGTGCGCACCGTCTTCACCGCCCAATCGCTCGATGCGATGCGCGCGGGCCAAGGAGACTCGCCACTGCGTGCGCCCGTCTACATCCCTGGGTGTCCCTCGCTCGATTGTCCCTTCGCGACGTTCAGTCGAATCGTGCGAGGCGCCATCGCCCCCGCCTTCGTCGCGCGCTGGTAATGAACGTCGAGCGAGTCTTGACGCGAGACCGCGCCCGTGTTATCGTTGCGGCCATGTCCCTGCGCGCGATGCGAATGATGTTCTCGATGGGCTGCATGCACAAGCATGCGGCGGGGTCGTCGTGAAGCGCGCAACGTAACCAAACACCGCAATGCTTCTCGCGCCCCTCGCCGCAACGGCGGGGGGCGCGTTTGTCCTCGCTTTCCCATCGCAACAGGAGGCCTGGAGATGAAACTGACCGTAGGGGTCGGACTGCTCGGATGCGGAACGGTCGGCGCGAACGTCGCCGATCGTCTGCAGCGCGAACGCGAAACGATCGAACGCCGCAGCGGCGTTCGCTACGAGCTTCGTGGCATCGCGATTCGCGATTCAAGCAAGGAACGGCCGGATTCGCTCGAGCGGCGTCTCTTCACGCGCGACGCACGTGCCATCGTCGACGACCCGCAGGTCGACCTCGTCATCGAGCTGATCGGCGAAACGAACGACGCGACCGAGCTGGTCGAACGCGCGCTCGATCGCGGGCGGCACGTCGTGACCGCGAATAAGGACCTGCTGGCAACGCAAGGTCCGCGCCTCCAGGCGCTCGCGGCATCGCGTGGAGTAGCGCTGCGTTTCGAGGCCGCTGTCGCCGGCGCGATCCCGCTTCTGCGGACGCTTAACGAGGCGCTGGCCGGAGATGCGGTGCTTTCCGTAGCCGGCGTCATCAACGGGACGTCGACCGCGATTCTCTCCGCGATGGAGGAGGGCGCAGAGTTCGGCGACGCGCTCGCCCTCGCGCGGCAACACGGATATGCCGAGGCGGATCCGAGCAACGATCTCGACGGAACGGACGCCGCCCATAAGCTCGCGCTGATCGCGCAGCTTGCCTTCGGTCTCGCCGTGATTTCTCCACGCGTCCGCAGGAGCGGCATTGCGTCGGTCGCGCAGCGTGATATCGCGCGTGCAAGAATGTTGGGAATGCGGATTCGCCTCATCGCCGCGACGCTGCGCACCGCCGACGGCATCCTGGCGGAGGTCGCGCCGCTCCTGGTACCCGAGACCCACGAGTTTGCGCGTACGGCGGATGCCGAGAACAGCGTTGAAATTTGGGCGCGCGACGCGGGCCTGCTCGCGTTGCGCGGCGCGGGCGCGGGCGGGATTGCGACGGCATCGGCGGTTCTCGGCGACGTCGTCAGCGTGCTGCGCGCGCTACGCGAACGGCGAGACTTCAGCGCGCGCCGAAATGCGGGCTGGCTCGAGCCGGCAATCGAGGTGAAACCGTTCTTCGAATGCCTCGCGCGCGCGACGGAGCTGCCGCAGTATCCGATTTGGGACGATGCCGCCCTTCGTCCTTCGACGCCGCTCAGGATGACATTACTTCGCTCAGGGCAGGCTACGGTAAACGCATGATGCGCGAAGAGACGGTTGCGATCGGCGCGCTTCGACTCGACTGCGGCGCGACGCTTCCCGCGGTCGAACAGCGGGTCACGATCTACGGCACGCCGCAACGAAGCGGTTCGAATGTCGTGCTCGTCGCGCACGCGCTGACGGGCTCGAGCCGCGCCGCGGAGTGGTGGCCCGGCATCGTCGGCGACGGAACGCTCTTCGATCCGGCGCGCTGGTGCGTGATCGGCATCAACGTGCTCGGCAGTTGTTACGGAAGCACGGGCCCTCGCGGAGGGCCGTTTCCGAGAATCACGGTTCGTGACATCGTGCGCGCGCAACGGCACGCACTCGACCAGCTCGAGATCGAGCGCGTCGAGCTCGTCATCGGCGGATCGCTCGGCGGCATGCAGGCGCTGCAGTGGGCGCTCGACGCGCCGGAGCGCGTCGGCGGCGCGGTGATGCTCGGCGCACACGATCATCACAGCACCCTGGGCGTCGCGCTCAACTCGTTACAGCGGGATGCGTTGAGCTTGGATCCGATGCGCGGCCTGCGCCTCGCTCGCAAGATAGCGATGCTCACGTACAAGAGCGAAGAGCTGTTGCGCGAAAGGCACGGGCGCCGCGCCGATCGGTATGGCAAAGCACGCTTCGACGTTGAGGGCTACCTGGAGCGCCAGGCAGACCTCATCGAGCGACGGATGGATCCATCGAGCTATGTGACGCTGACCCATGCGATGGACTCGTTCGACGTTCGAGAGTACGAGAGCGTGGACAGCAGTCCGGCGCTGACGTTCGTGGGGATCACTTCGGACTGGCTCTTCCGCGCGCAGGACGTGCGTGCCGCGGCCGAGCGTTTCGCTCGCCGCGGATTTGATTCCAGTTACATCGAGCTGCGATCGAACCACGGTCACGACGCGTTCTTGGCCGAGCCAAAGTCGCTGCGAGAGCTGCTCGATCCGGTCATCTCGGCAGGTGCGAAGTGTTAGGCTTCTCGACGCGCGCGATCTGGAGCGGGCAAGACGCGTGCCCCGCAACGGGCGCGACGATCGTCCCGATCTACCAAACCGCGACCTTCACGCTGCCGCAAATCGGTACAACCAAGGGCTTCGACTATTCCAGAACGACGAACCCGACGCGCCTGGCGATGGAGCGGCAGTTGGCCGCGCTCGAAGAGGGCACGTTTGCATCGGCATTCGCCTCCGGAATGGCGGCCGTCGCCGGTGCGACGTCGCTGCTCTGCTGCGGCGACCACATACTCGCGACGCGCGACATCTATGGCGGGACGCACCGGCTCTTTACCGATGTGTTGCGGCGTTACGGAATCGACGTAACTTTCGTCGACACGACCGACGCAGCCGCGACGTGGGCCGCCGCCAGGCCGAATACGCGGTTGCTTTGGCTCGAAACCCCGAGCAATCCGACGCTGAAGCTCGGCGACATCGCCGAGCTCGCGCGGCTGCGCCGTCCCGGCGTTCTCGTCGCCGTCGACAATACATTCGCTTCGCCGTTCTTGCAGAGGCCGTTGCGTCTCGGCGCGGACATCGTCGTCCATTCGACGACCAAGTATATCGGCGGGCATAGCGACGTCGTCGGCGGCGCCGTGATTACGCGAGATCGTGAGCTGGGCGAGCGGATCGCCTACCATCAGAACTGCGTGGGAGCGGTGCCGGGGCCGTGGGACGCCTACCTCACGCTGCGCGGCGCGAAGACGCTGGCGCTGCGCATGTGCGCGCACGGGCGCAACGCGCAGGCGATCGCAGATTTTTTGGCGTCACGTGACGACGTCGCCGAGGTCTATTACCCCGGCCTCCCGACGCATCCGCAGCACGCGCTCGCCAAGCGGCAGATGAGCGGATTCGGCGGCATCGTTTCGTTTCGCCCGAAAGGCGGCGTCGCACGCGCCCACGCGATCGCGACGTCTACGTCGATCTTCAGCTTGGCCGTCTCGCTGGGCGGCGTCGAGTCGCTGATCTGCTGCCCGGCAAGGATGACGCACGCGTCGCTGACGATCGATCAGCGCCTCGAGCTGGGAATCACCGACGATCTACTGCGTTTATCGGTCGGAGTCGAAGAGACCGAGGATCTCGTCGCCGACTTAGCCCAGGCGCTGAACGTAACCGCACCGCGATCGGCGGCCGTGCCACTAGCTGCCACGTGAGCGCAAGGTTAAGGCGCCCGGATGATGGCGACCGGCAGGAACGTTCGTACGTCGAAGGAGCTTGCGCTCTGAGCCAGGTCGGCCACGCCGCGGCCGATTTCGTTATCCCACTCCGCCCGTGCCCACGCATCTCTGCTTTCCCACTGCGACAAGAGGAGAAGGCGCGTCTTTTCCTCGCTTCCCAGCACCGCGGCCTCGATAAACCCGGGAGTTGAAGGCGCGGCGCGTTGCGCGAGCCGCGCGGCCGCTTGAGAGACGCTGTCGAAGTCGCTCGCCTTTAACTCGAGGATGGTCGCGCACACGAATGTCGCCTTCTGTTCACCCATTCTTTACCTTCCGCTTCATGGATTCTTCATGCTGTATTCTACGGTACTGCTCCTCGCCCGTGCCTAGACGGGAAAGGAGCAGCACATGAAGCGATGTCCTAACTGGGTTAGCTTACTGAAACTCCAGCGGCACTTGTAACGACGGCGAATACTTCCCACACGTAGCCCTGCCGGTCAACGTGGCCGCACCGGAATACTTGGGCCGGTTGCGATCGAGCGCGTACAGAACGAAGCCTCCCGAGCTGGTTAGATTGAACGTTGCGGAGAAGGTATCGATCGTCTTTTTTCCGGACGTAATCGCCCACGCGACTTTGCACTTGCCCTTGTAGCTGATGTCGGTAAACGAGATCGCATACTGCCACGTCGCTCCAGTTGGAATATAGCTCGATGGCCCAGTCATCCCGATGTTGTCGTTGCTTTGAGCTCCGTTGACGCAGCTGATGCACGGAACGCCGTTCTGGGCCGGTCCGTTCGCGACGAAGTTGATCAGAATAGCCGGCGTTCCCGCGTCGGGGTGAATCGATAGCCTGCGAATCACCTCGCGACCGCCCGCGACTTCCGGGGCCGAGTCGAGAACGGAGCCTAGCGTGGATGCAGCCGAAGTCTGTTCGGTACCGGCCGAAGGCGTCGTGCCCAGACCCGAACATGCGGGCAGCGCGGCGATAAACGCCAAAAGGAAAAACCGGCGGGCAAATACCAACATTTGTGCCTCCTTCAATGTAAAGCTGTGCGGCTATTCCGCTAGACTAGGCGAAAGCCTCCCGATCGTCCGCGTCCAGAATATCGAGAACTTTCGACAGATCGGGGCGCGTCGCCATCACAGGGTGGCGGCTTCGTACCAGAAGCTGGTCGTCTGCCGACATTCGTTCGACGACGAACGTCTCGAGCTTCGCGTTGATCGCGGGTGCGGCGCTCGCATCGACGCGTGCGGCCAACCATTCGACGAGCGCGGCCTCATCCGGGGCCTCGGCGACCGCCTGCCGGAGCTCGTTCATGTCCAGCCCAATGCGTCGAACGACGTAGGCGCTGAAACCCCTCTCTTCGTTGATGTACGCGCCGGGGTCGCCGCCCGGGAGCTCCGCTCGCAGCTTATCGATGGTGCGCGGCAGGACGTAGAAGCCAAGCATCGTTTCGCGCGGCCCGCGCGGTGCGCGCCTGCGGAGATCTAGCGGCGTCACAGTTACTACGTGTCGGGCTCCTCCGCGCTTTCGTTGCGCTCCATGCGCAGGGCTTCCTGCACGCTCAGCGGCTTGCCGATCGGCTGAAACTTGCGCGGCGACTGCGTGAAGTCGAAACAATCAAAGGCCGGCGAATTCGCGCGAGTGTCGGCCGCGCTCAGGCGCGGCAGATCGAAGCGGTCCTCGATAAACTTCAAGAGGCTGCCGTGCTCGTAGCGCACGTGCGTGACGTAACCCCGCTTCGCATACGGAGAGATGACGAGTAGAGGTACGCGAAAGCCGAGACCGTCGAAGTCGAGATAGGGCGGTTTGACATGATCGTACCAGCCGCCCCACTCGTCCCACATGACGAAGATCGCCGTGGAGTTCCAGAACGGACTTTCGCCGATCGCGTTGACAACGTCGGCGACCCACTCGGGCCCAGTCGGGCTGCCGAACGCGTTATGGTCGGAGTTCTGGAAGGAGGGCGTGACCCACGTGACGTCGGCGAGCCGGCCCTGCGCGACATCCACGATCACGCGCACTGACGAGCCGACGACGTTTTCGTTCCAGGCACGACCATAACGAATGTGATGGATCGACCCGTAGCCGACCCATTGCGACACCTTCGAGGCGCTATAGAGCCTCCAGCTCAAGCCGGCGGCGTCGAGCTCGTCGCCCAGCGTCCGGTAGTTCTGGCATACGGGTATCTGCGGCCCGTACGTCCGCTTGTCGGTGAGGGTGAAGATCTTGTCCCCCGGTACGCCGCAATGCCACGCGCTGCCCGGAAAGTCGACTGCGCGGTTCGCCTGGCCCGCGATCATGTATTGATGTGAGACGTAGCTCATATCGACATTCGATGCAAACATCCGGTCGCCTAAGACGTACTGCCGCGCCATCGCAAAGTACGGCCGCGTCTCCACGTGAGGGACGTAGCCGTATTCCGGGTTCGTCGGACAGCGCCCAGAGCAATAGGTTTGTTCGAGATTGAATCCGTTCATGCGGCAATCGGTGCCCGGAATGAAGCCGGTGCCGTTGCAGGCGGCAAAGTGCGCGACGGAAGTGTGGGAGATGTCGTAGCCGGAGGTAAACGGGATAGGCCTCAGCGCGATCGTGTGGCCGAACGAATCTTGACCGGTCGAGCTCGTGTCGGCGCCCGGATAGCCCTGAAACAGATTGTCGAAGCTGCGGTTCTCTTGCATGATCCAGACGATATGCTTGATCTTCAGTATTCCGCTCGGCGTCTGAACCGGAACTACGCGCTCGTTTGGGTGCGCCCCACACGCCCCGCACGCGAACAGCAGGACGCAGACTACGAGTCTGCCGGCGTGCCGCACGTTCATGGCTGCAGCCTATGCCGAATTCTTAAAAAAATGGTGAATCGCGACGATGTGGCACGAACCGCGGCACTTACGAGGACTGCGTCCACTCCGCGAAGGTGTTGCGCTCGGAGGCGGCGGCGTACTGGCGGAGCAGCTCCTCGGCCTTAAGCTTCAACGTCGTGGCGGCCCTCGGGTTTCGCCCTAGCAGATTGATACGCGCCTGCAAAGCCAGCGAAGCGGCGCGCATCCGGTTGTTGTCGAGCCGGTCCGAGAGCGCTTCCACTTCGGTCGCGAGATCCAGCGCGTCCGCCATCCGGCCCCTCTTCACGCACGCGACGGCCAGCGCGTGCGTTGCGCGAGCCGCCCACATGGAATGCCGAGGGCTAACGGAGCGCGCCCTCGATGCGTACTCTATCGCGGCCGTCGGCGCGTCGTTTACGGCGCAAAACAGGGCGGCCTCGACCGTCAGCGCCGGCACGCGCAGGCACTCTGCCAGAGCGGCAACCTGTGGGGACAGTTGCAACCCGCGACCGTTATCGAGGCTGCTGTCGACCCACGCGCGTTCGATGGAAAGTTTAACGACTTGACGATTGAAGCCGAGCCGCTCCGCGGTCGCGAATGCTTCGTCGAGTAAGATCGACGCGCTTTGGAAGCGGCCCGCGCACGTTTCGGTGGCAGATTCGACCGAGGCGAGGTCAAAGATCGCCTCGGAAACCGATTCGTTTGGGCCCGCCGCGTACTTGGACCGGCGCACGTGCTCGAGGGCCAGGGAAAAGTCTCCGACTTGGATCGCTAACTCGGCTTGCCGCGCAAAGATGGAGCGCATCAGTTCGCAGCGACGCGAGTCCGATACCGGCGACAGCCTGGACAATCTTTGCAATGCCGACTGGATCTCCACGTGCGCCTGGCGGTAGTCGGACAACAGCAGATAGTAGCGGCTTTGCGCCAGATGGACTCTTGCCGATTCGATCTCTCGGTCGTGGAACTGTTCGATGGCGCCCGTCGCGGTGGAGGCCGCCGCGCAGCGCGCGGCAGCATCCTCGAAATGGAGGCGATCCATCGCGCAATCCGCCGCGAGCACCAGCGCCTTCGCGCGCAAATCACCGGGCGGGAGCCAGGCGCGAAGCTCTTGTAGAGTTTGCTCGGCCGACTCGAGATTGCCCGCCTGGACGGCTAGGAAAGCCTTATTGTACGCGAGGTGCTCTCGACTCGGTTGCACCAGAACGCCGCCGGCTGGGGAATGCGGGCCTTGCTGCAACAGCGCGTACAGCTCGTCGCAAAGGAATCGTCGCTCGCGGAAAAATTGCCGCCTGGAAACGAAGAGGTCGGCCGTTACCGACGACCAATGCTCGCCCCCCAGAATGTGCCGGCGAAAGATGTCCTGCAGCCGGCGCGCGCGATCGACCTTCGAAACGAACGCCGCCGCTGCGCAGATCCGCCCGACGAGTTTAGCGAGGCGGTCCTGCACCGCGCGAACGAGGAGCGCGTCGGGGAGAACCCCCGCAGCCTCGCCGATCGCAAGCCACGTCAAAGGATTCTTACGGAGTGCTCGCCCGTCTCGAAGTTGGCGAAAGAAGAGTCGCTGCGACGCCTCGCGTTTCACTAATCGAGGATTCGACGCGACCGCCCCGCACGCTGCCGGATTTGGCCGGTTCGGCGTCCGCCTTCACGGTTTCTATAGGCCGCGTCGCGCCGCGGTGGGAAGAAAGCGTCATGGTAGCCATACGCACCGCTCGGTCGGGCGACGCGCAGGCGATTGTGTCGCTGATGGATCAGTTGGGTTACAGCGTCTCGATCGAAGACGTCGTCGAGCGGTTGCAGCGCCGAGGACGGGTGCGTCAAGTATTCGTGGCGACGCGCGACGGAAGAGTGCTCGGGTGGGCGGCCGTCAGCATCGAGGAGTCGTTCGTGACGGGACGCGGCGCGCTGATCCAGGGGTTCGTCGTCGATGAGAATGCGCGTAATGAACGGATCGGCGCCGAGTTGCTGCGATCCGTCGAGCGATGGGCACGAGAACGAGGCTCTGCAAAGATTCGCGTGCTATCCAACGTGGTTCGCGAGCGAGCCCACCGATTCTACGAGCGACACGGTTACGAGAAAATCAAGGCGCAGTACAATTTGCATAAGGCGCTGTAGCCGGCATTTCAGTTTTGTAAAAACGCCGCGTTCAATGCGACGTGGCCGACGATCAGCGCTGCAACGGCGAGGAACATGACAATGTGCCAGCGCCTAAGCAATGGCCGGTACAGGCCGGGCGACTGGAAATTAGTACCGATGAATGCCTGCACCGCCAAACCGGCGATCCCAACGCTCGCAAACCAAATGCCGGTTGGGTTGGCTCCATCGGTCGCGCCCATGGATAGGCTCATGTGAACGACGGCGAGCCCGAGCGCCGCGTATCCAAGGATGAAATGGGGCCGCAAGCGCACCGCAAACGGCCCCGAACCCCAGCGCCGGAGAAGCCATCCCGCGGCGGCGGTGCCCGGTATCACCGCGACGGCTAGCCACGCGAGAACGTCGGACGCGCTCAATCGTCTATTGAACCGTTACGAACTTGGTGTCGATCACGGCACGCTTGATGTCGACCTGGCCGGGTTTGGTGAGAATGCCGTAGACAAAGAGAACGGCTCCGGGCGCGATGTCCCGCGCCGTTCCCATCACGACCGGCGTGCCGTCTGCAAAGTAGAGCGTCACCTGTTTTCCGGTTGTGCGCGCGGTCGTATCCGTCTGATGTTGCAGCAGCTCGCCGTAGAGCGTGGCGCGGTTGACGCGCACAAGGCGCACGGCGATCTGGACGCTTTGCCCGACGGGCGTTTGCGAGAACTGCGCCGGCGTCATCGGCACCGGCGGCGCGTGACCCATCATCTGCGCTTGCGCACCGCCGGCGAGCGTACCGGACAGTGCGCACGTAAGTAGGGCTAGAGCAAGATATTTCATGCCCCCAACGTTAGTGCACCGGACGAGCGCAAGAAAGAGCGCAGTGCCCAAACTTTACTTCACGATGCACTAATTTCGGTCCGGATCCGCGAGCGCGCGACGATCCCGTTGGCAAAGCTACATGCGTGCTGCTCACGCGGTTTTGTCTCAGAAATCCGATAGCCGTAACGCTGTTTTTTGCGTTCGTCGCGATTCTTGGAATCGGCGCCTTTCTCGAGATGGGACGCAGCATTTTACCGCCGGTGGCGATTCCCGCGGTGAGCGTCGCCGCGCCGTATCCCGGTGCCGGACCCAAAGAGATCGAGCGGCTGGTCATCGAGCCGATTGAGGATCAGCTGAGCCAGTTACCCGACCTCGCTCGCGTTTCGGCATCCGCCCAGAGCGGAGCCGGCTCCCTTCTCGTGCAGTTTCGCTTCGGCAGCAACGTCGACGTCGACCGCAGCAACGTTCAGCAAGCCGTAGATAATGCGCGCGCGAATATGCCCGCCGATTTGGTGCCGCCGAACGTGTCGAAAGACGACCCGACGCAGGCGCCGATCCTCGAGGAATCGATTAGTTCGGCGCTCCTCTCGGCGCAGAATCTCTCCGACGTCGTTTCCCGGGAAGTTCTGCCGGCGCTTCGGGCCGGCGGCGGCGTCGGAACGGTAACGTCTTCAGGAACGGTCACGCGCCAGTTAACCGTGCGGCCGGAGATCGCTCCTCTCGACGCACTGGGCGGCACGGCGTTGGACGTCTTGCGCGCGGTTGCGGCCGGGAACGACGTCTTCTCCGGAGGCACGCTGCGTTCGAGCCTGTCGGAGTCTACGATCGGCATCGACGCCGCGGCAACGACTAAACGACAAGTCGAAGAGCTGCCGCTCGCGATCCCAGGCGCCGCTTCGGTGCGCGTGCGCGATGTCGCCGGAGTCGCGGATGGTTACGCCGATCGCAGCGTGATAACGCGCGTTGACGGCGATGAGGCGATCGTTCTCTACGTCGCTCATTCGCCGGGCGCGGATTCGCTGCGAACCATCCGAAACGTCCGCAATATCCTCGCGCGGCTGGCGCAGCGGTTCCCTCAGATGCGTTTCGAAGAGCTGCGGACCGACGAGCCATATACGATGGCGTCGATCGACGGCGTCCTCCAGACGCTCGGAGAGGGCGTTGCGCTCACCGTCGCAGTGATGTTGCTGTTCTTGCATGCCTGGCGAAACGCGCTTATTTCCGCGATCGCAATTCCGGCGTCATTGTGTGCCGCGCTTTTGGCAATGTGGGCGTTCGGGCTGACGGTTAACGTGCTCTCTCTCATGGGACTTTCGCTCACCATCGGCATCCTCGTCGACGACTCCATCGTCATCATCGAAGCGATTACGCGAAACGCGGCCCGGGGACTCAAGCCGGAAGAGGCGGCGCTCGCCGGACGCAAGGAGCTGGGCGGCGTGGCCGTGGCGATTACGCTGGTCGACGTGGCGGTCTTCATGCCGATCGCTCTCATGAGCGGTCTCGTCGGCGAGTTCATGCGTGAGTTCGGGTTGGTCATAGTCTTCGCGACGGCGTTCTCGCTTCTGGTGTCGTTCACGCTCACTCCGCTGTTGGCTGCGCGTTGGAGATCCGGCCGTGAGAGTCTCGACGGTTTGTCGTTCGATCGAATCTTCGCCTTGCTGCAGTCGCGCGCCAAAACGCTTCCTTGGACTTTTAGAACGACAGGTATGCTCGATGCGTTTGCGGCATGGCACTCCGTTCTAAATGCGTTCGATGCGTGGCAAGAACGAATGAGCGAACTGTACGCGGGCCGGTGGCTGCCTTGGGCGGCGCGCCGCAGCCGGGTTCTCCTGGGCGCCGCCTCCGGGATTTGCTTGGTTTCGCTCGTGCCGCTCGTCGTCGGGGCGATTCCCATGGAGTTCTCGCCGCCCGTCAACCGCGGTGAAGTCAGAATGGACCTCACGTTCCCGCCGGGCACGCCGCTGAGCGCAACCGATGCCGCGAGCTTGCGGCTCACGAACGCGCTGCTCGCGGACCCGTCGCTTAAGCACGTCGAGGCGGACGCGGGCAGAGCGTTCAACGGCAGCAGCGATGTTTTCGCGAGCAACGTCGCGCAGCTCGGCCTCGTCCTGTCCGATCCCCGCGCGAACGAAGACGCGGTCGTTGCGATGGTGAAAAGGCTGGATCGCTTCGTCCCCGGGGTCGCGATCAACGGCGCGGGCAGAGGCATGGGCGGAACGGCGCCGATCAGCTATACGGTCGGCGGCGATCCTGCGGTCATCGATACCGCAGCGGACAGAATAGCCGCGGCGCTGCAGGAGAATTCTTCGGCGACCGACGTCCGCGTGAGCAACGCGGGCGTGAGGCCGCGCCTTCAGATCGACATCGATCCGCAGCGCGCGCGTCTTCTCAACGTCTCCGTCGACGATGCCGCGCAAACCGCTCGGATCGCGACGGGAGGAAGCATCGCGACAAGGGTTCGCGTTCCATCGGGTCTGGTCGACGTCGTCGTACGATCGGACGCCGCGAGCTCGGGAAGTCTCGACGCACTGCGCCGTTATACCGTGCGAAGCGGTGACGGGAGACGGATCCCGCTCGGCGACCTCTCCAACATGCTCCGCACGGTCGAGCCGACGGTGATTCAGCGGGAGGGCGGCGAGCGAATCGTAACGGTTAGCGCGAACGCGGCGGGTGGCGGCGCGATCGGCTCGATCGCTGCCGCGCTATCCAAGCGCCTTCGCGATCCGGCCTTCCTCCCCGTGGGCGCACGCATCGAGCCGCGCGGCGACGTCGAGCAGCTTCTCGACACGGTCGCGAAGATGGCGGCGGCGCTCGGAATATCGCTGGTGGCGGTCTATTTGATTCTTGCGGTTCTGTACCAGAGCTATACGCTGCCTTTCGTTATCATGCTCACGGTCCCGCTCGCGTCGATCGGTGCGCTTGGCTCGTTGTTCGCGGTCAACGTTCTTCGTTCTGCGTTTCCCGCTGCCGAGCTATTTCAAGCGCAAACCTTGAACTTGTACTCGATGCTTGGGGTCGTCATGCTCGTTGGTCTCGTTGCGAAGAACGGAATCTTGCTGGTTGAATTTGCGGAACGAGCTTTGCGCCGCGGCGCCGGTGCCCACGAGGCGATCCTGCGCGCCGCACGCGTGCGCTTTCGCCCGATTCTGATGACGACGCTTGCGATGATCGCGGGCATGTTACCGCTCGCGCTGGGTCATCAGGCGGGGGCAGAGTATCGCAAGGCTCTTGGCACCGTAGTCATCGGAGGCCTGTCGAGCTCGCTTCTCCTCACGCTTTTCGTCGTGCCCCTGGCATATATCGCTTATCGAAATCGCACGATGAGTGAAGCGAAGCCGGCGCGAATTGCTGCTAGCCTATGAAAGCCGATGCCGGTCGCGAGCTGCTCGTGCTTGGCATTCTGCGCCGTCAGCCGCTATCGGCCTATTCGATCGATCGGACGGTTCGCAATCATTCGCCGCTCTATCGCAGGCTCGGGCAGGGAAACGTCTACCACCTCGTCGACCGGCTGGCCGAAGCGGGATACCTCGCCCGCCGGTCGGCCAAGGCGCAACGCGGCCCGGCGAGCTCGAAAACGATCTTCCATCTTACCGGCGCCGGCGAGACGCGTTTCCAGCAGCTTCTGGTTAGCGTAATTCACGACGCGCAGGCGGGCGATCCGACCCTGGAAATTGCGTTCGTGCTCCTCGGGCAGGTGCAGCGTGCGCGAGCGATTCGGCTGCTAGAAGAACGCGCTCAGGAGCTTGCGCAGCAGGAGAAGCGCGTGAAGCGGCTATTTGGCGAAATAAAAGCGCGCTCCGGGCCCGCATACATCGCGGGTTCGCACGCGATTCATCGCTTGCAGAGCGAGCAGCGCTTCCTGCGCGAGATGCTGCGGCATCTGCGTGATTCGCGCTGGCATGCCGACTGGGTCGCCGATGACGGAGCGGTCGAGGATCCGAAGCGTAAGCTGTGACCGGCTCGCGCCGGCGCCCTCAGGCTCGTACGATCTTGAAATCGAAGCAGGTGTAGGATTCGTGGCGCACATGGACCTCGACGACCTCAGCATCGTTCAACAGGCCTGCTGCGCGTTCCGGGGCCGTCCCCGGCTCGGCAACCACGGCGTCGACGATTTGTCCCGCGCGGCCGTACGCGCGAAGCACCAATCGCCGCTCGGTAAAGTCGGCTGGGAAGATTTCGACCGCGGCGTACGGCTCGCAACCCTCCGCGTGTACGAAGATTGGGCCAATCTCGGCGTATGGGCTCGAGTCGGGTAACGGTTGATACGAGAGAAGAATCAGTTCTTCAGGTGCCTTCGAGATGCGCAGGCACAGCCGGCAGGGCGCTGCGTCGGTCGTCACGCGCAGGTCGTGTCCAAAGCGATCCTTGCGCGTGCGGCGCGCCTCGAGCGCGACGTCTTCGGGAATCGGTAAGAAACGCATGCGGCGATTCTAACCGTTGCGACCGGGTGCGTTCCATCCGATTCTTGCTCGAACTAGAGATCTGCTTTGCGCGGCAGGCGAGCGGGATAAAAGCCGTTGGGAAAGCGGCGGTGCCACAGCTCCGCGCGCACGGCGAGGTACTCGAAATTCTCGAGCGCCGCCGGCCCGGAACGCGAACGGACGAGCGCGATCGCAGGCTCGGCGGCGCGCCATGCTCTGGCGACTTGGCCCGACGTGATGTCGAGCAGGATGTTTTCGTCTACGAGGCCGTGCTTGCAGTAGGTGCCGATTTGCTCCCAAAGATCGAGAGCCAAGAACTCCGGATGGGTCGCTCGCTCGATCGACTCCGGGTGCGTTAAGGCCGCGACGTACGCCGGATCGTTCATCTTTTCGGGTATCGCGTGCAGTTCTGCGAGAGCGACCTGTACCGCCGGAAGATTCCACTGGTTCATGATTTCCAGCAGCGCGTTCAATTGGTTGCTCGCGCGCAGATGGCGCAGCTGAACGATTGCCGCCGCTGCGGCTGCGGCGACTACGATCAGCGTCGCTGCCGAGAGGGCGACGCTCACACCGTCGGCGCTCATGTTAACCACTTAGCCTTCTGCTTTTGAGAGACCTCGCGTCGAGTGGGCCGATGCCGAGTTGCGTATGCGTGATGCTAGTGCGGGGCGGCGCCCGAGGCGAGCAGCGATTCGACGGTCGCCTTTACGTCACTGTCTTGCGAGTCGCCGACGATGATCTTGCGCAGTCGTCCGCGTTGGTCGAAGAAGAGTTGGGTCGGCCAGGCCGCGACGCCGTAACTGCGCCAAAGCGTGAAGTCGTTGTCGAGAGCGACGGGCCAGACGATGCCTTGTCGCGCGAGGCTTTCCTCGACGTACGCCCGCGAGCGCTCGGCGGGCGTCTCCGGGGCGTGAATCCCGATTATCTTCAGGCCTCGCGCGCGATCCTTTTCGTAGAGCCGGCGCAATGCCGGCACGACATTTTGACAGTTCGAACAGTCGACGGTGAAGACGTCGAGCACCACGACCTTGCCCGCGAGATCCGATGCGGCAACGCGGCCGTTGATCCAGCTGCTTGTCCCGTCGAGGTGCGACAGCGATGCAGTGACCGCGGGGGCCGGCAGCCCGGCCGCGCCGGCCGCAACGATACCGCCTGCCAGGAGTGCCATAAACCATTTCATGTCAAGTCAACGCGCCAGCGCCTCCGCTGGATGCCGCCGTCCTTGCTTCATCGCGTGAGCAGTCGCACGTTGCTCCCATCTGGATTCATGACGGCGATTCGAAAGCCGTTCTCGCCGCGATCGGTCTGAAACGCGATCAGATCGCCCGCCGGCGACCATGAGGGCGTCTCGTCGCGGCGCACGCCGGTGTGGCCGGTTATGAGCCGCTCGTTCTTCCCGTCTACGTCAACCGCGCCGATGCTCGCGTCGACCCGCCCTTCTCGACGATCTTCGAGAAAATAGGCGACGTGCTTGCCGTCCGGCGACCAGGCCGGCCACTGATGCGACCCGGTACCGCGCGTGATCGCGTGGGCCTCGCTGCCGTCGGAACGCATGAGACAGATTTCAAGCGGTTGACCGGGCCGAGCACACGCGTAGGCGATCCGGGTCCCGTCCGGCGACCACGCCGCTTGGACGTAGGTTCCATCGCCGCCGGTTAACGTTCGCGATCTGAGGGAATTCGGGTCGAACGTGACGATGTCGATCGGAGGATGGCTCTGAAATGGGCCAAGCTCGTGTTCGAAGACTATCGAACCGTTGGGACTGGAGGCATCGGGACGTTCCGTATTGATGCCGGCATACAAAGTGCGTGCCGCCTCGCCGTGCGTGTCGAGCTCGACGAACTCGATCAGCGCGAGACCGTTGTCGGACCCGTTCGCCATCGTAGGCCTGTAAACGGTCAGCAGCATCGATCCGTCGTGCAGCCATGAGACTCCGCCGTACGTCGCCGGCGGATCGAGCTTTCGTGCGATCCGCTCCAAACCGGTTCCATCGACTCGCATCGCGTACGCCTGAAGCGGTCCGTCTCGAGTGGACATGAAGGCGATAAACCGTCCATCCGGCGAGAATCGAGGCCACCGGTCGTTGACCGAATTGGAAGGGATCGTGGCGCCCTGGAATCCCAGGAGCACGAGTAAGAGACAGATCGCGCGGCACCATCGAGTTCGTTCAGCGTTCACGAATTAGCTCCACGTAGATGCGCTGCGAGCATACGCGCTCGTCGAACCAGCGTCAATAAAAAAATATCAATCCCCGCGACCCCACGTTGGGCCTCTGAGAATCTTTTGAGTGCAGAGCGTTTCGTTTTCGTAGTAGGCTGGACGCGATGAGCTTTTTCATGGGCGTCATTTTCACCGCGATGTTTCGCGGTGGCGCCACGCATCTGGGCGTCTACGATTCACCTCCGCCGTCGCTGTCGAGCGTCGCCTGGCGCTTCGAAACCGGTGGAAAGATCTTTGGCTCGCCGACCGTCGGCGACGGCACCGTCTACGTCGGCAGCACGAACGGCGCCCTATTCGCGGTCAACGCATCCTCCGGCGCGCTGCGCTGGAAGTTCGCGACCAAAGGCGCGATCCGGTCGACACCCGCGGTATGGAACGGTCTCATCTTTTTCACCAGCCTCGACGGCAACGTCTACGCGGTCGACGCCGCCGACGGGCGGGAGCGATGGCGCTTTGCGACCGAGGGCGAGCGCCGTTTTACCGCCCCGGGAATTCACGGCATCCGCCCCCGTACAGAAATTATGCCGGATCCCTTCGACGTGTTCTTGTCGTCGCCCGCGATCGATGATGGCACGCTGTACGTGGGGAGCGGCGATCGGCACGTGTACGCACTCGACGCGGCGACGGGCAAGCTGCGATGGAAGTTCGCGACGGGCAACGTCGTGCACGCGTCGCCTGCGATCTCAAACGGATTGGTGTACGTCGGAAGTTGGGATCGCTATTTCTACGCCCTCGACGCAAAGACGGGGGCAGTGCGCTGGAAGTTTCAGACCGGTGACGACCGCAAGATCTACAATCAGGTCGGAATCGCCGGCTCGGCCGCACTCGCCGGCGGGACGGTATTTTTCGGAGCGCGGGACTCGTTCTTTTACGCGCTCGACGCTGAAACCGGGCGCCTGCGGTGGAAGCACGACGAGCACGGCAGTTGGGTCATCGGGTCGCCCGCCGTCTCGGGCTCCACCGTCTATTACACGACCTCGGACGAGAAGACGTTCTTTGCTTTGAACGCCGATACCGGCGACGTGAAGTTCCGTGTAAAGTACGGCGCGTTTGCGTTTTCGTCGCCGTCCATCGCGGGTAACGTTGCCTACTTTGGTTCGTTCGACGGCCGGCTGTACGGCGTCGACGTCGCGACCGGATCGATCCTCGATCGCTTCTCTACGGATGCCTCGACGAAGAGTCTGGCCGCGCACCTCGCGCCGGACGGGACGCTGGACCTGCAGTCGTTCTACACCGACCCGACGCTCGATGGCATCGTCCTCGGTCTCGAGCGGATCTACGGCCTCGGCTCGCTCGCCGGTTCGCCGGCAATTGCCGGCGGAGTCCTGTACATCGGGAGCACCGAGGGAACGCTCTACGCCTTGCGTTGAGTTTCGATCAGACTGCGACCGCAGTGCAGACGATGGCGCGCATCGGCGAAGCGAATGGATGTGGCCCAAAGCGCGCGCTGAGGCGCTCGGCAACGAAGGCTTCGATGGCTTTGATGTCGGCGCCGCGTTGTGTGATTTCGGTAGCGAACGCACCACCTCGAATTATGCCGCTGGCTGCCTCCGCCGGCGTGAGGCGAGCACCTTCCCGCGAAACGCGATCCACGGAGACTTCGCCGAATTTCGCACCCACGATCATGCTGTGGAGCGCCTCCGGATCGTACATGTTGAACGGTGTTTCATAGAACGTCGGCGGATTCGTGCGGAAGCACGCGCGGATGGACGCGTCGGCTTCGGCGGCCACTGGACAGCTTTCGATCCGATCCCAGGTGTTGAATGCAAGCTGTCCGCCCGACACGAGCACGCGTCGAGCCTCGCGCATGGCGCGCGCCTTCTCCGGGAAGAACATCCAGCCGAATTGGCAGACCACCGCGTCGAACGAAGCGTCGTCAAATGGCAGGTGCGCGGCGTCGGCCCGGCGCCACGAAACGCGAGCGTCGCCGCCGAGCTTGCGGCGCGCGATGGCGAGCATCGCCTCGTTGAGGTCGCTCCCGGTGATCCGTACCTCGCCTCCGAGCGACCGCAACAGCCGCTCCGTCACGGCCCCTGTGCCGCACGCCAGCTCGAGGACGCGCAATCTCGGGCGCCCCTTGACGCGGAGCGCTAAATCGTCGGCGAACGGCTCGAAGTAGAACGGTACCAGATACCGGTCGTAGTAGTGCGGAATCGAACCGACAAACGCGGCATGCAGGTCACTCACAGCGATGGGCGCCTGCGCTATGGATCGATCGCGACGCCGTAGGCTGAGGCCGCGGGACCCTGCGTATCCTTTGCAATGAGGGTCCCGGATGGATAAGCGAACCTGAACACGCCGCCATCGCCGTTTCCGCTTCCGAAGTCGGCGGCAAAGAGCTCACGGCCGTTCCGGCCGAAGGCGATCATGAAAGGTTGGAACGGCCCGTTTATCGTTTTCTTTGGATGCGTTCCGCCCGGCGGGAAGATCTCGATGTCGGATCCGGGGCCGGGCGCCTTGCTCACCGCAACGACGAGGTTTCCATCGCGGTCTACCGCAAGACCGTGCGGGCTCCCGGAAAAGCCGATGCCGAGGTTCGAGCCGGTAGTTTGACCGGGCGCGTATTTGTAGACGCTGCCGCCGCCGCTTGCGGAGACGTAACTGACGAAGATGTTGCCGGCAGCATCGAACGCGATCCCGAGCGGCGCTTGGCCCGACGGTGCGACGAGGCGGGCTGACGGATGCAGACTTCCGGGCGGGTAGACGGTGACGACGCTGCTGTAGTTGGCGATATACACGGTTCCGTCAGCGGCGATCGCGACGTCGACCGGATTCCAGACGCTGTCGCTGTACGTTTCGAACGGTGTCGTCTGACCGCGCTTGTAAACGGCGACCGTCCACGTGCCTTTTCCCGGCGCGCGACGCCTAGCGTCCGTGCCGGCGTTGTTGCAGACGTAGGCACTGCCGGACGAATCGACGGCGATTCCGGTGGGCGCGTTCAACCCGCTGCGGATCGTTCGTAACGGTTTCGGGTTGTCGGCGCGCGCTCGGTACACGCCGACCGCGTTTTGCGACGGGCCACCCGCGTAGAGCAGCGCGTGAGCGCCGACGTCGATGCCGGTCGATTCCGGAGCGGCGCTCGAAAGCGCGGGCAACGTCGCTTTGGATGCGCCGGACGACGAACATCCCGCTGCCGCCAACAGCGCGACGGAAAGCATAATGAACCGAGGAAGCTGCATGCCGCGCGTTTTCGCGATGGCGCGATGAAAACTTTCAACGACCATGCGGGATTTCGCTCGTTTGCTTCCGTACTTCCCCATGCCTCCACCACTTTGCGTGGATTTCCAGCATAGCATTCCAGTAAGGAGATATTCTTGCAAAAGTCAGTTCTCGTTGCGTTATCTACTGCTCTATTGACGGCATGCCAGAGCGGCGGGACGACGCTGCCGATTAGCGCTAACGCTCCTGCCGCGGCGCCGGGGTTCGGTGCAGTGGACAGTGATTTTATCGTAAAGGGCCGCTACATCGAGGAGCGTCTCACGCGCACGGGAACGCCGGCGCGGCGCGAAGCGAGCGCCGCGAACGCGGTGAAGTTCTTCGTGAAGGGAGTGGACTATTCGCCGACGCCGATAGGGAAGGGCGTCAGCGATCCACCGTCGTTGAACGATCCGCTTCGCGATGCCAACATGGCGATTTGGGCGCGCGATCTTCCAAAGCTGCGGGCGATGGGGGTCAATGCCGTTCACGTGTACAACGTGGTGCCGCCTCCATACGACAAGGAGACCGGACCGATTTCCAAGTGGCTCACCGCCGCGTGGAACAACGGGAAAGATCCCATTTATGTCATCATGAGCATCCACTTCCCCGGGTCGGCGCTGCTAAGCAAGGACGCTGCCAACGACCTCGGCCGCCAATACTACGATCTCGACAAAAAATACGCGGCATATCCTGCCGTCCTGGGAGTCGCGATCAGTAACGAAATTCTCGCGGAGAACTTCCGGAACAACGCGGCGTGGTGGCAGAACTTCAACATCGTGGCCCAAAAAGCGAAGGAAGGTTTTGCCGCCGGGGGAGATCTGAACAAGCTCGTGACCACCTCGGAAGTCGACGGCTTCCTAGCCGCGATTAACTACGGCGAGAAATACAACGCCAAGGTCGACGTATGGGGCGTGAACATCTATCGTGGCCGCACGTTTACGAACATGTTCGACGAAATTCTGCGGTTTACGAAAAAACCGGTGTTACTAACCGAGTACGGCGCGACGGCGGCCTATCATCCGGCTTGGCAAAATTCGTATACGTACGATCGTGGTCTCCATGGCCTCGGATTCTGCACGCCGACTACGGTGGACGGACCGATAACGCGCGACGTCAAAGAGCTGCCGGACTCGCCATCGGCTAATCCGAACATGGCCGGCCTCGTCGACTATGCGACGAACGACGCTAAGCTGCTCTACTACGGCTACAAGGACCTCGGCGGACGGGTGTCCGGCGGGTTTTATTTCGAGTGGAGCGACGAGTGGTGGAAAGCCGACAACGGGGCGGATCCGAAATTCAGGAGCGTCCACGTAGGCAGCGAGGTCTTCAACGGCCACTTCCCGGGCTGCGGCGAGGATGCCGCCTGGTACGGCCTCAACGCGATCTCGAAAGGCGCAGGCGTCGCTGACAAATTGACTCCGCGCCCCACGCTCGACGGCCTCAAGGACGTCTGGGCGACGCAGAAATGACCGACTGACTCTTACGAGAGATCGAGGAGCACCTTGAGGGCGCGGCGCTCGTCCATCGCCGCGTACCCGTCCGCGACGCCGTCGAGCGGTAGAGTCAGATCGAGGACGGGCGAGGGATCGATGCGGCCGGCTTCGAGGCTTGCGATCAGGCGAGGAAGGTACGCGCGCGCGGGCGCGACGGCCCCGCGGAGCGAGAGATTGTTGTTAAAGACCTCGCGGATCGGCGGCGTCTCGACCCCGTGCGGCACGCCGACGAATGTTACCGTGCCGCCCGGGCGCGCCACACCGACGGCGAGGTCCAAGCTCTTCTGGTGGCCGACCGCTTCGACGACGTGCGGCGCTCCGCCGGAAGTCAGCTCGAGAATTTCGTCTTTCACGTGTTCGTCGTGCGAGTTGAACGTATGCGTGGCGCCGAAGCGCCGAGCGACGTCGAGCCGTTTGGGATTGTGCCCAACCGAAATGATCCGATCGGCGCAGACCTCCTTCGCCGCGGAAAGAACGGCGCATAACCCAACGGCCCCGTCGCCGACGATGACCACCGTCGAGTCGGCCGCGGTTCGTGCGGCCACGACGCCGTGGTGACCGGTTGCCATCACGTCGCACAGCGTCACGCCGGCGCTGTGCTTGGCGGGGTCATGCGCGATCGCGTCGGGCATTTTTACGAGCGTGCCGTCGGCGTAGGGAACGCGCACGAACTCGGCTTGAGCGCCGTTCTCGCCTCCGAAGAAGTCGCCATGCACGCACGACGTCTGTAGGCCGGCGCGGCAAAACTCGCACGACCCGTCGCTCCAGGCAAATGGCGCAATCACCGCGTCACCAGAGCGAACGCCGTGCACGTCGCTCGCAGTTTCTTCTACGATTCCGACGAACTCGTGGCCGGTTCGATCCCCCGGCGTCCATTCCGTGACGCCACGGTAGAACCACAGATCCGATCCGCAAATTGCGGCGCGCGTCACGCGGACGATTGCGTCGCGCGGATCGACGATGCTCGGGTCGGGAACGCTTTCGAGGCGCACGTCGTGGGCGCCGTGGTAGACGGTTGCCTTCACGTCGCTCCGCCGAGGCTCTGGGGGCTCTTCCCGTACGGATCGTCTTTGACGCTCCCGAGCATGATGAGATTTCCCGCGAGTTTCAGCTCCGCATGGGCGACCGTGTCGCCCTCGCCCGCGCAGACTTCCTGTTCCTCGAAGCCGAGGGCCGACTTGAGCCAGGCGATGGCCGCCTTCGCGTTGTCGTAGCGGACGCATGGATAGATCATTTGCACGGTTGTGCTCTGTATCGTATTCATGCGTCAAGCATACGGCATTTCCGTTCGCGAGTCTTGGAAAAATGATCAGGATTCGGCGAGGCTGGCCGATCCCGGGTACCGGTCGGCGGAAAGCAGCTCTCCGGCGTCATCCGAGCGAACTCTTCGAAATCGCGGTACATGTGCGCCTGACCTCGCTCGAGGGTGCTTGGAACGATACGGCGAGGGGCTCCAAGCGCGTCTCGTGGAACTAGGGACCGCTCTAAGCGGAGGTGACAACATGGCTAGCCAGTTAGTCGTCGGTATCGTTCCTTCGTCCGACGTCGCTGCTCTGGAGAAAGCGCTCGCCAACCTACCGGATATCGAGCGAGATCGGCTTCGCGTCTACACGGCAGAAGCCGGAACCCAAGCGCACGAGGACTCCTTTCTTAACTTCACTCACGTGCAAGCGGGGGCAGCGGCCGAGATATCGCCGGAGCTGACCCACGGGACCGGCTTGCTCACCGACTTCGGGGGAACCGACGTTCCCGGACTCACCGATGCGAGGGAACCGTCGCTGGAGGATTTTGCCGACCCGGAGGCCGCGGCGCCGAACTATCTCGCGTCTGTACCGATTCCGAGCGACGAGATCGACAACTACAATGAAGCGATCGACGAAGGCCGCAGCGTCGTCGCATATTCGGCCTTGTCGGATGGAGAAAAGGTACGCCAATCGTTTCGAGCCGCAGGCCTCCGCAACGTCGAAGTCTTTGACGTAAAGAACTGACGCTGTCTGCGCGGTGTAAGCCAGGGCGCAATGCGCATTCTAGTAGTCGAAGACGATCCTCGAATCCACAAATCGCTGGTCGAGGATCTTCGTCGCCAGCACTACACCGTCGACGTGGTGGAAGACGGTCTGACCGGCCTGGACTTCGCTCGCACCGCGGCGCATGACGTCATCTTGCTCGACATCCTTCTCCCCGGACTCGACGGCTTCGAGCTCTGTCGGCGCCTGCGCTCCGAGAAATCCAAGGCGCTCATCTTGATGATCACGGCTCGCGCCGCTGTCGGCGATAAGGTCCGCGCGCTCGATGCCGGCGCCGACGATTACGTCGTTAAGCCGTTCGATTTGGCCGAGCTTTCGGCGCGAATTCGGGCAGTCTCCCGGCGGCACGGCGCGGTGCCGGAAGCAATTGTCGAGCAAGGCAGGCTTCGGATCGACCCGAGCCGGCAGCTCGTTACATACGGCGCCGAACCGGTCCCGCTCACGAGTACCGAATACACCATTCTGCAGACGCTGATGCGCAGTCCCTTACAGGTGTTCAGTCACCAAATGCTGCGCGAAAAGGTCAGAAACTTTCGCGACGAGGGCGACCGAGATTCCATTAGGACTCATATCGCCAATCTTCGGCGCAAGCTCCGTATCGCCGGTGCGATCCGGGACCCCATCGAAAACGTTTACGGTATAGGCTACCGCCTTGCAGAGCTGGATTCGTGATCTTGGTTCCTCCGCTACCCGCGTGCTGGAACGCCGGCTGCTCCTGTCGTATTTGGTGGCTTTTGCGGTAATCTTTCTCGTCGCGGCCGTGGCCGTGCGTTCGGCCTTCGTCAGTATCATCAGAGAGCAGACGGTTGCGGGGCTTCACGACGTTGCCCGCGCCGGAATGCGAAGCGTCATCTTTCACGGCGACACGTTCACCATCGACGAGCGCGAGGTATCGAATGCCGCGTTGCTGACGCCCGACCAGGGTCTGCAATGGCTCGATCGACGCGGCCGGATCGTCGGAGCCCAGGGTCTTACGCCGCAAAACAGGACGCGAAGGAATTTCTACAGCGTTACCGCGCCGATTCTGAATCCGATCACCCATCAACCGGTCGGCGCCGTGATTGCCAGCGAATGGAATGAAGAGGAGCGCAGCTACATCGGATATCTCGATGAGGGGTTGATCGTTGGTTCGCTGCTCGCCCTCGTCGCGAGCGCGGCGGGAGGCCTCGCGCTGGCGCATCGAGCGGTCCGGCCCGTCGAGCGGAGCTTCCAAACGCTGCGCGAGTTTACGGACAACGCGTCGCACGAGCTGCGGGGCCCTCTCACGGTGATTGCAGCCAGCGCGGACGCGGCGCTGCGCGATGCCGATCGCGACCCTGCACACGACCGTGTTCGTTTCGAGACGATCGCGGACGGAGCGCGCCAGATGTCGCGGTTAACCGGCGACCTCTTGCTGCTGGCCGGGGCAGAACGGTCGCTCGAACGCGAGCTATTTGCCGTCGATCTCGCCGCGACGGTGCGGAAGGTTGCAGCCGATTACCAGGCGCACTTCTTGGCTGCGCGGATCGCGTTCGAGCTTGAAACAGTCGAGCCGGCGACTGCGTATGGGAACCCGGATCAGATCGAGCGCGTCCTAGCTAATCTGCTCGAGAATGCGTTGCGCTATACGGGTGCCGGTGGCCACGTTAGGCTCGAGTGCCGGCGGCAAGGCGGTGAAATCCTCGTCGCAGTCAGTGACACCGGCGTGGGGATTCCGGCGGAGAATCTCGAGCGGATCTTCGACCGGTTCTGGCGCGCCGATCCCGTGCGCTCGCCCAAAGGTTCCGGCCTCGGGCTCGCGATCGCTCGCGCGTTGGCGCGCAGGCATGGCGGCGATGTGACGGTGTCGAGCCGGCATGGTCTCGGGAGCACTTTCGTCGCATCCTTTCCTGCGCGTCCCGTTGCGAGTCTTCTGCGGAACCGGTCTTGAAGATTTCTTGAGCATTGGCGGTTACAATTCGACTCTGTGCCGACGTCGCTACGAAAATATCTGGACTGCCGTGAGTTTGACACACACGGAAGTTGCTCGCTGCGCATCTCGGGCACGGAAGCCGAGGTGCTGGCAGCGGCATTGGAGCACGCCGTGTCGGCGCATGGTTACCGCGGTTGGGAGGAGCTACGCCTCGTTCTGCGAGCTGCCATCAAAGACGAGACGAACCTAACCGCGGTCGTCGGGTGATCGAGTAAACCTAGAGGCCGTCGCCGCGCGAAACGCGAGGTCGCGTAACGCATAACATGAAGGCTCGCGGGCAATCGCCGCGACCTCTTCGGTCGCTCGACATTGCAAAATGCGCCGTGTCGCCTGCGGCGCATTTTGCTTAACTGCCGCGCCCGCCTCGCTGAATGTTGTAGACGACCAAATCCCAAGCATTACGAATGCCGACCAGCAAAAGCAAGAGCATCGCGGCGGCCGTGGTGTACAGACCAAAAGCCGCGCCTTTCCAAATCGCTACCGCGGCCACACCGAATGATGCATAGCTTACGTACGGCAGAGCCACATACCACATCAGGTCGTCAAGGCCGAGGTCGTTCGCTCGCCACACGCGATGCGCGCCGCTTGCGATCATATAAAGTACCCCTCCGACCGCGACGGCACCCAGCAGCGCGGCGAGTGCGTTTGGTGCGGTGTCCGGGACCAACATCAGCATCGCGACGACAATTATTGTCACAAAAAAAGTAACGGTCGGAGTAAAGAAGGCTCGCAAAGCTCGCGAGCCATCTTCAGTCGCTAGCGAGGGTTGGCCTAGCGTCATTACTACGAACATCAGGCCCATGAGCGTCGCGGCGGCCGCGCCTGTAAACGTATAAAATTCACGCCAAGCGTGGAGTCTGTCGAACCACTCTTGCATCTAAGGCTCGCGTCTAGAAAGCTGCAAGTAGCGCAAACCTCGCAAGTCGGCCCATACGCTTCTCGCGTTGGTTACGACGCGCATAAGGACATGATTGCAGTGATTGCACCGCACGACCATGCCGGGCTCCATGGCGTAGACGTGCGATTCTGCGAGCGGAGCGGTCCGTCCGCATGAGTCGCACTGGAATGTGCCTTCCGTAACGTCGAGCGAAAAGATCTCATTCAGCTCTCCGGCAGCAGCATTCACGTCGAGGAAGGTGAGGGTTTCTTGACTCATGTCGTACCTCCGCTGGGGCCGAAGCGTTCGGTTTTGATCCTTGCCGGGTCGTGTCCGGCGTTTCTCAACAAATCGGCAGCTCGTTCGACGAAGCCCGTCGGGCCGCAGACGTAGCAGGTGGGCGCACTCGTCGCCGGCCAGGTCGCCGCGGCGACCGTTGTCGCGTCGATCCGGTGTGGCGACTCCGCCGAGCCATCGGGAACGCTGCGCGTGTAAATATAGGTCGGGGGAACCTCCGCGGAACGGTCATGCAGCTCCGCGGCATACAACGCCGATTCCGGATCGCGAATCGAGTACAGCAATCGGAACGGCGCCGCGCTCCGCGCCGCGCTGCGAGTGCGAATCATCGCCATCAGCGGAACGAGCCCGGAGCCGCCGGCGACGAGCTGCACCGGTTCGCTCTGTATCGGCCGCCACACGAACCAGCCCCCGATGGGACCGCGAATTTCTACCGAGTCCCCGACGGCGATGTCGCGCGTAAGGTATGGCGACACCTCGCCCTCGCGGATCAGCACGACCGTGATCTCTACTCGTTCATCCTCCGAAGCGTTTGCGATTGAGTACGAGCGCACCGTTGAATAGCCGTCTTCCGCCGTGAGCCGGACGTCGACGTGCTGGCCCGCGACGTGTCCCGGCCAGCTCGGCACGTTGAAGACGAGGGTGCGAGCCTCGGGTGTCTCTTCGTTTAGCGCAGCGACCGACCCGACGAGCCAGTCTAATCGCCCCAATACCGCTGTTCTCGCCACGGATCACCGTAGTTGTGATAACCCAAACTCTCCCAGAACCCCGGCTGGTCGTTAGATCTGAGGGTGATGCCGCGAATCCACTTGGCGCTCTTCCAGAGGTAGAGGTGAGGCACCAGCAACCGCGCCGGTCCCCCGTGTTCCGGCGCTAGCTCTTCGCCGTTGTAGCGAAACGCGATCCAGGCTTTGCCGTCACGAAGATCGGCGACGGGCAAGTTCGTCGTATAGTCGCCGTACGACGCTGCGAGCGCATATCCGGCGGTGGTTGCGACGCCGTCGAGAAGCGTGTCGAGCGAGACGCCTTCCCACGTCGTGCCGAGCTTCGACCACCGCGTTACGCAATGCAGGTCCACGGTGACCTGCTCGACGGGAAGTGCCCGAAACGCCTTCCAATCCCAGCGCCGCGAAGCGCCCGTTTCCGTCGTAATCGCGAACTCCCACTGATCGAGCGGAATGCGTGGCGTCGGTCCAGCCGAAAGCACGGGAAAGTCGGTGGTCAGGTACTGACCGGGCGGCAACTTCTGATCGGCCGGCCGTCGCCGTCCTGAAAAGCCGCGCGAAACGATGCTCATTGCGCGTCCTCCTCAAACGAGAGATTCCTTCGTCAAGCCTATTGGCCTACCCGCAGTCGGGCGCCGGCGAGGCATCGCCGATGAGAAGTCAGGCGTTCAGCGCGTGTGATAAACGCCGATGTACGGCAACCGATTGGAAGTGTTGACGGTTACCCACATGTCGCCGCGGACGGTCGCGGCCAAAGCCCATGGCTTTGTTGCGTGTCCCCGGATGGGCGGCGTCTGAACCGGCGCGGCTTGCGCGTGCGTCGTCGTGTTGAATTCGATGAGGTACTTGTCGAAGCTGCCCCAAAGCTCCCCATCGGTCCCCGTGGTCATCTCAATGACCGGATGCGCGACGCGGTACGCCGTGATCGCGCCCGACGGCGTCACCCTGACCATAGAGTAGCCGCTCGAGCAATATGCCGACGTCCAGAGGTTGCCGTCGGAACCGAGCGCGATACTATCGCTGTCCTGCGTGCACGACGCGAGGGGAAACTCCGTTATCGCGCCGTTGGGCGTGACTCTTCCCACCTCAGGAGTTTGCCCGTAGAAATCTACCGCAGCAAACCAAACGTTGCCGTCCGGACCACCGGCGATCGCGACAGGCCTGTGCGTGTGTGCGTCGGGGAGCTGATACTCGGTAAGATTTCCTGTAGGCGTAATCTTCCCAACCGAGTCTTGACCGTTGTCGGCGTACCATTCGTTGTTGTCGGGTCCCGAGGTAAGAGCGATGACGAAGAGCTTGGAAGGGATAGGAAAATTCTTAATCGAGCCGTCCGTGGTAATGCGGCTGATCGCCGGGTTTCCTAACGCGTCGAAGCTCGTGAACCAAAGCGCTTTGGTGGGGCCGTTCGCGATGATTCCGCCGGCGGCGTCCGGAGCGAACTTCGTCTGTTTTCCGTCGGGCGTGAGCCGCCCGATCGAGCTCGTGTCCGCGAACCACAGGTTGGCATCAGGTCCTCGGACGATCTGCCCGATCGGATAGCCTCCGGGTCGAGCGTCCTTATAGAATTGGGCAAAGCCTTCGGGAGAAGACCGGAGCGATTGGACCGCACTTTCGCGGTCGTGCCACGCCGGAAGAAATGGCACCGACGAATTGATCGCTGATCCCCTCGCGGAACATGCCGCGAGACAGCATAGCGAGACGACGAGCAGTGACTTCACGACTCGACGCTATGTCGCAATCGTGAAGGAACTCTAAAGAGTAGCCGTTCGGAATCGCATCTGGCACGAAGTGCGGCACCGGCAGGTTGCCGTGAGCCTTGCAGGCGGAAGCTTGGGCCGCATCAGAGCGAAACAGTCGTACCACGTTCCGCGGCACGCGCGGTAAAGCCGCGTTCGTTGAGCAGACCTGCGAACGCGGCGGCGCTGCCCGGCTCGGCGTGCACGATGTGGACTCGCACGCCTTTCGAGCTCAGCGGATTGAGCCAGCGCAGGAGTTCACTCTGATCGGCGTGGGCGCTAAACCCGGAGAGGTGGACGATATTCGCGCGAACGACCAACTGGTCACCGTAAATTCGGACTGGGCTCACTCCGTCGATGATCAGACGTCCTAGCGTTCCGTGCACTTGATAACCCGGAAAGAGTATCGTGGCAGACGGGTTGGAGATATGGCGGTGGAGGTGGTGCAGGATGCGCCCGCCGGTCGCCATGCCGCTGGAAGCGATGACGATCGCGGGCGTGCGAAGATCGTCGATAGCCTTCGATTGCTCGCCTGAAATGTCCAGCGTTACGTTACGGCAGCCGAACGGCACGCCATGCGGATTTGGCGACGCTTTGTACGCCTCCGGATAGCGCGCGAAGACGGCGTCGACTTTGATTGCCATTGGGCTGTCGAGGTGAACGGGGAGTTGTGCGATCTTGGGCTCAGCGTCTTGAAGACGGCCAATCGCAACCAGCATATCTTGCGCCCGCTCGACGGCGAACGTCGGTATGAGGATCGGCCCACCGCGTTCGATCGCCGCGAGTAGCGTATTTCTCAGCTCGTCGAGCGTGTCCGCCGGGTGGATGCGGTTCCCATACGTGGCCTCGCAAACGACGGTGTCGGCCGCGCTGAGCGGTGCGGGATCGTTGAGGAGCGCGGAGCCGTAGCGCCCGACGTCACCCGAAAAAATCGTGCCCTTCCCCTCGCACTGCATCTCGACAAATGCGGCGCCGATGATATGGGCCGCATAGTGATACCGCAGCGTCGCACCAGCGACGTCGAAATCACTCTCCAATGGGACCGTTTTGAGCTGTCGAAGCGCGGCGTGGACGTCGCCCTCGGTGAAAAACGGCGCCAAGCCGTGCGAACGCTCGTTGTGGAATCCGCGCTCGTGCACGTGACGCTGGAGGTGAACGGCGTCTTCCAGCACGATTTCGATAACGTCCGCCGTCGGCGGCGTGCAGTAGATCGGCCCGCGGTACCCGTCTCGAACGATCTTCGGCAGATAGCCGACGTGATCGAGATGGCCGTGGGTGATGACGATGCCATCGAGCTGCGCGGGAGGGATCGGGAGCGGCACGTGGTTGAGCGCTTCGATCGCACTCGGCCCCTGAAAGAGCCCGCAATCGACGAAAAAGCTCTTGCCGTCGATCGAGACAAGGTGTTTGCTCCCGGTCACCGTGCCCGCCGCGCCGACGAAGGTGAGCTCAGGCACGCGGCACGATGTCGAAGGCCACCGAGCTGGGACGCCTATCCGCCGCAAAACGCTCCGCGCACCGATCGATTAAGCGCTCCGGATCGTCGTCCTCGATTACGACGGCACCTGTTTCTTTGTTGAATAGTGCGGCGATCTCGGCAAAGTGATTGGAGATTCCGCCCGAGTTCTGCAAGACGCCGATCAGCTTGCCTTCATCGTACGCGATGCAAAACTCGCCCAGCGTGCCGCTGCGTCCGCCGACGAAGACTACGAAATCGGAGCTGTGAATGTTCTCGACCTCGCGGCCCATCAGACCGGTTCCGGCGAATGCAATCGCGGTGTAAGGCTCGGTCGGAGATTCGTAGAGCTCGATGTGCTCCTCACGCGAATGCGCGGGCGAAATGCCTAGGCTCTCGCCGCCGGCCTCGTGCGCCCCAAGCACCGCCGAGTGAGGAAGCCCAGGGCAGGCTCCCGTAACGATCAGGGCTCCGTGCCGCGCAATGCAGGCGCCGAGACGGTGGGCCAACCCGCATTCGGCGCGGGTCAAAAAGCCGCCGGACGATCCCATGACGCCGACCTGGAGTTTCACGGGCTAGCGCTTTTGACTCAACGACCGAACCGCCCTTGAATGCTCCGAAAGCTGCTTCGGAGCGGGAACGTCGTAAGGTGGACTTATGAACGCCTGGCCGCCGCTCGAAACCGCGCGATGGGCTCCGACGAAACGTACGCTGCATCTCATCGCGCAAATGTTGGGCAAGGTCCGTCTCGCGCTTGCGCCGCACCAGCCGAACTTTCTCTTTGCCGCGCTCTACGTGACGCCGCGCGGCTTCACGACCAGCCCGATCCCGGTGGGGCTGCGGCTCATCGAAGTCCGGCTCGACGTCATCGAGCCGCGGATCGAGCTGCTATCGAGCGATGGGCGCGAGCGTCAGGTCGCGTTGACAGGGCTGCCTAGCATCGCCGCTACGTACGAAGAGTTGCGTGCGGCGCTAAAGGCGCTCGACGTCGACGTGACGCTCTCGCCAATCCCGCAGGAAATCGCCGACCTCACGCCGCTCGATCGCGACGACCGGCCGCCCGCGTGGGAACGCGACGATGCCCTGGCGTGGCTGACCGTCATGAGCTCGACGCAGGCCGTCTTCGATCGCTGGCGCGCGCACTTCTTCGGCCGCGCGAGCATTCAGTTGTGGTGGGGCGGATTCGATCTCGCGCTGCTGCTTTTCAGCGGAAAGCACGTGCCGCCGCCGCTCGATCGCGGCTATCTCTTCAAGTACGACCTCGACGCGGAGATGATGAACGCCGGGCTCTATCCGGGCGACGACGCCAACGAGCCGTTCTTCTACGGCTACATCTACCCCGAACCCGACCAATGCAGCGCGATCGCAATTGGCGCGGACGGTGCGCTCTGGTCGGAGCAGCTTCGCGAGTGGATCCTTCCGTATGACGTAGTGCGCCGAGCGCGGCAGCCCGAGGAGCTATTGCGCGGGTTCTTGAGCGGAATTTACGACGCATGCGGTACCGCCTCACACTGGGATCGTAGCGCGTATACGTATGCGACTCCTCCGCTTCGGCACGCACGCCTGACCCAAATTCCCACGGAAGGGGTCAGGCCTTCGTAAAGATCGCTTCGTGTCCCGCGAGGATGCGTGCCTGCGTCGCGAGATCGACGCTCGTCGACCAGTTCCCGCGCTCGAACGTTCCCCCGAGCACGACGCCGTCGTTTCGTGGGAACATATAGAGTTCTCCGGTCAAATACGTGTAGTCGACACCGGGTTGCGGCTCGAGAATCGTAAGCTGGCCGCGAACGGGCTCGAGCGTCGTGTCGCTGAAGAGCGCGCGCGATCCGAGGCCGGTGCAGTTGAAGATAACCGGCTCGGCGAGCGTCGCAAGCTCGGATGCCGAGCGGAACGCGCGCACGACGATGCGCCCACCCTGCAAGAGAAAGTCGCGCTCGACTGCGGGCAGAAAAGTGTTCGGCTCCATCAGCATCGTGCTGAATCGGCGAATCTCTCTGAAACCGACGAAAGGCACGGAGGCCGGGTCGACCGTCTCGACGTCGGCATAGAGATCGGCGAATCCGACCCGCGCTGCATAGTCGAGCTCGGGCGTGCTGGACTGCGGGTCGCGTTTGAGTGCATAGTTGTCGATCCATCGGACGCCATACGTCGGCCCGACCATCAGCTGAAACTGTCGATTCGCGAGGCGTGCGGCTTTGCGAAACGTCTCGAGGAAGGTAGGCGTCGCCGCATCGCGTCCGAAGACGGTCGTCGGCGTCCACTGCGCGCCGGCGATGTTAGACGTCGTTGCCGGCGGAAGATCGGCGGCGTAAATCGTGGCCTGCCATCCGCGGTTTTGCAGGATTCGCGCCGTCGTCAGCCCGATTACGCCGCATCCCAGCACGGCGGCTCGCGTAGGCGGTCGATCCGAGACCAGATCGGCGGCTAGCGTCGCGCAGCCCCACGAGAGGCTGAAGCCGCCGCCGCCGTGACCGTAGTTGTGCACGAGGACCTTCCGGCCGAAGGATTCGGCACGAAGCACGAACCCGGTGGAGCGATAAGGACGGAGGCCCACGATGGTGCGAATAACGCGCCCCGCATCGATCTGCACGGGCACGATCGAACTCGCCCTCGCCGGCATGCGTGTAGTCGCCAGCGCAGAGATTCCCAGCGATGAGCCGATGAAGGCGCGCCGCGACAAAGCGACCAACGTCGGGCCTCGAGGATGGATTTCACTCACTTCGATTTGTTACTTGCGAAATGCCGAAAGCCCCTCGCGCCTTGGAGTGCCGCGATTAGTGCCAACGTTCGGCCAAAGGGCGCTTCGTTTAGGAATTCTTCACGCGGTTTACCTAGCGTGACACTCGGAGGATTCGTGCGGATGCGATATCTTTGGATCATTTTAGTGGCGACAATCGCCGCGTGCGGACAGGCCGATCAGACCCTTCCGAACGCCGCGCGGCCCGCGATTGCGGTCCGGGAGTCGCTATCGCCGGCGACGGCGCGGACGTGGTACGTCGACGGCCTGCACGGCAGGAACAAGAACGACTGCATGTCGCCGCAGCATGCCTGCAAGACGATTCGGCACGCGATCGAGCTCAGCTCGAAGGGCGACTCGATAAGGGTCGCTCGGGCGACCTACTTCGAGAATCTCAGCATACCGTTCAGCCTCAGAATTATCGGTGCGGGACCGGCGAGCACGATTCTCGACGGGCGCCGCCTAGCTAGCGTGTTCCTCATCACCCATCGTCGCTCCGTCGTCACGCTCTCGGGAATGACGATGCGTAATGCCGGAGGCATCGGCGACGGCGGCGCTATCTACAACTGCTTCACCGAGTCGCTGACGATCACTAACAGCGTTATTACCGGAAATAGCGTGCGCAGAGGGCATGGCTCGGTCGGGTTCGGCGGAGCCATTTATAACTGCCCGACCCCCGGTCGCGGACTGACGATCATCGACAGCACGATCAGCAACAACACGGCGGACGAAGGGGGCGCCATCTGCAGCGGCGGAAACCTAACGATCGTCAACAGCACGTTTTATGGAAACGTGGCGCGCGAGCGCCGGGGCGGTGCGATCCGCAACTACGGCCTGTTAACGATCACGAACAGCACGTTCACCGGCAACAACGCGCCGGGCGGGATCGGCGGCGCCGTCCACAACGGCAAGTACATTGGGCTGACGGGTTCGCTCGTGATGAACAGCACCACGGTGAGCGGCAACGTGGGCGGCGGCATTTTCAACCGGGCCGGAACGACGGCGACGCTGCAGAACAGCATCGTCGCCAACAACGTCGGCGGGAATTGCCGGGGCGTCATGACGTCCGGCGGATACAATCTCAGCAGCGACGGAACGTGCAAGTTCAAAAGCTCCGGCGATCTCAACAATACAGAGGCGAAGCTGGGACCATTGCAAGAGAACGGCGGCCCGACGCCGACGATGGCGCTGCGCGCCGACAGCGCGGCGATCGACGCGGGCAACCCAGGCGGCTGCACCGGCGGGCGGAAGCTGCTGACGACCGATCAGCGCGGGCGGCCTCGACCGGACCGAGAGGACTCCGGCGGCTGCGACATCGGCGCCTTCGAGCGCCAACGCGATTAGGCTAGAAAGGTACCTTGCGGTGCGGCTTGCGGCTCACACCAAAGCTTAGTTGTTATTGCAAGCGACGCAACGGCCTTCGAACGTCACGCGCTCGCTTTCGACCTTGAAGCCGTGCCGCTGCGCGAGCGCCTTGAGCGTGCGCGGCGGAACCGCGTAGGGCACATCTTCGATCTCGCCGCATTTGCGGCAGCGAAAGTGAGCGTGCCGCGGCCCCGAGGGCTCGTAGGTCGCGGCATCGGCGCCCGGTAGGTACAGTTCAGACACCAAACCAAGGTCGCGCAAGCGCTCGAGGCCCCGATAGACCGTCGAGAACCCGATGCCGGGTCGCCGCTTGGTTGCCTTCGCGTAAATCTCGGCCGACGTCAGATGACGGCCGATCCCGCTGTCTTGCACGATTTTGTAAATCAGCTGATAGTTCTTCGGCAACGACGGCCGCAAGGATGTCCGCATGTTATTCAGCTATTGACGGAGTCCGTAAGCGGCAGTATTCTGGCCATGATGAGAATGACATTCACTTTCAAGCGCCACCCTTCCTTTGGATCGGAGAAGTAGCACAGATGGAAAACACGATCGTCGAGCTGTCGGAAGCCGACCAAGGCTGTCCCGTAAAACACGTACCCCTACGGCCTCGAGTGAGCATCGATTGGTTCCCCGAGTTGTTGGACGTGTCGGTGCTCCACCGGCCGTCTGCGCTCTCCGACCCGATGGGCGCAGATTTCAACTACGCGCGTGAATTCAAGAGCCTCGACCTCAAGGCGGTCAAGGCGGACATCTTCGCGCTGATGACCGCGTCGCAGGAGTGGTGGCCGGCCGACTACGGTCACTACGGACCGCTCTTCATTCGCATGGCCTGGCACGCCGCGGGGACGTACCGTATCGGCGACGGCCGTGGCGGCGCGGGCTCGGGCCAGCAGCGCTTCGAGCCGCTCAACAGCTGGCCGGACAACGCAAACCTCGATAAAGCGCGCCACTTGCTGTGGCCGATCAAGCAGAAGTACGGCCGCAAGATCTCGTGGGCCGACCTCATGATTTTGGCCGGAAACTGCGCCTTGGAATCGATGGGGTTTAAGACGTTCGGATTCGCGGGCGGTCGCGTGGACGCGTGGGAACCCGACGAAATCACCGACTGGGGTCCGGAAGACACGTGGCTCGACGACAAGCGCTACACCGGCGAACGCGATCTCGAACGGCCGCTCGCGGCCGTGCAGATGGGTCTTATCTACGTGAACCCGGAAGGCCCGAACGGGAAGCCCGACCCGCTCGCGGCGGCGATCGACATTCGCGAGACCTTCGGCCGCATGGCGATGAACGATGAGGAGACGGTCGCGCTCATCGCCGGCGGGCACACGTTCGGTAAAACGCACGGTGCCGCCGATCCGAAGCAGTACGTCGGCTTCGCGCCGGCCGGTGCCGGCATCGAAGAGCAGAACCTGGGTTGGCGCAATTCGTTCGGCAGCGGCAACGGCGACGCTACGATCACGAGCGGCCTCGAGGGCGCCTGGACGCAGTCGCCCACGCGCTGGAGCAACCTGTATTTCGACAACCTCTTCAACTTCGAGTGGGAGCTGACGAAGAGCCCTGCGGGCGCGTATCAATGGAAGCCCAAGGACGGCGTGGGTGCGGGCACCGTTCCCGACGCGCACGATCCGGCGAAGAAGCACGCGCCGACGATGCTCACGACCGACCTTTCGTTGAAGGTTGACCCGATCTACGCGCCGATCTCGAAGCGCTTCCACGAGAACCCGCAAGAGTTCGCCGACGCGTTTGCCAAGGCGTGGTACAAACTGACGCACCGCGATATGGGTCCCATCGCGCGCTATCTCGGCCCCGAGGTTCCGTCCCAGCAGCAGATTTGGCAAGACCCGCTGCCAGCGGTCGACCATCCGCTGATCGAGGAGCGGGACATCGCTGCGCTCAAGAGCCGCATCCTCGCGTCCGGGCTCACGGTATCGCAGCTGGTCACGACCGCGTGGGCGTCGGCGTCGACGTTCCGCGGCACCGACAAGCGCGGCGGAGCGAACGGTGCGCGCATTGGCCTCGCGCCGCAGAAGGATTGGGCAGTCAATCAGCCCGCGGAGTTGGCGAAAGTATTGCAGACCTTGGAGAAAGTTCACGCGGACTTCAACGCTTCGCTATCCGGCGGTAAGAAGGTCTCGCTGGCCGACGTCATCGTTCTGGGCGGCTGCGCGGCGATCGAGCAGGCGGCGAAGAGCGCCGGTCGTGACGTGAAGGTGAGCTTCGTGCCGGGGCGCACGGATGCGACGCAAGAGAACACCGACGCTCATTCCTTCGCCGTGCTCGAACCGGTCGCTGACGGGTTTCGCAACTACATCGGTAATTCACACTCGCGTTCGCCCGAGCAGCGGCTCGTCGATCGCGCGCAACTGCTTACGTTGACGGCTCCCGAGATGACCGCACTCGTCGGCGGCCTGCGTGCCCTCGGCGCGAACGCCGGAGAGTCCAAGCACGGAGTGTTGACGAAGCGGCCCGGCGCGCTGACGAACGACTTCTTCGTGAACCTGCTCGACATGACGACGAAGTGGCAGCCCGCGGGCGCAGACTACACTTACGAGGGTCGCGACCGGCGCACCGGTGAGCTCACCTGGACCGGCACGAATTGCGATCTCGTCTTCGGGTCGAACTCACAGCTCCGCGCCATCGCCGAGGTCTACGCCGTCGAGGGCGATCACTTCGTTCGCGACTTCGTCGCCGCGTGGGAAAAGGTCATGAACCTCGATCGCTTCGATCTCGCCGTGACCGCGTAGCGATCGAAACCGGCGGAGAATTAGCAAAGGCGGCGTGCCGAATTATTCGACGCGCCGCCCGGGCTTCTGGGTCTTGCTGCGGACTAGAGCCAAAACCGGAGGCGGCAGATCGAAAACGTGTGGATTGACATCGTTTAACCGAATCGACTCGTAGCTCACAAGGCTAGTGAGGCGGCCGTCGCGGTAGTCCGTTTCGCGAGTGGCGACCTGCAACCGGTCGAACCGCCGGTAAGCATAGAAGAGCTGCACACTCTCCGCTTTCTCAGGCGCACCTCGGACCCACTGATGAAAGCGATACCCAGCCAGCAATCCGCTGCCGGCGTCGTAGTACTGATTGTTAACGTTGCCCCAGAGGGTCATGCCTCGAATTCGATAGCAACGATGGCCGTAGAAAGACTCTACGCCGACGACCTTCATCGACCGAAAGTAGCTTGGAATGTGTGCGAAATAGTACAGGTCGGCGTCACGCCGGATCGAAACGGCGCCGGTTCCGGTAAGAATTTGCGCCTTCGCTCCGGGCGCGAGCGACCAAGCTATATTGCCGTCGTATCCAGATGAGAAATCGCCCTTCCCGAAGACGCTGTCGATTTCCAAGCGCTTGAAATCGGCAAGGTAAATGACGAACGGAATGCGTGTGTGATTACCGTTCGAGTCGTAGACGATATTGAAGCCCTTCATGGTCATCGATTGCGGACGCTCGATCGCGTCCGCCCCGCCCAACGCCCGGATGAACCCCGCTTGAACGGCGTTAACCGTTGGGAGCCCTTGGCTCGCACGTCCGCACCCGGCGATCGGAACCAAGATCGTGAGACTCACGACATGCTGTACGCGCATTGGCCGACTCGCCCAGAGAAATTTAACTTTGCTGTAGCATCGGTCAATCCATTAAAGAAAGGCTGAAAACGAAAATTCTTGGCACGAATTGCGGCACTCGGAAGTGGCGCGTTTCGTGCCGATTCTCCTGTCAAAGGGATACAGCGCCGACGAGTTTTATCGGTTCTTCATAATTCTGGGCGAGGGTTTGATGCGGGAGGGATTGCAATGTCGAATTCCAGATCTGTCCGCACGGCTCTGATGCTCGCGTTTATCGTTGTATCGAGTGGCTGTGGCAGCACCGGCGCCGGAGTACCGTTTGGACCTGCGGCGCCGATTGTGTCGAACGGGCTTGCCGCGGCCGCCCGCGATACGTTTATCGATATCAACGATCCCAAAGGTGTCCGCGGAACCCGCGGCTGGGGCATAGATTCTCAAGGCGACATCATTGGAAGCTACGACGACGCCGGCAAGGTACGCCATGGCTTCTTTTGGCGCCACGGCAAATTTACGACGATCGATAATCCACGCGCCGGACATGGCAAGCCGGGCCAGATCGGACCACAGGGAACGACGCTCTACGACATCAATGTAGCGGGCGACATCACCGGTCGCTACATCAACAGCGACTACGAGGCGCGTAGTTTCATTCTCCGGCATAGTGAGTTTACGCCTGTCAACGACCCTGAGGCTGGACGAGGTCGCGGAAAAGGCACGCAGGCGGACGGGATCAACGACGAAGGCGACGTCGTCGGCGACTACGCCGACGAGGACTTCAGCGTTCACGGTTTCGTCCTGCACGCCGATACCTACACGACGATCGATGCGCCGCATGCCGAGCACGGAAGGGGCGTAGGGACGCACGCATTCGGCATCAACGACCATGGCGACATCGTGCTCCACACGCAGCCTTTGAAACAAATTTTCAAAGGCTACCTGCTGAGCGACGGGCGGTTTATGCGTTTGAGCGATCCCCACGGGTCGCTGGGAACGTTTCTCAACGGGATCAACAGCGCCGGCGTGATCGTCGGTGGTTGGCTCGACGGCAACAATGTGTCGCACGGCATGATCTTCTGCGACGGTGTCTTTACGACGCATGACGAGCCGGACGCGGGCCGTGCATCCGGCCAGGGGACCACGCTCGCAAAGATCAACGGGCGCGGCGACGTTGCCGGCTGGTACACCGATGGCAACAATCACGATCACGGCTTCCTACTGCACCCAGGGCACCCATGCGCGCCGTGAAAGCACGCACGCCCAGGCACGCGACCGTGCTCTTCCTCACGTGCTGATGCAACTCTTAGCCTCGTAAGTGCCTTTGATCGGACATGCAGACGACGTCAGAGTTAAACCGCCGGCCCGCGCCGGCAAACCGCCCGTTCGGATTGGCGATCTTCGATGGAAACCTTTGGATGGGATCGTGGGAGACGGACCGTGTGTACGTTATGGACCCGGAGACCCTGCAGGTACGCAGCGAAATCCAGGCGCCCGGACGCCCATACGGCATGGTCGAGGCCAGCGGCGAAATGTGCGTCGTGGTGGCGCACGGCGAAGACGACGACCGTTATCTCTATCGGGTGCGCGACGGAGCGTTCGATCTAGCCAGTAAGACGCCGTGCCCGGATCTCACCGGTTCGTTCATGACCGCTCGAGACTCTACGATCTACCTCGGCCAGATGCACTATCGCCGCATTCTCGAGATGAATTCGGATTACGCGGTGCGCCGTGAGGTCGCTCTGCCGACGCGCTGCGCCGGTTTCGCTTTCGGTCCCGATGGGCGCTTCTACATGATCTCCGCCGATGACGAGTTTGAGAATCTAAGCTTCGGCGTGCTCGATGTCACGCAAGATCGCCCGCAGTTTGAGGCCATTCGGCGCCTGCCCGAGGAAGCGCGCTACCTCCTCCACGACGGATCGACGTGGTGGACGTCGCTGCGCGACGCCAACGAAGTCGCGACCTTTACGATTTAAGTGCAGCGCCGCGGGCGCCGACGGCCGCGGCGCTGCCATAGCGGCCTCCTGGTGGTGGCACTCTCAACGCCGGGGAGAGACCCGCACGTGCCGTTTTGCCCTTTGCGTGCGCCTGTGCTACCATGACGCGAGAAGGCTTAATTCGCGCTGCTAAAAGCGGACGAGCACTTTCGCGTTCCCGGCTCCGCGAATCTGATCTTCCTCAACAAGGAGGCGCTAAAATGATTAGTTTCTTCGGGCGTGCGATAGCATCTGCGGCCCTCGTCTCGGTGGGATTCGGCCTCTCGGCGTGCGGCGGAGGCGGCTCGACTCCCAACGTTTCGCAGGTGGCCCAGCCGGCATCGGTCCGAAGTGCGTCGGCCTCCCAAATGGCGTTTGTGTGTCTGAGCAAGCCTTGTCTCTATGTTGCGAACTTCTACGGATCCACTGTGACGGTCTATCCGCAGACCGCGAAAGGCAACGTCAAACCGCTCCACACCATTGCCGGCTCGAAAACGACACTGCACGGCCCCTACGGCATCGCCCTAGACGCCGGTCGAATTGCGTACGTCGTAAACACTAATGGCGGCTCGCAGAGTACCGGCAGCGTGACCGTCTACGCTGCAGGCGCGAACGGCAACGTCGCGCCGACGCGGACCATCACGGGCGCGAACACGGGCCTTTTCTATCCGTTTTGCATCGGTCTTGATTCCGGCAAGAACGCCTATGTCACGAACTATAACGGACAAAGCGTGACCGTCTACGCCGCCGGCGCGCACGGTGACGTCGCGCCGATACGCACCATCGGCGGCTCGAACACGGGCCTCTTCTACCCCATCGGCATCGCGTTAGGTGGGACCGGCAAGACCTACGTCGCGAACTCGAGCGGCAACAGCGTGACGGTCTACGCCGCAGGCGCGAACGGCAACGTCGCGCCGATCCAGAGCATTACCGGCTCGAACACAGGGCTAAGCCAGCCCCAAGGCATCGCTTTGGACGGAACCGGAAAGATCTACGTCGCGAACTTTGGCAACAGCGTGACCGTCTACGCCAAGAACGCAAATGGCAACGCCGCGCCGATCCAAACCATCAGCGGCTCGAACACTGGGTTGAGCGAACCCTTCGGCATTTCCGTAAAAGGTACCGCCATGTACGTCACAAACGAAAGCGCTTACACCGTGACCGTCTACTCCGCGAGCGCAAACGGTAATGTTGCGCCGACGCGTACGATCGGCGGCTCGAACACCGGCTTGAACGGCCCCGCAGGCATCACCCTCCACTAGGACCAACGCGCCGTCCGGACCGCACGATTGCGCGAAATGTCTAGAAACTTCGTGGTGTCGCCCCTCGCCGGAGGATAGGCTCGATGCATAGCCCCACACTTCTTTCACAAAGGATGTCAGGAAATGCAAAATCGAGCCCTCGCCCTGCGCGCCGCCACCGGCCTCGCCGTCGTCTCGCTCATCGCCGCGCCCCTCGCGGGCTGTAGCGGGGCCACCTCGGCGCTCCCCACGGCCGCGGCTTCCTCCCTCGCGGATGCCAAGACCACGGCCTCAGCACCCGGATCTACCCAGTGGTCGGCCCAGCCGGATGCCCATCACAAGAAGGTTAAGCAGTTGCTCTTTGTGAGCGACAACGAGAACAATCGCGTTCTCGTCTATAACACCGCTACCAAAACGCAGAATCCTCCGGCGCTCCGCACGATCACCAACGGCGTACAAGGACCCAACGGGTTGGCGACCGACGAGTCAGGGAACCTCTACGTCGCAAACTATCTTTCGAACACCGTCACCGTCTATGCGCCGAACGCCGGCAATCCGAAGACGACCATTTCTAACGGTCTGAACGGTCCCTTCGATGTCAAGGTTGACGGCTTCGGCAACGTCTACGTCGCGAACGATCCGCTCTCGGGCGGGACACCCTTCATCCAGCTCTACCCGGTAGGTTCCTCGTCGCCGACCTACACGTGGTCGGCCCCGGCGAGCGGCGAGGTCATCTCCGGCTTAGCGCTGCTCAACCCGAAGCAGCAGGGTCAGACCGCGATCTACGCGCTCGAATTCAGCTTAAACGGGAGCGGCTTCGCAACCGGCGGCGCACTCTCGTGTTATCCCGGGAACCCCACCTGCGTATCGTTCGGAAGCACCTTTGGCCAGACCGGCGGCATCGCCGTCGCGCAATCGCCGGGTGGAAGCAAGCCGTTCCAGTGGCTGGCCGTCGACCAGTACGTTCCGGGCGTCGACATCTTCACCCAAGGACAGGCGAACGGCCAAATCACAACCGGTGGAACCCCCGAATTCATCACGCTCAACTCGACCGGCAACCAGCTCTACGTTGCGGACCGCTTCTACGGGCGCGTCGTCGAGTACAGCTACCCGGCCGGCAAGCAGCTCAATACGTTCACACCCGGCGGCGCTCAAGTCTACGGCGTCGCTACCAGCCCGGCCGGTACGTTTCACTAGCCGGTCGGCACCGACGGGGCGCGCGCTGCGCGCGCCTCGTCGAGTGCGCGTTCGAGCGTGATGCTCGTTCCAATCCGCCACTGAACGTCGAACGCCGCATCGCCCAGCATCGCTCGCACTTTACCCAACTCGGCCTCGTAGTCCGCCCGCTCGGATGGAAAGATTGCATAGCCGATGGTATGCCGCAACACGCGGGCTGCGCCGAGCAGGCGCGCCGCTCGTGACGGATCGCCGACGGCAGCAATCGCATACGAAAGGTCCTCGAGCGTCTTGGCGACGGCAGACTTGTTCGGCATCAAGTCGAGCAAGTCGAGTGCCTCGTGATAGCGCGACAGCGCCAGCAGATGATCGCCGCGCTTATGGGCGACGGCGCCTAGATTGACGAGAGAGTAATGGACGCTGCCGGTGTCGCCGACCGACCGCTGCATGCGGAGACATTCGTTGAATAGTTCCTCCGCGCGATCGTACTGTCGTTCATTCGCGGCGACGAGCCCGATTTTCATGAGCGCGTGCGCCAACCCGGACTCGTGTCCCAGATCGCGGTAGATCGCGACGCTTTCTTCTCCCAGCGACGTTGCCCGCGCAAGATCGTTTTTGGAAAATGCAATCGACGCAAGATTCGAAAGGGAACTCGCGATGCCGAGCCGGTCGCCGCGCCGCTTGCGCATTCCGAGACTCTCGCTGTGCGCCTCCTCGGCGCGGTCGTACTCGCCGCGAAACTGCAGAATGATGCCGAGTGACGTGAGCGAGGCGCCGAGGCTTGCCTCGTCGCCGATGTCGCGCTGAAGCGCAATGGCTTCCTCGCATGGCGCGAGCGCTTCGTCGAAATTTCCCAATGCCGAAAGCAACACCACGAGCGCGCGCAACGTTCTTCCGTACAGTTCGTCGGGGATCGCACTCGGCGAAGCGCCTCGCGCTTCGAGAAAGCGGCGTATCCATGCTACACCTTCGGTCAGATGCCCGTGTAGCCACCAAAATCTCCAAACCGCCCCGATCAGGCGGAAACCAAACGCCGTCTCGTGGGCCAGAGCCGCCCACTGCAGCGCGGCCCGGATATTCGCATGCTCGAGTTCGAAGCGCGCGAGCCAACGGCCCTGAGCGGCGCCGGAGAGCTCCCGCTCCGCACCCTGTGCGAAAGCGAGCACGTACTCCGCATGACGACGCTCTGCCGCGGCCCCTTCGCCGCTTTCGACGAGACGCTCGTTGGCAAATTCACGCAGCATCTCGAGCATCGACACGCGCGGCTCGGCGTGGGGGTCTTCCGCGAGCAGCAGCATGTTCTTATCAACAAGCGGCGAGAGTCGAAGCAAAATCGAACGCTCACCCGGCTCCTCGCCGACGACCGCCCGTGCGGCTTCGAGATCGCCGCCGCCGTGCAGCACCGAGAGACGCCGGAACGCGCGCCGCTCGTCTTCGGATAGCAAATCGTAGCTCCATGCAATCGCTCCGTGCATGGTTTGCTGGCGCTCGGGGCGATCGACGACGCCATCGCCGAGCAGCGGCAGCCGGCGTTCGAGCCGAGAAGCGAGCGCTTTCGGCGGAAGCAGCAACAGGCGCGGCGCGGCGAGTTCGATGGCAAGCGGCAGCCCCTCGAGATGATCGACGATCGTCTCGACCGACGCGGCGTTGGATGCCGTGAGCTCGAAGTCGGGCTTTACCATTTGCGCCCGCTGGACGAATAGCGTTACCGCCGCCGAGTTCTCGAGTGGATGCACCGCGTAGACGTGCTCAGTTTTAAGATGAAGCGGCTCGCGACTGGTCGCGAGCACGATCAGCTTGGGACACGCAGCGATGAGCGCGCCGAGCCACGTCGCTACGGGCATAAGATGCTCGAGATTATCCAGAACCAGGAGGCAGCCGCGCCCGCGCAGGTACGCAACGACGGCTTCGCCGGCCGGCGTGTCGGCGGATTCTCGGATGCCCAATGCCCGCGCAACGGCCGCGGGGACCAGCGACGGCTCGCCGATCGGAGCGAGCTCGGCCAGCGCCGCTCCGAGCTCGAACGTGTTGCCACGCTCGGCCGCGACGCGCGTCGCGAGGCTGGTCTTCCCCACGCCGGCCGGCCCCACGAGCGTGACCAGCCGAACGGCCTCGCGCGCGAGCAGCGTGGAAAGGCGCGCGACGTCCGCATCCCTCCCGACGAGCGCTGCGGCCTGCACGACGGACGCGATGGAAAGCGTGGCTTCCGAATGGAGGTTCGCCGGTTTGCGTGCGGCAGCCTGAAGCCGCGAACGATCTTCGGGCGATAGATCGAGCGCCTCAGCAAGCAGCATGATCGTGACGAGGCGCGGCGTACGAGCGGAGCCCGTTTCGATATCGCTGACGGTGCGCGTCGAGAGCCCCGAGCGCTCCGCCAGGGCCTCTTGCGACATGTGCACGGTCGAACGGAAGAGTCGTAGGACGTCCGCGAGCGATTCTGTCACCGTACGCAGCTTCGTGGCAAAATGTTAGTCTCTTCGTGGTAATCGCCGCCGCCGTCGCGGACAATGGAGCCATGACAGTCGATCGTTCGTGTGCCGCCAAGGCGGCTTTTGCGCAACCGCTGACCGAAGAGCTGCTCGCGTGCGCCGGCATCTCGCGCGGCATGCATGTCCTCGTGCTGGGTCGCGGACTGGCCGACGTCGCGCTGCTCGTGGCCGAGCGGGTTGGCGACGCCGGCGGCGTGGTCGGCGTGCACGATGATTGCAGCGTCGTTGACCTGGCGCGACGGCGCGCCGCCGAGGAGTGCTTCGATCGGGTCAGCTTCCAAACCGGATCGCTCGAGGGGATCGATGTGGATCGGCCACTCGATGCCGTCGTCGGTCGATTCTTCCTAATGCACGAGCGCGATCCGGTGCGAGCGATCAGCCTTGCCGCAAACCTGGTGCACGACGGCGGCCGCATCGTCTTTCACGAGTGGCACTACGATTCAGTCCGCTGGGGGCACACTTCGGCGTGGCCCGACGTGCCGTTGTACCGAAGTTTCGCGCGCTGGTCGATCGAAGCGCTTCGCCGCGGGCGCGCGCATGCCGATATGGGCCTCCGATTGGTGAACGCGTTTACGGCAGCCGGGCTCTCCGTACCGGACGTGCGTACGGACCTTCGCATGGTCCACGGCGCCGGTTCGCTCGGGTACGCGTTCTTCGAAAACGAGATCCGCGAGTTGCTTCCGAGGCTCGACGTCAGCACGTTTGCGGAACGATTGGAGCGCGAAACGACCGGCGCCGGCGGTCATTTATTTTTGCCGCTTCAAGTCGGGGCCTGGGCGCGGAATAGAAATCGACGGACTTGAGATCTCTCTAGGGCGGGGTCGAGATGCGTTTCTATTTCGCTCTGCAGCGTTTCGAATGCAGTTGGATCGCTTCCATAGATGTACTGCCGCGTATTGACGAGGAAGGCATAGTTCTTGCGGTTGGGCAGTTGCTCGGCCCATGTATTCGTCCCCGGCATCGAGCCTTCTCGCGCCCAATCGGCTCCAGGCTCCGGCGTCCCGACGCCCCAGATCAAATACTCATTCATGAACGCCAACATCGAGTCGGCATTGGTGGCGATTGCCGCTGCGCCGCCGGCCACTTCGAGCACCAGACCGTCACCGCTGTATGGATACGGGTAGCGCTTCTCTGAGGTAACGTATACTGCGGACAATCCTTTGTACGCCGAGTAATATTTCGCGACTTCGTGTGAAAGCCGCTTTCCCACCGTCGGCGAAATCAACACGTTCTTGACGCCCATTGGCCCGGCAACATCTTTCAAAACGTAGTCGGGGAAAGTCAATCCCGACGCCTTCGCGATCACCATCCCGAGCACCGTATAGCAGAAATTGCAGTAGGCATAGACCTTGCCTGGGGGCTCTTGCAACGCCTGCGCGAGCTGGTATCGCACGTACTCAACCTGATTGACGGCTCGCTTCAGCTTAAGGGCCTGAGCGATGGAACGCATCGCAAAAGTCGGGTCGTAGTAGGGCGGCTTCGAATCGTCCCATCCCGATTCGTGCAAAATCATGTCTTCGATAGTAATCTCGTAAACGCGCTTGTCGACCTTGGCGCCGCGCGGAAGGGGCTTGGTAATTCCCAAGTAAGCGAAGACTTTCGCCTTCGGGTCGACCTTCTTTGCCTTAATCAAGTTGTAGAGCGCCCCATCAACCCACGCCTTGGTGTTGCTCGCCAGCCGCATGATCGTGCTCGGCGTCGTCGTCGACTCCGCTAGTCCACGATAGGTGTAGGCGTGTGAGAACGTCGTCTTGCCTTTTACGGAAACCGCGAGCTGAGCGTTGGGGACTTGCTGCGCGACCATGAACGCTACCACGAGCTTGTCGAGCGCGTTGTCGCTGCCTGGGCCAACGATCGAGATCCTCGAATTTGTGGGGATAGCTGCGAAGTGAGGCGATGGGACGAAGCTCGCGTTCCCGCCGTTCGATCTGCTGCACGCGCTCAGCGCGATCAGCAGCACGGGAACGACGGCAATCAATCCGCTCTTAGTCGACGTAAACATCAGATTCGGGTCCTTTTGGCACAGCACTTTCGCGGGTTGCCGGAAGGGCTCCGCTTCGCGCTGGGAGCCATCTCGCGCAAACGCAGGAAATGTCGGATTTTTTCCGAGCAAGATCGGACTAGGCCACGCGGCCGGCTGCGCACCGACTCAAAGGAGAAAGAACATGCATCGACTTAGCGGCGTAGTCCTCATCGCCCTTGGCTTGGTTGCGTGCGGCACTCCCTCAGCACGCGAGCGAGCTGCTAATGCCCCACGTACAGAGCATCCGCTTATTCTTGAGCAAGATCAGGGTGAAGTCCGCACTTGGCGCCCCCTCGTCTCGGAATCTCCAGCCGAACAGAAACTAGACAAACTCACCCACTTTATCATTAAAGTCGACAGGCGAAACGGGGGTTCACCGGATTTTTGGTTCGGTACGGAGACCTTACCGGTGGGGGCTGGAATTCCTTATCATCGGCACCTGCACGAAGACGAACTATTGTACATCGTTTCGGGAAGCGCGCATGTCCATGTGGGTTCTCTCGTAGGGGACGCGCGTCCGGGCGCCATAGTTTTCATCCCCAGAAATACGTGGGTATCGGTGCAACCAAATGGTAAGACGCCCATCTCGTTGCTTTTCGCTTTTAACGCGCCGGGCTTCGATCGCTACATGCGGTGCGAAGCGGTGCCGTCGGGGCAACCCGCACAGTTGGTGACGGTTGAAGAGGACCAACGTTGTACGAAAGAAGGCGACGTTCAGTATCGGTGAAGACGCGCTGCGCATCGGGCTCGCTTAATTTCCCTCGAACGGCCCGCCCGAGGCGTTAGGCTCCGGGCTACGCGGGGATAAGAGTATGCATGAGCGCGTTTGAAATGTTCCAGGGAAAACCCTTTGGTCTCGGCGGCGTGCCATTCGGCAACGAGTTCGCGTACGTCACCGATGAGGTCGCGTACGCTACAATCGAAGCCGCATGGAATGCCGGCGTACGCTACTACGACACCTCTCCATGGTACGGTTTGGGACTCGCAGAGCGGCGTCTGGGCACCTTTTTGCACAAACAAACGCGCAGCGACTACGTCCTATCCTCGAAGGTCGGTAAATTGCTTACGGCGTCGCGCGACAACAATGCGAAAGAGTACTTTCCGTTCACGCCTTCGCCGAACAATCTCCGATACGATTACACTGCCGACGGCGTCAAGCGCTCGATCGAAGACAGCCTACAGCGGTTAGGTGTAGATGCCCTCGACGTCGTCTTCGTTCACGATCTCTCACCCGACAATCCGTGGCTGCCCGGGCCATGGGAACAGCAATTTGAGATCGCGCGCAACGGCGCGTTCCCAGCACTGAGCAGGATGCGCGACGAAGGCACGATCAAAGGCTGGGGTCTTGGAGTCAACTCACCCGAGCCGATCCTCAAGCTAATGGACGTTGCCGACGCGAACGTCTGTCTCCTGGCGCGTCAATATTCGTTGATCGATCACGAGAACGCGCTGCACCAGGTTTTTCCGAAGGCACGCGAGCGCGGAATGGCCTTTGTCGTCGGCTCGTCGCTCAACGCCGGCTTCATCAGCGGCAGCGCGCGCTTCAATTATGGCAAAGAGAATTATAGGATTCCCGTTGCGGCCATCGAGAAGCGCGCTCGGCTGCGTGCGGTTGCGGCGCGGTACGGTGTCGATCTTCGCACGGCCGCACTACAGTTTTCGATTGCGCCGGACGTCGCGGTCGCATTGGTGGTCGGCTGCGCGAATCCGCAGCAGGTGCTCGCGGACTACACGTCGCTCGAGACGAGAATTCCGCATGCGTTCTGGTTGGATCTTCGATCCGAAGGCTTGATCGAAAACGACGCTGCCGTACCGCCTAAAAATTAATGGGAACTAGGATTCCTCGCTGGCGTAAGCGCACAGAGTTTGGTTGAAAGCTCGTTCAGGAGCTACTTCGCAGCGGGGAGGAAGGCTATGTCACTGGAGGCGTGGAGTACCGTAGCGTCGCTCGGTACTTTTGTCGTTATCGCGGCAACGGCAATTGCCGCACTCGTTCAACTGCGTCACACGCGATCGAGCAACCAGATCGCGGCAATTACCGAGATGCGTGAAACGCTTGAATCCGAAAGATTCGGGCAGGCTCGGCGCTTTGTCGCGGAACACGTGCCCAAGCTCCTCGCAGATCCAGCCGAACGAAACAAGTTGGGAGACCGGATTTTCCCTCCTGAGATCGACGCCGTACGCGACGTGGCGAACTTCTTTGAAGCCATGGGGGCATTCGTAAAGCTCGGCATTGTCGACCAGGCACTCGTATGCGATCTGTGGGACGGCGTCGTATTCGGGTGGTGGAAACAGCTCGAACCGATAATCGTGATTAGACGCGAAGTTAGCGACCGTGGGCTCTGGGCCAATTTCGAGTATTTAGCGGTGATTTGCGAGAAATCGCTGTCGGAGACTCACGGTGACCACTATCCGCGTGGGATGCGACGCATGACGATTGATAAGAGGTCCCTGGAGGCGGCGGCAGCGTTCGCCAAACATCGCGCTGATGCTCCTGAATCCGTAGCGTAAACTCTATCGCGCCTTCGAGGTTTAAGTAACGTGAGAAATTTCTCGGAGCTCAACGAGCAGGAGGTCCTCGCCCTCGCGATTGCGCTCGAAGAAGAAGACGAGCGCACCTATGATGATTACGCGCACTTTCTGCAAACAAACTACCCCGACACCGCCGCGGTCTTCGCATCGATGGCAAAAGAGGAAAGCGGCCATCGGCACCGGCTGATCGAGCTCTATAAGAGGCGGTTCGGCGAGTTCATTCCGATGATTCGCCGCACCGACGTGCGCGGCTTCATGAAGCGCAGTTCGGTTTGGGTCGGCCGACCGTTCGGATTGGATAAGATCCGCGAGCAGGTTGAAGCGATGGAGATGGAGAGCATGCGCTTTTACCGCAGGGCCGCGCGTCAAACGAAGGATGCATCGTTGCGCCAGCTCTTCGACGACCTCGCGGCCGAGGAACGGCGGCACGAGTCGAAGGCCGAGAGTCTCGTCGACGAGCACTTGACACCCCAGGCTCGCGAAGAAGAAGAGAAGACGCAGCGGAAACTCTTCCTGTTGCAAATCGTTCAACCCGGGCTCGCCGGGCTGATGGATGGATCGGTCTCGACGCTCGCGCCCATCTTCGCGGCGGCGCTCGCGACGCACAAATCCCACGACGCGCTCCTCGTCGGGCTCGCGGCATCGATCGGTGCCGGCATTTCGATGGCGTTTGCCGAAGCGGCGAGCGACGATGGCAGCCTCACTGGACGCGGCAGCCCCGTGCTCCGCGGCATCGTCACGGGCGCGATGACGACGCTCGGCGGCCTAGGGCATACTCTGCCTTTCATCATTCCCGAATTCCGCACCGCGCTCGTGCTCGCGATGATCGTCGTCGCAATCGAGTTGGCGGCGATTTCGTTCATTCGCAACCGCTACATGGATACGCCGCTCCTGCGCGCGGCATTTCAAGTCGTCGTCGGCGGTGTGCTCGTCTTCTTTACCGGCGTCCTCATCGGGGGCGCAGGCTGACGGCTAGATGGAGTCGATGAAAGCGCTGCGATTCGCGCAGTACGGCCCGCCGTCAGTGCTCTCGATCGAGCAACTCGAAAAGCCGCAGCCCGCGCAGGGTGAATCGCTCGTGCAGATCCACGCCGCGGCCGTCAATCCAAGCGACGTCAAGAACGTCGCTGGTGCCTTCAAAACGCCGTTGCCGCGCACGCCGGGACGCGACTATGCCGGCACGGTCGTCGCCGGCGACGACAAAGGGCGCGAGGTTTGGGGAAGCGGCGCCGGCTTCGGCGTCCAGAGGGACGGATCGCACGCCGAATTCGTCGTCATCCCGTCCGCCTGGCTTTCAGACAAGCCGCCGCATCTCTCTATGGAGGAAGCCGCCACGGTCGGCGTTCCGTTCGTCGTCGCGTGGAACGGTCTCGTGCAAGAGGGAGACGTGAAAGCCGGCGAGACGATCCTCGTTACCGGCGCCCTGGGAGCGGTCGGGCGCGCGGTGACGCAGATCGCGCACTGGAAGGGCGCGCGCGTCATTGGCGCCGACATAGTGGAACGCCCCTGCGAATGCGACGTCTACATCAACGCGAAGACGCAAGATCTGGTCGCGGAAGTCAAAGCTGCCACAAGCAATTACGGCGTCGATCTCGTCTTCGACGCCGTCGGGGGACCGATGTTCGAACAGTGTCTCAAGTCGTTGCGCGTGCTGGGTCGCCAGATCGCCATGGCGAGCGTCGGCACCCGGCGCGTATCGTTCGATTTGATCGATTTCTATCACGGCCGCCAACGATTGATCGGGGTCGATTCTCTGCAGTTCGCGGGGACAGAAATAGCCGCCATCATGGACGCAATCAAGCCCGGCTTTGAAGGCGGGGCTCTCAAACCGTTCGAGACGAAAAGCTGGCCGCTCGACAAATCGATCGACGCCTATACCGCCGCGGAGAAAGGCAGCGGTCCCGAAAAGCAGGTTCTAATACCAGCGGCTTTGTGACTACTCGGCTTCTACGTGCCCGAGGCCGGTTGTAGCAAGGTGCTGATAACCCAGTTTGACGAACGCGGCGCGCGAGATGCGAGGAAACATCATATCGAAGAACGGCGGCATCATCGGGGTATCGGATCACGGCGGTTGGGCGGTGCTGGTGACGGTGGCGCCCGATGGGACGCTCCTTGACCGCCGCCGCGTAGAACTTGTGGACGACAGCCTGCCGGCGCTTCCCCATCACCACGAAGGCCAGGGGCTCCCGCCGGACGAGGCCGTGGCTTTGGTCGAGCGCGTGCGTGCTTCAGCCGAGAGGTACTCAGTACTTGCGCTGGACACCGTCGCGATGGCCGTGCCACGTATACTCGGCGTCGCCCTTCGTAACTGCCCGCAGCTTCCGCCTACAATTCCCGAACGAATCAAGGACTACCGTGCACGGAACGTCGCCGATTGGGTGATGTACCGCAAGGCCCTTGCCTCCGCTGCGGAGGCGCGCGGTTGGCCAGTCCACTGGTACGATCCTAAGAAGGTGTTGGCTGAAGCGAGCGAGGCGCTGCGCGTCGAGAACTTCGACGCTCACTTTCTCCGTTTGCGCAAGGCCGTCGGGCCGCCATGGAACAACGATCACAAACTTGCAATGGCGGCTGCGATAGTCACGGCGAAGGCATTTGTGGATTGAGTGGCGCCTCGTTTCGAAGTCTAACCACGAGATCGGCCGCCGGCATCATCCCGACGATCGCGCGTCGATGCGGCCACCCCATGGCCGGAACGCCGGTAACGCCGGCCGCGTGTGCCATTTCGATGAACGCGTCAACCGCAGGAGAAAACCGGCGCTCGCGCCAGGCGGCTTCCACGTCTGAAGCTGAGATGCCGAAGCGTTCAGCGATCGCGATGATGACCTCCGGTTTCGAGATATCAGCGTGTTCGGCGAAGAATGCGCGCGAAACGTCGTGATAGAAGGCGCCGGCTGCGTCGTCACCCTTTTGGGCGCGCACTAGCTCGGCCGTCTCGAGTGCCAAACGCGAGTTCACGTTCCGTTTTGGCGGGTCAATTGAAAGTCCGACCTCTCGACCCAAACGCTCGAGCATCGCTCGAACCTGCGGCCAGGCCTCCGGAGGAAACGGCTTCGCTGCCCCTTCGGGCGGCGTCTCCGGATGAATCTCGAAGGGAAGCCAACGTAGATCAACTTGCAATTCTCGCGCCGCTTCTTCGGCCCAAACTGAGCCGAGGTAGCAAAACGGTCAAATAACGTCGGACCAGATGTTAATAACGCGATCCATGGCTACTCATCATAGCACAGGCTAACGGGGGCGCCTGATTTTATACCGAGATGAGCCGAGGTTGCTCTTAACTTGCCCCGGAACTATCATTAAATGAGAGTATTGCTCATCGATCATCAAGGTGCGCGTTTCTTCGAGGCTGCAAGTGCGGCCGGCGGGCTCGAGGAGCGCGGGCACCTCAAACCCAAGGATCCACATGGGTTCCTTCGTCACCTCGAGCACCGCAAAGAAGCGGACTACCGAGGTCAGCGCGTCCCCGAAGCCGACGAGTTCTACGACGGTGTCGCGCAGCGCCTCAAGGGCTCGTCTTCGATCCTTCTCGTCGGCGACGCGACCGGCAAAAGCAGCGCGGTGCGGTACTTGCTAGACTATCTGAAACAGAAGCACAAGGACATCGCGGATCGCATCGTCGCCGTCGAGAGCGCCGACTTATCGGCGATTACCCTTGGAGATATCGAAAAAATCGCTCAACGTCACGTGGGTCACTAAGGAGAGATAGTGCTCATTCAGTCCATCCATTTCACGTTCGCTCCCGAAGACGCGGACAAAGCCGAGGGCTTCCTGCGCGAGCTGCGGGACGAGTCACGCAAAGAGGACGGCGTGATCGGCTTTGACATCGGCCGAAGCAAGGAAAAGCCAAACGTATTTGCGTTGTGGGAAGAATACAGGGATAAAGCATCTCTTGAGTCCCACATTGCGACGGAGCATTTTCAGCGACTGGTGATCCACGGCGTTCGAATAATGGCTAAGCAACGCGACGCAGAAACGGTCTATCCCATATCTTAGCTTTACGAGTCCGCACCGTTCGCGCGGCGGATCGCAGGTGCGACGATCCGCACGACCAGCACTTGGAGCGCCGCCGCCGCCGGAACCGCGAGGAAGGCACCGGTGATCCCGAGCAGTGTCCCGCCAATCACGGTAGCCAGTATGATGAGAAGAAAACTCAACCGAACCGACTGGCCGAAGATGATGGGCGAGAGCACGTTCTGATCGATCACCTGAACGACAACGAAGATCGCTAAAGCGATCAGCATCTTCTCCCAGCCGCTCGTCGCCAAGACGACGATGAGAATGATGGGGCCGGAAAGTACGGCCCCGACCAGAGGGATCGCTTGGAAGATGGCAGCGATAAAGCCGAGAAGCAGCGCGTATGGAACGCCGAGCAGCGCGAGCGAAGCGCCCATCACGACCCCGACGATCGTGCCGTTGAGCACGACGCCTTGCACGTAAGCACTCAGCCGGGCGCCGATGTCCGCAAACGTGTCTTGCCAATCGCCACGCATTCCGGGCGCGATCAGACTGAGCACGAATCGCTCGAGCTCGTCAGCCGAGAGCATCCACCCGATTGCGAGCAAGACGATCAACAGAGCATCGCCAATGAGTGTGGCAACGAGCCTGGGGCCGCCGAGAATGTGCGGAGCGACCGTGCTGACGGCAGTGCCCGCCGAGCTTGCCAAAACCGAGGCGAGCTGGCGCGCCATTTGATCGTTCTTAAGATAGCGCTGCAGGGCATCGAATTGATGTTGCAGCGACGAAGCGTAGCTGGGTATCGCTTGAATCAGCTTGACAAGCTCGGCACCCAGCGGCTGCACGAGCACGAATCCGATCAGCGCGACGACGATCATCAGGACGCCGAACGCGATGCCGACTGCAGCTCCAAATGGCATCCGTTTGTGCATTCGGTCGACTATCGGCCGCAGACCGGCCGAAAGCAGCACGGCCATGAAGAGCAGCAGCAGCGCCGACAGCGACCCCGCCAAAACGTTCCATACAAGGAGGGCCCCGGCGAAGACGACGGCGGCGATCACCCATCCGCGTACGTTCATGCTAGGGCGTGTTCGACGGGCTCCTGGATTTCCGCCATTTCCTCTTCGATTTCGAGGGCGCGGGGTGGGGGTCAGGAAAAGCGGGAAGTCTAAACCGCCACTCGGAGGTACCTACATCGCGTGCATCTCTGGGCGGTCGCTGTCACCGCGTTCCTCGCAAGTGCCGTTGAGGCGATCGAAGCGGTAACGATCGTTCTTGCGGTCGGCTACGCCCAAGGCTGGCGAATCGCACTCACCGGCGCCGCCTACGCGAGTGTTGCTCTCGTTGCGATGGTCGGAATCGGCGGCCCGGCGATCTTGCACTTCGTCCCAATCAGAGTCATCCGGATCGCTGTGGGCGTCTTTCTGCTCTGGTTCGGTTACGGCTGGCTGCGCAAGGCCGTCATGCGATACGCGGGTCGGATCCCGCTACGCGACGAGAATACGGCCTTCGAGCGTCAGCTCGTAACGTTGCGCAAGACCCCAGAACAGCGCGCGGGGCTCGCCGCCGCTTTCAACGGCGTTTTTCTCGAGGGGCTCGAAGTCGCGATCATCGTCGTGACGGTCGGCTCGGCATCGAGCGACGCGCTCGAGGTCGCGGCAGCCGGCGCGCTGGCCGCCTTCATCCTGGTGGCGATCGCCGCGGTCCTGGTGCGCCAGCCTCTCGGACGCATGCCGGAAAACGCGTTAAAGTTCGTCGTTGGCGTCATGCTCGTCTCGTTCGGGACGTTTTGGCTCGGCGAAGGCCTGGGCATAGCTTGGCGATTTGGGGATGCGACGCTGCCGATTTTGATCGCCGGCTATGGGGGCTTAGCGCTCCTGATGAGCCGACTTCTAAGATACCGCAACGGCGCGAGCCGGAATGTAAGCGGATAATGCGGGTGAGAGTCTCAGTCACTTTATCCCGGTCCTCGCTGGTGGTAGCATAAGAGGACGAGCCCATTAGCCATCCAGTCATGAAAGGAGCAAATCATGAGATCAATTGCCGCTGACGTCGCCGGCTCCATCCAACAGGCTCACAAGATGTGGGGCTGGTATCTGGCGCTCGGGATTTCCCTCATTATTGTCGGCGTTTACGCGATTATGAACGGAATGGCGGCGACGCTCGCGTCCGTGATAGTGCTTGGCGTCGCCTTACTCATCGCTGGCATCGCGCAAATCTTCGGCGCTTTCATTTCGCGCGGCGCCGGGCATGTAATTCTGTTCCTTCTCGTGGGCATTCTCGACGTTATTGTCGGTTGGATGCTGCTCCAGCATCCCGGAGTAGGGGCCCTAACCCTCACGCTCTTGCTCTCGGTGCTGCTCGTATTCGGCGGGATATTTCGGTTCGCTGCGGCGCTCTGGTTACAGTTTCCGCACTACGGATGGGTCGCGTTTAGCGCACTGGTCACGTTCGTGTTGGGCGTATTACTGTGGGCTTCGTGGCCTTTCTCCGGTGTGTGGTTCATCGGCTTTGCCGTGGGCGTGAACTTTATCTTCGCCGGCGTTACTTGGTCGGCGATGGCGTGGAGACTACGAACAGTGTGAGGCCAATCGTTGCCGCGCTCGCCGGGCGACTATGCAGGCTCGGCCCTCGCCGGCAATGGCTAATCATCACCAGCTGAGCGCAGCATCCGGTCGAGCCGAGATCCCCGTGCTTGTCGTCAACGAGTCGCTTAAGCACAGCCAACCTATCAGATGGTGACTCCTGATCGCGAGGCATGCCGCGCTGGTCGGTTGCCAAGAGGCGGCCGAGCCAATCCCTGCAGCCGCTACGTTTGCCGCCGTCGATTGCTTGCGAGTGCCGACGGTCAGTTTCGTACGGGAGCAAGACGGCAAAGCACGGACGGCCTCGCGATCGCGAAGCCGTGTGCGGGGAGAGCGAGGCGGTCGCACCTCGCATTGTTCTGTTGGAGTGGTTAGGCTATGCCGTAAAACGTTACTCCGTTACCACAAGGCCCAGCGGGTCGGCAAGCCCCGTGGCGCTGCCGGCGATCGTTTGGATCGGCGCAACGTTGCCGCTTGCAGTCGCTGCAAAGCCAAGGATCGCGTTCGAGCCCGGGTTAGAGACGAATATCTTACCGCTCGCCTTGCTGACCGCTAGCCCAAAGCTGAAACCGTTCCCTCCGCTCAGTCCGGTGTTCGAACCGGAAATGGTGCGGATCGGCGCGACGTTGCCATGCGCTCCGGCGGCGAACTCGCTGATCGTAGCAGTCGTAGTATCGAAGACGTAGACGTTGAGCAAAGCGTCGACCGCGACCGCGCCGGGAGCTACCAGGCCGGTGTTGCTTCCGCCGATCTGCGCCTGCATGGTGGAGGATCCCGCCGGAAAGATATCGATCGTTGCCGTCTTCGAATTCGCCACGTATAGAAGGTTGTTGCTGTCGATGGCCAGACCGCCCTCGTCGGAGATGGTACGCTTTGGTTTAACGCAGCCGTTTGCTCCAGGCGCGAATACTTCGACGGCGCGGCCGCCCTCTGGTAAGAACGCGGAGACGAAGAGCTGGCCCTTCCTATCGAACGCCGCGGCATTCGTCTGACTGGGTTTGGGGAAGCACGAGATCCCGGTCAAGAAATCGCCGGCCAGCCCGAACGTTTCGGCACCGGCCTGGCCGCCCGACGCGATGTTGCCGTTTGCAATGCCGATGCCTTCTGTTGAACTGAAGGCGATGGCGTAGGGTCCATTAATGTGACTGATGACGGTGCTCGGCGCAACGTTTCCGTTGGCGCTTTCGGCATACTCTCGAATCGTGCCGCCCAAGCCGGTGTTTTCGTTTGCGACAAGAATGAGTGAGGCCGTTGCCTTGTGCGCGCCGGCGATGGAAGAGGTCTGCGGTGCGCCCACCGCCGGAACGGGGTTCGCTATTGAACCGCTCTGCGCGCCGGAGCACGCTGCAAGCGCCATGGCTATGCAGACGGCTCCAATGTGATGGGGTCGTTTCATCTGGGGTCTCCTTTTAAGTGATGCTTAGGGAGTTGGTGGAGTTGCTTGGGGCCCGGGCGTCGCGCCGGCTTTAACAACAAGCACGTCGCGCATCCCTACACCGTAGTGGAATGCGCAGCCAACCAAGTAGGTGCCGGCCTTCACCAGCGTAACGGTCACCGACTTGCCGGGGCTAATTGGGCCGCTCGCAAATCCGGCTTCGAGTTTGCCGTGGCCTTTCGCCGGTATCGAGAGAACCGGGTTTGGCGGAAAGACGGCCGGTGGTCCGGAGATCACTTTGATCACGTTGAGTGTGTGCGTGATGCTCGAGGACAGGTTGCGAATCGTAATCTTCGTCCCGGGCGGGAATGCGAGCGACTGCGAGCGTTGCATTTGCGTGAATCCGCCCAGCGTCGCCTTCCATACCGACGACTTGATCGATCCGACGCCCTCTGCGGGAAGCTCTTCGCCGATGGTGTCTTTCGGAACGGTAGCAGTCATTGCCAAATCCGAGTCGACCGCAGGAAGGGAGTACGTTGTGGCGTTCATTTGTGCAGTGTTACCGGTGCCGACGCCGCCCGCTCCGCACGCAGCGAGCGCGAGAGCGACAAAAGTAATAGAGACGGCACTAAATTTCTTAGACATGAATCCTCCGACAGTGTGTGTTTTGCCGGAGTCTACCGGTTCGATATGAAAAAAGTGTAAGACGCGAGAGGCGACGACGTCGCGGATGCGCCGCCGCTGGGTTTCAATCGGCGCGTGTTGGTCGCGTCGTTTGCCTTCAGGGTTTTTTCATCACGCTCGTTCACACTCGGCCGCATTGTTACACTTCGATTCAAGGAGAACCATCTTGCGATTTCCGCGGACCTTAATTACTATCGCCGTCGCGACGGCTCTCATCGTCCCGGCCAATGCCGCCATGGCGCGAGGTTTCAGGCCCGCCATGGCGCGAATCTTCAGCCCCGCCGGGCAGAGCTACACCGGCAACTGGCCCGTCACCGTGACGCACTCGCGTGGGGCCAACGGCACGGGCTGCCTAACGTTGATGGACAACGGCAGCCTTGGATGGCCGCATAGCGGTCAGGCGTCGCTCGTCTTTAACGGCGTAAAATTCACTTTCGGCACATTCCAGCTCATCGATGGTGACCTCGTAACCACCATCCAATCACAAGGAGCAAGCGGTCAGAACGAAGGCTTGGTGTTCGCGGCTTCCGCCGCCAACGGCAACATCGGCAAGGGATTCTACGATGGTGTGTACGGCGGGGAAGAGATCGACTCAGGTGTGCTGGTGTTCGGTATGAAGGGCGGCTGCTGAAAAATCGTCCATGAAAGAGGGCAGCCTCAGGTTGCCCTCGACGAATCGATCGATGGCTTCAACTATACCGAGCCTGCTTGGCCGGATCGAGATCACACGACGACCGGTCGCGTCGCATTCCATCGTGCGACATCGACACCTTTGACGATCAACCAGAGGCTGATCGACAACTCCGCAACCAATGCCGGAAGAAGAATGTACGGGAAGATCGCGTCTTCCACTATCGGTGCCAGGAAAACGCTGTAGCTGTTGATGATGTACGCGATTCCGCCGATCATCGCGAGGAGGCCGAGCCATCGCGGAAAGAACGTCGACCGCATCATCAGGTAGCCATTCAACATTAGGACGAATCCGAAGAACAGCAGTCCCGCAGCGAAACCGTATTCGTGCAAGCGCAGGGCCAGTGCCGTCAGAGCCGCAAGCTGCTGTTGGTCGAAAGCCTTCAGTGCGCCAGCGCCGTTCGACAAAAAGAGCGCCGCAAAGTTGGAAATCGTCGCATTGAGTGTCTCAATGGCGGTATCCATGATGTTGAAGAGCAGTGCGATCAATGCCAACGTTCCATTGACTGGCCGCAGCAGCACGTAGAAGACGCCCATGATGAATATGGAAAAGATCCACATCGTGATCTCGCCTCCAAATCCAAGTCGCCAAAGCGATTCCAAGGCAGACATGTTGTGGGCCGTGGCAGCGGCGTTGCCGTCGACTATGATTCTGCTACGCACGAACATCTCGACGTAGAATCCAACGACGATGATGAAGAGATAGAGCCAGCCGGCTACTCTTGCGTAGGTTGAAATCGCCCCACTAGTATTGGGTTGCATCGACGCTCCTCCAGTGCTCCTACGAGCAGACGCGCCATCTACGGGCGCGACGGGGCCGTTGTTTAAAAATCGCCACAGGCAACGAAACACCTCCCCCGGACGGCAGGACCGCGTAGCGCTCCCCTAGGCCATGTTAGTGAACGCCGAAATAGGCGAATCGCTGCGCGAGCCACGGCGCGACGTCCTGCACGCTGGCGGCCAAGACCGAATCGTGCGTCGCCCCGGGATATGCCTTGAAAGTCACCGGTGTGCCGTTTCGTCGAAAGCGATCCGCGACGGTCATTGTACGCTCCGAGCTGACCATCATATCGGAGACGCCGTTCAAAATCAGCGTCGGCACCGAAATCGAGAAATATGTTGCATCGTTTTGCCGTAGATCCGCGTAAAGCGCTTCTACCGTGTCTTGACCTTCCGGCCGAAAGACCGTGGCGGGAATCGCAGACGACCAAGCGGAGTGCTCCATGAGATCGTCAATGCAGTACTGCTGCAATTCCGTCAAGAGCGGCAAAAACTGCGGTTCCAAGATTTGCGACGGCACAACCCGGGGATCGACCGTCGCGAAGCCTTCGATCAAGAGCGCCACAATCGCGAGAGCGCCGCTCGGCGAGTCGCTGTGGAGTTCGTAAGCCAAGGTTGCTTCGGGGTTCACAACGGGTGCATACGCGACGGCCCCGAGCAGGTTCAGGCTCGGCGCCAGTCGCTGACCGATCGCCGCGGTCGCGAGCGCTACGGTGCCGCCTTCGGAGTGTCCCATGGTGACCCAGCGACGGCCAATCTGCGGATCGAGTTCGCGCGACGAAATGACGATGTCGGTAACATCTCGCGCGAGGGTCGCGGCGACCATGTACGGATGGATCCCGGGCGTGCCGTTCCCTTCGTAATCGGTCTGCGCAACCGCATAGCCGCGCTGAACGAACTCGTCCAGCATTCGCTGCTCGGCGTTGGGCCTCGGCCGTCGCGACGGCGCGCACTCCGGCGCGTTTCCAACGGTGGCGTGTGCGTAGCTGATCACCGGCCACCCGCGCGGCGGCGCGGCGCCGTTAGGAATTGCGAGCGAACCCGAGATCGCTACGAGGACACCGTTTGATGAAAGCGTCTCGTAGAGCATTCGGTAATTCTTCGAGGCCGACGGCAATGCTGAGCCGCCGCTAAACGGCTGTGCCCACACGATCGATCCCTCGTTCGCCGACGGCAGCGGTCTCGGCGGAGTATAGAACGCGTCGCCGGACGGCCCCGACGGAATGTTCAACGTTGCGGTTGCCGCCGCAAAAACCATGGGGGCAAACACGACCACCGTAACGTGTGATGCCCGCAAGATGTGACGGCGCTGTCCCTAGGTCGGGTGGGGTAGCTCAGAAAACATGCGAGTGGGTGTATAATCGGCGCTAGGAGGATCGTCTCATGAGGACCATTACTCTTCGCATGGGGGCTTTGTTCTGCTTGATCGCCACCTTCGGCGCGAGTGCCGCAGCGAGCGACAAAGCCGCTATTCAAGCTCAGGTCGAGGCCTATCGAAAGGCCTTCGAAGCTCGGAACGTTGATGCGATCATGGCAGTCTACGTGCCGGGTGACGAACTGTTTGTGTTCGATGCGGTGCCGCCTCGCGAGTACGTCGGCGCGGCAGCGTACCGGAAGGATTGGGAAGGTCTTTTTGCCCTTTTTCCGGGACCGATCACGGACAAGATCGAGGAGTTGAATATCACCGTTGCGGGTCCGGTCGCTTACAGCCATCGCATCGAGGACGTAGTGTTTACCAAGAAGGATGGCTCGCAAGTGAGGTTGCTCACCCGCGAAACGGACGTTTACCGCAAGACTAACGGCAAGTGGCTGGTAGTGCAGGAGCACGTTTCATTCCCCGTCGATTTAGCGACTGGGAAGCCCGACCTGTTGTCAAAGCCGTAGACATTTACGCTCTACGGTCCGTAGCACATACGTCGAGTACTACACGTTACTGCTGGTCGAACGCGGAGGCGCCGTGACGCTGTCATCGGATGGCTGTCCGACGCGTCGTGCCGGCGACTGCTCCGTAGATGGCGCGTCTGTGGCCTTGCCAAGTCCAGAGTGGCTGGTTGGGTTCGGGGGATCTTTCACAAAGGTGTTGTGGAATGCCGCGAACTTCCACGCGCCACCGCAGAGCGTTGCGACGCCGCTCCAGAGCGCTTCGTGCGTGCCCGCCATTGGACCGACGGGCACGTTCAGCTTCGCGGATACGTGAACTACGGCGACATCTGACGCGAGCATCCGCATGGAAACGACGCGGTACTCGACTTTGCTTTCCCTGTAAATCGTCGTGAAGATGAAATGGTGCCCGGCGGCGATCGCCGTCCTTCCGCGCCCGTGCATTCCGTAGACGTTCACGAAATCTGCGTCTTCGGCGAAACCTGTGGCGAACGCGCTACTGTCGCCTGCGTTCCACGCGTCCTCCAGCATCTCGACCAGTCTCTGGAGCTTTGACCGGTCACTCGAAATGATCTTGTGCATTGAAATTCCTTCCGGCCGTCTAGGCTAGTAAGTGAGTTTGTCTACCTGGTTGCCGATGGTATTCGTGAACCAGATCGCACGGCCGATTCCGGCGGTGATTCCGCCAGGCGCGACCGAGCACTGGCTGCCACATCCCGGAATCGCATATTCCGCTGCCGAGCCGCCGGTCGTTATTCTGCCGATTTCGTTCGCCTGTTGCACGGTAAACCATAGGGCTCGATCGTTCCCGACGGCGATGAACGTGGGCGAACCGAAGTGCATGCCGATGCTGCTGAGAGAGAACTCGGTGATCTTTCCACCAGTCGTTGCGCGCCCGATCGCATTGATCGATTCGCCGGTGTACCAGAGGTTACGATCTGGCCCGGCTGCGATGCCGTACGGCTGTTCCGATTTCGTGGGCAGCGTAAACTCTTTCCAGGCGCCCGCCGGGGTGATACGGCCTAGCCTGCCGGTTTCAGTGGCACACTGTTCCGCTACCCAAACGTTGTTGTCGGAACCGATCGTGATGCCATACGGTGAGCAATACTTCGTGGGCGCAGAGAAGACTTTGTACTGACTCCCGACGATGTGACCGACCTTGTAGTCGCCTGGATCGCTAAACCAGATCGAACCATCTTTGTCTTGTGTCAAAAAATAGATCGCGTTTACAGGCGGTCCGACGAGTTTCTTGATGTCTAATTTGCCGCCGCTGAAGCTTCCGAACTTCTCTCCGTTCTGCTGGAGGCCGAAGTAAACGGTGTCGTTGCGCCCGTGGGTGATACCGACCGGCCCCGTTAGACCCGTGGGCGGCTCAATCTTTGTAAAGTGACCTTGTTCGGAGATCTGCCAAAGGTACGTCGTCGATCCGGCTCCTTGATTCAGCACGGGCTGGGTGGCGTAAAGATTACCCGCGCTTCCCAGCGCTATGTCATACGGGTCGACGGCTTTGGTTGGCACGGTGTATGCGGTAATTTTTACAGACGCTTGCAACCACGCGCTCCCGCCCGAGGCGCCGTCAGAAGCAGAAGGATAAAGCGAGGAGCCTACCGGCGACGAGCAGGCCGCCAACGCTGTCAACGCCGCTAAGGCGAAGACGTGGGGTTGCTGAAAACTGGTTTGCATACGGGCTCCTTCTGATAGATGAGCAGTCTAATCATTAGACATGACTTCCAGCTAATCTACACGAACTCTGCCGCCATGTCAAACCCGTCGAGGCGACAAGTGCAAGCGGAAGAGACCCGGCAGGTGATCCTGGATGCCGCCCTGGCTCTGTTCACGAGCCGCGGGTACGGCGCAACCTCGGTCGCCGACATCGCCGAACGGGCCGGTGTTGCCTTGGCCACCGTCTATGCCAGTATCGGAGCGAAGCCGCTGCTGCTGCGTCTTTTGCTAGACCGGATCGACGAGCGGGCCGACATCCCCAAGCAGGCGGCCGAACTGATAACCAGCAAGGATCCTTCCGACGTCCTGCGCCGGCAGGTCGGCATCACGCGAACGCTGGCTGAACGGTGTGGCGACGTAATCGCGGCGCTCGCCTCGGCTGCGGGAACGGAACCAGAAATGGCCGCGGCATACCAGGCAGGGATGGCCCGTCACCGAGCTGGTGCTGAAGCTACGGTCAACCGGATTGTGGGTCTCGGCGGTTTGCGAGAGGCACTCGCCCCCGCTCGGGCAACGGCGATTCTTTCGGCTCTCACCGAACAGGGCGTGTACCGCAGCCTCGCCGGGACTTATGGCTGGAGCTTCGATGAAGTCGAGGGTTGGCTGATCGAGACCCTCGGCCGCCAGCTTCTTCGGCGGGACCGTTTCGACGCGTGAGAAATCTACACGCCTTGTTGTGGCGCTCTCTTTCTGCCATGGTGTCTCCGGTGGCCCGGCCTTCGATGATTTGGCGTGGACTGCAGATGCCTAGCGGGGTTCCAGTCGCCGACAGATCTAGGAAATTCATCGCTCTGACGACTGGGTTTTTGTTCCTCGCTTCCTCCGCTGCGTTCGGAGCCACTCGAACGGTTGGACAGGCGATCGTCTACGACTTCAACGAGTCCATTCGCAGTACTCCGAGCATACCCGTCGGCATGTCATCCGAGAATAGCGCGAAATTGGAAGCGGCGCAAAATAAGCCACAGAGTTTCGTCCTCACGATGACCATCGAGGAGATCGCACCCGACGGAAGCGCGCACGTGAAGGCAAGCCTGGTCGACACCGCGTCCGCCAATGCACCAGCCTCCTTGCGGAACGCGTCCAGCGATTTTATCGCAACACTTGATCAGGATGGCGAAATTATCCCGCAATACGATCCAAGGCTGCAGCCGACGACGGGTGCGGGTGGTAGACTCGTTAACTTGGCGGAAGTAAACCTCAATAACGTGGGGGGACAAGTGATGAACCATTTCCCCTACTTTAACGCATTCGCAAAAGGATGCGCGATGCGCCCGCGCGGTGCGACTTGGCACGAGATGATGCCAGATTCGCTCGGCGACCAGCGTACCTTCACCTTCGCTACGACTGGGGCGCGAATCGTAACAATGAAAGGCGATCTTGAGAACCAATACATGGTGCAAACCATTCGTGCGATGGGGCACTGCGATGCAAGTGCGGGCCTTGTGCTCGACTATCACGAAGAGATCAATAATGCACCCAAGAATGGGTCGCCATCTTCGATCACGCGCGACGTAAAACTGCGTCAATAGAAATATCAACGCCAGGTGGCTGCGGAGGTTTTTACAATCCTTGTCAAGGAGAGAATCTGCCATGAGGAATCTCCCGGCAACGCTGGGCGCCCTCGCGATCGTACTGGTTGGCTGCAACGGTAACGGCAGTGCCGCACCGATCGTGCGTCACGCGCCGTTCGTGCTCATTGTCCCTTATTTCTCAGTGGTCGGCGACGTCCGCGGCTCGAATAGCGTCTCCGTCTATAAAGTCGACCCGGCAACCGGGGCCCTTGCACTCGCGCCTGGTTCACCGTTCGCAAGCGGAAAAGACCCAAGTGCTGACGCGCTGGCTCCCGGGGGACGCTTTGCGTACGTGGTCAACAAAAGCTCCAACAGTGTTTCGGCCTACAAAATTAATTCGACAACGGGTGCGTTGACGCGGGTGGCCGGTTCGCCCTTTCCAGTGGGGGACTACAACTCTTCCGGTCCCAATGGGATTGTGGTCGACCCTACGGGCAAATACGCGTACGTAACCTCCGAGGTAGGCGTTACCGCGTTCTCGATCGACACGACGACCGGCGCGTTGGTACGCGTACCAGGGTCGCCGTTTGCAGCCGCCCGGTCGAACTTCGGGACCGCTGGCATTGCTGTCGAACCCTTGGGCCGTTTCGCCTACGTCCTCAATACTTTCGACAACTCCATCTCGGTTTATTCGATCGACGAGCGCGGGGCCCTCAAACGCACCGGCTCACCGCTGGATGCAGGTCAGAATAGCAACGACTCCGGTGCGTTTGCGAGTGCGACCGTCGAACCTAACGGCAGGTTCCTGTACGTGACCGGCTCGTGCTGCCTCTACGTCTACGCGATCGACGCCAGAACCGGAGCGCTTGCGATTCGCGCTCACTTGAGGCTAACCAACCCCGGCGAAATCGGCCCAACCGGATTTGCAATTGATCCTACGAGCGCGTTTGCATACGCGGTCGTCGGCAGTAACGTCTACGCTTACAAGATTGACACAACCGGGACATTGAAAGCGGTAGGAGATGGAAAATTCGCCGTTCACGCCGGCACCGACCCTTACGGTATTACGATCGCTCCGACGGGCAAGTACGCGTACGTGTTCGATCGCGGCAGCCGCATCGCCGCGCCCACGATCTTCGCATACCGGATCGACGCCTCGACCGGAGACCTTACGGCGCTGGCGCGTTCGCCGTTTGCGGTTGCCGATAATGAGACCGATCCAATCGCTCGCTGGTTCAACGCCGGCCGATGCGCAGCGTTTAATGAAATGCTTTGGACCGACGCGCATCCGCCCCCGCTCGTCAGGCCTGGTTCGGATGGTGTGATACAAGATCACGTCACCGCCACGACTCGCGGATACTTCTATGATCCAAGAAGCCGCTCCGCGCTGCATTACCCCAACACGGACTCTGCAGGGACATTTACTCTGCGACTGAGCGGGCCGCCACCGCCAGGGGTTCCGCGGCACGATCTGAGCAAACTGCAGACTGCATCGGGAATCAAGCTCGGCACCGGCGCGGACACGGTCGTACGCTTGCTCGGCGCGCCGAAAATCGTTAATGGATGCGGTCTTCAGCGCTACGTTTACTTGAGAAATCGGGACGGCGAGCCGACTTCGCTGGAGTTCACGATTGACGACGGGCGGGTCATCGAAATCTTTGAGGACTTCGGAGGCTAGGAGGCAGTTATGCGAACAGCGCTTTTATCACTTTCACTAGCGGTTGCCTTGAGCGTCCCGTTGACGGTGCGAACGCAAGCCGCACCCTACTCAGGATCGTGCGTGAACACGACCGTTCGGTTGGTGGCGCCCCGCTTAGATGGGCTCGATCCGGCGAAAGAGCATTTCACGCGCGAAGACTTTATCCAGAGCGGCGTCGCCGTCACGTTCAATACAAAACTGGGCCTCAAAAACGGCATTCAATGGGCAGAAGTCGTGCATTACCAGGGAGAGCCGCGCAACAGCATCATGATGGCCGAGCGCGTTGGCGATCGCGTTCGGGTCTGCTTTCTTGGCGGACCTGAGGCGGATGAGGCCTGCGATCCGAAGACCGACCTTCGGGGATGGAAGTTCAGCGTTTACGACTACCGTCAGCAGGCGTCCTACTCGGGCATCAACAGCGAGCACGACTGCGGAGGAGCGTAAACTAGCGCCGAAAAGGCGTACCAGGCGTTGTCGCTAGCTCGTCCAATTTATTTCTTATTTGAAGAACGTGCCGACCCGATCGTCATCGCCTTGCGAACGCGGATCCCAAAAAAGCCCACGGAGGACCGCGTTAAGGGTCGTCTCCATGGCAACCTTTGCTTGATCGGGAAGACTGTCCGTGACTGACGTAGAGGTTTTGTGTTGTGCGAATGTCGGCCGCGCGCGCGTCCCCGGCCGAAACACCGGTCACGTCGCTCTCTCTTACTTGATTGCCGTAACGTCTTGCACGGTCACCGGGCTGACGTTGTTGCCCCACGAGGCGCGCACGAAGGTTGCAACCGCTGCGATGTCGCTGGCCGCGAGTTGCCCCCGCCACGAAGGCATCTGATTTCGACCTCGCACGATCGTGGCGAGCATCATCGTCGGATCGGCAACGTTCACGTGGGGGTTCCCCGCGAGTGCGGGGCCAATCCCTCCGGCACCGCGCGCACCGTGACAAGCGGCGCAATTCTGCGCGAAGATGGAAGCTCCGACTTGAACCGAGACCGGCGAGCCGGCGGCAGCCACTTCTTGCTCCGTCACAGCTGAGGCATTATTGCCCCAGACAGATCGGACGTACGTCGCGACCGACGCAATGTCGGCGTTCGAGAGCCGTCCTTTCCAGGTCGGCATCTGGCCGTTGTACGTCTTGCCGTTGACGGTTAGGGAGCCAGTGCGGCCGTTGGCGATCACGCCGATCATCGCGCTGGGATCGGCGGCGGTCACGACGGGGTTTCCGGCGAGCGGCGGATACGCGTCGGTGCCTTGCCCCGAGGACTGATGACAGGTTGAACACTTCGCGGCAAAGAGCTGAGCGCCGCTCATGGCCACCGGTGCCCGAGCCGCCGCAACCTGGTCCGAAGAGACAGCCGGCCCGCTATTCCCCCATGCAGAGCGCACGTAGGTCAGCACCGCGGCGATCTCGTCATCCGAGAGTTCGCGCCAAGACGGCATGTTGCCGCCGTATTGCGTGCCGTTCACCGTGATGGGGCCCGTGCGTCCATTCAAAACCGTCTGGATTAGGTTGGCGCTGTCGATGGCATTGATGTCGGGATTTCTTGCCAACGGCGGATAGGGGCCTCCGCCCCGACCGTTGGGCTGATGGCAGGCCGCGCAATTGAGAACGAAGACAGCCCTGCCGTCGGGCGTTTGAGCGCCCATGACCTTGCGGTGGGAATCCGCAACGATCAGTGCCGCGAGAACGATTCCTACGAGAACGACGAGCCTTACGGAGCTGTTCAAGCGCGACCTCCACCGCAGCGGCGCCTCGTCCGCTTACATTGGAGGCGACTTCGACCCGTTAACTCAGCAACCTGTCGAAAGGCTGCGTCACTGCGGCGCGAGATTCGGCGGCCACAGCGGGCCCGTCGGAAGCGCGAACCAGATGAGTCCGTTCCACGTCGGTTTCTGGCCCACGTTCAGCGCCTCTTCGGCGTAGATCATGATAAAGCGCGTGACGTGGTAGGACACATCGATATTGCCGATGCGCGTGTGATTGCCAAGTCCGTCATTCGTCAGCTGTTCGCCGACGGAGACGAGCGCGCGCTGGCCGATGTTATCGAAGAATTCATACGAAAAGCCGTTACTGCCCGCCGGTGGAGCGCCCAGACCGGGATTGCTGTCGTGATTCATCTGATAGTTCGCGAAGAAGCCGGGCACGCCGTTGACTGGGTCGCGCTGCGCGTAGAATCCATTGGTGTAGTATTGATCGAAACCGCCTTCGGTCAACGGCCAGGAACCGCGCGCGCCATAATAACCGAACTCGAGCGGATTGCTGCGATTCGCGAATGCAAGCTTGTACTGCAGCGTCTTGTCCTGCGTCCAGTCATAGGCGTTGAACCCGTTCAGATCCGCGGTCGACGTCCCGTAGGAAACTTCCGCATCGAGCGAATTTCGGAGGTACGCGAATTTGTATCCCCAGCGATTGGTATCCAGCTCGTAGACGTGTTCACCAACGGTGGTCTCCGCTTGAGAGTTGGCAGTGAGGCCGCTAACGTCGAGCCACTGACTGAACTCCGAAGGGGCCGGCACTTCGAGCTTGCCGGCGAAGATATGGCCCGCACCATTGAAAAAGTTGTTATAGGCGATCCACGCCGTGTCGAGGCCCCCGGGTTGACTGGCCTGCCAAATCCATTGTTGTACGTGGTACGTCCATTCGCTGTTTTCGGTTCCGAAGGCGCCGTCGGCGTGTAATCCGAGACTACCGATGTCCCACGAAGCCGCGCCCGGCGCCTGCTGCGAGTAGCCGACGGGATAATCGACCCACACGGGAGACTCGCGTTCCAACACGTGCGGGTTCAATCCCGAATATCCCGTGCGTTGAACCCAACGTCCGTACGCGTTGAGCGCCGGAATCTGAATGTGACAGTAGGAGCACTTGATGCCGTAGGCTTGCGCAAAGTTAGGCATAGCCTGCGCCGGCCCGCTCCTCACGAGCGTTATTGCAACGAAACCGACGAAAACGCATGAAAGAGCGCCGATCTTCCCATCGATCTTCATGGGCTGCCTCCGTACTCTCCGCAGTTTTACGATGGCATCACGATGGCAACAGCCGCATCATTGCACGACGTTGACGGTGAGAGCCATGTTGGCGTGCCCGGCACCGCACATTATCGCGCAATGCAGCACGTACTTACCAGCCGTCTTAGGCGTGACGTCGACCGTCTTAAATGCGCCTTGCGTGATCGTCGTCATCGGAATGCCGAGCTCCGCAGACTGCAACCCGTGGACGCCTTCGCTCGACGTTAGCCGCAGCGTCGTCGTTTGGCCTACGTGTAGCTGGATCGTGCTCGGCGTAAACTTCCAGTTCGAAGCCACGACGTCGATACTTGGATGCGCCGCTACCAGTGCGGCAGGAGCGGCAACGAGCCCGGCAACCGCGGCGGCGATGGCAAGGCTTCGCAGGGCATTCTTCATCGTATTCTCTCTCCTTTTAATATCGGGGCTTGCAAATCTGCATCGAGTATCTCAAGTGACTGAGAAGAATTCGCGAAATCCATGAGGAGGCTCCTGGGGAATGCCGATAATTCTTTGCATCAACGGGCTCTTCGCGGAGCCTCGTCGTGCTTCACGACGAGGTCGGGCTCTGTTTTGCTCGTTCGCCGCGCCGGTAGAGCGCTTCCATTCCATCGCCGATTCGACCGCTACGAGAGTCTCCAGGTCGGCCATCGTAAACTTCGCAAACGCCGCCATATCGCAGGCGAGCGCGGATTTGAACGGTTCCGCCGTCTTCCATCCGGGGTGCTGCGGTTCCAGTTCGGCGAGCCGGTACAGAGCAAACGCGAGCTGCGCGTACATGGGGTGCTCGACCCAAAGCGTGCCGTCTTGATCGAAGGTTGCAATGCGTTCTTGTTCCCGAACAAAGTCGGGACTAGACGGATCGGTCGTTGCGCGAACGAAACCCACGATTGCTGCCTTGGCGGGACCGTCGTTCCAAGAGGGTAGCGTATCCACGGCCGCGCGCTGGTTGCCCGTCTGAGCCGAACTTGTCATTAAAACACTCTCCGCGAACAGCTTGTGTTAGGTCTTGAACTCCCACGCCTTGAGTTGCTTCTGCGCCGTCCCGAAGTTGCCAAGCTTGTAGACCGACGCACCAACCGGCGAGAACGTGAACGCCTTGAATGGTTCGGCGAGCATCTTGTTCAGATAGTCCTGGGTGGCGATGCCAACGGTTACGTGTGGATTGAAATGATTGCCGCTGTGATCGGGAACGAACGCGGCGACATAGTCGATCGTCGGCTGGTTGATGTCGGGTTCTGCCGGCGTGGTAACGAACGCGGCGGCAGTTGCCGTCTTCACGGTGTATGGCGCGACCGCATCGATCAGTTCTTGTTGGAGTCGAAGCCAATCGTCTGTCGGGCGGACGACGATCCCCGCAAGACCAATGTCCTTCCACGGGAGATAGTAGTACTTGAACGCCTTCAGCTGCCACCTGGCCGGGTTCTCCTTAGCCAGAACCTTGCCGACCGCAGCGTAGACGGCGTCGAGGTCCGCCGTACGGACATACCGCTGCAACGTCGAGAGGTGAGGGTGGTGAGATGCGTCGAGTGCGAAGCCCTTGGGAAAGACCTTGAGGAGACGAGCGTTGACAGTTTCCGCATGCTTGATCATTGCTGCGTCGGGCTCTAGCACGACATCAATGGCGGTGACCTGGTTCTCCGTCACACCAGGCGCAGCAGCCTCCACAAAGCTGAGCTGCGATCCAAAGCCGATTCCGAGCGCGGCCAAAACCTTCAGGTTTTTAAGCATGGGATTTCCCCCGGGTCGATGGTTGAGCGAGCGGTTTAGGCCTCAAGGGTTCATTCTTCGGCTCCCCGAGCCTCCCAGCGTAATCGACGTGGACTTTCACTCACTGCGCCACTCCTCCAACTCATTCCTCATTGCGAGGGGTGCTGACCCCATCTTAGTCGCGCGACGGAATGGCCGTGTCGACACGCGCGTGGTGCTCGACCGCCACGGCCACGTGTTTGAAAGAGCGCGCCAGCAGGTAGCCGAGTATCAGATTGATCTTTAACCGCGGCTGCCGGAACGCGGTTATGCGAGATCAGCTTCCGCAAGCGCCGCGCTTTGCTTCGTCTTGCGCAAAAACAAAAAACGCCGAAATGCCTTAAGGAATCGGGCGTTTTCGATGGTGGAGATGGGGGGACTCGAACCCCCGACCGCTTACATGCGAAGCAGGGAGATCGATTGCCGGGGCGCTTGCTCCAAAAGGTTTTTCGGCCCGTTAAGCCGCTTTCTCCCCATTGTTCTCCCCACAGAAGACCCCGGCGCTAGTAGAAGGCCTCGCCGAGCATTCCGCTGTGCATGCCATTCATCGCCGCCGTACCTTGCTCGACTCCGTTGATCTTGTAGGTCACATGGTCGTACGGGCCAATGCCGCCGCACTGATTGCGGGGTGCACTGCGACCTTATGAGAGACAAAGAGTTAAGCTGGGGTTGAGTGCTGTAGGTTCGAGCTGCGCGGCGAGCATCGCGGTCGAGGGCGGTGCGGTGAGCACCATGGCGAAATGTTCAAAGGCAAGGTCGCGCGTGCCTGGTGGCTAGGACCCCCAGGTCGTTTGTTAGCTCGGCGCAATTGTCGTACAGCTCGTGAATGATTAGAAGCGAAAGGTAGAGATTCTTATGTATAAGATCTCGGACGTTGACTCGAACCGTCGCACCGCTTTACGGATGCAGCCTACCGCCCTACTCAGTCGGCCGCGCTTCGATCACAGAAAAGGGCGAGCCGGTGGAAAGGACTTGCGTAATGCGGAAGCCGGCCCTTCCGAGCAGCCGGCCGTACTCGCTTTCGTTGCGCTCCATGCCCCCGGTCATCACCAACATGTTCATGTCCATCAGTTGCGGGAATCCGGGCTCGTTGTTCTCGGGCACTAGCATTTCGACCACGAGCACTCGACCGGATGGAGCGAGGGCAGATCGGCAGCTCCTTAAGAGCCTAATGCTCTTCTCGTCATCCCAGTCGTGCAGGATGAATCTGAGCAGATGAACGTCTGCATTAGGCGGCACCGCTTCGAAGAAATCGCCGCTCTCGAAGCGGCATCGTTCCCCAAGCTCGCTGGAGCGTATCGCTGCGACGGCTTGCCCCCCCATGTATGGCAGGTCGAAAACGATTCCTTCGGTATTTGAATATCGGCTCAGGATCGCACGTAGCAGGCTGCCATTGCCACCTCCGATGTCGACGATCAGTTTTGCATCGCTGAAGTCGCATGAGTCGAGAACGCCTCGCTCCGACATGGCCGACGTGCTCCGCATCGCCTTGCCGAACTGCTCACCCTCTGCGGCGTGAGTAGAGTAATACTCGAATACCGGCATGCCGAAGACGGCCTGCGGCTGCGGTCGCCCCGAGCGAATTGCGTCGACCAAATGGTCCCAGCTGCGACGGTGGACCTCATCGGTTTCGGCGAGGAAGAAATCCCGCATCGAAGCCTCCGTATCCGAGCGCAAACGGTCACCTACCGACGTTAGCGCATAGCCGGCACCCGTGTCGCGAAAAACGCCGAGCGACGCAAGCGCGCGCATTGAGCGCCCTAGTGCCAGGGGATCTGCCTTGGCGGCTTTTGCCAGTTGTTCGCACGTCTGCGGCTGTCTAGCAGCGAGCAAATCCGGCACGCCAAGGCGGGCAATCGCCGCCGCTAGCTGCGTCACCCAAGCTCCTGTGAGCATGTCGATCACGATCTTGTCGGTTTGGGCGGCTGCATCGCCCCCATGGGCCTGGACGCTAGAATCAGCCACGGGTTCCACCTCCTTCTAACCGACCGAATTTCAGCTAGTATGGAGAATAGTACTGCCAGGCTCGCGACCAATACAACGCGGGCTGCAAATACGGGCCCTTAGCCTGGCGATAGAGTCCGCGGGATGTGAGCGTCAGCGTTAGCACGATGTGCGTCCTAGCGTCAGCCTAAATCGGAACCCGCGATACGCTGTGATCGCTTCGCGGCGACGCTTAGGTGAGCCGCCTGGAGGTGCAACCGCCGGACCGCGGAGCTTTTTTGACGCGGACGATATGATCGACGAGCAAGAAGCACCAGGATAACGCTACACCGCTCAGCAAGTCGTTATTTCCGATGGTCCGCGGAAGCTTGAGCTCTTACCAATGGTAAGTGCTGCCGATCGCCGCTCCTTGCCGCGACACTGAAAGCGCCAGATTCAAAATAGAACGTTTCCGATGGTGGAGATGGGGTCACTCGGAACCCCGACCCCTTACATATCGTGCAAGGAGTCAGATTGATCCGCAGCCTCGGCCGCTGGAACACAGCTACGCAAGACCAACTCCCGTAAGCGCGGCGACTTGCTTCGTCTTGCTCGAAAACAAAAGCGCCGAAATCCCTAAAGGAATCGGCGCGTTTTCTTGTGGAGATGGGGGGACTCGAACCCCCGACTCCTTACATGCGAAATAGACGCTCCCCGAAACGAAGACTGCGTACGAAACCCCAAAAATAGCCTATTTTCCTTACTGCCGCAGGCTTTTCGAGGCCGGTTTTCGTCCGCTAGCGTCCGCGCTTTCCGCTAGTTTCCGCGTGAATTGTCGTAAGATTGTCGTGCGCTTCTGTTTGGTCGCCAGGTTTGAGTTCGCCGACGCGGCGCGACAAATCCCTTGCAAACTATGGCGCGGTTCCGTCGGCGTTGGAAACGCCTGCCGTCGTAAGACGCTGCTGCCATGGCCAGCGCCCTTCAAGCTCTACCGTCATCGACCAACTTAGAAAGGTACGGACGACGACGAGCAGCCCTAAGATGGCGACGTTATTCAGCGTAGGCTCGAGGGCCACGGTCCTGACCACGTCCGCCGCCACGAGCAGTTCGATCCCGAGTAAAAGAGCCTTAGCTAATACATGCTTGTAGTTCTCATATGCGCCGGGCTCTCCAAGATGAAACAGGTAGCGCACCGTCCCGCGCCTGATGGCGAGGATGATCACCGCGCTTACAATTACGGCGACTGCTAAAAGTTCAATTCCCAGCGCCAGCCATTCGATCACGTGATGGATTACTTCAATTAACGACAAATCGTACTCCAAGCTGACCTCGCTGGCGCCCGTCGGCCGTGCTTTGTGAGGCGATCAACCTGCGGCGGAGTTCGACCAGCTCCCCGGACTCGTCCGCTAACGGTCTTTCGCAAGTTCGTCGGCCAGGATAGGAATGCCCATATTGCACGCCTGAACGCCTTGCGCCACGCAAAGTTTAAAAACATCCATGATCTCTTCCACGGTCGCACCGAGCTTTAGCGCAGCTTTGACGTGGCGGCGCACACCGGGTGCGTACATGTGCGTGTACGATACATCGAAAGCAATGCTCAGCAACTCCGCGAGCTTCGGATCGAGGCCGCCGGAATAGACTGGAGCACCACAAGCAATGAATGCTTCAGTCCACGCGGGGTCAATCTGGTAGAAGCCATCCCATGCGACATTCCACTGCCCGATGGCGCGCATCTGATCGCAGACCGGCGTTTTCGCATCTTTCCCCTTAGTGGCTACTCCGGCATTGGACGCCTCTTCTAAAAGGATTGGGGCGCCGAGGCTACAGACGTGGATCGACAGGAGCGTAGCCATCTTTAGCACCATCAGCAGCTCGTCGCGTGTTGCCCCCGCGCCGAGCGCCCGTCGGATGTGCCGCCGCGTTCCGTCAGGGTTGAGATTTGTGCACGCTGCATTGATAGCGACGCCGATAAGCTCCACGGTCTTAGGATCCAGCACCCCCATCCACGGATTGCTCGCCATTTTATCAACCGCGGCGGACCACGTCGGATCCCATTGTTCCAGCGTGTCGAATGCGCCCGCATCCCACGGTCCAACTTTATCGATCGTCATTCTAGCCTTCCTCGTAGCTATTGTCTAAGCTTGGCGTGGCGGTTTCGTCATCTTCCCACAGGTGAAGCAACTCGCGCGCTTCCTTCGAGGCGAGCATGCCAGTCAAACGCGCAATCTTTCGCCCAACATCTCTTACTCGCTGTTCAGAACTAAGATCTTTGATGTGCCCATCCTCGGTGAAGGCGGAATCGGCATTGTAGATCCATGCTTCGGAAGGAATGACCCAAGCGTGCAGCGTTCGCCCAATCGCGCGCAAGGTGTTCAGGGTGGAAGTTCCGCCCATCCGCCCACCGGAGACGCCAATAAGACCGACAACCTTGCCCTCGAACTCGCGCATGCTCATCAAGTCGAGAGCGTTCTTTAGCACCCCGCTCAGCGAGCCGTGATAGTTCGGAGTTGCCAGAATGATGCCGCTCGCTTCCAAGACCTTTTGCCGTAACCGTTGAACGCCGGCATCTCCTTGAATCGCTTCAACGTCCGCGCCGCTGCAAAATGGAAGGTCGTAATCGCGTAAATCCAGGAGTTCCGCGGTCACGCCTCTTTCCTCCGCACCGGCGAGAGCAATCCTCAAGGCGGCCAACGTCCAGCCGTTAGGTCTAAGACTACCGCAGATCCCAACGACACGAACCGATTCGTCGTCACCCATTTAGTACGCTAGTAAGTGTGAGTCCGAAACCGCTGGCGATGCCTCCTTAAAGGTGCCGTCGGTCTTGAGCACCAGAAAGCCCTGGTGGCCAGGTTCGCGATTCGGCGGCAGGCCGAGTTTAGCTAATGTCTCCTCGGTGGTCTTATACGTAACACCCAGCTTTAGCATCTGCCGTGCCTGCTCTGGAGTGGCTATATCACGCCCAATCTCACGGGCCATGCGAACGTGCCTCTCGACCATCTGAACGGTCGTCATCCGCACGCCTTTTTTGGTGTCGTAGAGGTTGTCCTCAATGCCGGCGCGCGTGTGTTGCCCCAAGGCGATCATCATCATCGAGATCGGGTGGGTTAAGCGAAACGTTGTTTGATAGGTGAACACCGAACCGTGCGGCGTGCGGCGCACGAGCTCCATCAGGTCGAACGGGTTGGCGCCGAGAAAGCCGCCGCCGCCGGTGCTGAAAAATCCATTCATCGGGCCCATGTAGTAGCCTCGACGAATCATGCGCTCCACGAGTTCGAGGTTGTGGACGTGGCCAAGCGCGAAATACGGCTGGATCCCGTGCTCCACACAGAGCTTTGTCTCTTCGATGTAGAAGTCGGGGGTGCCATCGGCCACCATATTGGCGATCCCATGCATCGCCTCTTCATTGCCCAGGTGCGTTCCGCCGAAGGAGTCATCCACTGGGTGCAGCGCAGTTAAATCGTAGAGACCGCTACCGCACAAAACGGTGATCTGATCCGGCTTTGGATCGATCTGCGTCAGCTTGTGGCGCTGTTCGTAGGTCCCGAACTTCCCGACTTCGCCCGGCTCGGGCGCGAACGAGATCGATCCGCCGACCTGGAGGATCATTTTCGGCACGGCTTCGCGGAGGCGCCCGATCTGCTCGCCGTATTCCTTGAAGTTCTTCGAGATATGTCCCGTCTTGGGATCGCGCACGTGGATGTGCAATAACGTTGCACCCGCATTATAGCAATCGACGGCAGCTTGAACTTGTTCATCCCACGTAAGGGGGATGTATCCCGGTGGGCCGTCCTCGGGCAGCCACATTGGCCCGTACGGGGCCGCCGTGATCATCAGAGGTGCCATGTTTTCGGGAAGAAGGGAGTCGTCGGTAAAGTACGCCATTTTTTGCGCTCTCCTTAAAGGCCGCGGGGCATTTCAACGCCAAACAGGCGGTGCCTTTCAGGCGGTCGTGGTTTTGGGGGACGGTCCTTGCCGATGCGATCGCCGAGTTAGGTGTCCTTCTTAGCCAGCGAGATAGAGGCAGTCTTATGGCGTGGGTGCGGAATCTGCGGCCGGGCCAAAAGCGCGAGCAGGCGGCGAGGATAGCATAAGTGCGCAGACGGCCGAGCGACAGGGCAGGCGCTCGCCGCGCTTCCCGATCGATGGCGTCGAAGACGTCCGAATGAGCACAGAAGCCGAACCGATCGCATACCTGGCGAACACATGGAACCTCTCAGGCCTGCAAGGCATCTCCGACGAAACACTCGAGATTCACTTTGGCTTGTACGAAGGCTACGTAAAGAACACCAACTTGCTAAACGAGCGAATCGCCGGAATTCGCGCGGACGGCAAGAACTCCGGCGCCGATCCGGCGTTTGCGGAACTGATCCGGCGTCTCGGTTGGGAGTTCGACGGGATGCGACTGCACGAATACTATTTCGATAACTTGACCAGCTCGCCGTCCGTGTTGAAGCCGGGCAGCCTCTATGACGCAATCGGCCGGGCCTTTGGCGATGTGGAGAAGTGGAAGAAGGATTTTGCGGCGACCGGGAATATGCGCGGCGTTGGCTGGGCTATTACCTATTACGACCCGAAATCAAGACAACTCGTCAACGTATGGGTCGGCGACCATAATGTCAACAATCTGGCAGGGTGCGAGCCGATCGTTGTGATGGATCTCTGGGAGCATGCCTGGCTTCGCGACTACAAACCGGCAGAGAAGGCGAAGTACGTCGATGCGTTCATCGCAAACATCGACTGGAACGCGTGCGAAGCGCGACTCGTGTAGGGGGCACGGGGCATGAATCGATCGATCGCAGTAACTACAGCGGCCGCCATCTTCGGAATCGCCAGCCCGATTGTCGTCCCTGCTTCACAGGCAGCGCTGAGTTCGATGTTTGGCGTGTACGCCTACCCCGCAAAAGGGCAGAGCGAGACGCAGCAAGCCAACGACGAATCGATCTGTTACAAGTCGGCGCGCAGCAAGACCGGTGTGGATCCGGCAAACCTGCCGCCGGCCACGGCTGCACCTACGACCGTTCGCCAAGCTGGCGCCGATCCGCTAAAACCAGGCAATCTGGTCGTGGATTAAGGCGTGAACACTTATTAGAATTGTAAGTGGTCGCGTTTTCGGCTCCGCGGCGCCGAATTCAAAAACGCAAAACATCCAATAAAATCAGCGCGTTTTTGGTGGAGATGCGGGGACTCGAACCCCGGACTCCTTACATGCGAAGCAAACGACGCTCGAAACCGACAGTGAGTACGAAACGCAAGAAATAGGCCTATTTTCTTTGCTGGGTCAGCGTTTTCGTGGCCGATTTGTTGTTCGCTAGCGTCCGCGCTTTCCGCCAGTTTCCGCGCGAATTGTCGTAAGATTGTCGTAGGCTGCCGCGGAGCCCATCGCGGCTGCCAGGACGAACGACGCGAAAGGTAGCCTAGACGTCTGCAAACTCCATGTTAGGAAGAACGAGGATGTCGGCGATTTTCCCATTGTCGTCCCATTTGTAGACGTAGACCATCGTCTTTTCCTTGGCTTTCACGGAAAAGACGTAGGTCGTTGTAGGCTTGCGGCGGTCTATGCTTTCGAGTTCGTAGGTCCGCGGGCCGTACCGCGAGAGCGCTCGTAAAGCCGCCAGGTGGCTGGGCGTGAGCAGCACGCGCATGTCGTCGGTCGCGTTGCTTGTGTCGGGCTGTCCTGCGATGGCGTCGTTGAGCCACGCAATCGCCGCACGCACGCGCTGGGGATCGCCCGTTGGCGGCGGTGGCGGCGTCGACGCTACCGCGGAGCTGCTGGAAGACGGCTGCGGCGCCAGAACCTTGTAGATCGCACGCACCGTCGTGTTGTAGCTGTAGTATGGCGCGTTGGAGAGAACGATAATGGCGAGACGGTCGTCGGGAAAACGTGCATCTTGCGAGGCGGATCCCGTCGTGTTTCCTCCGTGCCAGATGAAGCGATGTCCGTTGGGCATTCGACCCAATCGTATCCCCATGCCATAGCCCTCTCCGCCGGGGCTCGACGCACCCGGGCCGGCAGCGAACATCTCGGCGAGCGATCGCGGCGAGAGAATCTTCCCGCCGTCCAGGGCGGCGTTCCATTTCACCAGATCCGAGACGTCGCTCACCAATCCGCCGGCGGCCCCAATCCAGCTGTAATCCCAAAACGGCGCCGGTTCCCATGGGCCGAGCGCGAAGCTGCTGTATTCGCCGGCAACGTTCGGCTTCACGTTGTTCGAAAGCCGGAGGTACGTCGCCCGCATTCCGAGCGGTCCGAAGAAATGCCGCTGCAAGAAATCGTCAAACGGTATGCCGCTAACGTGCTCGATAACCATCTGAGCCAGCATGTAGCCCGTGTTGCTATATTGCCAGCGTGTACCGGGAGGGAAATCTAGGGGCAGCGACTTCACGAGATCGACCGCCTCTTTCGGAGATAGGGCGGGACGGCGCATCGAGTGCAGAAACGTCGGGGCCTCTACGTAATCGGCATAACCGCTGCTCATCGTGAGGAGCTCGCGCAGCGTCACTTCGCCAGCATGCGGTATCCCAGGAAAGTATTTCGAGAGGCGGTCGTTGACGTTCAGCTTGCCTTCGTCTTGTAAGAGCAGGATCGAGGCTGCGGCAAACTGTTTCGTATTCGAGCCGATCATGTACGGCGTCGATGGCTGCGCTGGCGCGTTCGGGTCGACCGTGCGGTTACCGAACGCGTGTAGATAGACCGTCTTTCCGTCGCGCTCCACGCCAACGACGACGCTCGGTGCGAAGCGTCCCGAGACAGAGGTCTCCCCAATGCGGGTGATCGCCGCCGTTTGCGCAGCGCTCAGTCCGCTAGTGAGCTGCGCTTGCGGTGCGGAACCAAGCAGGCCGGCCGCGACGACGATCGCGCAGAGCGCTTTTCTGGTCATCATCCTGCCCTTAGTGGTGGCACAGTATCGTCGCCGGAACCGACTTCGGACCGGTCAAGAATTTCTCCATCGCGTCGTACGAGCACTGAGATCGAACCAAGGTTTGATGCCCGTCGACATCGGCGATGAGCAGAACGGAGCCGGGGATTTCCTGGTGGACGGCAAGTGCATTCGGAAGTGCCGTCGAGGGATCGCGCGCTGGATTGGCGACCATCACGTTTCGGTGCCACCCGACGTGAAGGACGTGCGGCGGATTCGTTGCCGGCCGCGACCAGCCGGTGCAGTCGGCAGCACCGGGGCCCATGTGCGCGATTGGCGTCCAGTCCCAATACCGCCACGCAAAGCGCGGCGCCTCACGGACCGCCGTCTGTCCGGCTTTGACGAACGCGTCGTAGTCGATTACCGGTCCATAGTCGGCGCAGACGACCCCGGCATACAGGCCGCCCTCTCCGGCGGTGATTTGGGCGTCCTGCGATCCGCTGCCCCGCGCTTCCGCCGCAGCCTTCGTAAACGCGTCGATAGCGGTCATGTCGCCGCGGCTCACCTCGGCGAGCATCTTAGTGATTGCCGGCCAGCCGACGTGCGGATCTTGCCCTGCCGCCAGCATAAGGGCGACCAGCAGTCGCACGATGGGCGCCTTGGCGACAGCGGCATCGTATGCCGCCCCAACGTTTTTGCGGTGGAGCGCGCAGCCGGCAGTTCGGTCGCACCAAGCCGACATGTGCTGAAATGTCTCATTCATTGCGAGAATCGCACGCGTGATGTCGGTCGGCTGATCGACGCTGTGGTCCACGACGCCATCCAACACCAGAGCCTTCACGTGAGAACCGTAGCGTTCCAGATACATTGCGGCGTACAACGTTCCGTACGAGCCGGCGTACGCGACGAGGCCGTCGTCCGGAGTCAATGCACGCCGAATTCGCTCGATGTCCGCGGCCGTGTCGGTTGCCGAGAGATGCGGCATGAGCGTCTCGCTCAAAGCAAAGCACGTGCGAAAGAACGTGGAGTTCTTGGCCATGATGGTCCGAAATTGGGCGCGCGTCGGATCTTGTGCAGGGGGCGCCGCCGGCTTAGGCACTGCGTTGGGATCGCAGCGAATGGGGTCGCTTTGTCCGACCCCGCGCGGATCGAAAGTCACGACGTCGTAGTACCGGCGAAACTCGGAGACTTGCTGTTTAGCTGCACTCAGCGTTGGCTCGATGCCGACGCCTGGTCCGCCGGGAATGATGAGCAGCACGCCTCGCTTGTGTCCTGTTGCCGTTGTGGGCATCCGCGCTAGGCGAAGCTTCAGTGTCGCACCGCCCGGTTTCGCCGGATCGATCGGCACGGTCAGCATCGTGCATTGAGCGTCCTTGATCTGGGGACACGCCGCCCACTGTGGGGAAGGCGCGTCAGCGGTCGGCGCAGCGGCAAGAGGACGAGTTAGCAGCGCCAGCGATGCAACGATGGGTGTGCACAAATAAAGGATAACGAGACGAGGCAAATCACCCTCCATACACCAGAAGTTACCTTGCGCGAGCGATTGTTACACGAAAGCGGCGACGCCCCTCGTACGGAGAGGAGGACCTTGTAAGCTCGTTGGTTCAGTCACGCCTCGTCCGGGGGCAGTATCGACTGGATCTACGTCGTAGAGCCGTCGTAAGGAGCCACAAGTTAACGCTGCGGTTTCTATATGGAGGCGGCGTTTTGAACAGTCGGCTCTCGCCCGAGCCCTTACACGGATTCTAAACACTCGCTGGATTGCGGCTTTGCCGAGGTGATAGAAAAGACAAAACTCCATACACGGTAAGATGTTTCCGTTGGTGGAGATGGGGGGACTCGAACCCCCGACCCCTTACATGCGAAGCAAGTGCTCTACCAGCTGAGCTACATCCCCACGAAACCGAATCGGCGACGTGGAGGATTGTACGTGCCGGCATGGGCACCTGTCAAAGCAAATGATCGTACCCCTTCGCGTGTTGGCCTTTACACTGGCTGCTCTATCCGTTGGACCGGCCGCTCCTGTACGGGCCGCGACGCCGGTAGAAGTGGCCGCGAACCGCTGCAATAGCCAGACGATCGACGACGCGTCGTCTCGCCTGCGTGACTACGATCGGCACGCGCCCGGCCGTAATCCGGGGCAGCTGCTTCAGCGCTATGGTGCTATCGCCGAGCTGCTCGGGGTGCTCAACGAAGAGCACGAAATTCTCGACAGCATCTGCGCGAGTGACTCGCAGCGGACTTCCCTTTTCGCGCAGATTGCGGCATTTTCGGCCTGGTCGCTGGCGCTGGAATCCGACATCACCGCGAAACTCAGCGCCTCGTGCACCGCCGCGGCAACGGGCCTGCCGACGATGATGCTCGCCGACGCCTGGCTTGCGCTCGCCAACGTCGTCAACGCCGATGGCGGCACGGTCCCGCCGGTCTTCACCGACGTCATTCCAAAGGTACAAACGCGCGCACAGGCCGTCGGTCTGACGCTGCCGGCATGGCCCGACACCTCCGCCTACTGGCGCGATCAGATAAGCGCGAAAGAGAAGGCCGCGATCGCGACCTGCCCCTCGCCGAGCCCGTCTCCTAGTCCGAAATAGGAAAATGCGAACGCTTCGCAAATAATCCGGAGCAATGGGAACCCGGGCAGACTACGTCACGCGTCCGCGTGAGTGGATTGCGTCGATTCTTGGGCGCGAACAGCGGTTTCTTTCGGCCGCGGAGATTCACGAGCGGCTCAAGCGCGCGGGCGAGCGCGTTTCGCTCTCTACCGTCTATCGTACGCTGGATCGTTTGCACGCCAAGGGCGACCTTACGGCGCGTGCCGACGCCGAGGGCGAGGCGACGTACATGCTCTGCGAGCCGGCTCGTCATCACCATCATGCGATCTGCGCAAGCTGCGGACGCGTGGAAGACGTAGATTGCGCCGCCACGGATCAGTTCGCCGAATCGCTGCGCAAGCGCCACGGCTTCGAGTTGGACGATCACGCGCTGGAATTCTTCGGACGGTGCCGCTCGTGCCGATGACGCGCCTCCTTGCACTAACCTTAATCCTGCTGTCAGGGTGCGCACATCGGTCGCCCGTCGACTCCGCCCAGGGTGACACTGCGGGGAAGATCCACGTCGCTACGACGATTTCGACGCTGAACTCGTTCGTGCAGGGTGTCGGCGGCGAGCATGTGAGCGTCCAGAACATCGTGCCGGTCGGTGCTTCTCCCGAAACGTTCCAACCTGCGCCGCAAGACGTCGCCGCCGTGGCCGATGCAAACGTGTTGGTGGAAAACGGCGCCGGCCTCGAGACGTGGCTCGACCGCCTGCTGCGCGACGCCGGGACGCGCAACCTGCGCGTCGTCGTCTGCGCGGACGGGCTGCCCGTAAAGAATTCGAACCCGCATCTCTGGATGGACCCGGTGCTCGCTAAGCGCTACGTGATCAAGATCCGCGATTCGCTGATCGCGATCGATCCCGCGCACGCGGACGACTATCGGCGCAACGCCGCGAGTTACGACGTGCGCCTCGACCAGCTCACGAAGCAGATCCAGGCCAAGATCGATACGGTCCCCCCGTCGCATCGCTTCATGATCGTGTTTCACAACGCGTGGCAGTATTACAACGATCGTTTCGGCATCACCACGCTCGGCTTCGTCGAGCGGAATCCCGGCCAAGAACCCAACCCGCAGCAGATCGCGCGGCTGATCGACCTAGCTAAAGCGCATCACGTGCACGGCGTCTTCAGCGAGCCGGAATACAGTCCGAAAATTCTCTATTCCATCGCCCAGGGCGCAGGGATTCGCGTCGTCGAGGACCTCTACGACGACTCGGTCGGCACCGATCCGCGCGTCGCCAACTATTTGGCGATGCTAAACTATGACACCGACGTCATCGTAAAGACGCTGAAGTGACGAACGATGCGGTCGTTGCGCGCGACCTCGTCGTGCGTTACGAGGATTTCACTGCTCTCATCGGTGCGACGTTTAACGTGCGTTACGGCGAATCGCTGGGCATCGTCGGGCCTAATGGCTCCGGAAAGTCCACGCTGCTCAAGACGATCGCGGGTCTCTTGTTGCCGTCGCGTGGGGAACTCTTGGTATTGGGAACGCAGCCGCGCAAGCTATCACCCGGCACCATCGCCTACGTCCCGCAAGTCGAAGCTGTGGACTGGTCGTTCCCCGCGACCGTGTGGGACGTCGTAGCGATGGGGCGCTTCGCGCGGTTGCGTTTCTGGCAGCATTTCGGGGCGCACGACCGGCAGGCGGTTCGCAATGCGCTCGACTTGGTGAAGATGAACGCCCTTGCGAATCGGCCCATCGCCCACCTCTCCGGCGGACAGCAGCAACGCGCCTTCGTCGCGCGCGCCATCGCGCAGGAGCCGCAGCTACTCTTGCTCGACGAACCGACGACCGGCGTCGACGCCGCCACCGAGGAGGCGCTGCGCGAGATCGTGCGGCGACTGACGGCGGGCGGCCTCACGGTGCTGACCGCGACCCACGACCTCGATCGCGTCGACGAGTGGTTCGACCGTTTACTCGTGCTCGACCGTCGCGTGCTCGCGCTCGGCACACCCGACGAGGTCGTCGCGTCGGGCGCGTACAGCGCGATTCGCGAGCACACGCACACGCACGGGCACCTACGACACGATCACGAGCCGCACGCGGCGCACGCGATCCACCCGGAGATCAAGGCATGATCCTGACCGAGCCGTTTCACTACGCGTTCATGCAGCGCGCCTTCGTCGCCGCGCTCGCGGTCGGTCTGCTCTGTTCCACGATGGGGACCTACGTCGTTCTGCGCAAGCTTTCGTTTATCGGAGACGGCATCGCCCACGCCTCGTTCGCCGGAATCGTCATCGCGTATCTGCGCGGAGCGAACTTTTACATCGGAGCGGGCATCGTCGCGGTCTTGACGGCGGTCGGCATCGGCTTCGTGCACCGGCGTGGGCGCATCTCGCTCGACACGACGATCGGCGTCCTTTTCACCGGAATGTTCGCGTTGGGCGTCTACCTCATGAGCCAGCAACGCAGCTACGCCGTCGATCTGCAGAGTTTCTTGTTCGGCGACATCCTCGCGGTGCAGCCGCAGGATCTCTGGCTGATTCTCGCACTGAGCATCATCGTCGCGACGTTGGTCGTCGTGCTCTTTCGCGGGCTGCTCTACACGACGTTCGATCCCGTCGTGGCGCAGGCGAGCGGAATCGCCGCCCCGGTTTACGAGTACACGCTGCTCGTGATGCTGGCGCTCACGATCGTCGTTTCGCTGCAGGCGGTCGGCATCGTGCTCGTCGCGGCGCTGCTGGTCACGCCCGCGGCGGCGGCCTACCAGCTGACCTCACGTTTTCCGCCGATGATGGCGCTGGCGGCGGTGTTCGGCGCGGCCAGCACTGTCGGCGGCCTCTACCTATCGTACTACGTGCGCGCCTCGAGCGGCGCGACGATCGTCTTGCTCGCGACGCTGCTTTTCTTCGCGTCGATCGGATTGAAGTACGTGCGCCGCGCTACCGCGCGAGTATCGTAAACGGCGCCGTATACACTCTGCCACCCTCCCCGCGAAACTCGATCCAGAGCCTGTAAACCCCGGCGGGAAGGGCGGGGAGGGACATCTGCATGTGGGGGCCGGCTCGAGCGGTCATGTCCATGGCTTCGTTCATGCCCATCGCCATCGCGGCGCCGCGTGCCGTCGGATGAACGTGAACGTACTCGAGCGTAAGAACATTGATGAAGACGGCATGGGCTGCCGCGCCGAGATACGGGCTCAGATCCGGCGCAGGCCTCCCGTCCTCGAGGACCGCAACGTCCAGACTCTGCGCCCTATCCGACGGAAGCGTCGTCCGAGTGAGAGAGACGGCGTATGGGCCCGCGGCGACGCTCTTTGGTGAAGGGCCGGACGACGAGTGCGAAACGAAGAACGGGGCGCCGAGCGCGAAGCGGAAGACTTGCTGGCCGATTCCGTGAGGAGTCGTGTCGGCGTAGACATAGTAACGATGCTTCGGTTCCGTCGTAAGCGTTTGCGAAAACGCGCCAGTCTTCGGATCGAAACTCGGATGCAGATGCGCGAAGGTTGCGAAGTCGTCGCGTACGACGATGAGATGGATAAGCTTTTGCATGTCGACGTCGTACTTCAGGATGGGCGTCGTCCCATCGAGCAGAAACTGACTGATCTTCAACGTTACCACGTGTTCCGCGCCATATGTCGCCGAGAATTGCGAAACGATCTTCGGCGCGCCGCCGAGCAATGCGAACGTGCCGACGGAGGCGCGCGCGGCCGCGAGCCCTGCCGCGATCGCGAACGCCGTTGCGACGAGCGTACCGCTCAATCGGCGGCGTGCAGAACTCTCCACTGTTCCTCCTGGACTCTTTCGAGATAACCGGCGTCGGCGAGCGCGTCGAGCGCTTCGTGCAGCGCCCCTCGTTCGTTCTTGTTCGGCATTCCCGCCCAGCGCATCGCCAACTCGTTGAGCTCGAGCGTCGCTCCGGGCACGAGTGCCTGACGCAAAAACGCTTGCGGCAGCTTGACCCGTTCCATTCGTCGCGCAACCGGCTCCAAAGCGGCTTCAAACGTGCTTGCTCCGCTTTTTTCTGCGTTCACTTCGGGAAGCTCAGCGCGACTCGGCTCAGCTTGGAGCGGAGCTCGTCGAGGCGTGAAGCGCGCGACGACGAGCGGATCGATGAGCGTTCCGAGCCACTCGCCGAGCGCGGAACCCGCGGTCTGCCAGGGCACGCCGTTGACCACGGCCGAGCGGTGCCGTATCCCGCGCAGAATCGCGCGCGCGACGCGATCCGGCGATGCGGCGGGAATCTGCCGCGCGCGCTCGATGCCGATAGCGGAGTGAAACTCGGTCGCGACCAATCCCGGATCGACGTACGTTACCGCGATTCCGCGCGTGCGCAGCTCGCGCCGCAGCTGAATGGCTGCCGCCCGGATTGCAGCTTTGGTGGGCGCATACGCACCGTAGTTCGGTAAGGGAATCCGCGCGCTCCCGGAACCGACGAAGACGAGCTGACCACGCGTCGTTTCGAGCGCGCGGAGCGCCGCGCGCGCGATCCGCAAGGGCGCGGCGACGTTGAGCTGCCACTGCGCTTCGATCGCCGCATCGCTCTCTTCCAGCAGCGCTCCGTAGGTGCCGCCGCCCGCGTTGTTTACCAGGACGTCGATGCGTCCGAAATTCTGCACTGCGGTCGCGACGATGCGCGCGGGCATGTCCCGCGTTGTGACGTCCCCGGCGACTACGACGCACGTCTCTCCATTGTTGCGAATCTCGGTCGCGAGCTCGTCGAGCCGCCGGCTGCGGCGCGCAACCGCGACCACCCGATACCCGTCGCGCGCCGCACGGAGCGCGAGCGCGTATCCGATGCCCGAGCTGGCGCCGGTTACGATAAGCGTGCGCGCGTCGTCAGGCATACGTCTCGCAGTACGCTTCGTACTCGCGCTCGATGCTTTGTGGAAGCCCGGCGTAGTGCTCGGCCTCGCCGGCGATCGACGCCGGCGGCGGATCGACGACGGCACGATCCATACGCGCCGCTTGCGAAAGCGTCGCGGCGACGGGCTTGAGCGTCGCGTCGCTGCGCACGATGCCGAAACGCAGCTCGTGCGGCGCGAGGTCGAAAGGCGGCAACTTTGCGAGCGCCGGATCGTAGTCGGCCCAACACCACCAGAATGCACCGAGCGCGCCGCGCGCAACGAGTCGATCGATGACCCCGCCGGCGTACTGCGCCATCTCGTTCTCGTCGAGACACGCAAAGCGGTCAACTCGCGAACTGCCCGGCGGGCATTCCGGATTGCCGAACTCGGCGAAGAGCACTCGCTTGCCGCTGAACGACTGCTGTAGCTGACAGAGAAACGGCACGACGTTCGTGTCGAGCCGGTCGCGGGCGAACGCGCTGTAGACGGAGTAGCCGTGCATCATTGCATACGGCCAGGGAGCCGCGACGCTCGACGGACGCAGGCGCCGATCGTGATCGAGATCCTCACCGTGCATCCCCCCACTCGCGCCGATACCGGAGCTCTCCAGCAGCGCTTCGGTCAGGCGCGCGCTCCATTCCGCGGCCTGACTCGGCGTCGCGGGCTCGCGCAAATTGGAAAACTCGTTGCCGAGATCCCATCCAAAGATCGCGGGGTGGTCGCGCACGCGCTCCCCGACGCGCCGCGCAAAGAGGACCTGCGCGCTCAACAGCTCCGGACTGGCATAGAAATCGCCGATTGCGCGCTCGACGGTCGCGCCGTTGGCGATTGTGCGAAACCGGCCCGGCGTGGCCTCACGTTCGAGCGTCCACAGCGGAAGCCAGTTGACGCCGCTCATGTGTCCGCAGAAAAGCGTGGGCATCGCGCGCAGGCCGGCATCGTCGATGCGCGCGATCACCGCGTCGAAACGGCGCAGCGCGTCAGCGTCCATCGCGTTCGGCTCGGGCTGAAACGCCTCCCACATCAGAAAGAAGCGCACGACGTCGAGGCCCAACGCCTTGATGCGCACCATATCCTCGGCGATCTCGTCGATGTCGAATTGCCGCCACATGTACATCGCGCTGCGACGGGGCCAGTAGTTGATGCCGAAGAGAAATCGCGACACAGCGGGTGCGTTCGAGGTGTGACGCGAAGCGCCTCGCGGTGGCGCAAGCGAGCAAAACGCCGATCGTCGGGATCATCATGGGAAGCCGGTCGGATTGGGAGACGATGTCGAGCGCGCGCGATACGCTCGAAGAACTCGAGATTCCGTGCGAGGTGCGCGTCGTCTCGGCGCATCGAATGCCGGACGAGATGTTCGAGTATGCGGCGTCGGCCGCGAGCCGCGGGCTGGCGGCGATCATCGCTGGCGCGGGCGGCGCGGCGCACTTGCCGGGCATGACCGCTGCAAAGACCCTGGTACCAGTCATCGGCGTGCCCGTGCACTCTCTGCGCGTGGGCGGGCTCGACTCGCTGCTCTCGATTGCGCAGATGCCGCCCGGCGTTCCGGTTGCGACGATGGCGATCGGGGGCGCGGTCAACGCGGCGCTCTTCGCGGCACGCATCGTCGCGCTCAACGACGCGGGCGTCGCGGAGCGGCTGGCCGCCTACGCCGCGCGCATGCACGACGCGGCTGCCTCAAGCAAGCTCGATTGAGAACGGTCGAAACGATCGGCGTGATCGGCGGGGGACAGCTCGGCCGCATGTTTACGCTGGACGCCAAACGCATGGGTTATCACGTGATCACGCTCGATCCGCAGGAGCATTCGCCATGCGGGCAGGTTGCCGACGAGCAGATTCTAGCCGCCTACGGGGATCTCGACGCGATCGAGGAGCTTGGCCGCCGCAGCGACGTCATCACCTACGAATTCGAAAACATCGACATCGAATCGGTTCGCCATCTCGAAGCGTTGGCGTATCGCGTCACGCCGGCCAGCAGCGTGCTGCACGTCACGCAGAACCGCCTGCGCGAGAAGCAGTTCGCGCGCGGCGCAGGCTTGGCCACGACCGAGTTCGGCCGCGTGCAGACTGTCGAAGATCTCGCGAGCGCCGCGGAGCGCATTGGTTTCCCGGCGATTCTCAAGACCGCCCAGGGCGGTTACGACGGCAAGGGTCAATGGAACGTCGCTTCGCTCGAGCAGGCCAAGGCGGCGGTCGAGTCGGCCGGCGGCGCCGAGCTGATCTTCGAACGGATGGTTCCGCTGGTGTGCGAGCTGAGCGTCATCTCGACGCGCAACGCGAACGACGAGATCGTCGCCTATCCGGTGGCCGAGAACACGCACGACCGCGGAATCCTGACGATGACCATCGCACCGGCGCGGGTCGATCCGCGTACGGCGCAGACCGCACGGGAGATGGCCGCCGTGGTCGGACGACGGCTGGGCATCGTCGGGACGTACTGCGTGGAATTCTTTCTCTCGACGGGCGGCGATCTGCTCGTCAACGAGATCGCTCCGCGCCCCCACAACAGCGGACACTACACGATCGACGTTACGCCCTGCTCGCAGTACGAGCAGCACGTGCGCGCGATCTGCGAGCTGCCGCCGTCGGAGCCGCGCATGCTCGCCGACGCGATCATGATGAACGTCCTCGGCGACGGAACGGGAGATCGTCTCACGGGGATTCCCGAGCTCTTGCGCGATCCGTCGATCGTGTTGCATCTCTATGGCAAGCGTCACGCCGTCGCCCGGAGGAAGATGGGACACTTTACGATGTTGGTCGACGGTCCGGTCGACGACGCCGCTATCGCGCGGGCGAAGGCCGCCCACGCGACGCTGCACTGGGCGGCGTGATGACGGGATATCTCGGCGAGGCCTTCTACATCTTCGTGACGCTGATCGCGCTGATCAACCCGATCTCCGCAGCGGCGGTCTTTGCCACTTTGACCGAGGGTCGGTCGGCCAAAGATCAGGCGCAGATCGCCAAGCGCGCCACCATCGTCGCGACAGTTGCGCTGATCTCCTTCGCCTTCGCGGGTGAGGCGCTGCTCGGTGCGCTCGGCGTCAAGATCGGGGCCTTTAAGATCGCCGGCGGGCTGCTGCTCTTCAAGGTCGGCTTCGATATGGTCTTTGCTCCGATGGCGCACCGCGAGATGGCCAGCGAAGTGCACGCGAACGCAGCTCCGCAGACCGATCCATCGGTCTTTCCGTTAGCGATTCCGATCATCACCGGTCCCGGCGCGCTTACCGCAAGCGTGGCCCTCGTCAATCCAACCGATACCCACAACTATCGCAATGGTGCGATCTTCGTGGTCGTCGCGCTCCTCGTGCTCGGCATCAACTACGTCTTCATGCTTGCCGCGGAGAAGCTAACAACCCGAGTCGGGCAGACCGGCATCGATGCGGTTAGCCGAATTGTCGGGATCGTGGTCGCCGCCATTGCCATACAACTCGTTGTGGATGGAATCAGCAGTCTCACGCATTTCGCGATGGGCTGAGGGGCCTGCCACGGCCGCCTTCGAATAGCCGCACGATGATCGTCCGAGCCGGCGTATTGTACGATGGGACGCTCGAGCCGCCGAGGCGCCGAGTCGACATCGTGATTGCCGATGGCCGCGTCAAGGAGTTGCGCGCGGCCGCGGGCGAGTGCGACCTCGAAGCCGCCTGCGTCACGCCGGGGCTGGTGAACGCGCACGCCCACCTCGAGGGCAGCGGCGAGCCTGACATGATGGGGATGATTGCGACGACGACGCCGAATCAGCGGCTCCTGCGCGCCGTCGAGAACGCGTGCAAGGCGGTCAAGGCCGGCGTGACCACGATTCGCGATCTCGGCAGCTCTAACCACATCGCGCCGGACGTGCACGAGGCGATCGAAGAAGGACGCATCGCCGGCCCGCGGATGCGTGCGGCCGGCGCGGTACTCTGCATGACCGGGGGCCACGGATGGCCGATCGGGCGCGCCGTCGACTCGCCCTGGGAGGCGCGCAAAGCGGTGCGCGAGCAGATGTGGGCCGGCGCCGACTGCATCAAGCTGATCGCTACGGGCGGGGTGCTGACGAAGGGCGCCGTGCCGGGCAACGCGCAGCTCGCGCCCGACGAGATCTCCGCGGCGATCGAAGAAGCGCATCGACACGGGTTGCGGGTGGCGGCGCACGCGATCGGCACCCAGGGCATCAAGAATTCGCTGAACGCGGGGATCGACTCGATCGAGCACGGCACGATGCTCGACGACGAGTGCATCGCGCTCATGAAAGAGCGTGGAGTCTATCTCGTCCCGACGCTCAGCGCGCCGACCTGCATTCTCGCGCACCTCGAGGATGGCCATCAACCCCGCTACATCGTCGAGAAGGCTCGCGGATTGAACGAGGCGATGCTGTCGAATATTCGGCGCGCATACGAAAACGGCGTTCGCATCGCGGGCGGATCGGATGCCGGCACTCCTTACAACTATCACGACAACTACGCGCAGGAAGTGGAGCTCATGTGGTCGCTGCTCGGAATGACCCCGCTGCAGGCGCTGCACGCGGCGACGAGCGTGGCCGCGGAGCTCGTCGGGCTGCACAGCGGGACTCTCGCGATCGACGAGCCCGCCGACTTGCTCCTGTTGCGTGGCGACGCGGGCGAAGACGTGCGCGCCCTGCGCGAACCGCAGCTCGTCCTCAAGAACGGCCTGATTCAGTAGGCCGAAATAGGTTACGTCATCGCATGCGCAACGTCGTTCTCTTCAGCCTAATCGTGCTGGCTGCCGCGCCCGCGCGCGTCACCGGCGGTGTCACCGTCCCGGCGGGGCCCAATCCGGTGCTGCTCGGCCAGCAGGTACAGGGAAGCCCGATTCGTCACGTCATCGTGCTCGTTCAAGAGAACCGCACGTTCGACGATCTCTTCGCGTCATCGATTCTCGCGCGCGGCGGTCCCTATCCGGGCGCCGACACGTCGCAAACGGCCGTGGTGGACGGCAAGTCCGTGCGCCTTCGGCCCGTGCCGTTCGAGTATCCCGCCGATCCCCGCCACAGCCATCGAGCGCTGGTTGGCGAGTGGAATGGCGGCAAGATGGACGGCTTTGCAAAGAACTACGTGACGACACTGCTGGGCACTCCAATGCCCGCGCCCGGTTTTTCTTACGCGTACCTCCCCGATTCGGAGACGACGCTCTATCACTTGCTCGCGGCGCGCTACGCGCTCGCCGACGAGAACTTTGCGCCGCGGCTCGTTCCGACGTTCCCGAGCCACTACGCGCTGGCGACCGCGCAAATTCGCATCGCAGGCAACCCCAACGACGCCGTCTGGGGCTGCGACGCGAAGCCCGGCACGACCGTGCCGCTTTTCGGCAAGGGCGAATCGATGATTACGCCGGGCATCTTTCCGTGCTTCGATCAACCGACCATCGCCGATCTGCTGGACGCCGCGCACGTGAGCTGGAAATACTACACGGGCGCCTACGACGATGCGAGCGACCCGGCCGTGAACATCTACGATGCGTTTCGCAAGATTCGCTACGGCCCCGATTGGGCGCGCAACGTCGTCACGCCGTCGGGTACGATTCTCGGCGACATCGCAAGCTGCCGCCTTCCACAGGTATCGTTCGTCATGCCGAACTCGCTGGACTCCGATCACGCCGGCAACTTGAGCGGCGCGGGGCCCGGATGGGTTGGCTCGATCTACCTCGCAATCGTGCAGAGCCAGCACGCCGCGCCCGAGTGCAACTACTATAAGGATAGTGCGATGCTCCTGACGTGGGACGACTCCGGCGGCTGGTACGATCACGTCGCGCCGCCGCCGGGCCCCGACGGGACGAGTTGGGGTTTTCGGATTCCGATCGTCGCGATCTCCGCCTGGGCGCGCTCGAACTACGATCCGAAGCGCCCGCTCGCTCTGCCGTACGTCTCGCACACGCGACGCGAATCGACGTCGATCGTCAAGTTCATCGAGCGGAATTGGAATCTCGGCACCTTGAATCAGCGCGACGTTACCGACGACGACCTGCACGATCTCTTCGACTACACGCGCGCCGCGCCGGTGCCGTCGTTCTCACACCTCGCGATGCAACGTTGGATTCGGCGAACGCACTTCGACCTCGAGCTCGCGGAGCGGAACGATCACGTCGTCGACGACGACCGCTAGCCGCGAGTTGAAGGGCCTGCGACTCGCGGTGCTGGCTGCAATCTCCTGGCCGGCGCCGCCGCCCGGTTATGGACCGTGGGAACAGATCGCCTACAGCGTTGCCGAGGGCATGCGCAGGCGCGGGCTCGACGTGACGCTATTTGCGGCGGGCGATTCGCGCTTTGAAGGCAGACTCGTCTCGGTCGTCCCAGTAGGCTTGAACGAAGATCCCGCGCTCAACGCGGACGTCTTCACCGCGCTGCATATCGGCGAGCTCTTCCGGCGGGCGAACCAGTTCGACTTGATTCACAATCACTTCGACTGGAAGCCTCTGACGTACGCGTTGAGCTCTCAAGCGCCTCCGCTGCTCACGACGATCCACGGATTCTCATCGCCGCAGATTTTGGCGGCCTATTACGCCGCCGCGGCGCGCAGCTTCTACTGTTCGATCTCCGACGCCGACCGCGATCCGGGCCTGCAGTATCTTGCGACCACGTACAACGGCATCGATCCGGCGCATTTTACCTTCAGCGACCGGCCGGGCGAGTATCTCTGTTCTCTCGGCCGGTTCCATCCGGAGAAGGGAACGCATCTCGCGATCGAGATTGCGCGGCGCGCGGGCGTGCGCCTGAAAATCGCCGCGATCCCGCACGACGAGGCGTACTTTCGCGAGCAGGTCGCGCCCCATATCGACGGCGACCGCGTGCAGTTTCTGGGTGCAGTCGAGGCGCGCGAACGCAACGAGCTGCTCGCCAACGCCCTCGGCTTGGTGCACATGACGACGCGCCCCGAACGCTTCGGCCTCACGACGATCGAGGCGATGGCCTGCGGCACGCCGGTGCTGGCGGCAAAAATGGGCTCGATGCCGGAGATCGTCGTCGACGGCGTGACCGGTTTCTTGTGCGACGACGTCGACGAGGCGGTGGCGAAGGTGCCGCGACTGGCGGCTCTCGACCGCAACGCGTGCCGAGCTCGCGTCGAACGCGAATTCAGCGCGGAACGGATGATCGACCGCTATGTCGGCGCGTACGCGACGGCCCTCGAGTTGGGCATCCCGCCGCCGCCGACGCAAGCGCAGCTCGCAGCGCGGCGCCACGACTGGTGGGATCGCCCCATGGCCTACACGGAGATTCCGCCCAAACCCAAGAATCTCGACCTGCTATGACCCAACGGGTCGAACGAGACTATTCCGGCCGATCGCTCTTCGAAAAGCTCGGCGTCGTCGCGGACGCTCACGTTGCGCTCGTCGGACAGCACGAAGAGGCGTTTCGGACCAATCTCAACGCCCGGCTCGCGAAGTCTGCGTCGCAGTCGCTGCGCACCAGCTACGATCTCATCTTCCTGCGCATCGACGTGCCGCGCGACCTCGCGCGCATCCGGCGCGCCGTCTATCACCTCAAGTCTTCCGGCGCGCTCTGGGTCTTCCACCCGAAAGGCCGCAGCGCGTCGCCAACCGACGCCGAGGTGCGATCGACCGGAATCGCCGCCGGCTTGGTCGACAACAAGATCAGCGCGTACAGCGAATCCCACACTGCAACGCGCTTCGTCATCCCCCTCGCGCTGCGCTGAGCAGCTACATCTTAGGAAACCGGGGCGGCCGCGGCGGCCTCCATCGCCTGATAGGCCTTGCTCGTCAGGGCGTGATCGACGACCGTCGCGATGAAGCGCGAGGCGCTGCGAATTTTTGCGATGTCGACGCCCGTCTCGATCCCCATTTGGTGGAGCAGATAAAGCACGTCCTCGGTGCCGACGTTGCCGGTCGCGCCGGGAGCGTAGGGGCATCCGCCCAGTCCTCCGGAAGAGGCGTCGAACTTCGCGATGCCACGCTGTAGGCCCGCGTACACGTTGGCCAGCGCCGTGCCGCGCGTATCGTGGAAGTGCAGCGCGATGCGGTCGAGCGGAATCCGCTGCGCGAGCAGCGGCAAGAGCTCGTCGACCTGGCTCGGCACGCCGACGCCGATCGTGTCGCCGATCGAAAGCTCGTCGCATCCCATCTCCATGAGCTTCACGCTCACGTCGACCACCATCTGCGGGGTGACGACGTCGCCGAACGGCGAGCCGAACGCCGTCGAGACGTAGCCCCGCACCCACACGCCGCTCTGCTTCGCCGCCCGCACGACGTCGCGGAACGTCGCGAGCGACTCGTCAATCGTCATGTTGATGTTGCGCTTCGTGAAGTTCTCGGAAGCGGCGGTGAATACCGCGATCGCATCTGCACCGGCGGCCCGCGCGCGCTCGTATCCTTTGAGGTTCGGAACGAGCACCGGATAGCGGACGCCGGGCGCCCTGCGGATGCGCCTGAAGACCTCGGCCGCGTCCGCGAGCTGCGGGATCGCTTTCGGGCTGACGAACGACGTCGCCTCGATCCACTTCAAGCCGCTCTCCGAGAGCAGGTCGATGTAGCGAACCTTATCGTCGGTCGAGATGAGCGCACTTTCGTTCTGCAGTCCGTCGCGCGCACCCATCTCGAAGATTGTGACGCTTTTTGGGAATATCACCCTTCGACTCCGCTCAGGGTGACAAGAGGGGTGCCGGCGGCGACGATCTGACCCTCTTTCACGAGCACGGATTCTACAACCGCGTCGGCAGTCGCTTCGATGCGATGCTCCATCTTCATCGCTTCGAGCACGACCAGCAGCGCGTGTTCTTCGACGGATTCTTTCTCGTGGACGGCGACCTTAACGATCTTTCCGGGCATCGGCGCGACGACGCGGCCGGCGGCGACGACTCCGTGAGCGCCGGCGGCGAGATCGCTGGACGGCGGCGGCGCGAACTCAAACGGCCACGAACGGCCGCCGAGCTGCACCTCGAAGTCGTCGCCGTCGTACGCGACCGTGCCGGAAAACGACCGGCCCTCGAAGCTCGCATGCACCATCGACGCACGGCGCTCCGCGCGCAGCTCGCCGCTGCGATCGCCGGCGATGCGCCACGCGCGCGAGTCGGCCGTCGCGTCCGCGATCAGCTCGACGACGTTGCCGTCGTGCCGGAGCCGAAGCGGAACGCCGGCTTCGCCGACGCGCCAGGGCGCGCGGCCGTCGACGAGCAGCGCGGCGGCGCATAACAGCACCGCGTCGTCGGGCGGAGACGCGCGCGTGAAGATCGACTCGTCCAACCGTTGCTCGAGAAAACTCGTCGTGGTCTGCGCCGCTCGAAATGCGGAGTCGCGAGCGATCCAAAGCAGCAGCGGAAGGTTCGTGCGCACGCCGTCGACCGTGAGTTCTGCGAGCGAACGTTCCAGCCGCGCAATCGCCGCATCACGACCGCCGGCGAAGACGATCAGCTTGGCGAGCATCGGATCGTAGTAGTGGCTGACCTCGCTGCCGGTCGCGACGCCGGCGTCGACACGCACGCCGGGCCCTTCCGGCGGCGACCAAAGCGCGATCGTTCCGGTCGACGGCAACATCGCGTTCGCCGGGTCTTCCGCGTAGAGACGCGCTTCGATCGCCCAGCCGCGCGGCTGAACGTCTGCCTGCGAGAGCGTCAGGGGTTCTCCCGCGGCGATGCGCAACTGCCAATGCACGAGATCGATGCCATACACCAGCTCGGTCACGGGGTGCTCCACTTGCAGACGGGCATTCATCTCTAAGAAGTAGTACGCTCCATCGCCCGCGAGCATGAACTCGCACGTCCCGGCGTTGACGTAGCCGACGGATTCGGCCGCGCGCACTGCAGCGGCGCCCATCTCGGCGCGCAGCGCCGCCGTAAGCGCGGCCGACGGCGCCTCCTCCACGATCTTCTGATGCCGGCGCTGAATCGAGCATTCGCGTTCGCCGAGATGAATCGTCGCGCCGTGGGCGTCGGCGAGAATCTGGAACTCGATGTGGCGCGGATCGCGAAGATAACGTTCGAGCAGCACCGCATCGTCGCCGAAGGCCGCCAGCGCTTCGCGTTTCGCCGCCTCGAGCGCCTCGTCAAATGCGGCGTCCGACTCGACGACGCGCATTCCGCGGCCGCCGCCGCCGGCGCTCGCCTTGATCAACAGTGGAAAGCCGATGCGCTTCGCCTCCGCGCGCAGGGCCGGGAGCGATTGGTCGTCGCCGTCGTAGCCCGGAATGGTCGGCACGTCGAAAGCGCGCACGCGCCGTTTGGCTTCGATCTTGCTCCCCATCGCGGCCATCGCTGCGGGAGTTGGGCCGACGAAGGTCATCCCCGCGTCGCAAACCGCCTGCGCGAACGCGGCGCGCTCCGACAGAAACCCATAACCTGGGTGCAACGCGTCGGCCTGCATCTCACGCGCCGCTGCGATGATGGCGTCGGCATTCAGATACGAAAGCGTGGCTGTGGCCGGACCAACGCAGCGCGCGTCGTCGACGAACTGCAGGTGGTACGCGTTCGCATCGACTTCGGAGAAGATGCCGAGCGGAACGATCCCCAGCTCCCGCGCAGCGCGCGCGACGCGCACTGCGATCTCGCCGCGATTGGCGATCAGCAAGCGCTCGATCAAGGTTCCGGTTCTACGAACGACGCTTTGCGGCGCTCGAGAAATGCGCGAAGGCCCTCCTGGCCTTCTGCGGCGACGCGCTGCTGTGCGATCGCTTGCGTCGTGATCGCGCGCGAATCGTCGTACGAGTTATCGAGCACCCGACGGATCAGCAGTTTGGCGGCGCTCACCGCCGTCGGCCCGGCGCTGCCCAGCTCGGCCAACCTGCGATCGACCGCGGCGTCGAGATCCGCCAACGGAACGACGGCGTGAACGAGGCCGATCGCCTCGGCGTGGCGGGCATCGAAGCGCTCGCCGGTCAGGAAGAGCGCGCGCGCGTGCGACGCGCCGATCTTCGCCAGCACGAAGGGCGAGATTACCGCGGGGATGATTCCCAGCTTGACTTCGGTGAATCCGAAAAGGGCATCGTCCGCCGCGATCGCGATGTCGCATACGGCCGCCAGCCCCGCGCCCCCGCCCAAAGCCGCTCCCTGGATCCGTCCGATGACCGGTTTGGCGCAGTTATCGATGGCGCGGAACATGTCGCTCATTCGCTCGGCGTCGGCGACGTTTGCTTCGAACTCGAGATCCAGCGATGCGCGCATCCAATTGATGTCCGCTCCCCCGCAGAAAACGTTGCCTTCGCCTGCGAGAACGACCGCCCGAACGTCGTCGGTCGCCGTGATCTCGAGGAAGGCCTCGTGAAGCCGACGGATGACCTCGGCGTTGAAGGCGTTGCGCACCTCGGGCCGCGCGAGCGTGACGCGGGCGATCCCGCCGGTGACGGAAACGGTAATGCTCTCGGGCATAGCCGCTCCAGGGTTCGCGGCATCATCCGAGCGGGCCTCGGAAGCGTTATACTCGTGAAATGAAGAACGCGGCACGTCCGGCCATCTACCGCTACGCGTTCCTGACGCGCGCGAGCCACTGGCTTTGGGCGCTGGCGCTCGTCGTTTTGGTCGGAAGCGGCCTGCAAATTTTTAACGCGTCGCCGAATTTAGACGCTTCCGACGCCAGCGATCCCGCAAGGCGCGTGCTGGTGGTCGGCTCGCCGGCTCAAGGCGTCGGGACGACGACGATCTTCGGGCATACGTTCGTTACGACGGGGTGGCTCGGCTGGACGAATGACGGGATGGGCTCGCGCGGGGCGCACGCATTTCCGGCCTCGATCACGATTCCAGGTTATCAAGATCTGAGCGGCGGCCGGCGTTGGCATTTCTTCTTCGCGTGGGTTGCCGCGCTGTGCTGGTTGGCGTGGCTGGTCTCGACGGCGATCAAAGGCAATTTGCGCGAGATGGTCTTGCGACCGAGCGACGTTCCCAAGCTCTGGCCGATGCAGGCGTACTATCTGAAGCTGCGCAAGACGCCGCCGCCGCACGGCATCTATAATCCGCTTCAGAAGGCCGCGTACACGAGCGTGCTATTCGTCATCGCTCCGCTGGTCGTCGTCACCGGCCTCGCGCTCTCGCCGGGCATCGATGCGATCGCCCATCCGCTCACCACTCTTCTCGGCGGACGCCAGTTCGCGCGGCTCTGGCACTTCGCCGGCATGGCGCTGCTTCTCGGATTCTTTGCGGTGCACACGTTCCAAGTCGCGACGCAAGGCTTCGTGAATCAGATGCGCTCGATGATAACGGGCTGGTACCAACCGCAATGAAACGGCGACTCTTTCTCGCGTCGTCGGTCTCCGCGCTGGCCGGATGCGGGCCGCTCAGCTCACGGCTCAACGACAACGACGGATTCCGGCGGATACTCGCGTCCGTCGAAGGGCTCGATCATGCGTTGATCGGGACGCGCGGCTTAGCGCGCGAATACTCGGAGCACGACGTCGCTCGCGAGTTTCGGGTAAACGGATTCGCGACGCCGTCGGACGCGCGTTACACAGAGCTGGCGGGCGCGAACTTCGCCGGATATCGCTTGATCGTGGACGGCGCCGTCGACCGGCCCAGAACTTTCACGCTCGCAGAACTCGCGCGAATGCCGCAGCGAACGCAGATCACGCGTCACGATTGCGTCGAGGGCTGGAGCGTCATCGGCAAGTGGAGCGGCGTGCCGCTGGCCGCGATGCTCGACGCGGTGAGTCCGCGCAGCGACGCGCGCTACGTAGTATTCCGGTGCATGGACAACGACGGCGCCGGAAATCTGTACTACGAGAGTCTCGACCTGCACCAGGCGCGGCATCCGCAGGCGTTGCTGGCGCTACGCCTGAACGACGCCCCGCTCGATCCGGACCATGGCGCTCCGCTGCGCCTGCGCGTGCCGACCCAGCTCGGCTACAAGAGCGCGAAGTGGATAGCACGTATCGAAGTCATCGGAAGCTTCGCGCGGATCGCCGGAGGACGCGGCGGTTATTGGGAAGACGAGGGCTATGAGTGGTACGCCGGGATCTAGATGCCGGTCGCGGAAGGCGTCACAACTGCCTTCAGCCGGGCGTTGAATCGATCGTCATGACCAGAGGCGCGCTGGTCACCGCTGCTCTGGCTCTCCTCTTGGGGAGTTCCGCGGATGACCTGCGCGTCTCCCTGCACGCCACCGCAGCCGAGTATCTCACCCAGGTCGCCTCGATCGCACCGGTCGCGGGCCACGACACGACCTACGATTACTACGAGCGTCTGAATGAAGATGCCGCGGTGCTCGACGATCCGAGCGTTCCGCAGGGCTATTCGCCGGCCGAGTGGGCGCGGGCGGTCGGCCGATTCGCTACCCTCGATCTCAGCCTGGCGAGACAGCTGCTCGACCGGACGTACCACTCGATGGCGCCGATTCGTGGATTGGGCGAGGCGTTGGTGCGCTCGTCACAAGACGGCACGATGCAGCCGGCCGCCGTCTACGTGCCGGACTCTTACATACGGGGTCGGCCGGCACCGCTCGTAGTTCTGCTGCACGGTCATCCGCAATCCGAAACGGAGCTGCTCGCGCCGCAATATATCGCGCGCCTCGCCGAGCAGACCGGTACGATCGTCGTCGCGCCGTGGGGGCGCGGCTACTACGACTTCCGAGGATCGGTCGCCGACGTCTACGACGCGCTGCACGCTGCGACGAACAGCTTCACGATCGATCCACGCAAGCGCTACCTAGCGGGATACTCGATGGGCGGTTTCTCCGTCTACGAAGTCGCGCCGGCGCATCCCAACGAGTGGTCGGCGGTGATGAGCATCGCGGGCGCGCTCTTAGGATCGGATTCGCGACGCGTCGTCGCGATGATGCGCACGACGCCGTTTTACGTGCTTACCGGCAGCGCCGACGATAGCATCCCGACCGAATATCCGACTTCCACCGCGGTCTATCTCCGGTCCGAAGGGCTCGACGTCTCGTTCTACTCGCAACCCGGCGGGATTCATCGGCTCGTTACGCTCCTGCCGATCCTCACGCTCGCATGGAACGACATGCTCCACCAGGTCGTTCGCGCGCCGCCGGCATCGCTCGGAAACGTTCGGCTTCCGACTTCGATACCGATGAGCGCGCTCAAGCCGTAGGGTCCCGCAAGTACGTCGTAGCCCGGCTGTCGAACGACCCTGCGCATGACGAAGTCACACGCAGCGATGCTCGCAATCGCAGCCGCGATAATCTGTTGCGTTACCGCGGCAAGCCCGCCGCAGTCCCCCGCGTTCATGCCGCCGCCGCCCGGCACCCTCGTGCAGAGTCAGCCGGTCGCGCTGGGCGGCGAAACGGCGTCGACCCAATGGCGCGCGACGGCGGGCAAGAGACTCGTCGGCGCAGCCGACGGAAACAAGTTCTACCAATGGTATCTCTCGATCTACGCGCTGCAGCGCGGCGCCTACCGCCTGCGCTATCAGTCGCCCGGAAACGGCGGGCCGCTGGCGCGCGTCACGCAGGCGAGCGACGGAGCGAAGATGTGGTTTCCGCTCCAGGAGCTGCGGATCGTCGGCGCGGCTGCCCTGATGCAGCCGAGAGTGCAGCAACTCGTCGTCCAGTCGCACGAGGCGGGCGCCGACTGCGGCGCCGGGACGGTGAGCGTCTTCGCGAGCGGTCCGGCAGGCAGCGTCGTTCCGGCAGTCGCGGCGTACAATCCGTGCGAGCTGAGCGCGACGATCGTTAACGGGCAAAACTCGCTCCTGCTTCGCGGGCCATACTACGCGGCCGACGCGCCGATGTGCTGCCCGACCAAGGCGAGCGCGAGCGCGGTGTTGCGTTACCGCAACGGCAAGTGGAGCGAGTCGCCGAACTACTACAAGCTTTTTATCGGGAAGCTGCCGCCGGCCTAGACCCCGCGCTACATCCGAAAGACGCCGAACTGCGTGCGCGGCTGCGGCGCGTGCGCGGCCGCGTCGAGGCCGATCGCGATCACGTGGCGCGTGTCGAGCGGATCGATGATGCCGTCGTCCCAGAGCCGCGCGGTCGAATAGTATGGATTGCCTTCGTGTTCGTACTTCTCGAGGATCGGCGCCTCGAACGCCGCCTTTTCTTCCGGCGTCAGGTCGCCTTTGACCGTCGATAGCACGCTCGCCGCCTGCGGGCCGCCCATCACGCTGATCCGCGCGTTCGGCCACATCCACAGCTGGCGCGGCGCGTAGGCGCGTCCGCACATGCCGTAGTTGCCGGCGCCGAAGCTTCCCCCGATCACGACGGTGAACTTCGGAACTTCCGCGCACGCCACGGCCATGACGAGCTTGGCGCCGTCCTTGGCGATGCCGCGGTTTTCGTACTCTTTGCCGACCATGAACCCCGTGATGTTCTGCAAGAAGAGCAGCGGCGTGCCGCGCTGCGCGCAGAGCTCGATGAAGTGCGTGCCTTTCAACGCGCTCTCGCTAAAGAGAATCCCGTTGTTAGCGAGGATTCCGATCGGGTGCCCCTCGATGTGCGCGAACCCGCAGACCAGCGTGGTGCCGTATCGCGATTTAAACTCGTGGAAATCGGACGCGTCGACGAGGCGCGCGACGACTTCGCGCACGTCGTAACCGGTGCGGCTGTCGGCCGGAATGATGCCGTAGATGTCTCGCGGGTCGTACTTGGGCGGCTGCGGGTCGGCGCGGTCCCATTGACGCGGGAGTTCGATATGCAGGTTGCGCACGATCTCGCGAACCATGGCCAGCGCCTGCGTGTCGTCGTTGGCGAAGTGATCCGCGACTCCCGAGACGCGCGTATGCACGTCGGCGCCGCCCAGCTCTTCGGCGCTCACCTCTTCACCGGTCGCCGCCTTCACCAGTGGTGGACCGCCCAGAAAAATCGTGCCCTCGCCCTTCACGATGACCGTTTCGTCGCTCATCGCCGGCACGTACGCCCCGCCCGCGGTGCACGATCCCATGACCGCCGCGATCTGCGCGATTCGCTTGCTCGACATCCGCGCCTGATTGTAAAAAATGCGCCCGAAGTGATCGCGATCGGGGAAGACGTCGGCCTGCAACGGTAAAAATGCGCCGCCGGAATCGACGAGATAGATGCAGGGAAGATGATTCTGCTCGGCGATCTCCTGTGCGCGCAAGTGTTTCTTTACCGTCATCGGGTAGTACGTGCCGCCCTTGACGGTCGCATCGTTGGCGACGACGACGCAGTGCAGGCCTTCCACGATTCCGATTCCCGTGAGGATGCCCGCAGAGAGCGAGTCGTTGCGGTACATGTCGAAGGCCGCGAGCGGCGAGAGCTCGAGAAAATCCGAACCTGGATCGATCAGCCGTTCGACGCGCTCGCGCGCGGTGAGCTTATTGCGGCGCCGATGCTTTTCGATCGCCGCGGGCCCGCCGCCGGCGCGAACGGCGACCAGCCGCTCCCGCAACTCGGCGACTAACCGCTCCATCCGTTGCGCGTTTGCGCGAAAGCTCTCGGAATGCCGTTCGAGCCGTGATTCCAACACCGCCATCGCCGCTGGCCATTCGGCGCCCTCCACTTAGAGCCCGGTTAGACCTTGCGAAATCGCGAGGTCGGCTCGGCTGACGGCGCGTAGCTAACGACGATGGCCGCGCAGGCTCAGATCGACGTCGGCGGCATCCTGCGCCCGCAGGGCCGCCTCGAACTTTCCACCGCGTTACAGCCCTACCGAGGAACGCTTGGCGAACGCGCGGCGGCGCATTTGCTGCGGCGCGCGGGCTTCGGCGGCACGCCCGACGAGGTGCGGCGTTACGCCGGAATGCGTGCGCACGACGCGGTCGCGGCGCTGCTCTCGGTGCCGTCGCCCGACGCGATCGCGCCGCCGCCTGAACTGCAAGCCGTGTCGCAGCCCATGTCGATGGCAACCGATCCGCTCCAGCGGACCATGCTCGGCCAAGAGATGACTATGTCGCGGCGGACGACGTTCCGCCAGCACATGCAGGTCATCTTTGCGCTCCAGCTATGGTGGCTGAACCGGATGCTGGCGACGCCGGCCCCGCTGCAAGAGAAGATGACGCTGTATTTTCACGGGCACTTCACGTCGCTCGCGACGCCGCTCTTCCCGTGGATCACGTACAATCAGAACGCGCTCTTCCGGCGCTACGCGCTCGGCAACCTTCGCGAGCTGACGCGCGACGTTTCGAAAGATGCGGCGATGCTCATCTACCTCAACGGCGCGCAGAACGTGGCCGCCCATCCGAACGAGAACTACGCGCGCGAGCTGATGGAGCTCTTCACGCTCGGCGTCGATCATTACTCGGAGAACGACGTCCGCGAATCGGCCCGTGCCTGGACCGGATGGCAAGTCAATCGGAAGGCCGACACCGTGACGTTCGACGCGGCGCTGCACGATTCGGGCGTCAAGACGTTTCTGGGGCGCACGGGTAACTTCAACGGCGACGACGTGGTGGACATCATCTTCGAGCGGCCCCAATGTGCCAAGTTCCTTGCGGCCAGCCTGCTGAGCTGGTTCGTTTATAACGACCCCGAGCCGCAGCTCGTGGATTCCGTCGCCGCGATGCTGCGCCGGCACGATTTCGAGCTAAAGCCGGTCCTTTCTACGCTCTTGAGCAGCGACGTGTTTTACGGCGCGCGAGCGTATCGGGCGCTCGTGAAGAGTCCGGTAGAGTTCGTCGTCGGCGCATATAAAACGCTCGGGCTGCACGCCATCGACGAGAGCGCGCTGCCCGCCCTGCAACAAATGGGCCAGCGGCTCTACTTTCCGCCGAGCGTTGCCGGATGGCCGGGTGGCGAGAACTGGATCACGAGCGGCACGATGATCGCGCGACAGAACTTCCTGACTCGCCTGCTCGTCTCGAAGACGCTGGCCGATTCTTCGTGGATGCGCGGTCTCCCGATCTCGTCGACGAAGGTTGCGGGCGCGCTGGCGCAGACGATCCTGCAAGACGATGTGGCGCCCGCGTCGCTCGGAGAGCTGGAAAGCTACTTGGGCGGAACCGGGAGCGCCGCGCTGGCGTCGCTCACGGCGGAGAACTACGATCAACGCATCCGAGGCGCGGCCTATCTCGCGATGGCGACGCCCGCGTATCAGTTGAGCTAATATGAAGCGAACAAATTTTTTGCTTGGAACGGCCTCGGGATTGGCCGTCGTGGCCGGCACCGACAACATCTTTGCCAAGGCGCTCGCGCAGGCGCCGCTTCCCGGCCTGCCCGGCGCCGCCGACCGCTGTCTGGTAGTAATAAATCTGTACGGCGGCAACGACGGACTGAACTGCGTCGTCCCCCACGGCGACGAGCAATACTATCGGCTTCGCCCGGGGCTAGCGATCGAGCGCAACGACGTTCTCGCGATCGACGAGCACGTGGGGCTCAACCCGGGAATGCGGTCGCTCAAGGCGCTCTATGACAAGGGCATGGTCGCGATCGTCCAAGGCGTCGGTTATCCGGATCCCGATCACTCGCATTTTCGCTCGACCGAAATCTGGCAGACGGCGGCGCCGGATCGCTACGAACACACCGGCTGGCTCGGACGTTACTTCGATGAGGCGTCGCTCTCCCAGAAGAATCTCTTCGCTGGCGTTTCCGTCTCGAAAGTCTTGCCGGAAGCCTTCGTCTCAAACCACACCGACATTCCGGCGATCGCCGAGCTCGCGGACTACGCGCTGGTAGCGGACCGGAACGCCGCCGCGCGCAACGCCTTCGCGAACGAGGCGCGCGATCGGCGCCTACCCTTTAGCTCGCCCTATTTGGCGCACGTTATGGAAGTCGAGGGGAACGCGCAACGCAGCTCCGAGGAGCTTCCGAAGCTCATCGCCGGCTACACGACGAAGGCGGCATATCCGGCGACCGGCCTCGGAAGAAGTTTGGCGCTCGCCGCGCAGATCGTCGGAAGCAACTTAGGAACGAAGGCCATCTACGTCGAGCACGGCTCCTTCGATACCCACGTGAGCCAGGTTGCGACGCAGAACAGGCTGCTGACCCAGCTGTCGAACGCGATCGGCGCCTTCTACGAAGATCTCGCCGCGCACGGCAACGAGCGGCGCGTTTTGACCTTGACGTTCAGCGAGTTCGGCCGGCGCATCGAAGAGAACGGCAGCCGCGGCACCGATCACGGCGAAGCCTCACCGCTCTTTCTGATCGGCGGCGGCGTCAAAGGCGGCCTCTACGGCGCGTTGCCCGACCTCGCCGAGACCAACATGGGAAACGTCCGCTACACCGTCGACTTTCGCAGCGTCTACGCGACCGTGCTGGAACGCTGGCTCGGTCGTCCTTCGACGACGGTACTAAACGGCGCGTTCGCGAAGCTACCCGTGCTTGGGTAGCTCGATTCTCTTTCTCGGAAGCGGGGGAGCCCGTTTCGTCGTCGCGCGCCAGCTGCGCGCGTCCGGCGGCATGTGGATGCGCTTCGGCGCCACCCAGATCCACGTCGATCCGGGTCCGGGCGCGCTCGTGCGCGCGCTCAGCCACGTGCCGCCCTGCAATCCGCGCGAGCTCGACGGCATCGTGCTCTCGCACAAGCACCTCGACCATTCGTGCGACGTCAACGCCTTGATCGAGGCAATGACGTCCGGCGGTTTCCGGCCTCGTGGCACCCTGCTCGCGCCGGCCGACGCCTTCGAGATGGAGCCCGTCGTGCTGCCGTACGCACGGCGGTTCGTCGAGCGGATCGAATATCTCGAGCCGAGCAGCGGTCCGTATGCCATCGGCGACGTCGACGTCTACACATCGATGCAGCACGTGCACGCGGTGCAGACGCATGGATTGATCTTCGTTTACGGCGAACTGCGGGTCGCGTATCTTCCGTGCGGCCGATACTTCGAGAAACTTGCCGGCGACTACGCCAAATACCGCCCCGACGTCCTGATCATCAACGTCCTACGCTACCGTGACGAGATGAACGTCGATCACTTCACGTGGCCGGATGCGCGCCGCGTCGTCGCAGAAGTTCGTCCGAGCGTCGTCGTCTTTCAGCATTTCGGAACGAAGATGCTCGAAGCCGATCCGCCGAAGCTCGCGCAGCGGCTCGAAGACGAGCTCGAGCTACGCGCGATCGCCGCCTACGACGGGCTGGTCGTGGACTTGGAGACCGAAGTCGCGGCCGCAGCTAGTTAAGCGCCCTGTCTTTTAGAAGGGCGGACGCCCTTGATGTTGCGGCGGGCGCGGAAACGCGGGGGGAGGCCGCGGAAACGACGCAGCGCGCGGAAACGGCGGCCGCGCATTGGGCGCCAAGTTCTGCGGCGGCGCTGCGGCCGGATATCGTACCGGGAGGCGCGTGCTGCCGTTGAGCTCCTGGCGCACGCGCGGATGTTCGTTTATCGATCCGCTGTAGAGATAGACCGATCCGTTTTTGGAGGTCGCGGTGACGACCGGTCCGCCGCCGTGCACGGTCGCCTGTTTCGTGGCCGGATTACCGCGAACGTTGGCCTCGTTGTGAAAGCTCGAGACGACGTGCCCGGAGCCGCTATGCGCGCCGATTTGGGCGCCGCCCTGGACGCCGAGCGCGACGTTGCCGTGTTCCGACTCGAAGCGCGCGAGCCCCGGTTCGAAGTGCCCGTTGTCGTACACGATCGAGCCGTACGCGCTCGTCGCCTGGATTTGATGCGACGTGCATCCCTGGAAAAGCATGTTTCCGGTTGCGGTGCGCACTCGCAGGCGGTCGAACGACGAGTTACTGGCGACGATCCTCCCGCGCAGCGACTCGACAAACCCGGTACCGCCGACGTCGTTCAAGGTGATCCCCGCGCCGCGAGTTTGTGCGACGAAGATGCCGTGATAGCCGTTGAGCGTCAGTTGTCCCGCACGGACGTGTGCGATCACTATCCCCGTGTTGCGCGGAATCGTGATCGTCACGTTGCCCTGGCCCCGCGCGACGATCGCGTCGTGTTGCGTGCCGGGGATGTCGGGAAGGACGAACGATTCGGCCGGCAGAGTGACGAGCCCGTGCGCGGTCTGGATGGCTTGCGACGAGACTTGAATCTGTTTGGGCTCTCTCGGATCCACCTGTGACGGCGAGAGATGCTGCACGTCGACCGGTTGATCGGACGAAATTTGTACTTGCTGCCGATCCCATGTCTGTACGGTCAGGTGTCCGCGGCTCAGCTGCACGTTGAGGACCGGCGACGCGCCAACGTCGAACTGCTCGTCGGCGCTGGCCGGCGCCGCGAGAGCCAGAGAACACAAGAAGGCGTAGAGCATCGCGATCGCTCCCCGGCCCAACCTTACGCGCACGAGTCCATTGTATCGGCTGCGCCTCGGGCGCATCATGAAATATCCATGAACGGAAGCTTGACGCGAGGTAAGACGACCCGAAAAAGGGCGCCTCCGCCGGGCGCCTTGCCCGCGGTCGCCTCGCCGCCATGAACACGAGCGATCGAGCGGACGATCGCTAGGCCCAGCCCAGTTCCCGGAACGGCGCGCGAACGAGCCTTGTCCGCCCGATAGAATCGCTCGAATACGTGCGAGAGCTCCTCGTCGGGGATTCCGGGACCGCTGTCGGCCACTTCCACCCAGGCGGTGTCACGATCGTTTCCCACGCGGACGTCGACGTGGCCGCGCTCGCTGAACTTGAGGGCGTTGTCGATCAAATTCCCCACGAGCTGCCGCAGCAAATGCGTGTCGCCGTTGACGGTAGGCGTGCCGCTATGGCTAAACCGCAGCGCGATCTCCTTTTCGGCGGCGCGCGGCGCGGCGTTCTGCGTCGCCTCGCTCGCGACTTGCGCGAGCGATAGCGGCTCCTTTGGAATCTCGTCGCCGCGATCGGCCTTGGCAAGCGTGAGCATGCCGCTGACCATTCCGGCGAGATCGGCGCTCTCGCGCACGATCGTCTCCAAGCTCTCGGTGCGAATCGTTCGATCCTGATCACCCCACCGCAAAAGCATTTGCGCGTTGGCATTGATCGAAGTCAGCGGCGTCTTGAGCTCGTGCGACGCATCGGAGATGAACTGCCGCTCGCGCGCGAATGCCTCGGCGAGCCGCGACAGCAGATCGTTGAAGCTCTGCGCTAGCCGTCCGACCTCATCGCTTCGCTGCGGCCCCCGACCGTCGAGTGTGCCGCCCGGCGCGGCGGCGATCGCCAGCCGGTCGGAACTGATCTCGCGCATCTCGCGCGAGAGCTGGTTGATCGGCGTTGTCGCTTGCGACGCGAAAACGATCGAGAAGATGACGACCGCCGCAGCCGTCGCGCCGAGCACGATTCCGATCGCCTCGCGAGCCCGCGCGAAGGTGCGCTGCAGCGTGTCGAGCGGCTCGGCCACGTGAATGATCGCCGCCGTGTTTCCCTCGCTCAGATAGCGGTCCTCGACCAGAAAGGAGCGACCGTTCAAGTTCGCCTGGCGAAACGCGACATCGTGCTTGGGCGATAGCTTCGGGTTCGCCGGGATCGTCAGCGCGCCGAGATTCGCGGTCTTGGCCAGGGGATAGCCGTCGCTCGAGTCGACCTGCACGTAACTGTTCGCCGAGTTCCACGTCGCTAAATTGCTGCTGTTGAAAAGAAACTGCAGCGTCCCGACCGACGAGTCCTCGAGCGAGAACGGCGTCGCGGCTTGCTGCGCGAACTGCACGATCCCGCGCATCGTCGCACTCACGCTCGTCGCCGCCTGATCGTAGAGAATCTGCTGAAAGCGCCAGACGATGATGCCGCTCATCGCCGTCATCGCCACGATCAGCAGCAGCGAATATCCGAGTGCGATCCGCCACTTTAATGACATGAGCTTCTAACGAGTCCGCACGTCGGTCGGGAAGCCGTTAGTCCTTTATCGTGTATCCGACGCCTCGTACGGTGGTAATCAGTTTATCGTCGAATCCGTCGTCGATTTTGCCGCGCAGGTACCGGATATAGACGTCGATGAGATTCGAGTCGCCCAGAAAGTCGCTTCCCCAAACGCCGTTGAAGAGTTCGTCGCGAGTATGGACCTTGTTCCGGTGCAGGAGCAGATATTCGAGCAGTGCGTACTCCTTGGCGGTCAGCGCGATCGGCTTGCCGCCGCGATGCACTTCGTGGCGATCGCGATCCATGACGACGTCGCGGTATTCGATCACGTTGCCTTGCGGCGTGCGCTCGCGCAGCCGCGCGCGAACGCGCGCAAGCAGCTCCTCGGTGGCGAACGGCTTGGTGACGTAGTCGTCCGCCCCGACGTCCAGGCCGGTCACGCGATCCGGAACGCGGTCGCGAGCCGTCAGCATGATGATCGGGACTCGGCTCTTGGCGCGGATGCGCTTGCAGACCTCGATGCCGTCCATGCGCGGAAGCATCAAGTCCAAAATCACGAGATCCGGTTCTTTTAAGGCCTTTTCGAGGCCCGACAGACCGTCGCGCGCGACTTCGACTTCGTAACGTTCGTGCTCTAGCTCGAGCTGAAGGACGCGGCTAATCGCGGCGTCGTCTTCGACGACTAGTACTCTATATGGGCGCCGCTCCGGCGCCGCGCGTTTCTCCATATAGAAGGTTTATCGGCTGGCCCTCCGTCCGGACCTTTGTGAAGCCGCCACGACGGGTTGAAATCCGGTGAAAAGTGAGAGCCAGAGCGCGGTCGCGGCGCCCGCCGCCAGCCACGCCACGATCGCAGGATTAGTGAGCGCGCGCGAGAGGAAGGAACCGATAGTCGCAATCGTGTGCACGAAGAGCGTGCCGCCGCCCGAGATCAACAGGACGATTAGCCAGAGTCCGATTGCCCCCATCGCTCCGATCGCGGCCAGCTCGAGCATCGAAAAGGCCGGCGCCGGACGGTAGGCCGTCGCTAGCAAGATCGAGGCGCGAAGCCCGGCGGGCGGCTCCTCGAACGGGAGCGCAGAGATAGCCTGGTCGAGTTCGTCCATGTTCATGATTCCGTTACCTCCAATCCGGCGAGAAGCCTGCGTAGCTGCTCCTTTGCGCGGAACAAGTGTGTCTTCACCGTACCCATCGGCAGGCCGAGGACGCTGGCGATCTCCTCGTACTGCTTGCCCTGGAGATGGAAGAGCGTGATGACCGTACGGTACTTCTCGGGCAGCGCGTCGATTGCGGCTCGCAACCGCGAGGCCTCGTCGAGTGCGATCGCTTGCTGTTCGGGCCCCGGTGCCGGATCGGCGCGGTCGGCAAGCTCCTCGCCGGCGTAGCGCTTGCGCCGGTTGAGCCGGTCGCAGCAGGCATGGTAGGTGATCGCAAAGATCCACGTCGAGAATTTCGAGCCTTGCTTGAACGTTCGCAGGCTGCGAAAGGCCTTGAAAAATGCCTCTTGCGTCGCGTCGCGAGCTTCCTCCACGTCGTGCAGCGTGCGGTAGGCCAGATGGTAGACGGCGCGGTCGTATCGCTCGACGAGGGTTGCGAACGCCTCCGGCCGGCCGCGCAGCGTCATCGCGACCAGGTTGCCGTCGTCTGGCTCCGCGCTCACCCGGGGCGGCATCCGTTGCCGGAGCTTTTCCGCAGCGAGCGGAGCGACTCGAAGGAGCCTGTCCGCAGCGAGCGGAGCGAGTCGAAGGGCCATGACTGCCGACACGCCTCTCGTACGCGCGGGGCGCGCCAATTGTTTCGAATTATAGGAGGCTTCGAGCCCGGAAGACCCTGCCGAAACATGTGCCCGCGCCGGCCGTAACTAGGGCAGAAACTTCCACGGAGGATCGACCCACAGATGACAAACATTCTCGACAAGACCCTTCCCGGTGGTGTCCGGCCCGACAGTGCGCGGCCGACGCTGCCGTCGGACAGGTGGAACTCCGCGCAATCGTTGCGCCCCACCTTCGACGGATGGGGGCCCCGCCTGTAGTGTCCAGAGCCTCGGTCGTAGCGATGCTCGTAGCCGCCGAACTCTGGGTGGTCGGGATGGCCATCTGGGCGATCGGCGGTCGCAGTCCGATATTCGCGGCCGGCATGCATCACGTAGATTTCACCGCGGTCGCACTGTCGCCGATCGCGGCCGGCGCCACCCCGCACGTCGTGGTAGACGACGTGCGCTCGCGAGTTAGCGTCGGCGTTTCGAACGATCAGCTCGTGCACGTACGCGATCTGACCCGGATGAGCGGCATGATTTTTTCCAGCAGGGCATATCCGCAACTGCACGTCGAGCGCACTCCCGACGGCGTTCGCATCGAACGGCCTTCGGTCGAGAACCTCGCGATCGATATGTTCGGCTATAGCACGCAATCCATCGAGGTACTGGTGCCCAGCGGCTCGCGGGTCGATATCGCGCGCTGTGCGGGCGCCAACGTCGCGGGCATTGACGGCGGCGTGAGCGTTCACTCGCAGGACGGGCACGTCAAGCTCGCCGACCTGCAGGGAGACGTGGATGCTCGTAGCGACGATGGTTATATCGAGGCGGCGAACGTTCGAGGCGATCGGCTCGCGATGGCCTCGATGGACGGACACCTCGGGCTGCAGGACGTCAGCGTGGGATCGCTCTCGGCGACCACGCACGACGGCCGCATCGAGGCGCGCGGCTTGAGCCTTGCCGGCGAACGGCCGGATGCGACGTTACACACGGCCGACGGCTCGATCAGAATTCAGCTTGTGCCCAACGCTGATCTCACGATTGACGCGGCGACCGACGACGGTCGAATCTACGTCGACGGATCTTCACAGGATAGCGACGGTTCCGCGCAACGCACGATACGTCTGGGTTCCGGAACCGGCAAAATGACGGTCGGCACGTCCGACGGATCGATTCGCATACTTACGAACGGAGTACCCCAATAGTTATGGATGACAATGTAATAGCCGCCCTCGCCGTTGTTTGCATCTTCGGATTGCCGGTCCTCGGCTGGATCGTTTCGCGAGTTCTCGGGCATCAGGAACGAATGGAATTGTTGCGCCGAGGCATCGTTCCGCCGCCCAACGCGCGCGACTTGCGCAAAGCCATGAAGTACGGCTGGGTGCCGGGTTCGCCGACGCCGGGCGCGCCCACTCAATACTACTACCCCACCGACTTCTACGCGCAGCAGCAGCTTCGTCGCGGCATTCAGGTCGCGTGCATCGGATTCGCGCTGCTCGTCGGCCTCGGCTTTATCGGCTATCGTGGGGACGGTCACATCGATCCCGGTCCCTGGCTGTTGGGCGGATTGATCCCGATGTTCGTCGGTATCGCTCAGATTATCAGCGCGGTGTTGAGCGGCGCGGCGCTCGGCGTTCCGTCGGCGGCGCGACAGAGTTTCGGCCCCGCAAATGCGAACGCTGGCCCGTCGACGCAAGAGGCGCAAACCGGCAGCTCCGTACCGCCTGGCCCAACGTATGGCGGCTGGCGCCCCGGATCGCTACCGGAGATCGAGAAGCCGGCGTCGCCGCCCGACTACCGACCCTAAGAGCGCGGGTACACAATAAATTAACGCCGCCGGCCGATTGGCCGGCGGCGTTCTTTTTGCTATAAAGACGATGCTACTTGCAGGACACCAATGCCATGGCCCAGCCAGCGGCCGTGCGAGTCCTGACGAGATAACCGTCAGCAGTCCGATCGTAAACCTGATAGCCCGCTCTAAGTGCGTCGGCTAGCGATTTGAAGACGATAAGACCTGCCATCTGCGGACCCTCCTTTCCCATTTATTTACGCTCTCTATACAGTATAACGGCTCAGGTAGCAAGGGTGTGCACCCCTTTTCGGAGATTTTCCTAGAATTTGTTGAAAAAGTGTGAAGAGATGGCGGGAGTGGACTTACGCCCCCGAGTGCACGCGACCACGGTGGTCCAACGGCGCGAACTAGCGCCCGACGTCGTCTTGCTGACGCTCGAAGCGCCCGAGTTGGCGGCGGCGACGCGGCCCGGCCAATACGTCATGGCGATCCCGCCGAGCGCGCAAGCGGCCGCGACGGCGCTCGCCATCTACGAAGCGGAAGGCAAGCTCGCGAGCATTCTCTTCTTCGTAACAGGCAAGCGCACGCGCGAGCTCAGTGAGTTGCATCCCGGCGATCGGCTCGACGTCGTCGGTCCCCTCGGAAACGGCTTCGATTGTTCCGGTGACGCGCGCGACGTCGCAATCGTCGCGGGCGGCGTCGGCATCGCTTCGGTACTCTTGTGCGCGCTCGCGCTGCTCGAACGCGGAGCGCGCGTGCGCCTTTTCTATGGCGCGCGAACGGGAGAGCTTCTCGTGGATGCGCAACGTTTCGCAGATGCAGGCTGCGAACTCGTTTTGACGACCGACGACGGTACGCGCGGACAGAAAGGATTCTGCACCGAAGCGTTGGCGCGTTCGCGCAAACCGGAAGCAATCTACGCCTGTGGTCCGTCCCCGATGTTGCGCGGTGTCGCGCACATTGCCGGCGAGTTCGGCGTGCGCGCGCAACTCGCGCTCGAGGAGACGTTCGGATGCGGAGTCGGCGGTTGCTGGGGATGCGTCGTTCCGCTCGCGGCGAGCAGCCCGCAAGCTCCGAGTTTCCCGCCGGCTGAGGCGGGGGGCAGCGACGTCGTCTACGCGCGCGTCTGCAAAGAAGGCCCCGTCTTTTGGGCGGATGAGCTGAGATGGTAACGCTGCCGGACCTCACGACGCGCCTCGGGAAGCTGGAACTCGCCTATCCGACGCTCATGGGGAGCGGGTGCTACGGCTCGGGCGAAGAGTACGCGCCGTTCGCCGACCTCTCCAAGATCGGCGGCATCGTGCTCAAGAGCGTCACGCGCCTGCCGCGACTGGGAAACGCGACGCCGCGGCTCGTGCACACACCGGCGGGTATGCTCAACGCGATTGGACTACAGAACCCGGGCCTCGACTGGTATCTCGCCCACGAGCTCCACAAGTACGGGGGGCGGCCCTGCAAGATCGTGGGCAGCGTCGCGGGATTCTCGGTCGACGACTATGCGTACGTCTGCGAGCGGCTAGCCGCGCGCGACGAGATCGATGCCGTCGAGTTGAACGTTTCTTGCCCGAACGTGGCGAGCGAGGGCGAGACCTTCGGCTGCGATCCCGGCTTGACCGCGAAGGTCGTTCGGCTCGCGCGGACGACCACCGACAAGCCGCTGATCGTGAAACTCTCGCCGAACGTCACCGACATTACCGTCGTGGCGCGCGAGGCGGAAGCCGCGGGCGCCGATGCGCTCGCGGTGATCAACACGCTGCGCGGGATGGCAATCGACGTCGAAACGTGGCGTCCGCGATTGGGCAACATCACGGGCGGTCTCTCGGGTCCGGCCATCCGGCCCGTCGCCGTGCTTGCCGTATACGAAGTTGCCCAGGCAGTAAAGATTCCGATCGTTGGTCAAGGCGGAATCGAAAATCTCGCCGACGCCTTGGAGTTCTTCCTGGCGGGTGCCACGGCGATCTCGATTGGAACGGCGAACTTCACCGATCCGCGGATTCCCGAGCGCATCGTCGCCGAGTTGCGAGAGTATCTCGCGGCGCGCGATCTCGCGTCGCTCGACGCGATCGTCGGAAAGGCGTACGTGGAATTTGCAACGCCGTACCAATACGAAGGAGACGAAGGATGACGTCCGGCGAGTGCTCATGGCCCAGCTAATCGTCGCGCTCGACGTCCCGGACGCCGAGCAGGCCGAACGGCTGGTCGATCAACTCTACGAGCTCGACGTGATCGTCAAGATCGGCCTCGAGGCGCTTTATGGCTACCCCGAGCGAATTCTTTCGTACTGCGAGCAACGCGACGTCCGCATCTTCGTCGACGCAAAGCTTCACGACATTCCGCGGACGGCGGCGGCGGCGATGGCGCAGCTCGTGCGCCCGAACGTGCATCTGGTCAACGTGCACGCGCTGGGAGGGCTCGACATGATGCGCGCGGCCGTCGACGCGGCGGACGAGCGCGCCGCCGAGCTCGGCATCACGGCGCCCCACGTGTTCGCCGTCACCCTGCTGACCAGCATAGCGCCCGAAGATCTCAACGAACTCGGCCTGCACGGCGGACCGGGTGAAAACGCGATTCGTTTGGCCGCTCTAGCGCGCGACGCCGGCTGCTCCGGCGTCGTCTGCAGCGCGCACGAAGTCCGCGACCTCAAGCGTTTCTTCGGCGACGACTTCCTTACGCTCACGCCTGGGATTCGTCCGACCGGGAGCGCGCACGGCGATCAGAAACGCGTGACGACGCCCGCGCAAGCCGTCGCTGCCGGCACCGACTATCTCGTCGTAGGACGTCCGATCGTCGAGGCTTCCGATCCGCTCGCCGCAGCGCGAGCGATCCTCGAGGAAATGACCGTACGCGCATGAGCTCTGCGCAGCTCGACCTGCATTCCGAGCTCGTGGAGCGGGGTGCGCTGCTCGAAGGGCATTTCCGTTTGAGTTCGGGACGGCACAGCGACCGGTTCGTCCAAAAGTTTCGCATTCTCGAAGATCCGTCGCTGCTCGAACCGGTCGCCCGAGCCCTCGCCGGGCGTTTTCGTTCGCTCGCGCCGAGCATCGTCGTCAGCGGCGCCGTCGGTGGAATTCTCTTGGGCTACGAAGTCGCGCGCCAGCTCGGCGTCAAAGCGATTTTCGTCGAGAAGGAGAACGGCGCGCCGGTGCTGCGGCGCGGCTTCACGCTTTCGCCGGACGATCGCGCGCTCGTCGTGGAAGACGTCGTGACGACCGGGCTTTCGGTTCGCGAGGTCGTCGACGTCGTACGGCGGCACGGCGCGCGCATTATCGGCATCGGAGTCATCGTTATGCGCGCCGAGAGTCCCATCGCTTTCGGCCTGGGCGACACAGTGCCGATCCACGCGTTGCTCGATCTGCCCTTGCGCTCGTACGAGGAAGACGAATGCCCGCAGTGCCGCGCCGGTGAACCGCTGCGCGATCCCGGTTCGCGCCGCTCGTGACGGTCAGCGTCCGGATTGCCGAGCAGGGCGCAGCCAGCGCGAAGGCCGACCTCGCGTTCGTGAAGGCGCTCGGGCGGCGCTGCGTGATGGCGAGCGTCGCGTCCATTCGGCCGGCCCCCGAGGCGATGGCGCGCGCCGCCTTCGACCGTCTGTGCGAGATCGTCGACGCGCAATCCCACGTGACGCTGATCGCGCACGACGAGGATCGACGGGTCGGCTTCCTGCTGCTGCTCGACGAACTCCCCGATGAAGTCACGTCGTTGCCGCAGGGCTTCGTCGCGTACATGGCGGTCGAGCCTGAGTACCGGCGGGGCGGCGTCGGCGCCGCGCTGCTGGCTGCGGCCGAAAATGAGGCCCGAAGGCGCGGCCTACCGTATATGGCATTGATGGTCACCGAGGAGAACTTGAGCGCGAGGCGGCTGTACGAGCGCCACGGATATCAGACCGAGCGGCGGCTGCTGTGCAAACCGCTCTAAGAAACGACGCTTGGCGTCGCGTCGGCTGGATCGCGGCCGGCATCGTGCTCGTTATCGTGGGGCTGTGGTTCGCCGCGCACATACCGCGCACGATTGCGGTCTTCTTGATCGCCGCCTTCATCGCGTTCGGCGTCCAGCCGATCGTGGCGCGCCTGGAACGGCGCATGCCCAAGTGGCTCGCGGTAACGATCGTCTTCTTCGGGCTGCTCGTCATCGTCGTGCTCTTCTTGCTGATCGTCGTTCCGCTAACGATCAGTCAGGTGCAGCTCTTGGCGGCAAACATGCCGGGATATGCGACGACGGCGCAAAACTGGCTAACGGCAGGGCAGACGTCGTTCGATACGCACTTCCCGACGCTCAAACTGCCCGACTACGGCCTGAACTTCGGAAAGATCAGTGCGGCGCAAATGTCGAGCGTCATCACCGGAACGCTCGCGTCGCTCGGCGCGATCGCGCTCAATACGGCGACGGGCCTCTTCATCGCGTTCTCGGCGATCGTGCTCTCGGTCTTCTTTCTGCTCAACGACTCGCAGATCGCCGAAGGTTTCGCGGCGATGTTTCCGCCGCGTCGGCGCGTGACCGCGCGCAAACTCGCGGCCGAAGTGACCGACCTCTTCGGGAGCTACATTTCGGGTCAGGTGATCGTCAGTGCGATCACGGGCGCAGTGATCGCCATCGCGACCGCGATCCTGGGCTTCAAATTCTCTCTGATCATCGGCATCATTTCCGGCGTGGCGTACGCCATTCCGATCATCGGAATGCTGATCGCACAGCTGATCGCACTCCCGATGTCGGCGCCGCAAGGCCTTTGGATGATCGTGTGGGTGCAGGTCGTCATGTTCGGCATGGCTCGCATCAGCGACAACGTGCTCGTCCCGAAGATCATGGGTCAGTCGGTCGGCGTGTCGCCGATCGGCGCGATGTTCGCGGTCTTCGCCGGCGGCGAGCTCTTCGGCATTCCGGGCCTGATCCTGGGCATTCCGGCGGCTGCGTTGATCAAGATCCTGTGGCGCTACTTCGGCGCGCCGTGGATCCACGCGCAGCTCGACAAAAGCTAGGCTCCCCTCTTACGGCTGCGCGACGACTCCGATCGGATCGTCGAAGATCGCGCGTCCGCACGCGCGCGCATCGCTCAGCCGCCGCGCGTTGACTTCCGGCGGGCGGTCGTTTTCGGCGACCCCCGCGAGCAGGACGCCGTCGCGACGCGCCTGAGCGCACGCCGCATCATCCGGCAGATCGAGGGTGCGCGTCGCCGGCGAGAGCACGTTGACGACACCCAGCCGCAATCCCCAGCCTCCGATCGCCGCGGGACGCTCTCGCTCGATCCAGCGGTAGATGCCCGGCGACGTTCCGCCCACGCGCAGCGCGTCGGCGTAGTAATCGAGCGGGTGGCGCGCGGCGAGATGCGTCGCTACGATCACTGCAACCCCGAAAGCGATCGCGTGGGGCCACGCGACGCGGCGATGCGCCATCGCGGCCACCGCAACGGCGAGTGCGGCGATGGCGATGGCGACGTGCGTCGAGCCGTCGTTCCAAAAAATATTTAGAACGTAGATGCACCCGAAGAGCGTCGAGGCGAGCAGCAGCGCCGTTGCAATGCCGGCGATGCGGCACGCTGGGCGTGCGAGGACGATCGCGCCGGCGGCAATGGCGGGAGCCGCGAAGCGGAGTGAGGCGCCGGTCGCGAGCTGCGCGACCGACGTACTGTAGCCGAAGGGCAACACCAAGAAGAGCAGCGCGGCGCCCAGAGCCGCCCAGCCGAGCCGGCGGGGCTCGCGCGCGATCGCCGGTCCGAGCAGCGCGGCGCAAAATGCGAGCAGCGCAAACGGCGACGCCGCGAGCGCGACTCTGTCGAGCATCGCCAGTGCCGGGACGCCGTGCGCGAGAATTGTCGAGCCAAGAACGTTGGCGTACGGTGCGCCTGACGAAGCGCTACCGGCGCCGCGCCACAAGATCGCGTCGCGCGCGATCCAGACGCTCGCCGCGCCGGCCGCGGCGAGCCAGAGTCGCGCGGGCGCCTTGCACGCGATCAAGGCGATCGCCGTAAGAATCCAGCCCTGCGGCTTGAGCAACGCGGTGACGGCGACGGTGCGCGGCGCAGGCGCGGTGAGTTTTGTGGAGCTCGTCAACCAGAGCGTTTCTAGCCAAAACGCGGCCAGCCACGCGTCGTTCTGCAGCGTCCCGCCTTGGATTGCGATCGGATATGCCGTCACCGTCGCCGCAGCCAGCGCGTCGGCGAGAAGCGACGGCGCTCCGTAAGCTCGTGCCCACGCAACGATCCGAAAGCCCAGCAGCGCTAGCGCGCCGAGCCCGCACCACGGCAGCGCAAATGGAGTCGCGACGGCATACAGCGCGCTTGCGAAGAGCTCTGATGCCGGCGGATACCACCAGTAACGCGTTGCGGTCGTCCAGACGGAATGCGCGTGCACCCATGTCGCTGCGTTTGGAAGATGGTAGGAGAGCGAATCGCCGTCGAGCAACGGACGCACGAGCTGCGGCCACGCGACCACGACGAGCGCCGCAATCAAAACGTATGGCGGCGCATCGTCCCGACGCGCGCGCGCAGAGCCGCTTCGGAAGAACGCCGCCAGCAAGCAGAGCGCGAGCGCACACCAGCACGCTGCGGGATAGAGCAAGTGAACGAAGCCGAGTACCAAGGGGATCGCGACGCCCAGGATCAGCGCGTCCCGCAACCGGTCGACGACGCCGTACTCTTCGCCGCTGCGCAACGCCGGTGCGGCCGCAAAGAGGCCGAGTAGCCAGAGCGCGGCCGGCAAGCCCGACACGTTTAGGGCACTACGCTACATGGAGTCCGGCGCGTTCACGCCGGCCAACGCCAGCGCCCGCGCCAGTACGATCTTCGACGCCAGGCAGAGCGCCAAGCGCGCGAGCCGAATCCCACGATCGTCCGTCAGAATCTTGCACTCCGTGTAAAACTGATGGAAGTCGGCGGCGACATCGCGCGCGTACCGCGCCAGCCGGTGCGGAGCGAGGCACTCGGCCACGCCCGCAACGACGCCGGGAAACTCCGCCAAACGTCGCGCGAGCGCCAGTTCGGACGGATGAAGGAGCGGCGCGAGCGCGGCCGACCGCGCGGCTTGCACGTCCTCGGCAAGCGCGCGCCGCAAGACCGACGCGATCCGAGCGTGACCGTACTGCACGTAGTAGACCGGATTGTCGTTCTCTTTTTCGACGGCCAGCTTCAAGTCGAAGGTCAGCGGCGACTCGATGGCAAGCATGATGAAAAAGAACCGCGCCGCATCGACGCCGACCTCGTCGACGATCTCGTCGAGCGTCACGATCTCGCCGGCACGTTTGCTCATGCCGACCTGCTCGTTTCCGCGCATCAGCGTGATCTGTTGCGCGATCGCGATTTCCAGGCGGCCGGGAAATCCGAGCGCCGCCGAGAGGCCCTGGAGGCGTTCGATGTAGCCGTGGTGATCGGGGCCGAGAATATCGACGACCCGATCGCTATCCTTCAGCTTCTGGTAGTGATACGCAACGTCCATGCAAAAATAGGTCGGCCGCCCGTCGCGCCGCAGCAAGACGCGATCTTTGTCGTCGCCGAACTGCGTCGCGCGAAACCAAAGCGCTCCGTCTTGCTCGTAAGTCAGTCCGAGGTCGCGCAGCCGGTCGACGCCCTCGCGTAGTTTCCCCGTTTCGTGCAGCTCCCGCTCGCTTTGCCAACGGTCGTACTCGACCCCGAAGCGGCGCGCGGTGCGCCGCTGATCTGCGACGATCTCGTCGCGTCCGAACTTCGAGAAATAGGGAAGCCACTCCGACTCGAGGCTCTCTCTCCAGCGGTCGCCGTCGCGTTCGCGAATGCGCTGCGCGATGGGCACCAGATACTCGCCCGGATATCCGTCATCCGGGAACGGAAAGGCGGGATCGAAGAGCTGGCGATAGCGCGCGTAGATCGAGCGTCCGAGCGCATCGAGCTGTCCGCCCGCGTCGTTGATGATCCACTCGACGAAGACGTCGTAGCCGCAGAACCGCATCGCATTCGCGAGCGTCGCGCCGATAGACATCGAGCGCCCCTGCACGACGACGAGCGGTCCGGTCGGATTCGCGCTGCCGAATTCCAGCGAGATGCGAACGCCTTTGGGCGGCGCTTCACCAAATCGATCGCCTTCCAGCAGAATCCGCGCGATCGCGGAGTGCCAGACTTCCGGGGCAAGCCGCAGATTGATGAATCCGCCAACCGGATCGATCCGGCTGAACGCGCGCGCGAGTTCGGGTGCGCGCGCAGTGATCTCGGCGACGAGCTCGGCGGCCAACTCGTGGGGCGGGCGGCCCGCCGTTTTCGCGAGCGAGAACGCGACGTTGGTGGCGAAGTCGCCGAACTCCGCTCGGCGCGGCGCTTCGAACGCAACGACGGGCGCCGCCGCCGGATACTTCGTTGCGACAACGGCGTTTGCGGCGTCGGCAAAGGCGCGCAGCGCATCGTCGAGCTGCGGTGCGTTTTCGGCGCGGGAACTCATCTATCATAATCTTCGCCACGCCGTGTAGTTTCGACTCGCGCGTAACGCGAAGCGCCGCGCGATTCGACGACGCCTCGCAGCTCGAGCAGCGCGAGCGCGGCGAGCGCGGCGGGCGCGGGGATGCCGCTGGCGGCGACCATCTCGTCGAACTCGAAGCGGCCTTCGTCGAGTGCGTTCAGCAGCGCGTCGCAGACCGGATCGCCCGTGGAACCGGGTGCGGTCGCTTCGAGCCGCAGGCCCGGGTAACCGAGGGCCTCGAGGACATCCTGGGCGCTTCGCGCCAGCGTGGCCCCGTCGCGGATCAGGGCCAGGCAGCCCTGGACGTGGCGGCGGTCCACGTCGCCGGGAACCGCCAACACCGGGATCCGTCCCGCGGCCCAGCCAGCCGTGTTCAGCGCGCCGCTGCGAGCCGGAGCCTCGACCACGACGACCGCGTCGGCTAGGGCCGCCACGACCCCGTTCCGCTGCAAAAACTGCCAGGGACGAGCCGGTTGCTCCGGCGGGTACGGCGATAGGACGGCGCCGCCGCCGGCCACGATTCGTCCCGCCAGCGTCCGGTTGCGGGCCGGGAAGAAGCGGCGGTGCCCGCCGCCGAGGACGCCGACGGTCGGGGCGCCGGCCGCCAGAGCTCCCTCATGGGCCGCGGCGTCGATCCCCAGGGCGAGACCCGAGAGAATGCAGCAGCCGGCGCGGCCCAGCTCGCCGGCAAACTCGTGCGCCAGCCGCCGGCCGTAGGGGGTGGCCGCCCGCGTGCCCACGACGGCGACGCACGTCCGGCCCAGACCACTCAGATCGCCCCAGTACCACAGTCCCGCCGTGGCGGCCTCGAGGCTTCGCGCGCCGCGCGCCAGTTCGATCTGGTCCCGCGTCGCGTAGGTCGGCTCCCGCATCGCGGCTCCCATCACGCGGCGCGCAGCGGGCGCTAGTCGGCGCACCGATGGGAGTCCTATCAGGGGGAATCGAGAGCGCCCGACGGAATAGCCAGGCCGCACGGAGGTACCAGAATTGGCAGCAGAAGCGTATTGCGTGAAGTGCAAGGCCAAGCGAGAGATCAAAGACGCTGTTCAGATCACGATGAAGAACGGGCGTCCCGCGACGGAAGGCAAGTGTCCGGTCTGTGGTACCAAGATGTTCAAAATCGGTTCTGCCTGAGAGCGAGACGGTTCGAAACGTAGGTTCCAACGTGCTCTGGCACGTTGGGCCTTTTTGCGTTCCCTACCCGTAGTAACGTATAATACGGGCACCCACAAGATATGCCGTGGGCGGAGAGAGTTACCGCTGACTTGCCCAACCTGTCGCAGGAGTGAGACGCGCGTCGTCGATTCACGCGATGACGAGACGGTCGTGCGCCGCCGGCGCGAGTGTCTGGACCCGCGCTGTAAGCATCGCTTCACGAGCTACGAGCGCATGGAAGCCCCGCGGCTGTTCGTCGTAAAGAAGGATGGCCGCCGCGAGCAGTACAGCCGCGAGAAGATCATCGCGGGCCTGCGCAAAGCGTGCGAGAAGCGTCCGATCTCCGAGAGTCGCATGGAGGCCGTGGCGGCCGACCTAGAGCGCGAGCTCTTCGCGCGCGGGGAGAGCGAGGTACCGTCGGCTTTGGTTGGAGAGAAGCTCATGGAGGCCTTACGCCAACTCGATCCGGTCGCATACATTCGCTTCGCGAGCGTCTATCGTTCGTTTCGCGACATCGAGAGTTTCCGCGAAGAGCTGGCACAACTCTAGGGAACCTCTGAAGAAGTCCATGTACCGATCGTTTGGCCAAACCCTTCGGGCAGCGGCCGTTTTGCCGCATCTCATTGTTGCGCCCTCGGTCACAGAGGCGCACCGGACTATGCTCCCTCGGGCGCGCCTCGATCTGCGGCAAAGCTGCTCGCTGCGATCGGTGCAGCGACTTCTTCTGAGGTTCCCTAATGCATAGCGTGCGCGTCGCGCTGGTGCGGCTGGCGCACGGCGAGGGACTGCCGCTACCCGAATACATGAGCGAGCACGCCGCGGGTGCCGACCTCTGCGCCGCAGTGCGCGAGCAGCTCACGCTGCTGCCCGGCGCGCGCGCGCTCGTTCCAACCGGATTTTCGATCGCGCTTCCGCCCGGCTATGAGGCGCAGATTCGTCCGCGCAGCGGACTCGCGATCCGCAGCGGGGTGACGTGTCTCAACTCGCCGGGTACGATCGACGCCGACTACCGTGGAGAACTCAGCATCGTGCTCGCGAACTTCGGCAACGACCCGGTCGTCATTCGACGCGGCGACCGCATCGCGCAGATCATCGTCGCACCGGTGTCGCGGGCGCGTTTTGATCAGGTAGACGAGCTGCCGCCGACCGAGCGCGGCGATGGAGGATTCGGCTCGACGGGCGTGTCGGCGTGAACGTCTACATCGTCGGCAGAGGCGCCGTCGGAACGTACCTGGGAGATCTGCTGCGCGGCGCCGGCGTCGACGTTGCGTACGCGCCGCGAGCGCTCGACCAAGTCGGTCCGTACGACGCCGACGTGGCGTTGGTTGTGACCAAGGCATACGATACCGAGGGTGCGATCGAAACGCTGCGCAAGGCCATTCCATATCCGGAGAAGTGCGTCTTCGTCTCCCCGCAGAACGGCGTCGGCAACGAAGAGCGGCTCGCGGCGGCGTTCGGCGCGGACAACGTCGTCGCTGCAGCGCTCACGACGCCGATCGATCGCGATCGCGACGGCAACGCGCGACCGGCGAAGGAGGGAGGCTTGGCGCTGGCGCCGATGGGGACGAATGCCTACAATTGGCTCGCCGCCACGTTTGCCGGTACGGGGCTGAGCGTCAAGATCGTCGAGGACTGGCGCTCGCTCAAGTGGAGCAAGCTCGCACTCAACGTCGTGGCTAACGCGAGCTGCGCAATCCTCAACGTGTTGCCGAACCGCTTCGTCCATTTCGACAAGATCTTCACGCTCGAAATTCGCATGATTCGCGAAGTCCGGGCGGTGATGCACGCCCTTGGGATCGAGCCGATCGATCTGCCTCGCTATCCAGTGCGGGCGCTCTTCGGCGTAGCGAGCCTTCCGACTCCGATCTCGCGCGGACTCATGGCGCACACGATCGCGGGTGCACGCGGCACGAAGCCGCCGTCGCTGCTGCTCGACCTTCGCCGCGCGAAGCCGCAAACCGAGGTGGACGTGCTCAACGGCGCGGTGGCCGCGGCGGGACTCGAGCAGGGAGTGCCGGCGCCGGTCAATGCCGTGTACGCGCGCGTGCTCAACGACATCGCGCACACGCCGCCGCTGTGGGCCAAGTATCGCGAGCGGCCCGACCGGCTCGAGGCCGAGGTCGAGGCCGAGGTGCGCCGGACGAAAGTATTAGCCCGAGGTTAATGGAAATGCGCGACCCGAACGTTCCCGAATCGCTGGAAGGCTGGTGGATTCTTCACCGGATGTTCGCGTTGAATCGCCGGCAGTGGGACGGCTTGCCGGAGAAGCGGCGCAACAAATACACCGGACACGCGACCGACCTGCTCGATCACCTCAAAGGAAGTAACGACGGCGACGTCGGCCTCACGCAGGTCGTCGGTCACAAGGCCAATCTCATGCTCACTCACTACGCGCGAACCTTCGACGGGCTCGCGTACGCGCAGACGCTCGTCGACAAGTTGGAGCTTCGCGAGTTTCTCGTTCCGCAAAGCTCGTACGTTTCGGTTTTAGAGTTGGGCCTGTATGACGCTACGGCGAAAATTCACGCCGAGCTCGACCAGCGCGGCCTCGCGCCGCAGTCACCAGAATGGATCGCGGCGTTCGACGAGCTGATCCGCAAGCAGGCCGAGAGCCAGTACATCGCGCCGCGCCTATGGGCGAAGATCCCGATGCGCCGTTACCAGTGCTTCTATCCGATGAGCAAGCGGCGCGGCGAGGTGCAGAATTGGTACATTCTGGGCTACGAGGCGCGCGCGAAGATGATGAGCCAGCACGGCGTCGTGGGGCGCTCGTATCACGGGCGAGTGACGCAGGTGATCTCGGGCTCGATCGGCTTCGACGACTTCGAATGGGGCGTCGATCTGTACGCCGACGATCCGATGGTCTTCAAAAAGCTCGTGTACGAGATGCGCTTCGACGAGGCGAGCGCGCGATACGGCGATTTCGGTCCTTTTTGGGCCGGGCTGCAATTCTCGCCCGAAGAGCTCGGAGTTTTTCTCGACGGCGACGCGATCCCGCAGTTCGAAGTGACCTAGGGAATAGAGGTTCCCCAGCTCACGCGGCCGCCCCCAGCCGCTCCAGGCTGCGATACTGAATCGCTTCGGCGACGTGCTCCGCCTTGATCGAATCGGCGCCGGCGAGATCGGCGATCGTGCGCGCGACGCGCGCGATTCGGTCGAGCGCTCGCGCGGAGAACTGGCGCTTAGCACTGGCATGCGCGAGCAGCCGCATCGCGGGCTCGTCGAGCGCGCAGTAGCGGCGCATCGCGTTTCCGGGGATGTCCGCGTTGCACGCGAGCGGCGCGCCGGCGAATCGCGCGCGCTGGCGGTCGCGCGCGGTAACGACTCGCTCGCGGATGCTCAAGGAGCGCTCACCCCCCTCGTAGCGGACCATGTCGTCGAACGGCACCCTGGCGATCTCGATCTGCAGGTCGATGCGGTCGAGCAGCGGGCCGGAAAGCTTGCTGACGTACTTCGCGACCATCGCATCGTCGCAGCGGCATTCGGCGCTGCGCGTTCCGCGGTAACCGCACGGACACGGATTCATGGACGCCACGAGCTGAAACCGCGCGGGGTACGTAAATGTTCCGGCGGCGCGCGCGATCGTTACGGTTCCTTCCTCGAGCGGTTGCCGCATCACCTCGATCGCGCTGCGCGTAAACTCGGGAAACTCGTCGAGAAAGAGCACGCCGTGATGCGCGAGCGATATCTCCCCGGGCTTGGCGAGCGACCCGCCGCCGACGAGCGCCGTTTGACTGATCGTGTGATGCGGGAAGCGAAAGGGCCGCGCGCGCACGATGCCGGCGCGGCCGAGGAGCAGTCCGGCGACGCTGTAGATCTTAGTCACCTCGAGCGCCTCGTTCAGCGACATCGCCGGCAGAATCGACGGTAAGCGCCGCGCCAGCATCGTCTTACCGCAGCCCGGCGGACCGACGAGCAGCAGGTTGTGGCCGCCCGCCGCCGCGATCTCGAGCGCGCGTTTGGCGGCCAACTGACCGCGCACGTCGACCAAGTCGCCGTGCACGAGTTCGCCGGCGAGATCGATCTCCGGCCGACTCGTGCGATGGCGCCACTTGGCACCGTGTCCGGCGAGAACGGCCACGGCAGATTGAAGCGAGTCGACGGCGTAGAGGTCGATCCCGCCGACGAGCGCGGCTTCTTCCGCGTTGCACGACGGAACGATCAACTTGCTGAAGCCGGCGTTGCGCGCGCCCAGCACCATCGGAAGAATTCCGCTGACCGGCTGTAGTTTGCCGTCCAGCGCGAGCTCGCCCAGCGCGATGAACTCGCGCATCGCGACCCGGTCGACCTGTTCGTCGATTCCGATGAGCGCCAATGCGATGGCGAGATCGAAGGCCGGACCAGCTTTACGAACGTCGGCGGGTGAGAGATTCACGAGCAGCCGGCCCGCAGGGTAGGCGAGGCCCGAGTTGAGAATTGCGGCGCGCACGCGTTCGCGCGCTTCACCGAGCGCGCGATCCGGAAGCCCAATGATCGTGAACGCCGGGCTTCCCGCAGCGCTATCGGCTTCGACGCGCACGACGTAGCCCTCGATGCCGAGCATCGCGGCCGAAAAGGAGATTGAGAGCATAACACGTCCTCTGCGCGCCGGTTGTGCGATGTCTAGGGGTACTCTGCGCGAGTCAAGAATCACGGATTAGTGAACTGGCAGGAGCTGAGCGCGCTCGCAGAGACCGGCACGCTCTTGGTGATATGCGCGAGCGTGATCGCCGCGCTCGTTCAACTGCGGCACATGCGCGGAGGGAATCAGTTGCAGGCGCTGCTCTCGCTCGAGCGCGACTTTCGCGCACCGGAGCTCCAGGCAGCCCTGACCTACGTGCAAGAGAAGCTGCCGCAACGCTTGACCGATCCGGAATACCGCCGCGAGCTGGAAACGATCGGCTTCATCGATCCGGCCGCCCACCCGGAGATGGTCGCCTGCAACTGGCTCAACGAAATGGGCACGCTCGTCAAACGCGGTTACGTCTCCGAGGGCACGTTCATGGATCTGTTCGCACGCCTGATCGTGCACTGCTGGAAACAGATCGCGCCGGCCGTGGCGATCATGCGGCGTACGCGCGGCGAAGCGCAGTACCACGACTTCGAGTACCTGGCCATGCGCGCGGCGACCTGGCTCCAACGAAACCCGCACGGAATGTTTCCGCACGCGTTCCCGCGGACGCCCTTGCCGGACCGCTGGCGCGACGAGGATCGCCAAGCCGCGGCCGGAAGCGGCGCCCGAGCGGCTTCTCCACAGATTGCACAAGACTAATGTCGAAGGCTGTGGACAGCGGGGAAAGACGGAATTTCCTGGTATAAGGAGGACGTTTTGAAAAGAGCGCTTGCTCGCGTCGCTTTGACGCTCGTTGGGTTAATCGCGCCTACCGCTTGCTCGCATGCAACGTCGCAGTCTAGCGCCACCGCTTCCCCCCCGGCACTCTCCCGAAGAAATATGTTGGCGTGTCGATCCAAAATCGGGAGGCGCAGTTCTATCAGGACATGGAGTCGGGCATGCGCAGCGCGGCCGACAAGCGCGGGTACGGGCTGATCGTCGTCGACGCCAGCCGCGACAACGCCAAGCAACAGAGCCAGGTCGAAGACTTCATCTCGAAGCGCGTCGACGCGATCGTGCTGACGCCATATGATTCTCAAGCGATCGGAAGTGCGATCGCCGAGGCGAACGCCGCGCATCCGCCGATTCCCATCTTTACCGCCGACATAGCCAGCACGAGCTCCCAGGGTCACGTCGTCTCGCACATCGCCAGCGACAACGTGCAGGGCGGCTTCGAGGCAGGCACACTGATCTGCCAGGCACTCGGCAACAGCGGCAGCATCGCGATCGTCGACGAACCCGAGGTGACGAGCGTTCAAGATCGCGTCAAGGGATTCAAGGCGGCGCTCGCGCAGCGATGCCCCGCGGTGACGATCGTCGCCGACGTCGACTCGGGCGGAACGCGCGACAAAGCGAGCAGCGATACGGGCGACATATTGCAAGCGCACCGGGATATCAAAGGCATCTTCGGGATCAACGACGACTCCGCGCTCGGGGCGCTCGCCGCCGTGCGCGCCGCAGGCCTCGTCGGAAAGGTCGCGATCGTCGGCTACGACGCAACGCCGGAAGCTCGCGCCGCCATCGCAAAGGGCGAGATGTACGGCGACGCGATTCAGTATCCGGCCAAGATCGGGTCGACGACCATCGACGTGATCGCGAACTATTTTGCGGGCAAGAAGCCGCCGCCGATCGTGAAGATTCCCGTCGGAACATTCACGAAAGCTTCGCTAGGACAAGCGTCGCCGTAACTTGACGGCGCCATTGCTCGAGATGCGCGGCATCGGGAAGAGTTTTCCCGGCGTCCGCGCGCTCGCGGACGTTTCGCTCGACCTTTCGGCCGGCGAAGTGCACGTGCTGGTCGGCGAGAACGGCGCGGGCAAGTCGACGTTGATGAAGATTCTTGCCGGCGCGTTGCAGGCCGACGAAGGCGAGATCGTCATAGACGGGGCGCCGGTAGCCATTCATTCGCCTCAGGAGGCGCAGCGTCTCGGCATCGGCATGATCTACCAGGAGTTCACGCTCGTGCCGCAGCTGACGGCTCCCGCAAACGTCAGCCTCGGCGCCGAGCCGACCCGTGGCGGGCTCATCGATCGAAGTGCAGTCAGGGAACGCGCGCGTAAGGCGCTGGCCGAGCTCGGTTTGGAGATCCCGCTCGACGTTCCGGTCTCGCGACTGTCCGTCGGGCAACAGCAGCTCGTCGAGATCGCCAAGGTCCTCGCGAAGTCCGCCCGGATCATCGTGATGGACGAACCGACGGCGGCTCTCTCCGACCGCGAGATCGAACGGCTCTTCGAGATCGTGCGGCGCTTGCGCGCCGGCGGGGCGGGCATCATCTACATCTCGCATCGCATGGAGGAGCTGTCACGGATTGCCGATCGCGTGACGGTGATGCGCGACGGCAAAATCGTCGAAACGCGAAACGCGAAAGACTTTCCGCCCGAGGAGATCGTTCGGGCAATGGTCGGGCGCCTGCTCGACGCGCACTTTCCCGAGCTCGTGCAACCGGCGCCGGATGCTCCGGTTCGCCTGGACGTACGTGGACTCACGCGCGCGCCGGTCATCCACGACGTAACGTTTTCGGTGCGCGCCGGCGAGATCGTTGGGCTCGCCGGATTGATTGGGGCGGGCAGAACCGAGATCGTGCGCGCGATTGCCGGAGCGGACGTGCGGGATCGCGGCGAGGTCCGAATCGACGGCGCCACGACGCATGCCGGCAAAATCGCCGAGGCCATCGCCGACGGGATCGCGTTCATCACCGAGGATCGAAAGGCCCAGGGCTTGGTCCTCGGAATGACCGTGCGCGAGAACGTCACGCTCGCGCACCTGGCAACGTTCGTCGATCGCGATCTCCTCATCGACGTCGCGCGCGAGCGGCAGGCCACGCGGCGAATGATCGACGAGCTGCGCATCAGGACTCCCGGCACCGAGCAGCTGGCGCGCAACCTCTCTGGCGGAACCCAACAGAAGGTCGTCCTGGCGAAGTGGCTCCTCGGAAGCGCGCGGGTCTTTCTCTTCGACGAGCCGACGCGCGGAATCGACGTCGGCGCGAAGGCGGAAATCTACAAGATCATGTTGGATCTGGCGGCCCGGGGCGCGGGGATCGTGATGGTCTCCAGCGACCTGCCCGAAGTGCTCGGCATGTCGCATCGCATCCTGGTCGTGCGCGACGGTCGCATCGCCGCGGAGTTTGCCCGTGCCGATGCGACGCCCGACAAAATCATCGCGGTCGCAACCGGCGCAGCCGCATGAACGAACGCGATCGCCTCTGGTACTGGCTGAGGATCGCAGGAGCGGTCGCGCTCCTCATCGTGCTGGTCGCGATCGTGGACGTGGCCTCGCGCGGCTCGTTCCTGGAGCCGAGCAACATCGTGCGCGTGCTGCGGCAGATCACCTATAACTGCGTGCTCGGCGTCGGTCAGACGTTCGTCATCATAACGGGAGGAATCGATCTCTCGGTAGGCTCGCTCGTGGCCTTGACCGGAGTCGTAGCCGCGCTCTTCGCCAACACCGTGCATCTCAGCGGTTTTCCGTTGATCGCCGCGACGCTGATCGTCGCGGTCGCCGTCGGCGGCGCGGCCGGCTGGGTCAACGCGCTACCGGTCGTCAAGCTCAACCTGCCTCCGTTCATCACGACCCTCGCGATGCTCGAGATGGCGGTCGGAGCCTCGTTCATCCTGTCCCATGGCCGGCCGGTTGCGCTCCGAACCTCCGACTTCCAAAATACCGGGATCGGGTCGTTTCTTGGCGGCGTCACGAACGCTTTACACCTGCCGAGCATTCCGGTGCCGGTGATTTGGATGCTCGTCGTCATAGTCGTCGCCTCGGTACTCTTGACGCGCACCCGTTTCGGCCGCTACGTGTTCGCAATCGGCGGAAACGAAGAGGCCGCGCGACTCGCCGGCATCAACGTCCCTCGCGTCAAGACGTTCGTCTACGTCATAAGCGGCGCGTGCGCCGCGATCGTCGGCTTCTTGTACATGGCGCTCTTCTCGTCGGGCTCGCCGCAGACCGGAACGGGAGACGAGCTCTTGGAGTCGATCGCCGCGGTCGTGGTCGGCGGCACGAGTCTGACCGGCGGGCGGGGCAGCGTTATCGGTACGTTCTTCGGTGCGCTTTTGATCGGCGTGCTCTACAACGCAATGAACCTTCTGAACGTCGATTCGTACTTGCAGAAAGTGTTGCTCGGCGCCGTGATCTTGCTCGCGGTCGTTTTAGACGAACTTCGCAAACGCTACTTGGCGCGCTAGTAACGTTACAGGCCCGGTATCGTCCCCGGGCGCACGAGCGCGAGCAGCGCAAGCGCCGCGAAGGCGAGTCCGACCGGCACCACGATGCGGTCGCCGCCGCGAACGCCCTTCTCAACGAGCATCACGAGACCGAGCGCGCCCATCCACGCCAAATGCGCCACACCCGCGGCGAACATCACGAGCATCAGCGCCCAGCAACAGCCGACGCAGTACAAGGCGTGCCCGAAGCCCAGGCGCAGGCCGTTGATCGCGCCGCGGCGGTAGTGCTGCGCGAGGTACAGGCCGGGATGGCGGCACGCGCGCAGGCACGCATCCTTCAGCGGCGTGAATTGATAGACCGCCGCCAATCCGAGGGTCAGCGCGGGTATCACGCTGACGTGTGCGGACAGCCAGGGCCGAGCGTCGACCAAGCGATGCAGCTGCATATCGCCGGCGAATGCGCCTAGCGCGAAGACCGTCCAAACGCCGAAATAGCCGGCGAGGAAGAGCGTAAGCGCGGGCGGGAAGTCGGGCGCGTTTGAAGCCGCGATCGCGTACATTCGGATGAAGCCGAGCGACGACGGCAGCATCATTGCGGCGGTCATCATCTGCCACGCCACGAGAACCGTGAGCGCCGCGAGCCAATACGGCCGCCGATTTTCATACAGCGCGTGGTGGTGGAGTGCGGCGGCGTTTCCGCTAAGCTCCACCCACGAGCACGCTATCCATGCGACGGCGACGATGCAGAACAGCATCGCAATCCATTTGAAGTATGCGTGCCGCTCGGCCGCGTGGGCAGCCACCGTCGCTATGCCTCGAAGCGGAAGTCGCCCTGTATGGCGTTGCGATCCTTAAACGTCCAGACCATCCCGTGCTCCGGAATGTTCACGACGTGCTCCGACGCTTTCGAAACGTAGGCCGGGGCACCGGCGATCGTGCTGAAGATGCTGTCCCGCAGGGTCGTCACGACGCCGTAGGCACTCTTATAAGGGGCCATCCTTGCTCGGACCTTATCCCCTATAGCCAGCGTGCCCTCACCATTCTTGAGATCGTGGTCGATCGGGAGTGTTTCGATCGCGACGTCCTCACCGACGAGCTCGTTGAAGTCTGCCAGCGGTCCTCCCAGACGGCCGTGCCACGCGTCGAGTATCGCGGCCCGCTGCGCATCGGAGCCGCGCGCGTCGAGGTAGCTTACACGTTTCCAGCTTTTCGGTACGAGCACGTTGCCGGGAATCTTAACGACTTGGACGTAGTTGAGTCCCGAGACGTCGACGCCGCCGATCTCACCGGAGTCGATGTGATAGGCGAGGATCGAGTCGCACGATCCGCCGTCGGGATCTTCGCCGATCCAGCAGCGGCACAACGTCCGGCACGAGCACGCTTCGACGAGCGTTCCCGTGAGCGTGTAGGTTTCTCCGGCGGCTTTTCCTTGCGGCTGCACTTCAGTCTCCATAGATGATCCCTCCAGTTGAGCGTGGCGCCTAACGGGATTGACTAGATACCACGCGTTTGGCGCCTGTCCTGGAGAATGCCGCGAGCTTGGGGTCCCTAGAACGGGAAGTCGGATTGCGTCAGGCCGGTGTTGGTCTTGAGATTTTCGACCGACTCGTCGAGCACGATCTGCGAGCCGGAGTACAAGATCTGCCGGAGCGGCCAGTGCGTCACCTTCGAGAAGTAAAGTATTTGATCGGAGACGCCGTCGTTCGAGGCCGGATCGGCGACTTTGAGCTCGACGCGATCCGTCTCGACGCCGCCGATCTTTCCGCCCTCCGCCTGTGAGAGCTTGCCCGGCGTCGTCCCGTACTTCTCCACGATGCGTTGCAAGAGCCCGTCCGGGATCGTGACGCCGCGCAGCGAGACGGCGCGGTGGTCGTTGATGTCGACTTTCATGTGGAAGCCCGAGAGAAATCCGCCTTGATGGCCGCTGATCTGATCCGTGCCAACCCACACGCCGCCCGAGCCCTTGCCGTCGCCGTCGAGAATCAGCGTTTTCGCGTAGTGGGGCTTCATGAACTGGTACTGGTAGACCCGGTCTTGCGTCGCGGTACCCTTTGCCTCGTGAACGTGCAAAACGCACGCATAATCGTTGATCTCGGAAAACGCTCGATCGAACGCGGTTATCGCCGGAGCGGTATTCGCCGCGAGCGCCGCGGCGCACGAGCCGCCCGCCACCGTCATGCCGGCCGCTATCGCGACGAGCGGCGGCAACATGCGCTTCACGTTCACAAAAATTCCTCTCAAATCAAACGGCTTGGGAGCTGGACTGCACGCTCTCGTCGACGAGCAACGTGCCGTGTTTCCCTTCGACGCCGATCAGCACATCGCATTTTGCATCCGCCGCGATCTCCTCGATGATGCGTCCGAGCGGCGCGCCGCTATACTTTCCCTCGCGAAACGACCCAAGAATAATGAGTTGGGCCTTCTCCCGCTTGGCGACGTCGAGAACCGCCTGTTTGGTGGAACGCGCTTTGATGATCTCGGTTCGCATTGTGACGTTGTTTTTATTTGCGATCGTCTCGGCGGCGCCGAGCGCATCGAGCGCAGTACGCTCTTCGAGCGGCATTTCGGCATCGGGCGGCAGCGTGTACGGTACCTCGATTACATAGAGCGCGAGCAGCTCCGACCGTTCGCCTCGGGCGAGCTTGACGGCAAGCGCCACCATGTGCGACGAATCGATTTCGGGCGAAAACGCCACGATCAAGCTGCCGACCAGCCGCTCGAGCTCGTGTTCGGCTTCAGCGGCGATGCGCTGCACGTACGAAACCGGCGGGTGGAGCATCCACCACAGCGTCGACCCGACGGCGACCGCGATGAAGAGCGCCACGAGCGCGCCCGCGACGGTGACGTGCACCTGGCTCGAGAGCACGCTCACGGCGAACCTCTGGCTCGCACGATCAGCGAGAGCCGATGCGCACCGAGAGCGATCATCGCCGCGCCGAGCACGACTCCGGGAAGGATCCGCCAACCGCCGTCGTGCCATGCTCCGAACATGCGCGCCAGGATGACGACTCCGCAGAGCGCGATCGCCAACGAGAGCAAGGCGCGAACGAAGAGCACGCTACGCTTGACGCGCGGCGCGTCGCTCGTCGCTGGCCTTGAGATTCGCCAAATACTCATCCATTAGTTCGAGCTCACCCGCGCGGCGCAGAATTTCGGTCTGCGCACTGCGCCAATCCCGCCGCTGTGAGCGCAGCAGCGGAAGCCGTTTATGATTGCGGTAGACGAGGTAGAGGATCAATCCCAAGACCAGCCAGCTCGGGCCGAAGATCCGTCCCAGTGCGTGGGTGCGAAGCGTGAACATGAGAATCGAGAAGATGCCGACGAAGCCGATCACGCCGATTATCGGAAACTCGACCCGCTCCCCCCGAAACCGCAACGGGATGTTCAGCGGTATCTTGAACTTGCGCGGGCTGAGCGGATCGCTGAGCCGCAATCCGATCAAGCCGAGGAAGACGAACGAGTAACTCGTCGCAGCGCCGAACGCATAAAGATCGGCGAGGAATTCCAAGCCGTTTTCGCCATGGAAGAAGCGGCTATAGAGATCGGCGACCTGCGGAAAGAGCGCGGGAGCTGCGGCGAAAACCAGCTCGAGCACGGCGATCGTAGAGAAGAAGACGATCGAGAACGCCGGAGTACGGAACTTTCCGTGAACGCCCTGGAAGATCGAAGGCAACAGGTTGCTGCTGCTCATCGCGTAGGCGATCCGCGAGCTCCCGAAGACGCCCGAGTTGGAAGAGATTAACAGCAGCACTGCGCCGAGGACCGGCACGTAGAGCGCGGCAAAGGCGCCGTAGTACGGCACCTGAGCGGCGAGCAGAGCCACCGCCTTGCCTTGATTGTCCGGGTTGTTCGGGAAGATTTGCCAAAACTGCTGCGGATGACCGGCCGCATTGGTGATCGGGTGCCAGGGCTGCAGACCCAGCGCGAGGTTCGAATACGCCAGCGCAAAGATCAGAATCGTCAAAATCAATGCCACCGAGGTGCGCGGAATGATCGAGGCCGGCCGTTGCGTCTCTTGGGCGGCCTGCGAGATTGATTCCAGCCCAACGAACGAGATGATCGCGAGCGACGTGCCGAGCATGAGCTGATACGGGGAGGGCCAGTTCATCTGCATCGTGTGGATCAGCAGCTGCGGACGAAAGGCGAAGAGGAAGCCAAAGCACAGGATACACGACTCGCTGATGACGTCGAGCGCCGAAACTACGCCGTTGAACGCCGTGCTCTCCCGCACGCCGATAACGTTGAGGAGACAGAGCCCGAGCACGAGCGCGAGCACGACGGAAAAGTGGACCCAGGGATGGATCGAGTTCACGAGCGTCGGCAGCAGCTGGCTCGAGTAATCGACGGACGTCCAGGCAAAAAGCGTTACGTCGATCGTAAAGTCGAGCAGCACGGCCCACCCGGCCATAAACCCGAAGATGTCGCCGAGACCGCGCATCACGAAGTATTGCCCGCCGCCCGCTACCGGATACGTTGCCGCGAGTTCCGTGTACGCCAGGCCGATGCAGACGTAAACGACTCCGGCGAAGAGGAAAGCGACGTTGGAGGCTCCCGCCGCCCACGCCAACACCAGGCCGAGTCCGACGAAAATATCGGCGCCGACGTCCGAGTAACCCCACGAAAAGGATCCCCACGGCGTGACGGTACGGCGCAGCTCCGGGTTGGAGCGCTTTGCTTGCACTAAGGAACCTCTGAAGAAGTCGCTGCACCGATCGCAGCGAGCAGTTTCGCCGCAGATCGAGGCGCGCCCGAGGGAGCATAGTCCGGCGCGCCTCTGTGACCGAGGGCGCAACAATGAGATGCGGCAAAACTGCCGCTGCCCAAAGGGTTTGGCCGCAAAGCCGCCATCTGCTTTGTCGAAGACTCGGTCACATACTGCTTCGAGTATGCTCCCTCGCCTTCTCCTTGCAGATGACGGCTTTGCGGCCCAAACGATCGGTACATGGACTTCTTCAGAGGTTCCTAAAACGCGTTTCGGTGCAAGGTCAGGCGCTGGCCATCGAGGGTGACGACGTCGAAGCGAATCTTCGCCGATGGAGCGACGATCTGCGCGTAATCCGCGGCGATCCGGCGGAGCGTCGCACGCTTGCGCGCATCCACGGCCTGCAGCGCGGAACCGAAGCTTCGCGAATCACGGCGTTTCACTTCGACGATTACGAGCGTCGGCCCGTCGAGGCAGACCGCGTCGATCTCGCCGCCCGGCACGCGGACGTTGCGCGCCAGAACTCGGTATCCGCGTGCGGCGAGAAAGCGGCTCGCGCGATCCTCTCCAAGCCGGCCTTTCTCGGCGTTATCCGGCCGCCGCTGCATCGCGAGGCGCAAGCGCTTCGGCTTCCACGAACTCTTCCAGTGCTTCCAGTGACTCCAAGCCGAGTGCGAGCTGCGCGTCACGCACGCGCGCCCAGTTCGCGCGGTGGTGAACGCTCGGCCCGTGCACGCGCAACGCCTCGATATGCTGCGGCGTCGAATAGCCCTTATGCAGCGCGAAGCCATAGCGCGGATCTAGGCCGTCGAGCGCGACCATCAGCCCGTCCCGGTGGACTTTGGCTACGATCGAGGCGGCGGCGACGACCGCGCACCGCGCGTCGCCGTGAATCAATGGCTCCTGCGGTCCGGCAAACGATCGAATTCGAACGGCGTCGGTGATTAAGTAATGCGGCGCGAAACTCAGCGCGGCGATCGCGCGCTCCATGGCCAAGATGCTCGCCCAATAGATGTTCAGCCGATCGATTTCGGCGACGGAGGCGCTGCCCACGGCCCAAGCCGTCGCGCGCACCTTGACGACCTCGGCGATCGCCGCGCGAGCCTCGGGGCGAACTTGCTTCGAGTCGTTCAGGCCTCTGATGAGCAGCGGCTCGGCCGCGACGACGCAGGCGGCGACGACCGGCCCCGCGAGCGGACCTCGTCCGACCTCGTCGACGCCTCCGACGAGCGTGAACCCGCGCTCGCGAGCCGCGTACTCGAACCGATGCAGGCGGTGCAGCCTGCGGCGCTCGCGCGCATAGGCGTTGCGGGCCTTACGCTGCTTCGACGTCATTGGGAGCCTCCAAGGAAATGCGTCCGAAGACGCCTTCGTTGAATGCGCGGATGTAGGATTGGGCGGCGTTGTGATAATCGACGCCCCCGCCCCGCCGAACGAAGCCGCGGCTTGCCGCAAACGCTTCCAGGTCGGGTACGTTCGTGTGCGGGTCGCGCGCGACGAGCCAGCGATGAAAGGTGACGGCGATCTCCGCAGGATCGTACCGGTTGCGCGGCACGGCGCCGCAAAGCGCGAGTTTCCACTGGGCCTCCGGGGTGGAAATCTTAGGCGGCAAGAGTCCGGGCGTGTCCATCAGCTCAACGTTGGGTGCGACGCGAAACCACTGCATCTGTCGCGTCACGCCGGCGCGATCCTCCGTCCTCGCCGCGGCCCGCCGCAATAGCGAGTTGACGATCGACGATTTTCCGGAGTTCGGCACTCCGACGATCATCGCGCGTGACGCACCGGAACGATTCGCGCGACCCGGCAAGCCGGCAATCGCCGCGGCGAGACGCCCCACGCTGCGTTGCGCCCGGCCATCGACCGCCACCGCCTTCGCTCCTCGGCGAGCCAGCTCGGCGAGCCACGCCTTCGTCGTGGCGGGATCGGCTAAATCGCTCCGATTCAGCGAGATCACGCGCGCGCGCCTGGCGGCTAGCTCGTCGAGCAGGGGATTGCGGCCGCTGCACGGGATGCGCGCGTCCACCACCTCGACGACGACGTCGACGAAGCGCAAGCATTCCTTGAGACGGCGTGTCGTCCGCACCATGTGGCCGGGATACCATTGCACCCTTTGCTCCAACTCCGAATTCGCCAATTCCCTAGCCGGCCTCCGTGAGGGTCATAAGCCGCCGAGCATGCGCGGCGGCCAGATGCCCGCGACGGCGCGCCCGATCAGCCGGTCGTCGCCGACCGGCCCGAAGAAGCGCGAGTCCTCGCTCTCGCCGCGATTGTCGCCGAGGACGTATGCGGAGAGCGGCGGCACGGTCGTCTCGCCAAAGCTACGGTCGTCGCGATGCTGGACGTACGGTTCCTCGAGCTTGACGCCATTGAGATATACTTGGCCGCGATCGATTCGAATTCGATCGCCGGGAAGCCCGATCACGCGCTTGATGAACACGCCGCGCGCGTCGTCGTCGTGTCGGAAGGCGACGATTTCGCCGCGCCGGGGCGCCCCGAACCGGTAAGCGAACGTGTTGATCACAACGTATTCGCCGGAGCGGATATGCGGCTCCATCGAAAGACCCGAGACTTGCGGCAGACGGACGAAGAAGGCTGCGATCAGCAGTGCCAGGATCGCGAGCTGCAGTGCCAGGTTCGCCACCGATCTCCATCGCAAGAAGCGGACCACGGTCTGAGTCCTTCGCTTAAGGCGCTATAAAATCTTCGCTTGCGAGGGAGGCCAGAAGATCAGAAAGGCGCGTCCCGTAAATCCCGCCGGCGCGCCGCTGCGCGGTCCGGTCAAAAAGCGTCCCGAGTCTTGCGAAAAACCCCAGATGTGCGAATCCTCGGAATCGTTGCGATTGTCCCCGAGCATGATGTAACAATGCGCCGGAATTCGATCGGGCGCGCTCCAATTCGCTGCGGGCGGAACGTTGGCGGCGCTGGGATCGAGCCGCTGCCAGCCGGCGCCGTAGTTCACGTAGATTCCGTAGTTGCGAATTTCGAGGCTGTAGGCAGGCTTTTCGGCGACGTATGGCTCGAGCAGCGGTTTTGAGTTGATGTAGACGGTGCCGTCGGCGACGCGCAGCGTGTCGCCCGGACGGCCTATCACCCGTTTGATGAAGTCATCCGGCGTCGGAACCGGCGGCGGAAAGACGACGACGTCGCCTTCGTTGGGCGGGTGGAATCGGTATTCGAACTTGTCGACGAGCAGGACGTCGTGAATCTCCAGCGTCGGCAGCATCGAGCCCGAAGGAATATAATACGTTCGCGCTACGAACGTGATCAGAATCCATGCGGCGATGCCGGCGATGATGAACGGATCCAGAAACTCCCGAGCGATCGCGGTGCTACGGCCGGAGGAGCCCGCAACGACGGGGCGCAGCGAGAGAATCGCGCGCGCCGCTCCGATCACGGCAACGATGGCTAGGAGCTCGTAGGGAGTCACGACAGGTCTATCTCTCCAGGACGCGCAGCCGGTCTGGCGGCCAAAGAATCAGGAAGGCCCTCCCGACAAAACCCGCACGCGTCTTGCGCGCAAGCGGCCCCGCGGCGAACGCTCCACCGGTCTGAGCGAAGCCCCAGACGTGCGAATCGTCGGAATAGTTGCGATTGTCGCCGAGGACGAAATAGAACCCTTTTGGGATGCGGTCGGGCATTTGCCACATCCCTCGCGGCGGCACGTTTGCCGCGGCGGGGTCGAGCGCGCGATCGTTGACGTAAATGCCGTAATTGCGGATCGCCAACGTGTAGCTGGGGGGCTGGTTCTCATAGGGCTCGCGCAGCGCCGCGCCGTTGCGATAGACGACGCCGTCGGAAACTGCCAGTGCGTCTCCGGGAACGCCGATCACGCGCTTGACGTAGTCGTTGCCGCCGGAATCGACCGGGGGAATGAAGACGGCGACGTCGCCGTCCATCGGACGATTCAGCCGATATGCGATTTCGTCGACGAGCAAGACGTCACGCACCTGCAGCGTCGGAACCATCGAGACCGAGGGAATGTAGAACGTGCGGATGACGAAGGTGATGAGAAACAGGGCGATGAGTCCGGCGGCGATCAAGGCGTCGAGATATCCGGGCAGCGTCGCGGCGGTGCGTGGATGCGCCGCTGCGAATCGCTTGGTCGAGAGCGCGAAACGCGCTATCGTGAAAACGCAAAGGAGCCCGAGCAGCTGCAGCGGTGTCGCGTCAGGTTCCTTTGGACTTCTTTTCCTTGATTCGCGCGGCTTTGCCGACCTTTTCGCTCAAGTAATACAAGCGGCTGCGGGAGACGACGCCGCGCTTGCCCACTTCGATCCGCTCGACCCGCGGGCTGTGTAACAGGAAGGTCTTCTCGACCCCGACGCCATGGGCGATGCGGCGAACGGTAATCGACTCTCCGATACCGCCGCCCTTGCGCACGATGACGACGCCTTCGAACATTTGCGTGCGCTCCTTGCCGCCTTCGACAACCTTGGAGTACACCTTAACGGTATCGCCGGCCCGGAATTGAGGAATCCCGTCCTTGAGTTGATCGCGATTGAGGACATCGATGACGTTCATAATATCCTGAGCTTCGAAGGGCTACGCAACGAATAGCCGGGCGGGGAGCCCGGCACAACCTACGTATCCTATCACGGGCCTTCCTCGCGGTGCAAGGCGTTCTGCGGCTGCTCGTGGCCGAGCAGGTCTCGCCTGCGCGCCGCGGTGCGCCGCCGTGACTCCGCGCGGCGCCACTGCGCGATCTTCGCGTGGTCGCCGGAGAGCAGCACCGCGGGCACGTCGATCCCGCGGAAGGTGGCGGGACGGGTATAGCTGGGGTAGTCCAGCAGCCCCTCCGCAAACGATTCGCTCCGCAGCGAATCGGGACGTATGGCGCCTGCGACCAGGCGAACCGTCGCGTCAATGAACGCCAGCGCCGGTATCTCGCCGCCGGTGAGCACGAAATCCCCCAGCGACCGCTCCTCGATGGGGTAGAGCGCGCCGAGCCGGTCGTCGATACCCTCGTAGTGGCCGCAAACCAAGATCAGACGATCCAGCTCGGCCCAGCGCGCCGCATCGCGATGGGCGAAGGGCTGCCCGCCCGGGCTGGGGACCACGATCGCCCGGCGCTCGTCCGGCGGCGCCTCGCGTAGGATGGCGTCGAGGATTCGAGCGATCGGCTCGACCCGCAGCACCATGCCGGCGCCGCCGCCGAACGGTGAGTCGTCGGCGCGTTCGCCGTCCTCGAGGGCGTCGAGCAGATTGTGGTAGCGCACGCTCACGACGTTGCGTTCGATCGCCCGGCCGATGATCGAAAGGCCGACGAACGGGGCGAAGAGCTCCGGAAAGAGCGTGAGCACGTCGATCGTGAACATCTTTAGTGTGTTCCGGAAGGACGACCGGTTTGCTTGCGCGCTGCGAGCCCTCGAGCTCCGCGAGTTCGCGAGCGCGGAGGCGGAACTGAACCGGCTGCTCGCGCAGCCGTGCACCCGCGCGGAGCGCGCGTTTCTGTTGAACAAGCGCGGCGTGGCGCGCATCGGGCTCGAGTTGCGCGACCTCGCGCGCAGCGATTTTACCGGCGCGCTCGAGGCGCTCCAAGACTTTCCGCCGGCTCTCACCAACCTCGGGAATTTACTGCTCGAGGACGGCGAACTCGACGCGGCGATCGCCCATTACGAGCGAGCGATCGCGAACGATGCGGAGTACGCGATCGCCTACCTCAATTTAGGGGTCGCGCATAAGCGCGCCGGGCGGCTCGAAGAGGCCGTGCGCGCGCTTCGCCAGGCCTCGCGGCTAGAGCAGCGCGCTGGAGCTAGCGCTTCGACCTTTTGGCGGCGGGCTCGGCCGCGGTGATCTCTTCGAGATACTCGAACAGCTGCGGCAGCGTGATTCTCTCGAGGGCCGTGCGCTCGTGGATTCTGTCGTCTTCCTCGCCTTCGTCGCGAATGTAGCAGCGCGTCTCCACACCGTTCGGCTCGGCGCTAATAAACGAAACTGCGAAACCCCGTCCCGGCAGCTCGTCGTAAATTCTCATCGTCTGCGGGTTGAGTATCTCGATCGAGTGCGCCTGGCTGTTCGCATCGAAGATCAGAATCTTCAGATGCTCGAAGTTCGTGACTTCGATGAGCCCCACAACGAAGACGTTCTTCGTCGAAAAGAACTCGTGACCGCGTTGGCTGCGGCTCGAGACTTCGTAGAAGACGCGGTGCGCAACGAACCGGTTGAGGATTTTTCGCAGCGTCGCTAGCGAGGCCAGCGTTTCGGTGCGATTGCCGCGTGTGTAAATGATCTTCACGGGCGGGCACTCATGCTTGCACGGCTGCCCGGGTAAGCCCTCCCTGGCCGGGGGACCGGCGCTCCGCTCCCTGAAAGTTACGCTACGATGTTCTCGGTACCCGACATCCTCGTCGTTTCAATCCTGGCGCTGTTGCTTTTCGGCCCGGACCGGTTGCCGAAACTGATGCGTCAAGCCGGCCGCTTCATACGTGAAGTGCAGAACACGTCACAATCGTTCATTGCGGAAATGGAGCGGGCCGCCGACACATCCGAACCGCCGCTTCCCCCGCCTCCGCCCCACCTTGAAAGCGAGGCCGAGCTGCTGGAGCACGGCCCGGATGGCGAGGCGACGAGCGATTCCGAGGCGCCACGCCGACCGTCGATCGACGCGCCCGATACCCCGTTTTAAATGTTGAAGTTCTGGCGAATTTCGGTGATGCGCTGCTGCACCACAGAACGAACCTGCGTCTGGAGCCGCTGCTTCTGCTCGTCGGGCAGGCGGCGATAGATCATGTATCCGGCCGCCGAGAGCAATCCGCCGAGTATCCCGACGAGCACGATCTTTCCAGCCTCGCCGGCGTCATCGTCCTGCGAATGCGAATCCCTACCCGCGAAGCCGCCTTGGTAACCGTTACCGGGTGTTGAGCTCGACCAGGGCTGGTCGGGCGGGGTCGTGCGAAAACTTTCAGACATCCTGCCGTCTCCTTCGGTCTGCCAGGTTTGTTACCCGTTCGCAGGCACCGCCTCCCATTACCCGCGCAACTCGCCGGTGTTGCAGACGAACGTGGGCGGGGTAGCGCAGCGCGATCCGTTCGATAGCCAGCTCGGCGGTCGTGACGATCGCGCGGACGCTCTCGAGATCGCGAAGCGCGGCGGGCCAGCGCAGCTTGAGCGCTCCCGATCTCATTTGCGCTTCGAGCTTCGGGCCGATGTGCGCTTCCAGGCCCAGACGGGCGGCCTGCAAGATCGCGGAAACCGCCGCGCAGACGATATCTTCACCGTGATCGGCAAAATCGGCGTGCCCGCGCGCCAAGACGCCGGAGACGCGGTCTCGGCCGTCCCGGTAAAAGGTCACGTCGAGCATGTTGGTGCCGCCTAAGGGAGACTTATTTTAGTGATCTTGACTTCCGCGTAGGGCTGCCGGTGGCCGTTGAGCTTGCGGACGCGCTTCTTAGGCTTGTAGCGGAATACCAGAATCTTCTTGTCTTTGGCCTGGCGCAGCACCGTCCCGGTGACGGATGCACCGTCGAGCGTGGGGCTTCCCACTTTCACGCCCTGTTCCGTGCCTGCGAGGACGACCCGGTCAAACGTAACGTCGGCGCCGACCTCGTTCGCGACGAGATCGCAGCGGATGACGTCGCCCTCGGCGACTCGATATTGCTTGCCGCCGGACTCGATGATCGCGTACATGACTTCGGTACGATACCAGGGAGCGGGCCCAGCGTCAACGACGGCGCCCCGGCCGCGCTTGACTTCCCCCGCCGCGCGTGATAGGGTTTCAGAGTAGTCTATAAAACAGACTATTCTGGAGATCGAAATGTATCGCCTAACAGTTCAAAGAGAAGAGCCCTGCCTCGGCAGGCTTGCGATCGTTTGGGGCGGCTATGGCTTGGCCGTGGCGGTGCTCTGGCAGGCGCTGCAGGGCTTGGCGTTCGGAGGCATTCTTGCGTGGGGCGCCGCCGCGCTCGGGGCGATCTGCCTGATGCTCGCTCATGGGGAGTTTTAAGATGGATCGAATGGATGCAGCGCAGGCGCGCGAGCACATCGAGATGGTCGATCGCATCCTGGCGGAGTCGCAGCAACGGCTCTGCTGCGGAGGCGAGTACTTCGTCGTGTGGGGAATCGTTTCGGCCTTCATCACGTTGCTGTTCCAGCTCGTCGATCAGCGCGCGATTTCGGTCGGGGCGTTATGGTCGATTCCCATCGTGCTGCTCGCCGGCGTCGGCTTTTCCATCGTTCGCGGCAGATCGACGAGGCCCGTGCTCGCGCGCAGCTCGCTGCTGCAGCGCGAGTTCTTCAACGTGCTTTGGCTTACGTTGGGCTTGGCATTCGTCGTCGACGCGGCGGCGTTTCGAATCTTCCCGGGAATCGCGTCCGCCGCGATCTGGAGCGTCGCTGCGGCGATCGTACTCTTCTATATCGGAATGCACGGAAACCGCCGCGCGCAGATCGCCGGCGTGTTGGTCCTCGTCTCGCTCGTCGCCGCGAACTTCGTCGCGCCGTCGATAGCGGGGTACGTTTTGGCCGCGGGGATGCTCGCGGGCTACAGCGGCTTCGGTCTGAGCGAGCTGCTCGCTCGCGATTAAGAGAACCCTTCTAATCACATGGACGAGCTGCTGCTCTCGAAAGTTCGCTTGGGCGTCGTCGCCGAGCTGCTGAACTACGAGTGGGTCACGTTCTCCGAGCTGGCGCGGTCGCTCGACGTGAGCAACGGCAACCTCGGCGCGCATCTGAGCAGGCTCGTCGAAGCCGGTTACGTCGACGAGGAGAAGAGTTTCGTCAATCGCCGGCCGCTGAGCCGTTACCGCCTGACCAAACGCGGGCGGGAAGCCTTTACCAATCACGTCTCTCAGCTTCAGTCGCTCTTGAAGCAAGCTAGATAGGAAATTCGGATGATTCTAACGTTCGACAACGTGGGCAAGGCATACGGTGAGATCCGCGCACTCGACGACCTTTCGTTTCGCGTCGATCGCGACGAAATCGTCGCCGTGCTCGGTCCAAACGGTGCCGGGAAGACCACCACGCTCGAGATCGCGCTCGGTCTGCGCGACGCGGATTCCGGCAGCGTGCGGCTCTTCGAGGATTCGCCTCACAACATCAAGGCTCGCCGCCGGCTGGGCGTGACGCCGCAAGAGAGCGGGTTTCCCGACATGTTGAGCGTCGACGAGATCGTCGCGTACGTTGCGGAGCATTATCCGCAACCTGCTTCGGTTCGCGAGACGCTCGAGCGGTTCGGTCTAGGCGCGCTGGCGAAGCGCCGCGCGGGAACCCTCTCGAAAGGAGAATCACGCCGCTTGGCGGTGTCACTCGCGTTCGTCGGGAACGCCGAGTTCGTCGTGCTCGACGAGCCGACGACCGGTCTCGACGTCGAATCGCGCCGGCGCCTTTGGGACGTCGTCAGGGATATCGGCAAGCGCCGTTCGATTCTCTTCACGACTCACTACTTGGAGGAGGCACAGGCACTGGCGACGCGGATTCTCGTGATCGATCGAGGGCGGCTGCTCTTCGACGGCGATCCGGAAGGACTGCGCGAGCGATTCGGCGGGCGCCGCTTGAGTTACGTCGGCACGAGCGGGCCGGTAGTCGTGACCACCAGCGATACCGACGGCTACGTGCGCGCGCTAGTCAACGAGAACGTCGCCTTCGCCGACCTCGAGATCACGCGCCCGTCGCTCGAAGAGGCCTTCCTCGCACTGACCGGCGGTACGAAATGAGCGCGCTGGCGATCCTGCGCGCGCACACGCGCCTGCAGTTTCTCGATCTAGCGCGCTGGCCGGGCTACGTCGTGCCTACGGTGATTTTTCCCGCGATGTTCTACGCGCTTTTCGACCTACAGTACGCGCGAGCGCGGGCGGACGTCGCGAACGCCACCACGCTGGCCTTCATCGCCTTCGCGATCGTCGGCGTGACGCTCTATCAGTTCGGCGTCGGCATCGCCCAGGAGCGCGGACGTCCCTGGGAACGCTATTCGCGCACGCTGCCGGTCGCGACGGCGGTGCGCTTTGGCGCGCGCATCGTAACCGCCGTGCTGTTCGGATTGCTCACCGGCGCGATCGTCGCGCTCGTCGCGCGCGCCTTCACGCCGATCGACCTGACGCTCGGGCAATGGCTCGCCGTATCGATCTACTCGCTCTGCGCCGGCATCCCGTTCGTCTTGATCGGTATAACGGTCGGTTACTGGACGTCGGCGCGCGCCGCAGTCCCGATCGCAACCGCCGCTAACCTGCTGCTGGCCTACGCGGGCGGACTCTGGATGCCGCCGGACGACTTGCCGAAATTCGTGCAGATTATCTCGCCCTATCTTCCCACGCGCCAGTTCGCCGAGCTCCTATGGAGCACGACGGGAGGCGCAGATGCGGCGCACGCGATCTTTGGGTTGGCCATCTACACCGTGCTGTTCGGGATACTCGCGGCGATCGGCTATCGTCGCGACGAACGAACTCGATACGCCTGATCGTAACGCCGCTATGCGGAGAGCTCGTAGGCCGCCTGGATCCCTTCTTCGAAGGCGCGCACGGCGTTGAGCTCGGCCGCGTTGCGCGCCCCGCCGACGACGCGATACGGGATTCCCATTTCACGGATGGAGGGAAGAAGCGCGTCGTTTCGTTCTTGACCCGCAGCGATCACGACGGTGTCCGCCGCGATGCAGCGCTCCTCGCCTTCGGCGGTGAGGATGCGCACGCCGCCCGGCACGATCGCGTCGTACGTGACATTGGCGAAGGTTTCGACTCCGGCGGCGCGCAGCGCGCGCAGCACCGCCCAACGAGTGGTCTTGCCGATACGCTCGCCGATCGTCGAGCCGCGGCGCATGAGCGCGACGCGTTTGCGCCCGCTGACGAGCAGCGCGCCGTCCGCTGACGCGGCCAATCCCTGCTCGTAGAGAAAGCGCGTGCCGTCATCGAGATTCGATTCGCCGAAGCTCAAGTAGTGCGCAACGTCGACGCCGATGCCACCGGCGCCGACGATGACCACGCGGTCGCCGACGGGCGGATCGCGTAACAAAAGATCGGCATACGAGATGACGTGCGGAAGTTCGCTGCCCGCAAGTCGCGCGGGCCGCGGAACGACGCCCGTCGCCAGGACGACGGCGTCGAACGCACGCAGCGCGGAACCATCGGCGACGCGGCGGTTGAAGTGCACGCCGACTCCCAGTCTCCGCAGTTCGTTCGTGAAATAGCGAATCGTTTCGCCGAAGTCGCGCTTTCCCGGAATGCGGCGCGCCATGCGAAACTGGCCTCCGAGCTCGCCGTCGGCCTCAAACAGCTCGACTCGATGGCCGAGCGCCGCGAGCGCGCGCGCACTCTCCATCCCGGCCGGTCCTGCACCGATCACGGCGACGCGGCGCCTGCGCTCCGGCGCGAGCGGCGTTTCGGGAAAGTCTAGCTCGCGCCCGGCGCGCGGGTTGACCATGCACGAAACCGGTTCGTCGAGCAGGGACCGATCGATACAGGCTTGATTGCAGGCGATGCACGTGTCGACCAGCGCGGCTTCGCCGCGCCCGGCTTTTGCGACGATCAGCGGATCGGCGAGAAATGGGCGCGCCATCGAAACGAAGTCGACGCTGCCGGCCGCTAGCACTTCGTCGGCGGCGGCGAGGCTATTGATGCGGTTGCTCGCGATCACCGGGAGCGCGCCGACCGCTTCTTTTACCGCGGCGGCGAACCGCACCCAAACGCCGCTGGGTACGACGAGCTGCACCGTGGGAATCGACGACTCGTGCCAGCCGATGCCGACGTTGAGCGCGTCGACGCCATCTTCGGCGAGCGCCCTCGCGAACGCCAGCGTTTCTGCCGGCGTCGTAGAGTCTTTCATCAAATCGGCACCCGAGATGCGAAAGATGATCGGAAAGTCCGTCCCAACGCTCGCGCGAATTTCGCGCAGCACCGCGCGCGGCAGCTTCATCCGGCGTTCGAAATCGCCGCCCCAGGCGTCGTCGCGGCGATTCGTCAACGGCGAGAGGAACTGATTGAGGAGATATCCCTCCGACGCCATCACTTCGACCGCGTCGAATCCCAGCTCGCGCGCGCGCGCCGCGCCGCGCGCAAAGTCGTCGATCGTTTCGAGAATCTCCGGTTCTTCGAGTGCGCGCGGCGGATCGGGTGAGAAGCGGGACGGTATCGCCGATGGCGCCACCGGCTGCAAGCCGAAGGAATCGAAATACGCGTAACGCCCCGCGTGAAAGAGCTGCAGGGCGATGCGCCCGCCGGCCGCACGAACGGCCCGGGCGGCCGTTTGCAGCGCCGGCGCGCCGGCGGGATCGTTGATGAAGCTGTAGTTTCGTCCGCCGGCGCCCGCGCGACTCACCGCCGACCCGCCCGTGACGATCAGTGCGGCGCCGCCGCGCGCTCGTTCCGCGTAAAACGCCGCGAGCGCCGCTCCGTCGAACTCGATGCCCAAATGCATCGATCCCATGATGATGCGATTGGGCAACTGCAGCGTGCCGATCGATCCGGCTCGCAATGCGTGCGCGAACACTACGGAGGTTCCGCTCCCCGCTACAGCGACAGCGGAGGCGTCGTTTCGGAGTAGAACGGCGGCGCGATTACGCTCAGGCCGCCGTCGACGCTGATCGTCTGACCGGTGATGTACTCGGACTCCGGCGCCAACAGGAAGGCGATGGTGCCGGCGACCTCTTGCACCGTTCCCATGCGGCCCTTCGGGATTTTCGAGAGCACCGATTCCATCGGGGCCATGCCTGGAACTTTCTCGTAGAAGTAGGCGCACGATTCGGTGTCGATCAGCCCGCCATTGACCGCGTTGACGTTGATGCCATACGGCGCGAACTCGACGGCCATGTAGCGGACCCACGCCTCGATGGCGGCTTTGTTCGAGCCGAGATTGGCATAGGTCGGATAGGCGCGCATGCTGCCGTAGCTGGACAGCACGGCAATTCTGCCGCCGTGTTTCATCAGTTTGACCGCGCGCTGCGCCCCCAAGACGAACGCGCGAACGTTGAGATCGAACGAGCGATCGAGATTATGCGCCTTGAGGTCGAGGATCTTCTTGAACGAGCTCGCGGCCGCGTTCGAGACGAAATGGTCGAGGCGGCCGAAATCGCGCTCGACGCTCTCGAAGAGGCGATCGATGTCCTCGGTGCTCTCCATGTTGGCTTGCACCGCGATCGCGCGCGACCCGAGAGCCTCGGCCTCGCGCACGACGCCCTCCGCGAGATCGGCGTTCCGCTGATAGTTGACGACGACCGAGGAGCCCTCGCGCGCGAGCGTCAGCGCGAGTGCGCGGCCAATTCCGCGCGAGCTGCCCGTGACGAGCGAGATCTTCCCTTCGAAACGCCGGCTCATGCGTCGCCTCCGGCGGGCAGCAGTTCGCGCGCGATGACGGTCTTTTGTATCTCGTTCGTCCCTTCTTCGAAGCGCTGCGCGCGCGCGTCGCGGTAGACCCGCTCGATCGCGTTGGGCTGCCAGAACCCGACGCCGCCGTGGATCTGAAGCGCCTTGTCGGTAACGCGCGTCAGCATGTCGACGGCCTGCAGTTTCGACATCGAGGAGAGCATCGCGGCCTCGGGGCTGCCCGCCTCCCACTCCCGTGCCGCATGGAGGACGAGTTGTCGAGCCGCTTCGATGTCGGTCGCATTTTCGGCGATCATGAAACGGATCGCCTGGCGCTGTGCGAGCTTCTTGCCGAAGGTTTCGCGCTTCTTGGCGTACTCTACCGCCAGCTCGTGGGCGCGCCGCGCCAAGCCGACGCAGCTCATCGCCACCGAGATTCGGCTCGGCGTCAAAAAGCCGCCGAGTGCGATGTCGAGGCCCTCGCCTTCGCTACCGAGGCGGTTAGCTACCGGAACCGGCGCGCGATCGAAGACTAAGCGCGCGTGATCGGTTCCACGCACACCCATCGACTCGTCCATCGCGACGACGGTCGCGCCCGGTGCGTGGCGGTCGACGAGCAATGCCACGGTTCCGTCCGCTCCGCGCGTTCCCGCGACGCGCGCGAAAAGCAGCCAGTAATCGCAGATCGTACCGAACGTGATCAGGTGCTTCTCGCCGCTCAGGTAATACGTGTCGTTCTCCCGCACGATGCTGCAGCGCAGGTCGGCGCCGGTTCCCGCAGTGGGTTCGGTCAGCGTAAAGGCGATCTTGATCTCGCCCTTGACCGAAGGCGCGACGAACCTCGCGCGTTGCTCGGGGGTCGCAAAACGATCCATCGCGCGCCAAGTACCATTGACCACGTGCACGATCATGCGAATCGACGCGTGCGACATCGAGAAGAGCTCGACGAGCTCGAGATATCGGGTGAACGGAATCCCGCGTCCTCCATAGACGGCCGGCGCCGCGAGCGAGAGATACCCGCGCCGCCGCAGTTCCTCCCACAACTCCGCCGGAACCTGGCGCTCCGCTTCGATGCGCCGCGCCCAGACCTCCGCAGGTCCGGCGACGTACTCGGAAATTTCCTCTTTGAGCGACGCAAACGAACTCTCGTCGAAGGCGCCCGCGCGGTCGAGCTGCTTCAAGAGATTTGCTCCTTCACTCGTTCGGGTGCGCGCAGCGTCTTGGCGCGCTCGCGCAGGACGTACTTCTGCACTTTGCCCGAGGGCGTGCGCGGGAGTTCCGTGACGATTTCGAGCCGCTCGGGCCAGTAATGCTTGGCGACTTGACACGCGTCGAGATAGTACTGCATTCGCTGGAAGTCGAAGAGAGTTCCGCTTCGGAGCACGACGAACGCGCAGGCGCGCTCGCCGAGCCGCGCGTCCGGCATCGCCACGATCGCGATGTCGGCAACGGCGGGATGGTCGCTCAGAAGCTGCTCCATCTCTGCGACGGGAATCTTCTCGCCGCCGCGATTGATGACGTCGCGCACGCGCCCGGTGATCCGAACGAATCCGGACTCGTCCATTACGCCCAGGTCGCCCGTGCGAAACCAGCCGTCGCGCGTGAACGCCGCCGCCGTCCACTCGGGGTGGTCCGCATATCCCTCGAACATCGTCGCCGAACGAACCTCGAAATTCCCCTCCTCGCCGGTGGGAAGCGAACGTCCATCGGCGTTGGTGATCCGCAAGCCGATTCCGCGGAGCGCGCGGCCATCGGTCCCCCACACCTTGGCGGCCTCGTCACCGGGCGCCGAGAGCGACCCGAGACAGGATTCGGTCGTGCCCCACCCGCCGCAGACTGCCGTGCCGAGAACGCGCGTGGCACGTTCCGCCAGGCCGCGCGGCACCGCCGCTCCGGTAGCAACGAAGATCCGCAGCGCCGCCGGCGGTCGCGCACCACCTTCCACGGCCTCCACGAGATCTGCCAAGAACGGCGTCGCGGCCTGTACGAAGGTCCCGTCCCAATCGTTGAGCGCCCGCAGCGCGCGGCGCGCGTCCCACACCGACTGAAGGATCTGCGGAACGCCCATTACGATGGCGAGCCACATGCCGTAAAGGAAGCCGGTCTGATGCGCGAGCGGCGACGGGACGAAGATGCGGTCCTCGGCGCCCAGTCCCAAGTGCTCGACCTCCATCGCGGCGGCGCGCATCAAGACGTCATTGCGATGCAAGACGCCTTTCGGTTCGCCGGACGTACCCGAGGTGAAGAGCAGCTGTGCCAGCGCGGTCGGCGCGGCGCGGCGGGCGTCGAGCGCCTCGGCGTTCACCTCGATCTCCGCGAGCGCCGCTTGAAAGCGCAGCCAATTCACCGATTCGTTCGCGTTGTCCGCGGCCGGCAGCGGCTGGCGCCTTCGCCCGCTCGTCGACACGACGACGTGCTCGAGCCGGAGCGGAAGGTCGCCGCTGAAGACCGACGCTTCGGTTAAAAGCGAGGCGATCTCGGCGGCGTGTTGGCGTCCGCGCGCTTCGTCCGGAACGAAGAGCACGCGCGCGCGGGAGCGGCGCAAACAGAAGACCACCTCGCGCTCGCGGAAGATTGGCATCAGCGGACAGCAGATTGCGCCGACGCGCAGCGTCGCGAGCGCTACGACGACGAACTCCAGAGAGTTCAGCAGTTGGAACGCGACGCGCTCACCGGGCTGTACCCCCAGGCGGAGCAGCAGCATCGCGGTGCGGTCGACTTGGTCCAGCAACTCCTGCCACGTCAACGTCGCGTCGCTCCCTTCTCGCGTCTCGACGACCGCCAGTTCGAGTGGCGACCGGCGCGCTTGCCGGACGAGAAGCTCATCCAGCGTGAACTGCGCGGCGCGATCGGGCTTGAGCATCGGCGGGGCGGGTTTCGGCCGAAGCTGTTGACCGTTGGCTGGACGATCGGAGATGAACATCGGAACCCCGATGCTGCGCATCGCCTCCAAGAAACGCGGATACGAGATGCGGTACGCGTTCGGGTAAGTCAGGGAGCTCTGACCTTCGGCGCGCGACGCGGCGACGGCCAGAGACATCAAGATCCGGTGATCGTTGAATGACGAGAGCTTCGCGCCGAAGAGCGCAGGGACACCGTGCGCGACGAGGCGGTCCGCGTGCAGCTCGAGCCGGCCCCCCATGCGATTGAGCTGCAGCATGGCCGCGACTCGGTCCGATTCTTTGAGGCGCACGTGCTCGATGTTCTCCAAAATCGTCTCGCCCCGCGCGAACGTTCCCAACGTCGACAGAATCGGCAGCATATCCGGGATGTCGCGGCAATCGACGCGCATGCCGCGCAGCTCGATGCCGTCGTGTTTCACCCGGACGGCGCGCGCGTTCGCATCATACGCCATCGGAAGGCCCATCTCGCGCACGATGTCGAGGAACGCGCCCTCCGGATGGTCCGGAAGCTCACCCGGCAGTTTTTGCAAGCCTCGGAAGAGCACGTCGGAGGGATGAATCGCCGTGACCGCGAGCCCGAACGCGGCCGAGCCTATGTCGGACGGAAGCTCGAACGTCGTGGGGCGGGCTTGTTGGCCCGGTTCGACTTCGAATCGGCGGTAGTTCGACGCAACTCGCACGTGCAGCTCGAACGCGCGCATCATGTCGACGGTGAGGTGGATGTACGGCCGTTCGTTCAGCTCGCCTTCGACTTCGATGATCGTTCGTTCTTTCGCGAACGGTGCGAGCAACAAGAGGCCCGAGATCCACTGCGACAGCGTTCCGGGTATCACGATCGTGCCGCCGCGCGGCTTTCCAGGGGTGACGGAGATCGGCGGACAGCCTTGCGCCGACTCGAACTTCACGCCCATCTGCTCGAGTGCGTGGAGAAGCGGTCCCACCGGGCGCCGACGGAAATACTTCTGCGCGGTCAGGGTGATCGGGGCGTCCGCGAGCGCGGCCAGGCCGATCATGAAATAGAGCGTCGATCCAGAACTTCCGACGGAGACGATCTTGCGCTTGACGGAGTACGGGCCGCCGGTGACGAGAAACGTTTGGCCGTCTATTTCGATCTTTGTCCCGAGTGCGCGCAGCACGTCGATCGTGTATTGGACGTGACGCGCGTCGGAGAGGCCGTGAATCCGGCTCGTGCCCGGCGCAAGCGACGCCAGTATTAGCGCGCGATGCGCGTGATACTTCGAGTTCGGTACCTCGACCTCACCGGTCAACGGTCCGCTCGTTCCTTTGACGAGTAGATTCATCGCTACGAAGGTTCCCTCAGGTCTGAACCTTGTTCCTAGCCTCAATGAATGCGCCCTGCCGGTCGGGCCGCGCTAATCTCATCGCGAGACGATCAGCGACGCGTTCTGCCCGCCGAATCCGAAAGCATTCACTTGAAACGCCGAATACGCGTGCTCGCGCGGTTGCGACATCACGAGATCGAAGCGCGTCTGCGTATCGAGCTGCCGGGTTCCCATCGTCGGCGGGATCCGACCGTCGTGCATGCCGCTAATGCCCGCGATCGCGCACATCGCTCCGGAGCTCGCCATGCTGTGTCCGACGTGACCTTTGATGGACGTGACTATTGCCGGCCGATCCGCGTAGACTTCGGCGATCGCGCGCGATTCCGCGGCGTCGCCGACGATCGTGCCGGTCGCGTGAGCGTAGATGACGTGACACTCGGCGGCGGCGTCGCCCGACCGATCGAGCGCATCGCGCATCGCACGGACCTCGTACTTCGCCGACGGATCGGGAGAGGTGATGTGATAGGCATCGGCCAGCGAGCCATATCCGCGAATGCGCGCGAGAATGCGCGCTCCGCGCGCCGTCGCGCGCTCGAGGCGTTCGAGCACGAGGACCGCCGCGCCGTCGCCCATGACGAATCCGTCGCGCGCGACGTCGAACGGCCGCGAAGCCACACTGGCGTCGGAGTTGCGGGAAAGCGCGCCGGCGCGCACGAGGCTCTCGTAAACCAGCGGCGTTAGGAGCGTTTCGCTTCCGCCCGCGATCGCGGCGTCGATTTCGCCGCGCTCGATCATTCCCGAAGCCAGTCCGATTGCATCGAGCGACGACGCGCATGCCGTGCTGATCGCCAGTTGCGGCCCGTGCAGCTTCCAGTGCATCGCGATCATCGCACCGGCCATGTTGGGAATGACGAGCGCCATAAGTTTCGGTGTAACGCCTCGTCCCCCGTCCTCCGTAAATCTGGTCTGCGAGTCCGCGACGAGCGGAAAGCCGCCCATCGTGTTGCCGATGATGACGGCGGTGCGTTCCGACGGCGGCTCGAGTCTCGCCCGCTCGAGCGCTTCGGCGGTTGCCGCCATCGCGTATTGCGTGAACCGATCGGTGTTGCGCAGTTCTGCGGGCGCGAGCAACGTTTGATCGAGAAACTCGTCGGGGACCGCGGCCCAGAGCGCGTTTCCGGATACCGCGGCGCCGTCGGTCATCCGAGCGATGCCGCGCTTCCCTTGGAGCAAGCTCTGCCAGAACGACTCGACCGTCCCGCCGATTGGCGAAACGATTCCCACTCCGGTAACGGCAACGTGCTCCACGCCGTCCTGATTCATACAATGCTGCCGTGCTGGCCTGCAAATCAGCGGTTCCCAAGGAGGAGCATGAGGCGCCGACCATGCGTCGAAGCGAGGCACGTGGAACGCGGGGTGAATGTACCGCAATCGTACCGGCTGGTCCGACGCGATGCGAGGCCGGAGCGCACCGTCGTGCGCCTGCGGAGCGGTGCGACCTTCGGCGGCGACGAGATAGCCGTCTGTGCGGGCCCCTGCGGCGTGGAATCGAGCGAACAACTCGAACATACCGCGCGAGCCGTCGCGGCGTCGGGAGCAAACGTCTTGCGCGGGGGAGCTTACAAGCCCCGCACATCGCCTTATTCGTTTCAGGGACTCGGTGAAGAGGCGCTCAAGATGTTGCGCGATGCCGGGGATCGCCACGGATTGGGCGTCGTGACCGAGGTGCTAGACCCGCGCGACGTTGAGAGAGTCGCGCAATACGCCGACATGCTGCAGATCGGGACGCGCAACATGCAAAACTTTCCGCTGTTACGCGAAGTCGGCGCGACCCGTATGCCGGTGCTCTTGAAGCGCGGCATTTCGGCGACGGTCCAAGAGTGGCTGCTAGCCGCGGAGTACGTCCTGCTCGGAGGGAACGAAAACGTCGTGCTATGCGAGCGCGGCGTCCGCTCCTTCGACGTTGCGACGCGGAACCTGCTCGACATCGCCGTCGTGCCGCTGTTAGAAGATCTGACCCATCTTCCTGTTATCGTCGATCCGTCGCACGCGATGGGAATCGCACGGCTCGTTCCGCCTATTGCGATCGCGAGCATCGCGGCCGGGGCACACGGGCTGCTGATCGAGGTGCATCCCGATCCCGCGAATGCGCTCTCCGACGGAGCGCAGTCGCTCGACTGCGATCAGTTCGAGAATTTGATGCGCCGACTCGCGGCGGTCGCCGAGTTCGCCGGGAGAAAGCTCCCGAAGCGCAACCCGTCGAGCGACGGCGTTACCGGAGCGGTTCGATCCAGCAAGAGCGGCGTGAGGCTCGCGTAGTCTGCATGCACGGCGCCGATATCGGTGCCGAGCGTTTCGCGATCCGTTTCGAACGGCGATTCCCAGGCACGGTAATACTGGGTCGCGCCGTCGTGTTCTTCACCGACCATTCGGCCGCAGATCCGCTTACGGCCCAGCCGAGTCACGGCGACGCCTAGGATTCGCTCCATCGGAAGGTCGGGAACGTTCAGGTTCCAATAGTACGCCGATTCCGGCGAGCCTTCGAAAATGGCGGCGACACAGCGTCGCGCGATCTCTGCGGCGCTCTCCCAGTGGCGGCGAGCCAGCGGCTTGCCATGGTCGCACGCCAGCGAAACGGCGAGCGCGGGTATTCCAAGCAGCGACGCTTCGACGGCCCCCGCAACCGTTCCAGAGTAGTAGACGTCGTCTGCCAAGTTGGGACCGTGATTGATCCCGCTGACGACGAGCTGCGGTGTCGTCGACAGCTCGGTCGATCCCAGAAAAACGCAATCCGCCGGAGTTCCGGAACACGAATAGGAGAGTACGCGCGCGTCGTGCCGCCGCTCCAGCGTGATCGCTTCGTCGGCGGTGATCGCGTGCGAAACCCCGCTGCGATTGCCCGACGGCGCGACGACGACGACCGTGTGCTCGGGCGCCAGCACGTCGACGAGCGCGGAAATTCCCGGCGAATCGATGCCGTCGTCGTTGGTGATTAGAACGCGCACTAAGGTTTAGGCGGAACCGGGAACGAACCGAAGCGCCAGTCCGTCGATACAGTAACGCAGGTGCGTCGGCGGCGGTCCGTCGTCGAAGATGTGGCCCAGGTGGCCTCCGCAGCGGCGGCAGTGCACCTCGGTTCGCGGCTCGATGAGTGCGTAATCGGCCTGCGTTCGCGTCGTACTCGGCAGCACAGTCCAAAACGACGGCCAGCCATCGCCGCTGTCGTATTTCACCTTCGAGGAGAAGAGCGCGAGGTCGCATCCGGCACAACGGTAGATTCCCGATCGCTTCTCGCCGATCAGCGCACTCGAGAAGGCCGGTTCGGTGCCGCCCCTTCGCAGAATCTCGTAGCGTTGCGCCCCGAGCAACGCGAGCCACTGCGCGTCGGTATGCGTAACCTCGTAGCCTTGGGCGGCGAAACTGCGCCGCGCTACCCCGAACGCCAGCGCCGCGGCGAACGCGGCGGCAAACTCGCCACGCTTCATCGCTCGCCTCCTAAAGTGACGTGACACGCGGCACCGCCGTTCTTCTCAACGTAACGCTGATGGTACTCTTCCGCGCGCCAGAATGTCGGTGCGGGCACGATCTGCGTCACGATTGGACGAGCGTATTTGGCCTGCTCGCGGTCGCGCGACGCGATCGCCGCTCGCTCTTGCTCCGCGCCGTGGAAGAAAATCGCCGAACGGTACTGATCCCCGACGTCGGGTCCCTGACGGTTCAGCTGCGTCGGGTCGTGAATCTGCCAGAAGACATCGAGGAGCTGTTCGTAGGTGACGCGCTGCGGATCGTACGTGACCTCGACCGCCTCGGCATGGCCGGTGGCGTGGCCGCAGACCTGGCGGTACGTCGGATTCTCCTGCTGGCCGCCCGTGTAGCCGGAAACGGCGTCGACGACGCCGGGAACCTGGCGAAACGCCGCTTCGACGCCCCAGAAGCAACCGGCAGCAAAGGTCGCTGTTTTCGTATTCATACACTCGTACAACGCGCGAGGCGTTCGGCCGGATTCATTCCCTAGTCGACGGCGTCGTTGCGCAGCACGTCGTCGATGCTCTCGCGCAGCGCGAGCCGGCGGTGCGACCCGTTCGAGACGGCCACGACGGCCGGCCGCGGAAAGCGGTTGTAGTTTCCCGCCATGCTGTAAGTATACGCTCCGGTTGCGCACATGGCCAATAGATCACCGGTCCGTACGCCGCGCGGAAGCGAGACGACCCCGAGTTCGTCGTTTTCGCACGAGCGGCCGCAGAGCGTCACAATCTCCTCGTCGCGCAACGGCGGGGCGACGGTGAGAACGTGATGGCGTGCACCGTAGAGCGCGGGGCGCGGGTTCTCCGCGATGCCGCCGTCAACGACGACAAACGTGCGGTTCGATTGACGCTTTACCGCGAGGACCCGGTAGAGGGTCGTTCCCGCCGCGCCGATCAGGGCGCGGCCCGGTTCGATCCCGATCTGCGGCACCGGAACCCCGTGCGCTCGCGCCTGGGCCGCAACGCGCTCGGCTACCTCGCGAATCGTCGCCGGGACATCGAGCGATTCGTCGTTCGATTCGGGACGCGTCTGGACGCCGAATCCTCCGCCGATCACGAGCCGCCGTGCTGGAAGGCCCCACCGTGCAAAGCGCTCGGCCGCTGCGGCAAGCGCTGCCGCGGTTGCCAGGTACGGTTCGATTTGGCGGATTTGCGAGCCGACGTGCGCGTGCAAGCCTGCGAAGAGCGTTGTGGAATTTTCGCGCAGCATGGATGCCGCTGCTGCCTCGTCGCGCGGATGGATTCCGAATTTGGTGTCGTCGCCGCCGGTGCGGACGAACGCGTGCGTGCGCGCCTCGATGCCGACGTTGAGACGGAGTATCACCTGCGCGCTCGATCCGTTGCGCGCGAGACGCATGAGACGAGCGAGCTCTTCGATTCCATCCACCGCGATAAAACCCACCCGGCCGCTGCACGCGGCGGCGAGCTCTTCGTCGGTCTTCCCGGCGCCGTGCAGCGTGATGCGTTGCGGAGGAAAGCCGGCCCGTTCCGCCGTGATCAGCTCGCCCAGCGAGCAGACGTCAAGCCCGATCTCGCGCGCCGCCACGTGGCGGATGAACTCGACCGTCGCGAACGCCTTTGCGGCGTAGGAGATGTCGAGATCGTACGTTTGCGCGCAGCGTGTCAGCGCGTCGATCGCCGCGTCGACGACCGCGAGATCGATAACGAGCACGGGCGTGCCGTAAGCGGCCGCGAGATCCTCGGCCGGGATCGCGCCCAGCGTGAGATGGCCGCCGGCGTCCCGAGCCTGACCCGGCGCCAACTGACCGGTCCACCCCGCAACCGACGTTAGAATTGCTCCACGAATTGGTCGATCCGATCCTGGTCGATGCCCGCCGCGAGCATGCGGGCCGCGAGCAGCTGCTGACTCTCCGGGGGGGTCACAAACATAAACGGCGCAGCGTCGCCCGCGGCGGCGCGCACGGTGCACCATTGCGAACCGGCCGCAATCAGGGCGGTTTGATAGCGTTGGAGCGTGACGGTTCCGTCGGGGCTTCCTACCTCCATCGGAGCGTCCAGCGTCATGACGATCAGCGGGCGCGCATTGGTGGCCATCGTCGCCGGCTCGCCGCGCGCGACGATGCGCTCGACGACGAAGTGCGAGTCCGCGATTAACGCGGTTCGATCGAGGCCTTCGAAATGGTATGGAATCTGCCCGAGCAGGCCGCCCGTCGCGGCCTTATAGTTCAAGACGTCCGCGGCCTTGCGCACGTTGAGCTCGCGCGGTTTGCCGTCGAGGCCGAGCCGGTTGTAGTCGAACATCCGGTAGGTTAGATCGGACGCCTGCTGGGTTTCAAAGACCGTCAGTCCCGGTCCGATCGCGTGTACGACGCCGTGCGGGATGTAAATCGTGTCACCGGTACTCACGCCAACGTAGCGCAGCAGTTCGCCGAGGCTCCCGTCTGCGACTCGCCTCTCGTACTCTGCGCGCGACGTGTCGCGGTTCCAGCCGTACACGATCTGGGCGTTCGGCTGCGCGTCGAGAACGTACCAGCACTCCGTCTTGCCGAACGGTTGATGTTCGACGCGCTGCGCGTATGCGTCGTCGGGGTGAACCTGTACCGAGAGCCAATCGTGCGCGGTAATGATCTTTGTCAGTACCGGAAAGATGCGCTTTGGATCGAGATCGCCGAGAAGCCCGGCGCCGAGGCGGGCACGCAGATCGGCGACCGTCGAGCCGGCCAACGCGCCGTTGCGAACGCGATCCTCGTCCCAGCACTCCCACGATTCTCCGAGTCGAGCGTTGGGGTCGCCTTGCTTTCCGTACACCTTGACGAGTTCGTCGCCGCCCCAGACTTGAGTTGTGAGTTTCGGATCGAGAACGTAGGGGTAGAGCGCGCCGTCCTGCACCCCGCGTATGATACGAGCTAGTCGTCGCCGATTCCGTCAGCTCCGCCGCGGCGGAACGGGCTCGGACTCGGGCGCATGGAAGGTACTCCCGGAATGCACGAGCTCTACATTGGAATAGGTTCGAACCTGGGCGATCGGCAGGGAAACATCCTCGCCGCGCTGCAGCGCTTGCGCGCGCGCGCTCAAATCTTCGCCGTATCGTCGTTCTATGAGTCCGAGGCGGCCCACGGCGCGGAAGGACCGGCGTACTTGAACGTCGCCGCCGCCCTGCGGTCGGAGCTCGACGCCGACGCCTTCAGGCGCTTCGCGCGGGACGTCGAGCTAGCCGTCGGACGCGCGCGCGGCACGCGCCGGCTCGCACCCCGGCCGATCGACGTCGATCTTTTAATCGTCGACGGCGCCGTCGTGCAGCCGCATCTCGACAAGCGTCCTTACAACGTCGCGCCGCTCGCGGAGATCGCGCCCCACATCGTTACGCCGCCCGTCGACGGCAGCGTGCGGCGTCGCGAGCGTGGGCTTCGCTTCGACACCGATCGCCAGTCCGAAGAGCCCGAGATCCGGTTGGGGCTCAATCGCGCGGGCGTCTCGGGTGTTCGGCGGATCGTGCATCTCGAAGTCAACGGACGGCAGCACGTGTATAACGCGGAGCTCGCCATGGTCGCGGACCTCGCTCCCGATAAAGCCGGCGTGCACATGTCGCGCTTCGCGGAGACTCTGGAGGAGGCAACCCTCGACGTGCTGGCTCGCGACTCCAAGCCCGCGCGAATCGAGGACCTGGCGGAAGCAATCGCTCACGAGATCATTCGCAGCCAGCGCGCGGTTCGCGCCGACGTTCGGCTGCGGGCCGAGTTCGGCTTAGAACGATGGACCCCGGTGAGCGGCAAGCGCGGCGAAGAGACCTATACGTTGATCGGAATTGCGCACGCCGACGAGCTCGGCACGCGGCGAGTGATCGGTGTCGAAGCGGAAGGCATGACGGCGTGTCCGTGCGCGCAAGCGATGGTGCGCGAGCACGCCTTGCACGAGTTACACGACGCCGGTTTCAGCGAAGCCGACGCTGCGCGCGCGCTCGACGCGCTTCCCGTGGCGACGCACAACCAGCGGGGACGCGGTTCGATCCTTATCGGAGCCGACGAGGCGCACGCCGAGGCGATTCGCGCGGAAGATCTCGTAGAGATCGTCGAAAATGCGATGTCGAGCGAGACGTACGACCTTTTGAAGCGGCCGGACGAGTTCTTCGTCGTCAACAAGGCGCACCACAATCCCAAGTTCGTCGAAGACGTCGTGCGCGGCATCCTTGCGCGAGCCCTCGACATGTACGATGATTTCGGCGACGAGACGTTCGTGTTCGCCAGTCAGGTCAACGAGGAGTCGATCCACAAACACGATGCCTTTGCCGAAGGCTTCGGACTCTTTGGCGAACTTCGCGAGGAATTGCGCACGGGTACGTACGTGATGCCGAAGACCGATATCGCGGCGTGGCTGCGTACGCGGCCCTCACCCGTGCTTGTCTAAAGCCTCGATGCGTGCCCGCAACGATGGGTGCGAGGAGAAGAAGAGCTCGTACCACGCGGGCGGCTCGTCGTCGGCGAGATTCTGCTCGCGAAGACGGCGGAAGGCCGATGCCCCCGACGCAGGATCCCGAGTGGCGGCGAGCGCGAACCGATCCGCGGCCCACTCGCGCGAACGGGAGAATGCGAAGAGAATCGGGCGCAGCGCCTGCGTCGCGACGAGCATGATCGCGTAAAGACGGATGAGGAGCAGCGGGCGATCGCGCAGCTCTTCGTCTTCGGCCCGTGAGGTCAGCGCGTTGGCGATCAAAAAGAGCGCGGTCGCCAGGACCTCCCCCAGCGCGATCGTTCGCCACGTGTCGCGGTTAACGTAGTGCCCCAGCTCGTGAGCGACTACGAACTCGGTTTCGTCTTCGGGAAACGCCTCGATGAGCGTGTCGCCGAGGACGATGCGGTGCGTCCTCCCTACCCCCGTTACGAAGGCGTTCGCCTTGCGAGTCTGGCGGCTCATGTCCATTCGCAGTATCGCGGCATCGCCCACGCCGAACCGGGTGGCGAGCTTGCGCAGCCGCTCTTCGAGCGAGCCGCGCACCGGCTCGAACGCATTGAAGAGCGGTAGCACGTAGACGGGCACGATGAGATTTCCGATCACGAAGAGCGGAAAGACGCCCGCGCTCGCAAGCCAGGGCCACGACTTCGGCGCGCGTCGGACGGCGAATCCGAACAGCGTTGCCAGTAGAGCCATCAGCCCGGTCTCGAGCAGCGTGCCTTTCACGTACTCTCCCAGCCAATCGGCTTCAGTCTGCTCGCTCAAGCCGAAGCGCCGTTCGAGCGTAAATCCTTGAACGTAAGAAATGGGCAGATCCAGGACGGCAGCGAGGAGCACGAGCGGGGCCGTGTAGGCTGCGGGCCGCAACCACACCGGCGCCCGACCCGTCGCCCGATCTCCGGCGCGCGCGAGCGGACCGTAGGCAAACGACAACGTCGCGATGATGCCGCGCGCCGTGTCGACAAGCTCGAGCGTTCGCCGCGTGGCCGCGTACCGAAGCGCGTCGCGATCGCGCTGGGGCGATGGCCGGCGCCACTCGCGCGCCGCCTCGATCGCGCGGACGACTGCATATCCGGCGGTGAGTCCGGCGCTAAGGCCGAGCAAAATCCTCCTGGCGTTCATGGGCCCGCCCGAGATTCGGCGCGAGTCGGAGCACTCCGCTCGAAAGCGCTCCCAACGTCAGATGATGGAGATCGTCTCTTTCGGCCTTGGATGCGCTTCGATCTGCGCGAGCAGGCGTTCAGCCAGTTCGTCACAGACCGGATCGTCGAGCTCTTCGATGCGCCCCTCGTCGGCAAGACGGGCCTTGAGGGGGTCGATGGAGATGCGCGCCAGAAGCGGCGCGTGCGCGAGCTCGGCAACGCGGTCCGCGTACGATGGGCCGAAGATGTCGTACCGCGTGCCGGTGTCCGGCGCGACGAAGTACGACATGTTCTCGACGACGCCGAGGATCGGCTTTTTCAACTGATGCACCAGGTTCGCCGCCTTGCGGACGATCATGGTTGCCAACGCTTGCGGCATCGTGACGAGCACGACGCCGTCGATCGCAAGCGACTGCAGAACGGTTAGCGGCGCATCCGACGTGCCGGGGGGTAGATCCGCAAGCAAGAAATCGAGGTCGCTCCAAAGCACCTGCTCGTAAAACTGCCGAATCACTCCCGCCACGATCGGGCCGCGCCAAATCATCGCCGTATCTTCACGGTCCGTCAGCAAATTCGCGCTGACGACTTCGATCGCGCTGCGCGAAATTGCCGGCGTGATCAGCGGCTGAGGTTGACCCTGTGGCGTGGTCTTGACAGGATCGGCCACGATCGTGAGCGGTTCGTGCAGGCCGAATAGCTTGGGAATCGACGGCCCGGTAATGTCGGCATCCAAAATGCCGACGCGGTAGTGCTTGCGCCGCAGCCCGATCGCCAGCATTGCGGTGACCAGCGATTTACCCACCCCGCCCTTGCCGGACATCACGGCGACGGTGTGCGCGATCGTCGCGCGCCCGGCGAACGCGCCCGGCGCTCGCCGTTGCGGCAGCCGATCGGCCTCGTCGATCGGGGGCACGTTGCCCGAAACGCGAGCCTGCTCCAAGGCCCGCAGGATAGGTTCGTTTCGCAGGCCGTGCGCGCGAGCGCCCTCTTCGATCGTCTCGTATTTGCTCACGCCGCATCCGGCGCACCCCAATCCAAATGCGCGCATCACGTCCGCGGCAATCGGAAGCTGCGCGACGAGCTCGTCGATTTTCGTTTGCGCTGAGATCGCGCTCTTCATGGGGGCATGGCTTCTCCGTTGAGCCTGCGAACCCGCGCCAGGGTATGCAGATCGAGCGAGCGCGCGCCGTTCTCGCGGGTGGCTGCGACTCTCCGGTGCGCTCGGCCTGGAGCGTCGGCGGCCCGATGTTCGTGCAAGCCTCGGCGCAGGGCGCATATGCTTTCGACGACGCGGGCCGGCGCTACATAGACTACATCATGGCCTACGGACCGCTGCTCTTCGGTCACACGCACCCCGCCCTGGTAACCGGATTGGACTCACTCGCCCGTGGCGGCTTCGTTTGGGGATCGACCCATCTCGAGGAGGTGCGCCTCGCGGAGCGGGTCCGCGCTCACCTCCCGTCGATGCAGCGCATGCGATTCGTTACGAGCGGAACCGAAGCCATGATGAGCGCGGTACGAGTCGCGCGCGCGTTCACGAGGCGCTCGCGGGTCCTCAAGTTTGGCGGCAGCTACCACGGGCATTTCGATCTCGCGCTGCCGGACGCCGGGGCGTCGGCGGAATCGGCCGGGGCTTCCGGCGGAATACCGGACGGCGTCAGACGCGACGTCGACGTCGCGCGCTACAACGATCTCGACTCGGTCGACGCGCGAATCGATGGCAGAGAGTCCGAGCTGGCGGCCATCGTCGTCGAACCGTTCTGTGCGAACATGGGCTTCGTGCCGCCCGAGCCGGGCTTTCTCGAGGGATTGCGCGAGCGCGCGCGGCGCTGCGGCGCGCTCTTGATCTTCGATGAGGTCATCACGTGGCTTCGGTTCGGACTCGAGGGCGCACAAGGCCGTGTCGGAATCGCGCCGGACTTGACGGCGCTCGGCAAGGTGATGGGCGGGGGCGTTCCAATTGCCGCGTTCGGTGGACGAGAGGACGTGATGGCCACGCTGGCGCCGAGCGGGGATACGTTCACGGGCGGTACGCACGGTGGAAATCCGTTCTGCGTTGCGATGGCGCACCGCGTCCTCGATCTGCTCGAGAACCATCCCGAGTATTATGCCGCGATGCGTTCCCTGGCCGAGCTACTCGCCGGCGGCATCCGAAACATCTTCGCCCAGCGCGATCTTCACTACGCCGTCGTGCAGCAGGAGTCGATCGTGGATTTCAAGTTCCACGCCGGCGCCGCGAATCAAAACTACGACGATGCGCGCCGGGCCGACCGGCGCGCATATGCCGCCTACTATCACCACATGCTGGAACGCGGAATTCTGCTTCCTCCCTCGCAGAACGAAGTGATGTTCGTGTCGACGGCACATGCGCCGGGCGATATAGACGAGACGCTAACGGCGCTCGAACACTCGCTGCCCCAACAATGAAATTCCCAAAAATGATTTCATTGTTGGGGTCCCCACGGGCTTTGCCCGTGCGGGCGCGCAGGCGCGAAGCGCCGGAGTGCCTGTAGAACAGGGGGGGTCCCCAAAAATGATTTCATTTTTGGGGTACTTCGCATGACTCGAATGCGACGTCGTAGATGCCGAGGCCGTCTGCCTTCGGAGACAACTGGAGCTCGTGCTCGCCGAAATGCGCGTTCATGAGCAGATCGTAAGCGCGCGGGGCGTCTACGGTCACGTAGGAGCGGCCGGTCGCATCGTAGCGCAAATCTTTCCCGGCATCGCTCTTTGCGATCGGCCGGCCGTCTTGGGTAACGTCGACTTGCGCGGCCTTCCCATTCTCGGGCCGCATCACCGCCATCACCTCGATGGCGTGGTAGCGGAGCAAAAAATCTCCGTTTCGTTCGCCCGAGATGGCAGCCTCGGACGTCAGGCGCCAATACCCCTGTAGGTAAATCGCGCCGTCCGGCGGATTCGAGGCATCGTACGCGTAGTTCGTCTCCTGCGCAGGCGCGTTGGAGGGTAAGGCGTTTGCGATGGGCCGGCGCCCGACGACGAGCTCGGGCGTCTGCGGATAACAGACGGCGCCCGGCTTGTCGTAACTATCTTGTGGGAGCAGCGCCATGACCGGGGGCGCGACGAACCGCGGATCCGAGGCTTTCAAGAGCGCCTGAATTTTAGCTTCGGTTTGCGGGTAGCCGCCTTCGCCGGCGAAACTTTCGACGAGCCTCCCGCTCTGATCGTAAAGGTACTCGTGCGGCCAGATGCTGTTCGCGTAGCGCTTCCAAATTTCGAAGTGTTTGTCGAGAACGATCGGCCAGGAGACGCCGAGCCGTTTCGCGGCGGCGGCGACATTGCTCCGATCGCCCGAGAAGTCGAACTCGGGAGTATGCACGCCGACGATCACTAATCCACGATCGTGGTATCGCCGGTACCATTCGCGCAGATACGGCAACGTACGCAGACAGTTGATGCACGTGTACTCCCAGAAGTCGACGAGCACGACCTTGCCGCGAAGTTGTTCGGGGCTGAGCGGAGTGCTATTGATCCAGCCGGAGCCGCCGTCGAAGCTCGCAATCCGTTCGGCGGCCACCCCGCCGATTGCCAGCAAAGACGTCAGCATCAGATGCATTAGTAAATGCTCTTCTCAAATGGGGAAGTGGGGCCTCCCCTTAGGGAAGCCCCACTGTGTGGCGTGCGTACGTAGCGAAGCTCGGATCGACTAGATCAGATCTTCACAGTCGCGTTGAAGTAGACGTTGATCGGAGGTACTCCGCCGCCGATCGCTCCGTTGTTGCTTCCAAACGGTAAGTAGCTCTGCGTCCACGGCGTCCGCGCCTTGTTGGCGGCGAAGTCGTTGATGCCCGTGCCGTTGTAGAAGTTGCTCGGATAGAGCGTGCTGTTCAGCGAACCGCCGGCCGGCAGATAGCCGCAGACCACGTTGCTGGGAGGATTAGCCGTCGTCCACGGTGCCGACGTTCCGCCGAAGCACGAGTGGAAGAGGGCCACGCCCAGAACGCTCAGCCTGATCTTAGGGCTCACGTCGTAGGTAATCTGGAGATTACCGAAGATCGAGCTCGGATTCTGGTAGTTGGTGAACAGGAACGATCCGACTTGCGGGTTGGGAACGTACAGGTAGCTGAACGGCCCTAACCCCGGCGCCGTCGCCGAGAGGTAGTTGCACTGCAGCGGATTGGTGTGCGGTGACACCTTGGTGATGCCGGCCGCCGCCGAGTTCTGCACGCAGGTGCGCGGATCGAGCCCTTCCGTATCCAGCGGGCTGCCGTAGTAGCCGCCGGATTGGAAGTTGAAGCTCGGGGTGATCGCCAGTTTGTCGTGGCGCCAGTTGAGAATCAACGACGCAACGTACGGCGAGATGTAGGTGCTGTTCGCGCCACTCAGGTTCGGCGCGATCGCCGTCGTGTACGGATTGTACCAGCCGTTGGGATCGAGCAGCCCCTGCGACGGCTGATTGTAGTACGGGTTCAGGATCGTATCGAACGTGCTGCCGTTAGGCTTGGAGCACTTTACGGCCACGCCGCCCTGATAGCAGGGGCTTCCGCCGCCCGCCTTGGTCAGCGCGTTGTACTGCGCGATCGCCTGGTTGAGCGCGATCGTCGTGTTCGGAACGACGCCGCCGGTGCTCAGCCCGACGTTCTGGAACTGCACCTTGGAGTTGGTGTACGCAAACGACACCTGTCCGGACAAACCGTTGCGCGTGAAGTCGCCCTTGTTCATCTGGAACTCGACGCCGTAGTTGCGGTTGACGCCCACCGGCACTTGCGTTACGAAGTTCGAGCCGATGAAGGTCTGCTGCTGCCAGTTGGACACCCACGTGTAGAACGGCGTGAGCTTGAAGCTCATGTCGGTCCCGTGGAGATGCTGTTCCCAGGAGAGGTCGTACTGCGCCGACGAGATGCCCGGAATCGGATGGAAGGGCGAGTAGAAGCCCAGGTTCATCGTGTTGTTCCAGACCGACCGGTCGTCGCCCGAGAGGCTCAAGTATTGCACCGAGGCCGAGATCGGCGGCTGCGTGAAGCGGCCGGCCGAAGCGCGGAAGACGGTGTCCGGCGAGGCCGTGTAGGTCATCGAGAAACGCGGCTGCCAGTAGTTGAGCGTGTACGAGCCCGGCGAAGTCGCCGTGAAGTTGGGCGCTTGCACGCCGTCCTGCACGGTGCCGTTGGGATGCACCCAGCCGGTATGCGGGCCGGTGGGATGCAGCGCCGTCGCGGCGGTGTTGCAGTCGCCCTGCACGTACTGCGCGCCCGCCGGAGGCGGTACGCCCGGCGGCAACGCCTGCGTGAGCACCTGATTGGTCGACGCGAAGACGCAGGTATAGTTCGCGGTCATGTTCGCGTAGAACTGAGTTGCCGTCGTGAGCGAGTCCGGGAGAACGTACGTGAAGTTGTCGTACCGGATCGCGGCGTTGATCAGGAACTTGTCGCTGGGCCGGAACTGATCCGACAGCGACCCGTTGACGAACCGAGGCCGGACCGTATTGAACGAGCCGTTCGCGTTGCCGCTCCAGAGACTATTCCACGTCGCGCCGGCCTTGGCCGCCGGCGATCCCGCGGGAGCAAAACCGGACGGTCCGCCCGCCGCGGTCGCAACCCACGTCGGGGCCGCGCCCGCGCAGGAGGGCTTGCCGCTCACCACCGCGGCGACGCAGTAGCCGCTGCTCAAGCAGATCTGCGGCTTGCCCGTCGTCGGATCGTAGCAGGTGAACCCGTTGGTCCCGCCCTTGGACATGTAGCCGATCGGCGACGTTCCACCGTAGGCCGTGCTGTTGTTGAAACGGCTGACGCCCGCGGTGGTGTAGTTGCCGTTCAGGCTGAGCAGGTTTTGATCGTTCAGCTGGTCTTGGAAATCCATCGCGCCGCCCGCCGTGTGTGTGATGAGTTGGTACTGCGCGGTCGGCGGGAACGTCACCACATTCTGCCCGGTGCCGGCAAATGTCGGATCCGTATACATCCAATCGGTATAGAAGGTATAGCCGTAGAGGCGCAGATACGCCGCTTGGCTTAACGCGTACGTGTATTGCACCTTCGCGATGCCGCCGTCGTTTTGGTTGACGTCGATCGAGTTATCGTACAGCGGAATCGGCCCGTTGAAGGCGTGTGACGGGGTGTTCGGCTCGTAGTACGCGCCCGGTGCCTTGATCGCTCCGGGACCCGTCGCGATCGGCGTGCCGAACGGCACGTTGTACGTGACGGCGTCGGAGTAGCCGAGGTACGTCGGGCCGCAGCCCAGGAACGCGCTCTTAGCCGGATTGCAGACGCCCGCCGTGCCGAACGGCAGCAGCGAGATGATCTGGCCGTTGCTCGTGCAGCCGTTGACGGTCAAACCCGGTCCGACCGTTTCCGGACCGCAGGTCGGTGGCGCGTACTTGGTGTTGTAGAGCGAGTAGATGAACTGATTATTGCCCGGGCCGATATCGCTCGGGCTGTTGTAGCCGTAGTTGTTCAAGGCCGAGCCGCTCCACAGCAGCTGCACGTCGTCGCGCAAGCCGTTGTGCTTGGGAATGCCCATGTGCAGGTTCACGACGCTCTCGCGATCGCTGATCATGGATGGAACGCCGGTCGTGCCGCTGTAGTATTGCCAGCAGCCCTGCGCCGGCGCCGCCCAATTGCCCGTCACGAGCGGACACATCGGCTTGACGCCCATGCAGGTGCCCGGCGCGATGCAAGTCGGACCGACCGCGAGGATCTGGTTGCTGCCGAAGCCGTAGCCGATGCCGAATCCGTTCGGATTGCCCGAGAAGATTCCGCCCGGCGTTCCGTACCCGGCGCCGTTGCTGTTGTCGAAGAGACGATAGTCTTGATTGTATCCGAGCAGACCGACGTAGTAGCTGAAGGTCCGATCCGGCGTCGAGCCGCCGATTTCGACCTGTGCCTGGTGATAGAACTGCGGCGTCGCGAAACCCAGGTTCGCCGTGCCGAAGCCCGGGAACGTGCCCGTCTTGATGACTTGGTTGATGAAACCGGCCGTGCCGGCAGTGGCGACCGACGACGGACCGCCGCCGGTGTAGACCTGCAGCTGCTGCAGACCTAGGCTGGATTCGGTCGACGAGTTGTAGTTGTCGAACGACCGGTTGACCGGAATACCGTCGTACTCGAACCCGGTGTAGTAGGAGTTCTGGCCGCGGACGTACGCCGCGTTGAAATCCCAGCCCATGCCGCCCTGCGACGTCTGCACGCCGGGAACGGAGGCCATTGCCGAGTACGCGTTGTTCAGGTTACCGCCGCCGCCTAACGCCGCCGCGGCCGATGCCTGCGCGGCGTTGACGGTGTAGAGATCGCTGCCGACGCCCGATTTCACGAGCGCTCCCCCGGCCGCTGACGTCACACGCGCAATCGTCTTGAGCGTTTTCGTCATCGTGTACGCGACGCTTTGCGTCTGGTCGGCAAAGACCGTCACGCCCGGGATTGCGATGCTCTGGTAGCCCGCCTTGGTGAGGTTGATCGTGTAGGTATCTGGGGCGAGCGAAAGGACGATAAAGTGTCCTCCCGCGTCCGTCGTCGCGGATCGAGACATCGACGGAGCGATAGCTTCCACTTGCACGTCGGCAACTGGAGCGCCGCTCGTATCTCTGACCGTACCCTGGATGTTGCCGGTGACTCCCGCCAGTGCCCACGTTCCCTGGCTGAGAAATGCTGCCAGCAACATTGCGGTTACGACCGCGCGACGGAGGGTTCGCTTTTCTGTTCTGTGCATAAGCCCTCTTATCGCTTGTAGTTTTCGAGTTGTGCGTCATGTGTGACGCTGCGAACAAGCTTATAAAATCCTGGGAAAGCGACCTTTTGAAGTTTCTTGAGCTGAACCGCCGGCGGCGAGCTTTTACATCAATGCTCTTCAATGGATCAAGGAATCTCAAATCACCATCGTCGTGTCGTGACGCGCATCCTTTGTGATTTCGTGAAGACTCCGACACGAGTTCTTGTCTATGCTAACGACTATGGAGTTGCCGCTTGCATCGACCGCGTCCGGGAACGAGCACGCCGTGCAGCGCGGGATGGAGCGTCACGTGCTCGCACTGCTGCACCGCGCCCGCAATCCGCAAGCTCTCGCGGCGGCGCCGCTCATGGACGCCGTGTGTCGCGCGATGGGCACGAAGGATCCCGTCGACGCTCTGCAGCGAATCGTCCTAACCGTATTCGCGGGCGACGACGAGTACGCGGTCAACCTCAAGAACACGATCATCGAAGTCGACTTCAAGCCCGCTGCGACCAACGCCGAGCTGGCTCGGCAAAAGGGACTGTCCCCGCGCCATTTTCAGCGCCGGCGGGCGGAAGCGATCGCCGCGATCGCTCGTTACACTCGTTCGATTCTAGATCGCGCGCCCGCAGAACCGCGAAGCAGCGAAACCTACGAAACCGCGTGGCGTTTCGAGCGCGAGCGGGCCGCGTTTCTCGACGCTCGGAATCGCGGTAGCGTGCTGGAGATGCGCGCGATCGCGGGCAATCTGCTGCGCCTTGCAGGCACTCGCGCGGCGCGCGTCTTTTCGCTCGAAGCGAGGGCGGACGCTAACCTGCGCCTCGGCCGAATCGACGAGGCAACCCAACTGCTCCAGTCTCTTCCGCCGCACGCGCGACTCCGCAACGCTGCCACACTCGCGCTGATCGCGGGAGCACCCGGCGCGGCGGAGGAGTACGCGCGCGCGGCCTTGCCGGGATGCATGGAGGACGGCGAGCGATATCGTTGCTTGGCCCTCATTTCGCAGAGCCGGCTCGCGCGGTCGATCCGGTGGACCCAACCGCCACAGACGGCGCATCTGCCGTTCTGTTCTTGGGAGCGCACGGCAATGGACGTCGAGCGGGCGCGGCATTTAGCTCGCCTGCAGCAGTGGGGAGAGGCGACACCTTTGGCGCGCTCCACGCTCGCGCGCGCAGAGGTGCGCGGATATCGGGAACTGATGGCTCGGTCGGCCGCCGTCATGCACGACTCCGCGAAAACACGCGGCGAAATCGCGCAAGCGAACGTGTGGCGCGCCCGGGCAATCGCTTCTCTCCTGCAAACCCAGGATCGCACGCTGGCGACCGGGCTCTTTCTTGCCAGCGCCTACGACGGAGGGTGCGGGATGGATGCGGCGCTTGCCGGCGTGCTCTACGAACGGCTCTGCGTCGTCGTGCCGCAAATGCAGGGCGAATCCGCAGGGCAGCGCGCGGCCGCCTGCGGGCTGACCGCGGCGCTCGTCGATGCGACGCTTGCCCTGCACGACCGCACGGCCAAAGTCGACCGTGCGGCTCGCGCGGTTGCGCGCGGCGACTCGGGGCTCGCGCATTATGCGCAAACGCTTTGCGAGCCGATCGCGGAGATGCTCGTGCTCGTTTTGGTCGCGATGACCGGACTGCCTTGGAGCGTGGCGCTTGCGCGCATTCACGACGCGCTCGCGCGAGCGTTACCGCAACTGCGGCCCGTGGCGCCGCGGGCGATTGCCGTCGAAGTTCCGCGGCTTGCCGAGTCACGATCCGGGTTTCCCGATCATTTGAGAAATGATGATGAACCCCCGCCCGGAGTTAGAGAGTCAACCGAGACTCGCACCGATTTACGCGTTTGGAGACTACCGTTTCGATCCGGCGCGCGGACTGTTGTCGCACGGCGCGATAGTGGTCCCGCTGCCCGAACGCCTCGCACAGCTTTTGATTTTGTTGATTCACGCTAACGGAAACGTTATCGACAAGGAAACGATCGCATCGCGCGTCTGGCCTGAGGGTGCCGTCACCGACGGCAACCTTTCTCAGCACATGTACATGCTGCGGCAACTGCTCGAAGAACGCGCGACCGACCGGTCCTACGTCAGAACGGTGCGCGGGAAGGGCTATCGTTTCGTCGCGCCGGTCAGCGTCGTGGCGCCCGCGCAAATGGCCCCCGTCGCGCACTCGACGGTAGAGGTGACCGATCGACTCTTGCATAGCGCGCCCGAGGTGCTGCACCACTACTGGCGAGGTTCGTATCTGCTCGAAAAGCGCACGGCGAGCGCGCTCGCCGCGGCCGCGGAGCAGTTCGAGGCGGCACTCCGGCTCGATCGCGAGCACGTGCCGGCCCTGATCGGCCTAGCGCGGTCGCACGTGCTCATGGCGGAGTACTGGTACGTTCCCGGGTCGTACACGTTCCCGAAGGCCAAGGCGGCAATCGTTCGCGCGCTCGAGATCGATCCGTCCTCGGCCGAGGCCCGCGCCACCCTGGGAAACATCCTGCTCTTTTGCGATTGGAACTGGTCCGAGGCCGAGCGCGAGATCGAAACGGCGATCCGGTTGAGCGACAGATCGACCTCGGTCTGCACCAGCGCCGCCTGGTTCTACATGTGCAAAGGTTCCGCCGAGCAGCCGTTGCGAGCGATGCAGCGCGCCCTTTTGGTGGAGGCGTCCTCGCCGCCCGTGCAACTCTTTCTCGCTCGCATCTATCTGCACACCGGGGAGTATCGGCGTGCCATCGATGCGCTCTCGAACTTGATCGACAGCGGGCCCGATTTCTCCCTCGCCCGGCGACATCGGGCGCAGGCGTTCATCCTCAACGGCCAGCCGGCGGAGGCGCTCGCGGATTTGTTGCTCCTCCCGCAGGACCGAGCGGAAGACATCGCCCTGCGCCTTCCGCTGTTAGGCCGCGCGTATGCCGATTGCGGCGACACCGAACGCGCCGAAACGATTTACGGAACGCTGCAAGAGATGTCGCGAACCGAGTATGTCGTCGGCTTCAATCTCGCGACCGTGGCCATCGGTCTCGGACGCCTACAAGAGGCCTTGGAACACCTCGAGCGGGCCCTGGCAAGACGCGAGCCTGCGCTGTTGATGCTGCGCAGCCTGCCGTGGTTCGCCCCGATCGCGCAACGCGCGCGCTTCAAGGCGCTGACGCAAGCGATCTGGCCGGCGGAGCGGCCGATCGAGCCGCACAGAAGTTACTCGCGGACTGCCACCGGATACACGGCGGGACTGCGAAGTCCGTTGGAATCGACGCTCCGCACCCCAAAGATGTAGTCGTCCTTGGAAGCGGGGACGGTCGCCGACGTCGCGTTTCCAATGTTGCGGGAGTACTCCCACTGCGGCGCGTCGCTGGCGCGCCAGACGATCTCATACGCGACGGCGTCGGCGGCAGGTTTCCATTGCAGCGTCGAGTCGTAACCCAGCCGCCGGAGCGGCATCTGCACGTCGGCCGGAGGCGCGGGTCCGAGCGCGAGCGTCGCCAGCGCCGCGACGTTGCCTTGCGTGGCCCGCCGTAAATACGCGGCGTCGATGTATTGCGGAAGGTCGCCGAACTGGACCCCGTCGACGACGCGTACGTCCTGATGCTGATGCGTGAAGTTTTCGTGCGACTCCACGAAGCGAATCGCGGCAGAGTAGCCAACGGCCTGGAACGACTCCTGATCGCCGCCGCGCATGAAACGATCCGCGCGAAAAATTTGGCGCACCGTAAAGTCCGGCACGTAAGCGGGGACGACTTCGGCAACGAAACGCGCGAGCTCGCGGGATGGCGAGTCGTTTTCCGATCCGACCAGATTGACGCGCGCGACCTCGGCCCCCGCGGGAATCGCCTCGCTGAAAACCCGGACGACGTTGGGCTCCGAGGCGCCCTCGCCGCCAACCGAGTTACCGATGATATCGTCGTTTAAGACGGCCAGAACCGGCACTCGCCGCGCGGCGATTTCGTGAGCGTAGTGATTTGAGCCCCAGAGTCCGAGCTCTTCGCCGTCAAAGCACGCAAAGACGATCGTGCCGCGAAACCGCGTCGACGCCATGACGCGCGCCGCTTCCAGCACGGCCGCGACGCTCGACCCGTTATCGTCGGCTCCCGGCGCGACGCCCGCGCCGTCCGTGCATCGTCCGTCGCAGTCGTCGAAATGACTCGACATGATATAGACGCGGCCGGGTTCGTCGCCGCGCAACGTCGCGATCACGCTCGATTCCGTTACGGCGCGCGGCGTTCTAGGCGTCTTGGGCTGGAGATACGTATCGAGCGCGACGCTCATGCGTCCGTTCGCGCCGGCCGCGATGGAAGCAAACTGCCCCGCAATCCAATCGCGTGCGCCGAAGACGCCGCGATCGCGACTGGAAGTGCGCTCCGAAAAGTCGTTGCGCGTTCCAAACGCGACGAGCCGGTCCACCGTATCCTTCAGCCGGGTCGCTTGCACCGCGTCGACCATCGCGGCGATCGGCGGGTACGGCGCGACCGGCGGCATGGATTGCTCGGGCCCCACCGCCCCGAACAGAAGGATGGCGCCGATTGCGCCGCACGATCCTCGGGAAAACAGCTTCGAACCGTTCATAGCCGCATCGTTTTACGATGCGGTGCCAAGCTCCTGACTGTCGCGGCGGCGCCGCCCGAGCGTGACGACCGTTCCCGCGCCGGGGTCGCTTTGGACCTCGAGAAAATCCGTGCACCGCTGCATGATCGCGAAGCCCCGGCCGGCCTCGGCGAAAGCGTGCGGCAGCGGGATCGGCCCGCGCGGAGGCGACGCAAAGCCCTGCCCGCGATCGGTGACCGTGACGATCACGCAATCGCCGTCGGCGCGAATGCGGACCTCGATCGCCTCGGCCGTGCGGGCGTGCTGGATCGCGTTCGCGATCGCTTCGCCGAGCGCAAAGACCAAGTTCTCCAAATCGGCTGCCGCCAGGCGGTTTTCGCCCGCAAAAATTGAGAGCGCGGAGCGGGCGGCCACGGCGTAGCGAGGCAGCGGTGGGATCCTCAGTTGCAGAACGTTCATTTTGTGTCGACCGACGACGAGATTCTTCCGCGCCAGCCGGAGCCTAAACCAACGGTCTACGTGCTGGAGTGTAAGGACGGGTCGCTGTACACGGGGGCCACGCTCGATTTGGCCGGCCGCCTCTCCAAGCACCGCCGGCGGGCCGGGGCCAAGTACACGCGCGGCCGCTTGCCAGTGGCATTGGTCGCGCGGTGGCACCCGGCCACGTTCGGCGCCGCGAAGTCGCAGGAGGCGCGGTTCAAGCGACTGCGGCGCGCCGCCAAGCTGGCGGTGATCGCCGGCGGAGTGGCATACGGCTGCCGCGTCTACTGGAGTGCCTAGGGTCAACGCCTAGGTGAAAGTTTTCGCCGCCGCCGCGTAGGTCGCGCGCGTCACCGCGTGAATGGCGGCGTAGGCGGCCCGGTAGTCGTACGAGTCACGCGTCATGATGGCGAGAACGAACGGCGAGTCACCGAACGGTTCGACGATGGCGATGTCGTTGCGGGTTCCCTCGACCTCACCCGTCTTGTTCGCGACCGACGTGCCGAGAGGCAGCGCGGCCGGAATGCCGTCGCGATCCGTTTGACCGAGCATGATCCGGATCATCGCCAGACAGTGCTCGGGCGAGACGATCGTGCGCAGGCGCTCGCGCGCGCCGCGTTCGATCAGATAGAGCAGACGGCCCATGTCACGAGGCGTCGAGACGTTATCGTGATGGTGTACGATCGCTCCGTAATCGAGGAATTTGCGGGCGAGGCGTGTGCGCGTCATGCCGGCGCGCTCTCCAACGGCGTTGATCGCGCGCACTCCGAAGTGTGCGATCAGGAGATTCGCCGCGGTGTTGTCGCTGACTCGTATCATCGGCGTCAGGAGCTCGCGCACGGTGAAGCGCCGCCCGTCTTGCACGTCTGCCATGAAGTCCGAGCCGCCGATCAGATCGCTGCGGTAAAAGGTGATCCGTTCCTGGAGCGCTCCTGGCTCGGCCTCCTCCGTCGCGTACGCGGTCGTCATGATCAGCACTTTGATCGTGGATGCCGTCGGAAAGCGCTCGAAGGCGCCGACCTCGACGAGCGGCGGTCCGGAAGACAGCGTGCGCGCGTAGACGCCGATCCTGCCGGGCAACTCGCGAGCGATCGCATGGACTCGCCGGTTCAACGATGTGGCGGCAACGGCGCGCGGCGCCGCAAACGCGGCGGCCGTGCCGCCCAAGAAGGCCGCTCGCTTCACGAGCCCGTTCCTTGATAGTGGCGCAATCCGACGAGCCAAAACGCGTAGGCCGCGGCCAGCCAGGCCAGTCCGATCGCGGGAGTCAGCAGGCCGATCGCCGGATTGAGATGGAGTCCCGTGTCAGCCTTCTGCAAGAAATACGTCGCCGGAAAGTAGTTCATGAAGGCAAACGGGAGCACGAAGGCGAGAACGATTCGTACGCCGCGCGAGTAGATGCTGATCGGATAGCGGGTGAAGTCCTGTTCGAGCGACATGACGACCCAGCGCAACGTATCGACGCGAATGAACCAAAACGAGACGGTTGCCACGGCCAGAGAGATGCCGAGATCGATCAACGCACCGCCGAAAACGATGAGCGGCACGAAGACGAGAAAGACCCAATCGACGCGGACGTGCACCGCCGCCGTCGCGACGGCAAGCGTCGCAATCGCCAGCACCAGGCCGTCGGGAACGATCTGCTGGGGCACGGTCAGCACTTGAAAGAGCGTGTCCAGCGGTCGCACCAGGAAGCGATCGAAGCGTCCCTCGCGCACGTAGTCGGGCACGCTGACGACCGTGAAGAACAAGGTATTGTGCAGCTCGTGCCCGCTCATCCACAGCGCGTAGAGGAAGAACATCTCCCGAAAGCTCCACCCGTTCATCGATGGAAACTGACGCATCGTGACGTACAGCGCCGCCAGTGCGACGCCGTGATAGGCGATCGTGAAGACGAACCACATCAGGAAGTTCGCCCGGTATTCGATCAGCGTGAGAAAGTTTAAGCGCCAGTATTGCAGATAGGCTCGCAGCATTAGTCCTTTAGATCCTGGACAAAAGCGTTTCGGTGCGCCGCGGCTGCTCCCCGTTGCGTCTCCGTTTCGACTCGACCTGACCGTCGATGCGCTGAGGCGTCTCGCGAGCAACGTTGTCGACGTCGTCGGCGAGGACGGCACGTACTATCGCGCGCTGAGCGATGCGGCGGGCGGCGAGCTGTTTGCCGTTCGCCCGCACGATAGCGGCGCGATCGAAATTCGAGCGACCGGCCGCGACGCCGTGCGCTGGTTTCCGACCGTAGAGCGCCTGCTCGGCAGCCAGGTCGATCTGTCGCAGTGGTACGAGCGAAGCCGCCGTATTGCTTGGCTGAGGCCGCTTGCAAAGGAGCTGCGCGGGCTGAAACCCCCGCGCTACCCCACGCTTTGGGAGGCCTGCGCGCATTCGATCCTCTTCCAGCAGATATCGATCCACGCGGCCGCCGCAATCATGCGGCGGGCCGTGACGGCGTTGGGAGAGGTCGTGACCGCCGGTGACGTGCGTTGCGTCGTTTTCCCCGAGCCAAAACGGTGGCTCGAGTGCGACGAAGCGGTGCTTCTCAGCGCGGGACTCTCGCGCAACAAGGTCGCGCACGTGCGACACGCGGCTGCTGCGTTCGCCGATGGAGAAATCGATGAAATCGCCTTGGGCCGACTTTCGACCGGCGACGCGGCGCAGCGGCTCCGCGCCGTTCGCGGCATCGGGCCGTGGAGCGCGTCGGTAATGCTGCTGCGCGGCTTGGGCCGGCTCGACGCCTTTCCGCTTCGCGACTCGGGCGTCGCGCGAAGCCTCGCGTTCTTGTCGGGAGACGCTCGCGTCGACTTAGACGCGCTGCTCGACCGGCTCGGCCCGGTGCGCGGGATGCTGTACTATCACCTCCTGCTCGGGCGGTTGCGCAACCTCGTCCCGAGCTGAGCTGTCAAGAGCGGCATGGCCACCGTCGCGTCGCAGACGCCAGTCTTTTCCGTCGTTCGCTCTGCGGAGCGCGCACACGCCAGTCATGGCTGGCTCGACACGTACTACTCGTTCAGCTTTGCCGACTACGTCGATCCCCAAAACCTAAACTGGGGAGCTCTGCGCGTCTTTAACGACGATACGATCGCGCCGGCCGGCGGATTCCCGACGCATCCGCACCGCGACATGGAGATCGTAACGTACGTGCTCTCGGGCGAGCTCGCGCACCGCGACAGCATGGGCAACCACGGCGTCGTCGGTCCCGGCGGCATTCAGTTCATGAGCGCCGGCACGGGCGTGAGCCACAGCGAGTTCAACGACAGCGCCGACGAGCCGCTTCACCTCGTTCAGATGTGGGTGCTCCCCCGAAGGCTGGGCACGCCGCCATCCTACGGACAGATGGCCTTCACGAGCGACGAGCGGTGGAACCGCTGGTTGACGCTCGTGAGCGGAGAGCCCGACGTCGACGCGCCGATCGCGATTACACAGCGCGCGACGCTGCGTGTCGCGCGCGTCGAGGGCACGACGCTGGTCGCGGAGTTTGCGCCGAAGCGCTACGGTTTTCTCTTCGTAGCCGGCGGCCAGGTCGAAGCCAACGGCGAGTCTTTGCGTGCCGGCGACTCGGTGCGCCTCTACGACGTCGCGCGATTAGCCGTCAGCGGCAACGGCGAGCTGGTGCTCTGGGACCTTCCCGCGGTCACGCGATGAACGGCGACTTCTGCGAGCACCTCCAGAGCGCCGGCAATCCTCAGCCCCGGACGCCGCAGGGATGCGAGGAGTGTCTGCGGATCGGCGATACCTGGCTGCACCTTAGGCTCTGCTTGACGTGCGGTCACGTCGGCTGTTGCGATTCGTCGAAAAACAAACACGCGACGAAGCATTACCACTCGATCCACCATCCGGTCGTGCGGTCGTTTCAGCCCGGCGAACAGTGGCGCTGGTGCTACGTGGACGAGCTGTTTGCCGAGCAATAGCGGCTAGCCGCCTTGGATGACGACGCGGTTCGAGGCGGCGCGCCAAACGATCGAAGACAAAACGGCAAACAGCACGAGCCACGCCAGTTGCGCGGCGATGCTCGCCTCCCACTCTGAGGGCCGGATCACGCCGACGAAGATCAGCAGCGGCGTCGAATAGATCGCAGCGAATGGAAGCCCAAAGACGATCCGCCCGAAGATCCCGGGAAAGAGCGTGAGCGGTATGATCTGCCCGGAGAGAAGATCCGACGCCCAGCGCACGATCAGTTGTGCCGCGAACGTCTCCAGCGTCCAGAACGCGATGCTATTCATCAAAAAGTTCAAAAAGAAATTGACCCCGTAGCCGACCGCAAATGCCAGCAAGAACGCCGCGAAGGTCGGGAACGAGGGCACGTCGATGCGCACCAGAAGCAGCGCGCACAGAAGCGATGGGATAACCAGGACGGCGTGCAGGAGCGTCTGGCCCAGGCCGTCGCTGAAGAAGTAGAAGGGAACGCTGATCGGCTTCATCAGGTCCGTCGCGATGGTTCCCTCTCGGATCTTTTCGCGAATCAGCCGCGTTCCGTCCACCTCGAGGATCAAAGACATCAGCATGGCGACAGTCGCGTATGTGATCATGCTGTGAAGGGGCAGATTGATCGGCGCCGCGTTTTGCGCGTAGAGCGCGGTCCACAGCGATCGCAATATGTAGACGCGCAACACGAGCGACCCGATCTCGGTCAGCACCTCCATCCGATAGGTCGCCTCTCGCGCGAACGCTTTCTTCGCGAACTCGAGATACGGGAGTAGGTTCACCCTTTTTGCCGTTTGATCGCCTGCTGCCGCCGGTGCTCCATCTCTTCGAGCTCGAGCATCATCACGTCGACGACCTTATCCACCTCCGTCGCCTGCGTCTGGGGCGGCTCTTCTCCCGAGCGCCGCGGAGGCGGCTTGACGTTGCGGTGTTCCTCGACCGCCGCGTCCTGGGCGTGTACCTTGCGAAGAAACTTCGAGTAGGTCTCGGCGGCGCGCGCGCGCACGTCGTCGCCGGCCTCTAGGTTGAAAACGTCCGCGTAAAAGTTCATCTTCGAGTGAATCTCGGGCGCCTTTTCGGGCGGATAGATCGTAGCCGGGTTGCCGAACGCGATGTGCTGCATCGGGACGCTCGCGCCGGCGGTGACGCGCGACTTGACGTGGACTATCGCGCCCAGGGCGACGCCGCTGCCGCGCTCGAGCGTCGCGCCGTTGAAAATCTTCGCGCCGCCGGCCACGAAGCAGCCGTCACCGATCGTCGCGCCGACGACGTACGCCTGCGGTCCTACGATGCAGCGGTTGCCGATCTTCAGCGGAAAGGTCAGCGCGCTTCCGCCGCTGGCCTTGAGCACCGCGTTCTCCATGATGACGCACTGGTCGCCCACCGTCACCGGCGCACCCTCGGCGGTGACGACCGCTCCGTGCAGCACCGCGCTGCCGGCGCCGATCGTCACGTCGCCGCTCACGATCGCGCTCGGCGCCACGTAGGCGCTGGAATGAATCTTCGGCCTCTTCGTGCCGCTGGAAAAGATCATGACGCGTCTTCCTCCGGTTGCTCCGCATACCCCTCGACGTAAATTCGGCGGATAATCGATTCGAGATCCGGTTCTTCCAGGCTAACGTCTTCGACGCTGTAACGCTCACTCGCTTGGCGCACGAGGAGGTCCGCGCGCCGAACGTTCCGGTCGAAGCGGAATCGCGCGCTCGAGTTCTCGGTCGCGACGACCTCGGCGCCGTCGAGCTGCGGATGCTCGACCGGTTCGCTGAACTGCACGACGAGCGTGCGGTACTGCCCGTACTCGTTCTTTATTCGTTCGATGTCGCCGTCGTAAATGAGCGTTCCCCGATCGATCAAGACGATTCGCCGGCAAAGGCGTTCGACGTCGGCGAGATCGTGCGTCGTCAGAACGATCGTCGTGCCCCGCTCGGAATTGATTCGTGCGATGAACTCGCGGATGGCCTGCTTGGCGACGACGTCGAGACCGATCGTGGGCTCATCGAGATAGACGATCTTCGGTCCGTGCAAGAGCGCAGCGGCGAAGTCGCCGCGCATGCGCTGGCCCAGGGAGAGCTGGCGCACGGGGGTCCGCATGAAGCCGTCCATCTCGAGAATCTCGACGAATTCGGAGAGGTTGCGCCGGTACTGATCTTGGGGAACGCTGTAGATCGCGCGCAGGAGCTCGAATGATTCGATGAGCGGAAGATCCCAATAGAGCTGGCTGCGCTGCCCGAACACGACGCCGATATTTCGGGCGTTCTCCTTGCGCTGTTTCCAGGGCACGAGGCCGTCGACGCGCACCTGCCCCGACGTCGGCACGAGTATGCCGGTGAGCATCTTGATCGTCGTGGACTTGCCGGCGCCGTTGGGACCGATGTAACCAACGAGCTCGCCGGGCTCGAGCGCAAACGTTACGTCGTCCACGGCGACCCGATCCTCGTATTCCCGCGAGAAAATCGAGCGCAAGGCGCCGAGCGCTCCTGGCACGCGCTTGGGAGTGCGAAAGACCTTGCGTAAATCTTTAGTCTCTACGATCGGCAGGAGCCCAACGTTCGGCATTGCGTACTCATTTCCGGTGATCGTTACGATTTCGAACGAGTATGGTGCGGGAGCCCTCGCGATCGCGCAGAGGGTTGCCGACACGCTCGGTTACGAGTACGTTGACCAGCAGCTCCCGGTGGTGGTTGCAAAGCGGCTCCGCGTTGCTCCCGAAACCGTCGATGCCGACGAGGATGCGGAGCGCTCGCTGGGGGAGAGGTTGCTGACGAGTCTCGAGCGTGCGACTCCCGAGCTCGCCGAGGCGTCGGCCGCGGAGCCGTTCGACGAAGAGCTGTTCCGGGCCGTCCAAGACGCGGTGCACGATTACGCCTCGCGCGGCGACGCGGTGATCGTCGGTCGCGGAGCCGCAGCGATTTTGGGCGTGCGCGACGACGTGATGAGCGTGTTCATGCACGCGCCCCGCGCGTGGCGCGTCGCGCACGTAGTCGATACCATGCACGTTCGCAAGGAGCTGGCCGAGGCCGAGATCGATCGCGTCGATCGAGCTCGCGTCGCCTACATGCGCGAGCGCTATGGGCGAACGTTCGGCGACGCTCGCGAGTACGATCTCAGCATCGATACGTCGCGTTTCGGGGTGACGCAGAGCGCCGCGATGATCGTGGCCGCGGTGCGCGCGCGCGGCGCGTGAGGGAGGAAATCGTCGGGCGCCGCCCGTCCATCCTGGCGGCGCTGCGCTTTCGGGACTTTCGTTTACTGTGGTTGGGACTCCTGACTTCGAATCTCGGCACGTGGATGCAGTTCACCGCCACGGGTTTCTTCGTAGCGCGCATGGCCGGCACGCCGCACCGAGCCGCGCTCGAGCTCGGCCTCGTCGGAGCGGCCCGCGCCGTACCGGTCCTGCTCTTGTCGCCGCTGGCCGGCGTCGTCGCGGATCGGTTGCCGCGCCGGCGCGTGCTCGTCGTTACGAACGTTACGATAGCGTTGACCGCGCTCGCGCTCGCGCTGCTGGCCACGACGCATAGGCTCGATCTATCGAGCCTCATCATCATATCCGCGATCTACGCGGCGGCTTTCGCGTTCGACTCTCCGACGCGTCAGAGCTGGGTGCCTTTCCTGGTCGACCGGCAATACGTCGGAAACGCCGTGGGTCTCAACTCGGTGGCGTTCAACGCGCCGGCCGTCATCGGGCCCGCGCTCGCGGGTTTGCTCATCGTGTGGATCGGCGTCGCCGGAGCGTTTTATTGCAACGCGGTCGCGACGCTCGCCGTCGTCGCCGCGGTACTGATGATGCGCCCTTCTCCGCCTGTGTCGATGCAACGCGAGCCGTTGCTGCGCGTGATGCACCAAGGGATCGTCTTCATCGTGCGCCACCCCGCATTGTCTTGGATCATGTTCGCGCAACTCGTCACGGCGATCTTGACGCGGCCGTACAGTCAGCTCGTTCCGGCGTTGGCCGTCAACCTGCTGCATGGCGGCGCGCGCGGTTTGGGATGGGCGGTCTCCGCCGCCGGCGTCGGCGGATTCGGCGGGGCGCTCGTCACCGCATACTTCGCGCAACGCGAGCGCCGCTCGCAGCTCTGGTTTCAGTCTTCGATCCTCATGTCGCTGGGCGTCTTGGCGCTCGCCTTCGTGCCGACGCTGGCGAGCACGCTCCCGATTCTCTTCCTCGTGGGCGTCGGCACGCTCGCGTCGATGGGCGCGACCAATACGCTGTTGCAGGTGTTGTCGCCCGACCAGGTGCGCGGACGCGCGCTGGCGGTCTACACCATGATCGCCATCGGCGTCGTTCCGCTGGGCTCGCTCGTCGATGGTGCGATCGCGGCCGCGATCGGGCTGCGCCCGATGTTCGCCCTCGCCGGTACGATCTGCACGTTGATGTTTCTCGCGATTTGGTTCTTCCGCCCAGCCGTGCGAAAGGTATAAAAAAAGCGAGTCGCGTTTAGCGCGACTCGCTAATACTCCGCCGGCTATACCGACGGAGTTGAGGAGGCTGGAGTTACGCTGCCTTCTTTCGGCGAACGGTCTTGCGAGCTTTGCGAACGCCCTTGCGCGCCGCTTTGCGCACTTTACGACCGGCCTTGCGCACGGCTTTGCGAGCTTTTCGAGCGCCCTTGCGCACGGCTTTGCGAGCCTTGCGAGCGCCCTTGCGCGCTACCTTGCGGACTTTGCGACCGGCTTTACGCGCAACCTTGCGGACTTTGCGCTTCTTCGGTGCAGCAGCACCTGCCGCAGCCTTCTTCTTTTTACGTTTGACTGCCATTAGGTGTGGAGTCATCCTTTCTCTGGTCGGCAATCGACCAGGGGTGTTGCCTACCTTATACAGTATTACGAGCGCCAATGCAAGTTTTTGCCGACGACGGCGCGCGTATCGACGCGCGTTTAGACGGACGCAGCGGCGAACGCGCTGTCGTGTTGATCCACGGATTTCCGTTCTCGCGCACCATCTGGGATGCGCAAAGCGATGCGCTGTCAGCGTTCGCGTTCGTGATCCGTCCCGACTTGCGCGGCGCCGGCGCGTCGGGCGTTTCCGATGGTCCGTACCTGATGGAGCGACTCGCATCGGACGTCGCGGCGCTGCTCGACGCACTGAGCATCGAGCGCGCAGCGCTCGTGGGTCATTCGATGGGCGGATACGTGACGCTCGCGTTTGCACGCATGTTTACCGAGCGCGTTGCTCGTCTCGCGCTCGTTACGAGCCGGCTAGCGGCGGATACTCCCGAGCAGGCGGCCGCGCGCGAGCGCCTCGCCGAACGCGTCGAGCGCGAGCGCAGCATCGAACCCGTGATTGAGGCCTACATGCCGCGCTTGTTCGCGCCGAAAACCCGTGTGGAGCATCCCGCCGTAGTCGAGCGTGCCGCCGCGATCGCGCGGCAAAACGATCCGTTCGGTGCCGCCGCCGCGCTCCGCGGCATGGCGTTGCGCGCCTCATCCGAAGACATCGCGGGGGATCTCGACGTCCCGATGCTGATGATCGCGGGCGGCCGTGATGACGTTGTGCCGCTTGCAGAAGCGCGCGCAATCGCGCAGCGCTTTCCGGCAGGCCGGCTAGCCGTCTGCGAAGAGAGCGCTCACGTGCCCATGTTGGAAGAGCCCGGGTGCGTTACCGAGGCCCTGAGCTCGTGGCTCAGCGACTGATGGGTAGCTTCGGGCGGCGCCGAAACAGGTTATAAAGGAAGAAGCCGCCGAGCAGAACTGCCGCAATGGCGGCCGCCACGATGGCGATCATCACGAGTTTGCTCAGGATCCACAGCACCACGATCGCGATGGTGATCGCCGCCGTGAGCTTGAGAAAAAGCCCCAGCATGGGGTGCATGTTGAATCGGGTCTGCATTGCACTCTATCTACCGCGGCGCCTCGGCCCGGGTTTCACCGCAGCAGCTTTAGGTACTCGAGTCCGCGATACCCGGCCGCGATCGACGGGCCGGCGTCGATGCTGCCGTCTCGCAGCATGGCATGGAAGGTCCGAAGCGGCGTCACCTCGACCTCGAGGTGCTCGGTCGGGTCGAGTTTCTGCTCGCCGGTCTTCCGCGCCCCAAAGGCAACGTAGACGTACGCGCGCGCCGTCGAACGCACCGGCTCGGGCGTGTACATGGCGGCCAACTCGCAGCGCTCGACCTCGTAGCCGGTCTCCTCGGCGAGCTCTCGCAGCGCGCATTCGCCCGGCTCTTCGTTCTCCGAGAGCATGCCGGCCGGAAGCTCGAGATGAATCGAATCCGATCCGTAGCGATACTGCCGTACGAGAATCACCTCGTCGTCGTACGTCAGCGCCATGATCGTCACGAAGCCGCGCGACTCGCGCACGTAGTAATCTGGGATGATCGTCCCGTCCGGAAGCGCAAGCTCGTCGACGCGCAGTCGCATGTGCGGCGAATCGACGACGTAGCTCGATTTGCGCAGGCGCCATCCCGGCTTTTCCATTTCATGGAACTATCGACGAAGCGTTTACAGGTCCTGTCGCGAAGCAACGACTGTGGCGGATCGATTGTTGGTTGTCGGCGGCGGAACGATGGGAACCGGTATCGCTCTCGTCGCGGCGAGCGGAGGCTACGACGTAGAGATCGTGGAGCCGCAGGCTGCCTCCCGCGAACGCGGGCTCGACTACTTGCAGCGCGAGGCGGAACGATCCGGCGATCGTTCGATTCTCGGACGGATCCATTGGACCGACGCAATCATAGACGGCTGCGGCGCGTCAATCGCGATCGAAGCCGTTCCGGAACGCTTCGAACTGAAGCGCGAGGTTTTCTTGGCGCTAGGGAGCGCGCTTGCCGCCGATGCGATTCTCGCCACCAACACGTCGTCGCTGGCGGTCGCCGATCTCGCCGACGTCGTGGCGCACCCCGAGCGCGTCGTCGGACTGCACTTCTTCAATCCCCCGGCTCGGATGCAACTCGTGGAGGTCGTGCACGTACCGCAGACGAGCGACGCAACGCTCGAGCGCGCGTTCGAACTCGTAGAGCGCATCAAAAAGAGTCCCGTTCTCGTCGCCGATACGCCGGGATTCATCGTCAATCGCGTCGCTCGCCCGTTCTACCTTCAGGCGCTGCGTTCGTTGGAGCGCCGCGCCGCTTCCGTTGAAGAGCTCGACGCGCTCGCGCGGGCGGTCGGATTCCGTATGGGGCCTTTTGAGTTAATGGACCTCATCGGCCTCGACGTCAACCTTGCCACGACGGAATCGATCTATGCGCGAACCGAGGCACTGCGCTTTGCGCCGGTCGAGCTGCAGCGCCAAATGGTCGCGCAAGGGCTGCTTGGGCGCAAGAGCGGTGCGGGCTTCTACGACTATCGAGACGGAAACCCCGAGCGTTTGGACGTGACGCCCAATGCGCCGCCGGATGAGCGCAACGCGCAGGAGATCGTGGCGCTGATCGGGTTCGGGGGAGTCGCCGACGAGCTGGCCGAGGAGATCGAGAAACGTTACGTTCATCTCGAGCGGATCGAACGCGAGGAGCTGCTCGACGAACTCCCCGACACGGCGACGATCGTCGTCGACGTGGGCGATGGGGCCGCCGATCGCGGCGAGATCGTAGCGAGACTCGACTCGCGGCTCGGTCCCGAAACGGTGTTCTTCGTCGACGCGTATGCGACGGATTTGGGGGCTTGCGCCGACCGCATGCGCCACGCCGACAGATTGGTGGGCTACGGGGTGCTCGGATCGTTGGCGCATCAGCGCGCCGTCGAGATCGTCGATTCGGAGGCGGCCTCGGACGATGCACTCGAGCTGGCGCAAGAGTTCTTCGCGACGCTCGGCAAGGGCGCAGTACTCGTCGAGGATCTGCCGGGATTGTTCCTCGGACGCACCGTCGGGTCGATCGTCAACGAGGCGATGATTGCCGTGCACGAACAGATTGCGTCGCCCGACGACATCGACACGGCCATGCAGCTCGGAGCAAACTACCCGAACGGGCCGATCGCATGGGGACGCGAGATCGGCGGAGCGCGCCTGACGCGCATCTTGCGGCGGCTCGCGGATGAAGAGGGCGAGGCGTTCGCCCCGCATCGCTCGCTGTGGGTGCTCGACGCCGAGCCGGCACCCCAACCGGCCGAGGTTCCCTAGAATGAGTCGCGAGGTTTGGATAGTCGACGCAGTGCGCACGCCGATCGGCCGCCTCGGCGGCCGGCTCGCAGCGGTGCGCCCGGACGATCTGGCCGCGATCGTGCTGCGCGCGATCGTCGAACGCAGCGGCGTACTGCCGACGGCGATCGACGACGTCTACATCGGCGCCGCGAACCAGAGCGGCGAAGACAATCGCAACGTTGCGCGCATGGCCGTGCTCTTGGCGCAGCTGCCGATCGAAGTTCCCGGCGCCACAGTTAACCGGCTCTGCGGCTCGAGTCTGCAGGCGATCAACTCGGCGGCGCAGGCGATCGCATTCGGCGAGGGCGACGTGATGATTGCGGGCGGCGTCGAGTCGATGACGCGCGCGCCGTACGTGCTGCCCAAGAGCGACGCCGCGTTCGGGCGCCGGCAACGCCTCTTCGATACCGTCCTCGGATGGCGCATGATCAATCCCAATATGCCGGAGGAGTGGACTATCGCGTTGGGCGAGACCGCCGAGAAGGTCGCCGAACTCTACGGAATTCCGCGCCAAGAACAAGATCGTTTTGCGGCCGAATCGCAGGCGAAATGCAAAGCGGCGATCGAGCGCGGAGCGTTCGCCGACGAAATCGTTCCCGTTTCGATCCCTGGCGCGCGCGGAGAGGAGACCGTGCTCTCGCGCGACGAGCATCCACGCCCCGAGACGACGGTCGAGGTATTGGGACGGCTCGAGCCTGCGTTCAAGACGAACGGAACGGTGACCGCCGGCAACTCGTCGGGTATCAACGACGGCGCAGCGGCGGTCTTGCTCTGCGAGGCAGACGCGGCACGCCGCATGGGGCTTCGTCCCATGGCGCGCTTCGTCGCGTGCGCCGCGGCCGGCGTCGCGCCCGACCTGATGGGATTGGGTCCGATACCCGCTACGCGCAAAGCGCTCGCGCGCGCCGATGTGGGCGTCGACGAACTTGATCTCGTCGAGCTCAACGAAGCGTTTGCCGCGCAGGCGATAGCATGCATGCAGGATCTCGCGCTGGATTCCGATCGGACGAACGTCAATGGCGGCGCCATCGCGCTCGGTCATCCTCTTGGCGCAAGCGGCGCGCGAATGGTCACGACGCTGCTGCACGAACTGAGCCGGCGGCGCGGGCGGTACGGGCTGGCTACGATGTGCATCGGCGTCGGCCAAGGCATTGCAACGGTATTCGAACGGGTCGAGGAGAAGGCAGCTTCATGACGACGACCTCGACGATGACGAAGACTCAGCTGCTGATCGGTGGCAGCTCCCGCGACGCTGCGAACGGCGCAACGTACGAAGATCGCAACCCGGCGACCGGAGCGAAAATCGCCGACGTGGCGGATGCGACGCGCGACGACGTGGACGCAGCGGTCGAAGCGGCACGGCGCGCGTTCGACGCGGGGAAGTGGCCCACGATGGCGGCGTCGCGACGCGCGAAGATCATCTACAAGCTCGCGCAACTCATCGCCGAGCGGAGCGCGGACCTCGCGCTGTACGAAGTGCGCGACAACGGCAAGGCGCTCGCCACGGCCAAGGGCGAGCTTAGTGCGATCGTCGACACGTTCGAGTTTTATGCCGGCGCCGCGACCAAGAACTACGGCGAAACGCTGCCGCCGCCGCTTCCGACTTATTTGGCCAACACCGTGCGCGAACCGGTCGGCGTGGTCGGTGCCATCGTTCCGTGGAACTTCCCGCTGCTGCTCGCCTCTTGGAAGGTAGCGCCGGCGCTCGCGACGGGCTGCACCATCATACTCAAGCCTTCGTCCGTGACGCCGCTCACCGCGATCGAACTCGGCAAGCTCGCGCTCGAAGCGGGCGTTCCTGAGGGCGTGCTCAACGTGATCACGGGTGCGACGAACTCGATCGGCTCGTGGCTCGTCGAGCATCCCGGCGTCGATAAGATCGCTTTTACCGGTTCGACGGCGACCGGAAAAATCGTCGCGGCGACGGCCGCGCAGACGCTCAAACGCGTCACGCTGGAACTGGGTGGCAAGTCACCGTCCGTGGTCTTCGACGATGCTGATCTCGATGCGGCCGTAGCCGGAGCGCTCTACGGCGTCTTTTACAATGCCGGACAATGCTGCGAGGCTCGCTCGCGCATCTTGGTGCAATCCGGAATTTACGATCGCTTCGTGAGCGGCTTCGCCGAAAAGGCGAAACTCCTGCGGGTCGGTGATCCGGAAGATCCGCAGACTCAGATCGGCGCGATCACGCTTGGCGAACAATACGAGAAGATCAAGGAGTATTGCGAAATCGGACGGTCCGAAGGTGCGCGCGCTCTCCTGGAAGGCGGCCCCGCGACGATCGGAGATAGTTTTTCGGCCGGAATGTTCTGGAGCCCGACGGCGTTCGAAGCGGAAAACTCGCACCGCATCGCGCGCGAAGAGATTTTCGGACCCGTCGCCACCATCGTTCGCTTCGACGACGAAGCGGAAGCAATCGCGTTGGCTAATGCCAGCGAGTACGGACTCGCCGCCAGCGTCTGGTCGACGAACCTCGGCCGCGCCAATCGCGTCGCGCGCGCGATCCGAAGCGGATCGGTGGCAATCAACACGCCGTATGCCGTCTTCCCGGGCGTTCCGTTCGGCGGCTATAAGCAGTCGGGATACGGACGCGAGCTCGGCATGGAGACAATGCGGCTCTACAGCGAAACGAAGAGCGTGCTTACCTACGTCGGCGAGAAACCGATGAACCCGTTCGGGGTATAGTAGGCCGGGTATGGGAGAAGCCCTAAGGATCGGCCGTCAGTACAGCACGACGTGCGGCACGCTCTGGAAAGACGGAACCTATTTCCCGCGCGGTACCGAGGTTAGCGTAGTGGGCCTTCACGTCGACCAGGGATTCTGCGTGCGCTTTCCCGCGACGACCGGCGGCGAGTCTTTGGAGACGTGGGAAGACTGGAGCGAGGTCGATTTTCTTGCGGAGGAGGGCTCGGTTGAGCCGCCGACTGAGCCGCTCTCGAAAGCCGTGCTAGCCGAGGCGCGCGACGTCCTGTACGAAGCCGAAGATGGTTCCCATCTCCACCTCCACGACGACGAAACCTAGAAAAGCGTTTTCTGTCAAGTGCCTAGAGTAATTGTTTGAGTCTGCCAGACTTCCCAGCCGGCACACTCCGATGAAGTCTGGTGCGGGCCGATGATCGCAACCCAACAATAAGTCTTGCTCGGCTTGAGGTGCAGAAAGTGCGCCAGCCCCTTCATTCCCGTGTCCTTCGTTTCGAACGGCGTGCCCGGCCGCGGACTGCTCGTCGATTTCGGCGTCGATGCCTCGACCGGAATCCCCGGCGCCGGCGTGCCGAGGATCGTCACCAATATCGTCGCTGTCTTGATCGACGGGTTCGGCGACGGGGAGATGGGCGGTCCCGACGGAGGGGTGGAGGCTGAGCCGCCGCCTTTGCACGCAGCAATTGCGAGCGCGGCGACGGCGAGAAGAATCAGCAGACGTTTGGGCATCGGCGGGTCGCTTCGACGCCTTACGGCTCGCCCCCGTCCGTCTCGCCCGTGCAAAGATGAAAGTAGCTTTGTGATTTGGCGTCGAGCACCGCATAGTACTCGCGAAACAGCGCGGCGGCTGCGGTCCCGGGCCAGTGCGCGGGGAGCAGCTCGCTCGGTAAGCCCGGATCGAGATAGACGAACTTGCGGTAATCGTGAACCAGCCAGAGGCGGTCGACCAGGGCGGCCTCGTCGGTAAGGTCGCCGCGCTCGCGTTCGCGCCCGAGTCGGGGTGCGTACCGGGCGGTGAATTGATGGTAGGCGGATGCGATCTCGGTCACGTTCCAGCATCGTTCGAGCAGCTCGCGATCGCTGAGCGGCCCCCGGTATTCGCTGCTGAAGAGATGAACCGCATCGAGCGTCAGCGTCGTCCGCGCGGCTTCGCGCGCGGCGGCGAGCGAGTCCGACGGGGATATCCAGGTCGAGGGAGCGAGCGTGGCCCAGCCGAGCGCGTTCAGTTCTTTCCGCAAGCGCTCGCGCCGCTTGCGATGCTCCTCGCCGATCGCGTAGCTGAGCACGCGCCAGCGCCCGTCCCACTCGATGACCGGTCCATAGATGCGGGGGCTCAACTCCTCGATCCGCCGTCGTCCTCGCTTGGTCACGGCGTAGAAGGCGCGGTTCCCCCGGCGGCGGGCGGTCAGCCAGCCTTGACGCGACATTCGCGAAACGGCTTGGCGCACGGCCGGCGGCGAGACGCCGAACGAGGACATCAAGCGAATCAGCCCGCCGATCCAGAGCGAGCCGTCGCCGGCCAGCCGGTGCACCATGTCGCCGTATAGGGTGAAGATAAAGGAATTGGGCCGCGTGACCGGACGCTGAACCAGGCTTGACACCCCCTTGTCTTCGTCTTAGTATGACGGTATTCTCTCCGACCGATGAAAATCCGTCATATTCTGAAAGGCACGAATGAATCGCATATCGACGTTCGATGATTGGATCGTCATGCTCGACGAGTGGAGGCGCGACATCGGACTGGACCGCGAGCTGGTCGATCGCTTCATGCCCGGGTATCGCTTCGAGGCCAAGTACGGCGACCTGCCCACTGGGGAGATCTACTTCGGCGACTTCAAGGGCGAACGGCGCTGGGAGAAGGTCCGTGAGATACCGGATCAACGCATGCGCGACGCCGTGCTCAACATGGTCGTCTATCAGGGTGATACCGAATTTGCCTCCAACGAGCAGCAGCGCTTTCTGGTGAACAACGCCCCGAGCGAATACGACCTCGCTTCGCTCGTGCGCATCATGGTCGAAGAGACCCGGCACGGCTATCAGATGTGCCACCTGATGGTGGAGCACTTCGGCAGCGAAGGTAAGATCGAGGCGCAGAAGATGCTCGAACGCCGCGCCTTTGGAAAGAAGAACCGGCTGCTCAACGCGTTCAACGATGACGTTACGCACTGGCTGGATTTCTTCGCGTATACGAATTTCATGGATCGTGACGGCAAGTTCCAGCTGACGATGCTGTCGCATTCGAGTTTCGCGCCGCTCGCAGCGTCGATGGGTCCGATGCTTCGTGAAGAGTCGTTTCACATGGGCACCGGCATAACGGGATTGCGCCGCATCGCGAAGGCAGGCGTCGTTCCCGTCGAGATTCAGCAGAAGTTCTACAACAAGTGGTTCTCGGGATCGCTCGATCTGTTCGGCACGGATCATTCGGGCTCGGCGCAGTGGGCCTACGCGTGGGGCATCAAGGGCCGCGTCGACGAAGACAAGGTAGGCGAACAAGCGGACAAGGAACACCTCAACGAGCGCGCCCGCACGCAGTTCTATGACGAGGCGGCGGCGACGGTCGCACGCGTGAACGAAGTCAACGCCAGCGAGACGAAGTTCTACCTTCCCGACATGCGCTTCAATCGCAAGATCGGCGACTATGCCGGCGAGCGCTACGCGGTTGACGGACGGAGGCTGACGGAAGAAGAGTGGCAGGCGTACGCACCGACGGTGCTGCCTGCCGCCGACGACGAAGCGAAACTCAAAGAATACTTCAAGAATCCCAACTGGATCGCACCGAAAGGAAACCTGGCATGAGCACGACGGTCAACGGAGCCGCGCAGCAGACGCCGTTTGGACGCGAAGCGCGCCCGCTCGACGGCAAGCGCGTCATCAACTACTGGAAGGATGGCCACGTGGCGTTCGTCGAGATGGACGATCCGCCGGCGAACACGTACACGCACGAGATGATGCGTCAGCTCGACGAGGCGATTCTCGACGCGCGGTTCGACCCCGACGTGGAAGCGATCGTGCTGACGGGCAAGGGCGAGAAGTTTTTCTCGGCGGGCGCCAACATCGGCATGCTCAACCAGGTCACCCCCGAGTTCAAATACATGTTCTGCCTGCACGCCAACGAGACGCTGCAACGGCTGGAGCAGACGCCGAAGCTGGTGATCGCCGCCCTCAACGGGCATTGCGTCGGCGGCGGCCTCGAGATCGCGATGGCGTGCGACCTGCGGATCGCGCGAAAGGACGCGGGGAAGATCGGGCTGCCCGAAGTCTCGCTCGGCGTCTTGCCGGGCACGGGCGGAACGCAGCGCCTGGCTCGGCTCGTCGGCAAATCGCGCGCGATCGAGCTGATGGCGACCGGCAAGACCGTCAGCTACGAACAAGCGCTGGAGTGGGGCATGATCGGCGAACTCTTCGAAGGCAGCGCACAAGAGTTTCGCGAGCAGATCGCCGACTACGCCAAGCAATTCTGTTCGCCGAACAAGGCGCCGATGGCGGTGGGTCACATCAAACGCAGCGTGCAGACTGGCGCGGAGCTTCCGCTCCAAGACGCGCTCGCGCTGGAGCGCGAGCTGCAGTCGCTGCTCTTCAAGAGCGAAGATGCGAAAGAAGGCCTAGCCGCCTACAACGAAAAGCGCGTCGCCCGCTTCAAGAACAAGTAGCGACGAGCTCGCCGTCGACCGCTTCGCGCAGGGGACGAGGCAACCGCAAAGAAGCCCGTGCCGGGGGGAGAGACGATGGTTGGAATCTCTAAGCGCCTCAGCTTCATATTCGCCGTTGCGATTGGGATAGCGTACGCCGGTTGTGGGGGGCCGCAGCAAATCGGGCAAAGGGCGTTCCCGCAGCTGCAAGAGGGTGCGGCTTCAACGCCATTGCCCGGCGGCGCGGCGTCGCACCGTGCATCGAGGCCGCTTCCGCGCAACGCTCAAAGCGGTAAGCCCCTGTTGTATGCCGGTGACGACGACAGCAACGCCGTCGATATCTTTCCGCTCACCGGACCGAATCAGAAACAGGTAGGCTCGATCTCCAGCGGCATCCGCGGCCCGTGGGGGTTGAGCCTCGACGCCAACGATTCGCTCTACGTCGCTAACTCAGGAAACGGCACCGTCACCGTTTACCCGTACGGCTCCTCAAGCCCGTCGATGACCTACTCGAAGGGAGTGCACGAACCGTTATATGCCCTGGCAGATTCGGCGGGCCACGTCTTCGTATCGGGTCGCGATCCCGCCAACCGCAATCGGGGGCATGTCTTCGAGTACAACGCCGGCACTAACGCTCCGATCGCGCACACGCAATTAGGCTCAGAAGATGACGGAATGGCCGAGGACGGGAAGGGCAATCTCTACGTGGCATTCCGGCGTACGGGACCTAATTGCTCGATCGCGGAGTTCGGGCCGGGCCTTAGCAGTAAGCGGCTTCTGGGTATGACGATCGATCAGCCTCAAGGGTTGCTCGTCGATAGTGCCGGAAACATCGTTGTCGCCGAGTCGGCGGACGGTGATATCAAAGTGTTTCCGCCGGGAGCGACCACGCCGTCCGTGACGGTAACGGTCTCCGGGATCGGTCATCTCGCGCAGTTGGCGATGCAGAATAGCGAGACGACCCTGTGGGTTTCTTCGGAAGGGGGATACGTATACTCGATGCCGTATCCGCTCACGCCGAGTACGGTACCGACCGAGTATGAGGACATCGCTAGCGGAAACGGAATCGCCGTCAGCCCGCATTAGCCCGTGAAGAGCTCGTGCGAACGCTGCGGCCGCGCGCTGCGAAGCGATGCGGAGGCCCGCGTCTGTTCGTATGAATGCACCTTCTGTTCGGATTGCGCGGACGCGATGAGCGCGCGTTGCCCAAATTGCGGGGGTCGGCTGCGGCCACGCAGTAAGCCCGCGTAATGGTTACTGCATTCGTCCTCATGAACGTCGAGCGGCCGCGACTGCGCTCGATCGCCGACGATCTGCTCGCGATCGACGGAATCGCCGAGGTCTATTCGGTCGCGGGTCCGTACGATTTGATCGCCGTCGTTCGAGTCAAGGAGCACGAGCAGCTCAGCGATCTCGTGACCGAGCAAATCGCGGCACTCGACGGAATCGTCAGCACCGAGACGCTCATCGCCTTCCGCGCGTTCTCCAAGAAAGACCTCGGCCTGCTCTGGGATATCGGAAGCTAGCCTAGGGCAGCTCGACGCGGTAGAGATTGGTCGCGTCAATGCTCAGGCGCTGAGGTTGATTGCCGTCGTAATCCTCGAAGCGCACGACCGAGTCGCCGAGCGCAAACGTCCCGTTCCCTAAAGGCTTGAGCGGGTCGACGCCGTCAAGGGTCAAGCGATCTTTGACGATGAGGACGCGCGTGATGAATGGTTGGCCGAAATAGACGTTTTCATATCGTCCCACGAGCGTGGTCCAATCCGCCGGATAGGTGAAGCTGCGAGGACCGCGATAGCGCTCGTTGGGATACCACTTCGAACCGTAGGTCAGCTCGGTCACCCTGCCTTCTTGGTCGCGTCCGAACGCGATGAGGAAGGTCGCGTAGTTCGGATCGTCCGCCCAAAAGCGATCGGGCCCGCGCGGATAGAGCGAAATCCGTGTACCGCCGTCGATCAGCGCGAGGCGGTCGGCTCGGGCGGCGACGCGCAGCGATGAGCCGCCGGCCGCGGTGTACGTGTCGGCGTAATCCTCGGGACGATCGACGCGTGCCGGATCGGGCGCCGGCGGCGGAGCGGGCAGGGCTTCGCCGCGGCTCTGCGCCCGCAGCACCTTCATCGCGTAGAGCACGATCGCGCACGGATGCAGCGGCGCTTCGACCAGATTGGCGAACGCGATTACGCCGAATCCGCGAGTGAGATTCATCTGCATGCAGGACGTGTAGCCGGAGATTCCGCCCGTGTGGCCGATAACGCGATCGCCGCCGTCGCTGAAGATCGACAGCCCGTACCCATACTGCTTGTAGAAGGAAGGCGCCTCGGCAAGCTCGACTCCGGAGGCGCCGGCCGGATTCCCGTTCTTCAGCTTGTCGGCGGAGGTCATCGCCGCGAACGTGCCCGCCGAGATCAGCTGCGTGCCGTTCGGAGCGCGCCCTCCGTTGAGATAGAAGCGCATGTAACGCGCCATGTCTTCCGGCGTCGTCAGCACGGACCCGGCCGGGTCGATGAAGTCCATGGCCGGCGATGCGACGAGCGCCGGATGGAGCGGGGCGGGACGATCGTTGTCGCGGAACTGGTAGCCGACCGCCGCGTTCGTCATCGCCGTCGGAGTAAACGCCGCGCTGCTGCGATCCATACGCAGCGGTCGAAAGACGCGTTCTGTAACGGCGTCCATCCACGTCTTGCCGTCGACTCGCGCGACGATCGCGCCCGCCGTCGCGTAGCCGTCGTTGGAGTACGACCATGCCGTGCCGGGTTTCGAGATCGTCTTGGCCGAGCGCAGCGCTACGACGTCGTACGGATAGCCGATTTCTGAGGCGAAATCGTCGGGAAGTCCCGCCGTGTGTGAGAGCAGCTGGTGAACGAGTATCGGCGCGCCGCCGCTATCGATGGAGAACCATGGAAGGTATCGTTGAACCGGCGCATTCAAGTCGATCGCGCCCGCATCCACGAGCTGGAGCAGCGTCAGCGCCGTCATCGACTTCCCGATCGAACCCGTTGGGAACCGGGTCTGCGGCGTGACCGGGGTTCGCGCGTCGATGTTGGCGTAGCCGAGCGTGATGATGCGTAGCGTATGCGAGCGGTCGGTGATCGCGATGGAGAGACCGGGCGCGCCCTGATATCGCATGGCGTTCGGCGCCGCGGCCGCGATCGCGTTCAATGCCGCTCCTATCGACGGCGCGGCGCCCGCGCCCGCCGGCGCAAGCCAGACAGCCGAAGTGAGCAGCGCGCAGAGCGCGGGGAAGGCTCGGTGCATGGTTGCTAGGGAACCTTTGAAGAAGTCGCTGCACCGATTGCAGCGAGCTCTCTGAGGGGCTTGGGCAAAAAGTGACGAGTGGGTATGCCGCCCGAGCGATTAACCTGAGAAAAAGCGAGGGTGGCATACCCCGAGTCACTTTGGGCCCCAAATGATCGGTACATGGACTTCTCCAGAGGTTCCCTACTAGCCGAGTGCAACGACGGATTCCTACCGAGGGTTAAGCAGTTACCATGGCACGAATTTATGAGAATCTCGCCGACACGTTCGGCAACACGCCGCTCGTAAAACTTCCTCGCCTGGCTAAGGACAGCCGCGCGACGGTGCTCGTCAAGATGGAGTCGTTCAATCCGGCCGGGTCCGTGAAGGACCGCATCGGCGTCTCCATGATCGAGGCGGGAGAACGCGACGGCCGCCTCCTCCCGGGAATGACGATTCTCGAGCCGACCAGCGGCAATACGGGTATCGCGCTAGCGTTCGTCGCCGCCGCGAAAGGGTATCCGTTGATACTGGTCATGCCGGATACGATGACGATCGAGCGGCGCAACTTGCTCAAGGCGTACGGAGCGCAGGTCGTGCTTACTCCGGGAGCGGAGGGCATGCCCGGGGCGTTGCGGCGCGCCAATGAGATTATGCAAAGCGCCTCAGGAAAATATTTCATGCCGCAGCAGTTCGAGAATCCGGCGAATCCCGAGATTCACCGGCGCACGACGGCCGAAGAGATTTGGCGCGACACGGACGGCGCGGTCGACGTCGTCGTCTCGGCGATCGGCACGGGCGGCACGATCACGGGCGTGGGCGAAGTCTTGAAATCGCGCAAGCCCAGCGTGAAAATGATCGCCGTCGAACCGGACGCATCGCCGGTTCTCTCCGGCGGGAAGCCGGGACCGCACAAGATACAGGGTACCGGTGCCGGATTCGTCCCGAAGGTTCTCAACACGCAGATCTACGAAGAAGTGATTCGCGTGACGGATGCGGATGCGATTGCGACCACGCGTCGCCTCGCGCGCGAAGAAGGAATGCTGGTGGGAATCTCTACCGGAGCGAACGTCTGGGCCGCGCTGCAAGTAGCCGCGCGTCCGGAATCGGCAGGCAAGACCATCGTGACGATCGGCTGCGACACCGGCGAGCGGTATCTGAGCAATCCGGTCTTCGCCGAGCAGGAAGCGACGATCGTCGAACCCGCGCTCGTTTGAGTTCGGGCATCCTCGTCGAGGTAACTCGGGGCGGTCTCGTCGAGTCGACCCATCGTGTCGCCGCGTGTGCCGTCGATTCGCGCGGCCGCGTCGTGTATTCCGCCGGAGAGATCGATGCCCCGATCTATTTACGATCGGCTGCGAAGCCGTTCATCGCCGCGGCGATGCTTGCCGCGGGTGCGGGCGGACGCTTCGGATTCGATGCGCGCGAGATCGCGGTCATGACCGGCTCGCACGCCGGGGAACCGTTTCACGTGCAAGCCGTCCTCTCGATCTTGCGAAAAATCGACATGGACGTCTCCGCGCTGCAATGCGGCGTTCATTGGCCTTACAACGAGGCGGCCGCAGAGGCTCTCCGCAGAGCGGGCGAAGCGCCGAGCGCGCTGCACAACAACTGCTCCGGAAAGCACGCCGGCATCCTGGCGCTCTGCAAGACGATCGGCGCCGATACGAACACCTACTTGCGGGCCGACAATCCCGCAGAACGTTACATCTTGGAGTTTTGCGCGCGCGTTTCCGACGACGATGCGTCGACCTGGCCGGTGGGAATCGATGGGTGCGGCATCCCGGTCTACGCGACGAGCCTGCGCAACGCAGCGCGGTCGTTCGCGCGCTTAGCGTCGCTCGACTCAAGCCAAGCGGGCGACGCCGAGGCTTTGCAGACGGTGCGCGACGCGATGGTGGCCCATCCCGAATACGTCGCCGGCACCGGGCAGCTCGATACCGAGCTCATGACCGCAGCGGACGGCTCGCTCGTCGCGAAGGCGGGCGCCGAAGGCGTCCATGGCGTAGCGGCAATCGAGCCGGCGACCGGATACGTCTCCAAGGTTCTCGATGGGAGCTCCCGCGCGCGTGGCCCCTCGACGATCGCGGTCCTGCGCAGCCTCGGCGCCCTCGACGCCCGAACAGCTGCAAAACTCGCTCGATTTGCGACTCCGCCAGTGTATAATCGGGCGGGGATTGCGGTCGGCGAAGTCCGCGTGTCTCCACACGTCGCCGTCGAAAAAGCGAGTGAAACGAGTGTCTGAGTATTTACGCCTGCTGGGCGAGCGGGTCTTGATCTTCGATGGCGCCATGGGCACCCAACTCATGGAGCTCGATCTATCTGCCGATGACTTCGGCGGCCTTAGCTATCGCGGCTGCAACGAGGCGCTCGTGCTGACGCGCCCCGACGTCGTGCGCGCGATTCACGAATCCTATCTCGCCGCGGGTGCGGACGTCGTCGAAACCGATTCGTTTACCGGGACGCGGTTGAAGCTCGACGAGTACGGACTGGGCGAAAAAACCACCGAGATCAATCGGGGCGCGGCAACGCTCGCGCGCGAGGCCTGCGACGCGTTCGCAACGCCGGAACGCCCGCGCTTCGTCGCGGGCTCGATGGGACCGACCGGGATGCTGATCTCGTCGTCGGATCCGTCGCTTTCAAAGATCACCTACGAACAATTGCGCGATCTCTACGCCGAGCAGGCGCGCGCGCTCGTGGAAGGCGGCGTCGATCTGCTGCTGCTGGAGACGATGCAGGACTTGCTCGAACTCAAGGCGGCGATAGCCGGCATCCGGCTCGAGTTCGCGCGTGGAATGCGCCGCGTGCCGATTCAGGCGCAGCCGACGCTCATCACCGAAGGGCGGATGTTGCTCGGCACGGACATCCGCGCGATCTGTGCGACGCTCGACGCACTGAACGTCGACGTCGTCGGTCTCAACTGCTCGACGGGTCCCGCGCAGATGCGCGACTCGATCCGCTATCTTTGCGAAAACTCGCGCTGTTTCGTCAGCGTCGTTCCCAACGCCGGCCTTCCGCTCATGGGCCCGGAGGGCGAGACGATCTACCCCGAAACTCCGCGGGAGCTTGCGCGCGAGCTCTCCGCGTTCGTACGCGACTTCGGCGTCAACGTCGTCGGCGGGTGCTGCGGAAGCACGCCGGAACACATCACCGCCCTCCGCGAAGCGGTCGCTCTCGTCGAGCGCAAAGCTCGACCACTCGTCGACCACGCGCAGGAGGCGGCGTCGGCGATCACGGCCGTCTCGCTCGAGCAACAGCCGCGTCCGCTCCTTGTCGGCGAACGCATCAACGCGCAGGGATCGCGCCGGATAAAGCGTTTGCTTCTCGCCGATGACTACGACGAGATCGTGCTCGTCGCGCGCGAGCAGGTCGAGGGCGGAGCGCACCTGCTCGACATCTGCTGCGCGCTCACCGAACGACCCGACGAGGACGAGCAAATGCGTCAAGTCGTGCGCAGGCTCGCTCAATCGATCGAGGCTCCGCTCGTGATCGACTCGACGGAACCGAAAGTGCTCGAAGTGGCGCTAAGCAACTACCCCGGACGCGCGGTGATCAACTCCGTGCACCTGGAGTCGGGGCGCGCAAAGATGGATTCGGTCCTGCCGCTCGCGCGCGAGCACGGAGCGGCAGTGGTTGCGTTGACGATCGACGAGAGCGGGATGGCGAAGACGGCGGAGCGCAAGGCCGAAGTGGCACACCGCATTTACGAGATCGCCGTCCGCGAATACGGCATTCCGGCCGGCGCGCTGATCTTCGACGATCTGACCTTCACGCTCGCGACGGGAGAGGCCGAATTCCTCGACTCGGCGCTGGAGACGATCGAGGGCATCCGTCGCATCAAGCGCGAGCTGCCGGGCGTGCTCACGTCGCTTGGCATCTCGAACGTTTCTTTCGGGCTCAAACCCGAGGCGCGCGCCGCGCTGAACTCCGTCTTTCTCCATCACTGCGTGCAGGCCGGGCTCGATTGCGCGTTGGTGCATCCGAAAGAGATTACTCCGTACTTCGAGGTCGATGCGACGGTCCGCGAGCTATGCGACGATTTGGTCTTCAACCGACGCGCCGACGCGCTGACGCGTTTGATCGAGCACTTCGAAGCGAACGCAACCGATGCTGGGATCCTTCGACAGGCTCAGGATGAGAGCGCCGACGACGCACCCATCGGGGAGCGGATCCATCAGGCGATTCTCCGGCGGCGCAAGGACGGTATCGAGGCCAAGATCGACGAGGCGCTTAAGGAACGCGCGCCGGTGGAGGTGCTCAACGAGATACTCTTGCCCGCGATGAAGGACGTCGGCGACCGGTTTGGGCGAGGCGAGCTGATTCTGCCATTCGTCTTGCAATCCGCCGAGGTCATGAAGAAGGCCGTCGCGCATCTCGAGCAGTTCCTCGAGCGCCGCGCCGGCGCGACGAAAGGCACGGTGGTGCTCGCAACCGTCTTCGGCGACGTACACGACATCGGCAAGAATCTCGTCCACACGATATTGGCGAACAACGGCTACACCGTACACGATCTGGGCAAGCAAGTTCCGATGAACACGATACTGGAGAAGGCCGTCGAGGTCGAAGCCGACGCGATCGGACTCTCCGCGCTGCTGGTTTCGACCAGCAAGCAGATGCCGATCTGCGTCGAGGAGCAAGACGCGCGCGGCCTGCGCTTCCCGGTCATCGTCGGCGGCGCCGCGATCAATCGCGACTTCGGGCGGCGCATCGCCTTGCTCGACGAAGGCACTCGCTTCTTCGAGCCCGGCCTCTTCTACGCGCGCGACGCGTTCGAAGGGCTGGACCTCGTCGACGTCCTGACGGGCGATACGCAACGGCGCGCGGATCTGATCGAGCGGACGAAATGCGAAGCGATCGAATCGCGCGAACGGCGGCGCGGCGTGGCGCCCGCGTCCGCGGCGATCCCGCTCTCGCTCGTGAAGGGCGAGCGCGCCGACGTACCGAGGCCGCCGTTCTGGGGCGTAGGAACGTTCGACGTGGATCTGCGCGAGGTATGGCCCTGCTTCGATCTGCGCAGCCTGTATCGGCTCTCGTGGGGCGCATCGAACTCCAAGGGCGCCGCCTTCGAACGGCTCGTCGCCGAAGAGTTCGAGCCGCGCCTGCGGCGCTATCAAGCATCGGCGCTGCACGACGGGCTCCTGCAGCCGCGCGTCGTCTACGGCTACTTCCCCGCTGCGGGAGTCGGCGACGACGTGATCGTCTACGATCCCAACGATCCGCGCCGCGAGCTCGCTCGAATGACGTTTCCGCGACAGGTCGGCGGCGAGCACTTGAACCTTGCCGACTACCTGCGCGAGCCGAAAGACGACGCGGCGACCGACGTCATCGCGCTCCAGGTCGTGACGGTAGGAAGCAATGCGACGGCGCGCACCGACGCGTTGCAGGCGTCCGGCGACTACAGCGAGTCGTACTTCCTGCATGGATTCTCGGTCCAATCGGCCGAGGCGCTTGCGGAATTCACGCATCGGCGCATTCGGCGAGAGCTGCATCTCGCCGACGACCGTGGAAAGCGCTACTCGTGGGGTTATGGAGCCTGCCCGGATCTGAGTCAGCACGAGACCGTTTTCGCTTTGCTCGACGCGACGGCGAAGATCGGCGTGACGCTCACGCCGGCTTATCAAATCGTTCCGGAACAATCCACGGCGGCCATCGTCATCCACCATCCGCGCGCCGCGTACTTCAACGCGGCCGCAGTGCGAGAGCTCGCAGCCTCTTAGGGGGTCCTAGCCATGTTCGCACCGCGATGGGCATCTACGAGGCGCCGGGCGGGGATCGGCCCTCTCTAGGAGGCCGCGGCGCGTTGTGGGCGTACCGTCTGGAGCAATGACGCTACGCTGGATCCTGTACATAGGCCTGGGCATCTTGGCGCTCGTGTTGGTCATTGCATTAGTCCGCGCGCTGTCCCGCCAACGCCTGGCGCGGCCCAGTCCTCTTGCCGCCGCTACCGCAATCGGAATAGGGTTTATAACGAATTTTTTCGACACCTTAGCCATCGGCTCGTTCGCGACGACGACGTCGCTCTATAAGTTTCTGCGCTTCGTTCCGGACGAACGCATACCGGGGACCCTGAACGTCGGACACGCGCTGCCTACTATCCTTGAGGCTGCGATCTTCATCGTGATCGTTGCGGTGGAACCCCGGACGCTTACCCTACTCATTCTCGCTTCAGTCATTGGAGCTTGGCTGGGTGCCGGGTTCGTCGCGCGCCTGCCGCGGCGCCAGGTCCAAATCGGAATGGGCAGCGCGCTGGCTGTGGCTGGCGTGCTGTTCATTATGACGAACTTGAAAGGGAGCCAATTCGGTCTCACCGGCACGGCACTCGGTCTCTCGGGTATCCGACTCGGGATAGGCATATTCGTAAGTTTTTGCTTGGGCGCGCTGATGACGATCGGCATCGGTTTGTATGCACCGTGCATGATCATGGTCAGCCTGCTCGGGATGGATCCTATCGCGGCATTTCCGATTATGATGGGGTCGTGCGCGTTCCTCATGCCGGTCGCCAGCCTGCGGTTCATCCGGTTCGGCGCATTCTCGATGGTTGCCGCACTTGGGTTGACTATCGGAGGCTTACCCGGCGTGTGGATTGCCGCGCACATGGTGTACAAGTTGCCGATTCTATACGTGCGATGGCTGGTCGTGATCGTCGTGCTCTATGCGGCCTTCACGATGCTTCGTTCTGCGGCGCAACGCGCGCCGCAGCTGCGCTCAGCTGAATCGGCAGGATAGAACGAGTCTGAAACTTCCTGCGGCGCTCGCGCTCCTGACGGTCTGCGCGTGCGGCGGTCCCTTGGGAAATCTGAACGACGCGATCTCTGCGCGATCCGTTCCGCCCTCGGCGAGCGGCTCGCATCCGATCAGGCACGTCGTGCTGATGATCCAAGAGAACCGTAGTTTCGATAACCTTTTTGCGACGTTTCCTGGCGCCGAGGGTTCGACGCAAGGCAAGACCTCGGATGGCCGGACCATCAAACTAAAAGCCGCCGACCTGAGCGAGCCTTGCGATTTCGGTCATAGCTGGCAAGGGTTTCTCCGCGATTACGACGCCGGAGCGATGGACGGCTTCGATCTGGAAACCGGCAGCCGAGGCTGTTCCGGAAGGGTCGGAACGGCGCCGTATCAGTTCGTCAAACCGGCAGAGATCGAATCGTACTGGGACTTGGCGAGCAGATACGTGTTGAGCGATCATATGTTCCAGACGCAGGGCAGCGGGAGCTTCACCGCCCACCAGGACCTCATTCGCGGTGGGACGGACGTCGATCCGGCCGATTCGCTCGTCGATTATCCATCCGCGAAGCCGTGGGGCTGCGATGCGCCGCGCAGGCCCAAGACCGTCACGTCGTTGCTACGGGGGCCGGGCATCACGGTTCACGCCCACGTGCAGCTGCGCTACCTCTTGGGTGCAGGCCCGTATCCGTGCCTTTCTTACGTCACGCTGCGGGATCGCCTCGATGCGAAGGCGGTTTCTTGGGCGTACTATTCGCCGCCCGTCCCCTACAACGTCGGCGCGTATTGGAATGCGTTCGACGCGATCAAAGCAGTCCGTTACGGACCGGAATGGAGCCGCAACGTGAAGGCGACGAAGACGTTCTTTAGCGACGTCTCGAAAGGCTCGCTCCCGGCGATGTCGTGGCTCGTTCCGGACGAGACGAACTCGGATCACCCCGGTTCGGGTTCCGACACGGGACCGGCCTGGGTGGCGAACGTCGTGAATAGCATCGGGAAGAGTAAGTACTGGAAGTCGACGGCGATCGTCGTAGTCTGGGACGACTGGGGCGGCTTCTACGACCACGTCCGCCCGCCGTTTTTCGACAACTCGGGCGGGCTGGGTTTTCGCGTGCCGATGCTGGTGGTATCCGCCTATACGCGCAGAGGTCACTCGAGTAACGGCGGCTACGTCTCGCACACACGGTACGAGTTCGGCAGCATCTTGCGGTTCGTCGAGGACGAGTTCGGTTTGAACCGCCTCTACACGACGGACGCGCGCGCCGCAAGTATCGTCGATTGCTTCGATTTTACGCAGCCGGCGCGCCCGTTCTCTCCGATTCCTTCGAGATACTCGCGAGCGTTTTTCGAGCGTCAGCCGCCCTCGTACAAACCCGTCGACAGCGAGTAATTACACCGTGACTTCGATCCGGTTGTAGACGAACCGTCCGCCGACCATCGTGCCGATGACCTGATACTCCCGATCCCAAAACGAGAGGTCCGCCCGCACGCCGCGCGCGACGCGCCCCATCTCGGCGTCGTGCCGTATCAACCGAGCCGGTGCGTGGGTCGCGGCGACGACCGCTTGGGCGAACGGAATCTGCGCGTACGACATATAATTGCGAAGCGCTTCGTCGATGCGTAGCGCGCTGCCCGCGATCGTGCCGTCGGCGGTCCGCATCACGCCGCCCTCGATGTGGTAACCGGGATCGGCGGCCGGCATGCCGTCGGTCACCAGCACGACTCGGTCGCCGAGCGTCCGGTGGAGAATGTCGATCATCACGGGCGAGACGTGGATGCCGTCGCATATCACTTGGACCAGCGTGCGCCGGTCTTGAATGAAGGCCGCCAAGATCGAAGGGTCGCGATGATCCAGCGGCGGCATTCCGTTGAATGCATGCGTCAGCGAGCGGAACCCGAGGCCGATTGCGAGCATCCCTTCGCGATAGCGCGCCGCCGTGTGGCCCGCCGAGCAGACGACGCCGTTCTCGACGAAGACTCGCAGCGCGTCGCTCGCGCCGTCGACTTCCGGCGCCATCGTCACGAAAAGGCATGCGCCTTTGCATACGTCGACCATCTCCTGTGCCCGTGCGGCGCTGGCGACGAGCAGCCACTCCTGACGGTGGATTCGACGAAACTTCGAATTGAGGAACGGCCCTTCAAAATGGACGCCGAGACAACGCGCGCCCTGCGGTGCATCCTCTTCGAGTTGATTGGCGGCTTCCACGATCTCCGAAGCGGCGTGAAGCATCGACTCCCATGGGGCCGTCATCACGCTGGCGACGAAACCCGTGGCGCCGGTTTGCGCGTAGCTGGATCCGGCGACGCCGACCGCATTGCCTTGATCGCGGTTGAAGAGATACTCCCCCGCCCCGTTAGTATGAAGGTCGATCAAGCCGGGCGCGATGCTGCTTCCGGGCGGAAGCGGATACTCCGTCGGTCCATCGGCGGGAAGCACGCCCGCGATCCGTCCGTCTTCGATTGCTAGCCTTCCGAACGTCGACGTTCCATCGCCGACCGCAATGAATGCGGGTCCCAGGACCAATCCGGACATTATCGGTTGGTTCTGCGTATGAGCGCCAAGGCCTCGTCGCGATGTTGCTCCATCAATGCTCGCTTGTCGCCTTCGACGTTCAGCCGCAAGAGCGGTTCGGTGTTCGAAGGGCGCAGGTTCATCCACCAGTCCGGATACGAAATCGTCACGCCGTCGAGGTAGTCCATTTGCGCGTCGGCGTAGTGAGCTTGCATTCTCTGCAACGTTAGCGCGACGTCGCCGACCTCGCTGTTGATTTCACCAGAGCGAAAGCGAGTATCGATCGGCGCGATTACCTCGCTCACCGATGCGTTCGCCTCGCCGAAGAGCTCGAGACACGCAAGCAGCGCGATCATACCCGAGTCGGCATACCAGTTATCCCGAAAGTAGAAGTGCCCGCTGTGCTCGCCGCCGAACACGATGTCCTGCTCGCGCATCTCGGCCTTGATGATGGAATGCCCGACCTTCGAACGGATCGGCACGCCACCCGCCTTGACGATTAATTCGGGAACGCTGCGACTGCAAATCAAGTTGTAGAGAATCTTCCCGCCCGGATGCTTCTCGAGCGTGTTAAGCGCAACCAGCGCGGTCACGGTGCTCCCGTCGATCAACCGCGCGTTCTCATCCACGATGAACATGCGGTCGGCGTCGCCGTCGAAAGCGACGCCCAAGTCGCAGCGGTGCTTGCGAACCTCGGCCTGCAGGTCGATCATGTTCTCGGGCTCGATCGGACTGGCCGGATGATTTGGAAAGCTCCCGTCGAGCTCGAAGTAGATCGGCACGATTTCGCAGGGAAGCGACTTGAACACGTGGGGAATGGTCTCGCCCGCCATCCCGTTGCCCGCGTCGACGGCGATCCTGAACGGCTTGATTTTCGCCGAATCGACGAACGACAGGCAGTGACGCGCGAAGTCGTCGAGGACGTCGCGTTTCGAGACCTTCCCCCGGATGGCCGCCTTGGGCGGGAGATCGCCGGAGAGCAGCTGATCGCGGATCGCCGCCAAACCCGTGTCGAGCGAGATCGGTTGCGCCTGAGACCGCGTGAACTTCATGCCATTGTACTGCGCGGGATTGTGCGAAGCCGTGATCATGACGCCGCCGTCGAAATCGAACTTACCGACCGAGAAATAGAGCGCGTCGGTCGAAACCATCCCAATGTCAACGACGTCCGCCCCCGCGTCGCAGGCACCTTGCGCGAAAACGTCGCTGAGTTTCTCACCCGAGGGGCGCATGTCGCGGCCCACGACCAGGGTAGTGCGCTGCGAGCCGATCAGCGGGACGAAGCAGCGTCCTATGGCATAGGCCACGTCCTCGCTGAGTTCGGACGGATATACGCCGCGAATGTCGTAGGACTTGAATATCGTGGGATCTACTCGCGTCTGCACGGCTTGCGGTTCTTCGACCGGCCTAGTGTGACGCCTTTATGAACGCTACGCCGCTCGCGCGCGTCACCGGGACGCTTTTACTGACCGTATTCATGGTCTTGACGCTGGTCTTTGCGGTGCAGGGTAGTTTTGAAACGCGAGCCCAGATCGCCAGCACGTTTGCCCGCCAGTCGCAAATTCAACAGGCGCAGATCGACTTGGAAGAACTGCAGCGTCTGCAAATCGACGAAGAGAATTCGCTTCGAGGGTATTCGCTTACTCGCGATCCTTTCTACGTCGCCCAATACCGTCAGGCCGCTGCGGGATACGATGCGAAAGAGAGCGCAATCCGCGAGGCGCTGCGCGAACAGCGACTCGTCGGCGTGGCGCAGTTGCTCGGCACGTACGCGCACCTGCAATCCGAATGGCGCAAAGACGTTGCGGCGCCGCTCCTCCGCCACCCGCGTCGAAGATTGGTCGAGCTCGACAAACGGAACAAGCTGTTCTCAGACTACGAAACGGGGACGGTCGCGGGAATTCGGCAAGGGCTCGCGGCTACGGATGCGACGCTCGTCGCCAGCACGCAGCAACAGCTCGACCGATCGTCGTACGTGCGCGCGTTTTGGGTGCTCGTCTTCGGCCTGCTCGCGATTCTCTTCAATACTTATCGCACCCGGCTCAATCGCGAGCTCGAGGAAGAGCGAGCGATCACTAAGATCTTGCAGCGGGCGTTCCGAAGCGAATCGATTCCGCTGCCGCATTGCGAAGTCGGCAGCGCGTACTTATCGGCAACGAGTCACATGGCGGTCGGTGGAGACGTCTTCGACGTCTTTCGCCTCTCGGACGACCGCGCGCTGGTCCTCATCGCGGACATCAGCGGAAAAGGCGTCGATGCCGCGGTGCTGACGGCGTTCATCAAGTTCATGATTCGGTCAATCGCATTGCGGAAGAGCGATCCTTCGTCGATTCTTGCCGAATTCAACACCGCGTTTTCGAAGGCCGTCGGCAACCCGTACCTGTTCGTTTCGATGTTCGTCGGCGTCCTCGACACGGGCACCTTCCGGCTGGAATACGGGAGCGCGGGTCACGACTGCGCGTTCGTGCGCCGAAAGGGCGGCGTGCAGCAGCTCTCCGTGACGGGCCCGGTCTTGGGCGTGATGGAGGAGCCGTTTGCTACCGAGACGATCGATCTCGAGCCCGGCGACACGCTGGTGCTCGCGACCGACGGGCTGACGGAAGTGCGCAATCGCGCGGGCGCGCAGCTCCTCGAGCAGGGCGCGATGGAGCTCATCGGGCGGGCGAGTCCTCACGCGCAGCAGCTCGCCGACGGTTTGGTGGCGCAAGTGCGGGCCCGTGGGGGCAAGCGGGTGCGCGACGATCTCGCGGTGCTTGCGATTCGAGTCGTCGATGCGGAGCCGGCACATGGGTAAGGTCGCGCTCGCGCTCATCCTCTTATGCCTCGCCACGGCAGCGCCCGCAGCCGCGGATTGCAAAGTTCATCGCGGCGATCACGTGGTTCTCTACAGCACGACCGACGATCCGTCGGTGCTGATCTGGGATTCGCGCGCGCGCTTACGCGAGTATCACGCCGCATCGTTCGACGAGGCGCAGGCGATGCTTCCCCACGCGCTGCTCGTCGCGCCGGGAACGCGCGCAACGGTGGTTTCGTGCGTTGCGAACTTCGTGGAATCCCCGATCTTTCACTCGCCCGACGACGCCATCGGAGTGGAAGTTTTGACCGGCCCGCAACGCGGCATCACGCGTTGGGTGCTCGGTACGGACGTGCGGCCGCTGCATCCGAAACACTAGTGTCGACGCTCGGGTCGTGTCCTGCAAAAACGCGTAGCCGGCCGTCCGGGAGTCGAACTCGATCCATCGCGATGCCGTAGGCGCGCTCCAATGCGGCGCCGGCCAGGAGCTCCTCCGGCGTGGCGATGGCGAGCAGCGTTCCGCCGCCGAGCACGGCTATCCGATCGGCATACGCGACCGCCTCGTTGACGTCGTGAAGCGCGCAGACGACGCTCTTGCCGCTTCGAGTCAACGAGCGCAGCAGCGCGAGAATTTCGTGCGCAACGCGAACGTCCAAATGACTCGTCGGTTCGTCGAGCAATAGAATCGGCGTCTCCTGCGCGAGGCCCAGCGCGATCCAGACGCGTTGGCGCTCGCCTGCGCTCAGCGTCGAGAAGAGGCGGTCGGCGAACTCCTCGATGCGTACCGCGGCAAACGCGCTCTCGATCGCGGCGTCGTCGGCCGCCTTTGTCTGCCATTGCCACCAGCGATGGTGTGGAAATCGGCCGATCGAAACGACGTCGCGAACGCGCAGCGCGTCGAGCAGCACCTCGTCGCCGGTAACGAGTGCGACGCGCTTCGCGCGTTCGAGCGTTCCCATCTGTGAGTTCGCGATACCGTCCAATCGGATCGTGCCGCGGCTCGGCGCGTGCAGCCCAACGATCGCGCGCAGCAGCGTCGTCTTACCGGTGCCGTTCGCGCCGAGGAGCGCTATGAATTCGCCACGCGCGACGCGCGCCTCGATTCCTCCGAGCAGCTCCCGTCCGCCGATCCGAAGGTCGACGCCACGTAGCTCGATCAAGCGCGCTAGTGCCCTGTCCGGAGAGTTCGGTGCATAAAGTCGCGAGCGCCGGAGCGCACCAGCGAGGCGCGAGGAGGGAGCATAGCCGTACCTCTGTGACCGACGAGGAACAAAGCTGGTGCGCATCCGCCGCCGCGACCCGGAGGGCTGGCCGTTTGGCGGTCGCGGTCAGCGTCACTCTTCGCTCGCAAAGCGCTGCTTTTGTCGCTCATCGTTCCTTGCCCGCACTCCGCCAAACGGCCAGCTGTATACATCGAACTCTCCGGACAGGGCACTAGCGCGCTCCCAGCCGCTGCGACGTTGCGGGGCGGAGATACAGATATAAGAACGCCGGTACGCCGATGAAGGCGAGCAGAACGCCGATGGGAAGCTCCGCAGGAGCGACGATTCGACGGCACGCCGCATCGGCAAGCATGCAGAGCGCGGCCCCGATCGCGGCGGCGGCGGGTAGGAGCGCGCGGGCATCCGATCCGACGACGCGCCGCGCGATATGCGGCACGATCAGGCCGATGAATCCTACGAGTCCTGCGAGCACGACGCTGCTCGCCGCCAAGAGCGATGAGGCGGCAAGAATTATCCATTGCGCGCGATCCACGTCAACGCCGACGGCCCGCGCGCGCAGTTCTCCGATGCGCAACGCGTTCAGCGGCGCAACGGCCCAGAGCGCGAGGAGGGCGCCCGCGCCCGCATAAGGGCCCGCGATGGCCAGCTCGTGCCAGCCGCGCCCCGCCATCGAGCCGGCCAGCCACGCCACGATCGCGCTCGCATAGTCGTTCGACTGCGCGCGCACGATCGCGAGCGTGACGATTGCGGCAAAGAGCGTCGAGAGCGAAACGCCCGCGAGAATGAGGCGATTGGAGTCGATTCCGCCGCCGCGCCGCGCCAACGCCGCGACAAGCAGCGCGGCGGCGAGTCCGGCGACGAAGCCGATGCCGGGGATCGCCGCAGTCGCCGCACCGGCGAGGATCGCGATTGCGATTGCAGCGGCGGCGGCGGCGCTCACTCCCGTGAGATACGGATCGACGAGCGGATTGCGCAACATTCCTTGGAGCATCGTGCCGCAGAGCGCGAGGGACGCGCCGACAGTGGCGGCGATGCAGACGCGCGGCAGACGAAGCTGCCAGACGATCGTGTTGAGCACGCCGCCTTCGTGCGGGTGCGCGAGCGCCGCGGCGATCTGTGCAAGCGAGAGCGGCGTGCCGCCGACGAGCAGGCTCGCCGCCGCCGCGACCGGTACGAGGGCGAAGAGCGACGCAACCGCGAGGGCCGACCGCATTTTACTTGCTCCGGAGCTCCACGCCGAACGATCGCCCGGGCATCGGATAGCCGGCATAGAGCGCGTAACGGGCGTCGCCTAGGTTGTAGCCGCGCACTCCAAGGACGAGCGCGGGCGTCAGCCGGTACCCGAGGTATGCGTCCACGTCGGTGAACGTCGCCGGTTGATAGCTCGCGTACGCCGGGGCGAGAAACGGATCCGCCAGCTCCTGCGCTCCCTGCGTGCGAACGGCGATCTTGAAACCGTCGAACCGCCGGCCGAGCGGCGCGTCGTAGCTCAGCGCCAACGTGACGGCGAAGACCGGTCCGCGTCCGGGGATTCGCGCGCCGGTTGCGAGATCTTCGGCGCGATAGAGATTCGTGACGTCGAGGCTGGCGACGCATCCGTAAAACGTTCGTGCTTGCGCACCGAGCAAGAGACCCGCAATTGCGGCGTGGCCCACGTTCTCCGGAATAAAGGCAGGCGGCGGCGATACGATCAGATTCGATCCCCAGGTCTCGAACCAGCCGAATCGCAGGCTGCCCCACGACGCCGGCGCCACCAGCGTGGCGTCTGCGACGCTCGTGCGCTCGGGCTGCAGGTTCGGGTTGGAGAAGCCCGGGTAGTACAGCTCCTCTGCGGTGGGTGCTCGAAACGCCGTGGCGGCGTTGAGGTGGAGCGAGAGCGGGCCAGCCAAGTGAAGAATCCCGCCGAGCGACGGCGAGAGGGCGCCGCCGACGCCTCCGTCGCGCTCGCCGCGAAGGCCGGCGTATAGCTCGTCTCCGCCTCCGCCGAACCACTGCGACTGCAAGTACGCCGCGGTCTGGGCGTACGTGTCGAAGATCGGCGCGTTGTCCGCGGCGAGCGGCGACCCGCCGCCGGTGCCTTGGTCCACCCGTGCGATGCCGCGCATCAGGTCGACGCCGTAAACGATCCTCTCGCTTTCGTTGGCGACGACGTTGCGCAGGCTCGCCATCCAGTGCCGGTCGTAGAGCGTCTGCGCGTATGGCGGGTTCGATTTCATGCCCGGTCCGGGCGTTGGAAACGACGAGTTCGGACAGTTTGGATCGTTCGGCGTGTCGCAGGTGTACGAAAGAGCTTCCGACGAGTCGCCGAGCTGGAGCGACGTCGTCGATCGAGGCCCTTTTCGTTCGACGTTGAGCCGCACGTCGCGATCGACGTTGTTTGCCTCGCTCGTCGGCGAGAAAAATCCGAGTTGACCCGGCGCTCCGGCGTTCGCGCTCGCGATATCGCCGCTCAGCGTCAGATCCAGCGTTCCGATGGAATGCCCATAGCGTGCGGCCAGAGCCGTCAAGCCGGCTTGCGCGTTTTGCCGATTCGGCGCGCCCTGTACCGAGTAGTCGTTCGTGGCGTAGGTGCGTTGAAACGAGAGATACGGCGTAGTGAATGCGTAGGTTTGCTCGCCGAACGAGCCGGTCGCGAGCGTTGCGGTGCTGCGAGCCGGTTGCGACGCGGTGATGATGTTGATCACGCCGCCGATCGATCCGGAGCCGTAGAGCGTCGAGCCGCCGCCTTCGACGACTTCGATTCGATCGATCCCGCTGACCGGAAACTCTTCGAGATTGACGTCGTTGATCTGAGTGCCGGCGACTGGAAGACCGTCGAGGAGCACGAGAACCTGCTGCGACGAGCTGCCGCGAATGCCGACGGCCGCTTGCGCGCCGAACGCGCCGTAACGAACGACGTTCACTCCGGGCACGTTTTCGATGGCGTCGGCGACTGTGCGATCCCCGTCACGCGCGATCTGCGCGGCGGTCACGACGTACGTCGTGCGCGCCGCGCGAGCCGCCATTTCGCTGCCGCGGTCGCTGGTCACGACGTGTGCGATTTGGGGTACGGGAGACGGCGAGGGTGATGGTGTCGGGGAGGCCGCGACGAGCGCGGCAATCAGTGGAAACATCGCAATCCTTTCCTTGGCGCGAGGCGGATCATGCTAAAGCGTTTGCGACGGTATCCTGACTTGCGGATCGTTGCCGGTGCCCGCGCCTTCCCATCCATGGACAGTGGCGTCGGGCGGCTCCCCGCATACAGTGGCGCGACCGTGCCGGCTTCACACCGGCTTCCCGCGCAAACTAAACCGTGCAATTGCTTAAAAGGGCGGCAGCTCCTCCAGAGGTAGCGGCCGTGACGGCTCCGTAAACGCCGGGGTGCGCTGGAGACTTGCGATTGCGACGGCGGTCCTGCTTGCGGCGGGTTGCGCCGCACATGCGACGCGCTCTCGACTCGATTCGGAGCAGCTGCGAACGGCAGGTCGCGTCGTTACGTTGGTTCCTTCGTTTGCGGATGATCTGTACGCGATAGGCGCGGGCTCTCAGATCGTCGCGGTATCGGCGTTCACCGACGCGTCGCAGGCGAAAGCCTTGCCGCGCGTGTCCGATGCGAGCAGCGTCGATGCCGAGGCGATCTTGAGGTTACGCCCGAGCCTCGTGGTCGGCATCCCGTCGCAATCGCGATTGATCGAGCCGCTACGGCGGGCGCACGTCACGGTCGTGCTGTTACCGGACGATACGTACGCCCAAATCTTCACGAATTTGCGCGCGCTGGGCGCGTTGACCGGGCGCCGGCATGAAGCTGCTTCGACGATTGCCCGTCTGCGGCGAGAGACCGCCGCTCTGCAGCGGCGCACGCATCGGTTCGTGCGCCGGCCCAGCGTCTTCGTGGTGCTCGGAAGCGTTCCGATTTGGACGGCGGGCGCGCCGTCGTACATCAGCGAGCTGATCGCGCTCGCGGGCGGGAAGAACGCTGCGGCGGATCTGCGCGCGGCCTACGGAGAGTACAGCGGCGAGGCGCTCTTGCGCGATCAACCCGATCTGCTCGTCGCCGATCCAGCGACGCGCGTCGACGCGGTGCTCGACCGGGAGCCCTGGCGCAGCCTTCGCGCGGTGCGGTTTCGCCGCGTCTACACCGTGCCACCCGACATCATCGAGCGGCCGGGACCGAGCTACAACGAAGGCATTGCGTGGCTGATCGAACGGCTCGCCCCGATCGCGCGATAGGCCAAGGCGCCGTTCTCGCCGCCGTCGAGACGCGCGCCTTGCGTCACTCGATCGACGCCGAGCTGGCCGAATTCGAAGCGCTCGCAGAGGCCTCGGGGGCGCGGATACTCGCGCGGGTCGTTCAGCGGCGCGACGGCGTCGATCCGGCGACGCTGCTGGGCGCCGGCAAGGTGCGTGAGATTGCGCAGTTGGCCGACGAGCTCGGCGCGGGCCTGCTCCTCGTCCTCAACGATTTGCGTCCGCGCCAACGCAAGAATCTCGAGAAGATCGTTCCGCTGCCGATCGTCGATCGGACGATGCTCATCCTCGACGTCTTCGCGCGCCACGCGCGTAGCCGCGAGGGAAAGCTCCAGGTCGAGCTTGCACAGCTGCGCTATCGCCAATCGAAACTGATCGGCGCCGGGGCCGACCTCTCACGCCTGGGCGGCGGAATCGGAACGCGCGGCCCGGGCGAAACCAAGCTCGAAGTCGACCGCCGCCGCATCGGTGCGCGCATCAGCGTGCTGCGCCGCCTTCTTGCAGACGTCCGCCGTCAGCGTGCGGTACGCAGGCCGGCCGAGGGGCGAGACCCGCTCGTGGCGCTCGTGGGCTACACGAACGTCGGCAAGTCATCGCTGCTCAACGCACTGGCTCGCAGCAACGCGTACGTCGCGGATCAGCCGTTCGCTACGCTCGATCCGTTAGTTCGCCGCGCGTACCTCGGGCCGGGAGCGTACGTTCGCCTCGCGGACACCGTCGGTTTCATCACCGATCTGCCCGAAGATCTGGTGAACGCGTTCCGAGCGACGCTCGAGGAGCTGCGCGAAGCGGATCTGCTGCTGCATGTGCTCGACGCAAGCAATCCGGGGTGGCAGCGCCAGCACCGCGCGGTGGAAGCGATCTTGCACGAGCTCAAGCTCGACGGCGTGCAGCGGCTCATGGTCTTCAACAAGTCCGATCTGATCGCGCCCGAAGCGCGCGACGAGCCGGACGCGCTCTACGTCAGCGCGACGACGGGCGCGGGTTTGGAAGCGTTACGCGCCGCGCTGATCGAGCGTCTGGCTTGACCGGCCGTCGTGCAGACTCCGGTCGCCGTGGGGTGAAATGGCGATTGCCGATCGGTCGCCGATCCACTGGAGCGGCGGAATCTCGAAGAACCGGGCGAGCTCGCCCAGGGACGCCGCGTAGCTGGATCGCAGGCCCGCGAAGCGCTGCCAGGCCTCGTTCCGATCCGCAATGCGGTAACCGGCCGCGGCGAGGCGATCGCACGCGTGGTCAAACTCCGAGCGCTCGATCCCGACCGATGCTTCCGCGATCTCCACTGGAAAGTATCGCGAGAGATCGCGTGCCGCGTGACGCCCGACGTTGTAGAAGATGCGGGCTTGGCCGTCTTTCATGCCCTCGACGGTCGTCATGAGAAGCGTAGCGGCATCGAGTAGCGTTCCGAGCGTGCCGACCCAGGACTGATCGTCGTGACTGGACCGGAAGAAGGCCAGCATCGGGTAGGCCAGGTGGCTCTCCATGACCGCCGCCGCCCAGCGCTGTGCGTCGATCATCAGCGGCGACAAGTCGTCGCTCGTGCACGAGTATCCGGCGATCGCCAAAAGGTTGACGCCGCTGGGCGGCGCTCCGGCGCGCGCCGACGTCATCACGACGAACGTTTCTCGTAGTTGGAACGCACCGAATATCGCGAACAGAAACGCCGTCATGATCGAAAGGAATGAGAGGCCCGCGAGCCCCGAGAGGATCGAAATGAAGCGGGGCCAGCCGTCTCGACTGACGATGTCGCCGAAGCCGATGGTCAGCAGCGACGTGCCGGCAAAATAGAGCATCGACGAAAACGACTGGTGCGCCGGCGCTATTCCGGCACGCATTCCCCAGAGCACCAATCCGAAGCCGAACATCAGGAGCGCTACCCAGAACGCCATCATCATGATCAGCATGAACGGTGCAAACACCGCCAAGAAGTCCTCGCGCCGATCGGTGTCCGCTGGATAGCATCGCCAAGCCAGCCTTGGCCACAGATACCACAGCCAACGCCACAGGTAAGAGCTGATGCGGTATCGCCGTCCGGTCGCGCGCGGCATGACGACCACTTGGAAGATGTCGCTGAGCGTCAGCGCGACCACCGCGACGCCGATCGCGATGCTTAGGGCGTTGAGCAGCATAGAGGTTCCTCAGCCCAGCAGCTTCGTCGGAGCGGGGCGGCAAGCCGCTTGGAGTCGAAATGCAATTTTATGGCCGTGGTATTCATCACCGGGCCGGTGCGTTCGGGCAAGAGCGCGTTCGGCGTAAGGCTCGCCCTCGAGAGCCGGCGCGAGGTGACGTATATCGCGACCGCGGCCGGCGAACCCGAGGACATCGAATGGCGCGCGCGCTTGATGCTGCACGTGCGCGACCGGCCTGCGGCGTGGCGCACGGTCGAGACCGCGGGCATGACGCGCGACGCACAGCTCGCGCTCTTTCGGGAGGCGTTACCCGACGCGTGTTTGCTGGTCGATGCGCTCGGCACGTGGCTCGCGGCGCGCATCGCGGCGCAAATCGACCTGCTCGAAATCGATTACTCGGTACTAGCGGCGCAACTCGACGACGAGGCGGCGGAGTTCGTCGACGCCGTGCTGGCCTCGCCGGCGTACGTCGTGGTCGTCAGCGAACAGATCGGGTGGGACGTGGTGCCCGTCGCCGCCGCGGCGCGGCTTTTTCGCGATGCCATGGGCCGAATGGTGCAACGGTTGGCGCGGCAAGCGGACCGCGTCTACCTCGTAGTCGCCGGATATGCGCTCGACTTGCGCAGCGCCGGCGAACTGATCACCTCCGACGATCCGTAGTTCCCGAGGGCACGGTGACTCAATCGCTCGTCCTCGTTACGTTCTTAGGTGCGGTCGTCATTCTGACCGTGCTGGCAAAGCGCTTTCGAGTTCCCTATCCGATCGCGTTCGTGATCGGCGGCATCGGGCTTGCGTTCACGCGCCACCTACCCCGGCCCCACATCGATCCCGAGCTGATCATGCTGTTGGTCCTGCCTCCGCTGCTCTATGGCGCCGCGTGGAACACGGACTGGCTCGAACTGAAGCGCAATGCGCGTCAGATCACGTGGCTCGCCGTCGGCTTGGTGATCTTCACGATGGTGACCGTCGCGTTCGTCGTGCATGCCGCGGTGCCTGAGTTCACGTGGCCCCTCGCGTTCACGCTAGGCGCGATCGTTTCGCCGCCGGATGCGGTCGCAGCGGAGGCGATCTTCGAGCGGCTGGCAATCCCGCGCCGGCTTGCGGCGATCGTCAGCGGCGAATGTCTGATGAACGATGCGACGGCGCTGGTGCTCTATCGTTTTGCGATCGCCGCCGCAGTCACCGGGACCTTTTCGCTCGCGCGGGCAAGCGTCGCGTTCGTCTGGGTGGCGGCCGGCGGAATAGCCTTCGGCGTCGGCGTCGCGCTGCTGCTCGAGTTCGTGCTGCGCAACATCCTGCGCCGGGGCTACGGCGACCCGATGATCGCTAGCGTCGTTTTCTTGCTGGCGCCGTTCGCCGCGTACTTGCCGGCCGACGAGCTGCACCTCTCGGGCGTGCTCGCGGCGGTCTGCGCGGGGCTCGTGCTCAGCTGGAGGTCGACGAGCTTCCTCGATCCCGAAACGCGGGTGCTCGGGTCGTCGGTGTGGCGCCTGCTCACCTTCGTGCTCAACGCGTTCGCTTTTCTGCTGATCGGACTCGAGCTGCCGTCGATCTTGGCGGTGCTCGAGCCGCACGTCCGCGACTACGCGCTCTACGGATTGCTCGTCAGCGTTACGGTGATCGTCGTACGAATCGCTTGGATTTTCTCCGCGACCTATCTGCCGCGCGCGTTGCGCCGGCGCAGAAGCGAACGCGATCCGGCTCCCCCATGGCGGCCGGTTGCGGTACTTGCCTGGGCCGGCATGCGCGGGATCGTCTCGCTCGCGATCGCTTTGGCGCTGCCGTACACGCTCGGAGGCGAGCCGTTTCCGGCGCGCAGCCTGACGATCTTCTTTACCGTCTGCGTCATACTCGTAACGCTCGTGGGGCAGGGGCTCACCCTCGGGCCGCTGATCGAGCGATTGGGTGTCACGGAGACGAGCCGGAGCAATCGGCGCGAGGCGAGCGTGCGAATCCGGGCGCTCGAGGCCGGGATGGCGCGACTGCGCGAGGAGGAGGAGCGTCGCAAGACGCCGCTCGAGCGCGAGATTGCCGATCGCGTGCTCGAAGAGTATCAGCATCGCATCGAAGTGTTGCGCGGCAAGGCCGAGCGAGACGGCGCGACCGATACGAGAAGCCGGGTCGACCGGACCCTCCAAAAAGAGGCGCTGGCCGCGGAGCGCCGCGCGATACTCGCGATGCGCCGAGCCGGCGAGGTTCCCGACGACATCTATCGCTCGATCGAATATGACCTCGATCTCGCGACGCTGCGATTGAGTTAGAGGGGGCTGGACGTCGCCGGAGCCGCGCTCGGCGAGCCGGTCGCGACCGAAGCGGTGCCTGGTGAGCCGCTTGCGCTCGGGGCTGCGCTCGATTCCGGAGAGGGCGTCGCCGACGAGCGCGGTGCCGGCGTCATCGGGGGCGACAGCGTGGGTTGCCCTTGAGGAGCGCTCAACGGCACCAAGCGGATGTAACCGATCGAGACCGTCGTGTCCTTCGTGATCGTCGTGTCGGCCGTGGCCGTCGTGTAGCCGGCGGCGCGCGCGGTAACGGTCTGATCCCCCGCCACGGTCCGCAAAATGAATCCGCCGTTCACGTCGGCCCGAGCCGTGTAGAGCGAGCCGACCGAGAGCAGCGCATTGGGAATCGGCCGGTTGGTCATCGCATCGAGCACGCGTCCGGCAACGCGTCCGTAATCTTGGACGCCTACGACGTTTGGCGGAGGCGAGCAGCCGTCGCCGAGAGCAAAGAGCAGGAGCATTCCCATGACGGCATACCGCATGCCGCAATCTACGGTCTTTACGCTCCCACGTCCCCCTGATCGCCGGTAGTCCAATCGTCCCGTAATCCCAGCCAACCGCGTCCGAGAACAGGTGTGAAGAAGGGCTTGTGAAAACTTTCACAAGCGAAATGACCCCGTACGGCCCGGTTGCAATTTTTCTGGTGGTGGCGCTCGTCGCGGCGCTGCTCTTCACGGCTCTGCCGGGTCTCCTAGCGCGCGCGAAGCCGAATAGGCACAAGCGCGAGGCCTACGAATGCGGCGTCGAGCCCACCTCTCCCGTCGCCGGGCGTTTCCCCGTTCGCTTCTACTTGGTCGCGATGCTCTTCGTCATCTTCGACGTCGAAGCGGCATCGTTCTATCCGTGGGCGGTCGAGATGCACGCGTTGCGCGTCTTCGGTTTGCTCGAGATGGTCGTCTTCATCATCGTCTTAGCGATCGGCTATGCGTACGTCTGGAAGAAGGGCGGCTTCGTATGGCGGTAAGTATCGTATGACGGTGAGTCCCGGCCATTTCATGCTCGCGCGAGTCGACGACGTCGCGCGCTGGGCGCAGAGCTCCTCGGTCTGGCCGCTGACGATGGGCCTGGCGTGCTGCGCCATCGAGATGATGTCGGTCACCTCACCGGAGTACGATATCGCGCGTCTCGGCTCCGAGGTCTTTCGCAGCTCGCCCCGCCAAGCCGACCTCATGATCGTCTCGGGTCGCGTTGCGCAAAAGATGGGCGCAGTCGTCAAGCGGCTCTACGATCAGATGGCCGACCCGAAGTGGGTCATCTCGATGGGAGCCTGCGCGAGCTCCGGCGGCATCTTCGACAACTACGCGATCATTCAAGGCGTCGACACGATCATTCCGGTCGACGTGTACGTTCCAGGTTGTCCGCCCACGCCCGACGGGCTGCTCTACGCCGTTAATCTGATACAGCAGCAGATCCGTGAAGGCGGTCGCGGTGGCATTTTGGCCAGAGCCTAGAGTCCTCCTGAGGTCCTCGCGTGCCTAGCACCCAAACTCCACCGATCGCCGGATCCGCGATCGATCCGACGAGCCTGCGCCCACCCATCGAGGACGCCGCGATCGAGCGAGTCGTTCCGTCGGAATTGCGCGCTCGTCTCGAGGCGCGCAAGACCGAGGGTTATGCCATGCTGCTCGATCTCGGTGCGGTCGATTATCTTACGCGCAAGCCTCGTTTCGACGTCGTCTACCATCTTCTCAAACTCGCGCCTAAGCCAGGCGGCGTCTCGGAAGTCGGCACGCCCGCGCGCTTGCGCGTGCTCTGCGGCGTCGAGGAGAACGAGCGCGTGCCGTCGGTGATGGATCTTTGGAAATCGGCGGACTGGGCGGAGCGCGAGGTTTACGATCTCTTCGGGATAGTGTTCGACGGGCACCCAGACCTTCGGCGGATCCAGATGCCGCACGATTGGGAGGGCCATCCGCTACGCAAGGACTATCCGATGCGCGGTCCGGCCCGCGAGCGCTCGCCGCGTCCGAGCTTCGCCAACAAGAGCAACGTCGTGGCCGGCACGCCGCCGTCGGGACGAACGCTGGAAGCGCTGCAAGAACAAGTGAAGCGAGCGCGCGAGTCATGAGCGTCTACGCGAAGCCGCTCTCGCCGGATATCGTCAGCCAGAGCGGCAACACGATGGTGCTGTCGATGGGGCCGCAGCATCCCTCGACGCACGGCGTTTTGCAAATCGTTTTGGAGATCGACGGCGAGAACGTCGTGAAGGCCGATCCGGAGATCGGATACCTGCACACCGGGATCGAGAAGACCGCGGAGGGACTCTTTTGGACGCAGGCGCAGACCGTTATCGAACGCATGGATTACCTCGCGCCGTCCTCCAACGCGCTCTGCTACGCGCTCGCGGTCGAAAAGCTGCTCGGCATCACCGATCGCATTCCGCCGCGCGCGCAGACTATACGCGTGCTGGAGATGGAGCTGACCCGGATTGCCTCGCATTGCGTCTGGCTCGGCACGCACGGCATCGATCTGGGGGCGATCTCGATCTTCTTTTACTGTTTCGATCTTCGTGAGAACATCCTCGATTTGCAAGAAGCCAACGGCGGCGCGCGCATGCATCCCAACTACATGCGCGTCGGCGGTCTCAACGGCGACCTCCCCGACGGCTATCTGGCCAAGCTCGACGCGCTGATCGAAAAATTTCCCGGACGAATGCGCGAGCTGCGCGGTCTGCTGCAAGCCAATCCGATATTTCAAGATCGCACGATCGACGTCGGCATCCTCACCCCCGAAGATGCCGTGCAATGGAACGTGACCGGGCCGAGCCTGCGCGCCAGCGGCATCGCGTACGACGTGCGCAGGGCCTTTCCGTATACCGGATACGACACGTACGACTTCGACGTCCCGACGCGCACGCAGGGCGACGCGTACGCGCGCTTTCTGGTGCGGCTCGATGAGATGGAGCAATCGATGCGCATCGTCCGGCAAGCTCGAAAGCGCCTGGACACACCTGGCTCGGTGATGATCGACGATCCCAAGGTAGCGTTGCCGCCGAAAGAGACGATCGCGCTCTCGATGGAGGCGCTGATCCACCACTTCAAACTGATCAGCGAAGGCTTTCGCGTGCCGCCGGGCGACGTGTATCAATCGATCGAGTCGCCGCGCGGCGAGCTCGGCTACTACGTCGTGAGCGCCGGCGAGAATCGTCCGTACCGCATTCGCACGCGCCCGCCGAGCATGTACAACCTGCAGGCGCTCAAAGGCATCTCTCCCGGCAACCTCATCGCGGACCTCGTCGTGATGATCGGTTCGCTGGATCCCGTCTTCGGCGAGGTAGACCGATGACCGAGCGAGAGAGAGAGTTTCCAGCGTTATTGCAGAGGCTCAAGCCGGAATGCGACGAGCTCATCGCGCGCTACGAAGAGAGGCGCTCGGCGTTGCTTCCCATCATGCATCTCTTCCAGCGGCACGAGGGCTTCGTTAGTCCGGAGGCGACGAACGCGACGGCGGCTATGCTCGAAATCACGCCGGCCGAAGTCGAAGGGGCGGTTTCGTTCTACACGCTGCTCTATCGCAGGCCGGTCGGAAAGTACATGCTGCAGGTGTGCCGCGGCCTCGCGTGCAGTATCAACGGCGCGGAAGATATCATGGCCTACTTTCGTGAGAAGCTCGGGATCGGCCATCTGCAGACCACCGACGACGGCCTCTTCTCATACGAAGAGGTTGAGTGTCTCGCGGCCTGCGACCGCGCGACGTGCATGGAGGTCAACCTCCAGTTCGTCTACGATTTGACGCCCCAAAAGGTCGACGCGATGCTCGACGCGATACGCGCGGGCACGTATGGAGTGCCGCCCATGGCGCAGACTGAGACGCCCGGCCGCACGTGGGCGATTTCCGCGGACTCGCAGATCGCGAGCGGGAGAAAGTCGCCGGGCGCGGTTCGCGTCGCGGATCCCGACAACGCGGGCGGAATCGGCGATGCGAGCGGCACGATCATGCTCGATCACATTATCAGCCGCGACGTCTATTTCTTCGAACGCACGAACGAGCGCGCGGTCGTCGAGTCGCGTGCGATCGCCGAGACGGTAGAAGAAGCCAATGCCGGTCACTAAAGTTCTCACCGCGGGGATCGGCGAGGTCGACATGCGCGGGATCGACGCGTATCGTCAGCGTGGCGGCTACAAACAGCTAGAGCGCGCCGTGCGCGAGATGCAGCCCGCCGACGTCCTCGATATCGTCAAAAAGTCGGGCCTGCGCGGGCGCGGCGGCGCCGCATTTCCAACCGGGGCGAAGTGGTCGTTCTTGCCGGCGGATAAGCATCCGCGCTACCTCGTCTGCAACTGCGACGAGGCGGAGCCGGGCACGTTCAAGGATCACATGCTGCTCGAGGAAACCCCGCACTTGGTCCTCGAGGGAATGTTGATCGGCGCCTACGGCATAGCGTGCCATCATGCGTTCATCTATATCCGCGGCGAGTTCGAGCGCGGCTACGAGATATTCTGCGCGGCGCTCGACGAGGCACGCAACGCGGGGTGTGTCGGCAAGAACGTTTGCGGCAGCGGCTACGATCTCGAAGTGACCGTGCATCGCGGAGCCGGCGCATACATCTGCGGCGAGGAGACCGGTCTGCTCAACTCGCTTGAAGGTAAGCGCGGCGAGCCCCGGCTGAAGCCGCCGTTTCCTGCGGTCGTGGGACTCTATGGGATGCCGACCGTCGTCAATAACGTGGAGACGCTCGCGTACCTCGTCCCGATTCTCGAGCGCGGCGCGGAGTGGTTCGCTTCGGTGGGCACCGAGCGCAGCAAAGGCTACAAGATCGTCTCGGTTTCCGGCCACGTGCGTAATCCCGGCAACTATGAGGTTGCCTTGGGGACGACCGTGCGCGAAATAATCGACTTGGCCGGCGGGCTGCGGCCGGGGCGCGCGTTCATGGCGGTGCAGCCGGGCGGCGGATCGGCGGCCTGCATCTTCGATGAGCATTTGGACTGGCCGTACGACTACGAGAGCATGACGAAGGCCGGTTCGATGCTCGGCTCAGGTGGCTTCGTCGTATTCGACGACACGACGGATTTCGTGAAGGCGGCCTACAATCTCGTGCGCTTCTTCGCGCATGAGTCGTGCGGTCAATGCACGCCGTGTCGCGAGGGCAGCAGTTGGATGGAGCGCGTCCTCGAACGGCTCGTTCACCGGCGCGGAGTTCCGGGCGATTACGAGATGTTGTTGCGCGTTTCGAGCTCGATCACCGGTCTGAATCTATGCGCGCTGGGCGACTCGATCGAGCCGTTCTTGAAGTCGGTCATGCTTCGTTTTCCCGAGCAGTTCAAGTCGCGGATCGTCGACGCGCCGGCGGAGCAGGTCGTATGAGTGCACCGTTGTTGTCGCCGAGCCAAGATCTCGTGAACATTACGATCGACGGCGTGCCGGTGACGGTCCCCAAGGGCACGTTGCTCGTCGAGGCCGCGAAAACCGTCAGGCAAGAGATTCCCATCTACTGCTACCATAGCAAACTGGGGCCCGCGGGGCTCTGCCGCATTTGCATGGTCGAGATCGAAGGCATGCCGAAGTTGCAGATCGCCTGCAACACCGGCGCGACCGACGGAATGGTGGTTCGGACGTGCGGCGAGCGAGTGGAGGCGGCGCGCGCGGTCGTTCTCGAGCTCTTCTTGGTGAACCACCCGCTGGACTGTCCGATCTGCGACAAAGGCGGCGAATGCGACTTGCAAGACTACGCGATGGCGTATGCGCGCGGCACCTCCGACGTCGCCGATCCAAAGACGTCCAAGCCGAAGGCCGTGGACCTCGGTCCGACGATCGTGCTCGACGAGGAACGCTGCATCGTCTGTCAGCGCTGCGTGCGCTTCGACGACATCATCGCGGGCGAGCGTCAGCTCGTCGTCAAGGATCGCGGCGCGCGCGACATCATCGCGACGGCGACGGGCGTGCCGTACCGCCATAATTTCACCGGCAACGTCACGGAAATCTGTCCCGTTGGAGCCCTGACGTCGAAGACGTATCGCTTCAAGTCGCGCCCTTGGGATCTGCAGCGCACGCAAACGAGCTGCACGCAGTGCGCGGTCGGCTGTCAACAATTCGCCGACGTGCGCTACGGGAAGCTGCTACGCACGATGCTCGTCGAGAACGACGAGATCTCCGACGGCTGGCTGTGCGACCGGGGGCGTTACAACGTCGGGTTCTACGAATCGCCCGAGCGCCTGACCCAGCCGCTCTATCGCAAGGGCACCGGCCTCGTTCAGATCGGGTGGGACGATGCATTCATTCTTTGGTCGAAAGCGATTCGGAACGCGCTTGCCGCGCACGGACCGGCGAGCGTCGGTGCGATCGGCGGCGGAAGGCTGACGAATGAAGAGGCGTTCGCGCTGCAACACCTTTTTCGCAGCGCAGGCGTCCACAATCTCGATTGGCGCGCCGGCCGGCAGCGCCAGGCGACGCCCGGCGTGCACGCGGCTCCGCTCTCCGCGATCGATCGCGCGCAGGTCATCGCGATCGCCGGCGAATCGCCGGAGGAGCGCGCTCCGGTCTTGTGGCTGCGGGTGCACAAGGCGGTGCTCGCGCGCGGTGCGCGGCTCGTCGCGGGCCGTGACGCGCAAGAGGCGCGTGCGGCGACGGGCGACGCCACCCGCGTCGCGCTGATTTGGGACGGCGTCGATCCGGACCTCGGCGCGCGCTTCGCGCGAGCCTTTGCGGACGTGGCCGAGCTTTCGACGTTCATCACGAGCGAGCAGGGCAACTCGCGCGGCGCCGAGGCAATGGGCATGCTGCCGCGCAGCGGCCCCGGATACGTTCCGGTGGCCGCCGGCGACGACACAAGCGCGATGCTCGAGCGCGCGCGCGCCGGGGACCTGGCCGCGCTCTCGATCTTCGGGGCGAATCCGCTTCGCAATGCCGCCGATCCGCAAGCGTTCTCCGCGGCGCTCGGCCGCGTTCAATTCCTGGTCGTCAGCGAGCTCTTCATGACGGAGACGGCGCAGGCGGCGACGCTGGTGTTGCCGGCAAAGGGCGCGTTCGAGAAATCCGGCACGACGACGAATCTTGCCGGCGATCTCCTGCCCATCAACTCGTCGTTGGAATCTCCCGAGTTCGCCTTATCCGACCTGGAGATGTTGTTGGGACTCGCCGGCCAGATGGGCGTGGCGATGCCGTCGGCGGAAGAGATCGAACGCTCCGTGGTGGCCAGCGTCGCGAAAACGCCGGCCGACTTCACGTTCGGCGACGAACGTTTTGGGTCCGACGTCGTGCTTCGCCCTAGCCGAGGCGTCAATGGCAAATTCTTTCGGGGGGCGGCACCTGGCAGCACGATCCTTGGCTGGCGGAACTGAGGGCAGCGCCTTCTTCAGGGGTTCCCTAGCGTGCCCTGGTGGCTGGCCGTCCTCATCAAATCGGCGATCCTGCTCTTCGTCGTCGTCACTTCGTTCGCGTACGCGATGCTCGCGGAGCGCAAGATCCTGGGCTGGATGCAGCTCCGCCCGGGTCCGAACCGCGTCGGCCCGTGGGGTCTGCTGCAGCCGGCGGCCGACGCCGCCAAGCTGATGCTCAAGGAAGATCTTACGCCCGAGACGGCGGACCGGCTCCTCTACAAACTCGCGCCGTTCATCTCGCTGGTGACCGCGTTTTCGGTCTACGCCGTGATTCCGTTCGGCGCATCGTCATCCGGGACGTGGGCGATCGGCAACGTCAATGCGGGCATCCTCGTGATCCTCGCGATAACTTCGCTCGGAGTATACGGGATCTGTTTGGGCGGCTGGGCGTCGGGATCGAAGTATCCGCTGCTCGGGAGCGTGCGTTCCACGGCGCAAATGATCAGCTACGAGCTGGCGATGGCGCTCTCGTTAATCGGCGTGCTGATTCTGGCCGGCACGACGTCGCTCGACGGGATCGTGAAGGCGCAGATGCGATGGTGGTTCGTCCTGCCGCAGTTCATCGGCTTCGTCATCTACATCATCACGGCGGTAGCGGAAACCAACCGCGCGCCGTTCGACCTGGTCGAGGCCGAAACCGAGCTCGTAGCGGGATTCCACACCGAGTACTCCGGCTTGCGTTTCGGCCTGTTTTTCATCGCCGAGTACGTTAACATGCTCACCGTATCGTGTATCGCGACGCTGCTCTTTTTCGGTGGTTGGAATGCACCGTTCGGCCTGACCGCGATACCGGGCGTGGTATGGTTCGTCCTGAAGGTTGCGTGTTTCATGTTTTTCTACATGTGGCTGCGGGCGACGCTGCCGCGCCTGCGTTACGACCGACTTATGGCGTTTGGCTGGAAGGTGCTCTTGCCGGTAGCGACGCTCAACCTCATCGTGACCGCGATCATCGTGGCGTATACGGGATAATTCGAGAGCGATATGGCTTCACAAAAACGTCTGTACAACGTCGGAGCGATCCTCAAGGGACTGTCGATCACGTTCGGCTTCATGTTCCGCCGGCGCCCGACGATTCAATATCCGTCGGTAAAGAAGCAACACGCGCCGCGCTTTCACGGCCTTCACGAGCTTCGGCGTTATGGCGACGGCAAGGAACGGTGTATCGGTTGCGAGCTGTGCTCGAGCGTCTGCCCGGCCAACGCAATCACCGTGATCGGCGCCGAAAACTCGCCCGACGACCGGCGCTCGCCCGGCGAACGCTACGCGGCGCGCTACGAGATCGACGAGCTTCGCTGCATCTTCTGCGGAATGTGCGAGGAGGCGTGTCCGACCGATGCGATCGTCCTGACGCCGAGCTTCGAGATGGCGGATTACCGTCGCGGCTCGTTCGTATATGATAAGGATCGCCTACTCGTGCCGCCCGACGCGGGGGTGGGCACCTCGCCGAACGAGCGGCCGGGCGGAATCCCGGGCGATCTCGGCCGAGTCGCCGAGATCAAGGCGACGACCGACGTCGAACGCGGTTACGACGCGACGTGGCGCGGCGAGGTTCTCAAGACACAGCGCAAAGGTCTCACGCTGCTTCCACCGTCGAAAGCGCAATGATCGCGTTTTGGTTCTTGGGAATAATCCTTATCGCGAGCGCGGTTTGGACGATTACGGCGCGCAAGGCGGTGTACAGCGTCGTGGCGTTACTACTCAATTTCGCGGTGCTCGCGGTCCTCTATCTCACGCTCTCGGCCGAGTTCTTGGCCGTGATTCAGATCATCGTTTACTCGGGCGCGATCTTGGTGCTCTTCGTCTTCGTCATCGCGCTGCTCAGCAGCGGCGTCGCGCCCTTCGCCATGGGACCGAACCGCTTGCCGCGAATCTGGCTGCCGGCCGGCATCCTGGGCTTGGCCGCACTCGGCTTCTTGATGTTCGCCGTTTCGGGCGGTCCCGCCGTGACGGCGCCGTCGAGCGGACCCGTCGGCACGGCCGGCGTCTTCGGCAGCATCGCGAACTTCGGCAAAGCGCTCTTCACCGTTGAGTTGCTGCCGTTTGAAGTCACCGCGCTGATCTTGATGGTCGCCGTCATCGGCGTGATCACTCTGGGCGGCGAACAGATGCGCGAGCCGTCGGCGCGGGATGAGGCGAAGGTCCAGCGCGAGATGCGCGAAGCCATACTGCGCGAGGGGGAGGGGTGATGCCGGTACCAATCGGCGACTACGTCGCCCTCGCGTCCGTGATGTTCTTCATCGGCGTGGTCGGCGTCGTCGTGCGCAGGAATCCCCTGATCATGCTGATGAGCATCGAGCTGATGTTCAACGCCGCAAACGTGCTGTTGATCGCGTTTGCGCGCGCGTGGCTGCAGAATGCCGGTCAGATCTTCGCGTTCCTCGTGATCACCGTGGCCGCCGCGGAAGCCGCCATCGGCTTGGCGATCATCGTCAGCACGTTCCGTCCGGAACGATTCGTCGACGTCGACGACGTGAGGACGCTCCGCGGATGATGCCGGAATGATCCATCATTCCCTGGGGGTGAGCGGTACGTACCCGCTGCTGTTGACGCTGTGGCTGCTGCCGCTCGCCGGCGGCGTGGTTTGCTGGGCGTTTGGACCGCAGCTCCGCTCGCTCGCCGGATGGCTCGCATCCGCGCTCGTCGGGGCGTCGTTCGTCCTTGCCGTTCTTTCGTGGGGCGCGGCGACCCAAAGCGTCAAGGTCGGGCTGGGCGCGAATCAGCCGCTCTTCGCATGGATGCCCGGATTCGACTTTGGGCTCTTGCTCGATCCGCTCTCGTTGCTGTGGACGTTCATCATCACCGGCGTCGGCTTTCTGATCGTCTTCTATTCGATCGGTTACATGGACGGCGATCGCGCGTTCGCGCGATTCTTCGCGTACATGAGCTTCTTCGTGTTCGCGATGCTGACGCTGGTGCTCTCCGACAACTTCGTTGGGCTGCTCGTCGGCTGGGGACTCGTCGGTCTCGCATCGTACTTTCTAATCGGCTTTTGGTTCGACCGTCCTTCGGCCGTCGCCGCGGCCCGAAAGGCGTTCGTCATCAACGTCGTCGGCGACGTCGGCATGATGTTCGCGATCTTCCTAATCGTCGCCAACGCGCACTCGATCGGTTTCGGCGACACTTTCGCGGCCGCCGGGACTTATGGCGGCGCCCTGCTCTTCGCGATCTGCCTTGCGCTGTTCATCGGCGCCGCGGCGAAGTCGGCTCAAGTTCCGCTGCATACCTGGCTGCCGGACGCGATGGAAGGGCCCACGCCGGTGTCGGCACTGATCCACGCGGCCACGATGGTAACGGCGGGCGTGTATCTAGTCGCCCGCTGCGCGCCGCTTTGGAATCACAGTGCCGGCGCGCAACTGCTGGCCGGCTCGATCGGGGGGCTCACCGCGCTGGTTGGGGCCATTCTCGGGACCGCGCAATGGGACATCAAACGGATTCTGGCCTATTCGACGATGTCGCAGATCGGTTACATGATCATGGGCGTCGGCGTCGGAGCCTACGAGGGCGGCATCGCCCACTTCTTCACGCACGCGTTCTTCAAGGCACAGTTGTTCCTAGGTGCGGGCCTCGTAATTCACGCGCTCTCCAACGAGCAGGACGTGCGTCGCATGGGCGGCCTGTGGAGGAGAATGCCGTTCGCCTTCTGGGTGATGCTAACCGCCGTGCTCTCGATCTGCGGCGTGCCCGGATTCAGCGGGTTCTTTTCGAAGGATCAGGTCATCTACGGCGCGTTGCAGCACGGCCATCCTTGGCTCTACGCGCTGGGAATCCTCACTGCGGGCATCACCGCCTACTACATGTTCCGTATGCTCTTCGTCGCATTTCTGGGCGAGTACCGCGGTGACGTCGATCCGGCCGAACTCGGAATGAGCCGCGTCCAGGTCACGGGCACTGCTGCGAACGGGCACGACGCGCAGCACGGCGCGCCGGCGTGGATCATGAACGCGCCGGTAGCGATTTTGGTCGTGCCGAGCGTTGCGATCGGCGCGGCGTTGCTGTTCGGCGGCGAAAACTCGCCGTGGGCGCGGTTCTTCGCACCGCTCTTCGGACAGCAACTAACGGCGCTTTCGGGCGTCGCCGCGCCCGCGGTCTCGGAGGGCGTGACCTCGGCGATCGTGTTCGCGATCGTCGTTGCAGGCTTCGCGATCGCGTGGCAGCGCTACGCCACGCGCGCCGCGCAAGCGAACGCCGTCGAGCGCCTGCGAAGCGAAAGCATCCGCATGCCGGCAGTCCTGACGAATCTCTTCTACGTGGATGCGGCGATCGATCTTCTCCTCGTGCGGCTCGCACAGCTGCTCGGAGAGTTCGCGGGCCGCGTGCTCGATCCGCGCGTGCTCGACGGCGCCGTGCGCGACCTCGTTTTTTGGGCGCGGTGGCTCGGCGCCGTGGTTCGATCGTTTCAGACCGGGTTGCTGCGAGCCTACGCGTTGATTCTCGTGTTCGGCGCGGCGTGCTTCATCGTTTACTACGCCTTCGCGGGAGCGACGCGCTAATGATCGTGCTCGTGACGATCTTGCTTCCCATCGCTGCGGGCGGGCTGCTCTTTGCTCTACCTCGCGATGACCGTGCGCTCTCGCGCGCGATCGGTACGGTCGTCGCCGCCGCGACGTTTGCCACGCTATTGGCAGCCGGTACGGGCGAGTGGAGCTTCCGCTGGCTCGCGCGCCCGTTTCAATCGGCGTTCCATTTCGGGGCGACGCCGATCTCATTTTGGATCGCGCTGTTGCTCGCGGTCTCCACGGCGTGCGCGATCGCCGCCACTCGCGTCGCGCGCACGCGCGATTTCGTGGCGCTCATGCTCATGTTGGAGGGGACGATGCTCGGCCTCTTCCTCGCGCGCGACCTCTTGGTTCTCGCGCTCTTCTGGGACCTCATGCTGATCCCGGTCTTCTTCGGGCTGATCGGCTGGGGCGAGCATCCCGTTACGGCGTGGCGCTATTTCATCTATAACTTTGCCGGCGGCTTAACGCTGCTGCTCGCGACCGCGGCGTTCGGAGTGATCTACGGTTCGACGGACGTCATCGGGCGAAGCGGCGCGCACTTGGTGGGCGGCTGGGCACCCTGGATCTACGCGGGCTTCGCCTTCGCGTTCCTGGTGAAGACGCCGGTGTGGCCGCTCCATACGTGGATGCCGCCGACGTACGGCAGCCTGCCCCCGCCGATGGTCGCCGTCGTTTCGGGAGTGCAGTCCAAGGCGGGGCTGTACGGATTCATCGCCATCGCGCTGGCCGTGATGCCGGAATACGTGCACGCCTACGCGGCGCCGCTGATGGTGCTCGGCGCGATCTCACTGATCTACGGCGCCGTGATCGCGCTCGTGCAAACCGATGCGAAACGCCTCGTCGCCTACTCGTCGCTTTCGCATCTGGGCCTCATCGTCATCGCGGTTGCTTCGGGGAATCCCATCGCCCTCGAAGGCGCGTTGGTCTACATCGTCGCGCACGGGCTCTTCTCGGCGGCGCTGTTCTTGGTGCTCGGCTACGTCGAAGAGCGCGAAGAGACGCGCTCGCTGCTGCGGCTCGGAGGCCTGGGGTGGAAGAATCCGCGCCTCGCCGGCGCGCTCTGCATCGCCGCGCTCGCGGCCTTGGGACTTCCCGGCCTCGCCGGGTTCGTCGGAGAGCTGATCATTCTGATCGGAGTCTATCAAGCCGGTTACGTTTGGCCGATTATCGTGGCGCTGATAGCGATCGTCCTCGCGTCGGCGTACATGCTTCGTCTGTATCAGGACGTGATGAACGGGCCGGTCGTGCCGGACGTCCCGGTGCGCGCCGACCTCACGCTGCTCGAGGGTCTTGCGGTTGCGCCGCTGCTCGCCGCGTTGCTGATCGTGGGCGTCTATCCCAAACCGATCCTGTCAAATGCGGCGACTGCCGTTCAGGCGGCGCGCGTGCCGTGACGGCTCCCTTCACCCGTGCCGATTGGTCGGCGATACTGCCCGTCACCGTGGTGGCGGTTGCGGCCTTGTTCGTGCTGGTCGTCGATCTATTCTCAAGCCGGCGGGAGCGGCGCTATCTATCGATCGCGATCGCGCTGCTCGGGGTCCTCGTCGCCGGCATTCTCGCGGCTCGGCAGTTCGGCCACGATCACAACGCGTTCTTCGGCGGCTTCATGACCGGCGGCTTCGCGACCGTCTTTCAAGAGATCATTTTGGTCGCGGCGGCCGGCTCGTTAATACTCTACGCCGCGAGCGAACCAGCGCAACGGATTGCCGGTACGACGGCGATCATGTTGTGGAGTGCGTGCGGCGCGATGCTGATGGCCGGGGCCGCGAATCTCTTGATGATCTTTCTCGGACTCGAGTTGCTCTCGCTCGGTCTCTACGCGCTCTGCGCGGCGGCCGATCGAAAGACTGCGCGCGAGTCGGCGCTCAAGTATTTGATCCTAAGCTCGACCGCGACCGGCTTCCTGCTCTTCGGCTCGGCGCTCCTATTCGGAGCCACCGGAAGCGTCGCGCTCGCCGATTTCGTCAATCCCGCGCTCGCGGGCAATCCGCTCTTTTGGACCGGCGCCGGCATGTTCCTGATCGGACTCGTCTTCAAACTCAGTCTCGTGCCGTTCCACACGTGGACGCCGGACGTCTTCGAGGGTGCGCCGCTCCCGGTGACGGCGTTCATGAGCGTCGCAACGAAAGCGGGGACGCTTGCGGTCTTCGCTAGATTCATCTATGCCGCGCTTCCGTCGGCGATCGGCGCAAGGCTCTTGCTCCCGGTCTGGATCGTCGCCGGGATCTCTATGATCGCCGGCAACGTCGGTATGCTCGCGCAGCAAGACCTCAAGCGATTGTTGGGCTACTCGGGGATCGCGCAAGTCGGCTACATTCTCGTCGCGCTCGCCGGCAGCACGCCGCTCGGCCTGCGCTACGCGCTGTATTATCTCGCCGCGTACGCGTTCATGAATCTCGGAGCGTTCGCGGTGGCCGCGTCGATCTCGGGCGACTCGGAAGAGGGGTCGCAGCTGAGCACGTACCGCGGGTTGGGGCAGCGGCGGCCGTGGTTGGCAGCCGCCATGACCGTCTTCTTGCTTGCCTTGGCCGGACTACCGCCGACCGCCGGATTTCTCGGAAAGATCCTGATCCTGGCGACGAGCATCTCGAGCGGGTACGTGTGGCTAGCTGCGCTGCTCATTCTCGGAACGGCCATCTCGCTGTATGCCTACGCGAAAGTGATTCGAACGATGTACGAACGTCCCGAAGGCAAGCAGCCCCGCGACTTCCGGCCGTTCGTGCCGCTCGCCTGGATGAGCGCCGGCATCTGCGCCGTCGCCGTGGTAGCGATGGCCTTCTATCCGCTGACGCCCAGCAACGTTCTGCCGCTCGTCCGGTAAGTCAGGGGAAACTAGCGCGTAACCGGTCGGTCACGCCTTGCGCGGGGAGTGCGCTATACTGAGGATGAGGTATCCCGCCATGACCCGATGCGCGCTCTTGCTTCTCGCTCTGGTCGCCCTTCCGATGTCGGCGATTCGCAGCCTTCCCGCCGACGCCCAGATGGACCCGACCGTCATCATTCCGGCCGAGGCCCACGCGACCGCCGATCAGCAAGCCGCGATCACATACGCGCGCGAGCTAATCGCCGCCGGGCAGATGGACCGGGCGGTCACTCAGCTCGCCGACTTCGTCGCATCGCATCCCAATGCCGACGAGGCGGCCCGATTCCTGGGCGACCTCTACTATCGGCAGGGACGGTTCGATCGAGCGGAGGCGACCTACAAGCAGATCCTCGCGCGAAGCCCGCGCGATAAAGAGACGCATAACCGGCTGGGCGTCGTGTATGCGACCGAGAACCGCGTCGACGAGGCGATCTCGCAGTTCGAAAGCGCGCTTCCGGGGACCGATTCGATTCGCGATCTCGTGCTTCTCCATCTGCGGAAAGGCGACTTTCCCAAGTATCAGCAGGAGATGGAGCGTGCCGCCCGCGCCGAGCCGACCGACTCCAATACGCAGGAAGAGCTCGGCGAAATTTTTCAGACGCTGCATCAGGCGAATGCTGCGATCCTCTATTTTCGCCGCGCCCTCGATAGCGACGCAACCTCGATTGCGGCGCTCAACGGCGTCGCGATGGCGTACCTGGATCTGCACGATTACGCAACCGCGATTCACTACCTCGGCGACTGCCTGAACATCGATCCGACGAACTACGCCTGTCTCGACAACCTCGGCGTCGCGCGAATTCAAGCCGGATCGTCTGGTGAGGCGCTCGACACGTTTCAAAAGGCGCATCGTTTAGAACCGGAGCGCCCCGAAGCGATCGTCAACTTCGGCTATCTCGCCGACCTGCGCGGCGACTGGAAGCGCGCGGTGGCGTACTACGTTCAGGCCATCGCGGTCAATCCGTTCGTACCCGAGTCATACATCAACCTCGGGATCGACTACGAGCACAATGGGCTCTATCCGCTCGCGCAGTCGGCGCTTCTCAAGGGTGTGGCCGCGGCGCCGTACGACGGTCGCGTGCGCTATCTGCTTGCGCGCGCCTATGCGGCCCAAGGACAGAAGGCGCTCGCGCTCGAGCAGCTCAAGGCCGCCGAAACGTCCCTCGATCCGGACGTTGCCGCAATCGCGAAGGAGGAGTCCGCGCGGCTATCAAGCGGCGCTCCGCTCACAGCCCCTCAATGATGTGGTCCTGATTTATCCCAGCTCTTTGTCGCCTCGGGCCTCATTTACCGTAGTAAACTTCGACCCTCGGCTCCTCGATCTGAAATAAATCAGAACCACATCGCTGTTTCAATCCCGAGCTATTAAGTCTATCTCTACGCGTGCGCCGCGCGGGAGCGCCGCGACCGCCACGGTCGAGCGCGCCGGTTTGTACATGCCGAAATATCTTTCGTACACTTTATTGACCGCGGGGAAGTCCTTCATGTCGACGAGGAAGACCGTCGTCTTCACGACGTTGGCGAACTCGTAGCCGGCTGCGCAGAGGACGGCGCCGAGATTTTCGATGACGCGTTCGGTCTGTGCGCCGGCGTCGCCGTCGACGAGTTCGCCGGTCGTCGGATCGATCGGGATTTGGCCGCTGCAGTAGAGTTCGTTCCCAACGACGACCGCCTGGCTGTAGGGGCCGATCGGTTGCGGCGCATGGTGCGTGCTGACGTGCTCGAGTTTCATACGACGACCTCATCTCTCGACATCGTGCCCTTGAAGGCCATCGGAGGCTCCTCGGTGCCGAAGTTTTGTTTGTAAAGCGACGCGACGCGCGCGAGTTCGTCGCGGTCGAGCGGCGGCGAGTCAGACGCGGCCGCGAACTCGCGCAGCTGCTCGCCGTCGTAGATGTTGGGCAAGACGGTCATGACGCGCGGTTCGGCGAGAAGCCACGCGATCGCCGCCTGACCGACCGTTCGATTCGGCCGCTCGAGGAAACGCAGCTGCTCGACTTTTTGGATGCCGTTGATCAACCATTCGCGTGGCCGATGGCGACGATGATCGTTTTTTGGAAACGTCGTATCGGCCGTGTAGTGTCCTTCCAGCATGCCGCTGGAGTGCGGAACGCGAATCATGTACCCGGTGTCGGCATTCGAATCGTAAGCGGCACGGATCTGCTCGTTCCCCGGATACTGTTCGAGCATGTTCCAAATGATCTGGAGGCTCGTCACGTTGCGCCGGCGCACCGCATCGACGCCTTCGTAGAGCCACCCGATCGCCGGCCCGAGCGCGACGCCGTACGAGCGGATCTTCCCCTCGCGTTTGAACGACTCGAGCAGGTCCCATAGCGCATCGTCTTCGATCTGAGCCATTCGAGCGTTGTGCATCTGATAGATGTCGATATAATCGGTGCGCAGGCGGCGAAGCGACGCCTCGAGCGCACGGCGCACGAAGTCCGGCGAAAAATCGTGGGGCAGCTCCGATTGTCCGCGTCGCCGCGGCTCGTCGCCGGAGAAGTCGTAACCGAACTTAGTCGCATAAATGACGCGCTCGCGTCGATCTGCGAACGCCGCGGCGAGTTGTTCTTCACTGCGACCGTTGCCGTAAGTGTCGGCTGCATCGAAGAGCGTGATGCCCAGATCGGCGGCCGCGCGCAGCATCGCAACCGCGTCGTCGTCGGTCTTTTCGCCCCACCAACCGGTCGAGGTAGTCCAGAGACCGAAGCCGATCTCGCTTACGCTTACGTCGCTGTTCGGGTACGTCCGGTACTTCATGGTAGGGGCCTTCTCCGCCTAAGGCGCTAACACTCCAAGCATGGATGGTAGCGGCTCGCTGCGCGACGACTTCGATCGCGTCGGCACGTGGATCGCGCACTATTTCGAGAACCCACAGGCGTATCGCGTCATGCCCGGCGTCAAGCCCGGCGAGATCGCTGCGGCGCTCCCTTCGCACGCTCCAGAGAACGGCGAGCCGTTCGAGCGGATTCTGGCCGATTTCGATCGGATCATCGTTCCCGGCACGACCCACTGGAATCACCCTCGATTCTTTGCTTACTTTGCCACGAGCGCGGCGCCCGCGGCGATTGCCGCAGAGGCCTTGGCTGCAACGCTCGACGTCAAGGCGATGCTGTGGCGCACGTCGCCTGCCGCGACGGAGCTCGAGGAAGTGACGATGCGTTGGCTCGGGCAGCTTCTCGGAGTGCCGCGCGACTGGACGGGCATCATCTACGACACCGCCTCGATCGCCGGCTTTACCGCGCTGGCTGCCGCGCGCGAAGCGCTGGGCCTGAAGATTCGCGAGGAAGGCATGACCGGCCGCGATCTCCCGCCGCTTCGCATCTACGTTACGGACGAGACGCATTCACACGTCGAGAAGGCCGCGATCGCGCTCGGAGTCGGGCGGCAAAACGTCGTGCGCATCGCCTGCGACGACGCGTTTCGCATGCGAGCCGACGCACTCCGCGAAAGGATCGAATCCGATCTCCGCGCCAAAATGCGTCCGCTCGCGATCGTCGCGACGGTCGGAACGACGTCCACGACTTCGAGCGACCCGGTGCCCGCGCTTGCGGAAATCGCGCGAGAGAAGGGAATATGGCTCCACGTAGACGCGGCGTATGCCGGGATCGCCGCGATCGTTCCGGAATTTCGGGGCCTACTCGACGGCGTGGAGCTGGCCGACTCGCTGGTCGTCAATCCGCACAAATGGATGTTCGTTCCTATGGACTGTTCGGCGCTCTTCGTCAAAGACGAGTCGGTCGTGCGCCGCGCCTTTAGTATCGTGCCGGAGTATCTCACCACGCCCGAAGCGGATGCGATCAACTATATGGACTACGGCTTGCAGCTGGGGCGGCGATTTCGCGCACTCAAGCTTTGGTTCGTGCTGCGCCATTTCGGCGCGGAGGGCATTCGCGCGCGACTGCGCATGCACATTGCGCTCGCGCAGGAGTTCGCGGCTTGGATCCGCGACGAGCCGGATTGGGAGGTCCTCGCGCCGCACCCGCTGTCGGTCGTCTGTTTCCGCTACGCGCCGCCCGGCCTCGGCGTGGCCCGGCTCGACGCCCTCAACCAAGCGCTGCTGCACGCCGTCAACGCAACCGGCGAAATCTTCATCTCCCACACCAAGCTCGATGGCCGGTACGCCATTCGCCTCGCGATCGGCAACCTGCGGACGCGACGCGACGACGTCGAACACGCCTGGCGCCTCCTCAGACGCGAAGCCGCTGCATTAGGGGTCCCTCAGGCTCACTAGTATAGTCGCAGGTACTGCTCGCGCTCCCACGGATGGACGGCCCGGCGATAGCGTTCGTACTCTTCGAGCTTAGCATCGCGGAACGCATGATACAGATGATCGCCGAGAACCGCGCGCACGATCGGATCGTCATCGAGTTCCGCGATCGCTTGCCGCAGCGACTTCGGAAGCGTGCCGATGCCGCCCTCGCGCCGCTCCGCGCCGGTCAGGTCGTACGTGGAGCCGACGAACGCCGGTCCCGGCAGCGTGCGCCGCACGACGCCGTCGTTCGCGGCGCCGATCAAAACCGCGAGCGCCAGGTACGGATTGCAGGCCGGATCGGGGCTGCGCATTTCGATGCGCGGCGGTGAGTGCCCCGGTGGAACGCGCACGAGCGCGTTGGCGCTGCGCTCGGACCACACCGTGTAGATCGGTGCGTCCCACGCCGCGACGAGACGCTTGTACGAGTTGACGGTCGGGTTGCAGATGGCCGTCGTGGCGGGCGCGTGCGCGAGCAGTCCGCCTACCACATAGAGCGCCGTCTCTTGGTCGGCGTCTTCGGGCAAGCGGAAATCGGCGTGGAGACCGCTCCCGGCCCGATTCTCCAGCGGTTTGGGCATGAACGTGGCGTCGAGTCCGAAATCCGCCGCGACGTGCTTGGCGATCGTGCGCAGCGTAAGCGCGTGATCGGCGGCGGCCAGTGGATCGTCGTGTGCGATGTCGAGCTCGTGCTGCCCGGCGCCGTGCTCGTGATGCGCCGACGCGATCGGTACGCCCATTTCGCGCAGCGCCGCGACTATCGCATTGCGCGCCTCTTCGCCACGATCGTTCGCCGAGAAATCGAAGTAGGAACCGACGTCCGACGTTGCGGTCGATAGCGCGTCGCCGTTCCTCTGTTCGAAGAGGTAGAACTCGAGCTCCAGCGCGATGCGCTGGCCGCTCAGTGCCGAAGCGCTCTCGATCGCGCGCCGCAGCGTCGTGCGCGGACAGCCTTCGAAGGGCGAACCATCCGGCATCGCGATGTCGCAGATTAGGCGGGCCTCGCATCCGTTCGGAGCCGCGCGCCAGGGATAGATCGCAAACGTCGAGGGATCCGGATGCAGCAGCATATCGAGCTCTTCGCCTCTGACGAATCCGTCGATCGATCCGCCGTCGAACGTGATGCGCGCATCGAGCGCGGACTCGAGCAGATCGACCGGAATGGAGACGTTCTTGCTCACGCCGAAGATGTCGGCGAAGACCAGACGGATGAAGCGAACGTTGTGCTCGCGAGCGAGTTTGAGGACGTCCCGCTTGGCGGAAGGCCGCCGCGATTCAGGTCGAGTCGTGGAGTTCATCGATTGCTACCGCCAAACGAAGTGTGAGTTGATCGTGCGGACTTTCCAGCGACCGCGCGCAGATCTCGGCGATCTGCCGAAGCCGGTAGAAGACGGTATGGCGATGCACGTTCAGCGCCGCCGCGGCCGTCTTCACGTTCTGTCCCAGCTTGAAGTAGATCTTGAGGGTTCGTTCCAGTTCCGTCTGGTGTTTATCGTCGTAACGCCGCAACGGCGTCAACGCTTCCGATGCGAAGCCGCGCAGCCGCTGCACGTCGGCGCCCTCGTAGAGGAGCGGATAGGCACCGAGCTCGTCGTACGACGCGACTCGGCCGCTTCCGTGAACGCGCCGGCCGATGGCGAGCGCGGCCTTCGCGGCGTCGGCACTTCGCGATAGCGCCAGCAGCGCTTCCACCGTCCCGACGCCGCCGGAGATTCGCACCTGCGGCATCCGGCGCGCGGCGGTCTTCGGGAGCAAGCTCGCCGCGGTCTTCGCGTTGCTCGCATCGACTGCACGCGCCGCGGGAATGAAGACCAGAAGCGCCACGCCGCTCTCCAGCAATCCGACGTCGGAGTCGGCGCACCGAAAGGCTTCCGTAACGAGCGCGCGCAGGCCGCCGGGATCCGCCGGACGGCCCTCCTCGCCCGCGCCCTCGGCCTCGAGCGCGACCGTCAAGTACGACGCGGCCGGCGCGATGCCGCGCGCGGCGGCGTCCTCACGCGCGGTCGCCGCGTCGTGAAACGCTCCCGCAAGAAGCGCCTCCCAGAAATCGTACCTTCGTTCGCGAGTGCTCGCGACGTCGCGTGCGAGCTCGACTCCGATGACGGCCGCAGTCAGACGCAACAACACGTGCGCATCGGCCGCAGAGTTTCCGCCAAATAGCGAGAGCCACCCGACGTGAAGGTTGCCGCCGGTTACGCGCAACGCCTTGCCGGGTGCGCCGGATTCGACCGTTCCACGAGCGCTCGCAGGAACCGGACCTGGTCCGGCTGCCACGAGATGTCGCCACTCGGCGTCCTCGAGAAGCACGCCGCCGCCGACGGCTTGGGCTAAGTGCGAGGCGAGTGCCTTGGGACCTCCACCCGATGCGGCGATGCGCGCAAGAGCCTCCGTGAACTCGACGATCGCCTCGGGCGTCACGTCACGCCGTGATGTGAGTGATGTCGCGCGCGCAGATGCGGCAGCTTTTTAGCGAGATCGTCGGGCATGATCGCATCGATCGCGTCGTCAACCGTGACGATCCCCAGCATTTTGCCTGCGTCGTCGACGACGGGAAGCGCCAACAGATCGTATTTCGCTATCGTCGAGGCGACGTCGACGGCGGGCGCGTTCGGCGCGACCGTCACCAAATCGGTCTCCATGATCCGGTCGATGAACGCCGTGGGAAGGGCGAGCAGCAGCGTACGCAGCGAGAGCGCGCCCAGCAGATGGTCTTCTTTGTCGAGGACGTAGAGGTAGTAGATGAACTCCGACTCGGGTCCGATCTCGCGGATCTTGCGAATGGTCGCCTCGGTCGTCCGGTGCGGGTAGATCCAGACGTAATCGGTCGTCATCATCCCGCCGGCCGTGTCCTCCGGATACTTGACGAGCTCGCGCAGCTCGCCGGCCGTGTAGGCACTCATCTCCGCGAGTAGCTCCGATTGTTGCTCCTCCGGAAGCTCGGCGAGCAGATCGGCCGCGTCGTCGGCGTCCATCTCTTCGATGATGTCGGCGGCGCGTTCCGTGCCGATATCCTCGATCAGGTTCTTGCGCGTCTCGGTGTCGAGATGTTCGAACGCGTCGGCTGCGGTCTCGTCGTCGAGTTGCTTGACGACCGCGACGGCTTCGCGCGACGAGAGGTCGCCGATGATCTCGGCGAGTTCGGAGGGGTGCAGCCGCGCGAGGCGGCTCTCTTTGACCGATAGCCGCACCTGCGATGGATTGACTTCTCGGATCGGCGCGACTGAGTCCCACGCGATCATCGAGCGTGGAACGTTTCCGATGCGCGAGAGCCAGCGCTTACCGAACGAGCGCAGACCGAGACGGCGAAGCAGGCCGGCAAAACCGACGTCGGCCGCCACGACGCGCAGCCGGCCGCCGGCATTCGCGACCTCGATATCGTTGATCCGGACCACCTTGCGGCCGTCGACGTCGACGATCTGCTTGTCGAGCAGGTCTGCGACGAGATAAAGCTGCTCTTGTTCGGGCGGAGCGGCTTGGGTCGGCGCGATCGTGAGCGCTACGTTTCCGTTACGATCGACGTCGGCGACGGTATCGATCGGAGCGAAGCGAAGCCCTTGCTTCGTCTTGATGACCAGACCGTCGACTTGCGGAAACACGGCGTCCGGCTTGCCCACCACGAAATCGGCGACCTTACCGATCGGCAGGTCGTCGATCGTCGCCGGCCGTCCGACGAGCTCCGAGATGAAGCCTTCGGTGAACGCCATAACGCGGCGGTTAGGCAAGCGCCGAAGAAAACCCGCCCTGCGGGGAACCTCCCTAAGCGGCGAGCGGAGCGCGCCGCATCCACGCTCCGTCGCGCAGCTTCCATTGCGTTAGTAGAGCGCGCACCGTCCAGGCGACGATCCAGGCGACGGCAACGCTGTAGAGTCCGATATGTAGCCGCTCGATACCGATCCACGTTAGCGGAATGACTAAAGCGCTGCAGAGGATGCCGACCGTCATCGAAAACCGGGTGTCGCCGGAGGCGCGTATCGGCGCGAGCGAAATCATCGCCCAGCCCTTGAGTGGCAGCGTGACCATATGGAGCGCCAGCGGCAGCGCGGCGATCGTTGCCACGGTTGCGTCCAACGTAAAGACGTACGCCAGGGGCCAGGCCAAGAGCGCGGTGGCGACGCCGGTCAACGTCGTGGTGACGAACGAAAATCGGCGGGCGCGCTCGAAGAACCAGCGCGCGCCGGCGGGATCGCGCGCCCCGAGCCGCTGGCCGATGATGATTTGCGTCGCGCTCTGCAATGGGCCGGGCACGACGAACGTCAAGTCCGAAACCACGTTGAGTGCGCGGAATGCGGCGACGGCGATCGCGCCCAGCGGCGCGAGCATCGCGACGATGAAGATGTCGGGCGCCAGGACGCCGAGCAAGAATATGGCTTCGGGCAACCCGAGCAGGGCGCAGCGTTGTGCGAGCGGCCACGAGATCCCCAACTCCGAAAAGATGCGATAGTTCGGGCGACGTGCGACGTAGACGATCGCATACAGCGCGGCGATCGTTTCTGAGAGCAGCGACGAGACGCCCGCGCCGACGATGCCGAACGGGTGATGCGTCCACCAGCCCAAGCCGAGCATCAGCAGCAGCGGAATGTGAACGAGATTCACGACGAGGAGCACGAGTACTCCGAGTTGCCGGTTTCCGGCTGCCGCCAACCCGAAGATCAGCGTGCCGGAGATCGCGATCGGCACGATCGATGCGCAGCGCAGCACCAAATACGCCGCGCTTGCGTGCGCGCTCGGCAGTGCGCCCACCATCCAGCGGATCGCATCGTTCGAACCGATGAGGCTCGCCGCAAAGCAGAGCGCTCCGACGAGCAGCGGCACGATCGCGCCGGCCCGAACCGTGCGCGCGAAGCCGTCGAGATCGTGCGAGCCGATGCGCTGGGCAGCGACGATCGAGGTGCCGCTCAGGAAACCAGATGCGGCGAACACGATCGCAAGGAAGAGCGTATTTGCCGCGGTAGCGCCGGCCAAGGCGACGACGCCGAGGCTCCCGATCGCGATCGTGTCGACGACGCCAAGCAGCTGATCGCCCAGCATCTGCACGGCAACCGGAATCGAAAGGCGCCGGAACGCGGCGCCAATTCTGGTATGGTCGACGATCATCGAGGTCGCGTCCACCCTCAGGATGACCTCGTCACGGGTGAGAAGGGTTGCTCAGCAAAGCCACGAGCGGGTATGCTGCCCGAGCGATTAATCTGAGAAAAAGCGAGGGCGGCATACCCCGAGTGGCTTTTAGATTTTTGCGCGAATCGCGTCAAGTTTGCGGAAGAAGGCGCCGATTTCTTCGGCGGTCGTGTAGAAGTGCGGACCGATCCGGATGCCGCAGCCTGGCCGGTAGTCGATGAACACGCGCGCCGCGACCAGTCGGCGCGACGCCTCCGCCGCACCTTCGAAGTCGACCGCGATCCAGCCGGTGCGGCGATCGGCTTCGAGTGGAGAGTTGACCCGCAGCTTACGTTCGAACGCCATGCTCACGATCTGGTCCGTCAGTCGCACGTTATGTTCGCGGATCTTCGGAACGCCGATCGATGCGATCATTTCATGTCCCGGAGCGGCGACGACGTAACCCGGAATGGTGGGCGTGCCGTGGCCGAAACGGTACATCGAGGGGGAGTGGACGACGGGAGCGGGTTCGAAAGCGAACGGGCGCGCGTGCGCCATCCATCCCGTAATCGCCGGACGAAAGGTCTCCGTCAGCGACGGCTTGACGAAGATCCACGCGCATCCCGGTCCGCCGCACAGCCACTTGTGCGATCCTCCCGTTGCGATATCGAGATCCAGTTCGGTGACGCTGTACGGGTAGACGCCCGTCGTTTGATAGGCGTCGACGCAGAGCAGCGCGCCGACCTTGCGGCAATGCGCTTGAATCGCGCCGACGTCGGCGAGCGCCGCGGAGACGTAATACGCGTGCGAGATGACGGCGATCGCCGTCTTTTCCGTGATCGTCGCGACGATCCGCTCGGTGGGAACGGTGCGGCCGTCGTCGGACTTAACGACGCGCACGACCGCTCCGAACCGTTCCCATTCGCGCCACACGTACGTCAGCGACGGGAATTGCAGCGCTTCGTAGACGACTTCGTTACGTGGTGTGCGAAAATCGATGCAGCTCGCGATCGCGGCTTGCAGCACCGAGACGTTCGGACCCAAAAATACCGAGCCCGCGGGCGCTCCGACGATCGCGCCGATGCCGTCGGCGATCTCGGCGATCCGCGGCAGCCACCGTTCCCACGCCTCGGGTCCGTCGGCGGCCCATTCTTCCCAGTAAGTCTCGAGCGCGCTTCGCGCGCCCAGCGGCGCCGCGCCCATCGAGTGGCTGACCAGATAAGTGGAGTTTGCAAGGATTGGAAACTCCGCCCGCAGGTCGTGGGCGCGTCGCGAAGTGTCCACCGCAATTTCCGTCACGCGTAGCTTCCCTCGCCCAGATAGGTGCGGACCGCCCAAAGTTCTGGGAAGAAGCGTTGGGCCAGCGTTCCTTCGAGATAGCGCGCTCCCACGGAGCCACCCGTGCCGCGCTTCTGGCCGATCATTCGCTCGACCATGCGTATGTGACGGCCGCGCCACAGCAGAAAGCGTTCGTCGAACTCGATGAGGTCTTCGAGCAAGAGGTACAAGTCGTAGTACGCTGCTTCATCCGAATAGATTTGCCGGTAGCTCTCGATCAACTCGTCGGAAGATTCCGTGGCAAAGCCGCGCCGCCGCAGCAGCGCCTTGACGCGGTCGTAGAGCGAGGGATCCTCGAGCCGGCGTTCGAGCCGCGCGCGCTGCGTTTCGTCGAGCTCGATAAACTGCAGCACCTCCGTCCGCCGAATTCCGCACGCAAATTCGAGCTCGCGGAACTGCACCGATTGAAAACCGCTCGCCGGATTGAGATGGTCGCGAAATTGATTGAACTCCTGAGGCGTCATCGTCTCGAGAATATCCACCTGCTGCTCCAAGAGCCGCTGGATCGTGTGGATTCGCCGAAATCTCTTCGCGACGCGCCGCAGGTCATCGCGATCGAGCGCCGCGGCGGCCGCGTCGAGCTCGTGCAAGAGCTGCTTGAACCAGAGCTCGTAAACTTGGTGAATGATGATGAACAGCATCTCGTCGTGATGCGGCGGCTTGGAGAGCGGTTGCTGAAGTCGCAGCAACTCGTCAACCTTGAGATACGATCCGTACGAGAGGGTCATTAGTGCGCGGTCACTCAAGATTTATGGCTTACGGGGAGCGCGCGGGTTCTCCTCGAAACGGTTGCCGCGTGAAGCACTCTCGCCTCGCCGCGCTCGCCACGCTCAGCCTGTTGGCGGCATGTTCGAGCGCGAGCCACGGCACGGGAGGTAGCCCCTCCTCGACCGCTACCAATCCGATCGCGTTCCCGCTCTACAACGGTGCGAACGTGCTCTCCGCGCGCGCATGGCACAACACGATCTCCAGGCCTCCCGGGGTCGCCGACAGCGCCGTCTTCGCACAAGGCGCGGGCAAGTATGACGGTCACGACGTGGTCGCGGGGACGCAAGCACTGATGCCGTCGCTCGAAGCGTGGCTCGGAGATCTCAGCGCGCATCCTCCGCCCGGATACTCCGTCGCAATAAGCGGCAACGGCGTCGAGGCGGTGCGCGCTCACACGCGCTACTTGGGCATCGACTTCGTCGCATTCGAGGGAACGGAGAACGGCAAGCGTCACGGAGTCGTCGTCATGGCCGTCGATCCGCAGACGCTCGATGAGAAGGCCGGACCGATGCTCGGGCTAATTGGAAAGTTCAAACTCATGCCGCGCACGTTGCGCGATCCGCTCGACGCCCAAGCCAAGAGGCAGACCGGATTCTCAATCAGCGACGCGACGAATCCCGACACGCCTATCGGGGCGGCCGTCGCCGCACTCGATCAGCTGCGTGACTTCGGCGGGCGCGGAATCGTGCTGATCGACGCCGTAAAGCAATAATACCGCCTGAGGTTCCCTAGGTGAGTATCGCCTCGACCCGCGCGCGCGAGATCGGTTCTTGGGTCATGCTCAACGCGCTGTGGCTACCGCTAACGTTTCAAGACACGGCGCTGATGACGATTGCGGTGCCGGCCGCGACAGTGCAGCTTGCTCCGGCAAATCACGTCTTGGTGCTCTCGGTTCTGGCCAGCATCGCGGCGCTCGCGGCCATGCTCGTGCCGCCCTTAGGCGGTTGGCTTTCGGATGCGCTCCGCCGGCGGGGCGGGTCGCGCCGCACCTTCGTTGCGGTCGGCATCGCCATCGACGTCGGCGCACTGGTAGCGCTCGCAAACGCGCACTCGCTGGTTTGGTTTGCATTTTTTCTCGTGCTGTCGACGGCGGGCGCCAACGTCGCGCTCTGCGCCTATCAAGCGCTGCTGCCCGAGCTGGTCCCACGGCGACACTGGGGCGCGGTTTCTGGGGTGCGCGGCGCCACGACCCTGGCGGGGACGATCCTGGGCTTCGCCATCGCCGGCGCGATGCCCAATCCGAGCATCACGTTTCTCGCGGCCGCCGCGATCATGGCGCTGGGCGGTCTCTCGTTGCTCGGGGTCGGCGAAGGCGTCTACGATGGAGAAGAGCACGCGCACGTGCGCGATTGGCACGACTTCTTGGTCGTCTTCGCGGCGCGAACGCTCGTATTCTTCGGACTGATCATGTTGCAGACGTTCGTGCTCTATTTCTTTCGCGACGTGCAGCGAGTCGGCGATCCGTCTGCGGGAACGGCGCTGTACGCGTTTGCGACGATCGCCGGCGCGGTGGCGTCGAGCCTCTATCTGGGACTGCTCTCCGATCGCATGCCGCGCAAAATCGTCACCTCGCTGGCCGGCGCAGCGATGGCCGTAGCGACGATCGGGTTCGCGCTCGCTCCGAACTTGAGCTGGATTCTTCCGTTTGCCGTGCTCTTCGGGATCGGTTTCGGCGGCGTCATCTCCAGCGGCTGGGCACTCGCGATGGATGCGATCCCGAAGCTGCGCGACGTTGCGCGGGATCTCGGTCTCTGGGGCATTGCGACGTTGCTGCCGAACGTCGTCGCGCCGCTCGTTGGTGGATGGCTGATCGGAGTCTTTCACGGAACGCGCGCCGGATACCAGGCCGTCTTTGGCCTGGCGGGTTTCAGCTTCGCGCTCGCGTCGCTCACCGTCTTGCGCGTCGGCCGCCGGCCAATCTCCTCGCTCTGGGGCTGGCCGTTGCGCTTCCTTGCGGTCACGACGAATTGTGCGTGGGATCACCTCGCGTATCGCGTGCGCGGATGGGGCCGCCTTCCACGCCGGCGCGGGCCTACGCTCATCGTCGCAAACCACCAGCACGATCTCGAATCGATGACGATCGTCACGACGACGACGATACAGAGCGGCCCGTGGCGGCACCCGCTTTTCACGGCGAGCTCGCGCCGCATGTACGAGCCGGGTTTCCTCGCCGAGCGGCTCCCTTGGATGCGCTCGTTGCTTCGGCGCGTCAACGCGGAGCCGCTCTTCGTCGCGCTCGGCATGCTTCCGATCGAAAACGAGCTCAGCTCTCGCGCTATCGGGGCGCTGGCATGGTCTTTGCAGCGGCGGCACGGACCGCTGCTCTTGAGCGACGTATTCGACGAACGGGTTGCCGCGCAGTTCCCGCAGGGAACGAGCACCTCCGACCTCTGGCGCGGCGAATCCTATGCGCGCTCTCATGCTGTCGTTAGAATCGCAACTCTGCGCGAGCCGTTTCGGCGCGAAATCCTCGACGAGACCCGCGCGAACATCGGACGGGATCTGGCGTTGATGGAAGACGTGGTTCGTCGCGGCGGAACCTTCTATTTGACGCCGGAAGGAAAGTACTCGACGGACGGACGCATCGGCCCGATGCGCGGCGCTATCGAGCGCCTCGCGCCGCTCGCAACGATCTACCTCGCGGGCGTCAGTTACGACCCGTTCGTCGCGCGCCGTCTGTCGATGCTCTATCGCGTGGTTTGCTTCGGCAGACTTCATGGTAAGGACCTGACCGAGCTCGCGGAGACTCTCGCGGCGATTCGGCCGGTCGTGGCGAGTCAGCTGTTGGGAGAGTGGCTCGCGTCGCGAGACGGTTGGTTCACTGCCGACGACGCATCGTCGGCCGTCGAAAATCGCCTAGCCGAATTGCCGCGCGAACTCTTCATCGATCCCGAGCTTCGCCGCGATCCCCGCGGGATGGTGCGTTCCGCACTACCCGTCATGGTGCATTGGAATATCCTCGAATGCGAAGAATCGGGCTATCGGCTCGCCGCGGAACGTCGCCATCCGCAATTCCCGTTCGTGGAAGATATCGTCGCCTATCAAGGCTCGTTTCTTCACGAAACCCTGGCGCACGCCGAGCGCGCGCGGCGATTCGTCGCTTAGGTGCGTTCGAAGGCAGCTAGGCGAACTCGCAGCGATCGCGGCGAAGCACCTTTGACTCGTCCGTCCGCACCGACGACGCGATGTGCCGGAACGAAAAGAGCGAGCGGCGTCGCTCGCATGGCGGCGGCGACGCCGCGGTGCGCGAGGGGCTTGCCGACGGCGCGCGCGACGTCGGCATAGGATACGAACTCACCGAAGGAGAGCGTAGCGACCGCGCGCCACACGGCCACTTGAAAGTCCGTCCCAGCGAGCTCGAGCGGCAGATCGAAGCGCCCCAGGCGCCGCGAAAAATACGCTCGCACCTGCGCGCTTGCTTCCACGAGCAGCGCGTCGCTCGGTTTACGCGTGAGCAAGCGCTTGGGTGCGACGAAATCGCTCGCGACGATCGCCAAACCGTTGCTCTCGATCAACAAATCGCGGCCGAGCGGCGTAGATATTTGCTTTTGCATAGGGGCCAAAAGGGTAGACATGCAAGTCTCTGCGTCCGACTTCGAAACGGCCGCGCCCTGCGCGACGTTCCCATGGTGGCGAGGTAAATTCTTGGAAGTGTCTGTGAACCGCGGAACCATTCGAGCGCTGACGCTGCCGGCCATCTTCGCATTGGCCGCGTGTTCGGGCAGCTCGGTGAGCGGGTCGCTCGTTCCAGCGAGCACGTCATCCGGTCCGGACGGCGGCGTTCCGTTCCAGGGATTCGATCCGGTTCGGCGGCTCTGCACGACGCCGGCGACTGCCGACCAACTCCAATGCTTCGGGATGGTCCGGACGGACGTTCAGCCCGTCCCTTCCACCGCATCGAGCGTTCAGGCTCAGGTCGAGAAGTGTCCCTTCGAAGGTCGAGCGTATTGTCCGATCGATCTTCAGGCGGCTTACAAGCTTCCGTCGTTGACGAAAGGGAACGGCAGACTCGTCGCGATCGTCGACGCATACGGGTACAGACATGCCGCGGGCGACCTCGCCACCTATCGAAAGACGATGGGTTTGAAGCCGTGCATAACGGCGACTAAGTGCTTGCGAATCGTCAACCAAAACGGGCAGGCGTCGCCGCTGCCGCCGGAGCCCCCACCCAGCGACGATTGGAAGGGCGAAGAATCGCTCGACCTCGACATGGTCTCGGCAATCTGTCCGAACTGTAAGATCGTTCTCGTTCAGACGAACAACAACCTAACGACCAATCTGTACGCCGGCGTGAAAACGGCGGGAAGGCTCGGCGCGAAGTACATCGGCGCCTCTTGGGGCGGACCGGAGAGCGGCGGCGACAACCCGATCTTCCACCAGCAGGGCGTCGTGATCTCGGCGGCTGCCGGCGACAACGGCGGCGGGGGCAGGTACCACGGCGGTCCGCAGCAGCCGTGCTCGTATACGTACGTCGTCTGCGTCGGCGGGACCAATCTCAAGAAAGCACAAAACACGCGCGGCTGGAGCGAGAGCGTCTGGAACGACTGGAACTTCGACTATTGCGGAAGTGGCTCGCCATGCGGCGCGACCGGCAGCGGCTGCAGCACGAAGATCGCTAAACCAGGATGGCAGACCGACACGGGTTGTCACATGCGTTCCGAGGCGGACGTCTCGGCGACGGCGTCGCTGCGCAACCCGGTCGCCGTCTATAATTCCGAGGAAAGCCTTACGTATGTTTGGTTTGCCTTCGGGGGCACGAGCGCCTCGGCGCAGATCATCTCGGGGGTCTTCGCGTTAGCCGGGAATGCGGCGACGCAAAATGGACCCGCCGGCATCTGGAAGCATCAGGCCCACAATCTCAACGACGTGAGCGTCGGAAACAACATCAGCGTGAGGCTCGGCGTGGTCTGCGCCTCGAGAGTCAAGTACATCTGCACGGCTCGCTTCGGATTCGACGGTCCGACGGGCTGGGGAACGCCTAAGGGTATTGGCGCATTCTAGAGGCTGCTCGATGAGATCACGTATTCTCCGTCTGATCGCAACCCTCGCCGTCATCGCGGTCGCGGCCTGTTCCAGCGGTCTTCAAGGGACTCCGATGGTGCCGGCGGCACCGCAGTCGGCGCCGCAATCTTCAGGCCCGAGCGTGCAGCCGGACCAAGCGGATTCCTCCGATCCGTCGTCCGACGATACGGTGCCGATCTCGGAGGCGCCGAAGGCGATGAAAGCAGCCCACCGGAGTCCGGCGCCGGCGAACGCGCCGAGTGCGCTCGCCAAGGGGGCGCCGGCACAATCGGCGCTGCGGTATGCCTGCAGGCATCCCGCCCAGCCGGGCCGCCGCGAATGCGACTCGATCCTCGTTGCGCGCGCACTATCCGTCTGCAACCGGAGCGCACCCTACTGCGCGTCCGATCTGCAGGCCGCGTATGGATTGGCGCACGCGGCGAAGGCGAATGGGAAGGGCATCAGCGTCGCGGTCGTCGATGCATACGGATATCCTGACGCGTCGAGCGACCTGGCCGTTTACCGCAAACGCATGGGTCTGCGGGCCTGCTCCGTTTCGAATCGATGTCTGCGGGCTGTCAATCAACTCGGTCAGGCGATGCCTTTGCCGAAGCCGGCCGCCGATCCGGCCGAAGGCTGGCGCGCACAAGAGGCGCTCGATCTCGACATGGTCTCGGCCATCTGTCCCAACTGCAGAATCGTCCTCGTTCAGACGAACAGCAATAAAGACGCCGACTTGGCGGCGGGCGTGAACGCTGCCGCCGCGCTAGGTGCTGCTGCGATCGGCAATTCGTACAGCGGCAGCGAAGGAAATGGCGCCGACGCCGCATACGCGCGTGGCGGCCGAGCGATCGTCTCCAGTGGCGGCAACGATGGCGCGGCGGGCAAAGAGCCGTGCGGCTATTCCGCCGTCGTCTGTGTAGGCGGAACGACGTTAGTACCGGCCTCTGGGCATCTTTGGACCGAACGCGTGTGGCACAAAGCTCCAAGCGCAGCCATTTCGGCGGTGGCGGATCCCCAGACGGGAGTCGCGTTCTACGAATCCGCCGGAGGCGGTTGGCAGCAAGCCGGGGGCACCGGCGTTTCGGCGCCGATAATTGCGGCGCTGTTTGCGCTCGGTCCGAGCAGCGCGCGGGCGAACGCACCGGCATGGCTAGTGCATCACGATGCGGCTCGAGTGGCCCGTGCAGCGACAAAAATGGGAATTGTAAAATGAAACGACGTGAAACTCTGCTGGCTCTCGTTGCGATTGCTGGTCTCATGGCTGCCGCACCCCAGCCCGATAGCGCGATCATCGTGAATTCGGGTTCGACCAACTCGATCGGCTTTAAAATTTCGGTGTGGTCGGACGGCAGCGCTTCCGCCATACTCCAAAATCGTGAGGGCACTCCGGCCGGCAAACCGAAGCCGTTTACCGTTCCTGCGGCGACGACGTCACGCTTCTTTGCCGACCTCGCCGCGGCGCGCAAGGCCAACGCGACATCCGTTCCATGCATGAAGAGCGTGTCGTTCGGCACCTCCACGCATATTACGTGGCAGGGGTGGGTGTCGCCGGATCTCGATTGCCCGCCGAAGGACGCGTCGGGCGATGCGCTGGTGAAGGACGTCGAGGCGATCCGGCAAGCGTCCGGAATCCCGGCGTTGCCTCCGCGGCAACCGTAACCGCCAGGTTCCCTAGAGGTTCGCTAGCTCTGCGCGGATAGCCCGAGTGAGATCGATGCTGTGCTGCGGGCGCGAACCCGAGAGAACTACGCCGCCCAGATGACGCTCGCGTGCCATGCGTCGCGCGGCGCCGACGATCTGCGCGACGATCGAGCGATATAGTTCCCCGCGGCTGTCTTGAAGTCGCGCGATTTGCATGCCGGTTTGCGTGCGCGAGCTGCGGTCCCCGGCCGCGACCTGCGCGAAGCGCTGCGAAATGTCGGTCGTGGCGCCGCGGAGCCCCGCGACGATTGCGGCGGCATCGGTGCTGAAGTGATAGGTCGACGCGAACCAGTCGACGCGCGCGGGGAGATCCGGCAAGACGCTCGCGAAGCGCGACTCGGTTTGCAGAACTCGAAATCGCAGAGCCAGGTTGGCCGCCGCTTTCGAACGGAGCTGCGCGATCATCGCCGAGTCTGCAGCGACGCCCTGACTCTGAAGCTGGGCCGCATAGGCTGCCAAGATCGCGTCGTCGACGCGCCGCATGCCCGCCACCGCCGCGGCTTGGCGGCGGCCAATTTCCGAGAGTCGCGCCTGCAAGCCGCCGCGTTTTGCGCGATCGAGATGGAGATCCGCGAGCCGCACGCGCAGCAGTAGCCGCTCTCCGGCATCGCGCCGCGCGAGATCGTATCCGAGCGTGAGTTCCTTTTCATGCAACTGCTGTCGCCGAGCCGCGAGCGCGCGCTGATTGCGCGCGGCGATCGCAGCCGAAAAACCCCGAAGGTTTGCCTCCGTCGCACGCGCCAGCTCGCTTCGATACGCATTCATCGCACGATCGGACCCGTGCTGCGAGGCGAGCACCCGGACGATCGCCGAGCGTTCGCGAACGCGGTCGCTCGCGGCATCGTTCGAAGGAATTCGTTCGATCCGGCCTTGCGCCGCGGCCGATTCGCGCGCGAGCGCCGCGACGCTCTGTTGGACTCGCGTGGCCGGATCGTCGAGTCCACGAAACGTCAGGGTCAGTCGGAGCGCCGCGATCTCCCGGTCGTACGCCTCGAGCACCTTATGCAGCGGATGCAGCGCGAGCAACCGCGATAGGTCGGCGAAGGCTACCGGCGCGGGGCGATGCGTCGCACCCGTCAACGCGAACGCAAGGATCAGTGCGCAGCCGGGCCTCATGGAAACTTCCTCAGGAAAGTGAAGGAGACGCCGTTCGTTCCGCCCGCGGGCGTGAAGGCGGTCAACGGGTTGAGATTCATCACGTCCAGGCCGATAGCCCGCGGCTGCTGGAGGGTCAAGACCGTCGGCCCCGACGAGGTGTACGCGGTTATGCGCAATCCGGTGCCGTCGTTCGGATGCGCCTCGAGTCCGATGCTCTGCGTCCGCGGATAACCGAAGCTCTGTGAATAAATTGCGCTCACATACTTGCCGAATGCCTTGACGGCACTGACGCCGACTCCGGTTTGAATGTCTGTGGTGATCCGCACTTCGGTAAAGCCGAGCGAACTCGCAAGCGACGTGGACAGCGGCTCCAAGAGATTGCGCGTAAAGACGGTGTTGAGCTGTCCGAGCGCGAGGCTGGTCGCCGCCGAGGTCGCGGAGAAGGGTTGCGAGTTCGTCGCCTGTACGCCCCGTACCGCGCCGAACTGCTGCGCGCCGACGAGAATTCCGAGAATCTGCTGGCGCGAGTATGCTGGATCGGAGGCCAGCGACAGGTCCATCTTGCTAGCGGGTCCCGTGACTTGCAGCCTAATGGCGGTCGGCGGATTCGAAACGAAGGTCGTCGCGACCGCATCGACGTCGGGGACGATTCCGCTCGACGGATCGAAGCTCACCATTCCCGTTTCTATATTGAAGTTGCGGTAGAAGTTCAGCGATCCTCCGGTCGAGCGGAAGCTCCCGGAAAGCGTCGGTGCATCGAGAGTCCCGCCGAGCGCGACGCTGCCGGCCGCGCCGATATCCACGTTGCGGCTCTGGACGCGAACGTCCGGACCGGCAGCGATTTGCACCCCGCGCAAGACGAGGTTCGGGAGCGCAGGGCGCACGTTGCCGCCGCCGCTCTGTCTGAGAAACGCGTCGATCGGAATGCGAGCGCTCGAGACGGAGACGTCGCCGGTGATCGCGGGATCGTCCGCGCGAGCGCGCTCGAGCGACACGTCGGCGTTCAGAGTCCCGTTAAAGTAGTTGGGAAGATCGAGCCGCGCGTTCGCGGCGGTCGCACGCAAGTTTACCGCAGACTCGGCGGGGTGTCGCAGGCTCGCCATCGACGCAGCGCCTTGCACGCGCAGGGTTCCGCTGCCGACTGCGGCGCTCGACTGCAGTTGCGCGCTCCTGCCCGCGAAGCTTACGTCTCCAGCGATGCCGGTGATCGGCGATCTTTCCATCGGTCCGCGCAACGTGCCGCCTCGCAGGCTCAGCAAACCATTGAGCTCGGGTGCGGCGACGGTGCCCCCGGCCGTCACCGTCCCGTCGATCCGGCCGCCCGTCTGCGTTCCCTTCGGTAGAAGGGCGAGGAAGTTCGACAGCTCGACGTCATCCGCGCGCAGCGTTGCCGAGATCGGACCGCCGGCAAGCGCCGCACCCGATGCGGAGAGACGAATCGGAATCAGCGCGGCGAGCAGCGCTCTGCCGCGCGCCAAATCGACCTCCCCGCCGCGCAGTGCGACGGTGCGGCGATCTACGTCGATCTCGCCTGTCACGCGCGGTATCGTCAAATCTCGGTACCGCAAAGACTGCAGCGTGATCGCGTCGAGCACGCGCGGCGCGCTTCGCGTGCCTTCGAGCCGCAGCGACGAGTCGAGCGTTCCGGCGATTTGCACATCTTTGCCGGTCGCGTGGCGCAGGAACGCTCCGAAATCCGGGCTGGTGCTATGCGCAGTCAGTGCGAGCGCGTCATTGCGTCGCAATCCGAAGGTTCCGGACGCGAGGGTATGCAGGTCCGGCACGTCGACCACCGCGGATGAGATCGTCCCCCGCCCGTGCGCCGCGGTCGCGGTCACTTCGAATCGCTCGAGCGGCAGCCGGCCCGCGGTTCCGTCGAGGACCGCGGCATGCAAACTCAACGCGACGTCCGGATACCGTCCCGACAGACTCGTTTGTGCATCGAGGCGCCCAGTGACGGGGACGTTGTAGCCGAGCATCGGCAGCCACGTGCCGAGATCGAGGGCGTGCGCCGTCGCCCGGAGGTCAACGCCCATCACGGCCGGCGTTATGCTGCCCGCAAGCGCCACGGCTCCGGTCGGGGCGTCGAACCTGACCGTTGTGACGACGGCGCGGGCATGCGTCCGCCATCGTGCCGCGACGTTGCCCAACACGATTCGTTGGAAGCGCGCGCCAGAGAAGGCTGCGTTACCGCTCGACGAAACGACGCGCGTGCCGTTCAACGCGGCCTGCAGCGCGATGCTTCCGGTTCCTGCGAAGGTGTCTCCCGCGTCGAAGAAATCGTTGAAGTCGGCGAGATTGGTGCGCGGCCCGTCGACCGCGACCGCGGCGCTCCCGGCTCTCGTTGCGGATGCCCGCAACGCCAGATTGGTCGAGCCGACCACGACGCGACCGCTCGCGATCGATATCGCGCTCGAATCGCCGCTCACGCTGCCACGAAGTTCTCGAAACGCCAACCCGTTGATCGAGCCTTCGGGCGCGCTCACGCCTCCGGTAAAAGACGGCGATAACCCGGCTCCGCGCACCCGCACGTCGGCGTCGAGGCTTCCTTGAACGAGCCGTGCAGTTTTCGGCTGCACGGCCGCGAGCAGTCCGCTCACGTCGGAGGAATGGAGTTGCGTCACCAGATCGTAGCGCGCGCCGCCCACGCCCTGCGGCGAAAGTCCGGCGATCGTGCCGGCGACGCCCGCGAAGAGCGGACCGACGCCGATCGCCGCGTCGTGCAGGTGCAGCGTTCCGCCTGCGTACGCAATGCCGGCGTTGCCGTTCACCTCGAAATCGCGGTAGCGTCCCCCGGCGACGACGACGGTCCCGGCGATCTGCGGCGATTGCGGCGTTCCGCCTAGCGTTGCGCCGTAGCTTGCGGCATTCGCAACGGTGCCGAACAAAGCGCCGGAGAGTGCGCCCTTGCGCAACGCTACCCTGCCTTGGGCGTTCGCCGCACCCCACGAGCCTCGCAAAGCCGTGGCGAGAGCGATTCCAACGCCGGCGTTCGTCTGCCCGCCAAAAAGCGTTCCGTTCACGACGGCGTGCGCGTGCGCGAGTGGATAGTCGCGTGCCTCGACTAACCCAAGGTTGAGATCGTGCGGCCGGTCGAGAGCGAGGCGCGCGTAGAGCGAGCCGCGGCCGTCCGTGAGGTGAAGCGGTCCAACCGAACCTGTGCCGCGGCTGTCCACGTTGAACACGGCGTCCATCACCTGCGCAGAGCTCGCGCCCCACATCACTCCGTGCACCGCGATCGCCTTCGGATCGTCGGCGGAGGCGAGGGCGGCGCCGCGCAGCGGCATCTGCGGCAACAGGGCGCCGGCGTATGGAATGCCGTTGGGCGGCGCGTCGAAGCCGACCAGCAGCTTCACCGCGCCGGGCCGTCTGTCGAGTGCGGCGCGACCGCGCACGCTCACATTGATTGCCTCATAAGCGCCGCTAAGTCCAATCACATCCGCTTCGCGACCGTCGAATGCAACGAGACCGTTCAGCCGTTCGACCGGCGTGGAAGCATAGGTAAGGTGCGGCGCTTGCACGTCGATCCACGTAACCGGTTTGGACGTGCTTCCTTCGACTAGAAGCCCGAATCGTATGGGGCCGCTCACCGGGAGGCGGCCGGCCTGCGCAAACGCCGAGCGCAGCTGCGCGGTCTCGCCGCTCCCGCGTATCGCGAGTCGCAGGTGAGGACTGCTCAAACCGTAGATGCCGCCGCTGATCGCTACTGGCGCGCCGGCCAAGGTCGCTTCGAGCCGCGGCGTCAACAAGCCGTCGTCGTAGGCGTCGACCGGTCCGCGAATGTTTTCGACCGGCTTGGAGAGCCCCGCGATTGCGACGCGCCCGTCCTCTAGCGCCGCGCTCGCAATGAGATGCGCATGCACCGTTCCGTGCTCGCCGGCGAGACCGACGTAGCGCGCGTCGAGATCGCGCAGCCTTCCGCCTAAGAACGAAAGCGACGCCGAATCCGCGATGAAGTTGGCCGCCGAGGCAATCGGAAGTTCTTGGGCAGTCCAATGTTGATCGATAAAGCCATGCTGGGGATCGATCTCTCCGCGACCGCGAACCGGATAGAGGCGGTCCAGCCGTTCGCCATACTGCAGATCTGCGGAGTACCGCGAGCGCGCTGCGGTCGAAATGTCTGCTTCGACTTCGAGATGCGCCAGGTAGAGCCGCTCGTTGGGCCCAGCTTGGCGGCGCCGATCGATCACATCGACGGAGCCGTTACGGATGCGCGCCAGTGCGATCAGCGGCGTCTGTGCTCGAGCGCCGTTCGCCTGGAGCTTGGGAATCGGCACGTTGTACGTGCCGTCGGGGCGCCGAACGATCGTCAGGTGCGGCGAATCCGCTTCAATCGCGTGTAGTCCGTAGAGGCGCTTGCCGCTAGGGAGTAGCTCTTTCAAATCGTAAGAAATGGACAGCCGTTCGATTTGGGCGATCGGTTCGTCGCGCTGCGACGTGACGCGGACGTCGTCGAAGACCGCCTGATTCGATCCTAGCGACATCCGGCCGAACGAAAACCGTACGTTGCCAACCGCATCGGCCGTTGCGACGATCGCAAGCCGAGCGAGAGTCTGCCATTGCCAGAGAGCAAGCGCTATAATGCAAAGGACCCCAATTGCAGCCGCGCCCCACCACCGGCTTCGCGCGCGCTTCATTCCAGGTTTCTTCCCATCGCGGAGCGGCACTCACGCGCGCGGGAGGCGCTCGCTCGCCGTCGAACGGCCTGCAACCCGAGGGGGAGCGAGATGAAGTTAGTCGAGTCCATCGACCGTGACATGCTGCAGCAGGGCCGGCTCGTCGCCGAGTCTAGTGAGTTTGCGATCTTCGACGTCGGAAACGACACCTACGCGTTGGTTCATCGACACGAAGCCGTAGCCTGGCAGGGGATCACGATCTCCGGAGACGGGCTATTCCGAGTTGCCGAGCTCGTTGCGCGCGCGACGCGCTCGCTCTACCGAAACGTCGCGGCGGAGCTTTCAAAAGAGCGTAACCGATAGTACCGGTTCGCGCCGCCTGCGATTAGCGGCTGCTCCCTTTGGATATCCTTATGATAGGTGAGCAGAATCGTACGGTTCCAGGGGCGCTTTCAGTGCTCCGCCGACGGCGCGCGACGCGCTCGTAAGCTGGTGATAAACTTTGCCACGACTTGGCTCGCCGGCGACGAACTCGTCGGTCTGGAACTCGCCTGCGGCGAAGCGCTGGCGAACTGCGTCGAACACGGCGGGGGCCCGATTTTGGCCGTCGATTGCTGGTGCGCAGACGAGTCACTCACCGTCGAGATTCGCCATCAGGGCCGCGGCTTCGAGCCACCCCAAGCTGTCCAAGCGCCGCCCCGCGGGGCGTTGCGCGGCTATGGGCTATTCATAATGCATCAGGTGCTCGATGAGGTCGAGTTTCTCGAAGGCGGACGAGGACTTCGCCTACGTAAAAACCTGCCGGTTAGGCTGCCGGGCCTCGACGGACGCGCCGACTAGGTTCCTAAGGTATGTGAGGCTGGCCGTGCGCGTGTTGGTGGCCGCACTCGTGACAGACCTCGATGGCGGTCATCGTTTTCTCCTCGAGCGCTAGCCGAGCCTCGAGAAGCTGATCCCGCTTTTCCGCTCGCGGATCCTCGGCAAGCTCCTTTTCGGCCAGGGCCTTTTTCTCGGCCGCTTCGCGCAAGGCGTAGATCGCATCGACCTTGTTCTTCGATTTTCCCATGGCTGGCGGTTACTCTACCCAATTCGGGCATTGCTTAGGCAGACCCGAGGAGGTCGCCGCGACCGTTGAGAACATCCTCGTTCGCCGTTGCACGGAGGAGGTTGCTCGAATGAAGCTGAGCAGTGCACGAGTTCCGGCGAGCATTTTGATGCTCGCGAGCCTGGTAATTGCCGCCGGATGCGCAGGCATCGTCAATCCCGCGGCATCGCAGCCCGCACTTGCGCCGCAAGGTGTCGTGGCGTGGTCGAACGCGCCGGCACCGCTGATCTTGGTCGCGGATTTCAGCGGCGACTCCATTCTCGGGTACCCGCCGAAAGATAACGGAAACGCGACGCCCTCGATCGATATCGCCGGCAGCAAGACCGGGTTTGGACACGTCGACAACATCGCGATCGACTCGTCGAGCCGGATCTACGCCAACGTCAACGATAAATACGTAGCGGTATTCGCATCCAACGCGAACGGCAACGTAAGCCCCATATCGAAGATCTCGGGGAGCAACACTCAGCTCTCGTTTCCGATTGGCGTCGCCGTCGATTCGAAGGGCTACCTATACGTCGCGGACTGCGGCTACGGCAACGTGAAAGTGTTCAAGCCCGGAGCCCATGGCAACGTGGCGCCGATTCGGGTGATCGGGCTCACCACGGGTTGCACGATCGAGGAAGCCGTCGATTCGAAAGACGATCTCTATGTGACGTCCGGCGACAACGTGATCAGCGAGTTTTCACCCTACTCGGAGGGAAACAATCTCATCAAGCAGATCGACGAAAAAGAGATCTCCGGCGGAGTCGGAATCCGATCGATCGCCATCGATTCGCAGAACAACATCTATGTCGGCAACCTGTTGGAAAAGGACGTGCTGGTCTACGCGCCGAGCGCCTCCGGACCGGCGATTCCGATCCGCAAGATCGCCGGCTCGCTAACGCATCTCGGCGCGCCCAGCGGGCTCTCGATCGACGGATCGGATGCTCTCTACGTTACGGTCTGCCACTACTGCCACCAGGGCTCGGGGACCGACAGCGTACTCGTCTTCGCGCCCAAGGCGAAAGGCAACGTCAAGCCGCGCACGGTCATCCAGGGAAAGAAGACCGAGCTGTTCGTCCCGACCGACGTCGTCGTGCGCCGCTGAAGTCTGGTTTGTGCGGCTTATTCCGTGTCGACGGGTAGCCCCGACGGCGGCCGATGCAGGAAGTACGACTTCGGATACTTGGCAGAGATCGGAGTAAACGTTCGCGGCGACTGACTGAAATCGAAGCAGTCGATGATGCTGTTCGCGCGCGTGTCCGAGGTACCCAGCCGGCCGAGGTTCCAGTTGTCTTCGATGAACCTTAAGACGCTGCCAAATTCATATTGCGTGTGCGAGATGTAGCCCGCCTGACTCGGCGACGTCTTGCGTGCGTATGCCGAAAGGACCAACATCGGAACGCGCATGCCCAGGCCTTGGCCATCGAGCTGTGGCGGCGGCACGTTGTCGTACTCCCCGCCCCAGTCGTCCCACAGCACGACGATCGCGGTCGATTGCCAATACGGGCTCCCGCCGATCGCGTTGACCACGCTCGCCACCCACGAGGGGCCGGTGTCCGTATGATACGCGGGATGGTCCGAGTTGAGCGCGTCGGGAATGACCCACGAAACGGCCGGAAGGTTGTTGTTTGAAATCGCCGCAAAGATCCCGGTCTCCGGGATGATTATGTTCGTTTGCCATTCGGATCCGTAGCGCACGACTTTGATCGCGTCGAAAGCGTTCCATACGTAGACGCGCGAGACGCTGGTGAAATAGAGCCACGAGAGCCCCTTGGCATCGAGTAGATCGCGCAGCGTCGCGTACGTGAAGCACGGGAACGGTCCCTTAGCCCGCCTGTACTTTCCGGTGGACGTGATCAGCGACGTCACCGTGCCGGGTTTCGCGTCGCATCCCCACGACGCCGGGACCGGGAAGTCGATGACGTTATCGCCGTCGACGGGAGTGCCGCCCGCGATCAAGTCCTGATGTGCCGTAAAACTGCTGCTGCTTTGAGTCGTGAACATGTGATCGGCCAGCACGTACTGTTGTGCGATGTCGTAGTAGGGTTTAATGTATTTCGGGTTTACGTACCGGTACGCATACTCGCCGGCGGGTACTCTCACGCCGCGCTTGAGCGACCGCTCGATGAGGTTGAACCCGTCCATCTGTCCGTGGTCGAACTCTTTCTCGAACGAGATGTGTTCGTGGCTCAAATCGTTGAATTCCAGCCGGCCTTCAGTGAGCTGCACCCAGACGTCGCCGCTCTTCGTCTTCATGAGGCCTTTGGTCGCACCGTCGGCGCCGGGGAAGGTCGCGAAGAAATTATCGAAGCTCCGGTTCTCTTGGACGATGATCACGACGTGCTGAATGTAGGCAGACGAGGAAGCAGGTCGCACGATGCCCGCGGCGTGAGGCAGGCCTGCGAGTCCACCCGTCAACGAGCCCTGCGAGCACGCGCTCGCTGCCAGGACGCTCGCTAACGGGACGGCAAATAAGCCGATCCCCCGCACATAAGCAGAACTCTTCAATTTTCGGCCGCTCCTCTTGCACCGGAAAGTAACATCGGGATTATCTCACTGCGGCCGCAGCGCCGCAAGTGGAAGCAAGGGGCCACCCGGAAATAAGGCGTCCGATGAACTCCTCCGCACTTCCGGCGCGCTGCCTCCGGCTGGCTCTGTTGCTCTCGTGCGGCGGGTGCGGCGCGAACGCGCTTCCGACAGCCCCGCCCCACGGCGCAGCGCCGCTCCAAAAGTTCGTGAAGCACATCGTGATCGTGATCCAGGAGAATCGCAGCTTCGACAATCTCTTCAGCGGCTTTGAGGGCGCCGACGCGCCCACTTTCGGATACGCCGGTTCGCGCAGGCTCCGGCTTCACGCGACGCGCCTCGAAGATCCGGGGAACATCGAAAACAATTGGCGCGACTCGATCGGCGGGTGGAATCACGGCAAGATGAACGGCTTCGAGGTCGAGCATTTCTACGGCGGGCCGAAGGACTATGCGTACGCCTACGTTCCGCGCGACGAGTCCGCACCGTATTGGGCGATGGCGCGCCGTTACGTGCTCGCCGATCGTATGTTCCCAACCGAGTTCGGCCCCAGCTTTACGGCGCACTTGAGCCTGATTGCCGCGAACACGACGTTCTCGCCGCAACCGCTCGCCCAAGTCGACGCACCCGACGCCCTGCCGTGGGGATGTGACGCGCCTGCCGGTACCCGGTCGTTCACTATTGACGCGCAACGGGTCGAACGCTTCAACGGTCCATTTCCGTGCTTTCACGACTTCCCGACGATAGCCGATCGACTCGACGCCGCTCGCGTCTCCTGGAAGTACTACGCGTCGCCCCTGAGTCGAATCGGCGGACAGGTTTGGTCCGAGTACGACTCGGTTCGGCACGTGCGGTACGGGTCCGATTGGCAAAAGGTGATCTCGCCTCAGACGGAGATCCTTCGCGATCTTCGTCGAGGTGCGCTCGCCGGCGTTTCGTGGGTCACGCCGGACTGGCAGGACTCAGATCACACGGGCAGCGGTTACGATCGCGGTCCCTCGTGGGTGGCCTCGATCGTCAACGCGATCGGGAAGAGCGCCTACTGGAAGTCGACGGCGATCGTCGTGCTATGGGACGATTGGGGTGGCTGGTATGATGACGCGCCGCCGCCGCAACTCGACTTTCGTGGGCTCGGCATTCGCGTTCCGTGCATCATCGTCTCGCCGTATGCCAGGGTGTCGCCAGGCGCAAAGGCGGGCTACGTTTCGCACACGCAGTACGAATTCGGCAGTGTCCTAAAATTCGTGGAAGAGGTCTTCGCCCTGCCGCCGATCGGGCTGCCGTCCGCGGGATTCACCGACACGCGCGCGACGAGCATCCTCGACAGCTTTGATTTCACTGCCGCGCCGCGCGCCTTCGCGCCGATCCCGGCGAAGTATCCGGCGTCGACGTTCCTGCGCGAGCGGCCTTCGTACGTTCCCCCCGATAGCGAGTAGAGTCCTAGATCATCAACTTACGTACGAGGTACGTCATCTCGAGCGCGCTCGTAAAGGCGCGTTCGCGCAGGTTGGCGCCTGCACCGTGCCCGCCCTCGGTGATTTCGTAAAAGAGATACGGGATGTGAAGCGCAGCCAGCCTCGCCGCGAACTTGCGCGCGTGCTGCGGACCGGGTTGGTTTCGTAGTCCGGGACGAGGGGAGTGTCCTCCGTAGTCGTCTAAGGCCTTCAGAGTCTAGGAGGGCTCCAGTGACTCGAACGACGGGCTATCGGTTCGCACTGCTTGCAGGTGGTTTCGCACTGGCCTTTGGCATGGCCGGAACGAACTCGTCAGCCGCAATCGACTTGGCCGTCGGGGCGCGCAACGTCGTGAAGAACCAGCCCGTGAGCGCCTGTAACTCGAAGGCGAAGACCGCCTTGAACGCCGTGCTGCAGAACGCGGCGGAAATCGGCGAGGGAGATACCGGCGAATGGGAAGCCTATGGTGCGGCTGACTCGTCCGGCCATCCATCGGCCGGGGCCGCGATTCACTGCTATCCGATCGATAACGGTTACGTCGTAACGTTCACGTGTGCCGCGCAGGTGCCGCCCAACCCGGACACGGCGAGCGCGCTGTGCACCAAGCTGGCGGCGGCATTCGATTCAAGTGCCCAAGCGTCGTTGACCGTTCCGCCGACGATCTTTCGGGAGCGCCTCGGTTGAGAGTAAGACGCCGGCTCGGTCTGCTCGCAGCAGCACTTTTCCTGAGCGCACTGTGGTGCGCTGCCTCGGCGCCGGCGGCCGTCGAGATGTCGGTGGGTATCCGGTACGTCAGTGAAAGCGGCTCGCTCGATGAATGCAGTTCCAAGGCAAAAGCATCGCTAAACGCCTTCTTGCCAGGCGCGGCCGAGTCGTCCCCGGGCAGCGGCGAATGGATCGCGCGAGGAGCGGACAACGGCTTAGCCGGGGCGCCCACTGCCGCGGCGACCGTTCGCTGTTATCCTCTCGCGAAGGGTTACGTCGTGACCTTTACCTGCGCCGTGCAGCTTCCCGAAAATCCGTACGACGCCGATGCGCTCTGCAAAGACGTCGCGCACAAGTTTTACGGCGGCGCAATCACGGCGCTGGCGTCGATGCCGACGCCGACTCCGGTCCCGACCGGCTGCAGTACCGTGAACTTAGTAGGTACGTGGGTCTCGGACGACAAGCCCGGCCTCACGCTAACGGCGGATCTCAACGGCAACATGACCGACAGCGACGGCGTATCGGGCAACTGGATCATCAAGGGCAGCACCGTCGTCTTGACCTACTACGGCGAGCATACGCTAACGCTCACGCCGGACGGAAAGCATATGCGCGGCGGAGGCTACGCCTTCACACGCAAGTGTTAAGACTCGAGCGCTGGATTGCCGCCGCCACGCTTACTGTTGTAGGCGGCGCGCTCACTGGGTGCTCAAGCACGACATCGTCGGCCGTGCCGACGACGCCGGCCGCCCCAACGTCGGAGGTTCGATCCACCCTCAGCTTTACGTTCACGACGATCGACGACCAAACGGATCCGACGTTTAACGAGGTGCTGGGTCTCAATAACGAGGGCAAGCTCGCCGGCTTTTACGGAAACGGCTCGGCGGGCCACCCGAACCGCGGTTACGTCGTCTATCATCCCTACGGTCAGAATAACTTCAGAAACGTCAACTATCCCTCGGCGGCGGATACTCAGGTGACTTCGGTAAACAACAAGAAAGCCGTCGCGGGGTTTTACGTCGACGGCAACGGCTCGACGTTTGGATTCGTCTACACCGGCGGAATTTGGTCGAGCTATGAGGATCCTCACGCCGCGAAAGGCAAGGGTTCCGTCACCGAGATCTTCGCGATCAACGACGCGAGTCTCGCGGTTGGGTTCTATAAGGACAAATCGGGCAAGCGCAACGCCTTCGAGGTGAACGTCCCGATGGGCACTTACCAAGGGATCAGGCCGCCGGGAGGCAACAACGCGGTCGCAACCGGGATCACCGGCCGCGGCGACGTCGCCGGCTACATGACGAACGCGTCCGGCGTAACCGTCGGGTTTCTCCTGCGCCAAGGCGCGTACACGCGGTTCTCGTATCCCGCTGCGACGAGCACGAAATTCTTGGGAGTCACGGTGCACGACCAGATCGTCGGTTCCTACGTCGATAGCGCAGGAGCGACCCACGGGTTCCTGTTGATCAATCCGCTCGAAGAATCGATAAGCTGGCAGCCGATCGACGAACCGAACGCCGCCGGATTGACGGTTACAACGGGCATCAACCAACACGACCAGATCGTCGGCTACTACGTGGGCGGCTCCGGAAACACAAACGGCTTCCTTGCCACGCCCGCGTCGCCGCACTGACGCCGCGTTGGGCCCGATCGAAACCGAACGGCTGAGACTGCGCCGTTACACCAAGGACGACGTGGCGCTCATGCACGCGCTGATGAGCGATAAGCGCGTCATGGCGCATCACCCGTTCGTCTTCGATTGGGAGCGTTCGGTCAAAGGCGTCGACCAAGTGCTGGCCATGGACGACCGCTACGGCTACTCGCTGCTGGCCGTCGAGCTCAAGGCCGGCGGCTACATCGGTCACGTGGGATTGCTGCATTGGGACGACGTCGACGCCCGTGAAGACGTTGAGGTGGCCTACTATCTGCTGCCACAATACTGGGGGAAGGGGTACGCGGCCGAGGCCGCGCAGGCGTGCCGGGACTGGGCCTTCGAACATCTTCCGATAGACCGGGTCGTTTCGTTCATCGTGACCGAAAATTCGCCCTCGATCGCGGTCGCGCAGCGCAACGGGATGACCCGCCTCAAGCGGCTCGAGCAGAACCGATTCGGGAGGCCGATCTACGTCTACGGAATTACGCGGGAGCAGTGGTCTGCTCGCTCCAACGGATTCGACCAGTCGCCTGCATCGTGACGAAGAGCGTTACGATTGCGCCGACCGTTATCGTCAGTCCGCTCCACCCCTCGTTGAACAAGGCGTACGAGAAAAGAATCAGGTAGACGAGTTGCGCGAGTCCGCTTTCGACCGCCGCAAACCGCCAGCCGACGACGAGACGCAGGTAGGTGATCGTGAGGAATAGCGTGACGAGCGAGCAGATCGCGAACGCTGCTTCAATCGGAATGCGGTCGACGAGATAACCGAAGAGCAAATGAAAAGCGAAGAACGAGCAGGCCAGGAAGAAGTAGTTGATCGGATGCAGATCGATCTTGCGCAGCGTCGTCACGACCAGCATCACGAAGAAGTAGAATAGCAGCGCAACAGGCGCCCAAAAGGTGATCCGCTGCGCGAGCGGACCGGGCTGAAGAGGATAGGGAAAGGCCATCCCGATTCCGTTGCCCGTGACCAGCGTCGCGTAATGCCACTCCAGGCGCCAGCCCTTTCCGGACCGCCTCTCGTCCACCGGAAGAAGCGTCTGCGGCGGGAAGTCGATCGCGTTGAAGTTGGTCGTCATGGTCAACGCGAAATCGTTGACCGAGGCGACGTCGCTGCCGAACCGATAGGTCCACGTGCCGGTTCCTCGCGAGAGGTAGCCGACGTCGATCGAGGCCTCCCTGCCCGGCGCCAGATCGAACCCGACGTAGCCCTGGTCGAGCGCCGTCGCATCCGTCACGCGCCGCCCGTCGATGACGCAGCTGAAGTCGGCGTACGTACCGTTAGTCGCAGGAAACGGAAAATGTACGGACAGTTTCCGGCTGTTCGTTTCGTTACGAATCCGGTAGTGCGCTCGAAAGCGGATGTCGTAGAGGTTGTACCAGAGAAGTCCGACGCGCCGCTGCTCGAGTTCGAGCCGCACGTCGATCCGGCTGCTTCGGATCGGTACGGCGACGTTTTCGTATCCACGCTCGAGCCGCTTCTTGTCGCTGTTGTAGGTGTCGACCGCGACCCGCGCGTTGACTTGCGGCGCTGCTTGAGTCTGAGCGCTGCCCCATTGCGCCGTGAGCTTCTCGCGCTGGCTTTCATCCGAGGTCTGCGTCCTCTGCACCAACGTCGCCCCGAGAATCATCCAGGCGAGGCTAGCCGAGCAGAATATGAAGCCGATGGCGATCAGGCGTTTGAGCACGCGAAACCTCCCAGCGCGGGCACGGCATTTACTTTGCAATGCAAAGTTTCTTACTTTGTATCACAAAGTAAGGGTGAACGCAAGGGGCTACGCCTAGTTCTACGCTTCAGCGAAGCTCGACTATAGGGAAGGTGCCCGAACCGACACGAGCGCCGTGCTGCCAGACGAGAGTGACGGCGCGGCGCGCGCGCAGCAATCGATCCCAAAGCTCGTAGTCAACCGAAGACGCACGGCGGCCGTCGATGCTCAGGATCAAATCGCCCGCGCGCAGGCCGGCTCGCGCGGGCGACATGCCGGGCAACACGTCTCGGACGAGCCGGCTTGGTTGGCGAAACGAGATGTAGAGGCCGCACGTGATCTCACCCGGCACGACAAAAGTGGATCCGGAGAAATGCGGCTGAAAGGCGACGCGATGGCGAATGCGATCGAACTCCATCGTGAATTGATCCACGACGTCGACTCCGATGTCGGGCACGGGAAGCGACTCGTTGATCGCCACCGCCGGCCGCTCGGAACGCACGGACCCGAGTTCGAGTGCCCCATCGACTGAAGTCATCGTCGTTCTCGTGGCTCCGGTCTCACCATTGAACACGATCGCGGCGAGGACGGGCGAGTGATCGAAGAGCAGCCCCTGCAAGTCCGCCGAGGTCCCTTCCCACGCGTACGCATCGTCGCCGGTGTCGATCAGCGTCGGCAGCTTGCGGCCGTCGACGAAAAGATCTATGAGCGGCAGATGTTTTTTGATGGTGTAGTGCAGCCAAAACGAACGCGGCAGCGGCACGACGTGGGCAGCGACCGTGAGGGTCTTGCTCCAGAGATCGAACGTGAGGTAGTTGTTGCCGAACGAGTTGAAGCCCAGGATCCCGTCCACGTCGTCGCCATCCTCGACGACTGCGTAGTAGTTTTGCATCGAGATTCCACCCACGCGAATCTCGTTTGCGCGGCCAATAGCATGATGGCCCGGCACGCGATTTACGATCGCCACATGCGCTGCGCGCACGACCTTCGTGCTCAGCGTCGTTACGTTCGAGCCTGTATCGAAGAGGAACGTGAACGGTCCTCGCCCATTGACGAAGACCGCAACGTACGGCGACCGATAGTGGCCGAACCAGTCCGTGCCGGTGAGAGGAATGACTGTCGGATCGGTTGCCAGCCGGACCGTGCTCGCGCCCATCAGATATTCCTGATGAACGCGCTCGGGGATCTGCGCGGCAAGACAATCCACCGGAATAGAGACTGCCAGCAAGAAGAGCCAGCAGACGTCCCGCAATTTTATGATTCTAACCGGCGGTTTGCGCCGATGCTTTTGCCACAAACTGCGTGTACCGCTCCCTCGCGCGCTCGGCCTCGACGTGATCGTACGCTCTCGCGGCCTCGCGGGCGAGTTCCTCCAACATGTCGACTTCATCTGGATCGAGCTGTGCGCCGTTTGAATGCGCGCCGTAAAGAGTGAAACTGACGAGCTCGTGACGCACGGTTACCGGAACGGCTAACGTGTAGATCGCGGCGTTTTCTGTATCGAGATGGGAGCGGACGTCATCGAGCCAGACGACGCTTTCGTCAGCAAGCAGCATGCGCACCAGCAGAGCGTTCGCATCGAATCCAGGGGGAGCGACCTGAGTCTGCTGCGAGGTCGCAACGCCCTCGAACCGAGCTCCACCGGCGGCGCGCCGGTAGAGCGCGGCTGCGGCGAGATCGAGCGCGTCGACCGGCACCTGCACCAGCCCTTCGATTATGGCCGTTTCGTCGGTTGCATAGGGAAGTGCCGCCGCCGCGCGGCGCAGGTGTTTCTCGGCGAGCCGGCGTCTCCGAAAGAAGACGGATTCGACGAGACTTTGGACCGTGCGATTGATGCGATCGAGTAGAAAACCCACGGCGATCGTAGCCACCAGCTCGAGCCCGATCGCGAATCGCCCGATTGCCACTACGCGCGACAAGAACCAGTCCAGGATCGACACGAACGCGATCACGCCCACCGACAGGAGAGCGTAGACGAGGGCTCGATTCAGGACGAAATTTACGTCGAGCACGCGCAGTCTGAAGACTGCGTACGCGATGCAGACCGGCATGAGGACGACCGCAAAGCCGACGACCTGCCCAACCGCGAACGGCACGCCGGGGACGTAATAGATGGCGTAGGCCACGAAGGATGCCAGCACTCCGATCGCCACAAATCCCCAGCGTTGCCGCTCGCTGGGCGTCGCTGTCACCAGGCTCTTGGCAAGAATCAATCCCGCCGCCAGGAACGCGGCGAGAGGGATCACCGTGCTGGGAAAGATGTCCCATGCCGGGAGCGATTCCGTGGTGTCGTAGATGCGCCACTCGACAACGTACGTCGCATATGACAAGGCGAGAAACGCCCAGACAAACGGGTCGACCCTGCGCTCCCATCCGACCAGATCGTCGTCGGGAAACCGGAGCATGAATGGAAGCAGCGGCAGGACGCTCCAGGCACCGAAGACGGTAGTGAGCACGAACGAGAGTGTGACGTATGCCGCAGGTGACAGCACGTGCGACCAATACATGAACACGGGACTCGTGCCGAAATAACCGACGGCAAAGACATAGAAGGCCCACGACATCACCGACGGCCGCAAGAAGACGAGCAAGACTGCCACGATCAAAAAGATCGTCGGCGGAAGATAGGCGAGCGCGCCCCCGATGCGCTGCCAAATGCCGAAGACCGGGTTTGGCGTTGCCGTCAAGGTTGCTGTGTACACGACGTTATTGCGCTCGAGCCGCAGCGTCTCGCGCTCGCCCGGGTACCCCGAGCGCAGCCGTGATGAAATTTCGTAGTCTCCGCGGTCGACGAGACGATCGCCGACGCGTATTTCAGTGCGGTCGGCCGGTGAGCCGCGATCGACGCCGGCAACGATCACGGTACGCGGTGGGATCGAGACGCCAAACGTGCCCTCTCCCCAATTCTCCGCGAAATCGACGTGCCCGATAGGCAAGTAATAGACGACAACCACGCAGAGCGTAACGAGTATCAGGAGTCCGCGCGAGAGGGCCTGGCGCATCGCGACACATTCTGCGGCGTGATGCCGGTGCGCCTCCCGTCGCTAAGGAGCTTCCTCTACATCGGCGCTCAGTGCAGCGTGAGTCCGATCGGGAAATTCAGACCCGTCGCCGATCCCTGCAGAGTCGTCTTCGGCGCAACGTTACCGTTTGCGGTCTCAGGATAGCTCGTGATGCTGTTCGCGGCCGGGTTCGTTACCATGATAGGGCCGCCGCTCGCCACGACGATTCCGGAGGGACTGCTCAGCCCCGTATTACTGCCCGCGATAACGCGTATCGGACTCGCGTTCCCGCTGGCGCCCGCCGCAAAGACGAAGATCGCCTGCGCGCTGTCGTCGGCGACGTACAGATTTTGGCTCGAGTCCAGGGCGAGGCCGACGGGGTTGACTAGCATCGTGTTGCCGCCGGAAATAACTGTTGTCGGTGCTACGTTCCCGCTCGCGGAAGCTGGGTACTCCGTGATGCTGTGTGAGTTGAGGTTGCCGACGTAGAGAACCCCACTCGAAATCAGCAAGGCTGCCGGGCGCGACAGCTGGGTGTTCGAACCGTTGATCTCGCGACCCCTCACGCACCCGTGTGCTCCGCGCGGAAAGATAGAGATCGAGTTGCCTTTCAGATTTGCGACGTAGATATGTACGGGCCCCAGCGGCGCGCTGCTGCCGACCGCGATTCCGTCGGGAAAGTTGAGGCCGCCGCACGTTATGACCGCGAGGGGAGCAGCGTTGCCGTTGGCGCCGCCGGCGTATTCCGTTACGGCATTGGTTCCGAGGTTCGTGACGAGCAGCCTATGCTGGAAGCCCGTCGCGATGTTTATCGGGGTACTCAGCTGCGTGTTGGAGCCTGCGATCGTAACGTCCGGTGCGACGTTTCCATTTGCGTTTGCGTGATACGCAGTCAGGCTATTGCCGCTGTTATTGACCGCGTAAATCCGTTGGCTCGACGCATTAACCCTAACGCCCGACGCTTGTCGATCGGACGTCACGAGTGGCTGAGCCGGCACCGAACTCAAATCGCCGGCGCAGCCTTCAAGAATCACTAAGCAGACGATACGCGCGATGATCCGCATTTCGATAACACCTCACTTTCTTGTGAGCGTCACCGTATTTTGCGTAGAGAAATGCGGACCTTTCGACTGAAACTAAATTTCGCGCAATATAAAAAGTTGCAAAATTTCCTCAAATAGTTTAAAAGCCGCCGCCGAGACTATTGGCCGGTTAGCTTCTGAAGTTGGCTCTGCGTGTACACGAACGGAACGCGGCCCGGCGTCACGATGCGCGCGATGTCGCGTACCATGACGCTCGCGACGCCTTCGATGGGTTGCGGCGCCTGGTAGTTGATCCAGGCCATGATCGTCATTCCGGTTGACGGCGAATAGTAGTCGGCGGAGTTGTAACCGGGAAGCGCGCCCGTGTAGCCATACCAGCCTTCGCTGCAGGTGATGCCGAGGCCGAACGACGTGTTAGCCAAAAAGGGGATGCAGTTGATCAGATCGCGGTACGTTGCGTGCCCGCTCGCCGCGCCGGTGGTGTAGAGCTTGACCCATCGGCGGATGTCGTTCATGTCGGAAATCATCGCGCCCGCAGCCCACATGAACGCAACGGGCACGGTATTGCTGACGTCCTGCCAGTTGCGCCGCTCGTCCAGTTCGTAGCCACGCGCCCAGGGCGATGGCATTGCTTCCGTCTCGGGAAACGACGTTTGCGCCAAACCGAAGGGTTCGATCAGCCGCTTGCGGATCTGGTCTGCGACGCTGTCCTTTGTCACGGCCTCGATGATCAGGCCCAGCAGCAAGTAGTTTGTGTTGCTGTAGCGGTAGCCTTTGTTCGGAGCAAAATAGGGCTTGTGCTGTACGGCCCAGGCGATCAGCATCCGTGGAGTGAAGTTCTTCGGGACCTTCCAGTTCAGCCGAGCGAACTGCGGCGTGTCGTACGCTTCGTAGAGACCGCTGCGCATGTCGCAAAGCTCCCGAACGGTGATACGATCGGCGTCCGGGATAGTGACGCCGAGTTGGAAACGGCTCAGGGGATCGTCGAGCGCGAGCTTCTGTTCGCCGACCAGCTGAAGCAGGGCGGCCACGACGAACGTCTTGGTATTGCTGCCGATGCGAAAGTGGTCGGCGGTCGTCAGCCGAGTCTTTTTTGCGAGATCCGAATAGCCGAACGCTCGAACGAATGCGTGACCTTTAGAGTCCCAGACGCCGATGAGCGTGGCCGGCACCGGCGTACGTCCGCCATAGCGCGCGCGATCGCGTTGCACCGCAGCCGTAATCGCCGACTGAACTGAAGAGTCGGTGACCGAGGGAAGATCCGCCGCGGGTGCGGCGATGCGCTCGACAAAGCAGCATCCGAAGACGAATATTAGGCTAGAGAGACGACTGCTGCGCGTGACGCGACGCTTTACGATTTCGTGCAGGTGATCTTCGCTTGGGTCTTCCACGTGCCCCCGATTCGTGCTTCAGAAAGGTCTTTGTAGACGCTCATGCTGTCGATGGTGTAGGTGTCACGAATCGGAGTTGCCTTACCAGTGGATCCGTCGAAGTACTGTCCCGTCCAGACGGTTTTCTTTCCCGTCTGCTGCGACGACTCCGTGCTGTAGTCGCCGTTGCCGACCGCAGATGGGTTCCACCACGTTTTCGTCTTGGCTGTATAGCCAGCGTAGCCCAGGGCGTCGAAGTTCGTACCGGTTACGTGAACCGAAATCGAACCGGCAGCCGATCGCGCGAAGGTAAGGGTCGTCGAAGAAGGACCACCCATCCGCGACGGCATGCTGTTCGTGCACGACCAGGTTCCGATCAAAAAGTCGTAGCCGTGGGGTCCGACCCCCACCGCCATCGGGTTCGATTGCGATTGCGCGACGCAAGGCGCCAACGCCAAAGCCGCCAGCATAAGAAATGCACCCAGCTTGTTCATACTCAGCCCTCCGGCACTGCGATTTCCCGATTGGCTTGCTAGCTTCCTCGGGCGGCTATGCAAACTGCGGCCGAGCCGCGGGCCTTAGAACGCGCCGATTCCTTTCGGCGTTCCGAGTCCCGTCGGACCGTCCCAACCCCGACCCGCAACACAAAGCGGGGCGCCGCACCCGCCGTTGGTTCCAGACGTGACGTCGTTAAAATCTGACGCGTGCGAATACAGGTTTTCCAGCGGATTCACGCGATTCGCTGCCAGCGCAAAGACCGATGCCACGATTGGCGCGGCAACCGACGTTCCGCCAAAGACGAGCCATCCGCTTTGGTGGAACGTGTCGTATACCGCAACTCCCGTGTGGGGATCCGCGTCGGCCGAGGCATCGGCCTGTGCGCGCATCGAGCACCCAGTGTTCAATCCGTTTTGGAAGCCGGGCTTGGCATAAATTTTGCTGCAGGCGCTCCCTGCACGTAACCACGCGGTTTCCGTGCGGGGGCTAATCGACGTTAAGCTCGTGCCGCCGACGCCGATGACGCCTGGCAGAATCGCGGGCCACTGCGCAGTGGAGTTGTGACCGCCGTCACCGGTCGAGGCCGTAATCGCTCCGCAGCTCATCTCAAAGTCGCGATCGTACGTCGTCGTTCCCTCGTTTCCGCTCCAACTGTTGCTGACGACGTCGGCATGCGCCGTCGCGTATTTTTCAGCCGTGCTGAGATCGGCGATGCTCGCCGACGCAGCTTCCACCACGAGAATCTTACAGTTAGGGCAGATTGCGGAAACCATGTCGATGTCGACCGATTCTTCCGCGGCCCATTTGGCGTTCGTTTGCGAGGCATACGTCTGCTTGGTAAGGCATCCGTTGGACAAAGTGCATGCCGGCAGCCCGTACTGCGAGCGGTAGACGTTGAGATCTGAGGCCGCGTTCGGATCGTCGTATGCCTCGACGATTGCAACGGTCTGAGCCCCGCCGCTACTCTCGCTGTCGGACGTTAGTCCGTACGCCGTTTGCAGATCGCCGGGAGCGTAGCCGCCGGGCGTATCAGGCTGAATTGCTCCTCGAACGTCGGTACGCAGCCAGGCTTGGCACCGCGCGAACCCTGCACCCACGTCGCCGCAGACGCGGACTGACGGGCCCCGGCGCGGCCAAAGCCCTAACTGCGTGGCGGTTGCACGGTGCGGAACGGCCGCTGTCCGTTGCGGCACGGCCGTCGCGCTTTGCAGCACGCTCGAAAGGCCTTGCCGAGCGCGCGACGGGCACGACGCGCTCGATATTCGGGACGGCAGCGAGTTCATCGACTCGGTGCAGGCCGTTAGCGTGGCTACCGCGGCCACCGCGGCAATGGTCATGAAGCGCATCGGTTGCGGTCCTCTCGAGCAGCCTAGTTTGGAAAACTCTAACTCACCTCGTCGAGAGCAAGCTGAGAAGCTGCCGAGTTTGCCAGGGCCTTTGCCATTAACTAGTCGTCGTTGGTCAACTTTTTATGCGACGTGTCGCGAGCGCGATGCGGCGCGCAGACCACTTTGAGTCTAGCGCACTGAGTTCTCTTGAAACCCGTAAGGCCGAGCGCGATCCCACGTGGAAAAGCAAACGCGATGCGGGCTTTGCTTCATCTCAGACTCGGCGATTTGTAGACGTGGAATATGCGACAAAAGTGAAACTTTATTGGTTCCGTTGGAGTCGTAATAAGCGCAATAATACGTAAGCTTTTAATCCGAAAGTTGATTTTTAATGGGTACGACAAAAGTAACAGCACCGCTTCGCGCGCGGCATACCGAAAATGACCTCGCGCACGGTCAAGTCGGCGACAATACCTGCGACTCCCGAGTATTTGGAAGTTCGCGGCGAGGCGACTATATCTATAGCGTTCGATGAGAGGCTCCTAAACGGTTAGGCGGCTTTGAGGCTGAACCGGGCGTGTACGGGCTTTTAGCATCCCGGCGGCGAATAGAGCAGGGCTTGAAAGCAGGGGTTCCAGTGACGAACGAACAGATCGACGACTTTATTGGACAGCGTGTTAAGGTGACGCTGCAGAGCGGGCGCGTGCGCGAAGGGCACCTGAAGCGGAGCGATAACGGCGCGCGGGTGCTCGTCCGGGGATTAGGCTACGACGTGCCCAGAAGCGCTATCTTGAAGATTGAACCTCTACCGTAGGCCGCCGCTCTGCCTCTCGCTTACTTGCGCACAGCGGAGATTTGTGAGACAATCCCGTGGCCAGTAAACGCGCGATCTTTCGAATGGTCGATAAAATTGCGCCACTGAAAGATCGGTGCAAGTTTTTCCAGTTCTCAGTCACACGCCGAAGCGCGAATCCCCGTCCAGGGGTTCGGCGTTTTGCGCGCGTTCTGGCAGCAACTTGCGACCCAACTCATCCGTCAATAAAAACCATCCCGTCAATAAGGAGTATTATCCATAGCTGTTCGTAATCGAAGCAAAAACCGAGCCCGTACGCGGATACCAAAGAGCAAACCCACGCAAAATGTCAAGGAATCTCCGATCGAGATACTCGGACATATCAGACAGGTTTTTCCGAGCGCGACGTTTTCGGTCGAGCTCGACAATGGCCACGTCATCCTCGGGCATATTGCCGGACGCTTGCGTCGGCATCGAATCAGAATTCTCCCCGGCGATCGGGTGGAGATCGAGCTATCGCCCTATGACTTAACGAAGGGCCGCATCGTTTATCGCTATCGCGCCGGCGAAGAACGCCGTACTTCACAACGATCTTAGGAATCAGGAGACCCGTTTTGTATACCGATCAATCCCTGAGCTGCACCGATTGTGGCCGCTCGTTTACGTTCACTGCAAGCGAGCAAGAGTTTTTTGCCAACAAAGGCTTCACTAACAAACCTGGCCGTTGCGGCGATTGCCGTGCCGCTCGCAAGGCGGCAAACGGAGGACAGCGCAGCTCCTACGGCGGCGGTAGCGCGCGGGAGATGTTTAAGGCAACGTGCACCCAGTGCGGCGGCGTCGCCGAGGTTCCGTTTCAGCCGCGCACGGGCAGACCGATCTATTGCCGCGACTGTTTTGCGACGCACCAAACGTACCGCTAGGCCATGAGCTCACAAGTTCGAAGGTGGCTCGTGAAGGTGCCTGGAGGGCTGCGTCTTGCGGGACGCTATACGGATTCCGTCGACTGTCGCGCTGGAGCGCGTTAAAAAGGCAGCTGCCGCGGCATGACCCTAAAATGCCCGGACTCGCAGATCTCGGTGATCCGTTGCTCGCTTAGACGCTGAAACGTCTTGTTACCGAACTCGAAGGGTTCGCCGGCTTCGGTTGCGTCGTAGCGCGCCTGTGCCGCGAAATTCAGCTGGGGCCGCGGTTGCAACGTCTGTCGCTTGAAGTTCACCCGATAAGCTAGCTCTTTTCCGAAGAGAGTGATCTCTCCACGGCTGTTGGCATAGCCTCCGTAGACGGGCTCGGACAGCTCTCGGGCACCCTGAGGGTTGCCCTCCGCTTTAATTGCGAGGACGGCGACCGGCGAACTGACGCTTTGCATAACCTCCGTGGAACAACCAAACTTAAGGAATGGTTGCGTCATTACCCGATGTGCCCCAAGAATCGGACGCTTAGGTCGGCGCCGGCAAGCGTATCCTAGAGCAACGACCCAGCGGGAGGAGGTCGCCCCCGCGCGCCCGCCACTCCGGCCCTATTGCTCGTCCGGAATTCGAGGGTCGTTGGGCTGATCGAGAAAGAACGACTCATTCTGTGGCGACTGAATCGGAACGAATTTACGTGGCTGCCGCGAGAAATCGAAGCAGTCGCCGGCCGGCGACGTTGCGCGCGCGTCCGACACCCAAAGGTGGGACAACCCGAAGACATCTTCGGCGAAGCGCAATACGCTCGACGTCTCGTATTGGACGTGGGAGACGTAGTTTTGCTTGGCATACGGCGAAATCACCATCAGCGGTACGCGAAAGCCCAACCCGTCGAAGTCTCTGAACGGCGGTCGCACCGGATCGTAGAAGCCGCCCCAATCGTCCCACTGCACGAAGATCGCGGTCGTGTTCCAAAACTTGCTTCGGCCGACGGCATTCACGATCGACGTCACCCAGGATGGACCGAATCCGCCGCCGCACAGGGGATGATCGGAATCGGGACAGAGCGGCGTGATCCACGTCATGCTTGCGAGCTTGCCGGCTCGAACGTCGGTAAGAAATTGTTTCTGGGGAGTGATGACGTCCGTTTTCCAATCGGGCCCACGGAAAATGTGCCGGACCGCTTGATACCCTGACCAGAGCCCGCTCGTCGGCGCGCGGAAGCGGCTCGTGTAGAATCGCCATTTCAAGCCCGCCTTGTCGAGCTCGTCTCCGAGCGTCTCGTAATCGAAGCAGGGCCGCTGCACTCCGCCATACTTGCGGTCGGATTTGAGGATCTCGACCTCGTCGGTCTTTCCGCCGCCGCATCCCCAATAGAAGAACGGCACGTTGACGCTCGCATGAGCCTGCGCGGCGATGATGTACTGATGCGCGACGAAACTCTCATCGAGCTGCGAGGCAAACATCTTGTCGGCGAGCACCCATTCGTGCGCCATGTCCCAATAAGGTTTGGATTCACTGTGCGGCACGTAGGCGTACTGTCCGTGTGGGGGGCCGCTGTACTGACGCTCGAGATCGAACCCGTTCATGCGGCACTTCGTCCCGGGAAGCTTTCCTGTCCCGTTGCACGCGCTGAACATCGCAAACGCGGAATGGTCAATTTCGAACATCGTTTTGAGCGAGATCGGCTTCAGCGCGATGGTATGCCCGAGCGAATCCTTGCCGCTCGAAGCGGTCTTAGCGCCGGGATAGCCTTCGAAGATGCTGTTGAAACTGTGGTTCTCTTGCACGACCCAAATGACGTGCTGGATCTTACCAGCGCCATTTCCATCGATCGATTGCACGAAATCGGAGCCGGCGGACGAAGGAAGCGTCGGGGCTACCGGTGCGAACGAACAAGCAGTGCAAGCGAGCGACGCGACGAGCGCTGCAGGCTGGAGAAGCCGCTTCACATCGAAGCAAATGCCGCACGCCGGGACGCCTTCCTCCCACGGCCGATCACGAACTACCCGTCTTCTGTAGGTAGGCAAGCGAGCAGGAGGGAGGGAGGGCCCGGCCTCATCGATTTCTAAAATACTGGACCCTCCCGACTCACCTACACGACCCCCCAATACTACAGAAGGAGCTTTTGTGAACGGAACCTTGAAACTTGTGGCGCCGCTCGTTGCGGCGCTAGCAATCGCCGCTTGTAACGCAGGCGGCACCTCGAATATGCCGACAGCGCCCGGCGCTGCCCAAGGCAATGCGCTCAGCTACAAAGTCATACCCGATTGGATGAGCCAGCATCAAGCCCGGGCGGTGTGTCCCCAAGTCACCGGCAGGCCGACGTGCTTGGCGCTGCAGGTCCAAAAGGGCGGCATTACGCCGCTTTGCTCGCCGTCGTCGACTTGCGGCTGGACGGCCCAACAGCTCGAGACTGCCTACGGCATTACCTCGCAACTCGGAAATGGATCGACCAAGAAAGTCGCGGTTATCGAGGCTGGCGACTTCTCCGCTGCCACTTCCGATCTCGCAACGTACCGCACCCAATATGGGCTCGGCACGGGCAACATGACGAGGTACAACGAGAACGGTCAGACATCCAACTATCCTCCAAGCTGCACGAACTACGGCTGGTGCCTCGAAACCGCCCTCGACATCGACATGGTTTCCGCGGCTTGCCCGAAGTGCACCATCTATCTGATGGAAGCCAAGGGCGGCATCAGCGATTTCGAAGCAGCTGAAAAATCGGCCGTCACGCTCGGCGCGACGATTCTCAGCAACAGCTGGATCTGCTATGGCAGCTGGGACTGCGGCGACACGAACTTCCCGAATTTCTTCAACACGCCCGGAAAGGCGTACCTTGCATCGTCGGGTGACGCCTCGTACAATAGTATCGGCGGCCCGTCGGTGCTAGCCACCGTGATCGCGGTCGGCGGAACGCAGCTCGCGAAGAGCGGTTCGACCTACTCGGAAACCATCTGGAACGGCGCCGGCGCCGGCTGCGCCAACTCGACCGAAGTCGGCAGCCCCGGAGTCGCGAAGCCCTCGTGGCAGCATGATCCCGGCTGCACCAGCCGCACCGACTCCGACATATCGCTCGAGTCGGGTTGCTCGCCCGGCGTTGCGGTGTATATCGGCATCTACGGCGGCTGGGGCGGTGTCTGCGGCACGAGCGTCGCGTCGCCGTTCACCGCGGGTATCATCGCGCTCAAGGGCAACGAGGCGACACTGAGTGCCGGCAAGCACTTCTGGACGCTAAGCTCGCGGGCCCTCAAGAGGCATCTCCACTACATAAAGACTGGCAACGATGGCAGTTGCGGCGGAAGTTATCTCTGCACGGCCGGTACCGGTCAGTTCCATACGTACTCGGGCCCCGGAGGCTGGGGAACAGCCAAAACGGACAGCGACTACTAAACCCCGGCTAACGATGCAGCCAAACGAAGGGGCGGGCGCGAAAGCGCCCGCCCTTAAGTTTGTCGTCGTCGGCGCGATACTCTGCCCGTTTTTGTCACTCGCCCTGTTGCTTGTTTTGGGAATTTTCGGACGTCGTAACTACTTAGATTTCTTTTCCAGCAGAAATGAGATCTTTGCGTTGATGCGATACTTGGTGATCTGGTCTTTCGAGACGGCCGCCTCGAAATTCTGCACGTAGATCGACTTGATATCCTTCAGTGTTTCCGCCGCACGCTTGACGGCATTTTGAGCGGCATCCTCCCAGCTCTTATTCGACTCGGCGAGTATCTCCACGACTTTGAGCATATCAGACATTTACTTTTCCTTTCGAGCAACAAGCGTTCACGGTTTTGCGGATGTCGGCGGTCGCGAGATCGATCGGCGTAGACGTCTCGCTATCACTCATTCATCCGCAGCGTCAGCCAGAACGTCGGCGCATGGACGATCCAGTTTGGCACGCCCATTCTATGAATGGTGAAGGCCTCGGCGGCGGTTCTGCCGACCATTGTCGCGGCGATTCGGATCATTGGATTCGAAGCCTCGGCCTTGCGCATAGTTTGGCCGACGACAGAACCATAGTAGGCGGCAATCGCAAGGTACACTGCGAGCCCAAGGAAGAGCACCTGCAAAACCCTCCGCAGAAGGACGTCACTCGAAGGCGGGTCGGATCGCATTTAGCCGATATCCCCGCGCGGCCGGGTTGTTCCCTCCCCTCACCGTTTTATGGCAAGGAAGGCGCCACCTGAGGTCGTAAGGCGGCGGCGATGCTCGAAGTCACTAGCGGCGCCGTGCGCGTGTACTACTTATTCGACGTCGCCGACACGATCGATTTGGCTAAGATGAGTGCGCTCGCCGGGGATAATCGCGCGCCGGCCGCGCTTCCGTTGCGCCCGCACGCTCCGCCTTATCTTCAGTTTCCGGTTCCGCCTCTCGTCGCAAGTCTGCCGGACGTTGATTTCGACGGTTTGAGCTGCTCGACGCGTCTGAAACTCTACGATTACGGCGTCGTTTCGCTTCGATTTACCTTCTTTGTCGCCGGCACGTGGAACGACCTAACGACGCTTATCGAACGGGCGCGCAGTGACGAGCGCATCATGCGCTTCGCCGAATCTACCGTGGCGCGAATCTGCGACGAATACGCATATGCTCTGGACGAACGCCACGTGGCTTTGATCGAAGATTATCTGATCGTCGAGATTGAACGTTTTGGAGAAGCCGTGGACGCCGAGACGCTCTTGGATGACCATTCCGAAGCGCTCGCGAGCCTGTTACTCGGGGAGCGCAAGCCCTTGTCTGCGACCGAAACCGAAGAGGCCTTACGGATGCGCTTTTCGTACCACGAGGACGATCTGACGATCGTGCAGTGGGATACGGCCTTCGTCTACGATCAGCGAGAGAGCGCGCGCGCGATCGAGGACATCTTAGAGTTCGCGAACTCCCAGCTGCTCGAGCTGCGCACCTACGACGCGCTGCTCGACCGGGAGCTAGACGTCATCTACAAGATGCAGCCAGCGGGTCCGCCGCGCTCATTGCGCGGGCGTCGCGAGGCCGAGCAGGCCGCAACGCTGCGCTACCTCATCGTCGACGTGCTCGAGCTGACGGACCGCTCGAGCAACGCATTGAAAGTTGTGGGCGATGCCTATTACGCGCGTATCTACCGATCCGCGGCGACGCGCCTAGGTCTCGCGGACTGGCAGCGTCAAATCGACACCAAGCTCGCCAGCGTCGGCGAGATGTACCGCTTCTTCAGCGACGAGGCCCGTAGCCGTCGGGATGAGTTTCTCGAACTGATCATAGTAGTGCTCGTAGCCGTCGAAGTCGTGATCGGTATCCTCACGCTTCTGCATTTCTAGCATCGACGACTAGTCCGATCTGCTCGCGTCTAAGCGAGTCGAACAAGGTTAGATCCGTCTGAAGCGCAGCGAAATAAATGCGTAACGGGATATGTCCCCGCAATGATGGCGGCTCTTCTTCCAGCGCGGTCCCAGCGAACGAAGAATCCAACTTTTATGGGGATACTCTCAACGTCGGTGCTCCCGACCCGTATGCCTTCGATGGTGTCGGGAGCGCTGTCAGCGTTGGCACTTGAGCTGAACGTCACGACATCGGCGGCTTTCCACGACGGGAACACGTGGGAACGCCGGTCGCCCGTGATTAGGCGCTCTCCGCTGCCGTCGCTGTTGACAACGTAGATCGCGTCGTTGTTTAGCCGGTTCGACTGAAACGTTATCCGCAAGCCGTCGGGTGAATATACCGGGTTCTCGTCGCTAAAATCGTCATGCAAGATCTGCACGGGCGACGATGCGCCGACTTCGGTCTTGAAGATCTGCCACTTGCCCATCCTCTTCGAATTGAACGCCACGGAGCCGTCCGGCGACCAAGACGGAAAGCTGTTAGGAGCGCCGCCCGTTGTAAGCGGTGTCAGGTCGCTTCCGTCCCAACGCATCACGTACAGCTGGTCTTGTCCATCGCGATTCGAGCGAAACGCGATCCGCTTACCGTCCGGAGACCACGCGCCAAAGAGGTTGATGGAGGGTCCGTTCGTGAGTTGTTTCACGGACGAGCCATCGCTGCGTATCAGAAAAAGATGCATGGGCCCTTGTACGTCGCCCTTGGAAAACACGAGCTGCGACCCGTCCGGCGACCACGCCACGTCCTGAATGAACGTTCCTTCGCGGCTCCACGCTCGACGAGGAAGAGCTAGGCTACATGCTGACAGCGCTATGAAGAGACGGCGCGTGACGCGACTCACACGCATTGTGGTGCGCATTTCGAATCAAATGTAACCTTCGGTCTCAGCCGCTGTCAACTGACACCAAAAATTGAGATGTTTTGATTTTAGGCGGCTATTTTTCTTATATGCGCGGCGATTGGATACGCTACGCCAAGCCGAGCATTGCGCGAGCCGCTTTCAGCTCGGGATTGTCAGTAGGATCGGCGTTGACGCTCGACCCGCGTCCTAAAACCTCTGCTTCAAGCATGGCGGCGCGGGTAGGGTCTACTATGCGACAGCACATTATTTCAGCTATCGCTTCCTTGAGTTTCATAGGGCCTTTCGGGGATTAGCTGTAGGGGGCTGTGTGCAGTTGCGTGCGCTGGTGCGAAAAGCCTCTAATAGGGCGAAGATGAGGTTCACCAGTGCTAAGCGGCTGCAGCCGCGTCGTGGACGAACCTGACGAAGAGAGCCTTGCGGATGAGCGACGTCAGCCGGGCCAGGTGCTTAGGGTCCCGTTCCAGGCACTCTAAGAACTCGTCCAGATCGTAAGCCCGTTTTCCGCGCTTTAGCGGCAGGTACGCGTAGCCGTGTTTGTCCTTGGCCATCAGCCGATGCATAAGGAAGAACTCGACGGCGGCCGCCAGCAGCTCGTGGTTCATGAGCAGTTCGCGCCGCTCCTCAGGCATCAATATGCCTCCGTCAAAGAGGTTGCTAATGGCAATAAGATGCCCTTCTAACGGCATGCGAATAAGGCTGTGTTTCAGGCTGTAGCCGGAGTGCTTCATGGGTCTCACCTTACGTGATTGATTACCCGAATGCAACCCTAAGCGCCAGGCGGTAGCCGGGAGCCTCGCAACGGCCAGGTGCTCCGTGTTGCCGTGGGACGATATTAGCTCGCTAGGCGTCTACGCCGCCGAACGCCGAGTAACGCGCGTCGATCGCGATGTATGGGATGTAGCGGAAATCGCGAATGAGCGAGACACGGCCCGCGCTGATCTCCAGCAAGACGAAGTACGCAGGCTCTCGGCTCGATGGCGGACTGAAGATCGCAATCACAGGAACGTCGTCGACGAAGCCCGCTTCCGCGCGGAGGTCTTCGGTTTTGGTATACGCGGCATAGCGATCGTAGTATCCTGCGTCCACCGCACGTGGATGCTGCACGCGCGAAACGACCTCGAGGCGCGATTCCGCTGCAAGCAGCTCGCGCAGCGCATCCCAGTCGTGGGCGTTGAAGAGATCGGCGTACCGCCGCAGCGTCATCAGCGTTTCGCCGGCGACGGGTTGCGCTCGTTCCGCAAGACGCGCGCGTGGCGCCCGAGCGATGTTCGCGCGCGCCCTCGATAACGCGGCCTTCACCGCGCCGACGGTCGTTCCCATCGTCTGCGCCGTTTCCTCGAGCGATTGTCCCAGCACGTCTTTGAGGATCGCCGCGCTGCGCTGCGTCGGCGGCAACTCGGCGAAGACCGTAAGCGCCGCTTCTACGAGCGCAGGATCGACGCCGGATTCTTCGGGCTCTGCGCGGTCCGGGACGTCGGGAACGGGCTCGACGTGCTGTCGTTCGTAGCGTTTGAGAAAATCCATAGCCGTGTTATGCGCGATCCGGAAGAGCCAGGGTTTGAGGTCGGGCGGCTGCACCATCTGGCCGAGAGCGTAATACGCTTTTGCTAAAGTCTCTTGAACGACGTCTTCGCCGTCGAAGATCGAGCCGGTCATGCGGGCACAGTACCGATGGAGCTCGGGGCGAATGTCGTCGACGAGCTCCATGAATTGGTCGCGTGCATCCACCATCGCCGGCAACAGCGCGCGCGTCTGATCTTCCATCTTCACTCCAACGGTTCGACGCCTTCACCCGTCACCCCGATTGCGGCAACGCCGTCGGCGAGATCTCCTCCCAAGGCGCCCACGATTGCCGCGCCGACTTTATCGGCGTCGAGCGGCACCTTCCAGCGACGCTTGAGAAACTCCGCTGCAGATAAACCCTGCGTCGCGCCGTAATTGGCGGCCGCAGTGGTTCCGATCTCCGTGCCTTCAATTAGCTGACGCGGCAGCACGGCGAAAAAGCGGATGCCCAAGTTCTTCGAGTCCGATACTTCTTGAGCGTACTCGGCCATAAACCACTGCATTCGCTTTGCGCCGGCGTAACCGCCCGAGAGCGGCGAGCCGGCGACGCCGGCTCCGCTCGAAACGATCGCGACCGTACTGCCCGCAGCGAGCGGAAGCGTCAGCGCCGCTTTCAGTAAGTGAAAGGCAGCTTGGGTATCGGCGTTCCACGGAATCGAAAACGTCTCCCAACTGAACTCGTCGAGCGTTCCCATCTGCGGCCGGACGCCGGCCGCAAGCACGACGAGTTGCGGTTTGTACTCGCGCAGCAACGACTCCGCGGTTGACGCGTCCGTCGCATCGGCGCGGACCGTTCGCACGGCGCCGTCGAACTCTGCTGCAAGTGCGTCGAGTTCGTGGCGCCCACGCGCGACGGCGACGACCGAGACTCCTTCGGAAACCAACCGCTTCACCGTCGCCAGGCCGACACCGGAGGTCGCTCCGATCACGACGGCGGACACACCTTTGAGCGACTTCATCGCACTGCTTTCCTTAATAAAGCGGCGAGCCATATCACCGTTCCGGCGCCGGCCCCGCTCGCAAGCGGGACCAAGACCTCTTCCACCGGCATCGCCATGATGTGCGCGAGAAGGATCATGTCAGTATCTTCTGCGCAGCGTTGACGACGTCACTCCACTTGCCGTCCTGTTCGACTCCGTACGAGTCGTGCCAGTTCCACCATTTGTAAGGCTCGGACTGCGGGTACCCTTCGGGCGAATCTTCCCAGCTCTCCTGACGCCCGAGCGGCGTGATGTCGAGGTAGCTCCACGTGCTTCCCAGCGCCTCGTCACCGCGGTTGTTGACGAAGTACGTGCGGTACACGTTGTCACCGTCGCGGAAGAAGACGTTGGTGCCGTGCCATTCGTCAACGCCGAAGTCGGCGTCGAAACTGTCGGTAATCGTATACCACGGCATCGTCCAACCCATCCGCGCCTTCAAGCGCTCGATGTCGGGCTGCGGAGCGCGCGAGACGTTCGCGAAAGTCGTGTCTCGCGCGTGGAGATGTGAAACGTGTGCGACCTGATCGGCCATCATCGAGCAGCCGCGGCAGGCATGCTCGGGCCAGCCGTACACGCCGGGCTCGAAGAACGCGCGATAGATCACGAGCTGGTGGCGCCCTTCGAACAAGTCGACAAGGCTGACCCTGCCCTTGGGCGAGTCGAACGTGTAGTTTTTCTCGACCTTCATCCATGGCATGCGGCGCCGCTCTGCGGCGAGCGCGTCGCGGGCGTAGGTCGATGCTTTCTCTTTTACCAGCAGCTGCTGGCGGGCGGTTTCCCAGTCCTCGGGTGAAACGACGGGAGGTGCGTTCAACAGGCGGTCGGTCATTTGTTATTCCCTTCAAAAAAACCGGTGCTGCCATGAAGACGATTGGCCCCGCCCAAAAGATACGGGTAGGCATCAAATAAGCCGGGGCGGCGGAGAAGTGCACACGCGAGACGCGCAGAGAGCGAAAATTCTTGAATCGGAGTCAGGCGCGATTTTGCAGATCGCACCGCAACAGCGACCTCCGGACCTACATGGAGTCCTTCCCGGCGTTCGCGCTCGGCGTCACGAGCGGGTTCTTATCGGCAAAGGCACCGTCGGGATTATGCTTCACCCAAACGATGAGATCCCAGACATGGGGAAAGACGAACACGTGCGTGACCTGCTCGGCCGAAGTGGCCTTTCCTAATGCGACGACGCTTGCCGCGCGCGGGTCACTCGTATCTCCGCCTGCCGCCACAAACTTCGCAACGGTCGTGTAACCGTAGCGTTCCTTGCCGCTTGGGTCCACAACGATCCAATGCACGTGGGCGGGAAAATCGAGCCACCGGCGAGGATTAACGCCCCACAGATGCGGAGCGCTCGGAGAACTGCTCTGCAGTACCGAGAAATCGGCGCCCAAGAGATTGCCTTTCACATCGTACCAGAGCTGGCTCGGATGTCGCGGATCGATGCTCTGCCAACGCAAGTTGACGTAGCTGATCGCGCCGGTTTCATCCTCGTTGCCGTAGCGAAAGTATCCGGCCTTGAGGGCGTTAGCCGCTCGTGGGAAACGTCTCATCAAATCCTTCTGGATTGAAGTTACGAAGACCACTTCCGCGCCTTGAGGCGACGGCGGCAACGTCGCGGTTGGCGCGGGTGACGGAGCCGCCGAGGACATCTGCGCGATCCCAACCGTGCCGGCAAATGCGGTTACCGCCCCTGCGAGAGTTGTTATTGCAACAAAACGGAGCAACGAACGACCCCCTTCTGTCACCGAATGGCGACGGCTGAATCTCATTCTTCTATAGACCCGCCCAGCGATCGAAGGTGCAGGCGAAAGGTGTATGACGGGTCGATCGCTCGGTGCTCGAGGTACTTTGCAAGCTGCAGTTGCTCTCGTAGCGACGTGCCCTCTTGAATTCGAATGGCCTGCCGGCGCTCGGTGTCTCGTATCTGCTGCGCCTGGTCCACGATAGTCGCAAGGTGCTCTGACGGCAAGAACAGCGCTCCATCGTCGTCGGCAACTACGACATCCGAGCGATAGACCTCGAAGTCTGCGACACGAGCCGACTGAGTGGCGGTGCTTTCGCGCGTGTCAAGCCGCTCCGGACCGGCCGCAATGGCCCCTAGGCTGAACAGGGGGAAGCCGAGTGCGCGAATTTCCGTGGTGTCTCGATGGCAGCCCCAGATGACGATACCGGAAAGTCCTGCAGCTGCCGCCTCCAGAGTGACGAGATCACCGACGCAGGCCTCGTCCCAACGCCCGCCGTTATCGACGACGAGCACATCGCCGGCAACGGCGTTGTCGATGGCCTCCAGAAAGATATCGACGCTTCCGTAGTGGCGCACCGGAAGAACCCGACCGGCGAGCCGAGCGCCCGGAACGATGGGGCGCACGGGCGCGCAGCGTATCGCCACTTTGACGCGAAGGCAAGCGTCTGAGAGGTGCGCGGTTGTCAAACCGGCTGCGACTATGTTAGAGGAGATCAAGCTTCAGCGGGATTGTAGCCTCGTTTCACCGCCTCGTCAATCAATCGCCCATCAAATCGACCCGCCGCCGAAGTCGCGGCCGATCGTAAGACGAGCGCCGTACTGCAGCAGTCCCGTAGGAACACTGTCGGACAAACCGTTCACCTTCGAACCAGCGCCTCTTCTGGCAGCGCCAACGGGGATCTCAAAAGTGGATCAAATCTGCTTTCGGCTCCAGTCTTTTTTATTAATGTTGATGACTAGGTCTCGTTACACTACGTATAATGAGAAACTACGCCCACGCTCATCTCGGCCGCTGACTGCAACAACTAGTTAGCGTGTGCACACAGGAGTTAGTCTTTCCGGGAGGAGAGAATACCTAAATGAGACGTCTTTTTGGTATCCTGCCGGTGCTTCTTTTTCTTTCCGCGTTGGACTCACCGGGCGTGGCCGCGACGCCGGCAACATTTTTCGTGCGAATTCACCCCGCGCGTGCCGGCTTCTTGGCGACTATGACCCCCGCAGAAGGTCAAGCGATGCAGCGGCACCTCGCGTACTGGAAAGCCCGGATGGCTGAACACAAACTGATCCTCGCCGGGCCAGTGCCTATCAACCTTGGAACGTTTGGCATCCTCATCATCCGCGCTGCGAATCTGGCGGAAGCAGAGCAATTGGTGCAGCAGGATCCCTCTGTGGTGGCGCACGTCACTGACTACGAGATTTACCCTCTCAACCTCACACTTTATGAGGGGAGCGACTAGCCACTGTGCACGCTTTTTGTCTGCCGGCCTCGTTAGTCCCGGCGCAACGCGAAGCGACCGCGACATTATCTGCATCCGCCAACCACGCCCGCTTCTTTTGGGGGACGACATTGTTACAGTCATACCGATCTCTACGATCGATTTGCGTGTCCATATATGGTCTAGCGCTCGGGCTACTGTGTATTGGCTTCCCGGCAAGCGTTAGCGCGGCGCCCGACGATCACAAATATGCAACGGTTCCCTTCACGTATGTCGACAATCGCATGATGATCGACTGCATGATAAACGGGCAAGGCCCTTTCGTCATGATCGTCGACACGGGAGACCCCGTCATCTCAATCACGCCGGAGACGGCCAAACGGCTTGCCGTCACCGTGCGCGAGGCTGGAACGGCTACCGGCGCAGGAAACAAATCTGTGAAGACCGGCAGCACTACACTTGGAACGCTTTCGATAGGTGCGCTTTCGTTCAAGAATGCAGACGCGGAGGTGATCGATCTAACGGAAATTCGGACTAAGCTGCACTTTTCGCACCTAGACGGAATAATCGGCTACCCGATCCTCAAGCAGTTCGCCACCTTCGTGAACGTCGACGATGGCGAGATATCGTTCGCCACCACGAGGCCGGCGATACCAACCAACGCGACAAACACGACGTTCACGGGAGTCCTCCCTGTGATTGCGGCGCGAATCGAGGGCATTGCGACGACCGTTCTCGTGGATGCGGGCGATCGCTCGTCTTTGACGCTGTTCACTCCCTTTGCGAAGCAGCATGCATTCTACGTGCGCTATCCCTCCAACCGAAACATCATAACCGGTTTCGGAATCGGAGGCCCGATTTACGCCGACGTCTTCACGCTACCGAGCCTGGACGTCTTGGGAACGCATATCACGGGCGTCGTCACGCGAGCATCCAGGCAGACTGGAGGCGCCTTCGCCGGTACCGATCAGGGGGGTAGCATCGGCACTGGAATCCTGAAACGGTTCAATATCGTGTACGACTACCCGCATCATACGATCATCGCGTGGCCCAGTAAGTATTTCAAAACGCCCGATCACTTCGTGCCTCCTGAATCGACTGGCGTCACGTATCGTCCTTTGGATCAATCTTAAGGGATGAAACTCGCCCACCAGAGGATGTCGCCTGAAAGGTCTCGACGTGCGCGTCACGAGATTAACTGGCTCCGTCGTGCTATACGGTGCCTCCTGACCCGCTGCAACCACCAGCGGATTCGTCCCCTTCGGAAAGACGAGTAGCGTCGGAAAAACTGTCAACAATAAGGTCGGCCAGAAATGTGGAGAGGTGGCAAGTGGTTGAATGCGGCGGTCTTGAAATCACCTGCGGCCGTCGCGATGCGCTACCGCAAGCACGGCTAAGCTCCCGGAACCATGACCATCGCGCCTTGCGAATGATCACGAATGAGTAGTCCGTTACCAAATCGTTACCAAATCCTAGGCTGAGCCGGACACATCCCCTAGCGAGCGCTTCGCGTAATCTCCCGATTCGCCGATTCCCCAGATGCGGAGAAAGAATGTGGCTAGGCTAATGCTTCGAGGCTAACGACGCGCTCCGCAGCGTGCGGCCAGTACTCGATGCCGTAATGCTTGAACTCGCTCCAGCGTGCTGCAAGCGACGGGCGCATGTTGCGGCAGATGACGATGGGCCGATTGCGTTTGTATGACATCGCGTACGGCGAGGTTCCATATCGGCACGAGCTTGACTGAACCGTAAAGCGACGCCAACGCTGACGGTTCGAAGCCGACGGCGATCACCACCGAGCTGTCATAGCCGCGCGGCCCCAGAGATTAAATTGGTCCCCGCCTACGCTTCCGCCGTCCGGGTCATACGATGCGGCTAAGGAAGGGGAATCGAAATGCCATCGAATTTACTACGATCCTTACCGAGTCGTTCGCCCTTGGTCGAAACTGACTGGATTCGTTCCAAGATCAGGGCGGAACTCAGTGCCTAAATCCGTACTTCGTAAACCACGCCAGCGGGCTGTAAGGCGAGGACGAAGCGGTTCGGCTTCGGAGGGCCCCGACTGGGGATTCCGAGTTACGGTCATAGGTTCCTTAGGTAACGAGTCGAAGTCACAGACGTTACGCTCGTCGAATCTCACGGAGGATTTGAAGAATGGCGTCTCGTTTTGCTTGCGTGCGGCTCCGGCTTCTGCAATCGCTCCTTTCCATTAGCCTCGCCGTGTGGGTCGGCGGCTGTGCCACCAGCCCGTCGGCGCTACAATCGGCCGAAAAGGTGCCGCCTGCCGTAGGCATGCCGGGCGCGGCGCACCCGGCGAACGCGTGGAGCCAACTGGCCGATATGCCCAAAGCACGGCTGGAGGCGAGTGCGGCAGCCGTCGGAACGAAGATTTACGTAGTGGGTGGTCACGACGCCAATGGTCCGGTGAGCTCGAACGAGATTTACGATACCGTCACCAATACCTGGACGACAGGGAAGCCGATGCCGACCGCACGGTGGACGCTTGGTGTGGCTGCGCTCAAAGGCCGCGTGTATGCAATCGGCGGGAATACGGGAACGGTTACGCAGACCAGCGCTGTCGAAGCATACGATACCACGCGTAATAAATGGTCGACCAAGGCGTCGCTCCCGTCGGCCGAAGACTCGCTCGTAGCGGTCACCGATGGCACCTTTATTTATGCAATCGGTGGCTTCTTGACCGGATCCGGTAGGCTTGCGTCGGTGTACCGCTACGATCCAAGCACCAATTCTTGGTCGACGCAGGCACCGATGCTCGTCGCGAAGTCCGGTGTCGGCGCCGGTGCCGTCGGGAAGACGATCGTCGCAGCATCCGGCTTATCGAATTCCGGCGTTACGACAGATAACGAGTCGTACAATACTGCAACGAACGTGTGGAGCGCCCGGCGCGCAGAACCAAACGGACACAACTCGCCTTGCTTCGGCGCGATCGGCAAAAAGGTTTATACGGCAGGCGGGGCTGACGGCTCAGGCGCACCAGTCGCGACCCTCGATGTTTACACCGTAGCGCAGAACAAGTGGAGCGCGGGCGCGCCGATGTTGCAGGCTACGATCGGCCCAAGCTCGGCGGTGGTGAACGGAAGGCTCTATTGTTTCGGCGGCGCAAACCAAGGCTTCCCGACTGGGAGCACCACGTACTACAAAATTACCCAGGTCTACAAGCCCTAGCCTCAGGTGCTTTTACGCCACCCACGTTCGCTCGAGCGAATCCGTCAATGCGCGCGTCATCGTAACTTAGACATTCGTAACCAAATGTGATGAAATCGCCTTTTAAAGCGTGACGCGAAGAGTCCCGAAAACGCTTCTAGAATTGTCGCTGGCCGGTCTTGGAGAGGTGGCAGAGCGGTTGAATGCGGCGGTCTTGAAATGTTTGCAGCTAGCCTCTATAAGTCCCCGTAAGCATCAGTTAGGCACGCGAATCCTAACAATCAACCCTTATCGAGGCCTATCGTAGCTTATTCGGTGAGAAAATCCGTGAGAAAGTTCGTTTTTCTCACGGGGCGCGCTTTTACCAAAGGCGCTACTTGAGGTCTAGAGCGCCCGTCGCATTAACTCCTCGTCCAAACCGATCGCCTGACCAAACGACCTGCCAGACCCGGCGGGATTCGAACCACTGCTCGGGGTTTCCGCGAGTCCCGTCCTCTACCGACTAGTCTTATTCTGCAAGGCCTGGTCGCTGCTCTCGCTTCCGGCTGATCCCGACCGTTCCCGACCGTCCCGTAAGAAAATGTTAACGAAACGCCTTTGGCAAGTCATGCTGCGCCGATGGAGCTGCTGTAATCCCGGCTCGTGTAATCTTCCGGTGCCTACGCCGCGAGCTAGCTCTATGTCGCCCACACGCCACGCCAAACAGGGCGGATCCCCCCTAGCGACAGATGGCGTGTGATTTTTCCGCTACGAAAGCGCGATTTACGCTGAACGTCACACTGCGCCGTATCGAAAAAAGTCCCACGTAGCACTGGGATCGTCCAAGTATTCTTTAGCCTTTGTTATGATGCTTTGAAACTGCGCCGCCTTGCGTGTGTCATCCGGGACGTCTTCCTCGGTGGCAATCAGCGATCTCAAGCCGTCCTTAGCCTGTTCGATCTGTCCAAGGGAATGCAATATGACAGCTCGAGTGAGGGAGACATCAGCACGCGTTACTTTCTTCGAAGAATCATTATCTGATCTGAGTTTGGATAGTAGCTTTTTGGCTGATTTTACGGCAGTGCAATCGATTATTGTGCCTTGCAGCGCCTGCTCGAACCAAACGCCGATGGGGCAGTCATCTAACACTACACGTATTAGTCGAACGTTTTGCCCCCCGTCGGGTTGCATTGACATCGTTGCCGCCGCAACGTGTATCGCCGCAACCTTTGGTGGAGTACCGGTGATCGTCGGATAATGTAGGTAGAGATCTTCGAATGTGGTTCCTGCGAGGTCGGCGCCTGGACTGGTGCCTGTTTGAATCGAAAACATGTCGCCAGGAGTCGAGCCCGTCGGTATCACCACAGAAAGCCGCGCATTCCCGGTACCAAGAAAATGCAGCGGCCAGTTGCAGTTGATTTTAATTGCGGGCGATCCGTCCCCCGCTGCCTGCAAGTAGTAGACAGCCCCAGCGTCGTGGCCGTCGCCGCCCGGCGTTGATTTCTTTTTCCAAGCCGACAGCGTGTTCCCGTGGACGCCTAGACGGCGGCAAAGCTCCACGGCCGGGATGCCCGATTCAAGTTGCCGCAGGCGCCGCGGCGATCTGCTCAGGGGTGTGACGTTTGCGTGCCATGCGGTCCTCCGTTGGCGGCCCAATTCGTGCCGCCCAATTGTGAGTCCGCTGGTCTGAAAATCCGCCCACCCGTCAGAGCGGAAGCGGCATGGAGGGCACGATTCCGGTCACCCGTTTGAGCGAATACGTCAACAACTACGAACGGCATCCGGAGGCTAAGGCAGCCGATTGAAGGGCGATCCAGCGGGACCGGACACGGTCGGCCTGCTTGGGCGATTGATGCTACAGTCGAAACGGCTGACGAGAATCGGCAAAGAGGTTGATTGGCTCGATCAGGACGAGGGTGCCTCGCTTACGCCCGATCCGCCGGTTGAATACAAACGCGACGAGCTCGCGGATGATATCGACTATTTGGCGCAGTTTCGGCCGGCCGTGACGGCACGGAATCTCGGCCTGACGGAACGGGGATGGCGTAACCTCATCACGCGCCTTTCGCAGCCCTTTAAGAAAACGGCGGAACGCATCGGACAAATCGCCGCAGAGTATCGAGTCAGAGGACCTTAGCATTCTGCAATAGGAGGCAGCTTAACTGAACAAATCGATTGATCATCGTCGAACTCAACCCAATGCTTCCGTATGACGTCACGGCCGAACTGAAATCCGTTGGATTCGCAGACTAGCCAGTCTGCACAGCCACAAGTCGCGCCGACCGCGACCCAGACACCGACACATGAACCCAGGTTCTCTTTTCTCCTTCAAGTTGGCTGCCGCGGAGGAATAGAGAGTCTCGCCGTCCGCCTGCTTCGCTGGGAGTGAGCGCCGCGATGCCGAATGCTTAGGCCCAGCGATCCGCTCAGCTACAGGGAGGCAGATAAAGATGGAGATGGAGACGCACTTGAAGCGCTACGTTGTAAGCATGAGCGCCGCGGCATTGCTTGCTGGTTGCGGCGGATCGCAGCTGCCGGTCGGCATGCCGGGTGCAATGCCGCAAAGCCGCATCGCGACGCCCAGTAGCACAGATTACACTGTCACGGGCCCACTCTTATATGTTACAAATTACCCGTACAACAGCGTTACGGTCTACCATGCTAACGGGAAAGACCCCGCTCCGATTGCGACGATCTCGGATGGCCTGAACGCTCCGAGCGGCGATTGCCTCGATAGCCAGGGGACGCTCTACGTTACGAATCAGCCAGCAAGCAACGGTGGCTGGGTCGCGGCGTACCCCCTTGGCAAGACCGAGCCGTCGATGGTTATCACCAGGGGCATAAATACATCGGCGTTTTGCGCGATCGACAGTAACGGAAACCTTTGGGTGACCAACATCGGCGGTCCCAACGCTACCGAATATCTCTATGGCTCGAAGAAGCCGTATGAGGTGATTACCAAAGGCATGTTTTACCCGGTCGGCATCGCGATCGATCATTCCGGCAACTTGTACGTCGCGAACCGTCTTCGCTCTGGCGGCAACGTCGTCGTCTATGCACCCGGGACTAAGACTCCGTCGAGAACAATCACCGACGGCGTCACCTCACCCGTTGGAATCGCAATCGATGCAGATGGCACTCTCTACGTAACGAATATTACAGAAAAGAACGTTCAGGAGTATCTGCCGGGCGCAGATCATCCATTCAAGACGATCACACAGGGCATGACTACCCCGGTCGCCGTTACGGTTAATAAGAAAAGCTGGCTTTTCGTCGCAAATCTCTCTCAAGACACGGTAGTGGAGTTTCCACCGGGATCAATTACGCGATCAAAGCGGCACGTCAGCAAAGGTCTCCACGGGCCAGAAGGATTGGCGCTCTTCCCTCCGGTGCTGCCATAGCCCGCGATGCAAGGCGCAAGCCAAAGCCGGTCAAAGGAAGACGTAGTTAAGTTTTCCTGGGGAACCTCGCTGATCGGCGGCGTCTGCTAGGTGACGCGCTGCGAGTTGCATCTTCGCGCGCTTTACGCAGTCTGATCCTCACGTAGACACAAAACCAAATAAGCGTAGCACGTGAACCTGGTAGTTACCCTGATTGTTAGCCCGGGCATCGCGGCGTTACGATGAACGGTGCAGCCAGAGCCTGTGAACCGTATAGGACGTGAAGCGGGCCCTAGGCTAACTTAACAAGCTGTTAAAGGAGTTCATCATGGGCGATCTACCCGCTTCAGGCCCGTATCCGGGCACTACCTACACGCCGCTGAGCCCGGAGGTGAACGGCGTTTACCACGAGGACCGCGAGGTGACCCTTCTCAGCGGCGTCGGAGGTTCGCAAATGTATCGCGTTTATAACGCTACATTCGACTCGACCAGCCAAACATGGACCGCTAAGAGTTCCTTGCCCGCCTATGCTACCGTCCAGGGTTCTGACGGATCCATCCACCATTATAAACTGAACTCCTCGGGGACGTGGGACGGAAGTGGCAATAACACGGTTTACAACGCCGTTGACTTTGGCATGTCAACTGCGAACGCAAACAATGGTCCGGCGCTTCAAAAAGCGGTGGACGCAATAATAGCTGGAGGCGGAGGTACACTTTTCATTCCCGCGGGATCGTACACGTTCACAAGCGGTATTATCCATAACGCTGCGACCGGCGACGATGTCGGCCTCATCATCGCGGGAGCTAGTGGCGGCACGGAGCTCAAGGGTGGAACTGCCTTTACGGGCCCGCTATTCACGTTCAGCGCTTTTAGTACGATGGGGAATGGCATTCGATTTCAAAACCTTCGGATCACGTACTCGTCAGCGTCGGCTACGGGCCCCGCAATTTCTATTGCAAGCAGCCAAAATGTTACGTGCCGGGAAGTCTTTTTTCATAATTGCCCGCAGGCATTTAGCGCCGATGACGGTTCTCTACAGTGCGGGCTAATCGACTGCACGATCGTGTACGAATTAATCCCTCCTCCGATGACAACCAGGACGATGGTCTCGCTTGCGGGCTCCCAGGACTTCGTAAGGGGCTGCGTAATCAGACAAACCAGTGCAGCCACCGGATGCTACGCCATTAAAATTAGTTCGAATGATGGCATGTTTATCGACAATAACCACATCAGCGACTTTGATTATGGCTTGTTGGTTATTGAGGGTACGGAGGATTCATTCGTCGCGAATACCCTGTTCAATGTTAACGTTTGCGGGGTGCTGATTAAGCCTAGCGATGATACGGGGAAGATAAACAATCTAGTTTTTTCGAACTGCGTATTCGCGCAAACGCTAACTGGCGGTACAGGAGCCTTGGGGAACTCCGGAGTCATCATTACTACCCTCAGTACCAACAGTGCGGATGATTCTAATGTTGCAGGAATCCTGTTTAGCAATTGCACCGCCTACGGCTGGGGTGGTGCAGGTATCGAAGTTGATAGCGGCCAGAACATCGTGATTTCCGGCGGTCAATATTCTTCGAACGGCCAAAAAACGACTGTAACAAATCTGATGGCTGGCATTGCCATTGCCGGAGGCACGGATGTGACGATCACCGGCGCCGATTGCTCAGGAGTTAACTGGTTTTGGCAGCATAAGGGTGCCGGAGCTAAAACGCAGCCAGCGGGGATTGCGATCAGCAACAACGTAGAGTCAGTTGCCAGCGTTGTTGTTGACTGTTGTAACCTTCAGGGGAACTTTGCAAATGCGGTGCTCGTCGCTCAAAGCGGCACGTTTACTATTAATACGGCGCTTATCAAGAACTGTAACGCGACCGGTTACAGTTCGTACAGTGCCGCAGTCAATGTAACGGGAACCGCAACTGCGCTGCAGGTTGTTGGCAGTGCCGGCTACAACGATCAGAACGCCCCACTCAACCTCGGCCACGTGCCGACCGCTCCCGGAATCTCAGCCGCGACCTGCTCGACGCCGTACTTTGGTCCATCCACCGTTAATTTCTCGAACCCCAACGGAAGCGGCGGGTGGAACTCACTGACCGTCAACATCAGCGGAGTAGATTTCAAAATGGGCTTTGGCTCAATTTACCTGCCACGGGATCTAGACGAGATCTACTTCTCCGGGACACCAGCGGAAAATTTTAGGTGGACCGGCAAATAGCACCCCACTGGCTGTGCGCTGGGTTACGGAGGGTTAGCAGCATCTATGCCGTCGGCCAAGTGCCGCCCGTAACCCCTCTCGATAGCAGGCGTTGACCGGAAGTCCGGGTCCCGGTCAGGGGTCCTGGGCAGGGTCGGAAGGTCGAGGGTTCCCACGGGGACCAAGCACCCCTAAGATGCGGTTCGAATGGGACCCTGAGAAGGCGGCACTGAATCTCCGCAAGCATGGCGTTGATTTCGGAGAGGGTAGCACCGTGTTTGGTGACCCTCTTGCGCGCATCATCGATGACCCAATACACTCGCACTACGAGCAGCGGTTCGTCCTTCTTGGATGGTCTTCATATGGGCGACTTTTGGTAGTAGCATTCACCGAGCCAAAACCCGATACCATTCGCATAATGAGCGTACGAAAGGCACAGCCGCGAGAACGACGGGACTATGAAAACGCCAAAGAACGATCCTGATATTCTCCCAGAATACGATTTCAGTAACTCAAGACCGTCACCCTACGCGAAACGCTACGCATTAGGCACGAATGTGGTTATCTTGGAACCAGATGTAGCTCAACACTTTCCTGACTCAACACGCGTTAACGAAGCGCTGCGTCTGCTCATCGAAGCGAATCAAATACAAGCGCATTGCGAGGAAGAACGCAAAGAGCCGCGAGCCAGCCTCGATAAGCGGGGTCGCGATTCGAGTGGCGGATTACACGTTAAGCGGGGAGATGCGCTAATTAAGCGTGCTCGCAAAGGACCGTCCGGTCAATTCTATGCAAAGCGGGGCGACACGCTAATTAGAACTATCCGCAAAGAGCATCCCGATTTTGCCCCCGGTGTCCGGGGTGATATGAAACTCGGAAACTACTTGGAACGCGAAGGCTTCGAGTCACTATCGGACGCGCTCAAGGCCGAAAAGGCAAAATAAATCCATCAGAACACACTCGGAAAGCGCCCTGCGCTAAGCTGGATGTCGGCGCCGAAAGCGTATTTGTCGGGGCCTAAACTCTTCAACGGCAAGGCGGTCTTCGATGGGGAAGCGCGGCTTAGCTGTGGCTACACGTCAAGCAACGTTTAGGCGCCGCAGATGATCAGATCGGCATCAAAGCTATCGCACCAGTTCGCCGCAACAGTAGCAAGTGCAATTCCGGAAGCCCAGTGCTCGATACCGGAAAGTCTTAGGCCCGGCTGAACGGCGTATTGAGTGAAGGCAGGCAAAGTCGCTCCCGAATCAATAACCGATAACAAAGTCTCAAGTTTGTTTGCGTCTCCATTACGCAGTCGAGCTGGTTGCTCATGTAGGCGCGCGACAAGGCGTTTGGCAAGTAGATTCGGGAAAGCCCAGCGGACGCTTCTGCACACCTGACTGAGCACTTCTGTCATGTCGACAAGCCTTTGACCTGCTTGATCTTCACTGGACCATTTGCAGTGGTAGAACGCAATGCTAACTCTCCTTCCTGCCCCCTCCCGAAGTACAACTATGTCGGCTATTTCGTTAGCTCCGTCATCCACGATCACATATGCGTCAGGGGAGTCTAACGCAATCCTGTTTACCACCGCAGTTTGAATATTCGCAATGTACCCGGCGCGCGGTGGCCTAGACTCCTTTCGAATATCAACCCCTGTCCAATCCCATTGCTGAAACGATTGTTTGCTGAGTGTTTCTAAGCGTTGCGGTATTGACGATATCGTTCCATTTATGCTGCTCGTTCCATCTGCAAAGAAAAGCATCGGCGGCAATCTATTCATCCAACCCGCAAAGGTTAGTGTCTCGTTCGATAGCGCGAGTCGGCTCTTGTACCTTCCGTCAACAGCTACTCCAGTGGTATTAATTCGCGCGCTAGCGACAATTGTGGAATCGTATGCTAGTGTAATCACTACAAACTGTTTCGTAGCCCGGGCTCTTACCGAGCAATCAGCAACCGAAATCGCGGCACTTTCAGGATCGACGATGCCCTCCAGCAGCCGCGAGTCAAGAACCGCAGCCAGTACATCGTCCGCAGGATATTCCAGTAACGTGCTTCCGATTGAAACATCCAAAGACGGCGGTGTATTGGTTGACGGCTTAGTATTAAGCCGACTTGCTACCAATTCGCACCATTGTCGAAAATCGTAAAGAGAGCGCCGGGTCGACTCCCAAAATTTCCCGCCCTCTAGTGACGTCCCGACCGTCATCGTTGAGTTGCCTTCCATATACCGAGCACTCACGTGACCCGCGCTAGTAGTGGTATGGTCCGCTATAGTGATCCCTTCGCTGGCAGAATGCCCGGCGACCATTTTGTAGGAGAACCCTGTCGCGGCGCTGGGGCTTCGATTACGTAGCCCTACCATGGAATAGGCATTTACCGCGTACGTGTGAAGCGCCGCATTTAATTTTTCGGGGCCAACCTTGCGGAGTTCTCCAAGCTCATACTTGCGCATTATTTCGGCCGTGCTTGCGGCAGTCGCCGATTGGACGAAGAGATACTGAAGGCTAGCGTCCACGCAGATTATGTGTAGGTCGTACGCCGCTGTATCTAAGGCCGTCGAACGTAGCCAGTCGGGATGAATGATGTCTCGCGTAACAAATGCCGCGAGTTGCTGATCTTCGTCGTTGAAGAAATCCTCGATTGGCGAAAGCAATAAGCCGTCAAAGCGAAGCGTCAGGTCCGGCAAGTTGCCGTCCAGTTCAAAAATTTGCACCTGCGAGCGTGGCTCAACAGTAATTAGCGAGAACGCTTCGGGAGCATCCTCGAAGGAGCCCAGATACGTCCTCGCCACTCTCTCTTCTGCGACTGCCGCATCGGCTATTTTTGGGAGAAGCTCCGGCCATGAAGCATCCTCCTTATAGAGTTCCGTCGTTTCGTCTGTTAGATCATTTGTGAAAGCCAGCAAGTCCGGATGTGCTAGTTCGCCATTAACTGGTCGGGCAAGTCTGCCGACGAACTGAAGAGTTGAAGCGAATGACTGATGCTTCTTATGGTAAACAGCGATCTTAAGGTTGGGCAGATCAAAGCCCTCAGTGAGGACCCCGACAACGATGACTCCCTTAACGTTGCCCTGGGTCAAGTCTGCAATGATTGCATCGGTTTCTCGGTTGCTAAGTTCGCTGGTTAGGACGGGTAGTTTTAAGCCGACTTGCCTATAGATTTCGCGGAGTCTATGCGCGTCGGGAATGCGGTCGGTACGTACAAGTAACTGACTGTTTACTCTGACGTGTTCTGGAAGCTGCAGGCGGTCGCGAGCGGCCGACGCAAGAGTTAGGTCTTTCTGCTGCCCCGGGACGGGATCGACCGCAACCAACTCGATTGGGCTATAGATGTTTGCACGTATCGCTTCCGCCAAAGTGTAGACGTAACAGATTTCGCCAGGAAGGCGCTTTTTATCGCGACGGAACGGTGTCGCGGTCAGTAAGGCCGCTGGAGTCCCAGAAAGATCGTCAATCACCTTATTCCACGTTCTGGCCGCAGCGTGATGGGCTTCGTCTATGACCAATAGATCAAAGAAGCCCTTGGGAGGTGGCACGATTCCTTTATAGCCACTAGAGACGCATTGTGGAGTCGCTATAATAACATCGTATGCAGATAGATCATCCCATGCCTCTGACGATCTCATCCCGTGTTTTAGCGCTTTTACGGTTGCGCGCGGGATCGTTTTTGGGACAGCTTTGCTTGCCTTTAAGGTTCTAAATGTGTTGAACTCATGCGCTACTTGCCGTCTCACGATGTTGGAGGGCACGATTACTAGGACTCGCGTGGCTGCGATTGCTAATGGCAGCGCGGTTATTACAGCCGTCTTCCCAACGCCAGTCGGCAGGATCGCCTGGGAAGCGTCGGCACCATCCAGCGCTCGCGATGCTAATGCCCACGTAGCAGCAATCTGCGGTCTCCGCAGTGCGGTGTGAATCGAAAGCGAAAGAAGTGAGTTGTTTTCCTTAAAGTAATCGCTCACGCGCGCTCTATTATCAAGCGGTCTCGAATGAGTCCCGATTTGGCAGCATAGACATAAGCCTGAAAGTAGTAGCGGATACTTCGTTGGAAACAGACGAGGGACTCAAAGAGCCCCTCGACTGTCATCGTTCCTTCGTGAGTGCATCCGATAAGGAATCGAAGCCCTTACGATCCAGATAGTTCCCTAGCTTCATGTCACCCCGAACGTCTGGCGCGAAGTCCGGATATTCTTTGCGTAGGTTTTTGATTAGCGTGTCGCTACGCTTGCGATGGATTTCACCGTCGTTGTCACGGTGGCGACCATCAAGACCAGGCTGTTTATGTCCCACAATGATCTCCTTAACTCTCTGAGCGAGGCTTTTTCCAGGGTTGGATGCCCTGTCGATCCGAGCAGCCGTTCCCAGGAGTCCTGACTGCCGTTCGGCCGATGGCCTCGGTGCCTGCCATTCTACTGCGGCGAAGGGTCTATTACTAGCGCCGAACAGGAGTTTGGCCCCAAAATCTTGTGGTTTTGGTGTGGGCGGCCTGTGGACAACCGGTAAAAGGCCTTCCAGGAAAGTCGCCTAGCTGGATTCCGGCGCCGCAGCCCGCTCAAGCGCTAGCTTTCTTAAAGGAGATGCGATCCGTAAAGCGTCCGACTGGAGGCTCGATGACGCAAAAGCTATCGTTTAGCTTTACGACGGTTCCGTATCGATACCAAGTGCCGCGAAAATCTACAGCCTCAACGTGCGAACCGATTGCCAGTCCGGGAGGTCTTCCAAAGACGCGGCTTGCGATGCTTTCGTTTAGCTTGTCCACGGCCTTCCGAAGTGTGTCAACTTCGCACCCAGGTGCGTTATTTAGGATAAACGCCAAAAAGCTTTCGTCATCCATGGCAATCACAATGGCAGAGCGAGTCATTGCAATCGCCATGATCCAGCAATACGCACTTAGCTCTGATCAGCTTCGCCTTAAGGTCCCCGTGCAGGGTCAGCTCCGCGAAAAACCGTTTGAAGATGCGAGCACCAAATAGATACAGAAAAGGCCTTCGAATCGTTATTACGGACCATGCGATCCAGAGCGGTTCATCGTGAGGCCGCTCGTTGTGCTCAACGAACGAGGCCAGTCCGATCATAAATGATGCTACGACTGCGAGAATAGAAGTGCGAAGCCCCGGGCGATTTTCCATAACGGAGCATAGTGCGTGGGGGGCGGACGCTCCCTCCTAGACTTCAAGCGACCAAGCTCCGGACCCGGACGTTTTCGCGGTATCTGTATTATCCCGCGGCGAATCCCGTGGGATACTACATAAGGGCCTGGGAACTTCCGGTTGGCGTAGGATTGCGATCGGCGACGCTAACCCTGAACGCGAAGCGGCGCCCGCCGCCAATATTCCTTCGCGCTGGAAGGGGTGCGCAGCCTCACCGTCGGGCAGCAGCAATGGATGGCCGCTGCCCGCACTAATAACGGTCTAAACCCATTAACATGGTCTCATTTAATTTTGCAGCGATCACCTTGGCCGAGCATACCGCTTATCCTCGATTTTTCTTTGCAGAGGACAATTTTGCTCGACATCACGTGGAAGCGCCTGCTGCAGACGAGTAATCACTTTCCGACCCACGCAAAGACGGATGGCTGCCCCGAGAAGCCGACAGCATCAACCGGGTCCGACAGGTAGAGGTCGCCAAAACTCATGTTGAACTGCGTCCCTGCAACATAAACAGTAAGCGCCTGGGAGTTCGAAAACGGGACGATCGACGGCCCGTGGTACGGAGTGGAGCAGGTCGAGGCGGAAAGCGGAGTGCCCAAGCTGGGCGCGCTGCCACCATTGAGCACGGCGCGCTGGTCGTTGTAGCCGACGCAGCCCGTCACGAAAAGCGAGGTTACGGTGCCGGATACGTTCACTGCGGCACTGTACGAAGAGTAGCTGGTGCTACTTACGTTGCAGTTCCTGATGAGAACCGTATTAATGGTTAACGCACTGCTCTGAGCCACCAGTACGGCATGGGTTGCATTCCCCTGAACGTTGCAGCAATCGACGAGGACGTTGGCGACCGACTCCGTGTTGTTGCTGATCGCAATCCCAGTCGGTTGTGTGATCTTTGTGCCAGTAGCCTTATGCTGCCAAAACTCGTTAACGCCTGAACAATCGGCGCCGGTTATTGTCACAAGGTTCCCTCCAGTGATGGCAATGCCCGCTGCGAGGTTCGCTGAACTCGACAATTGGCCGTTCGAGGAGTAGTGCCCACCGGAAATCACTATATTCTGGCCTCTGTCAACTTCGATGCCTGCGCAACCCCAGCCGTAAGCAATGCAATTGCTGAAAACGATTCCTGCTACATTGGTATCAGCACCACCGTTGGTGTCAATGATGACCCCAGAATTCCCAAGGTTCCCCGTGCCGCCCCCGAGCGTCTCCGCAAAGACGCAGTTGGAAAATGCTATGTTGTTTATTTTGCCGGTGTTGTCGCCCGGCTTAAACAGAACTCCGCAAACTTTAACGTTGAACAAAGAGTTCGCGATGAATGAATCTTCCGTGCCCTCGGTGATCAACAAGCCATAATCAAAATCGCTGATGTGGTTATTGTCGATGAACATGCCATCGTTCGAACTAATCTTAATGGCGTAGCAGTTGGTAGCTGCGCTGTGTTGTCTGATTACGCAACCCCTTACGAAGTCCTGGGAGCCCGCAAGCGAGATCATCGTCCGACTTGTCGTAGGAACGAGTTCATATACGATTGTGCAGTCGATTAGCCCACACTGAAGAGAACCGGCATCGGCGCTAAATGCCTGCGGGCAATTATGGAAAAACACCTCCCGGCAGGTAACATTTTGGCTGCTTGCAATAGAAATTGCGGGGCCCGTAGCTGACGCTGACGAGTAGCTGATCCGAAGGTTTTGAAATCGAATGCCGTTTCCCATCGTACTAAAAGCGCTGAACGTGAATAGCGGGCCCGTTAAGGCAGTTCCACCCAAGAGCTCCGTACCGCCACTAGCTCCCGCGATGATGAGGCCGACATCGTCGCCGGTCGCAGCGGTATGGATAATACCGCTTGTGAAGTTGTACGATCCCGCGGGAATGAAAAGTGTACCACCGCCTCTAGCTATTACTGCGTCCACCGCTTTTTGAAGCGCCGGACCATTGTTGAAATTAGGATTGATGCTCGTCGGTACCATGCCGAAATCAACGCCGTTGTAGACAGTGTTGTTGCCGCTCCCGTCCCACGTTCCGGAGCTGTTCAGTTTGTAATAGTGGATGGACCCATCGGGGTTTTGGACTTCAGCATAAGCGGGAGCCGATGACACCGGTGCCCAAGTCTGACTACTCTGTACAAACTGAGCGTTAACCGTGCGGTACATTTGCGTACCGGGACCGCCCGTGAGAGTTACCTGTCGATCTTCGTTATAAGGGGCTGTGGGCAGACCAATTGCTGGTAAATACTGAGTGGCTGGGTCTGCGCCTGTTGCTTGAAGGTCCATGAGAATCTCCTTTCTTGGGTGCTAAGTCAGCGTTTTAGGTTAGTCTCATTTGCTAATCTGCGTCTCTGTCGCTCATCGTAACGCTAGGATAACTTCGCGACAACATGGGAGACGATTAGGTTGAGACGTTACGTAGTTTTTATATTCTTTGATTTGAGGTCCACGCGAGCATTCCGAAGAATCGCACAGTTCGCGGGTACCGGACCAAAAAGAGCTCGCGCTGCGGCGGTGGCGTCGATTAGCCTGCATATCCCGAAAAACGGGGGGCGACTAGCTCAATCTTTACGCGGAAGACGTAACGCTACGGGAGCACTGCTGGGTAAATCGCCAGTCCGATCGGCGCATGTACGCCTTTGGTGACCTGCCGCTTTGATGGCGTGATCGAACCCGGCAGAAACTCTAGTACGTCGTCTTCTTCAACATTTGCGACGTACAGCCAGCTTTTTTTATTTACCGTTACTGCCCCTGGAGTGATAAGCCCCTTTGTAATCGTCTTAAATGGATGGTATTCACCTGGCTGGTACTCCTCAACGTTTGCTTCTGTGACATTTGCTACGTAGAGAACTCCATTTGCATCGATTGCGATGGCAACGGGTGACGTTATCCCATCTTTGATTGTTTTTGATGGACTCTTACTTCCGGGCGCATAGATGACGACATTGCTCGAAGTAAGGCGGTTAGCCACGTACAAGTTGCCGGATCGGTCGATTGCGATGCCTACCGGGTGCGGTACACCCTTAGTGATCACCGTGTGCGGACTGTTTGAGCCATAGAGATATTCTGTGACGTTGGGGCCGCCGATGTTTGTTACCCAAAGGTTTCCATTGCTGTCGGTCGCGCAATATGCAGCTGTATTTATGCCCTTGGTAATGATCTTCGATGGCGTGGTTTTACCGAGAGGATACTCGGAGATCCAGCCGCCATTGCTGGCGGGCTGATTTGTAACGTAAAGCGTGCCTCGGGCATCTACGCAGGCGCCGGCCGGCGCATTCAGGCCCTGCGAGATAGTTGCGATTGGCCCGGGATCTCTCGCGCTTGCATGATAGATGGTAACGTTGTTGTAGGTGATAAGGATATTTGCAACGTATAAAAGCGGACCCGCGACATCATAATCGTTGTGGCCGCGCCCAGCAATGCTGCTTGGCGGCATCGCGCGCGGCGCGCCGATCGGCGGTTGCGCTCCACCGCACCCTGCCAGCAATGCGGCAGCGGTGCAGATGCTAAGCGCGTAGCTAGCCAATGTTCTCATGAGCGAAGCCTCCCCGAAGCTGGACGGACCAGCGGCTAAGATCATTCGGCGGCTGTGCTGTTAGACCCAGCAGAGCAGCCAGGCCGCCAAGAGTCCCAATGCTGGTGCTGTTCCAATTGATGATGACCGTCATCGTTTCCATACTTCGTCCTAATGCGGAGCATATTTCTTGTAATAGTCTACAAGTTTTCTTAACATGTAGGTTGCAAGGCCGAAAGATGCGTGCGCTTCGTCGTCGCGCCGCCAACGGAAGCCACCGGACTCTTCAATGGGTCGAAAGTCTTCAGTCAGCCGGGGTGGATTATAACGTTGCATCCCAGGCTCGCCGTGATCGCCTCCCAGAGTTTGCTGTGTTCGCGACAGAATAAGCCTAAGGGAAGGAGGATGTGGGCCCAAGGCATCTGTGAAACGCCCCGGTGAATATTGCACGGTTGCTTCGACCTGCGCTAATGAGATGAAGACCGTGTTGCCAGCATCCGCGAAACGAAACGACGAGTCTTGGGCCGCTAGATTTCCCACACGCTCACGGAGGTCCGCGCGTAGTTGAGCAAACGCCTCATCGGCTGTTCGCACTTGCGCATCGAGGATATGCCGCTGTTCAGCCCGCGCTTCGCTTTCGTCGCGTTTGGCGACCTCTCGCGACTCCGCAAACGAACGAAGCTCCCTTAGCAGTTCCTCGTCTTCCGGTTCCATTGGTGCCCCCTTCTGCCCACGGAAAAGCTTGCAGCGCTTCAACGGGTCAGCAGCCGACTCCTCAAGATCGATCGCCCAGGTCTTATCACCCCTCTTCAAAGCGCGCAGCGCTGTTCAGCTACCTCTCGGATGCGCTTGGCGGTCTTTTCACGCGGTCGCGAGGCGCCTTTGATGAGGCTACGCCAGGCTCGAACCGACAGGCCTAAGTCGCGCGCCGTCGCTTCCTGCGGGAACTGCGCGAGGTACTTGAAATCAGCCGCGAGCTCATCGCACTCGTATTCAACTGGCCGATCGGGCGTAAGCGAGGCGCCCTCGTCTTGATCCAGCCGATCGACCTCCTTGCCGATCCTGGCAAGTCGCTTCGAATCGAAAAGGCTCAGGCGCGACTTGCGGAACTGCGCGCGGAAGGGCTCAGTCCAGGCCATGGCGGTGAGGCCGCAAAAAAGCGCGGAGCAGCACTTGCAGAGAATAACCGCCGGCGCATCACAGGTCGTGGCGCGCGCACTGTATCTAGCGCTATCAAGGGTACCTCGCCGTGAACGTGGAATTACTACGTCATCCGTGAAAGAGAAGCATCGACGCTGGGGAAGCTCCAAGCTCACTGCGGCGAGTCCGACGTACAAGCGTGCTCCTGTCATCGAAACAAGCCTCGCGGTGCGGTTTGCTACACCCAGCAACTGGAATATCCACATATTCGGGCTGGTTCAGGCGCGAATTGCAAAATCGTTTCCCATTTTTGAAAGCGCCCCTCCCTTGGTTAGCGAACCCGGGAAGATTCAGTTTACGTTTCCAGCAGCCGCGCCTCGCGTGCGCGCGCTTTATTGGTCCGAATCGCGTGATCGCCTAGTCCAATTGCAAGACGATCTGTTTTGCATGAACTGGCAGAAAAGCTCAACAGCGTCGGAATATCCTCGTTATCCTGCTTTGCGCGAGGACTTTCTAAGGGAATGGGATTCATTCGTTAAGATTGCGGCTGATGCGCGTCTCGGTCCATTCGAGATAACTGGGTGTTCCGTAACCTATATAAACAAGATTGATCCTTCCGCAGGGCTAGCACCCTCTGACCTTTGCGTATTTATCGCGCCAACACCGAACCAGATTCAGAATTTGCGCCTTACACTTGCGGCGCAGAACATGTCGCTTACGCTTACCAGGGATTCGCAACAGATTACTTACCTACTCCAGCCAGCGATTCAACTTGCAGATAATACGAGGATCACGCAAATAACCTTAGTCTCGGAAAGTAAGGCTGTCTCGCCAACTGGTGATGATTTGATCACGCATCTAGATTGTGCGCACGACCTTTTAATTGAAACCTTTGAAGCTCTGACAAGCTCACACGCTAAAGAGGTGTGGGGCAAGGAGTAACATGACGACTCATCGCCGCATGATCAACGGAGGCAACATGCAAATGGTGTCATCGCATGCTTGGTTCTTAGCCATGAATCAGACACACATGGACGTTCCGACCTACAACGCTTGTTCCACAATTTCGGGCCTTGCGGGAACATATTCATCGCCCGAAAGTTCCTCAGCGTTTGGCTCTTCGTCAATGGCTGAACTGAATGGTGAGGTAGTGACGTCGCCTGATGAGAGCACGGCCGTTCTGCTAAATCAACTTTTCGAAGTAAGCCATCTTAGCACAGGGTGGGACAGTGCTGCATCGAGACCGGCGTCGAGCGCCGCTCTAAAGAATGCGGCGTTTGCGATTATTGAGCTCCAGAACAGACCGTCTCCCGAGATAGAGCTGTTAGATAGCGGCGGCATTCTTTTTGAATGGAACCTCCCGACGATCACTTACCAGATCGAATGGTTTAGCGAAGGCGGAGGCGAGTACAGCGCGTTTACGCGAGACGCAATCTTGTTCGAAGGACCCATGCCAGAAAGCCCGCGCGCCGTTCATTGGAAATTGCGCGAGATGACACTGGCAAACTGCTACCTGGCGGAGCCAACAGCTGCTTTGCCCGCCTGAGCCTCCGCTTGCATCCGACGAGCGCCTTTACCGATTTCTGAACGCAAAAGCAGGCCACGTACGCTTAGAAGGCAACGTATGGGTCGCTAAAAGTGGGGGGTTCTACTCAGGTTCTTGCAAGCGCGACAACGAAGAAGGAATATCTGTGTTCATAGCGTCTGGCTGCGATCTTGATAGATTAAGACCGCGCTTCATGGGACGCGCACTTGCCGTGGTGGACTTCCACGACCTTGTGACGGTCGGCTTCGAGGCGTTTGAAGTAAGTGATCCCGAATTGCCCTTCGATCGCCACTGCATTTTACGTCCTGACGCAACGTGGAACAGAAGCGAGTATAGGAAACGTGCTCATGCCCTTGCGGAGAAAGCGCGCGTTATCTTGCCGCCTTCTAGCTACCATTCGTAGTAGTCTATCCCGTCGCGCTTGATGGGTTGTTTGATTGTGCCACCATCAATTTGCAATTCACCTGTACCGCTCTGACTTCCGCCGAAGGTTCCGCGTAGTACTACAAGCCCGTCGTTCTGTAGGGAGCCTGCTAGCTTCGCACCCTCTTTTACCACGAGCATCCCACCTCGTGCCAAGGAAAGGCTACCATTGATCTCGCCAGCGACGAAGACACTCGACCCGCTTCCTATCCAAACGGAACCATTTTGCTTTCCTAGGATTTCCACCGATAAGTTATCACCGATTTCGAGGGAGCCATTTAAGGTGCCCACCAGTTTGAAAGCACCGCCAATCACGCGCACGGATCCGTTATGTGTCCCGACCAGGGTGTAATCCTCAGCGATTTCCGTTTGCGGGACCCGTCGACCGTCAATGTAGTCGAACCGCACTTCAGACGTTACCCTCGCGATCGTCCCTTTCGTTAGGATTCCACTGCGAGCCACCCAACTGCTGCAGCAACTGTTCGGTCCTGACCTTCAATGCGTCGCAGCATCCGCCAACGGCGAACTGCATGTCAGTCTGTCCCGACTTTACGAGCGTAACCGTCGGAGTTTGGTCGTGCTCTTCGCAGCGAATTCCGCCCAAACGCTCTTTAAGCAAGTCAGTCACCTTCGCTCCGATCACTTGCTCAACGGTAGAGTGCATGTTGGCGAAGAACTCAGTTTCCGTCACCTCGCGGCCGCCTACTTGGTATTTGATAGATGAACTAAACCCCATTACGTCCTCCTAGTTTACGATTAGCCTTCTATTGCGCCGGGAGGTCGCCTTTCTACAAGCGGTACAAGCTCCTTGGCTCGCTGTCACGATCGGGAGGCTGCGCCGCAACCGGAAGTTCCGAGGCCCTTATGTAGTATCCCGCGGCGAATCCCGTCGTATCCATGAGGCACTGATTCGCTGTGGTACACAGACGCGAAACCTTTGAGGCTGTCAGGCTAGAGTAACACTGGTGCTGATCAACGTTGAGGCCGAAGTGATCGCACCATGAATCGGCGGGCGACACTTATCCACGCGAGTTGAGGTTTAGCGAACACTCCAACGACCGCTGCTGAGAACACGAGTAGCCGAAGCGCGGGAGCCGCCGCAAGCGCCGTCTCCGATCCTTGCGTGCGCGCTGCGGTCTGCACCTCGGCGCTGTCGCGCCGCACTTGCCCCGACCCCGCGTTCGGCTCGGCGCCACTCCATCAGCAGCGCTCGCTGGAGCCACTCACAATAATAGATGTTTGGCTCCTACGCGTTGCGTTCACATGCTAACAGTGCGCGTCATAGGCGCGCGAGGAGAACACGTCATGATCGAAGGGACCCCACTAAGCGAACTCGCCGAGCAACTGATTGCCGAACGCCAGACGCAACGCGACTTCATCGCAGACACGCGCCGACTCGCCCCACATCCAGCGGGCGCAGGGGTGAGCATCGAACTTCAGCACAGCGACGGCACCACGGCCGTCGCGCCAACACGGTTCGCACTCGGCCAGATTGCGAGCCACTACAAGATCCCCATGGCCTACGTGGATCGCATGACTCAGGCTGGCGCCGGGCCGCTGCTTGCGCAGAACCTCGCGTACTGGTTTGCGGAGCAGCCGTCGACGCGACTGCTGCGGACACGGACTGGAGAAACCGGAGAGCTACGTGCGTTTCTATCGCGCCGCTACCGTCCGCTGGACAACTACGAGCTCGCCGAAGCCGTTATTCCACAGCTTGAGCGGCCCGGCGTACACGTCGTCTCGGCGCGGATCACCGATACCCATTTCTACCTGCAGGCGACCAGCGACCGAGTTGCGGCCGAAGTCCGCCGCGGCGACGTCGTGCAGGCCGGCGTGGTCATCGCCAACAGCGAGGTGGGGGCGTCGTCGCTGCGTATCTCGCCGATGGTCCATCGATTGATTTGCACGAACGGCTTGATTTCCGGATCGGAGCTCCGCCAGCACCACGTCGGCCGAGGCCTCGATCCGAACGAGGATGGAGCGTCAGAGTTCTATCGGGATGAGACATGCCGGGCCGTCGATCGAGCGTTCTGGCTGAAGGTCGTCGACACCGTCGATGCCGCGATGAACGAAGCGCTCTTCGGCCAGCTGGTTGACAAGCTCCGCGTGGCGGCGGGCGAACCGCTCGATGCGAAGCCTCGCGAGATCGTAGAAGTGGTTACGCGGCGATTCGGCTTGACCGAGGCGGAGCAGGACGGCGTGCTCCAGGAACTCGCGCTCGGTGCCGACTGGACCCGCTACGGGGTCGTCAACGCCGTAACACGCATCGCGGAAGATTCCGCGACGTACGATCGAGCCGTTGAGCTCGAACGCATCGGTGGCGAGGTTTTGGATCTGCCGGCTTCTGCGTTCAGTCACAACTAAAGCAACGGCCACGGTCTCTGCGCGCGGTTGAAGAAGGCCGAGGAGGCTTCGTGCTCCTCGGCCTTCTTAATTCGACGCTGTGCGCGGACGAGTCGTAGTGACAACCCTAGTTAACGCACTCCTACCTCCCGACAGTCCGCCATCCTAGCCGAGAGTAACAAGACGAAGCTTAAGCGCCGTCGAGGGACGCCGACGGTGCGCGTCACTCTTATCTGAGCAGTGCAACGCTTGACCTCTTTGCACACGTTCAAGCGAGAACTCTCCAGGGCTACGGGGGCGGCTGCGGCCCGATAGTTCATTACGCGGTCTGGAACTGACAAACGGTCTAGTTCAATTCGACAACGGTCTACCTCAATCCGAGAAACCGTCTAGTACAACTTACGTAGAGACACAAACCCCCTGCCGCACGTACGCTGCGATCGGGAAGACCGCAATGAACGAGGGACGAAACGACCGATTAGCTAGCGTGCGGAAGAAGCTGTTGCGCGCGATTGCAGTGCTTCGACAGCGCCTTCCAGGCGGCGAACCCGCGCACGCAGCTCGGCCACCTCGTCATGCAGCAGGAGCGCACTTTCCGCGGTCTGAAGCGCAGCGTGTTCCAGTGTGCGGCCCACTGTGCGACCGCCCTTGCGGCGGTGCTTCTCGTCCGGAGGGCCCGCCATCAAGCGACTAGCCGGTTCCGCCTCGCCTGCTAGATACCAGGGCGAGATCTTCAACTCGCGTGCAAGGCGCAGCGCCGCCTGCAGCTTGAGGCTCTTGATGTCGCCGTTGCGCATTTTGCGCGCAGCATCGGCGGAAACGCCCAGGATGAAGCCGAGTTCGGTGTCGTTCAGCCCTCGGACCAGCTCTTTAAAGCGCTTACTGAAGCTAGCAGCTGTCATGGTTCTCCAAGCGTATCAACGTGCCGAGTAATATTTTCCTATTGACTTTTGTATGAGCGTTGATGTATTCCTGTGATTAGGAAATAAGAGCACACGGCGCCTCTGCGGGTGGGGTCTTGCGCAACCAAGCGCCAGCGCTTCAGCCGCCGAGTCGTCACGACTCCTTTGCCTCCCTTCATGGATTGGCTCCTATGGATTTTGATGGCGACGCCGGCGCCCCCGCAAGCGCCCCTGAGTACTCCGAACTCAACGACGCCCAGCTGCGCGCGGCGATTCGCTTTGCCGAAAAGCGCCTTCGCTGGGTGGAAGAAGATCACGTCGAACTGCGGCGCGCCTACCGCGACGAGATCGACACCATGCGCGGGCAGCTCATCGACCGCCTCCTGACCCGGATGATCGCGCAGGCCGAGCCGTTGTCCGAGGAGCAGCGCTGGAAGTTGCAGCGCCGCTTCGAACGGTGCGCCATGCCTGCGGAGCAGATTTTGCTATTGGTTCGCGCAGCGTCGCGAGGACGCACCGAGCAGCTCCATTCGCTCACCGAGATCGAGGCGATGGCCCTGCTGCTGCACCTGGACCGCGACGAATGAGCCTCAAGTCGGCCAACGCACGGGCTGGTAAAGGACCCCCCAGCATGCCGTACGATAGCGAACTTAATTGGCTGAGTGATCACGGCGTTAGCGTTGACCACAAGGGGCGCATCATCGTCAGCCTGCCGCGTCCCGACCAGGAACCTGATCTGCGGACCGACGACCACGAGCCGTCGATCGCCGAGCTGATGCGCCGAGAGGTCGGTCGGCGGCAGGGTGGTTCACGCGGGCGTCGCCGACGCGGGGCGCCCAAGGCTTCTCAACGCTGCGCGCCGGCACGAGCCGATCACCTCATCAAAGTAGCAAGGCTCGGACGCCCAGCTGTCGGCGAGGAGCTGCGCGTCTACGTACAGACGACGATCGCCCCGCAAACGCGCGAGGCGCTCGCGAAACGCCGGATCACGCTCGCCGACGTCTTCAACGATTGCGCTCGGGAGCTAGCCGATGAGGCCTGATGACTCCGCCGACTCCGAGCCGGTCCAGCGAACTGCGATCGGACGTCCGAAGCTTGGGCAAGCGCGGCGCGTACGCATCACGACGACGATCGAACCGTCAAAGCTCGCGTTGTTGCGCGACCACGCGCGGCGGGCGCAGAAGTCGCTTGGCCAGCTTGCCGACGAGTATGTCCGTGAACGGTTTCCGCTTTCAAAAGACCCGTCCGAATGACGGTTACGCGTGCGACGTGCGATCGCCAACCTTCCGCGTGCTTTGACTCCTACAACGGATTTACCACCAAGGGAGAAAAACAATGCCACGATACAATCGCGTCACCCTCGTCGGAAACCTCGTGCGCGATCCGGAGATCCGCTACGTTGCCGGCGGCAATGCGGTCACGAAGTTCACGATCGCAGTTAGTCGCAAGAGCAAAGAGGCTGCCTCGGTCGACTACATCGACGTCGTCGCATGGGATAAGCTCGCCGAGACGACCAACACCTATCTGAAGAAGGGAACGTTGGTGTTGGTCGAAGGCCGCCTGACAATCCGCTCCTATGAATCGAAGAGCGGCGAGAAGCACAAAGCCGCCGAGGTCGTTCTATCGTTGCTCCAGATGCTGGGTCGCACGAAGAGTGGCGGCGGCGCACTGAACGACGCTCATCCCGAGGATTCGTTGCCGCAAGCGCTTTAACGGACTGCCAAAATCGCCCCGCTGCGTCGGACAACTCGGCCACTCAATCTCTTGAACCACGACTGCGGGCGATGCGGCCGGTATCCCATCGCACCAAGTGCGCTTGAAGGTCACTCTCGAGCGTAGCGAGCCTGGTGATCCGCGACGGCGCCAAACGGATTGCGTACTCGCTGGGCCGCAGCATACAACTGCTTTACAATCGGCGTCCTTCCCAGCCACATTAGCGCTCCCCATCGTATAGCCGGACATCCGGTTCACCCTTCGCGCTTCGGCGCTCACCGTTGTCTGATGGATCCTAGCCGCGCCCGGCGTCGTGCGCAAGGAGCGGCTTGTCGGTCCTCGCTGCGCTGCGGTCCACGCCTCTGCGCTTCGCTTCGTCCTTGCGCCCTGCGCCGGCCGCGGCTGTTTCGGACCCATCAACGGCCAGCGCCTTGAAGCGCGAAAGGAGCACTCGATGATGTCCGACCTGTACACGATCAAAGACGAGCGCACTGTCTACTGCCGTGGGGCCATGAAGGCCAACGGCGGAGTCTGGAATCCGGTAACCCGCGAGTGGATGTTCCAAGACCCAAACGACCACGCGAATGCCACTGCTGAACTCTACCGCGTGACACGTCCGAGCGCGGCGATGCGCGAAGCGCTTCACGCCATGATCACCGACGGTACCGCCGCGTTGGCGTGGGGCTTCGACCCCGCCGAACAGTCCACGTCAATCGACGACCTGGACCGCAACGCGGCCTCCAAGCTGCTAGCGGCGGGTTACGCGGTACGCCGCGTGCTGGGCGTCCATCCTCTCGAAGACGTCCCCAAGGGCGACGATGAACGCCCCGTGTTCGACGCATCGGAGTTCGAAACGCGCGAACGCGCGCGTAGACGGCGCCGACGCCCCGGCGCCTAGCGCTCAGCGGCCCTAACGACATGAGAGCTCGCCATACGGCGGGCTCTCTGCTTTTGCTTAGCATCTTCGGAGATGTACGCCATGACGACAGTGCCACGATCACCCACTTACCCTGCACAGTTCCAGCCGCACAGGCGGCTGACGACGCGCTCGCTGCGCGACGATGAGATCCGGGCGGTCGCCGATGCCACATATCGCAGCGACAACCCGCTGCGCTTCGAGAGCGTGCGCCAAGCAGCACTGCTCTTCGAACGCGTCGGCTATACGATCACGCGCGACCCGCAGATGAGCGCACTGGCCCTGCCGCCACAGCCGATTGCTGTCGGCGAGCTTGCCGTCGACCCGATCCGCCGCAGCGTCCACCTCGACGGACGCGAAATCGAGCTCAAGACTCGCGAGTTCGATCTTCTCACTGTACTCGCGCGTCATCCCGGCCAGGTTTTCACGCGCGCGCAACTGCTCGACCTGATTTGGCCGCGCGACTTCGACGGTGCCGATCGCACCGTCGACGTCCTCGTCGCACGCCTCCGCCACAAACTCGGGGAATCGCGGCACTCGCAGCGGCTGGTCCTCACCGTCCAGGGTGTCGGCTACAAGCTAGCTGTCCCTCGGGTAAGCAACGTCGCCTCAGGCATCTCCTGATACACGCAGGAGCCACCGTACCTCGCGTGCCCGTATTTGGCATGCAGGCGGCGTGACCCGGCGTTGTACGTTTCGCTTTCATTCCGTGTCTCGCGGTAGCGACTGTTTCGTTTGCGGATGTTTGCCGGCGTCACGTGTCGGCTTTAGCGACGCTCTGAGGATCGCTCGGCCTTTATAGGTGGAGCGCTAGCGGCGCCACTCCTTGAACGCGTCGGCAACGACCCTGCCGGGCGACGCGGCGCCGGATGCTTTGCCCCCGCCTCGTTCTTGCGGTGACGCATCAACGCAGCACAGAGCGTACTTCGCTTGATCGGATAGCCACTGGCGGTGATCTGCTTGGCAATCTCAGCGTACGTAGCTCCGCGGTCTTGCGCTACACGAATCTTCTCCCCAATGCGCGACACGAGCAGTTCGAGGTCGCGGCGCGAGGTCGGCTGGAGCGGCATACCGTCAAGGTCCGTCCCGATCTTGGCGATCAGCTCATCGGATAACATAGTAAGCTCCTTGCTTGTTTGATCTCTTAGTGGGGCTCGATTTAACGATTGACTTTACTATGGAACTTGTTATGATTCTAGCATGAGTTCGGACGGGGCGCAGCAGGCAAGTATCGGGGCTCGGGCATTTTTCCCGACGCAAGCCGGTGGCTGTGCGTACAACGCCTGCGGCGTCGTCCGCCCAGCGCAAGAGAGCGAGGTCGCGTCGCCTTCGGCTCCGCTCAGCTCGCAACGGAACATGCCGGCATCGGGGTCGCTTCGCTCAGCCCGAGGCCGGCACGAAACGCGCGCGATGAACACACTCATCGTACGGGCAAAGCGCAGCGAGCGGCTTTACATCCGGCTTAGGATGGACGAAGTAGAACGCGTCGCGCAGCTTGCGGACAGCCGTGGGCTGAAGGTATCGGACTACGTTCGCAAGGCGGTGCTCCGAGGTAGCGGCCGCCGCGCACTGAGCGGACGCCGCGCATTGCCGACGGATGCAGCCGGTACTATTCGGGAACTCAGCGCGATCGCACATGATCTGCGCCGGCTCGTCGCCCACCGCGAGGCGAACATGACGATCTCGCCCGATCAGCTTCAGGCGTGCATTGCCGCGGTACACGATGCGATCAGCCAGCTTGCCGCATGATAACGAAGTCCGTGCCAGCGCGAGCGCATACGAGGACCTTTGGGGTAGGTATCGACTACATCACAGAGCACACGCACCAGCGGGCTGTCGCTACCGCCGGTCACTCGTTCGAACGCGGGGTCGCGTATGCCAGCTCACCCGAGAAGGCTGCTTGGGTTCATCTGCGTGGCGTCATGTCGGTGGAGACGGCGGCGATCGAGATGGAGGCCGTTGCCGCGCTGTCTTCGCGTTGCCGCGATCCAGTCTACCACCTGATCATCGCCTACGCTAAACACGAGCGGCCGACGCACGAGCAGGTCGTCAACGATGCCGAGCGGCTGTTGAAGGCAATCGGCATGGAGAAGAGCCAGTACGTGCTCGCGGCGCACAAGGACACCGACGACTTCCACGCCCACGTGATCGCGAACCGCATCGGGCCGGATGGCCGAGCGAACGACCTGTGGCACGAACGGATCATTCGCGAGCGCGTCTGCGCGGAGATTGCGGCCGAACGCGGCTGGAACATCGTCGTTGGCCATCATAACCGCGATATCGTCCAGAGCATTGAGCACCTCCATGAGCTTCCGGCGCAACCACAGCGCCGGTTGAACGACGGCGCGTACCGCCAGCTACACGAGCGTGGCGAACTGCCCTGGCAGGAAAGTGCGCGGGTGTATGTCCTTGATGCAGTCGACAAAGCACGCGATTGGAGCGACCTGCATGAGCGCCTTGGTGCGCACGGCGTCGTCGTAAAGCTCATTCGCCGAGGCGAGCGCGTTCAGGGTCTGGCATTCGCCGAGGGCCACGACCGGAATGCGCCGGGTTGTGCAGCGTCGCGAATCGATCGTCGATGTGCGCTCTCGGCGCTGGAACACCGCTTTGGGAGGTTTATGCCGGAGCGCGAGCCCGTTGCAGAGATTGCACGCCCCGCGCCATGGAGTGATGCGGTTCGTCCAACGATTCTCGCTGCCGTCGATGTGGCGAAGTCATGGGAGGATCTCGCTGAACACCTTAGTCGAGAGGGCATCGTGATCAAGCGCGTTCGGCGTGCCGCGTGCGTGCAAAGCCTTGCCTTTGCACAAGGGCGCTATCCGGGCGCGCCGGGCTGCGGGGCGTCGCTCATCGACCCGCGCTGCAAGAAGGCTGCGCTCGAGCAGCGCTTCGGGCCGTTCCCCGATATGGAGCGGCAACGCGAGCGCACCTTCGAATCGAACATTCACGCCGACCACCGCTGGCCTAAGCGCGGCTGCGTGCGCGAACGCGCGGAGCATGATGCACAGCATGATCCCGGCTGGGCGATGCGCGACGCCCGCTCCATCGCCGACCATGCTCGAATGCGCTCCGAGTATGCCGCATACCGCGATCGTTTGTTCGGCGAACGCGATCGATCGATCAGCGCTCGCCGGACCGCCGCGTGGGAACGGGAGTGCGTTCAGCGGCAGCGTGAAGCGGCGCGACGTTGCGAAGCGCGGCAGCTGCTGCGCGCCGTGGCGCGGCTTAGTACGCGCGGTCTGCTCGCCCATCAGCTTGCCTATTGGTCGATCGACGTCTCGATCGGACGTCGACGAGCGCAGGAGCATATGACGGCGCGCGTACGGTGGGAAGCTACAAAGATCGTGATGGCATCAGAGCGGAAACTGGTGCGCGAGGAGAAACCCATGGCCTATCGCTCGTTCGTTACGCAGGGAGCACGAGCCGGCGATCTAGCAGCGCGGCGCGTGCTGGATACGCTCGAGCCGCCAACGCGAGACCAGCAGCACCGAGCGCCGCAAGAACCTCGTCGCGCGACTCTTAATGAAGTGCGGGCGCGCCTCGAGGTCGTCCGTATGCAAGAGGAGGAGCGCTACGAGCGTGCCCGCGCCGAGCGCCGCGGGTTGGAGCACGTCGAGCGGCCGCTCCCGCTTGACGATATCCTTGCCGCAGAGCGTCGACATATCAGGGAGCATGTCGCCGAGACGACACGGTTCACGGACGCGGAGCACGTTCGGCTCACGCGGCTCGCAAAAGAGAAGCAGTCCTGGAACCCACTGACCCGAGCGGTAGCTGTGAGGGCCGAGGCGGAGCTGCACGTCGCGCATCATTCGCGGTACGAGAAGGCCGTCGCGGAAGCGCTGCGCGAATTCGAGGGGCGCCAGGTCCCGGAGATCGCCAAGCGGGTAGGAGGCGACGAACAGCGGTATCTGGCCTACGTCACCGCGTCGCTCAGTCTTGAGCGAGAGATCAACAAAGCGCGTGACGAGCGCGATCGGATACCGCGCATAGAGCATCAGCTGACCCTTCTGGAGCGGGCGGGGCGTTCGTGGATCGAAATCAATGATGCGGCGCCCTACGCGAGTCTCGGTCGACTTGCCGCCGCTGTCGACCAGCAGTACCGCTCTCTGCCTGAGACGCTGCGGAACGAGGTAGAGCGCGGTCTCCGTCGCGAGCAGCGTGCCCACGACCGATCGCGAGAGTCCATGTTGATGGGAGATCTCTAGTGCTTGGGCTTATTTACATCTTTATCGTCGCTAAACCGATTTCGATTCGTCGACTCTCGTTGCTGTTCGGAGTCACGCTGGCCACTACAGATTGTTTGTTCCCGATCACGCACATCCAAAACTCGCGAAGCGCAGCCTTAGCAACAGCGACCACCCTTACCGCTATCGCATGGCTCATACCGCTCGGGAGGGTCGTCGGAACGTCGGTGAGAGCGCAACGGCTGGCTTTGGATGCTCTTGATTCTACCTCACCATTTGTACAAATGACGTATGGCTCGGTGCTGGCTAGCCTACTGTTGCTGTTCCCATCCCTCGTGGATACAATGCATCCGCTGACTCTTGGTATACTGTTGCAAACATCGCTTGTCGGTGCGCTGATTGGCCTGGTACTGTTCATCGGCATCAAAAGCTTCAGCTTGCGGCCGATCTCAGGAAAGCCTAAACCGCGTTCCTCAAGACCAACCAAATCGCATAATAGGATCGCATCGGCATGACGCTGTACCGAAATCTAGGCCATTTACCACCAGAATTTCTGGCGTAGACTATTGCCCGATCGATCCGCACAACTCGGACTCATTCACCTAAGGGTGCCGCGCGTCGCTGACGAGCAAAGCGGCAACTCGACGGGGGATGATAACCCTTGACAGCTTCACCCTATCGAAAACTGCTGCGCGTCGGGAGCGGAAAAGATCTGGCACTGGCTTAGCCGCAAAGAGCAGGCTCAACGGCTCTATGAAAGGGAGCGACCGCAGCGCGAAGAATCGAAAAGGTGGTAAGCCAGTCTATCGTGTGACGAGTGATCCGGCCTGCTACTTTGACTATACGAAAGCCACTGATCACCTGCGTTAGCCGATGGCTCCGGTCATCATGGCGCGGACAAATAAGTGCCAGCGTTGGAGATGACGTAAAATGTTTGTGCCCTATAAGAAGACGGAAGAGATGAACAACTTCATCTCTACAATGCGGGATATCTCTGGCGGCATACCAGTTAAGCATGCTTGGCTATTTGACCGAGCGCAGAGGGCCGATAACGCACCATTTCCTCCCGAAATCTTGCTCGCGACGGAGTTTGACACATTTTATATAACGCCATTCGTGGACGGCCGGTTAATGATTTGGAACGAGGCTGAGCGACGACTTTCCACCGGCACGCGCCAACCCTATATCTTTCTCGACTCCAACATGATCACGAGGCTACGAGAGGTCATGGTTGACGGCAGCACGGAGCCCCACAAGCTCGGCGCGATCCTGCACCTGATTCAACATTGCCAGATTTGGCGTGCCGAAGCGCAGCCGTCGCTATACCTACGGGAGATTGCGCTTCGCGCGACGATCACTCAGACCGGATCAGATGCAAAAAGAGCCATCGAGGCAATGCTCCGCTTCCAGGGAGTTGACACCGAAGCTACCCTCGCTGCGGAATCCATAGTTGAAAACCGCGCCTTCCGACCGAAACTTAAGGAGATGTTCGGATCAGAGTCTTATACGGAAGCAGCAGAAGCGATCTTCGCCGACATGGCTCAGAAAGACAACGGCTTACCGGGCGACATGGTATCCACGTACACCGCCCTACTCATGATGATCGACTTAGCCATGAACCCGCGCAAAACGTCGATTGAACAAAAACTCAAGCAAGCTGACGAGTTTATACGTGAAGTGATCATCCAAGCACAACCACGTCTCGATGTACTGGCGCGCTTTTTCTTCGGGAATAAGTTCGGCAGGCTCTTGAAAGTAGCGCCTGGATATGCGGAGTTCAATCGAAGGGAACTTCTCGGAGCGGTTTACGACTTAAATATCGCTGCCGTTCACGAACAATTTTTAGGTGCCAGCACCCCGCCGCAAGCTGACCTGACAATTCTCTGCACAGCGGACAAGCCGCTCGCGAGGTTTGCTCCGTGCTTTCGCATTATCGGCTTAGGAGTATTTGAAGATCAGTCGTACAGAATGCTCAATGATTGGGACGATGCTCGACTAAAAGAGATACTTGGCGAAAAACTCTGGCAAAATGCATCAGCAGCTGCCGACAAACGCGATCCGACACGAATGCAGCAAGCTAATGATCACGGACGAATAATTGGCCATATGCGCGAATTCGAGGACCGGCTAAAGATCGACCCGGAAGACCGACTTGTACGGGCTGGTGCCGAAGGCAATATTGCGTGGCTTAGGACGCTGGACGATTTTACTAGCGAGAAAACTTAAGGCGCCACCTTGCGCCGCGCCGAAATGCCCCAGATCAACGACGTCTCTCGGCATGGGCAGATCGTGCGATCCGTAGGCAATCGCCGCAGCCGCGAGCCCTCCGAACATGGGGTCACCGTCATAGGGCGATCTAAGACCGCTCCAAGCTCTTTATGGGCAAACCACCTGGGATTGGGGTAAAGCGGCTCGGGATCGGCCTGGCATTAGCCAGGAAGAGGCTGCCCATCGGGCCGGGATGCTCACCTGGCAATGGTGGCGGGTCGAGGCCGGGAACCCGGTGACGCTGCGAACGCTCGGGGCTGCTGCCGTGCTAGGGGTTTAGCCGAGCGATCTACTAAAACGGTAAAGCTCCGTGGACCCGACTCGCCCGCCAGTTGTTGAAGGCCGCATGAACCCGGGATTTGATGAACAGCACTTCAAGGATGCGCTGCAGGCAATACGGGTTGCCTTCGGCGAGTCTTGGTTAAACGGTAAGAAAGCACACCCGGTACGCGATCTATGGAAGCGCAACGATCCACTAGCAAGTAATGAGTTGCTGTGGCTCGGTGATTCAATAATGCGACTTAGCAAACTCAACCCTCGTTGGGTCGCGACGACGATCGATCACATCAAGTCGGAAAACCGGAACGAGCGAATCGGTTACGTATTCGAACTATTAGCTTTGGCTGCGTGCGTGGAGAGTGGGCAGATGGTTCATCTCGCGCCGGAGGGTAATCCCGATTACGACGCAGATGTAGAGCTTTCGACCTCGGAAATCTATCGCTTCTCATTGAAGAACTTCGGGGCTTCAACCCGCGAAGGAGAATTTAACAAACGTTGCGGGGAGATCGACGTGGCGATCCTCGCGTACTCGGAAAGCGATGGCTTAAGTTGGGTTGGTGTCGCCCTGCAGGCAGATAGCTACCCAAAAGACTCGGACTGGAGTGGCCTGGCTAGCGGCATCGTTGCAGCCATGAAGGCCGCGATACCGGCCAGGATCGGCACTTGTTGGGGCTATGTTCCCACTCCACCGCCTCGAACGCCGCACGGCCTAGCGGTAGGCCAACATTCCTTTTCCATTCTGATTATCGCACCACACCACGCGAACGAGCGAAAAAACTTTTTAGACAAAATCGAGCAACAGTACCTAGATTTCAATAAAGCCGCAGCTTCGTATGACTCGACCATCAGCGCTGTTCCGTTCATTAGGCTGTCCGAGGCGGCTCCGGTAAAATATTATGAGCAGTGGGCTCGGGAGCATCTTGCACAAGCCGGCGTGAATATCGATGGTATCATTCTCTATCAGTCATCAGTGGTAGTCGATATGAAGGCTGATACGACTTCGATGCATCACTATATGAATGCTGTAATGAAGCCGGGCTTTTCAAAGCCACCGTTACATATGAAGGTAGCCAGCGGCAAAATACCTGGGACGCCATCCAGGAGCGTTATCGCGATCAACAGCCACGAAGTGGACCTAAGCGAGCACCATTGGTATCAGCATCGCGAGTTATTCACTTTAGCGCCGCTAGCGGACGACGGTACAGGAACCGGGCACATGTATTCGATGCCAGGCTCAACGACGCACTCAGTAATGGCGCGACCCGGCGAAGGCGGGTTAATTCTATCACCCCGTCAGCCGTCGTACGGAAAGCTCGCACTCTTTTCATAGTATGATCTACCACGGGACGAATGCTAAGAACCTCGACCGTATACTACGTGAAGGGCTACTTCCGACAAGCAACACCGGCGCTAGCAATTGGGAACATATTCCAAGTAAGCCCGACTGTGTGTACCTTTCTCGTGCGTACGCGCTATATTATGCAAACGCCGACCGCGATGAAGATTCCAACATTGCGCTCATTCAACTCGATGAGTCTAAGCTCGATCCGGAAAAACTCTTACCGGATGAGGACTTCATTGTTGAGATTTTCAACGAGGCGCGCCACCTCGGAGAGACGATTCCAGATGAGTTCTCGAAGTATACCGAGATTGAAGATCTCACAAATTCCATCGATCCACGCCGGTTTCGAACTTTAACAAAGCAGTGCTTACTCTACTATGGAAACCTCACTTACGAAGGCCCGATCCCAGCTGAAGCAATCACGAGGCACGTGGTCGTGCCTTTTGATAAGGAACACCAACTCATTTACTTTCTTGCTGGGGATGCCTTTACCACGCCCATGAACTATCATTTCATGGGTGCTTTTTACAAAGAACTGTGTGACACAACCATTAAAGGGCACATCCACCCGCTAGCCACGATTTCTGTTAAAGATTATTTGAGGCTGCCGACACTTTACATCGTCACGCCGGATGGAACACGAGAGCGCATCGATGGACTGCAGCGGGAGCGGTTGCGCGAACGCAAGGGTATTGTCGTTAGAGACGTACAAGCCGACCCGGCGCGGATCGCGCTGTATTACGCAAATATTCGTGGCTGGAATCGTATGGCAAAAAAGCTCCTCGAAGAATCGAGTGGGAATTCGAAGAACACCTAGATTAACCTTCCCGGCGAACCTCAATTCGACCAATGGTCTCTCGCCCGCGACCGGTATAATAGTCGCCCTTTAGCTCGCTAACAGCGTCGTTATCGCGAAAGATGTCAAACCAGATCGTACCGCGATGAGCTTGCATAGAGTCTACCGCATCACTGTTTGGGGTGTTCCAATATTCATAGGTTAACCTGGGAGCCGCCGTATCTTCAACACTGATCCCGGTGACGCCATTAAACGAACTCGATTTCGGAAACATCCCTCGAATCGAAATGCCGGTCCAGGTTTGCGATATGACTATGGTGCAAGCGTGCTTGCCCGATCCATCATGGCTGGTCCAAAGATGGCCGTTGTAAGTCCCGTTCAAGTCGATGATCTTCACTATTCCAAGGCGGTGAAAGATTCTCCAACGCCAAGCGTAGCGAGCAAAGAAACCTCGAAGAATGAGATACAAAGCCATCGGCGTCGGTACTGCCGTCCACCACGGTACGTGAATACCCAGGGCGTCGATTATCGAGCTTATCGCCCAAACCAGGGCAATGGCGATAGCGGCAAAGCAGTAGGCGAGTACATCTCGCTCCTTAGAGTCTGTCGCGTACGGATAAAAGCGGCTGCTCATTTGTCCCACTTGTTCCAAGTATCAATCGCGGCATTTATGAATCGTTTTGCCTTCTCGATCTTCCACTGCTCGGGCGACTCGCCGAAGAGCCATACAACCTCGTTTCCGCAGACTAGTTTGTCAAAGCCGCCTTCGGTGAGTAGCTTATGGAGCCAGACTAGAACCGCGAGGACCGTTTGAAAGTGCGTCGCCCTGAAACACTCGGCAGGCACGTTAAAGATCAGGCATTCGACAAAGTAAGACGGTGCGGTATCATCTTCGATTAGGCTTTCAGCCGATAGATAGTTACGAAGATTCTTGAAAATGCGAACAGTGGGCTTATAGCGCTGCTGTACCCCTCGATTCTTCTTCGTCCCCGCGTTGTAGTGAAGCTTCGGATAGTTGACTACCAGCCGATTCTCCTTACGGGTGCGGAAGCTGATACCTTCGTGGTAACCGGGTACAGCAACGCTCGGGTCTGCGACATAGCGGCGATAGCCTTGGCACGGAATAACATCCGCATCGAGTCGACCGGCCTGCTTCAGCACCTGAATACACTTATTACGTGGCTTAACTTGATCTGAGCCATAATAGGCGACAAGCGTCGCTTGCACGCCATCCCGGAACTGTTCGAACGTGTAGGTAGCGGCCTTGAATGTTTCGTGAAACTTCGATTGCTGACTTTCGGTCAATTTGCCGATGTCGTAGCTAAACGATTCGTTCGATTCTACGACAACATCCACATCACTATCGCCGTAGACGTTGGTCGTATTTTTGTATGAACCCTGCAGATACACATCAAATGACCGGTTGAGAATCTGCGACTTCGGCGATCGCAACGCGGCGTTGATTGAGGCGTACGTAGCTTGCGCGCTGACTTCCGCCCCAACGTTCGCCCACGTTTCCAATTGTTTCTCGGGAATTGCCATCAGGTGGACCTCCTCGGCCAGGCCGACAGATCGGCCCCGCCTTATTGATTGCAGCCATGAGTGACATATGGGTGGCACTTTGCGGCGCACCGGTAGCAAAAACGCATCCTCGCACCCACCCCCGACCATCGAACGGGCGTACCGGCCGCGCCGGATACTCGCCGCTAAGAACCAGGTTGCACGCCCTCGCGATGATCGAGCCCGCGATATATCCCCGTGCCTATGCCTGTATAGTGCCTCTGGATTTTATCAGGGCTTCAAAGCTAGAAGACTTCAACTCCGGGTCGTTCCGTTTGTTATCAGTCGGCCCTCCGCTCCTGCGCTGCCGCCGTCGAGGCTACCACCGGCACTGCTCCGCGTAAACGCATCCTTCGGCTCGCTGCGCTCGGCGTTGACGCGGAGCCTCTGCGCCGGCGGTTACCGCGCCGTGCGGCAGCTCCGTATCGGGCCGCCCTACGCGAAGGAGGGTCACGCGAAAGAGAATCGACTCGAATCCTTGACGAACGCCATTGTGCGCGGGATAATTGGCCTGCAAGAGTACACGCGACTTTCGCCCGCATAATAATGCTGGCGTAAAGCCTCTGGAGCAGATCGCTTCGGAGGCTTTTCTTTTGCTTCGCGTGCGCTGTGGTGAGGACCATATGAAGAAATCGTTCAATCCGAACCTTTACCTCCTGCCGCGACGTGAGCGCGATCCGATAGGTGTGATCTTTCCGTCGATCGGGATCGTTATTTGGGTCGGCGCTGCCTCATGTTGGGCGGCCACGCAAGAGGTGGCGCGCGCCTTCGACTATCAAGCTTCTCTTGGCCGGCCGCTCTTAGGGCACGCCTACTCACCCTTTGACCTGGTCACGTGGGCGATCAAGTTCGATCATCCAGCACGTTTCGGGCTCGAGATTCATGGCGTGTTCGCACACGCATATTTAATCGTCGCGATCGGGAACGCGCTCGGTATTTGCGTTGCCGTCTTGATGGCGGCGCGGCGGGTCGGCCGCTTGCAGCGGCACACCGATCTACACGGATCTGCGCACTGGGCCTCACCGGGGGAAGTTCGGGCGACCGGCCTATTAGATCGCGATCGCGGCGTCTACGTGGGATCTTGGCGCGACCCTCAATCGGGACGAGTCAAGTACCTGCGCGATGCAAGCTCGGCCCACGAGCTTGAGTTCAAGGCAACCGGCGCCGGTAAGACCGTCGGCTCTGTCATGATGACGTTGCTCTCTTGGTTGGGCTCGGTCTTCTGCCTGGATCTCAAAGGAGGAGAAGTTTGGCTCAAAACGGCGGGCTGGCGCGCTGCGAGCCCGGACAAGGGTGGGCTGGCTCAGCGCGTCTATAGATTCGAGCCTGCGGCGACAGATGGTTCGAGCGTGCGCTTGAACCCGTTCGACCGCATCCGGATCGGGTCGGCGTACGAGACCCAAGACGTTCAGAACATCGTCGAGCTGGTCGCCGATGAGGGCGAAAAACCGGTTCGGGGTGACAACCGCTTCTGGATCGAGATGGCCAAGCGGCTCCTGTTAGGGCTCAGCCTACACGTCAAGCACGATACCAATCCGCATAACGATTCGCTTCCTGGCGTCGCGGCAATGTTGGCCGACTCGCGTTTCAACGATGTCGACGGGCTCTTCAAACACCTGCGTAGCTACGAGCACGATGCATCTTACGCGCGGGGATGGCGCGACGCCGAAGGGAGTCCAAGCGCAACACATCCGCTGGTTGCGCAGATCGCAACTCAGATGCTCGCGATGGAGTCGCGCGTCAAGGCGAATGTTGTTGCCGAAGCCCAGAGTTTCCTGAGCCTCTACAGCGATCCGGTTATTGCCGCGAATATCGCATCCAGCGATTTCAACCTTGATGATCTCGGCAACGGCGACATGAGTCTGTACTTCGTCGTTCACCCGGCCGACAAGAAGCGCTTGCGCCCGCTCACGCGACTAATCACTACCCAGGTTCTGCTCGCCCTGATGCAAAGGTCCGAGCACGTGGCCGAGCCGCGAGTCCTGATCATGCTCGAAGAGGTGGCGGAGCTGGGCGCCCTGGACGTCGTTGCAACTGCGCTCGCGCTTGGGCGAGGCTACGGCCTCAAGTTGTTCTTGATCGCGCAAGACTTGAGCCAACTGGACACGGCGTGGGGGGCCAAGAGCAAGACCATCATTGCGAACTGTGCAATTCGCATCGCCTCGGCGCCAAACGACGTCGGAACGGCGGAGCTGCTTTCGAAGATGTGCGGCACGATGACCGTGCGGCACACAGTGCGCAACTACTCGGGAAGCCGGTTGAGCGCGTTGCTCCCGCATACGATGACAAGCGAGCACGACACGCAGCGTCCCCTGTTGACGCCTGACGAAGTCATGCGGCTCCCCGGCCCGCGCAAGAGCGATGCGGGCGACATCGTCGCGCCCGGCAACATCCTGGTGTTCGTGTCGGGGCACCCGCCGATTTACGGCGTGCAGCCACTCTATTTTCGCGACCCGACCTTCGTACGGCGCGCATCGATCCCGCCGCCGGAGGTGCGCCGTGCCTGAGCAACTGTCGCTGCAGGATCAGCTTCACGTGCGACTACAGGAGAAGCTGCGCCGCGAGCTCGGCGCACCTGCGCTCGACGCGCTGGCCGATCCGCACGTGATCGAGGTGATGCTCAATCCCGACGGGCGCTTGTGGATCGACGAGCTTGGCGTAGGCATGCGGGACACCGGCAGCCGCATCTCTGCGGGTCAAGCCGAGAACCTGCTCGGCACGGTTGCGGGGACGCTCGGATGCGTGATTACGCCCGAGCGGCCCGTGCTCGAAGGCGAACTTCATCTGGACGGAAGCCGTTTTTGCGGGCTGCTTCCGCCGGTGGTGCTCGCACCGGCGTTCTGCATTCGCAAAGCCGCGGCGCTGATCTACTGCCTCGACGACTACGTGCGCGACGGAATTCTTGACGGCGTGCTGCCGCCTGAGATCGCGAGCATCGATCGCCCGCCGGCGCGTGGGCACGCCGCGGTCTTGCGCCATGCGATCCGAACTCGCCAGAACATTCTGGTGGTCGGCGGCACGCAGAGCGGCAAGACGACGCTGGCTAACGGCCTGCTGCACGAGCTGAGCACCTCGGTCGGATCGGAGCAGCGCGTGCTGATGATCGAAGAGACGCGCGAGCTGCGCTGCACGGTCCCCAATCACGTCGCGATGCGTACGACCGAGACGATCGACATGACGCGACTCGTGCGCACGGCGCTGCGCTTGCGGCCCGACCGCATCATCGTCGGCGAGGTGCGCGGCGCCGAGGCGCTCGCGATGCTCAAGGCTTGGAATACGGGCCACCCCGGCGGCGTCGCGACGGTGCATGCCAACGACGCTCGCGCCGGCTTGATTCGACTCGAGCAGCTAGTGCAAGAAGCCAACGTGCCGCCGCAGCCTGCGCTGATCGCAGAAGCTATCGATCTGATCGTAGTCATCGTGCGTACGCCCACGGGCAGAAAAATTACGGAAATGGCCTTCGTACGCGGCGCTTCCGCTTCCGGATACACTCTGGAACAAATCCAACCCGCCATCGATGACGGTTCAGGCGAAGCTCAGCGTCATTTGATGGCCATATGACCGACCAACACAAAAGGAGGAGTTATGATTCGCATGCCCGCCGCGGTGAGAGCCGCGGCGTATTTATTTCCGCTGCTCGCCATCGTCACGCTGAAACCGGTGCTTGCGAGCACCGGCGGCGGCCTGCCATGGGATACGCCCTTGCAGACGCTGCAAAACGACTTAACCGGCCCGGTGGCCACGGCCGTCTCGGTGATGGCGCTCTTTGCCGCCGGCGCGGCGCTGGTTTTCGGTGAAGAGCTCGGCCCCTTCGTTCGGCGCGCGCTCTTACTGGTCGTCGCGATCGCATTTTTGGTACTCGGCACCAACTTCTTGTCGGCGCTCGGCCTGACCGGAGCGGTAGTATGAACGAACAACCGCGCGCGGTTCCGATCCACACGTCGCTGATTCGCCCGATTCTGTTGATGGGCGCCGAGCGCGAGCTCGTACTGATCTCGGCGATCATCGCCGCGGTGCTCGTCATGAGCCTCGAACGGCTGCTCTTTACGGTCGTCGGCGTTGTCTTCTGGGCTCTGAGCGTGGCGGCGCTGCAACGCGCGGCGAAGTCCGATCCGCAGTTCAGTCACGTCTATCTGCGCCACACCCGCTATCGCGCGTACTACGCCGCGCAGTCACGCGCGACGGCACGCGTTTCTTCAGTGCGGGAGGGCATGCCGTGTTAGCTTTACGTGAGTTTCGCTCGGCGGCAAAGGGCCTGCCGGATCTGCTCAACTATGCTGCGGTCGTCGACGACGGCGTCGTGCTCAACAAAGACGGCAGCTTGACGGCCGCGTGGAGCTACCGAGGTGAGGACCTCGACTCCGCCAGCGTGCCAGAGCTTTCCGCGCTCTCAGCCCGGGTCAATGCCGCGTTCGCGCGACGCGGCAGCGGGTGGATGGTGCATATCGACGCCCTGCGCACCGAGGCGCGCGGCTATCCGGAAGCAGGTGCCTTCCCCGACCGCACGACGCTGCTGATCGACGCCGAGCGGCGCGCCGCCTACGAGGCCGAGGGCGCGCACTACGAGAGCCGCTATGTGCTGGCCGTTACCTACCTTCCGCCCATCGACGCGCAGCACGCGATTGCAAGCTTCTTCGTTGAGGGCGACCAGCCACGCGAGCACCGTCGCGCGGCGTCGCGAGCATTGGAGACCTTTAGCAGCGCGCTTGTGGATATCGAGGATAACTTGTCCGCAGGGCTGCGGCTCGTGCGACTGCGCGGTCGCCGCATCGAGGATCCCTTTGGCCGGGGGCACATTCAGGACGAGCTGCTCCGCCACTTGATGACATGTCTGACCGGCGAGGATCATCCCGTCAACCTGCCGCCGATCCCAATGTACCTCGACGCGGTGTTCGGCGCGCAGGACTTCTTCGGTGGCTTGCGTCCGCGCATCGGCCGCCGTCACATTCGCCCGATCGCGATCACCGGCTTTCCGGCGGAAAGCTATCCCGGCATCCTGGACTTTCTCAACCGGCTGCCGCTGTGCTACCGGTGGTCGACGCGCTTCATTCTGCTCGATACGCCGGCGGCGCAGCAGCGCATCAACCGCTATCGTGCGCGCTGGTGGCAGAAGCGCAAGAGCTTGCGAAATCTGCTGCGCGAACAGACTGGCAGCGCTGCCAGCCACGTCGACGCCGACGCCGACGCGATGGCAACCGATGCCGTGAGCGCGCTTGCCGAGGCGTCGAGCGGCGCGGTGAAGTTCGGCTACTACACCAGCGTCGTCGTACTGATTGACGAGAACGCCGAACTGGTCGACGCCGGCGCGCGCGACGTGCTCAAGGCGATCCATCACGCCGGCTTTGGGGCGCGCATCGAAGACGTCAACGCCGTCGAGGCCTTCTTGGGGACGCTGCCCGGGCACGGTTTTCCCAACATTCGCCGGCCGCTGTTGCACACGCTCAATCTTGCCGATCTGCTGCCGCTTACCAGCATCTGGCCGGGACTGGCGCAGGAGCCGTGTCCGTTCTATCCGCCACAGAGCCCGCCGCTGGCCTACGCGGCGACGACGGGCGCGACCCCGTTTCGTTTGAACCTGCATGTCGGCGACGTCGGTCATACGCTCATCGTCGGACCCACCGGCAGCGGCAAGTCGACGCTGCTTGCGTTCCTGCTCGCGCAGCAGTTCCGCTATCCCGGCGCGCACGTCTTTGCGTTCGACAAAGGCTACTCACTCTACGTGCTCTGCGCCGCGAGCGGCGGATCGTACTACGAGATCGGGGCCGATAGCGGGCCAGCGTTTACGCCGCTGGCACACATCGATGTCCCGGCCGAACGGCTCTGGGCGCAGGAGTGGCTGGAGACGCTTGTTACGCTACAAGGCGTCACGGTTACGCCGTTACACCGGCGCGCCTTGCATCGCGCACTCCAACTACTCGCGAGCGCGCCCAGCCGCACGCTGACGGATTTGGTCAACACGGTGCAGGACCAGATCCTACGCGATGCCCTCACGCCGTACACGCTGGCAGGGCCGTTGGGGCGGCTGCTCGACGCCGAGAGCGACGAGCTCGACGAGGACGTCTTCCAAGTCTTTGAGCTCGAGCACGTGGCAGTTATGGGCGAGAAGAACCTTGTGCCGGTCTTGCTCTACCTCTTTCATCGAGTTCAGCTACGATTGGCGCGCGGAAGACCGGCGATCGTGGCCCTCGGCGAAGCATGGCTCGCGCTGTCGCACCCGCTCTTTCGCGAGAAGATCCGCGAGTGGCTGAAAACCTTGCGCAAAAACAATGCTGCGGCGATGCTCGAGACGCAATCCATCAGCGACATCACCGGCTCGCCTATTCGCGACGTCATCATCGAGTCGTGCCTAACGAAGATCTTCTTACCGAACAGCGAGGCACAGACCGAACACGCGGCCGGCGCCTATAAAGCGCTGGGACTCTCCTCGCGGCAGATCGAGCTGATCGCTCGGGCCGTTCCCAAGCGCCACTACTACTACAGTAGCCCGCTCGGCAAACGACTCTTCGAACTCGGACTCGGTCCGATCGCGGTGAGTTTTCTCGGCGCTGCGGGGCGTGACGATCTCGCCGCGGCGCGCGGCCTCATCGAGAGATTTCCCGCGACATGGCCAGCCGAGTGGCTCTACCGGCGCGGCCTGTGCGACGCGGCCGCGCAATGGGCCGAGCTTTCGCCGCCGCTTTCAACGCCAACCTAACCTTCGTAAAGGAGAAGCCATGAACCGATACCTCGTCCGCGCCGCCGCTTTGGCGGCGGCGCTCCTCTGCACGCCCGTGCAGCCGGCCAGAGCGCAAGTGGCCGTCTACGACGCGGCCAACTTCGCCAAAAACACGCTCACCGAGCTGCACACGCTGCAGATCGTCACCGATCAAGCGACCCAAATCTCCAACCAGCTCCAACAGATCGTCTTCCAAGTGCAAAGCTTGCGCAACTTTCCCAACGGCATCTGGGGCGAAATCCAACAAGACCTGCAAGCTCTGACGCGGATAGCCAAAGTCGGGCAAACTATCAGCTATGCCGACACCAACCTAAGCAGCGAGTTCACGCACCTGTATCCCGGTTATGAAGTGCCCACCGACTATACCAAAGTCTACACGCAATGGGCGACCAACTCACTGGGCGGGATCCAAGGTGCGCTGCAATCCGCAAACTTGCAGAGCTCGCAGTTCCAGGGCGAAGACACGCTCTTCAACCAACTTCAAGGCCTCTCCGACGGCTCGGTCGGGCACATGCAGGCGCTGCAAGTCGGCAACATGATCGGCGTCCAGCAAGTGCAGCAGCTTGAGAAGCTGCGGCAGCTGCAGATGGCGCAACTTCAAGGCGAGTTCAACTACCTGGCCACGCAACAGCAGATCGATCTCGTCAAGTTCGCGACGCTGCGTGCGTGGCTCGACAGCCAGCAGAACTATAAGTCGAGCGAGTAGGATTCTGATGCGACGGATCACCAGAGCAGCGGCGCTGCTCTTTTTTGTTGTGCTGATGCCGGCAGCAGCGCTTGCGCAGACGATGCCGGTCTGCGCGCCGGGCGCCCGCGAGAGCGGCATCCTCACCGGCCTTGCGCACCAGTTCAGCAGCAACACCGGTCCCTGGATGACGACCGCGCTGCACTACGCGCAAGGACTCTTCTTTGCGCTCGTCGGCATCGAGATCGCATGGTCGGCGATCACTTATGTCTTGCAGAAAGACAGTCTGCCGGACTTCGTCGCGGCGCTGCTGCTCAAAATCCTGGGCATCGGGTTCTTCTACATCCTGTTGCAGCCGCAGTACGGACCAGTCTGGATCGCCGATGTGCTCTCCAGTTTCAGCCAAGCCGGCAGCGCGATCGGCGGACAGTCGCAGTTCATGCCGAGTGATCCGAGCTCGGTCTTCAATTGCGGCACCGACATCGCCAACGCGATGCTGCAGAGCGTCTCGCAAAATAAGGTGGGCCTGGGACTAGGCAATATCTTGCCGGCAATCGAGGCAATCCTGGCGGCGCTGATCTGCGCACTTGGCGTCGTCATCGCCTTTGCGATCATCGCCGGGCAGCTGCTCATCACGCTGATCGAGTCGTACATCGTGATCGGCGCCGGCGTCTTTATGCTTGGCTTTACCGGCAGCCGCTGGACGCTGGTCTTTGGAGAGAAGTACGTCGGCTATGCGGTGAGCGTCGGGATCAAACTCTTCATGCTGGAGCTGATCGTTGGGCTGGGCTACAGCCTTGGGCGGCAGTGGGCAGCGCTCTTTTACAACGGTATCGCGCCGCCCGAGACCTACATCGAAGTGGTCGGCGCCGCCCTGGTCTTCGGATTTCTCGCCTGGCAGATTCCGAGTCTTGGGGCGTCGCTCATGAACGGTGCTCCTCGCATGACTTTGGGCAGCTTCGTCAACACCGCCGGCGCTGTTGCCGTGGGTAGTGTCGTCGCCGGTAGCGGCGTCGGCGGGATGATCGCAGGCGCACGGGCGCTCTCAAGTAGCAACGCCGCCCCGATACGTGCAGCCGGCGACGTCAGCGATACCACCAGCGCGCGTGTGCTCGACACGAGCGCGCCTACACGCGGCAACGGGCCCAGCACCGGCGACGTTACGTACGGTTACGATCCTAACGCGTACACGCGCGAACCCGATACGTTTGCGAGCGCTTCTGCGCCGGAGTCCAGCGATGCCGCTGAACAAGCTGATGCCAGCGCAGCAGAGGTCGAGGCGGAGGCCGAGACCGACAGCGCTTCGGGCAATCATCCGTATTCCGCCAATGAGCCGCGCGACCCGACCGAGGCCGAGATCGAGGCCGAAGAAGTCGCGGAAACGCGCGCGAGCGATGCTGCCGTTGCCGCCGACGATGCGCGCGCAACATCACAAGCCGAGCATCGCGACGTCCGCAGCGCAAGCTCTCCGCCGCGCAGTATCAACCCAATGGCGTTTCGCCAGCCGCCGGTTCCTGACGATTCGGCCGACGGCAACATCGAGATCCGCTTCAAACATCCTGAATAGGTGAGTGAACGAATGAAAACAGTCGAATCTGCCGCTGCTGACGCAGCGGCCTTGGACAACCCGTACCTCTCGGCGCGCCGAGAGTGGAACGAGCGTTACGGCGACTACATCGCGCGAGCGCGCAACTGGCGATGGGCGGCATTCGCGGCCCTCGCCGTTTCCCTCGTGCTGGCGGTCGGCGTCGTGTGGCAAGCCGCGCAAAGCAAGGTCGTGCCGTACGTCGTCGAGGTCGACAAGCTTGGCGACGCCATCGCCGTCGCGCGCGCCGATCGGGCCGCTACAACTGACGTGCGCGTGGTCAAGGCGCAGCTCGCCACCTGGATCGTCGACGTGCGATCGGTCAGCTCTGATCCGCTTGCGCAGAAGAGCGCGCTCTCCCGTTCCTATGCGCTGACCGCGGCAACCGCGACGATCTTTCTCAACGATTACTACCGACAGCACTCCCCATTCGGACAGAATCGCACTGTCGCGGTCAGCGTCGACGCGGTGCTGCCGGTCAGCAAGCAAACCTACCAACTCCAATGGAGCGAGGATGCGCGCGACTTGCAAGGCCGCGACCTCGCCACAACTCACTGGCTCGCGAGCGTCACCGTTGCCTTTGATCCGCCGACCGATGAGCGCGGCATCCTGAGCAATCCGCTCGGGCTCTACGTCACCGGCATCAGCTGGACCCAACGCTTGTAAACCTTACAAATTCTCTTGAGAGGAACAAACAATATGCGACAGATCAGTATCTTCGCTTTTCTTGCCTGTGCGCTAGTACCGTGGGCCGCCGCTGCAGGCCCTATCGGCGGACCGGACGGCGTGTTGCGCTATCCGTTCGGAGAGCGGACGCCGCCGACGCTTCGCTGCAAGCCGCTCTTCGTCTGCGACCTCGTGCTCGAACCCGGCGAAACCATCGTCAACGTCGCCGTCGGTGATTCGGTGCGCTGGCTCATCGCACCGGCGTCGAGCGGTGGCACGGACAGCGCCACGCCGCACGTGCTCGTCAAGCCGACTGAGGCCGGCCTACGTACCAACCTCATCGTGACGACCAACCGGCGCACCTATTATCTGACACTCGTATCGAGTTACAACAATCCGATGCCGCGCATCGGCTTTCTCTATCCGCAGGATCCGCAGCAGGCCTTTACGACCGCCGCCGTCGGACGCGGCGTACGCCCCGACACGCCGCTGGCCGAGACGGCGATCGACAAGCTCGATTTCGACTACCGCATGACCGGCGACCGTGGTCTGCAACCCATACGCGTCTTTAACGATGGCACGCACACGTATCTGCAGATGCCGCACGGCATGCGGGAGGTTCCGGTGCTGTTCGCGGTCGGCAGCGACGGCAGCGACACGCTTGTGAACTATCGGTTCACCGGCCAATACTACGTCGTCGACGGTGTGCCGGCGGGCGTTGCCCTGGTCGAAGGCAGCGGCAAGCACCAGCGCCGTGCGCTGGTCACGCGTGGGGGCTAAGGCCATGGATCCAAAGCACGTACCTTCGCCGGTCGAGCTAGTCGAAAAAGCTTGGCGCGGACCTATCCTTGGGGTTATCAAAATCAGTGCGAAGGCGGGTTTTATGGCAGCCCTGCTACTCGCGGGACTAGTCAGCCTCATCGTTTACGGCATCTCGACGGCCGGACACCGCCACGGGTCGAATGCGAACGGTGAGGCGGGCCTCACGAAAGCGTCGGAGCAGCAAGCGCCTTGGTGGAATGCAATCCCCGACGCGAAGCCCTCGGTACTGCGGCTTCCGACAATACCAATCCCGACAGGCGTTCCGCCATTACTGCGAAGCGCCGAGTCCGTGCGTGTACCGCAACTGACGCCAATCTCCGCGACCGGAACGCAAGCACTCGATGCAGCGCGGGAGGCTCAAGAGCATCGACGTGCACTTCTTGAAGCGGCCCAAGCGGCGCCCCTGTTGGTTCGACTGAATGAGACCGGAACGCCGGCGCTGGCCGGTGCGGCGCAAGCAGCGCCAAGTGCGGTGCCGTCACCGCTCGCGGCGCACGCGCTCGCCGGAAACACATCCCAGCCGCAAGAACCGACTAATCAAGACGAGCGCGACGTGTCTGTCGCGTCCACCGCGGGCACTTCGCGCGATCGACTGTTCGCGATGCGGCAAGTCGATCCGTCGCCCTACGAGCTCCATGCCGGGAGCGTCATTCCGGCAGTTCTGCTAACCGGCATCAACGCCGAGCTCCCCGGCACGATCGTGGCGCAAGTGCGCAACGACGTCTTTGACAGCGTTACGGGCCGCTATCTACTTGTTCCGATCGGCACGAGGCTCGTCGGAACCTCCGATAATCGCATCGTCCAAGGCCAGCGCCGCGTGCTCGTGGCGTGGACGCGGCTGCTCTATCCCGACGGTTCGGGCCTCGATTTGCTCGGCATGCCCGGCACCGACGAGGCCGGGTACGCCGGCTTCGGAGCAAACGTCGACGAGCACCTCAACAAGGTCTTCACGTCGGCACTGCTGCTCAGCATCATCGGCGCCGGTGCACAGTTGAGCCAGCCACAGCAATCGTCGACCCTGTATGCGACGCCGAGCATTGGGCAAACCATCGCCAGTTCCGTCGGACAACAGATCGGCAACACGAGCATCCAGCTCACGCAGCGGCAATTGGAAATACCTCCGACGCTCCAAGTGCCGCCGGGTTATCTCTTCAACGTGCTGGTCAATCGCGACATCGTATTGACCGCGCCCTACGACGAGGGAGGTGAACGATGACTCTCGATGCGCTTACGCTGGCAACTCTCATCGCGCATTGCGCGCCGACGGTCGCGCCGTCTACCATGACTGCAATCGTGCAAGTTGAAAGTGGTAGCGATCCGGTCGCGATCGGCGACAATACCACGAGGCGTTCATACTACCCGCGCGACCGTAGGATGGCCGAAGCTCTGGCTCGCCGGTTGTTGAAGGCTGGCCACTTGCTCGACGTTGGGATCGCTCAAATCGACAGCATGAACTTTGCGGGCTTCGGCGTGAGCCTGCACACGATCTTTGACCCGTGCATTAATTTGAGCGTCGGCGCGAAGATACTCAGCGGCGACTACGTCGTGGCCACCCGACGATATGGTACAGGCCAAGTCGCGCTCCGCCATGCCATCGGAATGTACAACACTGGGCGCCTGGATGCCGGAGGACGCTATGTCGCGCGCGTGCTCGCTACCGCTGGGATTCGGGAAGATTATGCTAAAGGTCGAAGTATCACTGGGCAACACGAGGCTGAGCACTCGCCGGTCCTCGTACACGTTCCGGTTGAGCGGCAGTCACGAATCGCGCATCACAAAACAATCACGCCCTGGCGCTCGCCGATATTCGTCACGGTTGCGCCAACATCGCAAGTGAAGCTCTTCTAGCGTATTTCCGGAATGCCCATCAGTCAGCCGACCCTCGTGCTAGCTTTTGCACTTTCATTCGGTTTGGCTTCTGCAGCAGCAGTTGCAAGCAGTGCCTTCATAAAGGCGCGAATACCTCGCGTTCTTCACATTGGCGCATGCGTCGCGGGGATGATCTTCCTCGGGAGCGTGCTCGCCAATCTCGATCTACGCTTGAACTTCACGCCGAGCATGCCGCTTGGCATCTACATGCTCACGCCGGTGTCGCCAACGGGCAAACTTCCACGCGGCGCGTTTGTCGCCGCGTGCGTGCCGCACATTGCTGCCGAGCTTGGCAGGCGTCGCGGATACCTCGCTGCGGGACCTTGCCCTACCGACGCCGAGATGCTCCTGAAGATCATCGTCGCCGCGGGCGGCGATGACGTCGTAATCTCGGCAAACGGAGTCTCCATCAACGGGTGTGCCCTCCCGCATAGCCGGCAGCTTGCGGTCGATGTTGCGGGGCGCAAGCTGTCGCGCTGGCCCGAAGGCCGCTACCGTCTTCGGAGCGACCAGCTATGGCTCTATGCCGCCAATGATCGTAGCTGGGATTCGCGTTATTGGGGGCCGGTTGCCGCAACCGATGTCACGGCCACACTGGTTCCTGTCTTCACTGTCCCGCTTGCGTTCCGCTCTGCGAGCGGCGAGCCGGACTGCGGTGCGGTAGTCTCCGCCAGCCCGCGTTCTCCTCGTCGCTGCGATCGCTTGCCTCCATCTTCCCACGCCTCAGTCCGTGCGAGATCGCTTGGTCTCGAGCCGGTTATAGTAATCTTGCAATGTGGCGCGAGCGATTCTCTCGCTCGGTGTGGTTCCCATCGCCTTGTACCGAGCCGAAGCTTTTCGAATTACGGCTCGTTGCCCTTCGGTAATCTGAGTGCGATCTTCTGCGAAACGCTTTGCTGATTCCACTAGGTAGTAGCCGACATGCCCGTCCTCGATCGTCTGCTCGTAGTTGCGGAAAAGGCCACCCGGAACCACGAGTGTCCCCTTCTGCCACATCCGGCGACATTCGGCCGTCGGGTTCAACAGCGTGGTGAGTAGCATGCCCGGCACGGTGACGATCGAGTAGACGCTGCGCTCGGTCGCCGGCATGCCGAGTGAGATGCCCATATTCAAGAATGTATTTACGCCGTCGTGCGCTGTTCGAGCGTTAGGGCCGGGCACGAAAACGTGGTGTTCGATCTCCGGAGGATATGGAGTTTGTCCGAGCAGATATTTCCTCAGTCGAGCCTCGGCGGATGCAATCGCAGCCCAGTCGTCGGTCGTCCACACTCCTTCGACTGGGCCCTTGTGTTCCCAAATCGTCCTGACGATGTTCCGCCACGTGATGGAGACGACGAACTGGGCGAGGCTCCGCGTCCAGACAATTTCGAATGCGTGGCCGTCAAGTATCGGGTGGTAGACCGTCTTCGCGAACTCGCTCTCGACATCAGAGAACCTGCCTTCGCACGCGCCGCACAGCAACCACATCTTGGGACCGCTCTGGATTCGGCGATTCGGATCGGAGCCGCGCATGAACGGCGTGCCGGCGTCTGCCCTCAGGCGGCGGTCGAAGAAATCCGGTACGATATGGCTGTGCCGAAGGTCAGTTTGGTTGGCGCAGAGGCCGCAGAGTCCGAACATAACGGCCTATTATAGCATTGGCAGTCTTCGCCGATGGGTCAACTCTCTGAGTCGCTAGGATATGCAACCAAGGGACGGGGGTTGCACCCACGAACGAAGGTACTGTGCTGATCTGGCGGTTTTATTAATCGTTAGCAAGCGTTCTGATATCCCAGCGCGCCGTAGCCTCGCAGAGCACGTCGTCGAAACCTTTGATCACAATGCCGCGATAATCTGCACGCAGCTGCGCCAGCGCCTTCGCATTCGCATCCGAAACGCGGCCAGCAATAACCTGCAATCCTATCTCCTCAAATGGCCCACCGAACATCTTTATAACATTTTCCACATTGTGACGGGCTCTATCGCCATAGTCGCGGACCTGTGTGATGGCCGTTAGAGCGTCTACTGTTAGTCTAGGTCGAACGCCATGAGTCGTCAGTGGCATTGATGGAACCTTGAGTTCCGTAATGAATGCGTATCCGCCCGTAACTCCGCCTCGCGCTCGAACGAGATCTGCGGGTAAGGAGGTTTGTTTGCGCCTTTCGGGCGCGGGGAAACGTGCTTGAGGGAACAACTCATGTGCAAGTGCGTTCACCAAAAACGGAAACATCTCGAAAAGGAACTGTAAATCGCTCTCCGAGGCTGTGTCCGAGAATGTGAACTCCGCGAGACGTTGGATCGCTACCTGAACCGCGTCCTCGGCTGGCGCTACTAGGGCCCGTACTCTTTGCAGCCGTTTGTTCGCGCTCGGCGCGAAAACAGTATCCTGCGCCGCGTCATATAGCTCGTTCTCTGCTGGCTTGAGAAAGCTGCCGTGGCGTCGATGCGTAAATCGGTCCTTTACAATGCCACGCATATCTGAACCGAGAATCCATCCCAGGCTCGGTAGCGTTTCCGTGAGCCGCCGCCAAAGCGACGCCGCGAGGCGATAAATGATTAGAAAGATATTCTCCCAATCAGCTGCGTTTAGCGACCCGCCACCTACCCCAAATGAAACATTACCGTACCGCGAATCTCGTAACGCGGCCTCTACAAATAGAGGATCAGTGGCCAGGTAAGCGATTGGTACGGCGCGCCAACGAACACCGTTTGCCATGCAGTATGATTCAGAAAGTCGCAGCAGTTCATCCAGGAAGTTTAAAGTTCTGGCCTGCCCAGTTGAGTCTAGAACGTTCTGTACCTCTGTCGCATCAATGATGATGACGTCTACGGCGAGATTCCAGCTCGCTTTAATCCGCTGGATTGCCGAATCCAAGGGTTCAAAAACTACGGTTGCTCCAAGGCTTGAAAACCTTGACGCACTAAGAGAGGGTCGCTCGGCGACGAGTAAAGCCGTAAAGTGACCACGCACGATACGGTGATTTAGTCACACACTCACCCTTTTCCGTTCGTTGAGCCGCGCACGGTCGACCCTCCGGACGAACCATCGTAGGGGCCGTATTGATCACTTGCCACAACGCCCGCTACGAGCGGTCCCGTAACCGGCGTCCACCTGATTGTGTTCTTCGCCTTATGGCCCGCCCGCCTCAATACGCCTACCACGACGACGACCCTCCGGCCAACGTAGCGCCGCAAAGGCGATGGTCAAACGGCTTGGGGTGCAAGATCGCGCCTATTTTTTGGCTTGGCTAGTGACGTATTACCAAGACGACGGAGCTATCTTCTCGCCGCAGATCAGCCGACGCCGTCACCGCATCGCGCTTGATGACGTCGAGTGTTGGTTGGTGCGAGTGCCTAAACGATAATGCCCGAACTGTAACAATCTGTTTTCATGTTAGGACCATTGGCTGGAAGCACGCCCGAACTCTATGAGCGTATCGGAAGTTTTAGTAACATACGCCGATATGACTTAACGAGTGATTAGCGTAAGCAAATCTACCAAATTTTGGATATTCAACGATCGGGATAACGGCTGACACCTACGCGCAGGTCACCTGACCATGCAGCCATCTGTCGCAGCTCGTCGGATCACATCATCGGCGGCTTGGAAAATGTAAGGCTCATAAGCAGCGATTTGCTACGGCCAAAGCGATCTCGCGCTACACGTTAAGGTGTAGTTAGGGTTCCTGCTCTACTGCTCGGGGGTGGGAAGATGCGAACCCAAGCTCTGCCGCCCATTGCGAGCAGCGGTGTAACGCCGAGAACCGCGAGCGTCGCAAAAAGCGACGCATCGCCTACGTTAGAAGAACCACGTTGACGGAATAGCAAACGAATACGCTGAAAGGCTATGGGGCTCGAGATCGCGGACTCTTCTATCCAGCCGGGTTCGACTCTGTCGTTTCGGTGGGTGGGACCGTGTTGTCCAAGAACGGCTCGCAGGAGCGAGACCGTCTGGAGATTGAGCAGTGGCGGCTGCTCGAACTTTACGAAACCTTCCTGCCAATTCATCAAGAAAAAGTGCAGGAAGGGCCGCATCGGCAATGATGTCTCGGCCGACGCCGTCGGCGTCGCTGAACTACGACACGTATTACCAATATATTCAGAATGATTTCAGGTCGACGGAACGAGGAGTTGTGTCAGAAAAAACTGGTCATTTCCCAGAAGCACTCCGCGTGTGGGAGAAAGCGTGGCTACAGGCCAAAGACTTTAGCCATCCAAACGGAAAGGCCCGCCACCTGAGATCTGGACCATTCGCGTGCTCCGTTTCGATCGCTTAGGCTCTCGCTGGTCGGAAACGAGGTTTTTGCCTTCGTCCAGCGCAGTCCAGACAAAGGGCGTTTGGACGAGCCGACGAAGTTACGCAGTCGCGGTGGTTCAGGTCAAGCTGCAACCTCAAACGGGATTCCGATATTGATGAGTGACAACGAGTTCCTAGGTCTGATGAAGTTCCGTGACGCACTAAGCGATCACTTTCTACGTCCACAGCCGGTATTGGCAATTCGCCCACGCGAGGATCACTGGCGATTTGTTGATGTCGGCCTTGCGCAACCGCTCGACACATCATTTGACGTTGATGATGTCGAGTACGCTGGTTATATCGAGCCCCTCGAACCAGGTGTCGTTGGAATAGGCGTTGGATCTCCCGAGGGTGACCCAGACCCCAAACTGCTCGTGTTTGCTGAAAGCGAAAGTAAGCAAACGAAGAACCTCGTAGCGCGCATTAACAAAGCCGGCGTCCCAGTCACTCTCAAAACGGGCGTGGAATTCATCGCTGCGGCAGCCCGCCCGGTGAAGGGAGGCCAATCAATGGGAATCGGGTCAATCGGGGGAGCCAGCGGAACAATGGGCTGCGTCGTGAAGAGTCGCTCTTCGAACGATCGTTACGCGCTGAGCTGCAATCACGTTATCGCCGCTCTGAATGCCGCGACCAAGGGCACGACGCCGGTTTGGGCCCCCGGCGCCGCGAAGTCTGGCACGTCGAAGGATCGTTTGGGTGTTATTCTAGACTATTGCACGATCGACTTCACACCAGGTAACTACAACGTTATAGATGCGGCTATTGCGCAGCCTGACGACACATCTGATCTCGATTCGACGGTGGATCGGATCGGGGCGTTGAGAGGAACAAACCTGCACCTCGCCTTTGGCGATCCGCTAGCAAAGATGGGGGCCGAAAGTGGCCATACGAGCGGTAAATATCGCATGAGCGTTAACACTTTGATCACTTATGCGAATGGAAGCAAGGCTCTTTTTAGAGACCTACTGGGCATCGTTGGCCTTTCTGCGGATTTCGCAGCTCAAGGCGATAGCGGCGCAGTCGTGGTCGACTCCACGAATGCCGTCGCCGGACAGATAATTTCCGTTACACGCGGCATAGATTTGACCTTGGCGACGTCCATTAAGCCTGTATTGGACTACTTTGGGGTAGATATCGTCTGACATGAGTTCTGCTAAGATACGGGCGCTACGGGATGAGGCCACGGAGCGTTTCGTGGGCTCCGGTGGCATCGAAGGCGTTGGTATGGATGATAGTGGCCTGATCGTGCTGCTTGCTGACCAAGACGCAGCGTCTATCAAGAAGGTCACGGCTTGGGCTAGCGATCGCAAGGTGCCGCTAACACTTGTTGTTTCAGGTCATCTTAGAGCAACGGGTTGATCAAGTTTAGCATATTGGAGGTGTAGCTGTGCTACAGGGACTTCGACGCCTCGTAAGCCACCCGATAAGGGTGACTTACGCCCAGCGAGGAGAGCCGGAGAGCGCGGCCGATACGGGGCAAGCGAATGTCGGGAGTTTTGTTTCCCCGGATTCACTCGCGACGTTTCCGGGTGCCACCGTTGGAGTCACGGTCGTGTGGGGTATCATCGATCGATTCATGCCGCATCAAGCGTGGGTCGGCGCAGCGCTCTGCGCGCTAACAGGCCTAGGCTTATTTTTGCTCGATCAGACGGACCGGAATGCGGGACCGACACCGCCACGTCCACGATTCGTACTCCGCCTTTTTGCAGCTGTCGTAAATACGTGCGTCTTGTTCGGAGCGGTGTCTAGTGCAATGACGCTAGCAAGTGTCCCAGCCCCACACGTCGGCGCCCCATAACCTCGTCTTCCCGAGAGGGCGAGAAGTGACGAAGGCCGAGGAACTTCTTACCGAACTTCAGTGAGATCAGGGAGAACTACTTAATCGCCCCAAGAGTGAGCGGTCCCATGACGCCTTTGCCCACTATAAGGATTATTCGCAAAGCGTGCTAGTCCAAATTGTTCACCTTGACGAAGGTGACCCAGAGCGCAAGCTACTGATTGAACACCTCGAAGCCGGCAATTCTGAGCTTGACAATTGGGTGGCCCTGGCATACATTGCTCGGCTTTCCGAAGATGATCCCCAGCGCAAGTTACAGATGGCACACCTCAAAGCGCCAAATGAAACGAAGTCCAAGCAGTTGGGGCGGCATTCGAGTAGGATGTGTCCCCTGACGAGCGTGTTGTCTAATGCGTGATGAGCGGCCAAGCAAGCCTTGTCGGTCAGCTCCAGAATCGTAAAGCAGCCAGGAGGGCCCTCACACAGCTAGCTAGTACTAGCTAGCAACATCAAGATCTTCGGGGCGCACGGTTCTGGATGGACGATCAGCGCGTCACCCTATCAAAGAAGCTCCCGCTACAGCCTTTTTCACCTAAAAAATGTGAAATGATTCGCAAGAGGTGCCACATGCTATGAGTCGTTGCCATGGATTCAACGCCATAACGTTTGCCTGGTGCGTACTTGCGATCGGCAGCCTGGCCGCGTGCGGCATAAGCGATCTGAGCGCCGGAACCCCATACCCGGGCCGCTCGTCGTCGCCGCCTACCCCGCCGCCAAAGACACCATGCTCTACGGGTACGCAGGTCGCCCTCGCCGATCCATTGCCGGGAGCGCGGGTATCTGCCACAGAGCGCCCGATAAAAATTGTCTCCAATAACGTCATTTCGGACGCACAGGCGGCGCTCGCTTTGAAACCCTTAAAGGGCGTGACGACATCGCCTCAACCTCTTTTCGGTCCAATTCGTAAACCCAAGCATGCGCCTACCCCATTCCGGAGAAACGTTTACTACGAGGCGCGGGGCTTTGAGCTGAAATCTTCAAGGACGTACAAGGTTGAAGTGGCGTCGATTGGATCGACTTGTAAGCCTAATCCCATCAGCGGTGCGATTTTTGAGACGAAACCCTGACATTGCGCCCCGCGCTGGATGAGTAGCTCTCCAGCGCAAACAGTGAAAGTGAGATTACATGGCGGACTTAAACAATGCGAAACGCGACAGATTCGGCAAACTCACGAAGAAAGTCTTCAACAATATCACATTAACTCCAGAAGAAACGGTTCACCACAAAGAGCTATTTACGCAGCTTGGCGGTACGCTGGACGCCAGTGGGGCGATGTGGGTATGCAAAGAAACTTGGCAACCGCTGCCACCAGGGTACAGTTGTCCTGATAACCCTCCTGACGGCTGCACATGCTTCCAGGCTACCCACCCCGGAGACTGACAAACTGCCGCCACGCAGGGGTATTCAAATGCGATTTCTCTGGAGTCTGACTGGAGTCTAACTGTTGTGTTGGGATTTGTCACTGCATGCGGGATTGGTGATCACAGCGCTGGCGTTCCGTTTCCAGGGAATTCGCCCTCCAACAGGCGCACAACAGGTACGACAGTTGCGCTTCTAGATCCGATTCCAGGAGCTAGTAACCGTTCCAATAGGGACGCGAAGAATTGTGATTGCGTCGAGCTCTTCGATAACATATTAGCGGCGGAGCGTTCGCGCTGGTGCCGACACACGGAAAGTCTAATCCTAAGCTTGGACCACATTCGCTGTCTGGTCCCGTTCCTTCCCATCAACTTCGCCGCCTCCGCCGACGCCCTTTGCGAGTCCGGTCTATTATGCGGGAAGAGGGTTCCGCCTCCGGCCGAACCCCGCATATGACGTGGACGTCGCCGTTTCGGGATCGTCTCGTAACAGAAGTAGAATTGCTGGGGCGACGTTTAAGACAGCCCTATATTGACAGCTAAGAAGGGAGCTCTAGTGCGGCAAGCCTTCTATCTTCTGAGCCTCTGCATCGCTTTGGCTATTAGTACGCCTGAATGGGCCAATGGGCAAGCGGCAGCCGCGAGCTCATCACCATCACCATCGTCGGCGGCGAATCCACCTCTACCATTCCGCATGATAACGCGCGGTCCGTTTGTTCCGCCGCCGCCGCCCTCCCCCGGAGCTCCATCATTTTTCCCGACGCCCGCGGTCCTCTACGTGCTAGCCACGGGTGGCGATGCAACTACTCGTCAGCGGTTCGTTGCAAATTTGACTCAAAAACTGCAGACGTTTGAAGAAGAATACCGTTACGTTCAGCGCTGGAACTCTTTCGCTCAGCATCCAGTAAGTATCGTTCCCGAACCCGACTGGAGCGTTTCAGATTATACGAGTGCGTGCCAAAGTAGCTATGATGCAATCGCTGGACCAGACAAAGCCGATAAGAGCGATCAGGCAGCTAAGAACAACCTCGTTGCCGGAGCACTTATCGTTCAGGTCGATTCGCTACTCTCGTGGGTGGACGGCCATTTGTGGGTGTATACGACGAACCGCACAAACATATGGGCCAACCTTTATTACTCAGCGTGTGACACTTCGAAGGCTTCAATTAAACCTAATCCTGCGCCGCCCGACGTGAGCGCACAACGCCTCACGGCGACGAGTGGGGTCATGAACGGCAAGCCCACGATGACGTTGCGTACCGATTACGCTATTTCAACAACTAAACCCAAAGCACCGCCGCCGTATTATATCGCTTGGCAGACGCAGCTTTACCAGGAATCGGGCCATCAGGGTTTCGTTACTCCAACGGCCGCTCTTAGCGTGGTCATGACCGGTGTTGCCGCATGGGCAGCTTTTACACCGACCGTTGTGAAATCGACGACGAATACGACTCTCTTCGCAACGCCGACTCCTGGCGTTCCCGTTCCGCCGTTCGGCTACGTTTCACAAAGCATCACAGCCAATTCGAAGACGACTAACGCCAATCAATTCGCGGCCATATCGAACGCATTCTTGAGTTCTCAAAACAATATCACAACAAGCCTGCCTCTTGCGTCAACAAACGACAAGACCACGGCTGACGCGGTGAAGCATGTTGTAGATGATTTCTTATTGAATGATGCAATGAACTGCCCTCCAAAACCGGTAGCATCTCCCGACACGGACCCGCAGAACGTACGCTATCGCTCCCCGTACACTATTTGCTTTTCGATTCTTACCTGGCGAAATGATGGGCACGACCCGACGTTCGGCACGCAATACAAAACGACCATCGGTACGCCGACGCCGCCGGGGTTTGTGTCAACACCGACACCGGCTCCAGACCCGGCGGCCTCCAAAACGCCTGCGCCAGAAAACCCAGTGATAAGCGCTTTTAGTGATTGCCTGAACACATATTTGGAGTTGAAGCCAAGCGTGACCCAGGCGCAGATCGTCGCACCTGGTTCGGCCGGTTCCAACCTTGTGGCCGGTTCCGCCGTAATATATGGGCAACCTCCACTGATCTATATAACTGCGCCTAATACAAATAAGGGGGCCGACGCGCCGGTATGGTTTACAGTTGTACGTGACGCTTCTGCGAAGGCGTGCGACCATATCCGCATGTAAGGGCAAGGTCTCAGCTATCCAATCCTCTGCCGCGCTGCACGCAATTCGCTAAATGAACGTGGAGGGCCGCCGATCGGCGATGTGGCTGCGGAAGGAGTGGGCTGAGGCGAGTGGGCATTCTCCGGTCCGGCGTCGCTTTTGATGCGAATTACGCTTGACGCCGAATACGGTATCTATCCCAGGGTGACGATTGCCGCTTCAAGCGGATGACGCATTACGTCGTGTTGACGTTTTTGATACGCTACATTAGAGCTGCGCACGTGGGACGGCCCCTCGATCGCAAAAAAGCCCGTGGCACGCCGCTAAAGGTGTGGTCGGCGCGACCTCCGAGCGTTGCGAGGCTCCGGCGGTTGGGATGGGAGCCGATCCGGGCCTCCGGTAGGGTGTCGGGCGCACTAGACGTTATCCCCGAGCTTGGTAGGGACTTCGACGTTTCACAGTCGTGGGAGCACCGCGATATTTTGGGTATTCAAGTAGATCTGCAAGCCGACGTTCCCCTCCAAAACGCCGTCTTCTCTAGCTGCGACGAACGATGGGGATCAGAAACTGCGAAAACCCTCGCAGGCCGTAGGGGCAAAGTTAGCTCCAGCGGGATTCGAACCCATGCTTCGGGGTCCCGGCCCGAACCGCTACGTACCGCAAACGCCTGTCCTGTCAGGGTTTTCCACGCTCATCAGTGTTGGGGTGTCCCTTTGGATTTTGGCCAATCCCCGTCCGTCCGTTAGATCTGTGTTAGACGCTCGGCGCGTGGCGGGCTGGAAGACGGGCCGTCCTACGTGCGCCAGCGAAGCGGAGTTCAGGTCTGTCGGTGACCTGAATGCGAGCGCGCCAAATCAGCGGCGAGACCGTTGCAAATCAGTGCCTTATGAACCCCATCGGATTCGCCGTGGGATACTACGTAAGGCCCTTCAAACTTCCGGTTTGCCTCGTTACCTTGGGCTGTCCGGAGCGCGAGGACGGCAAACAACGACCTGCACGCTCCGGATTGCTCTTGGTTAAATGCTGCCTACTTTCCAACCGCCATGAAGCTCGGTGTCGTAAGTGGGCCAACATCGATGGAGGCATGTTCCCCCGGCGAAAGAGTAAAGCCGCCCGTGCTGAGCATCATCTGCACACCGTCGATGTGGATACTTGTCACTCCCGAGCCCCACACGTAAAAGGCAATGGGTCCAAACCAACCTGACGGAGCATTTGTCCAAGAGCTGTAGTTCTGAAACTGGCTCGACGGCGGCGTCGCGCCACTCGCCGTTAGCACAGTGGCCTGATCGTTGTAGCCGGGACAATCAGTGATCTCTATCTGCGTTCCGGGCGAACTTAAGTGGAGCGGACCGTTAGTACCGTACAGCGTGAGATTGCAACCGCGAACGTACAGGCCTTGGACGGCCGCTGTGATCGAGATCGCGAAAGGTTGGGTACCGTAGCCTGGCACTACCGGCGAGAGGTCCGCACCATTGATCGTAATGTTTGCCGCAGGGCCCGTAATCGAGATCCCGCCAGTTGTTTGCGGGGATGCCGCGTTGGAACCATATCGTCCGCCGGTGATAACGATGTTCTGCCCGCCGCTAATCTGCACGCCTGCCACGTTCCACTGAAAGCACATGCAGTTATTGAGGAAGATGTCAGAAACGTTAGCATTGTTCGTACCTCCTGCGAGGTTTATAATCACGCCGGTTGATGTCGTGTCGGTCGATCCGTTTTGCCGTGAGAATACGCAGTCGTCGCAAAACACCTGATAAATAACACCCGCGCTAGTCGCCGGCTGGATAAGTAGTGCGGTGGTCCAGTTCTCGCAGATGAGGTTCGAACAGAACAAATGTGTCAAGTTCGTGCTCTCGCTAGACACCCGGATGCCGGTCGTCAAATAGGAGATGTGTGAGTTGGCTATGAAAGTATCGCCGCCACCCGCTTGGACCCACACTCCGATGCAGTTAGTGGGTCCCGGGTTTGGCGAGGCGGCCCTGGATTGTTGTCGCAAAACGCAGTGGTCGATGAAGTTCTCGGCACCCCTGAAGAAGACCAGCGTCGCGCTATTGAAGGTACCATAGGCATAGTCAATCGTGCAGTCAAAAAGGCCGCATTGTATGCATGTGGGATCGGTATAGAGCGCCTGGCATTTTTCGAAGAATACCCGTTCGCAAACGACGCTGTCGCTGTTTATGCAACGGATTGCGTAGGGCAGTAGGGGCGGTGCGTCACCTCCGGTCACAAAGGTAATTCGCAGATCTCGAATGCGGACACCTCTGCCGCTGGTCATGCCCGTAAACGAAAACAAATCGAAGGAGTTCTGCTGCTGTACTAACTCCGTATCTCCGCTCGTTCCGGCGATAACGAGACCGGGGTCGGTTCCAAGCGCTCCTTGAAAGTTGATGTTGACCGTTCCCGCTATATGGTAAGTACCGCTGGGAATGACGAGAGTCCCTCCTGCATTAAAGGCCGTGGTAATTGCGGCCTGAAGCGCCGCCTGATTGTTCGTGCCGACGAGATCGCCGGTACTCAGGCCGAAGTCAACGGCATTGAAGACGGCGTTGGTACCGCTTCCGGCCCAAGTCTGCCATTGATCCTGCCCGGCGGGTTGAGTAAAGAAATGGATCGAACCATCGGGGTTCTGAACCGTCGCATAGGCTGGCGAACCAGACCCCATGGGCTTCCAAAAGCCTGACGTGCTGTCATACTTAGCATTGTGTACTCGAAACATTTGCCAGCCAGGGCCTTGGCTAACGCTCGCCCAACGATCCTCATGATAAGGTCCACTCGTCGGGGTGTAGGTTGCGCCCGGGTTTTGGCCCGTAGCCATGAGATCTCCATTACTCATCATGAACTCCTTTAAAAATCTATTAAGATGAGGCTGTTATGCGCTGGGCTTGGCTCGCTCATTCCCATCGTCTGCCGAGGCAGTTCGTTATGGTAGCACCGGAGGAAAATACGCCACGCCTTCGGGGGCGTCAACGCCCTTGCTGATCTTTCGGCGTGACGGTGTGAGCGAGTTGGGTGGAAACTCGACGACATTGTTACTGTTTCCGAAGTTCGCGACGTAAAGCCGTCCCTTTGCGCTAAGGACCAGCGCGACCGGTAAGTCTAAGGTCTTAGTAATCGCTCGAAATGGGTGGCCGAGGCCAGGACGATACTCCTCCACATTATTTGCAGTTGTATTCGTTACGTACAAGAACCCTCTTGAGTCTACTCCGATGCCCACTGGATAGGTTACGCCGTCAGTAATGGTTCGACTTGGAGTTTTGCTTCCTGGTGCATAAACCACGACGTTCGCAGAACCCGAAACTGGGCGATTTGCGACGTACAGGTTTCCAGAATGATCGATTGCAACTCCAACAGGATACACCAAACCTTTAGCGATTACCGTGTGCGGCTTCGTCGAGCCATAAAGGTACTCCGTAACGTTCGGACCGCCAATGTTTGTAACCCAAAGGTTCCCCCTGCTGTCGATCGCGCAGAAAGCAGGCGTATTGATGCCATCTGTGATCATCCCCGACGGCGCTGTCCGACCGAGTGCATACTCTGTAATCCAGCCCGGGCCGCTTGCCGGCTGGTTGGTAACGTAGAGGGTTCCGTGGCCGTCAAGGCAATCGCCGCTGGGCGAATTGAGGCTGGCTGAAATGTTCGCTATTGGCGCCGGGTCTTTGGCCAGCGCATGATATACCGTAACATCGTTGTTGGTATAGTTGGTAACGTATACCAGAGGACCCGTGACGCTATATTCCGGAGTCGCCCCCGTCTTCGCATCAGGCAGCACCCGCGCCCCGCTGCGATCGAGCAATGAAACGGTGCGGCTTTGCGGCATCGCCCCCGGCGCACCGATCGGCGGCACCGATCCGCCGCAGCCTGCGAACAATGCAGCTGCGGCGCCAACGCTAACCGCGTATCGGGCGAATGATCTCATGTGCGTTGCCTCCCAAGAGCTGAACCGACCAGCGGCTAAGATCATTCGGGGGCTGTGCTGTTAGACCCAGCAGAGCAGCCAGGCCGCCAAGAGTCCCAATGCTGGTGCTGTTCCAATTGATGATGACCGTCATCGTTTCCATACTTCGTCCTAATGCGGAGCATATTTCTTGTAATAGTCTACAAGTTTTCTTAACATGTAGGTTGCAAGGCCGAAAGATGCGTGCGCTTCGTCGTCGCGCCGCCAACGGAAGCCACCGGACTCTTCAATGGGTCGAAAGTCTTCAGTCAGCCGGGGTGGATTATAACGTTGCATCCCAGGCTCGCCGTGATCGCCTCCCAGAGTTTGCTGTGTTCGCGACAGAATAAGCCTAAGGGAAGGAGGATGTGGGCCCAAGGCATCTGTGAAACGCCCCGGTGAATATTGCACGGTTGCTTCGACCTGCGCTAATGAGATGAAGACCGTGTTGCCAGCATCCGCGAAACGAAACGACGAGTCTTGGGCCGCTAGATTTCCCACACGCTCACGGAGGTCCGCGCGTAGTTGAGCAAACGCCTCATCGGGTGTTCGCACTTGCGCATCAAGGATATGCCGCTGTTCAGCCCGCGCTTTGCTTTCGTCGCGTTTGGCGACCTCTCGCGACTCCGCAAACGAACGAATCTCCCTTAGCAGTTCCTCGTCTTCCGGTTGCATTGGCGCCCCCTTCTGCCCACGGAAAAGCTTGCAGCGCTTCAAGGGGTCAGCAGCCGACTCCTCAAGATCGATTCGGCCGCGTCCGGATCCGAGCTCGATCCATAAGGAAGCCAAACGGGATGAGAACTCGCAGCCAGCGATCCCGGCCGATCCCTGGCAATTGCGAAAAGACTTGCCCTGTATGGTTTCCGGCGCATCGCCGTGCCGGTCGATCCCATCGGTTCCCGGCCGTTTGCGCCGGCTCCGTAACCAATCTGTGACAATTTCAAGCCTTTCGGGCGCGGGATTGTCGACGCCCAATAGGGAGCAAAGCTAGAGCTTCTTGCGGTGCAGCCCGACCCGAATCGCTTCGGTCGCCTACTCGATCGTTATAGCGTTGGAGGCGCCCGTGAATGTACAACCCTCAATGCGAACATTCCCCGTATCGCTAATGCGGATTCCGCCACCGGGCCTGATCGTGTAGGTGCCGGGCGCGAAACGCACGACCCTGCGATCCTGCCGTTCAGCCGCCGAGACATTTGGACCGACTAGAACGGCAAGCGGCGCAGCCAACAAGGTGGATAGCAAGTTTTGCCTCGTCATGTTCTCTCTTCATACCTCTTCGATTTGATGAATAATATTGCCGGCGCCGATGTTTACCGGCTTCTAGGATTTTGTAACGGCTGAAAAGGCGCGATTGGCACGGTGGCTTCTACCGACCACCAAGCGCCTCGCGATCTAAAAATCAGAGGGATAGCGTCTGGATTACCGTCAAAATATGGGCACAGCGCCTCGCGCATAAGCCGCGCCACCTCTGCAAGCGTCGCGCCCGCCCTGGTGCAGCCGGGCACCTCTTCGATGTAAGCTAAGTAGCCCGTTCGCGTTCTCTCAATCACGCAAGTCACATCCTACGTCCCTCGTACTTGTCCTTGCCTTGTCACCCCGGAGCGCGTGCGCCGAACCGCGCGCAGGGGCGCGAACCGCACCGCTCTGACGAGTTTGCGGGTCTATCATCGCGTACACTGTGCGCGTGCGTGTTCTAGCGACGACAGCACTGCCGCTCGTGTCGTTGAAATTCGATCATATGGGTCGTCGCCGGGCCGTGCGGTCGCGGCGGCCGGATTGTCAACAATGGTCGCGACATGGCGATAACCTATTATGCGACTGAGTTGCGGATACACGTGATGAACGCCCACGACCAGTTGAGTCCAGTGTAGCGAGTTGGGTCGGACGGAGCGGGGGCGGAGTTTGAAACGCGCGGTTGAAATTGGCCGGTAACGACAATATTGAGGCTGAGGGGACAACCCCCAAGCCGCCGCGCGAAACGAAATGGTTGGGCCGAGCCGACCAAGACGTTCCGCTTCCGGCGACCACGTAGTTGTAGCCGATCATTGCCCAGCCTCGTTTTCGATGCTCTTGATCGATTTGCAAAATCGTCCGATCGGGCGACCCATCTGTGGGATGGATAACGACGTAAGTGACAGTGGAGAGTGTCACACGTCGTGATAGCAAACGATAGTGCGGGGAGGTGTGGGGCGTATATTTGGATTGACATAAACTGCTGTCGAAGCTGAAGCAGGGAATGAGTAATGTGCTAGGCGGCCGTGTTCGGAATGGGCGATTAAATCTAGCTGTGATACGAAGCGGATCTCCATTTTGGTTGAGGGGCGTGCCTCGACTAGTTGGGCCGAGGAGCGCTTGACGCTCCACGACCCGTTAGTCTCTCATCCACTAGCAGCGATCCGTAATGCCCTACTTGCCTACCGCCACGAACTTGGTAACTGTCGCTGCTATTGATGCGCTCTCACCGGGGGAAAGAGTAAACCCTGCATTTGTGAGTGTCGTGTCAATACCATCGATCGTTACATGGCCCGTGCCCGTAACGTAAAACGCAATGGGACCAAACCAACCAGCAGACGCGTTGGGCCAGGAGTGGTAGTTGTGGAACGTTCCCGTGGGCGCCGGCGAGGTGCTGGACAATACGGTCCCTTGGTCGTTGTAGCCGGGGCAGTCGCTTATCTGAAGGTTCGTAACGGGCAAGGTTACCCCAACCGGATTGCTCAAGCCCGTAAAGTCGCAGTGCTTAAAGAAGACGTTCGTGGGATCAGCTGTGACGCTTCCGAGCACAGCAGCGCCGTTTATCGTGTTTCCGGTAAGATCGCAACCAATGACGCGGATACTTGTTGCAGACGCGTCGATTTCGACGCCATACGACTGTGTCGCACTCGCGAATCCGGGGATAGAAAAGTCGTAGAGCGAGTTGTTGCACGCCGCGCCGTTTATTCGTACGCCCGACGCTGCACCCGTGATAGCAATGCCAGCCCGATTTGCTGATCCTACGCCATTGCACGAATAGTAGCCACCGAGAACCTCGATATTGGTTCCCGCCATGATATTCATTCCATGGCCGTTCCACTGGCATACGTGGCAATCGACAAACCGAATCTGGTCGATCGCGTCGTTTGCGCCAGATGCCGGCCCGATGACCACCCCACCACCGGTATATGCTGTGCCACCTGCGGGTGCGGAGAGCTCACAGTTCACGAACGTCGCTTGTACGACGTACCTAGGTGACGCCGTGGTGCCGTTTGTCGTGATGAGCAGCGCCGCTCCCAATGATGTTGAAACGGGACTGTGCGGAAAACAACTCACGTTGGCGAAATAGAGCTGCTTAGCGCTGCCGCTGTCGGTAGCCGCTTTCGGAGTAATCAAAATTCCTTGTTGCCACCCGTCAATGCGAGTGTTGACCATGCGTAGGTGCTCGCAGCCGTAGATCTGTACTGCCGTTCCTACGTGGCTGTCATCCAAGAAGAGGCAGCCTGCGACGTACGTTTCGATCCCCGCGGCTGGGCTCCCAGCATCGCCGATCTGGAGTCCTATTGCGCTCGTCACGGGCGGGGGCGATGCTCCGACGATATGGATGGTGCAATTGTTCATGCTGGCTCGATACGACTCAGCCAAGAACACGCCCGTCGGCCAGTCAACCAGCGTCACCCGATCGAGGCGTACGCTCTGGCTCCTGTGCTTTACATGAACCGCCGAGTTCCCTGCTGTTCCGGTCCCCGCATAACTCATCAACAAGTCCTGGAAAACGACGCCGCCGATGTCCCTATCATGACCGTCGTTGAGATCGACCACAAACAAGTCGAAGTCGCCCGTTTGCTCAAGTATGGGAACGTCTTGCTGCCCTTGCCCAGTCCCCATAAATATGATCGAGTATGGCTGCTTATCCGGAGGAGACGCATCATCCAGGCTGATTGTGATTGTCCCCGAAAACTTGTAAGTTCCGACTGAGGGGAACTGGATCGTGCCTCCATTACCCATGGTTGGACCATCATTGCTTAGTAACGCGGTCACAAGGGTCTGCAATCTCGACGTGTTTAAGCTAGCTATATTGGTGGGGAGCACGCCCCACATTGGATCCGTCACGTTAAAGACGCCTTGTTGTAATGCCATTATCGTAGTTCTTTCTTTTCGTTAGATGGTGCGACGTACCGTCTCGACACTCGCATCAATACAAACGCCGAAACGTCTGCGATCTAGCCGCACGGTTGGTTTTGTGCTCCTTGGCTGCCTTTAGCAACGGTCTCCGACACGGTGGTCGAAAAAAGAAGTGCGTTGACCTCACAAGAATCGACATTTGCCCCTCAGTAATGCGACGGGGCTGACTCGAAAGGCTTGCGACGGAGCAAATGACATCCCAAGACGCCTCTATCGTCTAGCGCTATGCTGTGGCCAAGCTTCGCTTGAGCCTGGGAGAACGAGCACCGCCGGCCGCTCCTTTTCGTCTTCAGCGGTGCGATCGTGCGAAGCTGAAATAGATCCAACGCCTCTGAGCCTTCGGACGCGGAAGCCTCGTTTGATCCAATGGTCAGTGCTGACGTAGAGGCATTCTGTAGAAGGAGCGGCGGGAATTCCGTTCCCACGCATTCAAGTCGCGTATCTCGCGCGGGGCATAAGAATCGCGCAACTCGCGTTGCAGCTACCCGAGCTTGCGAACGTCTGGGCTCGTATGACGGGGGAGCCGAGGCCATGGTTCGACCCATCGCCAGGCACGCTAAGAATTGAGGGTTAGGGAATATCCATGTCTTCGAGCTCGTTTTCGGTTACAAGATATGGGCCGAGTCTGCTCACGCCAATACTTCGAGCGAAGTTTTCGGGACAACATCATAGAGCGTGAGATCTTTCGAGTACAAGAGTAATTGCATTAAGTTTTGCATGCTTGTATAAGAGATTAAACTTTCCAGCGTTTTTTGGGATTGGTGGTTAGGACGAGCGAGCACGAAACCTACCAGAGAATGTTTGTCTGACTAACCTCCGGGTGTCTTGCCTCAAACGTCCGTTTCGGTGAAGAGCAGATCGGGCGAGGCTCAGTAACGGTCGCGAATCGGCCTGGATAACTTGGGGCATTGATTCAATCAGCTTTTTTGCCCGACTGCGTTGATGCGGCGCTGTCCGGACGACATGATCGTGGTGCTTGTTTGCTTTACCAGGAGGTGTTAGGCAGCGATCTGAGGATGCGCTTTTCAACTGAGACGATTTCGGCGCGTGAGGCCATTTTGCAATCAGCGCTGACTTTCGCAGCCGTCGGAATCGCTCAGTACTCCATCTTGACTATGATCACTTTTCGAGGCTTTGCGCAGGTGCCGACGTGCAGCGGATAAAACAACCAAATAAGCGAAGCTCTTAGGGCAAGGAGCCAAGTTTCCAATGAAAACTCTTCTCACGTCGACTGTGAAGATTTATACCGCTGCTATAATCCTGAGCGGCTGTAGCAGTGCAGCACCTCAGCAGGCGTTCGCTCCTCCTGCCGGGGCGCAGACGTACGCTGTCCAGCGAGACCTTGGCGCACAGCGCGTCGGCGACCTCGCGCGCAGCGATCGCTTTCCGATAGCTGCGCGATCTGACCCCGGACAGTCCTGGGTAGCGAGCGACGCGATAACGCAAAACCTGCTGTACGTTTCCAATGTCAGAACCGTGACGGTATATTCCTATCCGCGCGGCAAGGTCGAAGGGACTCTTAGAAGATTTTACATAGCGACGGGCGAGTGCGTCGACAAAAAGGGCGACGTTTTTGTCGTGGACGATGGCTTTGGTAAGGTTTTCATGTACGCACACGGCGGCATGAAACGAATAAGAACCCTGGTTGCCACGGGAAACCCGGTAGGCTGCTCTATCGACCCGACAACCGGAAACCTGGCCGTTACAACCCTAGGGCATGGGTCGAATGGCAGCGTCGCGATCTTCAAGAACGCCAGCGGGAATCCGACGATATACCAGGATTCAGCATTCCAGCAAATGTATTTTTGCGGCTACGACGATAAGGGCAACCTTTTCGTCGATGGTGTACACTCTCCGGGCGGCACCGGAGACTTTGTCTTCGCTGAACTTCCAAAGGGCAGCAGCACCTTCACGAATATCATGCTGAACCAGTACATTGGATTTCCTGGAGGCGTTCAGTGGGACGGAAAGCATGTGGCGATCGGAGATCAGACCACGAATATCTATCAGTTCGCCATCAACGGAAGCACAGGAACGATCGTCGGCATGACTCACATGGGCAGCGGCGCGCAGTATGTCAAGCAGTTCTGGATTCAAGGTCAGCGGGTCATCGCGCCGAACGTATACGCAACGTCCGGATCGGATGTATTCTTTTACAGTTATCCGACCGGCGGCAGCGCCACGAAAACGATTACGAAGGGTGTGAAGGATGCGCAGGGCGCTGTAGTCAGCAAGCCCCCGACCTAGGCGCGAAAGGATGTTCAATCGACCAGCACTGGGCGGACGGCTGGGCGGTACGTAATGAAATCGCATGCTTCACTGCCCAAGCCACGTTTTGCGTGGACAAACGCGGGCTTGCGGGAGCCTACCAAGCTTAAGTACTAGCCGGCGCTTGTCAGTCGGTCCAACAACACTTGAAGCCCAAACATCGGGTTCTTTTCGCCGTGCAATGAGGCTTTTGCCACCTTGCTCGACTTGGAACGCGGCTTTAGAATCTCAACCTCCTATTAGCTTCATTTCGCGAGGAAATGCACTATAACGGCAAACGCGAAGGAAGCATAAGACAGGAAATCAGTCGCGGCTTCGGGGCAATCCAAGGCTCGTTGTCGTGTCGACTCGCAGACATCCGAGCCCAGCCGCGTCAGGGAAAGTGGAAGGTCATAACCTAGGCCAGCTTTGCACGACTTCTATTCAGCCATAACGGCCCCAATTGGGCAGGAAGCCTCGAAGCCTTTGCACAGTTTGCGACGACGCGCCAAAGTATTGATCCAACACACCGACGCCGGCGATCTTTCAAGCAGCGTCGACTACTTGCGTGCGTCACTTTATGGCCAACTTTGCCCAAACGGAATGTGCTGAGATAACCGAGTCGACTTAGAGAGAGGTTTCGCGAGAGTTCATGCGCTGGCTCTTCTTAGCCAGCAGTATTGACGAGCGATGAACAGCCTGAGTCTTCATACGAGTGCCCACACATTTAATGCAGTTGCACTTGTACGCGTCGATTCTCCGCGCTATGATTTGGTTCCCAAGAACTTCGTTCGGAGTGCTGACGCGAGTTTCGACACGACTGAGATGTCAGGAGCTCTAAAATATGGCATGTTCCTGGACTCGGCAGTCCTAATGCCCGACATGGCGATAACACGTGCCTCGAATTTCGCGGTTGTGCTGGCGAGCATGCAAGGTTACGACAACTCCAGCCCTCTTTACAATAGGCTAATAGTTGAAGCGTCGCTCCGGGAGGAAGTTATCGATCGGGAGAGCCGCCAAATCTCAAAGGGTCCGATCAAAAGAGCCCGGCCACCACATGATGTTCCTCGCTGAACTTTGCGACATGCCGTTTTGAATAAAAGATGGATCTTTTAATCGTGGACTGTCGCCTCCTTTCATCTGACCGCTGTGACTAGCGGGCCGATTGAGTGACTCTCGTCACCTGCATCATGCCGACCGCGAATCGCCGGCCGTTTATCCCGTCGGCGATTCGGCTCTTCTTTGCGCAGGACTACCCAAACAAAGAGCTCCTGATCATCGACGATGGCGCAGAGAGCATCGCCGATCTGATCCCCTCAGATCCTCGCGTGCGGTGTCTCCGCCACGAGCCGGCCCTGTCAGTCGGTAGCAAACGCAATCTCGCCTGCAAAGCCGCGCGCGGCGAAATCATTCTTCACTGGGACGATGATGATTGGTACGCCCCATGGCGCTTAGCCTATCAGGTTGAGAAATTGGATTGGGGCGGCTTTGACGTGTGTGGCCTCGATCGTGCGTTCTTTGTGGACGCCAGGCTCGAGCAAGCCTGGGAGTACGTGTACCGGAACACCAGCCTGCCGTGGCTCTGCGGGGCGACATTGTGCTATCGGAAGTCGTTTTGGGAGAATCATCGCTTCGCCGACGTGAGCCTGGGGGAGGACACGCACTTCGTTTTCGGTGCACGGGACGCGCGAATCGCGGCGCTGGAGGACAACCGCTTTTTCGTGGCTCGCATTCATGCGGCCAACTCATCGCCAAAGCGACCGCGCGGCGGTTTATGGGAAACTCGCCCGATCGACGCGGTGCGCTCGATCGTCGGAAGCGAGTGGGAGGCGTACTTCGGCGGCCAGGGCGGCTTGCCGATGCCGGCGTCATGCAAAGTGGGAACGGCGCTCATCTCGGCGGCCTCGGGCATCGGCGACATCCTGCGTGTAACGCCGCTCGTTCGGGCGGCGGACCAGCTCGGCTACGACGTCGATGTGCTCGTTTCCCCCGACGATCCCGATGCAGCCGAACTGTTGCGTGGTGCGCCACAGATCCGCCGCCTGATTACCTATCCCGATGTGCTTACGAATCGCGCCGCGCACCGAATTGCTGAACTCGAAGGGCAACAGTATGATCTGGCGACGTTCACGTACTGGAGCGCGCCCCTCAGCAAGTACGTTGCCGCCCAGCATCGCTACACTTTCGACCCGAGCTGGCGCTGCGACGGCGACATCGCCAGCGTCGAAAACATCGCGCGCGCCATCGGATGGCAGGGCGAACTGCCGGCGCCGTTTGCCATGAAATCGGCTCGGCGCTTTGACTTACTGCCAGCTACAGTCGCATTCCATCCAGGCTGCAAGCCGAACTGGCCGTGGAAAAAGTGGCATGGTTTCGATGAGCTCGCTGAGTTTTTTTCCAGTGTTGTTGTGGTCGGAACGCCGGCGGATCTTGACAATAGCCGGACCTACTTCGGGCGCCCTTTTCGCTGGCCCGAACATGTGCGCGATTTTACCGGCAAGCTTGAGCTTCGTGACACGGCGGCATTGATTTCACAATGCGCGGCGCTCGTGTCGCTTGACTCTGGCTTAATGCACCTTGGCGTGGCTCTGCGGGTTCCGACGTTCGGAATCTTTGGCATCACCAATCCAGAGCGTGAGTGCATCCCTTCACCGTTTATGACCCCGATCAGTAAGCAGCTTTCGTGCGAGCCGGCGTGCCGTCGTGACGCGTGGGGCCGGCGCGATTGCGAACACCACCTGCAATGCCTGAAAACGCTGACCGCCGAGGAGGTCGCCACCCGTGCGGCCGCGGCCTTGCCTGCGGGAGCCATACGTTGTAAGCGCGTGGTGCCTAACTCGAACGAGACGATCACCTTAAACTACTACGGCGAAGTTTTTGCCTCCAGTGGATACGGCCAGGCTGCACGGGCATACGTGCATGCGTTCGATGCCGCTGGTATCCGCGTCCACGTCATCGATACGGGGGCGCGGCTTCACCAGGTCGAGGACGAACGGATTGCGTCGCTGCTCGGCCATGATCCGCACGCGGACTTCAACCTGTTCCATGGCATTCCGTCATTTTGGGCGCGTGCCGCGTACCGCGTGCGCAATGTAATAGCGATGACGGTTTGGGAGGCCGACCAGATGCCTCAGATCTGGCGCAACCCGCTCAGCCATGCCATCGATGTCTGGCTGCCGAGTGCCTTTACTATCGACGTCTTCACGCGGGACCTCGGAAGAGCACCCTATCGATTACCTCACGCTTTGTTCCCTCGGCCCAATGGGGCGATGCCCGCGTACACCCATTCACAATTCGGGGTGGAGCCTGCAGATTTCGTCTTCTACAGCATCTTTGAGTGGCAGGATCGCAAGAATCCGCACGGCTTGATCGAGGCATTCCTTAAAGCGTTCCCCGATGAGTCAGACGTGGTGTTGCTGATCAAAACGAGCGCGCGCTTCGCAAATGAGGCACAGGAGGTCGCCGAGCAACTTCGCGTCGAAACGCAATCGCCCGCTCGCGTTATCTTGTGGTGCGAATCGTTTGACGAAACTCGTATGCAGGCGTTGCATGCGCGCGGCGACTGCTACGTCTCACTGCATCGCGGCGAGGGCTGGGGGTATCCGCTGTTCGAGGCAGCCGCCTCTGGTAAGCCGATCGTTGCAACGGCATATGGCGGTCCTCTCGACTATCTGGATACCAAACGGCATTGGCTAGTACGATACACGCTTTTGCCGGTCAGCCGACCGTATTTTCTCTACCGCCCGTCGATGAACTGGGCGGAACCGGACTTGGACCACGCGCGCGAAGGCTTGCGCTGGGTGTACGAGCATCGGGTCGAGGCACGTGCTGCCGCGGAAGAGGCTGCCCATGAACTGCGCACGTCGTTCTCACTTGAGCGGATCGGCGAAGCGGCGAAGGCGCGCTTGATTGAGCTCAAGAAAGCCAGGCCGCAACCGAAGGACGCAGAGGACTCTGAGCCACAGCCATTGCGAACGCCAGTTGTTCTCCCGATTCCCGGGGACTGGTTTGACGCCGACTATTTCGAGCACGGCCGGAAGAGCAACTGGAGCGGCGGGTACGCTTGGTCCTCGTTCCAAGGCCTCTTCAGAGAGACGGCGGCTTTATTGCATGAGACGTTCCCCGAAGCGACGTCGTTCGTCGACGTTGGTTGCGCGAAGGGTTTCCTCGTTCAGGCCTTGCGCGAACGCGGGTTGGACGCACGGGGATTCGACCACAGCGAATGGGCGATCACGAACGCGCAAGCAAGCGTAAAACCATTTCTTGAGCTCGCCTCGCTGGACAGCATGGCATACGATGACCGGAGCATCGACGTTGTGGTTGCAATGTCGCTCTTCGAGAGCCTCACTGAGGAACAGATAAGCCAGATCCTACTGCGTGCGCGGCGGTGGGTGCGGCGAGCGCTCTTCGCGACGATTCCAATCCAGACTGCCGCCGTCGACCGCGATTTGTCGCACATCACCATGCACGAACCTCAGTGGTGGTGCGACCGCTTCGCCGAAGCCGGCTGGAGGCAAGATCCAACGCAGTCGACCGTCGAACGCCATCCACTTCCGAAGAGGATGAAGTGGGGGCTCTACATCTTCGAGCCCGCATCGTGAGTGCAGGCCGCGGTGATTCCGTTCTCGTTCACCTCGCCTCGGGCATCGGAAACATCGTCCTCGCCACACCGCTGCTGATCGTGCTGGGCCGGGCTGGCTTCGTCGTCGATGTTCTAATTGATGCCGACTATCCTGGCGTCACCGAACTACTCAATGGCTGGAGTGGCGTGCGGACTGTCTTCGACGGCCGACGCAATCATCCGTCACACGCCTCGTATGCTTTGCTGCTTGCGGCGATCCCGCCCTTTTATTGGCAGCGCTACGCGCGGCAGTACGCGCGGGCAAAACACACGCTCTACCGAGCGCCGGACGCGCTCTTCTACCGCGATGAGCAAGCGTACTATCTGGAGTTTGCTCGTTCGGTCGGCTGCGATGTCAGTGACCCTCCATATTATTTTCTTCCGATCACTGCAGAAGAAAACGCTGCCGCAGGACCCACCACGGTTGTATTAGCGCCAGGTAGCAAGACCGGCGAAATGGCCGCAAAGCGCTGGCCATTCTTTCCTGAGCTTGCAGACAGGTTTGAAGATGTAGTGCTGATCGGCACCGACGACGACCTGAGCCGGTTCGACGGAGGGCGGATGGAGTTTTCCAGTCACGTCCGCTCACTTGTAGGGCACCTTTCACTTCGGGAAACAGCGCAGATAATTGCAAACGCGGGCGCGGTGGTCGCTAACGATGGCGGGCTCGGGCACATTGCTGGCGCCCTGGGGATTCCGACGGTTTTGTTATTCGGCCCGACACCGCATTCCACGCTTGGGCGCTTGCCAGGAAACGTAACGATTCTGCGCCGCGGCTTAGGGTGTGAGCCATGCTGGTTCACAAATCGCTTCCGCGCCTGTGAGGGCCGACTCAGCTGCCTGCGGAATTAACCGTCGATGAAGTCAGCGAAATAGTCAGAGACAATCTTGGGCCGATGCACGCTCTACCTGCCGCCGACTGAGCGCCGCGTATGACTGACTTCTACGTGGAGTTTGGCGGAGGCCTTGGAGATATCTTTTTTCAGATGTACTTCGAGGGTGCGTACCGCGCACTCGATGAACTCGATCAGTCGGATCGAGTCATGATTGGGCTCGTTACCCACAATCCGTATGCCGACGAGATCTTCGCAAACCATCCGAGAGCGGCGCAGTTCTCTATACGGAACTTAGGATACTGGATGCCGGCGCAGGATGAGTTGATGCGTTCAAGGCATGGTCTTCCGAACCGCTCGAGTTTTCCTATGTCAGGAAAGCCGGTGCGCTTTTATCCAACGGATGGAGACCGTGCTGCCTTACGGGATCTGCAGCAACAAAAGATTATTGTCTTTGCGCCGAGTGCGGGACTTTCAGATCGAAGCCTCCCAGCAGAACGCGTTCGCAGCCTGGCAGCCAGCGCCCAGAAGAGCGGCTTCCTTCCGGTCTTCGTGGGTCGCTCGTATGAGCGACATGGAAGATCCGAATATTACCCCTCTGCGGATGAAGGCATGAGCCTCGTAGACGCCCTCAGCGTTCCAGGCCTCGCAGCGCTCCTTGAGTCCGCTGTTGGAGTCGTCGCGTGTCACAGCGCCGTGAGCATGTTGAGCTGGTTGATGCGCAAGCCACAGCTGCTACTCTATCCCCAGTCGGTCTACGAGCGGCACGTTGTTCCAGGCGATCAATGGACCTTCGGCATTAGCTTTTCGGAGTGTCGGCACGCGCGTTTTGACGACCCGCATATCGAGGCGTTGGCGGCAGACTTCTTTGGGAACCTGAAAGGACATAAGATGAATGACTCGCTTCCTCCAAAGGTAAGGGCGCATCGTCGCACGGTGGCGCTTCCTCCCGAAAGCCAGAGCATCGAGGTGGACGAGACAATTGGCCGTCTCACGTCAGCAAGAGAAACGAAGTTGCTCTGTTGGCTCGCGCGGCAGATAGAAGGCAACGTCGCGGAAATCGGATGCAACAAGGGATTGACGACCCGCGATCTTGCGCTAAGCAATCCTACCAAGCTTGTTTATGCCGTAGACTATTTTGTGCGCTGCCAAGGCCACGACTGGCAGATCGGCGAGCGCCCGTCCGCTGAGGAGCTGTGCGTATACGCGCGCCATCTAAAAAATGTTGTCGTCGTCCACGCCGACTCCGCACACCTGAATTATGAAGCGCTCATCGATGTGGGTCTTGTCTTCATCGATGGCGACCACACTCTCGAGGGTGTATGCGCTGACACCGAGCGAGCGTTGCGGTTCTTGGAAAGGCGTGGCAGCGGGATCATTGTCTGGCACGATTACTACGAAACTGCGCCCCACTGGGTAGGGGTGAAGCCCTACGTGGACAGTCTGAACTTGGAAATCCTGCACGTTCAGGATACGTGGATTGCCTTAACGGAGATCGGCGGAGGAGGCCTACTTGACGCCCTCGCAAGGTCCGGCGTCTTGCAGCGGGCGGGAGCAATATAGTGAGAAGTAAGTTTCGTGACAAGCGTTCCGCGTTAGCAGCCCTTGAACACCTGGACTTGATAGTTAGGATTAACCCGAAGAGGCACCGCTCGACTACGGAAGAAAGAGTCCACGACGAGTTTGATACCGGGGCACAACGGCCAGTCGTAGTCGTCGATGACGACAATCCCGCCGACAACCATACGGGGCCATACGAAGTCTAAGCAATCGCGCGTGGACCGCTCCTGATCTACGTCGAGGTAAGCGAACGCGATGCGATCCCTGTGCCGTCCAGCGAATGTGCTAGGGATAACGCCGGGATGCAAATGTACACGGTTGTAGCCAGCGAGCTTCGCAGCCACTGCGTCGTAGCTTACGTCCCCAAAGTCGCCTTGAGCGTGTCCGTCGCGTTCTCCGCTAAACGGCATGCCCCTAAAGGTGTCGAATAGGTGGAGCGCTATCGCCTTCTCAGAACGTCGGATTGTCTCGGCCAATAACAAGGCCGACCCGCCCTTGTAAACGCCGCACTCGTACCAGACCCCGTTCAGAGGCAAGGCCTTTTGTGCGGCCATATACAGCCGGTACAGCTTGTCCGGCGGAACGATGGTCTCTGCGGCGACCTGGCGCACGGCCCGGAATCCCGGGTCGTCCAAGTCCACAGCATCAGCGCCGGTGCGGTGCACGAATAAGGTTTCGAGCAATGCCCGCGGTTCTGCTCCTCTTTTTGGCAGCTCTCGGTTGGTGCGATCAGCCGAGCGTGTGCGCGCTTGGGAAGCAGCGCTTGCATTGGCCTGCCTACGTGTTTCAAATCGACTCACGCACGGCCGGACCTCCCTCGCAAACGACTTTTTCCAAGCGGTGATGCTGTTCTCAGATTGTCGGCAGGAGCCGATCGCAAACTTTTAAGCCTTCAACCTATGCGGTGCGGTGGCTACGGCGATGGCAAAAATCTGCGGGCTGAGCGAGGCCCGACGGGGCCTCGCGACCCCCGCCCGTTCGTACTGGTTGTGCGCTTGTGCGCACAGCCACCGGCTTGCGTCCGTGAAAAATAGACGGTCGAAAGAATTCCTCCTACGCACGAAGATCTATGCCGCGGTGACTAGCGCCGCAGCGGCGAGCCTCTTTGGGGACGTTAGGCGTTGTTCGAATGCGCGCAAACGCGTCCGCGAGCTGAGTGTCCCGTTCGACTTACTCGTGTCGCTTAGACGCGGGCACGTGCAGCTATACGCGTAGCGCGGAGGCGGGATTGGCGCAACGTAGAATTGACGTTGACCATACCGTGTTAAACTGCAAAAGCAACGCCTGCGGCGAACACCGTGAGGAACGGAGGTTGCTCCCCATGTTCAGACCGATCATACTAACGGCCTGCGTATTCGTCCTGACGGTGGCCGCCGCACCGATCGGAGCACCGACCATAATCTCCGACCTTGGGCAGGCACAGCGTTACGTCGTACTTCGCGGTACGGTCACTGGCGCCATCAACGGCTCGATTCAACCGCTAGTCGGTGCGTCGGTCGATCTCGAAGACTCAAATGCAGATCTAACTCATCGTATTGTTGCAAGCGTCGTAACTGACGCTAACGGCGAGTACATGATAAGCAACCCCGTTCCACAGTTGCAGGAGGCTCCGGACATTCGACCCGGCACATACCAGGTATTCGCAAGTTATCGCGGCGAGCGGGTAGCTGCAGGGCTAGTCATGACTGGCGCCTTTTCGACGAAGACGATTGACATCCGTATGGGGCCGATTGTTCGCTCCGGCGGAGCGCCTCCACCGCCGCCTGCGGTGACTTTCTTCGCAACGGATCGCGAAGCGGTTCCCAATGACACGAACCTCCAAACAATGTTTATGAACACCCGGATCATTGCACCGTGTGCGCCGGACCCCGACTGTATTATGTCTTACGGCATGAGCGAGCCGACGGGACCAATACTGGGTCCGGCGCAGACAGTGCCGCAGGGCGGTCCCTCGAGGATCGACGCCTTGCTGGACTTTATTCGTTCTACGTTTCCGTCGGCGCAAAGCCTTCTGATCTTCGTTCACGGCTACAACAACGATTTCTTTTCTCCATTTCAACTAGGCGCGACCTGGGTCTCGGCCCTTGATCCGAGGGAGCCGGTCATCGTCTACAGTTGGCCGTCAAACCATGCGACACTCAAATACATCGATGACGAAACGAACAACACCTGGGCGCAAGACCATTTCCGTAATTTCCTGGTGGCGTTGCTCAACTCGCCGAAGGCGCCGAAAACGATCAATATCCTGGCACACAGCATGGGAAATCGACTTGTCGCAGAGGCGCTCGACTATCTAGGAAGTACGCGACTGCCGACACGAAATACGATTGGGCAAGTAATATTCGCGGCTCCCGATATCGACTCTGGTACATTTTTTGAGATGGTTCCAACGATAGCCAGCGTGGCCGTCGGCCTTACAATGTACGGCAGCAGCCACGATGAGGCGTTACGTCTCTCCAGAGAGCTGCACGGGCATTGCCGCGCTGGCCTTGTCGGATGCGACTATGACGTTCCTTCGATCTCCAACTTCAACGCGATCGACGCTTCGATTTTCTATTGCGACTTGTTGGGACACGGATATTGGGCGCAAAGCAACACGATTCGAGATGATATTGCGGCGGCGCTTGAGCGCGGTGTAAACTCGCCTCAGTCAATTCGCCCTCATCTTAGGCCGGGGCTAATGCCGAACTCGTACGTCTTCTTCGAGGTCCCTCCCGGCGACAATTCCTGCGCAGGTCAGGCAATCGGCTCATAGCGGTGGCTGTGATTCAGGAAAAGCAACAGCAGGACAACTGGTGTTGGATCGCGTGTTTTCGCATGGCTTGCTCCTTCTTCGGCAAGCCTGCTCCGGGGCAATGTCTACTCGCGCAGCAGTTTCTCGGCATAAGCAATTGCTGCCCCGCTGGTAGCAACTCGGCATGCAATCAACGGCTTCCAGAGGCGAACGTTCCGAAGCTATACCAATCGGTGGTTCTTCAGGCTACAACAATCGCGATAGACGATATCAGGTTCCAACGGACGCTCAGCGCTGGGGCGCTTGTCTTACTGTTGCTTGCGTTCCCCGCGACCTACCACTTCATTCTATTGTCCGAGTACAACGCCGGCTCGTACACGGTCAACGATCCGGCATATGCAACGCCGTCGCCGGCGACATATGATGAGATCAATACCGCGTATCAAAGTGGAGGCAACATTGCGAACGCGTGGCGCATTGGCGGGGCGTGACCGCATTTCCGGAAATTGATCTCACCACTAAACCCGCCAGGCCCGCGCACAGCGTGCCGCCCCTATGAGATAGAGCTTGCCTGGTAAGCTGCTAGCCTGTGGCACCGAAGTGGCACGGACGTATAAAAATCAGCGGGGTTTTAGCGGAGAGTCGTTAGGAGAATTAAGTCGCAAAAATCTATATCTGACAACACGTTCTAACACTTAGCATTTTGTGTCGGGATCGTCGAGCTGTGATTCGATTCCCGCTGGCTACAAAGCCTGATCTTAACGGTCTGTGGCATCGGTCGCCCTACCGTCTGACGAATCAAGTGATAGTGTCCGTAGCAGCTGGGTCTGAATTGGGGATGCTCTCTTTAGCGCTCTATTGGAGGTGTCCGGGTGGGTAATGTAATGGGAGTTCGTTGTTGGGCCGACAGGTTTGCCTACGTTATCCTTGAGGGGACAGCAGAACATCCCACCCTGATTGCATCCGACCATGTTCTCCTGCCTGTCAATCACGAGCGTGCAGCTCAACTGTCAGAGTTTAGGAAAGATCTATATGACATTGTGAATCAGTATGCAGTAGAAAGCGCATGCTTTCGTAGCCAGGAGCCCATTGCCAAGAAGAAATCTTTGCCACGGTCGGAGCTCGAAGGGGTGCTGCAGGAACTGTGCTATTCACATACGCCGCAGGTGATGGTCGTGGGCCGCACGGTTAAGCAGCTAAAAAGCATTCTTAAGTATCAAGGTCCAGCAAATAAGATATTCGAGCTTAGTGAAAGCCCGCGCTTCTCTGATCTCGCAAAAACCAACTTCTCCGAGGCTATAGTTGCGGCACTCGCGGGTCTGGCGACGTGAGTAACCTGAGATATGTCAGGAAGCTCGGAAATGGTTCCCACAGTAATGTATGGCTCGCCGAGGATCTCGGTACGGGAGCAATGCGAGCGGTTAAGCTTGTAGCACCGAGTGCAATACCTAATCTTCAGGCATTTAACGAAGAGGCCCGCGTCCTGTACGAGTTAAGACACCCTAACATTGTGTCCGTATTCGGGACGGAAATAGGTCCGCAAGACGGGACATCTCCGGACGTAGGGATGTACGCAATCATAATGGAGCACATGAAAGATGGGTCGCTCGAAGATGTGTTAGCAAGAGACGCCCCATTGCTCACTGAGGGACTTCGAAGATTTACGGAAGCCTGCCGTGGCACAGAGCGGGTTCATGCGTGCGGCTATGTGCACAGGGACATCAAGCCGGCGAATATTCTCCTAGATGGGCCACTCACGAAGCTTTCAGACTTTGGACTAGTGCAACCACTTAAGAACGGTCTTGGCTCCGCAGCAGGCACGCCTTATTATGTCGCACCGGAGGTGATCGAAAGTGGGACTACATCGCCGAGTAGCGATGTATATTCGCTTGGCGTGACAGTCTATGAAATCGTAAACGGCAGTGAGTCGCTAAGGTGGCACGGCACAATGGATGATTTCAGCCTTGCTGTGGTGCGAGGCGACTTTCCGGGGAGGTCCGATTATGCACCTTTTGTTCCGAGACCACTACGGCAAATCATAAATCGTGCCTTACAAATTAATCCTGCAAGGCGTCTTCCTTCGGTCGCTACGTTTAGGCATGCGTTAGGGCGAGTACCGCTAAAATGCAGTTGGCAGCGCCAAGTCGGTGAGCGAGAGAGTTGGCTGGGAATGGGACTCTTTGGATTGTTTCGAGTGGAACTCGATATGTATTCTCGCAGTATTGAGGTTACCCATTGCAAGGCTACTGATCGCCCCTTTAGAAGAATAATGGCAGATTGCTTGTACGATAGTTCGCCGAAAACTCTCAGGAAGCATCAACAAACGGTAATGCAGCGCATAACTCTAACCGGCCGATAAGAAAAGCCAAGATAAAGCTCTTTTGCATTTAAGGAACTTGTTGACTTTCCTGTCTATTTTTTGTACGCTAGTTGGCGAACATGGCGAACACTAGAAATCGAACCCTCGGAGATCTCATAAGAGAGGCGCGCGTTAAGAAAGGGGCTACGCTTCGTTCCTTTGCAGATACGTTTGGGAAGAGCGCATCGTACATTAGCGACATCGAAAACGATCGTCGCGTACCGGCTGAACCGTTGTTGCGTGACATATGCCACGAGCTTCGTCTTAACTTCGACGATGCAATGGGTTTGGCGGGTCGCATTGGAGACGATGCCGAGCGGGAACTTAGGCGCACTCCTCAGTTGGGATTACTATTCCGCAAAATGTCGGATTTACCCCCGTCTGACAGGGAAACGATTATCCAAAAATACCTTCGCGAAGTTGAAACTAAGTTAAAACGATAGAGCGAGTGCTGAAGTAAATTAAAGATTCTGTCGGCGAGGCCGGGCGCATGTGGTTTGACGACGACGAATAAAGCAACTCGTAACAGCGAAGCTTAGGAAGTTTCGCGGGCTAACAGCACTTCGGGCGATTTCGAAGCATTAGCTGAGTTCAAGCGAACAAAGCAATGGTTTCGTTCCTGATGCCCCGTGAACAGGTCGTGAGCGCTGGAGCGAGTAGCGGGTTCAATGTACAAGAGGGACGCTTCTATTCTTGTGGATCGGATCGCGGAGGAGTTCTTGGTATCGAGGCAGGTCGCGTTAATCAGAATAACGGAACTTGGAGTGCCGAAGACCTCGGCAAAGCTCTACTAGGACTTCCCCTGGGGTGTTGGGACAGGCCCGTGCATGGGGCAAAGCTTACTCTTTTGAACGGCCGTCTTCCAGATGTCGGTGATGTTTTCGACGCGCGTTGGAGTTAGAAATACCGACTCCGACTCGCTGGCATCGCCCGTAAACGACCTTATGAGATAGGCGGCGCTCCAAAGGCCGGCCCAAAATGAAACGAACGAAATTGTAGGGGCAAGAGCTGCGCCGTCATCGTCATCTCGGGGATGCAGGCAGCGTGCACAGGCTCCGCCGGGAACATGAAAGGATGACATCGCAGACCAGTGCGTCGTCGCGCCGATTGACAGCCACGACGGCGCCGCAAGTTGCGCATCCCACCGCGTGGGAATATCGTCGACACCAACAATCACTCGCTTCGCGAGGGAGTCAAGCGTTCCAGACCGCAGGGCTTCCTGAAGTGTGGACGCAATCGGAATGATGCTTAAGGAGGGTGCTCGAAAGTCGGCGACATCAACGGCTTTAGGCCGGCCGGTAGAAGCGCCGGTCATAAGCATGCAGCGATTCTGGTTTGTATCGTCGTAATATTGAGGCTCGATAACACGTATTGTTCCGCTCACCCCAGGAATCCGCAGCAAAGCGAATAGAACGGCGTTGGAAACTGCGCCAGCGCTTACGATGTCAATCGCTTCAAGATTACGAACTAGTTCAGTGTCCTCCGATACGAGGCTGACACTGCATTCGGAAGACGACGCGAACTGCCGTTCAAACATGTCCGGATTACGAGCGACACTTCGTAAGCGGCGCATGGCATGCTTGAAGGCCTCCGACGCGGCGATAGCTGCAGAAACCATGGCGCCAAAAGGCTCATCGATGTGAGCGCAGGCGTTAGTTCTGCCGAACCCTCCCCACCAGCGGCCATAGCGGAGCTGGAGCTCTCTGCTCGCGTCGTTGCCCCAGTGAACGTCACCGAGCATCAGAATCAGAGCGGGCAGCTCGTCGGGTTGACCTCTCGATATATGGAGCAGGCCCTCTAAGTCCTTGGAAAATTCCTCGAGCGCCGAGGCAAGATGTCGACCGCGCAGCGGTGGCTGCGCTCCTTTCAGTTCGACGTCAGGAACGTCGACCCAAACATTCAATCCGCACCGAGCCATCAATAAGGAAGTGGTAACGATCGCGGTCTGCCCGGAATGGCAAGTCGCGATTGATTCGTCGGAACGAACGAGGACCCCCGTGGATGAAAGTGCATTCAATATCGTTTCGTCCCCTACCCCGTCAACTAGTTCTTCCCTTATAAGACGAAGCGTGCGATCGAGGAAGGCGACGGAAGAGTTCACGTCAGGAAAATTGCCTTCGATGGCTGCAGTTCAACCCAGCCACCTTGCGGAGCTATCTCCGTGACATACACCCGCTCGACGCCTGGATGGACTTGGGCGAAATAGGGAATTACTATCGAGACGAATCCCGGAGTACCAACGATCGGAAAATCGTCATCTGTTTTTGAGTGAAAAGCTTTTCCACCGTGGGTATGTACTTGAACCCGAACGCTTTGACCAGTTCGAGCGAGCTCGATCCAGAGCGAGGTTAGCCACCCTGAATCTACCTCAAGGCCATGCTCATCGGATAAGTGCTTTGAGTGGCGGATAGCAACTATTGTATTAGGAGCCGATGGAGCGGAGAGCCACAGGACCTGGCACTCGCGCTCCTTAGCCCCGCATTGCCGAAGAACGTTGTACGTCTCATCAAACAAAGTTGCGCTGATCTCTAGCATACCCCGGCCTTCACGGTGCTGGCGCGGAGCAGGAGCATATCCTCACACCGGACGCCGGCATTGTGAAGCGTCTCGGTATCGTTTAGCTCTACGCCATTGGAGTTGAAGAGCGAGTAGGTGTGAGGATTCTGCGCGATGCCGAATTCTTTAATTGCCTGGTCTAAAAGTTTCCGGACAAGCTCGTGCGGCCGAAAGTTGAAGTCCTTTTTCACACCATTGAACGATATGGTGACGTCACATTCATGGTGCTGCGCTGCTTCATCTTCCCGACGGTGCCCATGCTTGCAATGATCTTGGGCGGTAACCGCTGTCAACTTATTCTCCAATCTGAGCCCGTGGTTGGCAGGACCCATATGGAGTGTACGCAAAATACGCGGAAAATGTCAATACGGCGGACGCGGCGGAACGAGCGTAGGGCAAAAAAAAAATGTGAGCTTGGTCGCGTTACTTAGAGAGCGAGCGAAGATCTTTCTCAAGGTATCGAGGAACGCACAGTCCGGAGTTGGCGGGCGAACACACGAAAAGCCTAGTGCAAGAAAGGAGTCTTCGGACCAGGCGGTAGCAACCGGGACTCCAACGCCTAGGCTACCGCGCTGGCGCTTCCCACGCGCAAGGAAAATGGTGCTGAAGGTTTGGTGAAAATCGCGCGGTCCCTGATCGGACGCCGAGCTTCTCGCGCTGAGCTGCTCGCGGATGCTCGCTTGATGCTGGTACGATCGCGTAATAATTGTAGTGCCGCACTGCGCTCGGGCTTTCATCGGCATTGGTAATGCGAGCAACAATGTCGATTGAAAAGTTCCTGGGTGAAGCGCCTGTTCTTATGAGGCTAGCACTGGCATTCGCACCTCATGTCACGACCGAGTCTACTCCATGAAATCGAAGAGCGCTCACTGACATGGGAATCCGCGCCGACATCTAGCGTGGCGACTAAACGCGCGTCCCTAACTCGAAGGCTTGCGACCCTCCAGCCACCTACGGAGCGGATGCTCTGGCGCAATGCCGGCTGCGTCCATTGCATGCTTATACATTGCATACGTCGCACGGTCTAACGCACGTGACGCGCCACCCACTCGTCGAATATCCTACGGTGTTCCTCGGAAACGGCGTAGTAAGACGGGGCATCGACGTTTGCGTTACGGAAACGTGTCATCGACTCGTCGAGTCGGCGTTGCGCCTCCCACATTAGTTTCTGCTTTTCCGCGACCTTCTCGGCGAACGATTCAAACTCCGAGTGCATAGTAAGCACCTTTTTGACCCTGCACCGTTACTTTCATCTCAAGGTGATGCCGTGCCGCTCCGCGACGGTAAGGGCTCAGAGGGGCCGATCGGGAGTCGGTCCCTCTGCTGTGCTTCCCTTGTGGCATGCCGGCCCGCCTTAAACCGGGCCAGGTGCCGCGAATTCTCCACCTATAACCGCGAAGAATTCCCCAAGCACTACCCTCAGCTGTCGAACGTGGAAACGACGTTCTCCATGATCAAGGCTAAGCTTGGAAGCCGCGTTCGCCCCACGACGACCGCGCAAGTCAACGAGGTTCTCGCTAAGGTTCTCTGCCATAACCTCTGCTGTTTGGTCTCCGCGTTCTTCGAGCTTGGTATCGACCCCAAATCCTGGTATATGGAATCAGTCGCCTAAGCCCTCCGCTTTTAGTTCTGCGCGTTCGTGTCACACTCTGTCTCGTCATTGAGCTGCCGACCTATCGAAACATTTCCCGTGCCAGGTATGGCTACGCTTACTGGAAGCATCTGCGCGATTCGGCAGTTCTCAAAAGAAAATCTCGTGCCATCGGATAGCTTTGCGTCAACCAATACATCGTAGTAAATAATCTTGCCGCCGGACTTCCATGAAATAAAATCGCTGGATGGGACCACGGGGCCTGGAATATCGAAAGTGGTTGACCCTGCGATCTTTTCCGGGTTAGCGGTTACTATCGGATTGCCACCATTACTTGCAAGCCTGTGAACCTCGTCGCGTAGGGGTCTAACGACTTCCTGGTCTTGCACAAACACTGGACCTGTCGCTGCCGGTTCTACGAGAGCTTTACCGTATTCCTGAAAAGAGATGGTGTCATTGGTCGTATCATCGACGCGCGCATGGACATAAATACGGCCATCTCCGTACCGCACATCCCATGGGTGATGCGGAATCAACTGCAAAGGGCGAACCGTCGCGGCGATGACGCCGAACCATATCGTCAAAATGAGGCAAGCTGCAGACCCCGTAACGAAACCGATTGTAAAGCGCATCAGGATTTTTCGTAGCCGACCGGCCCGCGCCGATACAGCCGAATGGGAACGCTGCCATTCGGCGCTTAGTCCAGCGAGCCAAATCAGCAGCGCCGCCAAACACCCTGCCGAGTATGTTAGTTGCCATGCACCCGGGACGGCGAATCCGCCCAGCGCCGCTATTATCATGCCGGCGACCGCCTTGTAGGCGTTTGACTGCGGAAAAGTTGCTAAGGGTCGCGGCGACGGGCTTCGCCTCGTCGTGGAGATGGGCGACTTTCTTCCTGGCATTCGACAATGCTTCGCACCTGGGGGAGCGACCGCCCCGGGGTCGTCGCGGTTGAGCGCGAGCTCCAGCCGACCCACCAGCCTGATCCGAAAATTATCCATTCACTGACCCAAACCGTGATCGGCCAATTTACTGATATTGGTCGAAACCTTGTCCCATGTCGAGAACCGTTTGGCGGGGCGCCTCCACGTTCGATCATGTCCGCGACCTATCAAGGGGGGAGCGTACCAAAGCCCCGGCGCAGCATAAGGCTAAGCTGGCCGGAGTAGCAGCGACGGTAAACTCGGCGTTCCATTCCCTCAGTCTATGGCAAAGGCGATGGCACACGTAAGGCTGAGTGAATGGCCGACTCTGCGAATCTGAACCACTGAGCCGATTCTCGGTCGATCGGACTGCCTGGCCAGGCATGTCCGCAAAAAGGAATCGGGAAGCAGCCACTAAACTTACGGGAAACACGGCGGGGCCCGCGCGGAGTCAGCTTAGCAAGAGCGTGGACCGACGCGACGCTCTACAGTATGGGAGCGCCGACTTTTTGTGCAGCCTAGACTTTATGTGCAAAGCCATGCGAAATAAGAAGAAAAAGGGGCACGCCGCTTTTAAGGTCACCCGCGCCAGATACAGGCGCTGCCACCCGGCCAGGCTACCTCGCTGGCGTGTCCCGCGCGCGGTTACGCCGCCGTGCGGCAGCGCCGATGTCGAGGCTGCGGGAGGATAGCGATGATCGAAGTCTATGGTACGACCTTCGCGCGGGTTACGGAGGTCAGACGCGACATGCTCGTGCGCCGGCTCGCCGGCTTTCACGTGGTCCTCGACCTACGCGTGATCGAGCACGACGCGGTTCGTCTCTGGCTTGACGACGACAGCACGGTTTCGCTCGGGGCGATCGGTTTTATCGAGGTGGCCCGCTAGGCAGCTACAAGCGCTCTCGCGGTCTTCCGAGCGAAAGCTAGACCGCAGTAACCGATCGCGGTAACCCAACGAAGCAGTAATTTTGGTATCACTCGTTAGCTACGCTTGGTCTTTCGCATCTCGGGCCACTTACCACCGCTTGACCCCGCGATCGGAGAGCGCGATAATTGTTGTGCAAAGCTGCGTTCGACTTTCGCCCGCATTTAAATGCGGGTGAAACTCGACGATCAGAATGGAAAGGCCTGCGGGCCTTATTTTATTGCTGTCCCTTCTCCGCGGTTCTCGTGAGGTTTCATCGAGCAATGGTCGATGCGAAAATATCAAAGCTGTCGTGGGAGACTGCGCCCGACATCCTAACGGTCAAGGAAACCGCGGCACTTCTCCGTGTCTCTACCGGTGCCGTTTACGCTGCAATAAGGCTTGGCTTGTTGCCGGCGGCGAACTTCGGCAAGCGTCAGACTCGCATAGCCAAGCACGTGCTGAGGGAGGAACTCGCAAAGAAGGGCGAACTACTCGGCCTGACCGTCGCCTTCGGCCATGTACCGGAGGCTAAGTAATGAAAGGCTATCTCCATAAAATTGGTAGGGTATGGTACACGACTGTAGACTTGCCAAAACTACCCGGCGAGAAGCGGCGCCAAAAGGAAATAAAACTCGGCGCCCTTTCGAAAAGCGACGCCCAGGCAAAGGAACGCGAAGTTCTCCGGGAGATCGAAAATCATCCGGTCTTCGAGGTTGCGAACGTAACGGTCCAGCAGCTGCTAAGTTCATGGCTTTCGCATATGGCTCCGACCGCGACATCGCAACCCATCTCACCTAAGACCTACGAAAGGTACGCTTCGATCGTTCGTAATCAGTTGATGCCGAATTTGGGTGCGTTTTCGCTTGCAAAGCTCAATCCGCGGATCATTACGGAAATGCAGACAAAGCTGAGGCAACAAGGGCTAAGCGGTACGACGTGCTTGCATGTTCATCGCGTGCTTCACACAGCACTGAATTTCGGAGTTAGGACTCTGAGAATCGTAAAAGCGAATGCCGCATCTGAAGTTCGACCGCCGAAGCCCTGTATCCGAAGGCTCGACGTCGATGAGAAGGGCATAATCATGCTCCTAGAAGCGACGAGGGGCACTCGTCTCGAGATGCCAGTCGTGCTAGCGGCGATGACAGGAGTCCGCCGAGGAGAGCTGCTGGCGCTCCGATGGCAGGATGTCGACTTCGAGCGCAAGCGTCTCGTAATCTCTGAGTCTCTTGAGGAGACAAAGGCGTTCGGGCTTCGCTTCAAGGGGCCAAAATCGGGGAGAGTGCGGGTAGTTCCGATCGCGGATGCCTTGGTCGGTGCGCTTGGCGCTTACAGAATAAAGCAGAATGCGGAGCGACTCCGATTAGGGCCCGCGTACGCGGACCAGGGACTGGTATTCTGCAACGAGGATGGGTCGCCATGGCCACCGGATACGCTAACCAAACAGTTCGCCAGCGTAGCGAAAAAGGTTGGTATGAAGGGCTTTAGGCTGCATGACGTCCGTCATTGCTTCGCGTCAATAAGCCTCAAGCAGGGAACCTCCGTAAAAGAGGTTTCCGAATTACTCGGACATTCTTCTCCGTTGGTCACATTATCGACCTATGCTCACGCGATGGAAGGGGTCGCTAGGGAAGCCGTTAACAGGCTGGCAGATTCCCTGCTCTCTAACCGTCCCCGCGACGGAGCATCCGTGAGAAAATGTGAGAAACTGACGGTGGCGACGTGACTTCGTGAGAAATCTCGTTACGCAAAAACATCAATAACCATAAGGATTTGCGGGGACTTGGAGAGGTGGCAGAGTGGTTGAATGCGGCGGTCTTGAAAACCGCAAAACGTGATGAGCGTTTCGAGGGTTCGAATCCCTCCCTCTCCTCCATGAAGCCCTGAGCTACGGTTCGCGTAGCGACGGAGTGGGCGTTAGCGGTGACACGACGTAGATTTGATCGAGCACTTTCAACATTAGGGCGTTGGCGGTCGGGGCTTCGTCGAGCGACACGGTCAAGTTAGTCCACACCACCAGCGTCACTTTATTGGCGGGATCGTAGCCCATGAACGAATTGTAGCCGGCTGTCTCGCCACCGTGATAGTACATGGAGTTCTTTCCCCAGCGCAGGAGCGTGATGCCGTACCCGTACTGTTGCCCGTAGGGTTTCTTCGGGTCCTCGGGCCGTAGGCTGTTGATCCAACGTCGTTGATACCGCGCGTCGAACAGGCGCCCGGAGACCAACGCCTCGATCCAAGTTGCGAGATCGCGCGCGTTGGAGACTGCGCCCCCGGCCGCCCAGCCAAAGGTGGTGTTCAGGTTCGTGTAGTCCGTCGGCAAAAGGGTGCCTGCGCGCGCCGCAGCCTTGACCGCGGCCGAATATGGCGGCGTCCCGGTGAATGCGACCGAGGAACCGCCGTACATGTATCCGTGGGAGTACGGTTTTGGCAGTGCGGTCACATTGCTTGGAGGCAACACGGTGTGCCGCAAGCCGAGTGGCTCGAACAATCGGACCCGCATTGCCTCGGCCAACGTCCTGCCCTCAATCTTCTCGATGATGAGGCCGAGCAGGATGTAGTTGGTGTTGCAGTATTCGTAGTCCGCGCCGGGCGCAAAGTTGGGTTTGTGCGCAAAGGCTATCGCCAGCAACTCGGCCGGAGTCCAAACTTTGGTCATATCGCGGTCGGCGGTCGCCGCGATCTCCGGGGCATCAAGGTAGTTGTAGAGGCCGCTGCGCATTTCCAGCAGCTCGGCAACGGTGATGTGGTCGCCGTTGGGCACGCCCGCGACGTAATTTGAAACGGGGTCGCTGAACTTGAGCTTGCCTTCCTGAGCCAGTTGCACGATCACCGCGGCCGTCATCGTCTTGGTGTTCGAGGCGATTCGGAAGTAGGTGTGAGTTGTCGGCCGACTCATCGCGCCGAACTGCGTGGTGCCGTAGGTGGCCGTGAAGTCGCCTTGGGGTGTGCGCAGGAGCACCACGGCGCCGGGAATCAGCAGCTTCCGAGCCGTCGCGTGCAGCATCGTTTGCAGAGCAACCTGGCTGATCGGTTTGAGCGCCCCAGTCGAGGTTGACGCCAGCGGCGTGGACGGATTCGCGCCCGCCGCGCCCGTGCGCAGCAGCGCGGCGCCGCACAGTAGGCTCGCGACGAAGAAAGGCCCGCGTGGCCGGCTCGGTCGCGCTGGTCGACCGACTGTTTGCATAACGCCACCCTCTCCTTTGTTCGCTTTCGAACTTGAGACCGTGGAGCAGCTCGTGGCGCGCTTACGTTCCGCGCGCGGCTCTCACGATGAAGTGGTAGGGAAAACGCGGATCGCGGATACGCTCGATGCATCGCAGGCCGCTGCGAGCGATGCGGTCCCATCCTTCGGCGGGGCTGTGGGCGTGTTCGGCCGGTGGGCCCGTTGGGCGATCGATGGTTGCGTCCCAGTCGAAGATCAGGACATCGCCTCGCCGGGCCAGCAGGGGCGCGAGGGAACGAAGCGTAGCGTCGTCGATTTCGTGGAGCACGTTGAGCGCGAAGATGCGGTCGTACGGCGCTCTCGCCTGCGTCTCTTCCCAACTTGCGGCGCTGAAGTTTTCGAGGCATAATTCCGCGGCCCGGCGGCGAACGATGTCGAGCATCTCGGGCTGCACGTCATAGGCGACGACGCAGACGTCCGGGCGAGCCTGAGCAAACGCAACGCCGTAACGCCCCGTGCCGGTGCCAAAATCGAGAACCCGCGATCCCGAGGGAACGTCGAGCAGCTCTACGACCGCGGCGGTCGGAAGCCAGCCTTCGCGTTCAGGATCGTCGAGCACGCCGGCGCGCTCGTGAGAAAATATGTAGGGCTGTTTAGCTCCCTTTCCAGACCTATGCTCCACAGGTTGGAAGAACTGAAGAGACCTGGCTTCGGCGCCGGGTCCCTTCGTGACTGGAGGATCGACTCAAGCAGTCGCGCTTGCAGCCGTAGGGAGTCCCATCGAACTTGCAGCTTCTATCGGAATGTATTCGTTTTTGCAGACCCGCCCGAAGAGCGGCTCGAGCAAGTCCCTAACGCTATCGACCGACGCGGCTTCCCATAAGCAGATCGCCGTCGAGCGGTCGTTGCTCGTAACGGTTTGATGCAGCTTGATGTCGGCGGGGATGTCTTTCGCGGCGCTAGCCGCGGTGGCCCAAAACGCATCGGGATCGCTGATCCTGTGAATGACCGAAATGAACATAGCCCATCCTTTATGGTGATCGAGTGCGCCTTACGGCGATCGGGGTGCCGGCGGGCGAACCCTCGTACGTGCCTTGACTACGCGATTCGCTCGTTCCTTTTGCCGCCAAGGCGGTTTAGCTTGTTAAAAGAAGACTCCGAAATAACTTCAAGCTCCTACCTATAGAGAATGCGTAACGATGGATGATGCCCGAAGATTGGCCGCCGCGCTCAACGCGCTCGTGAAAGAGCGGCAGTTCTCAAACTCGAAAGCGCGCGCCGCGGCGCGCCAAGAGCCGGCCGTGAACTGGCCGGCGACGAAAAAGCTCAACGAAGACTTCAATCCCGAGGTTGATGGATTAGAGTCCTTTGCCATGAAGGATGGGACCGTTTGCGTCTGGCAGCCGGGACAGTTCCGCTACGCGGCACAGCGCGCCGGATCGTAGACGTGCGTGCGCGCTAGACCTTTAACTCATGGTCCAGAACGAATATCTTGACCGTGTCTCGCAAAATGCCGTCAAAGTCCATGGCTTCCGCCGTCGCCGGGGAATTCAGCACCTTCATGCAGGCGGCGAGGTCGTCGGGCTCAAGGCAGACGGCAACCTGATTGCCTTCACCTATCCCGTAGCTTATGGGCCTCGTCACGGTTTGACTCCGGAAGAGGTCACCGTGAGTTCGAAAACCCTGCTCCCATTTCACCGGATCTTTGCATTGCGCCGTAACTACGACTTTGGCCACGTTTCATCTCCTTCAAAGTGATCCGCATTTTAGCGCTGAAGCGGCATCAGTGCCCAGCGAGCGTGTATTGTCCGGTACACGTAAAGTTATTCGTCCCTGCAACCGCGCCGGCACTGAACGCGCAGGTGCCGGTCGCCGTAATGCCCTTCATCTTACCCGTGCCCGCGATAGCCTTGAACTCGCCTTTGCCCGACTGCACGACACGGCCCTTTGTAATCAACGAAAGCTTATACTGGTAGAAGATCTTGTCGCCCGTGGTGTACGCCACCGTATAGATGCCAGCCCCCTCCGTGCGGCTTGCCGTAGCGTCGTCGTGTTCGGAGTACGCACCGCCGGTGCTCGTCTCTCCGCCGACTTCATCTTTGTTAGTGCATTTTCCACGCGAGAGCGCAAACACATGGCCTGGCTGATCTCCGGCAGGAATGCTCTGCTGGAAAGAGACCTTGCAAGTCCCGGAAAGCGTGTAACTCGTTTGTGCCGAGGCTCCGCCGATGGCAAGCGCGAGTAACGCGCAAGAGCACAGAATCGAAGCGATTGTCCGTTTCATAATCGTCCCCCCGTTTCGGGCGTGAATTACGGCCGCGTGCTTGCGCCGCGGTCGTCGCCCGGTAGCCACCAGTTCTTGGGCAAACTGCCGCTTCCTTGCTCGACGGGATTCGCCGGCGCCCGAGATTTAGACGAACGCTGCTTCGACGTTGCGCCGAAGTTCTGAATCTTCGGTGTTCCAGGCTTCGGCGAACGTCTTGAGCATTCTCGCGGTCAATCCCCAGATATGATGGCCGTCATAGTCGAGTGCGTACATGGTTCGCCCGGTAGCGACGCTCACGGCAGGATCTTCACGGATCGCGCTTTCCGCCACGATAGCTGCTAGCGGAATCGTAAACGCTCCGGTCGTTTCCACCTGGTCGATCGTCAGCGGCGTGTGCGGATCGAGCACCCCGACGATCGGCGTTACCGTCAAGGCGGTCGAAACGTGGTGCAGTTCCGGTAGGCGCCCGACGACGCGAACTCGTTGCGAACTCACTCCGAGCTCCTCATGGAGCTCGCGGAGCGCCGTGTTCGCGGCGTCCGTCCCGTCCGCCGGATCGGCGATGCCTCCAGGGAGCCCAATCTGACCGGCATTGCGCCGCAGATGCGCGGCGCGCTCGATGAAAACCACGCCGTGCGGCGGATCGGCGAAGATCGCCAAGATGACGGCCGCCTTCACGTTTAGACGGGCTTCAGCTCCGTCTGAATCGCCTTCGTCATGAGTTCGAGAATAGGCGTCGTCTGCGAGCGGTTGTCGCGATCGAGCCGGTTGACGCTTACGACGAGCGACGCGTTGCGTTTCGTGAAGTAGTACATGTCGGTGTTGAAGCCGTTGATCGTCCCGGAGTGTCCGCAGACGCCGTCGCCGACCGCGACGCCCTCGCCGTAACTCGCGTTCGCTCCCTGTAAAGGCTGCCCGGCCATCTGTTCCCGGTGCGTTTGCGGCCTGAGCAGCGTGCCGCGGCACAACGCGCGCAAAAACGTCAGGAGGTCTGAAGCGTTCGAGACCAACGCGCCGGCGGCGCCAGCCAGCGGCGGATTAAAGAGCGTCTTGTCTTCGAATCGTTTCGTCTTCGGATTCCATCCGTATCCGCGTAGCGGGCTCGGGATCGCTGTCGTTTTTGGATACCATGTGGATCGTAGCCCGAGTGGCGCGATCACGCTCTCGGTGATGAGCTCGCCGATGCCTTTGCCGGTCACTCGTTCAGCAATTCCGGCCAGAATCTCATAGCTGAAGTCCGTGTAGGCCCCGAACGTATTCGGCGGTTTGAACTGATTCTTGAGTTTCGCGTAGGACGCCAATTCGGCTTCTAGCGGCGGAGCCGGCGCGAGCGGGGCGTCGTAGACCTGCGCCAACACCTCGTCGTCGTTGGGAGCGGGGATGCCGCTTCGCATACGCAGCAGATCGTCGATCGTGATGAGGGTCGCATTCGGAAACGACGGATACCATTTTGCGATCGGATCGCTCTTACGCAACGAGCCTCGGTCGACCAAGATCAGAATCGCAGTAGCTGCAAAGGGTTTCGTCACGCTCGCGATACGAAAAGGCTCGTCGAGTCGACGCGGCAGCCGCGTTTGCAAGTTGGCGAAGCCGCCGACGAACGTGTAGTGCCCCTTGCCGGGGACCTCGACGCCGACCTCTACGCTCGGCAGATTGTATTGGTGCAGGATCGCCGCGAGCTGCGCATCGAGCCTTTGCGCGACTTGCGGAGGAAAGAGGCTGTTCGTCGCAGCCTGTGCAGCCGACGGCCCCAGGCATCCAAGGATTAAGATCAGCGAAAGACCCTTGCAAGTTAGCTGACGCGTCGTCATGCTGACCTTGGTTCTCTTGGCGCTTAACCAAAGCATCCCAAGCTAGACGCTGCGACGCGCGGAGGGGAGATGCCACCTCGCCATGGTATGAGCGCTTACATCATGCGGATGATTGCGTTCCTAACTTGCGGCTTGTTGCTTGCAGGTTGCGCGCGGCTGACTGCGCCGCTGCCAAATACGAATGCGCTCGATGGCAGTAATTTGAGTTTGCGGCCGGCCTCCGGAACGTGGCTATGCGGGGCACCACCTTCCGCGCGCATGAAAAATGATCTCTTGCAACGCGGCGATGAGCCGCTTGCCGCTTACAAGGCGCTGTATAAGTTCAAAGCCGGAGCGGACGGCGCGCAGCCGTACGGCGGTATGATTGCGCTCAACGGCAAGTTATACGGCACCACGTACGACGGCGGTTCGGGCGGTTATGGAACGGTCTTCGTGCTCACAGCGTCGGGCAAGGAAAGCCCGCTGTACAATTTCACGGCCGGCAACGATGGCGCGTATCCATGCTCCGGTTTGGCCGTAGCCAACGGTAAGCTTTACGGCACGACGCAGAGCGGCGGAACGCGCGGATGGGGCACGCTCTTCGAAGTCAGCACGTCCGGCCAAGGGCACGTCATTTACAGTTTTAAGGCCGGAAAGGACGGCGCTGCGCCCTACGCCGGCTTGCTCTATCACAACGGTAAGTTCTACGGCACCACCGTCGAGGGCGGAGCGACGGGCTGGGGCACCGTTTTCGTGGCGACGACATCCGGTTCAGAGCGCGTCCTCTACAGCTTCAAAGCCGGAAAGGACGGCGCGCGTCCGTACGGCGGCCTGACGGGCGTGAACGGTACGCTGTACGGAACCACGCAGCAAGGCGGCAAGTATGGTTGGGGCACCGTCTTTTCCGTCAGCACGTCGGGGAAAGAGCGCCTACTTTACAGCTTCAAGGCCGGAAAGGACGGCGGGTATCCCTTCGACGGCGTGACCACGCTTAACGCCAAGCTGTACGGCACGACCAAAGAAGGTGGCAGCGCCGGATACGGCACGATCTTCGACGTCAGCCTAACCGGCCAAGAGCGCGTCCTGTATTCGTTCAAGAGCGGATCCGACGGCGCGTACCCTTACGCCGGTCTGATCGTGCTCAACGGTGTCTTGTACGGCACCACGCTGGAGGGCGGCAAACCGGGTTGGGGCACGGTATTCGCGGCGAACACGTCGAGTAAAGAGCGCGTGCTGCATACTTTCGCGGCGGTGCCCGACGGCGCGTCTCCGTTCGCGCGTCTCACCGACTTAAACGGGGTGCTCTACGGCACGACGCAAGGCGGCGGCGTGAAAGCCAACGGAGGCTGGGGAACCGCGTTCAGCCTCGCGCCGTGATGAGAAGATTCAAAGTTTGTCGTAGAAGCTGGTGATATCGAAGTAGAAATCCCGCAATCACGCGCCGTGCGAGTCGCGCTCTTCGCCAAGCTTACCGGTCAAGAACTGGTAGACCATCACGAAATCACCGCAGAAGGAAAGCGCCGGATGCTCGAGCGTTTTCGGCTGATTCTTTTCGAATATCCAATGCGAAACAAACGCCGGCAGATAGCCCAGTGTGATGCCGCCGAGGATCAACGCCGGACGCCGCAGCGCAGCGCCCGTCAACCCGACGGCCAATCCGCTCAGCAGTCCGACCGTGTGCACCAGCTTCGTGCGGGGATCGCGATGTGCCGCCAGATATTCGGGGTAGAACTCCGCGAACGTCACCCGTAGCTAGCCTCCGTTGATGTCGAGAAAGAGTTCGGTCGCGAGCGCGATCAGAAATCCCGCGCACATCGTCGCGGTCACGAACGCCGTGAGTCCGCTTCGCCGCAACACGCTCCACAGCTCGCCGATGACGAAGATCAGCGCGCCGACGGCGATCGCAAGGAAGAACACCGAGAGCATCGGTGAGTAAAAGCTATAGCCGATGATCGTGCCAACGAACGTCGGGCCGCCGGCGATGAGCCCTGCGAGGCCGATCTGCGCCCAGGAGGGGACGACGCGACCCACCAGCGGCGCCGCCACGCCGAAGCCTTCCGTCGCATTGTGCAATCCGAATCCGACGATGAGCGCCAGTGCCACCGCGGTCGCTCCCGCGGCCGCCGAGGCGCCGATCGCGAGTCCTTCGCCGAAATTGTGCGCGCCGATTCCGATCGCGATGATTGCGGCGAGGACGACCGGATTCTCCGCGTGCATCGCGGCCTTTCGCGTGAAATAAGTGGCCGCGCTGCCGAGACCCACCAGCCCCAGCAACAGGCCGCCGACGAATACCGCGATCATTCCCGCGGGAAACGCGCCCGTTCCGGAATGCCAAGCGTTAAGGCCTTGCGAGATCGGGAGAATCGCGTTCTGCGCGATTTCGACGACGAGATACAGCAGGATCCCGATGGCGAGCGCGTTGAGCAGCGCGATGGTTTGCGGCGACAGCCTGCGCGCGCGCGCGATCGGCAAGCCGAGGAAGATCGTGAAACCGGCGATTGCGCCTAGCAGCACCGTCATTCCGAAGCTCAGCGCGCGCGACGTTACGCTCGCGGCCGGCGCCATCGCGCGGTACATCGCGGTCAGCGTATTCGGAGTTCCCACGTAATGAATCGCCGTGATGAGTCCGCTGGGCATGCCGCCGGCATCCTCGATGTGATCGAGCACATGACAGTGGATGAGCCACGTTCCCGGCTTGGCGTTGGCCGTTACCACGACGTCGACGCGCTGGCCGGGTGCGACCAATACTGTGTCCTGAACGTCGCGATAATCGACCGGCGCCGCATCGCGCGCGATTACCTGCTGATAGTGTCCGTGCGTGTGCATCGTGTGGAACTCTTCACCCGAGATGTTGATCCACCGAATGCGAAATCGCTCGCCCTTGCGGACGTCGAGCGCGCGCGTGCTCGGGTACTCTTTGCCGTTGAGCGTAAATTGATTTTCCGCCCCGCTTTGAATCTGCCACGACGAGATCATCTCGAGAAAGTCGTGCGCCAAGCCGCGCTCGTTCGCTAGCGGCGTCGTCGGTTCGACGATGATCGCGCCGTAGAGGCCGGAATCCAGCATGGCCTCGTCGTCATGCGTGTGGTAAATAAACGTGCCCGGTTGATCGGCCACGAAGCGATACACGAAATGCCCGCCTGGAGGAACGAGCGGCTGCGAGATGCCGCCGACTCCGTCCATCGCGACGGGAATGTCGTGCACGCCGTGCATGTGAATCGAATCCGGCATCGGCCCGTCGTTCGTGTAGTCGATCGCCAGCGTGTCGCCTTGGCGCACGACCAATGCCGGCCCCGGGACGACGCCGTTGTAGGTGTTTGCCATCACCGTCAGACCCGGCTTGAGGGTCCAGGGCGCGGCCCGCTCGACGATGTGAAAGACCTTCGTCCGGCCCGCCGTAGCCGGAATGGCTTGATAGGCGCCATCGGCGCGTCCAAATACGGGCGATTCGCCGGGGGCGGCCGTTGCCTCAGGGATCGGACCTCGCAGCGGTTGCAGCCCTAGCGAGGTCGAGCTCGGGGCGGTCGCCTGGTCGGCATCGGCCAACACGACCGTAGGTGTCGCCATGACGGCGAGCAGCGCGAAGGTAAGGGTGGCGCAGGCACGCCGATTCAGCAACAGTTTCATTGTTAGGTCCGCCTAAGATTTTAGGTAGGCGCGCCTTTCTCCCGTCGCGGTCGCGTGGTACGGCCGCAAGAGTGACGGTTGTCTGGCTGTGATGAGAATCGCGTCTTGCTATAATATGAATTGCTCGGCAAGGGTGGTTAGCGCTCTGCCTAAGAGCCGGAGGGGGGATCAGCGAATGCTGTTCCCCTTTCTTGCAGGACGCTTGGAGGAGAACGATGCCGGACGTACGGCTCGAGCGCAAGCTGCGGGTTCCGGAGGATCCCGCTGCGACGGCGCTGGGCGAATTGTTGCAAGCGATCGCCGATCAGGAAGGGCCGTGGCGCGGCTTCGCCTTGCACATCAGCCTCGGCGATGTTCACCTCCCTGACGTCGGATACGTGGCGGTGCCGATTCATCTGCAAGTCGCGCCATATCCCAGCACGGCGCACGTCTTCGAGATCACGTTCAAATCCGCGAAGCTCGCCTCGGCGTTCCCGACGTTTAAGGGACGCATCGGTGTCGAAGCCGCCGGCTTGGGCGAATCGTTGCTGGTGCTCCGCGGCGGGTACGATCTGCCGATGCAGATCTTCGGAAATCTGCTCGACCGGGCGTTAGCTCCGGGCGTGGCCGCGCGTTCGCTCGAAAATTTCGTCGACGAAATCGCGTCTGCGGTCGAGGCGCGCGTGAACCAGCGCGAAGCCGAGTTCGCCCGCTACCGTTTCTACGCACAAAACCTCCAGTGAATCAGCTTCACGCAGGTTGTTGCATCGTCGGAGGCGGTCCGGCGGGAATGATGGCAGGGCTGCTGATGGCTCGGGCCGGCGTATCGACGGTCTTGCTGGAGAAGCACGGGGATTTCTTGCGCGACTTCCGCGGCGATACGATCCACCCGTCCACGCTCGAAGTGATGGACGAGCTCGGCCTGCTCGAAGCGTTCTTACAGCGACCGCACCAAGAGGTGACGACGCTGTCGGGCAACGTCGGCGACACTCTCGTGAAGGTGGCCGACTTCACCCACCTTCCGACGCGCTGCAAGTTCGTGGCATTCATGCCGCAATGGGACTTTCTCAACTTCCTCGTGGAAGAGGCGAAACGCTATCCGACCTTCGACCTTCGTATGCAGGCGTCTGCGGAAGAGCTGTTGTGGGACGACGATCGCGTCGCCGGGGTGCGCGCGCGTACGCCGGACGGGCCGCTCGAGATTCGCGCCGGCCTGATGATCGCCGCCGACGGACGGGAGTCGATCATCCGCCGGCGCGCGGGACTCGATCCGATCGAACTCGGCGCACCGATGGACGTGCTCTGGCTGCGCCTGACGAAACACGGAAACGATCCGCACGAGACGTTCGGCTATATTCGCGACGGACGGATCATGGCGCTGATCGACCGCGGCACCTACTGGCAATGCGCCTACGTCATTCCAAAGGGGTCGCTCGAGGAGCTGCGAGTGCGCGGCCTGGACGAGTTTCGCAGGCAGATCGGCGCGCTCGTGCCGTTTCTGAGCGATCGCGTCCAGGAAATTCAGCGGTGGGAAGACGTCAAGCTGCTGACCGTACGCGTCAATCGGCTACGCCAATGGTTTCGTCCGGGACTCTTGTGCATAGGCGATGCAGCGCACGCGATGTCGCCTATCGGCGGCGTCGGAATCAATCTCGCGATCCAAGATGCGGTTGCAGCGGCGAATATGCTTGCCGCCAAGCTGCTGCGCGGCGGCGTCACGGTGCAAGATCTTCGCGCGGTTCAGCAACGGCGCGAATGGGCTGCGCGGCTAACCCAGACGCTGCAGCTCTTCATTCAAAGCAGAGTCATCGGCCGGGTGCTCTCGGACGGACGAGCCCCGCTGCTGCGACGGCTCCCGGCGCTCGTGCGGTGGCTGCCGTTTCTGCCGCGCATTCCTGGCCGGCTTGTAGGACTTGGCTTCCGGCCGGAGCACGTCGCGCCGAGCGCTAGTTAAAGACGACCCCCGCTTCCTGCACCTCCTGAAAAGGCAGGAGCCACACGAGAGACTCGTCGTGCAGGTCCACGACCTGCACGCGATTTCCGAACGGATCGATAAAGTCGCAACGAAATGGCGGAATCAGCTTGATGCCGTACTTGCGGGTTAGCTTCTCGCGAACCTCGGCCAGCTGTTTTTCGTCGCGAACGATCAGCCCAAAGTGACGGGTGCGATTCGGCGTCGCTTTTTCCACCTCGAACATCGCGAGAAACTGGTGCTCGCCCACCTTGAAGAACGCGTCACCCTCACCCTCGTCTAGTTTCTCCAAATTGAAGACGTCGCGATAAAACTCGACCGCCTTTTGGATGTCCGTGACCTCGATCGCAATGTGGTTGATGCCGTAGACCTTGACGCTCATGCTCGCCTCTACCCGGCGCCGCGTCCGATTGGTTGCGGCGGCGAAGGTTACGACATGCGAAAGGCCTTCCGCCGGCGCCGTAACGCGTTCGGAAGGCCTTTGGTCGCAAGACCGTTTGATCGAACTACGGCGGTCCGCTCATCGTTGGGACCGGCTCGTTATCCGTCGACGGCGCGGCGGCAAAGATGTATTGATCGTTCGAAGTCGCCGACGTCGGCGCCCCGATTTGATTCTGCATCGAGACTCCCGAGAGCACCGCCGCCGTCTCCGGATAGACCTGACCGCGGAAGGAGCCGTCGGTGCTCATCGTGCCCACGACGTGAAGCTTGCCCTCCGGACCGGCGCCGAGGCCGAGGTCGATGCTCGACGGCCCGATATCGAACCAAATGTAGTTGCCGTCGCGACCGCCCACGACCTGAATGTAGAGCTTATCGTATGACGTGTGATAATAACCGCGCAGGTGCCCGCCCGGAAAGACCTGCAGATCCAGCTTTCCGGTGATCGGATATTGCGAACCGTAGACCTGGGTTATCGACGTCGTGAAATGCAGATCCGTCGTCGCCGCTTGGGCCGACGCCGGACTGGTTAGCGTCGCCAGCGCCAGGCATACGAGCGCAGTGCAGCTAACGAACCGCAGAACCAGTGACCGTACCATGCTAACTCCTCTCGAATGACCTTTCTAAGGGAGTAGAGCGCTCGGCCTGGCGAGAACGTGACGGACGTGGTACATCCTGCCGAAATCGACCTCCGAGGCCTTCCGGCTTGGGAGCGTCCCGATCTCGTTCGTAAAGCACTCGACCGACTTCCATCGGGAGGCTCACTTACCCTTATCACGGAGAATGAACCGCGAGCCCTCTCGTCGCGCGTCACGCAAGACCGGCCGGACCGCTTCGTGATCGAGACGCGCCGCGTCGCCAGCCGAGTCTGGCAGCTGCGCTTGACTCACCGGCCCGGAGAAGCAGCCGATCGTAGCTCTGCGGCACAGCATTTGGGACGCTGTTCCGCCTTTGCCGCGCTCGATTCGACCGTGCGCGAAGAACTCTCCGCCGCGACGGTCTGGCAGTCCGGACGGCGCGGGCAGACGCTCGTAGCCGAGAACGTCGACTGGCCCTTCATCGGCATGGTAACCGAAGGGGTCGTCGCGCGCGCAAACGGAGGAGGTCGAGAGCGCGAGCGAATTCTGTACGAAATTTTTCCGTACGAGCTCTTCGGCGTCGCTGAATATTTCGACCGCGGCTTCAAGATGGCGCGCATCGCCGTTTTCTCCAAAACCGCGCGCGTTCTCAAGGTGCCGTGGGAGGTGGTCTCGCGCGTCGCCGCGCGCAATCCGGAGCTAACTACCGCGCTCGGGATCGTCTTGGCGCAGCGCGTGCGCCTGCTGGCCGACGCGCTGAGCGTTCAGGGATCGCTCCCGATCCTGGGTCGGATCGCTCGAGTCTTGCTTCCGTATGCGATGCCCGAGCGCGGCCTCGCGCCGGCGTCCGCGGCGCTCTCAACGACTACGCAATCGCAGATTGCCGCCGCGGGCGGAACGGTCAAGGAAGTTGCCGCACGCGCAATCGCCGAGTTAGAGTCGCGCAAGGCGCTGCGCCGAGAACACGGGCATATCCGCTATCTGGATCGCGAAGTTCTGATGGAGCTGATTCAAGACGTCTCCTAATTAATAGACTCCGATCCGAAGTAGGGCTGCAGCGCTCGGGGTACGGCGATCGATCCGTCCGGGCGCTGATTGTTCTCTAAGATCGCGATCATCGTGCGGCCGATCGCGAGGCCCGAGCCGTTGAGGGTATGGACGAACTCGGGTTTGCCCCTCGCTCCGCGGCGGAATCGAATCGCCGCCCGTCGAGCTTGAAAGTCGGTGCAGTTGGAGCATGAGCTGATCTCGCGATAGCTGTTACCGCTCTGTATCCAGACCTCGATATCGTAGGTTTTGGCGGCGTTGAAGCCCGTGTCTCCGGCGCACAGAGCCACGACGCGATAGGGAAGCTCCAGCTCCTGCAAGAGCGATTCCGCGTCGTGCGTCAGCGTCTCGAGCGCATCGAACGAAGTCTCGGGAGCGCTGAGCCACACGAGCTCGACCTTCTCGAATTGGTGCTGCCGCATCAAACCTCGCGTGTCCTTACCAGCGGCCCCGGCCTCCTTACGAAAGCAGGGCGTGCCGGCTGCGTATTTGAGCGGCAGCTCGCCGGCGTCGAGAATCTCGCCGCTGCGCAGTGCGGTGAGCGGCACTTCGGACGTGGGAATCATGAACAGCCCGGCCTCGTCGTCCTCGAACATGGCGTCGGAAAACTTGCTCAGCTGGCCCGTCGACCACATCGTCGCGCGCGATACGAGCAACGGAGGCGCGACTTCGAGATAACCGCGTCGCGCTGCGCGATCGAGAAAGAACGTCGTGAGTGCCCGTGCCAGTCGAGCGCCGTCGCCCGCGAGCACGGAGAATCGGCTGCCCGACATTTTTGCGGCGCGCGCGAAATCGAGAATGCCGAGGCGTTCGCCGAGCTCCCAATGCGGCTTCGCCGAAAAATCGAATGTGGGCGGCTCGCCCCAGCGGCGCACCGTAACGTTGGCGTCTTCGTCCGCGCCGTCGGGAACGGAGTCGTCGAGCAGGTTGGGCAGATTATCGAGCAGCGCGCGCAACGGCGAACGCTCGTCGGCCGCCGAGAGAGCGCGGGAGTTTTCCTCGGACTCATCGATCGTTCGCGAGAGCTCGTCGAGCTTCGGTCGAAGCTCGCGCGCGGCGGCCTCTCTGTCGCGCGCCTGCGCGATCGAGGCGGAGAGGCGGTTCTTTTCGGCCTTCGCGCGCTCGACCGCGGTGAGGGCGGAGCGGTACTCTTCGTCGTAGCGCAGAAGGTCGTCGACGACCGAGGGATCCAGACCGCGGCGAACGAGAGCGCGTCGCACGCGGTCGGGATCGCGCCGAATTACAGCGATGTCGAGCATGGAGAAGCGCGCCATTATGCAGTCCGCAAATCCAGTCCTACCGGCGCGGGGATTCGTAGCGGAAAAGCTGCTCCCGCCGGGTCAGGCGATCGTGGCATTCCTTTCGCGTGTGGCGGTCGCGCCGCTGGAGATCGAGCACGTCGCGCTGGACGACGCGCTTGGACGGGTGATCGCCCGGCCCATCGTCGCCGACCGCGACTATCCGAACGCGGCGCGTTCGGCGATGGACGGTTTCGCAGTCGTCGCGAGCGCCACGCCGGGCAGGTTTGAAATTGCCGGTGAGGTCCAAATGGGCGTCGCGCCGAGCGCGGCCGCGACGCATGCCTCGGCGACTCGGATTCCCACCGGCGGGGTCCTTCCCGACGGGACGGACGCGGTCGTGCCCTTCGAAGACGCGCGCCTCGAAGACGGAGTCGTTATCGTCGACGGCGCGGTCGATTCCGGCGCAAACACCGTGGAAATCGCCGCCGATATGCGGGGCGGCGAGATCGTGCTGCATCCGAAACGGCGCGTTCGCGCGGCGGAGATCGGCGTGCTTGCGACGCTCGGTATCACGGCGGTGCCCGTCTATCGCCGTCCAACGATTGGCGTGCTGTCGAGCGGAGACGAGCTCGTAGCGCCCGAGCGGCAACCGGAGCCCGGTCAGACGCGCGATTCGAACCGCTATGCGGTAGCGGCTTCGCTGCGCGCGATGGGCGCGATTCCGCGTCACTATCCGACGCTGCGCGATGAAGCCGGCGAGTTCGAGTCGGCGCTCGCGACCGCACTGTCGGAGTGCGACGCCATAGCGGTCACCGGCGGATCTTCCGTCGGAGATCGCGATCGATTGCCGCGTGCCGTCGAAAAGATCGCCAGCCCGGGCGTCGTCGTGCGCGGTCTACGCGTGAAACCGGGCAAACCGACGCTCTTAGGGGCTGATGGATGCAAGCCGATTCTCGGGTTGCCGGGAAATCCAACCTCGGCCTTGCTGATCCTGGAGGCGGTCGCCGCGCCGGTCGTTGCGGCGCTGACCGGCGCGCCGATCGTCGCGCCGGCGCTCACGGCGCGCCTGGCAGCGCCGGCGCGCAGCCGCGAGGGCTGGACGTGGTACGTTCCCGTCGCGCTGCAGGATGATGCAGGCGTCGCTCTAGCGCATCCACTTGCGTTGCGCTCGTTTTCAGTGAGCCTGATGGCGCGAGCCGACGGATACATCATTATGGAAGAGCGCGACATGGAATGGCCCGCCGGTACGACGGTCACGGTCCACCGCTTCTTGGGAGGCTGACACCCTGATTCGTCCGACCCAGGCCGTCGACGCGATTCCCGCGACGACGCCTTTCATCGGCCCCGAGCAGCTGATGCGAGAATCCGGCCAGCGCGGACTCGTGCGCTTAGGCGCGAACGAAAGCGCCTTCGGCCCGTCTCCAAAGGCGATCGCTGCCATGCGTGCGGAGCTGCCGCGGCTGTCATGGTACGGCGATCCGGAGTCGCTCGACTTACGCGACGCGCTCGCGCAGAAGCATCGCTGCAGCCCGCAGCAGATCGTCGTCGGCGCGGGCATCGACGACGTCATGGGTTTAGCGGTGCGGGCCTTCGTCGCGCCGGGCGAAGCGACGCTCTCGACGCGCGGCACGTACCCGACCTTCAATTATCATGTCATCGGATATGGCGGGCGGCCGATCCTCGTTGCGTATCGGAACGATGGTGCGCCCGACTGCGAGGCGCTGCTCGCGGTCGCGCGGCGCGAGGCGCCGCGGATCGTCTATCTGGCCAATCCCGATAATCCGGGCGGACGGTTCATTCCTCGGGACGAGATCGTGCGCTTCTACGAAGCCCTACCTCACGACAGCCTCTTGCTCCTTGACGAAGCCTATGCCGACTTTGTCGAAGATGACGAGCTTTTGCCCGCGGTCTTTGAAGATCGCCTCATCCGGTTACGCACGTTTTCGAAGGCGTACGGGATGGCGGGCGCGCGCATCGGGTACGCGTTGAGCTCGGAGCGCAACGTGCTCACGTTTCAGAAGATCCGGCTCCACTACGGAATCAATCGCAACGCGCAGGTCGGCGCCTTGGCCTCGCTCGGCGACGAAGAGTTCCGCCGGCACGTGATCGACGAGACGGCTCGCGCGCGCGACGACTACTACCGCGTAGCACGCGAACTGGGTCGCGGCTATCTGGAATCGCACACCAACTTCGTGTGCATCGATTTCGAGACGGCAGAGCGCGCGACGCGTGTGATGGACGAGCTGCTCGCGCGCGGCGTCTGGATTCGGAAGCCCGGCGCTCCGCCGCTCGACCGGTACGTGAGGGTAAGCGCCGGTACCGAGCCGATGCGCCGCACCTTCGAGCGAGCGCTGCGAGAGGTCGCGGCCGAGGTTCGTGTAGGCCCCTAGAATGCGATACGCCATCCTCTCCGACGTGCACGGGAATCTCGATTCGCTGGAACGCGCGTTCTCGATCGTGGCACCCGACGACGTGGTCGTGTCCCTTGGCGACGTGGTCGGCTACGGGCCGAACCCCAACGAATGCGTCGCGGCGCTACGCGAGCGCGCGCGGCACGCGGTTCTCGGCAATCACGATCTCGCTGCGGCCGAAAACTTCGGTGTCGAGAACTTCAACTATGCCGCGCGGGCCGCGATCGACTGGACGCAAGGTGTGCTCGACGATTCCAGTCGCGCGTGGCTGAACGCGCTCTCGTACGAGCTTCGATTTCCGGATTTTCTCCTGGTCCACGGCGCCCCGGTGAACTACTTCGAATACATCCTCGACAAAGACGCGGCCGCCGGCGCTTTCGACCGTACCGATGCGCGAGTCATCTTCGTCGGCCACACGCACATAGCGGAGTACTGGTCGCACGACCAGGGCGGCGCGATCGGGCATAAGCACATGCAGCACGGAGGCGAGCTGAACCTGGAGGCGGAGCAGCGATACATCATCGACGTGGGCAGCGTCGGTCAGCCGCGGGATCTCAACCCACAGGCCTCGCTCGTGCTTTTCGAGCCGGAACGGCAGCGAGTCGAGTGGATCCGCTACGACTATCCGATCGAGTCGGTTCAGCGCAAGATGCGCGAGGCGAACCTCCCTGCATACCTGATCGATCGCTTGAGCCGGGGGCGCTAGGACACTCGTGAGCGACGTACCGTTCGACGATGGAAACTGCTTTGCGTGTGGGCCGACCAATCCGATCGGCATGCACGTGCATTTCGACCGCGCCGCCGACGGGGAGGGCGTGCGCGCGCGACTCGAGCTGGCGCCGCTCTACCAGGGCTGGCGCGGAATCGCGCACGGCGGCATCGTGATGGCGCTGCTCGACGAGGCGATGGCGCACGCGGCGGGATTCGCCGGCCATCGCGGCGTCACCGCAATGGTGAACGTGCGTTTTCGCAGGCCGGTGCCGCTCGAGCAGCCGATCGACGTGTGCGGACGAGTAACCTGGCAGCGCCGCAACGTGCTCGGCGTCGATGCCAGCGTGCTCGATGCCGAGGGCAACGTTCTCGCGCACGCCGAGGGAAGCTTCGTGTCGCGAGGCCGCCTCGAGGCCGTCGACGACCACCTGCGTAGATGACGAAGAACTCCCCGGCGATCGACAATCGCCGGGCGCGTCACGAGTACCACATTCTCGAGTCGATCGAGGCCGGTTTGGTCTTGACGGGAACCGAGGTCAAATCGGTTCGAGACGGCGGCGCTAGCTTGAACGAGGCTTACGCGCGCTTTCGTGATGGCGAGGCATGGCTGCTCGGGATGCACATTCCACCCTATAAACAAGGAAGCTACTCGAACGCCGAGCCGACGCGACCGCGCAAGCTGCTGCTGCATAAGGCGGAGATCGCGAGGCTGCAGAGCCGGGTCGCGGAAAAAGGCTTGACCATCGTGCCGTTGCGCCTCTATTTTACTCGTGGTTTGGCAAAGGTTCAGCTTGGTCTGGCGCGCGGCAAGAAATTTTGGGATAAACGCGCGGATGTCGCGAAGCGCGACGTCGAACGCGAAATCGCCAGGCACGTGCGCCGGTAGTGACGCGACACTAATGAGAGGGGCGCATCCCGAGCGCGCGATCGAACGCGCGATCGAGAGAAGCGGCGCATTGCATCGGGGCGAGCGCGTGCTCGTCGCCTGCAGCGGCGGCCCCGACTCGATCGCGCTGACCGCGGCGCTGCACGCAACGGCGAGTCGCATGCGCCTCACGCTCTTCTCTGCATTCGTGGATCACGGCACTCGCGCGTCGTCGTGGCAAGATGAATGCGTCGTCCTGGAGCTGGCCGCGCGGCATTCCATTGCACTCGATGTGTTGCCGCTTGCGGCGCGCACGAAGAGCGAGGAGCGCCTGCGGGCGCTGCGTTATGCGGCGCTGGCTCGCGCGGCGAAGGCGCGAGGTTGCAGCGTCGTCGCGACCGCACACCATGCCGAAGACCAAAGCGAAACGGTCCTGCTGGCGCTCTTGCGCGGGGCCGGTCCGCAAGGACTCGGCGGCATGCAGTCCCGCCGGCCACTCGAACCGGGCGTCGACCTCGCGCGCCCGATCATCGGAGTCACTTCCGAAGCTTTGCGCGAGTATTGCCACGCGAAGTCTCTGCCCTACGCGATCGATCCCACGAACTCGGATCGCGCATTGCGCCGCAACGCTGTGCGCGATGCGCTGGCGGCGTTACGGCCGCTCTTTCCGGGGCTCGATCGTGCCGTGGCGCGCGCCGCCGAACTCGTATCCGAAGAGTTCGATGCAACGCGGCGCGCGGAGCTTCGGCGCTCGATTCGCGCGCAGCTCGCTGCCGATGACGGCCTGCGTGACATCGACTTCGAGCACGTCGAGGCCGCGGTGCGCGCCCTCGAAAAAGGCAGAACCGGTACCTTTCACATGAAGCCTGGGATCGCTCTGAGAATCGAACGCGGCTCCATCCGTGGTATCAGGAAAGAGTGACTGTGTCGGAGTTCGAGCGGGGAATCGGCGCGCAGATCCACGGTGCCGCGGACATCGCGGCGACGATAGAGCGTTTGGCGGCGCAGATCGCCGCCGACTACCGCCGGCAACCGCTGCTCCTCCTGGGCGTGTTGAAAGGAGCGCTCTGCCTCACTGCGGACCTCGCCCGAGCGTTGGCCCGCGAGGCAGACGGGCCCAGCGAAATCATGGTAGATTACATCTTCATTCAGCGGTACGGCAGGTCCGGGAAGACGGGCGGCGCGACGCGCCTCGCGGCGGACGCCAGCCTGCCGGTTGCGGGGTCAAATCTGGTGGTGGTCGACGACATCGTCGACCGGGGCCTCACGCTGGAGTACCTGCGCGCGTTACTAGAGCAGCGCCAGCCCGCGAGCCTACGCACCTGCGTGCTCTTCGACAAGGCGGCTCGCCGGGAGGTCGACGTTCCGATCGAGTACCGGGGTCTCGCGGTCCCAGACGTCTTCGCTATAGGTTACGGTTTGGACTATAAGGAATGTTACCGCAATCTTCCTTACTTGGCCGAGCTTCGAGAGGATTAAACGGTCTAACCCAAAGGTGAGCAAGCATCTCAAGTCAATCATCCTGATCATCCTGGCGGTGGTCGCCCTCTTCATCATCGTCGAACGGTTCGTTCAGCCGAGTGAAGGGGAGACCCGTCTCGACTACGGCGCCTTTTATCAGAAGCTCGAAGCGGGACAAGTCCAGTCGTTTCACGCGACCGGCCTCAACGCCATCGGCGATCTCGCGAACGGCACCAAGTATTCCGTTGCCGTCCCGAACGTGGATCAGACGTTTGTAGACGAAGTCTATAAGAAGGTCAAAAGCGGAGCGATCAGCTTCGACCAGCAGTCGAACACGGGTCTGCTCTCCAGCCTCATGACGCTCGCGCCGCTCGCGATCACCATCCTCTTGCTCTTTTTCATCTTACGTCAGGCGCAAAGCGGCGGTAGCCAGGCGCTCTCCTTTGGCCGCTCGCGCGCAAAGATGCTCTCCGAGAATCGTCCGAAGGTCACGTTTGCGGACGTCGCCGGCGTCGACGAAGCTAAAGAAGAGCTCGCCGAAATCGTCGACTTTCTAAAGTATCCGAAAAAGTATCAGTCGCTCGGCGCTCGCATCCCGAAGGGCGTGCTGCTGCTGGGACCGCCCGGAACCGGCAAGACTCTGTTGGCGCGCGCGATCGCCGGCGAGGCAGGCGTGCCGTTTCTTTCGATCTCGGGGTCGGATTTCGTCGAAATGTTCGTGGGCGTCGGCGCATCGCGAGTGCGCGATCTCTTCGATCAGGCCAAGAAGTCGGCGCCGTGCATCGTCTTCATCGACGAGATCGACGCGGTCGGGCGCCAGCGCGGCGCCGGCCTGGGCGGCGGCCACGACGAACGCGAGCAGACCCTCAACCAACTGCTCGTCGAGATGGACGGATTCGATCAAAATACTGGCGTCATCTTGATTGCCGCGACCAACCGCGCCGACGTGCTCGATCCCGCACTCCTGCGGCCGGGGCGCTTCGACCGGCAAATCGTCGTCGCGCGCGCCGACTACAAGGGGCGCGAGAAAATTCTCGAAGTCCACGCGCGCAATAAACCGCTCGGCAAGGAAGTTTCGCTGGAAACGCTCGCCAAGCGAACGCCGGGGTTCTCGGGCGCCGATCTCGAGAACCTATTGAACGAGGCCGCGCTGCTGGCCGCGCGGCGCAACAAGAGCGTGATCGAGATGGTTGACTGCGATGAGGCGATCGATCGCGTCATGGTCGGTCCCGAGCGCAAGTCGGTGGTGATGTCTCAGAAAGAGAAGGAGACGACGGCGTATCACGAGTCTGGTCATGCGGTGATCGGAGCGGTGCGCGAGAAGTCCGACCCGATACACAAGGTCACTATCATTCCGCGCGGCATGGCACTCGGCATTACGTGGTCGCTCCCCGAAGACGATCGTCACAACCGAACCAAGGAAGAGCTGCTCGCGATGATCACGCGGGCTATGGGTGGTCGGCTCGCCGAGGAGATCAAGTTCGGTGACGTTACGACCGGCGCGAGCAACGATTTCGAACAGGCCACGGAGCTCGCGCGTCGGATGGTGACACAGTACGGCATGAGCGATTTGGGCCCAATCCAGTACGGGCGCGGAGCGCACCAGGTGTTCCTGGGCCGCGATATCAGCGAAGAGCGCAATTATTCGGAAGAGGTCGCGAGCAAGATCGATGGCGAGGTCCGCAAGATCATCGAATCGTGCTATGCCGACGGCAAACGAATTCTCAACCAGAATTGGGACAAAGTGGAACGCATGGTCGCGTCCCTGCTCGAATACGAAACGGTCGAAGCCGAGGAGGTCAGGGCGATCCTCGAGGGACGGCCGTACGATCGGACCAAAGGCGTCGAGGCGACGCCCGCGCCGGATGCGCCGGCCGAACGTCCGGTTGCGGACGAGCCCAAGCGCGCCGAGAAGCCGTCGCGGCTCCCGCCGAAGATCTCGCCGGAACCGGCATGACGATGCGCAGCGCCGTCGCCGCGATGCTCACGGCCGCGTCGCTGTTTTTTGCTGCGCCGTCGAGCGCAGCGATGGCGCACCAGACGGGCTCCTTGCCGCGCGGCGGAACGTACGTGCTCGATTCCGATCCGACGGTCGGGTCCGCCGCGATCAGCCTCTGGTTCCGCGCACCCGGAGCGGGCTACGACGACACGACGCCGGGCATCTCGCATTTAGCGGTGACAGCCGCGGCCGTCGCCCCCCTCGCGAGCGGCAAATCGCTCTACGCGCTCGTGCACACCGTTGGCGGCGAACTGAATCTCGAGGTCTATCCCGATATTGTCGGCGTCGCCGCAGTGGTTCCGGCAGCGGCCGCGCGGCGCATCGTCGCCGCGATGACCGCTGCGTACTTCGCGCCGGCGGTGGACGACACGGCCGTGAAGACCGCTCGCGCGAACGCCGCGGTGCTCGGCGTACAGCAACGCTACGAATCCGATTCGACGCTCCACGATCTGTTGTTTCGGCAAATCTTTGCAACCGGTCCGGCGCACTATCCGCCGCTGCCAACCACCGTAGCGCAGCTCACCAGCATCTCGACCGCGCAAGTCAGCGCCTTTGCGAAGCGCGCGTTTCGGGCGGAGAACTCCGTGCTCACTCTCGCGGGCAACGTCGACGCGTCGAGCATAACGGCCGTCACCGACGGCAGCGGCGCGGGCTCGATGGATTCTCCGTATGACTCGAGACTCGCCGGCCCACCGGCCTCGACGACTGCTTCCGGAGCGGTCGACGGAGTCGGCCTGGCCTGGATCGGGCCCCCCATCGCCGACGAAAAGGCCGCGACCGCACTAGATTTCATCGCCGACTATCTGTTTCGCGAGGAGACCGGCGTCGTTTCCAAGGCGCTCGACGAATCCCAGAGCGACGCGCTCGTCATCGGACAGTTCATCACCCTGCACGATCCCGGCGTCATGGTCGTAACGATCGGTGGGAGCAACGAAAAACAGACGGAGCAGCACGTGCTCGACGCACTCGAAAAGATGCAGCAGCCGATGGAGACCCAAACGTTCAACGGCGCCCGCGAAGCCTTTCTCTATCACGTTGCCGCCGACACACAGACTCCGCAGCAGCGCTCCGACAACCTCGGCTGGTATACCGTCGAAGGCAATCTCGAGTATGCTCCCGGCATTTCGAATGGAAGCTACGAACAGTCGGCCCGCTCGCTCGACCCGCAGTACGTCGCCGGAATCGTGCGCCGCTATTTGCACGATCCGGTGATCGTCGACCTCGTCGCCACGACGCCGCAAAAGGAGAACTCCCGGTGAGATCAGTCCTGCTGCCTTGCATCGCGGCGCTGACGATGGCGGCTTTGCCCGTGGGCGCGCTCGCCGCCGGGATCGTCGTCCCCGCGCCAAGCGTCGACAACACCGGCGGGACGACGATCGTTCGTCAGAGCGACGGCGCCGCCTCGCTCGTCGGCGTTACCCTCATCGTGCGCGCCGGGCTCGATCGGCAAACTCTGAAGCAGAACGGTTTGGCTGCGCTCGTCGCAGAGACGATCATGCGCACCCCAGTAGGATCGCCGGCGCAGCCCCTCGAGGAGGCCATCGCGGCGCACGGCGGGTCGGTTCATTTCACCGTCGATCCGGGTGACGTTCGCTTCTACGTCGAGGCTCTCGCCGCGGACGCTCCCGCCGTCGTCGACCTGCTGCGCGCGGCAATTGGGGCGCCGGATTTCTCGCCCACGACGGTTCGCGATGCGCGCGCCGTGCTCGTGCGCGAGATCGCGCAGGTTCAGCAGGTCGCGCTGCAAGTCGGCCTCGACATGCTCAACGAGGCCTCGTCGCGGCAGGCGAATGCGGGGATGCCCGAGCTCGGAACGCCGGCGTCTCTCGCGCAGTTCTTTTCCAGCGACGCGCGCTCGTTCTACCGCGCGTTCTATCGCCGCGGCGGAGCGTTGGTCAGCGCGGCGGGGCGGCTCGACGCGCTCCCTCCCGGAACCCTTGCGGCGCTGGCGGACGCGCTTCCGGCCGGAACGACGTCGCCCGTCCCCGTGCGCGAGCTCACCCTCAACGGGGCGACCCACGAAATCGTCGCGCATCGCGACATCTCCTCGCCTTGGCTGATCGCTCAATATCCGGCTCCGAACGTCGATAGCCGCGACTTCGGGCCGATGCTCGTGCTCGCGGCGTTCGTACGCCGGACGCTCTCCGATATCGCTCAAGTCCCGGGCGTGGTCTCTCCCACGTTTGCATCGCGTTCGGTCGGTACCGTCTACTCCTACGACCGCGCGCCGGCCAACCTGGTGCTCTACGTCAACGGTGGGCTGATCGGCAACCCGAGCCGGGCGTTCGCGACCGCGCTTTCCGTCGTGGGCGTCCTCGCCGCTTCGCGGCTGCAGGGCTCGATCGAGGAGTTCAAGGCGGAGGCGGCCGGCCAATTTGCAAACGACGCAACGACGTTAGAGACCCGAACGTGGCTCGCCGCGGTCTTTTCGCGCGGGAGCTCCTCGCCGGACTTTATCAATCGCGCGCTGGTAGCGATCGCCGCAACGACTCCCGACGACGTGCAGCGCGTCGCGCGCTTGTATCTCGGCAATCCGACGATTGCGCTCGTACTTCCCCGCGGCACCAATCTGCAAGATTAGTCGCGGCAGTCCGCCGCGATGAAGGTAGCGCTCGTTCATGACTATCTGAACCAGCGCGGCGGTGCCGAGCGCGTCTTCGCCCGGATCGCGCAGGGCTGGCCGGATGCGCCGGTCTACACGGCGCTCTACGACGAGCGCGTCGTCGGCGACCTGGTTTCCGCGTCGCGCGTGCGCCGCTCGTACCTCGCGCGCATCCCCTTTGCGAACCGGTACTTTCGCGCGCTCGCGCCGCTGTATCCGCGCGCCTTCGAACGCTTCGATTTCTCCGGCTTCGACGCGATCGTCAGCTCGACGACCGCGTGGGCGAAGGGAGTGCGCATTCCGCCCGGCGCGATCCACGTGTGTTACATCAATACGGTAAGCCGCTTTGCATTCGCGTACGACGAATACGTGAGGTCGAGCCTCATGCGGCCGATGGTCAATCGTCTGATCGCTTGGGACCGCGCGGCTGCGGCGCGTCCGACCCGCTTCGTCGCCAACTCGCAGAACGTCGCACAACGTATTCGGCAATACTACGGAAGGGATAGCGACGTGCTGCCGTGCCCCGTCGACGTGGACCGCTTCAGTATCGGAAGCGGCAGCGGCGACTACTTCGTCGTCGCCTCGCGGCTGCTACCGTACAAACGGATCGACCTGGCCATCGAGGCGGCCGCGCTCGCCGGCGTCAAGCTGTTCGTTGCCGGAACCGGCCCGTGCGAGCGGGCGCTGCGCGAGCGCGCGCGTGGAACGACGACGACCGTGCTCGGGTACATCTCCGACGCGCGCCTCAACGAGCTCCTCGGCGACGCGCGCGCCGCGATCGTTCCGGGAGAAGAAGACTTCGGCCTCGTCCCGCTCGAGGCCGCCGCCGCGGGACGCCCGGCGATCGCCTATCGCGGCGGCGGCGCGCTCGAAACGATCGTCGAAGGCGAGACGGGCGCGTTCTTCGACGCGCCGAACGCGCAATCGCTGGCTGCAGTTCTGCGCGACTTCGATGCGGCGCGATTCGACCCGCAACGCCTGCGAATCCATGCAGAAAAGTTCGCGCCGGCGCAATTCATCGAGCGGCTTCGCGCGATCGTCGAACGCGTTTACAGTGAAGCCGGCGGCGTCGTAAAGTAATATCGTGCGGACCACGTACGTCGCGGTAGGAGTCTTCGCGGCCGTCTATATCGCGCTGGATTTAAACAAACTGTACGCCCTGCGATATGGCGCCGACCTCGGCAGCTATCTGCAGACCTTCGTAAACCTGGGGCACGGCTCGTCCTGGAACTATGGCGAGTGGCGGCCGCATTTTCAGGTCCACGATTCGTGGGTGTTATCGGCGCTAGTCCCGCTTGTCGCGCTTTTCCCGCGCGCCGAGACGCTGATCGTCGTGCAGGTGCTCGCCGTCGCGCTGGCGGCGATTCCGCTCGTGTTGTTCGCGCGCGAGATCGGCGTCGATCCACGGGCCGCCAACCTGATCGGGATCGCGTATCTGCTGACGCCATCCGCGCAAGGCGTCGCCTTCGATAATTTTTCAGAGAACGTTTTCGTCCCGCTGTTCGGATTTATCGGAGCGCTCTTTGTTCGCAGGAGGTGGTTGTGGCCGGCGCTGATCGCCGGACAGCTGCTCATGGGGTTGAAGGAAGATCAAATAGTCTTCGTGCTGTGGTTCGCGGTCGCGTGCGCGTTGTGGTGGGACCGGCGCATCGGTGTCGTATTGGTCGCGCTCGCCGTCTGCAACGGCGTAGGCTTTTGGCTCGCGGAGCGCGCTCTGGGGACCGCGCCGAGCGTGCCGCAATATGCGTTTGCGATTTCCGATCCGAGCGGTAAACTCACTATGGTCTTCCTGCTGCTCGCGCCATTTGCGTTCGCGCCGGTCGCAATCCGTTGGTGGCTGTTGCTCGCGGCGCCGCTGCTCGCGGAAATCGTCTTCATGAGGCCGTGGACCTACGAGGCCAGCCGAGTCGGATCGCATTATACGGCGACGCTGCTGACCGCAGCGGCAGTCGCGGCGGCGTTCGGTGCGCGGCGCTACGCGGGGCTCGCGCGGATCATGCCGGCGTGCGCGGTCATCGTGATGGTGCTGATATTCAACGACACGGTGCTGCGGCCCGGACGCTGGCCGTACATCGTCGACTGGAGCGCGTACGCGCGCGCGGTGGCGATCCGCGATGCCCAAACGCCCATTTTGTTGCCGCGCAGCGACGAGGGCGCTTGGGCGGTCGCCGCCGTCAACCCCAAGGTGAGGCTCGATCCGCATCCCGATCCGAATTTCGTCGCGTGTCCCGCCTACAACACGAATGCGGCGGCGTTTTTCGCGAGCCTCGCGGGCCACATGCCGCAGCGGCTTTGCGGCGGCGTGCCCGTGCCCTTCGGCTCCGCTCAGGGTAAACCGTGAAGGATCCCGCTTTCGTGCGCGTGCGCGCGATGCGCGAAGATCGCGGGCGCTTTGCGGCGCTGCACGGCGAGCGAGTCCTGATCTACTGGCCGCACGGGCTCGGCGACTGGGTTCATTTCGGCGTCGTTGCGCCGTTGCTGGAGCCGTCGAACACGTATGCGATCACGCGATTCGGCGACGATTACGTGAGCCTCATCGAGGGCTCGCCGGTGCAGGCGCTATTCAGCGGGACGCGGGCGCCGAACGACGGTGCGGAACGCGGCGCGCGTCACCTGGGGATGACCTTGAAAGAGTGCGATGGGAGAAGCGTCGACTTAACGCTTCCCGCGCCGCTCGACGATGCGGTCACGCGCTTCGCGCCCGACGTAGCGCTTTGGACGGACTATCCGGAGACCGAGGGGTCAACTGCGTATCCGTTTCACACCAAAGCCCGCAACCTCGCGCATCTGCTGATCGGCTCGGAGCGGCTCGCCTCGCTCGATCTATCTCGACCGCTGCTCAACGCGATCGACTTTTCGGCGCCGGCGGCCACAGCGCGATTGGTCGACGAACGGCTGGCGCGTTTCGCGCCGCCCGGTACGCGCCTGGGCGTGATTTCGAGAACCGGCGTGACCGCATCGCGTAAGAACTGGGGAGACGGTTCGGAGGCGCGCGCCTTCGTCGCGGCGATGCGCCGAGAATCTCCGCGCTGGCGTTTCATCTCGATGGAGGACGAGGATCTCGGTGAGGGCGTCGCCGGCTTTCGAGCCCTCTTCGGCGAGGTCGACGAGCCGTTCGCGCGGCTCTTCAAGGCCATCGCGCAGCGGATCGATCTCTTCGTCGGAATTCCGGCGGGTCCGCTGCACTTCACGCTGGCGTGCGGCGGCGTACCGACGATCGGCCTGTGGCTCGCGCACCATCCCGACTGGTACGACGAGCCGAATGGAGACGCGATTCACCTGATCGGTTCTTACGTGCGCGATCGAGGTTTCGATCGCCGGCCCGCGACGGCGACGAAGCCGCCGGCGCTCCGTCACCGCTTACGCTATCTCGACACGAGCGCGATCGATGCCGATGCCGTCGTCGAAACCGTCAAGCAACTGATCTAATGGGTTATCTTAGGCACCAACAGCAGCGCGACGATCGAGAACGAATTGAATAGCGCGTGCGAGATCATCGAGGCGAAGGCGTTGCGCGTCCGGTAGTAGACGGCGCAGAGAACTACGGCGCCGAGTGCCAGCGGAAAGGCGGCGTAGAGATCGCCGTGAGCGATTCCAAAGAGCACGGCACTTACGGCGGCGCCCCCCCAGAAACCGCCGTAGCGCAATCCGATGTTGAAGTAGAAGATCCGAAAGAGCGTCTCCTCGGCGAACGGCACGAACGCGATGGCAAAGATCGCGAAGACGGCGATCGTCGTAGGGTCGTGCAGGCCCGCAAAGATCTCGACCACGCCTTGCTGATGCCGGCTGTGCGCGAGATAATCGATGAGCGAGCTCGTGCCGTTGGCGACGATCACCATAATGGCGGCGCCGACGATCGCCGTTCCAACGTTGGCGCGCGACGGCGCGCGAAAGCCGAGGTCGCGCAGACTGAATCGTGAGAGGAACGGCAGCGTCGCCAGCACCAACGCGACGAGTACTCCGTCGATGAGGACTTGGATTGCGATCAAGGCGTAGGTGTCGTACGGAGTCAGGTGCTCCGCCGACGGATGGACCAGCAGATTGAGGACGAAGAACGTTAGGAAGAGCAGGGCAATAGAGCCCGCGATCAACCACGTCCAAGGACCCTTGAAACTATCCTTCGGCCAGCGCGTCGGCCAGCTTGGCGAAATCGCCGAGATCGAGTCGTTCACCGCGAAGCTCCGGGGAGATGTTGCATGATGCCAGCGCTCGTGCAATCCGCGCTCGATCGAAATCGAGTGCGAGCGTCAGACTGTTGACGAGCGTTTTTCGCCGGTACGCGAACGCGCCGCGGACGACCTTCCAAAAGAGCGGTTCATCCCGCGTGCGAACGGCCGGCTCCGCGCGCCGTACGAGCCGCACCACGCTCGAGTGTACCTTGGGAGGCGGGAAGAAGGAACCCGGCGCGAGCGTAAATGCGAGCTTGGCGCTCATCGCATACTGAACCGCGACGGAAAGGCTGCCGTAGGCCGGAGTGCCGGGCGATGCAGTCACTCGCTGCGCGACGTCTTTTTGCACCATCACCGTGACCGAATCGGGACCGTCGTGCATCTCGATTAGGCGCAGCATGAGCGGCGTCGCGATGTTGTAAGGAAGGTTGCCGGCGGCGAGCCAGCGCTGTCCGCGTGCCCATTCCGAGTAGTCAAACGTGAGCGCGTCGGCCATAACGATGTGCGCGGCGGCTAATTCGGGGCGTGCGCGTAACACGCCGACGAGCTCCGGATCGATCTCAAGCGCGGTGACGCTCGCGCCTTGTTCGAGAAGCGCCAGCGTTAACGTGCCGGTGCCGGCGCCGATTTCGATGCACCGGCTCTCGGCGCTCGCTTCGCTGAGGCTGAGGCGCGCGATGTTGCGCGCGGCAGATGCATTAACGAGAAAGTTTTGACCGTATCGTTTCTTCGGCCGTATTCCCGCTTGGGCGAGAAGTTTACGGGGATCGGTCATCCCCAATGATACGCTATTTCAGGCGGTAAACTTTGACGGCGCGACGGCCGAACAGCATAGCGTCGCGAACGGAGTCGAAGCCGAGGTCGATGCGATGGCCGATGATGGAGCCGCCCGTATCGCCGGCGATCGCCGGACCGTAGCCGGGAATATACAGGCGCGTTCCAAGCGGAATCACGCGCGGATCGACCGCGACGATTCCGTAACCGGCGCGGCGCCCGATCGCCGTCATCCCGTCACATCCGGAGCAGCTTGCGGTGTACGCGGTCGCGACCATCTCCAGCACGCCGCGCGCGATATACCCCATTCGCACGACGCCGTGCGCTTCAAACGCGGCGAGCGGGGAGTAACCGATTCCATCGGCGACGATGCGCGGGCGAGACGTTCGCACGACGGTCGACGAGACGACCGTGCTGCGAACCGGGCCGCCGTCGCGTTGGGCATAGCGGAGGCGCACCTCGAGCATGCCGGGAGTTCCGCGTGCGACGATCTTTGAGGTTCCGGGAAGCAGGGATGGGGTGATTCGATGCAGGGTCCTCGGCGCGAGCGAGCGGTGCTCGATACGCTCCCAGGTTACGAGACCGTTTCGATGCCAGGTTACTCCGGTGACCCAAGAGCCGGACGACGGCGGAGCAGCAAAGGCTGGAAACGCCGTTAGAGCGGCAACGAAAAATGTGGCGCAGAGCACGCGTCCTATCAACCCGAATTTCCTTTCTTTCCGGCCCGACGCCAAGGTTTGTGTTCGCTACCCGCGGGAACGAAACGATGAACGGCGAGTCGCTGTTGGAAGCGGCGCAAGGCGGCCGCTGGGGTGATGGATCCTACGGAAACGCCAAGACACTCGGAGCCTGCCTGCTGTCCTGTTGGGCAGGCTTATCTGACCCGGGCAATATATCATACCCGCGTCAAACCGAGAATATGCCGAAAGTCATACGGCACAAGGAGTCACCTTCTTAAATTCCTCGCTGTGGCTTTGGCGGAATGACCACCGGGCCCCAGCCGGTTCGGCACGAAAAAAGCCAGAGGTTCCCTAGAATGGAAAGCCTTCGCATCGGATTTTTCACCGAGATCTACCGTCCGGTCTTCAACGGCGTGGTGGCCTCGGTGGAAGGTCTAGCCGAAGGATTACGCGCTCGCGGCCACCTCGTCTACTGCTTTGCGCCGTGGATGCCGGGCTACGCCGAGGCGGACGGACCGGTCTTCCGCATGCCTTCACTTCCACTGCCGACGCGGACTCAATATCGCCTGACGCTCCCGCTCGTGAGCCGCCGAAACCTGAACGGCGTCATCAAGCGGCTCTCGATCGTGCACGTCCACTCCCCGTTCGTCACAGGATGGATGGGCCTGCGCTACGCGCGCCGCTATGGCATGCCGCTCGTTTACACCTATCACACGCAGCTGGAGGCCTACGCGCATTACGTGCCGTTCGAGCGGAATGCGACGCGCTTCGCCGCCGTGCAGCTCACGCGCACGTTTGCGAATCTCACCGACGCCGTCGTCGTTCCCACACCCGCGATGGCGGAGCGGCTTCGCGAGTTGGGCGTCAGGGTGAGAATCGAGGTCGTGCCGAGTGGAATCGACGTCGTTCGTTTCGGCGCCGGGAATCGAGACGAGCGCCTGCGTGCTCGCCTCGGCGTCAACTCGGGCGATCGGCTTCTGCTCAGCGTGGGACGGCTCGCGAAGGAGAAGAACATCGAGTTGCTCCTGCGCGGCCTGGCCGCGGCGCGCGACGCTTCGCTGAAGCTGATCGTCGCGGGAGACGGCCCGATTCGCGCGGAGCTCGGCGCGCTCGCGCGCCGCTCCGGCGTCGCCGGACAAACGCGTTTCCTCGGGGCGGTCGCGCGCGAGGAGTTGCCCGATCTCTATGCCAGCGCCGACGCCTTCCTTATGCCTAGCACGACCGAGACCCAGGGCCTCGTGCTCGCCGAAGCGCTGGCCGCCGGCAGCTACGTCATCGCCGCCGACGCAGGACCAAATCGCGAGGTGCTCGCCGGCGCGGGCATCATCGTCCCGCCGACGGCGGAGGCTTTTGCCGCGGCGTTGGCCGCCGTCCCGGAGCGGCCGGACGCCCCGGCCGCCGCGACCGCGCGGCGCGCCGCCCAGCGGTTCACCCTCGACGCCCAGATCGATCGGGTTCTGGAGCTGTACGCCAGCCTAGGCCGCCCCGCTCAAATTGCTTGACTCGAACATACGTTCGATATAAACTGGGTATGAGGCGGATGCGATGCGGGGTTCGGATCGGGCGGTGGAAGCGGCAATCGGATACGCGGCGAGTCCGCGTGGAAACGGGGTCGTGTACGCCCGCTTAACCGCGGCGGGGATCCATCAGATCTTGCGGCTCACGTTCCGCGTCGCCGCGTCGGGACAGCAGACCGATCGCGCGAGCGCGTACGCGGCGCTGACGGTGGCGGCGCGCGCTCTGTTGAAGCGCGGCTTTAGGCAAACGCATTTTCTGCTGGATGACGCGCAGCTCGTCGACGAGATCAGCAACCGCCGCCAGCTGCCGGATGCATTGGTACTATCTTACGTGCGACTGCGATGCGTGCTTAACTCGCTTTCGAGTTTCAGCCTGAATACCGCGGCCACTGACGATTTGACGCAAAGGGCACGGGCCGAAGTAGCGCTGAATCTTGCGGCATGACCTTTACCCGGCTTGCGCCGGAGTACTTTCCGATCGAAACGCAAGCGCTTGCGAAAGCGCTGCTCGGGTGCATTTTGGTGCGCGACAGCAGCGATGGAGTGGCGGCCGGTCGGATTGTCGAGACCGAGGCGTACCTTCCGGGAGATCCCGCCTGCCACGCGTATAGCGGCAAGAGCCTGCGCAACGCGACTCTCTTCGGTCCGCCGCATCGCGCTTACGTCTATCAGATTTATGGCACGTCGTTCTGCTTCAACCTGTCGAGCGAAAGCGATGGGAACGGCGCCGGTGTGCTGGTGCGCGCCCTCGAGCCCATCGAGGGCCTGGCGCTGATGGCAAAGCGGCGAGCGACCCGGGCGGTCAAAGACCTCTGCCGCGGTCCGGGCCGTCTGTGCCGCGCCCTTGCCATCGACCGCTCGTGGGACGGCGTCGATCTCTTCTCGAATCCTAATCTTTGGTTGGCCGGCGCAAACGGGACACGAGTACGTGTCAGGCGCAGCACGCGAATAGGCGTGACGAAGGCCGCGCAGCGCCGGCTGCGCTTCTACGCGGCCGGAAGCCCCTTCCTCAGCGGACCTGCTCGCTTGAGCCCGGCTTGAACGCCGAGTAACCCTATGCTATAGTTGTGGTCGTCGCGTCGCGGTCGCTTAGTTGACAGCCGTGACACTTTTTGACATCCCCACGTTCACGTCACCGTCTGATCGCGAGGCAGCCTCGCCTCGCCCTCGATTGTCCAAGCCTGACGTGTGCGGCTCTACGAGAGAGATATTCTTCTGCAAACGGAACATCGCCCCAACACGGAACAGCGTTTCAACGACATGCGGCCTCAGCAAGGGGGCAGCGGACGGCGTCGACGTTCGCGCCGCCGGCACTTTCCACAACATCCCGGAGCGTACCACGAGCAGCTTCCGCAGGTCGAAGTGCCTCCGATGCTTACCGCAGCTCAGCTTTCTGAAAAGACGAAGACCGAGCTGCTGGAAATCGCAAAAGAGCTGGAAGTCGAGATCCCCGCTCCGGCAAAAGTAAAAAAGGACGAGATCGTCACGATCCTCGTGCAGGCGCAGATCGCCCGCTCGGGTATCGAGGTCGCAAGCGGCATACTCGACATCCTGCCCGAGGGCTACGGATTCATGCGCCGCGCCGGATACTATATCGGCAACGACGACATCTACGTCAGCCAATCGCAGATACGCCGCTTCGAGTTGCGCCGCGGAGACATGGTCGAAGGCCAAGCGCGCCGGCCGAAGGAGAGCGAGAAATATTACGGGCTGATTCGCGTCGACAAAGTCAACGGGCTCGACCCCGAAGCGATCAAGGGAAGGCCGGTATTCGAAAAGGGGACGCCGATCTTTCCCGAAGAGCGCTTCAAGCTCGAAAACCGTTCGACGCAGCTCTCCACGCGAGTTATCGATCTCTTCTCGCCGATCGGCAAAGGCCAGCGCGCGCTGATCGTTTCGCCGCCGAAGGCCGGCAAGACGACGCTGCTCAAGAATATCGCGCAGGGGATCTCCATCAATCATCCCGACGCGCACATCATCGCTCTGCTCGTCGACGAGCGACCCGAAGAAGTCACCGACATGCAGCGAACGATCGACGGCGAGGTCGTCGCTTCGACGTTCGACGAACATCCCGAGAACCACACGACCGTCGCGGAGCTGACCATGGAACGCGCAAAGCGCCTGGTCGAGCTCGGCAAGGACGTCGTGATCCTGCTCGACTCGATCACGCGTCTCGCGCGCGCCTACAATCAGGTCGTCGCGAGCTCCGGCCGAACGCTTTCGGGCGGCCTCGACACCGCGTCGCTGCATAAGCCGAAGCGGTTCTTCGGCGCGGCGCGCAAGATCGAAAACGGCGGATCGCTGACGATCGTTGGCACCGCGTTGGTCGAGACCGGATCGAAGATGGACGACGTCATCTTCGAAGAGTTCAAGGGCACCGGCAACATGGAGCTCAACCTCACCCGCAAGCTCGCCGAGTCGCGCGTGTTCCCCGCGATCGACATCAAGCGTTCCGGCACGCGGCGCGAAGAGCTGCTGCTCTCTCCCGAGGAGATGCGCAAGATCTGGATGCTGCGGCGCGCCACGGCCGTCCTCAATACCGGCGACATCACAGAGATCATCCTCGACAAGATGGTGCAAACGCGAACCAACGAAGAGTTCCTCCAGACGGTCACCAAAGAGGCGCTCTCGATGTCGCGCGGCTACGAAGACGGCAACGGAAAATACTGATCCGAAAAACTGCACCGCGTACGACATGACGCCTCAGAGCCGCTCGTCGCTCGGCCGTCCAGGCCTCGCTCCTGCTGCTCCGCCGACTCGCTCTCGCCGTCCATGGCTCCGCTCGTCGGTCGGAAGCCTCCTCGGCATCATGTCGTACGCGTAGCTTTTTCCGGCTCAATGCTTGTTTGAAAAGGGAATTCGGCTCAATAGATATCTGGCGCGCGCCGGAGTCGCGTCGCGCCGGCGTGCCGACGAGCTAATCGCGAGCGGAAGCGTGCGGGTCAACGGCAGATCTGTACGCGAGCTCGGAACGATCGTCGGCCCGAGCGATCGCATCGAGGTCGGCGGCACAGTGGTGCGGCCTCCGGCCGAGCCCACGTATCTGCTTCTGAACAAGCCGTTGGGCGTGGTAACGACGATGCGCGATCCCGCGGGGCGTTCGACGGTTTCGGATTTGGTGCCCCGGCGCCCGCGCGTCTTTCCCGTGGGACGCCTCGATTTTGCCACCTCGGGAGTGTTGCTGCTCACCGACGACGGTGAGCTCGCGCAGAGGCTGCTTCATCCGAGCTTTGGAGTGGAGAAGACGTACCGCCTGACGATCGCGGGGCGCCTGTCAGCCGAAGACGTACATCGCCTCAAGCGCGGCGTGATGCTTCCCGAGTTTCGCGCGGCGGGCACAAAAGTGCGCGTCGTAGCGGCGCGCCGGGACTCGAGCGTCGTGGACGTCACGATTCACGAAGGACGAAACCGCCAGCTACGGCGGATGTTCGAAGCCCTAGGGCATCGTGTGGTGGCGCTGACGCGTACCCGTTTCGGGCCGCTGCGGCTTGGCGGGCTTCCCTCCGGTCACTTTCGACCGCTCACCAGCAAAGAACTCAAGGCGCTCGAACGGCATCGCGCGCTGCCGGGGGAATAAAAGGTTAGAAGTGAGGAATAACAGCGACTCGGCCAATGATCTCGAGGTATTTGATTTGATGAAGTGTTTCTTTAGAACGATCGCGCCGGCCGTGGCAGTGCTCCTCGCCTTCGAGCAAGCGCCAGCCATAGCGCAATACGCCAACGAGTTCGTGCCGGCAAAGCTCGTCAGACAGGGCACGACGACCAAATCGATCGCCGGCAGCGGCCGGGTCGTGGTCCAAGTTCAGGTCAACGCCGACGGCTCGCATAAGGCCATCAAGGTCATCAGCTCGACAAACCCCGGGGACAACGCGGCCGCGATGGAGATCGCCGAGACTTCGAGCTATCGTCCCGCGCACCGCGGCGCGGCCCCGGTGACCGCCTTCTACGATTTCACGTTGAAGTTCAACGGCAAGTCGGTAGCCAGTACGCCAAGCGAAAGTTCGGGTGGCGGAATGCCCGCCGGCGGCACCTTGAGCTCGGCGGCCGGGGCGGTCGCGGCGCTCGTCCGCGCGGGAAAATATTCGCAGGCGAAAGCGAAGGCGCAGTCGGAGCTGCTCTCGTCCCCGGGTGACCAGTCGCTCCGGCAAATGTTGGGGGTCGCGGCATTCGACGACCACGACTACGCAACCGCGGCCGACGCTTTCTCTAGAGTCGGAACGATCGGCAAGCAGTTCCAACCTATCGCTGCCCAGAGTCTGGCGCGCGCCGCCGTCGACATCGCAGCGACCAACCCCGACCAATCGCTCGCCTACGCCAAGAAGGCGGTCGAACTCGATCCGAGCACGAACTCGAAGTACGCGCTCGGTCAGGCGCAGCTGGCCAACAAGCAATATAGCGATGCCATCGCGACGCTCAAACAAGTTCGCGCCTCGGCATTCGCCGATCCGAAGACCCCGACCAGCGCAAAAGTTGCGATCGATGCGGCGCTGATGAACGCTTACTTGCAGACGAACGATTCTGCTGACGCGAAAACGACGGCCGCCGAGATCAAGCAGCTCGATCCGAGCAGCACGCTGGCGGGGCGCGTGATGGGGAACACCCTGCTGAAGGCGGGCGTCGACGCGGCCACTGCTAAGAATTACGAGCAGGCGATCACGGATTTCGATCAGGCGGCCGCCGGCGGCGACCCCGAGGTGGCCGTCACAGCCTATACGCAAGCCGCGTTGGTAGTTGATAGGATGGACAAGCCCGATTACAAGCGTATGCAGGCATACGCCGATAAGGCTCTTGCCCTCAAGCCGAACGACGCTCAAGCGAATTTCGCAGAAGGCATTGCACTCACCGGGCAGTGGGCGTCCAGTCACGACGACGGCATGAAGAAGAAGGCCGCCGCCGCCCTCGACAAGGCCGAGCAGCAAGCCAAAGCGGAGGGCAACGAGGGCCTCGCGCTCCAAGTCGAATCGTTTGTGAAAAAGTACCTCAATGCCGCTCCCTCCGCTAAGTCGGGTGGCGGCAGTTAACGTTAGTAGGACTTTAGGCCGGGGTAGGCCAATGTCGCGCCCTCACGGGGCGGTGGTCGCCGCGGGAAGCGTCTAGTGGAGGGGTTGTAAGCCGTGTTTTCTGGATTTATGGATCTCATGCGTCAGGGCGGCTGGGATATGTGGCTGCTCTTGCTCATTTCGATCGTCGGTCTCGCGGTCGTGATCGAGCGTCTGGTCTTCTTCCAGATGCAGCACGCCGACACCAAAGGGCTGTTGCGTCAGATCGGAACGAAAGTTTCGGAAGACGATCTCGATGGAGCGATCGCGATCTGTAAGAATAAGCGCGGAATGCTTCCGCGAATTCTCGAGTTCGGGCTCCGCCGCGGCGAGAAGAATCGCGCCGACATCACGGACGCGCTCTCGATCGCTTTGATGGAGCACCTCAACTCGCTCGAGCGCAACTTGGCGATCATCGGCACGATCGCCGTCATCGCGCCGTTCGTCGGCCTGTTCGGAACGGTTTTGGGCATCATCCGGGCGTTCCAAGACATCGCGCTGAAGGGCAACTCGACGCCGGCCGTCGTCGCGGCGGGCGTCTCGGAGGCGCTCATCACCACGGCAACCGGTCTGATCATCGCCGTCATCGCTGTGGTGTTCTTCAATTTCTTCAAGTCCCGCATCAAGAACTATAACCAGGAAATGATCGTCGCCGCCAACCAGCTCGCGGAGATGCTCCACTTTCACAACACCGGCGCGCCGATCCCGACCGAGCTCTATCAGCCCACGAGAGCGACCGGTAAGTAAGGCCCGCGAGGCGCCAGCATGGGACTGCTATCGGCACAGCAAGAGCAAGAGGTGATGGCGGAGATCAACATCACGCCGTTTACCGACGTGCTGCTGGTCTTGCTCATCATCTTCATGATTCTCGCGGCGCTGGTCGCGCCGCCGGGTTTTGAAAAAGAGCTTCCCAACAAGAACAACAACCCTTCGACGGCAAACAAGAACAAGCAAGACATCGAAGTCGACGTCAACAACAAGGGCGTGATCTTCGTCGACGGGGTGAAGACGGACGAAAACGGCATCTATCGCGTGATATACGACGCATCGAAAAAGAAGCCGCACCATCACGTCGCGATCGTGGCCGACGCGAAGGCGCCGTACGGGGTGATCATCCGCATCTTGGATGCTGCGAAGAACGCCAATCTCGAAGACGTCGGCTTCGTAACGTCTTAGGAGGGAATAGCACGTGGCCGTTTCCACCGGTGGAGGTGAAGATGAGGTAATGTCGACGATCAACATCACGCCGTTCACGGACGTGCTGCTGGTCCTCCTTATTATCTTCATCATTTTGGCCTCGGTCACCAAAGAGCCGAAGTTGCCCGACGCTTACAACAAAGACAAGGTTCAGCCGTCGCAGATCGTCGTGATCGTTGACGAGCACGATCACGTGCAGATCGGTTCCAACACGGTCAGTATTCCGGACGCGAAGGCGGCGTTCGCGCAGCTTCAGGAGGCCACGGACCACAAGTTCAAGAGCGTCATCATCAAGGCGGATCCGAAGGCTTCGTACGGGGTGATCCTTCAGGTCATGGATGCCGCCAAGACCCAGGATCTCACCGATTTCGGGCTCGCCAACCACGTCGAGGGCACGCCCCAGGGAGCGACCCCGTAGTCCATGGCAACGCGCGGCTCTCCGTATATTACGACGGGTGAACGGGTTCGGAGCTTTATCGGCTTAGCGTTCGTGATATCGATAGTCGCGCACTTGGCGATCGGCTCGGTTTTACCAAATTTCACGAAGCACAACGAGCAGCAGGGTCCCGAGCAGATGTCGGTGTCGAAGATCCGTAAAGTGATCGTTCACACGCCGCCGCCGCCGACGCCGACTCCGCCTCCGACACCGACGCCTCCGCCCAACTCGACGCCGCCGCCGCACCAACAGCAGCAGCTCCAGCCAAAGCTCAAAGTGAACCTCGTCAAAACGACCAACAACTCAAGGACGGGTTCCACGGAGAACACCCACCAGCAGCCGAATCAGGGCAGCGAAAACGGCAACCCGCAGGGTCAGGGGACCGGACCGCCTGCGCCGGCGGGACCGCAGGGAACGCCGAAACCGGCGTGCGCGAATCCTAATGTCGAGGCGTCGGTGACGAATCCGGTCCAGCCGGACTATCCGGACTCGGCGCGCGATCTCGGCCTTGGCTCGGTCACCGTGGAAGTCGAAGTGACGGTCGGTCCGAGCGGTAATCTCGTCGGCGCGAGCATCTACAAGAGCTCGAGCAACATGGCGATCGATCAGGCGGCGCTGCGCGCGGCTCGTCAATCGACGTACTCGCCGAAGCTCGTCCAGTGCAGCCCGACGACGGGGAACTATCTCTTCCGCGCCGATTTCCAACCCGACTAGGGGTTCCGATCTCCTCCCGCGTGTCTCGGCATGAAGCGCATTCCGCGTTTGCTGCTGATTGCGTTCGCGCTGTCGCTGCTCGTGCACGTGTTCGTCGCGGTGATTCTTCGTCCGCCGTTACCCACTCCGCAGAGTCAATCTGAGGTCGTCTCGATCGAGCGCCGTCCCGCGACGATCGCGGTGACGAAGGTCGTGACGCCGCCGCCCCCGCGGCCCAACCGCACGCCCGCGCCCCGCGCCGTGAGCTCGGCGCCGCCGCGAAGCCGCAAGGGTGAAGCTCCCGCCGGCCCGGGAAGCGGTACCTCAGCCCCGCAGACGCCGGCGCCCCCCGCGCCGACTCCTTCGCCGGTCGCGACCGTGGCCGGCGCCTGCAGTCAGCGCAATGCCGACGCCGCGGTTGCCACCTCGCCGTCGCCGCCCGACATCCCGCCCGCCGCGCGAGCCAACGGCACGAGCGGCGTTGCCATGGTGCGCGTGCAGCTCGACGAAAACGGCCAAGTTACCGGGGCCGGCGTCACGCAGAGCACGGGAAACTCGTCGCTGGATATCGTCGCAGTCGCAATGGCACGAGATGCGCGGTACACGCCCGCGCTTCACGACTGCAAGCCGGTCGCCGGCACGTACACCTTTAGCGTCAAGTTCTTCGCGTGGTAATATGGGAGAATCTCTGAAGAAGTCCACGTACCGATCGTTTGAGCCGCAAAACCGCCAGATGCTAGGAGAAGGCGAGGGAGCATACTCGAAGCAGTCTGTGACCGAGTCTTCGACAACGCAGATGGCGGTTTTGCGGCCAAACCCTTCGGGCAGCGGCAGGTTTGCCGCATATCATTGTTGCGCCCTCGGTCGCGTAGGGCTCCACTATGCTCCTCGGGCGCGTCGCGATCTGCGGCAAAACTGCTCGCTGCGATCGGTGCAGCGACTTCTTCAGAGGTTCTCTAAGTGACCTTCTTTCAAGCGCTGGTGCTCGCGCTGTTGCAGGGTATCACCGAACTCTTCCCGGTTTCGAGCCTCGGTCACACAATTCTCGTTCCCGCGCTGCTCGGGTGGCACAACGTCGATCGTTCGAGCGCGTCGTTTCTCGCATTCGTCGTCGTGCTTCATCTGGGGACCGCGCTCGCCCTCATCGTATTCTATCGAACGGAGTGGTATGGAATCGTGCGCGCGATCTTTGCGAGCCTGGTGCGCGGCCGATTGAGCGACGATCGCGACGAACGGTTAGGCTGGCGGCTCGTCGTAGGAACGATTCCGGTCGGCATCCTCGGCTTCATCTTCGAGGTTCCGGTGCGGCGATTGTTCGGTTCCCCCGCGCCGGCCGCGCTCTTCTTGCTGATCAACGGGCTGGTGATGTTCGCCGGTGAGGCGCTGCGGCGTCATCAAGGCGGCGCGATCGGAAGAGCCGGCAAACCGATCGAGCGTTTGAGCTATCCGGCGAGCGTCTTCATCGGCTTCGCACAGGCCCTGGCATTGCTCCCCGGCATCTCGCGATCGGGCATCTCGATGGTCGCGGGCCTGCTCTGCGACCTCGATCACGAACACGCGGCGCGCTTTTCTTTCCTCCTCGCAACGCCGGTTATTCTCGCGGCCGCGCTGCTGGAGATCCCGAAGCTCTTCGTGCCCGACGCTCACGTCGTGCTCGTCCAGGCGCTCGTTGGCGGGATCGCGGCAGGCATCGCCGCATACCTATCCGTGGCGTTCTTAACGCGTTATTTTCGCTCGAACGACTTGCGTCCGTTCGGCTGGTATTGCGTTATCGTCGGGGTGGTCTGTCTCGTTCTCGCGCGAAGAGGAGTAATCACATGAGAGCCATCGCCATCGTGCTCGCCGTCGTGTTCTTCGTCTTAGGCATCCTGTATGGCTTGGGAAAGATCAACTTCTTGACGGAATCGGGCCCACAGCACCAACATCACGTCACGCACCTGGTCGTTCTCTGGGCTCTCGCGCTGCTTTGCCTGATTTGGGCTAGGTTTCAAAGCGCGCCGCGCCGATGAAACCCTCGCACGTCGCTTCGGACGGCAGCATCGCCATGGTCGACATCTCCGGCAAGGACGTTACCGCCCGCTACGCGCGCGCCGAGGCGATCGTCCGCCTGAATCCCGACGCCGCGGCCGCGCTGCGCGCGGCCACGCTGCCAAAGGGCGACGCGTTCGTCGCCGCTCAAATCGCCGGCATCATGGCCGCAAAAAGGACGGCGACGCTGATTCCTCTCGCGCATCCCCTGCCGCTCGGCAGCGTCGACGTGCGTTTCGAATGGCGCGAAGACGGCGCGCTGCGCGTCGACGCGGAGGCCCGAACATCGGCGCAGACCGGCGTCGAGCTCGAAGCCATGGTTGCCGCCGCGGTTGCTGCCCTTACGATCTACGACATGGCCAAAGCACTCGACAAGGGGATCACGATCGAATCGCTGCGTCTGCGCTCTAAGAGCGGCGGCAAAAGCGGCACATGGTCGCAACGAGATGAGCTTTAAGGTCGCGCTGATCGTGCTCTCCGACCGGGCCGCTTCGGGGGTTCGCCCCGACGGCTGCATTCCGGTGATGAAAGATCGGCTCGGCGGCGTCTATTCAATCGTACGCGAGAGCGTTCTTCCGGACGACCCCGCCGCGCTGCAAGCGCAACTGATCGAGCTCGCCGACTCGCGGGCGGCAGATCTCGTGATTACCAGCGGAGGCACGGGGCTTTCGCCGCGCGACCGGACGCCACAGGCGACGGCCGCCGTTCTGGATTACGAGGTTCCGGGAATCGCCGAGGCGATTCGCGCCGCATCGATACCCCATGTGAAGACCGCGATGCTTTCGCGCGCGCTCGCGGGAGTGCGGGATCGCACGCTCGTGATCAATCTCCCCGGAAGCCCGAAAGCGGTAGCGGAAGCGCTCGACGTCGTGCTGCCGGTGCTGCCGCATGCGCTTGAGCTCCTAGCCGATAAAAACGTCGACGGATGAGAATCACGAGCTACGCGCAGGCCCAAGAATACCTGCTGGACACGATCGACGAGGTCGTCTCGCGGCGAACTTCGTACAAGTTGGACCGGATGCGCGCGCTCTTGCGGGAGTTGGGGGATCCGCATCGAGCTTATCGCACAGTCCACGTCGGAGGCACGAGCGGGAAGAGCTCGACCTCGACGATGATCGCCGCCGCGTTGCAGGCCGCGGGCAAGCGGACCGGGCTCCACACCAAGCCCCACTTGCACGCTATGACGGAACGCGCGCGAATCGACGGGGCGCCGATCGAGCGCGAGCGATTCGCCGCGCTGCTCGACGCCATGATGCCGGCGATCGAGCGAACCGCAGCGCAATTCGGCCGGCCGACGTACTACGAGACGCTGCTCGCGCTCGCGTTCGTCTACTTCGCCGACGAGCGCGTAGACGTCGCCGTAATCGAGGTTGGACTCGGAGGGCGGCTCGATGGGACCAACCTCGTGCTTCCCATGGTCGCTGCGATCACGTCCGTCGGCTACGACCATACCGACGTGCTCGGCTCGACAATCGAAGCGATCGCTTTCGAAAAAGCCGGCATCGCGAAACCCGGTGTCAAGTTGGTGTTGGCCGTCGTGCCCGCGACCGCGCTAGCGGTGATCGAGCGATATGCGGCCGAGGTCGGCGCGCCGCTCGTGTACGTTTCCGAGGCGGCGCGACGCGCGGCCGCAGAACTCCGATTGCGGACGCTCGGTGGATTCCAGCGCGCGAACGCCGCAACCGCTATTGCCGTTTTAGAACGGATCGACGACGATCTGCGTCCGACGCGCGCCGAGACCGCCCGCGCCCTTGAAGAGCTCGACATTCCGGGTCGAATGGAACGCTTCTCTGCACATCCGGACGTCGTCTTCGACGTCGCGCACAACGTAGAAAAGGCCGAGGCACTCGTTGCGGCGCTGCGCGAGTCTTTCCCCGGGCGCCGGATCCACTACGTCGTTGCGATCGGCGAGAGCAAGGATGCGCGCCGGATTCTGGAAGTCCTGGCGGAGCTGCCGTCGACGTTCACGTTCACGTCGTTCGCAGCATCCGGACGCCGCGCGATTCGACCGCAGCGGCTGGCGATGATCGCCGAATCGTTTCGCAGCTGGGGTCGCGCGATCAGCGATCCGATCGAGGCGCTGACCGTAGCGCGCCGGACGGCGACGGTCGACGACGTCGTCGTCGTGACCGGCTCGACGTTCCTCGTCGCAGACGTACGTCAATGGTTCGTGCCGTCCGCGGTTCATTGATTCTGCGCAACGCGCAGCTGCGTTGGGGCGAGCGTACGTACGTCATGGGAATCGTCAACGTTACGCCCGATTCGTTCTCGGGTGATGGAGTCGAGAAACCGGATGCGGCGACCGCCCACGCCATAACGCAGTGGAGAGCCGGCGCCGATATCTTGGACCTCGGCGGCGAGTCGACGCGCCCCGGACATCGCCGGGTGACCGAAGCGCTGGAAGCGGAGCGCGTCGTTCCCGTGATTCGAAACGTGGCGGCGCAGCTTCCCGACGCGCCGATATCCGTCGACACCTACAAGCCCGTCGTCGTACGGGCGGCACACGCCGCGGGTGCCGAGATCGTCAACTCGGTCTGGGGAGCCCCCGCCGAGCTCCTAGATGTCGCCGCTGAGCTGCGTATGCCGATTGTAGCGATGCATAACCAGGCCGGTACCGCCTACCACGCCTCGGTCGTGGATGCGGTGCTGCGCTATCTCGAAGATTGCGCAACGCGCGCGGTCGCGCGCGGCATCGCGCCGGACCGCATCGTCCTGGATCCCGGCATCGGCTTCGGGAAAACGGCAGATCAGAACATCGCCCTGCTCGGGGCGTTGGAACGCCTCGTCGCGCTCGGTTTTCCGACGATGGTCGGAGCGTCGCGCAAATCGACGATCGGAAAGCTAACGGGGCGCGAGCCGGCGGGTCGGATCTTCGGGACCGTCGCCACGACCGCGCTTGCCGTAGAGGCCGGCATCGACATCGTGCGCGTCCACGACGTCGCGGCAACTCGCGACGCGGTTGCGGTCGCCGATGCAGTCGTGCGGAATTGGAGACCATCGGGATGGATCGAATAAATCTGAGGGGCATACGCGCCTACGGGCGCCATGGCGCCGATGCGGCCGAGCGCGAGCGAGGGCAGCCGTTCGACATCGATGTCACGCTGGAGATCGATCTGCGGCGCGCGGCGGCGAGCGACGAGCTGAGCGACACATTAGACTACGCCGCCCTCCACGAACGTCTCGTACGAACCGTCGCGACGACGTCGTACGCGCTGCTCGAGCGCCTCGCGGCAGATCTGCTCGCTGCCGCGTTCGACGACCGGCGAGTCGCGAGCGCCGAGGTCACGATTGCGAAGCCGGGAATCCTCGATGGCGCAACACCCGCGGTGACGCTCGCACGCGCCAATCCCAGACGTTAAGTAGCGTGCACCGAGCCTACGTCGGCATCGGCACGAACCTCGGCGACCGGATCGCGAACATCGAGCAGGCGCTCGAGGCGACCAGCGCGTTGGGAGCGATAGTTCGGCAATCCTCGATCTATCGCACCAAACCTTGGGGCAACCCAAACCAGCCCTGGTTTGCCAACGTCGTGATCTCGCTCGCGACGAAGCTATCGCCGCGCGATCTACTCGCTGCCTTTCAGAGAGTCGAAAAGAACATGGGCCGCGCGGCAACGGAGCGTTGGGGACCGCGAGTCATCGATCTCGACCTGCTGCTCTACGACGATCTCGAAATTGACGAGCCCGATCTTCGCGTGCCGCACGCTCACTTGCACGAGCGCGCTTTCGTGCTCGTTCCGCTGGCCGAGATCGACGGCCGGTTCAGGGAGCTGCGCGACGCGCTCCCTCCGGTGGAACGCATGGGCGTCGAACTTTACAAGAGCCCAAGGTCCGTCGGTTCATAGTGCGAAAGCGTTAGGCCCATGCCTCAAGAGCGATCCGATCGGGTGGGCGAACGCATCCGCGCGCTCGCGCGCTTTCTTGAAGAAAGCGAGGCGGTGCGCGTGCGAATCGAACGCCCTGACGGAGAGATTGAAATTGCGCGCCGGCCTCGGCACGCCGTCGCGCCGTTTGGATCGCTCGATCGCATCGTGACGGAGACTCCGCCGAAAGTCGATTCGATTCGAGCCGACCTCGTCGGGATATTTCACCTCAGCCGTCCGGCACCGCTCGAAGGCGACGTGTTCGACGGCGATCGCGAGCTCGGCTATATCGAAGCGCTCGGAATTCGCACGCCCATACATAGCATGGGTGCCGGGCGTCTCGTCTCCGTTGCCGCCGGCGACGCGGCGCCCGTCGAGTACGGGCAGACGCTGTTCCTCGTGGCGCGTACCTAGTGGCGAGTCTCTGATTTGTTTCGTAAAGTATTGATCGCCAATCGGGGCGAGATCGCACTTCGCATCAACCGAGCCTGTCAGGAGCTCGGCGTCGCGACCGTGGCTATCTTTTCGGAAGCCGATCGCGATTCGTTGCACGTTCGACAGGCGGACGAAGCGTTTTGCGTCGGTCCCGGGCCGGCGGGACGGTCGTATCTCAACATTCCGAACATCATCTCCACCGCGCTCATCACGCGCTGCGACGCGGTCCATCCCGGCTACGGGTTCCTAGCCGAAAACGCCCGGTTCGCCGAAATCTGCGGCGATCACGGCCTGACGTTCATCGGTCCCAAGCCGAGCGTCATCGCGCTGATGGGCGACAAGGCTACCGCGAAGCGAATCGTTCAGGATGCCGGCGTCGCGACGACGCCGGGAACCGACATACTCGGTTCGCCCGAGGAGGCGCAGGCGGCGGCCGCCGCGATCGGCTTCCCGGTCTTGCTCAAGGCGACGGCAGGCGGCGGCGGCAGGGGGATGCGCGTCGTTCACGATGCCAGCGATTTGCAGCGCGCCTACGCCGGCGCGACCGCCGAGGCCGAGGCGAGTTTCAAAGATGGTCGCCTCTACATCGAGAAGCTCATTCAGGCGCCGCGCCACATCGAGGTGCAAGTGCTTGGCGATGAGTTCGGCAATCTCGTTCACCTCGGCGAGCGGGACTGTTCCGTGCAAAAACCGTCGCATCAGAAGATCATCGAAGAGACGCCCGCGCCGCATCTCTCCGCGGGTGCCCGCAACGCGCTGCAAGAGATGGCGCTGCGCGCCTCGCGCCACGTCGCCTATACCAACGCCGGAACGCTGGAGTTTCTCGCCGCAGGCGACGACGTGTATTTCATGGAGATGAACACCCGCATTCAAGTCGAGCATCCCGTGACCGAGATGGTCTACAACATCGACTTGGTCAAGGAACAGATTCGCATCGCGGCGGGAGAACCGCTCGGATACACACAGAGCGATCTCGTCGCCCGGGGCCACGCCATCGAGTGCCGCATCAACGCCGAGGATCCCCACAATAACTTCGCGCCGGCGGCGGGGACCGTTTCGAAGGTGGTCTTTCCGGGCGGACCGGGCATCCGCGTCGACACGCATCTCTATGCCGGAGCGACGATACCTCCATACTACGATTCCATGATCGCGAAGGTAATAGCGTTCGGCGACACGCGCGAAGTCGCGATCGCGCGGATGGAACGCGCGCTGCGCGAAACGTTGATCGAAGGGGTTACCACGACGATCGGTCTCTGCTTGGAAATCCTCGCGTCCGCGGAATTCCGCGCTGGACGGTACGACATCGAACTGTTGCTCAAGGAGCCGTCCCACCCGTGACGTCGCGGCGGGCCGCGCGCGAACAGGCGCTGCAAGTGCTCTACTCCGTCGTCATCGGCGACCGCGAACCGCGCGAGGCGCTCAGCGAAATCGTCGGCGACGACTCGGACGGTCAGCAGCGCGCTTTCGTCGAGGAGCTCGCGCTGGGCACGCTCGAATACGCCGAGCAGGCCGATCGTATCGTTGGTCCACTGCTCGAAGGCTGGGCGATCGAACGGCTGCCGACGATCGACCGGCTGCTGCTGGAGATGGCTACGTTCGAACTCCGCTGTCGCCCCGATACTCCCACTGCGGTGGCGATCAACGAAGCCGTGGCGCTCGCCAAGCGCTTCTCGACCGAGGATTCGGGGCGGTTTGTCAACGGGGTCTTGAGTGCCGTAGCGCATGCGAAGTAAAACCGGCCGGCGTCGCCGGATGAGTCGTTTCTGGGGCAGTCTGCTCGTAACGCTGCTGATGCTCGTGCTTTTCTCGACCGGCGCCATCGCCGGCATGGTGGCTGCGTACGCTCGCAATCTCCCCGACATCAGCCGCATGGCCGACTACCAGCCCGCTAGCACGACCCGCATCTTCGCTCGCGACGGCACGCAGCTCGCGTCGGTCTACAAGGAGAACCGCGTTTGGGTTCCGATCTCGCGGATTCCGTCGGTCGTCCGGGACGCATTCATCGCGAACGAAGATCACAACTTCTATCGCCATCATGGCGTCGACGTCGGCGGCATCGTGCGCGCCACGTTCGCGGATTTGACGCATCAGCAGCTTCAGGGCGCGTCGACGATCACTCAGCAGCTGGCGCGGCGGCTCTTTCTTACCGACCAGGTTTCGATTGCTAGAAAAGTGCAGGAGGCTCTGCTCGCGATCGAGATCGAGCGATACTATACGAAGAACGAAATCCTCGAGCGCTACCTGAACATAATCTATCTCGGTGCAGGTGCGTACGGAGTCGACGCGGCGGCGCACGCATACTTCGGCCGAAGCGTCGACGCGCTCACCCTGGCCCAAGCCGCGATGTTAGCGGGCGTCGTCGCGGCACCCTCGGTCTATTCACCCTTTTCGAATCTAACGCTCGCCCGCGACCGGCAGCGCCACGTGTTGGATCGGATGGTCGATAGCAGCTATATCACGGCGGCAGAGGCCAACGCCGCCTACGACGGTCCGCTCGGCCTGATCGAGCAACGGCCTCCGGGTTTGCAGGGCTATCGGTACCCCTACTTTACGACCTACGCGATCGCGCAGCTCGAGCGACTCTTCGGCAAGAACGCCGTCGAGGAAGGCGGGCTGCAAGTCTATACGACGCTCGACGCCCGCATGCAGCAAATCGCCCAAGAGGCGGTGACTTGGGGAGTTCACCAAGCGATCGCGGAAGGGATCGGCGCGCACCAGGCTGCGTTGGTTGCGTTGCGTCCGTCCACTGGTGAAATCATCGCGATGGTCGGCGGCGCGGGCTTCTCGTTGCACGATCAGTTCAATCGCGCCTGGCAGGCTCGCCGCCAGCCCGGCTCGTCGTTCAAGATCTACGACTATACCGCGGCGATCGACGCGGGCATGCCCGTCTCTACGATCATCGACGATTCGCCGGTGAGTTACCCGATGGGAGACGGAACGCAATGGTCGCCGCTGGATGACGACCACAGCTACATGGGCGCGATAACGCTTCGGGAGGCCCTCGTGATGTCGCGCAATATCGTGGCGGTAAAGCTCGCCGAACGCGTGGGGCTGGATCGCGTCATCGACTACGCACATCGAATGGGCGTGACGTCTCCGCTGGAGGCGAATCTCTCGCTTGCGCTCGGCTCGTCGGTCGTGACGGTTCTCGATCAGGCCAGCGGGTATTCAACGTTGGCTGCGCAGGGACTGCACGTAGATCCGACGCCGTTTCGCCTCGTGAAAGACTCGCTCGGCACCAGCATCCTGGACGATCGCTTTCCGCAGGCCACCGACGTCGTGAGTGCCGGCACGGCATTCATCATGACAACGATCTTCGAGGACGTGATCAAGCGCGGCACCGGCTATCCGAATGCGATCATCGGTCGTCCGGCTGCCGGGAAGACCGGTACGACGTCGGACTTTCGGGACGCATGGTTCGTCGGCTATACGCCCGATCTCGTCGCCGCGGTCTGGCTTGGTAACGACGACTACACGCCGATGGTCGAGTCGTACGGCGGCAACGTTCCCGCGCGCATCTGGGCGCGATTCATGAAGGCTGCACTTGCCCACACGCCGCCGCACGATTTTCCCTTCCCATCCGACGAGGTCGCGAAAGTCAGCGGCTGCGGCCGCGGCACCGAATATTACTTGAAAGGAACCGAATCGACGTGCGGCGGCTCCGTGCAAGAGTACGGCTCGACCAACGCGGCGCCCGTGGAACCGGCAGCGGCGCTGCCCGAACCGACGCTGCCGTCTGCCGACGCGACGCCGCCGGCGGTTGCTCCCACGCTCGCCCCGACTCCGGTGGAATCGGCTTCGCCGACGCCCGCGCCGTAAGGCTCGATGAATAACGACCGCGTGCTGGAGCTCTCCGTCGGCGAATTCTCGCGGCGCTTCTCAGGGTGGGTCGCACAGAATCCCAAGCTCGCGCGAATCGCGATCATCGGCGAGATCACGGAGATCAAGCGATGGCGAGACGGCAACCTGAATCTGACGCTGAAAGAGGGCGAAGCGATCCTAGGCTGCTTTTCGTTCGCCAACGAGGCGCGGCGTTTTCCTCAAATACGCGAGGGGCTCACGGTGCGTGCCGAGGGGAGCATCGAGATCCGCCCAACCCGCGCCGTCTATCAGCTGCGCGCCATCGCGCTCTCTCTGGTCGGCGAGGGTAAGCTCGCCGCGGAGATCGAGGAGTTGCGCGTGCGGCTGCGTGCCGAGGGTGCGTTTGACGCATCCCGGAAGCGTGAGATTCCCGCGTTCCCTCGGCGCGTGGCGCTCGTGTCGAGCAACGACGACGCTCGTGCCGATTTTGAAGGGCGGATGCACAACGACGCACCTCACGTCGAGATTCTTTTCTTTCCCACGCGCGTGCAAGGCAAGGGCGCCGAAATCGAGGTTGCCGAGGCGATGGATCGCGCCTCACGCGCGAAAGTGGATGTGATCGTTCTCACGCGCGGCGGCGGCTCCAGCGACGATCGCCTGACCTTCAATCGCGAGGCGGTCGTTCGCGCGATCCTGCGTTCGCGGCATCCCGTGATAACCGCTGTCGGCCACCTGCGAGACCTCCACCTTGCGGACGAGGTCGCCGATCTCGCGCTGGCGACGCCGACGGCGGCGGCGGTACATCTCGCGCAGGAGTGGCGGCGCGCCTTGGAACGTTTGCGCGCGTCGCGGGCCGGATTGGAGCGTGGATATCGCTCGGCACTGGCCGAGAAGACTCAAGGGTTGCGGTTCGAGGAGCTAGGACTGCACCGAGCCGCGATAGCGTACGTCCGTCGCGCGTTCGATCGGACCCGTGCACTCGAGCGCCGTCTGGAAAAGCTCAGTCCCGCAGCTCGACTGGCCGAATGGCGCGTCGGCTTGGTGCGAGCCAACACGCGGCTGGCGGGGTGGTCGGCGCGTGGGCTGGACCGCTACGCCCGCCGGCTCGAACTCGCGCGCGCATCGCTGGACGGCGAAGATCCAACGCGTCCGCTCGCGCGCGGCTATGCAATCGTCACGAAAGACGGCGCCGCCATTCGCGAGGCCGCGGCGTTGGTTCCGGGCGACGTCGTGACGGCTCGCGTGAGCCGCGGGACGTTCGATGCACGCGTGGAATCGGTGCACCCACGATGAGCACTCGTTTGCCTCAGACCTTCGAAGCGAAGCTCGCTCGCATCGAGGCGATCGTCAAGGAGTTGGAGGGTGGAACCGTCGAGCTGCAGCGCGCCACCGAGCTCTTCAAAGAGGGCAAAGTACTGTCGCGGGAATGCGAAGAGTTGCTGAAGAGCGCGCAGGCACAGATCGACGAGGCGACTTCTGAGGCTAAGCCGGCCGAGGCGCTTCACGGCGCGGAAGAATCCGGCGGCGAACTGCCGTTTTGACGTTGCGCGCATAAGGATTTTCATTGGAAGCGTCTGGCAGTTTCGAAGCTCGGGCGACCTACACGAAATCGCTCGGCTGTGCGGCGCTTCCCCCGTTCGTCATCTCCGAAGCCGACTTGGGCATGGGCGCAAGCTTTGGAAACAGCGCGTTGTGGATCCACACGAAGGGTACCGGCGCGATCGAGCGGATTTTCCTGAACGAAATAGGTGAGTCGCTCGTGGGCACGTTCTTGGTCAGCTACGGCGCGCACGCTCGGTCGGTGAGCGCCGACGAGCACAGGCACCCCGCCGACCGGCCATCCGCAACGTACAGCGGATTGTTCCCGAACGTCGGCGCGCGGACGTTCGAGATTCACCCCGCATATCAGCGCGTTAGCTTTAGAATCGCGAGCATCATCGACGTCTCGGAGACGACGTTTCTCCCGCTCGGCAGCGGGATGCCGGGTCATGAGGACCCGGCTATCGTCTACGTGACGATCGCGCTCTTTAACCGCGATAAGGTCTCGCACCACCTTCGCGTTGCCGGCGCGGCGATGCTGCGCGGAAGCACCGCCGCGGATATACGCGCCCGATACGAGGAGAACGCGCGCGCTCTCGTCGCGACGAACGCGAGCCGCCCGCAGTGGGTTCGCATCGTCGGACTGTCCGAGCGTCCCACGAAGTATGGCAGCGACCTGGATTTCGGCGGAACGTACGATCCATCGCACCTGCACGATCTATCCAACGATACGTCGACCGAAGGCGACGTTCTCGGGCACCTTCAACTCGACATCGTGCTGAAGCCCCACGAACGGCGCGAGTTCTGCTTTACGATCGGCGTATACGCGAGCGGTGAGACGGAGGCTCTGCGTCGCTACAACGCTGCCGAGGCGGCATCGCCGGCGCTCGAGCGTTCCCAAGCGCACCTCGAAAAGGTGCTTCAGCACGGCCTCGTGCTCACGCCCGATCCCGTGATCAACCACGGTGCCTTGTGGAGCAAGGTCAACATGCGCCGCGTAATGGCCACGTATCCGAGCGGCTGCGCGTTCACCAACGATCCCGGAACCTACGCTAACGTCGTGGTCCGCGATTGCGCGTGGTTCGTCTACGGCAACGACCACTTCTTACCGTCGTTCTCGCGCGATCTGCTCGACAACATCGCGACGCGCCAGTATGAGAACGGCAAGCTTCCGGAATACTTCGACGCCACCAGCGGACGCGTGGAAGACGACGGACTGAACATCAACGACGATACGCCTTTGTACATCTTAGCCGTCAATCACCACGCTCGCGCGAGTGGCGATTTCACGTGGCTGCGCAAGGCCTATCCGAGCGTAGCGCGAGCGGCGCGCTACATTCTGTCGCAGGTCGACGAACGCGGCCTGGTCTTCTGCTCCGCAAGCGATCCGCGCGGAGAGGTCTGGGCGATTGCCGGGTGGCGCAACATCATTGCGAACTACAGCATCAACGGAGCGGTCACCGAGCTGAATGCGGAGTGCGTGGCGGCGTTGCGCGCCGCGTCGCACTTAGCCGATAACCTTGGCGATCTCGAGCAAGACAAAACCGATTTCGCCGACGGCGCCGCCCGAATCAGAGACGCCATGGATCGCCATCTGATCAACCCGGAAAACGGCCTGTACTATCTGAACGTTGACGTCGACGGCAAAGCTCGGAGCGACGTGACGGGTGATCAGATCTTCCCGGTGATCATGCGCGCCTGCAGCGATGAGACGGGTTTCCGGATCATCAGCCGGCTCTACTGCCGGGACTTTTGGAGCTCTGCGGGGTTGCGCACCGTTTCGCGTCTCGATCCGCGTTACGATCCCGCAGCGTGTTCGGGGCTGCTCGGCGGCATATGGCCCGGGTTGACGTGGTGGTTCGCCTTCGGTGCTGCGCGCTACCATCCCGCGGTGATGGTGCGCGCGCTGCGTTCGTCGTTCGAGCATTATGGCGAGGCGCCTCGCCGGTATAATACGGTTCCAGGCCAGTTCAGCGAGTGGTTCGACGGCGAGAGCCTCGTGAATCACGGGATGCGCCTCTCCCCGTGGGAACCGCCACGCTATCTGTGGGCGGCGATCGAGGGTGTGTGCGGCGTGATGCTCACGCCTGAGGCGCCGCGCATCAATCCGCTCATTCCGGCGCATTGGAGTTGGGTGGGTTTGCGGCAGCTGCCCTACCATGGGGGCTTTCTATCATTCTTCATCGTGCGCGAGTCGCAGGCCGCGTATCGGATCTATTCCACCGCCAACGTCGACAGCGACTGGGACGTCGCGCTCTATCATCGCGACGTCTCCGACAACGTGAGCGTCTTTTCGGAGGACGCGGTCGTAATCGCGCTGGCGCGCGATGACGGGCTAGCGATCCTCATCGGCAACACCGGCTCCAGCACGGTGAACACGCCGATAACGGTTCACTCGGCGGGGCCGCCGGCGTCACACTTCCAGCTCCGTACGTACGACAGCGAGCGGGGCGACTGGGAGTACGGGGGCGTCATTTCGACCGCGAACCTGCAAGGACTGGCGCTGCGCGTCGAGGCGGGGGGTTTTCGGCTGTTGGAGTTGTCGTTGCAGGGGTGAAGGAGCGACCGTCGCGCCTCGATGCGGTCGTGGCCGAGCGAGGCGGCATCACGAGATCGCAGGCGCGCAGCCTCATCATGGAGGGACGTGTCAGCGTTGAAGGCGTGGTGGCGACGAAGGCGGGACAGAGCGTTGGGCGCGACACGAGGGTCGAGATCGCGCAGCCGCGCCCGTTCGTTAGCCGCGGTGGTGAAAAACTCGATCGCGCCCTCGCCGCGTTCGGGATCGATCCGCGCGGCGCCGAAGCGCTCGACGTCGGCGCGTCGACCGGTGGATTTACCGACTGCCTCCTTCAGTGGGGCGCGCGATGCGTGACGGCGGTCGACGTCGGGTATGGGCAGCTCGACTGGCGGCTGCGCAACGATCCGCGCGTGCGCGTCATGGAGCGCACGAACTTTCGTCTTCTCGCCGACGGTGCGTTCCCGGACGGCTTCGACCTCATAACGATCGACGCGTCGTTCATCTCCTTGCGCACGCTCTTGGCGCGAGCCGTCGCATACCTCCGCGATAACGGTACGATCGTCGCTCTGGTCAAGCCGCAGTTTGAAGCCGGGCGAGAGCGAGTCGGGACCGGCGGAGTCGTGCGCGATCGCGAGACCCACCGCGCGGTGTTGCGGGAGATCCGCGACGCGGCTGACCGGCTCGGCCTGGTAGCGACGGCATTGGTCGCCTCGCCGCTGCGGGGACCCGCTGGGAATCGCGAATTTCTGATTCGCTTGAGCCGAACGGGCACGCGGATCGACGACGCACGAATCGGGACCGTTCTCGACGAAGAGGGGGAGTTATGACGACGGCGCTTGCCATCGAGAGGAAGGTCATCGCCCTCTACGTCGATACGGAGCGAGAGCACGCGCGCTCGATTGCGGGCCGCGTCGCCTCAGACTTCCGCGCTAGCGGCTTCGAAGTCGTCGACGGCATGACGGCTACCGCACCGTCGCTCTTCATTACCGTCGGGGGGGATGGGACGCTGTTGCGTGCCGCGCGCATCGCCGTCGAAGGCGACGTGCCGCTCTTAGGCATCAACACGGGACGTTTGGGCTTCCTCACCGAGCTCGACGAAGACGACCCGCGCCTCTCGGACCTTCCGGCTTTGGTCGAACGCGGACTCTTCATGGACGAGCGGACTGCGCTCGAGGCGGAATACGGTGGGCAGCGCTACTTCGCGCTCAATGACGTCGTCGTGCGGAAGGGCGAAGTCTCGCGCATCGTGCCCTTCGGCCTGCGCTTCGACGCGGGCGCAACGACGCGCATCGCGGCCGACGGAATCTGCGTCGCGACGCCGACCGGTTCGACGGCCTACTTTCTCTCGGCGGGAGGTTCGCTGATCGCGCCTAGCGTGGAGGCCTTCGGCGTCGTGCCGCTGCTCCCGCATACGCTCTTCTCACGGCCGTTGATCGTGCCGATTACCTCCCGCATCGAAATCACGAGCGACTTGGAGAGCGCGCAAGCGCACCTCGAGTGCGACGGCGACGTGCTCACCGACGTCGCGCCGGATTCCAGCGTCGTGATTCGGTGCAATCCGAAACGAGTGAACTTTGCGCGCGTAACGCCGCTGCACTTCTTGGAGCGTCTCGAGGCGAAGATGCTGTGGGGCGTTTCGATCAAGGATCCTCGCCGTTAAAAGCGGGAGCTTGCGATGTTGCGACGGCTGCAGATCGAGAACTACGGCCTGATCGCGCGCGCCGACGTCGAGTTTGCCGGCGGCGCCACGATTTTCACCGGCGAAACCGGCTCGGGTAAGACGATGCTGCTGGGTGCGCTGGACTTTGCGCTCGGGGCGAGAGCGGGTCCCGACGCGGTGCGGCGAGGCGCGGCCAAGGCCGTCGTTACTCTTACGTTCGATCCCGGCGGGACGTTGCGCTCGCGGCTAACGGACGATGGCTTCGACCTCGATCCCGGCGAAGAGGCGAGCATCACGCGCGAGATGACGGACGCCGGGCGCTCCGGCGTGCGAGTGAACGGAAGGCCCGCGACCGCCGCGTACGTTCGCGAAATCGGCGACTCCGTTGCGGAGATCGTCGGACAGCACGAAGCTCAGCGCCTGCTCTCGCCGGCGTATCACCTGGAGCTGCTCGACCGGTTCGCGGGCGAAGCCGCGCTTCGGTCGCGCGACGCGGTTGCCTCGGCGCACGCTAGAGCCGAGGAGTCGGCGCGGGCGCTCGAGCGTCTCACGCAAGACGAGCGGCGCGCGCGCGAACGATACGACGACGCGTGTTTCGCGGCGCGCGAGATCGACGAGGCTCGGCTCGAGTCCGGAGAGGTCGAGCGCCTCACGGAACGCCGCAGCTATCTCGATAACGTCGAACGAATCGCGTCGGCCCTGCACGCCGCGCGCGAAGCGCTCGCGGCGGAGGAGTTTGGAGCGATCGGAAACGTGGGTGCGGCGAGTGCTGCGCTTTCGAGCGTCGGAAGTTTCAGCACCGAGCTGAGCGAGATGGCGCAGCGGGCGGCGGCGCTGCAGGCCGAGGGCGGGGAGCTCGTGGCAGACGTCGCCCGAGCACTCGACGCGACCGGCTTCGATCCGAGCGAGCTCGAATCGATTAACGCGCGCCTCGATCTGCTCGATCGATTGAAGCGGAAATACGGAGGCGGCTACGACGAGCTGATCGCGTTCGTGCAGCGCGCGCGCCAGACGATCGAGGAGTATGAGGGCCGCGATCGTTTGATCGCCCAGTACGATGAGCAAGCCGCCGCCGCGGGCGCGGAGCTGCGCGCCGCCGCCGCCTCGCTCACCGCGCTGCGCAAGAAAGCCGCGGCCGCGTTGCGTAAGCGCGTCGCCGCCGAGTTCGCCGAAATCGCACTCGGCTCGGCTCGCTTCGACGTGGCGTTCGAACCGCTCGAACGGATCGGTGCGCGCGGCGCCGAGCGCGTGGAGTTTCTCTTTGCAGCGAATCCCGGCGAGCCGGCGCGACCGCTTGCGCGCGTCGCCTCGGGCGGCGAATTGTCGCGCGTGCTCCTCGCCCTAGTCGTAGTGCTCGCGGGAGTGCGAGAGGCACAGGGGGCGCTCGTGTTCGATGAGATCGATGCCGGCATCGGCGGCGCGACCGCGACGGCCGTCGGCGCGCGGATCGGCGAACTGGCGCGGCGCGAGCAGGTCGTTTGCGTAACGCACGTCGCGCAGCTCGCGACCTGGGCCGATCGCCACTACGTCCTCGACAAGCTCGAGGGCGTAGATCAGACGACGATCGCGGTGCGCGCGATCGGCGCCACCGGAGAGCGTGAGGTTGAGATCGCGCGCATGCTTTCCGGCGAGGCGCACGACGCGGCGTTGCGCCACGCACGCGCTCTACTGAAACGAGCCTAAGTTAAGGAATCTGGTGAATCTTGAGGACGTTGGTGCCGCCGGAACCGACGGGCATTCCCGTCGTAAATGCGATCAGATCGCCCGAGTGCACCAAGCCTTCGCGCACCATGTGACGCTCGGTCATGTAGAGCAAGACCTCGATCGAGGAATAGGGATCGATCAGCAGCGCCTCCGTGCCCCATAGCAGCGCTAGACGGCGGGCGACCCGTTCGTCCGGCGTCAGCGCTACGATGCGCGCCTGCGGCCGAAAGGCGGCGATGTGATGCGCCGTATTGCCCGTCGTCGTACCTGTGACGATGAACGGTATCTTGAGCTCGGCGCTCGCCCGGGTCGCGGCTTCGGCGATCGACGAAGCGATCGTCGGCGCGAAGTTCTCCAGCCGGCGGTCGCGCAGCGAGGCGTGCGGATAATGCTGTTCGACTTCGCGCGCGATTTTGGCCATCGTGCGAACGGCCTCCGTCGGATAGGCGCCGAGCGCCGTTTCGCCCGAGAGCATCACCGCATCGGTTCCGTCGAGAATCGCGTTGGCGACGTCGGTTGCCTCGGCTCGCGTCGGCCGCGGCGAGAGGATCATCGATTCCAGCATTTGCGTGGCGGTCACGACCGGCTTGCTGGCGCGATTGCACTTGGCAATGATCTGTTTCTGCACGATCGGGACCGTCTCGATCGGGATTTCGATGCCGAGATCGCCGCGTGCGACCATGATCCCGTCCGAGGCCGCAATGATGTCGTCGAGCGCTTCCAGAGCCTCGTATTTTTCGATCTTGGCGATGACCGGCACGCGCTTGTTCCGATCGGCGATGAACGCCTTGACGCGCTCGACGTCCTCAGCCGAACGCACGAACGAGATCGCAACGAAATCGACGTCACGTTCCAATCCGAACTCTAAGAACTCCAGGTCGCGCTGCGTAACCGAAAGGATGTTGAGCGAGCCATCGGAGTAGTTGATGCCCTGCGACGCGCGCAAGTCGCCGCCGAACTCGACCGTCGTCTCGATCTCCGTCGCGCTCTTTCCGACGATGAGCAGAGTTATCTGACCGTCTTGCAAGTACAGGCTCTTTCCGATGCCGACATCGGCGGGGAGATCGCGGTACGTGGTGCTGACGCGTTCTCGCGTTCCGAGCACATCTTCCGCAGTTATGACGAAGCGCGCGCCGCGCTCGAGCCGAACCGAAGAGAGACCCTCGGCCAGCAATCCCGTGCGCACCTTCGGGCCCGGCAAATCTTGCAGCAACGCAGCATGAATGCCGAGCTCGGCAGAGATGGCGCGAGCGGACTCGATCACCCGTCCGTGCTCTTCGGGAGTCCCGTGCGAGAAGTTCAAGCGCAGCACGTTCGCTCCGGAGATGAAGAGCGAACGCAAGATGGCCGGATCGCGCGACGCGGGGCCGACCGTCGCAACTATCTTCGTGCGTTTCTGCAAAATGGAATCCATGCGCCGCCTTGGCTTGTGCGGCCATGGCGGCAGGCTCCTGCGCTCGATTAAGCGCACTTAACCCCTCGCCGTGACGTTCGAGCGCGACCCGCGGGACCGCCGCTATCCCGAGCGACTCGCGGGGAGCTTCCTAGCCTCGCTGATTATTCATGCGCTGATGGCGGTGTTGCTCTTCACCGTGCTCGTCAGCTCGTCGCAGCAGGGAGCGACCGAGAACGTGCAAGGCGGTGAAGTCGTGACGATTCAGCGCTTCTCACCGGTCGTCGTCGCGAACCAGCCGGCAGCGATTCATGCCGCTGCGGCCGCTCCGCACGTCCGCACGATCGCACCTATCCAGCACGCGCCGTTAGCACAGCCGCAAGCGCAGCGCATACCGGTCAATCGGCACGAGTTGGCGGTCCCTGCCCCGACGGCACCACCGAACCCGCTCCCCATCCCGCAGCAGACGCCGCAACCCAATCCGCAGCCCACGCAGAACATCTTCGAAACGCAGCCGCGTAACGAGCTCCCGGCGGCCCCGGTCAGCATACCGACCGTCGCGCCGGTCGCGGTAAGCGTGAAGGCCCCGGCGACTCTGGCGCCGTCACCGGCTCCGACCAGCGCGCCCTCCGCGCGTCCGTCGTCGAAGCCCGCTCCGATGGCGCGTCCGAGCGCGGTCGCTGCGACACCGGCGCCCGCGCTTCCAAAGGCTTCGCCCACCGCTGCGGCCGCCGTCGCACGCGCGACCGCGGCTCCGAGTGCGGCGCCGGCCGCGCGCGCGTCCGCCCCTCCCGCCGAGCGGCCCGGCGTGCCGAGTCCAAGTCCCACGAGCACCGCGGCCGTCGCGCGGACTCCGGGCCTCGCGCCGAGCCCCGGCCCCAGCGGCGGCGCGTCGCCTGGTCCGCGCCCGGGCGCAGGAGCGAAGGCGATTGCGGCGCCGTCGAGGCCGATCGCGATTCCGCCGACTCCGCCGCCTGGACCGCGAATTACGCCGGCACCCAAGGCTCGAAGCGCACCGAACATCAACGCCAAGTTGCGCTCTCTCCTGCCGCACAATCCGGTCAATCCGACGACCAAGCAGTACACGCTCAACTACTCGCTTCGGGGCCGGTTGGAACCGACGCCGCCGCCCGACGTTTTGGCTAGAACGAAGTACATCTACGAGGTTCGCCGCACCGGCAATGAGGCGCGCGTGAAGATGTGGGTGACCGACACGCGAAAGGCGGGACCGACGACGATCTGCACGGGATGGCTCGTGCGTTATCCACAGGCCGTTCGCGGCGGTTATGCCGATCAACCCGGCTCGCCGAACGTACAGAACGACGAGCACGCAGGTCCCGCGAACGGCACGCAGATCACGATTGGCGGAGGAGGGAGCGGCCATACGCCGCTCAGTCCGTTCGCGGCCGGACTTACCCCGATCGTCGACGGAATCGTCTCGCAGGCGTGTGACGGTCGTTTGTTGGTGCCGTTCGCACCGTCGCCCGTTTCGTCGCCATAAGTGGCCCCCTTTCCCTCTTGAATTTCGACATTAGTCGCATTAGAATTTTGGCGTGCCGGAGTGGCCGGCACACTTCGTCAACCACGAAGGAGGGCGGTTGGAACCGCAAAATCCGCCGGGCCACCGAGCCCGCGATGTACGCGCCAAATAGCGGGCGCCCAGAGCGCGCCCACGCCAGCCGGACGATTTCCGGCGGTGCGCCGATCGCAAGATAGGAAAACAGAGCGAGGGGTCGCACCCGCAAGGGCCGCGACCCGTCGCACATTCCAAGGATGAGTGAAACTGGCGAGTCGCGAAGGTGTGTCTTCGAGAACAAAGGAGCGTGGGGTGTGAATCCCGCGCTTCGCTGCTTCTAGGGAACTAAAGGGTCGATCATGAGCAGAGGCGCGGGAAAGATTGCGGTGGCGTTCGAGCAACAGCTCGAGGCGATCGCGCACGATCCGCTCTTTGCCGGCCTCGAGATCGTGCAGCATCACGCGCGCCCGGTGCGCGGCTCGCTCGAGCTGAGCGTCATGATCGACCGTCCGGGGGGTGCCGATCTGGTCTTGTGCGAGCGCGTCGCCGCGCGCATCAACGCGAGTCTCGTCGGGTTAGACGGCGCGTTCACGCTCGAGGTCGAATCCGCCGGGCTCGACCGCCCGCTCGTGCGCCCGGGCGATTACGACCGTTTTGCGGGGCAGCGCGTGCGGGTCCTGACGACGCTCACGGTCGACGGCGGTAAGACCCATCGCGGGGTGCTGCGCGGGCTCCGCGGCGAGGTTGTGCTCGTCGATACCGATCGAGGCGAGCTGCCGCTCCCGATCGCGGCGATCAAATCCGCACATTTGGAATTCGACCCGCGCGCGGACTTCCAACGCGACAAGCTTCAACGGAAAAAATTGCATGGCAACAATAGAAAACACGGCAACTGAAGACAAACTCATCGACGTTCTGCACTACATTGCGCGAGAGCGCAACATCTCGTTCGAGATGTTGCTCGAGGCGCTCGAAGCCGCGTTGCTCACGGCATATAAGCGGCACTTCGGTACCGAGTCGAACGCAATAGTTACCGTAGACCGGCAGACGGGAGCCTATCGCGTATATCACCGCCGCACCGTCGTCGATGAAGTTGTGGATCCCAAGCTCGAGATCTCCGTGAAGGAGGCGGGCAAGCCGTACCAGGCGGGCGATTTCTTCGATGAAGAAGTGACGCCTAAAGACTTCGGGAGGATCGCCGCGCAGACGGCCAAGCAAGTCATCGTCCAGCGCATACGTGAAGCCGAGCGGGACACCGTCTACAACAAGTACGTGCGCAAGCTGAACGACTTGGTAACCGGCACGGTCCAGCGCTACGAGCAGCGCAACATGTTCATCACGCTCGAGGGTCGTGACGAAGCCGTGATGTATCTCGACGAACAGGTCCCTGGCGAGACCTACCGCATCAACGACTTCATTCGCGCGTACGTGCTCGACGTCAAGAAATCACCGAAGGGGCCCCAAGTGATTCTTTCGCGCGCCGCCGAGGGGCTCGTGCAGCGCCTGTTGGAGCGCGAGGTTCCCGAAATTGCCGACGGCACGATCGAGATCATGGCCATCGCGCGCGATCCCGGAACCAGATCGAAGGTTGCGGTAAAGAGCAATCGGAGCGAAGTCGACGCGATCGGGGCTTGCCTCGGTCCCAAATCGAGCCGGATCATGAACGTGACCGACGACCTGCGCGGAGAGAAAGTCGATATCATTCCCTACGATCCGGCGCCGGCGACGTTCATTGCCAAAGCCCTCGCTCCGGCCAAGGTGATCGACGTGGAGCTTTTTGAGGACGACGGTGTCGCGCTGGTCATCGTTCCGGACTATCAGCTCTCGCTCGCCATCGGCCGCGAAGGTCAGAACGTGCGGCTCGCCGCGCGCCTCACAGGTTGGCGTTTAGATATCGCCACCGAGAGCGAATCGGCGCAAGCGCGCGAGCGCTATCTCGCAGAGCGTGCAGAGCGCGCCGTGAGCGAACAGCCGGCCGCGGAGGCCACGGAAGCGCCCGCAGCCACCGACGATGGGGAGATCGACGCTGAGCTCATTCGCAAGCTCGAGGAGTTTCGCCGAGAGCGGTTGGGGAACGAGACTCCATAGTCCCCGTACGTACTTGCGTCGGCTGCCGGCGTCGCTTTGCTCAAGGTCAGCTGGCCAGATTCGTGCGCACTCCTACGGGCTGGCGGCCCGATCGCGTCGCGTCGCGTCGCAAGCAGCCGGGACGCGGCTCGTACCTCTGCTCGATCGAGTGCGCGGAGCGCGCCCGCAAGAACAAGCGTTACCCGGGGCTTAGCGCGGCGGCGGCCGAATATGCTTTAATAGAGAGCCTGTGGCACGAAATGAACACATGAAACCAAGCAGCGACCGTTCCCTCCGATGAGGGCGAACCTTTGATTACCTAGCGGAGCCAAACCGTCGGTTGGGGCTCCGCGCACTCCAACTGATGGGACTCGAGCGCCCGCGTGCTCGAGAGAGAATTTGGCCGGAAAAGTAAGAATTTTTGAGCTCGCCAAAGAGCTCGGACTCACCTCGAAAGAGCTGACGACCCTCTTCAATGAGCGGCTTGGCGGCGTCTTCGAGGCAAAGAACCAGTTGAGCGTCGTGCCGGATCAGATCGCGGATCTGGTCCGCAGCGTGCTGCTCAAGCCCGGCGCGAAGCCGGCCCCTAAGGCAACCGTCGCCGCTCCCGCGAGTCCGCCACCGGCCGCGCCAAAGACAGCGCCCCGCAAGGAGGCGGAGCCGCCCGTGCAGCGGCTGCGCCCAGTCACGGGCGCCTCGAGCCGCGCGGCGGCCCAAGTTGCGACCGCTCCGGCGGCCGTCGAACCCAAGGCCGTGCCGGCGGAGCCTGCGCCGGCGCGCCGCGTTGCCACCCCAAAGCCGATCCCGGACAAGATCCCGCAGCTCCGTCCGGTTCCCTCGGGACAGACTTCCATTACGCGGCGCCCCCCGCCCGCGCCGACGACGGGTGCATCGGCCTCGCCGGGACCGCAGACCGGCCTGCCGGGACGCCCCGGCGTCGCGCCGCGTCCGGGCGAGGCGATGCCCGGGCAGGGAGGCAAAGGCGCGCCGGTTCCCGGGCGCCTTATTGCGCCGCCCAGGCAGATGCCGCCGCAGCGGCGACCGGCCGGAAACGGTCCTTTCCGTCCGATGACCCCGGCGACGCGCCCGGCTCCGGGTCGCGGTGCCGGCCCGGCCGAAATGCCGGCTCCCTCGACGGGAGGCCGCCCCGGGGATCGTACGCGCGTGCACGACGACAAGGCGACGGCCAAAAAAGATCGCGAGAAAGAACTGCTGCTCGAAAAGGAGCGGCATCGCAAGAAGAAAGGCGAGTCGCCCGTAGCCGCGCCGGCGCGCGCGCTCGAGACGATCGAGATCCCCGACTTGCTAACCGTGCAAGACTTGGCGACTTCGATGATCGTTCCGGTTCGCGACGTGATCACCGAGCTCATCAAGATCGGAACGATGGCCACGATCAACCAGAACATCTCGAGCGACATCGCAATTCAAATCGCGAAGCGCTTCGGTTTCAACGCCGTCGTCAAAGAGGCGGGCGAAGAAGTAACCGTCGAGCAGGACGAGGACAAGCCCGAGATGCTCACGCCTCGCCCGCCGGTGGTCACCGTGCTGGGCCACGTCGACCACGGCAAGACCTCGTTGCTCGATAAGATTCGGCAGGCCAACGTCGCGGCCGGAGAAGCCGGCGGCATCACGCAAAAGATCGGTGCGTATACCGTCGAGCGAAACGATCGCAAGATTACGTTCGTGGACACGCCGGGCCACGAAGCGTTTACCGCGATGCGCGCACGCGGCGCCAAGGTTACCGACGTGGCGATTCTCGTCGTTGCTGCCGACGATGGCGTGATGCCGCAAACGAAGGAGGCGATCGCGCACGTCAGGGCCGCCAACGTCCCGATCGTGGTCGCGATCAACAAGATCGATCGTCCCGATGCTCAGCAGGATCGCGTCAAACAGCAGCTGATCGAGCAAGGATTGCAGCCCGTGGATTGGGGAGGCACCATCGAAATGGTGCCCGTCTCGGCGAAGACGGGCGAGGGCATCGATAGCCTGCTCGACACCGTGCTGCTCGAGGCCGACATCCGAGAGCTCAAAGCGAACAAGAACCGTCGCGCGAGCGGCGTCGTCATTGAGTCGGCGCTTCACCGCGGCCGCGGTGCGGTCGCGACCGTGCTCGTGCAAAACGGAACGTTGCGCGTCGGCGACATCGTCGTTGCCGGCGGGACGTTCGGCAAGGTTCGCGCGCTCATCGATGACAAGGGCAAACAAGTCAAGAAGGCCGGCCCCTCGATCCCGGTCGAGGTGATGGGCCTCTCCGACGTGCCCTCGGCAGGCGACACGCTCAACGTGGTCAGCGACGAGCGCGTTGCCCGCGAGACCGCGGAGAAGCGTGCGACGCGGCGCCGGGACGTGCGCATGGCGTCGACCGGCACGCAACGCGTCTCGCTCGAGACGTTCATGTCGATGCCTGCCGAAGGCAAGAAGGTGCTCAATCTGATCATCAAGGCGGATGGACAGGGTTCGCTCGAGGCGCTGCGCACGCGAATGGAGTCGCTCTCGACAGAAGACGTCGAGATTCGAGTGATCCACGGCGGCGTCGGTGCAATATCGCCGAACGACGTCAATCTTGCCAGCGCCTCGAACGGCGTTCTGATCGGGTTTAACATCCGTCCGGACGAGACGGCGCGCCGCTTGGCCGAGAACGAGGGCGTCGACCTGCGCTTCTATCAAGTGATCTACGAGATCGAAGACGACCTGAAGAAGGCGATGCGCGGGATGCTCTCGCCCATCGAGCGCGAGGTCGTACTAGGGCGTGCCGAGGTCCGTCAGGTCTTCAAGGTGAGCCGCGTCGGGACGATCGTCGGATGTTACGTCACGACGGGCAAAATCACGCGCAACGCCAAGGCGCGCATCATTCGCGACGGCACCGTGGTCTTCGACGGCGAGATCGAAAGCCTGCGCCGCTTCAAGGACGACGTCCGCGAGGTCGCCGAGGGCTTCGAATGCGGCATCCAGATCGCGAAGTTTCAAGATCTCAAGGACGGCGACGTCATCGAGGCCTACGCTCTCGAGCACGTCGCGGCGGAGCTCGTTCGCGCGTGAAGCCTCAGCGAATAGCGAAGATCGATCACGAGATTCAGCGCATACTCGGCACGTTGGTTTCTCAGGAACTGGAGGACCCGCGGCTGGCGTTCGTTACCGTGACTCGCGCCGAGGTGAGCGACGACCTGCGGCACTGCAAGGTCTTCGTTTCGGTCATCGGCGACCGGCATCAGGCGCGTCAGTCGCTCGACGCGCTCAAGCATGCGGGGCGCTTCCTTCGGGGTGAGCTCGGGCGCAAGATCGATCTGCGCTACACGCCCGAGCTGGTATTTCTCGAAGACAGGTCGGCCGAGCGTGCGATCGCGTTGGCGAAGACGCTGCGCGAAGCGGCACTGCACCCCGGCGTCGTCGAGGAGATCGAATGATAGAGAGCACGCCCCGAATCGCGTCCGCTCAGGAAGTAGTCGAAGAGTTACGCCGCCGCAACTCGTTCGTGATGGTGAGTCACGTGAAGCCCGACGGCGATACGCTCGGAGCCGGCCTCGCGCTGGGTCTGGCGCTCAAGCGCATGGGCAAGCGGGTCGCGTACTTTCAACAGGACAGCATCCCGCGCAACTTGCGTTTTCTACCGGAAGCAGAACTGGTCTCGCGCGATTTGCCGGCCGATCTCCCGGAGGATACGCTGTACGTCTTCTGCGACATGAGCGATCGCAAACGCGCGGGCGATTTGCTCGATGGTGTCGAGCGCGAGAACGTGCTCGACATCGATCATCATCTGGGTAACGCGCTTTTCGGCAAGCTGAATTTCGTGATCGAGCACGAGTGCTCGACGGGGACGGTCGTGATGCACCTCCTGCGCGGGCTCGGCGTTCCCGTCGATCCGCCGATCGCTACGTGCATCCTGGCGACGATCATGACCGATACCGGCGGGTTCATGCACTCGAACACGACGCCGGAGGCACTCGAGCTCGCGGCCGAGCTCATGCAGCAGGGCGCCGACAAGGAGCGGATCACCGAAGAAATATTTCTGCGCAAGCGCGTGGCCGCAACCAAGCTCTTAGGACGGATCATCGAGGCGATGCGCTTCGAACACGACGGCCGCTACTGCTATTCTTACGTCGACGACACGATGCTCGAGATGACGGGCGCCGACGGAGAGGATACCGAGGACGTCGTCAACACGCTGCTAGGACAGGAAGGTGTCGACGTCGCCGCACTCTTCAAGGCGATCGAGGGAGAGATCCGCGTGAGTCTGCGTTCGGGCGGCCGTCTAAACGTGCAGGCCGCCGCGCAGCGGTTGGCAGGCGGTGGGCATTTTCGGGCATCCGGGTTGACCTATCACGGATCGCTGATGAGCGCATTCGAAGCCGTCGAAGCGGCGCTCGTCGCCGAAGGCTTGTAGTCGAAGAAGTTCCACTCGCCGTGAAACTTCTCAACGTCTAAGGGCGGCATGATTGGGTTCGTCAATCTCTTTAAGGCGGCGGGCCCAAGCTCGGCCCGCGCGGTGTCGCGCGTGCGTCGCATTTATGCGCTGTACGCGGGCGACCGGAAGTTGAGCGCCGGGCATTTGGGGACGCTCGATCCGCAGGCGGCCGGGGTGCTGCCGGTAGCGATAGGTAAAGCGACGCGATTGATTCCGCTGCTCGCCGATCAGCGCAAGAGTTACGTGTGCACGCTGGTCTTGGGACGCGCGACGACGACGCAGGACGCGCACGGCGAGACGACCGAGGAGGCAATTCCGCCGTACGATTGGTCGCACCGTCTGGAACGCGCGCTGCCGCAGTTTGTCGGAAGAATCGCCCAAGCGGTGCCGATGTACTCGGCCGCGCGGCATCAAGGGCGACGCCTCTACGAGCTGGCCCGTCAAGGGAAGAGCGTTGAGCGCAAGCCGCGCACGGTCACGATCTATGGATTGACGCTCCTGGGTATCGAAGCGCCTGCCACGGCGCGCCTGCGTGTTGCGTGTAGCGAAGGAACCTACATTCGCGCGCTTTGTCGCGATCTCGGTGCAGCAATCGGAACGCCGGCGCACATGGGAGCGCTCGTGCGCGAGGCATCCGGACCATTCGTGCTCTATGAGGCACGAATGTTGGAGGAGATAGCCGAAGCGCCGCAAGCCGCGCTGATCGCGCCGGAACACATCATTCCGTTTCCGACGATCGTGTTGGACTTGCGCGGGTCGGCCGACTTTCGCGCCGGTCGCGTCGTACCGCTGCCGGAAGGCGCGACGGGGCGTCACGTTTTCGTTCGCGACGAATCGCGCGCGCTCGTCGGCGTGGGTGAGGCGCTCGGAACGCTCCTCGCGCCGCGCAAGGTCTTCGTGTAAGTGAAGGTTTATCACGAGTTCGCGCGCGACGGAAACCGGCCGCTCGTTCTGGCGATCGGCTTTTTCGATGGTTTTCACAGGGGCCACCGTGAGATCGCGCGGCAAACGTTGCGACTGCGCAGGCCCGCGTGGCGCTCGGGGGTTCTGACGTTCGTATATCATCCGGCGACACACTTACGGCCCGGGGCGGAGCCCCCGCTGTTGTGCACGCCGGCGGAGCGCCTAACCCTGTTCGCTGCGGCTGGCTTCGAGGAATGTTTCTTCGTAAGGTTCGACGATGCGATCGCGACGTTACGCCCGGAGGCTTTCCTCGACATCCTCGTCGATCGTCTCGGCGCGAGGGCAGTCGTTGTGGGCTCGACCTTTCGCTTTGGCCACAAACGCGCCGGCGACGTCGCGCTGATGGATGAGTATCTAAGGACTCGCGGCGTCGATTTCGTTTCGGTCGAGCACGTCGATTCCGGCGGCGAACGGATATCCAGCACGCGCATCCGAGCGCTGGTACAGCAAGGCAACCTTGCGCTGGCCGACGACCTTTTGGGAGGCACCGGCTATGAGATTCGCGGCCCCGTTGAGATCGGCGCCGGCCGCGGCCACGGCCTCGGCTTTCCGACGGCAAATATCGGCGTGCCGGCAAAGCTGCTGCCCAAGGACGGCGTCTATTCGGCCGTCGCGCGCTACGACGGTCGCGACTACCCCGCGCTCGTGTCGATCGGAACGAATCCGCAATTCGGAGGGACCGCACGCACCGTCGAAGCGTGGCTCCGGGATTTCGAACACACGATCTACGGCCGCGAGCTCGCCCTTCGCGAGCTCCGCTTCGTGCGCGAGCAGCGGCTTTTTTCGGACGTCGGCGAACTCGTGGAGCAGATGTTGCGGGACCGCCAGGCAATAAGCTATCCAAGCTATGGGTGAGAAGACTCTCGTGTCAGCCGTTCTCGCGACGTGTGTGCTCGCGGCTTGCGCGCGGGGCGCGAGTACCGCGTCGCCAGGAGCCGAGTCGCAGACGGCACGCGTGGGCCGGCCGGCACCTGGCTGGAGCGAGGCGAGTCTTCCCGGTCCGACGCTTGCATTTGCATCGCTGCACGGTAAGGCCGTGTATCTCAATTTCTTTGCAACGTGGTGCCCGCCGTGCAATCAGGAGGCTCCGGCGATCAACGCACTGCAACGGGCGTACGGTAACCGCGGTCTTCAAGTCGTCGGTGTTGACGTACTCGAGAACGCCCGAAAGGCGGCGGAGTTTCGCGACGCGCACCGCCTCGTTTACCCAGTCGTGATCGACGCAGGCACGCTACGCGATCAGTACAACATCAACGGATTGCCGGTACACGTTTTCATCAACCGCGACGGGGTGGTCGGCAAGATCGTCGTCGGCGAGCTCTCGTCGTCCGACATGCGCCGCGACGTCGAACAAATCTTGCGCTAACATGTTTCTACAAAAGTTTCCCGCGCGCGCGACTCTAGCATTCGTCGCGGCGAGCGTTGCCTACGGATGCGCCGGCGAAGGTGGCCAGAGCAGCGTGGTGATGCCGGCCGGAGCCGGCGGAGCGGGCGCTGCCGGCAACACCGTCGTCAAGATCTACGTTCCCGGGAGCGCGGTGGGCGCGGGGCTTCCCCGATCCGTCTCGTTCCCTTCGCCGACGCCGCCGCAAACGATCGGAGCGAACGCACCGATTACGACGCCCGCTCCTCCGCCGTTAGCCGGCGGCGCGCCCTCGAGCGGCAGTGCGCAACTGCTCGCCATCAACGTAAGCGGTCCGACGACGATTAGCCAGACGGTATCGGTCGGTCCGAACTCATCGGGTTGCACGCCGTCGCTGGGCGGAACGAGCTGTCAGCTTGCGCTGACGCTTCCGGCGGGAACGTATACGGGAACCGTCGGAGGCGTTGCCGTTGCTTTCGCCGTGACGGCGAGCGCGAACAACGCGCTCAACCTCGCGCTCAGTGGCGTTCCGACGCAGGTTCAAATCGTCCCGGCTTCGTCCATGAGCGCACAAAACTCGCAGGGCGGAATCGATCTCTACGGCGCGGGGAAGCACGCGCTAATCGTCGAGATGCTCGACGCGAATCAGAACGTCATCATCGGTGGTCGCGCGGCGAGCTTTTCGCTGAGTCAGGCGGGCGGCTCGCTTCCCCTTTCCGTCACACAGGGCACGACGCATGCCCCGAACCTCTTTTATGTCGCCGCGCCCGCTTCGCCCAGCGCGAGCTCGGCCATGTTACGCGCAACCGTCACGTACCCTGGCCCGTCGAATCCGTGCGTGCAGGCCGGCGCTGGCTGCAGCGGCACTGCGCGCGTCGACGTGCGCCAGATTTTGGGCGTCGCCAACTCCAACGTGAACAGCGTAACGCTTTACGTTAACGGTCAAAGCGCACCGTTGGCCACGATTCAAAATGCGGTGAGCGATCCGCAGGCGTTGATCTTCGATTCCGCAGGCGATCTCTTCGTTGCGAATCAGCCGGGCAGCGTGAGCGAATACGCCCCTCCGTACACCCAGCTTACTTCCACGATAGCCAACGGCGTGAATCGTCCGCAAGCGCTCGCGTTGGATGGGCGCGGAAACCTCTTTGTCGCTAACGGGAGCGGCAGCAATACGGTAACGGTCTATAGCCCGCCCTACGGCGGAGCTCCGTCCCAAGTGATCTCCACGAGCGTGGACGATCCCGTGAGTTTGGCGCTGGATTCGAACGGCGATCTCTTCGTGCTCAACGCAGCGGCGAACACGGTGACCGAGTACGCGCCTCCCTATACCGGCACCCCAACCACGATCTCCAGAGGACTGAACACGCCCAACTCCCTGGCTCTAGATCTTCGCGGAAATCTCTTCGTCGCAAATCTCAACTCGACACCAAACTCGGTCGTCGAATACTCGCCGCCCTTCTCGAGTCAAAGCACGCCGATAGCGACGATCACGAACGGAGTCAACGAGCAAGGCGCGATCGGCTTGAGCATCGCAGCGAATCTCTTCGTGCCGAATCAGGGAGCGAACACCGTGACGGAATACGTCGCGCCGTATGCGAGCCCACCCACGACGATCGCCGGCGGCCAAAGCCAGCCGATCGCTCTGGTCATCGACGCTCTCGGGAACCTTTACGTCGCGAATTACGGAAACAACACGGTGACCGAGTATCCGCCGCCGTATGCTGGGGCCTCGTGGATCACGTTTGCGACGGGCGTTAGCGCTCCGCTCGCGCTCGCGCTCTCGCCCGCGACGAGTTCCGGTACCGCCCTGGTTCCGTAGGGGAACGAGGCTCCCGGCTAGGCCGCGCGCACTCGCAAAGCGTCGCCGTCGAGCATGACGTCGGCGGCGCATCCCTCGCGCAGCTCGCCGCGCAGCAACGCCGTGGAGAGCGGCGTGGAGACGTAGTGCGACACCGTCCGCTGCACGTACCTCGCGCCGCTCCCGGCTGCCATCGAAACGCGAGCCAAATAAAGCTTGGCCTCATCCGAAAGCTTGAGAGCTACGTTGCGGGCGCCGAGCCTCCGCGCTAAGGCGTCGACGTGGATCGTGACGATCGCCTCGATTTGCGGGAGTCCCAGCTCCTCGAACGGGACGATCTCGTCGATCCGGTTGAGCAGCTCCGATCGAAACGCTATCGGGACTTCGTCGTCTTGCAAGTTCGTCGTCAAGACGATCAGCGCGTGCCGAAAATCTATCGTGCGTCCTTTTGCGTCGGTGACGCGTCCCTCGTCGAGAATCTGCAACAGAATTGCCGCGACGTCCGGGTGCGCCTTTTCCAACTCGTCGAAAAGCACGACGCAGTAGGGTCGGCGCCTCACCGGCTCGGTGAGCTGGCCGGGCTCGTCGTGACCGGCGTAACCCGGCGGCGCGCCGAGCAGCCGCGAAATGGTGTGCGCCTCGGTGAACTCGGACAAGTCGATGCGAACCAGTGCCGCCTCGCTGCCGAAGAGCACCTCCGCGAGCGCTTTCGCGAGCTCCGTCTTTCCTACGCCGCTCGGGCCGCGAAAGAGAAAGGTTCCCAGAGGCTTGCGCGGATCGTGCAAACCGGTTCGCGCGCGCCGAATCGCGTCGGAGACGGCCTTGATCGCACGATCTTGACCGATGACGCGTGCGGACAGCAGCCGCTCGAGATCGAGTAGTCGACTCGCTTGCGACTCCGTCAACGCTGCTTGCGGAATGCCGGTCCAGCGGGTCACGACCGACGCGACGTCGGCGCCGGTGACGCGGGGCTGGTCGACGGCGCCTTTGTTTGCCAGCGCGACCGAAGCAGCGGCTTCGTCGACCAAATCGATCGCCTTGTCGGGAAGGAAGCGATCCGCGATGAATCGCGCGGCGAGCTGGGCCGCGGTTTCGATCGCGTCGTCATCGATCGAGACGTGATGGTGGCGGGCGTAGCGCTCGCGCAAACCGCGCAAGATTTCGACGGTCTGTTCGATGCTCGGCTCTTCGACCATCACCGGCTGGAAGCGGCGCTCGAGCGCGGCATCCGATTCGACGTACTTACGGTACTCATCGAACGTCGTCGCGCCGATGCATTGCAGCTCCCCGCGCGCGAGCTCGGGCTTGATCATCGTACTCAGGTCGAGCGGCGCTCCTTCGGCCGCTCCCGCACCAACCAGAGTATGCAGCTCGTCGATGAAGAGCACGACGTCGCGGGCGCTGCGCTTGACCTCGTCGAGGATTCGTTTGACGCGGCCTTCGAACTCGCCGCGATACTTCGTGCCCGCCACGAGCGGGCCGAGCGAGAGCGCGAGCACTCGTTTTCCGCGCAGAGAGGGAGGCGCGTTGCCGGCGACGATCCGCGCTGCCAGGCCCTCGACGATCGCCGTCTTACCAACGCCGGGCTCGCCGACGAGACACGGATTGTTCTTACTGCGGCGCGCGAGAATCGAAACGACGCGCTCGATCTCTTCGTCGCGTCCGATCACGGGATCGAGCTTACCGTCGCGCGCGAGTTGCGTGAGATCGCGCGAATACGCTCCCAGCGTCGGCGTACCACCGCGCATGCGCTTGCCGAACGAATCGAGCGGCGATTCGCTCCCCTCGCCCTGCATCTTCTCGGCGAGCAGCGCGCTGCCGGCAATCAGTCCGGCCGCCGCCAACGCCGCGCCGACGAACGGCCAGGCGCTGGTCACGGCGCGCCGCTGGGCGCAGACGCCGCAGAGCCGCCGTCCGCCGTAGGTCGTGACGGCGGGACGCTGCGAGCAACTTTGACACTGCGAAGTCATCGCAGCCATCTACCAAGCATTGGGGCCGCGGGTTTCGCCGGCCTGGCAGCCTGCTAAGGCTCCGCGAGGAAGACGACGCTTAGGGAGACAGTCACGTTGACGTTCGACTGGTCGAACTGCGTCGGCGCGTTGGCGGCGGCCCGCATCATCGGCACGGGGCCTGGAGCGTACGGCCCCCCGCCGAGCTGGATGCTCTTGATTCCGACGACGCGCAGCCCCGCCGCCTGGGCGATCGCGGCGGCGTTGGCGCGGGCTTCAGCGACCGCCTTCGCCGTCGCTTGCTCGCGCGCCACCGTGGGGTCCGATAGGCCGAACGTTACGCCGTTGATCGAGGTCGCGCCCGAGCTCATGCAGGCGTCGCTCACGCGGCCTGCGTCGCCGATCTTTTTCACCTTGACCGAGAAGCTGCGCGAAACCGTGTAGCCGTAGCGTTCCCCCGTCGGATTCGGCGGCATCGGCTGCGGTCTGGGGTTGTAGGCGACGTTATAGTATGCAAGCGTGATGTCGTTGCGCGCGATACTCAAGCGCTCGAGTGCCGCGACGATGCGACCGTAGATCGCGTTGTTTCGAGATATCGCGTCGTCCGCGGTTTCCGCGGTCGTCTCGACGACGCCGTTTACGGCCGCAATATCCGGTTGCAGCGATACGCTTCCGGTCCCCGACGCCGTGATCTCGGTGCCGGCCGCGCGCGCGCCGACCGTCCCGGCGACGAGGAGTAGAGCGACGCTAAGCAGGCAAATGAAAGTACGCTTCATAATACGGTAACGTCCACCATCGGGGCATGCTCTCCCTGTGCACTGGTTTGCCGAAGGCTAGGAGGAAGCGACTGTGTGGATTCTTTGGATCGTCCTCTTCGGGCTGGTCGTAGGCCTGATCGCTCGCTGGATCGTACCCGGCGAAGCGCCCGGCGGGCTGGTCGCCGACATCATCGTCGGCATCCTCGGAGCCGTAATCGGGAGCTGGATCTATCGCTTGCTGGGCCACGTCGGCGTAACGGGTTTCAACCTTGCGAGTTTCATCTGTGCCTTGATTGGTGCGATCGTGTTACTCTGGGTGCTGCGGGCGCTGCGAGGCAAGCCCGCGATCTAAAAGGGCGAGGCTCTCCCTCGAAGAAGCTGAAATTCTATGGCCTACATCATCACCGAACCGTGCATCGGGACCAAGGACAAGTCGTGCGTAGACGTCTGTCCGGTCGATTGTATTCATGGCAAGGATGAGGACGAGATGCTCTATATCGATCCGGAGGTCTGCATCGACTGCGGCGCCTGCGTCTCAGCCTGTCCGGTAGAGGCCATCTTCGCCGATTCGGACGTGCCCGAGAAGTGGACGAACTACACGCAGATTAACGCCGACTACTTCAAGCAGTGAATCCGCAGATTTCGGGAAACACGTTTGACGCGTTCTTTGCTTGGGCGCCGTGGGTTATAGGTGCGGCGATCTATTTTGCGTTTTATCTCGCGAAGCGCCACGAGAAGGCGAACGCCTCGACCGCGCCGCCGGCACAGACCTACGCTTGCGCCGGCTGCGGACGCCGCGGGCCGCGCGACGCGATGGTTCCGCAGAATCACGGCGGCGCCGTCGGCTGGTACTGCACGAACTGCGCAACGTCGCAGGCGATCGCGCACTAAAACTAATCCTAAGGCTGTTGCTGGCCGTAGTCCTTTAAGACGTCGTGAACGCGCGACGCCATTGCAAGCGCGTCGTCCCACTGGCGCTGCCACGTGTTTCGCCCAAAGATGAGTCCCACGCATCCCGCGGCCATCGCGACGTGTGCTTTGTGCACGGTCGCGTCATCGCCCATCTTGCTACCGCCCGATACCAGCACGAGACTGCGTCCGGCCGACCGAACGACCTTCTTCAAACCATCGACGTCCTCGAACGCAAGCGTGTCGTAGGGCTTGGGCAGCTTGGATGCGTCGTCGGGTTTCCAGACGGGCTCGTTGAGCTTGATGACGTCGGCTCCGATCTCGCAGGCGACGCGCGCGGCGTAGTCGACGGCGTAAAGCGAATCGATGCCGCCCTTGGCTTTCACGGCGGATCCGCGCGGGTAGGCCCACACGACCAAGGGCATCCCGTAGCGGTCGCATTCGCGCCGGACCTCGTTGCACTGGGCAATGTCGACCTCTTGGGCGGGGCTGCCCACGTAGAGCGTGTATCCGACCGCGTCGGCGCCGAGCCGGATGGCGTCTTCGACGGACGACGTGAGCGGGCTGAACGCCTCGTCATCCGACGGAATGTTGGTCTTACCGTTGACCTTCAGCAACAGCGGGACGCGCCCGGCGTACCGCTTTTGGTACTTTTCCGCCAGGCCGATGTGCAGCGCGACCCCCGAAAAGTTGCCTTCTACTGCTAAACGATAAATCCAATCCGTGTCGATCGCCGCGGGGTTATCGAAGAAATCTATGGGTCCGTGCTCCAAACCCTGGTCGATCGGCAACATCATCAGCGTGCCGTTGGCGGGACCGTGCTCGTACATCAGACGGTGCAGGCGAGTGCGTTTTCCGATCGACAGATTCATCGCGTCGAAGGTCGGTCGAACGATCGGGGGAGCGGCGGTAGTTGTCATAATGCGGCGCCCTTCGCCGCACTCCGAAGGTTATCCTGAGGCTGCGCCCAAAGGGCACGGCTCGTGATGGCGCGGGTCGGATTCGTCGGACTGGGCGTGATGGGTGAGCCGATGGCTCGCTCGTTGCGCAGAGCAGGCTTTGAGGTGACGGCGAGCGTCCATCGACATCGCGATGCGCTCGAGCGTTTGCGCAACGACGGAGTAGTGGAAGCGGCGGATCCCGCCGCGGTTGCCGCCGGCGTCGACGCGCTCGTCATCTGCGTACCGGACGCGCCCGAGGTCGAGGACGTGCTCTTCGGTTCGCGCGGAGTTCTCGCGGGTGCCCGGCGGGGCTTGCTCGTCATCGACATGTCGACGATCTCCCCGGTAGCGTCGCGGCGCTTCGCGGAGCAGCTCGGCGAACGCGGCATCGATTTCATCGATGCGCCCGTGAGCGGCGGACCCGTGCGGGCGCGGGCCGGCACGCTGACCATCATGGTCGGTGCGTCGCCGGAAGCGTTCGCGCACGCCGAGCCGGTGCTCCGCGCCATGGGAGAACCCCACCACCTCGGCCCGGTCGGCATGGGTGAAACGATCAAGCTGGTCAATCAGATCATCATTGCGAACGTGATGATCGCAGACGTCGAGGCACTCGTCTTCGCAAAGCGGGCCGGCGCCGATCTGGAGGCCGTGCGCAACGTGCTGGCCTCGGCGACGGCGTCGAACTACCTGCTCCGGGAATGGCTGCCGAAGACGTGGCTCGCCGGCACGTTCGCCGGGGGATTCGCGCTAGATCTGCTCCGCAAGGACCTCGCGGCGGCGCTCGATGCGGCTAGGGCCACGAACTATCCAATGCCGGCAACTGGGCTGGCTTATCAGCTGTACACCACTCGCTCTGCAGAAGGGGACGGCGCGCTGGATTACAGCGCGATAGCCAAAGCGTATGAATGGAACGTCGGAGATAAGGCCGCCGCGAACGGCGCTGGTCAAAAGCCCGGAAGTCAATAAGAAGATCCTCGTCGTGGACGACGAGTCCGCGATACTTCAAACCTTGCGCTTCAATCTCGAACGCAGCGGATACGCCGTCGTAACTGCGGGCGATGGCCGCAGCGCGATAGCGATGGCGCAGCGCGAACAACCGGATTTGATCGTGCTCGATATCATGCTGCCGGTTCTGGATGGGGTCGAGGCGTGCAAGGAGATTCGGAAGTTCAGCCCCGTGCCGATCATCATGCTGACGGCGAAGGACCAAGAGATCGACAAGGTCCTGGCGCTGGAGCTCGGCGCCGACGACTACGTTACCAAGCCGTTCGCGCTGCACGAGTTTCTGGCGCGCGTGAAGGCGCGCTTGCGCCGGCAGACGTCGCTTCCCGCGGGACACGACGAGGCCATCGCGCTGGGAGAGATCGTGCTCGATCCTTCGCGCCAGCAGCTCACGGTGCGCGGAAAAGAGGTGTCGCTCGCGCCCAAGGAGTTTGGGCTGCTGCGCGTGCTGATGGAAAACCCGGGGCGCGTCGTCACGCGCCAGACGCTGCTCGATAAGGTCTGGGGATACGACTTCGAAGGAGAGCAGCAAACGGTCAGCGTTCACATCCGCTGGCTTCGCGAAAAGATCGAAGAGGATTCGCGCGCGCCGCGACACATCTTGACCGTGCGCAGCCGCGGCTACATGTTTAAAGCTTGACGCCGCTCGAGTGGTCGATCGTTGCATTACTCGCAGGACTCGCCGGTGGCTTGGGGCTCGCACGCGTTTGGACGGCGCGTCCCGGCGCCGACGGCTCGCCGCCGCCACAGCCGCTTACGCCTTCTGGATCGCCCTCGCACTCGGTTGACGCCGGCTTCGTGCGCCTGGTCTGGGCGCTGCCGATCGGCGTAATTCTCGTCGATAGCGCACGGCGCGTCGAGTTCGCGAACGCCGCCGCGGGGACGACGTTCGGCTTCGATCCGGCGCGCGCGATCAATCTGCATATTATCGAGGCGATCCCCAACGTCGAGCTGGAGCGACGCATCGCCGACGCGTTGCGCGGAGAAGCCTCGGTCGCGCCGCTCATGCTGACCGGCGCGCCCGGTCAGCGCACGTACCGGGTCTCGATCTCGCCGCTCACGGACGAGAACGAGGACTCGCCGCGCGTCGTGATCTTTTCCGACGATCAGACCGGGCTCGTCCGGCTGGACCGGGCGCGCAAGGAGTTTCTCTCCAACGTCTCCCACGAGCTGCGCACGCCGCTGTCGTCGATCAAGCTCATGCTCGAGACGGTGCTCGAGGCGCCCGAGGAGGAGGCGCGCGATCTCTTCGTGCCGCAAGCGCTTGCACAAGTCGACCGCCTGACGGCCCTCGTCGGACAGCTACTCGAACAGGCGCGCGCGGAATCTGGACAACTCAAGCTCGACTTGCGCGACGTCGATCTGGAAGAGGTCGCGCGTCCGATCGTCGCCTCGTTCGAACAGCAGGCGTGGAATAAGGGCATTTCGCTCGAGCTTACGGCGCTTCGACCGGTGCGCGTCGAGGCCGATCCCGCTCGGTTGTCCCAAGTCTTCGTCAACCTAATCGACAACGCGCTCCGTCACACGGCGGGCGGCGGTCGCATACGAATCGAGCTCGACGCGCGGGATAGCGACGCGGTCTTGCGCGTGCGCGACACCGGCGAGGGAATTCCGTATCGTGACCTCCCGCACATCTTCGAGCGTTTCTACGTCGTCGATCGCTCGCGGACGCGTGGGAGCAGCGGCGCCGGTCTCGGCTTGGCCATCGTCAAGGGAATCGTCGACGCGCACGGCGGAGCCGTCTCGGCGGAATCGATGCTCGGGCGCGGTACTTCGTTCACGATTCGCCTGCCGATCATGCGCATCAAGCGTGAGACCGGCCGGTGAAGGCCGGATCGCTTAACGTTCTTAACGGCCGACGGGCATGAGTGGCTTAGCGCCGAATACGCTTGACCGCATGTACGTGACCTCCGAGGACGCGACATCGGTCGCGACCGAGATCAAGATAGACGTCGAGAATCTCGACGTCTACTACGGGGCGTTTCACGCGATCCGAAACGCCTCTCTGCACGTGCCCGCGAATCGCGTGATGGCGTTGATCGGCCCGTCCGGCTGCGGAAAGTCCACCTTCATTCGCGCGCTCAATCGAATGCACGATCTCACCCCCGGCGCGCGCGTCCAAGGCAAGGTGCTGCTCGACGATCAAGACATTTACGCGCCGGAGATCGATCCCGTCACGATCCGCTATCGCATCGGTATGGTCTTCCAACGGCCGAATCCGTTCCCGAAGTCGATCTTCGACAACGTCGTGTACGGGCCGCGCATTCACGGCGAGCGCAGCAAAGGCGAGCTGATGAACATCTGCGAGCGCAGCTTGCGTCAGGCCGCGCTCTGGGACGAAGTCAAGGATCGGCTCGAAAAGTCCGCCCTCGCGCTTTCGGGCGGGCAGCAGCAGCGCCTCTGCATTGCGCGCTGCCTAGCGGTCGACCCCGAAGTCATCTTGATGGACGAGCCGGCCTCGGCCCTCGACCCGATCGCGACGAGCAAGATCGAAGATCTCATCGGCGAGCTGAAAAAAGTCTACACGGTCGTTATCGTGACGCATTCGATGCAGCAGGCCGCGCGCATCAGCGACAACACCGCCTTCTTCCTGATGGGCGAGCTGTTGGAGGCCGATACGACCGCGACGATCTTCACAAAACCGAAGGACAAGCGGACCGAAGATTACATCACCGGTCGATACGGTTAGTAGCCAGCCAGGTTAAGCAATCGTTAAGAGGAGCTTAATCGGCGAGCGCTAGACTTTACCAAAGCGGCCCTCGGCGCTTTTGTTGACCAAGGTCACAAAAAGCTAGTCGGCGAAGATTGACTTTAGTCACTTCCCTAAAAAGGAGACTCCTTCCAGTAATGAAGCGTACTCTCACTCTCATAGGGCTCGTGGCGGCATTGGTTTTGATCGGTTCGTCCTCGGCGCTGGCGGAAACACAGGCGACACCAGTGGCGCAGGCCGGTCCGACGGCCGATTTCGGATCGCCGCCCTCTGGCCAAATTCCGATTCTTTATAATGATCGGCACGTCTACACGAAGCCGGACGTTCTCAAGCAGGCACGCGTTTTGGCGGCGCTCGTGCGCGGCGGAACGATCCTGATTCCTCTGCGCTCGATGTTCGAACAGATGGGCGCGACCGTCTCCTACGACGCTGCGAGTAAAACCGCGACGGTTTCAAAGTCGGGCGCCGAGGTCAAGGTGACGATCGGCAAACCCGAGGTGATCATCAACGGCGAATCGCGCCCGCTCGACGTGCCGCCAATTATCTATCACGGCGACGTGCTCGTGCCGGTGCGCGTGATCTCCGAAGGAATGGGCGCGTACGTGCAGTGGGTGCCCGACCGCCGGCTCGTCGTCGTTAGGTACGTTCCGGCGACGCCGCCTCCGACGGAAGCACCGGCACCGCCCCCGGCTCCGGAAGCGACGGTTGCGCCTCCGCTCCCCTCTCCGACACCCTTCCCGCTCTCGATCCACGGGTACGCGCGTTCGTTCTACTTCACGCGGCAAAACGCGTCGAATAATCCCGGCGCGCAATTCAACTTCACCCCGGGAGCCAAGTACAGCACGGCCGGCGTGAATCAGGCCACTTGGAACACGGCGATCGCGCTTGGCGGCGACTACAAGTTCCCCGGCGGTGGCTGGGACATCGGCGGGACGTATCTGTACGCCAATCCGATCAACGGCCCGTGCGTCGTTCCGGCCAATCACATCAAGGGATCGGTCTGCGTCACGCAAGTTCCGCCGAACACGAATCCCGACGACACGCTTCCGGGATTCACGCTAAGCACGTTTTACGAGGCGTACCTGAAATACAAGGCGTACGGCTGGGACGGCGGGATGGGCAACATCACGTTTACGTCGCCCTGGGCGAATCCGGCCGATTCGCGCTTGAAACCGGCGGCGTTCGAGGGCGGATATCTCGGCTACACCGCGCCCAGCGGCTGGACGATCCAAGGCGCCGACATGTTGGCATACGAGAACCGGACCAGCTCAAACTTCAGCCGGCAGACGCTGATGACCAGCTATCCAGCCGGCAATAACGGCTTAGCCCCGAACATCATCGTCCCCGGTGGGGCGGGCATCAACACCGACGGCTTTTCGATGGGCAAGATCGGTTATGATGATCCCTCCGGAACCGGATTCGCTGCCCACGGATACTTCTACGGTGTCTACGATCTCGCCAGCATGTGGTGGGGAGACGCCACGTACACGTTCAAGGGCAACTGGGCGCCCTTTATCGCGGTGCAGGGCGGCTCGGATCAAAACGCCGGCAAATCCTTCATCGGTAAGATCAATAGCCAGGCGTACGGAGCGCAGATCGGGGCAAATATCACGAAGAACATTCAGGTAACCGCGGCTTACGACGCGATCCCGTGGAAGACCGACACGATTAATTTGCCGACGGGCGTGACCTGCAACAATTCGAACTTCCAGATCTCGGCGAAGGCCACGCTCGCGTACGTCCTGCCGCTCAACGCTGCGCAGTGCTTCACCAGTACGAAGACCGGGCTAACGCAAATCATGTACGGCGGTTGGGCCAGCCCGTATACCGATAATTACGACAGCGATCCGCTGTTCACGACGAGCGTCACGCAAGGCATGGCCGACCGGCGCGCGGCCGGCGAGTCATGGAAAGTCGGGGCTCAGTTCACGTCGACCAATAACAAGTGGGTCTTCATCGCGACGGACGCGTGGTACAACTACGGCAACATCCTCGCGCCGGAAACCACCAACATCTGGGTATTGGATGGACGCTATCGCTTCAGCCGTTACTCCGGCAAGGGGCCGTATCACGGCTTGGTTTTGCGCGACCGGTACATTCAGCGGTCGCTGACCAACACGTTCTGCGGCGCCGCCGGAACGACGATCTGCCCGCCCGGCTCGACGGTGGGAGCGTCAGAGTTCGGCGGTCTCCCGCTCTTCAAGTACAATCGCGCGCAGATCGAGTATGACTTCTAAAGCCTCCTAAGCGCCGAGACGGGAAGGATCGCCCGGCCGTATGGCCGGGCGATCCTTTTTCATTTACAATTGCTTGGGCAACGTCAATCGCGCCGTTTAGCAGCGGCCGCGGGGGTTTCCGCGCGGTCGAGTGAAATACCGCGCCGTCATGGCTTCGTCGATGCAGGCGCTTGTCAAGCCGGGCCCCCAGCCCGGCTTTCTCTTGACGCAAGTGCCGGTGCCATCGATCGGCCCGACCGACGTGTTGATCCGGGTCGAGAAGGCCGGGCTCTGCGGAACCGACCATCACATTTATGCCTGGGATAAGTGGGCGCAGGAGCGCATCAAACCGCCGCTGATCGTCGGGCACGAGTTCATGGGCACGGTGGCGGCGATCGGGGAGGCGGTGCGCTCCGTGAAAGTCGGCGAGCGCGTCTCGGCGGAGGGCCATATCGTCGACTTGACGTGTCTGCTCTGCCGAACGGGGCAGGCGCACATTTGCGAGCGCGTTCAAATCATCGGCGTGGATCGCGACGGCGCGTTCGCGGAGTACGTCGCGATGCCGGAGTACAACGTGTGGCGGCTCGATCCGGCGATTGAAGACGTTTGCGCCGCGATCTTCGACCCGCTCGGCAATGCCGTGCACACCGTGATGGCGGCCGGCGTGAGCGTAAAGAGCGTGGCGATTACCGGCGTGGGCTCGATCGGGCTGATGGCGATTCCGGTGGCGCGCGCCGCCGGCGCAACGAGCCTCTTTGCGATCGACGTCAACCCGTCCAAACTCGAGTTCGCGCGCCGGCTCGGCGCCGACGCGACGTTTTTGGCGACGCAGAGTAATCTCGTGGAAGAGGTTCGGCGTCTCACGCGTGGCGACGGCGTGGACGTGCTACTGGAGATGTCCGGCAGCGCTGCGGCGATCGACCTCGGCATGCAGATGGTGCGCAACGGCGGAACCGTGGCGCTGCTCGGCATTCCGTCCGAAAGCGTGACGCTCAATCTGGCCGAGCGAATCATCTTCAAGGGCCTGACCGTGCTGGGGATCAACGGCCGCCGAATGTTCGAAACGTGGTATCAGACCGAAGCGCTCGTGAAGAGCGGCCGCGTCGATCCTCGCTCGATCATCACGCACGTGCTGCCCTACACGCAGTTCGAGCGCGCGTTCGACTTGATGAGCAAGGGCGAAGCGGCAAAAATCGTTCTGGACTTCAAAGGAGACATTGCGAAACCATGAATCAGGCGTTCGAAGAGAAGCTGCAAGGCGACCTCGACGCGCTCAAAAAGGCCGGCACGTACAAGCACTTGCGCCACCTCACGACGCCGATGGCGCCGGAAGTGCACATGGAGGAGGCCGGCGACGTTATCGTGCTCTCGAGCAACAACTATCTGGGGCTCGCCGATCAGCCGGAGGTCGTCGACGCGGGGAAGCGCGGACTCGACAAATACGGGGCCGGCACCGCGTCGGTGCGCTTCATCTGCGGTACGTTCGATGTCCACCGCGTGCTCGAAGAGCGCATCGCGAAGTTCCTCGGCACTGAGGCGGCGCTCTCGTACGTTTCGTGCTGGAACGCCAACACCGGTCTCTTTCCGACGATCTGCGAGGAAGGCTCGGCGATCGTCTCAGACGAGCTCAACCATGCGTCGATCATCGATGGTGTACGCCTCGCTTCGAAGGCTCGCAGGGAGCGCTTCAAGCACGGCGACATGTCGCAGCTAGAAGAGAAGCTCGAGAGCGTGCGGGGCTGCTTCCCGATCGTGATCGTCACCGACGGCGTCTTTTCGATGGAGGGCGACCTGGCGAAGCTGCCCGAGATCGCCGCGCTTGCGAAACGATACGGGGCGATTACGGTCGTCGACGATTCGCACGGCACGGGCGTGATGGGCGAGACCGGCCGCGGCACGATCGAGCACTACGGCTTGGGCGGGCAGATCGACGTCATCACCGGAACGCTCGGAAAGGCGCTGGGGGGCGCGGCGGGCGGCTTCGTGGCCGGCAGCAACGCGCTCGTCGACACGTTGATCCAGCGCTCGCGACCGCAGCTCTTTTCGAATGCGTTGCCGGCGACGGTGGCGTGCAGTTCGCTCGCGGCGATCGAGTATCTCGATGGGCATCCCGCGCTCGTGAAGTCGCTTCGCGAGAAGACGCGCTACTTTCGCGACGCCCTCAAGCGCATCGGTTATAAGCCGCTCGAAAGTGAGAGCGCGATCGTCCCGATAATTGTCGGCGAGACTGCGTTCGCCATTGCGCTCAGCGACAAGTTATTGAAGGCGGGGGTCTTCGTGACGGGCTTCGGCTACCCGGTGGTTCCCGAAGGGACGGCGCGAATTCGCGTGCAGATCAGCGCCGCGCTAACGCAGGACGAGATGGATCGCGCGCTCGCCGCGTTCGAAAACGTCGGAAAGGAAACGGGGTTGCTCAAGGCTTAGGCCGCGCGGGCAGTTTCACAAATGCCGGTTTCGTTCGACAGTCTCCAATTTTGCAGGACGGGCATCGTCATGAAGCCCGATGGAGTTGGCGTCGAGCGCCTAGGCGTCATCAATCCGGCCAGCGCGCGGCTGAGGGACGGCACGCTGCAACTCTATCCGCGCATGGTTGCGATGGGAAACATCTCGCGAATCGCCTCGTGTCACACGTGCGAGCTGCCCGACGGTAGGCTCGAAGTCGAGCCGCGCGGTTACGCGCTCGAGCCCGAGGCGCCATACGAGCTGCGCAGCGAACCCGGCGGATACGGCTGCGAAGATCCCCGAGTCACGTTCATCGCGACGCTCGACCGCTTCGTCATGACATACGTCGCCTTCGGCCCGCGCGGTCCCGAGGTGGCCGTCGCCGTCTCGGTGGACGGCCTGAAGTGGCAGCGGCTCGGGCTCCTTCAGTTTCAAGATAGCAGCGCACCGGTCGCCGATAAGGACGCCGCGTTCTTCCCGGAGCCGGTTACGTCGCCGTCAGGCGTGGAATCGCTGGCGTTCTACCATCGCCCGACGCTGCAGCTTTCGGTGAGCGACGGCCGGAGCGCGCTCTCGCTGATCGAGGCGATGCCGCCGGACCAACGCGAAGGAATCGCGATTGGCTACGTTCCGGTCGATCCCGTTCGAACCGACTTGTCCGCGCTCTGCACGGTTGCGGAGACCCACCGCCTCACGATGCCGGATGCCAACTGGGGGACGATCAAGGTAGGCGCCGGGACGCCGCCCGTTCGCATCGAGGACGGCTGGCTCGCCGTAATTCACGGCGTCGACGAACTGAAGCATCCGCGCGGATCGTCGGTGCTGCGCTACTGCGCGGGCGTGATCATCCACGACGCGCAACACGTGGATCGCGTCACCTTTCGTTCGCAGGAGCCGCTCTTCGTGCCCGAAGCGCGCGCGGAACTGCACGGGACGGTCGGGCACGTGGTGTTTCCAACCGGCATAGACCAGCGCGGAGACGGCGAGTACGACATCTACTACGGCATGGCCGACTACGAAATCGGACGAGGCAGGTTGTCGCTCTTGCGGCAGACGTGATGCTCGGTGACGGTCGCGCCTGACTCGTCGCGATACGTCGGGCCGTCGACCGCATAGACGGTATCGCTCTTGCGCGTGAAGACGGTATCGTAGCCCGATGCCGCACGCCCTTTGACGGGAAAGAGCGAAACGTACCTCCAGCCCCAGCCTCCCGAGCCGGTATCGGTCATGCGAATCGTAAAGTACTGGCCGGTCGTCATCGCTCCGAAGCGTACCCATTGGCCCCGATCCTCGTCGTAGCCGACGAAATATTCGGCCTTGAACGGCTGAGCGCGAGGTTGCTTTGGCTGGTCGTAGGTCTGCTTCAACCAGAGGCCGCCCAGCGCGAGGCTCCACGTCGTCGTATAGTTGCCGGCCTCGTCGCCGACGGTGAACGTGCAGCGCCAGGTCCCGAGCAGGAACGCTCGCGACGCGATCTCGCTCCGAGTCGTCGGGGCGGCGCCCACGAGGGTAATGCCGGCCAGGAGCGCGGCCAATCTTTTCATCATTGGCCGATCTTGCTGGAGTGTGGCGCGCGCGTCTTGAAAACCAGCATCAAAATCTTTTGACCGGAGAAGACGATGGCTGTTCACGAGGTGGGACCGTTTCATCTGCGCACCGAGCGCCTCACGCTGATGTACTCGGGACGGGCGGTTCCCATCGGACCGAAAGTCGTGGAGACGCTGCTGGGCTTAATCGAATCGGCCGGAGAGGCCGTTTCGAAGGAAGCGATGATGGAGCGCGTCTGGCCCAACCGCTTCGTCGAGGAGAGCAACCTCGCACAGAACGTTTACGTCCTTCGCAAGATCTTTCGCCGCTACGGTGGAGGAGCGCACGACATCGAGACGATCCCCGGCTTCGGCTATCGCCTCACGGCGGCGACGCGGCGCGTGGCCGACGTCCCGAAAGCGCCGCAACCGCGTTTGCGCCGGCCGCGAATCGCTTGGGCGATCGCGTCGGCCGCCCTAGTCCTGATGGTCGGGGCGTTTGCGTCTCGCGTGGAGAACGGCGGCGAACGTATCGAACGTACGGCATTATCGGATCAAGGCGCGCGACTCTACTCGCTCGGGCGTTACTACTGGAACTCGCGGACCGCGGCCGGCGTCGAAAAGAGCATGGAGTATTTCACGCTGGTGATCGACCGCGATCCGCAAAGCCCGCTCGGGTATGTGGGAATGGCCGATGCGAACGAGAGCATGGGTGACTACTGTTACGGCACGCACCGCCCAAGTGTCTATTTCGCGCGAGCCCGCGCGTTTGCGGCCAAGGCGCTCTTGCTTGATTCCGAGTCGGCACCGGTGCACGCGACGCTGGGTTTCATTGCGTTGCACGAGCATCGCGACGCCGCCGCGGTCACCGAGTTTCGGCGCGCGATCGCCATCGATCCATCTTACGCCGCAGGCCACGAATGGTATGGCATCGCGCTGGCGCGGGAGAATCGAGTGCGCGAAGGATGGCAGCAACTGAGTCTGGCGTCGCAACTCGATCCGATCTCGGTCTCCACGATGACCTGGCTCAGCCGGCTGGCTTATCGCGACGGTCGCCCGGCCGACGCCGATACGTACGAAAAGGAAGCCGTGGAGATGTCGCCCGGCCTCGCGGCTCGGCGCAGCCCCGCCGGGCATCCGACGTGGGCGTCGGTCGAAGACACGATTCACTGACCCCAACCGTTTCTTGCCTTCCGGCGTAAAGAAGGCATGAGATACCTTATCCTGGCGATCTTGACCGCGTTGCTGATGGCCCCGGCGGCGGCCTCTTCCAGCGCACCTGCAGTTCACATGAAAGATGACGCGTACCAGCCCCCTAGCCTGACGGTCGACGCGGGCCAGACCGTGACGTTTACAAACGACGATGACGATGCCCACACGGTAACCGCGACCGACGGCAGCTTCGATTCGAAGGGGCTCGACACGCACGGCGTGTGGCGCCACACGTTTGCCAAGCCCGGCGTTTACCAGTACTTTTGCGAGCTGCACCCGTTCATGAAGGGAACGGTCGTCGTGAAGGCGGCGAACTCATGAGGCGCGGCTCGTTCCTCGAACACGTCGCCTGGACGGGCGCCGGAATCGCCTACTCGCTGGGCGCCGGCGGTCTCTTGTCGGGGCGCGCTGTAGCGGCCAGCGCGAACGATGCGGTAGAGTTCGTCCAAATCAGCGACAGCCACATCGGCTTCCACCAGCCGGCCAATCCCGACGTTGCGCAGACGCTGCAGATGGCGGTCGACGCGATCAACGCCATGCCGACGCAGCCTTCGTTCGTCGTTCACACCGGCGACATCACGCACCTGTCGACGGCGAAGCAGTTCGACGATGCCCGCGCGATACTCTCGCAGCTGCGAGCTCCCCTGATCGCGTTGCCGGGCGAGCACGACGTCGTGGGCAACGACTTCAAGCCATATCTCGCGAACTTTAGAATTCCGCAATCGACCACGGGCGGGTGGGCATCGTGGGACGCTCGAGGCGTGCACTACGTCGTGGTGCTGAACGTATTCAACTTTGAGAAGATGGGGCTGCTCGGTACCGATCAACTCGGTTGGCTGGCCAACGATCTCGCCCGGGTTGCCTCCTCGACTCCGGTCGTCGTCTTCACGCACGTTCCGCTCTACGCCCTCTACCCGCAGTGGGGCTGGACGACGGAAGACGGCACGAAGGCAATCGCCCTCTTGCAGCGGTTCGACCACGTGACCATTCTCAACGGGCACATCCATCAAATCGTCACCCATCAGGAGGGTAACATTCGTTTCGCGAGCGCCGACGCGACGGCGTACCCGCAGCCAAAACCCGGCGCGGCGGCGAAGCCAGGCCCGGTGACGCTTCCTCACGCCGACCTGCTCCGCGCCATCGGCTACCGCAAGGTGGAAATTGACGACGGCAACGTTCGACTCGAGGATCGCGCGCTGGCCACATAGCGTGCGAGATGCGTCGCTTGAGGATGGCTTTGCACGCCGGGACGCGGTCGCGTACGAAATGGCGTACCGGTCCTTTGGGTCGCGAATGCAGGCGACTGCGCTGCGTCTCCTGCGAGATCCCGAGGCCGCGCGCGAGTGCGTGCAAGAGGTGTTCGAAGGGTTGTGGCGGCGCGGCGGCCCGTACTCGCCCGTGCGCGGAAGTCTCGAGGCGTTTCTCGTGACGTGCGCGCGCAACGCGGCGCTTTCGCAGCTTCGGGCGGGTCGCCGCCGGCAGGAGACCGCGCAAAAGATAGAGGCCCCAGGCGAGTATACGCTCGATGAAGATCCGATCGAGCGGCAACGCGTCGCGCGCGCGCTGGCGGCGCTCACCGAGGGACAAGCCGACGTCGTCCGGCTTGCCTACTATAAAGGAATGACGCTGGCGGAAGTCGCGGCGGAGCTGGCGATCCCGATCGGGACCGTCAAAGGGCGGCTCAGCGCAGCCCTTCGGGCACTGCGCCGCTCGCTGGTTCCGGAGACCTCGCATGGAATCTGAATTTCACGTCGGCGATGACGCCGAGCTCTACGCGGCCGGAGCGCTGACGGAAGAAGAGCAAGCCGCAGTCGACGCGCACGTCGCGCGTTGCGATGCGTGTCTGCGCCGCCTCGGCGAAGCGGAGGAGACCGTTCTGGCGCTGGAGCGAGTGAACGCGGTTCGACCGGCCGGCTCGCGTGAAGCGAAAGTACTGCCTTTCCAGCGTCGCGGGGTATCGAGTTGGTGGGTTGCCGTAGCCGCTGCGGCGGCCCTCATCCTCGGCTTCATCCTCCCGCACCGGGGGTCTCAAAGCGACACTCCGACGATCGCGATGCTGCACAGCCATTTCGCGCACGCGCAGTTCACCGGCGCCGGCCCGGTGGCGAAGGTCCTCTACGCGCGCGACCGCGCGTGGTACTACGTCATCGTCGCCGGAGCGCATCGGTATGAGGTATACGGCGTGCGTGACGGCCAGAACGCGGATCTTGGAACGACTCAGCCGGGGGCTCAAACGAGCGACTTATTTGCACCGTCCGCACGCCGCTTCGATCGAGTCGAACTCCGCGATGCCGGGAAGATCGTGGAGACCGCAGCGATTCGCTAGCATTCGCCCGAAACTGCGGCGCGTTCGCAGCCACGGAACGGCAAAAACAAGTGCCACCCTTCGACTTCGCTCAGGGTGACACTCTCTGAATTGGTTGCGGGGGGTGGATTTGAACCACCGTCCTTCGGGTTATGAGCCCGACGAGCTACCGGACTGCTCCACCCCGCGATAAGGACAACTAACCTACGACGGCGCGGGTTTCACCCCTGCTGCTGCGAAAGCAACCGCATGGCGACCGGTTCGCTCGCCGAGCGGATTCCAAAGATCCACCTGCATTGTCATCTGGAGGGATGCCTGCGCGGGGCCACGTTCGTCGAGCTCGCGACAAAGCACGGTGTACCCCTTCGCTATAGGCGTGGGGACGCGTCATCCTTCGACTCCGCTCAGGGTGACAAGGAAGCCGTGGATCCGCGGGACCCCTATCGGTTCAGCAATCTGCATGAGTTCTTGATGCTCTTCGCAGCGGTGAGCCGCTCGCTGCAAGATCCCGAAGATTACGCACGGCTGGCGCGCGAGTTCGTCGAGGACGCGCTGGCGCAGAACGTCATCTATGGCGAGCTTTTCGTCTCTCCCTCGGTCTGGACGTTCTTCAATCCGAGCCTCGACGTTCGTGCAACGATGGAAGCGATCGTCGGTGAGCTGCGAGCGGCGCGACAGCGCGCGACGTTCAAGATCTTAGCCGACCTCACGAGAAACTTCGGCGCGGAGTGCGCGATGGAAACGGCTCGGCTCGTGGCGGGCATGACGGACTTAGACGTGATCGGCGTCTCGCTCGGCGGCGACGAACTTCGCTTCCCTGCGCGGCTCTTCGCGGATGTCTTTGCGTACGCGCGCGCACGCGGAATGCGTAGCGTCGCGCACGCCGGCGAATCCGACGGAGCGCGCAGCGTACGCGATGCCGTCGAGCTGCTCGGCGCCGAGCGCATCGGCCACGGAATCCGGGCACTTGAGGATTCGGGCACCGTCGAACTGCTCGAAGCCCGAGGCATCCCGCTCGAAATCTGCCCAACGTCGAATCGTCTCACGGGAACCGCGCTGCCCGGCCATCCTCACCCGTATGTCGATTTCGAGGCGCTCGGCTGCGTCGTCACGATCGATGCCGACGACCCGGCGATTTTCCATACGTCGATCCAGAACGAATACGCGATGGTCGAACAAGTGGCCGGAACGGCGGCATTGGAGCGCTACGTCCGCAACGCCGTCCGCGCGAGTTTTGCCGGCCTCGAGGAGAAAGCGGCGATGGAGGCGCGCGTCGACGCAGCCGCTGTGGAACTCCAGGTTCCCCGGCGAAGTTAAGATCTAATATGCCGGGCCACTCACACTCGCATTTCGCCGAATCGTTCGAAATGTACATGAAGGCGATCTATCGCCTCGAGCGCGAGGGCCCGGGCGTCACCACGTCTGCCCTGGCGACCGAGTTAGGCGTCGCTCCGGCGTCGGTCTCGGGCATGCTCAAGAAACTCGTCCACGACGGTTTCGTGGAACACGAGGTGCGCGGCGACATCAAGTTGACGCGCGAAGGTCTCGAGGTGGCCGTCGGAGTCGTGCGGCGCAATCGCTTGGCCGAACGGCTCCTCACCGACGTGCTCGGCATGCCGTGGGACGAGGTCTACGCCGAAGCCTGCATTCTCGAGCACGCCATCACGGATCGGGTCGAAGAACGCCTCGTAGCGGCACTCGGTAATCCGCAAACGTGTCCGCACGGCCATCCGATTCCGCCGAAAGATTTAACCGAGCCGGTGCGTACCGGCATCCCGCTTGCCCAGGTCGAACCCGGGAAGCGCGTGACCGTATCGGGTGTGACCGAGCAGATGCCGGAGATCCTGCGCTATCTCGGACAGGTCGGGCTGCGACCGGGTGCGTCGCTGCGCGTGGTTGACAAGGCACCGTTGGGCGGACCGGTGACCATCGAAGTGGAGGGCGAACGCCATGCGATTTCGCTCGAGCTCGCGCGCACGGTGATGATCGCATGATTACTCGCCTGCTAGTCGCTTTGAACGTGATCGGGTATCTCTGGGAGATCCGAGTAGGCGGCCCAGGCATGCTCTCCGGCTTCGGTGACAGTGGAAGCGGAATGGAGCGAGTTCTCAACACCGGCGCGCTCATTCCGGCTGCCGTCCTGCAAGACGGCCAATGGTGGCGCATCTTGACGGGCGCGTTCCTGCACGGGGGACTCATCCACATCGGCGTCAACATGGTGTCGCTCTGGTTTCTTGGACGCTTCATCGAGTTTGCATTGGGACCGTGGCGAATGCTCCTCGTATACACGGTCTCGCTTGTCGCTTCCGGCCTTGGCGTCGTGTACTTCAGCAGCAACCCGATGATCCCGGTAGTCGGTGCGAGCGGTGCCATCTTCGGCCTGTTCGGCGCGCTCTTCGCGATCGGATTCAAGCTCGGCAAGCCTGGAATGGACCTCGTGCGCGCGAACGTCGGCATTCTCGTCTTGAACTTGATCATCACCTTTACCGTGCCGCAGATAGCGTGGCAGGCGCACGTGGCCGGACTGTTGGCAGGGTTTGCGCTCACGTACGCGATCTACTTTCCGCCTCGTCGCGTCACGCCGGTTGTCGTCGACGCCAACACCGGCCGCGAGCTCGAGACCGAGTACGAATCGCCCGGCGATCCGCACCATCGATTGCAGTGACGGAGAGTTTGGAAGGCGTCTTCGGATCGGGCGGTCCATTCGCCCGAACGCTGAGCGATTACGAACCGCGCGCGGGCCAGCTGCAGATGGCGCAGCTCGTCGAGCGCGGCATCCTCGAAGGCATGCACACGATCGTGGAGGCCGGGACCGGCGTCGGAAAATCGTTGGCGTACCTGGTCCCGGCGGTTCGCAGCGGGAAGAGGGTCGTGCTCTCGACCGGCACCATAGCGCTCCAGGAACAACTCGTCCATAAAGACATCCCGCTCGTCGAGGCCGCGCTCGATCAACCAATGCGCGTCACGCTGCTCAAGGGCCGCTCGCACTACCTCTGCCGCCTAAAACTCGAACGCCTCCGCGCGGACCGATTGATCGCGCCATCGCGTTCGATGCACGAGATGTGGGAGTGGGCGGCGCGCACGAAAAACGGCGACCGAGGCGAGCTGGGCTTCGTTCCGCCGGCTCAAGAGTGGGAGCAGCTCGATGCCGACGCGGACGAATGCGTGGGCGAATTCTGCGCGCACTTCAAAGACTGTTTCTTTTTCAAAAAGCGCGACGAGGCGAAGTATGCCGACCTGGTCGTCGTCAATCACGCGCTGTTCTTTCTGGATCTCGCGATGGGCGGAGGCTTGCTCCCGGCCTACGACGTCGTCGTGCTCGACGAAGCACATCAATGCGAGCGCTGGGCTACCGACGCGTTGACGTCCGTCCTGTCCGGCGCGACGATCGGCCGAATGCTGCGCAAGGTGCATCGTGCCTACGATCTGCCGGCCTCTTTCGACGCCGAGTTCGACGCGGGGATTCGCAAGCTGGAATCGACGCTCGCGCGCGTCCCGGGAGATCGTTACCCCGTCGCGGCAAACGAGGATCTCTGGCCCGCGCTGCAGTCGCTGCGTGAAGCGCTGTACCGGCTCGAGAATTGGCTCTTCGCCAATTGGCTCCACGCACTCAAGCGGCGCGTGGAGAACGAGGCCGAGGCAGAGCGCCGGCGCGATCTGTCGCTGCGCACGGTCCTCGCCCACGAAGCGCTGATCGACCGAGTCGAGGCAAGCGCTCCCGAGGCGATCGCGTGGGTCGAGCGCGGCGATGCAGAAGGACGCTACTCGGTAAACTGCGCGCCGCACGAGGTTGCCGACTTCTTGCGCGCGACGCTCTTTTCGAGGACGCACAGCGTCGTTCTCACGAGCGCGACGCTCTCGACCGACCAGTCATTCGCGTTCGTGCGCAGAACGCTCGGCATCGACGACGCGCAAGAGCTCATCGCGCCGTCACCCTTTAACTACGCCCACCAGGCGCGCCTTTTCATCGCGCCCCCCGACGTCAACCCAAAGTCATCGCAGTTTGCGCGCCGCGCCGCCCCGCTGGTGGAGGAGTGTCTCGATCGAACGGGCGGCCGGGCGTTCGTGCTCTTCACATCGCACGCGCGGTTGCGCGAAGTCTATGCGCTCGTACGCGAGCGCCTCGCATTTCCGGTGCGGCTGCAAGGCGAGCTGCCGCGACTCCATCTGCTCGAGTGGTTCCGCCGCACTCCCGGCGCGGTGCTCTTCGCGACCGCGACGTTTTGGGAAGGCATCGACGTCGTCGGCGACGCGTTGTCGTGCGTCATCATCGACCGGCTTCCGTTTCCGTCGCCGAGCGATCCGCTCGTGATGGCTCGCGTGCGCGCGCTCGAGGCGCGCGGCTTGGATGGCTTCGAGCACTACATGGTTCCCGCGGCGACGGTGCGCCTCAAACAGGGCTTCGGCCGGCTCATCCGCAGCCGCAGCGATCGCGGCGTCGTCGCTCTTCTCGACGGCCGCGCGTCGTCGACGCGCTACGGCGCGACGATACTATCGACGCTGCCTCCGGCGACGCGCATCGAACGGCTCGACGACTTAGAGGCGTTCTTCGCGCCCGATCCGTAGCGGGATCAATCTTCCTGCGTTGCTCCCACGTTCGCACGCTCTTGAAGCTCCTTGACGATCGAGGAATCCGCGAGCGTGGTCGTGTCGCCCAGCGTGCGTCCTTCGGCGATGTCGCGCAGCAGGCGCCGCATGATCTTGCCGCTGCGCGTCTTAGGAAGTTCTTGCGTGAACGTAATGTATTTGGGACGCGTGAACTTTCCCAGCCGCGTCGCCACATGATCGCGTAACTCGTCGGCGAGCTCGGGCGAGTCCGTGCGGCCGCCCTTGAGCGAAACGAAAGCGTAGATGGCCTGTCCCGTCATGTCGTCGAGCTTTCCGCAGACCGCGGCCTCTGCGACTGCAGGATGGTCGACGAGTGCGCTCTCGACCTCGGTCGTCGAGATACGGTGCCCGCTGACGTTCATGACGTCGTCGACCCGCCCCATGAACCAGAAATTGCCATCGGCGTCGCGGCGAGCGCCATCGCCGGCGAAGTAGACGTGGGGAAATCTCGACCAGTACGTCTGTACGTAACGCTCGTCGTCGCCCCAGATGCCACGCAACATTCCCGGCCAAGGTCTCGTCAGGACGACGTAACCGCCGCCGCCGGGCGGCACCGGTTCGCCGCGATCGTTCACGACATCGGCTCCGATCCCGGGCAGCGGTCGCGTCGCGCTGCCCGGAAGAAGCGTCGTCACGCCGGGCAGCGGCGAAATCATGATGCCGCCGGTTTCCGTCTGCCACCAGGTGTCGACGACGGGGACTCGGTTGCCGCCGATCCACTCGCGATACCAGATCCACGCTTCAGGGTTGATCGGCTCGCCGACGGTTCCGAGCAGCCGCAGCGACGACAGGTCGCGGCGCGCCGGATATTCCGTGCCCCATTTCATGAACGTTCGGATCGCGGTCGGCGCCGTGTACAGGATGGTCACGCGATAGCGCTCGACGATCTCCCAAAACCGGTCCTTGTCGGGATAGTCGGGCGTGCCCTCGTAGATAACGCTCGTCGAAGCATTTGCGAGCGGCCCGTACACGATGTACGAATGTCCGGTGACCCATCCTATGTCAGCCGTGCACCAATAGACGTCGCTCGCCTCTTTCAGGTCGAAGACGAGCTTATGCGTCATCGCGACGTGGGTCAGATATCCCCCGGTCGTGTGTTTGATGCCCTTCGGCTTGGCCGTCGTGCCGCTCGTATAGAGAAGGAAGAGCAGGTCTTCGGCGTTCATTGCCTCCGGCTCGCACTGCGCCGGCTGATTCGCGACGAGCTCGCTCCACCAGCGATCGCGCCCTTCGCGCATGAAGACGTCGTCGCCGACCCTGCGCGCGACGATGCAGTGCTTGATCGACGGGGTCTGTTCCATCGCCACGTCGCAGTTGCGTTTGAGCGGAACCTTGCCGCCGCGGCGCCAGCCGAAGTCGGCGGTAATGAGGGCGATGCATTGGGCGTCGTTGACGCGATCGACGATCGACTCGGGCGAGAAACCGCCGAAGATCACCGAATGCGCGGCGCCAATTCGCGCGCACGCGAGCATCGCCACCGGTAACTCGAGAATCATGGGCATGTAGATCGCGACGCGGTCGCCCCGGCGGACCCCGAGGCTGCGCAAGCCGTTGGCGAAACGGCATACGTCTTCGAGCAACTCGCGATACGTAATCGTGCGACGATCGCCGGGCTCGCCTTCGTAGTAATACGCAATCTTGTCGCCCAGCCCGGCTCGAACGTGGCGATCCAGACAGTTGACCGAGACGTTGAGCTCGCCGTCGGCGAACCAGCGCGCGAACGGCTCTTGCCAGTCGAGGTCGACGGTGAACGGTTTGCTCCATTCCAGCTCGCGCGCCCAGGAGGCCCAGAACGTTACGTAATCGCGCGCCGCCTCGGCGTAGACTTCCGCGGTCGCGTTTGCCTGCGCGGCGAACTCGGCGGGCGGCGGGAAGCGGCGGCGCTCTTCGAAGAGCGCTTCGATTGCCGAGCTACTCATCCGACCGAGTTACCTAGGCCGCGCAGTCATGCCTGCCGAAGATTTGCGCCACCCGAGATGCTGACTGCACTGCTGCTTGCCTCGCTAACCACGCCCGCAACCGGACTCGCAACGATCGAATACGACGCGCCTCCACCCAACTTCGCCATTCCAACCACGCGAGGCACTCACTATCTTTTCGACCTTCGCGGAAAGGTAGTGATCATCGATTTTTGGGCGAGCTGGTGCCATGTCTGCACGGCCGAGCTCAAGGATTTCGTCCGCGCTCGCCAGACGTTCGGCGACCGGGTCGCGATCGTAACGATTTCCGACGAAGATCCCGACGTCGCCGCGAGTTACTTGCGTCTCTGGGAGATCTCGCTGCCGGTAGTCGAGGATCTCACGGGGGCGATCGGCCGAACGTATTCGGTTTCGAAGATCCCGGTCACGCTGGTCCTCGACCCGGCGGGCAACGTGAGTTACGTCTCGGTGGGCGGTTTGAGCTGGTCCGAACTCATCCAGGCAATCGAGCGGGCGCAAGGTGAGATCCCCGCTACCCCGCCCGCGGCTAGCACTCCCGCGGCGGGAGTGCTACAGTAGGAGCGTGTTAGACAGCAGCGGACTCGTGACGCGCAAGGCCTATATTCTTGCGACGGTCGTCTATGAGTACATCGCCACCGCCGAACCCGTCGGATCGCTCTCGCTGACCCAGAAGTACAATCTGGGGGTTAGCTCGGCCACGGTTCGTAACGAGATGGCGGAACTGGAAGCCGAGGGCTATCTCGTGCAACCGCATACCTCCGCGGGCCGCATCCCGTCCGATGCCGGCTACCGGACGTATGTCGATCAGCTCATGCCGCCCGAAGAGCTTACGGCCGACGAGCGCCGCCGCATCCACGACGAGCTCTGCGATGCGACGCGCGAGCTCGACGAGATCATCGACAGCACCACGCGGCTCGTCGGGCGTCTATCCAACAATTTGGCTTTCGTCACGATGCCCCAGCAAGAGGCGCAGCGTTTCAAGCACATCCAGCTCATCTGGCTCTCGTCCCACACCGGCGTCGCGATCGTCGTGACGTCGCTAGGCGTTGCGGCGCAGAGCCTCTTCGAGCTTGGCGCCGAGGTGCAGCCGGACGACCTCACGCGTTTTTCCAACGCGCTCAACGCCCGCCTCGCGAATCACGCCCTGCGCGACATCAGCGAGGGCGACATTTCGCAGGCGGCGCGCGAGGCCGGCGTCGCGGAGGATCTTTGCGGCGCGGTCGCCTCGGCGTATAAGTCGGCGCGTTCGGGCGAACAACCGACGATCAGCTCCGCCGGCGCACAGAACTTGCTGGACCAGCCGGAGTTTCAAGATCTCCGTAAGCTGCGTTCGATTCTCCGCATCGTCGAGGAACAGAAGACGCTCTATCAAATCGTCGCGGACGCCATGAACACCGACGCCCCAAGCGTCATGATCGGACACGAGCTCGGCAGCGAAGAACTCGCCGACCTCTCCGTCGTTACCGTCCCTTACCGCTTTGGAGAGCGCGCACTGGGAATGCTCTCGATCCTCGGCCCGCGCCGGATGCCGTATGCGCGCCTCTTGGCGTTGGCGTCCGGCACCGCCGAAAGCTTGAGCCAGCGGCTTTCAGACGTCGAGCATATACCAGAAACCTAAGATGCCCACCAGGGACTATTACGACATCCTCGGCGTCGCCCGCGACGCCTCGGGGGAAGAGATCAAGCGAGCTTATCGCAAGCTCGCGCGCGAACACCATCCCGACGTCGCACGCGATAAGTCGAGAGCCGAGCACCACTTCAAAGAGATCAACGAGGCGTACGAGATTCTGTCGGATCCGAGTAAGCGCGCGCAGTACGATCGTTTCGGCGTCGTCGGCAACGGCGCGACGGCGGGGCCTGGACCCTTTGGATTCGGAACGGGCGCCTTCGGCGACATCTTCGATATGTTCTTTGGAAACATGCGGGGAACGACCGCAGCGCGGCGCGGGCCCGAACGCGGAGCGGACCTGCGGTTCGATCTCGAGATCTCGCTCGAAGAGGCGTTTGCCGGGACGACCAAAGAGATCGTCTTCGACCGGTTGGCGCACTGCGACGTCTGCAACGGGAGCGGTGCGAAACCCGGAACGATGATAGTGCCGTGCGATCGCTGCGGCGGAAGCGGCGTGGCTCAGAGCGTTCGGCAGACTCCGCTTGGCCAGATCGTCACGCAATCGACCTGCACGCGGTGCAACGGCGAGGGGCACATGACGGCGCATCCCTGCGAACCGTGCGCGGGGCGCGGCCGGCGCGAGTTCGAAACGCGTTTGACCGTCAACGTTCCCGCCGGCGTGGACGACGGATCGCGAATACGCATCGCCGGCAACGGCGAGGCAGGGACTCACGGCGGGCCGAGCGGCGATCTGTACGTCTACCTGAGCATCGCCGCGCACCCAATTTTCAAACGCAACGGACGCGACACGTTCGTCGACTTGCCGATAACCTTTTCACAGGCGGCGCTTGGCGCGACGATCGAGGTTCCCTCTCTCAACGGCGAGGTGGCGCTGACGATCGCCGCGGGCACGCAATCCGGAACGCGATTGCGTGTGCGCGGCTACGGGATGCCCACCGTCCGCGGATCGCAGCGCGGTGACCATCACGTGACCGTTCACGTCGTCGTGCCCACGAAGTTGAACGCGCGACAACGCGACTTGCTGGAAGAATACGCTCGCGCCGGCGGCGACGCCATCGAAGAGCGCACGTTCTTCGAACGCGTGAAGGACGCATTCCGCCCGGAGTGACGGCTCGCCGATTCTTCGTCGAGGGGCACCGGGACGTCGGAACGACCGTCGAGATTGTGGGAGGCGACGCGCATAAGATCTCGCGCGTCCTGCGTCTGTCGGCCGGGGATCGCATCGAGGTCATCGATTCCGGCGCGCGCACGTTTTCCGCATCCATCGACGGCATAGGGCGGGTCGTCCGCGCGACGCTGCTTGAAAATACCGGCGCGGCGCGGCCGGAGGCCGCTGCTCTAAGCGTTGACGTGGCGCAGGCAGTGCCGAAGGGACGGCGGATGGACTACGTGGTGGAGAAATGCACCGAGCTAGGAGCAAACGCGTTTTATCCGTTCTATTGCGAGCGCAGCGTCGGTCGCGACGTCGGCACGGAGAAGCTGGCGCGCTGGCGGCGACTGGCGCGCACGGCGGCGCAACAGTGCGGCCGCGGCGACGTACCCGCGATTGCAGCGCCGGTGCAACTCGATGCGCTCGTGGCGCGCTTCGCGCACTACGCGGTCGTGCTCTTTGCGTGGGAATCCGCGCAGCCGGCGCCGTTATACGACCGGCTGCGCTCGATCGTGCCGCCCGCCGGAAAGCTCCTCGTCGTCGTTGGGCCCGAAGGCGGTTTCACTCACGACGAAGCGGAGCTCGCGGAGCGCCATGGGGCTGCGCTGCTTTGGCTCGGCGCGCGCATTCTGCGGACCGACACCGCGGCCATTGCTCTAATGGCGGTGATTGGCGCCTTCGCGTCGTAGAAACATCGATTCGGCATGCCGTTTCCATTCTCGATCGTCATCCCAACTTACAACGAGGCCTCCGGTATCGGAAAGCTGCTCGGCGCACTAGGTGCGATATTTGACGCACACGGCCTGGACGGCGAGATCATCGTCGTCGACGACAACTCGCCCGACGGGACCGGCGCCGTCGTCGAGCAGCTCTCGCGAGACCTGCCGGTTCGCTGCCTCCATCGCAGCGGAAAGCTCGGCCTGTCCAGCGCCGTGATTGATGGCTGGAACATCGCCCGCCATGAGTCGGTCGCGCTCGGAGCGATGGATGCCGACTTCAGTCACGACATCAATGCGCTCCCCAAGATGGTCGAAGCATTGCAGTCGGGAGAGTATGGATTGGCCGTCGGAAGCCGTTACGTTCCGGGCGGCGGCATCGCGAACTGGCCGAAGCACCGGATCATCACGTCGCTCGTCGCGTGTTGGCTCGCGCGTCCGTTGACCCGGGTCAAGGACGTGACCAGCGGATACTTCTTGGTTCGGCGCGATGCGCTTACGGGAGTTCGCCTCGATCCGATCGGCTTCAAGATCGGCCTTGAGGTGATCGCCAAGGCGCACTACGGCAAAGCGATCGAGGTTCCGTACGTTTTTACCGACCGGGTTGCCGGCGTGTCGAAGCTCAACGAGCGCGAGATCTTCAACTATCTCAGGCAGCTGGGCAGACTTTACACCGCGTGGCTCTTTCCCCAAGTCAAGGAAAACAAGGTTTGATGCCGGATTGGCTTCCGTCGCGTCGCGGAAAAGAGACGCCGCCGAGCGACGCGGCGCTGTGGAGCAAGTGCCCCAAGTGCGGCGAGGTGCTCTACCGGCGCGACTTGGCGGCGAATCTCTTCGTATGCTCTCGGTGCCGCTACCACTTCCGCATGAACGCTTACGATCGGATCCGCTCTATCGTAGACGGAGAGTTTACGGAAATTGGGCAGGACGTCGTTTCGAACGACCCGTTGGGCTGGTCCGACAAGCGGACGTACCCGGCGAAGCTCAGCGCGGATCGCGAGTACAGCGGGCTGTCGGAGTCGGTCGTGTGCGGATTCGCTACGATGGGCGGCTTTCCAATCGCGCTGGGGGTGATGGATTTTCACTTCCGCGGCGGCACGATGGGCCGAGTGACCGGCGAGCGCATCGCGCTCTTGCTGGAAGAAGCGAGGCGCCGAAAAGTGCCGTGCATCATCTTCACCGCTTCGGGTGGCGCGCGCATGGAAGAGGGAATGCTCGCGCTCATGCAGATGGCGAAGACCACTGCTGCGGTTTCGCGCTTCATGGACGAGGGAAACTTCTTCATCATGGTGCTCACCGATCCGACGACGGGCGGCGTCTCGGCGTCTTTCGCATTTCAAGCCGACGTCATCGTCGCGGAGTCGCGCGCGATGATCGGGTTCGCTGGGCGGCGCGTCATCGAGCAGACGATTCGCCAACGGTTGCCCGACCAGTTTCAGACTGCCGAGTTTCTGCTGGAGAAGGGCGCGATCGATATGGTCGTCGATCGCCGGCATCTCAAAGAGACGCTGGTGCGTTTACTCGAGTACGCGAGGCCCCATGAGCAATAACATTATCGTAGAGCGCGAGAAGGGGCTGACCGAGCTGGAGCGACGCATTAGCGAGCTGCGCGAGGCCTCGGCCGCGCAGCCGCTCGATATGTCGACTGAGGTCGCCGCGCTCGAAGTGAAGTACCACCAGATTTTGCAGGAGATGTTCGGCACGCTCTCGCCGTGGGAGAAGGTGCACATGGCGCGCCACCCTGCGCGGCCGACTTCGCTCGACTATATTTCGCGGTTTGACCGATTCGACGAGCTGCACGGCGATCGTCACTATCGTGACGATCCGTCGATCGTCGGCGGCTTCGCGATGCTGCGAGGGCGTCCGGTCATGATTCTCGGGCAGCAGCGCGGCCGGGACACCAAGGAGAACCTGCGCCGCAACTTCGGCATGCCGGCGCCTGAAGGCTATCGCAAGGTGAGCCGGCTTGCGCGACTCGCGGCACGGATGAGCCTGCCGATCGTGACGTTCGTCGATACCAAGGGCGCCGATCCCGGAATCACCTCCGAAGAGCACGCGCAGGCGGAAGCGATCGCGACGTGTCTGCAAGTCTTTACCACGTCAGGGGTCCCGATCGTGGCGACGGTCATCGGCGAGGGCGGTTCCGGCGGCGCGCTCGCGCTCGCGATCGCCGACTACGTGCTGATGTTGGAACACAGCACGTATTCGGTCGCTTCCCCGGAAGGTTGCGCTGCGATCCTTTGGTCCGATGCGAGCAAAGCGGAAGAAGCCGCAGCGCGGTTGAAGTTGACGGCAGATGATTTGCGACGCTTCGGTATCGTCGACGAGGTTTTGCCAGAGCCGCTCGGCGGCGCCCACCGGAATGTAGGTGAGGTTGTGACCCGGACGCTCGGCACGGTGGATGCGGCGCTTACGCGGCTGAGCGCGCTCTCGCCGGAAAGACTATTGGAGGAGCGATATCGAAAGTACCGGCGATTGGGAGAATGGCAGGCCGACGGGTTGGAACCGATCGGAAGGGCGCACTGAAGCGGCGCGCCGGTGCGGTTCTCCGCTTCAGCGGCCGGGTCATCGCCGCTGGGATTGCTCTTCTCGTCGTAACGCTCGTCGCCGTGCAGTTCGCCCGCGCTATCGGTGAGAATCTCGCGGCCGCCCACGATCTCTCTTCAATTCATTCGGATATTACGGCGCTTCAGGAGCGGCGCGCCGATCAGCAGCGCGAACTGCGCCGCCTCCGGGATCCGCAGGGCGCAATTCCGGAGATTCACGATCGTCTGCGCCTGGTGCGGCCCAACGAGGCGATCATCTTCGTCTCGCCCCAACCCGCCGCACCGTCGCCGGCCCCATGAGCGACACGCTGGGGGGAATCGTCATCAATCTCAACGCGTACGGCGCGACCGTTCGGCTCGATGACGGCGATCTGGCAACCGCGAGCGCATCCGACGTTGAAACGTACCGCGATCAATATCAGCGTTCGCTGACGCGGCGCAAGCGTTTGGCATTCGAAGTGAGGCGTCAGGGGCGCCGCTGTGCGGTTTCGCTCGCGCCGCAAATCCGCGACGACGAGCTCGAGGAACAGATCGCCTCCTACCTCAAGAGCACCGAAGAGTGGGAACCGGCCGACGGTCTGCCGGCCGCCGAGCGACATTTCTTGCGCAAGAAACGCCGCGCCGCGCTTTTCGAAGCGAAGCATTAAGGAACCTAACAGGTGAGCAAGCGATACGCGATCGTGTCGATCGGGACCAACTCGACGCGAGCGCTGCTCGCCGACGTCGAGCCGGATCAGCCGCGGATCGAGCTGGCGCGCGCGATCGGCACGCGTCTCGGCGAGGGGCTCGGCGAGCGCGGGAGTCTCGGCGACGAGCCGATGCAGCGCACGCTCGATGCCGTCGCGCAGCTCGTGCGCGCGGTGCGAGGGCACTACTTGCGGCTCCTTGCGATCGGAACGAGCGTGCTGCGACGGGCCGAAAACGGCGAAGAGTTTGCGGAGCGCGTGCAAGCGCTGCTCGGCGTGCCGCTGCGCGTACTTTCGGGGGAAGAAGAGGCCGCAGCCTCGTATCGCGGCGCGTTGTCGGCCCTGGGCGAGCTGCGCGGCGAGCGAGTCGCCGTCGTCGATGCCGGCGGCGGCAGTACCGAATGCGCGGTTGGAACCTCCGTTTCGCCAGAAAAAGTGATCTCGTGCGAGATCGGCGCGGTGCGCCTCACCGAGGCCGTGCCGGCGCTCGCGGGCCGCGACGGCCCAGTAGACGAGGCGACCGTTTCGCTTGCGCGCGGAATAGCGCGCGATGCGTTAAAGCCGCTGGCCGAGTGTGCGCCGGTCGAACGAGCGGCTTTGGTGGGTGGGACTGCAACGACGACCGCAGCGATCGTCCGGGGCAAGCCGGCGCCGATTACGTCGTACGCGCTCAAACGCGGGGACTTGCAGCGTACGCTGGAGCGGCTGCTGAAATTGAATCTCGACCAGCGCAAGAAGGTCGTGGGGATGAAGCCGCAGCGCGCCGACATCCTTCCCGCGGGCATCATCGTGCTGGATGCGGCGCTCGACACGCTCGGCCGCGACGAGGCGATTGCGACGACGGCCGATTTGCTACTGGGAATACTCATGCAGGAGCGCGACGCTGCGGGAGGACAACGCCAGGTCTTGCCGACAGAGTCCGAGACGCTGAGGGGGCACCGCGAATGAACGACACGGCGATACGCGAACACATCGAAGAACTCGTGGCCGAAGAGCACCGTCTTTTCGAGCACGGCGAGAGCGGCAAACTGACCGATGAGGACCGTCTGCGGCTCGACGAGATAACGGTTCGCCTCGATCAATACTGGGATTTATTACGGCAGCGCCGCGCCCGTCGCGATGCGGGTCAGGATCCGGGCGTCGCGCACATGCGCAAGAAAGACGTCGTCGAACACTACCAGCAATAGCCGACAGGTTGTCATCCTGAGCGGAGCGCCGTAGCGAGCTGTCATCCTGAGCGGAGCGCCGGAGCGAGCTGTCATCCCGAGCGGAGCGCCGGAGGCGCGGAGTCGAAGGGCGAAAGAGCACCTAATTGGGATGGTGGTGGAATAGGCAGACACAGCAGACTTGACTGCTCGCGTGTCATCCTGAGCGGAGTCGAAGGACGACACTCGAGCAACACGGTTGAGCCGCAGGAAGCGGAAACGTCCTGCGGGATGCGCTCAAATTCGGCGAACTCTCTGTTCTCACGGAACGTGACGACGCCGAGCCAAGCTCCGAGATCCTCGGAGAAGGTGTAGAGACTGGACGGGCGCGGCCTACGTGAGCCTTTGCTCATACGGTCAAGGCACAGTCCGGACCACAAACGCAAACGCGGTGGCCAAAGCCATAGTGGTGCGAAAATCTGCAGCCCGAAAGGGCGTCCGGGTTCGACTCCCGGCCATCCCAAAATTTACCCTTATTTTACGGGCTTTTTCGCCACCCCAGACCCTCTTTTCTAACCGCGCAAAAAGCCCGACTGGCCGCAGAGCGCGTCGTAGCGTCGCGTACGATAATCGAAAAGCGTTGGACCTCAGGGTAACACGTGGCGGGTAGCGACGCAGTTGAGTTCGGCGAGGGCGTCGCCGGGGAGCTTCAGCGCAGCGCCGGTTACGTTCTCGCGCAAATGCTCGATCGACGACGTGCAGGAATGCGGAGAATATTTGGCAAGCGTTCGAGCAGCCACGCGAGTGCGACACCCATCGGTGTTGCATCGAGCCGAACCGAACAGCAACAGTGTTTGAGCAATTCCCTGCGACGCCCGCAATGTTCGAGCGCTACGAGACACATGTGCTTGCATCCGGACGGCAAAGCGCGCGGTCCAAACTGGTAAGCGGATCTTCGCAACGCTCGAACCCAATTGTCGTACGATTGCCCTAAATCCGACCTGTCGCCTCTCGCTGCTGCGGAGAGAAAACGCCAAACCCTTACAGTTTCAGGCGTTTCCCACGATGGAGACGGGGGACGGCAACTCCACTGGCGTTGCAACTGCAGTCGATGCAACGCTCACTGTAGATAGTGCAGACGCGTTCCAGTTGATACGTGCGCGTCGGCGCCGCTTGCTTGCCAACTCAGTGATCTTTCCTTAACTTAGCGAGCTCACCATTTATACAAGTGAGCGTGCGGCAGGTCTCCAAAAGCGTCTGAGCCAAGCAGCCATTCCTCCAATCGACTCACCGAAAAAACCAAGAAAGAGGTACTCGCGATGGTCGACACGCGCAACGGCCGCCAGATCCTGCCCATTCCCGATCACGAGCACATAGGCGTCACAACCTATGACGCCAAAGATCCCGACACCAAGTTCCCGCCGATCGAGCCATTGCGTCCGCCCAAGGGTGCGCCCAACGTGTTGATCGTCTTGCTCGACGACGTAGGCTTTGCCGCATCGAGCGCTTTCGGCGGACCGGTGCACACGCCAATTGCGGAACGCCTTGCGAAGAACGGGCTGAAGTACAATCGATTTCACACGACTGCACTCTGCTCGCCCAGCAGACAGGCGTTGCTCACTGGACGCAACCACCATTCAGTCGGAATGGGCGGCATTACTGAAATCGCGACCTCGGCTCCGGGATATAGTTCGGTGCGCCCGAAGGCCACGGCACCTCTTGCGGAAATCTTGAAGCTCAATGGCTACTCGACGGCGCAGTTCGGCAAGTGTCACGAGGTGCCGGTCTGGGAGACCAGCCCGATGGGGCCGTTCAATCAGTGGCCGACCGGCAGCGGGTTCGAGCATTTCTACGGGTTTATCGGCGGCGAGACGAATCAATGGGCTCCGGCGATCTATCGCGATACCGTGCCGGTCGAGCCGCCCGACGATCCCGAGTATCACTTCACGGTCGACATGACCGATCGCGCTATCGAGTGGATCGCGCAGCAAAAGGCGCTGATGCCGGACAAGCCGTTCTTCGTCTACTTCGCGCCTGGGGCAACCCACGCGCCGCACCAAGTGCCCAAAGAATGGGCGGACAAATACAAAGGCAAGTTCGATGAAGGCTGGGACGCGATCCGCGAAGAGACATTTGCTCGGCAGAAGAAGCTGGGTGTCATCCCGGAGGACGCCGAGTTGACGAAGCGTCCGGCTGAGATTCCAGGCTGGGATGAAATGGCTCCGGACATGAAGCCGGTCTTGGCACGTGAAATGGAGGTCTATGCTGGCTTCTTGGAACACGTCGATTATCACATCGGGCGTCTGATCGACGCGGTCGACAGGCTCAAAGAACTTGATGACACGCTGATTTACTACATCATCGGGGACAACGGTGCGTCGGCCGAAGGGACCCTAAACGGCACGTTCAACGAGCTGTTGACTTTGAACGGCATCTCGGGTGTCGAGACGCCTGAATTCCTCAAAGCGCATATCGACAAGTTCGGCAGCCCCGAGGCCTACAACCACTATGCGGTCGGCTGGGCACACGCCATGGATACGCCGTATCAATGGACCAAGCAGGTCGCGTCGCATTGGGGCGGCACGCGTAACGGCACGATCGTGCATTGGCCCCACGGGATAAGAGCGAAAGGCGAGGTGCGCTCGCAGTTTCATCACGTGATCGACGTCGCACCGTCAATTTTAGAGGTCGCAAAGTTGCCGCACCCGACGATCGTTAACAGCGCCCAGCAAAGGCCGCTGGAAGGCTTTTCGATGGTATACTCGTTCGACGAAGCCAAGGCTCCCGACACGCACGAAACCCAATATTTCGAACTGGCCGTCAACCGGGGCATCTACCACAAGGGCTGGACGGCCGTCACTCGGCACAGTACTCCGTGGCTCATGGCCGCAGCCCTCCCGCCGTTCGACGATGACGTTTGGGAGCTGTACGCGCCGGACGACTGGACGCAAGCACACAATATTGCGAAAGAGAACCCGCAGAAGTTGCACGAACTGCAGCGCCTCTTCCTTATCGAAGCAACGAAGTACAACGTGTTACCGCTCGACGATCGGCGCATGGAGCGCTTCAACGCCGACCTTGCCGGGCGTCCGGTGCTGATTAAGGGAAAGACGCAGTTGCTCTTCGGCGGCATGGGGCGGCTGAGTGAGAACACGGTCCTCGTTCTAAAGAATAAGTCGCACTCCGTCAGCGCGCAAGTTGTGGTTTCGAAAGTCCCAGCCGAAGGCGTGATCATAGCGCAGGGAGGCAGGTTCGGCGGCTGGGCGCTGTACGCGAAGAATGGTAAGCCTGCCTATTGCTATAACTTCGCGGGTCTTAAGTCTTTTACGATTTACGCCGACGCCACGATCCCCGAGGGGGAGCACCAAGTACGAATGGAGTTCGATTATGACGGCGGCGGCCTCGGCAAGGGCGGAACAGTAACGCTGTACATCGACGGCAAAAAATGCGGATCGGGTCGTGTCGAGATGACCCTACCGATGATCCTCTCCGCCGACGAGACCTGCGATGTGGGTGTAGGGACCGGCACGGCCGTAAGCGCGGATTACCCCGAGCGGGGCAACGCGTTTACCGGCAAAGTGAAATGGGTTCAACTGGACATCGGCAAGGAGGACGAAAGTCACCTCGTTACCGTAGAAGACCTCTATCGCATTGCCATGGCTCGCCAATGAGCTAGAAGAGGTCGCATCATGGTGGCACGACCAAACATCTTTTAAACTTGGAACAGCGTGCCCGCACGTCGGATACGGATTTTCGCTACCCTTGAAAACCAATCGTCGTAAGGTTGTCGTACACGCCGCAGTTTGCTTTGCATTATCAGCTGAGCTACATCCCTACGCTGCGACTGCGACTTGGAGGATTGTATGCGCCAGCTTTTACACAAGGCAAAGTAAGCGGGATGCGACTGGCATGAGCCTGGAATCGGGAGCCAAGGATAACGGTGGATCCGCTGGGCGCCGGAGCGGTCTTTCTAACATTTTCTAACGGAGCGGTCGGGAACGCTCGGGAACGGACGGCATCGTCCGGGAACCTGGGAGCGAAAAAGCCCGACAAAATAACACTTTCCGGTAGTGGACGGGACTCTCCGGAACCCCCGAGTGTAGGTTCGACTCCCGGCCATCCCAAGATTTATCCTTATTTTACGGGCTTTTTCGCAACCCCAGACTATCTTTTCTAACCGCCGTAAAAGCGCGACTAGCCGCAGAGCGAGTCTAACATGCTCGCTGCTTGGGTATCAGGAGGGCGATACCCCGCAGACCTAAATTTAACGCTGCTACTGGATGGAAGCTGGCAATCCGCTCGTCTCACTGACGACTTCAGCAGCCGCCCTTCTGCCGAACGCCAGCACACCTGAGTCGATCTCTTCCCCGCCGTAGACACCCGTGTAGAAGCCCTTTGCGATGTTGCCGTTGCCGGCGGAGCCAGCGAATATCAAGCCTTCGTTCTGACCCCATCCTCCTTGTGATTCTATAGTCGCCACGATTACATGGTCGATGAGCTGGAATGTGCCTTGGCGTGTGCCGCTACCGACACCGGTCGGTGAAGCCGGCCCGCTATGCCGCCAGCCCAGGCTGCCATTCTCCGTCAGCGTGAGGCAGTACGTGCCGTTGGCGCCGCGCGATTGGCTTACGGTCGCCGGCCAGCTGCCGCTGAAGCTCCGCGTCGCGGGGAAGCCGAAGCTTCGCGCCATGGCGGCGTTGGTCGAGATAACCATCGCGACGGCAATGGCAATTAAAGTACGTTTAGGAAATCGCATGATCAAATCTCCTTGGATCAAAAGTGATGATGCGGCCGAGCGTGAGCTACCGCGATGAAGAAAGTCTGAGGATCCCGGAGCTCGTCCGACGCACGGAACTGCCCTTGTCAGCGCGGGTAAGAGGTTGCGCCTCAGAGTTTAGTCGCACTCATCCGAAGTCAAGCCTGCGACGTACAAAAAACAGCACTCAACTAAACTCAGGAGGATAAATATGAAATCTTTATCGATTCCCGCGCTGGCAGTCGCGGCCGTTCTCTCAACCGGTTACCCAGTCGTCGTGCTCGCCGATGGAGGGAGTACGCCTTCCCCTTCCGCTTCACATAATGCGATGAGCCATAGCAACGCGATGAGCCATAGCAACGCCACGAGCCATAGCAACGCCATGAGCCACAGCAACGCCATGAGCCACAGCAACGCGATGAGCCACAGCAGCGCGATGAGCCACAGCAGCGCGATGAGCCACAGCAGCGCGATGAGCCACAGCAACGCCATGAGCCATAGCAACGCCATGAGCCATAGCAACGCCATGAGCCATAGCAACGAGACGTCGCGCCCCTCCCCAAAGCCGTCGACCTAGTCAACGCAGTTGGTGCGGGTTCGCCCGCAGTCATTTGCCACCGTTACTAGCAAGAAAGGCCCCGTCTTATGAGCGTGCATGCCGATATTTCGCCCGCCGAAGCTGCCGATCGCCTTGCCATCAGAGAGCTCGTCGAAGCCTACGCGCACTGCGCCGACCGACGCGATGCCAAAGGTCAGATATCTCTTTTTACTCCGGACTCGCATTTCGCGGTGTACATGAATGCCAAAGATCCGACACCCTCTCAGGAACTGCACTCGCGTGAAGCGCTCGCACCCGTGTTTGAGAATCTGAATCAGTACGCGCTACGACGCACTTCGTCGGACAGACGACTATCGCAACGCTTACGGAGGATCGCGCCAGCGGAAAGTTGCTGCCTAGCGGACCACATAACGATTCGGGGTGCGAAACGACGCTTGATGCTCGCTTCTCTTCGCTATCTCGACACGTTCGCCAAAGTCAACGGAACTTGGCTGTTTGCCGAGCGCCTACTCTACGTCGACTGGCAAGAAGAACGTGAACTGTCGTGACGTCAACGACAGAGGCGAACCTATCCACTCGCCATTGACCCAATGACGCGCGGGCTCGACCTTCGAGACCGTCTGGTGACCGTTCATTTTGTCGCTCCTTCACGCAAAGCGCCCTGCTTCTTCTTCGGCATGGCCGGGATGGCGCTGTACGGCTCGAGCAAGGCGGCGCTCAACTTACTTACAAAAGCGTGGGCTGCCGAATTTGGCCCGAAGGGTGTACGGGTGAACGCCGTTAGTCCGGGGCCGACGCGCACCGACGGAACGGCGGGCATGGGGGACGGCCTCTCGCAACCAGCCGCCATGGCGCCGGCTGGCCACCCGGCGAAACCCGAAGAGATCGCCGACGCAATCGTCTACCTCGCCTCCGACGGCGCAAGCTTCGTACATGGCGCCGTGTTACCGGTAGACGGTGGCCGAGCCGCCGTCTAAGCCGCAAGCGATTTATCCAGCAGATCCCGATCGCTTCGGAACGTTTCCCTTCCACAAGAGGGTTGCCTCCGCAACGATTCGGTCCCCATCCATGAGCGCTAGCCGATGCATGCGATGGCTCTTGGGCAGGTAGAGCATCGCGATGTTGCCGTTCGGAACGGCGTCGCCGAGCATCGTGCGCACGCCGTCGTGCATCCACGCGACTGAGAGCGGCTTCGATGCCCCTCGCACTACGACCACGTACCACGAACCATCGAGCGCATACATTACTTCCGCGGGCGGGCTCGCCGTGGTTGGCAGAAAGTCGGCGGACCGATGCTTTGCGCTCGCGAGGCGATCCATGGCATCGCTCTGCGCGAGTACCACGCCATGCATCGTCCGGTTCTCCAACCATAGATACGCCGAAGGCAGAAGTCCGATCAGCAGTGCGGCCGCGATCGCCGCGGCGTATCGCCAGGCCGGACGCCAAGCTTGGCGCTTCGCTGCGAGCGGATGCGTTCGAAGCAAGCGGTCGATACGAGCCGAAAGCTCGGGCGGTGCGCTTTGTTGGTGCTCGTTCGAAGAGATCAGTGCGACGTCTTCCTCGGCAGCACCGAGCGCGGCCGCGCACGCCGGACACTCGCGCACGTGCGCGTCGATGGCCGCGCATTCGTCGTCCGCGAGCGCGCCGAGCGCGTAAAGCGCCGCGCGATCTTCGACGTGGTCGGGCGTCACGAGCGACCGCTCCCGATCACTGCCGTCGATTCGAGCAGTGAGCCCAGTTTTCGCAGTCCGAGCTTGATGCGGCTTTTGATGGTACCGAGAGGCTCCCGAAGTTCGGCTGCGATCTCAACTTGCGTCTTCCCTTCGTAGTATGCTAACTCGAGAGCGGTGCGCTGTTCGACAGGTAAAGCGAGCAGCGCGCGACGAACCCGATCGCGCTCAATCGGATCGGGCACCTGCAACTCCTCGTGCTCCGCGGGCATGGCCGCAAGACGTTCCTCCAGACGGACCGTGCGAGCCAGGAGTCGCCGGCGCGAGATCGCTTCGTTGCGGACGCATACGACGAGGAAGCTTCGCAGATTGCCGCGTGACGCGGAGTACGCTCCGCGCGATCGCCAGAGCTTAGCGACCACGTCCGCTACGCAATCTTGCGCGTCGTCCGCTTTGCCGAGCACATTATATGCCGCCGAATAGAGCAGCGCCGCATAGCGGCGATAGGCTTCCCCGAACGCCCAGCCTTCGTGCGCCGCAAACGCCGCAGCCAAACCCTCATCTCCCTCTGGGGCCGACTTCATGCGGCCGAGCCTTCGGCGCCAGCCACGATATCATCCCGCTAAAGGAACGCTGGAGCCACCTCGTGCGGATGATTTCGCCGAAGTAATCCGGCGCGACTTCCCGGATCGTACGCGACGGATCCGGTCGCCGCGTCAGCCGAGCGAGCAGCGTTTGTGCCTCGCCTTGCAAAGCCAAGTCGGCAGGGGCGGTCCCTAGCCCCACTTCGAGCACTCATCCGTAACGCTAGACAAATCGTTTGAAAGGTATGAAGCTCTTATTTTCCGTCATCCTACTTGCCCAAAGCGCTTTCGCCCCACTTTTCAATGCACCGCAGTGGATAGGATTACGACCGACCCCTACGTCGTACAGCGGTAGAGTTGTCATTGTCGATATTTTCACGTTTGACTGTATTAACTGCAAACACATCGTGCCCGGCCTGCGATCTTTACGCGCTCATTACCTGACAAGAGATCTGCTCATCGTCGGTATTCATACTCCGGAGACGCCGTTTGAACACGTACGCGCGAACGTGGCTCAGGCGCTCGCGGCGCAAGGCATCTCCTGGCCGGTTGCCATCGACAATGACGAGAAGCTTTGGAATGCATATGGCGCGGAGTACTGGCCCATGCAGCTGATCTTCGATCGCCACGGGAAGCTCAGAAAGACTGTCATCGGGGAGGGTCAGGATGCCGAAGTATCTTCGACGGTGGCAGCGCTAGTGGGCGAGCGATGATCTCCCTAGCACTCGCCGCCACGCTGACCTCGCCGCAGGGAATGCACACCTATCGAGTGGCCGTACGCGGACCGGCAGGATCTTCCGTTACTGTTGCCGCGCAGCCCCCACTTGGCTGGACGGCCGCATTCTGCAGCCCGCGCCTTTGCGCCGTGGGCCATGTGCCCGTCACGATCGCCATCACTGGAACCTCGTACGTCGACCTGCACTTCTACCCGACGGCTCGTCCAACGCACGGAATCGCTTTCGTGACTTCGCAGGGTGCCACGTTGCGCCTTAGAGTCTAGAACTGGTGCGTAATAGGCATTGTGGATTAGATGCCTCCGGGTTTCAGTCACGTGGAGGAAATGCATTTCTGGGTCTCGGTCACCCCGAGACTACATTTCTCAGATTGTTTTGCATTAATAATGGAGTTGCCCCAACAGCGCCCCCGTCGAATCGCACCATTTCAACGCCGTTACCTCGCGGACGACAGTGGCAGGGTGCTCGAAGTTCGTGACGGCTTTGCTCCTGCGTTTGTGGGGGATCTTTGCGCGAGGACGATTTTCTAACGCTATTCGGTAACGGACGGAACTGCCCGGAACCCCCGTGCCCGGAACCCCCCGAGTGTAGGTTCGACTCCCGGCCATCCCAAAAGGTTTCTGGGTGTTTCTCTCCGAGAAAACCCGGCCCGGCGGCCAGATTGGCCTGCCATTTACGTTGAACCATTTTCACGCAACGTTACGGTAGTGTGTTATGCGGATGCAAGCGAGGCTACGTATTGCCGGTCTGCTTCGAGCCACTCGTCCTGCACGTCGATGCGGCGCATACGAGCGGGATAAGTACCCTTGGGATGCGTGGCGATCCAATCTTGCGCCAATACCGTAAGGTATTCGAACTTCTCCCAAAGCACGTCGCCTGTACTGCGTCGAAGTATTGCCAAATATGGCGCGAGATGCTGCCAGGCCTGAATGGCGACGCCGTCCCAAATCTGCAAGGCCAGTTCTTTATCGACGAGACCGGTCTTTACCAACGTGCCCATGCTCTCGAAGAAGTTTCCGACCAGGTTCGCCTTTGCGATCAGCGCTCGCGTTTCATCGGTCCGAACCGAACGCATCGCAACCTGGTAACGGAACGCTGGATCTTGTAACTTTGCCGATAATCCCCCCTGAACAAAGTGCGACGCCTCCAAAAACGCTGGAGTTTCCGTCGTTTCGCGAAGTTCGTTGAGCGCGGCAATCTGATTGCTGCTTCGCGCATGGCGAAGCTGCAGTAAGGCCGCGATTGCGGTTGCGGCGATTACCACGAAGGTCCCAAGGGTGGCAAGAGTGTTGGCAAGCTCTAACGACATGAGAAGGTCCCTCCGAAAACGATGCTTTCCCAGCGGTTTCGCTGACGTCTGCGGCCGTACCGTCTATCGCGATTAGCGCGAGGGGTCATTTGTCACATTTTGTCACGGACGGGCCGGAAACGGTCGGGATAGAGAGGAACGATCGGGGAACCGTGCGACGGAAAAGCCTGACGGATTAACACTATTCGGTAACGGTCGGAATCGGCTGGAATCCCCGAGCGTTGGTTCGACTCCCGGCCATCCCAAAAATTTATCCTTATTTTTTAGGCGGCTTTTCGTTGCACGGTTCTCGATTTGTCACGGACACAGTCGAACGCTGTGGGCGATATAACGCTGCGCATCGAGACACCCGTAGCGATTGGACGCCCAGACTCCTTGAAATCGTCTATCTCGTGCTGTTGTACGTCGGCCCCAAAACCAACGATGTTCGCTTTCACGCATGGAGCACCGCGATTTCCAGTTGCCTTGATCGTGCTGCTGGTGCTGGCGATCGCAGTGCGAAAGTTGCGCCTGCAATGCACATAGCAGGTGCTGATGTTCGCAGCATGTCCCTGAGGGGGGCCAGAACCTGTGCGTGGCACACGGGAACGTGCTCCTCAGGATGATGCTTCGGCGCCCGCTTACGACTTAGTGCACGTCGTTTTAGCCATGACCTTCCACACTCCGCCGACCTTCGCTTCGCTGAGATCGACTTGTTTCGTCATGGAAAGCATGGTGAACGTGTCGCGAATCGGCGTAACGGTACCGTCTGTGTCATAGAACGTCCCAATCCAACGGATTGTTTTTCCGGTGTCCTGCGTCGTCTCAGTTCCGTACTTTCCACCGGAATCAGCGTATGGCGCGTACCAGGTCTTCGTTTTTGCAAGATACGTGCTGTAACTGGTGACGTCCCCGTTCGGGCTTGCAGTCCTGATCATGATGTTGCCGTCTTTGACCTTAGTCGCAGTAATTGTAGTCGATGCTAACGCGCCCAGCTCCGAGGGGTGCATTGGGTTCGTACACGACCACGTACCGACCATCCAATCGTATCCATGCGAACCCACACCGACCGCCGACACGGACATCGGTGTGTCACCCAGCACTGGTCCGGCAAGACTAGGGGCGAGGATAACTGCGTAGGCAGCAAGCGCAATAATAAGCCGTTTCATAGAAGTCGCCTCCGTGGCTAGCAAAGCAAACAACTAAGCCCTTGGCGAAAACGCAGAAGATCCCTGGCCACGACAAACTACGGCATATCCGCAGCGTTTGTCTTCGGTTGTAACATTTTGTCGCGGACGGGCCGGAAACGGCTGGGATCGGTCACGGACGAGCCGCGAAAGGTCTAAGCCCTTGAGCAGAACTGCGCCAGCGGCTCGACGCATGCTCTGAATTGACGCATGCTCTAATTATTGAACATCCGCTCGCGGGCTCATCGGTGGCTTCGGCGCGGCTCCCCAGATGGAGCGTCGGGCTACGATCGTTAGGAAATCGCCAACGTAAACGACACGATAGCATGGTTGTTGCGATCGGCGGTCCAAAATCGCTCGCCGTCGTAGGCGACGCTACGCGGTTTAAACGGAAACGATCGCAGCGTTTCGATCGATGACGCAGCGGCATCGACGCCGAGCCGCTGGAGCTGACCGTCGACCCAGTCTTCGTCAACAGTCGCCAAATAGAACGCACGGTCAACGATCGTCATACCGACAGGGCGCCTTTCGAGCTGCACTTCGCGTACTGGCGCACCGCCCTCGTTGAGCTCGATCAGCTTCTTATCCCACGCCTGTGAGAGATACAACGTTCCGTTCGCATACGCTAGAAACGATCCGGAGAAGTCCGGGCACGGGAAGCACGCGGTGAATCCCGCGTCGGGCGTAAACGAATAAACGTACCGCCGGTCGCGTTCCAGGTCAGGCTCGTCAATCGCCGGAGCGAGGATCAGCCGAAAGTCCGAGCCGGTGTAGGTCACACCTAAGGATTCATGCGGCGGAACGAATTCGCGCCGGACATTCCATGTCTTCGGATCGAGCGCGTATAAACGACCGTTCGCGGCGCTCGTCAGCCACATCGACTGGCCATCCCAAGCAAGACCCTGCGGGCCTTGCAGCGGCGAGGGGTAGCGGACGAGGCCGCTCATGCCGTTCCACTTCCGTGCATCTTACGCTTCCTCATGATCTAGTAGCTCGCGACTCATTGCCTGTCTGGCGCTTCGAACTCATAACGTTCCTTTTCGTGAGGCGACGCTTAAACTTAGACGCGAGAGCGCCAAGCTCAGCCTCGATTGACGCGTCTGGGTGTCTGCTACCGAATTCAGTGGCTCTGCCGTTTTTCCGAGTCATACTTTACAATCGGTCTTTTCGCCACTCCGTACCCAGTTTTAGCACGCTCGCGGCTGCCGAGTCGCGGTCGTTATAGACGTGCGAATACCGCTTTCTACGGAGTGAGTGCGAACACCGTGCCTCTGCCTTCGGTACCGCCTAAATACGTCGTACCGTAGAGAACACCATTGAAGGCGGTGAGGCGTGACAGGGGCTCGCGGCCGTCCGCACCGGCTTTAAACGTATGCAGCGTCGTGAGCGCTCCTGACGAGAACGCGAAGATCGTGCCGGCGTCCGCACTGCCGCCGCCCGACGTCGTCCCGTACAACGTCTTGTTGTACACTGTGACGCCTGCAACCGGTGCGCTTCCGCTCGCGCGCTTGAAATTCACCAGAAGCTGTTCCGCCCCATTTGGTGTGACCATGAAGAGAGTGCCGCCGTTGGCGCTGCCGCCGTGCGGCGTGGTTCCATAGAGCTTTCCGTCCATCACCGCGAGTTGCGACTGGGGTGCGGCGCCGTCGGACGGTGGGCCGCGAAAGTCATGAACGACGCGCTCGCGACCACCTATTTCGATTGCGTACACGGTGCCGAAACCGTATGCTCCGCCATCGGCCGTCGTCCCGTAGAGCGTTGTGTTCATGAGAACGAGGCCGGCCAATGGCCTAGCTCCATCGCGCTTCATCTTGAAGTTATAGATGACGTCTTCGAAGTTCTTGGAAGGATCCGAGTAGTAGACCGTGCCGACGTTGTCCTCGCCGCCGAAACTGGTGGTTCCATAGATCACCGCGTCGTTGGGAAACCCCCAGAGGTCGCCGACCGGAGCGTCGCCGTCGGGAGCATTCTTGAAGCTATACGCGAGGCGTTGCCCGCTCTTCGGGTCGATGACGAACACCGTCCCGGCGTCGTGCAATCCGCGGGCTCGCGTCGTCCCGAAGAGTTTGCCCTTAGCGGTCCACAGGCCGCCCTCGGGCAACGCGCCGTCCGCGCCGCCGGGAAAACTATAGACGACGCTCTCTTTGCCGTCCGGCGGAATGGAATAGACGGTTCCGTTGTGATTGTTGCCGCCATGCATCGTCGCGCCGTAAAGCTTGCCGTCCAGCGACGCAAATTCGCCGACCGGGGATCCGCCGTCAGGATTGCCTTGAAAACTGTAGAGGTTCTTGTACGTCGCGGCGTCGCGGAGACGCTGCGATGCCGCCGCGCCCGGCACGTTCGTGATGGACGGGGACGCGGGCAAGCCCTGCTGCGAGCAGCCGGCAGCGATGATCACGGCGAACGTTAACACGATATTCGAACGGTGCATTTATGCCTCGATGCTGATCAGCGGCGGATGCTCGTTTCCTTCGACCGGAAGATACCGAACTTGGCTCATCGTACGGGGACTATAAACGTGAAACCCTGTTACCGCGGGAACTTACAGGAACCTTCTCGGTAACCGCTCGCGATCTGAAGCGTCGGGGACGTAAGGACAGCTCTCTCGGCTAAAGATCCGAGCTTCACTTAGATGCGAGCGCGGGCCGGTATACGGTCGCTGCGAAGGACTCTACTTAAGGGCAATACTTGTTCGCAACCTTCAGGAACGCGTATCCGACCCTGTTATGGGCCGAGTCGAGTCCGAAAAACTTGATATCCGCGACTCCGCAGGCTCGCCCCGACGTGAGGCGCCATTGAGTCAAGCCACTGCCGGCGCGGTTTAATTTGTAGCAAACCTTTCCATTGGAGCATGCCCTGAGTTTTTCGACGACGGAGTCGACAACACCGGAACCGCTTACGGTCACGACGATGCCGGACTTCGTGTCTTCTGTTAGCGCTATTGGACACGGCACAACCGTGACGCCGCCGACCCCTTGGCAATCCTTGTCCGTTATCGCCGTGCCAAAACTGGCGTCGGGCGCAGGCGGCGCGATCGCGGATCCCTGTTGAGATGCCTGTTGTCCGACCGTGCACGCGACCAATGCGAGAAGACTCGCCAGCACGGCGACACCCTTGACCGGTCGAAACATCGTAGACCTCCTTCAAGCGCAACTGTTTAATTTTGAGTTTGCACCGCCGCGATTAAGAATGTCTGAAACGGTTCAACCCAGCCGTAGATGCGGTAAACTGCAAAAGTCACGATTTAAATTGCAAAGGCAGCTTGCGATGCGTACACGTATGTCAGCGAGCACGGCTCGGTAGTCGCGGCCGTCAGTCGGAAACGGCGGTGCGGCGCTCGAAGAGCCGCGCGAAGACCGCGCCAAACATGAATCCGCCGATATGTGCTAGATAGGCGACGCCGGTCGACTCGTGCGGCGCGATCTGTCCGGCACTCCAAAGCTGCGTTAAGAACCAAAAGCCGATCAGAATCACCGACGGTACGTAGGCGATAGTGATGAAGACAACGAGCACCAAGATCGTCCGGATCTGATCGCGTGGGAAGGTAACCAGAAACGCTCCCATGACTGCGGCAATCGCGCCGCTGGCCCCGAGATTCGGTACCGTCGAATGCGGAGCGAAGGCGACCTGAGTAGCCGTCGCAGCGAGACCTCCCAATAGATAGAATATTAGGTAGCGTCCCGGCCCCATGGAATCTTCGATCTCCGGCCCGAACGCCCAAAGAAAGACCATGTTGCCGATGATGTGCGACCAGCTCGCGTGCATGAACATCGCGCTCAGAACTGTAATCAAGTCATGACCCGACGAAATATGCGCCGGAATTACTGACCACTTCTCGACGAACGCATCGCCATTCATCAGCTCCACGACGAAAACGGCGAAGTTGACGATAATAATCGAGAGCGTGACGATCGGGAAGGTAGTCGGCCGCCGCGATGCGTCGTTTAGGGGAATCACGTTCGGTTAAGGAGTGAAGATCGAACCCGGAACGTAGAGGTCGGCATATTCACCGTGAGGTCTTCGTGCAGGGGCAAGAGATAATCCTCGATTTGCTGATTGCTAGCCCACAGCTCCACAGTTGAGACGTCGGCGCGTTCGTGGTGATGGTGTGCATTTCAATTCGCGATCAACTTTCTCGGCGGCTCCGGACTCAGCATTGAGAAACGGGGCGCGGAGAACGCGGTTGTGATCGCGATGGTGCCCGCGGCCATCGCTCCGCTCGTCTGGCGAGCTCGCTGGATCCAGAGAGTCACGGAACGCCCAAACGTGGGTTCGACTCCGGCCATCCCAAGAAAAATCGGATCGTCGGAGGACGCGCGCATTCGCCGGGCGCGAAGCCGGCGATTTCTCCTCATTGCCTTCTCACTCTAGCTTAATGGTAGCCTAATCACGATTCGATGCTTCCGCGGGCGGACTCGGCTTCAATAAGCTTGAGGGGGATACGGCAATGACAACCAAGTCGCTCATTAGCGTGATTTCCGTAGTTGCAATTGCTGCTGTAATGCTCACGGGTGCGCTTCGGACTCCGGTCGAGCGGGCGCCTGATAAAAACGGACCAGGTGTAGTCCGCGTGAGCGTCGTCGAAGGTTCGGCCGTCGTCCAGCGTGGCCACAGCGAAGTGCAGACGAATGCGGTGCGCAACGCGCCGATGCTTCCGGGCGACTATATCTCGACCGGAAAGGCGTCGCGCGCTGAGCTGCAGTTCGATGGCTACACGGCCGTTCGGCTGGGAGGGAACGCCCAGGCGCGCATCGTCAACAACGACCGGAATAACCGAGAGGTGCAGCTCGCGGACGGCACCTTAGAGGTCGGAATGCTGCACGAGGGTCAGACGATGCAGATCGACACGCCGTCGGTTACCGTGCGCACGCGTCAAGCCGGCGACATTCGGATTTCGATCGCTGCGGACGGCTCGAGCTGGATCACCGCGCGGCGTGGCGGCGTCGACGTGGTTACGCCGCAGGGCACCTCCACGCTCGGCACGGGCAGGACGCTTATTGCGCGTGGCTCGGCATCCAATCCAGCGATTACTTACAGTGCCGAAGTCGCGTTCGACTCGTTCGACGACTTTAACGTGGAGCGCGACAAGACGATGGTCGCCGCGCTGAACGCAAGCCCTAACCTGAGTCCTAGCATTGCCGGTTACGACGACCTGGGTGCTTACGGCCAGTGGCAAGCCGTCGCCGGCTACGGGGAGTCTTGGGTGCCGAACGAGGCGGCCGGCTGGGTGCCTTATCGTAACGGTTCCTGGGTTTGGGAGGGCCGATACGGTTGGACGTGGGTAGGCTCCGAGCCGTGGGGCTGGACGCCCTATCATTACGGCAACTGGTACTACTGCGACTGCGGTGCTTCGGGGTGGGCGTGGCTGCCGCCAGCTCACGCGGCTACGCCGGCTTGGTCGCCGGCCCTCGTGGGGTTCTTTGGATTCGACGTTGCGTCGACGGGCGGCTACAACAACTGCGGAGGAAACTACGGCTACGAACCTGCGACCTCCGCAGGTTCTCCCGCTGGCCCGTCCGGCAACGCCGCTCCATACAGCGAGCCACCGCCCTCTGCTCCATATAGCTCGGGCACTCCCGCGCCGTACGGCGAAGGTGGCCCCGGCCCCGAGACTCCGTATGGCTACGGCCCGGGGTATCCGGCTTCATCCGGCTACCCTTATCCATATATCGGGTGGGTCCCGATCGCGCCGTATGAACCGTTCTATCCGTGGTATCTCGGCTTTGGTTATGGGTACCCGTCGGGCTTCGCAACCAACATCATCAACGTCACCAACATCAACGTCGTTAACAGGATCTACCGTAACTTCCGCCACGGCGGCGCGACGGCAACCACAATTCGACACTTCCGTCGCGGGACGGTTTTCGGACACACGGTTGCGGTGACTCGCCGTGACATCGGACGTCGTTTCGGCACGATTCACGGAGCGCTCCCGATTAGGCCGACGCGCAATAACTTGGCCTTCTCACACGGTACGGTGCACGCGCCGGTAACCTTGTCTAGGGCCTTCAACTCGCCACGCTTCGCATTGCATGGGACGCTTGCCGGGCGGACCTCGTCCGCGCAGCAGCGGAAGGCCATCGTCCCGGCGGTTCGCGACGGGCTCGGGGGACATGCCACCGCGCACGCAGCGCTGGGTCGTACAAATGCTCCAGTATCTAGCGTGAATGTACGGGCAACTCGCATGAACGCGTCCATAAGTCATGCGAATGCGCCGGAATCGCGTGGGAACACGCCGGTTATGCGAGAGAACGCGCCGGTTACGCGCGAGAACGCGCCGGTTACGCGCGAGAACGCGCCCACGTCGCGTCGGGTCGAAGCGACTCGGCGTGAGAACGCGCCGGTGACTCATGAGAATGCGGCACCGGTGCGTGCGAAGGCAGCGCCGACGATCCGCGGCGAGAATAGCGCGACGATGCGCGAGAATGGCGCGACGATGCGTGAAGGTTCGGCAGCACCACGCCAAGTCGAAGCTACGCGCGACGAGTTCGCGCCATCTTCATCGTGGGGGCGCTTCAGTGAAGCGCGCGGCGAGTCACGGTCGGCGGTGTTCCCGGCGGGTTCCGAGCGCGCGACCTCAGCCACGAATGCACGCGAGGGCGAGGTCTCGGCGCCAGGTGAAGGTGGGCGAGAAGAGCGGGCGCCCTCCGATTCATGGGGCCGCTACTCTGCTTCGCGCGGCGAATCGTCCGGAAGCACGCGCAACCCGTACACCGAGCGCGGATCGTATCCGTCGTACTCGCGCGGATCATATCCGTCGTACTCGCGCGGATCATATCCGTCGTACTCGCGCGGATCGTATCCGTCGTACTCGCGCGGATCGTATCCGTCGTACTCGCGCGGATCGTATCCGTCGTACTCGCGCGGCTCATATCCGTCGTACTCGCGCGGATCGTATCCGTCGTACTCGCGCGGATCGTATCCGTCGTACTCGCGCCCATCAGGCGGCGGTGGTGGCGGGGGCAACCGCCCCGGAGGGGGAGGCCGACCGCCTCAATAGCAAGTTCTAAGGACAGGGAAGAAAAGGGCGACGTCGAGACGTCGCCCTTTTTCCTTCAGCGGGAAACCGTCGCTCGAACTCAAAAGGTTGTGGCCTTCTCAGAATCGCCTTTCTTGGAGGTTTGCGTGTGTCGCGCTAACGTTAGGTCGTTATGGCCAGTGGTCGCCGCCGTCATCGCTGTTGGGATGGCGGCATGTTCTAGCGGCGGATCGATCGTACCAGGCGTCTCTCGACAATCGCTGGAGACTATGGGAAAGAGCCACGCAGGGCATTTCGCTCGCATCGGTCACCAGCCGCCGGTCGGGATGACGATGGAGTGGTTGCTGACCGACGGCTCTGTTCTTACGCAGAGCGGCGCGAATTACAGCAACTGGTATCGTTACGCTCCGGACGCGAAAGGCAATTATAGCGACGGCACGTGGAGCCAAGTTGCATCGCTTCAGGCGGGCTACGGGCCTCTTTATTTCGCGGCCGACGTGCTGGCCGACGGCCGGCTAGCCATAGCCGGGGGCGAGTACAACACGCCGGGGAACGGCTACGATTTGCAGCTCACAAATCAGGGTTCGGTTTACGATCCGATAAAGAACACCTGGACGCCGCTCGGCCATCCCCAAAAGTGGAAGTATATCGGCGATTCTCCTTCGAGCGTACTGCCGAATGGCAATATGCTTGTGGGAGACAAGCTTCACATGTGGGACGCGTATCTGAATCCGAAGACGCTGGCGTGGAAGAGCGTCGGTGACGCGGGCAAGTCAGACTTTAACGCCGAGGAGGGATGGACGCTTCTTCCCAACGGCACGGTTCTCACCGCCGACGTAAAGAACGCGCCGAACTCGGAAGTCTACAACCCAGCGACGGGTCAATGGAAGACCGCAGGGTCGACCATTGTAGACTTGCACTCCCCGTCACCGTATGGATGTCTCATGTACGGGCCGGGCCTCTGTTACTATCCGCCCGGTGAGATCGGACCTGCGATTCTTCGGCCCGACGGAACGGTTTTCTATACCGGATCCTACTCAACGAGCGGACCCGGCCACACCGCGATCTATAACACGGCCTCCGGTAAATGGACGGCTGGGCCCGACTTCCCCAACGGCGACAACGCCGGCGATAGTTATGCGGCGCTCGAACCGAGCGGAAACGTTTTGGTCTTCGGCGTGAGCGGGACCGTCTACGAGTGGAACGGATCGACGCTCACCCAGGTCAACGGAATAACGTATGCAGGGCCGCCGCTCGTGCTGCCGACGGGACAGATCATGGTGTTGAGCTATTCCAGCGTCATGCTCTACACGCCAACCGGACAGCCGCAAGCGAGTTGGTTGCCGACGATCAAGAGCGTTTCCAAGACGCTGACGCGCGGTCAAACCTATAAGATCACCGGGACGCAGTTCAACGGCTTCGGACAGGCGCAGTCATACGGCGACGAAAACGAAAATGCGACGAACTACCCGTTGGTGCGCATCACCAATAACTCCACCAAGAACGTCTTCTACGCGCACACGCACGGTCACAGCACGATGGGCGTCGCCACGGGCTCGCTCCCTGTTTCGACCAACCTCGACGTCCCGGGTAAGATGGACACCGGGGCAAGCACGCTCGTCGTCATCGCGAACGGCATCGCATCAAAGCCCGTCAATGTCACGATAAAATAAGACCCTCGAAACGTCGCTAGCGATTGGCCCGGGGAGGGGCGATCGTCCGGCTGCTACGCCCTCAGTAGTCGATGTGAGGGTTCGTGTCGTCGTGATAGACGAGCGTTGAGTGGTTTTGTAATAGCCCGCGCAGCGCGTCGAGATTCTTGGCCGGCGGATGGCCGTACGCAAGCCACGTCGCCTTCCATCCGTCGCGCTCACGCGTTAGCGACATTACAAAGTCGATCAACGCGATGCCGCCGCGCTCGTAGTGCAGCAAGCAGATCGTCGCGTTGCAGGCGCCAAAGATCATGCGCCGGCCCGGAAGCGACGGATCTACGATGCTGTCGGTCGAGTTCCACGCGCCGCCGGGTGCCGCGAGCGTCCACCCGCCGGCGCGGGTACCGTCGGGTAACGTGAAGTGCCCATGGCGTATCTCCGCAGGAAGCCCGTCGATCGAGTCGATCTCGCGGAGCTGCTTCAGCGACTGGAGAACCGCCGTCGGCGGGTGCAACGGCATGTTACCGGCACGTGCCGGGACGCACATCACTGCGGCGGCGAATGCCGCACCCGCAATGGGGGGAAGACGAAACGTCGATGCGCGGAAGCGGTTCATCGTCTCCCGCCAGGTGTTCGCCTATAAGGGAGCTCAAGCCCCGGGCATTCCAGGAAATAGCCGAGCCGAACTGAACCTCGCCCCCAAGCTTCCGGCCGAGAGGGAGCCTCTGTTACTCTTGTGAGCTAAAGCCAGGGAGCTTAACATGAAAATCACTAGTGCGCGCTTTGCTTTGAGCATAAGCGCGGCCGCGGTCGTTCTCGCCGCTTGCAGCGGCGGCAACTCGGCGCAGTTATCCCCCGCAACTCCGATGCAGAAGAGCGTCGGCCGCGCGATGGCCGGCAACCCGTCGAAAAGGTTCGCGCCGCAAGTCTCGTCGGCGTGGACGTACTACGATTACAACCCATCAGGAAGGGCCCTTTTCCCGCAGAGAGCTCAATACTCGAACGGTGTTGCGAGCTTTAGTTTCGATCCAACGCGCTTCACGGCGCTTCTGACGACCGGCGACAAGTCGCTCACCGGCGAAATCACCGGCAAGACGCTGACCGACACCATCACAGTGAGTGGTGCCACCGACATCTTCGTCACGCAAAACGGCGGCGGCTGCGGCAATCCGCCGGCGGTCCGCTTCTATTTCGACACGCCGGGATTCGCGTTCACGAACTTCTGGTGGTCCAATCCGGTCTCGTATGTTCTCGCGAACGGAAGCGTCACGTTGACGGCGCCGCTCTCCGATCCGAGCCAGTGGTCCGACTTTAACGGACAGTCGGGAAGCACGGTTCCGGCCGAGTTCGCGTCTGCGGTATCGAAGGTGCAGGACGTCGGCCTATCGTTCGGCGGCGACTGTTTCTTCGAAAACGGCGCGACGGTCGCGTCGGGTTCGGCACTCTTCCAGAGTCAATTCTCGGAGTACTAAAGCTCTTAGGAAGCTCACGAGGAAGCCTCAAAGCCGGGCCCGCCCAAGGGCCCGGCTCAGACTCGTTTTGGCTTTCGTGCTACAATAGCGGGGATGCATGCGCGCGCGAAGCGCCTGCCGATGCTTGGGGAGATAGACTTTCGAAGCAACGGCATTGGGTTTTTGCGTCTGTTCTTTGCTGCGATCGTTTTATGGTCGCACGCCTACGGTATTGGCGGATTCGGCTGGGATCCGATCGGCCACGTCGACGACGGTCTCATCGCCGGGATGCTGGCCGTCGGCGGCTTCTTCGTGCTCAGCGGCTTCCTCATCACGCGCAGCTACGAGACGGTCGGCAACGCGCTGCGATTCATCTGGCATCGCGTCCTGCGCATCTTCCCGGCGTTTTGGGTCTGTCTCGTCGTCACGGCGTTTTGCTTTGCGCCTCTGGCGTACGTTCGCGAACGCGGCACGCTCGCCGGATTCCTAGCCGCACCGGAGTCGCCGCTGACCTATATCGCGCGCAACGTGTTGCTCGTCATCGCCCAGCCGAACATCCGCGGGCTGCTGGCGAACGTACCGGCCCCGTTCATGCTCAACGGCTCGCTCTGGACGCTTGCGTACGAATTCGGCTGCTACTTGGCGGTGGCGGCGCTGGGCATCGTTGGAATTATCCGGCGGACGCCGGCGCTCGTCGCCATCGCTTCGCTCGTACTGTTTTGCAGCTATCTCGGTTTGACGTGGCACTTCGCCGTGCGCGGCGATACGATCGGGCTCGACGTCTTCTCGCTCTTCGTCTACTTCGGCTTCGGCTCGGCCGCGTATCTGCTGCGCGACCGGATCCCCATGACGTGGTGGCTCGCGAGCCTCTGCGCGGCGGTCCTCGCCGGTACGCTCTTCACGAAGGCGTTTCTCTTCGTCGTGATTCCCTGCGTGTCGTACCTGACGCTCTTCGCTGCGATGCGGTTGCCGATTCGCAGCTTCGACCGGCGAATGGATCTCTCGTATGGGCTCTACATCTACGCGTTCCCGATTCAGCAGCTGCTGGTGCTCTATCACCTCAACGCCCTGGGCTTCGCGCCGTACGTCCTGACGGCGCTGGCCACGGCGCTGGCGCTCGCGGCTGGAAGCTGGTTCGCTATCGAGCGGCCGAGTCTAGCGATGAAAAACTTGCGGTTACGTGAGCTGCCGTCCTTTGGTTTCCGGCGCCCAGCGCAACGCCACGAATAGCCCGATCGCGCTGAGCACCAACGCTCCCTTCACGACGTTGCCGATGCCGTAGTTCGCCAAGAGCGACGGCAGCGCGAACGTTCCGACGAACGCGCCGACGCGGCTGACCGCGGCCGCGAATCCCGTCGCAGTGGCGCGGATCTGGGTCGGAAAGAGCTCGACCGGATACGTCAGCTCGAGGCCCGCCGCCGCACCGATCCCGATCGCGTAAGCGACGAATGCGGCGATCACGATGCTTGGATCGTTGCGGAGAAGCAGCCCAAATGCCACGACGCCGATCGCGAAGCCCGCGATGCAGAGCGGGCGCCGTCCCCAGCGCTCGACGAGGGGCAACGAGAGAAGCGAGCCGGCTAGGAACGCGGCTGTGATAGCGACGCCGCCGGCCGGCGAGCTTTGGTCGCGCAGTCCGAGCGCGGCGAGCACCGCCGGCGCAAACGCGTAGATCGCGAAGAGCGGAACGACCTGCAGCAGCCACATCGCAGAGACGAACGCGAGCGCCCCGCGGTGCTCGGCGCCGAAGATCGCCGAGAACCGCGCCCGCGCGATCGCTCCGGCGTTGCGCGAAGCGAGCCAGAGCGGCGATTCCGGAGCGCTCGCCCGCAGCAGCAAACCGACGGCTGCAAAGAGCGCCGGACTCGCCAGAATCCATCGCCAGCTCTCCGAACCGGCGGCGCGCAAGAGCGCATACCCCGCGACGTAGGCGACCGCGGCACCGAGGAACCACGCGACCTGCATGCTGTTCACGGCTGCGCCGCGTCCGCGCCCCGGTATCCACTCGCCGATCAGAGCCGCCGCGATCGGGTAATCGGCGCCGATCGCGAGACCCAGAATGAACCGCAACGCGATCAGCTCCCAGACGTTGCTCATGAAGGCTTGCGCGATGCAGACGACGACGAAGAGCGCAAGGTCGGCGATCATCAGAATGCGCCGGCCGTGGCGATCGGTGAGGTGGCCGAAGACCGGCGCACCCACCATAATGCCGAAGAGCGTGGCTCCGGCGATCAGACCGGTCGACGTCGGGTCGAGGTGGAAGCGGGGTTGCAGCGCGACGAGCGCGATGCCGATCGAGCTGAGGATGTATCCGTCGCAGAAGAGGCCGGCGTTGGCGTAGAGCAGCAACGCGGGCCGCCGGGTCACGGCTACGGAATCTTTTTCTGCTGCGCGATCTCGTAGTCGACGTGCGCCCGCAGCGTGTCGAGCGTCATCGAGCCGCTGTCGATCACCCACGAGTGAAACTTGCGAATGTCGAAGGCCGAGCCGACCTTCTGCTGCGCGTGTGCGCGGATCTCCCGAATCGTCAGTTCACCGGTCTTATAGGCTAGCGCCTGTCCCGGAATATCGGTCGAGTAACGCAGCGACTCGCTCTCGATCTGTGCTTCGCTCAAGGTTAGGTTGTCGCGCATGAACTGCATCGCGCGCTCACGGCTCCAGCCGAGCGCATTCATGCCCGTGTCGACGACGAGCCGCGTCGAGACCATCAAGTCCTGCATCAGGCGTCCCGCCTTATCGTAGGATGTGTGGTAGACGCCCATCTCCCAGCACAGCTGCGATGCATACTCGCCCCAGCCCTCGACGAAGCCGACCTCGCTGAAGTCATAGCGGCGCACGTTCGGCAGCGCCGCGTTCTCTTGCTGGAGCGCGATCTGAAAATGGTGTCCCGGAATCAGCTCGTGGCAGATGAGCGCTCCGGCTCCGAGTGCCGACGTTCGTTCGGGATGCCAGGCGTTGTAGAGATACTGGCCTTTGGGCTTCGCGGCGGTCGGCTGGTCGTAATACCCGAACGTCTGCGAGCCGGCCAGCTCCTTTGGGAGCGGCGCGACTCCGTACGGCGCCCTCGGCGTGCGCAAAAAATAGTTGGGCACGACCGCCGCGGCGCGGCGAACGTAGACTTCGAGCCGGTCGCCGAACTCCTCCGTCGTCTCGACGTAGAAGCGTCGATCGTGCGCCAGAAACTTTTTGAATGCCGCGAGGTCACCATGAAATCCGACTTCCCGGCGAATGCCGTCGAGCTCGCGGTTGAGCTGCGCGACGGCATCCAAACCCATCGCGTGCAGCTTCTCGGGCGTGACGCTCAGCGTCGTGTTGGCGACGACGAGAAACTTGTAGTACTCGGCGCCGCCGGGATATTGCGAGAGCCCCACGCCGGGCGGCGCGCCGGCGCGATACGGGCCTCCAAGATAGTCCGCGACGGACACAAACGCGGGGACGACCTCCCGCGCGACGATCGTTTCCGCGGCGCCGCGAAGCGCGCTGCGCTCGGCGGGAGAGATCTCCTTCAGGCGTTCTTCACTTGGGACGAGCGTCGTGCTCTGCGCCGGCTGCGCGTACGCCGTAAACACGGCCTGCGCGGCATTCGTCTCCACGTTCGGCAGAATGATGCCGCGCCCGTGCTGACCTTCCAACAACGCGCGAATGGATCGAACGAAGGCCGCGTATTGATGCAGCAGACTCTCGTAGCGCGCGGCATCGGCGGCGCTCGCGAACTTGAAGTTAGCGAGAACCTGCGAAATACTCGCGATCTGGCCGCCGCCGGCGTACGGCGTTGCCTGCTGTTGCAGCCAGAAATACGTGCGGCCGGCTACGCCCCATAAGGCGAGATAGCTCAACGCACGGTACGTCAGCCACCGATCGTGATCGAGGTTCGCCGCGTCGACCGACTTGAGGCCATCCAGTATGGCCTGCGCGAACGTCGCATCCTCGTCCGCGTTTTCGTACGTGAGCGGACGGATCGACTCGATCGGCTCGCCGACCTGAGCGCGAAGGTTGTAATCTGTTTGAAGCCAGCGCTGCCAATAGCGAGACGCCAGCTGGTCGAGTGTGGCTGCGTCGTTACTCGTCATTGGAGAAGGCGCTGCAGCGAGGAGCACGCTCATGGAGAAGAAGGTTAGCCATCGTCTCGCAGTTCCGGCCATGGCTCACTTCCACACTTGCCGGCACGCGCCGATTCCGCCGGCCATGCCGTCGGCGATGACGTCGGAATTGTTCGGCGTGTGGGTGCGGGATTCGAAGCCGCTGTCATCCCAGGCGTACCATCCCACGTAGGTCGCGCCGAATTCGCAAAACGCTTCGGCCTGAGCGATGATCTCCCAACGCAGCAAGCCGGGCTGATAGTAGCGGTGCTCGTACGAGCCGCCCCACCCTTGACCGATGCCGTATAGCGGAGTCTGCGCGATGTACCAGCCTTTCTTGGCAAGGCTGCGCCGCATCGCGGGAAGCAGCGCCTTCATCGTCCAGTCCAGTCCTTTGCCTTGCGAGGGATGGCGCCGTCCGAACGGCGAGTAGTTGTACCATCCGACAACGTCGCATCCGCCGTTCGAGTAGTTCGCGGCCGTGCCGGGATCCCACCCGACGTGCCCCGGCGGCAAGACCGCCGCGCCGAATCCGCAGATCGCCGGCCTTCCGGGCGTAGCCTTCGCGATCAGCGCGCGAACCTTTTGCAGCAGCTCACGCCCGCTCCCCGGATCCCAGAACGCCCAATCGTCGAGCACCCAGTACCCGACGACATACGGCCGCGTCGCAGCGCGCTCGAGAATCTCGCTTGCGGCGCGCAAGACCACCGCTTCGGAGTCAATGCGCGGGTTCTCGTCGGTGCGGCAGTACGGGTTGTACGAATAACTCTTGGGAGGCGGCTTGATCGTGTGCGTGCGATGACACTCCCAGTAGAACATGAGGCCGGAAATGCTGCCATCCACGACGGTGATCCCATTCGCCTCGAGCGCCTCGGCGAGCGCGCTACGCGGCGCGGGAGAACCGCCGTAGAGGATCGTGGTGGTAATGCCTTCGTGCGCCGCAGTCGCGGCCCGCGCAGGCGTATCAACGCTGAAGCCGATGATGGCGTGCGTTTGCAGGCCGGCGTTTGGCACGCCGGCATCGTGGGCCGATCCCGACGGCGCGAAAGTTTGCACCGCCGCGCAGCCGGAGAGTGCGAGCGACGCAGCAAACGCCGCGACTCGCACTCTTACTTATGTACGGGCGTGAGCGTATCCGGGCCGATGCCGCTGATCTCGATGACCGTTACACCTTTCGACATCGCGTAATGGTGCACGCCTGCCGGCATCGACGCGACGGCGCCAGCGGGCAACGCCGTCATCTTGGCGACGTCCATCGTATCACCGAGGCCGACCATGAGAGTGCCGCTAATGACGTTCACGTTTTCCGTCATACCATGGAAATGCGGCGGAACGCGCATACCGTCCGGCATCTTGATCAAGTACGAATAGTATGCGCCGGACTTTCTGGGATCGCCGACGATGGTGGCGATCTGCGTGCCCTTGAAGGCGCCGGTGCCGGGCTGCCATTTCGCCGTCGTAACCGTAACGATGACCGGTGACGGCGCCGCTGCCGCTACCGGCGCCGCAACCATCGCGAGCGCGAGACCCGTGAGAATTACTCGTCTGAAAAGCATTTCGTAAGCCCTCCCCTGGAGGAAGGCTTCAACGCTCGGTTGCTTTGTCCTTACTTCGCGTGGGGGCGACGATCGCCGCCAGCATGTCCGGAGTGCCCGCGATCCGCTCGAGATGCGGATAGCGGATTCCGCCGTGATAATCGAGCGAGAGCGTCTGATACCACCCGGTCTGGGTCGTGATCAGGGAGATCGGCGCCGTCGAATGCTCCGCGCGCTTGAGTGCGTAGTCGAGGACGTCGGAGGAAAACTGCTGGCCGTTGACAGCCAGTACGTGCATGCCGGGGGCGAGCCCGGCTCGCCACGCGGGCGAGTTCTCGCGCACGTCGCTCACGACTCCCTCGGCTGAGAGATTCGCGCCGTAAGAATACCACCCGGTGATTCCATGGTCGTCGGCCTGCTGCGCGGTGATGAACTCGTTCGGTTTCGTCGTGTACGCGATCTTCCACCCCGCGCGCGCGAGCTCGTCGGTAGGCGGATGAACCGCCGGATGGTAGACGTACTTTTCGAAGAACGCGTGCCAATCGTACGCTTCGACGCCCTCGAGCAAACTCTCGACTTGCTCGCGCGTATAGGTCACGACGATCGGCCCCGTGACCGCGGGCTCGGTGAAGCGATGCAGGAAGGTGTCCAGCGAACGCGCCCCATGCGAACGCTCTCGGATGATCGTGTCGACGTCGAGCCAGAGCAGATCGCCCTCCGTATAAAAGTCGCCGGCGTTGCGGCGAATCGCTCCATAGACGCCGTGCGCGTTGTAATAGTAGGGCGCTCCAGTCGTGAGGTCGATGAGCGGCGTCGTCGTCCGGCCGGTCTCGTAATCCATCTGCGCGTAGGCGGTCGCGAGATACTCGGGAAAGAGCTTCGGCTCGCGAATGCCCGAGCGGAAGGAGAGAACGTCGCCGAGATACTGGTTCATGCCTTCGTACACCCACAGCAGGTCGGTGAGCTGAGGCACTTGGAAGTTCGGCGTCGTCAGGTCGGCGGGGCGGCGGTATTTGCCGTTCCAGGAGTGCGAGAACTCGTGAGGGATCAGATCTCCGCCGGCGAGCGATTGATCGGGATCGGTCAGGAAGTTGTCGGATGCGCGGTCGTCGCTCGATTGATGGTGCTCGATGCCTTGGAATCCGATGGCGTCGCTCAGCGTGAGCAGCGCGTGGTAATCGGCGAAGTGACGAGAGCCGTACATCACAAAGGCCTCGGCCGGCAGGTGCCGATAGCCCTTCAACAGGTGCTCCGAAATGTCGAGATCCTGCGGGTGATCCGCGAAGGCGTCGAGCTGCACGAAAGCCGATCCCTCACGCCACAGATCCCACTTCTTCACGAAGCGCCCCATGTCGAGCGGCGAATCGACCAGCGCGTTCAGCCCAGTGACGGCGAAGTCGATGCGATTGCCGCTGCGCGCCGGATCGCGCAACGCGCACGCGAAGTCCCAGCCGGAGGGCAGCACGATCGCAGGCTTGACGAAATAGCGATGCGAGTCGACCCCGTCTTGATAGAGCAGCGCCCGATTCCAATTCAGGACCGCGAGCGAGTGCGTCGACATGACGTCGCCCGGCGCGTTCATCAGGACGTCGAAGTCGACGTCAACCGCGTCGGCGCCGGCCGGCAAGTTGACGTGGAAGGCATACAGATCGACCGGATCGCGGCGCCAATCCAGTGCCGTCCCGTTCGCGGAGATGCTTAACGCCGCGAGGTCGTTGAGCGGACCCGTCGGACCGTGCTCGCCGGGTATCCACTTCGGATAGACGAGCGTCAGAGCTCTTCCGTCCGCGGGAACGCGCTCGTGCACTCGTATGATTCCGTCGCCGGCTCGCGACGCGTCCAGCAAGAGGGTCGCGGGTCGCTGCTCGGTCGCATACGACGGCTGCGCGACGAAGGTCCCGGCCGATGCGGCGAGCGGGGCGAGCAAAGCGAAACAGATCAGGAATGCGCTCAGTCGTGGCATGACGACGGGGTTCTCAGCGACGATTGACCGCCCTGCAGTCCCCTCGTGCGGCAGGTCCGCGAGGCGCGGGCCACCAAAAGCAGGGGAACTTTCCCCCGTTTCCGACGGAGGTCGCTGGGCCACGTGAAGATCGTGGTGACGATCAAGCTTGTTCCCGACCCGAACGCCGAAAAAAGAATCGATCCCGTTACCAAGCGGCTCGTGCGCACCGGCGTCGAGACGGTGCTCAATCCGTACGACGAATACGCGCTCGAGGCCGGTCTGCAATTGAAGGAACGCGCCGGCGGCGACGCTCGAGTCACGGTGTTCTCGATGGCTCCCGACACACTGAAGGAGACGCTCCGCCGCGCGCTCGCGATGGGCGCCGACGAAGCGCTCGTACTCAGCGATCCGGCGCTCGAGGGCAGCGACGTCTGGGCGAGCGCCTATGCGATGGCGCGAGCGCTGCGCACCATGGAGTTTGATCTGTTGATCGTCGGGGGCCTGACCGACGACAGCAGCACCGGCGCCGTCCCGGGCGCACTCGCCGAACACCTCGGCCTGCCGTGCATCACCAACGCGCGAAAGATCGAGATCGCGGATGGGAAGCTCGAGATCGAGCGCGAGACGGACGTCGGACATCAAATCGTTCGCGGGCCGATGCCGGCCCTCATCACGACGGCGCTGACCTTCGGCGAGCCGCGCTACCCGTCGCTTAAGGGCATCATGGGCGCGAAGAAAAAGACGATCGCGACGATGGCCTTATCGGATCTCGCGCTGGAAGCGCCGGTCGGCAGCAGCGGGTCGAAGACCGAGCTCGAAAGCTTCGCGCCGCCCCCGGTGCGCGGCAAGGGCAAGACCATCGAGGCGAGCGACGGGGCCGCCGGCGCGCAAGCCATCTTCGATTTCCTGCGCGAGAAGAAGCTCGTATAGATGAAAAACGTCGTCGTTTACGTCGAGCACCGTCAAGGGCAAACCCGCAAGGTCACGTTCGAGATCGCGACCGAGGCGCGCCGTCTCGCCGATGCGCTGGGAGGCAAAGCGTACGCGGTCGTCGTCGGCTCCGGTGCAACTCAACTCGCCGAGCAGCTGAAGCTCTATCCGATCGATGCGATCTACCTAAACGAAGATCCCGACGTCGATGCGTTCTTGCTCGATCCAGCCGTCGATTATCTCGAGGCGGCCGCGCGCAGTGCGGGCCCCTCGCTAATCCTCATTCCGAACACGCTCTCGGGACGCGACGTTGCCGGGCGTCTGCTCGTGCGCCTGGGGGCGGGAGTCGTCGCCGACGTGGTCGATTTCAAAGTCGAAGACGGCGCGGTGGTTTGTACCTCTCCGAAACTCGGCGGCGCGTTAATCACGCAATGCGCGCTGCGGCCGGCCGAGTACGGCATCGCTACCGTTCGGCCGAATGCGTTCGCGGCGGCGCCGGGCGGCTCGGGCGCGCAGGTACAGCAGCTGGAAAAGGCGGCCAAGAGTTACGCCGCCGTTGTCGAGCGCGATGTGGAGGAGGGAGCCGGCGAGCTAGCGCTCGAGGAGGCGCCGGCGGTCGTCGCCGGCGGGCGTGGGCTCGGCGGACCGGAACCATTCGATTCCCTGTTGAAGCCTCTAGCCCGGGCGCTGGGCGGAGCGGTCGGAGCTTCTCGCGCCGCGGCGGACGCCGGTTGGGTGCCGTACAGCTTGCAAATCGGACAGACCGGTAAGACGGTTACTCCGAATCTCTACATTGCGGTCGGCATCTCCGGTGCGATCCAGCACAAAGTTGGTATGCGCGCATCCGGAACGATTATCGCGATCAACAAAGATGGAGCCGCCCCGATTGCGGAGTTCTCCGACCTGATGGTCGTGGGCGACGCTTTTCGGATCGTCCCCGAACTGACGAAACTGATTGAAACTGCAAAAGGATAGGTCTCTTGAAACAATTCGCACTCATCGCACTGGTAGCCGCAGGTTGCGCGATCGGCATCGCGGCGACGACGCCAAGCGCGCAGGCCGGCCTTTTCGGAGGGAAAAAGGCGCCGGGCACGCCGAGCCCGTCGCCCTCGCCGTCGGCCCTACCCACGGCGAGCCCGGAACCGCCAACAGTCGCGATTCCACGCTTGATCGCGAAGCTGAAGGCGAACCCCACCGATCAGCTTGCGATGGCGCAGCTTGCGGCCGAGTACCTTCAGGTCAATCGCCCGGACATTACCTTGCAGTACACTCAGCATTTGCTTCAAATGGGCGACAAAACGGCGCAAGTCTTCTACTATGACGGCTTTGCCGAAGAGCAGCTCGGCAACGCCGCGGCGGCGACCTATGACCTCGAACAGGCCTCCAACCTCGATCCAGTCAATCTGGGCGTGCTCGCCCAGCTCGCCGACGTCTACATTCGCACCAATCGCTTCAGCGACGCCGAACGCGTCGCCAAACGCGCGGTAACCTTCAACAAGAACGAACCCAGCGCGCTCTCGACGCTGGGCAGCGTCTACGCCGCCGAACAGCACTTCGACGACGCGCGCGCGCAATTCGAAGCCGCCTTTGCGCTGAATCCAAAGGACACGTCGCCCCTCTTCCAGATCGCTACGACCTACGCTCAACAGGACAATATTCCGATGGCGCTCGCGACGGTGCAGCGCGCGCTCGCGATCGATCCTCGCAACATCCAGGCGCTGGTCTTCAAGGCCGATCTCTACGCGCGCCAGCACGACGACGCGCATACGTCCGAGGCCTTCGACGACGCGGTTGTGGCCTCCCCGACGGACGACGAGAAGGCCGCCATTATGGTGCGTAAGGCCGGCTACTTCGCACAGGAGAAGAAAGACGCGCAGGCGGTCGCGATCTTCCAGCAGGTCACGACGCAGTTTCCTAAAGTGCCGGCGGGGTTCGTCGCGTACGGCGATTACCTGGTGACCCAACGCCAGTATCCCGGCGCCGTCGAGAAGTGGCAAGCGGCGCTCGCGCTCGATCCGAATAACTCCGGCGCGCTGCTGGGGCTCGGCGAGGTCGCGATGCAGGCCGGCCGGCTCAACGACAGCATCACCTTACTGAAGCGCTACACGCAGCTCTCGCCCGACGCGCAAGGTTTTGCCTTGCTCGGCCAGGCGTATTCGCGCGCGCACGACTATTCGGGCGCGCGCGCCGCGTGCGGTAAGAGCTTCGAGCTTCAGCGTAACCCGCAAACGTTGGGATGCGTCGCGGGCGCGGACTTCGAGCTGCAGTAATTACAAGGAAGCCGCTCAAATCTTCGACGCCTTGGATAAAGCCGCGAAAGGATTCCTCGACCAGGAACCGACGCTGCTCTACATCGCGGCGAAATCCTACGCGGGATCCAATCAGTGCGCGAAGGCGGCCGCGGCGTATAAGCGGCTGCTTCCAATGATGAAGAAGGGCACGAAGGACTACACGACCGTGAGCAAGGCCGCGTCCGACTCCTGCCGTTCGGCGACAAAACACAAAGGCACAGGACGCTAGCGGCTGAAGTTCGTCACCGACCCGCTCTACGGCGAGCACCTGCGCGGCGTCGCGCATCCCGAACGTCCGGATCGCGTTGAGATAGTCGGCGCGCGCTTGCGCGCAGCGGGTCTTCTCGAACGATGCATCCCGGCGCGCGACGCGAGCGATGCCGAGATCGAGCGCGTGCATGCGCCCAGCTATCTCGAACTCGTCGAGCGCGAGACCCAGGCGGCTACGAGCGCGCGTTACCTCTCCACCGGCGACACGGTCATCGACGCGAGCTCGTTGCGGGCTGCACGCCGCGCCGCCGGCGGCGCACTCGCCGCCGTCGAAACCAGTGTCGCAGGAGGCGAAGCCGTCTTCGCTCTCGTGCGCCCGCCCGGACATCACGCCGAGCCGGCGCAAGGCATGGGTTTCTGCCTGTTCAACAACGTCGCGATTGCCGCGCGCGCGTATCAGGCGATGCGCGCGGATGACGAGCCCCGAGTGCTGATCGCCGACTTCGACTACCACCACGGAAACGGCACGGAAGCCGTCGCGGGCGAGGGCCTATCATATCTGTCCACGCATGCCTATCCGGCGTATCCGGGCACCGGATCGCGGAGTTATCGTCGCGGGGCCGACCTGGTCGTGAACGTGCCGCTCCCCGTTGGAGGTGTCGCGACGGAGACGTTCGTCGCGCTGTGGGAAGAGCTGCTTCCGCAAGTCGCGCGAGTCGTTCGACCGCACATGCTGATCGTCAGCGCCGGCTTTGACTACGTCGCCGGCGATAGCGTCGGCGATCTCGGCGTGGGCGTCGAGGCCGCCGCTCCTGTGGCCGCGGCGATTCGCCGCGTCGCCGCCGAGTATTGCAACGGAGCGGTCGTGTACGTCTTGGAGGGCGGATACGATCTCGACGCGCTTACCCGCTCAATTGCTTCGATCGCCGACGTCAGCGACGCCGCGCAATCTCCCGCCCCGCTTGCCGACCCGAAAGCAATACCGAGCGACCTGCGCGAGAGCATGCGGGAATTGTCAAGAATCCCTCAAGGAAGCCCTTAAGAAACTACGAATTAGCTTGCTTTAGCACGAGGCACGGGCCTTGGCGCATTTTGATTTTTCTTGAAAACTTCAGGAGGTACGAATGATCCGGAGATCGCTCCGGCATCTTGGTACCGCGTTACTGCTGCTCCTCGCGTTCACTTGTCAGGGAACATGGGCACTGGCAAGCGTGACGGGCGGCTTAACCGGTGTCGTCCTCGATGCCGATACATCTGCTCCCGTTGCGGGGGCGCAAGTAACCGCCGCGAGCCCGTCCCAGACGGCCACGGTTACCACCGACGCGGCCGGGCACTTTTCGTTTCTGACTCTCGGACCCGACACATACACCGTAACGGCAAGCAAAAGCGGCTATCAACCGACCAGCACACCTGGGCAGGTCGTCTTTGCCGATACGGTTCAAAGCCTTACCGTCCGAATTCCCAAGGCGCTCAAAACGATCGCGCGCGTGGCCGCCACCGCCGCAGGCGCGCTCGTGAAATCGGGCACGACCTCGGACATCTACTCGATTAATTCGTCTACGCAAAAGGCGGCGTCCGCATTGGGCGGCGGCGGCCTGATCAATCAAGCCTACTCCGCCATCTCGACCGTGCCCGGTGCATACGTGGTTCCGAATCAATCCGGATACTACGCAACCGTCCACATTCGCGGCGGCGACTTCGATCAGGTCGGTTACGAATTCGACGGCGTCCCCGTCAACCGGTCCTTTGACAACTATCCGTCCGGCGCCGCATCCTCGCTCGGCAACGCCGAAGTGCAGGTGTACACCGGTGCGAATCCCGCGAACTCGGAAGGGCAGGGTCTTTCGGGATTCATCAACCAAGTCATTCGAACCGGCACGTTCCCCGGGTTCGCCGACAGCAACCTCGGCGTCGGCACGCCGACGTTCTATCATCGCGCGATGGTGGAAGCCGGCGGCGCGACCCCCGATCGCCTCTTCTCCTATTACCTCGGCATCGCGGGATACAACCAAGACTTCCGCTACGTCGACAACTTCAACGGCGCGTTCTACTCGAACCTATATGGCCCGCCGCTCGCGCCGCTGGTCAGCCCGCAGAGTCCGCAGTACGTTCAGGGCGGCTACTTCATCGGCCCCTTCGACTGGATGAACTTTGCGTCGCTCTCCGCGCGGGACGTCGTCGCGAACTTCCATATCGGGATTCCGCATCACAACGACGCCGGCCGCGACGACGTGCAGCTGCTCTACGATAGCTCGGTGCTGTCGAACTCATTCTACAGCGCGAACAACGACGTTTCTTCGCCGCAGTGCCCGCTGATTGTCAAAGGAGCGGCGTGCTGGGGTCAGATCAACCCGCTCTCTAATCTAGGCCTGGCGCCGCACCTTCCGCTCGGTTCGGTCACGCCGTACATCGACGGCCTCCAATGGAACTGTACGCCCGACGTCGGCCGCACGTTTACGACGGCGCAGCTGACGGCGATCGGGCCGGGCTGTACGTCGCGCTACTTCTACCCGTTCAGCTCGATGAACCGGCCCTGGTCTAACCTCGCGACCGGCTCGTCGTACGGCTTCGTTCCCAACGGCCAGCGCGACGCTTCGCAGAATCAACAGGAGATCGCCAAGCTCCAATACACGCATAACTTCGGATCGACGGCGTTCTTGCGCCTCTACGGATACACGTATTACAGCACGTGGGACCTCGTCGGGGCGCAGTGCACCGCGTTCTTCTATGCGTGCCCGACCGCGCCGGATTACGAGCTCAGCTCGCACACGCGCGGCCTGAGCATGCAGTTCCAGGACCAGCTGAACGAACAGAACCTGCTGAGCCTGCAGGGCTCGTACGTCACGGCCAGCACGATCCGCGACAACAACACGCAGATGTACAACAACTTCGGACCGTTCGGCGGGCCGAACCGGACAAGCGCGGCGGTCGTCGTCAATTCGGCCGATCCATACGGCGGATTCTGTTACGGCTCGCATGGCGGTGCGCCCGTGAGCTGCAACCCCGGTGTCGGGGCGGCGCAGTTCATCACCTGGGATCAGCTGTTCGAGCCCAGCGTTAGTCCGCCCCCGGCGCTCCCGACCACGTGTAACGACCCGCGGGTGCCGGGCAAGACGGCGTGTACGTATCTCATGGCCGAGAACGGCCTGTATGCAACCTACAACAACGTGCAGCCCAAGTTCGCGGCGGCCTCGCTGGTGGACGAGTTCCGTCCCAACGACAAGATCCTGCTCAACCTCGGCGTCCGGCTGGACAGCTTCACGTTCGACGGCCTCAACGGCAATATCAACAACAACGGCGGAGCCGCGCGCCAGTTCTGGTACAACGCCTACAACCGCGACACGTGCGTGAACAACACCACGGGCGTCCCGGTCGACAAATCGGGGCTGCCGGGTTCGCTCTCGCCGACGTCACCTTGTCCGGCCGGTTTCCACCCCGCGGCGCTGGTGAACCAGGCGTACCAGAGCTTCACGTTCAACGAATGGCAGCCGCGATTCAGCGGCACCTACACCCTGAGCCCGGACACGGTCATCCGCGCGTCGGCCGGGCGTTACACCGAAGCCCCGAACACCGCGTACGAAATCTACAACACGCTCGAGAACGACATCCCGTTCGCGCTGTTAGGGCCCAACCTGTATCCGTACGGGCGCACCTCTCCGGGTCTTCCCGTGCAGCCGCCGACGTCGATAAACTACGACATCTCGCTGGAACAGCACCTCAAGGGGACGGACCTGTCGTTCAAGGTCACGCCTTTCTTGCGCCAAACGCAAAATCAGGTGCAGAACTTCTTCCTCAATCAGGCGACGGGATTCATCTCAGGCCTGAACGTGGGGAGCCAGCGCAGTGAGGGCTTCGAGTTCCAGATGCAGAAGGGCGATTTCTCGCGCAACGGCTTCTCGGGGCTCCTCTCGTTCGCGTACACGAACTCCTACGTCAAGTACGGAACGCTCCCCAACGGAACGACGATCATCTCGCCGATCAACGTGACGATCTCGAACTACAACGCCTACACGCGCGCATGCGCGCCGGGCGGCGCCTTCGTCGGAAAGTCGCAATACGGCATTCCGCTGTGCGGAGCGACGACTAGCGGCGTTCCGGCTGCCGCATGTTACATCACCAAAGGGTCGCCGCCCGTGCGCGAACCCTCGGCATGCAACAAGGCGGGCGCGGTGATCAACCCGTATTACAACGCCCCCGGCCAGTCGTTCATCAATCCAACGCAGAACTTCGCAACCTACGACATCTTCCCGGCGGGCGTCGGGTCGTCGGCCAACGCCTTCGGCTCGCCGTACGTCGCGTCGATGGTGCTCAATTACAAGCACGACAGGTGGTCGGTGACTCCGTCGTTTCAGTTCCAGGGCGGCGCCAAATACGGCGCTCCCGAATCGACCCCGGGCATCGACCCCGCAAACGTCGGATGCGCTTCACTGGTAGGATCGCACCGGTACGATGCGTCGACCTGCCCGACGGCCCTCGTGATTCCGGACCCGTTCACCGGAGTCTACGATAACTTGGGATCGTTTACGGCGCCGAACGAGTTCATGCTGAACTTCCAGGCGTCGTACGACGTCTCACCGCGCATCACGCTGACGGCGGTCCTCGCCAACATCGTGAACACGTGCTGGGGTGGATCGAGGGAAGCGTGGACGACCAACGACTCCAACGTCTGCTCGTATCAGATCGTGGCGAGCGGCTTGGTGCCGCCGGTCGGCAATGCGTTCAACCCGTCAGGGAGCGCTTCGAAGGCGAACGGTAAGAACGCCGCGACGATCGTGCAGCAGTTCCTGAGATATCCGTACGAGCCGAACCTAGGCCCGTACTTGGTCTCGGGACTCAACAACTCGATCAAGGGACCGTTCCAGATGTTCTTCATGGCGAACCTCAAACTGTAGGGCGTCAGAAAAGAACGCTCGTAAGGTCCTAAAGCGTAGTCGAAGGAAGGCCTCCGTCACACGACGGAGGCCTTCTTAACTACGGGCCGATCGAGGCGGCGATGCGGCGAAGCTCGTTCAATTCGAGCTCGCCCACGAGCGCGTAGTGCAGGCTTTCGTCGCTCCACGCGAGCAGCGCCATCGCGCCGTCTTCCGCGTATTCCGCGCGGCGGCCGCCGATGCTCGTCCACTGCGGCTGCAGCCCGCTCATATCCAACGTCGAGGCCGTCGCGTTTTCGAAGAGCGACACGGTGCGGATACCGTCGGAATAGAGCAGGTGGATCGTCCGCACGCCCTTGAGCTCGACGAGGCTGCCTTCGATCGGCGCAAAGCCCTCAGGGAGAGCCTTAGGCGCACGAGCCGGAAAGCCGGCGCTGCGGACGACTCGCTCCGGACTCTGCGGGGCCACGCCGAACGTCGGTCCCTGCACGAGCCGATATTGATTGGGAAGGGCGAAATCCGCTGAGGAAATCGATGCGGTGAAGTGCACTTCTTGGAAGCGAACCTCACCAACGAGCGACCCGTCTCGAGCGAACTCTTGCTTATCGAGAACGATCTTCGTCTCTCTGTCGATTCGTACGAGCATCGTCGGGCGATGATTGTACTTGTTACTCAGCATCAGCGCGACCGTGCTGCGCCCGTCGAACGCTTCGGCGCCTTTGTTGACGATGCTATAGTTTTCGCGAAGGAGCGCGTAGTTGTCGTTGAACGCTATGCGGTCGTCGAGCGCGGCGTTGCGGGTCTCTACCACGCGATGCCGGCGCTCGTCGACGGAAAAGCTCACGTCGCCCTTCGAAATGATCGCATCCCCCGAGAGAGCCGACGGCGCGCTATAGATTCGCCGCGTCAGGTCCGGCGCGCGATGCTCGACGCGGTAAACCGAAGCCTCCGACGAGTGGGCCCCGATGCGTACGACTTCGATGACGCCCGTATACGACACGGTCGCGGGTGCCGACATCGCCGCAAAAAGAAGTGCGTCGGCGGAGGGCGCGGCCGGACCGGCGCTCGCGAACGACGAGCCGGCCGCCAACAATGCGGCCGCCGCGAGGAAGCTAGCGCGGTGCATCGAGGGGCTGCTGTTCGGCTGCGGTGTCGTCGGACGTCAGCACGGCTGGGATGGGAGCGTCTTCCGCAAACGGCGTGCTGGCCGTCAGTGCCGCGTGGTTGTTCAGGTAATATGCGGCGTTGATCGCGGTCGCACCGGAGACGACATGCCACGAGCTGGCGCCGAAGTAGAGTACGGCCGCGCAGGCGACCGCGGCCGGAATGACGACGATCGGGCGCAGCGCCGCGCGCACTCGTTCCCACATCGGCACGCGATTCGGGGACTCGATCGCGGCGTAGATCCCGGCAACGACGCTCGTAGGAAGCTCGCGCTCTTCGGCTCGCGCCTGCGCGCGCAACAGTTCGGTCAACGACGCCTCGGCCTGGTAGGCGCGCGAGCAGGCCGAGCAGCCGGCGACGTGCCCGTGAATGGCTGCATCCCGCGGCGCCGGCAGTGCGCCGTGCAGATAGTCGACGAGTTCTTCGATTGTCGGGTGCGTGTGATTCATGGTGTCGACTTCATATAGCGATTGACAAGTTTGCGCAGCTGTCCGCGAGCGCGATGGAGCCTGGAGCGAACCGTACCCACGGAACACCCTGCGATCTCACCGATTTCCTGATAGCTGAAGCCTTCGATATCGGCAAGCAGCACGATCTCCCGCTGCTCGCGGGTGAGGCCTGCGAGCGCCTTGGAGACCGGTTCACTGAGGTATCCGTCGACATATTCCTCGATTGGTTGGACTGCGAGGGGGCGTCCGCTTCCGAACAGCTGAGGCTCATTATCTTCCGGGATCTCTTCTGGATAACGTCCTTTACGACGCCGAAGTTCGTCCCGGTGAAGATTTGTGACGATCCGGTAGATCCACGAAAGGAAGGAGGTCCCTGGTTTGAAGCTTTGCCACGCGCGAAAGACGCGAATGAAGGCCTCCTGGGTGAGATCGCGGGCATCGGCTTCGTTGCGAGTCAGGCGGTAAGCGAAGTTATACGTCGCCTTACCATAATGCTCGATGGCATGCTCCAAGAACGCCCGCTGGTCCATAACCGTCGCACTACGCTTCCTTGCTCCGCTCGGAAGTCCGCCCTAATGGCATCGCGGAAAGCTAGCTATGTTTGGGCCAGAGGATGCGCGCGACGAGCCAAAGTCCCGCCAGCGCAACGGCCGTGAGAAGCGTGAAGAGCGTAAGCTCGAGCACTGCGATGCCGGCGAGCTGGCTCCCGCCGCAGATGGCGATCGCGTTGGCGATGAGCGCCAACTTGAAGCGCTCGAACGGATTGTTCGGCACCCCGGCGACAGCGCGCGCCTCCGCGATCAGCGCTCGCGGATCCCAGGCGGCCGTGTCGATGACGTACGCCACACTGCCGCTCGGACCAACGATAAACAACTTGTCGTCGTGGAGAAAGTTGCTCGTGCTTACGCGCATCGAGCTGATTCGAAACGCATTGAGCAGACGCTGTATCGTCGATCCCGTTCCGGCGAGCAACGCCCAGCTCGTGCTCCGCGCCCCGTAGCGCGTACCGTACGCCCGCAGCTGGGCCGGCGAATCGTACTGGGGATCGAGCGTGATCTCGACCAGCGCGAAGTGCGCCGGATCGAGGCGCTGCTGCAAATAAGCGAACTTTCCGCTAATCGCGGGGCAGAGCGTCCGATCCGGGCAGCGCGTGAATACGAATGAGAGCAGCACCGTCCTGCCGCGAAAGGCGCGATCGAGCCGAACGACCCGTCCGTCTTGATCGACGAGATCCGCACTCGGCAACGGACTGCCTGGCTCGATGGGAACCGCGCGTCCCGAATCCGGTAGGCCGGGCGCAAAGGCCGCCGCGGCGATCGTTTCGCGCAGCGTCGCCGGGCGCGTGGACGGATCGAGTAAGGCGTCGAGGTTCGTGCCGGCGCGCAAGGGCGTTGCCGGGTCCAGACGATAGCGCCGGATTTCCGGCGTAAGCATGCCCGGGACTGCATCCGTACGCACGATGGCGGTGCGATCGGGGAGCATCTCGACCATCACGCCGTGCACCGGAATAACGCCTAGGGCGGCAGCCGCTAGCAGCGCGATCATGCGAGTACCTTCGCCACCTCTATATTGTACGACGATTTCGTGGACGGTGCTGCCGGAACGATCGCCGCGCCCGCCAGGGGTTGGGCAGCCCGAAGCCAACGATGGCGAAATGAGCGCAGCCGTCCTGCTTGTTCGCGTTCTCTTGGGCGCGTTGCTGTTGATTGCCGGAGGCCTAAAAATCGGGCATCCTGCGGAACTGGCAGCGAGCATCGCGGGCTTTCGGCTGCTTCCGCCCGCAATCGTCGGGCCGCTTGCCGTAGCGTTGCCGTACGTCGAGGTGTTGCTCGGCGTCTATCTCATCGCGGGCCTTTTCACGCGGGTAGTCGCCGTGGTCGTTGCGGTGCAGTTTCTGATGTACGCCGGCGCGATCGCCTCGGCGCTGTTGCGGCATCTTTCGGCGAGCTGCGGATGCTTTGGTCCGGGAGACAAAGCGACGGCCGATTGGCCGCACGTGCTCTTGGATCTGGCGCTTGCTGCGGCAGGCGCCTTTATTGCTTATGGCGCTCCCGGAGCTCTGGCGTTCGATCGAAGGCTTCGCAGCGCGTGACCCGCCGCTCTTTGGCGATAGTCACGATCGTGGTCGTCGCGATCATCGCGGTCGGCTCGCTGCTCTTCTATTTCTTTGGACCCGCGCATCGCAGCGTGCAGACTGCATCGCAGTCGCCGATCGTCGGCAAAGCGCAGGTCGGTCAGCCGGCGCCCACATTCGAAGTTTCGACGACGGCGGGACTCTTCGACCTCGCCGCCGTCGACAAGCCGGTCTTTCTCGAGGTTTTCGCGACGTGGTGTCCGCATTGTCAGCGCGAAGCGCCGGTTGTGGACCGGCTCTATCGCAAGTACCGATCGCGCGTCGAATTCGTCGCGGTTTCGGGGAGCGATACTGGGATGGATGGCACCTCAGCCGCTTCTACGCTCGACGTTCTGCAGTGGGCTCGCCGGTTCAACGTGCAGTATCCGATCGCGTACGATCCGCTCCTGAACGTCGCCAACCTGTACCTGCAAGGCGGATTTCCCACGTTCGCCGTGATCGGCAAGGACAAGAAGATCACCTATCTCAACAGCGGCGAGGTATCGTATCAAGATCTCGTTTCGGCGATCGAGAAAGCGCTTCGTTATTCGTTCGGTGGGAAGGCGTAATTTGGCGGCGGGACGTCCGGCGTTCCGATTTCGAGCGTAATCTGCTGATGTGCGCCCAGCGGAATCGCGCTGAGGTCGCCGTCATACTTAGCTCCGTTGACGTATGCCGTGACCGGTCCCGTGAAGCCGGCGACGTTGTCGCGCCGTAGCGGTCGTCCCCAGATATCGAAGACCATGCCGAGCGTGTACGGGCCGCCGCGAGGCGGGGAGATTTCCGGCGCCTCGAGATGAACGATGCCGCTAGCGTCGTGCGTATGGATCCAGTAGAGACAGCCTCCGGCTAGGTTTGGCGCGAAGCCGATATACTGTGGCACCGCAATCTGCTTGCCGTTGTAGAAGATCGCGAGATGGCTGTGAACGTGAAGCGTGACGTACTCTTGAGCGCCGCAACCGATACTGTCGACCGTCTGACCGCGCCCGCCCTGTTGCGTGTCCGGATACTTCTGCTTGAAAAACTTGCTGCCGAAACTCGAGCCGTCGGTGAGTTGGATCGGTTTCGACGAGGCGTTCGGCCCCGGCGTCGGCGTAGCATTTGCTAACGCCACCGTACGGTTCTGCCACCAGTTGAAGACCAGGAAGATCGCGATCAGCGCGACGATGACGACGCCGACGCCGATGTAGACCGCGCGCATCGGATCGTGGCGTGGCGGTGGAGCGGCGCCGCCGCGGATTTGGCGACGGCGTTCGGCGCGGCTGGGTTGCGGCATCAGAACCTTTCTAAGAGGGCGCCTTCAGAGGTGCGGCGACGGGAGCGTCGGAGAGCTCGAGGGGCCGGTTAGGCACCAAGTAATTGGTCACGTAGTCGGTCACCGCATCGGCCAACGGCGTGACCGGCCGATCGTAACCGGCCGCGCGGAGCCGCCGTATCTTTGCGCACGTATAGTACTGATATTTTCCCCGGAGGTGCTGCGGCATCTCGATGAACTCGATGCGCTCGGGCAGTTCGAGCGCGTGAAAGATCGGCCTGACCAGCTCCAACCACGTGTGGGGAGCGCCGGAACCAACGTTGTACAGGCCGGTCGCGCCAGATTCGGCGAGGTGAAGCGTCATCTCTACCGCGTCCTTGACGTAGATGAAATCGCGCTGCTGCTCGCCGTCGCGATACTCCGGCCGATAACTCTTGAAGAGGCGGACGCCGCCGGCGTCACGGATCTGCTCGTACGCCTTCTGCACGATGCTGCGCATCTCGCCCTTATGATCCTCGTTCGGGCCGAAGACGTTGAAATATTTTATCCCGCAGAGCTGATCGAAGCCCGTGCTCTGCGCATAGAGGTCGAAGAGGTGCTTCGAGTACGCATAGGCGTTGAGCGGCCGCAGGGTGTAGAGATCGGCCTCGTCCGAAAGGTCGGCTTCGAGCGCTCCATACGTTGCGGCGGACGACGCGTAAATCAGCCGCGCGCGCTGTTCGGACGCCCAGCGGGCCAGATTCTTCGTGTATTCGTAGTTATTGCGCAATAAATAGTCGGCGTCGGTTTCCGTCGTCGACGAACATGCGCCGAGGTGAAAGAGCGTGCGCACGTCGCCAAAGCTCTTGCCGTCCGTCCACGAGCCTTCGAAGTCGTCTGCGTCGATGTAGTCGGCAAAGCGCAAGGGGACGAGATGCTTCCACTTCTCCGACCTGTCCAAGCGGTCGACGACGAGAATGTCGTCGAGACCTCGCCGGTTCAGCGCCCAAACGAGGGCGCTGCCAATAAGGCCGGCGCCGCCGGTAACGACGATTCTGCCGCGGTTTAAGTCGTGCATCGCTCCAACGGACCATAATCCCGCGCCTGCGAGGTCGAGTCCTTCTTCCGAATCAGGGGCGGCCGGTTTGTACGCCTATCGTAAAAGTCCGCGGCGGCGCGTAATGATTACCTTGCGCATTGAGGAGCGTCACGTAATAACGATCGTTGAGGACGTTTTGGATTCCGAGCGTCAACGCGGTGTGCGGGGCGATCGGGACGCCTTCGCCGAGATTGAAGATGATGTGCGGGGTCACTTCGCAGTAGCCCGGCGTACCCGGCGGGCAGATCGCTGACGAAAGCCCGGTGCCGTATTCGCCGTCGGCCGAGAACCAACCGCCGCGCGCGTTGTTCAGCAAGATGCCGCCGGCGACGCTGTAGGCCTGGTTATGGTCGGCCGGCGTGAAGACCGTGGGCGACCCGAAGCAGGGCGCTAGCAGCTGCGTTTCGCAGCCCTTGTTCAAGGAAACGGTGTGCGCCACCGATAGGTAGGCTCGCCCGTTGCGCGCCATCGGCTGCACGTAGTTGAGCGCTTCTTGCGAGAGCCGGCCGAGCGAGTAGTTGATGTCTTGATGTAACAGCGTCACGCCGACCTGCGTATCGTCGATAAGGTCGTTGGCGTTTTTCTGCCAGACGCGAAAGCCGAGCTGGCCCGGCCCCAGCGGGATGTGACCGCCGAGCTCCAACTGCGTATCGCGCTCGGGTTTGAGGTCGAATTGTGCGGGCGTGGGCTGGAGCGGCAGGTTCAGCAACCTCGCCGCGGTCGGCGAGACGTTTTCTAACGAAAAGGGCTCGAAAAAACGGCCGATGTATGCGTAGACGTTCGCGCGCTTTCCGAAATAACGAGTGAGCTTGAGGCGCGGACTGAACGCTCCGAACCCTTGCGCGAACTCGGTCGACCGGATCGTGAAGAAATCGTAGCGTAACCCGTAATCCGCTTCCCAGAGATCGCTCATGCGCCAACTGTCTTGGATGTAGGATTGATAGGTGTTGCCGACGTTGGGCGCATCGTCGAAGACGGTGATAGGCGCGTCCGGCGTCCGGGGCGTCAAAATCGGTGCGAGAAAGTTATTCGGTTGGAGCGTAATCGCGTAGTTCTTGTCAATCCGGGCGAGATCGTACGCGAGCCCGGCGCGGATGTCGTGGCGCCGGAATCGTTGGGAGTAATCGCCCTGTAGGATGTAGTCGATGGCGGTGCGACTATCGGAGAGCGAATAGGCGCACGTCGTCGGAGCGAAGATTCCCGTCTTCACCGCGTCGGCGCAATCCGTCGGCGTTCCGCCGTTTCCGAACGGCGGCGGCGCGACGTTGAGCGTCTCCCCGTAAATGAAGTCGTTCGTCGGATCGCCGTAATCGTCGATGCGCGAGACCTTGACCGCGGGACCAAACGTGATTCCGCCGGTGTCGCCGAGGGTGTGGCGAAACTGGAGGCTCAGGAACGTATCCCCCTGCGTTTCGTTGTCGTTGGTAATGGCGGGCTCGCCATGAGCGACGTCGTTGGGAATTTGATACGTGCCGTAGCTATGAACGAACGTGACGTTGGTGAAGTTGTTTCCTCCGGCTGGGATGGCGACGTCGGCATACTGATTGACGTTGCTGGCGTTGTTGTGGGGGGAGTTGAAGTCGGGCGGATCGAGTCCCCGCGTCGTTTGCATGCCGCCCAGCGAGACCGAATAGCCGCCGCCTCCCGCGATCGGGGCGTGGTAATCGAAGGTCGAGTTCAATGTCGTGTACGAGCCGACGGTCGATTCATTTCCAAAGCCGGCCGGACCGGTACCGCTCTTGGTCGTTAGATTGAGGATCGATCCGAACTTGAGGCCGTATTGCGCGGGATACGCCCCCTCTATGACGTCTACATACGAAAGGTCGTTGAGATTGATCTCGCTGCCGATGTCGCGGTTGAGCCCCTGCGGAAGAGCGACGCCGTTGATCTGATAGTTGATGACGCCGTGGTCGCCGTTGATGTGCACGACGCCGTTTGCGCCGCGAACCGCTCCCGGCAGCTGAACGAGCATCTCGGGAAAGCTATTATTGTATGGGAGCCGAGTCAGATCGGTGGCGTTGAGCGAAACGTCGCTGCCGCTTCCGCGGATCGGCAGGGAGCGGGCAACGGCGACCTGTCCGATTTGACGCAGACGTTCGAGCGAGAGATGGATCGTCGCGCCGTCGCTGCCGAGATCTACGCGAAGTCGGGCGCGCAAATCGCCCTTGCGGGCTTCGACGTCGTAACTTCCAAACGCGAGCGGCGGAAAGGAGAACCTGCCCGTTGCATCGGTCGTCGCTCGCACGACGAGGTTGTTTCCCGACGCCGTGACGGCGACGCCCGGCGCGGGAGCCCCGCCCTGCGTCACGCGGCCCGTCAGGAAGGCGCTAGGGGCGGCCGCCGACGCCGGTAGGCTCGTCGCCAAGACGAGCGCGGCAAGACAAAATGCGAACCATTCGCGAATCATTATTTGCAAATGGTTCGCAAAAGCGCCTCGGCACCCTGCCGCTCTCCAAAAAGCCCACGGCCGGGCATTCGCCCGGTCGCTTTAGAACGGCGCCGAGAATCGCACCAAGAACGTCCGGCCGTTCGCGATCTGCGTCGTGTTGAAGCCGTTGGCGACCTTGATCGGATACTGGTGGTTCAAGACGTTGAGCAGCTGAAGCGAAACGCCGATGCCCTGGTCCTGCGGTCCGGTTCCAGGCGTCAGCACGCGGCCGAGCGCGAGGTCGACGGTCGTATGCGCCGGCAGAGTTCCGTGCAGACTAACGTTAGCGTCTTCGAACTGTACCGGAAAGCCGCTGCCGTAGTTGCCCTGCAGCGTTGCGAACCAAAGCTTATGTCCTCCGAAGCGATGCGTGTATGCGGCCGTGGATGCGATGGTTTCGCTGTGGTCTTCCAGCGAAAGCTGCGCGGCGCACGAGACGCCGGATGGATTCGGCGGAAAGAGGAACGTCGATCCCGAGACGCACGCCGCGTACGAACCCGAAATCGTTCCGGTGAGGAACCACTGGTCGCCGTCGAGCATTCGATCCTGGAGACGAAGCTCGACCCCGTTGTTCAGGCCGATAGCGTTGTTAAAGACGGCGAAAAGCGGCGTGTTGAGGAACTGTTGCGTGTCGAGGATGTTGACGACCGTCTTGCGGAAGACGTTGACCGATCCCGTGAACTGGGAATTGAACGAATGCGTTAGGCCCAGCTCGTAATACGCGTCGCTTTCGGGCTTGAGATCGTACACCGGATTCGTTGATGAGCAGGGCGATTGCTGTGACAGCGCGACGCAGTCTTGGCGAACGTCCTCGAGCAGCGGTGCAGCGTAGAATCTGCCGTAGTAGGCGTGCGCGACGTTCTTACCGCCGTCCCAGACGCTTACGCCGATGCGCGGGCTAATCTGCCATCCCCCGACGTATCCGGTCGAATGGTCGTAACGAAGGCCATAGTTCCAAACGATGTTGGGCGACATCTCCCACTTGTCTTCGGCATAGACGCCGATCTGCGAGCCGGCCTGCCCTTGGGGCGCCACGAACGCCGGGAAGTACGGTACCGCGACCTTTCCAGAGCTTTTGCAATCGACGTAGTAGCACGCGAAAATCTGATCCGCCGTCGCGGTTTCGCGGTTGACGTCAACGCCGACTTTCCATGCGTGGTTCTTGGTGGCCCGAAAGTCTGAAACTCGAAGGCCGACGTACTCGGCGAACGTGTTTTGCTGCAAGCCGATGCCGTGGACGGTGTTGGCGCAGGTCGGTGGGCAGACGCTAAAGTCCGGCTCGGTCGTCAGCACGTCGCTGGGGAGGTCGCCGTCATAGGCGATGCGGGTCGACCGCCACCACGGGATGACTTGAAAGACGCCGTTGCCGTCGCGCGAGATCGTGGTCCAGTTCAGATTCGAGAACCGGTCGTACTCGCGCTGAGTATCAAGCGTACCGGGTACGTTGAGGATTGGATCGAATCGATTCGTTGGGTCGGTGTTGATCGGCACCTGATATTGCGACAACTGGTTCGAGTAATCGAACGCGAGCGTGCTGCGAGCGCTCATCTGCGTGAGGAAGCGCACGAACTGATCGCTGCTCGAACTCGCATCGTTGATCGGGTTGAAGGTCGGCGCGTCGAGGCCGCGGGTCGTCGTCTGGGAGTTCGCGCTGAGAAAGAGCTCGCTCGACCCAAAGCGCGTGGCCAGATCCAGCGTCCCGACGCCCTGATTCTGATTGCCGATGCCTCCCGTAATCGTGCCGTACGTTCCCGGCGGAATATCGGTTGGCCGATTGCTGATGATGTTGACCACGCCACCCATGCGATCGCCGCCGTATTCCGCTGGAATCGCGCCGGTCAGCACCTCGATCGAGTCGATGGCCTTGGGATCGATGATCTCGGCGAAGTTTGACGTCGTTGCAAGCGGCAGGGGCGCACCGTCGATGTTGTACGTCACACCGTGGAAGCCGTTGATGACCGGCTCGTTGTACGAAAACTGGACGACGCCCGGCAGCGTTGCGAGCATCTTGTCGAGGCTGTTGTTGACGGGTGACGCTTGTATCGTATTGCGATCCAGTAGGCTTACCGACGGCGCCGCGGCCTGGGCGCCGTGCCCGACTGCGGTTACGGCGGTCCTCGCGATTTCCTGGAGTTGCGTCGAGAGCGGAACGTCGACGGTAGCGACGGTCTCGCTGGTGACCACGACGAAGACGGCGAGGTCGTGCGCGCCGGCCGCATGAGCGGTCAGGCGATATCGACCGAATGGAACTTGTGAGAAGACGTAGTCGCCGGCCGCGTTGGCGGTGACGACGAAGCGCGAGCCTTCGCCCTCGAGGGTAACGGTTGCGTGTGGTGCCGGCTTACCGTCAACGGTAATAGTCCCGCGGACGAGCCCGACGGTAGCGGCGAAGGCCGGCACGGTAAAGATCAAAGCCAAGAGTGCGGCGACTGGCGCCGCGAGAAAGCGGGACATGGATTCCTCCGATTATGGAAAGAGTGCGATCGGTGCGCGATTACGCGCGATATGCGATCGCGATCGGAGGAGGCCGCGCGAAGCGGCGACTCGCGCGCAGCAGACGCCGCGCGATTGGGATCGGTCGCGCGCGCCGCGTCCAGGAGGGTGTCCGGGACGAAAACGATGCACGCGCTATCGAGATGACGAGGCTCGCCAGCGCGACGACGACGGCGCGAGCGATCAGCCCTACGAGCCAGGATGCGAGTGCGAGGCAGAGGACGGTTGCCAACGTCAGCGCGCGAGCGTGGCTTGGTTCGATCGCTTCGCCAAGGCCGAACCAGAGCGAGCTTGCCGCAAGGACCGGAATGAAGCTCGGAAGCCGACTGCTCAGGCGCGCCGCCAAGATGCTCCCGTCGGCCGTGCCGCCGGCCGCGCTCCAGGCTAGAGCGCCGAAAGCGATTAGGACGCACAAGGTACCCGCGGCTGCCGCCTGGACGAGCAGCACGTTATAGCCTCCGCCCATCGCGTGGTCGCCGCCGAAAAGCGCGGCGTGGGCGCCCAAGGAGGCGAGCAAGCCGAAAGCGAGCGCGCCGGGAACCTTCCGAAGGGTCACGGGGGTCATTTCTAGGCCGGGCCAAGGGGAGACCTGGGGGCTGCGTCGTACTGAGCCTGCCCCCTGGCGGATCGTCTACCCCCGTGGGATTGGAGTCGGAAAGAAGAGCCTGGTGTCATGAGCATGCGCGTCGTCGAGAATGCCGATACGGTCAGTTTGGTTTGCGCACTCCTGGTGCGCTTTCCGGAACTGGCCTCGATTCGCTCCGGCCCGGCAGACCGCTCGCTCCGATTGACGTTTGCCGTGCGCCAGAAGCTCGACCGCGCGGCGCAGACGGCGCTGGCCCAAGCCATCGAAGAGCACGTCTACAGCTTTCTGGCTTTGGCGAAGGAACAGGCCTCCGTTCTGCGCGTCGAGTGCGAGGGGGATCGAATGCTGACCTTCGTGCACGTCACCCGGGACCTGGAGAGCTTTACAAAAGAGGAGCTGGAGCTTCAGGTGGGCATCTTGCGCGAGCGGTGCGCCGACGCGTTGGTGCGCAATCCGCCACCCGACGACCACCTAGAGGCCGATCCGGCCGCCGAGGACGAGGCGGCTCTCTACGCCATCGAAGCGCTGCGCGACCCGGCGCAATCGAAGAGTTTGGTAGGGTTTAGAGAAGAAAAGCGGGTGCTCGTCTACTTTTTGAAATCCCAGAAGAAAGCGAAGGCGTCGGCTCGCCGATAGAAAGTCCTACCCTCAACCTGCTGCTAATCGGAGACGTTGTCGGGTCTCCAGGTCGCGAGGTCCTCAAGCGTTGCGTTTCACTGCTTCGAGAGCAGTATCATATTCACGCTTGCATCGCCAACGGCGAGAATGCCGCGGGCGGCTTCGGTTTGACCGCCCAGACCGCCGATGAGATGTTCGAAAGCGGCGTGGATTTCATCACCGGTGGCAATCATATCTTCGACAAGCGCGACTTCGCCGAATATTTGGAGAGCAGCAAGCGCGTCATCCGGCCGGCGAACTATCCGCCCACCGCACCGGGCTACGGTGCGGGGACGTTCGCCGTCAACGGCGTCACGCTCGGGGTGCTCAACCTGATGGGTCGAACATTTATGCCGCCGGTCGACGACCCGTTCCGCTGCGCCGACGCCCATGTCGCCGATTTGCGCGCTCGAACCCCGGTCATCATCGTGGACGTCCACGCTGAAGCGACTTCGGAGAAAGTTGCGCTCGGGCGCTACCTCGACGGACGCGTCTCGTGCGTGGTTGGAACGCACACCCACGTTCAGACTGCCGACGAGCAGATTCTTCCCGGCGGAACCGCCTACCTGAGCGATCTCGGGATGACGGGGCCGACCGAAGGTATCATCGGGATGGAGTCCCGCGCGGTGCTCGACCGGTTCCTTACCGGGATTTCCGAGCGCTTCAACGTCCAGCGAAGCGGTATGCGGCAGTTTTGCGGCGCCGTGGTAACGATCGACGCGAGTTCGGGCAGAGCCAACGAAATCAAGCGCATCTTCCTTCGAGGAATCGCATGAGCCCGGGCGTCATGTTGAAGGTCTCGGCGAAGAGCAACCCCAACGCGGTCGCCGGAGCTCTTGCAGCGGCCCTGCGCGAGCGCGAGACCGCAGAGCTGCAGGCCGTCGGAGCCGGAGCGATCAACCAGGCGATAAAAGCGGTGGCGATTGCGCGCAGCTATCTCAAAGGAGCGCGGCTCGACGCAGTATGTACGCCGTCATTCGTCGTAGTCGCAATCGGCGAGAGCGAGCGCACCGCGATCTCGCTGTTCGTCGAACGCCGCAAGCTAGAAGAAAAGGCCTTAGAAGTTGAAGATTGATCTGCATTCGCACACACTGATGAGCGACGGAACGCTGAGCCCGCAAGAGCTCAGCGATTTCATGGGTGAACGAAACGTCGAGCTCTTTTCCATATCCGATCACGACACGCTGGCCGCCTACGGCAACTTCGAGCCGCCGCCCGGCGCTCGGGTGATCACGAGCATCGAGATCAATACAACCTGGCGCGAGAACGAGGTTCACGTGCTCGGCTACGGCGTTCCGCTCGGGCCGTCGCCGATCAACGAGCTGCTCGAATACAACCAGACCCAGCGACGCCTGCGCGCCGAGACGATGGTCGCGCGACTTGCGGCGGCCGGATATCCGTTGACGCTCGACGACGTCTTGCGCGAATCCGGCGGCGCGTTGGCGATCGGCCGCCCGCACGTCGCCAAGGCGCTGGTACGCCTCGGCATCGTCGACAGCGTCAACGCCGCCTTCCGCGACGCGCTGACACCCGGCAAGCCCGGCTACGTGCCGCAGTTGTACACGACCCCCGAGCATGCCATCGAGCAGATCGCGGCAGCCGGCGGGATTCCGGTTCTGGCCCATCCGGGCCGCCTGAAGGATCGAATCTTGATCGACGAGCTCGCCGAGCGCGGCTTGCGGGGACTAGAGGTTTTCTATCCGCTTCACGATGCGGCCGACACGCAAGAGTTTCGCGAGGCCGCGCGGCGCTACGGATTGGTGATGACCGGCGGAATGGATTTCCACGACATCCGCTATCACACGGCGGGCGTCGGGATGGACGTGGACCCGGCCGACATCGCGCCGTTCCTCGAGCTCGTCGAAGTCTTCGCGTAGATGCTCGCGGCGGCGGCGCTGGCGGCGGCGATCAACGCGCCCACGCGCACGCCGCGCCTAAGGGACTCAATCGTCGCCGGCGAGGTTTACGACCTCGACGCCCACAGCGTGCTCTACGCTCGCAACTCGCGGCTGCTGATGGTGGCGGCATCGACGACGAAGCTATTAACGGAAGGCACGAGCCTCGCGCTGCTCGGCCCAGGGTTCCGCTGGACGACGAACGTCTATCGCACCGGACCGATCGACGCGCAGGGCGTCGTGCACGGCGATCTCGTGCTCGTCGCAAGCGGCGACCCCAACCTTTCCCAGCGCATCCGGCCCGACGGCACGCTCGCATTCGAAAACGAAGACCACGCGTACGACGGATCGGCCGGCACCAAGGCCGTGCCCGGAGATCCGCTCGCCGTCCTGCGCGAGCTCGCCGCGCAGGTCGCGAAGGCGGGCGTGAAGGGAGTCGACGGCCGCGTCGTCGTCAACACGTCGCTCTTTCCGGATCAAGGCGCCGAGGGCGGAACGGGCGTGACGGTCTCCTCGATCGTCGTCAATGACAACCTCGTCGACGTCACGGTGACGCCCGGCGCGCATACGGGCGATCCGGCCGCTATCAGCGTGTCGCCGCAAACGCCTTACGTGGCCTTTGTCAACCGCGCGACGACCGGGGCGCTCAAGAGCGACGCGACGATCGATATGAGCGGCGACGTTCGCGACGCATCCGGTCACCACACGGTGACCATCGTCGGAACCCAGCCCGCCGGACCGCCGGTGCTGTACGCGTATCGCGTGCCCGAGCCGAGGGCGTTCGCCGAAGCAGCCTTCACGGTCGCGCTCAGCGATGCGGGAGTGACCGTCGCGCCGCGGAGCTCCGCCGCCGGCGGCGGCGCTTCGTGCGAATCGTGCGTCTCGGCGAACTTCGTCGCGCAGCACGTTTCGCCGCCGCTCTCCGAAGACGCGTACATCACGCTGAAGGTGAGCCAGAATCTGCACGCCACACTGATGCCGTACATGTGGGCCGTCTACCGGGCGCAGGCGAAGACCGACTATCTCCGCAACGGATTCGCGCTCGAAGCGAAGCTCTTACGCTCCGCCGGGCTCGATGTCGGTCAGGCCGCGCAGCAGGACGGCGAGGGCGGGAGCGCCTTCTTCACGCCGGACTTCATGGTGCATTTCCTGGCGTGGGCGCGCGCGCAGTCGTGGTATCCTTACCTGCTGCGCGGCTTGCCGATCATGGGGGTCGACGGCACGCTCGTGGCGATTCAACGATCGTCGCCGGCGCGCGGCAAAGTCTTCGCGAAGACCGGTACCGACGGGAGCACGAACTATCTAAACGACGGCGGCACGATCGAAAAGGGACTGGCCGGATATATCACTACGCGCGGCGGTCACCACGTCGCGTTCGCCTTCTATATCGGTGCGATGCCCGGCCCTCACGATGAAGATACCGGTGAAGTTGCTGGACAGATCCTCGGCGCGATGGCCGCAGCAACCTACACTCAGCTGTAGTGCCGTTACGGCCGTGCGAGCGCCGTTCGAACGGCGTCGCGCACTCGCTCCAAAATTCCCGGCGCCTCGCTTTCGTATGCGGCGAGCCTCTCCGCCTGCGTCCGGATTGCGTCTTCGTCGTGCATGTAGCGGTGGTTGACGCGGACGTTGTACGCGCATCCGGCGAGTGCCGCGTGCGCGAACTCGGCGGCGCATCCGATGTCGCTGGCTAGCGCGCGCGAGTCGGTCTCGAGCAGCCCCTCCGCGAGGCGCAGCACTTCGAGCGCGAGCCCTGCGGCGCGGAGTGGTTCCTCTGCCGCGATATGGAGTGCCGTTTCGATCGAGCTCCGTCGCGCGGCGCGCTCCGTTTCGTCGCGCTTTGGAAGCGCCTGCACGGCAACGACCGCGGCATACGCCGCTTCGTCGCGCACGCGCGCCGCTGCCAGCTCGCGGCGGAGTTCGTCGGCGCGAGCGACGATGCGATTCGTCGGCGTCGCAACGATGCGGCCCACCATTGCGACTAAGGCGGCAGCGATTGAGCCGACCAGCGCCGACGCGCTGCCGCCACCCGGAACGGGATCGCGCGAGGCGAGGCGTTCAAGGTACCCGTCGAGCAACGTTTCCACGGGCACCTGTGTTGGCGGATGGGTTGGGCGCGCCTGCGGCGAAAGGGCCGGAGCCAATCCGACGAGTCAGGAGTTTTTCAAGTGTCCCTTCTCGATACCGCTCAATCCCCAGCCGCTTCGCGCCGGGGTCCAGTCCAGGGCGACGTAAAAGACCGCGGCCGCGCCGAAGCCGGGCGCGCGCGCATTGCGTGGTCGGCCGCGTATATGCCCGTCCTCGGGCAGATACGCGACCGTTTCGAAATCGAAAAGCCGCTGCGCGGGGTGCGCATCGGCGCATGCCTGCACGTCACGACCGAGACCGCGAACCTCATGCTCGCGCTGCAGGCCGGGGGCGCGGAGATCGCGTTGTGCGCCAGCAATCCGCTCTCCACGCAAGACGATGCGGCGGCGGCCCTCTGCGACTACGGCATCGCGACCTACTCCATCAAGGGTGAGGACCACGCGACGTACTACTCGCACATCGAATCGGTGATCGCAACACATCCGCAGATCTCGATGGACGACGGATGCGACCTCGTCACCACGCTGTTCACGAAGCACCCGGATCAGCTCGCGAAGATGATCGGCGGATGTGAGGAGACGACGACCGGCGTCATTCGCCTGCGCGCCATGCAGCGCGACGGCGTCCTTCCGTATCCGGTGATAGCGGTGAACAACGCGCTTACGAAGCACATGTTCGACAACCGCTACGGAACCGGGCAGTCGACGCTCGACGGAATCGTTCGTGCCACGAACGTGCTGCTCGCGGGCCGCACGCTGGTCGTGATCGGGTACGGCTGGTGCGGACGCGGCATCGCGTCGCGGGCCGCCGGCATGGGCGCGCACGTCGTCGTCACGGAAGTCGATCCGCGCAAGGCGATCGAGGCGGTCATGGACGGCTACCGGGTGATGCCGATCGGCGACGCGGCAAGGATCGGCGACATCTTCGTAACGGTCACCGGCAACTACCACGTCATTCGCGAAGAGCACTTCAAGCTGATGAAGGACGGCGCGATCGTCTGCAATTCGGGACATTTCAACGACGAGCTGGATCTGGAATCGATTCGGCGTATCGCGCGCGGCAAGACCGAGCCGCGTGAATTCGTCGAACAATACGAGCTGCACGACGGGCGCAAGATCTGCATCTTGGCCGACGGCCGGCTGGTGAACTTGGCCGCGGCTGAGGGTCATCCGGCGTCGGTGATGGACATGTCGTTTGCGAATCAGGCTTTAGCGACCGTTTATCTGGCAAAGCATCATCGCGAGCTCGGGAAGAAGGTCTACGACGTTCCGGTCGAGATCGACGAAGAGGTCGCGCGGCTGAAACTTTCGTCGATGGGGGTCGACATCGACACGCTCACGCCGGAGCAAGAGAAATACATCGCCTCCTGGAGCGAGGGAACCTAGGTGGAGTACACGAGGCTCTTCACGAGCGAGTCGGTGACCGAGGGCCACCCCGACAAGCTCGCCGATCAGATCTCGGACGCCGTGCTCGACGCTCTCCTAAAGGACGATCCGTTTTCCCGCGTCGCCGTCGAGACGTTTGCGATCACCGGTCAGATTCATATCGCCGGCGAAGTGACGACCAAGACCTACGTAGACATCCCGAGGTTGGTGCGTGAGGTCGTGCGCGACGTCGGCTACACGAAATCAGCGATCGGGTTTGATGCCGAAACCTGCGGCGTCAGCGTCTCGATCGACGAGCAATCGCCGGATATAGCGCTCGGCGTCGATCGGTCGCTCGAGGCGCGTGCCGGCGATGACGATGAATTCGAGCTCATCGGGGCGGGCGATCAGGGCATGATGTTCGGCTACGCGTGTCGCGAGACCGACGAGCTCATGCCGCTGCCGATCGTGCTCGCGCACAATCTCACGCGTCATCTAGCGGCGATGCGCAAGAATGACGACATTCCGTATCTGCGCCCCGACGGCAAGTCGCAGGTTACGATTGAATATAAGGGCGACCGCCCGATGCGAGTCGAGGCGGTCGTCGTTTCGACGCAGCACGATCCCGAGATTCCGCTCGAGGAGATCCGGCGCGAAATCACCGAGAAGGTGATCGATCACGTGATTCCATCGGCGATGCACGACGAACGCACGCGCGTCTACGTCAATCCGACCGGCCGTTTTGTGATCGGAGGGCCGAAAGGCGATGCGGGGCTGACCGGACGCAAGATCATCGCTGATACCTACGGCGGTATGGCGCGCCATGGCGGCGGTGCGTTCTCCGGCAAGGATCCTACGAAGGTCGATCGCTCGGGCGCATACGCCGCGCGCTGGGTCGCCAAGAACGTGGTGGCCGCCGGGCTTGCGGATCGATGCGAAGTGCAGGTCGCGTATGCGATCGGGGTCGCGCGTCCCATGAGCGTTTCGATCGACACGTTCAACACCGGGAAGCTCCCCGAGCAGCGCATCGCGAAGGCCGTCATGGAGATCTTCGATCTTCGTCCGGCGGCGATCATCCACCACTTGCAGCTGCGCCGTCCCATCTACCGGCAGACGGCGGCGTACGGACACTTTGGGCGGCCGGATCTCGATCTGCCGTGGGAGCGTCTCGACCGCGTCGACGCGCTCCGCAAGGCCACCGCGTTTAACGGAGAGCAGTTACGTGTTCCGAATTTTGCAAGCTAGCGCCGCGGCGGCAATCGCGCTGTTCATCGGCTTGGCGTGGCTCGCGCCGGCGGACGCGGTGCAATATCAGCCTTCACAGACGATCAAGTCCGGCACGCGGATCGCGTGCGTGCTCGACGAGCGGCTCGATTCCTCGAAACTTTCATACGGTGATACGTTCAAGCTGAGAGTCGTGGATACGTCGGTTCCAGTGCTGACCGGCTCGGAGATCCTCGGCTACATCACCGATGTACGCAAGCCCTCGGGGACCGAACAAGGCCGTATCGGATTCTTCTTGACCAACATTTTGCTGCCCAGCGGCAAGAAGAAGACGATCACCGCTTACGTGCTCCACAAGCGGGTCGTCCAGTACAATCCCGCGGCCCAATATGCTCAACGTCAACGGCTTTCGCCCACCGCGGGCCTGCCATATGGAACGGTGACACCCGGGCCGATTGCATGGGAGATGCGAATCGGCAACGGGCCGTCGACCGTGCACCAGTCCCATTCGCCATCGCTCGGCGGTTACGTTTACGCCGGCGCCTCGCAATGGCCGATCATCGCCGCGGCGGGCACGCCGGTCACCGTCGAACTTGCGGAGAATCTAACGATCCCGTAGCGTTAAATGTCATCCTGAGTCACAGGATGCAACAATTGCCCCATCGTGCACTCGCGCGGCGGTTTCTCCGGACGCCAGCGCAGCAGCCGCGTGGCGTGGCGGAAACGATGGCCCGTGACGTGATCGAAGGCCACCTCGACGACGATTTCGGGACGCACCGGGAACCATTCTGAGGCCTCGCGTCGCCAGCGGCTCGGTCCGCCGGGAGCGCTGCCGGTGAATCCGGGCGGCTCGACGATCGGTTCGAGCAGCTCGGCGGCGCGCGCGCGTTGCGGGGCGCTCATCGAGCCGATGAAGCCGACGTGATGGAGTCTGCCGTCGTCATCGTACAGGCCGAGCAGCAGCGACGCGATCGTTCCCTTCCCGGAACGAAATCCGCCGACGACACAATCTGCGGTGTAATTGCGCTTGATCTTGACGACCGCGTCGCGGCTTCCGAACGCATAGGGAACGTTCTTCTTCGCGATGATACCGTCGAGGCGCGCCAGATCTCCGGCGAGCCAGCGTCGCGCGAGCTCGACGTCTTGCGTTGCGGGCGAGAGCCGGATCGTGGGATCGGCTGCGAAATTTCGCTGCACGAAGCGTTCCAATCGGTCGCGTCGAGCGTGCAGCACGCGCTCGTAGAACGCGCTGCGGCCCTCCACGAGCAAGTCGAAGAGCACGTACGATGCCGGCGTCTCCTGCGCTAATCGCCGGACGCGGCTCTCGGCCGGGTGAATGCGCTGAAGCAGTGCGTCGAAATCGGAGCCGGTTTCGTCGGCGACGAGAAGCTCGCCGTCGGCTACGAACTCTCGCGCGCCGGCCTCCTTCAGCGCGGTGACGATCTCTGGAAAGTAGCGGGTCAGCGACTCGCCGGATTTCGACTGAAGCTCGACGTCATCGCCGTCGCGAAAGGCGATGCAGCGAAAGCCATCCCACTTCGGCTCGTAGCTCCAGGCGTCGCCCTCCGGGATGCGCGCGACTTGGCGCGTCTCCATGGGCTCGATCGGAGGTTGTAGGACGAGTCCTTCAAACCGCGGCACTGGCGCGCTTCTCTCCAAACTTTTCGAGATCGAAACGGCCGCGGCTGCGCAGCAGCGGCTGCCACAGATCGCCTAGCCGCTCGACGCGCTCGGGAACGTTGAGCATCGAAAAGTCGGCGGACCGACAGCCGCCCTCGAGCTCTTCCCATGTGACGGGCGTCGAAACGGTCGCCGCCTCGTACGCGCGCACCGAATAAATTGAAGCCAGCGTCTTGCCGAAAGCGTTCTGATTGTAATCGACGAGGACGTGGTTCGGCGGACGGTTGGCGACGCGGTAAATGGCCGTGAGCACGTCAGGATGCGCGCGCGCAGTAAGGTGGCCGATCTCTTTTGCGATGGCCCAGACCTCGTGCTGGGTCGGTCCGCTGCGTATCGCGACGTAGACGTGGACGCCCTTGCTGCCCGTCGTCTTCACGAACGGCGTCATGCCGAGCCCTTGCAGAACGTCGCGAACGATCAGAGCGGCCTCGCGCACGACCTCGAACGTCGCGCCGGGCGTCGGGTCGAGATCGAAGTGCAGATAGAGCGGGCGATCGGGATCCTCGCAGAGCGAGTACCACGGATTGAGATCGATGCACCCGAGATTGATCAGCCACAAGAGGGATGGAAGATCGTCGATGACTGGAAAGTCGATGACGTTGCCGGAGCTGTGTTCGATCGCGCACGTTCGTATCCACGGCGGACGCGGCGACGGCGCGCGCTTCATGTAGAAGAAGTCTCCGGTAACACCGTGCGGATAGCGCTTCATGACCATCGCGCGGTCGGCGACGTGCGGAATCAAGACGTCGGCGACGCTCGCGTAGTAACGAAGGAGATCGCCCTTGGTCAGCTTGAGCTTGGGAAAATAGACTTTTCGCAGGTTGGTCAGAGCGACCCGGCGGCCATCTACGTCGAGAGTCGCGTTGTCAACGTCATTGGGAATCACGATCGCGGCGCGGCCCCGTTTCGTACTCTCCGGCACCCGAGGTTATACCGTCAAGGCCGGGTGCCGTTCCTGGCGACTGGTTTGAGTCGCTTGGATCCGCTGAGCATCCCCCGCCGCAAATACCGCAAACGCCCCAAACGCCCCAATAGCCTCCGTGCGCCTCGATTAGTCGAAACGCGGGATGTAAGCTCCTTGCGCTTTTCGTCATCCAGGCGCATCGTAGCGGAGACGGCGTACGAAATCGCACGGTGTCCACGCCGGCCTCGTGCGGCAAGACCCGACGAGGGAGGGTGCGTTTCCTGGCCGTGGAACCTCCGTCCGCCGGCCGCCGAGCCTACTGCCGTTCCGGATTAGCTCAGTTGGTAGAGCAGCTGACTGTTAATCAGCGGGTCGTTGGTTCGAGTCCAACATCCGGAGCCAAATACAAAATAGCCCCACGGCGGGGCTATTTTGTATTTCCTTCGCGGGACTACGAGCGTGCAGTTTCGTAAAAAGGCGCCATGCATACGGCGCGTCGCTGGCGTGGCGGCAGTTCGCTATCTCGGCGCCAGCTGCCCGCGCCTAGACCCTACACTTGGGTAATCGCGGCCGACATGCGTTGCAGTAACGCGTCGGCATCTGAGCCCTTCAATACCAGGTCGCCGTCCTCGTCGGCTCCCGGCAAAACCCCGCTCGGATACTCTGCATCGGCGTTTTCGATGTAGAAGATGATGATCTCGCTGCTGCCGTTTGGATCGGAAACGCGTGCTAAGCGCGCCGTTCGAAAGAAGCGCGGCACAGTGTAGCCCTGCCTCATCAACGCCGCCCTGGTCATGCCCGACTCGCGAGAAGGGGACGCCTTGGATTCGGCTGCGTCGTCGTAAATGTACGTCCCCAGCCGATAGACTTCCGTGCCGAATTTAAACGGGGGCTTAGACGGATAAACGAACTTAAAAGTCTCGCCGGGTCTCACGTGTTCAAACTGGAAAATGACCAGGCGCTGGATACGATTCATGGCATCGGCTCGAACGAAGACGCGTCGGTCCACGTCGGTCGATGTCAGCGCGAGCGTTACCGGAGCCTGCGGTACGTACCCATCGGCTACCCGCAGAGTTATGTCGGGGTTCGCAGCGGACGTCACGAGCAGCCCCGACTGCGCGATAACCGCGAGGTTGCCCGCAAGGAGCGCAGCACCGGCGACCGTTAGCCAACCCGCGTTAAGCACTCGGCACGACGGCTGACGGCGTTTCAATCGCTAGAGGCCTCCCGGAAACTGCCTGGTCGTTACCTGCGAGAAGCGCGCTTGCGTCCCGTTCTTGGCTCGCTGCCGCTGGATCTCGGCTTTCTGTCTCGTTACCGAAAGCGCGAGCGTCCCCAATCCGGCGTTGACCTCCGCATTCTGCTGCTGCCAAAGCCCCGGGCTGATGAAAGCTACGCCGGGGTAGATCGTCTGAAGTTTCGGGACCGTTTTGTTTTCGGTTTGAACCCTGCGGGCTATCTTCGACACGAAGTCGACGTCGCCGAAGGCATAGCCGTTGATATTCGGCCCAACCAGCTGGAAGAACGCATCTTGCGCGTGGTAGAGCTCGAAGGCCCGATCGCCGATGCCTCCCATCTTCTTTTGGTCGACGAGAAGCGCGAACTGACGTCCGCGGTATTGCGCCGAGTAGAACCAATAGGTGGCCTCCCTGCGGTAGCCGAGATCGTAAAGGCGAATCGCGCCGACGTATAGCTCGACAAAGTTGAGCGTGCTCCACTGCCGCTTCATTTGAAGAATCGTGGAGACGAACGTTGCCTCGTCCTTCGAGGTTAAGCCGCCGCTGTATTGCCCTATCCTGATAATGGGTCCCGAGGAATCATAGTAGGGAGTAATGGTTACGTCGATTCTGCCGGGGTCGTCGCCGGGCGCAGTCGAGGCGACCAAGAACGAGCTCGCCATAAAGACAGTTGCAAGAACCGCGATCACGCGTCTAAACCTCCGGACTGCGAGAGACGAGCTCGAGTTTCGTGCCCGCCGGATCTTCGAAGAAGACTGCCGGGTAGACCGTCATCTCCTCCGACAACTCGACATTGCGCGCGCCGATTTCCCGTAGCGCGGGGAGCCACTCCGAAGCGTCCTCGACGCGCAGCGCGATGCGCGTGAGCGGCGGGGCGTGGTCGGCGCGTTCGATGAACCCGATGAACGAGGAGATCGCGCCGGGCCGCCTCGGCGTATAGTATTCCGCCGCGTTATACGTGCCGTTGCTCGCAGCGTCGAACCACTCGCCGCTCGCGTCGACGAAGGCGGTCCGCTTGCGCGTGAAGCCCAAGAGCGGCATCAAGCGGTCGTAGAACTCCTCGACCAGCGGGAGAGACGATACGCGGACGTCGAGGTGATCGAACCCCAAAAACTCTTGTCGAGCCGTAACTTCGAGGTCTTTCACTGGTGGTCGTGTTCCAGGATGTTCCGCAGCACGGAAGGCGGTGCCGCATCCGGACGGCTGAAGTCGAGTCGCGCGCTGAGCTGCGCGCCGTACGCGACCTTCTTGTTTCGCGTGGTCAGATCGATCTGCGGGGCGGTCGTTTCGAAGGGCCGAAGATCCGCCGTCAAGGAGAATGCGGCGTAAAGCGGCACCGCGGTCGCGTCGTAGTTCGAGAGGGGCCTCAGTCCCAGCAGCAGCTCCATCGTTCGCAGCATGCTAAGCGTGGAATAGTGTTCGTGAATCGCTCCGCCGCGCGCATACGGCGAGGCGATATAGGCGGTCGTCCGCTGATCGCTCACGTGATCGGCGCCGTCTTGCGCGTCGTCTTCAGTGATAAAGACGGCCGACGACGCCCAGATCTTGGAGTGCGATATCGCAGAAATCATGAGGCCCAGCGCGTAGTCGTTCTGCGCGACATAGGCCGCGGGCGTGAGGCTGCCGGGATGCGTGCCCGCCGTGTGATCGTTCGGAAGCCAGATATACTCGAACTGCGGAAGCGTGCCGGCCGCCACGAAGTCGTCGAACTCGCGCTTCCATTCGCGGTAGCGATCCAGATCGCTGTAGTTGAGATCCCAGCTGACGTAGTGAGGATCGTAGCGATCGCCCAGGCTTGGTGCAGGCGCTTCGGCGTGCCCGTCGGCCGCCGGCAGTTTCGTCAGCTCGCCGTAGTCGCGAAACGTCACGCCGGCTCGCTGCGCCTCATCCCAAAGGTATCCGCGCGCCGGAACTCCGGCGCCGCGCGCGCTCGTCGTCTCGTCGTCGTCGTTGCGATTGCCGTAAATTGGCGGCCAGTTGCGCTCGACGTAGTCGTTGGCGAACGCGCCGTCTGCCCAGTTGTGACCCGAGTCGCTCACCTCGCCGCTTGAGTAGAAATTGTCAAACAGGCCAAAGCGTTGCGCTATCGCGTGCTGATTCGGCGTGACGCGGGCACCGAACCAGACGAGATTCTTGTCGCCGTTGCCTTGCGGGAGGTCGCCGAGAATCTGGTCGTACGTACGATTCTCCTTGAGAATGAAGAAGACGTGTTTGATCGGGCCGCCCGGCCGCAGGATCGTCCGTGGCGGCATCGCGTCCCAGGCCTGCGCGCCCTGCGGACTCCCCGCGAGCCCGGCGTCGTTCAGCGCGATCTCCCGAAGCGAGCCGTACTGGATCGCGGCGATGTAGTCGTGGTTACTCTGGCTCATCACGTCGAAGCCGGGATTCGGCTTCGTGCCCTCGCCCTTTCCGTCGACGATGACGAGATCGTCGCGCAGCGGAACGGCCGCAGTCGGATACCAGCCGGCCGGCAGTCGCGCGGCTACGCGGCCGTCGCGCAGCACCGCGACCTCGTTCGCGGCGCCGAGACTCACGAAGACCGAATCACCCCGAGCGGCGAGCGCGTTGGGCGACGAGCCGATCGAGCGCGGCATCGTGCCGACGAAGGTTTCGGCGAGGCGCCTCCCGCTCGCGACGTCGTACTCGTCGACCGTGTCGGAGTCGGCGTTCGCGACGTACAACCTCGTTCCGACGACCAGCACGTCGCTCGGATGGAGACCCGCCGGAATTCGGCGCACTCTGCCCGTGCGCGTATCGATCGCTGCCACGAAGCTCGCGGATCGTACGGTGACGAACACTGTCCGCCCATCGTTCGAAAACGCGAGGTTGCCCAATTGGCGCCCGACGCGAATCGCCGCGGCAGATCGCAGCGCGTTCAACGTTCCGATGCGCACGGAGCCGTCGCCGTCGGTTGCCACCGCGACCACTCCGTTGCGAGCCGCGACTCCGATCGGATAGCTCTTGCGGGGCAGCGCGATTTTCTTCGCAGCCCCGCTCTGCGCATCGACCTGGAATATCGCGTCGGCGTTGGCGCCCGCTACGAGAATCCCGCGCGCGGTCCATGCCGGCCGGCCGAAAGCGCCGGTCAACGGGACGCGCCGCCGCAGCTGCAGATTCGACGTCGCGTAGAGCGCTAGCGCGGGCGGGTTGAACCCGGACTCGACGACGGCCAGCGTCGAGCCGTCGAGCGAGAGTGCGGCGCCTTGGGGCATCGTGCCGGTTTCCACTACGGTCCCGGTCGGCGCCGGCAGAACCCATCCGTTCGGCAGTACGTTACGCGCGGCACCGGTCGCAACGCCGAGAAAAGCTGCGGCGCCGCACACTGCAAGCGCCGCGCCGCGAAAGGAGAGAGCAATCATTTGACGACGCGTGCCGTCTTGATGTAATCGAGCCGCGGAAACTGTTTCTCGAGATACGCGTTCCCCTGCGCCGCGATCTGTGCCTGATCCGGCTCCTCTCCGTAGGCAGGGTAGATGCGGTCGACCGCGTCCATACCGCTCGTCACCCGGCCGATTGGAGCGAATCCCATCGCATCGAGTTTGGCGTTGTCGCCCAGATTGATGAAGAGATGCGTCGTGCGGCTGTTCGGCTGACTGGAGGCGGCAAACGCCACGGTCCCGCGCACGTTCGACGTCTTCACGGGATCGTCCGGAATCGTGACGTCCCACTTCTTGGTCACCGCGGGACTCGCGGCGGCGCCCCACTGCACGACGAAACCCGGCACCACGCGATAGAATCGGGCCCCGTCGAAATATTTAGCCTTGACCAGCTCGTAAAAGCGTTGTGCGCCGTTCGGCGCGAGACCGCGATCCACGACGATGGTGACCGGTCCTTCGGTCGTGGCGAGCAGGACACGGTAGGTGCCGGCCGCGCCCTGCGAGGCCGACTGCTTTGAACCACCGGCACAGCCGGCAAGCGCGAGCGCCAAGACGGCGATTATTGAAAGCCTCTTCACTTATCACTTCACCTTCGCTAAAGGAAGCGCAACGACGCGGCGAATGCCCCGTCGTGCGAAAATTCGTGAGCCGCCCGCTCGTCCCTATCGACGAAGGGTATGTGACGCCGGCGACCGGCAGCGAGCCGCCGGTTCCGCGCACCTTTCGCTGGGAGAGTGAGATGCTGGTGATAACCGCGATCCTTCGAATGTGGCGCTCTACGAAAGGCGATCGCGGCGACAACTATCTCAAGCGCCACTGGTATGAGCTGCTGACGGAATCCGGAAAAAAGGTCGAGGTCTACTACGACCGTGCGTCGAGGCGTGGAGCGTCGCGCTGGTGGCTCTACACCATAGACGAATGAAGAAATTTTATCTCCATCGGTCGCCCGCCTGGCGCACGAAATTCGCGAACACATAGCGCCACGGAATCACGATGGGGAAGATGACGGCCCACAGGCAAGCCACAACGGTGTCGGTCGTATCTGCGTCGATCCGGCCGTGACTCAGCCACAGCGGTAGCGGAACCGCGAGTAGCCAAATCGCCTTCCAGGTCATCTCGAAGAACAGCAGCGGCAGCATCTTGAGGGGATAGCGAAGCCCCAAGATGGCTAACAACGAGATCGCCGTAAGTACGCTGTCTACGACGCCATGGTAGAGAGTCCAGGGCGCGTGGTGCAACATCGACGGCCAAACCATAAGGGCGAGTCCGACGACCAGAAGCAGATAGGCGGCCCGCAGCAGATAGAGCCGGAACAACGACACGTCCGGCGTTGAAGCAACCATTTCCCCCCAATGCGCGGCCCTTTGAGCGCTACTGCTCGGGATACGGCCGGGCACAACGCCTTGTTTCGAACTATTTTGCCGGGCTAACTGCCGCCGCTATCGGGTAGGTGAAGCCCGTGAGCGTCTTCACGGGTGAGCCGCCGGCCGTGTAGCGCCAGTAAGGGACGCTTCCTCCGGCCTGCGCGTTTGGCCCGATGAGCGTCGAGCCGACAAGCCAGAAGAGCTCGACGTTCGCGCCGCTCTTGAGCTTTATCGTCTGATCGATCTTCCCCGATGTGTCGATCCGGTAGACCTGTCCGGCGCCTCGATCGCCGACCACGACGTACTTCCCGTCCCACTGCACGCCGGCGAGATTCTTGACGCTTTTACCGAGCAAGAAGGTACGGAACGTCTTACCGCCCTTTGCGAGCTTCAACAAAATGACGCTTGCGTAACGGTTCCAGCCGTCGATGAATAAGTTGCCGCCACCATCGTAGGAACAGGCGTAGGTCGAGTCGACCGCCGTGTCTTTGTAGACGTGCGGATTGCCCTTCGCCTTCGCATAGATCGAAATCGTGCCGTAGATGTACGAAGAGAGATTCGTCACCGCGAGGTTTCCGGTGACCGGATCGACGGCGCAGCCGTACGGCGCACCGGTCGTCTCGAGCTTCCTGATCGGGCTCGTTCCGCCGTGCGCGTACATCACGACCGGTCCCGCTTCGTCCACCACGAAAACGTCGCCGGCCTTGTCGACACATAGGCCCGCGACCGACCCGAACCCCGTCAGCTTACCAGCCGGCTTGCCGGCCGGATAGGAGAAGACGTCGACGGCGTTTGTTCCAAGATCCGATACGTAGAGCAGGTCTTGCGAAACCGCGACGCTCGCGCGATTTGTCGACATCGTGCCCAAAGGCACCACGCTCTGCGGCGAGCCGCAACCAGAGCATAACGCAAGCGCAGCCGAGATCGCACAAACGGTGCGTCCTCGAGGTCTCATTAATACTATTCTACACCAGGTCCCCAAGAGCCGGCAAAAAAATCATCCGGGGTGCCCCGTGCACTCGCTGCCATCGCGCTCGGTTGGTCGGCTGCAACGCTCGCCGCGTGCGCGGGGCTTTCGCCCAACGCGCTGCCGCGGCAACCAGCTTCACTGACGCCGATCGCCGGCCAGACGAGTTCCGCCGCGCTGCAGTTCACGTTCAAGACCGTCGACGCCGCCGCCGACCCCGGCTTCAACCGGCTGCTGGGGATCAACAACGAGGGGCGGGTCGTCGGATACTACGGTAGCGGCGCCGCAGGCCATCCGAATCGCGGCTACATCGTTTATCCACCTTACGGGCAGACGAGCTTCAGGCATGTCGACTATCCGTCGGCCGTCGACACTCAGGTGACGTCGCTGAACAACAAACACACGCTGGCGGGAGTATACGTCGACACGTTCGGCAACACGTTCGGGTTCATCGAGTGGCACGGTCTTTGGTTCAACTACGAAGAGCCGCGGGAGCACGACTACAAGCCGGTGACCGAGTTACGGGCCCTCAACGATACCGGTACTGCGGTCGGATTTTACGCTGTGAATTCCACCAATAACGCCGCGTTTGAGGTCGTCGAGCGTACCGGAAAGTTTCACACGATTGCGGTACCGGGCGCGGTGAGCGCCGTCGCGACGGGCATCACCGGCAACGGTCACGTGGTTGGGTTCGAGAAGAGGCGTTCGGGCATCGTCGTGAGCTATCTCCTGATCCAAGGCGTCTTCACCGAGTTTTCTTTTCCGCGCTCGAACGCGACGAAGGCGTGGGGCATAACCACGTACGATCGCGTCGTCGGCTCGTACGTCGACCGTCACGGCGCCACGCACGGCTTCTTCGTCACCGATCCGGGCACGAAGAAAGCTGCGTGGCAGTCGATCGACGACCCCAATGGAAAGGGAACGACCGTCGTGAGCGGCATCAACATCCACGGCGACCTCGTCGGCTATTACGTCGACGGCAAAGGAAAGACGCACGGCTTCCTCGCTACGCTCAAGCCTTGAAATCACTCGGGCCCGCCGGAACCATCCGCGGCGCTGGCAGCGGCCGAGCCGCCGATTCGGTCGTTCGACGGCTTATCCGAGGCTGTGAGAGAAACTGTGCGGCTGTATGTGGCCCTCTCGGGCCGGCTGGGCTATGCTCGGAGTCACCGAGATGAAGAGACGGCTGCTCTACGTTTCCGCGAGCCTCATCGTTGTTGTGCTCGTATTTCAGTTGTTCTTCAGGTATGAGTACGTACAGACCAGCGGCGGCCCAGTCGTGCGGATAGACCGGCTACACGCCACCGCCTGCATTATGCCCTGCCGTGGGACGCAAGCTCGGTCGACGTCGCCGGCCGGCCGCGACTGACGCCGGCTCGCGGGCCGGCTATTGCGCTACGACTGCCTGTTTGATGAGCGACTGCCCGGGGGGCGGCGTGGCAAAAAGGGTTTTAAGTGGCCCACCCCAACGTAGCGCGGCTCACGGGCGATTCGCAAGCTACGGGCGCACAGTAGGTCGCACGCTCTATCCCAAAGTGTGCCGGATAGTGCCGAGCAAGACTGTCCACGGCTCGACGCTGGCGGTTCGCAGTAATCCCATCTGAGTCCACGGATCTCTCGCAATCCGCGCGTCGATCGCGTCGAGCCCGGGCGCCTCGATGACGTGCAATACTCTGCGAGCATCGTCCTCTCCGCCGAGCGGACCGCCTAAGAGAATGAAGCCCTCGTCGACGAGGGCGTCCATGAATGCGGCGTGCCCCTCCCACTCGGCCTGACGGCGCATCGGCAGCGACCAGTCCCAGGCGTCGCCTCGCTCGCGAATCATCGCAAAGTACGGCATCAAGAGGCATTTCGCGTGCAGTGCGCGATTTGCTAGCTCTAAAATGTTGCGTCACGAATTCTTGACTAGCTTGGCTGCCGCGCCGGCTCTCGGCTCGATCGCCGCGGCACCGTCGCCGCGCCGCATCGCAGAGGAAGTGCGTGGAGAGTTCTTCCACGCCTGGCAGGGCTACAAGCGCGCGGCCTGGGGCTACGACGAGGTGCGTCCCGTCAGCGGCACATCGAAGAACTTCTTCATCCCGAGTCATCCGTTCGGTCTTTCGATCATCGAGGCGCTCGACACGCTCTACGTCATGGAGCTCGACGACGAGCTGGAGCAGTCGCTGAAATGGCTGCGGATCCACCTCGACTTCGACGTCGACGGCAGGGTGCAGATGTTCGAGGCCGTGATCCGCATGGTAGCCGGCCTGATCGCCGGTTATTACGCGACCGGCGAGAAGCAGTTGCTCGACGGCGCGATCGACTTGGCCGATCGGCTCCTCGTCTGTTTTACGAAATCTCCGTCCGGTGCTCCCTATCGCTATGCGAACCTGCACACGGGCGAGGTCAGCGACCCGAAGAGCAATCTCGCCGAGATCGGATCGAACGTCCTCGAGTTCGGCGATCTATCGCGTCTTACGGGTAACTCGAAATACGTCGACGCCTCGATGAAAGCGTACGACGCCCTACTCGCGAAGCGCTCGCCGCTCGATTTGCTCGGCACTTATTTCGACGTCGAGCGGGGCGCCTTCAGCGGCGTCGACGACGTGGCCCCGGACGAGCCGGCCGACTCTTTCTACGAGTACCTGTGGGGCGGTTGGCAGATGCTCGGAATCGCGCAGTGCCGCGCGTGGTACGAGATGCTGACCAAAGCGCTCCTCCGCTATAAGACGACGCGCGTCGGCGGACGCCTGTGGTTCAAGACCGTCGACTACACCACGGGGATGCCGACCGGCGATGCCTCGTGCACGGAGCTCGCGGCTTTCTACGCCGAGCTCGTCGCAAAAGGCGGAGATCGCGCGATCGGCGAGGCGTTCTACGATTCGTGGACGGCGGCGCTCGACCGCTACGAGCTTATTCCCGAGGTGATCTTCTATCCCGATATCTCGATCGTCGATCCGCGCTACTGGCTGCGCCCGGAATACGCCAACGCGGCCTTCGATCTGTGGTTTCTGACGCGCGACGAAAAGTACCGCCGCACGGCGTATCAATACTTCGTCGCGCTACGCCGAAACTGTCGCGTCAGCGGCGGTTATACCGTGCTCACCGACGTTCGCACGCGGCCGATGACCCGCGGCGACTACTTTCCGGCGTACGCGTTTTCGGAGAACTTTAAGTATCTGTACCTCATGTTCGCCGATTCGCCGCGCTTCGATGGCCAGAGCTATTATCTCAACACCGAGGGTAAGATTCTGCGCGGCCTCCGTAGGTAGGGCCATCGACGCTGTCCTCCCAACGAAGCGTTTCAGCGCAGACGGCGAATTGTCGGCTCATGCGTTCGAAAATGTCTGCGATTCTTGCAATTTTCTCGCTCGTTGCGTATGGAAGCGGCGGCCTCGTGACCGCGCTTGCGCAGACTACTTCCCAGCCGCCGACGACGGTGACGTCCGATACGGCGCTGCTGGGATGGGCCGCCGGGCCGGCCGTCAGCGCCGAGTTGGAGGCAGAGAAGGTCATGATGCGGGTTCCTAGCGCCGCGAACGCGATGGAGATCGAACGCCATATCTCGTCGGTTCCGCACCGCGCCGGCTCGCAGGCCGATTACGCCACGGCGCTCTACGTGAAGCAGCGCCTGGAACGCGACGGCTTCGCGGCACGCATCAAAGAGTACCGAGTAATGTTTACCGGTCCGCTCGAGCAGAGCCTTACGATGCTCTCGCCGCGTCACGTCAGCTTCGATCTGCTCGAAGGCGTACCGGGGCACCACACCCGGTGGGAGATAATGGCCGGTCAACCTTTTCTCGAAGAGTCAGGCGACGGCGACGTAACCGGCCCGGTCGTCTACGTCAACACCGCGTCGAAGGACGACCTCGCCGAGATCGACGCGGAACACGTCAGCTTGAAGGGCGCGATCGTCGTCGTACGCCTCGGCGCGCCGGGCGGCGGCGGTTTTCGTTCCTTGAACCCAAGTTATGTTGCCTACGACGAGCTGCGTAAGCGCGGCGCCGCGGGAATCCTCGAGTTCATGGATCCCGCGACGCAAGGCTACGGCGGCGGCGCGACGTGGCCCAACGGAAACTACAAGAATCTGAACATGGCCGAGCGCATGGGGGGAATGTCGCCGCGCGGATTCATGATGTTTCCGCCGGGCGATCCGACGATCGCGGGGCAAGCTCCGCTTCCCGGCGCGGCGCATAAGAGCTGGAACGAGATCCCGCACGCGACTATACCCGAGCTGAGCATTACGCAGGACACGGCGCGCTCGCTGCTCGCCGGCCTCACCGGCAAGGTGGTTCCGCAAACGTGGCATCCGATGTTCGAGTTCGTTCAGCATTTCGGCGGCAACACGGTCGTGCACGTCCGTACGAAGTTCGAGCGCAAGGTCAAGACGATTTGGCTGGTATTCGGCGACCTGAAGGGCAGCGAGCAGCCCGACTCGATCGTGATGATCGGAAGCCATCGCGATGCGATGACGTTCGGCGCGATCGACCCTGGAAGCGGCACGACGGTGATGCTCCAAGACGCCGATGCATTTCACGCGTTGGCTCAACGGGGATGGAAGCCGAAGCGCACGATCGAGATCGCATCCTGGGATGGCCACGAGCTCGGGCTCTACGGTTCGGCCGCCTACATCTACGAGAACGGCCCGCAGCTGCGCAAGCAGATGTTCCAATACATCAACACCGATCAGCTGACAACCGGCGACCCGTTCGTGGTCAGCGCATCGCCCGGGCTCTACGCGTTCATGAAGCAGATCTGCGACGTGGTGCCGGCCGCGGACGGCCGCGGTATGCTCGGCACGCGGGATCAACGCGTGGACCCGCTGCTCAATCCGATCACCGGGGGGTCGGATCATCAGAACTTCTCGTATATGCTGGGGTTGCTCAGCACGTCGAACGGATACTACGGACCCTTCGGCGCCCACCACACCGCCGAAGACAATCTGGATGGATTGCGGACCTACGATCCCGGCATGCGGGAGGCGGTCGTCACCGCGCAAGTTACCGGCATCCAGGCGATGCGCGCCGCCAATGCCACGGTCGAGCCGCTGCGCATCGAAGAGATCCCGGCGCAGATGCTCAAGGATCTCACCGCCGTTCAAGTCAGTACGTTGCTGCGAACTGAGGGCGCGGATACGCTGGGCGATCTTCGCGCGGCCCTCGAGACGTATCGACAGGCGGCGCACGCCACCGACGTGGCGATGCAGCAGGCCGAGGCTAAAGGTGACGTTTCGGCGATGCAGTCCCTCGCGACCCGCGAACAAACGGCGCGCGACGCGTTCTTCCTAGCCGACGGGCTGTTGCTGAATCGCTACTATCACACCATCGATCGGGTCTACACGAGCTTTCCCGAAATCGTATTCGCGAGCGGCAAACCCGACGTCATCAAGAAGGCCGTCGACCGGCTCACCACCGCCGCTGCGAATGCAACGGCGGCATTGAGGAGTTAGCCCGTCTCGAAATGAAGCGACTTGCGGAAAGCGCGGACGGCGCCCGTGAGCGTCTCGGCCTGCTCGGGATCGGTGTTTTCCTCGAGTCGCGGCAGCGCTTTCTGCTCCTCTTCCTCGATGTGGTGCAGCACGGCGTCTTGGAATTGCTCGGCCTTCGTCGTAAACTCGCGGTCCTTGCCTTCCTTTAACAACGAATCGAGCTCGAAGACGAGCACGTCCGCTGCGGCCGTCTCATGGTAGAGGCGGTCCGACTCCGGCTTGCTCTTGGCAAGCTTGTTGATCGCCGGATAGACGAGGTTCTCCTCGGTTGCATTGTGAATTGTCAGAACGCCTTTGAGCTGCTCCAAAACTTCTTCGCGCTCGGACGGTTCGGCCTCGGTCAGCTTATTGAGCAGACTCTTGATGACTTTATGGTCATTCTTCAGGATTTCGACTGCGTCGCTTCCGCGCGCCGGTAGCATTGTGGTATCGATTTGCATTTACAGGCCTCGTTGTGCGGGTTTTAGATTGAGTTTCGATACCCGTAGCGAAGCGCACCGAAACCGCAACACCGGCGAGTTATGCAGCGCCTGGCCGCCTTCGTAGGAACGTTTATTCGAAAACGACGTCGAGCGCGACGTAGGCAGTGCCGCCGATCGTCGGGTCGAGCCGCGTAACGGCCATTCTGAAGGTGCGGCGGTCGATCTGCGCCGTCGCGTGATAGACGGGATGCGCGGCATCTCCGCTGACGGTGGCGCTCACGTGCTCCGGTTGGGTGACTCCGTGGATCGTGAGATTGCCGTCCATTTCAAACGAATTTGTGCTTGTCGGCGTGATTCTAGTGCTGACAAACGTCCACGTCGGGAATTTCTTGGAATCGAAGAAATCCGGTGATTCGAGCGAGCGATCGCGATCGGGTTCGCCGGTCGCGATCCGGGTCGCGTCGAGCACGGCGATGACGCGCGCCGGAATCGCGGATCCGCCATCGAACGTCGCGGATCCGTTGAGTATCGGGACGGCCCCAGTCACGCGCTCCAGCCAGATGTGCGTGACGCTGAAGGATGCCTTCGATTTCATCGTGTCGATGGTGCGCGATCCAGAGGACTGCGCGAGAAGCGTGGCGATGAGGGCAAGGCTAAGCGATGCAAAATTCATGAGACTCAATACGCGACGGTAAGCTGAGCGTTGAACGTGTTGGAGGTTTGCGGCGTGTGGGCGATGACGTCTTCGACCGTCAGGCGCATGTTTTCGACGGGTCCATATCCGAGCATCACGACTCCGTCGCGCGCGAAGCCGCCGGCGGATCCGCCGGTGCCTTCATAACGCGCCTCGGCGAAGAGTCGCCGATCGAACGCGTACCGAAGTTGTTCGAATCCGCCGCTCGAGGTGCAGCCCGCGGGCCGTGGCGTCGCGCAGTTCGAATCCCAGCCGCCGATCAGCACGGCCTCGCTCGAAAAGCGGCCCCACTGACCGTAGGTGAAACCAACGCCGGTGCGCTCGAAGCGATCGAACGGGGCGTTCGCGATTGGGCGCAGACCCGCGTAGTGAAAAGCACTCAACACGAACGGTCCCATTCCGTCCTGCGCGTAGACCTCGTTGTCCACGCCGGTCGGCGCGAGGCCGCTCTGCTGGTCGTAGCCGGGGCCCGCGAAGAGCTGCACGCTCACGCCGCGCAGCGGGTCGCCGACGCCGAGCCGCAGACCCATCTTCGGATCGAAGAAGTTGAAGGGATTCGCGCCGACCGTTCTCACGTACGGCGTGTAGGTTTGATACGTATCCCGGAACGTTTCCGGATCGACCGGCAGCGGAAGCGTGAACTGTCCGCCCTGCAGATAGACCGGAATCTTCGCTGGCCATGGATTGACGCGATCGCCGATCCACGCGTCGCGCAAGAGTCCCGGCTCGCCGCCGTTGACGACATATTGCTCGACGAAGAAGTTCGCGCGCGATCCGATCGTCGCCGACGCGAAGACCTCGATCTCGTCGACGATCGCCTTGGGGAGACCCGCACCGTTCGGGCCGCTGCCTTGATTTTGGCTCGAGTCGACGAGATTGAGCTTGACGGAGATCGGAACCGCCGGCCCGGACGAGATGCCCGGAAATCGCTCGCCGTATCCAAGAAATGCGGCGCCGAATTCGTTGAGGTGCGGAATGACCGAGTGGCATTTCTGACACGTCACCCCGTACTGATGGGCAAAGAGGGGGACGGCGCCCACCACCGCAGGCCGCTGGCAGGCCAGGGTCATCGCGAAGGCGAGGGCGGCCGGCGATTTAAGCACACCTAAGAATATACTTAGGTGCTCCTAACACTCCTTTGAGCCCTCGAGGTCAGGCCCCGACGCCCTGGAAGGGCAGGTCGGAGAAACACAAAAGGGTTCGCCCGAAGCAGATGGAGAGATTTTCCGGATTCTCGCCTCAGGCATTGCGATTTCTTCGCGATTTGAAGAAGAACAACGATCGCGTTTGGTTTCGAGCGCGCAAAGAAATTTACGATCGCGAGCTCCTTGGCCCGCTGGAAGCCTTAACGGTCGACCTTGCAACGGCGCTGCGCAAAGACAAGATACCGATCGATGTGGACCCGCGGCGCGCGGTCTTTCGTATCTATCGCGACGTTCGGTTCTCGCCCGACAAGAGCCCGTACAAGACGAATCTCGGCACGTATTTACCGTATCGAGGTATGCGTGACGCGCCGGGCGGTCTCTACGTGCACATCGCGCCCAAGGAATCTTTCATCGCGACGGCCTTTTACCAGCTGGAAAAGGACCAGCTGCTTCGTTGGCGCACGGCGATGGCGACTGAACCGAAGCGCTTCGCTGCCGTGCTGCGTGCGCTCGACCGCAACGGAGTGGCGATCACCGAGCTGCACGACGCCCTCAAGCGCATGCCGCGCGGGTTCGAAGATCAGTCAGCCAGTCCACTCGCTCATTATTTCCGTCTCGGTTCGTTCATCGTGAGCGAAAGACTCTCGGACGACGATGTCGTGAAAAGAGCGTTGATCGACCGATGCGTCGACCTGGCAAAGAAGTCCAAACCGCTGCTCGAGTACGGCTGGCAAATCCTTATTCCAAGCTAGGGGCGATGCCGGGCGTTTCAGAGTTTCTTTACAAATGAGGTCGTAGATAGGACGTAGCAGAGCTTCGAGGGGGTTGACGATGTTTCGACGGAGAGACGTATTAGCAGCCGTCGCGAGCCTTTCCATTTTGGCGGCATGCGCGCAAGGGCAATCGATATCTCAAACGGGGTCCGGCATTGCGCCCGCCATGCTCGGCGCGGGCCTGCCGGCGATCGCGCCCGACAAGGGGTGCCATGGCACGGGCGGCGTCAAGGTTACGCCTTGTCCCATTCGCTTAACGCGACGCACAAAGCAGGGCATCCTCGTTACCGTGAGCGGTCCCGGCGTCGTGAACTCCTACCTCGACAAGCTCAATGGATGCTTTAGCGGTAAGCTTTGTTACAACATACAGCGCGAAGGCAGCAGCCAAGTTCAGTGGCGAGTCACGCCCGGAACAGCTTGCGGCGGAGCCAGTATCGAGTTCGATGGAGTGAACGTTAGCGGCGGAGAGGTCGGGCATTTCTTCTTAAGAGTTTCGAACAGGTACTGCCCCTAGCTCACGGCCGCGTCGACTTCGGCAAGGTAACGTTGCTTCAGCGAGTCGTCGATAAACGACGCCTCGAACGAGTTCTTCGCCAGCGTCACCAGCTGATCGTCGCTGAGCGATAAGGCGGCGGCGGTTTCCCGGAAATTGTCGCCGACGTAACCGCCGAAGTACGCGGGATCGTCGGAGTTGCACGTGCACATCAACCCGAGCTCCATCATGCGTTTGAGCGGATGCGCCGCGAGGGTGGGTACGACGTGCAGCCGCACGTTCGAGAGCGGGCATACCGTAAGCGGCACGCGCTCCTTGCGCAAATGCGCGACGAGCGTCGGATCGTCTAGGCTGCGTACTCCGTGGTCGACGCGTGAGACCTTCAGCAACTCCAGCGCCTCCCACACGTAGTCCGGCCCCGCCTCCTCTCCGGCATGCGCCACCGTGAGAAAGCCGTTCGCACGAGCGCGATCGAAGACGGCTTGGAATTTCGAGGGAGGATTGCCGCTTTCGGCCGAGTCGAGCCCGACGCCGATGATTCGATCTTTAAACGGTAGCGCGCTTTCCAGCGTTGCCATCGCCGATTCCGCGGACATGTCGCGCAGGAAGCACATGATCAGGTGCGAGGTGATTCCAAAGTTACGTTGTCCGTCGGCCAGCGCGCGCGAGATGCCGTCGACGACCACCGGAAATGCGACGCCGCGTTTCGTGTGCGCCTGCGGATCGAAGAAAATCTCGGCGTGCCGAACTCCTTGAACCTGTACGCGCTTCAGATACGCTGTCGTCAGATCGTAATAATCTTGCTCGACGCGCAGCGCCTCCATGCCGTGGTAGTACACGTTGAGGAACGACTGCAAATCGGTGAAGTTGTACGCGTCGCGTAGAGCCTCGACGTTTGGATAGTTGAGCTTCACGCCGTTGCGTTCCGCGATCGTGAAGATCAGCTCGGGCTCGAACGTCCCCTCGATGTGCAGGTGTAGCTCGGCCTTAGGCAGTTTGACGACGTCGAGCGCGCTCGTCGGCTGCGGCGCAACGGCGCCGGCCGCGGCGGGAGCTGCCATCATCGCTCCAAGCGACGTGAGAAAGTAGCCACGATGCATCACCGTACCTCTAGGGCTTGCTTGGCCACTGCGTTCGATGGCCTGACGGCCTAGGCCTCGGCGATCCTTCCGGGTTGCGTCCCTTCGACGAGCGCGTCGCATTTGGCCGCAAAGATGAAATCGCTCTCGGTCAGGCCGCCGATCTTATGCGTCCAGATCTCGACGGTAAGCCGCCCCCACGCGACGTGCAGGTCGGGATGGTGCTGCTGTTCCTCGGCCATCGCGCCGATCCGCTGCGCGGCGTGCATCGCTTCGGCAAAGTTTCCGAACTTATACGTGGCGGTGAGGATCTTCACGGCGCCGCGTTTGGCATCGCTCCGCTCGACCACGTGCCACCCGGCACCGAGCTGGGCCAACAACGGCGCAATCTGCTCGTCGGAGAGGGGCGGTACGCCGCCCTTGCACGGAACGCAGTCGCGCGCGGCCAGCTGACTCATCGGTATGATGGTACCCGTTAGTGAACGTCTTCAACAAACTTGCTTATCAGCTCGGCAATCACATCGGGCCGCTCGACGATCACGTAGTGTGCCGTGCCGGCCAAGGTGAGAAAGGTAGCATTGGCTAGCAGGGCTGCGAGCTTTCGTGCGCTCTCGGTAAGCGTCGTGTCGTGCTCCGGGGCGACGATAAGCACCGGTGCGGCAATGGCTCGGGTTTTGTCCGCGAAGTCCGTGTGCGCCCACGACTCAAAGCTCTCGAGCGCGACGTCGCGCGGCGCCTTTGCCGCAGCCGCGCAGAGGCGCTCGAGGATGGACGCGTTCGAGGGGTCGTCGATCGTGCGCGCCAACCAGTCCTTCACCGCAACCGGGTCGCCCGCGGTAGCGCGCAAACGCGCATCGCCCTTCGGCGAGAATCCCGCTGCGTTCACCGGCACCGGCGCGACCAACACCATGCCGCGTAGCGCGTTCGGGGCGTCGACCGCCAAGCGCAGCGCAACCTTTCCGCCCATCGAATGGCCGACCACGATCGCCGGTGCGACGCCGAGGGTTTCGATCAACTGGCGAAGATCGGCCGCGAACCGCTCGATCGTGTACGGTCCCGGGACGGCGTTCGAATCGCCGAAGCCCGCCAAATCTACGGTGATTGAGCGCACTTCCGGTCCGAGCGCCGCAATGACGTCGCTCCACACCGACCGATCGGCCTGCCACCCGTGAACGAACACGACGACGGGACCTCCGCCACCGCTATCTTCGTATTTCAATGCGCTAGTGCGTCGCAACGTCCGATCGCACGTTGATCCTCCAACCCGTTATCACCAGCCACAGCGGCAGCAACAATTCGACGAACGACACAAAGAAGAACCACTCGATATTTGCGCTCGGGAAGACGTAGGGCTTCAGGCCGTTGAGCACCCAACCCACGCCGTCGAGCGCGATCAACGCGCCGAGGATCTGTGGAATGAAGTTCGATCGGTAGAGAACGTAACTCGACCGGTACAGCAAATATCCCAGCAGAACGAGATGAATGCCGAAAACGATAAGACTGAACTGCCAGCCGTAGCGGAATGAGTCGATGAACAGCTCTACCTGGGCCTGGAGCTGAGTCGCGCCAAACGATGCCACATAGTGCGTGCTGTGAATCAGACGAAACGCGATGGCCAGCTGCAACACGCCGGCCAGACCCATGGCAGTGTACATCCAGCGGAACACTGCGGTCAGCAACGACAGCGCGTTGTTCACGGGCGAGAGCAGGACGTACAGCGCCCATGCGATGACGATATCCAAGATATACTCGATCAAATAGCACAGCACCGCGACGCCGAACTCGCTGCCGCTGCTCTGGATGTTGTGGACCGTCTGCGCGGCATTGCCCGAGACGACGAGCGCGGGATAGAGCTTGAACTCGGCATAGGTCACAGGACCGATGAGGTAGGCGACTCCGGCGATCACGGCCGCTTGCGATAGCGATATTCCTTTCACATGGCCAGCCTATCACGCCGCCGCGAGCTAAACCTGCCGTTGTGGCGACCGGGTTCCACTTGCGATGCGTCGAATGGCGAGCGCCTGGAGATTGCTATGGCTGAGCAAGAAGACCGTATCTCACGCGTCGCGCGCGGCGTGCGTTTCGACCTCGTTATCGCGATGTTCGCGTTGCTGATCTCGACGCTTGCGGCGGGAGCCTCGTGGTGGCAGGCGCGGATCGTCCAGAACCAAACGCTGATCCTTCAGGAACAGCTCGGCGCACAAGTGTGGCCGTACGTTAGTCTTTCGGAGAACATCAGCGGCGATCGGGCCGAGCTCAGCACCACCAACGACGGCCTCGGCCCGGCCGTGTTACGGAGCGCCACGGCGCTCGTCGACGGCGTGCCCAGATCCAATTTCATCGAGATGCTGCACGCGATTCTCGGTCCGAACCTGGTCGCACGCAAGCCGCATGGTCAAAGGATGAGCATCGACATCGGCAGCGCGTCGCCCGGCACGGTATTGCGTCCCGACCGATCGACGTTGGATTTTGTGCTCATCAGCAAGCGGTTCGCGCCGCCGTTCATTCAGGGAGCTGCCACCCGACTGCGCTTCCGCATTTGCTACTGCGCGATCGTTCCGGGAAGGTGCTGGCTCAGCGACTCGCAGTCGAACCGCGATCCGCAGTCCGTTCCAGCTTGCCAGGAGATCCCAAACGACCTGCTGCATGCCTCGGCAGTCCAACAATTATTCAACCGCAAATTCTAGGGGAGCTTACCATGTTAAAGCCAGGCGATAAAGTCTTCATCGACGGTTCAAAAGAAGAAGGGATCGTCAAAGACGTTCATCCGCACGAGGTCGTCGTCCGCGTAAAGACGCCCGACGGCCATGAAGTGCGAAAATACGCATACGAGGATTTGCGGATCGATCCTACTCTCGACGAAGTCTCGCGCTTCGTAGACCACTAGGCCGCGCGCGACGCCGCGAACTACTTCCGAGCGAAGGGCGCCCCCGCCGGGGATAAGTCAAGGGGCCTCGTGACCGCAATTCTCGTCGTCTTCGTCGCGATCATCGTTCTGGTCACGATCGCGAACCGGATCAACGTTGCATATCCGATCGTGCTCGTGCTCGGCGGCATGGTCATCGGCTACATCCCCGGCGTGCCCACGTTTCCGCTGCCGCCGGAGCTCGTGTTGCTTGTCTTCTTGCCGCCGCTGCTCTATTGGGAGAGCCTCACCGCGCCGACGAGCGAGTTTCGTGCGGGCGCACTCTGGATTTTCCAGATGGCGTTTGGTTTGGTCATCGTGACGACCGTCGCCGTCGCGGCGATCGCGCATGCGATAATTCCCGGCATGAGCTGGGGCGTGGCGTTCGTGCTGGGCGCCATCGTCTCGTCGACCGACGAGGTGGCCTTCGCTGCGATTGCCGACGAGCTCAACGTGCCGCGGCATATCATCGGGACGATCGAGGGCGAAAGCCTCGTCAACGATGCAACCTCGCTGATCCTTTATGCAATTGGTGTTGCCGCCGTCGTGGGCGCGTCATTTTCGCTGCTGCACGCGGCCGGAGCGCTGGTGTTGACGATCGTCGAGTCGGTGCTTATCGGGCTCGTCGTCGCAGCCATCGTGCGGTTCGCCTGGCACCTGCTCAAGGACGAAACGTTACAGGCCACGGCGTCGGTCATGGTGCCGTTCATAGCGTACCTACCCGCCTACTACATGGGTGCGTCGGGCGTGCTCGCGACGGTCACGACCGGTCTAGCGGTTAGCCGGTTCTCGCCGGTGGTGCTGCAGCCGCGCGCGCGCGAGATGCTCACCGGCTTTTGGGTCACGGTCGTCTTCTTGCTCAACGCGTTCATCTTCACCGAGGTCGGCATCCGGTTCCGATCGATCGTCTCGGGATTGCACGAATATTCGGTCGCACAGCTGCTCGGGTGGGGATGCGCGGTCGCCGGCGCCTGTATCGTCGTGCGACTCATCTGGACGTTCGCGCAGGGGCTGCTGCCGGCAACGAACGAGCCGGAACACGTCAGCGGAGAAGCCGATTGGTCGCACGTGGCGCTTTTGGCATGGACCGGAATGCGCGGCGGCATTTCGCTGGCCGCCGCACTGGCGATTCCGTTCGAAACCGCGGCCGGGCCGTTCCCCTTCCGAAACCTGCTGATTTTTCTGACGTTCGTCGTGCTGCTCGCGACGCTAGTCGGCCAGGGCGGCACGCTGCCGTGGCTCATTCGCTGGTTGCATATCAGGGACGACGGCGCCGCGGCGCGCGAAGAGCGCCTGGCGCTCACAGCGATCTCTCGCACCGGCCTCGATGCTCTCGACAAGCTCGAACGCGACGGCACGTTCCCGAAAGAGATCCTAGAGTTGCACCGGCGCCGTCTCGAGGCGAGATACGCGGAGTTTACGATGCCGAGCGCTCGAGCCACACGAGCGACCGCGGATTTCCGCGCGGCGCAGGGCGTCCTGGTCGAAGCGCAGCGCAAGAAGCTCATCGAACTTCGCGAGCTGGGCAAGATCGACAATACGGTGCTGCGCCGCCTTCAACGGGTGCTCGACCTCCAGGCTATCGAGGTGCAGCTGCTCGAGACCGCAGGGCACTCCGACATCGAAGAAGAGTGACCTAGTGCTGCTCGAAAACGGTCGCGGGAATCGGTTGGTTCAGAGTGTAGTCGCCGTAGGTTATCGTTGCGTTGCCGCTGTACGCGGGAAACTTCGCCTGCACCGTCGCCTGGCGCGGCAGATGATACTGCGTAGCGCCGTGATGGCGTACGTACGTGACGACCAGCGTTGCGCCGTTAGTGTAAGAGAACGCCATCGATTCAATCGCGTACGTCGTCGCGCTGATCGACATCGTTACCGTTTTGACTCGGCCCTGCCGCTTCGGCGTCCCGGTTAGTACGTATGCCATGTGATGTCCGTGCGGCTGCGTCACCGGCGATGCTATCGCGTAATCGCGCAGCCACGTTTGCGGCGTTCCCATTGCGGAGAGCGTGCTGCCGAGCCCGCGCGCGTAGCTCGGCGGATTGTTGAGATGCAGCGCCTGCTGATCGGGCGCCTGATAGTACTGCGTTCCGGTCATATGGACCGGGACCGAAATAATGAAGGCTCGCACGCTCCCGCTGATCGTGACCGGCGCCTGATACGAGCTCATGCCCTGCCAGCGGGCCTCGCTGCGCTGCAAGATCGTCGCCGCATCCGGCGGCGCCGAAGCCGATGGCGCCGCCGCACCACTCAAGCCGGCCGCCGCTACGGCCAGAACTAACAATCGCCGCACTACACTTGCCACGCCGCCCACTTCACCAAAAGGCCTCGCCAACCCACCCGGCTTGCAGCTCCGCGACGCGGTCGTCGGCCAAGTCCGTCAGGCACGGACCGCGCTCGACCGCGCACGCCTGGTCGCGATACGCGATCCACGCGCGCTCTGACCTGGCCAGCGCGGCGCGCTGCTCGGGCGTAATGCGTGCGGCCAGCAAGCCATAGACGCGATTGAGCTCGGCATCGGCCGCCGCTGAAACGGCGAGCTCGTGCGGCGGCGCGGCATCGTGCTGCAACGCGGCCAAGTATGCCGTTAAGCGAGCCGTACGAGACCGCGTCATTCGCACGCTGCACTCGGCGCCGAGCTGCGGCGCGATCGTGCCCCCCGCGTAGAGTCCGTATTCAAACGCGCAGGTCTCGTCGCGTGCGGCGACCCACGCTTCTTCGGCGTTGCCTATCGCCGTCGTATCGAGGCCGCGTCGCTTCATCGCCGTCAGCACTTCGGCGAAACGCGTGAGGCTTTCGGCGGTCGCCTCGCCGTCTTTCCGATCCCAACAGGTCCGCATGTCGTAGGTCGTGCCGGTGTTGCACGCGTCGGCCGGCTGCGGGGTCGCCGAACTTTGCGCCCGGGCGGGGACGCAAAGTACGATCGCCGCGACGATACCGGCCGAGACGACGCGCACTGTGTCTAGTACGCGGGGTGGTCTTGGCAGCGCTCGACCGATGGATCGTCGCTCGGAAAGACGGTAAACATCGTCCCGCGCCGGACGACGATGTTCTTGCCCCTGCGGAAGTAGTTGAAAAGGCCCACCGCGGCACCCACACCGGGCACCGGAATCGCCCCGAGATATCCTGGGATGCCGGCGTTCGCGCCGGCCCTATCCAGCGCATCGGTGTTGTGATTGAGCACGACGCCGAGACGCCTGCCGTCCGGCAGCACGAGATAGCGCGGTTCGAGCACGAGCAAGCCGGGACGCGCGTCGTGCGGTCCAGCCGCCGACGCCACGGCGACGATTCCGTAGCCCATGGTGCGTTCCGGAATCGCGATGCTGGCACCGACGGTCACGGCGTTGATCGTTTCGAACCTGAAGAAATCTCCCGGGTGCGCATCCGCCGAATCGACGCCGTCCATCATCTGCACGGCGACTACCGTGCAGCGATCGAGCGCGAGCGGCTGTGCCGGCACGGGCAGAGTGAAGGCGACGCAAGCGCCCAAGACGCCCGCGATGCCGGCCTTCACTCCCGGCATTCGGCTAGCCGCGCCTCGGGATTAGATGGAGCGCGGCTCCAGCATAATCGAGCTGAACCACGAACTGATCCAAGAATGCCGCGCCGACGTGGCCGAACGCGGTGCCTTGCAACAGTTGCGTCGTTCCGATACGCTGCGGGCCGCTGCGATAGTCGCCGATTCGCACCTGCGGAATCTCCCCGATCATCTCGACGCTGCTGCCGCCGATACCCGCGACCGATCGGCGCTGTGTGATGTTGAAGAGACCCGGGTGCTTGGCATAAAAATCGTACGAGAGGTTGATATTCGACTCGTCTCCGGTATCTACTGCCAGCTGCGTCTCGATCGGTCCAAGCCCGACGCTGATTACCGGTACGAAGTTCTGAAATGACAGCGGTACGGTAACCTCGCCGTGCGCGAGCGAGATGCCCAAACGCACGATGTGCGCGGCGCCGTCGATCAAGATGCCCGAAGGGCCGATGATATCGGCGCCGAGGACCACGTCGTATCCGTAACGCCGCAAGTCGTTCAGCACGACGTAATATGCGCCGGGATATGTGGCGTTGCCGACGCGCAGAGGGCCGGCGCGAACCACTTGCGTCGAATATCCGCCGAGGCCCAGCACCCGATAGGTTCCGACAACGGGCGCGCCGAGCCGGCTCGCCAACTCTGAGCTCATCGAAAGGCCGGAGTTTCCGCTGTCGATGAGGCAACGCAGCGCAACCCCGCCGAGGCTACAGTCGACGATCGGCGTCACCGCCTTGGGATCGGTCGGAATCGCTGCCGGCGCGCCGCTGAAAGAGGGAGCCAGTCCGTGCGGCGGCTGGAATGCGGACGAGACGACCGCCCGATCGTCGTAACGCTCGAACACCCGGCCGTCGTGCAGCACTTCAAACGGGAGCGTCAAGGCCCCGACGCGCCGGAAGTTCCTGTACTCGATCATGTCGCGGTCGCCGATTGCCCGCGCGAAGCGGATGAGATTGCTTTGGAGATCGACGTAAAGGCGCACGGGAACGGCGTTCGCATCGCCGATCACGAACGTGCGATAGCTTTTCCCTCCGATCGCTGCGGTGCCGGCGCCGCCGATCCTGCCTCCGCGCGCGAAGAACGACGGCGACAAGAAGTCCAGCGACCCGATGAGGCGGAGCGAGCGAAGGTATGCTTCGGGCTGCGGCGATTGCTCTACCGTCGTCCCGTTCATGTTGACCGAGAAGAGCCGCTCGCCATCAAAATAGGTGCCGTCGCAGATCTCGCCGATGCAGTGCCGCACCATCACGCGCAGCCCTTGGCTTTCGGTAGAGACCACGGACGGCGCGCCGTTGAACTGCAGCCGCGCCACGGAGACGACATTCGCCTGCCAGACGGGACCCGCGGCGTTTCGCATCCGTTCGAGCAGTCGAACGACGTCGTTACCGGTCGGATTTGCTCCAAGGGTCGCCATCGCTACTGCAAAGAGCAATGCGGACCGAGCGGCGAACCCCATGATCGATGGATTTCGAGTTGCTCGACGGCTATCTTCTTACCGGTGCCCCGCCGAAAGCCGAGGTGGTCCGCAAGCTGCTCGAGCAGCGTCCCGACGCCCCGGGCGCGTCGCCGTTCTACGAAGGATTACAACGGCTTGGCGCGCGCACGCCCGATTTGGCGCTGCTTGCCTTGCGTCTCGTTCTGGCAGGAAAGAAAGCCGACGACGAGACGGTGAAGTGGCTGCGCGGCGTCGCCGAGCGCGCCCGCTCCGGCGACGGCGCAGCTCGCGACGAGTATCGCACGATCGATCAGCCTTCATCTTAAGTGGGGCTCACGGTCGATTCCCTCGACGTCTGTTATCCGGGGCGCGTCGCGCCGGCGCTGCGCGCCGTTACGCTCGACGTGCCCGAGGCGCGGACGCTCGCCGTCGTCGGCCCGTCCGGCGCGGGAAAAAGTACGCTGCTGCGCGTCATCGCGGGATTGTTGCCGGCCGCCGGCGGCGACATTCGCCTCAACGGTCAGTCGGTCTTGACCTTCCCTCCGCAGGAGCGCCGCATCGCACTCGTCTTTCAGGACGATGCGCTTTTCACGAACATGACGGTGCGTGAAAACCTGCGCTTTGCGCTGCGTGGCCGGCGAGCCGAGAGCGACGCGCTGGTGACCGCGACGGCGCACGCGCTGCACGTCGATAAGCATCTCGACCGCCGCCCACGCCAGCTCTCCGGCGGCGAGCGCCAGCGAGCCTCGATCGCCCGCGCGTTGCTTTCGGATCCGCTGGCGCTGTTGCTCGACGAACCGCTCGCGCATCTCGACCCGTCTTTGCGCCGCTCCGTCCGCGACGAGGTGGTCGGCGTGCGCCAGCGCTTCCCGGGTCCGATTCTCTACGTCACACACGATCATGTCGAGGCGATGAGCGTAGGCGATGCGCTGGCCGTACTCGTCGAGGGGCGGATCGAGGACTCCGGCGACCCGCAGCGCGTCTACGATGCGCCGCGCACGGTGGGCGTCGCTCGGTTTCTAGGCGAACGCCCTATGAATCTTTTCGATGGCAACGGCGCGACCGTGGGCATTCGTCCCGAATGCATTCGGCTGGGCGCGCAGGGAACATTAGCCGGCCGCATCGTGCGCCGCGAGCCGACGGGCGCAGACGCGTACCTCGACGTCGAGACCGAACGCGGCACGCTCGCCGTCCGAGTATCTGCATCGAGTGGTGTCCGCGTCGGTGAGCTCGTCGCGCTGGACTTGCCGCCGGAGTCCATCCGCCGCTTCGACCGCACGACCGGAGTCGCGCTCGCGTGACCGGTATCACCCAAGTCGCGCGCGGCGTTATTATGACGTCCGCACCGGGATTCGGCGGATACGTGCTCTTTCCGCAACAGAGCGCGCGACTTGAAGAAATCCGCGCGCTCACTCGTGGCATGCCGCTGGTCGCGGTCGATCAGGAGGGCGGGCGTGTGGCGCGTTTGCGTGACGGCGTGGAGCCGATGCCGCCGATGATGGCACTCGGCGCCGCGAACGAGATCGAGCTGGCGCGCCGCGCGGGCGAGCAGATCGCATTCGATCTCCGCCGCGCGGGTTGTACGATGGATTTCGCGCCGGTGCTCGATGTCGCTGTCGATCCCCGCAACACGGTGATAGGTACGCGCTCGTTCGGCGCAGATCCCCAGCGCGTCGCAGCGCTGGGTTCCGCGTTCGGGCGGGGATTGCAGCAAGGCGCCGTGATTCCGTGCTACAAACACTTTCCGGGACACGGTGCGACGCAGATCGACTCGCACGCGGCGCTACCGGTGATCGACGCGGACGAGGCGACAATGCGCGGCCGCGATCTTTTGCCCTTTGCCGAGGTGGCGCGCGGCGCTCCCGCGATGATGAGCGCGCACGTGGTGGCGCGTGCATTCGATCCGGCGAGTCCGGCGACGCTGTCACGGCGCATCGCGACCGATTTGCTGCGCGGCGAGCTCGGATTCCGAGGCGCGTTCGTAACCGACTGTTTGGAGATGGATGCTGTGGCGGCGCGGGGCTCGGTGGAGAGTGCGCTCGAAGCGCTGGCCGCCGGGGCCGACCTGCTGCTTTTCAGCCACGATTCCGAGTTGGCATCGGCCGCCGCCGCCGCAATCGAAGCGGCGGTCAACGCGCGGCGCATCCCGCTCGAGCGTTTGGAAGAAGCCTACGCGCGGGTTAGCCGGCTACGCGAGGCCGGCGCGGCGCCGCTACCGCTCGACGCGTTTCCGCCGCACCCCGGCATCGGCCGAGAAATCGCCCGTCGGGCGATTACGCTGTTGCGCGGCGTGCCTGAAGCCGATCCACTCGCATCGATCGCCGTGGTCTTTGGAAGCGACGACGTGCTCCTCGGTCGCGAGGCACCGGTGATGGAAGAACTTCACGCGCCGCTCGACCCATCGTCTAGCGAGCTCGCCGGGATCGACGCGGCGCTCGCGCGATCGCAGCGCCGGCCGATTCTGCTCTCGCGGCGCGCGCATCTGCATCCGGCGCAAGCGCATGCAATTCGCGCAATCCTCGCCGCATATCCAGACGCGCTCCTGGTCTCGCTGCTCGAGCCGTTCGATCTGCCGCTGTTCGAGGGCGCACGCCATCTGCTCGCCGCCTACGGCGACGACGAGGCATCGATCGGCGGCCTCGCCGATGTGCTCTTCAGCGGCCACATGCCCACCGGCAGACTCCCCGTCCCCGTGTCACCCTGAGCGGAGCGGAGCACGAAGTGCGCAGCGGAGTCGAAGGGCGAAGAGCAAGGCGACACTGAGCGAGCGCAGCGAGTCGAAGAGACGCAAAGTCGAGGACGGGTTCTGAGGCGGCGCCTCACTCCCAGGGCGGCGAAGTCGAACGGCAAAAGGGGCCGGATAGGATGACACGGTTCGACCGCGTCGATGCGATCATGCAAGATGCCACCGCTACCGAATTCACCGGGGCGGTCGCGCGCATCGAGCACCGAGGCCAGGTCGTCTTCGAGCGCGCATACGGCGTCACGCGCGCCGATACGCTGGCTCGCTCGGTATACTGCGATACCCTTTTCGATCTCGCCTCGCTCACCAAGCTCTTCATTTCAACGCTGGCGCTGCAAGCCGTTGCCGCCGGTAATCTCGAGTTGGACGAACCGCTGTGGCGTATTATTTCGGAGTGGCGCCATGACGCTCACGCCGAAATTTGGCCGCGGATGCTGCTCGCGCATACCTCCGGCATGAACTCGGGCGCGGACTACCGCGAGATTCTCGACGAGAACGTGGAGACTTTCGCGCTGAGCTCAAAGCTGGTTGCGACGCCGGGAGAGCGCGTCATCTACAGCGACCTCGGCTTCATCGCGCTCGGCGTGGTGCTCGAGCGCGTCGCACGCCAATCGCTCGTGGCGCAGGTTCGAAACTCCTTCGCGCCGTCGCTTGTCTTCCGCCCACACGCGGAGCAGTGCGCAGAGATCCCCGCGACGGAAGACGACGGCTGGCGCGGCCGCGTGCAAGGGTTCGTGCACGACGAGAAGGCGTATCTAATGGGCGGCGCCGCCGGACACGCCGGACTGTTCGGAACCGCCGCCGACGTAGCCGCGCTGACCGAGTGTTATCTCGGCGCGCTCCGTGGCCGCGATTGCGCACTGCTGCCGCGCGCAATCGCAGTTGAAGCAACCACGGAACAGGCGTACGATCCCGTGTTGCGGCGCGGCCTCGGATGGGCGCTTAAGACCAACGACGAGAATTCGTGCGGACGCTATATGGACCGGTCGTCGTTCGGCCACACGGGCTTCGTCGGAACGTGCGTCTGGGCCGATCCCGTGCGCGACGTCCAAGGGGTCTTGCTCACCAACGCGGTCTATTTCGGGCGCGACTCCGCGCCGAGCTCGGAGCTGTCGCTTCGGCAGCGCTTCTACGAAGCGATGATCAAGGAACTCGCGTAATGCTGGCGATGGGACTGATGAGCGGAACCTCGCTCGACGGAGTGGATGCCGCTCTGGTGCAGATCCTGCCGCGCGCGGCGCGCTACGACGTGGAGCTGCTGCGTTTCAAGACGTACCCCTTCGAGGCCGATCTCCGGGCGGAGCTGCTCGATGCGCTTCCGCCCAACGCAGGCAGCGTCGAGGCCGTCGCCGGGCTCCATCACGAGCTGGGTCGCGCCTATGCGGATGCCGCGCTCGACGTCGTCGGATCCGATCGCATCGGCTTCGTCGCTTCCCACGGTCAAACCATGTGGCACGACGGCGCCTCGCACGTAACCTTCCAAATCGGCGATCCGTTCGTCATTCGCGAAGCCGTCGAGGCGACGGTCTGCTACGATTTTCGCAGCGCCGATTGCGCCGCGGGCGGCCAGGGTGCGCCGCTCATGGCGCGCGTGGACGCGCTGCTCCTCGCGAGTCAAGACGAAGATCGCGTCGCGCTCAATCTGGGCGGCATCGCGAACGTCTCGCTGTTGCGAAAAGGCGCGCCGCTGGAACAAACCATCGCCTTCGATACCGGCCCCGCGAACATGTTGGTCGACGCGTTCGTGCGTGATCGCACGGCGGGCATTTGCAATTTCGATCGTAACGGAATCCTGGCGGCCGCCGGCAGTCCGGACGCCGACTTGCTAGCGGCAATGCTGGCAGACGAATACTTCGCGGCGCCGCGGCCCAAAACGACCGGGCGCGAGCGGTTCGGCGCCCAATTCCTCGAGCGGTACGCCGAGGAGCTCTCGAAGCAGTCGCTCGAAAATGGCGTCGCGACGCTCACCGAGCTCACGACCGCGTCCATCGCCGACGCGATCGTTCGCGCAGGATTCGCCGATGCGCGGGTTGTCGCGAGCGGCGGAGGGGCGCACAACGAAACGCTGCTGGCGCGGTTGGCCGAACGGCTGCCGGCCGCGCGCGTCGAAACCTCCAACGCGATGGGCCTCCCAATCGACGCCAAAGAGGCGATCGGCTTCGCCGTGCTCGGATACGAGACGTTGCGCGGCCTGCCGGGAAATATACCTGGCGCAACTGGTGCGCGCCACGCAGTCGTTCTCGGCGCGATCGCGCCGCACAACCTGCGCGACCTGCTCGCTGCGATCGAGCGCGAATGCCCGACGTAGTTCCTCCAACCGAGGAAGTCAATCCGAGAAGCGTGGATCTCGACCTGCTCGACACGCGCGAGCTCGTCGAAACGATCGTCGCCGATCAGCATACCGCGGTTGACGCCGTGCTCGCTCAAAGCGAAACGATCGCGCGAGTTGTAGACGACATTGCGGACCGCCTCGATTCCGGGGGAAGGCTGCATTACGTCGGTGCTGGCAGCAGCGGACGCCTCGGAATGCTGGATGCGGCCGAAATGCCGCCGACGTTCGGTATGCCTCCAGAATTGGTTCGCGCTCACGTTGCGGGAGGCATCGACGCGTTGGTACGCGCGGTCGAAGGCGCCGAAGACGACGCCGCGGCAGGCATCGCGGTCGCGGACGATTTCGTGAACGACGGGGACGTCGTACTCGGTATCTCCGCGAGCGGCTCCGCCGCCTTCGTCGTGACCGCGATCGAACGCGCGAAGGAGAAGGGCGCCTTGACGATCGCGCTGACGAGTGCCGCGGACTCGGCTGTTGCGCGTGCCGCAGAGATGGCCGTTATTCTCGAGACCGGAGCCGAGGTGCTCGCCGGCAGCACGCGATTAAAAGCGGGAACGGCGCAAAAGATCGCGCTCAACGCGATCTCGACAGCCGTCATGGTGCGACTGAACAAAATCTACGACAACCTGATGGTCGACGTCGTCGCGAGCAATCGCAAACTCCGCGCCCGCGCTATTCGACTCATCCAAAGGCTCGCGGACGTCGACGAACGTCGCGCATCCGATCTGTTACTGATGGCGCAAGGGCGCGTGAAGGCGGCTGTCGTGATGGAGCGCTGCGGCGTCGGTCCGAAGGAAGCGCAGTCCCTTCTCGATTGCCACGACGGATCGCTCCGCGCAGTGCTGGAATGAGCGTGTTCGCGCTGCTCTTTGCCGCGATCGCATTTGTCCCGATTGACGACCGCCCGGTGACGTCGCAGCTTCCGGTCATGCTCGGGCGCATCGCCGGCGTGGCAGTCGACGCGCCGCCGCGCGCGTTACAGGGGCATTTTCTGCAAGCCGGCCGTTCGGACGCGCTCATCGCGTGGCTGAATGAGGAAGCTGCAAAGCCGCAGACGGATTCGTTCGTCATCTCAACGGACATGCTCGCCTACGGCGGTTTGAGCGCGTCGCGCGTGCCCGGCGCGGACTATGCCGCTGCTGAGTCTCGGCTGCGCGAGCTGGCGCATCTGCGTGCCAGGCGGCCGCGCGCGTGGATCGGCGCCTTCGGCACGATCATGCGCCTCGCGCCGACCGGCATCCCCACGGGCACCGCATACTTCGCGCCGTATCCCGTCTGGCAGTACCTGCAGGATTACGCGAATCTCCACGATCCGCCGCTGCCGAGCGAGGAGGTGCAAGCACAGCAGTTGCGCGAGCTGATCGGCGAGCAGACATTCGACGCGTACGTCGCCACGCGCGCACGAAACCTCGCCGTCGATCGTCTGTTGCTAAAACTCACTGCAAACGGAACGATCGACCGTCTCGTCCTCGGTCAAGACGACGCAGGTCCCGTCGGTCTGCACGTGCGCGACCTGCAAACCTTGCAGGCCGACCTCGCGTCGCTCGGGCTCGAAGGCCGCGCGTCGATCGAACCGGGGGCGGACGAGTTGGGGATGGCGCTCGTGGCGCACGCGCTCGCCCGTACCGCCAAATGGACGCCGCACATCGCCGTGCATTATTCGATGCCGAGTGGCGCTTCGTACCAGGATCCGATAGAGTACGCGCCCATTTCGACCGCGATCGACGCGCTCGTCGGCTTGAGCGGCGGAGCGGCGGACGACGACCATCCCGACATCGCGCTCTACGTGCGCGTTCCAAACACGACTGAGGCCGCCAACGAGGCGTTCGCCGCCGCCATGGCCGCCGACGTTTCTGCGGGTCGTTCCGTCGCGCTTGCCGATCTGTCGTATTTGAAATCGTATCCGGATCAGGCGGCGTTCGCGCAGCGCATCCTCGCCTCAGGCTTAGCGTCAAAGCTCGATGCTTATTCGTCGTGGAACACGAACGCGAACACCGTCGGCACGGCGCTGGCAGAGGCGATCGCCGCGGGAGCGGGGCGCCGTATGCGCACGTACGACGACCTCGCGCATCGCACGTTCACCTTCACGATGTTCCTGGACGACTACGCCTTCCACGATTTCGTTCGCGCCGATCTCAACGCGACGCTCGCTGCCCAAGGCATTATGGATCACACGCTGCTTCCACCGGACATCGCGGCCACGATGAGCGAGCGGGACCGTGCACTGCTCTGGCAGTACGCCGAAAAGATTCTTGCGCAGCTGGATCCGGGCTATCACATCGCGTCGATGTCGCTCGGCCTGCCTTGGAACCGTACGTTCGAAACCTCGATCGGCGTCGGCCTCGCGCCGAATATGTAAGAACTATTAGGAATCTAGTTGACAACCGGCACGAAAGGCTGTATCGTGCTATTACAAATCTAATACAAGGAGGGAAGATCGTCGGTGTCTCGCCATAAATCGGCCGTTCTGACCGATCACGAGCTGCGGCTCATGGAGGTTCTGTGGCGCAAGAACCGCGCGACCGTGGCGGACGTCGTCGATGCTCTGCCGCCCCCTCCCCTCGCCTATAGTACCGTGCTTACTACGCTGCGAACGTTGGAACAGAAGGGCCACGTGACGCACGAGGAAGACGGCAGGGCCTTTGTCTATCGGCCGTCCATTGCGCGGGTCGACGCAGCGAACTCGGCAATCGGCCACGTGCTCGATCGGTTCTTTGGAAGCTCGCCCGGGGCACTCGCGCTGAGGCTGCTCGGAGATGCACGATTGAGCGACGACGACCTCGCGCAGATCAAACGGATTCTGGCCCGCAGGCGAAAGGACAAGGCGTGATTCTCGCGACGCTCTTCAACGGACTCTGGCAGGGTATCCCGATCGTAGCGATCGCGTTGATACTGTCGCGCGCTATTCCACAACACAACGCGACGACGAGGCATGCCTTATGGTTCGCGACGCTGATCGCGCTCGTGGTCGTTCCAATCGCTGCTGCCGCATCAAACGCCGGCGCGAGTCTGCTCGCGATCTTCCACCCGCATCGCGGCGCCAGCAGCTACGTCGTCACGCTAATCCCCTACGGACCGGTGGTCGAGCACGCCGACGCGTGGTTTGCGCGATGGGCGATCTGGATTGTCGGGGCTTGGCTCGTCGGGGTCTCGATCGGACTGGCACGGCTGGCCGTAAGCTTCGTGCGGATTGAAGGCATCCGTCGCCGCGCGACTCCGCTCGCCGCCGAACCCGGCGTCGTCATTTCGGAAGAGATCGCCGTGCCTATCGTTGCCGGCATCTTCGCGCCTTCGATCGTGATTCCGAAGCCGATGCTGACTGAGCTGACGCAAATGGATCTCCAGCGCATCGTCCAGCACGAGCGCGCGCACGTTCGCCGCCGCGACTCGCTTTCAAATCTCATCCAACGGCTCATCGAAGCGTGCCTGTTTTTCAATCCATGGGTTCGTATCGCCGGGAGCTATCTCACAAACGAACGCGAGGCCGCTTGCGACGATTGGGTGGTCGAGAAGACCGGGGACTCCGACGAGTATGCGGCATGCCTGGCGACTCTGGCGCAAACCATCAATCCGAAGAAAGCTCCCCTCCTTACGCCGAGCGCGTTCCGCTCGCGGCACGCGCTCGTTGCGCGCATCGAGCGGCTCGCCTCGACCGCGCCGCGGGGCCTTACCGTCAACTCTTACGTTATTGGAGGAACCGTCATGCTCTTCGTGATTCTGACGCTCGCGCTTCAGGCTTTCGCCCCGGCATCGGCGCTGATGCCCACTGTGGAGGCAGACGCCGGCGGCGCTGCACCGGGGTCGGTCGTAGCTGCAGCCTGCACTCATCCTAACGCGGATGCGTTAGTGACGAACGCTGTCGCACCCGACCTTCCGCACGGACTTAAAGCTAGCGGTTCGGTCATCGTTGCGGTGACGCTCGCGCCCAACGCTCACGTTTTTCGCACTTCAATCGTTCATTCGAGCGGGAACGCGACGATCGATAACGCCGTCGTGAAGGCGGCTCGCGCGAGCAGCTACTCTCCGAAGACGGTAAACTGCAGTGCGGTCCAAGGCAGCTATCTGTTCCGCGCGGACTTCACGCCGAACTAGCCTCGCAGGACGACAAGGGCCTTCTCGACATCGAACGCAAGCGGCGTAGCGGCGTCCTCGATGCACTTGCGGTTGCCGGCCCACTCCAGCGCGTTATCCGCGCTGATCGGAGGGATAACCGCAAAGCGCGGCCGTCCCAGCTCGGCGGCGAAGCGCATCGTGTGCATCGCGCCGCCGTCGATCTCGGTGCAGACGAGAACGACGGCGCGCGCATGTTCGGCCTGAAGACGGTCGCGTTCGACGAGCGCTTCGTCGGAGACCGACGTACCCGGCGGCCGAACCGATACGATCGCGCCGCCTGCGTTGAGGATCGCGTCTTCCAACGCGGTATGCTCCGGGGGATAGGTGCAGCCGAATCCATACCCGACGAACGCGACCGTCGGCACTCCGCCGGCGAGAGCTCCGCGATGCGCGGCGGCGTCGATGCCGAGTGCCAATCCCGCGATAACGGGAACTCTAAGCCGCGACGCGAGCAGATACGCGAACGCCGCGGCTTCCCGCGGCGGCGTTCGGCTGCCGATGATGGCAACGCCGCCGTCCGGGAGCTCACCGCGAACGAGCACGGCAGCCTTGCCCGTGACGCGGTTTCAGTGATAGGCTTCGTGTGACGCCATGCTGCCCCCCGAGATCGTCGTTCCGTATACGGAGCCGGAGACCGAATGGGTTCGCGGCCGCGCTCTCCAAAAGGTGAGCCCGACTCGGGCCCATGCGCTGCTTCAACGCTCGCTCGCGACGTCGCTGAGCGCTTGGGCCGGCAAACGCGGCGAAGTCGGAACGGAATGGCGGTTCCGCATATCGCCGCCGGGCGGCCCGGAGCGCCCGCTGGCTCCGGACGTTGCCTACGTGGCTATCGAGCGGCTGCGTGGGTTGCGCGGTCACGATCTCGAGGTCCCGCGTCTTTCACCCGACGTCGTCGTCGAAGTGCTTTCACCCGAAGACAAGCGGCTTGACCTCGAGGACAAAATCGCGACGTACTTGGCCGCGGGCACGCAGCTCGTGATCGTCGCCGATCCACGCGCCCGCACGGTAGAGCTGCACGACGGTAGCGGCGCGCAGGTTGTGCGGCTCGGTCAGATGCTGCAACATCCCGCGCTACCCGATTTCAGGCTCTCCGTCACCGAGCTCTTTGAGGTCATAGATCCGCCCAGCTAGCCGACACGTAGGAACGGTCGAGCGAGCTAACGTCGTGACACCCGAGCAGTCGCAGCGTGCGAATGATGTCGCTACGCAGAATTTCGACCGCTCGCGCCACGCCGGTGCCGCCTCCCGCAGCGAGCCCATAGGCGTAGGCGCGTCCGATCAAAACGGCGCGCGCACCCAAACACAGCGCCTTGACGACGTCGCTGCCGCGCCGAATGCCTCCGTCAAGCAGAATTTCCACGCGCCCGCCGGCCGCTTCGACGACCTCGGGCAGCGCGCGCAGCGTCGAAGAAACGCCGTCGAGCTGTCGGCCGCCGTGATTCGACACGACGATCGCGTCGGCGCCGGCATCCACCGCACGTCGGGCATCTTCCGCGCTCAACACCCCCTTGATGACGATCGGGCCGCCCCACAGATCGCGTATCCACGCCATGTCTTCCCAGCACACCGTCGAGCGTTCGAGCGCGGCGCCGACGTCTTCGTACGGCAGCGGGCCTTCGCCGGGTATGACGACGTTGGGAAACTGTTTCATGCCCCCGTCGCGCAAGAGATCGACGAGCCAGCGCGGCCGCGCCAGCAGCTGAGGAAGGTGCGGCAGCATCGCCGCGAGATCGCCGCTGACGAGCTCGCGCGCACCGTTGCGCAGATCGCGCTCGCGCTGTCCGGCCACAGCCGTGTCGATCGTCACCACGAGCGCGCCGAACCCGGCATCGCGCGCCCGAACGATCGCCGCCTTTGCGGCATCGCGCCCGCCTAGCAGATAGAGCTGATACCAAAGCGGTCCGGCCGATGCTCCCTTGACCTCTTCAAGCCGGCATCCCGACAGCGTTGAGAGAGTGTAAATGGTCCCCGCCTTACCTGCCTCCGCCGCCGCGACGCACTCCCCGCGCGGAAAGAACAGCCGGCTGCTGCCCACGGGTGCGAAGAGAAACGGCAGTTCGAGCGTCTTCCCGAGTACGTCCGTTCGTAAAATGCAGTCGGTGCGAGCGACGGCGTTGCGCGCGCGGAACGTCACCGTCTCGAAGACTCGGCAGTTTTCGCGCATCGTCAACTCGGCGCCCGAGCCTCCGTCGATATAGTCGAAGACGACGCGGGGCAAACGGCGTTGCGCCATCCGCCGCAAATCGTCGATGTTTACTGCGCGACTTGCCGAATTCACGTCGGAGGGTTGACGTTTGCGCTCGATAAACGATACCCTGTCGTCGCATCATGGACGTTCGCTTCGTCGCTACGGCGATCGCAACCGCGATTACAATTATCGACCCGATCGGGATGATCCCGATGACGCTTGGTGCCACCGCGCGCATGTCGGCGCAGCGGCGAAACCAAATCGTGGATCAAGCCGTGTTGGTCGCCGCTGGCGTCATTCTGTTCATGGGCGTAGTCGGCCGGGTCCTTCTCGACTATCTCGGCATCACGCTGCCCGCCTTCATGATCGCGGGCGGCATCCTGCTCTTCCTGATCTCGATCGATATGCTTTTCGCGCGCCCGACCCGGGCCAAACGCACCGAGGCCGAAGAGCGCGAGGCCGCGCAGGCCGAAAATCCAGCGGTCTTTCCGCTGGCGGTGCCCATGATCGCGGGGCCCGGAACGATCGCTACGGTGCTGCTGCTCGTCAATCTTTCGCGCGGCGACCGCTACGACCTCACGATCGTCGCGCTGGCGTACGCGTTCGCGCTCTTCGTCACGTGGCTGTGCATGCGGGCCTCGACGCTCCTCTTGCGCGTTATCGGGACGACCGGCATCCACGTGGTCAGCCGTTTACTCGGGATAATCCTCGCCGCGTTGGCCGTGCAGTTCGTCCTGAACGGGCTCGCTCAGACTCCGCTGCTACGGCACTGATGAACGAATGCCGTTCATCGCCGCCCACTGCTCGTACACGGACTTCTCGATCGGCGGCAACGGCGTGTTGGGCGGCAGTCGGAAGCCGGGCAGCGGGAGCGGGAACGGAATCGGATGCGGCGGCTCGTGGAACGGGTCGGATCCGGGATCGAAGCAGAAGGGCCACACGATGTTTCCGTCTTCCATCGAGCCGTCGGGATACGTAAACTCGTACCGGCCGTAGTAGCAGTCTTCGCCGCGCTCGCGCCAGCTTTGCACTGGCGTTATGATGCCGTTCCCCTGATCGCTGCCGCGCAACGAGGAAGGTATCGCGAACTGGTAGCTCTTCGTCCTCGATTCTTGTAGTGACGGATCGATCGTCGGGATCGCGTGCGGATCGTTTTGTGCGTTGAGCTGCGCGACCACCTTGGCATACCCCGCCTGGTCGCGCTCGATGGTCGAGGCGACGGTCGGGCGGTGCGGCGGCTGGTACGGGGCTCGCGTTTTAACCACACGCGCGAGCTCGTGCGGTGGCGTCTTGGCGGGCAGCGACGCGTTCTGACGGATCCGATGCACCCTGCGCACCTTCGCGGGCTTAGGACGCGGACGTTGCTCGATCGTGACGAGCGTTTGCTGCGACACGACTTCTTTCTGGCCGCGCGACACGATAATGCGCGCGACGGCGTAGAAGAGCAGCGTCAACACGATCAAATGAATGGCCGCCGACGCAATCGTCGACCACAAGAGCGCGCGGCGGCGCCGGTACGAGGTTCCCGAAATCAAGCAGTCGTCAGGTTTTTCTACTTCACGGAAGGCGGTTGACAGAGTTCGATTAACACGCCGCCCGTGGCCTTTGGATGGAGGAAAGCGATCAGGTTTCCGTGGGCCCCTTTGCGGGGTCGCTCGTCGATCAGTCTCACGCCCTTCGCTTTGAGCTCGCTGAGCTTGCCCTCGAGATCGGCTACGCGATATGCCGTGTGGTGCAGACGGCTCGCAGCCTCGCCGCGATAGCGCGCGATCGCGGACCCCTCGTCGAGCGGAAGAAGCAGCTCGATGAACGATCCGCCCGCCTCCAATCCCACGGCCTCGATCCCCTGATCGTAGATGACCTCGCGGTAAACCTCTTTGAAACCTAGCGTCTGCGTGTAGAACCGCAAGGTCGCGTCGAGATCTTTGACGACGATCGCAACGTGATCAATTTCCATTTGCGTCATCCTGAGCGCAGCGCCGAAGGCGCGTAGTCGAAGGGTGCACTATGCGACGACTTCCTTGGATCGATACGTGCCGAAGACTTCGCGCAAAACGTCGCAGATTTCGCCGAGCGTGACGCCGGCGTCGACCGCGTCGACGAAGCGCGGCATCAGGTTTTCGCTGGTCGATGCCGCCGCGCGCACGGCGGCGAGATGCCGCTCCACGGCTGTGACGTCGCGCTTCGCCCGAAACGCGGCGAGCCGTTCGACCTGTTCGCGCTCGACGCGCTCGTCGATGCGCTGCAACGGGAGCGCTTCGGCGGCGTCGTCTTCGACGAACCGGTTCACCCCGACGACTACCTGCTCGCCCCGCTCGACCGCCTGCTGCGCGCGGTAGGCCGATTCGGCGACGCGCCGCTGCATCCAGCCGCTCTCGATCGCGGCGATGCTTCCGCCCATCGCATCTACCTCCGCGATGAGCTCCGTCGCGCGCTCGATTAGGTCGTTGGTGAGCGTCTCGACGTAGTACGATCCGGCCAGCGGATCGACGACGTCGGGCGCACCCGACTCGTAGCCGATGATCTGCTGCGTCCGCAGGGCGACCTTTGCGCTCTCGGCGGTCGGCAGCGCGAGCGCCTCATCCATCCCGTTGGTGTGCAGCGACTGCGTCCCGCCCAGCACGGCCGCGAGCGCCTGCAGCGTGACGCGCACGACGTTGTTCTCGGGCTCCTGCGCGGTCAGCGTCGAGCCGCCGGTCTGCGTGTGAAAGCGCAGCATCTGCGAGCGCGGATCTTTGCACTCGAACTCATCGCGGGTGATGTGCGCCCACAGATAGCGGGCCGCGCGGAACTTGGCGATCTCTTCGAAAAAATCGTTGTGCGCGTTCCAGAAGAAGGAGACGCGCGGCGCGACATCGTCGAGCGGAATTCCCGCATCGCGCGCGGCGCGCAGATACGATTTCGCGTTGGCGAGCGTGAACGCGACCTCTTCGACCGCCGTCGAGCCGGCCTCGCGGATGTGATAGCCGGAGACCGAGATCGTGTTCCATTGCGGAACCTCGCGCGTGCAGTACGCCATCACGTCGGTGACGAGACGCATCGAGGGTTTGGGCGGATAGATGTAGGTGCCGCGCGCGACGTACTCTTTGAGCACGTCGTTCTGTACCGTTCCGCCGAGCTTGTCGAACGGAATGCCGCGCCGCCGCGCGACGGCGAGAAGCAGCGCGAGCAGAATCGAGGCCGGCGCGTTGATCGTCATCGATACCGTTACTCGATCGAGCGGTATGCCCTCGAGCAGCGTCTCCATGTCGCCGATCGAGTCGATGGCAACGCCGACTTTGCCGACCTCACCGCGAGCCAGCGGCGCGTCGGAATCTAACCCGAGCTGCGTCGGCAGATCGAACGCGACCGACAGCCCCGTCTGACCGCGCTGGAGCAGATAGTGGTAACGCGCGTTCGATTCCGCCGCGGTCGCAAAGCCGGCGTATTGGCGCATCGTCCACAGCCGGCCGCGATACATGTCCTTGCGAATGCCCCGTCCGTATGGAAACGCGCCGGGCTCGCCGAGCTCGTGCGGCGTTCCCTCGGTCTCGTCGTAGACCGGTTCTATCGGAATGCCCGAAGCGTTCACGTCGCGCGCCATCGTGCTTCTAACTACGCCGTGCAACGGCGGGCGGCCCGCTTAAGGCGGCGCCTGATCCAATCAGAGCGATGCCAGGTGCGGCAGCACCGCGCCATAAGCGCTTTCGAAAGATTGCTCGTCGATCGCCCGCTGCGGGTCGTTGAGCGTCGCGGAGAAACAGAAGCGCGTGCCGAGCCGCGTCGTCACCATCGTCGTCAAATTGATGATGCCGAAATCCGAGCCGCCCTTGAACGCGACGTGCCGAAAGGCGCTTGCGTCGGCGACGCCGGGATTGATCGACATGAGTGGAAGCTCCGCGACGCGCCGCATGAGATTGCAGAGCTCACGGACGCTGTAGTGCCACTCAATCGCGAGAATCGGCGTCGTCACGAGATTTGCGATGGTCGGCAAGGGAAAGGCGTAAATTCGTCGCAGCACCACCGCCCGTGCCGCCGGCGTGCCTGCCGCTATATAAATCGCACGGAAGTTTTCCGCGGCACTCGATTTCAGAATGAACGCTTCGCGAGTCGTAAGGAACGGAACATTACCCGCCGCGTAGGGCCGAAGCGCATCCGGACCGACGATTCGAATTAGCGCATCGGCGGCAGTGTTGTCGCTGATGGAGATCATCTCGGCCGCGTACGTCGCCAGGGTAAGCGGCGTTCCGCTTGGCCAATTTCGTAGGATGCCGCTGGGCAGGCTCTTCCATTGCGCCGCGAGCGGCACGACTTGATCCCAGCGCCGCGAGCGGCGCTTGATCTCGTCGAGCAGTCCGTTTAGCACGGCGAGCTTGAACGCCGAGCCAACGGCCAGCGGGGTGGATGGATTGAGGGCCGCTGACTCGGAGCGGCCCTCTTTGACGATGACGTATGAGACGATTCCGTTAAATCGCGCGAGCGATCGTAGCGCGTCATCGATCGACGACGTCTTAATCGCGGGCGGCTTGAACAGAAGGCCGTCGATCTTGTTGTCCGTATCGAGGTGGATCAGAACGTCGTCGGTCCCTCCCGTGAAGTGCGCGATGAACTTTTCGGGCGCAAACTCGACGCTTTGGTACGTCCCAAGCCTCTTGGTGAGACCGGCGATTACCTGATCGACGTAGCTCGCTGGAATCTGTGTGAGGAATGTTTGGCTGAACCACGCCGGATCGGCGTGGCCGGTGCGCAGCATCGTGTCAATGCGGCTGCGCGCGAGTTCGGTCGGCGATGGACTCGGCGTCGCGCCGAGCAACAAAAGGATCGAGAATGCTGCGATAATGACGCGCATGAGCTGCTTTACTCCCCTTCGATACGAATTAGCGGCGAGCCGCTCTCAACGCTCGAGCCGGGCCCGACGTGCACGGCCGTGACGACCCCATCGCGGGGCGCACGAATTTCGTTCATCATCTTCATCGCCTCGATTACCGCGACGACTTGACCCTGGTTCACCGCGTTACCCTCGGCAACTCGAACTTCGACGATCAGCCCGTGCATCGGCGAGACGACCTCGTTATCGCGCGACGAGGAACCCCTCCGGCGAATCGCCGTGAGTCGCGGCGCGAGGCGGCGAGGGCGTGCGGGAGCCGTTGCTCGGGCCGGCCGCTGCGCGGGAACGCCGTTGACAATTCCCGGCTGCCACGTCTGCACGAACGTCTCAAGCGTCGCGGTGCCGTAGGTTGCGTCCGCAACCGTGGGAAGATCGCAGAGCGAGCGGAGCAGCGGCAGCGTCGTCGGAACGCCTTCGATGACGTACTCGTCGATGGCCCGTCGCAGGCGCGCGATCGCGCCGTCGCGCGCGGGCGCCCAAACGACGAGCTTGGCGACGAGCGAGTCGTACTCGGGCGGAATCCTCCATCCGAGATAGGCCGCCGAATCGACACGCACTCCGAGACCTCCCGGCTCGCGGTAGCCCGCGATCGTTCCGGGTGCGGGGCGGAAGTCTTGCGCCGGATCCTCGGCGTTCACGCGCACTTCGATCGCAGCCCCATTGAAGCGAATGTCGCTCTGCGCGTATCCGAGCGGCTCGCCGGCGGCGACGCGAATCTGCTCGCGAATCAGGTCGAGACCCGAGATCATCTCGCTCACGGTGTGCTCGACTTGGATTCGAGTGTTCATCTCCAAGAAGTAAAACTCGTCGCCGTAGACCAGGCACTCGATCGTGCCGGCCGAGTCGTAACCGATCGCCTTCGCGGCGCGGATGCCCGCCTCGCGCATCGCCGCGCGCACCCGATCCGGAATCTGCGCCGGCGTCTCCTCCCAGAGTTTCTGGTGGCGCCGTTGCAGCGAGCAGTCGCGCTCTCCGACGTGGACGACGTGACCGTGTTTGTCGGCGAGCACCTGCAGCTCGACGTGCTTGGGGTTCTCGAGATAGCGTTCGGCATAGATCGTGCCGTCTTTGAAATACGCCTCGGCCTCTCGGCGAGCCGTGGAGTAGGCCGAATCGATTTCCTCCAACGAGTGCGCGACCTTGAGGCCTTTGCCGCCGCCGCCCGCCGCCGCCTTGAGCGCGAGCGGCAACCCGAATCGCTTCGCCGCCTCGCGCGCCGCAGAGGCGTCGGCGACCGCGTCGGTCGCGCCGGGCACGATCGGCACGTTCGCCTCGCGCATCGCCTGCCGAGCCCGCAGCTTATCGCCCATCGCGTCGATTGCGTCGGCATGCGGTCCGATCCAGATCAGTCCCGCCGCAACGACGCCGCGCGCGAACGCGGCGTTCTCTGCGAGAAAGCCGTATCCGGGATGAATCGCTTGCGCGCCCGAGCGTCGCGCGCAGTCGATGAGCTTCACGCCGTCGAGATAACTCCGCGCCGGTGCCGCCGGCCCGACGTGGAACGCTTCGTCGGCCATTTGGACGTGCAGCGCGTCGCGGTCGGCGTCGGAGTAGACCGCGACCGTCGCGATCCCCATCTCGCGCGCCGTGCGGATGACGCGCACCGCGATCTCGCCGCGGTTCGCGATGAGTAGTTTCCTTATGGTCACTCGGCGGCGAACAGACCCATCGCATGGTAACCCGCGTCGACGAAGTGCACGTCGGAAGTGACCGCGCTGGCGAGGTCCGAGGCGAGGAAGACCGCCATGTTGCCGATGTCTTCCGGCGTGACGTTGCGGTGCAGCGGCGCGACCTTCTGCACGACGTCGAGGACGCGCGAGAATCCGCCGACCTGGCGCGCGCTGGCGGTCTTGATGGGTCCGGCCGAGATCGCGTTGACCCGGATGCTCCGGTCTCCCAGGTCGAAGGCGAGATACCGGATCACCGCCTCCAGCGCCGCCTTGGCGATGCCCATCAAATTATAGTTCGGCACGATCTGGGTCGCGCCGAGATAGGTGAGCGCCATGATGGACGCGCCGTCGTTGAACGACTCGCGCAGCGCCTGGACCAATGCGATCAAGGAGTACGACGAGACGTCGAGCGCCAGCGAAAAGCCCGCACGCGACGTGTCGAAGACCTTCCCGGCGAGGTCTTCCTTATTTGCATACGCGATCGAATGCACGAGTACGTCGAGCTTGCCGAAGCGTCGTTCCAGCTCGTTCCGCATCTCGGCGAGCGACGCGTCGTTCGACACGTCGCACTCCACGGCGGGCGCATTGCCTAACTCCGAAGCGAGCTTCTCGACCTCACCCTTGACGCGCTCACCTTGATACGTCAACGCAACCAGCGCGCCGTATTCGTGCAGCTTGCGGGCGATGCCGGTCGCGATCGACCAGCGGTTCGCGACGCCCGTCACGAGCGCGCGCTTTCCTTCTAACAGCTTCACAGGGTGAATCCTCTGAGGAAGAAGACGAAGCCGATCACGCCAGCCGCGAGGCTGACGTACCACGCAAACTTCGAGCGCGCGAGCGCAGCGACCGCCCCCAAGGCGATGGCGACCTGCAGCAGCCCGACGGCGTACTCGAAGGCGTGATGCCGGCGAACCTCCGCCGCCGATTCCTCTTCCAGCTTACGCGCCGTTTCTGCGAGCGGTTTCTGCTTTGCGACCTCTTTTGCAATCTCGGCGTGATAGGCGGATACGCGCGAGCTCTTACCTCCACGATCGGCCGACTGATCGGCTCCGACCGTGTAGATGTGCTGTTTCTCACGCGAGGCTTGGTACTCGTTCCAGGTGTCGGAGGCTTTAATTTGCGCGATCAGCGCCTCGTTGATGAGGTCGCCGGAGCGCAGCGCCGCGACCGCGGCAATGACGGCGAAGAACGCGGCGCCCAAGCCCACGTAACGCACCCACGGCGCGCTGCGCTCGTGTTCCTCGCGCGCCTCGTCCACCTGCTCCCGCAGTTTATCGGTCTCGACTTCGATGTCTTCAGGCATTCAGTTTGTTCTCGCAATCGTTTCACAAAGGAATGTTGCCGTGCTTGCGCTTCGGCCGTGGAACGCGTTTCGTCCGCAGCATCTGGAGCGCGGTCGCGATTGCGCTGCGCGTTTGACGCGCCTCGATCACGTCGTCGACGTAACCGCGCTGGGCCGCGATGTACGGATTGGCGAACCGCTCGGTGTATTCGTCGATCAGCTGCTGCATCTTTGCGTCGCGATCCGGGGCGGCGGCCAGCTCGCGCCTGAAGATCGTCTTCACCGCGCCCTCGGCTCCCATTACCGCGATTTCGGCGGTGGGCCACGCGAGGTTCACGTCGGCGCGGATGTGTTTGCTCGCCATGACGTCGTAGGCTCCGCCGTACGCCTTGCGCGTGATGACGGTTATCTTTGGAACCGTCGCCTCGGCAAACGCGTAGAGGAGCTTTGCGCCGTGCAAGATGATGCCCCCGTACTCCTGATCGATGCCGGGCAGGAAGCCAGGAACGTCCACGAACGTCACGAGCGGGATGTTGAAGGCGTCGCAGAACCGCACGAACCGCGCAGCCTTTATCGAAGAGCGAGTGTCGAGAACGCCGGCGAGCACGTTGGGCTGATTGCCGACGATTCCCACGGTCTGGCCGTTGACGCGCCCGAAGCCGCAGATGATGTTTTGCGCGTAGAGCGGCGCAATCTCCAAGAAATCGCCGTAATCGACGATGTTTTCGATGACCTCGTGCATGTCGTACGGCTTGTTCGGCGAATCGGGGACGACCGTGTCGAGGCTCGTAACGACGCGGTGCGGATCGTCGTCGCAAGCGAACTGCGGCGGCGACTCGCGATTATTCTGCGGGAGAAACGAGAAGAGCGCGCGCGTGAGGTCGGCGAGATTCGCCTCGTCGGCCGCCACGAGGTGCGCAACGCCGCTGCGCGTCGCGTGCGTCGCCGCGCCTCCGAGCTCCTCGAACGTTACCTCTTCACCGGTCACCGTCTTGATGATCTCCGGCCCCGTGATAAACATCTGCGAGATCTTCTCGGTCATGAGAATGAAGTCGGTGATCGCCGGAGAGTAGACCGCGCCGCCCGCACAGGGACCGGCGATGAGGCTGATCTGCGGAATCACGCCGCTCGCCTGCACGTTGCGCCAGAAGATCTCGGCGTATCCGCCGAGCGAGACGACGCCCTCCTGAATGCGCGCGCCGCCCGAATCGTTGATGCCGATGAGCGGCGATCCGGTGCGCATCGCGAGATCCATCACCTTGCAGATTTTCTCCGCAAAAGCCTCGCCCAGCGATCCGCCGAGCACGGTGAAGTCCTGCGAGAAGAGAAAGACCTGCCGTCCGTCGATCGTAGCGTGGCCCGTGATGACGCCGTCGCCGAGAAACTCCTTCTCGTCGAGACCGAACGCGTTCGTGCGATGCACCACGAAGCGATCGAACTCGACGAAAGAATTCTCGTCGACCAAGGCCGCTACGCGCTCGCGCGCAGTCCGCTTTCCGCGCGCGTGCTGTCTAGCAACGGCGTCGGCTCCGGCGGGCAGCTCGGCCTGTTTGCCCTTCGCTCGCAGCTCCTCGTACTTCTCCGCTCGGGTCTTCACGCGCTCACCTTGCACGCCGCACGGTTAATGTCATCCCGAGCTTGTCGAAGGATGACGTGTTCGGTCGAATTAGCGGTTTCGCCCTCAGCTAAGGAGCGTCGTCGGGATCGGCGAGCGGCGGAAGTTTTGCGGTAATCGTTGAATAGCGGCGGTATGCGCCGTTTCGTCTTTCTTTATTTCATGGTTGCCGCAGTGCTCGTCGCCCCCCTGGCGCGCGGCAGTGCGCCTGCGGCGCAAACCTTCCCAACGCCGCCGCCCGTGCCTCCGGCCAAACCGGTAGCAGAGACGATGTACGGCACGTCGGTCACCGACCCGTACCGCTACTTCGAAAACATGAAGGATCCGGCAGTCGTCAAGTTTTTTAAAGAGCAGAACGCATACACTCGGATGGTGTTGAGCCGGCTCGGAGCGCCGCGCGACGGGCTCTTCGAGCGCATCAAAGCGCTCGACAACGCGGGGTCGGTCGTTTCTGACGTGACGGTAGACGGGCCGTACTACTTCTACGACAAGCTCAACCCCGGCGACAATTCGCCGAAACTGTACGTGCGCAACGCCGCGGGCGGCGCCGAGCGTGTGTTGATCGATCCGCAGGCGCTCGCGACGCCGGGCAAGCACTACACGATCAACTACTTCCTTCCGTCGCTCGACGGCAGCCACGTCGCGTACGGCATCTCGGAGGGCGGCTCGGAAGCGGCGGTCATCCACGTCGTCGACACCGCGAGCGGTCAGATCCTTCCGGACGCGATCGACCGCGCATACTTCGGCGGCCCCACGAGCTGGTTGCCCGACGGAAAGTCGTTCTACTACATACGCTTTCCGAAACTCAGGCCGGGCGAGCCGGAGACCGACAAAGAAACCCGTGCCGTCAACTATCTCCATGTGCTCGGACGCGATGCGGATAGCGACCCGGCGGTCTTCGGTTACGGTGTCAACCCGAAGATGCCGTTTGAAGCGACGGACTTTCCCATCGTCGTCTATTCACCCGCCTCGCCGTACACGCTCGGCGCGATCGCGCACGGCGTCAAGAACGAGCTGACGATCTACGCGACGCGCGCCGCGACCGCTGACGCGAGCACCGACTGGAAGCCGGTCGCAGCCACGGCCGACGACGTTACGGGCTACGATTTTATGGGCTCGACGATCTATCTGCAGTCGCACAAGGACGCGCCGACGTTCAAGGTGATCGCAACGTCGCTCGATGCGCCGAACCTCGCCGCGGCGCAAACCGTCATTCCGGCGGGCAGATCCATCGTCGAGCAGATAGGTGTGGCCGCGGACGGCCTTTACGTTTTGTCGCGCGACGGCGGGTTTGGGCGGATCGCGCGCGTCCCCCTCGCCGCGGACGGCTCGCCCGGCGCTTCGACCGACGTCGCGCTTCCGTTCCAAGGTTCCGTCAACGCGATCGCCACCGATCCGCGCGTCGCGGGGACCGTCTTCGGCCTAACGGGGTGGACGCATTCGCTGCTGTACTACGCCGTCGACGAAAGCGGGCGCGTAACCGACACCCATCTGAAGGCGATCGCCAACGTAGACACGTCGCCGTACGCGTCGTCGGAAGTGCAGGCGCGCAGCGCTGACGGCACGATGGTGCCGCTCTCAGTGATCTATCGCAGAAACCTGCGGCTGGACGGCTCGCACCCTGCCTATCTCACCGGCTACGGCGCTTACGGCATCGAGATCGACCCATCGTTTAGTGCGACTCGCATCGCGTGGCTCGAGCGCGGCGGCGTTTTCGCCGTTTGCCATCCGCGCGGCGGCGGATGGTATGGCGAGGCGTGGCATCAGGCCGGTATGATCGCGACCAAACCGCATACGTGGCAGGACTTCATCGCGTGCGGCAGATGGCTGATCGCGCGCAAGTACACGTCGCCGGCCCATCTCGCCGGCGAGGGAACGAGCGCGGGCGGGATCACGATCGGCCGCGCGATCACGACGGAGCCGCGCCTCTTCGCCGCGGCGCTCGACGTGGTGGGGGCCAGCAACGCGCTGCGAATGGAATTCTCGCCCAACGGGCCGCCGAACGTCCCGGAGTTCGGCACGGTCAAGGATGAGGTTGGATTCAAGGCGCTCTACGCGATGGATGCGTACGAGCACGTCGTGCCGGGAACTCCCTATCCGGCGGTGATGCTGATCACGGGGTACAACGACCCGCGCGTCTCGTCGTGGGAACTCGCGAAATTCGCGGCGCGCCTGCAGAAAGCGACCACGAGCGGCCGTCCGGTTCTCCTGCGCGTCGACTACGACGCCGGGCACGGTTTCCTGGCCGGTTCGCGGACTCAGAACGAGCAGTTGCTTACCGACGAATACTCGTTCTTGCTCTGGCAGTGCGGCGATCCCGCGTTCAGGGGAATCCCAACTCGCATCTTTCCGCGCCGGCAATAATCTAGGTAGCCGCCAGAGGGGCGCGCCTCGTTCGCAGGAGCAGAACCAGTGGCGTGAGGAGCAGCGTGACCGCGCCGAGCACGTAGAACGCATCGGCAAACGCGAGCGTCGAGGCCTGCTGCGCGACGATTCCGGCAAGTTGCGAGGGCGGCGCCTGATGCTGCAGGGCCGACTGCACCGCCGGGCTCGCGAGATTGACGTTTCCTGCGAGAACGTCGAGGTGCAGCGCGCCGCGCCGGTCGAGCAGCGTCACTAACGTCGCCGTGGAGATTGAGCCGCCCAGCTGTTGGCAGAGGCTCAACATCGACGTCGCCTTCTGAGTGTCGGCACCTTGCACCGAGCCTAACACGGCGACCGAGAGCGGCACGAAGAGCATGCCGAAGCCTAGCCCTCCCAGCACGAGCGGAAAGACGAAGGTCACGAAGGCGCTGTTCGTCGTCAGCACCGCGGCGTTGTTGAAGTTGGCGATCGCGACGATGACGAATCCGATCCCCAGCAGTACCTGCGGCTTCACGTGGAAGCGGCTCATGAGAATGAGCGTCACCGGCGTCGCCACCATGATCGCCAGCGCCCGCGTCAAGATAGATTCGCCCGAGAGCGTGGCGGTGAAGTTAAGAAGATTCTGTTGGAACTGCGGCGCTAGGACGACGCCGCCGAAGAGTCCGAAGGCGAGCGTCATCTGCAGCAGGGAGCCCACGGCCAGCGTGCGATTTGAAAACAAGATGCGTACGTCGACGATCGGATTGCGCACCATCCGCAGCTCCCACCAGACGAACGCGGCGAGGGAAGAGAGCGCGAGTATCGCGGTGATCAGAATATTCTGGTCGTTGAGCCAGTCGTAGCGCTCGCCTTCGTCGAGTACGTACTGCAGGCAGCCCAGGCCCATCGCCATGAGCCCCAAGCCGATCCCGTCGAGGCTCGAGCGTCCGGAGCGCTGCGGATTGCGCAGGAGCATCGCGCAGATCACTGCCGCAACGATACCGGGAACGACGTTGATGTAAAAGATCCAGTTCCATGAAAGCTGGTCGGTGAGCACGCCGCCGAGGGTGGGGCCGATCGAAGGCCCGATGACGGCGCCGATCGACGTCAACGCTTGGCTCAAACCCAACTGCTTTGCCGGGAACGTGTCGCGCATGATGGCTTGACCCGTCGAGATGAGCCCGCCCCCGCAGAGCCCTTGCAAGACGCGGAAGAAGACGAGCTGGCCGAGCGTGGTCGCCATGCCGCAGAGCACCGAGGTGATCGTGAAGCCCGCGATCGCGATGACGTAATATTGCCGGCGCCCGAGAAGCCGCTGCAGCCACGGCGTGAGCGGAATCACGATCACGGCCGCGATGATATAACCCGTGACGATCCATGCGCCTTCGTCGAAGTTCGCGCCCATGTTGCCTTGGATCGTCGGCAGGGCAACGTTGACGATCGTCACGTCGAGTACTTGCAGCAGCGTCGCCAACATGACGCCGAGGACGATCAGCCAGCGTCGCGTTCCGTACTCGACGAGTTCGCCAACGGGGTTGCCGGCCATGGAGCCGACAACCTTGGCGCTACGGGCGGAGTTTCACGAGTGGCTTACTAGCGTAATCTACCAGATACCTAGCAGCGCCTTGACGTCGTCCGACGCCATGGTATGTGGATCCCACGGCGGGTTGAAGGTGATCTCCACGTTCGCATTTTTCACGCCCTCGACTGCCAGCACGTGATCCTTCACGGATTGCATGAACATCGGCCCGACCGGACACATCGGCGAGGTCAAGGTCATCATCACGTTGACGCTCTCGCCGTTTTCGCCTTCGGTGGTGATATCGTAAACGAGACCGAGGTCAAGAATTCCGAGATTGAGTTCGGGGTCTTTGACTTCGACGAGCGCTTCGCGAACTTGTTCGACAGTTGGCACAGTCTCCGAGGTTCCGCGCCTCGAATGGCAAACCTCTGGTACAATAGACAACGCGGACGACAGCAACCCAGGCGGTCTCCGGCGGGCCGGAACGAAACTGCTCTGGGTCGGGCAGAGTTTAGGTAAGGGAAAGGAAGAGCCTAGAGCGATGTCGATGTGGGAGCCCTTCACCGAGCGAGCGCGGCGCAGCATCGTGCTTGCTCAAGAAGAAGCGCAGCGTCTCGGTAACAACTACATTGGAACCGAGCATATCCTGCTTGGCATCATCTCCGAGGGCGAGAGTCTAGCCGCGAAAGTCCTCGAGTCGCTCGGCGTCAATCTTTCCAAGGTCAGGCAAGAAGTCGAGGCGATCGTCGGGCGGGGCGGACAGACCGTGCAGCAAGAGATGGTCTTCACGCCGCGCGCAAAGCGCGTCATCGAGTTGGCCTTCGAAGAGGCGCGCCAGCTAAATCATAACTACATCGGGACCGAGCACTTGCTTCTCGGCTTGATCCGCGAAGGCGAAGGCGTGGCGGCGCGGGTGCTTACCAACTTGGGCGTCGACCCGGCCAAGGTGCGCGTGCAAACGACATCGCTTCTGGGTGCCGAAGGTCAGCCGGCTGCACCGAAAGGGAAGAGCAAGACGCCGACGCTCGATGCCTACGGCAGAGATCTCACGGCGCTGGCTCGCGACAACAAACTCGACCCGGTCATCGGGCGCAATTCGGAGATCGAGCGCGTCATTCAGATTCTCTCGCGCCGCACCAAGAACAACCCCGCGCTCATCGGCGAGCCCGGCGTCGGCAAGACGGCGATCGCCGAGGGCCTCGCGCAACGCGTGATCAAGGGCGACATCCCCGAACCGTTGCGCGATCGCCGCGTCATCACGCTCGATCTCGCAGGCCTCGTCGCGGGCACGAAGTATCGCGGCGAGTTCGAAGAGCGCATGAAACGCGTCATGGACGAGATCCGGGGCGCGGCGGGCGAGATCATCCTCTTTATCGACGAGCTCCACACTCTGGTCGGCGCCGGTGCGGCCGAAGGCGCGATCGACGCGAGCAACATCATCAAGCCGGCCCTCGCGCGCGGCGAGTTGCAGTGCATCGGCGCGACGACGCTCAACGAGTTCCGCAAGCACATCGAGAAGGACTCCGCCCTCGAGCGGCGCTTCCAGCCGGTAATGGTCGGGGAGCCGACGGTCGAAGAGACGATCGAAATTCTCAAGGGCTTGCGCGACCGTTACGAGGTGCACCACAAGGTGCAAATCACCGACGAAGCGCTCATCGCCGCAGCCAAGCTCGGCGACCGGTATATTACCGACCGCTTCCTCCCCGACAAAGCCGTCGATCTGATCGACGAGGCTAGTTCACGCGTTCGTTTGCAGGCGACGCTGCCGCCGCCGGCGATTCGTGAAGCCGACGCGCAGTTGCGCAAGCTAATCGCCGAAAAAGAGGCAGTCGTCAAGAACCAAGAGTTCGACAAAGCCGCGACCATTCGCGACCGCGAGGAGAAGCTGCGCCTGGAGAAGGCCCACCTGGAACAAGAGTGGCGCGATCGCAAAGCGCAGGGCGAACGGATGCTAAAGGTCACCGCTGAGAACGTCGCCGAGATCGTCGCTTCGTGGACGAGAATTCCGGTGCATCGTCTCGCCGAAGCGGAGACGGAGAAGCTCCTCAAGATGGGCGACTTACTTCATCAGCGAGTCGTCGGTCAAGACGAAGCGATCCGCGTGATCACGCGCGCGATTCGTCGCTCGCGGGCCGGGTTGAAGAATCCCAATCGCCCGATCGGATCGTTTATTTTCCTCGGCCCGACCGGCGTCGGAAAGACCGAGGTAGCGCGCAGCGTTGCGGCGTTCCTTTTCGACGACGAAGAGTCGATGATTCGCATCGACATGTCGGAGTACATGGAGAAGTATTCGGTCAGCCGTCTCGTCGGCGCGCCGCCCGGATACGTCGGTTACGAAGAAGGCGGGCAGCTCACGGAGGCCGTGCGGCGGCGTCCGTACTCGGTTGTGCTGCTCGACGAAATCGAGAAGGCCCATCCTGACGTCTTCAACCTGCTCTTACAGGTACTGGAGGATGGGCGCCTCACCGACTCTCAGGGACGCCAAGTCGATTTCAAGAATGCCGTGATCATCATGACGAGCAACGTCGGCGCGACCGGAATGACCACGACGACCGACATCGGCTTCCGTCCGCAGAGGCTTTCTACGGAAGACCAAATGAAGGCGTACGAGCGCATGAGAAACCGCGTGCTCGAAGAGGTGAAGCAGACCTTCCGTCCCGAGTTTCTCAACCGCGTTGACGAGGTGATCGTCTTCCATCAGCTCTCGCGCGAGGAGATCGAGCAGATCGTCACCCTGGAGCTCGAAAAAGTCATCCGCGAAGTCAGAGCGCAGGAGATGGAGCTCAAGGTAACCGAGGCGGCGAAGGCGCTGCTTGCGCGAAAGGGCTGGGATCCACAGTTCGGGGCTCGTCCGTTACGCCGCGCCATTCAGCGCATGGTCGAAGACGAGATCGCCGAGGAGATGCTCAAGGGCACGTTTAGCTCGGGCGATCACATCCTCTCCGACGTCGACCCCGACGATCCGGAGAAGCTGAAATACGCGAAGATCCCGTCGGTCGAACCACCCGCGGCGCCTCCGCCCGAAGCGGCCGTAACGTAAGAGGGCGCAGCGCGAGCCACTCTAAGAACCGTACGTGCACGCACTGGTTCTGGGAGTAATCTTGGCGCAGGCGACGCCCGCTCCGCCGCTAAGCGTCTCGACGAGCAACGTCAACCTCAATCCCGCGCAGCAGCAGGTCGTCACGGTCACCGGCGCCGCGCCCCCATTGGAGGCGACGCTCGACCAAAAGCTGGTGACGGTCAGCGTGAGCCCCGATGCATCGAGCGTCACGATCACCGCCACGCAGGCGACGGGCAACGACGTGCTGCACCTCGCCGACGCAAACGGCGCGAGCGCCGACGTCAACATCCGGGTGGCATTCAACGCCGGAACGATTCCGCCGCAGACCAGCCTCGCCGTCACCGGCAATCCCGTCGATCCCGATTGGCTCGCGCAACGCGTCGAGCGTTGGGTCAGCCGGCTGACTCAAGCGCAGCCGGGAGCGCAGACCATGATCGGCACGGTCACCCCGCCGTCGACTCCGCTCGAGCCCGGGCAGAGCACTCGGTTCGTCGTTCCCGTGCAGATCGCGGGGAACGGCCGGTACTTCGATCAGTCGGGATCGACGACCGTCACCGTGCAAAACGTCGCCGCGACGCCGTTTACTCCGGGGCTGCTCTTCTATGACGACGATCCCGAGCGCATCAGCCAAGAAGGTGTGCTCTTCCGCGGCAGCGTGACCGCGACGGCGCCGGCGCGACTCTATTACTACCACGACGCCGACGAGCAGCCGCACCGCCTCGTCGTGGCGCTGAGCAGCGCTTCGGCGGATCCGGCCTCGGTGCAGCTCGTCGACGTCGTGGCGGGGCCGAACTTAGACGTCATGCACGTCGGCCACACGGTGACCAAGAACTTTCTGCTCACTAAGTCGCGCGGCGAAGGCATCGTCGTGAATCTCTCGCGGGACGAGCCGTTCTTGCTCGCCGACATCGCAATGGCGTCGCGCCAAACCGTCTCCGGTACGGTCGATCTTCGCGTGATCTCGGGAGGCCCGGTGACCGCCACCGTGCTCGCCGTCTCGGGCGAGGCCAATCCGCTCAGCCTGCTCGACGGGCCGGTGCTTCCCGGCGACGGGCACCACCGCACGGGCGTCTTTGCGATCGGCGGCTTTGGCTCGAGCGCGCTCAACTACGCCGCCGGGAGCCCCAACGCCACCGTCGTCATCGGCGACGCGGATCCCACGCCGCCCAGCGCCGATCCGGGCGCGACGGGCCACGACTACGGCGACTATGGCGTATCGCACACCATCGACGTCACCCTAAACGATCCGGGCGACGCGCCGGCGACCGCGTATCTCTATCTCAAGCCCCTCGCCGGTCCGGCGCGCGGCAGCTTTCTCGTCAACGGAGAGCTCGTCGAGGTCGGCTGCGTGCGTGCTCCCACCCCATACCAAATCTCTGAGTTCGAGCTGACGCCCGGGCAGACGTATCATGCCGTCGTGCAGACGATGACCGACGGCGGTTCATTCTATCCGGTCGAGATCGGCGTCAGCGGCACGCCGCCGCAACCCAAGGCTCCCGCGATCAACGCCCCCGACGGCTGCTTCCCCAAGCCCTCAGGGTCCTCGCCGACGCGATGATCGGCGAGGGCGAGTCCAAAGCCGTGCTGCTGGTGCGATTGCTCAACGCCATCGACCAGGGCAGGCACTCATTTGAAGACCTCAAGGATCGCATCGCCGAGGGCGGACGGCGGCCGAGCACGCGCAGCCTGCGCCGTTACCTCGCGATTCTCGGCGACGCGGGATTCCCGCTCTACTTCGATCGCGCGGCGAACGCATATCGCTTCGCCGAGGGATACAGCCTCAAGCGACTCGACCTCACGAGCGGCGAGCTCTTCGGGCTCGTCGCGCTGCGTTCCCTGAGCGCCAGCATCGGCGGCACGATCGGCGCGTCGATCGAGGAGGTTGCCGAGAAGCTCGTCGGCAGTGCCGGAAGCGGCGCGCGAGCGCGAGTCGAGGCTGTATCGCCGGTCGCGTTCCGACTCTCCGAGATCCGTCTCGACGAACAGGGTGAGCGCGCCTTCGCTCTGCTCTCATCTGCCGAGCGGGCTTCGCGCAGCGTCCGCTTCTCGTACCTGGACAAGGAGGGCAAGGCCAGCTCGCGCGTCGCCGATCCGTACGGCTTCATCGTCAACGCCGGCCGAGTATACTGCGTCGCCTACGACCACACTCGCAAGGACAAGCGAACGTTCGCCGTCGACAGCATCAGCGAACCGCTCGTGCTCGCAAAAACTTTTCAGCGCCCCGACGACTTCAACGTCGAGGCCTACGCCGCGGCCTCGATCAGCGGCGTGCTGCACGCCGACCATACGACCGACGTGCGCGTGCGCTTCGCGCCGCGCGTCGCGAAGGCCGCGATCGCCGCCCGGGTCGTCGCGGAGCGCCGCCTCAAACAGGCGAAGGACGGATCGACTGAAATCACGTACCGCGTCGGCGACGTCGACGAGCTCGTGCGCTGGGTACTCGGTTGGGGCGCGCAGGCGGAGATCGTCGGACCCCGTGCCGCCCGGACGCGGATCGCCGCCCTCGCAAAAGAGATCGCGGCCAAATACTAGAGTCCCCCCAGCCCGCGAAATAACGAAACCCGTCGATTGCTCGACGGGTTCCGACGTATTCACTCACCTTCCTCACCTGTTTGGCTTCTCGTTAGAGGAGCCCCACCGACGCCGGTAGGCGGTTTGACCTCTGCACGCGATCGTTGCTCATCGCAACGGGTTCGCAGCTATCATCGGTCGCGAACGATACGCACGTCGCACTCCGAATGAGGTTCGAAGCCTGTGCATCGTAACACGCTTTATGTGTTACCGACAAGCGCTCTCTCCGGCGAATTCACAAGCTGTCCACAAGTTTTTTTCGTTATGCACACGAAAGCGCGCACGGTTGTTTCGCGCGGGTGGCTCGCGAGTTACCGCGAACAGCAACGCTCATGCAGGTACTGATGGCGCTGATCGCACTCGCGCAGAGTTTCTTTGGCGGACTGCCGATCGATGGCATTCAGTGCGATCGCGAAGAGGGCGCGGTCGAGCACGTTCACGCCTCGCTGTCGCTCTTCAACCGCGGCCGTGCCGTCGCCGTGCCTGCCGGAATCGGCATTCCGCAAGGAGGGGTCTGCCTCTATTGGATGCACACGCATAGCGGCGACGGCATCATACACATCGAGTCACCCGTAAAGCGCGGCTTCACCCTCGGTGAGTTCTTCGATATTTGGGGTCCCGAGCTGAGCTGGACTCGGGCCGCGTCACTGATCGCGCCGCACGGGCAGCGCCTCGCGATTTGGATCGACAACAAACCTTGGCAGGGCCGCGATCCGCGCGCGATAGCGCTCCGCGACCATCAGACGATCGTCATCCAAAACGGTCCCCCGTTCGCGAGGCCGCCCCAGCCCGACTGGTCGAAACTTTAAGGCGTAAACCTTATGGCTACCGCGGCAACGCAGACCGTCGAGATCGACGGGCACCATCTCACGCTGGAAGCGATCGAGGCCGTGGCCGGCGGTGCGCCCGTGCACGTCGCGCCCGCAGCTCGCGCCCGCGTCGCCCGCGCGCGCGAGTTTGTCGAGAACCGGTTTGCCAGCGGCGAGCCGATCTACGGCGTCACGACTGGCTTCGGACGCCTGGCCAGCATTTCGATCGACCCCGCGGATGCCGTGGCGTTGCAGCTCAATCTGGTCCGCAGCCACGCGGCGGGAACCGGTGAGCCGCTAGCCTCCGAGATCGTGCGGGCCGCGAGCGTGCTGCGGGTCAACTCGCTCTCCGCGGGACACTCCGGCGTGAAGCCCGAGACGTTGGACCTAATCGTCGGGATGCTGGCGCGCGGCGTTACTCCAGTCGTGCCGTGCCAAGGTTCCGTTGGCGCCAGCGGCGACCTCGCGCCCCTCGCACACATGACGCTCGTGCTGATCGGCGAAGGCGAGGCCGTCTACCGCGGCGAGCGGCTTCCCGGCGCCATCGCGCTGCGGCGCGCGGGACTCGAGCCGATCGAGCTCGGGGCTAAGGAAGGGCTCGCCCTTATCAACGGGACGCAGGTGATGACCGGCATCGCCGCTCTTGGCGTGTTGCGCGCCGAGCGGCTCGCGGCCGCCGCCGATCTGATCGGCGCCATGTCGCTCGAAGCCTATCTCGGCACCGAGCGCGTCTTCGATCGCCGTTTGAACGACCTGCGACCCCATCCCGGGCAGGAGCGCGTCGCTGCGAACCTTCGTGCGTTGCTCGCCGGCTCGGAGATCGTGCAGTCGCACGCCGAATGCGATCGGGTTCAGGATCCCTATTCGTTCCGCTGCATTCCGGTCGTGCACGGCGCCGTACGAGACTCGATCGCCCACGTTCGACGCGTCACCGAGATCGAGGCCAACTCGGTGACCGACAATCCGCTCGTCTTCCCGGAGGACGGAGAGATCGTCTCGGGCGGAAACTTTCATGGCGAGCCCGTCGCGCTCGCGATCGACTTCATGAAGCTCAGCGTTTCCGAGCTCGCCTCGATCGGGGAGCGTCGCCTCTACCTGCTCCTCAACGCGGAGGATCGCGGCCTGCCGATTTTCCTCACCGAGCGCCGCGGCCTGCAGTCGGGCCTGATGATCGTCCAGTATACGGCCGCGGCGCTGGTCAACGACAACAAGGGACTGGCATGGCCGTCGAGCGTCGACTCGATACCGACCTCAGCCGGCCAAGAAGATCACGTCAGCATGGGCATGACCTCGGCCAATAACCTCGGCCGCACGCTCGACAACGTCGAAGGCGCGCTGGCGTGCGAGCTCATCGCCGCGTGCGCCGCAACCGATCTCCGCCGGCCGTTGCGCTCGGGGGCCGGAACGGACGCCGCCTATCGAGTGACGCGCGAGCGTATCGCGCGGTGGACCGAGGATCGCTCGCCGGCTCCGGATATCGCCGCCGCGCGCGAGCTCATCGCGTCGCAGCGCTTAGTCGAGGCGGCCGAAGCTGCCGTCGGCCGCCGCCTCACAACGTAACGTTGAACTGCAAGTAGGCGTTGAACGGGTTCGGCAGCACGAACGCGTTCGTGTCGGCGTATGCCGGAGTGAACGACTGTTTGAACGCCGGATTGAGGGGGACGCCGTTGGCGCCACGGTCGTTCGGCGAGACTCCGTTGTAGAAGTTGGAGACGTAGTAGAAATTCGACTGGTATCCGCACGTGTAGCTATTGGGCGGAAACTGCTTCGTCCAGGGCTCGGACGAGCCGCCGAAGCACGCGTTCACGAGATTTGCCAGCAGCGCGTTTACTTTGATGCGCGGGCTGATCTGATACCCGAGCTGCACGCTGAAGTTCAGCTGATTCGGTTGGCGGAAGGCGCCAAACGCGTCGAAACTGCCGGTCTGTGGGTTGGGAATGAAGAGCTCGCCCGGGGACGTGCCGTTCTGCGTCGCGGCCAAGGCACACGTCGTGTAGTCGGCCTGCAGCGGGTTCTTGGTGTGAATCGGCGAGTTGATGAAGCCGGCCGAGTTGCTGGTGCAGACGCGGGGGTCGATGCCGAGCACGTCGCTGGGATTACCGTAAAGCGATCCTTCGTTGAATGTCAGCGCCGGCGTTATCGCGAATTTATTGTGCCGGTAGTTGACGACGGCGGCCAGCACGTTCGGCGATAGGTACGCGAAGTCCAACCCGACCGGATACCAGCCGTTGCGATCGAGTGTCGGCTGCGGCGCCATCGAGTAGTACGGATTAAAAATCGGCGGATTGAAACCGGGCTTCAGCTGAACGCAATGCGGATCCGGGAAGACGTTCCCGGCGCTGTTGTTTTCGTAGCAGCGTGAGCCGCCGCCGGCCTTCGTCAGGCCGTTGAAGTTGGCGATGTTCTGATTGTACTGATCGATCGGATTGATCGCCGTTCCCGGATAGTTCGCCCAGCGCTCTGCGGCGTTGGTGTACGTGTAGGAGATCAGGAACGACAGGCCGTTCTTGTTGAAATCGCCCTTTGTGAATTCGGTCTCGAAACCGTCGACACGCTCGACGCCCGAGTTGAGGCCACCCGAGAGCCCAAACGGAAGTCCGATGCTGTAGATCTGGTTGGTTGCGTAACGGTAGTACGGCGTCACCTTGAGCGACATGTCGGTGCCTTTGAACCGGCGCTCGTACGAGAAGTCGTAGTTGTCGGAATATTGCACCAGTGGATCGTGCTTCGGCGTCGTGTAGCCGTATTGCCACCAGGCTTGGAAGAGGTCGTACGCGAGATTGTTGTCCTTGGCGTTGTACTGAACTTGGTACGTCTGCGGCTCTTGCGCGTAGCGCCCCGCCGAGAGGCGCAGCACGGTATCCGGATTGAGCGTGTACGTCATGCCTAGACTCGGCGTGAAGGCGTAGTCTGTCAGCGTCGGCGTGTAGTTGTCGCTGAGCAACAAGTGACCGTCTTTGCCGTCGGGATGGACGGTCTGTACCGGATGCGCCGGAATCGAACGGTCGATCGGGCAGTTGAAACCGACGAACGGAACCGCGGGCCGGCCGCTTGCCGGGGGCTGCGGAATGACGTATGGAGCGAGCGTCACCGGGTTGTAACAAAACTCGCGCTGACCCGCCAAGAACCAGAAGTTCTGACCGTTGTTGGACGTATTTGCGAGATTGTATTCGTAGATCTCGTCGCGCAAGCCGAGATTGACGTTCAGTCTATCGGTCGGCGTCCACAGGTCTTGCAGCGCGAGTGCCGTGAAGTTCGGCGTGACGTTGTTGACGAAGCCCGAGTTTCCGGTGTAGGTAATCTGCCAGTTTGCCCCCGGGATGGTCGGACCGGGCTGAGGGTCGGTGAAGGTTCCGCTCGTGAGATTGCTGTTGCACGGCGCCGGTTGACCCTGCTGGTAGTTCTCGCCGCCAAGCCGCCCGCCATGCCACGCGATGCACTCATTGCCCTTTGTGAGGTTCGTGGCGATCGTCGTGAGCCCGTTGTTGAAGTTGGTGTTGTTGTAGCGATTCGTTGTCGCCGTGATGTAGTTCGCGTCGAAGGTCAGGAGGTGTTGTGAGCTCAGCTGATTTGCGTACGTCCCCGATAGGCCGCGGGTGTGCGATTCGAGCTCGTAGTCGAAGCTGTCGGCACCGAATCCGTTAAACGGCGTGCCCCAGCTCAGTGGTCCCGCCTGCAGCCAATCCGAGTAGAACGAGTATCCGTAGATGCGGAAGTACGCGTTCGACCCCATGTTGTGCTGGAATTGGACCTTGGCGATCGCGGCGTTATTCGAAACCCCGTCGCGGTTGGCGGCCGGCACCGCGGACCACGTGCCCCCCGGGCATGCGCCGGAGATGATCGGCGGCGTTCCCGGAGTCTGGTACGGATTGACGTTCGCGCAGCGGTTTCCCGGCGAAGCGGGATCAAAATAGGGGACCGGCTTCACGCCCGTTGGGTTCTGTCCGAAGTGCGTGCCTGTCGGCCAGGTGATGAAGTCGGGCCAATACTCCGGAACGGGATACTGCGGACCGAAGAAGAGCTGGCTGAGCTGCGTGATGACGTGGGGACCGAGATCGTTTTGCGAGCTGTAGAACTGCGTCTGTAGGTACGTGACGTTGTAGAGTACCTGGACGTCGTCGCGTCCGGGGTCGTGCCGGTGCGGGATGCCGATGTGGAGATTGACGACGCTCTCGCGGTCGGCGATGTTCGAAACGCCGAACGCGGTATACGCCGGCGTAACCGTCTGGTAGCAGCCGGGATCGTTGCCGAGACCGTTGCTGTTGAGCGTGTTGACCGGCAGCTTCGCGAATCCGTTCTGCCCGGGATTGAGCCCGAACGGATCCCAGATCGGCGATGGATTGGGACCGTTGTAGTAACCGCCCGCACCGCTCGGCGGTTTGTACCCGCAGATCGGATAGACGCCCCCGAAGAACAGGCTCGTCGTATTATCGGCAATCGCCGGAATGCCCCAAACGAGGCCGAGATTCGAACCGTTGAACTGGTCGAGGTAGCGGTAGTCTTGGTTATAGCCGCCTATGCCGGCGTAGTAGGAGAACATTCGGTTGGGGGTCGCGCCGCCGACCTCGACCTGCAAGTTGTGGTAAAAGGTCGGGGTTCCGATGCCGCCGCTTACGTTAGCATATCCCGGAAAGGTCCCGGTCTTGATGACTTGATTGATGAAGCCCGCCAGACCCGAGGCGCTTTCGCCGGCCGTTCCGCCACCCGTATAAACCTGCAGTTCCTGCTGTCCCAGCGTTCCCGCCGTGCTGCCCGGATAGTTGTCGAACGACCGGTTTACCGGAACGCCGTCGAACTCGTATCCCACCTGATCGAAGTTGCCGCCGCGAATGTAGACCGTTTGGTTCCAGCCCTGCTGATTCGGTGGAACGAACGCGCCGGGGACCGTCGCGATCGCCGAATAGGCGTTGTTGAGGTTCCCGCCGCCGCCGACGCCGGCAGCGGCCTGGGTGACCGCCGCATTCACGGAGTAGACGTCGGTGGTCGTTCCGGGCTTGACGAGGTCCATCGACGACCGCGCCGTCACGCGCGCGATCGTCTTCAACGAGGGCGCCAGCGTGACGCGAATGGTCTGCACTTGATCGGCAAAAATGGACACCCCGGTGACCGCTACCGTTTCGAAGCCCGTCTTCGAAGCCTCGATCGTATAGGTGTCCGGCGCTAGCGACAGCATCGAGAAGCGGCCCGACGCGTCGGTCGTGACGGTGAGAGTCTGCGACGGACTCTCCGCCGTCACGCGGGCGCCGGCAATCGGCGCTCCCGCCGCGCTCACGACGATTCCGGTAATCGCGCCGGTCGTTCCGGCCAACGTGCCTGCCGGCACGAGAGTTGCTCCGCCGGCAATCAAAAGAAACAGGAGAGAAGTGCGCAACGAGCGTTCCATATATGATGGTTCGTTAAGCCGGAGCGGTGTCATTCTGAGCAGCGGCGGCATCCTGAGCGGAGCGCGCATCGCGGAGTCGAAGGATGACCCGCTATGAGCGTAGTTGCCGGACCGCGCGCGGTGCGAGCGCCGCGCGGCACCGAGATCTCCTGTATGGGATGGCCGCAAGAAGCCGCGTTGCGGATGTTGATGAACAATCTCGATCCCGAGGTCGCCGAACGCCCGGACGATCTGGTCGTCTACGGAGGCAACGGTCGAGCCGCGCGTTCATGGGAGGCCTTTGACGCAATCGTCCGGACGCTGCGGCGGCTGCGCCAAGATCAGACGCTGATCGTTCAAAGCGGCAAGCCGGTCGCGGTTTTCACCACCCATTCGCGCGCGCCGCGCGTGCTGATCGCAAACGCCAATCTCGTGCCGAAGTGGGCGGATTGGAGCGTCTTCCGTGAGTTGGAGGCGCAAGGCTTAACGATGTATGGCCAGATGACGGCCGGCTCGTGGATCTACATTGGTACGCAGGGCATCGTGCAGGGAACCTACGAGACCTTTGCCGAGCTGGCGCGGCAGCATTTTGGCGGCACGCTCGAGCGCCGGGTAACTTTGACGGCCGGCGTCGGCGGGATGGGCGGCGCTCAACCGCTCGCGGTGACGATGAACCACGGCATCTGTCTCATCGTCGACGTCGATCGGGCGCGCCTGGAACGGCGCCGCGAGCTACGCTATCTCGATCGCGTCGTCGATTCGCGCGAAGAGGCGCTGCGGGAGGTCGAGCGCGCGCGCGCCTCGGGCGAGGCGCTTTCAGTCGGATATGAAGGAAACGCGGCGGTCGAGTTCCCGGAGCTCTACGATCTCGGCTTCCGGCCCGACGCGGTGACCGATCAGACGTCGGCGCACGATCTGCTCGACGGCTACGTTCCGGCAGGTATCACGCTTGAAGAAGCCGCCGACCTGCGCAAGCGCGAGCCGCAAGAGTACCAGCGGCGCGCCTTGGAGAGCTGCGGCGCACAGGTGCAGGCGATGGTGCGATACTTGGACGCCGGCGCGATCGTCTTCGACTACGGCAACAACATTCGCACCCAGGCGCAACGCGCCGGATTCGCGCGCGCCTTCGCCTTCCCCGGATTCGTTCCGGCGTTCATACGCCCGTTATTTTGCCGCGGCTCCGGACCCTTTCGCTTCGTTGCGCTCTCCGGAGACCCGAGCGACATCGCCCGTTGCGACGAGAAGCTGCTGGAACTCTTTCCCGAGAACGCGTCGCTGGCGCGCTGGATTCGGCTTGCGCGCGAGCGAGTTGCGCTTCAAGGATTGCCTGCGCGCATCTGCTGGCTCGGCTACGGCGACCGCGCCAAGGCCGGCCTCGCATTCAACGAGCTCGTGCGCACGGGTGAGGTGAAGGCGCCGGTCGTGATCGGACGCGATCACCTCGACACGGGGAGCGTCGCCTCCCCATACCGGGAAACGGAAGGCATGAAAGACGGGAGCGATGCGATCGCCGATTGGCCGGTGTTGAACGCGCTGCTCAACACGGCGGCCGGAGCGCACTGGGTGAGCTTCCATCACGGCGGCGGCGTCGGGATCGGATACAGCCTGCACGCGGGGATGGTCGTCGTCGCGGACGGCTCTGACGATTCGCGCGCGCGTCTCGAGTGCGTGCTCACGACGGACCCTGGCATGGGCGTGGTGCGTCACGCCGACGCGGGTTACGAGATCGCGATCGAAACGGCGGACGCGAAGGGCATCGACTGGCGCCTTTAACCGGCTCGCTGACGAAGGACGACGCGAAAGGATCGTGACCAAGCGGCAGACCCTAGTCGTCCGCGCGGGGACGATCGTGACCTGCGATACGAACGCACCGCAGAACGGTATTACGTTCGAGGCGCTGGGGCGCATCGATGATGCTGCGTTAGTCGTTGAGGGCGGCAAAGTCGTCGAAATCATTCCGTCGCTGAAGGTGACGGGGGACGCCGTTGACCTGAGCGACTGCGTCGTCTTTCCTGGGTTTGTCGACGCGCACGCCCATCCGCTGTTCGCGGGCGATCGCGAGCCCGACTTTGCGGCGCGCCTGCGCGGCGAGCAGCCGTCGCTCGGAATGCTGCACACGATCGAGTGCACGCGCCAGGCGCTGCTGGATCCCGCGGCTTTTTACGAGCACACGGTTAGGCCGCGGCTGCAGCTGATGCTGGCCCACGGTACGACGACGCTCGAAACCAAAACGGGCTATGCGCTGCACAAGCCCGGCGAATCGGCGTTGCTCGACCTCATCGCCGCGCATCGCGACGATCCCGACGTGCCGCGCCTGATCGCGACGTTTCTCGGCGCGCACGCGCTGCCCCCGGAGTTTACGGTCGAGGAACGGTTCGTCGACTACTTGATCGATCAGGTCATCCCCGCGGCCGTAGCACACGGCGCGGTCTATGCCGATGCTTTTTGCGAGCCGGGATTCTTTTCGCCGGAGCAGACGCGACGCTACTTAGACGCGGCGCGACTCGCGGGCATGCGCTTGCGCGTGCACTGCGACGAGATGGCCTACGGCGGCGCAGCGGAGATGGCCGCGCATCTCGACGTCGACGCGGTCGACCACTGCAACTACATTCGCAGGTACGACGTGGGCGCCATCGCTGAACACGGCATCGTGACCGTCGCGTGTCCGGCGACGATCGCCTATCTCGACCTGCCGCAGCGCGCGCCGGTGCGCGAGCTGCTCGAAGCTGGTGGAATGGTCGCTGTAGCGAGCGACTACAATCCGGGCACCTCGCCGTGTTTCAATTTGCAGACCGTGGCGTATTACGGCCGAAAGCTCTTCGGCCTGAGCGCTGCGGAGGCGCTCTACGGCGTTACCCGCGCGGCGGCGCACTCGCTGCGCGCCGACGCCGGTAGCATCCGCGTGGGAGGGCCCGCCGATTTCGTGGCTCTGCGAATCGGCTCGCCCGACGAGTTCGGCTGGCAGTTCGGCGGCAACCTCGCAGCGTTAGTAGTGAAGGACGGCCGCATTTGTCGTCCTTCGACGGGCTTGGGATGAAAAACGTTAGCGAGCTCGTACGCTGCGCGCGCGCGCTCGTCGCCGGCGAGCTGCGCAAAGACTACGCGTTCGTCATACGCGACGGCGACATCGTCGCGGCCGGCACGTTTCGCGACGTGCGCGATGAGGCGCGCGATCTCGACGCGCGAGCATTCCCCGCCGATCGGCTGATCGTCCCCGGTTTCATCAACGGGCACAGCCACGCTTACCAAATCCTGCTGCGCGGCTGGGCCGACGATTGGCCGTTCCGAAGATGGCGAAACGATGCGCTCTACCGAGTGGTTCCGCAGCTTACTGCGGACGATGTGTACTGGACGTTCGTCGCGGCCTTCAGCGAGATGCTCTCCGCCGGGATCACCACCGTCGCCGAATTCTTCTACCTGAACGGCGCCGGCAACGCGCACGCGGAGGCGGCGATCCGGGCGGCGCGCGACACCGGCATTCGGCTCGTCCTGGCGCGCACGTGGATGGATGCCGACTACGCGCCGGCCGCGTTTCGAGAGAGCATCGACGTAGCCGCGGAACGCACGCGCGACCTGCAAGAGCGCTACCCCGACGCAAACGTCTGCGTTGCGCCGCATTCGCTGCACGCCGCATCCCATGAGATGGTTACGGCCGCGGCCGAGTTTGCACGCGTCACGAACTGCATGCTGCACGTCCACGTCGCCGAGGCGCCCTATGAAGGCGAGGAAACGTTGAGGAAGTTCGGTCACACGCCAATCGAACTGCTCGACCGGCTCGGCGCGCTCAACGAGCGCACCGTCGCCATCCACGCGATCTACCTTACCGACGAAGAACGCCGGATCATCGCTCAGCGCGGCGCGCGCGTCGTCCACAATCCGATGACCAATCAGTACCTCGGCGACGGAATCTGTGACGTGAAGCGATTGCAGGAGCTCGGCATCCCGACAGGGCTCGGAACCGACGCGGACGTGCGGCCCTCGCTGATCGACGAGATGCGCGAGGCTGCGCTGCTCCAAAAGATACTTCACCTCGACGGCGCCGCGTTGAGTGCGCGTCAGGCCTACTCTATGGCGACGGCGCAAGGCGCGCAGGCGCTGCGAGTCAGCGGCGGCGATCTGGTCGCGGGATCGCCGGGCGACTACGTCGTCCTCGACGCTGCGAAGATCGACGACTGGTCGCCGCCCTGCAACGCGCTCGTCTACCGCGGGGAAGATGCGTGGGTGCAGGCGACCTTTGTCGACGGACGGCGTGTCTTCGTCGGCGAGCCGTCGCCGCTCGCGCGTCGTGCCCGGGACGCGATTAATGCGGTCGCGAAGCGCCTCATATGAATACACGCACCATCGGACTGATTTCCGTCATGGCGATCGCCCTGTTTGGCTTCACCGCTTGCGGCGGTGGTAAATCAAGCAATTCGAACGCGACGAATGCAACAAAGAGTGAGGTCTCGGCTGAGCCCGCGATGCCGGCGGGGGGCGCCTCCAATGCGACGATCCCGGACTGCGGTGCGGTCCAAGCCGTCTGGGTCAACCTCAATTCGAAGGTGTACCACGAGCCCGGCGATCCCGCCTACGGCAAGACCAAGCGCGGCGAGTATCTCTGCCCGTCCCAGGCAACGGCGCAGGGTTTCCGCCCCGCCGGAGGCGAGGGATCTGGAGGCCGGAGGCACCACCGCCGCAAGACGGCGGACAACTCGACCCCCTAGCTAAAGCAGGCGAGTGCGTGTAAGCACTTGCATTCATCGAGGGCCCATGCTAGACTCTGCGTGCAAGTACTCACTTGCAACGTCAAAAAGTCCCGCGAGGCTGTTAGATCAAGTATGGAACCCGTCATTCAGTATCGTCCCCGGGAGTATCCGGCGCTTGAAGCCGCCGTGCTCGCGGCGTTGGAAGAGGGAGCCGCGCGCGTCGTTTTGGATCTCGATGCCGTCGGCGTCCTAGACACCGAGGCGATTCGTGGCCTGATCTCGCTGTTGCGGCGCGCGCGCGCCGCGGGCGGCGAGCTGGCGCTGCGCTCGACCCGGGCCGACGTGCTTCGCACCCTTTCGGTAACGGCGCTGGATCGGGTCTTTGCGGTGGTGCAGCCGCAGGCCGCGTAACGACATGAAAGCCATACTCCTCGCAGTCGCGCTTTCGCTGACCACGCTTGGTGCCCAGAACCCAGACATTGCGGCGCCCGTTGGACCCACCAGTGCGTGGACGATCATCCAAAAGATGTCCGAGCGCAACCCCACGCTGCAATCCTATCGTGCGCGCGTGCACGTGAATATCAGGATGCTGAACTTCCCCTTCCTCGCGCCCAAACTCGATGGAACGTCTTACTTCAATCGGCCCGATACCTACGTCGTCGTTTTCGATCGGATGCCGAGCTATGCGCGCGGCTTCCAACGTCTTTTCGATGATGTCGGCAATCCGAAGGCGTGGGAGAAAAACCAGAATATCACCCTTGCGGGAACCAGCTTACTGCAGGGCCGTCCGATGATCGTGCTGCGCCTCACCAAGAAGATCCACAGCGACATCCTCGATCACACGCTGGCCTACGTCGATTCGGTGGACTATTCGTTGGTGCAGATGGAATGGTATTACACCAATGGCGGCAAGATTACGATGACGCAACAGTACCGCCTCGAGGGGAACTATTCGGTGCTCGCGCAGCAGCACGGCACGATCAACATCCCGTACGTGCACGCCGTCGCCGACGCGTCGTATGGAGCGTACCAAACGAACGTGCCGGTCGGTCAAACGGGGGCGGCAACGCCGTGATCGAGACGCGCAGGATGACCGAGGTCGGAAGGTCGGCCTCGCCGGAAGAGACTCGCGAACGAATTCTCGTTGCCGCGCGCGAAGTCATCGGACGCAAGGGTAAGCGCGGCGCTACTACTCGCGAGATCGCCGACGTCGCCGGCGTCAACGAGGCGACGCTGTTCCGGCATTTTGGGACGAAGGAGGCGCTCCTGGTCGCCACCGCCCAGCACTTTTGCGGATACATGCAGCTCGCCGACGTCGCGGCGCAGTGCACCGGCGATATCGCCGACGACCTCCTGACGCTCGCGCGCACAATGTTCGCGCGCTTCGAAGCGCTGCAAGACATGATTCGCTGGTCGCTCGTCGAGCAAGAGTACGAGAAGGACATCTTCGCGGATACCGCGTGGCAGCCGCAGCTGGCGATATTGGCCGTCTTGACGCAGTTCATGCAACGGCGCGTCGGCGCCGGCGACCTGAGCGGCGACCCGCAGAAATTGGCAATGGTCTTCCTAGGACTCGTCTTCATGCACGCGTTGGGACGGAAGAAGTTTCCCGAGTCACTGCTTCACCGGGGCGAACCCGAGGAAGCGCTACGCTACTACGTCGACGTTTTTCTCAACGGGGTAAGGAACTCGTAATGGACACGCGCGAGGCAGATCAGAAACAGACCGTCATCGAGCGGAAGCGAAACGGTCCCGGCAGGGCCGCGCCCGAAGAGACCCAGCGTCCCGATTCGGAAGAGCCTCGCTCGCGCCCGCGCCGGCGCTATTTCTTCTTGATCGGAGCCGCGATCGTCGTCGTGCTCGCGCTGATCTGGGGCCTGCCGTGGTTGAGTTTCATGCTCTCCCACGAGGGCACGGATGACGCGCACGTCGCCGCCGACGAGGCCGCCGTTACCAGCAAAATTCCCGAGCGCATCAATCAGATCTTGGTCGATACGAATCAACCGGTACGGCGTGGACAGCTCCTCATCGTCCTCGACAACAAAGACGAGCTCGCCAAGCTGCGCCAAGCGCAGGCACAATACGATCTTGCGATTGCGAACCAGCGCGCCAACACCGAACAAGGGCAAGGCGGCGTGACCTCGGCCGGCGGTCAGATCGAAACCGCGCAGGCGCAGGTGCCGATGTCGCAATCCCTCGTGAATCAAGCTCAGGCGCAGCTCCGTGCCGCGCAAGCGCAAGTTCCCGCCGCACAGCAAGCGTACAATAAGACGTCAGCCGATCTGTCGAGGGCTTCGTCCTTGGTCAGCACCGGCGACGTCGCATCGCAATCGCTCGACGCGGCGCGCGCGCAGAACGCGGGAGCTGCGGCGCAGCTGCGCGGCGCGCAGGATCAAGTGACCGTCGCGGAAGCGAATCTCGCGGCCGCGCAGGATCGGGTAGCCGCGGCCAACGCGGGCGTCGCGGCGGCCTCCGGTCAGGTGACGACCGCGCAAGGCAAGCTCGCGCAGGCGTCCGATCCAAGTCAGGTCGAGGCCGCGGCGGCGCAGCTCTATCTGGCGAAGCAGAATCTCAACTACACGCACATCTACGCGTCGACCGACGGCTACATCGGGCAGAAGAGCGCCGAGATCGGGCAGACGATCGGCGCGGGCCTGACGCTGCTCACGATCGTCCCGAATCGCATCTACATCACGGCAAACTATAAAGAGACGCAGATGGGCCGGATGCGAGTCGGGCAGCCCGTCGAGATCAAGGTCGACGCCTACAAGGGCGTAACGTTCAGGGGACACGTCGCCTCGATCAACCCGGCTTCGGAGAATACGTACGCGCTCGTGCCCGCGCAGAATGCGAGCGGCAACTTCGTGAAGGTGACGCAGCGCATTCCCGTGCGCATCGAGGTCGACGAGCAGCGTTCCGATCTGCCGCTGCGGCCCGGGATGAGCGTCGAGACCTACGTAAGCGTGAAGTAACCGGCCCGTACTGAGCGGAGTCGAAGTATGTTCGGCGGTACGTTCGAGAGCCCGGTCGTCGAGCATGGCTGGCGCAGGGTCATCATAAGCATCGCGGTGATCACCGCGACGCTGCTCGAGATCATCGACGTAACGATCGTCAACGTATCGCTGCCGAACATTCAGGGCAATTTCGGCGTGGGCGTGGACCTCGGCGTGTGGGTCGTCACAGCGTATCTCATCGCGAACGTCGTCGTGATCCCGCTCAACCCCTGGTTCGCCGCACGCTTCGGCCGGCGCCAATATTTCTTTAGTTCGATCGTCATCTTCACGATTGCGTCGCTGATGTGCGGCCTTTCGAATAGCCTAGGTCAGCTCGTTTTTTGGCGGCTGGTTCAGGGCCTCGGAGGGGGCGGTCTCATCGCGACCTCGCAAGCGATCCTGCGCGACACCTATGGCATCAAGGAGCAGGGAAAGGCTCAGGGCGTCTTCGCGCTGGGCGTGATCGTCGGGCCGGCGCTCGGCCCGGTGATCGGCGGCTGGATCACCGACAACTGGAATTGGCACTGGATTTTCTTCGTCAACATTCCGGTCGGCATCGTCGCCGCAACGCTCATCTGGAATTTCTTGCGCAATCCGCAAGAGGGGCAGTACCGCAAGCTCGATTGGATCGGGTTGATCTTGATGTGCGTCGGTTTGGGATCGATGCAGTTCGTGTTAGAGAACGGCCAGCAGTACGACTGGTTCGACGACGCGCGGATTCGATGGTTCACGTTCCTGTCGATCACGGGCCTCGCGACGTTCGTCTGGTGGACGCTACGCTCGTCGATTCCCATCGTGGATCTGCGCGTCTTGCGGCTGCGCCAGGTCGCGGCGGGAAGCATCCTCGGCGCGATACTCGGCGTGAGCCTCTACGGCTCGATCATCATTCTGCCGCAGTATCTCATCAACTCGCTCGGCTTTACGGCGACGCTCTCCGGAGCGACGGTCATGATTCGCGCCGGCGCGGTGCTGTGCTTCACGCCACTGACCGCGATCCTCACGCAGCGCGGAGTCGTCGACCCGCGCATCCAGGCGGCCCTCGGCTTCGTCTTGCTGGCGATCTCCAATTGGTGGCTCGGGAGCATCACGACGCCGATCTCGGACTTTCACAGCTTGGTGTTTCCGTTGATACTCAGCGGAATCGGCTTGGCGCAGATCTTCGTGCCGCTCTCGGTCGCCGTGATCGGAAGCGTGCCCGATAAGGAGGTCCCGTCGACGGCGGCTTTCTTCAACCTCTCGCGTCAGATCGGCGGGAGCGTCGCCGCCGCCATTCTCATCACGCTTCTCGTGCGGGGCTTCACGATCCACCAGACCGAGCTGGCCGGCACGCAAACGCTGGCGAGCCTGCCGACGTCACAGTTCGTGCTCGGTCAGGGCGGCGTGCAGAACCGCACGACGATGGAGCGCCTGCGGATTATAGTATCCGCGCAATCGGCGGTGCAATCGTATGCCGATACGTCGCGCTGGGTCGCGGTGATCACGATCGCGCTCGCGCCGTTGGTGTTCTTGCTGCGCCGCCCGCGCATCGGAACGGTCATGACGGAATGAGGACGATCCCCACCCGCGCGCTCTCCGCGCTGATTGCGACCGTAGCATTGGCGACGGCGGTGTTGCCGTGGCAACGCATCTCCGCGCAGCCCGACGACACGCTTCCGGCCCGCGCCACGCTTCCGACCGCAATTCCGACGCTGGTGCTTCCGGCCGTGCCGAGCGTCGCTCCGGGATATGCGGCGCCGGCGGTCGCGCCGAGCATTCCGGCGATCGTCGGCGTCACCGCGCAGCCTTTCGTAGGCATCTCGCTGCAGGACGCGATCGCGATGGCGCTGGTGCGCAATCCGAACCTGGCCGTCTCCGCTTCGAACTTCAGAGTCGCGCGGTACAACGTCGTGCAGCTCAAGGGCGCGTACGATCTCTCGCTGCACTTGGAGCCGTCGTCGAGCTACTCGGTGAATCCGCCGCAGAACTTCTTGGCGGCCGGTCCCGGGGAACAGGGCGAGTACACACCCGGACCAATTTTTACCAACGGTCCGGGCAACATCGTCCAGCATCAATCCGGTTTTCAATACGGCGTCAACGGCCAGACCGAGAACGGCACGTCGTACCAGGTCGGCATCCAGCAGCAGCGCACGTACAACAACACCCTCTTCAACGCGTTCAACCCGCAGTATCTCGCCTCGCTGAATCTCGCGGTCACGCAACCGTTGCTCAAGAACGCCGGCATGAACGCCGGGAAACGGCAGCTAAAGCTCGCTCTCATCAACGCCGACGCCGACACGGCTCAAACGCTCGTCGACGCTTCGAACACGATATCGCAGGTCGAGAACACCTATTGGAGTCTCGTCGCCGCCTGGCGCAGCGTCGCGATCCAAGAAGAGGCGCTGAGGGAAGCGATCGAGCAGCAGCGCAGCAACGTTCGGCTTGCGCGACGCGGCGCGGCGGCGCCGATCGACGCGGTCGAGTCGCAGACGCAGGTCTCAAACTTTCAAGATCAGGTGTTCTCTGCGCTCGAACGAGTCTCACGGCTCCAGAACGAGCTCAAAGCCCTCGTGACGGCGGATAGCCGCGACCCGATCTGGCGTGCGAATCTCGTACCCTCGACGTCGGTGCAGCAGCTTCCCCGATCGGGAGAGCTCTCGGCAGTCATCGCCGCGGCGCAACAGAATCGGCCCGAAGTTCGGCAGGCGTTGGATAGAAAGCTTTCGGCCGAAGTCGACACGGCGTTTGCGAGGAATCAGTCGCTGCCCCAGGCCGACGTCCAGGCGCAATATCAGAGCAACGGATTCGCGGGACTGCTGACTCCGGTTCCCGGGTTTATAAGCGGCTACTGCACGACTCCCCGCAGTCCAAGCCCCGGTGGCCTGGGTCTTTCCGCGTGTCCCACGCCGCCGCCAAACACGCAAGGCGCGATGGCATTCGCCTATCACAACATGTGGGCCGGCTATTTTCCGACGTTCAACATCGCGTTCATCGTCGGTTATCCGATCCAGGGGCACGTCGCGCGCGGTCTTCGCGGGCTCGCGAGCGAGGAGACGACGCAGGCGAAGATCCTGATGCAGGGCGTCTACGAGCGGATCGGCGCCGAAGCGCGCAACGCGCTGCAGACCTATCAGTCGGCGTCATCCAAGCTGAACGCGTCGCGTTCGGCTCGCGAGGCCGCGGAGTCCGTGTACGCAAGCGAGGTCCGGAAGTTTCACAATGGAGCCTCGACCACGTATCTCGTGCTGCAACGTCAGGTGCAGCTCGAACAGGCGCGCGGAAGCGAGCTCCAGGCGCAGACCGAGTTGAATCAGTCGATCGTCGAGCTACAACGCGTCGAGGGCACGATCCTGACCGGCAACGGGGTGAACGTTCAAACGCTGGGAAGCCAGGCGCTGGCGCGTTAGGCATTGCCAAATACAGTGAAAGGACGAATTCTTCCGGCCGCAGTCGCGGCAGCCGCCATCGCGCTTGCCGCGCTGCCGGTGCAGCGAACCTCCGCGCAGATCGACGAGTCGTTGCCGCGTCGCGCCACGCTCCCTACGGAGATGCCGTCGCCGCACTTTCCCGTCGTGCCGAGCGTCGCCCCCGGTTATACGGCGCCGAAAGTCGCGCCGAGCGCGCCGCAGATCGTCGGCGTGACGCAGCAGCCGTTCGTCGCGATCTCGCTGCAAGACGCGATCTCGATGTCGCTGCTCAAGAACCCGAATTTAGCCGTGTCTGCCTCCAACATCCGGATCGCGCGCTACACGATCGTCGCCGACAAGGGTGCGTACGACGTGCAGCTCCAGCTCAAACCGTCGTCGAGCTTCACGGTGAACCCACCGCAGAACGCGTTTCAAGCCGGGCCCGGCGAGCTGGGAAGATACACGCCGGCGCCGGGCGGCACGCCGGGCGTGACCTTCACGACCGGTCCGGGCAACATCATTCAGCATCAGTCCACATTTCAATACGGCATCGGCGGCCAGACCGTAAACGGCACGACCTACCAGGCCGGCATCCAGCAGCAGCGCACCTATAACAACACGGTCTTCGATGCATACAACCCGTACTATCTCGCGACGCTGAACCTCGCGGTGACGCAGCCGCTACTCAAGAACTTAGGTATGAACGCGACGAAGCGGCAGCTGAAGCTGGCGTTCGTCAACGCCGACGCGCGCTCGGTTCAAGCGCTAATCGACGCATCGAACACGATATCGCAGGTCGAAAACGCGTATTGGAATCTCGTGGCCGCGTGGCGCAACGTCTCGATCCAGGAAGAGGCGCTGAAAGAGGCGATCACGCAGCAGCAGAGCAACGTGCGGCTCGCGCGGCGCGGCGCCGCGCCGACGATCGACGCAGTCGAGTCGCAGACGCAAGTCTCGAACTTCCAAAACAACGTCTACTCCGCGCTGCAGACCGTTTCGCAGCTTCAAATTCAGCTGAAGAGCCTCGTCGTCGCCGATCCCGCCGATCCCATTTGGACCGCCAACCTCGTGCCCTCGACGTCGGTGCAGCAGATTCCCGAGAGCGGCGACCTGGCGCAGATCGTCTCCGTGGCGCAGCTCGACCGTCCGGAGGTGCGGCAGGCGGAAGACAAGCGGCTCTCGGCCGAGATCGATCGCGCCTTCGCCGCGAATCAGTCGTTGCCGCAGGCCGACTTTCAGGTCCAGTACTTGAGCAACGGCTTCGCCGGAATTTTGGCTCCCGTTCCCGGCTTTCTCGTCTCCGAATGCAATAAGATCACGAACGGCGCGTTCACGAACACGTGCCCGACGCCACCTCCGAACACGCAAGGCTCGATGCCCTTCGCCTACCACAACATGTGGGCGGGAGCATTCCCGGCGTTCAACGTCGCGCTCGTCGTAAGCTATCCGATCCAGGGCAATCTCGCGCGTGGGATGCGCGGCGTCGCGAGCGAGGAGACGACGCAAGCGAAGCTCCTGATGCAACAAGTACAGGAGCGCATCGGAGCCGAGGCCCGCAACGCGCTGCAGTCGTACAAGACGGCCCTGGCGCAGCTCAACGCCGCCCGCAAGGCGCGTCAAACGGCGGAGGCGGTTTACGCGAGCGAGCTTCGGATGTTCCACCACGGCGAGTCGACCACGTTCCTGGTGCTGCAGCGCCAATTGCAGCTCGCGCAGGCGCGCGGATTGGAGCTGCGGGCGCAGACCCAGCTCAATCAATCGATCGTGGAGCTGCAGCGCGTCAAGGGAACGATCCTCAGCGACAACGGCGTCAATCTCCAGACGCTCGGTTCGCAGGCGCTGGTGCATTAGACGATGCGACGCATAAGGGCTCGGACCGTACCCGCGATCGTTGCCCTCGGCGCCGTCGCGCTGGCGGCGCTGCCCGTTCAGCCGACGCTGGCGCAGCTCGACAGCACGCTGCCGCGCCGCGCCGTGCTGCCAACGGAGATGCCGTCGCCGTATTTCCCGGTCGCGCCGACGGTTGCCCCGGGATACCATGCGCCCGAGGTCGAGCCGAGCAGCCCGGGCATCGCCGGCGTCGAGCAGACGCCGTTCGTGGGAATCTCGCTCCAGGACGCGATCGGGATGGCACTGCTGCGGAATTCGAATCTCGCCATCTCAGCGTCCAACGTGAGGATCGCGCGCTATCGCGTCGTGCAGGCTAAGGCGAACTACGACGTCCAGCTGCACGTCGAGCCGTCTTCGAGCTACTCCGTCTTACCGCCGGAGAATGTGTTCGTCGCGGGGCCGGGTGTGCAAGGAAAGTATTTGATCACGCCGGGGCCGGGCGTCACCGCGACTCCCGCGCCGTTCTACACGACGGGTCCGGGCTTTATCGTACAGCACCAGTACTCGTTTCAATCCGGCGTCAGCGGCCAAAGCGTCAACGGCACGCAGTACGCGCTCGGCATCACGCAGACGCGAACGTATAACAACGTCATCATCAACACGTACAACCCTTACTATTTGGCCTCGCTGAACCTGTCGGTGACCCAGCCGCTGCTGAAGAACCTCGGAATGAACGCGATCAAGCGCGCGCTCAAGCTCTCCGTGGTAGACGCCGATTCCAGCGAGGCGCAGGCGCTCGTCGACGCGTCGAACACGCTCGCGCAGGTCGAAGACGCCTATTGGGACCTGGTGGCCGCGTGGCGCGACGTCGCGATCCAGGAAGAGGCGCTCAACGAGGCGGTGGAGCAGCAGCGGCGCGCCGTCCGGCTCGCGGCGCACGGCGCCGCGCCGCCGATCATCGCGGTCGAATCCGAGACGCAGGTCGCCAACTTTCAGGCGCAGGTCTTTTCGGCGCTGCAAAACGTCTCGCAGCTGCAGACGCAGCTCAAGAGCCTCATCGTCGCGGATCCCGGCGACCCGATCTGGAAAGCGAATTTGGTGCCGTCGTCGCCCGCGCAGCTCTTGCCGAGCGCAAACGAGCTCGAAGCCGTCGTCGCCGCGGCGGAGCTTCTTCGGCCCGAGGTAAGGCAGGTGAACGACGAGCGCAAGCAGGCTGAGATCGACCGCGCGTACGCGCGAAATCAGGCGCTCCCGCAGGCGGATCTGGTGGTGCAGTACGCAAGCAACGGCTTTGCCGGGCTCTTGGCACCGCTGCCAAACTTCGAGACCCAGGCGTGTAACCTGCCGACGCTCTCGTGTCCGACGCCGCCGCCGCAGTCGCAGGGCAACGAAACCAAGGCGTTTCACAACATGTGGACGTTTGCGTATCCTTCGTTCAACATCGCGCTCGTGTTCAATTTCCCGCTCGAGCGCAACACCGCTCGCGGGCTCAAACAGATCGCGATACAGGAAGAGGATCAGGCGCAAATTCAGCGGCAGGGCCTCGATCAGCGGATCGAAACGGAGGCGCGGAACGCGCTGCAGACCTATCAGTCGGCGCTCTCACGGCTCTCCGCGGCGCGGCAATCACGCGAGGCGGCCGAAGCCGTCTACGCCAGCGAGGTTCGAAAGTTCCGCAACGGCGCATCAAATACGTTCTTCGTCTTGCAGCGTCAAGTCGAGCTCGCGCAAGCGCGCGGCAGCGAGCTTCAGGCGCAGACCGATCTCAACAAGGCGGTCGTCGAGCTCCAGCGCGTGGAAGGAACGATCCTGACCGACAACGGCGTGAACGTCCAAACCCTGGGCTCGAAAGCACTATCGCACTAAGTACCCCGCAGGGCGCATATTTTGAGCAAGTACATGCACCATGTCATCCTGAGCGCAGCGAGCCGTTCGACTACGCTCAGGGTAAACTACGCGAGCGGAGTCGAAGGACGAAATAGGTGTCACCCTGAGCGAGCGCAGCGAGTCGAAGGGTGACCAAGCAACTCACATAGACTTGGTATTATACGCTCGGTCGCGCCAATAAATCGTTCGGCCGAACAGGCTCGCTGCCCACACGGCCAGGCTCAAGAAATCGCGCACCGGGATCAGCCACGCGTCGTCAGGATGAGTCGCTCGGAGCGCACTCCTCGCCAAGTAATGCACGGCGAGCCTAAGCACAGCGACGATCGCGAGCAGCGGTAGTCCCCAGGTGAGGTTGCGCGAAACAGCGAGATAGAGCAGCGCAAATGGCAGCGCGTACATCAAAAAGGAGAAGATGTAGCCCAGCGGCGCGAGCGTCAGGTTCGTGCGCGCCCAACGCAGCTCGTGTCTCCACAGCGAGGTCAGGTTCGTCTCGAAAACGCCTGTTGCGACGGCGTAGCGTGAGAGCTCGATCTCGTACCCGCTCTCCGTGACGAGCTCACCGAGCCGGTGATCGTCGGCGATATGTTGGCCGAGCGCCGCGAGTCCGCCGATCGCTTCGAGCACGCGCCGGCGCACGGCCATCGTCGCTCCCAGACAGAAGCGCAGTTTGCCGAGCGCCAGCGCCACCAGCACCGACGGCGCGAAGCCGTCTTCGATCTGCATGGCGCCGAGCCGGGCGACGACGCTATCGCTCGGCATGCCGGAGTAAAGACACGTCACTGCGCCGACTCGTTCGGATGCGAAGGAGGCCGCCAGCGCGCGCAAGTAGTCGCATCCGACGCGAATGTCGCTGTCGGAGATCACGACGATCTCGCCGCACAGCTCCACGCCCGGCTTGGCGAGGTTCGCGATCTTGGGATTGAGCATCCCCGTCGCCTGGCCGATCATGACGGCCGTGCGGCACGATGGAAAGTCCGCTACGATGCGTTCGACGATGGCGAGCGCCTGATCATCGCGTGCCGGCAGGCAGAAAATTACCTCGAAAAACTCGTCATATTCCTGATTGCAAAACGACGCGAGATTCTCGTACAGCTCCGGCTCGAAACCCGCGACTGGCTTGAGCAGCGTCATGCTGGGGAGGAACTCCGTCGCGAGCTCGGGCGGTCTTCGCGCAAAAGCCGCAAGACACAAGACTGCAAGCGCGAGATAGACCGCACCCGCAATCGCGATAACGAGCAATGTCAAGCTAATTGGCGATGTCACCCTTCGACTCCGCTCAGGGTGACACGGCGGAGGCGAGCTCGCCGTAGGTCGTGCTCACGATGCCGTGACTCCGAATCGCGTCGCGCACGCGCGAACTCGTCAGCGCGGCCAGCTCCTCGGCCCAGCGAAACGTCTCCGTTCCGTGGTCCGCGTCGCTAAACGCTTGCGTCGCCGGATGGAAGAAGATCTCGGTCACGCCGTCGGGCAGAGCGCCGAGGATCCGCAGCACGCGCTCCTCAGTCAGCGCCCCCGCCTCGTTGACTCCAAACGCGTAGTCGTTGCACACGACGCCGGCTTGCCGCGCGCGGCTCCGCATGAGCGCAAGCCACGGCGCGATACTCCGCGTGCCGCCAGACGGCTCACGCGGGATGCGAACCGCGCGCATTCCGAACTCGCGCCCGATCCGCAGGATCAAAGCAAAGACGGTCGGATGGACGTGCATGTGGTTCTGCGCATCCACGTGATCGAGCGGCAACCCGGTTTCCGCAAAGCGCTCGAACTGCGCCCGAATCTCGGCCGCCAGCTGCTTTCGCACGCCCGGCCGAAAAAAGAAACGAAAACCCGCGCGCGCTAAATCGGTGAAGAACTCGCCGCGTTCGTCGACCAGATCGGGCACTTGCTCCGGCGGTAACACGGGCCGTCCGTTGACCAAAACGACGTGCAAGCCGACCGCGAGCGCCGGCATCCGCCGCGCACGCTCGATTGCATCCCTTGCGGCTCGCGCTCCGACCATGAGGCTCGCCGCGCGCAAGACGCCTTCGCGATGGGCGCGCTCGACGGCGTCGTTGACTTCCGGCGCGATCCCAAAATCGTCGGCGTTGAGGATCAGGCGCTTAATGCGTCTTCTCGCGAAGCATGCCGGCGGCGAGCTCGTCGACGAACCAGCGCAGCCTGCCCGAAACGGGGTGCACGATCTGCGCCGGATATTTAACCGGGTCGCGGGGTCCCTCGTAAACTTGCGCTAGAATCTCCGCCTTATCGGGGCCTTGCACGGCAAACACGACGTTGCGCGCAAGGTTGATAACCTTTGGCGTCACTGTGACGCGCCACATCATCTGCGGCTTCGCGTAGACCGCACGCACGAGCGCCTCGTCGTCCGTGTCGGGCTCCATTCCCGGGAAGAGCGAGGCGGTGTGCCCGTCACGGCCGAGACCAAGCAACATCAAATCGAATTGCGGCGCATCACCGAGATCGGCGCGCAGGATCGACGCATATTCGTTTGCCGCGATTCCCGGATCGTCTTCGCCACGGATGCGATGAACGTTTGCAGCCGGAATCGGGACCTTGTCGAGAAGGGCCCGTTGCGCCATCCGATAGTTGGACTGTTCGTCGGTCGGCGGCACGCAGCGCTCGTCTCCGAAGTAGATAAAGGTATCGCTCCAGGAGACCTCGTTGCGAAGCCGTTCCGTTCCGAGAAGGTCATATGCGGCGCGCGGCGTTTGGCCTCCCGAGAGTGCGACGCGAAACGCGCCACGGTCCGCCATCGCAAGGCCGGCGCATGCGACGAAGAAGTCTGCCAATCCCCCGGCCAGCGCCGCGGTGCCCCGAAAGACGTCGATTTCGCCTCGACCCGTCACGGTTATCCCTTTCTGCAGGCGAGTATCTCGCCTGCCGCTTTCAACGCATCGTGGAAGACTGAGTCGTTTTGGCCCCACAAGATCGCGCGTTCGAGCAGCGCCGCGATGCCGGGGTTGTTGATCGCGCGATACCGTTGCGGATGGGAGCCGGAACCGCTGACGCCCAGGTGAATCGTCTCGGCGTTCGCGTCGACCTCGGCGACGAACCTAGAGTGCGACGAGCTCAACCCGACGGAAGCAACGCGCCGAGGCTCGCCCGCGCGGCTGATCTCGAAGTCGACCCGCTTTCCATATCGGTTTAGGAACGCGCTCGAGTCGCACGGTTTCCATCGTAGACGGCTGGCCAGCCAGCCGAGCAGGTAAAACGCCTCGGGTTCGGATCCACAGGCAATCTCGACGCGCCGGAGGTCGGAGAGCTCTTCGACGTCCTTGCCGTCAAAAAACGTCGCGACGCTCTCCTGCCACGGCGCGAGCCGCAAGTATGCTATGTCCGCCAGCGGAAGCCTCTGGTGGTGCTCGACATACTCGACGAGCTCGCATAGCGCAGCGTGGCCGGCGTCGACGAGGGAGCTGTTATACACGACCGTTTGCACGTGCTCGGAGAGGGTCGCGAACCGCGCGTCGCCGGCGATGCCGCGCGCGATCCACAGCAGCACGATCGGCGCCTCGGACAACCGCAACGCCGCGACCGCCGAGCGAAGCGTCGGCCCGTCGCTGTTCTGGGCGCCTAGCTCGATCCAATCATCGGCCTCCACTCGATGCAGGCTCTGATCTCGCGTGCCGTCGAGCACGATCACGCGCGACGGATGCTTCTCGGCCAGCTGATGAACCCGAGTCCGCGCGAGCTCGCCGATCGCCGAGTCTTCGAAGAACACAACGGCGGTCATCGTGGCGACGTTCATGTCCGTACCGCGCTCGCGATACTGCTGATTTAACTCGTCAAAGACCGGTGCGAGGTCGATGCTCATAGGTGGCGCCAGTCCGGGAAGAGTGCGTTGGCGCTCTCCGGACCCTGGCTTCCCGCCGCATAGTTCGGAAACGAAAAGTCTTTCGTATTTTGCCAAACCTCGAGAATCGGCGTGACGATCTCCCAGGCGCGTTCCACGGCATCCCAGCGAGTGAAGAGCGTCTGATCGCCCACGATGGCGTCGCCGATCAGCCGTTCGTAAGCCGGCGGCGACTGCACTCCGAAGCCGCTTCCGTAACTGAAATCCATGTACACGCTTCGCACGTGGTCCTTCGGGCCCGGCACCTTAGCCTCGAAGCGCATCGAAATGCCCTCGTCCGGCTCGATCTTGATGACGAGCACGTTCGGCTCGATCCGATCGGTCGACTCGCCATAGAACCGGTGCGGAATCGGCTTGAAGGTGACCGCGATCTCCGAAACCTTACGCGGCAATCGCTTCCCCGAACGCAAGTAGAACGGGACGCCGGCCCAGCGCCAGTTTTCAACGTGGAGTTTGACGGCGGCGTAGGTCTCCGTATTGGAATCGGGGGCGACGTCGTCTTCCTGGCGGTAACCCTTGACGGGGTGCCCGTCGATCGTTCCGGCGGCATACTGTCCGCGCGCCGACATCGACCAAACCTCGGCATGCGTGCCCGGCTCGATCGCGGATAACACTTTGTACTTTTCGTTGCGGATGTCGTCGGCGCCCGAGCTGATCGGCGCCTCCATCGCGACCAGCGCGAGTAGGTTGATGACGTGGTTTTGAATCATGTCGCGCAGGGCGCCGGCGTGATCGTAGTAACCGCCGCGCTCCTCGACGCCGATGGACTCGGCCGACGTGATCTGCACGTTCTGTATGTAGTTGCGATTCCAGATCGGCTCGAAGATGGTGTTGGCGAAGCGCAGCGCGATGATGTCCTGCACCGGCTCCTTGCCCAAGTAGTGGTCGATGCGGTAGATCTGGTGCTCGTCAAAAACCGCTTCGATCGCCTTTTGCAGCGCGCGAGCCGACGCGAGGTCGGTCCCGAAGGGTTTCTCGACCACGACTCGCGTCCATCCCGTCGCACTCTTTTCGAGCCCGGCGTTCTTCAGGTGTTTGATGATCTCCGGAAAGACCGGCGGGGGCGTGGCGAGATAGAACAAGTGATTGCCCGCCGTCGCGAACTGCTCGTCGTTCTGCGTGAGCCTTTCCTTGAGCGCGATGAAATGCCGCGTGTCGTTGAAATCCGCCGTGACGTAGCTGATGCGCCGGGAGAAATCGTCCCAGAGCGTGCCTTGAGGCTGTTGATCGGCCGGCATGAAGAGCTCGAGCTGTCGGCGGCAGTATTCACGAAAGCCCTCGTCGCTATACTGCGTGCGCGCGAACCCGACCAAAGCGAAGTCCGTCGGAAGCGTACCGCGCAATCGCATCGAGTAGATCGCCGGAAGCAGCATGCGCTTGAAGAGGTCGCCGCTGGCGCCGAAAAAGACGACGCTGCACGGGTTGGTGATTTGATCCGACGATAGGCCGGCACGCAGCGGATTGACCGCGGCACCGTCGCCCGCGGCGCGCGCCAAGGTCACGATCGTTTCGTCAGGCATGCGTCTCGCTTTTGACGGCATGTCCACCAAATTGTTTCCGCAACGCCGCCACGACCTTGGCGCTGAAAGACTCGTCTTGCCGCGACGCCATGCGCGCCATCAACGACATCGTGATCACGGGCGCGGGGACGTTTTCGTCGATCGCCGCCTCGACCGTCCACCGGCCTTCGCCCGTGTCCTCCACGTAGCCGCGAATGTCTTTCAAACCCGGATCTTCCTTGAACGCGAGCACCAGCAGCTCGAGGAGCCACGAGCGTACGACACTTGCGTGCGTCCAGAGTTCGGCGAGCTGTCCCAGGTCGTAGTCGTATTGCGAGTTTTTCAGAATCTCGAAGCCCTCGCCGTAGGCTTGAAGGAGCCCGTACTCGATGCCGTTATGCACCATCTTCGAGAAGTGCCCGGCACCCGCCGGCCCCACATGCGCGTATCCATTCGGCGGGGCGAGCGTGAGAAAGATCGGCTCGCAGTGCCGTACCTGCACGTCGTCGCCCCCGACCATCAGGCAGTATCCCTCTTCCAATCCCCAGACGCCGCCGCTCGTTCCGGCATCGATGAGCGACACGCCTTTCGCCTTGCAGTCGGCGTAAAGGCGCAGGCCGTCCTTATAGTTGGTGTTTCCGCCGTCGATGATGATGCCACCGGGACCCATGATGTCGGCGATCTGGTGGATCGTGTCGTCGGTGGGCGCGCCGGCGGGGACCATCACCCATGCAACCGGCGGCTTCTCGGTCAACTTCGAGACCATGTCGGCGAGGCTCGTGGCACCGGCCGCTCCGGAGGCCGCCGCCTCCGCGACGGCCTGCGCGCTGCGATCGTATCCAACCACCCGATGGCCGCCCTTGAGAAGGCGTTGCGTCATGTAGTTGCCCATCTTGCCGAGTCCGACCATCCCGAGTTGCATCGTTAGTATTTCCTTTCGCTTGCTATGCGCGGACCGTAAGCGCTTCGTCGACGGAGGCGATCAACGCGCGCAACCCCGGCTCGACGTCGCCCTTCAGGTGGACGCGTATGCCGCGACGATTGCGTTTGTCGAGCGACATCCAATCCCCCAGCGCTTGCGCCGCAAGCAGCGTGCGGAAGCCGACGTTCATGCCCGGAATTTGCGGATCGTCGGGATCGTCCGCGACGATCTGCAGCACGACGCACGTATCCGGGCCGCCCTTGTGCAGCTGTCCCGTCGAATGCAGGAAACGCGGGCCGAAGCCGACGGTCGTTGCGACTCGATGCGAATCGCGAATCTTCAACCGCAGCTCGTCGAGCAGCGCGATGTGCGTCGCGTTGTGTGCGATGTAGGCGGTGATTGCGTTGTAGTCTTGCGGACGCAGCTGGGCAAACAGGCCGGCCAGCGCTTGAGCCGGGCTTTGGGCCGAAATTCCACGACTCCCGGAGAGATAGGTGACGTCGAAGGCTGGGCCCTGGACGTCGGGCTTCGGCTCATCGAAGCTTCCGTTGTGCGCGTACTGTTTGAGCAGCGCAACGGTGTTGTCTTTCGATTCCTGCACGTTAGGCTGATCGAAGGCGTTGATGCCGAGAATCACGCCGGCCGCCGCAACCGCGATCTCCCAGAGATAGAATTGCTCGCCGACGTCGTAGCGGTCGTTCATCGCAAGCCGTATCACCGGATGACCGGCCGCCTCGAGCGCCTTGAGCTTGTCGTCGACGCCCAATTCGGGGTCGGGAAGATTCGCGCCGACGTAGACGAACGTGCGGTCGTTCGAATACACGTCCGGCGTTCCAAGCGCCTCGCCTTCGATCGGTACGATCCCTTTGCCCATCTTGCCGGTCGACTCGGCGATGAGCTGTTCGGCCCACGCGCCGAACGCCTGGACCGCAGGATGCGTGACGATCGTGAGTTTATCGCGTCCGCTCCGGGCGAGCCCGCCGATTGCCGCACCAAAAAGCACGCCCGGCGCGGTCCGCGGGTCGACGCTGCGATCGTTGGCGTGCATCGCGCCGAGCGCGCGGTCGAGCAACAGATTGATGTCGTATCCGGCGATGGCCGCGGGAGCGATGCCGACGAACGAGAGCGCCGAATAACGGCCGCCGATGTTGGGATCGTTCTCGAAATCGGCGCGGAAGTTCGCCTCTTGCGCCTCTTTATCGAGGGTGGTTCCTGGGTCGGTGATCGCGGCGAAATTGCGTCCCGCCGCCGCCGAGCCGACCTGCTTCGAGACCTTCTCGTGAAAGTAGGCGTAAAAAGCGTTTGGTTCGGTCGTCGTGCCGCTCTTGCTCGAGATGATGAAAAGCGTGTGCGGGATGTGAATCCGCGCTTCGAGCTCCTTGATCTGTTGCGGACAGGTCGAGTCGAGAACGAGGAGTTGCGGATAGTCGTCGTAGCTGCCGAAAGTATCGGCGAGGATATCGGGCGCCAGCGAGCTCCCGCCCATGCCGCAGACAACGGCAAAGCCGAGGCTTTCTGCGGCGTCCTTCGCGATCGACTTCAGGCCGGGGACCTCTTCGAGCATGTGCTGTTGAATGTCCAGCCAGCCGAGGGATTTCTTGATGATCGCGATCGCCTCGGGGTCGTTCGACCATAGCGTCGCGTCGTGTGCCCAAATACGTTTGAGGAAATCGGCCGACGCGAGTTGATCGAGCGCCGCATCGTATACCTTTTGTGACTCGCCGAGCGCGAAGACGACGCGCTGCGCCCCGCCCGACGCGAACAGCTTCTGCTTGTAGACGATTGCGCCGAGCAGCGCGGCAAAAGAGTCGGAGAAGAGCCGGACGCCGTCGATCTGCAGCTGGTGCGTCACGTCGAAGAGCGAGATCTTCGCGTCTTGCAGCGCGCGCATGACATCGGTCGCACCGCGCAGATCGCTCTCTACGGTGTCGGGAACGATCCTGCCGTGATCGAGCAACGCGTCGATCGTCGCCGGAGGCATGGTGTTGACGGTGTCGCGGCCGACGACGGTCTCAACGTACATGAGGTCGGGATAGTGCGGGTTCTTCGTGGACGTCGAGGCCCACAAGGGCCGCTGAACGGCGCCGCCTTTCGCTTTCAGTTCCACGAACTCGTCGCCGTAGAAGATCTCTTTGAACTTTTGGTACGTGAGCTTGAGGCCGGCGATCCCGGTCTTGCCGAGCAGATGATCGAGCTTTTCGCCCTTCGCGATGCGCTCTTGCAGCAGTTTGTCGACCGCGGTGTCGATGCGGCTGACGAAGACGGAGTTAACCGAGCGGATCTTGTCGATCGGCTTGCCCTCGGCGACGCGCCGCGCGAGACCCTTGACGTACGCTCGGGCGGCGCGCTCGTACATATCGATGGAAAAGATCAGCGTGACGTTGATATTGTAGCCGCGGTAGATCGACTCTTCGATCGCCGGCAGGCCTTCTTTTGTTCCGGGGATCTTGATCATGACGTTGGGACGCTTCACGCGTCCCCAAAGCTCCTCGACCATCGCGATAGTGCCGGCGGTATCGTTGGCCAGCAGCGGCGAGACCTCGAGGCTGACGAAGCCGTCGTTGCCGCCGCTGGAGGCGAAGACCGGTGCGAACGCGTCGCAGGCGCTCTGAATATCTTGGACCGCCAGGTCCCAGAAGAGCGCGTCGGCGCTCTTCTCCGATTTGATCAGCGCCGCGAGCTGCTCGTCATAATCGTTGCCCGCGCCGATCGCCTTCTCGAAGATCGTCGGATTGCTGGTCATGCCTCGCAGGCCGCTATCGATCAGGCGCTGCAGCTCGCCCGACGCAAACATACTGCGCCGAAGGTTGTCGATCCACACGCTCTGCCCGGCATCGAGCAGCTGCTGCATCTGGTTCTTCATGAACGTCTCCTAACGGGCGACGAGTGCGAATTTTTCGAGTGCGAGATCGGCGATGTTCTCCGGGGTGAAGCCAAATGCTTTTGCGATCGCCGCGGCCGGCGCGGACGCTCCGAAGTGATCGATGCCGAACGCAAAGCCGCGATCGCCGACGTATTTCGCCCAGCCGAGCGTGGCGCCGGCTTCGATCGACATGCGCGCGCCGACTTGCGGCGGCAGCACTTCGTCGCGGTACGATTTGGGCTGCGCATCGAACAGTTCCCAACACGGCATCGAGACCACGCGCGTGCGCGCTCCCTTACCGTCGAGAATTTTCTTCGCGTCGGCGGCGAGCGCGACTTCGGAGCCGGTTGCGATTAAAATGAGGTCGGGGTTCCCGGCGTCGGCGTCCGCGAGAACGTACGCACCCTTGCCGACGGCCGCGTCGCGCGTTCCGAGGAACGGCAGCTTCTGGCGCGTGAGAACGAGAGCCCACGGGGCATCCTTGCCGCTTAGAGCGAGTTTCCACGCCTCGAGGGTTTCCAACGAATCGGCGGGCCGTACGACGTAGCAGTTGGGCGTTGCGCGAAGCATCGCCAACTGCTCGATGGGTTCGTGCGTGGGGCCGTCTTCGCCGAGAAAGACCGAGTCGTGCGTGAAGACGTAAATCGAATGAAGCTTGGTAATGCAGGCCAAGCGGAACGCGGGCTTCAGATAGTCGACGAAGTTGAAGAACGTCGCCGCAAAGGGGAGAAGGCCGCCGTGCAGCGCGATTCCGTTCGTGCATGCGGCCATCACGTGCTCGCGCACACCGTAGTGGATGTTGCGTCCCGCATAGTTGCCGGGCTCGAAGTCGCCGCAGTTCTTGAGATAGGTCTTCGTCGAGGGATCGAGGTCGCCCGAGCCTCCGACGAGCTCGGGCAGCTGCATCGCGATCGCATTCATCACGGCGCCGCCGGCGTCGCGCGTCGCAACGTTGCCGTTGTCGGCCGTAAATTGCGGCCAGGGCAGATTCGCCGGTAACTCCCCGCGCAACGCGCGCTCGAGCTGGGCGGCGAGGTCGGGGTTGGCGCGCTTCCAGACGTCGTAGAGCGACTGCCAGTCTTTTTCGAGCTGGCCGCCCTTCGCGCCGGCTTCCCGATAGAACTTGAGCACATCGTCGGGGACGTAGAAGTCCGGCTCGAGCGGCCAACCCAACTGTTCCTTCGATTTCTTGACGTTCTCGGGCCCTAGCGCCTCGCCATGGGCGAGATAGTTGTCCTGGCGCGGCGAGCCGTAGCCGATGTGCGTCCGCACGGCGATGAACGAGGGCCGGTCGGTGACGTTCTTCGCTACCGTGATCGCCTGATCGATGGCCGCGACGTCGTTGCCGTGGTCGACGTCGATGAACTGCGTGTGCCACCCGCTGGCGTCGAAGCGGGCGATGGGGTCGTCGCTTAGCGTTAAGTCGGTCGGACCGGCGAGCGAGACGAGATTATCGTCGTAGAAGACGATCAGCTTGCCGAGTTTGAGGTGGCCGGCCAACGAGATCGCTTCCTGACTGATGCCCTCCATCAGATCGCCGTCGCCGCAAATGCAGTAGGTGAAGTGATCGACGACCGCTGCGTCGTCGCGATTGTACACCGCGCCCAAGTGGGCTTCGGCGACGGCCATGCCCAGGGCGTTGGCGATTCCTTGGCCGAGGGGTCCCGTCGTCGCCTCGACGCCCGGCGTGCGTTCGGCCTCCGGGTGCCCCGGCGTTTTGCTCCCCAGCTGTCGGAAGTTTTTGATGTCGTCGAGCGTGACGTCGTAGCCCGTCAGATAGAGCAGCGCGTACAGCAACATCGAGCCGTGTCCGGCCGACAGAACGAATCGGTCGCGGTTCAGCCAATGCGGGTCTTTAGGGTTGAAGCGGAGGTGGCGTGTCCACAGCGTGTAGGCCATTGCCGCAGCGCCCATCGGCATGCCCGGATGGCCCGAGTTGGCTTTCTGGACCGCATCGACCGCCAGAAATCGGATCGCGTTTATTCGTTGCTCGTCGCTCGGCGAATTCGGCACAAAATCTCCTTCCGCTCGTGGGACTGGGAGTATACTCCGGCGGGGGTAGGCTTACCCCGTGCCGTACGTTGTGGCCCGTGACGCCGCAAGAATTGCAAGCCCGCATCGAAGCGCTCGATCGCGGCGAGGGCGACGTTCGCGGCCGGGAAGGAGAAGCCGTCGATCGCGCGATCGCGTTGCTCGACACCGGCGAACTGCGCGTCGCCGAGCCGCGAGAAGGCCAGTGGGTTACCAACTCCTGGGTGCGCCAGGCAATTCTGCTTTATTTTCGCCGCCGCTCGGTCGACTGGATCGGGGATCGCGAGCGCGATGCGCTCGTTTACTTCGACAAGCTGCCGGTAAAACGCAACTATAAGAAGCTGGGAGTGCGCTGCGTGCCGCCCGGCGTCGCGCGGTACGGCAGCTTCCTCGGACGCGGGGTGATCTTGATGCCGGCCTTCGTCAACATCGGCGCATACGTCGACGAGGAAAGCATGATCGACACCTGGGCAACGGTCGGTTCGTGCGCTCAAATCGGAAAAGGCGTCCACCTCTCCGGCGGCGTCGGGATCGGAGGCGTGCTCGAACCACCGCAGGCGGATCCCGTGATCGTCGAAGACGGCGCGTTCGTCGGCTCGCGCTGCATCGTCGTCGAGGGTGTCCGCGTCGAACGCGAGGCGGTGCTAGGGGCTGGGGTCGTGCTGACGGCGAGCACGCCGATCGTGGACGTGCGCGGCGGCAAGCAAATTATAACGAAGGGGCGCGTGCCGGCGCGCGCCGTCGTGATCCCAGGGACGCTTCCGAAGCGGTTCGCCGCCGGCGAGTACGGCACGCCGTGTGCGTTGATCGTCGGCGCGCGGACCGAATCGACCGATCTCAAGACATCGCTCAACGCCGTACTGCGCGAGTATGAGTTAGCGGTATGAACCCGCGCGTCCAAGATATTTCTGCGTCGCTCATTCGCGCGATGCATGCGAAGAAGCGGCCGGCGTCGATCGATCTGGGACTGGGAGAGCCCTCGCTGTCGCCAAATCTGGCACACTTCGAAGCCGCGATGCGCCAGGTCGCGGAACGCGGGGTCAAGTACACGCCCAACGCGGGCGATCCGGCGCTGCGCGAAGCGATCGCGCGGCATTACGGATATCCGGCGATGGATCGGATGGAGAACGTCTGCATCACGGTCGGCTCGCAAGAGGCGATGTTCGTCGCGATCAAGACGCTGTTCGATCCGGCGCGCGACGAGCTGTTGATCGTCGAACCGGCGTTTCCGTCATATGCAAAAATGGCGGCGCTCGAGGGCATCGCGGTTCGAAGCGTGGCGATGAGCGATGCCGACGGGTTCGCATTCGAGGCCGCGCGCATCGCCGCAGCGGTGGGCGAGCGAACGCGAGCCATCGTGCTCTGTTCGCCCTGCAATCCGACGGCGCGCGTCATCTCGGCGGACGCCGTGGATCGGCTGGCTCACGCGCTCGAGCGGCGCGGCGGCGAACCCGTTTGGGTGATTCACGACGAGATCTATCGCGAGCAGACCTTCGTCGACGACGCGGGCTACTTCGCAAAACGGTATCCGCACACGATCGTGACGAACTCGCTGAGCAAGAGCAACGCGCTCACGGGGTTGCGGCTCGGCTGGATTCTCGCGCCGTCCGACTTCGTGGCAGCGGCGATCAAGGTGCACGCGTGGGTGAACTCTTGCACCGACACCTTTGCGCAATACGTCGCACGGCACGTTTTCGACGCGCCCGGCGCCTTACGAGAGCATGCGGATTGGTACCGCGAGCAGCGCGGCAAGCTGCTTGCAGCGCTGAAGGAAAGTGGGCTGCCGTTCGTCGCGCCGGAGGGTGCCTTCTACGCCTGCGTTCGACTCCCGGAAGACTCGAGCTCGATCGAGGCCGCCGACGAGCTAATCGAACGCTGCGACGTGGTCACGATACCCGGCGTCGCCTTCGGAGCCTCGATGGAAGGATGGCTGCGCCTCACGTGGGTCGGACCACCCGATCAAGTGCGCGACGGCATCCAGCGCATCGCGGAATACTGCGCAACACTCCCAGTGTAGCGCTGAGGCGTCCGCCCGGGCGCTTCCGAGACAACGGCTTAGGTGCTAAGATTGCACTAAAAGGAGCAAGGCAGATGGAGACTTCAAGTTTTCGCTTGCACGCGTTGTTGATCTGCTGCATCGCCATCGCGGCATGCTCGCAAACGACGGAGCTCTCGCGCTTCCAGTACACTCCAAGCATCAACAGCGTTCCCGAACGCGGGGCCGGCCCACTGACCTATCGTGTGTTGCATAGTTTCCCCGCGGACGACACCGACGGGAACTACCCCATCGGGGGCTTGGTCCGCGTTGGCGACGCTTTCTATGGTACGACGAGCGGGGGCGGCGCGTTCGGTGACGGCACGGTCTTCAGCATCACGACGGGCGGCTCGGAGAAAGTGTTGCACAGTTTTGGCAAGGGCGCGGATGGCCAGTACCCTTACGCAGGCTTGGTCGACATGGGCGGCACGCTCTACGGCACGACAGGGTACGGCGGCGCACACAATTATGGCACGGTCTTCAGCATCACGACTGAGGGTATGGAGAAAGTGCTGCACAGCTTCGGTAGGGGAGCTGACGGCGAACTTCCGTCCGAAAACCTGATCGACGTAGGTGGCAGGCTCTATGGCACCACCGAGAACGGCGGCACGAACTATTGCGGCGCCTCTAACGACGGCTGTGGAACGGTCTTTAGCGTCACCGCGGATGGCACGGAGAGGGTGCTGCACAGCTTCGGCAAGGGAACCGATGGCCGGTTTGCCGCCGCAAGCCTTACTTACGCAAACGGCACGCTCTTCGGCACGACGATTCGCGGCGGGCGCTACTATTTTGGCACGGTCTTCAGCATCACGACGGACGGCAAGGAGAAAGTGCTGCATAGCTTCGGCAAGGGTAGTGACGGAGCAAATCCGGCGTACACGAGCCTAATCGCCGTAAACGGCACGCTCTACGGCACAACCGAGGGCGGGGGGACCCACCACAACTCCGGCACGGTCTTCAGAGTCACGAGGGCTGGCTCGGAACGAGTGCTGCACAGCTTCGGCGAGGGAACCGATGGCAATTTTCCCGCGGGGGGCCTAATCGACGTAGGCGGCACGATTTACGGCACAACGATAGGCGGCGGTACTAACTACTGCGGCCCCAACGCCGACGGCTGTGGAACGCTGTACAGCGTGACGACGGGCGGCAGGGAAAAAGTGCTGCACAACTTCGGCAAAGGGACCGATGGGAATGGCCCCATAGACAATTTGATCTACGAGGGTGGCAGCCTCTTTGGTGTAACGCAGGCCGGCGGGGTTCATAGTAATCCGCAAGTCATTGGCGGTACGGTCTTTTCCTTGGCGCCATAGCGTGGTTACATGAGCCGAAGGTCGAGAGCTCGTCACGGTAGTGGTGGGCCAAGGGCGGCGCTAACCGGGTATGGATCATTTGAGCCGCTCAGCGTTGCAATCGGTTTTGCGCTCGTCGCAGAATACTCGACGAGGTTTCCCGGTGCGCTTTGACTCAAAGTGTTGGGCACGTAGAGTTTGCCGTTAGGAGCAACGGCAAAGAGCGAAGCGCTCGTCAATCCGTTGGTTATCCTGCGTGAAGGCGTTTTCGCGCCGGGGAAATACTCGTCGATCTCCGTTCCGGTCGTCATGTACAAGTTGCCCGCGCGATCGAAACCGCCGACGACGTCCGAAAGCCGCCCCGTGTTAACGCCTTGTAAAGAGCCGGGCTGGAGCAAAAAGTTTCCGGCGTCCGGACGCGGATAGTGATGGAAGGAGTAATCGATCTCGTCCTTTGCATCGACGCCGGCCGTCACGGCCGTCTCGTCGTTATTCCCGAGCGGAATATCGATGCTTCGCGTCGGCTGGCGGCTGCCTTTGTCGAAGATTAGTAGCCCACCGTCGGTGAATATTCCACCCGACGCAATAACCAGCGTTCCGTCCGGCGACACCGCAATCGACGAGACTGCGCCGTGCGCCGGCGTGATCGATCGAGACGGGCTTTGTGATCCAGGCTGGTAGACCTGGACTTCCCCCGTTTGGTTTCCAACATACAGCACGCCCTTGGTATCCGCCGCAACGGCGACCGGTGTATTGATGCCGTTGGTGATCTTACCAATAGGCGGGGCAGTGATGTCGAGCGCGTTAAGCAGATACACGGCCTGATTGTCGTGATCAGCGAAGTATAAAATCGGAATCTTCGATCCGAGAGATCGGACCGATTGGGAGCTTATTGGCGCCCCGACAGTGGGCGGGGTCGTGGAAGCCCCGCAGGCCGCAAGGGAACCTAACATTGCGGCGACTACGAAGGGGCGAAGTGCGAACGGCATCGATAAACCTCTTTCAGGATTAGTAGGCGGCTATGGTGACAGCTAGATGTAAAATAAGGATGAAGCTCGTTGTGGAGGTGATGTCAATCGATCACTGCCCCACGCCATCGCGGCTCGCAGCAGGCCCCCTCCCCAGGAGCGCGGTCGAGGCAACTGCGGCAGCGCGATCGGCGGCCCTTCGAGGCCGCTAGCGCTGAGCGGCGACGCGGCCGGCGCCGTTAAGTTGAGGCTGTCGAAGAACTAGCACTCGTCGACCTGGCGCCGAACACTCCAGCAAAAGCATCGCGCCCGCGAGAGGCACTCTTTATGTCGTTAGAGCTTATCAATACGTTTTTCACCTTTGGCACGTTCGTCGTCATCGCCGCAACTGCCATCGCCGCCATCGTGCAACTCCGCCACGCCCGAAGCAGCAATCATATTGCCGCCCTCAACGAGCTGCGCGAGACAACGGAGGTGCCCGAATTTCAAGCGGCACTGTACTTTGTTCAGGGAGAACTTTCGGCGAAGCTGCAAGATCCGGCGTTTCGCTACCAAATCGCGACTCGTTCCGCTAGGACCGACGAAACGCGACCACTCTTCGCAAAGATCAACGCTATCGGAAACTATTACGAGAACCTCGGGGTGCTGGTAAAGACCGGACTCGTCGAGAGGGAACCAGTATTGCAACTATGGGCCGGCATCGTTGAACAGAGTTGGGAAAATCTCGCGCCGATCGCCGCAATCGCTCGCCGCGGACGGGGCGACCTGGTGTGGGAGAATTTCGAATATCTGACGGTCTTAGCGTGCGACTGGATGGCCGCGCATTCGAAGGGAACGTATCCCGCCGGAGTGCGTCGGATCGATCTCAAGGACGAGTGGCTCGACGCCGACCGGCAGTATGCCGCCTCGCTCGTGCCGGCATAATCCGCACTCGGAGCCTCGATGGGAAGATGGCTGCGCCGCAGAGGAGCTTTATCGCGCGGGGATAATTTGCTCTAAACCGAGCTACCGGCAGGCCTTCTTGCGATTGGCGCCGTTCGGGTCGGCGGAGGGCAAGGATGAGAAGTCTCCACGTTGTCGGCGCCGGCGTCGTCTTGGCGGCGTTGTGCGGTTGCCAGTCGGCGACGACCTCCGTTGCCGTACCGACGACTAATCCGCTTCCGAACTGCGCCAATCAGGATGTCTCTGCGAATAAACTGATTGTGTGCGTGCGGGTTCCACCGTCGCAGCGCGTCTCTTCTCTCGATGTAAGCGTTTCATTGTACGGAAAGCCGGTTGGAACTAGTGGAAAGCAGGCGTTCGTTGTATCGAATTGCCCGATGAGCGGCGGCGAACACCTTTGCGTAGCCTCGTTTCCCGTAGTAGACACGGCGCAAGAAGTCGTCGTAGATCAAATCGAAATAGGCGCGTCGTACGCATTGGGAAAGCGCGTCGCCGGCACGTTTCCCATGTTCGCGGGCGCGCACGGGGCGTCGGAAACGGCCGTGTTAGGCGGATCAATCAAAACGATTTCGGTGGTCCCATTCCTCAGTACGAATGCGCCAAATAACGGCCAATCGGAATCGGATTTGCCGCTGGGACAACAGGAAAACGTTTGGGTGATAGCGCGCGATCCTGAGCGATCCATTATAATCGGTAAGTACGAACCCGAGATCGTCCTCTCGACGAGTTCCAATATTGTTGCATCGCCGAGCTCCCCGAAGGTTCTGACGGACTCGGGAGATGCCGCCGGCTTACAGATTTCCTGGGCGCCTGGTTTCCTCGGAGCAGCAAACGGTTCGCTGACCGCGCGCGGCTCGGCTGGGCTCAGCGGCGTCGCCACGATCTTGCCATCGAGCGGCGTCGTGCTATTCCGCGCCGGGCCTAACGACCGCCGCGTCGGCGCGGGCCCCGTCGCGACGCGACCCGACGGAACCGTCTATTTCATCGTCAACGACAAGCATTGTCTGCGGCCCGGAAGCTGCCGCGGCGAGATCGGCCGCTTCGACCCGTCGACGCAGAAGTTTGATTACGTGCCGCTTCGGACGGTTCCGGGCGTCAGCCAGTTGTACGTTACGCGAGACCACGCTCTTTGGATGGCTACGTTTCAGCCCGCAGGCGGCTGGAACGCTGCGTTGCCGGTGCTGCGGATGCCGCCGCGGCAGTTTTCGTCCCCGGCGTTGCAAACGTTGCCGCCAAGTTTCGGCGAAGCTTCGGGCTTTGCCGAAGACGACGCCGGGAATTTATGGATCAGCGGCTGCCGCGGCGCTCACTGTTCGCCGGACCACAACGGAACGCCGATCGTCGTGGAGACATCCGTCAGCGGCTCGCACGTCGCTCCCAAGGCGACCGTCGACCTGAACCCGGCGTGCGCTCAGTTTGGATATCTCGGGTTTACGGTCGGCGACGTTGCCTTCTATCGCGGCGATCTCTACGTCATCGGGTTGAACGACGGATCCCCGCCGCCGGCAAGAGGAACGATCTGGCAGGTTTCGGACAAGCACGTGGTTTCGTGCCGTCCCGCCGTGCCGAGCGACTTCAATCCATCTCCCTACTTTGCGAAGGCAAACAAATTGCTCGTTTTGGGCGTCGGCGGCAACAGCTCCGACGTCCACTGGGACGTCAGTAACGGCTTCTACGCGGTGCAGGGATCGGGCGACAAGGCGGCGCTCTTGCCTCGCGATAAGTCTCCGCTCGGGACGGCAACGCATCTCTCGGCAAGTCGCGACGGCAAACTCGTCTACTACATCGCAAACGGTGTGCGCGACATCAAAGTGTTCGGACTGTCCACCTATGTGCCGAATGCGGAAAACGGCGTGTTAGAAGGCTCATGGAACATCTTTCCAGCCGCCTCGTTCTCCGGAGCGCAGCTCGATAACGGCGTATCCGCGGTCGCCGACGGCGCGTGGTATACAAGCGATCATGCGTGCGGGCAGTGGCAGGGAGTATGTTTGGCTCGCGCTGTCTATCTCGCGTGGAGTGCGATTCCGCAGCAGACGCTGCCCTCGATAACGGTCGGGACCTCCACGACGTTCGGCATACTTGCGAATCCTGGGACGACCGAGACCGGCGCTGTTCCACTCAACGTACATAGCGGGCCGTTCAAGGCCGGCTCGCGCGGACAACTAGTCCCGGGCCCGCCGAGCTGCACGGTGAACTACACCGACCCCAAGCAGAGCCTGACGTTCCTCGTAACCGGGGTCCATGCGGGAACGTGCCTCATCACAATCACCGATCCCAGCCCGAGTCCCGGCCGCTCGCAGAACCTCATAACCGTCGTTAGGTGAGGGATGCGGCGACGGCGAGGGCGTCCTGCGACGTCATGCGTTCGCCGCGCGCAAAGAGCTCGGATGACTCCGTTGCGCTGAGTTCCCTCGTGAGTATCTCGAGCAGACGCTCGTGCGACGTGCGCTCGGTGTACTCGCGTTCGAAACCAAGGTTAGTGAGAGTCTTCTGTATGTATCCTTCAAGCACGGCGGCGGTCCGGGCGTCGCCCTCGATGGCAAGGCAAAGCCCAAAATGCTCCAACGCGCTGGCCGCGTACGCCCCGTCGGGATCCTGCGCGGCGTAATAAGCGATCGCCGCGTCGGCGGCGCGGCGTGCGCCGGCGATATCCCCGATCGCGGCGAGATAACCCGCATGGTTTCTCATCAGCTGCGCCCACATGCTCCGGTCGTGCAAGAGTTCGGCCCGCGGGAGCTCATCGGTCGCGACCGCGATGGCCTCGCGGGTCGCACCCCGCGCGTGATTGACCTCGGCCAAGTTGAGGGCGGCAGACACGGTCCCGACGTCGTTGTCCAATGACGCATACAGGTCGCGAAGCTGCCCAAAAGAGCGTGCGGCAGTTTCCAGATCGCCGCGAATGTATCCGAGGAGTCCTCGCGCATGCAAAGATTGCACCTTGCGGCGCGAGGAAAGCGCTTCCAGCGCAGCGGCTTCGTCGAGCGCAGCCTGAGCTTTGTCGAAACATCGAGCGTGCGCGATGACGTCCGCGAATCGCAGCAGGCAGTCGGCCAGGATTCCGGCATCGTTCGATGCTCGAGCGTAGCGCATCGCTCGCTCCGACGCGTCTGTGGCGCTGGCTACGTTGCCGATGCCAGCATCGCACAGCGCGATTCTCTCCCAGAGTCGCGCGAGGCGAGGCGCATCGTCATCGCCGACGAGGGTCAAGAGACGCTTGGCCCGCTCGATCGCCTCGCGATGTAGTCCGAGGTGAATCCAAAGGCGCGACGCGAGAAAGAGGTCGGCTGCGGCAGCTGCGTCGCGTTGACGAACCGCCCAGTCGAGCGCACCTCTGACGTCTTCCAACTCCACGACGAGACGCGTGACCGCAACGCCCGACATGCTCGACTCGTACTCCTCACCGGCTCTTTTGACGAGCTCGCTCACGTACGCGAGATGCCGGTTGGCGGAAATGTCGAACTCGCCGTGCTCGCTCAGTCGCTCGCGCGCGTATTGCCGCGTTGACTCCAACATGCGGTAGCGGCTGTCTTCTCCCGGTTCGGCTTGCACGAGCGATTTGTCCACGAGCGACGACACTAGGTCGAGTGCTTCAATTTCGTCGCGCGTTTCATCGCCGCCGACGATGCCCGCGCCTTCGAGCGTGAAGCCGCTCGCGAAGATCGAAAGCTTACGGAAGAGCGACCTTTCGCGCTCGCCAAGCAGATCGTAACTCCAGTCGATCAAAGCGCGCATCGTTTGATGGCGGGGCAGCGCGCTGCGGTCGCCGCCGGTGAGCACGCGAAACCGCTCGTCGAGCCTCTGCGCGAGTTGCCGCGGGGAGAGGACGCTGACCCGTGCTGCGGCGAGTTCTATGGCGAGCGGAATGCCATCTAATCTTTGGCAAATCTCGCTCACGAACCGTGCGTTTGCATCGGTGAGAGCAAAACGAGCATCCGCTGCAACCGCGCGATCGGTGAAGAGCTCGACGGCACCGTAGGGCAGGGCCGCCTTTGCCGTCGTGTCTTTGCCGGCCGGCGGCACGGCCAGCGACGGGAGTCGGGAGACGTGTTCGCCGGCGATGTTCAGGCTCGCGCGACTCGTAGCGAGAATGCGAACCTCTGGGCAGTTCCGTAGAATGGCGCCGGCCACCGAGCGCACGCCGTCGATGACGTGCTCGCAGTTATCCAGGATCAAGAGCAAGTGCCGTTCCTTGAGATGCGCCACGAGTGTCTCGAGCGGCGAGCTGCTCGTCGATTCGCGTATATCGAGTACGCGCGCGATCGTCGCGGTGACGAGCGACGGATCGGAGATCGGCGCGAGTTCGACGAGCCAGACGCCGTCCGCGATGGCATCTACGACGCGCGCGCCGGCCTCGATAGCCGCGCGCGTTTTGCCGGCGCCTCCGCTCCCTACGAGCGTCACCAGCCGATTCGCCTGCAGAAGCTTTTCGATCTCGGCCACGTCGCGCTCGCGTCCTACAAACGACGTAAGCTGGAGGGGAAGATTATTCGGTAACGCGTCGAGGGAGCGTAGCTCGGGAAACGTCGTACGCAGATCCGGAGCGACCACCTGATAGACACGCTCGGGCCGTGCGAGATCCTTGAGCGCTCGTGCCCCAAGATCGCGCAGGCTGCTCCCCGTGGGCATCTCGCCCTGAAGTAGATCCGCCGTCGTCGCCGAGACTAGCACCTGTCCGCCGTGTCCGATCGCGAGGAGCCGTGCGACGCGGTTGACCGCTTGCCCGAAATAGTCGCCGTCTCGCTCGTTCGCCGTTCCCGTGTGCAGGGCCATGCGCACCAGCAGGCCGTCGATCGCTGAAAAATCTTCAGCTAGCAGCGCCCGCTGCGCATCGATAGCGGTCGCAGCGGCATCGGAGGCTGTCGCAAACGCGGAACAGAACGCGTCGCCGACCGTCTTGAAGACGTCGCCATCGTGTGCGGCGATTGCGGCGCGCATCAGCGCATCGTGCCGCCCCACCGCACTCGCCATGCGTTCGCGATACCGTTCCCAGCGCTGCGTGCTCCCCTCGATGTCGGTGAACAGGAAGGTCACGGTGCCGCTGGGCGCAACGTGCATCTGCGAACCCGACTGTATTTCAGTCGCCATTGCCTACGGCGAGATCTTAAAGACCGTTCCCACGGAGTTGCTCTGGCTGTTTTGCCCGCCTTTCACCGTGGTGCCGTAGAGCACGCCCTTGACTTCGGTCAGAGGTGCGACGGGGGCTGCGCCATCGCTAACCGGATAGCCGAGGAAGCTATACAAAAGCGCTTCCGTGTACGAACTAGCCTTCGCCCCAGGCTTCAATTCATAGACCGTTCCGATACCCTGGTCGCCGCCGCCTTCGGTCGTGCCGTAGAGCTTTTCGCCGAGTAGGATCGGCGCCGCGTACGGCAAGGCACCATCGGTCGAGTGGCCTCCAAAGAAGTGAAGGACGCGAAAACTGCTGCCGTCCAAACCGATCGAGAAGAGCGAGCCTCTCCTAAACGTGCCGGCGGCCGAAGCCGCGCCGTAGAGCGTGCCGTTCGCCAAAGCAAGACCAACGGGATAGTCGCCCTCTGCGTAGGCGAAACTATGCAGGATTTTATGCTTTCCGTTCGGCCGCAGCTCGAAAATTGTGCCGGCGTTGTGCGTGCCTCCCTCGTAAGTCACTCCATACAGATTTCCGTTGGCGACGACGAGACTCCCGATGGGACACGCGCCGTCACTCGCGCCACGGGGCCGCATAAACGCGTGCAACACGCTTTCGATATAGCTCGATCCTGACCGCGTCAGTGCGAAGACAGTCCCATAGACGGTCCCATGCACGGTTCGCTGACCCGCGCACGCCCTGCCATTCAAGCCGCTCGTCGTCGTACCGTAGATTGTGCCGTTTACAACGGTGAGCGCCCCCGCCGGATTCGCACCGTCTGCGCCGCCTTTGAAGGAGTAAATCACACTCTCGTGCCCGGACGCGTCGATCTTGAATACGGTTCCGCATCCGCGTCCCGTGCACCGCGTGACGCCGCCGTAAAAGGTCGTCCCGTAGAGCGCGCCGTCGATGTCGGACAAGCCCGCCTCGGGGATGGCGCCGTCGGGGGCGCCGGCGAATTTGTAGACCATGCGTTCATCGGTACCGCTCGTGCCGATCGAAAAGACCGTGCCGCATCCCGCTTTACACGGACCGGACGCGGTGCCGCCCCCACCGTAGGTCGTGCCGTAGAGCAGCCCGCGAAAATACGTCAGTCCCGTTGTCGGCCAAAGCCCGTCCGGCGGCGGCGCGAGGTGAAAACTATAGAGGCGCTTGTAGGAGTGAGATACCGAAAGCGGCGTTCCGTTACTTATCGTCGAGAGCTCGGCCGGAAGCGGCGCCGGGCTCGTCAGCCGCGAGCAGCTCGCCAGGACGATGCCGACCGTAAACACACGCAGTCTCCGCATTCGGTTGCCTCCAAGCAGCTGTCGTCTCGCGTCGAGACGCGAGATCACCGGTCATCATACCACTTTCACCCGCTGCCACGGAAGCGCCGACGCTGCTACGCGATCCAAACGGTTTGGATGTTGACGAACTCGTGAATGCCAAAGGTTGAGAGCTCGCGTCCGTAGCCGCTCTTCTTGACGCCGCCAAAAGGTAGCCGAGGATCGCTGGCCACCATGCCGTTCACGAACAACGCGCCGGCCTCCATTTGCGCGCCGAGCTTTTCCGCGGCGGCGACGTCGCGCGTCCAGAGGCTCGACGCGAGTCCGAACGAGGACGTGTTTGCGAGACTCACCGCGTGCTCGCGATCGTTCGCTCGTACGACGGCCGCCGCCGGTCCGAAGACCTCCTCGTCAAACATGCGCATTCCCGGAATCACGTCGGCTACGACGGTCGGCTCGTAGAAATAGCCAATGCCGTCGACCGGTCTCCCACCTAGCACGAGCCGTGCGCCGCGCTCGACCGTCGCGCAGACTTGCTCGTGCACGGTCTCTCGCAAATCCGCGCGCGCGCACGGTCCCAGCTGGACGCGCTCCTCCATCGGATTGCCGACGACTTGCGCAAGAGCCCGCTCTGCAAAGATGTTTACGAAATCGTCGTATGCCGGGGCCTCGATGATGAAGCGCTTGGCGGCGATGCAGCTCTCGCCGTTGTTTTGGAAGCGCGCCTTCACGGCGGTCGTCGCGGCCGCGTCGAGGTCGGCGTCGGCGAAGACGACGAACGGATCCGAGCCGCCGAGCTCGAGTACGCATTTCTTCAAACTCTCACCGGCCGCGCGCGCGACCGAGACGCCCGCGCGCTCGCTGCCGGTAAGCGTAACCGCCGCGATCCGCGGATCGCCGATCAGTTTATCGATCTCCTCGCCGCGCGCAAGGAGTACGCCGAACACGCCCTCGGGCGCGCCGGCCGCCCGAAAGATCCGCTCCATCTCGAGCGCGCAGCGCGTCGTGTTCGCGGCATGCTTGAGCAACAGCACGTTACCAGCCATCAGCGCGGGCGCCGCGGCGCGGAAGACTTGCCAATACGGAAAGTTCCACGGCATGATCGCGAGCAGCACGCCGAGCGGCCGAAACGCGACGTAGCTGCGCGCCGCGTTCGAGGGCGCCGGTTGCGGCGCCAGCATCGCCACGCCGTGTTCCGCAAAATACTCCAGAGACCAGGCGCACTTCTCGACTTCGGCGCGAGCTTGCAGGATCGGTTTGCCCATCTCACGGACCGCGGTGGCAGCGAGCGTGTCGCGCTCGGAGCGCAGCGACGAGGCTACGCTCCGCAACAGCGCTGCTCGCTGTTCAAAAGAAGTCGCGCGCCAAGCTCGAGCGCCGCGCGCGGCAGCGGCAAGCTTGCCGTCGATTTGTCTCGCGTCCATCAGAGGGATCCGCTCGAGCACCGCTTCCGTCGTCGGATCGATCGTCGTGATCATAGCTCGTGCTGCGCCCACGGTCCCGAAGGCCCGGCGTAGACTTCGACGAGACGGTTCGGGCGCAAGTACGCGCGCGCGACCCGCTGCACGTCCGCCGGCGTGATTCGCGCGAAGCGTTCGTTGAGGGTGCGGTAGTAGTCGAGCGGCAAATTGTTGACGGCGATATCGAGCAGCTGCTTCGCTTGGCCCGTCGATGAGGCTTCGTCGAGCAAGGCGTTACCCACAAGGCGCACCTTGGCTTCGCCGAGTTCCGTTTCCGAGACGGGCTCTTGCTGCAAGCGCTCCAGTTCGCGCCGTATCAATGTGACGGCCTCGACGACTCGCGCCGGCGACGCACTGAGCTCGACGCGGAAGTCGCCCCGGTCGGCATCGGCCTCGAGCGAACTGCTCACGCTGTAGACCAGACCGCGCTTCTGTCGCAGCTCTTGCCATAACCGCGATTCGAACGCGCCGCTACCCCCGAGAATCTGGTTCAGGAGCAGAAACGTGTCGTAATCCCGATTCGAACGCGAGAGTGCGGGTTGGCCGAGCCGGATGTAGACCTGATTGGTGGCCGTCCCGATATAGTCGTGACCGCTCGCGGCCGGCGGCAAGGGCATGAGGTGCGGATCCGGCGTCGCACCGCCGGCCTCCCACGAACCGAACGCCGATTCGAGCGCGCTGCGAACTCGCTCCGGCGAAAGGTTGCCCACGACCGCGATCGTGGTGAGATCCGGTCGCCAATACGTCCCGGTGTACGCGAGCAGATCTTCGCGCGTAATTCCTTGGACGGTGGGTGACGTCGGCAGCCGCAGCGACGGGTCGTCGGCGGCGAACAGCAGCCGATTGTAGGCGCGTTCGATCATCACGCCGGAGATGTTCGATTCGGATTGCAGGCTGTTGGCGAGCTGCGAGCGTTCGATCTCGAGCCATGGATCCGCGAACGTCGGATGTTCCTCACCGTCGGCGACGATGGCGACGATGCTGTCGAAGTCGCGCGTTTCACCTTGGGCCGAAAAATCTTGCCCGGTGCCTACGAACGCGCCCATCTCGTCGGTCGCCTTGCGCCGCCGCGCGAAGGGATAGCGGGCACTGCCGTAGTCAGCCACTGCCGACGCGAGCCGGATGATGCCTTGCTTTCCTGACGGCTCGAATGCCGGTGACGAGGCGATGCTTCCGCGCAAGACAAACGTCGGGCGATCTCGTTTGGTTTGCACGATGACGCGCAACCCGTTCGCGAGCCTGAAAGAGACGGGCGTCAGAGCGCTGCGGACGGTCGTCGGTGCCGCAACCGCTTTCGCGACCCAGCTCGGCTCGACGATCGGTCCGTTGGGAACGCGCTTGGAGAAGTCATCGCTTGCCTCCGCGCTGCTCTTTTGCGAGTTGCCGCGCGGGGGACTCTCGTTCGGGCTCAAGTGTCCGACGACGGTCGGGCGGCTGAGGTACGTGCGGGCCGCGGCGAGCAGATCGCTGCCCGTTAGCGCAGAGAGCCGCTCGTCTTCATCGGAAAGCCTTTCGCCGACGATGCCGTACGTGTAGCCGGCGAGATCGCCGATTCCGGAGACCGAGTCCGCCGCAAAGATGCGCTCGGCGATAGTCAGGCGCTTCGCGGCGACGACGAGGTCGGGATCGAAGCCGGTTTGCAGCACGGAGTTGAGCGTCGACTGAAAGACCGCCTGGGCCTCGCCGCTGCTCCTGCCGGGGTTGAGAATGATGAAGACGTCGAGCAGGCCGCCGCGCAACTGCGTGTCGGCGCTAGCCTCGATCGCCAGCGCGATGTTGCTCTGCACGAGCGCCTTATAGAATGGCGAGCGCTGATTCTCCAGCAGCGTCGCGAGCGTGCTCAGCGCGGGCTCGCCGTGCTGCAAGTCGCCCGGAATCGAATAGGCGAGGTCGAGGATCTCGAAAGGAAATGGAAACTGAGCTTCGACGGTCTGTCCGTGCGCGGCGACCGGGTTCGCTTGCGGCCGCGCGGGCAGATGCTTCGTCGGAATCGCTCCAAAAAAACGCTTAGCCTTCGCAAAGACCACGGCATGATCGACGTCGCCGGCGACGACGAGCGTCGCGTTGTTCGGAGCGTACCATTCGTGGTAGTAGCGCGCGATGTCGGCCACGGTCGCGCTCGCGACGTCTTCGCGATTCCCGAGCGGCGTACGGCCGCTGGGCTGGCCCGGGAAGGCCGCCGCGCGGACGCGCGCGAGCAAGTTGAAGAAGGGCGAGCTGGCGTCGCCATCGATTTCGTTGAGTACGGCATTGCGCTCGATCGCCCAGTCGGAGGCGCGCAACGCCGCGTGCGCCATGCGATCGGCATCGAGAAAGAGCGCGACGTCGAGCTTGTCGGCAGGCATCTCGAAGTAGAAGTGCGTGTAGTCGTAGTTCGTCTCGCCGTTCATTCGCGCGCCAAGACGCGCCACGATGTCGTCGAGACCACCGGCCGAGACTTCGGGAGTTCCGCGGAAGAGCATGTGCTCCAGCGCATGCGCGAGCCCCGTCTTTCCGGACGTCTCCTGCAACGATCCGAAGCCGTACCAGACGCCGGTCTGAATCACCGGCGCGGCATGGTCCTCCGCGACGACGACACGCAAGCCATTGCGCAGCGTCGTTGTAAAGATGCCGGAATCGCCCGGGCCGCCCTGCGCGCGCGCAGCCTGCGGCGCGGCAACGACCGCCAGCGCGAGCGCGAGAACCATCATCTTGAGCGTCACAGGGTCGAGACTCCTAAATAGTATGCGGCGGCTGCTTCCACCGCCGCCCAGGGAAGGCAGCCGACAAGCTCGCAGCCGAGCAGTTCGATGCCTCGCTCAGCCGCGAGGCGCCGAATCAACTCGACGACGCGATAGAGCGGCGTTGCAGCATAGTCCGTTACGTTGAGCGAGACCTGCACGCAGTTTTCGCCGCGTGGAAGTGCGAGTGCTCGTAGCGAGCGAAGTCCGCCGTCCCGTTCGCGTATGGTGCGGGCAATCTCTTGGGCTTCCGCGAGGTCATTGCTCGCTAGTTCAACGTTGAATGCGATCAATAGCTCTCGGGCCCCGATAGCGATCGCCCCGGCGCTGACGTGGCGCGGCACGTCGCCTTCGTCGGGTGGCCATTGCGGATTGCTGCGAACGGCTGGAAGCGGGCGGCGCTCCGCCTGCCGCGCGGCTGCCCCATAATAAAAGGAGGGAATCCGATAGCGCGCCCAGATCGCGGCTCCGGCTCGATGGGCCAACGCAACCGCTTCGTCCAAGCTCCCGCCTGCGAGCGGAACGAACGGCAACACGTCGAGGGCGCCGATGCGCGGATGGACTCCTCGGTGGCCGCGCAGATCGATGCGTTCGAGCGCAATCCCAGCCAGAGCGATGCCGGCCTCGAGCACTTGGGTTGCATTTCCGACGACCGTCAAGACGCTGCGATGATGGACTGCGTCGCTGCTGCGATCGATCAGGCGCGCACCGGTCGCTTCGACCGCGGCAACCGCCGCATCGATCGTCGCGGGATCGCGGCCTTCCGAAAGATTCGGCACGATCTCAAAGAGTGCCGGTCGCTTAGCCAAGCGCAATCGCAATCGCCTCGGCGATATCCTTTGCATTCGCCGGAGAAACCAATTGTGCGTAGCCGAGCTTGCGTGCCTCGGCTTCGCGTCGCTCCGCAGCCGTGACGGCGCGCACTTCGCCGGACAATCCGAGCTCGCCGAAGGCGGCGGTGTGCGCGGGAACCGCGACGTTGCGAAACGACGACGCGATGGCCAGGGCGATGCCGAGATCCGCGGCCGGCTCGACGATCCGCAGACCTCCGGCGACCGAAGCGTAGACGTCGTGCGTGCCGAGGGCAAACCCGGCCCGGCGCTCGAGCACGGCAAGGATCATCGCGAGGCGCTGCTGATCCAGATTGTTGGCCAGGCGCCGCGGCATGCCGTAGCTCGTCTCGCCGACGAGTGCCTGCACCTCGATTAGGACGGGGCGCGAACCGACGATCGATGCGACGACGCACGAACCGCTGGGCCTTTGCGTCCGCGCGCCGAGAAACAGCTCGGACGGATTGGCGACCTCGCGCAGGCCCGCATCGTGCATCGTGAAGACGCAAATCTCGTCGATCGAACCGAAGCGGTTCTTGTATGCGCGTAAGATCCGGTGCTCGCCGCTCGTCTCTCCCTCGAAGTAGAGCACGGTGTCGACCAGGTGCTCCAGCAGGCGCGGGCCGGCGATCGCGCCATCCTTGGTCACGTGCCCGACGATGAAACTCGCGCAGCCGGTTCGCTTCGCGTACTCCATCAGCGCTTGCGTGCAGTCGCGAATCTGAGTCACGCTGCCCGCATAAGCTTCCGATTCGGGAAGCCAGACCGTTTGAATCGAGTCGACGATCAGCGCCAGGGGGGCGCGGCGTTCCAACCGATCGAGCACGGCGCGCAAATTCGTCTCAGGATAGATAGTCATCCTGAGTTTGTCGAAGGCTGAGTCCGCGATCGTCCTATCTGCCCTGAGCCTTACTTGCGCGGCCGACTCTTCGCCGCAGACGTAGACGACTTCGCCGTAGCCGGCTAAACGCGCGGCGATCTGCAGGAGCAGGGTCGATTTTCCAGCGCCGGGCGGGCCTCCGACGAGCGTCAGGCTTCCGCGGACGATTCCGCCGCCCAGCACTGCGTCAAACTCCGGCAGCCCGACGCGCAGCCGTTCTATGCCGGCCGAACCGATCTCGTGCAACGCGACGGGCTCGGCGGATTGCGCGCCGGCTGTTTTTTGATCGCGCACGCCGCGCGAGGCGACTTTGAACGGACGTTCGTCAAAGGCGTTCCATGCCTCGCATTGTGGACAACGCCCGAGCCATCGCGTGGACTCGAATCCGCACGCGGAGCAGAAGTAAACGGAGCGTGTCTTGGCCATCGTGGAGTCCGTAGCGTTCTCTTGGAGGGCAACGCCATCATGCCGAGGGAACGTTGCGGCCGTGGTTCCCTTCACGAAAATCGACCATGTTCAGCTCGCGATGCCCGTCGGCGGCGAACCTCGCGCACGAAAATTTTACATCGGGACACTTGGCTTTGAAGAGCTGCCGAAGCCGGTTGAACTCGCGAGCCGTGGCGGGGTCTGGTTTCGGAGCGGCGATGTTGCGCTGCATCTTGGCGTGGATCCCGACTTTCACCCGGCAACGAAAGCGCATCCGGCACTGTGCTGCGCCGACTACGAGTCCTTGCTCGGACGACTGTCGCATCTTGGCGTGGAGACCGTAGAAGACGCCACTCCGTTGGATCGAGAGCGGCACTGCTACCTCTCGGACCCATTCGGCAATCGCATCGAGCTCATCGCCAACGAGGGCACGGCGATTGAGCTCTAAGGTCCTGCAGATTGCGATCGACGGACCCGTCGCTGCGGGCAAGACGACGGTCGCGCGCAAAACGGCGCAGCGTCTCGGTGTGCTGTATCTGGATACCGGCGCGATGTATCGCGCGCTCGCGTCGTTTGCCCTGCGTACGGGTACCGACGTCGACAACGGCGCGGCCCTCGCGCGCCTGATGCAGATCGCGCCTATTGAAGTGGAGCTCGATGAATCCGCGGAGCTGGGGTTTCGCATCAGCATCGGGGGGCGGGAGCTCGACGAGGCGGCGCTGCTGAACCACGACGTGACCGCAATAGTCTCGGCCGTGTCGGCGCACGCCGAGGTGCGCTCGGAGATGGTATCCGCCCAGCGGCGGATCGCGCAGAAAGGCTCCGTGGTTATGGCGGGTCGGGACATCGGAACAGTCGTTTTGCCCGATGCGCCCGTCAAGATCTATCTTACTGCGTCGCCCGACGCTCGTATCGCGCGGCGGCGGTTACAGCTGGAGGCCTCAGGCGTCGACGTGGATGCGCACCGCCTTGCGCAAGAGATCGAAGAACGCGACCGGCTCGATAAAACGCGCGCCGTCTCGCCGCTTGCGCCCGCGCCCGACGCCCACGTTATCGACTCCAGCGACGTCAACGCCGAAGGCGTCGTCGATCAGATCTGCGCGATCGCGTCGGCTTTGTCGCCCTTCGACTCCGCTCAGGGTGACAAAGCCGATTGAATACCGGCTTCTACGACTTTGCGAAGATGTTCGTGCGCCTGCTGGTGCGCACGGTCTGGCGCGGTCGCGTCTTCGGAGCCGAGAACGTTCCGCTCGACGGGCCGCTGATCGTCGCCTGCAATCACGTTTCATATCTCGATCCGCCCGCAATGGGATGTCTGTGCCCGCGCCGCATCAGCTACATGGCCAAGAAGGAGTTGTTTGAGGTCCCGATCTTGGGGACGACTATCCGAGCGCTGGGGGCATATCCCGTCGATCGGCGTGGCAGCGCGACCGCGGCGATCAAGCGATCCCTTCAGGTTCTGCAATCAGGGGGCGCGGTCGGAATCTTCCCGGAGGGTACGCGCAATCGCACGGGCGAGATCCCGCCGCAGACCGGCGCGGCCCTCCTGGCGTCGCTGGCCAACGCCCCGGTCGTCCCGGCGTGCATCCGCGGCACCGACCGGGCGCTGCGGCTGGCTCAGATAGACGTCGCATTTGGACCGCCGATCGCGCTGCCGGCCGGCCGGAAAGCAACGCGCGACGATTTGGCGAAGTTCACCACCGAGATTATGGATGCGATAGCAGCGCTCGCGGGGAGTATCGGTGGAAATACGTAAGGCGTCCGTTCAGGGGTTCTGCTTCGGCGTGGCGATCACGGTGAAGAAGGCCGAGGAAGCGATTGCCTCTCGCGGCGACGTCACTACACTCGGACACGTGGTGCACAATCCGCAGATGGTCGAGTCGCTCGAAGCGCGCGGATTGAAAAACGCCCAGAGCGTCGACGAGGTGGACGCAGGCGCGCTCTTCGTCCGGGCGCATGGGCTGCCCGTCGAAGTCTTCGATATGGCCAAGGAACGCAATCTGGAGATCATCGATGCGACCTGCCCGATGGTCACGAAGATCCACGTACAGGCCGAGAAGCTCAAAGCCGACGGATATAAGATCATCGTCATCGGCGATCCGAATCACCCCGAAGTCAAGGGAACGCTCAGTCACGTGCCGGGCGCGTGGTGCATTCAGAGTCCCGCCGACGTCGAGAAATTACCGCGCTCCAGCCGCGTCGGGGTCGTCGTGCAGTCGACGTGGTCGGGCGAAGGCTTTACCGAGGTCGTCCGCGCGCTCTCGGCAAAATATTACGAAGTTCGCGCCGTCAACACGATTTGCACCGATACACACAATCGGCAGAGTGAGGCGCTGCGCCTGGCCAAGGACGTCGAGGTGATGATCGTGGTGGGCGGCAAGACTTCGGCGAACACGAAGCACCTCGCCGATCTATCCGAATCGCACGGCGCGCACGCGCACCACATCGAAGGTCCGGACGAGCTGCAGCCGCAGTGGTTCGAAGGCGTCAAGGTCGCCGGTCTGATGTCGGGCGCATCGACGCCTGGATGGCTCGTCGATCAGGTTCAGGCGCGGATGGAGGAACTGGCCCTTTCTGCTTAACGTCGTCAACCTTGCCGAGCGTTTCGAAAGCGCCCTCGAGGAACGCATTACCGGATATCGGGGATCAAAAGCGATCTCCGATATGCTTTTACGCCACTTCGGTTACGCGCCGTACGGGCCGGCTCGGCGGGGCAAGCGGCTGCGCCCGCAGATGGTCATGCGCGTCGCAACGAGCGAAAGGGCGCCGGTCGAGCATGCGCTCGACGCGGCCGTCGCGGTCGAAATTTTCCACAACTACTCGCTCGTCCACGACGACATCGAGGATCGCGACGAGCTCCGCCACGGTCGCCGGACGTTGTGGAGCGCGTACGGCATCGCCGAAGCGATCAACGCCGGCGACGCGATGTGCGCGCTAAGCTTTTTGAGCCTCGAGCATGCCGCCGCGGTTCTCGATGCCGGCCGCGTGCTCCAGATGCTCGCACTGCTTCACGAAGCGCACGCCGTGATGTGCGAGGGCCAGTCGCTCGACCTTCACTTCGAATCGGAGCGATCGGTCGATCTGTGTGGCTACTATCGCATGATCGAATGCAAGACCGCGCAGCTCTTCGACGCGTCGGGTCGCCTAGGCGCACATGCCGCCGGCTGCGACGAGCGTACGATCGCCGCGTACGGTGCGCTCGGACGGGCATACGGGATGGCATTCCAAATTCGCGACGACGTGGCCGGCATCTGGTCGACGGTCGACGAGACCGGAAAGACCGTCGCGAGCGACATCGCGCGGCGGAAGTGGACGTTTCCAGTCGTGTGGGCGATCGAGCAACCGCCGTCGACCGCACGCTCGGTCGTGGCCGAGGCCTACTCGCGGGGCTATCCGCTCGAGCCGGCAACCGTCGGGCGGATCGTCGAAGCGCTCGACGAGCTGGGTGCCAAAGAGGCCGCGCACGAGGCGGCGGCCGAGCATCTCGCGGTGATCGAAGCGTGCCCCAACGGAGAGTTGCGCGAGTTTCTTTCGAACTCGCTCGGTCTCGCCGCGGCTCGTTGAAGAAGAAGCAGGAAGCATGAACGGTTCGGTGCGCGCGCCGGCGCGTCAGGCTGCACTCGTCTGGGCGATGCCCGCATTACTTCTCGTTGGGTTCGCCGTGCGGCTGCTCTTCGTCAACAACGAAGGCTTCAAGACCGACGTTAGCACGTATGCAGCGTGGGCGGTCGCGCTGAGCCAGCACGGCTTCGGGACGTTCTACTCGACGATCGGCTTCGCGGACTATCCGCCGGGTTATTTTTACGTTCTGGCCGCCGTCGGCCACTTCTGGCGGCTCTTCTTTGCCGCGCACGATCAGAGCTACGCGCTTCTGCGCCTGCTGGTGAAGCTGCCCGCGATCCTGGCAGATCTCGGCGTCGGCGCGCTCCTCTATGTCACGGTGCGGCGCTTCGCGAGCGCGGGTTGGGCGTTCGGCGCGGCAGCGCTCTACACGCTGAACCCAGCGACGATCTATGACTCCGCGCTCTGGGGACAGGTCGATTCGATCTCAGGCGGCCTGGCGCTGCTCGCGATCTATCTGCTGCTTCGCAGCGACGATGAAGACCGCCCCACCGCCTGGATCGTCGCGGCGTGGCTTGCTTTCGCGTACTCGCTGCTGATCAAACCGCAGGCGGCGGTTCTGCTGCCGCTGCTCGTCGCGTTCGCGTTCGTCGACCCACAGCGCCGCCGCGCGCGCGTCGCCGCGACGGCAATCGGCGCCGGCGCGGCGCTGCTGCTCGCGCTCGTGCTCGCCGAGCCGTTCCATCTCGCCAATCCCATCCAGACCCTTCGCTGGTTGTGGGGGCTTTACGCGTACGGCATCGGCGTCTATCAGTACAACAGCGTCAACGCGTTCAACCTGTGGGCGCTGCGCGGCACGCTGTGGCTGCCCGACAGCCAATACATCTTGCTGCTGCCGCAGCACATCTGGGGCTGGGTGTTGACGCTGGCCGCCCTCGGGCTCGTCGTGTGGCGTTACGTGCAGGCGCGAACGTCACAGGCGCTCTTGGAGGGCTGCGCCATCGCGACGCTGGCGTTCTTCATCCTGATGACGCGCATGCACGAGCGCTATCTCTTCAACGGTCTCCTCTTTACGATCGCCTGCATCCCGTTCGCTCGGCGCTATCTCTGGGGCGCGGTCGCGCTCTCGATCGTGCTCTTTGCCAACCTCGTGTACAGCCTCGAATATCTGCACGTGGTTACGGCGAGCGTTCCGGGCGTCAACTCGCAGAATCTCTGGGGACTCGGGACGCAGGCGTTCTCGGCCCTCGCCGTCGTCACGTTCTTCTGGCTGGGCTATCAGTACTTAGGGGCGGGCGACACGCGCGTCGCCGCTCCCGACGTGGTGCGAGAGCGCGGCCAACCCGAAATCGAAGCCGGCTGGGCGCCCGCGGTGCGGCACTGGTTCGATCCGCGCGAGGGATTAGCCACGATGCGCGCGCCTCTCGACTACGCGATCATGGGGGTGCTTGGCGTCGGGAATTTCATTCTGTCGTTCGTCGGATACTGGTGGCCATTCGAGAAAGTCTTCGACGAGATCTACTTCGCGCGCGCCGGTGAAGAATATCTGCAAAACCTGCGGATCTACGAAAACACGCATCCGCCGTTGACCAAGCTGCTGATCACGTTTTCGATAATGCTCTTCGGCGGCATGCCTGCGGGTCACGGCGTGGGCGGCTGGACCGGGTTGAACGGGTTCATCGGGCACCTGAGCAACGGCGACAACTCTTACGGCTGGCGCTTCTTGGACGTCGTATTCGGAGCGCTCGTCGTGATGCTGCTCTACGTCTTCGCGAAGCGGATCACGGGTTCGACGCTCTTCGCAACCATCGCGGCGCTGTCGCTCAGCTTCGACGGGATGCACTTCGTTCAATCGCGCATCGCGACGCCCGAAGGCTTCGTCATATTCTTTGCGACGCTGGCGGTTTATGCGTTCTATCGATTCTGGATCAGTTCGCAAGTCGGGGAGCGCGCGTACGTCGAGATCCCGGCTTGGGGGTTCGCGGGCGGCGCCGTGCTCGCGCTGGGCGGCGGGCTCGCCGTAGCACTGATCGCGCGCGCGCTTTGGGCAGTCGATGCATCCTCGACGATCGTGCTGACGCTGTATCTGGCGTGCGGCCTCTACTTGATCGCGCGATATGTCGGTTTTCCCCGATTCTTTGGTGCGCAGCGGCGGGAACTTACCTTCGCCGAGGGCTCGTCCGCGCTGCGCAGCCCAGGGGCGACCGTGGTCTACGCGGCCGACGGCGGCTCGATCGACGATCGGGGAAAGCTGCAGCGCGGCGCTGTTTCGGAGGGCAAGGGCGGAGCGCTCGTCTATAGCGACGACCCGCTAAAGATCGAATACCGGCGCGATGCGAGCGTCGCCTACGAAACGCCGGACGGCTCGGCTACCTATGCCGACGACGAAATCCGCGTGGACGGCGGCGCGGCGGTCGAGAAGGGCCGCTCTTCGAAGCTGTGGCTGATCCTTTTCACGGTTGCACTGGGCTTGTTGGTGAGCTCCAAGTGGTATGGCGTGATGGGTTTCGGCGTGAGCTTCGTCGTGCTGATACTCGTGTGGTTACAACGTTACGTCTTCGCCGGGCGGCCGACGCTCTGGGGAAACCCGCGCGGTTTTCGGCTGGATGGCGCGCTCGCGACGATCCTCTTCGTCAGCGCGACGGTGTACACGCTGGCGTGGGCGCCCGACTTAGCGCGCCATTCGCCCGATCCCGGTGAAATCCATAACCTCAACGACCTCGTCGAGCGCCAGGCTACGATGTACAGCTATCACGACACGCTGAAAGCTACCCATCCGTATTCGTCCAAGTGGTGGGAATGGCCGATCGATTACGTTCCGATCGCGTACTTCTATCAAGATCGCCGCAAAGACCAAAGCAATCCCAACGCCTGTTGCGTCTACGAGATCACGTCGCTGCCGAACCCGGTCATCCTCTGGTTCGGCTTGCTCTGCGTTCCATGGGTCGCTGTGCTCGCGTGGCGGGAACGCAACAAGGGCTATGCGCTCATCGTGCTGACCTACCTGATGCAGTGGCTGCCATGGATGCGATCGCCACGCATCACGTTTGCCTACCATTTTTACGTCGACATTCCGCTGATCTGTTTGTGCAACGTCATCGTCTTGCAGCGGCTGTTGCGGTGGTCGAGCGACCGAGAGGGGACGCGCTGGGCCGGCGGACTGGGCGTCGGCATCTATGCGGCCGCGGCGGCATTGGCTTTCGTCTACTTTTATCCGATTCTGGCGGCCCATCCGATTGCGTGGAACGCCTGGCACCAAAGGATGTGGTTCCCAACCTGGATTATTGGTCCGGGTTAGCGAAAAGTCACTACAGAGGTTTTGTAGATGTCGGGACATTCCAAGTGGCACAACATCAAGCTCAAGAAGGGTAAGGTCGACGCGCAGCGGGGGGCGCTCTTTACCAAGCTGAGCAAAGAGATCATCTTGGCCGCGAAGGGCGGCTCGCCGGATCCTGAGGCGAACTATCGCTTGAAGATCGCGGTCGAAAAGGCCCGTGAGTTCAACATGCCGCAGGAAAACATCAAACGCGCGATCGCGCGTAGCAGCGGACAGAGCGACGCGGCCGAAATCGAGGAGATTCGCTACGAAGGATACGGGCCGCACGGCCTTGCGGTCGTCGTGGATGCGGTCACGGACAATCGAAACCGCACGGCGGGCGAGCTGCGCTTCCTCTTCAGCCGGCACGAAGGTACGCTCGGAGAGAGCGGGAGCGTTGCCTGGATGTTCGATCCCGTCGGGATCGTCGAGGTCGACCCGGCCGGAAAGTCCGAGGATGCGCTCATGGAAGAAGCGCTGATCGACGGGGTCGAGGATATCGACTACGAAGCTGACCTTGCGGTGATCTACACGCAGCCGGCGCGGCTTGCGGGCGTCCGCGATACGCTTCGCGCGCGCGCCATGAAGGTTTCCGACGCTTATCTGGGCATGCGCGCAAAGACCAAGCTCGAGCTAAGCGGAAACGAGCTGCAAGCGGCGCTCGCGTTTCTCGAGACGCTCGACGAACACGAAGACGTTCAACGTTCCTTCAGCAATCTGGACTTTAGCAGCGTGCCTGCGGAGGCCATGGCCTGAGGTCGTCGATCCAAGCTTATCTTCCGCGCGATTGGGTGTTCCCGATCGTCCTCGTTATTTTCGTCGCCGTCGTCGTTTGGTTCGGGCGCCAGATCTACGACTTCTTGCTGCCCTCGTCGCTGACCGTGACCGTGCCGTCGTTCGTCGGTCAAACCCTGCCCGACGCGAACGCCGAGATCGAGCGCCTGAAGCTTAGCTCCGCAGTCGTCGATCACACGACGAGCGACCGGTATCCGAAGGACGTCGTCATCATGCAGCGGCCCGGCGCGGGTGAGCAGGTGCGTCAGGGGCGTCAGGTTTCTTTCGTGATCAGCGACGGCATCATTGCCCGATTGATGCCGGATTTGCGCTATCAATCGATGCGCGAAGTACAGTTGGACCTCTCGCACGCGCACTTACAGCTGGGGAAGATCGCGTACGCCAGAAGCGACTTGATTCCGGAAGGGCACGTCGTATCGCAGAATCCGGCGCCGCTGGTTAGCGTCCACGAAGGCGACGTCGTGTCGCTGGCCGTTAGCCGGGGCGCACGGCTCACCATCCCCGTGCCCGACTTCGTCGGTTTGAGCATCGGCGAGGCGCGCGCGCTGGCCGCGCGCGCCGGCATCAAACTTGGGCAGATCGTCTGGACGCCGCTGGGCAGGGACGCGCCGCCGCACGGCCTGGTCGCGCGTCAGATTCCGCCGCCCAGTGCGAAGATCGCCTCGTTCGATCCCGTCGCCCTGCAAGTCAGCGCCGGCCCGAACGAGTCGGGGTACATCATCCGTCAAGTGCACGTGCTCGTCTCGGTGCCGTCTCCGGACAATATCCAGAACGGGCAGCAGCTCGACGTAAGGCTCTCGTTGACCGACGCGACCGGACGCTACGATCTCTACCACGCCTTCGCCGAGCCCGGGCAGAAACTGGACTTCAACGTTACGGCCGTCGGTACGGCGCTGCTCGACATGTACGTCAACGAGACGCTCGTGGGCGAGACGCGGCTGGGCACCGAACCCCCACGCGTGTATAACGCCAAAGCCTCCCCCACGCCAGGGGTGGAATTTTAGGTGTCACTCCGCGCTTGTCGAAGGATGACCGAGCGATGACGATCATTGCTCCGTCCATCCTCGCCGCAGATTTCGCGCGGATCGCCGACGAGATTGCGAGCGTGGAGGACGCGGAGTGGCTGCATCTCGACGTGATGGATGGGCGATTCGTTCCGAACATCACGTGGGGACCGAAGATCATCGGCGATTTGCGTAAGCTTTCGGCGCAAACGTTCGACGCGCACCTGATGATCGTAGAACCGGAGCGCTATGTGGACGACTTTCGCGCGGCAGGGTGCAACCGCATCACCTTTCATTTGGAGGCGACCTGCCACGCGCAGAGGCTCCTAGTGCATCTGCGGGAGATAGGCGCGAAGCCGGGTCTCGCGATCTGCCCCCAGACGCCGGTCGAGCTGCTGCAAGACGTGATCGAGGATTGCGACACGGTGCTCGTCATGAGCGTCAACCCCGGCTTCTCGGGTCAGACAATTCATTCCCCGAGCGGTCGAAAAGGTTCGCGAGGCGCGCGCCCTCGTCGATCGGCGTAATCCGGCGTGCCTGATCGAAGTCGACGGCGGTATCGGGGCGGACAACGCTCGCGAGTTGGTTCAAGCCGGCGCCGATGCGCTGGTGATGGGAGCGGCGATCTTCGGGAAGGACGATCCCGCAGCCGAGCTGCGCCGCATTCGCGCGCTCCTCGCGTGAACGAAGACGAACTCGTTTCCGCCATAGTTGTCATCCTGAGCGGAGTCGAAGGGCGAAGGACGACACAGGGCCACATAATATTGGGCATCGGCGACGACGCCGCCCTCTGGCAGCCCTCACGCTCGCACCGCGCCGCAATTTCCAGCGACATGCTCGTCGAAGGCGTGCACTTCACGCGCGACCTGATGTCGCTCGAAGATATCGGTTGGCGGGCGATGGCGGCAAACTTGAGCGATCTGGCGGCGATGGGCGCGCGTCCGGTTCTTGCGACGGTCGCGTTGGGCATTCCGAAGACGCTGAGCGCGGGTGACGTGTTGGAACTATATCGTGGGTTGGCAGATTGCGCGACGCACTGGAGGCTCACGATCGCCGGGGGTGATCTTTCCGCAGCGAACGCGCTCGCGATTGCGATCACGGTTGTCGGCGAAGTGCGGCCGTCGAATGCGAAAACTCGCGCGACTGGAGGGCCGGGCGACGTGCTCGCGGTGACGGGACCATTGGGCGAGGCGCGTGCCGGCCTGGAGCTCGCGCGTCATACGGAACCGATCGATGAAGCCCTGAAGGACGTCGCGCTACTCACCTTTCGCCGCCCGCAGCCGCGAATAGCCGAAGGCAGATTTCTAGGCGCCAGTCGCAACGTCACTGCGATGCTGGACGTCTCCGACGGACTTTCGACCGACGTCCATCGCCTTGCGGCCGCGAGCGGGTGCGCTGCCGAGCTCGGCGCTATTCCGGTTGCGCCGGCGGCGAGCGCCGTGGCCGAGCGGCGGGGCGAAGACCCGGAGCGCTTCGCATTGGCCGGCGGCGAAGATTTTGAGCTGCTCGTAGCAGTGCGCCCGCGCGCGTTCGGGTATCTCGCGGGCCGCTATCAAAAGCGCTTTGGGCGCGAGCTCGCTCGCGTCGGCGTTCTACAGAAGGGGTCGGGCGTAACGAGGGACGGAACGTCGCTCGAGCGCTCGGGTTGGGATCACTTCTCGGGCTAAGCCCGGCGCGTTACCCGCTTGGAGCGCAAGCAGCTGGTGCACACGCGCGCGGTGCGGTGCACGCCGCGATCGTCAATTCGGACCGACTGAAGATTGGGAAGCCAGCGCCGCTTCGTCTTATTCATCGCGTGACTGACGTTGTTGCCCGCCTTCGGTCCCTTGCCACAAATTTCACAGCGCTTCGCCATAGCCGGCAGATAGTACCATGGCCCCGGGCCGGCGGGCAACCCCAAAATGTTGACGAGGGGCAAGGATTCGTGGGGCGGCTCCCAAAGACGCCCGGACCGTGGACCTTTTCGGCACCTCCCCCAAGACCAACGGTCCCACGGCTAGGCCGCGCATCGTGGTCGACGCTATGGGAGGCGACCACGCGCCTGAGGAAACCGTTGCCGGCGCGCTATTGGCGGCACAGGAGTTCGCAGCCGAAATCGTGCTCGTCGGAGATGAGGCGCGCGTTCGCTCGCTTCTGCGCGGACCCGGCGCGGAACGGATAAAGGTAGTTCACGCACCCGAAGCGATTGCGATGGATCTGCCGCCCTCAGCGGCTGCGCGCTCGTGCGAGCGAACGTCCCTCGGCGTTGCCGTGAATCTCGTCAAACACGGCGAAGCGAATGCGGTTGTCTCCGCTGGGAACTCAGGCGCTTTTCTGGGGATCGCGCTCGTGAAACTGCGCACGATCGAGGGCATCTCGCGGCCTGCAATCGCGACGGTTTGGCCCGCGCTCAACGGCCCGACCGTATTGCTCGACTCCGGCGCGAACGTGGATTGCCGCCCGGAGTGGTTGGAGCAGTTCGGCATTATGGGATCGGCGTACGCGAAAGCCGTACTGGATATCGCGGAGCCGCGGGTGGCGGTGCTCTCGGTCGGCGAGGAGCGCAGCAAGGGCAATCAGCTCGTGCTCGAAGCGGCTCGTCTGCTCGAAGCGGCGCCCGTGCGGTTCATCGGCAACGTCGAAGGCCGCGACCTCTTCCATAACGTTGCCGACGTTATCGTCGCCGACGGGTTCGTCGGCAACGTCGTGCTCAAGACGGGCGAAGGAATGATCGCGGACCTGGCTCGCGTAATGCGCGACGCGTTGCTCGGCGGCGGCCTGATGACCAAGCTTGGAACCGCGATGCTCGCTCCCGCGCTGCGGCGCTTGGGGAGGAAGTTTGACTACGAGACGTACGGTGGTGCGCCGCTGCTCGGGCTCCGCGGGAACTGCATCTTCACGCACGGGCGCGCGAGTCGTAACGCGATCAAGCACGCCATCGGAGCCGCCGTTCAAGAAGCGAATCAAGACGTCGTCGGTAAGATCACGGAGCTAATCGCACCGCATTTCGCGGCTACGTAGCGACGGGGGTGGTCGCCGCCCCATGCTAGGCATCTACGTTCATCTGCCCTTTTGCCCGTATCTCTGCCCGTATTGCGATTTTGCGAAGTGGCCGATGCGCGAGTCGGCCGCCCACCGCTATTTGGCGGCGCTCGACGCCGAAATCGAATGCGAGGCGCGCGCGCAAGCCGCGACGATTTATCTCGGCGGGGGCACACCGAACGCTTACGAGCGCGAACGAATAGCTGCGCTGGCCGCGCGTTTGCGCGACCGGTTCGGGGGTGCTCTCGAGTTTTCGATCGAGGTGAATCCGGAGCTCGTGCGCGTCGGCGACTTCGAGCGGTATCGCGCGGCCGGAATCACGCGCCTCTCCATCGGCGTGCAATCGTTCGAGCCGAGTGAGATTCGGACGCTCGGGCGTAAGCACACCGTCGAAGAGATCGGAGCGGTCGTGGCGGCGGCCCGCGCCGCGAGCTTCGATTCCGTCTCGATCGACTTGATCTTCGCGGTGCCGGGCCAGAGCATTGAGAGTTGGCGCCGTTCCCTGCGCGCGGCGATCGCCCTCGACGTCGATCACGTCTCGGCATACGGCCTCACGGTCGAAGAGGGTACGCCATTTGCCGCCTGGCGAGCCCGGGAGCCCGCGGCATTTTGTGACGAGACGCTCGAAGCCGACCTTTATGCCACCGCGATCGAGCTGCTCGAAGAGTCCGGATACGAGCAATATGAGATCAGCAACTTCGCTCGGAGCGGACACCAGTGCGTGCACAACCTCAACTACTGGGCGAACGGCGAATACATCGGTCTAGGCGTCGGAGCCGCGTCCTATCGCGAGGGCGTCCGATCGGTCCACACGCGCTCGCTGGAAGCCTACATGGCGGCGGCAGCGGCGCGACAAGCGATACCGGCCCAGGCCGAGCGGCTGGAAGGCCGTAAGCGTGCCGGCGAGGCAGTGATGCTCGCACTGCGCACGACGCAAGGGGTTCGCGTGAACGACTTCAAAAAACGCTACGGAATCGACCTGATCGTAGAGTATGCTCCGGTCGTTTCTCAATTTGCCCGGACGGGTATGCTGGAAAGGGTTGGCGACGCGGTGCGATTGACGCAACGGGGCCGATTTTTTGCCAACGATGTCTGCGGAGCTTTCGTAACATTCGAGTAAAACCAAACAACCTATCGGAAACCGTGTTGCGTGCCGTCTTCATCCTCGTTTTCGGTGTGACGGGGTTTTTGTTGGGTCGTGAAGCCTATTTCAGTCTCTTCTCGCCGCATTTCGCCAACGAAGCCCTGCAGCTCGGCTTTCTGATCCTTTCTCCCGTCGTGGGCGCCATCGTCGGCGCCCTGCTCGCGCCGCTCGCGCAAGCGCTCTTCGAAGGCCAGCTGCGACAAGCCGAGGGCGCCATGGAGCGCCTCACGCCGGCCGAAATCGCCGGCGGGGCGCTGGGGCTGATCGTCGGCCTTTTGATCGCCTTTTTGATCAAAGGAATCGTCTTCGAATTTCTTTCCGACGTCGGGCGCGCCGGTACGTACATCGCGATCGTGCTGTACCTGATCGTCGCGATCTTTGCGGCGTATCTCGGTGCCAGGATCGGAGCGAAAATTCGCATCGTCCCCGTTCCGCGCGGGACCGCGGGAAACTCGCCGGGCGGCCCGCCAAAGATCGTCGATACGTCGGCGATCGTCGACGGACGAATCGTGGAGATCGTCGAGAGCGGCTTCTTGGAAGGCGTGCTAGTCGTTCCGCGCTTCGTCCTGCGCGAGCTCCAGGCGATCTCCGATTCGGTCGATCCGCTCAAACGCACGCGCGGACGCCGCGGCTTCGACGTGCTGAGTCGCTTGCAAGAGCTGGCGGTTTTCGAGATCAGCGAGCGCGACTATGACGACATGGCGCCTGGGAACGTCGACGCGCGGCTCGTTCGCCTCGCGCAAGAGCTCAATGCGAAGCTAGTTACGAACGACTATAATTTGAACCGCATGGCGCAAGTCGAGGGCGTCGCGGTCCTCAACGTCAACGAGCTCGCCAACGCCGTGAAACCGGTGGTGCTGCCCGGCGAGGAGCTGCACGTAGCCGTGATTCGCGAGGGTAAAGAGTTCCACCAGGGCGTCGGCTATCTCGAAGACGGCACGATGATCGTGGTCGAGCATGGGCGCCGTTTGATCGGCGAAGAGACCGACGTCGTCGTGACCAGCGTGCTGCAAACCGTTGCCGGACGAATGATCTTTGCCCGCCCGAAACGCGAGGGCGTGGCATCTTGAAGTGGGCCGCCGTCGTGGTCGCTGCCGGCCGCGGGGCGCGTTTCGGACGACCGAAGCAGTTTCTGGATCTTGCCGGGCTCCCGATGGTAGGCTGGTCGATTCGGCTCTTCGGCGGAATGGATGAGATCGCGCAGTTGGTCGTGGCGACGGAAGCGGAGTTGGTCGTGCCGATGCGCGAGCTGGTGACGCGACTTGCGCCGGAGCTTCCGGCGAACGTCGTCGCGGGCGGCGCGTCGCGACAGGCGAGCGTCTACGAAGGTCTGCGCGCCGTCTCGTCAGAGTGCAATGCGGTGCTCGTGCACGACGGCGCGCGCCCGCTGGTCGGTGCTTCCGACGTTCGTGCCGGAATGCGAGAGGTACGCGAGGGGCGCGGCGCGCTGCTCGCAGCGCCGGTGGTCGATACGATCAAGGTCGTCGACGCACAAACGCGACGCGTCAGCGCCACGCTCGATCGGCGCACGCTCCGGGCGGCGCAGACGCCCCAGTTCGCGCTGACCGCGGAGCTGCGCGCAGCGCACGACGTCGCCCGCCGGGACGGCATTGCGGTCACCGATGATGCCGCGCTCCTCGAGCTCGCGGGCATCGAAGTCATCGCGATTCCATCGACCAACGAGAATTTCAAAGTAACGCTACCAGAGGACATGGCCCGCGCGACGGCCATCCTGCGCGAGCGCGCGTTGACGAGCAGCGTCGGGTGATGCGAATTGGTCACGGTTTCGATGCGCATCGCCTAGTCGAGGGGCGCGCGCTGATCATTGGCGGCGTGCGCGTTCCGTTCGAGCGCGGTGCGCTCGGCCACTCCGACGGCGACGTGCTGGCGCACGCCGTCGCCGATGCGATACTCGGCGCCGCGGCGCTCGGGGATCTCGGCTCGCGTTTTCCGGACACCGATCCGCGCTGGAAGGATGCCGACTCGATGGAGCTGCTCGCGCAATGCGCTCGAGCGGTTCGCGACGCGGGCTTTTCCATCGTCAACGTCGATGCGACGATCGTCGTCGATCGCCCGAAGCTGGCAACGTTCATCGAAGCGATGCGAGAGAACATCGCCTCCCGCCTCGACGTGCCGCCGAACTGCGTGGGCCTCAAGGCCAAGACCAGCGAGGGGATGGGCTACACCGGCGACGGCACCGGCCTCGCGGTTTTCGCAGTCGCACTGATTGACTCCGTGTCATCCTGAGCCCTTCGACTCGCTACGCTCGCTCAGGGTAAACTCCGCGCCAACAGTGTCATCCTGAGCGGAGCCCCTGAGCGTAGTCGAAGGGGCGTAGTCGAAGGACGAAATCGCCGGTGTCACCCTGAGTTGAGAGCCTTCCCTGAGCGAGCGCAGCGAGTCGAAGGGAAGGGTGACCGTGACCGGGCCACCAGCCAACGAACTGAATAGCTGAGTATGGACGATGAGCTGAGATTCGGCATCGCGTGGCCAGAACAGAACTGCGCTGATTTTTCTGACGTTTAGGCGACGTGAGCAGGACGCTCGTTCGGAAGTGACGGTGAGCTTACCCGGCGCTTGGCATCCTTCGACGTCGCTCAGGATGACACAGGCAGCCGAAGCCTTCGGTTGACTGGCCGGGTTAAACTGTTGCAAATGGGCAATCCGCTTGCGGACGTCCTGGCCGACCTGCGAGCGCCGCTGGAGCGTGACCCCGCGGCACGCGGCTGGTTGGACGTCGTGCTCTCCTACCCCGGATTTCATGCGCTGGTAGCCCATCGGCTGATCCATCCGTTGTTCCGGGCGGGCATCCCGATTCTGCCGCGGTTTCTTTCGAATGTCTCGCGCTTTTTCACGCAGATCGAAATTCACCCAGGGGCGACGATCGGCAAGGGCATCTTTATCGACCACGGCTCGGGCGTGGTCGTCGGTGAGACGTCCGTGATCGGCGACGGCTGCACGATCTACCAAGGCGTGACACTAGGCGGCACGAGCCTTTCGCATGGGAAGCGTCACCCAACGTTGGGACGTGACGTCACGGTCGGCGTAAACTCCAGCATCCTCGGCGCGATCGTGCTCGGCGACAACGTTAAGGTCGGCGGCGGCTCGGTCGTGGTTAAAGACGTGCCCGCAAACGCGACGGTCGTCGGCGTGCCCGCGCGGATAGTCGCGAAGGACGGCAAACCGATTCGCGCCGTGCCGGATCGCCCGCAAGTCGAAATGCCCGATCCGACGTCCGACGCGATCGTGCGTTTGCAACGCAAGCTCGAGAAGCTCGAACGGCGCCTGACCGAACTCGAGCAAGGCCAAGCGACGGAAGAAGAAGCCTGGAGCTGGGTCATCTAGCCCTTCGACTCCGCTCAGGATGACATTTTAATTGTCGAGACTCTACAACACTCGCACGCGGGCCGTCGAGGAGTTCGCGCCGTTGCGCGACGGCGAAGTTCGGATCTACGTCTGCGGACTGACGCCGTCGGCGCAAGCGCATCTAGGTCATGCGCGCTCTTTCCTCTTTTTCGACGTGCTGCGGCGCTACTTGACCCATCGGGGATATCGCGTCACCTACGTGCAGAACGTCACGGACATCGACGATCGCAGCATCAACGCCGCGAAAGAGACCGGCGAGGATTATCACGCGATCGTCGATCGATTTTACGCTGAGTTCAAGGCCGCGATGAGCAAGTTCGGCATCCTCGATTACGATGCGGAGCCCTACGCCACGAGGTTCATCGAGCCAATTCAAACGATGATTCGCGAGCTCGTGGAGGGGGGCCACGCGTATGTCGCGCAGGACGGCATCTACTATCGGGTCGCGACGTTTGCGAACTACGGGCGCCTCGCGAACCGCAATATCGACGAGCTCGAAGCTGGTGCGCGCATCGAGGTCGGAGAGCACAAAGAGGATCCGCTCGACTTCGCGCTTTGGAAGTTTGCCAAACCCGGCGAGCCGCGGTGGGCGTTCGAACCATACGGCGAGGGGCGACCGGGCTGGCACATCGAGTGCTCGGCGATGGCGCGAACGCTGCTCGATACGCCAGGCGAAGGTTTCGACATCCACGGCGGCGGCGCCGACTTGATCTTTCCGCATCACGAGAACGAAATCGCCCAAAGCGAGCCGCTGATGAAGCGGCCTCCCATGGCCAACTTCTGGCTGCACGGCGGATTGCTGCTCTTCGACAACCGCAAGATGGCCAAGTCGCTGGGCAACTTCGAACCGCTCTCCGCGATCGTCGAACGACACGATCCGCGCGCCATTCGTTGGCTCTTCTTGCAGACCGGCTATCGAAAGGTGATGAATTTCACCGAGGACTCGATCGTGGCGGCTGCGCTGGGATTAGAGCGCATCAAGGCGGCGTATCGGCTCTTGGCGCGGGCCGAGCGTGGCGAACCGGCGGGCGCTCTCGATTTGGATGCGCGGATGGAAGCGGCGCTCGACGACGACATGAATACTGCGGCCGCGCTCGCGGCGCTCTACGACTTTGCGGGCGCTGCAACGCGCATTGCGCAAGACCCTTCGAAGGCCGGGCTTGCGTTCGAGCGGCTGCGCTATTGGCTCGGCATCCTAGGGATTGTGCCCGACGATTCGTGGTCGGAAGATGACGTCGTCGAACTATCGCCCGACTTCGTCGAGCAGCTGCAACGTGCGCTGCGTGATGCGCGGGTCGATGAAGCATGGAACACCGTCGCCGGCACCGCTCCGCTCGAGGCAATCGAACGGATCGTCGAGATGCGCGACGAGGCCCGCCGCACTAAGGACTGGCCCGCGTCGGACCGCCTGCGCGATGCGCTGCAGCGGTGCGGCATCGAAGTCAAAGACTCGAAAGAAGGCACGACCTGGCGCGTCGCCGGCTAAGCCAGGGGCAGCTCGACTTCGACGACCTCGTTTACGGCATTCACGCTGTGGACGAGGCGCTTGCCGCGGGCGAGGATATGCGCACCGTTCACGTCGCCGCCCATCGCACCAAGGACGTTGCGCTGCGTTCGTTGCTGGCGAAGGCCAAGGAGCGGAATATTCCGGTGCGCTTCGAGGAGCGCGCCTTTTTCGATCGGTTGCCGTTCAAGGCGCACCAGGGCGTCGTCGCGATCGCGCCGCCGTTCCCGTACGTCTCGCTGCACGAGCTGTTGGCGAGCAAGCCGTCGGGCGCTCCGCGAATGCTCGTAGTGCTCGATCACCTCACGGATCCGCACAACGTCGGCGCCATCCTCCGGACGGCCGAAGCGGCGGGGGCAGAGGGACTGATTTTGCCCTCGCGGCGCTCCGCCGGAATCAACGCAACGGTACGAAAAGCGGCGGCCGGCGCGGCCGCGTACTTGCCGGTCGCGCGCGTTGCCAACATCGTTGAGGCCATCCGCCAGATGAAAAAAGCCGGGATTTGGGTGGCCGGAGCCGACGCCTCGCCCGAGGCGCTCGGCCTTGCCGAGGCCGACCTTGCTCGGGACCTGGCCGTCGTCATCGGCGGCGAGGGGAGCGGCCTCTCGCACCTGGTCAGGCGAGAGTGCGACTACCTGGTAAGGATCCCGATGCGAGGCCGGGTCGCCTCGCTGAACGCCTCGGTGGCCGCCGCTATTCTCATTTATGAGGCCTTAAGGCAGCGCGAGTGCTCGCTTCGTCCTTGACGGGGGAGGGGGAACCTCTTATATACTAGCCTCGATGTGCCGCGCCCGACGGGCCGCGGCCTGCGCATGCGGCACGTCTTCCCACGAGGGCAACAACAATATGGCAATGACCCATCCAGTCTCGGATGGAGTAGAGTATCAGCAGCGGGTCGACGAGGACCTGGTAGCCATCGCGAAGACGGGCGACAATCTCGCGATGGAATATCTCCTCAACAAGTATAAAAACTTCGTTCGCATCAAGGCAAAGAGTTACTTTCTCATCGGCGCGGACCGCGAGGACATCATCCAGGAAGGTATGATCGGCCTTTACAAAGCCGTGCGCGACTTCAAGGCCGACAAGCTCTCGAGCTTCCGTGCCTTCGCCGAGCTTTGCATCACGCGGCAGATCATCACCGCGATCAAGACGGCAACGCGGCAGAAGCACATTCCGCTCAATCAATACATTTCGCTCAACAAGCCGATCTACGACGAGGATAGTGAACGCACGCTGCTCGACGTGATGGCGTCTCAGAAGACGTCGGATCCGGAAGAGCTCGTCGTGACGCAGGAAGTCTCCGACGACATCCGCCAGCGGATCCGCCAGAATCTCTCCGAGCTCGAGTCGCAGGTACTCGAATCCTACCTCGAAGGCAAGAGCTATCAAGAGATGGCGCGCGACCTTGGCCGGCACGTCAAGTCGATCGATAACGCGCTCCAGCGCGTCAAGCGGAAGATCGAGAAGAATCTCGCCGAGTTCGAGTTCCAGTAGCGGCCGTGTCATCCTGAGCGAAGTCGAAGGATGACTAAGCTACTCACCGCCGCAATTGCTTTAATTGCGGCGGCGTCGCTTCCGGGACAATGGGCCAGCGGCCCGCCGTTGGCGGTGGCGCGCAGCGAGGTCGCCGTAGCGACGCTCGACCGGCAAATCTATGTGATTGGCGGCTACGCTAACGGAAACGTCGATCAGAGGTTGGTTCAGGTTTTTCGCCCGGTCAAACAAAACGGTCAGGTGGACGGAGAATGGCACGATGTAGCGCCGTTGCCGCGCGGTCTAAACCATGTCGGCGCGGTCGGCTATCGTGGCAAGCTCTATGCATTTGGCGGCTTCGCCGAGCAGAACGACGCGGCAGTCGCGGATGCGAACGTTTACGATCCGGCGACCAATCAGTGGTCTCCGATTGCACCTCTCCCGCATGCCCTCGGTTCGATTTCGGTGGCCGTGCTCGGTGGCGAGATTCATCTTGTCGGCGGTCGCGACGTACACAGCGTCCGAACACATTTAGTCTTCGATCCGGCGGCGAATCGCTATTTAGAACGGGCTCCATTACCGGTCGGTCGCGACCATATGGGGCTCGTCGGGTTCGAGGATCGCCTCTATGCGGTCGGCGGCCGAATTGACACGCCAGCGCGCAATACCTCGTACGTCGACATCTACGATCCGGCCACAAACACGTGGGCGTCAGGTCAGCCAATGCCGACGGCACGCAGCGGGATGGCCGTCGCTCTCTACGAAGGGAAGATCTTCGCGATAGGCGGCGAGGAGCGCGGCATGTCGCGGGCATTCGTGACAAATGAAGGCTACAATCCGTCAACGAATTCGTGGTCCGAGTTCGCGCCCTTGCCCGATGGACGGCACGGGACCGGCGCAGCAGTTATCGGAAAGCGGCTCTACGTTTCGGCCGGCGCGCCCGTTCCCGGCGGCAGCCGTCAAAGCAATACGCTATTGATCTTCACGCTCTAATGCCTTTTCACATCGGCATCGTAGCCTGCTCCGCGCCCGGCGCCGCGCTCTGCTACCAGACGATTTGTTCCGAAAGTGCGGAGATTATGGGACCGCACGCGCACCCGGAAATCTCAATGCATTCGCCGTCCTTTGCCAAGTACGACAAGCTCATGGAGCGCGACGACTGGCAAGGTGTCGGCGACCTCATGCTCGAGTCCGCCGATAAGCTCGCGCGCATCGGCGCCGATTTTTTGATCTGTCCCGATAACACTATCCATCAAGCGCTGCCCCTGATAGAGTCGCGATCCCCGCTGCCGTGGCTCCATATCGCCGAAGTGGTCGCAGAGGAAGCGGCTAAACTCGGTTTCCACCGGCTTGGACTGACCGGAACCCGGTGGCTCGTGACGAGCGAAGTGTATCCCGAAAAACTATCGGCGAGAGGTATGGATTACGTGCGACCCTCAAACGAAGAGCGCGATGAGATGAACCGCATCATCATGGACGAGCTCGTGTACGGCGTACTCAAACCCGAAGGCATACAGTATTTTCAGGGTGTCATCGAAGGAATGAAAGCCGAAGGCTGTGACGCGGCGATCCTCGGCTGCACCGAGATCCCGCTGATCATCAGCGATTCAAACTCCGCGCTGCCGACCCTCGATTCCACGCGCCTCCTAGCGCGCGCGGCCGTCCGCCGCGCCGTCGCCGCCCCCGTTTCACCCTAGTTTATCGACAATAAGTCGGTAGAGCTCCTCGCGATCGTCGATTGGATCGACGACCATCACCAGACGTTCGCCCTGCTGCGGCTCGATGCAAACCGTCACCCGACCGCGCGAGCAGACATCCATACAGCTTGTATTGATCGCGCGAATCCCGCCCCAGCGGCCGTCTTCTTTTAGCCGCTCTTTCAGCCAGTTTCGAAGATGGAAATCGCCGATGCGCGCGCCAATCTCCGGGTCTTCCTCAGGGATCCGCTCTCTCGAGCAACGTTCGCAAACCAGCACCAGGCCGGCTTGGGTCCACTTCGGGTTAATTATCTGCATCGTATTTTAAAAGAGAACGAGCCGACGGTGGGATTCGAACCCACGTGCCCTTTCGGGTCCGCTTTACAAGAGCGGTGCCGTCAACCACTTGGCTACGTCGGCGGCAACGATTGCAGTTGCCTCGGCGGTGGTCGCGAAACCTTTCGCGGCAGTCTGGCTGAGATTAGCTTGCGCTCGGTATCCTGCGATTGGATTGGCGCGACCCCCGAGCCGGCGAGCTCTGCCACGTCCCCGGTTGAGCCCGCGGAACGTTGAGGTCAGCGCATGACAGTTTGGACAAAGGAGCATAAGGTTGTCCAGCAAGTTGTTTTCCCAGTTCCCATCGATGTGCTCGACCTCAACTGGAACTTTTCCAGTCTTTTCGTGTCTCTGAGCCCAGCCGCATTTCATGCAGCATTCACCGTAAAAATCTCTCAGGACGCGTGCCAAGAAGTGACCCGGCACATGACCGTAGGTGCCTCCTCCGTTGATGAACGCTTGAGCCCTGGCCCGATGGCGATGTGCGTGCACGCAGCGGAGCGAACAGTATTGGCTCGTAGTATTTCTAACCTGGTTTTCGCAGCCGTTTAGGCATGTTCTGCGGGGCTTCCTTCGAACTAGCAGAGAGCAGAATATGGAACAAGACTTCTGCCGTTGTCTCTTAATCTCATTTCCACAACCAGCTAAACAACGATGACGAACTTTCCTTGTATTCATGCCCGTAAATTAGAAGATCGCTGTGCCATACGGATGGCAGCATGATGCAGCGCTTTGCAAAGAAAATTAGAGTTTCAATATCTGATCGACTTCATCGCGAATCGGAATCCCCTCGAAGCCGAGGAACAGAATGACCGGTTTCGTGCGGCGCGCGATTTCGCCGCCGTTTAATCGAACCGTAATGCAGCGCGAAACTTGTGCTTTGCTAGAATTGTATTGCTGGTAAATTGTCGTTTGTCGTGGCAAAGAAGCTGTCGCGTGGCGGTGGCTCGTAGCTCGGCTATCAATGCGTTGAGAAGAGCGGTGCCGATGCCGTGACCTTGGTGAAGGGCATGAAGCAGTAGCAGTTCGGCCGGACCGCCAGGCTCAAAAGATGGCAAGACCTTCACCGTCGCGCGAGATGAGGGCCGGCTTCCGAATTCTCAAGCTTTGAGTTCCCACAGTGTGCGCGTATAGAGCGTCGCGAATCCGCAACGGTGAAAGTTTCGTTCCGAGATGCTGCCGGGGCGCGCAGTTGCGCGCACGAAGCGCGCGCCAGAGTCGCGCGCGCGGGCGATGCGGTCGCGTATCAGCGCCGTATGCCAGCCGCGTCGCCGAAACGTGGGAAGCGTCGAGGCGGCGAAGAGAGCCGAACACTCGCCGCGCAAGTCCATCGCAGCCGTGCTGACGATCGCGCCACGCTCGCCGGCTTCCAACGCGCAAACGCCCTCCGACGATGCGATCAAGAGAGCAACATCAGCATCTCCCGGAAACAGCTCCTCGCGATCGGTGAATCCGCGGGCCGAAGCCTGCGCCCAGTCATGAAGGTCTCGCGCGACGCCGACGCGTTCGTCGCGCCGCGCATGAGTATCGAGGTCGTCGCTCACGAGAACGTTCTGATACTCGCTCGGCGCGTAACCGGCTGCCGCGAGAGCTTGTCCGAGAGTCGCATCCGCCAGCGGCGAGACGAAAACGCGCGGCGTCGTATTGTGCGATTGGAAAAACTCGGTAATTCGCTCCACGTCTTCCCGCGACACCGGGCCGAGCGTCCCGACGCCATACGCCTGCGACAGCGGCGATTCGACGCCGGTGAACGCAGCGAGGCCACCCGCGACTTCAATGCCTTGCGCGCCCACGCTGGGCCAAAGCCGGCGCGCCGTTTCAATGGCGCAGCGAATGCCGCCGATTTCGGCGCGTCTGATGGATTCGTCGAGCTCTCGCGTGAGAAGCACCGGCGTGCCTTCGAACGATGGCGCGGAGGCCCTTTATCGCGCTGGTCGGTCCACGAGCATCGCCTAAGGCGTAGCGCGCGTGGCGCCCGATTAGGGCGCTAGCGTCTTAGGTACCGACTACGATCCAGTCGGCGATGACGTATTGCGCGCCGGTACTGGTGATCGTCAGCGTGCCGTCGCCGGCGGCGTTAGCATGGAAGGTCGCTACCTGGGCGCGGCCATCCCGGAGCACCCCATTTACTTCAAACGGTTGCCGTTCGAGGGGCTGACGGTTCCGCGCCGTCGTCATATCGAGGCTCTCGCCGTTCGCGAACTTCGCGTTAGCAACGCTGATACCCGATAGCTCGCCGTGACGGAACGCCAGCGATATCGGAATCGAGAAGGCGTCTGAGACCGCCGGGCCGCTGAGCGCAAAGGCAGGAGCCGTCATCGGACAGCTGATGCTCCCCGCTCCGCGCTTCACCGCGAGCCCGCCGATCGGCGCCTGCACGATCTCGCCGCTCGCGTTCGCCGACCACAACGCGAGTCCGTGTCCCTCCGCCGATCGCGCGCCGCCCGAGAAGGCTCCGCTCTCCCAACCGAAGGTCACGTCCAGCGAGGGTATTCCGGTGACGCTGAAGCCGGCGGAGCTCTCACAGAATTGAGTTACGTTTCCGACGGTGGGCTGCATGACAAAATCCGAACCGGAGATGACGCGCCGGTTGCCGCGGCTTGAAAGTTCGCTGAAAGTTCGCAGCGTCGTGATGGCCGGGCCGCTGAGGACGAGGCGACGCACGACCTTTCGCGGCTCGTTGCGCGCAGAGCGGCTCAGAATGCGCTCCGCGTCGCTGATTTCACGCAGAACGGAACCAACCGCATCGGTTGCGGCGATCGCGGTCTTCGCGGACTCCGACGCGGAGCTGCGATGCGTATCGAGCGCATCGGCCACGTCGCTCACGGTCTGCACGCCTTCTCCAGGAGTCGGGAGCGACGCTTCGTTCTGTCCGAAGTTCTTGCCGCTGCACCCGGCGAGGAGAAGTCCTATGAGGGCGGCAAACGCGAGGGTCGCTGGGCGAGCCATCCTTTGCAGAACTCCAAAAACGTAGGCGAGTTTGCTATGGCTCCCATGGTAGGCTACGCACTTGAGGGGCACATGAGAAGACAATGAGGAGGGGTACGAGCGGTGACCCGCATCACCTTACCGAGGGGCCTCTAGCCCCTTTATCTTACCCAGGTCACCCGCGTTCCAAAGACGACCTTTCGCTGAAAAGCGCGCCCGGAGAGGTCCAGGACCGTGTCACGACCTGCTAGAAAGCGCCGCAGCCGGACCATGATCTAGGGTAGGTGGCCGAGTGGTTAATGGCACCAGACTGTAAATCTGGCGCGCGAAAGCGCTGCGCTGGTTCGAATCCAGCCCTGCCCAATGTGCGGGCGTTGCATAGTGGTAATGCCCTTGCCTTCCAAGCAAGAGTCGCGGGTTCGATTCCCGCCGCCCGCTCCAGCATATCGTCGGCGGTGCAATCGCGTCGATCGAGGAGCAAAGATGAAGGGCTTCGGTCTTGGCCGCTCTGCACTTAGCGGTTGCATCGCTGCGGCAGCGCTAGCAGGGTGCGGCGGTTTGCAGTCGCCATTCGCGGCGATGGGTGCGATGCCCCAAACCGCGAACGCGGAACAGAGCGCGGAGCCGCTTAACGGTCAAAACTTCCGAGTGATCTACACGTTTACCGGCGGCGCCGACGGCAGCGGACCGCATCTCTTCACCACACTTACGATGAACGCGGCGGGCGATCTGTTTGGTGCGGCAGCAGGCGGTACGGGATCGGGGTGCGACGGCGCGTGCGGCGTGGTGTATGAGATGACTCCGGCCGCGAAAGGGAAGTGGACCGAGAGCGTCCTCTTCGACTTCAGCGGTTACTACGTCGACGGCGAGCCCGTCACGTCTGTGGCGATGGACGGCAAGGGCGACATATTTGGCGGTGCGATCGGCGGCAAGCAAGGATATGGCGATCTCGTCTACGAGTTGACGCCGGGACGCGGCGGGTGGAGTTACACTAACGTCCACGATCCAGGCACGAGCGTCGGCCTGATTGCCGACGCTCAAGGCAAGAACTTCTACGCACCGTTTGGCGATTCGATCGGTGATCTATCGCCGGCGGGCAGCGGCTGGAAGATCACCACGCTTTATGAATTCTGCCCCGGAGGTTGGAAATGCGTTGATGGAGACCGCCCGCTCGTCCCGCTCAGTTGGGACGCGAAGGGCAATCTCTACGGCACGACTTATTCCGGCGGCCTGGTCAACTTCAAAGAGTGCGGCGGATACTGTGGCGTTGCCTTCGAGATGGCGCGCAACCGGCACGGCGCTTGGAAGTACCACGTGCTGCACCGCTTTGGTTCGTTCAATGGCGACGGCGTTGTCCCGTACGGCCAGCTAACGGTGGACGCATCCGGCAACGTTTTCGGCACGACGACGCACTGGGGCCCTCACGAGAGGGGGACCGTCTTCAAGCTGACGCCTACGCGGGGAGGCCGCTGGCGCGAAACCGTGCTCTATGGCTTTCCGGCCCAATGCAATTGCGATTCTCCGGGCGGCAACCTCGTGCTCGACAAGACGGGAAACGTCTACGGCACGGCTGCGACGTTTCAGCAGTGCCTCATAGGCGGCAACGGTTGCGGCTTGGTCTTCAAGCTTGCTCCTCAGAAAAGCGGGCGCTGGAAGTTCAGCGTGGAGCACTTATTTCGGGGCCCGGATGGTGAGTTCCCAAATGGTCTGACGCTGGATAGCGCGGGCAGGCTTTACGGCACGACGATGCTCGGCGGCGAGTACGACCTCGGCGTCGTTTTTGAGATAAGGACGTAGCGTCGTTTTCATTTTTGGTAAGAGCAAAGCTCTGCCTTCACGGAGAAAGGCGAGGGGTGGATCCAAGATCGGGCGTCGCGGCGATTCTGATTCTGCTGCCAGCATGCAGCGGTGGAGTACCCGAGCCGCCGCTCGGCTCGCCGCCCGTCGCCGTGACGAGCGTTGCAGCGGCGACGACAATCGCGCGGCCCGATCGCGGCAGCTCGTGGATGGCGACGAGTCCGGAGACCTCGCAGAGTCTGCTGTATATCTCCGATGAGGGGACGTTTGACGTCTACGTCTATTCGTTCCCGGCGCTAAAGTTGGTGGGAACGCTGACCGGCTTCAGCCAGCCTCAAGGTGAGTGCGTCGACCGCAACGGCAACGTCTGGATCGCGGGCACGCAGGTGCATCAGATACTGGAGTTCGCGCACGGAGGGAAGAACGCGATCCATATCCTCGTCGACCCGACTGGATATCCCGTGGGCTGCGCAGTCGACCCGACGACCGGCAATCTTGCGGTCACGAATCTCTTCGACTTTAGCGGCGCCGGCAGCGTGATGATCTATCCCAAAGGCCGCGGGACGCCGACGCCGTATGCGAACCCCAAGGCGTACTACTACTACTTTGCCGGATACGACCCCAAAGGCAACCTGTACGTCAGCGGCAGAACCGGGAGCAATTCCTACATTCTTTCTGTGCTGCCACACGGCAAAACCTCAATGGGGACGGTATCGATCAGCGGCGGCTCCATTCACTTCCCAGGGACGGTTCAGTGGGCCGGCTCATCGCTCGTGCTCGGCGATCAGAAGTGCGACCGAATAAAGAGCTCGTGTTTCTACCGCACTGACGTGTCGGGAACCGTTGCTCGAGTCGTCGGCACGACACGATTGACCGGCTCGTGCGACGTCGTTCAAGCCTGGATTCAGAGTACGCAGCTCGCCGCGGGAAACTATGCGGCTTGCGGCGGTCACGCGAGCAGTACCACCGATATTTGGCCGTTTCCGGCCGGCGGCAAAGCGACGAAGAGCGTGCGCGGCGTGACAGCGCCGGTAGCCGCAACGATCAGCAACTGACTCCTAGGGCGTAATTTTCGAAAACCGTGCCCTCGCCGTGGCTGCCGCCATCCGCGGTCGTGCCGTAGAGTGTCCCGTTAAGCTCCAGCAGACCGGCCTGCGGTCCCGCGCCGTCCGGCTTGCCCTTAAAACTGTAGAGCAGGGTCTCCGTTCCTGACGTCGTGATCTTGAAGACAGTTCCGACGCCGTACGCTCCGCCGCCCCGCGTCGTACTAAAGAGTGCGCCGTTCACTGCGGTCAAGCGCCCGAGCGGAAACGAGCCTCGCGGCCCCTTCGTGCAGCACGTGAAGCTCTGGAGTACGTGCTCCGCGCCCCCCGTGGTGACGCTGAAGACCGTTCCAAATCCTCCCGTCCCGCCGCCCAGTGTCGTTCCGTAGAACGTGCCGCCGACGGCGATCAGCGCGGCAGACGGATTTGCGCCGTCGGCAACGTGCGGTGCGTACTTGAAACGGTAGAGCACCTTTTCGGCGCCGCTGGGCGTCACCGAAAAAATCGTGCCGCAGCCGGTCGCGCAAAACTTCGTGCGCGTGCCGCCGTATTCGGTGGCGCCGTACAGCACGCCGCCGGCCGCGACAAGAGACGCAATCGGCTGCGCGCCGTCCGCGCCGGCCTTGAAGCGATAGATCACCTTTTCGGAAGTGCCGTCCGGATTGACGCGAAAGACCGTGCCGCATCCGGGAAAACAGACTGCCTTACGCGCGCCGCCGCTCGCCGTCGTGCCGTAGAGCACGCCTCCAACGTCGATGAGTCCGGCGAGGGGAGTCGCCCCGTCCGAGACACCTTTAAACCGATAGATGATGCTGTGCGCGCCGTTCGGAGCGAGTTTAAAGACCGTGCCGCATCCTCCGCCGCAGTTCGACCCGCCGCCGCCGGCGCTGGTCGTTCCGAACAGATCTCCGTTGACGTCGAGCAGACCGGCCGCCGGCGCAAATCCATCGGCGCCTCCTCTGAATCGGTAGAGCGCGGTCTCGGAGCCCGACGTCGCCGCCTTGAAAACCATGCCGCAGCCGAGACTGCAGCGGGAATTCGTGATCCCGCCGTATAGCGTGGTGCCGAACAACGCGCCGCCGAGCGCGACGAGATCCGCGACGGGGGATTGCCCGTCATTCTGTTTGCCGTTTTGACCGAAGCTATACGTCGATTGGTAGCCGCCGGCCATCGCGCGCGATCGAGGCTCCACCTGCGAATAATTTGTCGGAAGCGATGAGAGGCCGCCGCCTTGCGAGCACGCCGCCAGCGCGACGGCGATCACCCACACCGGCCTGATACTAAAAGTCATCGTCCGGATTTTGCATCGAAATCGGCTGATTCAAGAAATGCCGTGCCGAGAAGGGTGCGGGAATTCGTTTGAATTTTCTCGGCGGCTGCGAAAAATCGAAGCAGTCCGCAAGATCGTCGGCGCGCACATCCGTCGTGTGCATCGAGCCCAACCCGAACGTCTCCTCCGCGAATTTGAGAATGCTGGCGAACTCGTGCTGCACGTGCGACACGTAGTGTGCTTTGGCGTACGGCGAGACGACTACGAGCGGTACTCGAAACCCGAGCTCGTACGAGTTATACACCGGCGGCGGCACGTGGTCGAACCATCCGCCCCAGTCGTCCCACGTGACGAAGATCGCGGTATCGTTCCAATACTGGCTCTGACCGATCGCGTTGACGACGGCCGCGACCCACGACGGCCCGGACCCGTCGGTAGCATATGCGTGATCGGATGCATGCGATGTCGGAGTCACCCACACGACGTCGGCGAGCTTGCCGTTTGCGATGTCCGTGAGAACGGTCGAAGGCGGCGCCAAGACGTTACTGCGAAAGGTGCGACTCTCGCGGATACGCAGAATCGCGTCGGGTCCATTCCAGAGTCCCGGCCCGATGTATGCCTGATAGTAGCGCCAACTCAGCGACTTTTTCGTCAACAAATCGACGAGCGAAATGCGATCGAAGCAGGGAAAGACGGGTTGCCCTTCGTTACCGGCCGGGTCGATCAGCGTGACCAGCGCGCCGGGCGGCGAGTCACAGCCTCCGTCGGGGCCGAGTCCCAGCGGGTTTGAGGGATTCTCGGCGGCCTTCAGCGTCGAGCCGTTGCCGATGCTCGACGTTCCGCTGAGGATATACTGGTGCGCGGGGAAACTCGGGCCCTCGTTTGTTTGGAACATGCGGTCGCCGAGGACGTATTGTTCGGCCATGTCGAACAGTGGCTTCGCCTCGCTGCGCGGCACGTACCCGTAGGCCCGAATGTCTCGCGGCGTGCAGACGATCACGCTCTTGCAGAGCGAGTGGACGTTATTGAAGCCGTTCATCTTGCCGCCCGCATACTCGACCTTGAAGGCGCTATTCGAGTGACCGAGGTCGTATGGCGCGGTCAAGCTGACCGGTTTGAGCGGCACCTTTTTCCCCTGCGAGTTCGTGCCGCTGAGCACCGTATCGGCTCCGGGAAATCCGTTGAAGAGATTGTCGACCGAACGATTCTCTTGAAAGATGATGACGACGTGGTGGATCTTTCCCGATGCGCCGAGCGAGAAGCCGGGAAGCCGGTTCGCTTGCATTGGCCCGGCGATGGATCCTTGACCGCAGGCTGCAAGCGCCGCTAGGGAGACGACGCACAATCCTCTCATGATCGAAACCTTCGACGCCGAGCTGCGCCCTTACCGCGGCGGATTAGGCCAAAGGTTCTTCGTGACGGCTTGCATCAAGTCGACGTGCCACGGGAGAGCCAAAAAGTGCTCGCGATCCTCGGCCTCGAGCTGCTCGGCAGTCGTCTGCATCAGCCGCCGTGCGCTTTCCCGAGCGCGCGTCGCCTTCGCGGATTCTCCGTCGAGGTGGAAGATCTGCGCCGCCGCCCAATAGCAATACGATGGCCAGTCGGTTGCTCGCATGATGGCATCCTCGTCGGCGAGCAATCGTCCCACCTTGTCGCGCGCAGCCGGAAGATTCCCGAGCGCGCCATACCAAATCGCTAGGTCGGCCAGGGTCTTGCTCGACCATACCTCGGACTCCGAACCTGCGCGCAACTCGAGTGACGACTCGGCTATCTCGATCGCCTGCGCGTAGTCACCGGCGACGGCCTCCGCGACCGCGAGGTTCTCCAACACCGACGCTTCGAGAAATCTGAACCCGAAGCGGCGCGCGAGATCGAGCGCGGTCTCGGCACTTTCGCGGGCCTCTTGGACCTGTCTCGTGCACGCGTAGAGGAAGACGAGATTGGCGAGCGCGCCAACTCGTCCCCTAGCGTCGCCGGCGCGTTCGAAGAGATATACTGCTTTCTTGGTCGCGTCGATGGCGCGGTCGAAGAATCCGATTCTATTCTCGAGCAGCGCCTGGTTCATGAGCTGAGCCGCAGTTCCGGCGAGGTTTCCGCTCTCGTCGTAAATGCGGCCGGCTTCGGCGAAATGCCGGCGCGCATCGACAACCTCCGTTCCCGCGGCCGCAAGCGTGACGCCGAGACGGCCGTGCCCCTGAGCTTCGGCGGGGCGGTCGCCTAGCTTCACGGCCAGCTCCAAGCAGCGTTCGCTCAGCGAGCGGCAACGCAGGATGTCGCGGCGCTGGTATGCGATGACCCATCCGCTGCTCAACGCGAGCTGTTCGAGCACGGGATCCTCGGCGCGTGCCGCGACCTGCGCAGCCTCATCGAAGAGTTCATCGGCGAGCTTCAGATGACCGCGATGCGCCTCGACTTGAGCTAAGAAGCAAAGCGCGCTTGCCGCAGTCTCGTCGTTCGCCGCGCGGCCCTGCGCGAGCGCCGCCTTCCCGTGCGCGAAGGCGCGTGCGAGGTCGCCTTCGGTGAACGCCAGCCTTCCTTCGGCCAAATGCAGTTCGGCACTCCAGCGCGCGTCTTCGTCGGGCACGCAGTCTCGCAGCGCGCGAACGGCGCGCTCGTGCTCGACGCGATCGCCCGTCGTGACGGCGAACTCGATGCGCTGCAAGATCGCGGCGCGGTGGATGGCTGGATCGCCGAGCTCGGAATCGATCCGTTCCAGCGCCTGCAGCGCCGCCTGTCGCGACTCTCGGCTCGCGCGGCGCGACTCGATCGTGACGCTTTCAAGCAAAAGGCCGGCGCGTGCGCGAGGCTCGAGGTCCAGCGCCAGCGCGCGATCGCACAGCATCCTCGCCTCCGCAAGCGCGCCGATGGAAATCGACCGCCGCACCGCCTCTAGGTAGCAGCGCGCGGCGTTGGGGACATCGTGCGCGCAGTCGTAATGGGCTGCGAGCGACGCCGAAAGCTCCGATACTCGCTCGGGGTACAGCTCTTCCATCACCCGCGCGACGCGCCGCCGGCGGACCGCGGCCTGTTTGGGCGGAACGGTTTGCGCGATCGCTTCGTGCATCAGCTGGTGTGCGAACGAGTACTCGAGGAAACTTCGTCCGCCGGCCTCGCGGATGATGCGCCGGTCCAGCAGCTCGTCGAGCGCATCGGTCACCGCGCTCTCGTCCCACGCGCTGACCTCACGCACGGCATCGCGCGAGAAACGATCGCCTATGCACGCGGCAATCTCGGCGGCCGTTCGCGCGTGTTCTGAAAGCCGCTCGACCCGTCGGGCCACGACCTCTTGCAGCGACGCCGGCGCGACGGCCGGCTCGCCCTCGCGGACGTCGACGACCAACTGCGTAAGAAAGAGCGGATTCCCTTGAGATGCCGCGATCAGCGTTTCGGCCGGGCGATTGCCTATGTCCGGCAGCGTCGCGCGCAGTTCCTCAACCTCCGCCACGGAGAACCGGCGGAGCCAGATGCTGTGCGCCGCGGCCGCCGCTCGCGCCTCGCGCCGGAGGCGATGAAGCGCGTGAAGCCGCGGCGTCTCCTCGTCGCGATACGTGATGACGATCATCACGGGTACGGCGGAAATTCGGCGCAGCGCAATCTGCAGAAAGTCGATCGTCGCAGCCTGCGCCGAATGCATGTCTTCAAGCACCAGCAGCAGCGGACGCGCCGTCGCAAGATCGGCGAGGCAGCGAAAGAGCGACTCGAAGAGGCGTATCCGCTCGCTCTCGGGGTCGAGCCGCGGGATGTCGGGGAGCGCAACGCGCGCATGGATCTCCGGTATCAGCGTGGCGACGGACCCGAGCGCGATGCTCGGCTTGAGCGATGCGACGAGCGGAAGCGCGGAGCGCAGCGCGTCAACGATACATTCGTACGGGACGTTCTCGGGCGATCCGGTCGCTCCCACGAGCACGCGTCCGCCGCGATCCTCGACGGCGTGCGCGAACTCGAGTGCGATCCTCGACTTGCCGATTCCCGATTCGCCGCCGACGAACACGCATGCGCCGCGACCGCGAGCGACGCGGCTCCACGTTTCCAGCAGGCGCTCCATTTCGTCGTGCCGTCCGACGAACGGCAGAATCGCGGAACCGTCCGCGACCGTGACGCGATCGGATTCGCCGGCTTCGTCGGCGGGCGCCTCGTCGCGCTTTACGCGCTCCGCGGCCGACAGCGTCTCGGCCATCGGTTCGGTGCCCATCTCGGCGCGCAACCGCTTTGCAAACTCGGCGTACTCGCGCAGAGCGCCGGCCCGGTCGCCCGCCTCGTAACGCATCGCTATAATTCGCCGCACCACGTCCTCGCGCCACGGATCGATGGCGAGAACTTTGCGCGCCGTCTCGATTGCGAGCGCGAGATTGGCGCCTCGCCGGAGCTCCGAGACGCGCTCGGTAAGGCAGCGAAGATATGCGTTGCGATAGCGCTCGCGAATTACGTCGAGCCACTCATCGTAGATCTCCGGCAACAGATCGCCGCGATAGAGATCGGTGGCTTCACCCAGCCGGCGCCCATCGCGCGAGGCCGCCTCGAAGGCGTCGACGTCGAGCCACAGGTCGGCATCGGGATTCCAGGCCAGTTTGTCGGTGTCGATCGTTACGTAGCGGTCCGAGGGTTGGGGCAGGATCTTGGCGAGTTCGCTGAGCGTCGCGCGCAGTTTTGCGCGTGCGGAACCTTCCTCGTCGTCGGGATGGAGCAGAAACGCGAGGTACTCTCGCGAAACCGCGCCGCCGCGATGGAGCAAGAGGTAGGCCAGGACCTGCAGCGATTTTCGGGGCGTGGCAAGGTGCAACGGCACGCCGTCGAGCGCGACCTCCAAGTGGCCGAATAGGCGCACCTCGAGGCGACCGCGCTCCTTGGCTCGCGCCGGGTGCAGTTCGCTGACCTTCGCGGCCGCTTTGCCCACGGTAGCCAGCGCCTTCTCGGGTCCGGAGGCGGCCTCCCGGCCTTCCGTGCGTTTTCGTACGCCGCGCCCGGTAGGATCGAGCCCTAACACCAAGCTTCAAGGAGAGAGATACATGCCTGCATCCACTTCGTACCGGCGCTGCCTACCGGCGCTCGCGCTGGTCGCCGGTCTTGCCGGCTGCGCCGGTCAGCCAGCCACCGGCGCCTTCGTGCCCGCCGCGACCGGCGCGGCCGGCATGCCGGCGTCGGGGACGCCGGTGCGACCCGACGGCTCGTTCCACCCGGACGCCGGAGTTCGGATTTTCACCGCCAATCGCGACGGTGGAGACGTCCTCGCGTTTCTTACGAGCGCAAATGGCAACGTCGCGCCGACCGTCAAGATTGGCGGTTCGAACACGCGGCTAAACGATCCGGACGCGCTGGCCCTCGACACGCATGGTAACGTCTATGCCGCCGACGACGGCGGAACGAAAGTCGAGGAATTTTCGGAAGACGCGAACGGCAACGTTAAGCCGAAGCGAATCATCGGCGGATCGAGATCGAATCTGGGCCCGACCGAGGGCCTCTTGGTCGATCCGTCCGGCCACCTCTGGGCGAGCGATTATGCCAACAACGCCATCACCGAATATGCGGCGGGCGCGCACGGCAACGTGGCGCCGATCAAGACGATCAGCGGCGGCAATACGCAGCTCAACACGCCGACTGGGATGGCTCTGGCCTCGAGCGGCAACCTTTATGTGGCAAACGTACGCGGGCCGTCGGTCGTAGCGTACGCGAACGGCGCCAACGGCAACGCGACGCCGGTCGTCACGATCGCGGGCAGCAATACAGGTCTCGGCGAACCATTCGCCATCGCCTTCGATTCCAGCGGCCGGCTGCTGGTCGCGGACGAGGGCGTGGGAGTCCTCGTCTTCGCCGCCGGGGCAAACGGCAACGTCTCACCGGTTCAGACGATCACCGGGTTTGTTTCGATCGCCGGCATAATTGCCGATAAGGCGAACCACATCTGGGTTGCGGACTTCAGCGGCGGCGCGATCGAGGAGTTTGCGAGCAACGCCAGCGGACCCGCGACGCCGATCCGCACGATTAAGGGTTCCAAGACCGGCCTCAACGGGGCGTGCTTCCTGGCCTTCCAAAGAAACTAGGACGCCGTCTGCCGCGGCCGTAAGCCAAACGGGGCCCTCGGAAGAGGACCCCGTTTGAGCTTTTTGTTTGACCTTACTAGTGGCCGACTACGACCGCGTTCTTAAACGTCTTTTTCGGACCGCTGAACGATACGTGAAACGTCCCGGTGACGGTCGCGCTGCTTCCGTTGGTGCGCGACTGATTCGTCTTGTCGATGACGACGACGCACTTGGAATCGCAGAGCTGGAACCCCGCGACGGTGCCCATCATCGTCTTCGAGGTTTGGAAGTTGGAGACTTTTCCCGTCACCGTTACGGTCTTACCGTCGTAGGTCGACGGGCTTGCGACGATCGTCGACGGACCGAGCGCAGCCGCGAGCGCGATCGCCGGTAGGAAGGCGAAGATTGCGGTAAGACAGACGCGGCGCATTACATCCCTCCCGGCATCATGTTGCAGTCGATCATCTTATTGAGCAACGGCCCGGCGACGATGTTCACGAAATCGGTGCGGGCCTGCGCGTTGGCCTTTAGTTTTGACGACATCGATCCGGAGCTGCCGCCCGACTTATTTCCCTTCATCTGAGACATCGTGGTCGCGAAATCGCTGCAGCTCTCGCCTTGGATCTTGCTCACGAACGTGTGAGCTGCTTGCACCGCAATTTTATCGGCCATCTGTTGACGCATCTGAGCCTGAACCGGCAGCGCGGCAAACACCACCGCGACACTCACTAGCGCGCCGACGCCTATCCGGCGCAGCGCCATCGAAGAAAATAACATTGGAATCTCCCTCCCGGCAACGGGCCTTCGGGGCGTAGCTGGAGAACCCTTGATTGCAAGCCCACTTAAAGGAGCTTAGCATGAAGCGCTTTTTGTTATTGGTCGGCGCGCCGCTCGGCGCGTTACTCACCGGATGCGGCGGCATGACGGTCTTTCCCGGTGCCGCGGCCGTGCCGCCCTCGCTCACGATGCAAACGTTACAGGATGCGACGGCGCACCACGTGTACTGGACGCTCTTCGCGGGCTCCGCTTCTCCGCAAGTTCAGATTGCAGCCGTGCCGTTGCGCAATACGTCGAAGGCCACCAGCATCTTCAACAACTCGCACAACGGTCTGCTGTATTCCAGCGGAATGCACGTCGACAAGTCCGGGCGGCTGTGGATCTTGGCTTTCGGCCCGAGTAACGGCGACCCGGGCATCGTTTCGGTCTTTACCTTGCCGCTGAAGTCGACGTCGTCGCCTAAGTATACGTTCGTGTTATCCGGCACGAGCGACCCGGATCACTCGACCTTCGACGCCTCCGGCCACCTCTGGGTGAACGCCCACTCGAACAGCACGATCTTCGAATATACGGGACCGTTCACCCATAGCGGCACGCTCATGCCCAAGATGACGCTGACGAAGGGAATTTCGAGCCCCTCAGGCATCGCGTTCGACCATCACGGGAATCTCTACGTCGCGAATTCGGGGAGCGGCGGCACCAACTCGATCGCCGTTTTCAAGGCGCCGATCTCGAACAAGACGCCGTTCTACTTGAACGGGCTCGATGGTCCGGGCGGGCTCATCTTCGACAAGAAAGGCAATCTCTACGCGTCGAGCAACGGTGGGTCGCCTGCCGCGATCGTGCGCTATAACAGCAACCATCTCGCCAAGGGAGACAAGCCCTCGATCAGCGATCCAAAGGGATTGCCGTCCGGTTCGTACGAGTCCGACTTTGCGCTCTCGCCAACCGGCGATCTGTACTTCGCGAACTGCGGGAGCTCGCCGGGGGTGGATGTCTATCCCACGAGCAAAAAGGCGTTCACCTCGAAGCTCGCTCCGTCGGTCTTGTACACGAACTCATATATCACCGGCGCCGGCTGCGCGTGGGGCATCGCGATAAAATAGAACGCTGCAAATAAACACTGCCACCCTGGTGGCACACTCAAACGCTACGCTCATCGAGCCATGCCCGATATTGGAGGATACAGATGAGCGTAGTTTCATTTCTTCGCGACACCAAGAGTGTCGGAGAGCTCTCGGAGTTGATCGTTGCCACTGCGCTTTCGCGCGCCGGCTATCTCATCTCGTTCCCGATTGGCGAGAACTCCCGGTACGATATGATCATTGACAAGGATGGAAAGTTATCGCGGGTGCAGGTGAAGACAGGCCGAATTCGCAACGGCGCGATCCTTTTCAATACCTACAGTTCTCACTATCACCGCAAGGGTGGCGCATGCAAATCCTACACCGATCAAATCGACTTCTTCGGTGTGTGCTGCCACGAGCTAAAGTCCGTCTACTTAATTCCCATCGCCGACACGGCTCCACGCAGCGGCTCGCTGAGGGTTCGACCAACGAAAAATGGCCAGCATTCGCAGGTCCGACGGGCGCAGCCCTATCTCGTGTCTGTCGAGGCGGTGCGCGACGTCGTGGTAGGGGCGGAAGCCCTTAGGGTAGTAACGGAGTCGAGTTCGGCGGTGCCGTCGTAGCTTAGTGGTAAAGCACCTCTTTGGTAAAGAGGAGAGCACGGGTTCAATCCCCGTCGACGGCTCCATTTCCAGCCTTATCGTGGCAGCAGTGCAGTGGGTCGAGGCAGCTTTCGAGATCGCGGCCTGGGTGTTAAGATGGAACTAAGCGACGTCGGAAAAGTCCGAGCCGCTGATCCATCTGCGAAAGGGGCAAAGCAGATGAACGACTTGACTTCAGTAGCGCTGCGTACAGGGGTCGCCGTAGCGCTTCTCGCCGGATGCTCGGCAAATGGGTCATCGCCAAGCAGCTCTGGGATGATGCCGGGCGGCGTGGGCAGCGCATCCGAGGTGAGTCAAGTCGAGCGCTACGGCAAAGTGTTGATGGCGGCTGACTGGAGGTTTGCGCAGATCGATCGGACCGGTTTGCACGAACGCCAAGCGCCCAGGTCAGCCGCGGGTGGCATCAACACGAACGACTCGACGACCAACGTGCTTGGCATTCTGAGGAACGGGCACATCTGCATCGAGAGCACAGGAGACTACGTCAACGGCATTGGCGTGGACTTTAAGGGCAACCTGATCGTTCCGGATGACTTAGGCATTCAGATCTACAAGGGTCCCATGATGTGCGGACCTCTGGTGACGACGATTACTGACTCGTACGGCCAGGCCGCGGATGGCGCCGCCCGAGACGCGATCAATGGAACGATCGTGGTCGGCCATGCAGGAGGCGTCGTGACTGCGTGCTCGATCGCGCGCGGCTGCACCGCGCTCACCTTGAACGACACGGGCTTCGCCCAAGTCGCCATGGACAAGGGCGGCAACTGCTACGCGAACGCCTTCGATAGCTCGAGCTTCGCCTCGTCGCTCTGGTTCTTTGCCGGATGCACCGGAACCGGCAGGGAGCAGACTGGCTTCAGCTCACCCACCGGCAGCACCGGCGGCCTCGACATCGACAACAAGGGCAACGTCGTCTCGACCTCGCAAGGCGCGCCGAGCCAGCTCGAAGTCTGGCATTGCGCCTCGAGCGCCTGCACCCGCGTAGCGGGCCCGACGCCCCTCAACGGAACCGGCGACGCCGTGTACTGCCACCTCGGCGAACAGAACGATCGGCTGGCCTGCGGCGACGCCTCGACCGGCACGATCGACATCTACAGCTATCTGCCGTCGCGGACGCCGAGCTACCTATACAGCATTGATTTCCAGGGTCCGTCCACCATTACCGAAGCGGCATCGTACAATCCGCCCTCGCAAAGCAAGTAGCGCAGCGAAACGCTCGAACCGATTCAATCCCCGTGGACGGCTACATTCAATTCGCGTGGGCTGCTACCGCCGAGACGAGCTGATCTGGTCCGATGAAATAGCTCCCGCAATACGGATAGCTGAGAGCGACCATTACCCAAAACACCGATCCTAGCGCCGTCGCGACGAGAACGGTGAGCGCGACGTGCGTGTCGAGCCGGTCGGGCAGCGCGATCGCCAGCAGGCCAAAGACTGCAATCACGACGATGCACAGCGTAATCTTGAGCTCGGTGGGCGTCGATGCACTCGAAATCTGCCAACGCTGGTAGCGCGCGTCTTCGAGCGTGCCCAGCTGATGATAGAGATCGCTCGCGTACTCGGGCGCGCGCGGCTGTGCCATACGCTGAAGCGAGATCAAAGCGGCAACGACGCGGCGATCCGGCTTCCCGCCGCACATCTGCGGCCACTCTGCGGCCGAATCGTTGACGTACGCGCGCAATAGCGGGAGCTGCGCAGGCGAAATGTCGCGTGCCACGAGCCGGATCGCCGCGGCCTCGCCATCGGTATTCGAGGCTGCCCTCGCAAAGATGCTCCACAAGGTGATGATGGTAAAGGCGCATAGTACCGCGGCGAGCGCTCCGAGACACGTCGCCCAGGCGCTTACGATGGGAGGTCCCGCTGTGACGCCTCGCTGCAAATACCAGCGGCGCGCGAGAAACATCGCGCCGAGCGCTATGGCGTTGGCGGTTCCGACGACTAAGATGAATGCGATCCACGAGGGAAGGTTCGTAAGCCAGAGCATTGACGCCACTCCAGGTAGCAACATAACAAAGAGAAGCAAGGTTCATGGCACTCCCGGCAGCCTTGCTTCTCGGTGCTTTTGCCAGCGCAGCGTCCATACCCCTCCGGCGTGACATCCGCGCACAGCGCCCGACAGTTCAGGTTTCGCAGTTCATCGCGTTCTTGATAAATGCTTCGGCTGCGTCGCTCCACGGACGCTTGAAGCCGTACGGCCAGTGTGTCGGGTCCGACCACACCCGATTCAGGCCCCGCTGAATTTCCGGATTGCCGCGCGTAAACTGCGCGAGCAAGTCGCGCCAGCGTTGCACGAGCGCCTGCGCCCGCGCGCTCGAGGGATCGACGCCGTCCGACGCGGCCGCTTCGACCTCGGCGAGAAGCGCCGTCCAATCTTGCTGACCTTGTGCGATGACCTCCCGAGGGGCGTCCTTGTGGTACTCTTCCAGTTTCTGACGCGCCTCTTCGGAGTAGTAGTTCTGCGTCCAACTCCCATCGTTTTGCATTCTAAACACCTCAATGACGGTACGGAGCGTCTCCCAACGATCGGTCGGAGCATCGCCCGAGAGGGCCCGTTCGGCTTCGTCGATCGCTGCTAGCGCCGAATCGAGCCGCCGCTTTTGCGCGGCGATGACGTCACGCTGCATGCGCAGCGCGACGACGAGTGGCCAGTTCGAGCCTTTGAGAAGCTCCTTGATTTGCTCGAGATTGAATCCGATGAAACGCAGCGCCAGAATATGCTCCAGCCGCTCGAGCTCGGCCTCGCCGTAAAGACGGTAGCCGGATTCGCTCAGCGCGGCGGGCTTGAGCAAGCCGATCCGATCGTAGAGGTGCAGCGTCCGAACGGTGACGCCGGCATCGTCTGCGAATAATTTGATTCGGCGGAGGTGGGCGGTCTGAGTCTGCATCGTTTTCTCTCGAGGAAGCTTACGCTCTGACGTAACGTCAAGGTCAAGGCGGCTGAGGGAGCGGAGGCGCAGGGCTGCTTGGTAGATAGCCGAGAGGGCTCCTTTTTGCGCGGATTCTAACCACTTCTCACTGCGGCAGGGTTATAATAAACATGATCATGCGCTTCTCAAACTCTTTCGGCAGAATTAAGCTCGTCGCCGCGCTTGGCGTGGCAGCCTCGCTGGCCTTCCCCTCGTTAGCCGGCGCGCAGTCCTACCCAAGCTATGCGACCGCGGCTCAACAGACCATCAAAGGCACGATCACCGGTTTCAACGGCCAGTACACCGTCTACGTGCAAGACGAAAAAGGCTACGGTGACAACGTGCAGATGCACGACGGCACGGTTATCAACCCGACCGGCATCAGACTCCAGGCGGGCATGCGCGTCACGATCTACGGTTACGCGAACGGGCCGGCCTTTCAAGCCTATAGAATCGACACCCAGGTTTCGAGCTACGGCTACGGCGGGGGCTCTCCGTACGACGACGGCTACGGCGGCGGCTATGGATATGGCGGCGGCTACGGCGGCGGCTACGGCTACGGCGGTTACGGCTATGGCGGCGGCTACGGCTACGGCGGCTATCCGTACTACGGCGGCGGCTGGCCCTATTGGGGTATCGGCATCGGATGGGGCTGGCCCGGCTGGGGTTGGCCCGGGTACTTTCCGGGGTACTACGGAGGCTATCCGTATCCGGTGTACTTCCGTGGCCCAGGCGGCCCATTCCGCGGCGGCGTCGGTGCTCCGTTTCGCGGCGGCGTCGGTGCTCCGTTTCGCGGCGGTGTCGGCGCCCCGGTTCGTGGCGGCGTCGGTGCTCCGTTCCGCGGCGGCGTGGGTGCCCCGGTTCGCGGCGGAGTCGGTGCTCCGGTTCACGGCGGTATGGGTGCCCCGTCCCAGGGTGGCGTCCGCGGCCGGCCACCGCGCTAATATTGCCGCGCTAACAGACGTTGGAAATCAGAAGGCTCGCTACCACAGCGAGCCTTCTGCTACTAGCACGTAGAGAATCGGGCCAAGTCCCCACACGATACTGACGACGAACCAGATGACTTTTTTGAAAGTCGCCATATCGCCGCGCGCAATCAGATTGATCCACATCAGGACCATGGCGATCGGGTGCAAGAAGAGCGAGAGCAGAATTTCGAAGAAGAGCTTCATTCCCGGCCTATTCGGGTCTGCATCGCTTTAGCGCCTTTGCTCGTTATACGAGCGCAGGGGGCAGAAGATGAAACACGACGTCACGCCGGAGATCGTAAAAAGCGAGCAGGAGTGGAAGGCCGAGCTAGGTCCCGAGCGATATCACATTTTGCGCGAGGCCGGGACCGAGGCGCCCTTCTCCGGATCCTTGCTGCAGATGAACGACGACGGGACCTATCTCTGCGGCGCGTGTGACGCACCGCTCTTCAGATCGGACGCCAAGTTCGACTCGCATTGCGGGTGGCCGAGCTTCACGCGTCCGGAGCAACAGGAGAACGTCCGCTTGTTGGACGACTACAGCCACGGGATGCGCCGTATCGAGGTGCGTTGCAAACGCTGCGACTCGCACCTCGGCCACGTCTTCGATGACGGTCCCGGCCCGGAGGGAACTCGGTTTTGCATAAACTCGCGGTCGCTCGACTTTGCGCCCTCGCAACGCTCGTCGGGGCAGGGCTCCTAGGGTTAACGGCGGACGTGGCGGCAGGCCCGCTCCCGAGCGTGAACCCGGGCATCGTTTCGGTTCTGTATGCCGGCTCGCTCGTCACGCCGATGGAAGGGCCGATAAAGGACGCGCTGCACGCGCAGAACCTCGACTTTCAGGGTGAGCCCGGCGGCAGCAAGGCGCTGGCGAATCTCATCGTAGCCGGCGTCCGTCACCCGGACGTCTTCGTTAGCGTCGATCCCGCGCTCGTCCTAAAGCTCGACGGTCGCGTAGCCTCCGCAACGACCTTCGCGGCAACGAGTCTCGGCGTCGCCTGGGCTCCGCATTCGAAATACGCCGCGCTCTTCGATCGAGTTGCCGCCGGGAAGGCCTCACTCGAGCACGCTCTCGCGACTCCGGGAATTCGGATCGGTCGCACGGATCCGCAGCTCGACCCAAAAGGTGCGTATACCGTGCAGGCCGTGACGATGTGGTTGGGACACGCGGGCGAGCAGCGGATCCTCGGCCAGGATCAAAATCCGTCGCAGATTTTCCCCGAACAAGATCTTTTGGCGCGCGTCGATACGGGTCAGGCCGACGTCGGATTTTTCTACCGTACGGAGGCCGTCGCTCGCGGTTACCCGTTCATCGCCTTGCCCGGCAATGCCGCGCTTTCGGATCGGATCACGTACACGCTCGCGGTGATGAAAACGCCGCCACACGGCTTCGCAGCCCAAGAGTTCGCGGCGTTCATCCTGGCGGGGCCGGGGCGCCCGCTCTTGGAGCGAGCGGGCCTGACCTATTTGGATCCGCCGAAGGTCCTCACGCCCTAAGAGCAACGCCGGCTTACCGCGGAGTGTCTTGAGCGCCATGGCGATTAAGGCGCAATTTCCTGACGAGCAGGCTGCCGACGGAAGCTTCACGCGTCAGGACGATCAATTCCGCGATTGGGTGAGGGCAGACGCCGGCTCGCAGTACCGCGTGGTCGCGGGCCGTTATCACCTCTACGTCTCGCTCGCGTGCCCTTGGGCGTGCCGGACGGTCATCGTGCGTAAGCTAAAAATGCTGGAAGATGCAATCGGTATGACCGTCGTCGACCCGATCCGCGACGAGCGCGGCTGGCGTTTTACCTCGAGCGAACCCGATGCGATCAACGATTGGGCCTTCTTGAGCGAAGCCTATTTTGCCAGCGATCCCGGATATAGCGGGCGCGTGACCGTGCCGGTGCTTTGGGACAAAGAGCGCAAGCGAATCGTCAGCAACTCCGATGACGACATCATGCGCATGTTTGAGACCGAATTCGACGCGCTTGCCCTAAATCCGGAGCTCGATCTCTACCCGCCCGAGCTGCGCGCGGAGATCGACCAGCTCAACGATCACATATACGAAACGTTCAACAACGGCGTCTATCGCGCCGGGTTTGCTACGGCGCAGGCGCCCTACGAACGGGCCGCCTATCGCGTCTTCGAAACCCTCGACGCGATGGAAGCGCGGCTCTCCCGACAGCGTTACCTTTTCGGCGCGCAGCCGCTCGAGACCGACTGGCGATTCTTCGTAACGCTCGTCCGCTTCGATCCGGTCTACTACGGCCACTTCAAATGCAATCTACGCCGGATCGTCGACTATCCGAACCTCTACGGCTATCTTCGCGATCTCTACCAGATCGACGGCGTCGCCGAAACGGTGAACTTCGATCACATCAAGCGGCACTATTACATGACTCACGACGACATCAATCCGACCCGGATCGTCCCGATCGGCCCGCTGCAAGACCTCACCTCGCCTCACGGCCGCGAGCGTCTAAGCCTGTCCCCGGAATGACCGCGCGAGCCGGCGTCCGAAGTGCTCTCTCGAGGAGTGCTGCGCCATGTTCGACGTCGAGGAATTCGTAGCCGATTGTCGTGCCGTGCTGGAGCGGGATCGATCGTCGGCAGCCGTTTACGAAGTCGTTGCACGGGCCGTGAGTGAGCCTTCCGCCCTCATCAAGGCGCTGGGCGAACCGGCGCGCGGCCAGATACAACGCATATACCATTCACCCCAGCTGACCGTGTTGAACGTGATATGGGCGCCGAAGATGACGATATTTCCCCACAACCACGATATGTGGGCGGTTATCGGTATCTACTCGGGGCGCGAGGACAACGTCTTCTGGCGACGGCTTCCGGAGGATTCCCACCGCGTTGAAGCGGCCGGCGCAAAATCGCTCTGCGATAAAGATGCCGTCCCGCTCGGGCGCGACATCATCCACTCGGTCACGAACCCGATCGGCCGCCTGACCGGCGCGCTCCACGTCTACGGGGGCGACTTCTTTAACGCCAACCGCAGCGAATGGGACCCGGAATCGCTTCTGGAACGGCCCTGCGATCCGGAGCGCATCGTCCAGATATTCGAAGAAGAGAATCGCCGGCTAATAAGCTAGCGCCAGGTTGCAGTTAGCGGCGCGCTGAGAAACATCCAGGCGCTCTTGACAATCGAACATATGTTCGATTAGTATGAGTCTCCCATGGCGGCGTTGGCGGCACTCTCCGAGGATCGCCGGAGGACCTTCGAGGCCCTCAAAGCCAGCCTGAGCGCTCGCGGTCAGCTTCCTTCTTTACCGGTCGAAGCGCTCGTGCCGAGCGCAATTCCCGAGTTGGACCAGCTCCTCGGAGGCGGCTTGCCGTCCGGCATCGTGGCGACGCTCGAGGGAACGACCGGACGCTGGAGTCTCGCGGCGGGCTTGGTGGCCCGCATGACGCCCCGAAGCTTGGTCGCAATCCTCGACGACGGTTCGCTCTACCCGCCGGCTCTGGCCGAAGCGGGAGCCTCTCTCGATCGAGTCTTGGTCGTTCCCGCTCGCAAGGCGCTCGCGGTCGTGCGCGCCGTAGACATTTTGCTGCGCTCGCGGATCTGCAAGCTCGTGCTGATGCCCGCGCTCGCGCTTCGCGATGCGGTTTGGACGCGATTGGCAAAGCTCGCGCATCGCAGCGGCGCGCTCTTGATCGTGATGGCGGCGCGCGCCGGCGCGTCGCTGAGCGCGGTCGCCGGCTTGCGCCTGCATTGCGCGCTCGAGCGGGTCATCGTCCACGGCACGCACGGACTCTGGGGGAGCATCGCGGGCTTCGAGCTTTCCATCGGCGTGCGCAAGCACAAATATATGGCTCCCGGCGGTACGACGCGCCTCCGCGTCGAGAGCCTGTCCTGAGCGAGCGTAGCGAGTCGAAGGACGATGCTGCTCTGCGTTAACGTCGCCTGTCCTTCGACTTCCGCTCAGGATGACAAGGGGGAGAGTATGCGAGAGCTTTGGGACGCGATGCTCGACGACCTCGATGCGATTTCGCCGCTGATCGACGACGTTCGTCCGGGTCTCGCCTTTCTCGATATGCACGGAAGTGCCGGCGATGCGCATGCGTGGATGGCGCAAACGCACAACGTTTTGGCCCACTTTGGCTGCTCGCTGCGGCTCGGTGCGGGGATCGAATAAGATCGCGGCACTCGCGGCGGCGCACGTCGCCGATGGAACCGTCTGCGAGCCCGGAACCGAAAGCGAGCTTCTAGCGCCGCTGCCGCTCGCGCTCCTCGAAGTCGATCCCGCGACGATCGAACGGCTTGCGCTGCTGAGTATCGAGCGGCTCGGAGATCTAGCGCGATTACCGCACGGAGCGTTCGTGCGGCGTTTCGGCGCCGCATCGGCCGATTGGCACGAACTCGCGCGCGGCATCGATCGCCGCTCGTTTCTGCCGCGAGGGCACGGCATCGCGATCGAGGCCTCGGTCTTCGGCGAAGGCCATGCTGCCGACGAAGCTCAGGTATTCTTCGCCTTACGCATGCTGCTGGCGCGGATCTGCGCCGATCTGGATAGCTGCGGCAAGCGCGCGGGCGCGTTGCGTCTAGCGATCGAGCTGGAGGATACCGATGCTTGCAGTTTCGACATACCCCTTGCGACGCCGACGGCGCAGGAGCGCACGATGTTCGATATGCTGCGCGCAAAGCTCGAAGGCGCGACGTTTGCGGCGCCGATCGTAGGATTACGTCTGCAAGCGCTCCAGCTCGAGGAGGGAGGCGAAGCCCAAGCGCTCTTTAGCGCCGACGACTTCGATCCGCAACGCGTCGCGGTGACGATCGCGCGTCTCGAAGCGGTGCTCGGTGAAGACATCGCTCGCGCCAAGACGCGTGACGCGCATCTGCTCGAAGAGCGATACTTTTACGAGCCTTTCGAGCCGCCGAAGCAGACGATGCCGGACGGCGCGCGAGCGGAAGCGTGCGGATGCCTCGTGCCGCAATTGCGGCTGCTCGAAGTGCGTGAAGTTCCCGTGCAGCTGCGCAACGGAGAGCCGGCGATCGTCGATCGGCAAGCGGTACGCCAGTGCGCGGGACCGTGGCGCGTTTCCGAACGGCCGTACAGTCTCTCGCAGCCTGCCCTGAGTGGAATCGAAGGGCGTGACGAATACGACGTGGTGCTGGAGGACGGAACGTTCGCGCGCGTCTACCGTCAAGGCTCGCACTGGTATCTCCGCGGCGTCTACGAATGAGATGTATGCTGAGCTGCACGTATGGTCCAACTATAGTTTTCTACAAGGAGGGTCGCATCCGGAAGAGCTGGTAGAGAACGCCGCCGCGCTGGGATTGACGGCGATCGCGCTGACCGATCGCGACGGGCTCTACGGTGCGGTGCGCTTCTCGACCTACGCGCGTCAGCACGGCGTCGAGGCGATCGTCGGCAGCGAGCTTACCTTTGAAGATGGTTCGCGCATCGTGCTCTTGGCCGAAAATGCGCTCGGGTACGCGCATCTTTGCGAGCTCATTTCGCGGGCGCAGATGCGTGGGAGTAAGGGCGACGCGCGTCTGCGCGTGGAAGACCTGGAGACTCGCAGCGACGGGCTGATCGCGCTCTCGGGCGGTCCGTTCGGTCGCGTCGAGCGCGCGCTCGAGCAAGACGGCCGCGCTGCGGCAGCGCGGGAAGCGCAACGCTTGAGCGCGCTCTTCGAGAATCGATTCTACATCGAGCTCCAGCAGCACCTCACCTCGCAAGAGACGCATCGCAACGTCCAGCTCGTGCGGCTCGCGCGCGAATGCAGGCTGCCGTACGTCGCAACCAACGGGGTAGTCTACGCCGAAAAAGGCGATGCGCTCGTCGCCGACGTGCTCGGCTGCGTGCGCGACCGCACGACGCTGCAGGCCGCGCGGGCGGCCAACAAGCTGCGTCCCAATGCCGAGTTTCACCTCAAAACTCCGGCGTCAATGTGCCGGCTCTTCGCTGAATATCCCGAAGCGATCGAGTGCAGCGTCGCGATCGCGCGGCGCTGCAGTTTCAGGCTGGAACGCTTGACCGGGCAGTTTCCGGTCTTTGAAGTGCCGCATGGGAGTTCGCCGCAGCGCTACCTGCGCGAGCTCGTCTACGAAGGCGCCGCCCGCAGGTACGCGATACCGCTCGAGGAGCGAGTGGAACGCCAACTCGAGTACGAGCTCGGCTTGATCGCCAAGATGGATCTCGCCGGCTATTTCTTGATCGTCTGGGATATCGTGCGCGAGGCGGTACGGCTCGGCGTGCTCTGCCAGGGCCGCGGCTCGGCGGCGAATTCGGCGGTCTGCTACGCCTTGGGAATTACGGCCGTCGATCCGATCGGAATGGACCTGCTCTTCGAACGGTTCATGTCGGAAGAACGGCGCGAGATCCCCGACATCGACATCGACTTCGCACATCAAGACCGCGAGCAGGTGATCCAATACGTCTACGAGCGTTACGGGCGCGCGAATGCCGCCATGGTGGCCGAGGTCATCACGTATCGAACGCGCTCGGCAATCCGCGACGTCGGCAAGGCGCTGGGGCTGAGTCTGGAACAAGTCGATGCGATCGCCCGCGAGTTCGACGCGCGCGAATCGCTTCCGGAAGATTCCGCCTCCGAGCTGCTCTACGCGATCTGCCGGCGCATCGCGAACTTTCCGCGGCACCTCGGCATCCATTCCGGCGGCATGTTGATCACGCGCGATCCGCTGATACGCGTCGCGCCGGTCGAATGGGCCACGATGCGCGATCGGACCGTCGTTCAATGGGATAAGGACGACCTTCAGGATCTCGGTTTGATCAAAATCGACCTGCTCGGTTTGGGAATGCTTTCCTTATTGCGTGAAGCATTCACGCTATACCGGCACAGCGTGGCCCGCAACGATCCTTGGCTGCCGGCCGCCGTCGCCCGCGATCTCGAGCTGCACGCGATCCCGGCCGACGACGAGCAAACCTATGCGATGATGCAGCGCGCCGATACCGTCGGCGTCTTTCAGATCGAATCGCGCGCGCAGCAATCGATGCTGCCGCGCTTGAAGCCGGTTTGTTTCTACGACATCGTCATGCAAGTCGCAATCATCCGTCCGGGACCGATTCAGGGCGAGATGGTTCATCCGTTCCTGCGGCGGCGCGCAGGACTCGAAGCGGTGAGCTATCCGCATCCGAAACTCAAACCGGTGCTGGAACGAACGCTCGGCGTGCCGCTCTTTCAAGAGCAAGGAATGCGCCTGGCGATCGAGGCGGCCGGCTTCTCCGGAGGCGAAGCCGACCAGTTGCGCCGCGCGATGGGGCACAAACGTTCGCGCGAGCGCATGCAGGCAATGCGCGAGAAGCTGATCGACGGTATGATCGGCAACGGCATCGACCGCAGTGCAGCGGAGCAGCTGTTCCATATGCTGGAAGGCTTCGCGGATTATGGATTTCCCGAATCGCACGCAGCAAGTTTCGCGCTCTTAGCCTATGCATCGGCGTACCTCAAGTGCCACCTTCCGGCCGTCTTTGCGGCGGCGATTCTCAACGTACAGCCGATGGGATTCTACTCGACCGAGGTGCTCGTCAACGACGCGCGCCGCCATGGCGTCACGGTCGAGCCAATCGAGGTCAACGCAAGCGTTTACTGGTCGCGAGTGGAGCCCGGCGGCGCGCTCCGCTTAGGGTTCCATCTCGTGCGCGGACTCGGCGAAGCCCAGCGAAAGCGGCTGGAAGCGGCTATCGCGCAAGGACCGTTTGTCGACGTGCTGGCCTTCGCGCAGCGAACGGAGCTCGAACGCGAGACTTTGGAGAACCTCGCGATTGCCGGCGCCTTTGCGCCGTGGTACGGCTCGCGCCGGGAAGCCATGTGGGCCCTGCGCGGCATCGACGAGCGCGAAGCGCGCGGCGAGCTCGGTGCGCTGATGGACGTCGACGAACCCGCCGTCGACTTCGCGCCGGTTGCGCCGAAGAGACTGGCGGCCTTCGATCTCTGGTCGACCGGCGTCACTCCCGCCGGCCACGTCATGGAACACTTTCGCGCGTTCCTCACCGCACAGCGAGTCGTTCCGGCCGCGCAGCTGCGTGAGCTTCCACGCAATAGCGCCTGTCGCGTTGGCGGCCTCGTCATTACGCGTCAACGTCCCGGCACGGCGAAGGGCTTCGTCTTTTTGACGCTCGAAGACGAGACGGGGCTCGTGAACGTCATCGTGCGTCCGGACGTCTACGAAACGTTTCGCCGCCCGATTCGCTCGTCACCGACGCTCATCGTCGAGGGGAGGCTGCAAAAGGAGAGCGGCTGCATCGACGTCCTCGCAAAAAAAATCTGGAGCTTTGACGACGAGGGCATCACCCGTACCGTCGCCGTCCACAGCTTTCAATAGACTAGGGAAGGGTCTGATTTGGGACGAGCGGGTATGCCGGCTCGAACGATTAACTGAGCCAGGGTCGAGAGATGAAGAAAGTCAATAGCAACGAGATCGCGCCGCTGAAGTGGTCGTCGCCGAAAGGGACGTTCGTGGGCGAAGGCATCGAGATATCCGAGGCCCTGGGGCGCAAGCCGCGCTCCACCGATCTACGCGAACGCCATCCGTTCGACGTCGAGATCCTGCGCATTCCCTCCGGCAAGGCGCCGTATCCGTATCATTCGCACAGCGCGCAGTGGGAGTTCTATCACGTGATCTCCGGCCGCGGCACGGTGCGGCACGACGAAGGCACGACGCCGGTGGTCGAGGGCGATGCATGCATCTTCGAGCCCGGCAGCGCGCATCAGTTCTTCAACGACGGATCGGAGGATCTCGTGCTCTACGTCGTCGCGGACAATCCGATCGGCGAAGCTTGGTATTACCCCGACAGCAAGAAGTGGGGCGTCCCTTTGCCGGAGCGTCGCAACATTCGCTCCGAACCGCTCGATTATTTCGACGGTGAGGAGTGACCGCGCGAACGACCGGGGGCCCGCGCTCCTGTTACAAACAAAACGGCGCGCCGAAGGCCGCGTTTGAGACGAAGAAGGACGCGGAGCGCGCGATTCCTCGCAGCACGACAAGACTCAAGCCGTACCGCTGCGAGCGACACGGTTGGCACCTCGGGCATTGAGAACGAGCCGAAGGGCCCGAGTGCAGCGGTGAGAAAAAGCGCCTTTGAATGACCCGCCGGCCTCCCGCTGCACTGCTCGCCACCCTCGGCTTTCTGTTGCTCCTCGTCATCTTGCTCGTCGCCGGCGCCTTGCTCGTGCGCTCCATCCTGACCGAATCCTTCGCGAACGCCGAACGGATCCGAGCGGCTCGAATCGTTCTCTCGAACGTACTGCGCGCGCAGCTCGACGAAGAGACCGGCGTACGGGGATATGCCGTCGCTCACGATCCGCTCCTACTGGAACCCTACTATCAGGGCCGCGCGAGCCTGCCGATGCTTTTGAGTCGCGTCAAGTCGGTGAGCCAAACGCTGCAGCTCAACGAAGCCATGCCGCTCATTTCCGACGCGGTCGAGACGAACCGGCGGTGGCTTCGGCAAGACCTGCCACTCTTATATTCAAGGAAACGCGGCCACGTTTTGGAGCTCCGGGGAAAGGTTCTGATCGATCGATTTCGAGCCGACGTGCACGGCATCGATATCGCGCTCGCGCGCCGCGAGGTGTTGGGCGACGTCCGCGCCCAGCGCGCGATCGTCTGGGCGAACTTCTTCGCACTCGCGGCGGTCTTAGCGGTGGCGGCGGCGGCGGCGCTCTACACCGTACAGGAGTACCGGCTCGGGATGCGTCTCGAGCGAGAGCGCGATAACGCCGAGCGGCAGCGACGCAGATCGGCGGAAATGCGGGCGGCCTACGAGGCCGAAAAGCGAATCGCCGATACGCTGCAGGAGGCCTTTGCGGCGCGTAGTCTCCCAGAGCTACCGACGCTGCGCTTGAGCGCCGCGTACGTCGCGGCCACCGAGGAAGCCAAGGTCGGCGGCGACTGGTATGACGCCCTGCCGCTCTCCCAAGATCGCGTAATGCTCGCGATCGGCGACGTCACCGGCCACGGCATCGAAGCCGCCGTCGCCATGAACAAGGCGCGTCAGATGTTGATCGGATGCGCGCTGGTCGATCCGACGCCCGGTCACGTGCTCGCGCGAGTCAACGCCGAACTCGTTGCGGAAAGGTCGCCGATGATCACCGCCGTCGCGGGACTCGTCGACGCGCGCACGCGCGAGTTCCGGTACGCCTCCGCCGGCCATCCCGCGCCCGTGTTGCTCGAACCCGGGCGTCCCGCGAGATTCTTGGAGGTCGGGTCGCTTCCGCTGGGAGTAAACGCCGATACCCAGTACGCGACGCACCGCGTCGCAAGCGCACCCGGCGCACTGCTGGTGCTCTACACCGACGGCATGATCGAACACTCCCACGACGTCCTCCAGGGAGAGACAATCTTGCTCGAAGCGGTGGAGTCGGCGGCGGAACGCGCGGTTGAGGACCCGGCGAAGGCCATTCGGGACGCGATTTTCAGTCGCTATCAGATCTCCGACGACGCCGCGATACTTGCCATCCGCTTCCTGGATGCAGCGGTCGCCGCAGCTTCGGAGAAAGACGCATTGGTGGGAACTGCGTGAACCAAAGCGATTCGATCAAGACGCTGCGCCTGAGCGGCGAACTCGAAATAAGCCGCAAGGATGAGATTCGCGCAACGCTGCGGCGAGGGGGCGACGACCGCGCTATACTCCTCGATCTGTCCGAAGTGACCTATGCAGATTCCGTTGCGTTAACGGAGTTGTTGCGTTTTTGCGTCGACGCGCAGCGCTCGGAGGTTCCGGTCGCCCTCGTGGTCCAAACGCCGCAGTTTGCGCGAATCGTGCAGTATGCCGGGCTCGCAAACGCTTTCAGGACCTTCGACGATCGCGACGCCGCCTTCACGTATCTCGCGGAGAGCGTCGAGTCGTGAAGCGACCGTCGGAGCTGCGCCTGCACTGTCCGGCACAATCGCGCTACGTGCCTCATATCCGCCACGCGCTCGCTGCCTTCTTAGAGGCGCTTCAATTCGACCGGAGCCTGCGCGACGACGTCACCACTGCGGCCGGCGAGGCGTTAGCGAACGTGGTGGAACATGCATACGCGCGAAGCCCGGGAACGAAGGTACGCGACGTGCAGCTGCTCGCTCGACTCGACAGCGGCGGTAGGCTCTGCGTCGACGTCTCGGATCGCGGCGAGTTCATTCGGCGCAAGCCGCTTCCGGGGCGTGGCTTCGGGTTGCGGATCATTCGCGCGATCGCTCGGCGCATGAGCATCGACACGTCGCGAGGGACGTGTGTCAGCATGACGTTTGAGGTGCCGTCACTGTCGAAAAGATGACGCACGTCATCAGGACTTTCTTTTGCGCCGTCTAACTGTCTACGCAGTTCACCCTGCTGCAAGGAGCACGTTCATGCCATCCATCTCGCGCGCGAGCCGGACGCTATCAGTTGCGGCTTTCGCGCTGTTTCTCTCAGCTTGCGGCGCCAACAGCGGGTTGGGAGTATCCCCCGGGCTACCGACCGTAAGCTCATCGCACGCCTTCGTACCGAGCCAACACGTTCACCGCGGCGCGTCGAGCGGCAAGATCAAGCACATCGTCATCATCGTTCAAGAGAATCGGAGCTTCAACAATTTATTCCGGGGCTATCCCGGCGCGAAGTCGGCGGATTACGGCTACGACACGTACGGGCATAGGATCAAGCTCCTGCCGATCGGTTTGGAGACGACGTGGGACCTGGATCATAGCTCCAACTCGTTCTTCCAGGCTTGCAACGGCACCGGAAGCATCCCCGGCACGAACTGTAAGATGAACGGCTTCAACCAAGAGTGGGTCGGGTGTTACGGCAGCTGCCCGATCAAGCATCCGCAGTACGCGTACGTTCCCCGCACGGAGACCGAACCGTACTTCGACATGGCCCAGCAGTACGTGCTCGCCGACCAGATGTACGCGTCGAACTTCGACGCGAGCAGCTTCATCTCGCACCAATACATCATCTCCGGTCAGGCCGGCGGAGGCGCAGTCAACTATCCGTTCAACGCCTGGGGCTGCCCCGGCGGCTCAGGCGACATGATATCGAAGGTCGGCCCGCAGCGTCAGATTCCCTACGGTTATGAAGTCGTCTGTTGGGATCCCACCACGCTCGGCGACGAGCTCGACACGGCGGGCCTTCCCTGGGCGTTCTACGCGACCTCGTACTCCGGATATGTCACGATTTGGAGCGCGTACCAGGCAATCAATCACATTTACAACGGGCCGGATTGGGGCAAAGACGTCTTCACTTCCAAGTCGCAGTTCTTCAACGATATCTCGAGCGGCAAGCTTCGCGCGGTTAGCTGGATAACGCCGACGTGCGCGAACTCCGATCACGCCGGCTGCGGATCGAATACCGGGCCCTCGTGGGTCACGTCGCTGGTGAACGCGATCGGCACATCCAAGTACTGGGATTCTACCGCGACGTTCATCTTTTGGGACGACTACGGCGGCTGGTACGACCCGGAGCCGCCGGCCTACGTGGACTATGACGGACTCGGCTTGCGCCTGCCGATGGTGATCGTTTCGGCGTACGCGAAGAAGGGGTACGTCTCACACACGCATTTAGAGCACGGCAGCATCCTAAAATTCGTCGAAGATACTTTTGGCCTGCCGAGGATGACGGCGAGCGACAAACGCGCCAACTCGCCTAGCGACGCATTCGACTTCTCGCTACCGCCGCGCAAGTTCCTTAAAATTCAGGCTCCGTACGACCAAAACTTCTTCGTGCACCAGCCGCCCGACAACCGCATCCCGGATTGGGAATAGCGGACATGCGGCGCGCCTTCCCGGCAGCGGCTGCGCTGTGGCTGCTCGCGGGTTGCGGCGGCGGCGTGGCACCTTCCCCGGCGCTGTCGTTCGCAAGTCCAGTGCACGTCGCCGCTGGGGACCGGCGAACTCACCGCGGCGCGTCCAGCGGCAAGATCAAACATATCGTCATCATCGTTCAAGAGAATCGGAGCTTCAATAATCTATTCTACGGCTTCCCCGGCGCCGAGACGGTAAAGTATGGTTACGGCACCAGCGGCAACAAGATCAAGCTCCTACCGATCGGATTGGAAACTATTTGGGATGTCGACCACAGCTCGAAGTCGTTCTTCCAGGCTTGTAACGGCGCGGGAAGCATTCCGGGTACGAAGTGTAAGATGAACGGGTTCGACCAGGAACGGGTTATGTGCGGTCAGCCCTGGAATCCGTGCCCCATCAAGCACCCGCAGTATGCGTACGTGCCTTACAGCGAGACCAGGCCGTATTTCGACATCGGGAAGCAGTACGTTTTAGCGGACGAAATGTACGCGTCAAACTTCGACGCGAGCAGCTTCATCTCGCATCAGTACATTATTTCTGGACAGGCGAAGTCGGCGGTCGACTATCCGTTCGGGTACTGGGGGTGCCCCGGCGGCCCGGGCGACGATATTTCGAAGGTCGGTCCGCAGCGCCAGATTCCTTACGGCTACGAACTGGCGTGCTGGGATCCTACCACGCTCGGCGATGAGCTCGACAACGCTGGCATCTCGTGGGCGTTCTATACGTCTACGTACTTCGGTGACGGGGGCATTTGGAGCGCTTACCAGGCGATCAAGCACATTTACAAGGGTCCCGATTGGAAGAAAGACGTCATCACGCCGCAGACGACGTTTTTCAATGATGTCTCGAACGGCAACCTGCGAGCCGTCAATTGGATCACGCCGACCTGTGCCAACTCCGATCATGCCGGTTGCGGCGCGAATACCGGGCCGTCGTGGGTCACGTCACTGGTCAACGCGATCGGAGAATCGAAGTACTGGGATTCCACGGCGATATTCATTCTTTGGGACGACTACGGCGGCTGGTACGACCCTAAAGCGCCGAAGTACGTCGATTACGACGGACTCGGCCTGCGGATCCCTATGCTCGTCGTGTCGGCCTACGCGAAACAGGGACACGTCTCGCACGTGCTCTACGAGCACGGCACCATCCTGAAGTTCGTCGAAGATACGTTCGGGCTGCCCCGGTTAGCGGCGAGCGATAAACGCGCGAACTCAGCCGGAGACGCGTTCGACTTCTCGCAGCCGCCGCGTAAGTTCGTGATACTGCACGCGCCCTACGGGAGAGAATACTTCATGCATCAACCGCCCGATCTCCGGATCCCGGATTGGGAATAGTGCGACGCGTACTGCCGGCCGCGACCGCGGCGCTATTGCTCGCGGCATGCAACGCCAATGGCGCGCCGAGCCTGTCGCCGGTTCTGCCGGCGGCGAGGTCGCCTCAGGCGCTCCAGCCGGCGCTGCGCTTCCACCGCGGCGCATTCGGCGGCAAGATCAAGCACGTCGTCATCGTCGTTCAGGAGAATCGCAGCTTCAATAACCTGTTCTACGGCTTTCCGCACGCGAGATGGGCGAAATACGGCTACGACAGCTACGGCAACAAGATCCAGCTTCTGCCCATCGGCCTGGAAACGACGTGGGACATCGACCACAGCTCGGGGGCATTCTTCGCCGCGTGCAACGGCACCGGATCCATCCCCGGTACGAACTGTCGCATGAACGGCTTCAACAACGAGTACGTCGGGTGCGGCAGCAACTGTCCGATCAAGCATCCGCAGTACGCGTACGTTCCGCATTTGGAGACGAAACCGTACTTTGAAATGGGCAGACAGTACGTCTTAGCCGACGAGATGTACGCGTCGAACTTCGACGCGAGCAGCTTCATCTCGCATCAGTACATCATCTCGGGCCAGGCCGAATCCGCGGTCAACTACCCGTTCGGCGCATGGGGCTGCCCGGGTGGTCCGAGCGACATGATCACTAAGGTCGGTCCGCAGCGGCAGATTCCGTACGGTTACGAAGTAGTTTGCTGGGATCCGAACACGCTCGGCGACGAGCTGGACAAGGCGGGCGTCTCGTGGGCCTACTACGGGGAGTCGTACTATGGGTCGCCGGGCGGATGGATCGCCTACCAGGCCATCAAGCACATTTACAAAGGACCGGATTGGAGTAAAGACATCCTCAGTCCACCATCGCAGTTCCTCACGGACGTCCAGAACGGCAAGCTGCGAGCGGTCAGCTGGGTCACGCCGACGTGCGCAAACTCCGATCACGCGGGCTGCGGCTCGAACTCCGGTCCTTCATGGGTGACCTCGTTGGTCAACGCGGTCGGCGAATCGAAGTACTGGGACTCGACCGCAATGTTCATTTTCTGGGACGATTACGGCGGCTGGTACGATCCCAAGCCGCCGGCATACGTAGATTACGACGGCCTCGGCTTGCGGCTTCCGATGCTCGTCATTTCAGCCTACGCGAAGCAGGGTCACGTCTCGCACGTGCATTACGAGCACGGCAGCATCTTGAAGTTCGTCGAAGATGCGTTCGGTCTGCCGAGACTGACGGCGAGCGATAAGCGCGCCAATTCGCCGGCGAAAGACTGCTTCGACTTCGTGAAGCCGCCGCGGACGTATCAGCCCATCCAAGCCCCGTACGACCGGAGCTATTTCTTGCATCAACCCGTCGATCGCCGCGCGCCCGACTGGGAATAGGAGGACAACGTCATTATGCTATTTGTTTCACGCTCGACGCTCGCACTCGCCGCCGCGGCCGTCGCTCTATCGGCCTGTAACGCAGGCGGCGGCTACGGTTCGGCGCCGGGTCTGCCGGTTGCGAACTCGGCTCACGTAACCACGCCGCTACAAGCGCTTCGTCATCCGGCGAGCGGCAAGATCACGCACGTGGTGATCATCATGCAGGAGAATCGCAGCCTCAACAACCTGTTCTACGGCTTTCCGCACGCGAAAACGGCAAAGTACGGCTACGATTATTACGGCAACAAGATCGCCCTTCAGCCGGTCTCCATCGCGACGCCGTGGGACATCGACCACAGCTCGGGCGCCTTCTTTGCCGCGTGCAACGGCACCGGATCCATCCCGGGCACGAACTGTCGCATGAACGGCTTCAACAGGGAGTACGTGGGATGCGGCAGCAGCTGCCCGATCAAGCATCCGCAGTACGCGTACGTTCCTCACTCCCAGACGCTGCCATACTTCGCCATGGGCAAGCAGTACGTCTTGGCCGACCAGATGTACGCGTCGAACTTCGATGCGAGCAGCTTCATCTCACATCAATACATCATCTCCGGCCAAGCGGGCGGAGGGGCCGTCAATTACCCGTACAGCGCATGGGGCTGCCCGGGCGGTCCCAGCGACAAGATCCAAAAAGTAGGTCCGCAGCGACAGATTCCTTACGGCAACGAAGTAGTGTGCTGGGATCCGAACACGCTGGGCGACGAGCTCGACAAGGCAGGAGTTTCGTGGGCCTTCTATGCGGCTTCGTACTCCTCGCAGCCTTGGATCTGGAGCGCCTACCAGGCGATCAGTCATATCTACCACGGACAGGACTGGAGCAAAGACGTCATCGGCAATCCCGCGCAGTTCATCACCGACGTTCAGAACGGCAACATGCGTTCGGTTAGCTGGGTCACGCCAACGTGGGGAAACTCGGATCACGCCGGCAACAACTCGACGACTGGGCCATCGTGGGTGACGTCGGTGGTAAACGCGGTCGGCGAATCGCAATACTGGAACTCGACCGCCATCTTCATCTTATGGGACGACTACGGCGGCTGGTACGATCCCGAGCCGCCGGCGTACGCGGACTACGACGGACTCGGCCTGCGCCTGCCCCTGCTGATCATCTCGCCCTATGCGAAGAAGGGGGTCGTCGTGCACGTCCACTACGAGCACGGCAGCCTCTTGAAGTTCATCGAGGATCAGTTCGGCTTGGGACGATTGACGGCCAGCGACACGCGAGCCAAGTCGCCGACGGCGGCTTTCAACTTCACGCAGCCCCCGCGGACTTATCAGCCGTTCCAGGCGCCGTATAGCAAGTACTATTTCCTGCACCAATCCGCCGACTACCATATTCCCGACGCGCAGTAGCAGAAAGCCATGATGCAATTTACTTCACGCTTGGCTCTGGCGCTCGCGACCGCCGCGTTCGCGCTATCGGCTTGCAACGCGGGCGGCGGCTACAATCCGGCGCCCGGCCTGCCGGTAGCGAGCCCAGCCCGCGCGTCTCCGCCGCGTAACGAAACCACCCACCGTGACGTCTCAGGCGGCAAGATCAAGCACATCGTAATCATCGTCCAAGAGAATCGCAGCTTCAACGATCTGTTCTACGGTTTTCCGCACGCGACGTGGGCGTCGTACGGCTACGATAGTTACGGGCAGAAGGTCACGCTTAAACCCGTCGATATCGCGACCCCGTGGGATCTCGAACACGATTCTTCCGGGTTTTTTGCCGCGTGCAACGGCACCGGATCCATCCCGGGCACGAACTGCCGGATGAACGGCTTCAACAACGAGTGGGTAGGCTGCGGGAGTTCGTGTCCGGTCAAGTGGCCTCAGTACGGCTACGTTCCGCAGACGGAGACGAAGCCGTACTTCGAGATGGGACATCAGTACGTCTTAGCCGACCAGATGTACGCCTCCAACTTAGACGCAAGCAGCTTCATCTCGCATCAGTACATCATCTCCGCCCAAGCAGAGCACGCGGTGAACTATCCCTACGGCGCGTGGGGCTGCCCGGGCGGCTCCGGCGACAACATTCCGGAGATCGGGCCGCAACGGCAGATCCCCTACGGTAGCGAACGCGTCTGCTGGGATCCAACGACGCTCGGCGACGAGCTCGACAAGAAGAGTATCTCGTGGGGCTTCTATGGCGTCTTCTACTCCAACGCGCCCTGGCTCTGGATCGCTTATCAGGCGATCAACCATATCTACAACGGACCGGACTGGAGTAAAGACATCTTCAACCCGCCCTCGCAGATCCTCAACGATATCTCCAGCGGCAACCTGCGCAGCGTCACGTGGGTCACGCCGACTTGGGTAAACTCCGACCATGCCGGCAATAATTCAAACACCGGTCCATCCTGGGTAACCTCCGTGGTCAACGCGGTGGGCGAGTCGCAGTATTGGGACTCGACCGCGATCTTTATCATGTGGGACGACTACGGCGGCTGGTACGACCCCGAGCCACCGGCTTACGTGGATTACGACGGACTCGGCCTACGCCTGCCGCTGCTGATCATCTCGCCCTACGCGAAGAAGGACGTCGTCACGCACGTGCACTTGGAACACGGCAGCATCCTGAAGTTCGTGGAAGACGTCTACGGCCTGCCCCGCCTGACCGCCAGCGACACGCGCGCCAACTCGCCGAAAGCTGCCTTCAACTTCAAGCAACAGCCGAGAACCTTCGTGCCCTTCCAAGCGCCGTATAGCCGGTACTATTTCCTGCATCAGCCGGCCGACTACCACATTCCCGACGCGGAGTAGGGAGTAGCACGATGTGGCCGGCGATTCGGGCTCTGCCGTTCGCGTTTGCTGCGCTCGCTCTCAGCGCTTGCGGCGCGAACGGCGGCCTCGGCCCGGCAACTCCTTTGCTCTCCAACTTTGAGCATCGAGCGAGCTCGAGTGCGAAGATCCAGCACGTCGTCGTGATCGTGCAGGAGAATCGCAGCTTCAACGATCTCTTCTACGGCTTCCCCGGCGCAAAGACCGCGAGATACGGCTATATCGGCCGGCAGCGCGTCAAACTTCTCCCGGTCCCCCTCGAAACGACGTGGGACATCGATCATGGCTCGGGCGCGTTCTTCGCCGCGTGTAACGGTACGGGGAGCATTCCCGGCACGAACTGCCGGATGAACGGCTTCAATAAGGAGCAGGTGGGCTGCGGACAAGGTATCGGAGGGCCGTGTCCGATCAAGCATCCGCAATACGCGTACGCTCCGTATTCGGAGACCAAGCCGCTTTTCGAGATCGCGAAACAGTACGTCTTGGCCGATCGGATGTACGCGTCCAATTTCGACGGCAGCAGTTTCGTCTCGCACCAGTACATCATCGCCGGTCAATCGGAATCGGCGGTCAACTATCCGTTTAGCCTGTGGGGCTGCCCCGGCGGACCGGGAGATAAGGTTGCGATCGTCGGTCAGCAGCGGCAGGTTCCCCAAGGCTTCGAGATCGTCTGCTGGGACCCGACGACGCTGGGCGACGAGCTCGACGGCGCCGGAGCGTCGTGGGCCTTCTATACTTCGCAGTACAAGGAGCCCACCAGCGGCCTTTGGAGCGCCTACCAGGCGATCAAGCACATCTACAAGGGCGCGGACTGGAAAAAAGACGTCATCACGCCGCAGACGAACTTCTTCGACGACGTCACGAAGGGTAAGCTGCGAGCCGTCAGCTGGATCACGCCGACGTTCGCAAACTCCGATCACGCGGGCAACGATTCGAAAACCGGGCCATCATGGGTGACGTCCCTGGTCAACGCGATCGGCGAGTCGCAATACTGGGACTCGACCGCGATCTTCGTCCTCTGGGACGACTACGGCGGCTGGTACGATTCAGAGCCGCCGGGATACGTCGATTACGACGGGCTTGGTCTACGCCTCCCGATGCTGGTCGTTTCGGCCTATGCAAAAAAGGGGCACGTCTCGCACGTGCACTTCGAGCACGGCACCATCCTGAAGTTTATCGAGGACCAGTTCGGCTTGGGGAGATTGGCGGCGAGCGATATGCGCGCCAACCCGCCCGACGACGCCTTCGACTTCTCGCAGGCGCCCCGAAAGTTCGTGCCGTTTCAGGCGCCGTACGACCGGAGCTACTTCCTGCACCAGCCTCCCGACGGGCGCATTCCCGACCCCGAATAGCTATCGGGGGACGCGGCGTCGGCGCGGCTACCTCGGCGCGAGCGTCGCTAGAAAGCCGTTCGTATTGCCGGCGCTGTCGACGTAGTAGCCGACGAAGTTGCGATGATCTTCGATGCCGGTCACGACCGTGGTGCCGGCGGCCTTGGGCTCGTCGATCTGCTGCCATGACTGGCTGTTGAGAGGGTTGGTCAGGATGAAGCCATGCGTGTTGCCGTTAACGTCGACAAACTTCCCTACGACTTGATCTTGCCAGTTAACGCCCAACGCTTTTGTATTCAGCGAGAGGGGGTAGGAGAAGATCGTAAAGGCTCCGCCCTTTAAGAGCCAGCTCACGGTCGCGCCGCTCGCAATCGTCGCATAGCCCACGACGTCGCCCTTGCCGTTGATTCCGGTGGCCTGAACGCTGATCGCGCCCGGCGGAATGATCGAATGGTACTTGCCCGTCTGTTGATCCAGCTCGAATCCGTGATTGATGCCTTTGTCGTCTTGATAGAATCCGACTGCCAGTCCAGCGTCGTTGAGCCCAAGGAGCTCGGTGATGTTCGACTTGCCGTGGCGCAACTGCGGATCTTTGTATTCGGTCCAGATGCCGCCTTGCTCGCCGCAGCCGTAGATCCAATTCTTCTGGTTATCCGGCGGAATGAACCACCCCGCGATCGCCTTGCGATTGTTCAGCGACGTGATGTACGTGTCTTTGGCGCTGGGATAGTCTTCGTGCCTGAAGTTCTGCGGACCATACGGCTCGTAGGCCACGTAGCCGTGGGCCGGATGGCTCGTCGAGCCGTTCCCGTAGTAGCCCGAGATCTTATCGAGGTTGTTGATGCCCGTCAGAACGTTATAGGTCGGGTCGGCCGGGTCATCGATCGTCGTATAGGTGTACGAACTCCCGCTCAGCTCCCGAACCGAGGCCGGGCCGGCGCCGGGTCCCGGCAAGGCAGGCGAGACGGGCGAGGCGCTACAGCCGCTGATTGGGGGGACGCTGAGCGCCAGGATGACAGCAACGAATTGCCCCTTTCGTGCCGCGAGAAAGGAGTAAGACATATGAAGTCCTTTGTAAAAGTATATTATGAATATGACTGCGAGTGGTTGGCTCCCGGCAGAAAGGTACCCTGGAGGGGGCGCGGGAGAGGCTACTACGGGCCCGTCGCCCGGGTCTCAAAGGATCGAATCCGCTAGGTTTATTTATCGTGTGCAAGGTTTGCCGAGCGGCCCTATCTTTACGGGCGATTTGGTACTAGTATATTCGTACTAGTACCTTTGCTTCCTGGCGCCTCCCAGCGCCGAAAGGCAACCATAGAATGCGTAAGACGATCGTCGCCGTCTGTGTCACGCTCTTCGCCGCTATGTTAACGGGTTGTGCGGCAGGCAATCTTTCGGGCGGCTCCATGTTACCGGCTACCAGGCAAGTCCACTCGTCCGAGGTTGCGGGCGGCGGGCCGCCTCTGGTCATCAAGATTCAGCCGAACGAGATCACGGGCGGCGGGCCGCCGCAAGGTCTCAAGGTTCACCGTAACGAGGTCGCGGGCGGCGGGCCGCCGCAAGGCCTCAAGGTTCACCATAGCGAGGTTGCGGGCGGCGGGCCGCCCCACGTTAAGATTCGTCCCGGCGAGGTCGCGGGCGGCGGCCCTGTTGGGAAGAACCGGTAGCTCGACAAACGTGCGAAGGGCTAGTATCAGAGGCCAGTAATAAGGTACTATTGAATGGGCCTGGTCCGGCCGGCTTAGCGCCGGGTCCTTTAACTATCGCCTAAAACCACCTGTAAGGACCAATGCTGACAACCGTTAGAGAGAACTGTACCGGTTTCAACAGGGATGAGTTCGACAGCGCGCTTAGAGCTGGCGACTTTGACCTGTGTCATCAATTAGTTGACGGTAACGCTGGGACCGAGGTCGCGCTTGCTGCGGCTCGGTTATTCTTGCGCGAACGCCGGTACGTCGAAATCATCGGCTCGCTCTCGGATTTCCCCCAGGCTCCGAAAGAAGCGCGCGCCGCGCGCGACGTTTACCTTGGCGCGGCGTTGGGTTCCAGCCGCGATTACATTGCCGGGCGACGCCTCATCGAGCGAGCGCTGAACGACCTTCGCCCCACCGACCCCCTGTATGACGATGCCTTCTACTACCGGTCGGCCATCGCGTGGATGCAGCACGACCACCGGGAAGCGCAAGAGGCCGCCGAAGTTCAGCTAGGCTCAAACGATCCGAATAATCGCGCCCGCGCGCACATCATGCTTTCGTGGATCGCGCTTCGCCGCGGGGAAATACTCCGCCAGGTGGACGAGTTGCAGAAGGCTCTCGACGAACTCGACGTAGCCGCAACGCCGGACCAATACTATCGCGCCAACGCGCTCTACACGCTAGCTCTGCTCTGCCGCGAGTTGCCATTAGGCGACATCGGCGAGCGCGTTCGCAGCATTTTCGAGGCCTTACCCTGGACGAACGGCCTGCAGCTCGAGCGCTTCCACGTAACCCGCCTCCTCGCCGCCATCGACGAACTGCTCGGCAACGAGCTCGCGGCGTTCGCGGGCTTCAAGAAGGCGATGCGTCTGGCGCCTTCGGAGCATTGGAGCGTCCTCTGTTTCCTCGACCGCGCACAACTCGCTAAGAACACGGGCGAAACGGCGTTCGCAGCGGAGCAACTGCACGAGGCGCACGACATCGCGCAGCGGCTCACGTGGAGCGACGTCAGCGGCGAAGAGCGTGCCGCGCTGCTCGTCTTAGCCAACCTCTTTGCGAACGAGGATGCCGCCGTCGCGGAGCAGTACCTCGCGCGCTTTCGCTCGATGCGATCGTCGGTTATTCCGATGCTTTCGTACGGAACCGACCCGCGCATCCGCGGAATCGAGGCGTACTCGCAGGGCATCGCCTGGCTGCGCATCGGAGACATCGGCGAAGGTAAAGCAGCGCTCTCCGAAGCTTGGGAGATCTTCGAGGACTTCAACTATGGATGGCGGGCCGCGTTGTGCGCGCTCGGACTCTTCCAGGCGACGGGCGACCGGCGCTGGGTTCACCGCGCCGCCGAAAAGATCGAGCCGTGGCCGCAGAGCTGGATTGCGCGTCGAGTTTCGAGTGCGCAGAGCTTCTCGTCCGTACCGTTGGATCGAATTCCGCCCGCACAGCGTGAGGTGTTGGAGCTCGTACGCGTCGGCCGGCGGAACTCCGAGGTCGCGCAAGCCCTCGGGCGCAGCCCGCACACGGTCCGCAATCAGCTCGCGCAGCTCTTTCAGACTTTCAACGTCAAGAGCCGCGCGGAGCTGGTCGCGGTGCTGTCGAGGCCGGTAGTTCCGCTGGCGCCGCTGCAACGCCGCCGCAAGAAGTAACGGCGCGGAGTTATTGCCGGGTCCACCGCTCGATCAAAGAGCGGTGCTTCGGAAATTCGGATATCAGCCGAGCCCGCGAGGCTATCTCGAGGTCGGCAAACTCAAAGCCGGGAGCGACGTCGCAACCGACGAGAGCGTAGGAATCCGGCTCGCGCACGTGCGCAGCGAACCAGCACCCGGCTGGGACCGAGGCCTGCCAGCAATCGGCCTCGCCAATGACCGTTTGATGATGGCTCCCGTCCGTCGCAATGATCTGGATTGCAACCGGCGCCCCGCGATAGTGATGCCAGATCTCGTCCGCCGCGATCCGGTGAAAAGCCGAGAACGATTCGTGCCAGAGTAGGTAATAGATGGTAGTCAGCGCGTCCCGAATCGCGTGCGGCGTGTGAACCTTTGAAGCGCTTCGGTAAGTCTCGCGAAAGTAGCCGCCTTCGGGATGCGGACGGAGATCGAGCTGCTCGACGAGGCGCCGAACCTCTGCACTCATCGGCGTCATGTCGTCGATGGGCGTTCGAAGCCGGCGACGCGCAACGGGATCGCGCTGATCGCTTTGAACGTTCGCTCTTCCTCCCACTGGGGCCACCAGCCCGCAACGAGCGTATCGAGCGGCTGCCACATGATCACCCATCCCGCGATAATCAGACTCTCGCTCGCGAGCGTCCGCAGGCCCTCCGGAATGAAGAGCAACCGCCCGACGGCCGTCGAGGCCGCGAGACTGATCCCAAAAAAGACGAGACCTACCAAGAACGTCCGGAGACCGACCCATCGCATCGCCGCCAATTTGCTGCGCGCCTCACCGATGGCGTGCGCGCAATAGCGCGCAAGCGCCCGCCGCACGCGGGCTTCCGTCTGCGGCGTCAGCGTCTCGGCCGGCACGAGCACTCGCAATCGAATATCCTTCAGCCGGGAGACGAGATGCGGAAGCTGCGCCATCGCCGCGATGCTCCCGATCTGTTCTGCGTCATCGACGAACGGATCGAATTCGTGCTCGCGAAAGAGCTCGTGCACGTCGTCTACTTTGACCGTGACTTCCGTCGAGTGGGCCATCGATTCTCTGCCTCCTTTGCGGTGCGCGGCTCCTTCCGTGCAGCCTTTCCGGCGTCCCTCTCCGAGAAGTAGGCGCGCGTGGCGAACCGCCGAAGGGTCTATCAATCGTGAACAGTGCGGCTCTTCCTACCGGCACGGTTGTATTCTTGTTCTCCGACGTCGAGGGAAGCACGCGGCGCTGGGACACCAATCGTGAGGGAATGCGCGACGCGCTTCGTCTCCACGACGAGATCCTGCGATTCGAGATCGAGCAGCGGAGCGGTTACGTCTTCAAAACCGCCGGCGACGCGTTCTGCGCCGCCTTTTGGACGATCCGTGAAGCATTGGAGGCCGCGGTCGCTGCGCAACGCAGGCTGCGGCTGGCGGATTTCACGGCCGTCGACGGCCTGCACGTTCGCATGGCGGTTGCGGCCGGCGAAACGGACGAACGCGACGGGGATTACTTTGGGCCCGCCGTCAACCGGACGGCGCGTCTGCTCTCCGCCGCGCACGGCGGACAGATCTTGGTCTCCGGAGCCGTCGCCGATTCCGCGATGCCGCAACTCGCACCGGAGATTGCGCTGCGCCACCTAGGAACCTTGCCGCTGCGCGACCTGCGAGAACCGGAACGCGTCTATCAACTCGTCACTTCGGATCTGCCTTCCGAGTTCAAACCGCTGCGCGCGCTGCAAACGCCTCCAAACAACCTGCCGCGACAGAGCACCAGCTTCGTCGGTCGTCACGACGACCTGATTCGCGTCGAGTCGCTGCTTGAGCGAAACGCGCTGGTGACGATCGTCGGGGCGGGAGGAATCGGCAAGACGCGTCTCGCCATTGCGGTCGCGGCCGCGCGCCTCAACGACGAGCCTGACGGGGTCTGGCTGGTCGACCTGTCGTCGATCACCGGCGCAACGCTCATCCCCGGAGCGATCCTAGCGGCGCTCGGGGCGGAGCGCAGCACCGATACCGAGGCGCTCGCCGCTTTGCTCTCCTACCTGGAAAAACGCCAACTGCTGCTCCTCTTAGACAACAGCGAGCATCTCGTCGCCGAAGTCGCCGCCATAGTGGCGGAAATCGTTGCGCATTGCCCGCACGTGACGATCCTCGCGACGAGCCGCGAGGCGTTCGACCTCACCGGCGAGCGGCTCTATCACCTTGCGACGCTCGACCCTGCGTCGGCCGCGAAGCTCTTTAACGAACGGGCGTGGGCGGTCGATCCGGGATTCGACTCCGAAGCGAGTGCGGCGTACGTCGACGAGATTTGCCGGCGCGTTGACGGAATCGCCCTCGCCATCGAGCTCGCCGCCGCGCGCGTGCGCGCGATGCCGGTCCGAGATTTAGCCGAGCACCTGGAGCTTCGCGTGCTCGCCGGCGGACGCGATCGTCGCCCGCGGCAGCAAACGATGCGCGGACTCATCGATTGGAGCTACGACTTGCTCGACGAGGAGGAGCGCGAGGTGCTCCGCCGTTGCGCAGTGTTCGTTCGCGGATTTACGCTCGACGTCGGATCGCGCGTCTACGCCCCCGGCGGCGAAGCGCGCGCTTTCGACCCGCTGGCTTCGCTCGTCGACAAGTCACTCGTAATTCGCGACGGTCACGAAACCGATCAGCGCTACCGATTGCTCGAGCCAATTCGCGAGTACGCCGCGGAGAAACTCGCCGATGCTCGAGAAACGCCGGAGACGCTGCGTCGGCATGCCGGCGCGCTTGCGATGCTCGCGCGCGCCGCGTATGAGGAGTGGGACCTCGCACCGCAACCCGACTGGCTGTCACGGCTCGAACGCGACCTTTCGAATCTTCGCGTCGCCCTGCGCTGGACGCTCGAGGAAGAAAACGATCTCGCGTTGGGTGCGCAGCTCGCCGCCGACGCGACGCCGTTGTTTTTGCGGCTGGCGCTGCTCTCCGAAGGGATCGAGTGGTGCGAACGCGTTTTGTCGGCCGCACTGGAGCTCTCCGCCGGCATCGAGGGGCGGCTGCGATACGGCTTGTCGATGCTGTACAGTAACATCGGCGCGAACAAGAAAGTCCTCGAACAGGCGCTGCTCGCCGTCGAGCGTTATCGCGAAGCAGGCGATTCGCGTGGGCTCGCGCGGGCGCTCTCCCAGGTCGCCGCCCGCCACGCAGGTCAGTCGCGAGGTGAAGATGCGAAGATAGCGTCCGAGGAGGCATTACGGCTCGCGCGAGGGCTTGGCGACCGGAGGCTGATCGCCGACACTTTGCGGCGTTGTGCCGTAGCGTTCGCAGGAGACGGCCCGAGCGCCGTTCGCGGTCGCTACGAAGAGAGCGTCTCGCTTTTCAGATCGCTTGGCCGCGATGATGAGACGGCGCGCGCTCTTGAGTGGTGGGGACAGTGGGAAGCCGACGCCGGCGATGTGGGCGTCGCAATCGAACGGCTCTTAGAGGCGAGGACGCTGAAGGCGGACGAGGCTTCGAGGATGTACCTCGCCGCCAACATCGCGAGTTGTTACTTGGCCGCCGGCGACCGCGTGCAGTCCGAGACGTACGCGCGCGAAGCCGTCACGCTGGCCGCAAAGGCCCGCCACGGGATCCTCGTGCCGCTGGCGATCTCGTATCTCGCGATCGTCGCAGGCGAACGCGACGCAGTCCACGCCGCGCTTCTCGCGGGCTATGCCGAAGCGCGCCTGCGCGCGGCGGAGTGGCAGCGCGTGGGCTACGAGGAGCAGATCGTGGAGCGATTCCTCGAATCGTTGCGCGCGCGCTTCACCGAAGCCGAGCTCGCGCGTTTGCTCGACGAGGGCGCGGCCTGGAGCGAGGAAGAGGCCGTCGCCCGCGCCCTCTCACCTAGCACTGTTTGAGGCCGTTTTCGGGCCGAGCCACCCAATCGGAGGCGTAATAACACTGCCGCTTCATCGTAAACGTGCCGCTTTGGGCTTCGCCGCTGCAGCCATGCGGCGCGCGGTAGGAACCGCTCAGCACGCGCGTGGACGAATCGTACTTTGCGCTTTCGGTAAAGACGCAGGCTATTGGAGATCCCGGGCTGACCCCGGTTCCGCGCAACGTCGTACCGCTCACCACATAGGTGGCTGGCGCGCTGACCGTCTGCGTGCCGATGACCGTGAAGATTCCGCCGGCGGCGTTCTTGTATTGCGCCACGTTAAACGTCGCCTTGCCTTTGCCGTACTCGCTGTCCTTGATCGTTCCGGAGTATTGGCCGCTGACGTTGGTGATCTGCGCCTCGTTCTGAACCGACTGCGCTTGCGCCGCGGATCCGGCGAGCGGCGGTGCACCGCTCGTCCCGCCGCACGCGGTCAAGGCGAAGCCGCCAATCGCAACACTAATAGCCTTTCGAATAGGAAAGCCTCTCATCGCACAACTCCTTAGAGTAAGGTCCTTTTGAGGAGGAGCATACCGCTCGAAGCTGCTAAGAGCCTCTTTTGGCCGAGCGGCTACGAGGGTGAATGAGGAGTTCGCTTTTCAATAAAGCGACGCGCGCGGCTATAGCCTCACGCTCCTGATTCGAGACGCTGTCGATCGCCGGGATTTCGGTCTTTGCCGATGAAAATCGAGCGCTTCCCGTCGCGATGCGCCGGCCCTCCGCGAGGGCCTGCGTTGCCTCATAGGATAGCCTTAAAGGCTGGCGGAAAAACGTCGTCGAGCTTTTCCCGTTTTCGAAAGGAGTTTGATCATGCGAGTACGTTTGGCTGGGATATCCGCGTTTGTCATCGCGGCCCTCGCGCTACCTGCGGGTCCCGCACGCGCCGCAGACGCGTTGACCGGGAACATGCAGCCCTTCAGCTATCTGCTCGGCGCGCCGTGGAACTGCTCGACCAGCGTTCCGGCGATGGCTGGGCAGCCGGCGCGCACGGATCAAGGCACGGCGACGTTTGAAGTGGTCCCCGGCAACGTGGTCCACAACCACGTTTCGACGCCGAACTATGCGGGCGACTTCTATTTCGGCTACAGCACGCGCATGAGCACGTTTTGGCAGGCAGACGCCGACAGCATGGGCGGCTACTCGTTCATGACGTCGACGGACGGCAAGGCGTACACGGGCACCTCGTCAATGGGTCCAATGAGCAGCCCCGCGACTGTCACCTACGCGAAGGTATCGGACAGTAAGGTGACGGTTCACGAAGTCCTCTCGGGATCGATGCCGGTTACCTTTGACAGCATCTGCACGCGGTGACGGAGCCGCTCGATAGACGCGGCTTTCTCGTAGCCACCGGCGCCGCGGCCGCGACGCTGGCCTCCACGGCGCCGGCGCCGGCGCAAGACGCCGACGGCCCCGTGTTTCTATCGACGTGGAAGTGGGGTCTCGAGGCGAACCAGCGCGCGGCGCAGGTCTTTGCCGGCGGCGGATCGCTGCTCGATGCGGTGGAGAAGGGCATCAATCTCGTCGAGGACGATCCGAACGTGACGACAGTGGGCTACGGCGGCTTTCCCAACGCCCAAGGTGAAGTCGAGCTCGACGCCGGGATCATGGACGGGACCACGCACCGCGCCGGCTCGATCTGCAATATTCACAAGATCAAGAATCCAATTTCGATCGCGCGCCTCGTGATGGAGAAAACGCGTCACACCACGATGGCCGGCGAGGGCGCCTTGCAATTCGCGATCGAGATGGGGTTTCAACCGATGCAGCTGCTCACGCTGAAAAGCCTGGCGGCCTGGCTCAAGTGGAAGAACACGCCGAATCACGAGACCTTTTGGATCGACTCCGAGCATCACGATACAATTGGAATGTTGGGAGTGGACGGCAAGGGCAAGGTGGTTGCGGGCTGCTCGACGAGCGGATTGGCGTGGAAGATCCCGGGTCGCGTAGCCGATTCGCCCCTAGTGGGCTGCGGGTACTACGCCGACGACGCGGCCGGCGCCGCCTCTGCGACCGGCAACGGCGACGTGATGGCGAACTACTGCACGTCGGCTTTCATCGTCCAGCGGATGGCGCAGGGCGCCCACCCGCAAGACGCATGCAACGACGCGATGCGATTCATGGCGAAGACCGCACCGAATCTGCACGACGACGAGTATTGCGTCATCGCGATGAGTTCGCGGGGTGAGATCGGCGCCGCCTCGATGAACTCGAAGGAAGCTCTACAGTACGCGCTCTGGCGAAGCGGCACGGGCAGCTTGCACACCGCGCCGGCATTCCTCGGCTGACCGCTAACCCGACTTTGAAAATGCTGTGGCGCGCTGCGATCGCGCTGGTGCTCGGTTTCGCCGCTGTCCGCTGGCCGGCGACGGCACAAACGCTCAACGTCCCGATCGAGTCGCATATCCGCCCGATCGACACGGAGACGCTCTTTCACGAGTTCTTCGCCGATTTCTTCCACGAGTCCGACGGAACGACGTACGTTCAAACCGGCGACATTCCGGCGATGTGGCTGCGTGACTCCGCGGCGCAAACGATTCCATACATTCGCTTCGTCCGGACCTATCCGCGGCTGCACGCGACGTTCTTCGGAGTCATCCAGCGCGACGCTAAGAATATTCTAGTCGATCCGTACGCGGAAGCGTTCAGCGCGAACTATCACGTGTGGGAAGGCAAGTGGGAGATCGACTCTCTCGCGTGGCCGGTGCTGCTCGTGTTCGTCTACTACGCGAATACGCGGGATCGCGCGATCTTTACGCCGACGCTCCACAGGGCTCTGCAGAAAATCGTCGCGACGTTGGAGTGCGAGCAGCGCCACGCGTCGTGCAGCCGCTACTCGTGGCCGCATCCCGTGACGACCCATCCCGGGTACAACCCGAACACCGGCATGATCTGGGACGCATTTCGCCCCTCTGACGACCCGGTCGTCTATCATTTCAACATTCCGCAGAACGCGCTCGCCGTGGTCGCGATGCGGCTGATAACGGCGTTCGCCCGCGACGCGTTCAAAGATGCTCGCCTCGCGCAAGAGGCGGCGACACTCGGCTCGCAAGTGCAGGGCGGCATCGAACGATACGGCCGGGTCTACAGCCGCCGTCGCGGAGGCTGGCTGTACGCGTACGAGACCGACGGCTACGGTCACTCTAAGCTGATGGACGACGCCAACATTCCGAATCTGACGGCGCTCCCATATATCGGTTGGTGCGCGAGCGACGATCCCGTCTACCTGAATACTCGGCGCTTCACGCTGAGCATCGACGATCCGTATTACTACACGGGGAAGTACGCCACCGGACTCGGCAGCTCGCACACCCCCAAGGGATGGGTCTGGCCGCTCGGCATCGTCGGGGCCGCACTCACAGCGACGACGAGTCAAAGCATCGTGAACTCCGTCGAGATGCTGGCGCAGAGCGACACGCTCAACGGCCTTATGCACGAATCGGTCAACCCAAACAATCCGCGGCAGTTCACGCGTCCCGAGTTCGGTTGGGCCAATGCGTTTTGGGCCGACCTCCTGTTTCGTTCGGTCGCCGGCTATCCGGCCACGCCGATGGGTCTGTTCAATACGATGCTGCCGAACGAGCGCCAAAGCGAAATACCGACGATCACGCCGGTTTGGACGCAGAGCACGGATCGCTTCAAGCTCGTCTACGCTCTCGGCCGTCTACTTGCGCACGACCCGGCGCTCTGATAGACCGATAAAGAAGATCGCCGCCAGCGCGCACCACCCGGGAATCTTTATCGCCAGCCAGAGCGGATCGTGTGCGTCGAGCGATTGGACGACGGCCCGCCATTCCGTCTGCACGAGCGTCTCCGGGGCGAAGGTGGTCGCGGCCAGCGAAGGCGGCGCGGGCAGCCACGGCGGGCGAAGTTCGAAGAGATAGAGTCCGGCGGCTATGAGAATCGCGACCGTAAAACCGATCGCCCGCGCCGCGCGCAAGCGATAGAGCAAGGCCGCCGACGCAAAGACGCTGGCGAGAAACAGTTTTTTCATCCCCCAAGCGGCGATCCACGGGACGGTCAACAAAGCTACCGCCGCCGCGGCGACGCTGCGCCGCGCGCCGTGCGCGAATCGCGCGAAGATGAGCGCGGCCGGAATCGCGAAGCACAGCTCGACTACGTGGACGTACGCGCCTGCCATAATCGTCGTCGCGGCGGGGAAGAGCACGAGCAGATCGCGCCGTTGTAAGCCCGCCGCGATGCGGGGCGCCAGGATCAGGCCCGCGACAAGAAATGCGACGAATGAAAGGGTTCCGAGGACGAGTGCGGTTCCGTCGGAGACGCCGAGCGCGTGCAGTGCGTAGGTCAGGCTATACTGTGGAGGAAAGCGCACCTCGGCCCATGCCTGCGCAGGCAGGACGCGTGTGAGGTAGAGGGCGGCGCCGTGCAACGACGCCACGGAGATGCCGATCGCCGCTAAGGCCGCACACGTAGCTATCAGGCTCGCGCGCGCACGCGGTACGAAGAGCAAGACGGCGAGCGCGACGCCGATCCCGAGATGTGGTTCGACCGCGGTCAAGCCGGCAAAGATCCCGGCGATCCGGTCGCGGCCCTCCTTGAGCATCCAAGCCGTAAGAACGAGCAGCAGCAAGACGAACGGGATGATTTGCCCCGCGTCGAGCTCGTGATAACCGGGTGCGAGCGCGAGTGCGAGCACGGCGACGTCAAGCGGGATCCCGAGTCGCCAGAGTACGAGCGCGCTTGCTGCAACGGCGAGGACGATAGCCGCGGCATAGATCGCGCGCGCCGTGGCAAAGTCGAATCTCGCCAGCAGCATGAACGGCGGGAGGTCGTACGGCGGCTGCGGCGCGGGTATCGCGAGGCTCGGATTCGCGCGAAAGGATCGTGGATTGACGCGATGTTCGCACGTGCGCAGCGGTTCGTACGCATACGGATTCTTGCCCTGGTCCAGCGCCGCGCCGGCGCAGTAGAAGTCTTGAAAATCGTACATGACGCGCCAGGGGAGATCGTTGCCGATTCGCGCGAGGTCGCGAAGCGCGGCGACGCCGAGTAAGAGGAAGAAGGCTCCGACGAGCGCTCCGCGGAGGTTCAGTCGCTTCTTAGTAGTCGTCGTCCGGAGCTTCGGTCGAGATGGGCTGATGCAAGAAATAGGCCGCGTCGTGGGGCGCCGGAATCGTGGTGAAGCGGCGCGGGGCCTGGCCAAAGTTGAAACAATCCGATAGGTCGTCCGCGCGCATGTCCGTCGTGCCGAGCGAGCCGAGACCGAACGTCTCCTCGACAAATTTTAGGATGCTTCCAAACTCGTGCTGGGCGTGCGAGACGTACCCCGTCTTGGCGTACGGCGAGATGACGATCAAGGGGACGCGAAAACCCAGCTCGTACGAGTTGTATTGCTTCGGCGCGACGTGGTCGTACCAGCCGCCCCAATCGTCCCAGGTCACGAAGATCGCCGTATTATTCCAATATTGGCTCTTGCCGATCTCGTTGACGATGGACGCGACCCAGGACGGCCCAGAACCGTTGGTCTGTCCCGCATGATCGGACTCTTGCAGGTTCGGCGTCACCCAAGACACGTTGGCCAGTCGTCCGGCGGAAATGTCGTAAAGGATCCAGGACTGCGGCGCCCTCACCTCCTTCCGAAACCCGCTGCCGTTTCGTATGTGGAGAATTGCGTCGGGCCCGTTCCAGAGACCCGGTCCGGTATGCGCCTGGTAGTAGCGCCACGTGAGCGACTTTGCTTCGAGCAGATCGGTGAGCGCCGGACGATCGAAGCACGGGTACATCGTGTGATTCTCGCGTCCGTACTGATCGATGAGGGAAACCGACGATCCTTGCGGCGAATCGCAACCGCCCGTAAACTTTCCTACGGGATCGACCGGATTCTCGGCCGCGCGTAAGTTAGAGTTCGCCTTGACGGTCGATGTGCCGCTCAAAATGTACTGATGGGCCGGGAAGCTGGGGCCTTGGTTCGTTTGAAACATGCGATCGGCGAACGCATAATCTTCGGCAAGCGTGAAGTACGGCTGCACTTCACTCTGCGGGACGTAGGCGTAGGCGCGAAGACCTGCCGGCGGGCACGGACTTTGCCGCTTGCAGTGTGAGACCACTAGGTCGAAGCCGTTGAGATTTCCGTTGGCGTACTCCGCCTGGAAGGCATTGTGCTTGTGCGAGATGTCGTAGGGAGCCGTTAGAAGAATCGGCTGCAGCTGGACCTGCTGGTCCTTCGAATTCTTGCCATAAGCAACCGTATCGGCGCCGGGCAATCCGTTGAAGAGATTGTCGACGGTTCGATTCTCTTGAAAGATAATCACGACGTGCGTGATCGGCGACGACGGTCCCCCCAGCGTGTCCGCCGTCACGACGGGTGCTTTCGCAGGCTCGAGCTGGGCACATCCCGCCGAAAGAGCGATCAGCAGCGCGATCGGAGCTTTAGTAGTCGTCGTCCGGGCCATCGTCCGACGCCGGCTGATGCAAGAAGTAAGCCGCGCCATGTGGCGCCGGGATGATGGTGAAGCGGCGCGGGGCCTGCCCGAAGTTGAAACAATCGGATAGATCGTCGGCGCGCACATCCGTCGTTCCGAGCGAGCCCAGACCGAACGTCTCCTCGACGAATTTTAGTATGCTGCCGAATTCGTGTTGCTTGTGCGAGACGAACCCGGTCTTGGCGTAGGGCGAGATAGCGATCAACGGGACGCGAAAACCGAGCTCGTAAGAGTTATAGTGCAGCGGTTTCACGTGATCGTACCAGCCGCCCCAATCGTCCCACGTGACGAAGATCGCCGTGTCGTTCCAATATTGGCTCTTGCCGATCGCGTTGACCACGGACGCAACCCACGAGGGGCCACTGCCGTCGGTGTTTCCAGCGTGATCGGACGCCGCCAGCGTAGGCGTGACCCACGCGACGCTCGCGAGCTGCCCCGCGGCGATGTCGACGAGTATTTGCGACGGCGGCGCGACGACGTCCATCTTATATTCGTGATGATTCTTTCGTACGTGCAGAATCGCGTCCGGTCCATTCCAGAGGCCGGCCTTGTCGTGCGCCTGGTAGTAGTGCCATGTCAACGCTTTTGCGTCGATGAGATCGGTGAGCGACGGCCGGTCGAAACACGGGAACGCCGACTGGTTCTCGTGACCGTTCTGATCGATCAGCGAGCCCAAGGTCCCGCGCGGGGAGTTACAGCCACCCGTGAACTTTCCGGACGGGGTCTTCGGATTCTCGGCCGCACGGAGGCTCGATCCCGGGCTGATCGTCGACGTTCCGCTCAAGATATACTGATGCGCCGGGAAGCTGGGTCCCTGGTTAGTCTGAAACATGCGATCGGCAAACGCGTACTGTTTCGCCATCGTGAAGTAGGGCTGGACTTCGTATTGCGGCACGAATCCGTACGCACGCAGCCCCTTCGGAGGACAGTTCTTTCGAGACCGGCACGTCGAGTTCACGAGGTCGAATCCGTTGAGATTTCCGTTGGCGTATTCGACGGCGTAGGCGTCGTGCCGGTGCGAGAGATCGTACGGCGCCGTCAGCGGTGTCGGCCTCAGCTTGATGACATAGCCTTTTGAGTTCTTGCCGGATTGCACCGTGTCGGCGCCCGCGAGTCCGTTGAAAAGGTTGTCGACCGAGCGATTCTCCTGAAAGATGATGACGACGTGCTGGATTTTCGAGTTGATCTGACGCAGCGCTGGAGATTCTAGCGACGGCACCGCTCTCATCGCCTGCTGTTGAACACAACCCGCCAGGGCCATGATAACCGTAAGCTGCGCGAGCAGCCGTCGCTTCACGCTCGAGTACCTCCAAAGAGCCGCTTTAGCGGGCGAGTTCGCGGAGGTGTCGACCGACTCCCTCGCATTGGGGCAGAGGCCACTTGGTTGGCTGGATTGGCGCAGTCTTAGCCGAAGCTCGATTCCATGTGCCGCAATATCAAGACCCTGCACAACTTCGCGCCCCCGGCAACCGAAGAAGAGATCCGCGCGTCGGCGATCCAGTTCGTGCGAAAACTGAGCGGCTTCGCGCGTCCCTCAAAGGCGAACGAGGTCGCGTTCGAGCGCGCGGTCGATCGCGTTACCGATTCGGCGCGCGAGTTGCTGCACGCTCTGGTCACGAACGCATCTCCACGGGTCCGCGAGGTCGAAGCCGCCAAGGCGAGAGACCGGGCTAAAGCGCGCTTCGCGCGCGCATAGCTTGCTCGCGGCGTAACTTTGTGTTACAAAGTAAGGAATGGAACTGCGGCAGGCGCTCTCGGATCTCGCGGAAGTCCGCGAACGACTCGCGCATCTGCAGCGATTCGAAGGCTACTCGGGCGCCGCTGCCGCCGCGAGCGGTGTGGGAGCGCTCGTCGCCGCTTACGTTCAATTGCAGGTCGCCCCGTTTCCGGCGACAACCGAAGCGCTGCGCGCGTATCTGGTCATTTGGCTCACCTGTTTGGTTGTGGCGCTGCTGCTCAACTACGGAGCGGCGGCGGCATGGCTACTCAAGCATCGGGCGCCGGGCGCGCAGAGCCGCTTCCGAACCGCGGCGCTCTCGATCGCACCGAGCGTCGTGTTGGGGGGAGCGCTCAGCCTCGCGCTCGTCGACCATCGCGCCTACGGTCTGCTTCCCGGGACGTGGTTCGCCTTTTATGCAATCGGTCTGTTCGCATCGCGTGGTGCCATTCCGGCCTCTACCAACGGAATAACCCTCGGCTTTGCGGTGCTTGCGGTGGCGTTTCTCATTACGCCGCTCAACGCGCTGGCTCTGGCTTGGTGGGTGATGCCGATCGGCTTTGGGCTCGGTCAGCTCGCCATCGGTTATCTCATCTGGCGGGACAGGTCGGCATGACGAACCCAAATCAAGCGCCGTTCTCCTACCCCCGTCTCGAGCGAATTTTTCACGAGCGCGGCAGGCTGGCGATTTGCACGTGCTTGATCGCGCATCCGGACGGATTGAGTTTCACGGAGCTTCAAGCGGCCTGCGATCTTACGGATGGAAATTTGAACCGGCATCTTCACGCGCTGGGCGAAGTCGGCATCGTCGCGACGGACAAGCAGCGGGGTGCGGGACGGCCGCTCACGCTGTATCGCATTACCAAGCGCGGCCGGCAGCGTTTTCTCGCCTACGTCGACGAGTTGGAGTCGGTCGTTCGCGACGTGCACGAACGCACCGTAGCGCCGGCGGCAAAGCCGAGGCTGGCGACGACGTGATTCCACGACACGTAGCAATCATCATGGACGGCAACCGGCGGTGGGCTCGCGAGCGGAACCTGCCGATCGCGTGCGGTTACCGCCGCGGCATCACCGCGCTGCGTCGAACGCTGCGCGCGGCCCGTCAGGCCGGGATCCCGATCGTTACCGCGTTTGCTTTCTCGGAAGAGAACTGGAACCGGCCGTCAGCCGAAGTTGACCTTCTGATGGCGCTTTGCATCAAGGCGGCTCACGGCGAACTGCGCGCTCTTGCAAACGAGGGCGTGCGCGTGCGGCTGTGCGGACGCGGCGATCGCCTGCCGACGGCTGCACATAAGGCGCTCCAAGAGCTCGTCGCGCGCACGACGCACAACACCGCCGTTACGCTCAACCTCGCCATAGATTACGGCGGACGCCGCGAAATCGGTGACGCGGTGCGCGCCCTAGTGCGCGAAGTGAGCGCCGGACTTCGTGACGTGGAGTCGATCGACGAGCAGGCGGTTCAGAGCCGTCTCTACACGGCGGGGTTGCCCGACCCCGACCTCGTCATCCGAACCGGCGGAGAGCTCCGCATGTCAAATTTCCTGCTCTTTCAGTCGGCCTACGCGGAGTTGTGGGCGACAGAAACCTATTGGCCCGACTTCGGTGAGGCCGAGCTGCAAGCGGCGCTAGACGATTTCGCGTCGCGGCAACGCCGTTACGGCACGTAAGCTCGCCGTTGCTTGACCGGCGGCGTTTTCTGTCCGGGCTCGGCGCCTCGGCGTTCGCGCCTGCGCTCGTGGCCGCTTCCGGTGGCGAGGGAAGCCCCGAGCCGCTCGAGCGAGCCCTGGTTCTCAGCGGCGGAGGAGCGCGCGGTGCCTACGAGGCCGGAGTCGTCGGCGCGCTTGCGGCCCGGTATGGCGTGAGCGACGGCTCGCCGCTGCCGTCGTACGAGGTTGTCTGCGGCACGTCGATCGGCGCCCTAAACGGCTGGTTCGTCGCTACGGGCCAATACTCGAAGCTCCGCGAGCTTTGGTATGGCAGCAGCAAAGAGCACATAATTCGCGCGAAGCCACGCTACGCGGCTTTGCGCGATTCGCAAAGCGGCGTGTTGGATCGCGCCATCTCAGCCGTCAGCCTGATCGCGCTCATGCGTAACGAACGCGGTTTGCTGCAGAGCGAACCGGTTTATAACTGGATCGCTGAGAACATCGATCCGTCCGATTCCCTCTTGGTCCCGCTGGCTTGGGCCGTAACCAACCTCGTGGAGCAGCGACCGGAGTACTTCTATCTCCTTCCAAAGAAGAGCGGCGAAGAGCTGCCTCACAGGGTCGTAGCCGCGCTGCAAATGACGCTAGGTCCGCACGCCGTCGTGCGCGAAGCGACGCCAGACATCTTACATCGCGCGATTTTTGCGTCGGCCGCGCTTCCGATCGTCTTTGACCCGGTGCTCATGCCGGGTACCGACGGCGCAGTCACGGCGTACTGCGATGGCGGCGTTGCGAGCAACTCGCCGGTCGGGATTGCGCACGCGCTTGCGGCGGCGGCCGACGTGGTCCTATTAGATCCGCCCTTCGAGGGTGAGACGGACTATCACGATGCGGTCGAAATCGCGTTTGGCGCATACGCGACGATGCAGCGCAAGATCCTCGAGGTAGAAATGCGTAACGCGTACTTTCAGTCGGTCGGGAAGCGCGCCCTGGAGCGGCTCGCGCCACGCGAGCGCGCGCGCGCAATGCAGGGCAGCGAGCCGCTGGCGGGCTTTATGCACGCGGTGCCCGCGACCGACTTGCGCTATATCCGACCCGATCGCGTTTTGCCGGTCGGAGTGGTCGGTTTTAACGACCAAGTGGGCATCGGCGAAACGTATCGTTTAGGCTGGCTCGATATGGCGCGCGGTTTTACGCCATACGACTGGAGGACGTTCCAACTCTAGGCCCCGGCTTGCGGCCAGGGCGAACGAGTGCCTCGTAGAGCGCGCCGAATCCGACGATGATCGCCATGACCAACAGGGTTACCCAGCCGTAGTTGAAGATCGCGCGTCCGCTCGAGAGCGGGCTCGGCCAAACGATGTTTATCAGCATCAGCAAGAGATAGAGCGCGCCGGCGATCGTTACGGGAGTTCCCCAGCGGCCCAGCGTGAAAGAGCCGCTCGGACGCCATCCTCGCCGGCGTGCAACGAGCGCGCCGACGACGGTGAGAAGAAAGGCGAGATAGATTCCCGACGTCGCGAACGAAACTAAGGCGTAAAGCGCGTTGACGTGTGCCGGATAGTCGAACCACAGGATGTGAACCGGCTTGCTGGGGTTTATCAGCACCAGCAGCAAGAAGAGAAACGGGACGACGGTGCAGACGAGGATTGCGTTGGCTGGAGTATGGTGCCGCGGTGAGATCGCCCGGATCTTGTCGCTGAATGGAACCGCGCCGTCGCGCGCCAGCGCGAAGGCGACGCGCGCGCCGGCGCCTTGCACCGCGGTGCCGCAGCTAAAAAACGCGACGATCACCATGACGAGGAAGAAATCTTGAAGCCAGTTCGGCAGCGTCGCGAAGATGCTGCTGATTCCTCCGGTGACGACTCCGCCGATGCCCGCGGCGGGCGTCGAGAGAAGGAGGCCCAAGACCAACACGAACGACGCAACGCCGCCGTAAAGCAGCGCGCTGCGCATGGCGCGCGGGACCTGCCGCTGCGCTTCGAGCGTCTCTTCGGAGATGTCGCCGGCCGACTCGAAGCCATAGAATATGTAGACGTTGGCCAGGACGGCCACGAGCGCCGCGCCGGTCCACCAGTGCCCGCCGAAGTCCAGCCCTAACGGGTTGCTCTTGAGATACTCGACATGCTCCGATGAGAAAATGAAACCGAGTCCTCGGTGGAAGCTGTAGACGGCGAGGGCGCAAAAGACGCCGAACGTTCCGATGGTTTCGACGTAGACGCCGAAGCGCGCCACGCGCCCCATGATCTTGGCCCCGATCCAGTTGAGCGTCGCGGACAGCACGATGATCGCGCCGCTGACGGCGAAAATCGTGACGTGACTAGCCGGATCGAGATGCGTCCCGAACCAGCTGTTCGAGAGCGACGCGACGTAGGGAACGGCGCCGGAATCGACCGACGCAACGGTGGCGAGCAGCGCAAAGCCGTAGATCCAACCAATGAACCACCCGTAGCGCCGACCGACGGTGTATTTACCGTACTGATAGAGCGCGCCGGAAAGCGGATATTCGCTGGCGAGCTCTCCGAAGACGAGCGCAACGGGCATCATGAGCCCGACCACGATTGGAATCGTCCAGATGTAACGCGGTCCGCCCGTGCCCAGGCCGAGCGTGTAGAGCGAGTAGATCCCGACCATCGGGCTGAGGTAGCTGAACGCAACCGAGAAGTTGTCGAACAGCGAAAGCACACGCGACAGCTCTTGGCGGTAGCCAAGCGCTGCGAGGCGGTCGCCTTCGTTCAGCGTTGGGACCATGCCCAGCCGGTTATGCGCCAGCCGGCGGCGACCTTGCGCAAGGCCACCGTGAAGATCGAGTTGGACTCCGTGGCGTGCCTGCCGCGTTGCTCGTATCTGAACGTGGCGGGAGCGACGACGTATGCTCTGTCGGCGGTAACGTCGACGCGCCACGGCTTGCCCAGCGCGACGAAACCTGCGGTGATGCCTTCCTCTTTGCTGTTCGCCGCGTAGGCGGCCGCCCAATCGGCGCATGCAGTCGGACCCTGCCATTCGTGCGGCGGAAACTCGTCGATGATCGAAACCGGCGAGGCACACGCCGCCAGCTCCCTCTTGGCGTTGCCGGTGTTGAATCCGTCGACGAATTGCCGCACCGTCGCCATAACATCGCTCTGCTCGGAAGCGAACGCTTGAGTGGGAATGAAGAGCAAAGCCGTTGCCGTAGCGATGAGCGGAATCGCGAATCGTTTCAGAATCACGTCGTCTCCTTGTAGGTTGGCGTAGCGTTCGCAAACGCCGGCTCGACCGGCACTCAAAGTGCAGCGGCCAAGGCGACGCTTACGTAGTGAGGTTGCGGTTTCTAGAAAGTAATGCTTGAGACGTTGCTTGCGGCGCAGTTGTCTCCGCCGGCCGCGGGCGACACCAGACGAATCTGAAAGTCCAAGGGCGTCGTCCAATTCCCGGCATCCACCGCACGCCGCCAGGTATACGAGACCGTGTAGGACTGATTGGGTCCGAGCGGCGGTATTCCGCGATCGTCCAGCCGATCACCGTATTGCTTTACGTCGGTAAACTGCATCACGTTCGCAGCCTGGGCCGCGTTGCCCAGATTGGTTACGGTTGCGGTTACGTGGTAGAAGTTGAGGTAGCGAGTCCGCGTGACGGTCGCGACGGTGACGTGCGTGACCGTGACGTTAGCGCCGTCGCAAGTGGCCGCCATGCTGCCCAGTGGAAGCTGGGCTACGACGAAAAGCATGAGGGCTGCGGTACGAATCATTGAGAGCTTCCTCCCTAGGCAAGGTTACTGCCGTTCCTATACCCGGTTAGGGACTCACTTACCCGGTGGCAGCCTGACCCTCTTGCTCTGCCCGGGAGCCCAGAGTTAGACGATGTCGTCGGGTTGGCCGTGGTGCTCGTCCCACTGATCCCCGCGATTCTCGTCGGCGCTGCTCTCCCCGTACTTTTCCTGCTCCCGCCGCACGGCCTCGGCGGGATCGATCGGCCGATCCTTCTGCGGCGCTACGTCGGGCGCGATGACGTCGTCGTCATCATCTGGATACGGAAGTCCGTTGTCACTCATAGCCCTCTTACTATACCCAAACCAAGGGTTGAATTGTGGCCGAGCCTGTGGTATATTCGCCGACAATATGTTCGTAGTCAACGCGAAGGCGTACTATTATTACGGCCGTGACCATCGAAGCCGGCTAGGTACGCCATTGCCTTAACGAGCGAACTCGTTAAAATGCAAAGCCGCCTCGCCGACGCGAGGCGGCTCTTTTTATTTCAGGGAGAGCAACAATGACCGCCATGAACCTTTCGATGATCGACTTCGAGGAGTTCGAACGGAGCGTGGCCGAGAGCATCGACCGCCACCCCATCGTCTGCCATAACGCGTATACGCGATGGTTTGCTCGCGGTGAGGCGACCTTCGACGAACTGCGCGATTTCACGGTGCAGTTTTCGGTCTTCAGCCACCTCTTCATCGAGGCTCAGCTGCGCAAATGCCTGAACGCCCCCGATTTGCAGAGTTATCGCGCTGGAAAGGAGATTCTGCTCAACGAGCTGGGCGTCGTCTTCACGCCTGCCGGCAGCGTCGAGGGAGGCACGTTCCGCTTCACGGCCGGGCACTTCGAATGGCTCTCGCAATTCGCGCGGGCGCTCGGGCTCGAGTGGCGCGAGATCGGGAAGCGGCGCCACGGCCGGCCCTCGACGTTAGCGTTCTGCGACGCCCTGATGTCGTGGTACAGCGCCGAAGACGAATCGACCGCAGCCGGCGCGTCGTATGCCATCGAGCACTGGGCGGCCGCGGGGTTTTGGAAGCAACTCATAGCGGGGCTTCGGGTCATCAAAGGAAACCGTCTGCCCGAGCTGCCGTTGGGCTTCTGGACCTGGCACGATACGCTCGAGGAGAGCCACGCGTCGCACACCGATCAGGAGATGCGCGACGCGTTCGCCAAGGCCGGGTTCTCTCCGCAGAGCTTTCTACGAGCCGGAGAAGCTATGCTCGACGGGGTGGCGGGATTTTGGGACGGCCTGGAAGCGGCGCGTGTTGGGGGACAGAGAATGTCAACCGTGTGATCTATCTGGACGAAGAAGCCGTTCGAGAGCTGCTGGATTGGGACGAACTCATCGCCGCCATGGAGGGCGCGCTCGCGGACTTCTCTCGCGGAAGCCACATCCATCCGGTTCGTAACGTCCTCACGATCGAAGAGCGCCGCCGATATCTGGGCATCATGCCGGCCGTGGTCGGCGACGTAATGGGATTGAAGTTCGTGACCTTCTATCCGATCAATGCCGGCACGGGTCTTCCGACGCACAACGCGACCATCTTGCTCTATCGCACCGATACCGGCCAGCCGCTCGCGGCGATGGACGGACGGCTCATTACGGAGATGCGCACCGCGGCCGTCTCGGCGGCGATCACGAAGTACCTAGCGCCGCCCGAAAGTCGCGTGCTCGCGCTGCTCGGCAGCGGCGTTCAGGCGCACGCGCATCTGGAGGCTCTCTCGCGCGTTCGTACGTTTTCCGATGTGCGGGTGTGGAGCCGTACCGCGGCGCACGCGCAGCGTTTCGCGCGTGACCACGAGGTCACGCCGGTCGACTCGGCCGAAGCCGCAGTTCGAGGCGCGGACGTCGTCGTTACCGCGACGGCTGCGCACGCACCGATTCTCTGCGGCGCTTGGCTCAAGCCGGGCGCGCACGTCAACGCGGTCGGCTCGTCGCGTCCGGATTGGCGCGAGCTCGACGACGAGGCGATGGCCAACACCGTTGTCGTCGATTCGCGCGAGGCGGCAGCGAAGGAAGCGGGGGACGTGATACTCGCGAACGCGCCGATCTACGCCGAGATCGGCGAGATCTTCGCGGGCGCGAAGCGCGCGATGCCCGCCGTCACAACGGTCTTCAAGTCGGTCGGCCTCGCGGTCGAAGACATCGCGGCCGCTCGGCTGGTCGTCGAGGCCGCCGCGCGCGATGGCCGAGCACGATTCTAACTCAACGTCGCGATCTCGTTGACGCGTTAACGCACGGTACCTGTGGCATAATCGTGGCCCAACGGTCGCCTTCGTGCCCCGTTGCGTGACGCATTCAACCTAGAGGAGTTCGACCGCCCCGCGAGATGGGTAGAGTTGAGTTGAAGTTTCAAATGCGCGCCCGCTTAAGCGAGCGCGGCGCGGTCCTGCCGCTCATCGCCATTTGTCTGGCCGTGTTGATGGGCTTCGCCGGGATGGCCGTCGACGTCGGCTACTGGGAATACCAGCAGCGGCAGCAGCAAAACGCGGTCGATGCCGCGGCCGTCGGCGGGGCACAGCAGCTCGCATACTCGACTTGTCCAAACCAAGATGCGGCAAAATCCGCGGCAGTCAACGACGCATCCCAGAACGGCTTCACCGACGGCTCGAACGGCGTGCAGGTGACGGTGCAGAACCCGCCGCAATCCGGTCCGTTTGCCGGCAACGGCTGCGCGGTCTACGCTCAGATCACACGCAAGAACATCCCGTCCTTTTTCAGCCGCCTGTTCGGTTTCTCGCAGGGCATGAAGGAGACTACCGAGGCCGTCGGCCTCGTCACGTCCGATAACCCCGGCTGCCTGTATCTGCTGAGTCAGAGGGCCGAGTTGAACTTGAACGTTGCGGTGATCCTCGCGCCAAAGTGCGCCGTGCTCGCGAACAGCTCCGAGGTCGAGACCTTAGGCGCCGTTATAGACGTAAAGAGCTTCGGGTACGCCCACGCGATCGAAACGAACCTCTTGAGTCTCTTTCTCGGCGCGCAGCCCAAGCCGATGCTCCCGGTCGCGGATCCATGTCCGGAGATCACGCAATGCTCGTATCTCGCGAATAATCCGCCCGCCGCGAGCGGATGCACGTCGTTCGTGAACAATTCGATTCTACCGGTAACGGTGAATCCCGGCTGCTATAGCGATTTCGAAAACAACCTCGGCATCGTGACGATGAATCCCGGACTTTACGTTTTCACGGGCCCCGTCAACAACACCGGAGTCCTCACCGGAAACGGCGTCACGATGTACGTCACGTCAACCGGCGGCCCCGTCGGATTCAACGGCAGCGTCGCACTCTTGGCGCCTCCGACATCTGGGAATACCGCGGGCGTACTCTACTATCAAGTGCCGACCAACAGCAACACCGTCGCGTTCAATGCCTCGGTAAGCTTGAGCCTCGCCGGTCTCGTCTATGCTCCCAGCTCCCTCGGAGAGATCCTGGGTCAGGCCAACGTCACGTTCGGAAAGTACGTCGTTATGGTCTTTTCGAACTTGCAGACGCTGGCCGGCGTGAATTTCGACGCTTCCCGGCCCGACGAACGGCTTATCGCTGGTCAAACGGGCGACTCTGGCGGAATGAAGTATCGCCGATCGTTCCGTGCCGAGTCCGGCACGAGCCTCGTTGAGTTCGCGATCCTCGCTCCGGTGATAATCTTCTTGCTCGTCGGTGTGATCGAGATTGGACGCTTCGCGTTCTTTTCGATCTTGGCGGCGAACGCTGCGCGCGCCGGCGCTCAATACGGCACGCAAGATCTCACGACGGCCTTCGATACGGCCGGAATCGCGAATGCGGCGCTCCAGGACGGCCAGAATCTCGCGAATTGGACCGCACCCGGCGGCGGAATAATCGTGAAGCAGCTTTGCTCGTCCAACGGTGGAACGCCGCAGGCGTGTACGACGTCGGGAGCGTTGGGGCCGCCGCAGAATACGATCTATTACGTTCAAGTGCAGGTGACCGGGGTATTCAGATCGCTTCTGAACTATCCGGGGATCCCGAATTCCGTCCCAGTCACCGGCAGCTCCATGATGCGAGTGGCAACCCAATAGCTCACGGCTTTTCCTAACCTGGCGGGGAAGCAGCTGCTCGCTTACGAAGGACGCCTCAAATTAAGGAGGGTCCTCACCCATGAGTCTATCCCATCGTTCTCTATGTGCGCTGGCGCTTCTGACACTGATCACCGGCGTTGCGGCCTTTGCCGCCGCGCCGAAGATCGAAGGGACACCGGTCCCGATGAACCCCACACCCGATTTCTCTTCGATGAAATTCCTGATCGGCACGTGGCAGTGCACCGACCTGAGTTCGAGGCGCCCCGGGCCTTTCTCGATCACCGAGGTCTACTCGATGGATCCCACGGGAAACTGGCTGTTACGCGACAGCACCACGCACAAAGCGTCCTGGATCCCGCGCGACTTCCACAGTCAAACGAAGTACACGTACGATGCGGCGGCAAAACGCTGGGTCCGGATACAGACCATCGACGACGGACGCTATGCGGTCGCCACGGCGCCAAATCCAAGCGCCAATAAGAAGATCTACACCTACGTCATTCAGACGAAGGCGCCGGACGTCGCCTCATACGCCCCGGAAGTCTTTACGAAGGTGAGTAACACCGAGAAGACGATGACGACGTCTTTCACGGAAACGAACGGCCGCGTGGTAAGCGTCAAGGAGACGTGCACCAAGTCGTAACCGTCGCTATCGAACGTCCCAGGTTTCGGCGTTGACCGGAATCCAGAGCACGTTCAGCCGGTAGCCGGTGACGCGCGCGCGCACGCCGATTAGCCGGTCCTCGTAAAAGAGCGGAATGACCGGAACGTCGTGGTGGACGAGCAGCTGGATGGCGTTGAAATCGTCGTCCCGCTGCGCTTGGCTGGGCGTGCGCGCCTGATCGTCGAACAACGCCTCGAAGCGCTTCGAGCAGTAAAAGGAGTGGTTGTCGCCGCCTTTGACCGCCTGGACGCAGCGCAGATTTAGGGATTGCTCGGGATCGCTGCCACCGACCCAGGACTCGCCGACGATCGCCGCCTGTCCGTTGCGGAGCAGGCCGTCGGGGCTGAACCAAATGCGGGTTGGGTTCGCCTTGATGGACAGCTTCATCCCGACCGCCGCGAGCTGCGTCTGTACGAGCGTCGCGATCCGAACGTTGATGGGGTCTTCCGCGTTGACGCCGATGAGACCATCGAGCGGCTTACCGTCTTTGAATCGCGTGTCGTTTTGAGCGCTCCAGCCGGCGGCGTCGAGCAGCCGGCGCGCGGCATTCGGATCGTGCGAATACCCGGGAATAGCCACGCTCTTCCACAGCACGATCGGCGGCGGCAGAAACGAGCCGGCCGCGCGGAACTGATCGCGCCAGGCGTTCGAGAGTGCCGAATAATCGAGAGCGGCCGCGATAGCTCGCCGCACGCGCAGGTCGCGCGTCGGCCCGGCTTGCGTCTGCAAGTAAAGCAGCCGCGTCGCGTTCTCCGGAAACCGGAGCACGCGCAGCCCCGCGGTGTCTTGCGCCTGCGCGACGTTCTCCGCGGTCAGCGTGCCGACGTCGACTTCGCCCGACCGGAGTGCCACGAAATTCGAGTTGAGGTTCGGCACGATCTGCAGCACGATTTGCGCGAGCTTCGGATGGGGCCGATAGTACCGATTGGGCTCCAGAATGATTCGATCGCCTCGCAGCCAGGCTTTGACGCGAAACGGTCCGGTGCCAAATGGAGCGGACTCCCAAGGAGTTCCCACCACTTTTGTGTCGGCAAAGGCGTGCTTCGGCAGTATCCCGTACACGAAGTCCGCCTGCGCGAAGAGCACGCGGACGGCGGCATTCCACGGTTCGCGCAGACGTATCACCACGGTGTGAGCGTCCGGCGTCCGCAGCGAGACGATTCGCCGATACGGTACGACGGACGTCGCGCGATTGTGCGGATCGAAGATGGCTCGATAGGTGAAGGCAACGTCGGCGGACGTCAGCGGGACGCCGTCGGCGAAGCGCACGTCCGGCCGCAGGTGGTAGGTGATTCGAGTTCCGTCCTGCGAGACGTCGCCGTTTTGGCGCGACGGGATTCGCGTGACGAGAATCGGCACCTCGCGATTATCTGCGGAGAGACCGACCAGCGTTTGGCAGAACAGCGTGTCGAGCGCTACGATGTCTTGATCGATTGCGACGAGCGGCACGAGCGACGCCGGGTCGCCGGCGTACGCGATCCGCAGGACGTGCGCCGGGCCGGCCGGCGCAACGCCGGTCCGCGTGCATGCGGCCAGCGCAGCGATCAACGCGGCGCCGATCCATTTCATCCATGTGTGAAATAGAATCCCGACTCATTCGAACCCTGTGTAGGATGCGCGAAACTTTACGGAGCGATGCGATAGACCGTGCCGAGGTTCGCGGATCCACCCATCGGCGTCGTGCCGTAGAACGTGCCGTCGAGTGCGGTTAAGCTCGTGAGGGGATTCTCGCCGTCCGTGCCGCCCTTGAATCGGTAGAGCACGCGCTCCGTGCCGCCGGCAGTGACGCTAAAGATCGTCCCGCAAGTATTGCTGGCATAGCACCCGGCGTTTCCGCCGTACGTCGTGGTGCCGTAGAACGTGCCGTTGAGTTCGGCGAGCCCCGCGGCGGGTGACATACCGTCGCTGCCGCCCTTGAAGCTGTGGAGCACGCGTTCTTTGCCGGACGGCGTAATTTCGAACACGGTTCCATTGCCGCTCCGGCCGCCGGACGCCGTCGTTCCGTACAACTTGCCATTGATGGCGATGAGGCTTCCTTCGGGAACGCCGCCGTCGTTGCCGTTCGTGAAGCGATGAAGAACGCGCTCTTTGCCCGACGACGTTACCTCGAAGACGACTCCGCAACCCTGGTAGCAGTTCGGGTTTCCGCCGCCAGCGAGCGTCGTCCCGTAGAACTTGCCGTTGAGCGCCGTCAAGCTCGCCAATACGAACGCGCCGTCTTGTGGCGCGCCCCGAAGGGCATACAGGCTTCGTTCTGAGCCGGATGCGCTAATCATGAAGACGATGCCGCATCCTGAATGGGATTCGTAGATCTGGCTGCATGCATTGCCACCACCGAATTCCGTCGTCCCGTATAGCTTGCCGTTCGTCGCAACCAACGAGCTAAACGGGTTAATACCGTCGCCGTCTTGGAGGCTGAAGTTATGCAAGACCTTTTCGGAGCCCGACGGGGTCACGGCGTAGACGGTTCCACAGCCGGTGTAGCTGGAGCCGTAGCAGATCGATTTCCCGCCGGTGTAGGTGGTGCCGTAGAGCCTGTCTCCTGAAACGATCGGAGCGGCCACGGGGCCGGAGCCGTCGGAGCGCCCGCCCATGAAACTATAGATGATGTGCGCCTGCCCGGCCGGCGTTATCCGAAAGACCTCGCCGTTGTCGTTGTGCGCCCCGCCGGCGAAGGTCGTGCCGTACATAGAACCCTTGAAGGCAGTCAGGCCGTTCGGAGACTTACCGTCGGCGTCCCGTGCAAAGCTGTAGATGACCTTATAGCTCGAGTTCGTGAGGGGTTGCGTGACGGTCGATGGCTGTTGGGCCGGAAGCGGCGAGGTTGCGTTGTGCAGCGAGCAGCCCGCGACGATGGAACCGAGAAGAAGAACCGGGAGCGCAGCTGATCGGGACATCTGGAAGCCCTCCTTTCGCAGCGAGCTCCGATAACCGCAGATCATCCGCCTCAAGCATGAAGAAACTATGAATCCACCATTTTATGGATAACGGCCGCGCCCACGCGCGAGTCGGCGGTCATCGTGAGAACGAGCTCCCGCCCTTCGTCCCGCAGATCCAAGTCCATCCACGAGCAGCAGCTGCGTTCTTGTGAGACGAGCTCTTCCACATCTGCCCGAGCCCATGCATTGTCGAGGCGGATGACGGCGCCGTTATCCGTGATCGCGACGCGAGAGTTCGCGTCTCGCATCAACTGCCGCCAGCGATATCTGCGAGCCTCGCGCTCGGGAGCCGTAAGAGTGCAAAATACGTGGCTGGCAATCGAGAAGGCCGACGCGCCGAAGACCCTATTCGGCGCGCGTGAATGAGTAAGTTCGTTCATGCCGAAGAGGTTAACATTTAAAGTCGACTTTAAGTCAAGGGTCTCATATGAAAATAGGACAGCTAGCACGTGAGGCGGGGGTACCCGCCTCGGCGATCCGTTTCTACGAGTATGCGGGCGTTCTGCCGCGCCCATCGCGTAGGAATGGAATCCGCGACTACGACCCCGCGGTGGTCGAACAGCTTCGAGTCTTGCGCTTCTTTCGGTCGGTCGGCATCTCAACCGAGGCAATCGCGTCCATGTTCGCAGGCGAGTCCCCCGTCACGCGATCGCGAAACAGACACGCGGTCGTGCTGCGGCGGATGGAAGAGCTAGACGACGTGATCGGTGAGGCTCGGCGGATGAAGCGGCGTCTGACGAAGCTCCTCGCGTGCGAGTGTCACGGCGACGCAAAACGGTGCGTGATCTTTCGGGAGAAGGGCACGGCCTGGAGCAAGCGCAGCATATGCTAACGTACTTCGGTGCCGCCTCCGTCGGCTTCATGATGCTCTGTTACGCGCTGGAAAGCCGGGGCGCGATCTATACCCTGCTGTTCGCGCTGGGTTGTTTCGCGGCGTCCGCGTACGGCTGGCTCGCCGGCACGTGGCCCTTCGGCGTCGTCGAGTTGGTGTGGGGATTTGTCGCGCTGAGGAAGTGGCAGTTACGAACTCGCGGTGCCTTTGAATGACGGTCGGTTCGTTTCTGCCATTTTGTTGTGGTGCTTTGGTGATAGCGGCGACTCCGGCACCGCTCCCAGCGCTGTCAACCTGCACGTTCTCCGTCAACGGCTCTTCTATCGCGGTTCGCCGAGCGTGGTTTGAGATAGCCGAGTTCGCCACAGACGACGACGAGGCTTGCGAGGAGCAGTGCGATCGCCCAAATCGGGGACGAGGTTCAGCATTCCCCGGGCGCTTTCTTGAATTTCTGGGTCAAACCCGTCGCGACTGTGGCTTGAACCGATTGCAAGGCGAAGGTCGCGATGGCGGCGCCAACGATCAGGCAGATCGTGCAGATTCCAAAGGCAAAGTGATAACCTGCGACGAGCGCGGTTTCCGTCGAGTGGGCCGTGGCGAGAACGGAATCGGTACGCGAGGCGGCGATCGCCGCGATGAACGCGAGACCCAACGCACCGCCGACCTCGGCCGTAGTGTTGACCAAACCCGAGATCAAGCCTGAATCGGCCGGGGTCGCGGCGGACATCGCGAAGTCCATGATGCACGGAAACGTCACGCCCAGTCCGACTCCCACGAGTATCATGCCGGGGAATATGAGGGTGAGATAGGGTGCCCGCAAAGGTGCGAGCGCAAAGATCGCGAGACCGCCGGCCGAGATAAGAATGCCGGCGACGAGCGGAAGCTTCGAGCCAAAACGCCGCATTAACCAGGCCGACGGGCCGACGGAGAGGACTCCGATCGCGAGCGTGATTGGGAGAAATGCTAAACCGGTCTGGACCGCGTCGTAATGCATCACGCCGCGCAGGTAGAGCGAGTACAAGAAGAAGTATGCGAATAAGCCGGTCACGACCACGATCTGCAAGAGGTTGCTCCACGTAACGTTCGGCTTGCGAAAGATGCTCAGAGGCAAGAGCGGCTTCTCGACGCGCGCCTGTCGAACGACGAACGCTGCGAGCAGTACGATGCTCGAGCTCGCGATGATAATTTCTTGAGACGATAGGCCGCTCTGTGGAACTTTAACCACGGCGTAAACGGCAAGCATCAGAGCCGTCGTCAGGAGTCCGGCGCCGGCGATGTCGGCGCCTTCCTGCAAACCTATCCCCTGCGTTTCCGCAACTACGCGCCGGGCGCATACGTACGTTACGATGCCGATCGGGATATTCACCGCAAAAATCCAATGCCAGTTCAGCGCCTGAGTGATCCCGCCGCCCACGAGCAAACCCACAGATCCGCCCGCGGATGCCGTGAAGCTGAACACCGAGAGCGCTTTGGCCCGCTCGGTGGCGTCCGTGAACGTCGTGAAGATCATCGCTAGAATTACGGCAGCCGCCATCGCCCCGCCCAGCCCCTGGACGAACCGCGCGGCGATCAGCGTCCATTGAGAGTTGGCCAGGCTGCACAACAGCGATGCGGCCGTAAAGACGACGAGTCCCGCCATGAATATTCGCTTCGTGCCGATCAGATCGCCGAGGCGACCGGCCAGCAACAGCGTGCCGCCGAAAGCGATCATGTAGGCGTTCACGGGCCAGGCGAGGTTGGCGTTACTGAAGCCGAGGTCGTGTTGAATCGACGCCAGTGCCACGTTGACCACCGTGCTGTCGAGCACGATCATCAACATGCCGGTACAGAGGATGATCAGGGCAATCCAACGGCTATCCAATCGAACGGTTAGATGCGCACGGGAACGCCGATCAGGCATGAAAACCACGCATCGTCACCAGAACCTCGCGAATCTCCTCAAGGACGACCTGCGGGCGATCGAGTTGGATGTATTGACGACTCTCGTCGTAATCGAAAATCTGGCGAGCGTTCGTCGAGAGAAGAAGCCATGAGCCCTGAGCCCGCGCGGAATCGTGTTCGAAAGCCAAGCGATCGCGATGAACGCTCGCCGGCGTGGCCGGCGGACGGCCGAAGTGCCAAGTGGTAAGTACGCGAATCGGCCGGGAACCAAACGACGTTACGTGCCGGCGCAGATACGCCTCATCCCAGGGCATCTCTTCCATTTCGGAGATTGCGGCGTCGTAGAGAGAGGATTGTGCCTGCACCTGTTTTAGGAGCACGGAATTTAGCTCGCTGGAGAAACGCTGTTCGGGCAAACCGCGGAAGAAGAGGTCGGGGCACGTGCGCGAGGGACGCTCGTTCCGTGATAGCAGCGGCGGCAGAGGCAGACCTCTTGAGACGGCACTCTGGCAGAGGCGCATGGTGGCGATGATGTTCCGAAAGTTGCGATGATCGCGCGCTTGCCATTTTGCCGGCTCTACGTCACCGTCATCGGCATCGATCAGAACGATTCCGCCGACGTCCCGCATATAGCGATCAGCAAAGACCCTCACGTTGTAACTGCCGAACGCGTGCGCAACCAGAATGTACGGTGCAGGGAGCGAGGCGTTGCGCAACGCGGCGTGCAGCTCGTCGGCGATTCGGACGCTCGTGCGAGGCATCGGACCGGCGTCGCTAAAACCATATCCGGCGCGATCGAACGCACACGCCCGCGTCCACTTAGCGACCTGCGGCTGTACGACCGCCCACGACGGCGACCAGTCGCCCCAGCCGGCGTCAAAGATGACCGTCGGTGAGCCGGATCCCAGGCAGTAGAAGTTCAAACGACCGCTTCCGCCGGAGACGCGCTCGCCGGCCCGCGCGTAGATCGTATCACTCGCGGTCGTGCCGGTGAAGGCGGTCGTCGCCACCAAGAAAACGAGCAGGTATAACGGCCTCGCGATCAATCGCACTGTTTTCTCCATGAGTTATTACTGATGCGAGTCCTTCGAGAGGACGCAGCTGGCGCCCGCAAGATGACGAGCTCGACTCGACGACGATTTTATCCCCGCCGTATAGACGACGATGATACAATTTCGCCGGCGCGTTTGAGTGTGGCGTGGAGGAGGGGACATCCTTGGGGGTGGACGGCGGCCAAGTGGCGAGGGCTATAATGCTTTCAGAACCCCAGCTTATCGCTAGAGCCGGCCGAAGGCTGAATTGAAACGCGTCCTCGGTACCCTGCCTGAGTCGGATGCTGCGTATCCGATCATTGCGGCGATCCTGCGCGTTGTTCCGGCCTCGCGCTGGGCTTTTGCACGCGTCCGGCCCGACGGGGAACTAGCGAACCTGCTCCTCGACGCGCCCGAAGAAAACGCCGGCGAGCTACCGCGACTCAAGAACGAGTTCCAACGCCAGCGCAAGAAGGCAAAGACCGGCCCTCGCATCGCCGCGACCATCGGTCCACTCGGCGATTTCGAAAGCGGGATCACGCTGCTATTTGCCGACGCTCGGGCCAGCTTCGGCATTCTGACGCTGCTGCGCACGAGCGAATTGGGACCTTTCACCTCCAGCGAACTCAGCGTCTTGGCGTTGTCCCTCGACGCTACGTCAGAACGACTCTCCGCGCTGCGTCTAAACTCGTCGGGGATCCGACGCCACGCCCATCCCTCCGTCGACGATCGCAGTCGCTCTTCGGCGCGTGCGGCCGAGCCATCGGAAGAGGCCTTCTACATCTTGGACCGCGATTTTCAGATCGTGCTGGCATGGACGGCCGAGGAGCAACGGCGCGTCGCGCTCACGGGGCTTCGGACGCGGGTCGCGGATCGCTTGCCCGCGGTGCTCGAAGAAGCCGTCCGCGAGCTGATCGCCGGGTGGCGTACCGAGGCCGGCGCGCCAAAGTCAGGCATAGCACACCCTGTCCCGTTCTTGGTCGTACGCACGGAGCCGATGTCAGGTCCGGCGGGATTGTTCATAGGTGTCCGGATCGATCGTTTTAAGCCGCCCAACTCGCTGAGAGGGCCGGCCGCACGTTTCCATATCTCGCCGCGCGAGCTGCAGGTGCTGGCGCTGCTGCTCGACGGCGCGAAGCTCGACGAGATCAGCCGAAGGCTGCAGATCGCTTATTCGACCATCGCGCATCACATACGAAGCATGATCGACAAAACGGGGAGCCGGAACCGCACCGAGCTGATCGCACGCGTGCTGGGGTGGGAAAACACGTAGGCGGCTACTTAGAAGGGAAAGTCACCTTGCTTTAAGCCCACGTTCGTCTTTAGATTAACAACCGATTCGTCGAGCACGACCTGCGATCCTGAATACATGATCTGGCGGATCGGCCAATGCGTTTCTTTCGATAGATAGAGGATTTGCTCGGAAACATCGTGGTTCGATGCGGGATCGCTGACCTTCAAGTCCAGGCGGTCTGTTTCGACGCCTCCGACTTTGCCGCCGTCGACCTGCGTGAGTTTCCCGGGGATGGTCCCGTACTCGTCGATGATGAGCGGCAGTAGCCCCTCCGGAATCGTAACGCCGCGCAGCGAGACCGCACGAGGATCGTGTACCCCGATCTTCAGATGGATTCCGGAAAGGAAGCCCCCTAGGTGGCCGCTTACCTGATCCCCGCCAACCCATACGCCGCCCGAACCTTTGCCATCGCCGTCGATGATCAGCGTCTTTACGAAGTGGGGCCTCATGACGAAGTATTGATAGACGCGGTCCTGGGTTTGCGTTCCCTTCGCTTCGCGAACGTGTAGAATGGCCGTGTAGTCGCTGACACCGGCAAACGCTCGGTCGAACGCCGTGATCGCGGGGGCCTCGTTAGCCGCGCTTGCCGCGACGCAACTCGCGCCGACGAGCGCGGCGAACAACGAAAATGAAGACTGTATCCTCACGGTTCTCTCCTCAGAAAGGCAGCTCCGTTCCCAGCTCGTAGGTGCCGTACCCCAATAAGGTTCGTGCTGCCACGGACGAATTCCCAGACACGAGCCACGAGGGTGTCCGTCGCGAAGAGATTTCCCTCACGGCCGCACCGGTGAAGGCGGTCGTGGCCCCCAAGAAAACGCACGTATAACGGCCTCGCGATAAATCGCACTGTTTTATCTGTAACATGTCGCCCTGAAAAAACTCTGAAAATAGCTCGGACGGTCGGGAATGCCCCCACCAGCCGAGCACGGTAAGCGAAGGACTGGTCACGCTGGAGAGCAAGTAAAACTATGTTTTCTCGTAAGGCAATACTCGGCGCGTAAAACTGGGAGTGGAGTACCATGTTTCGTTGCAACGCAGAGGAGCTCGTGTCGCGATGACGCACGTTGGCGTTGTCGGTCTCGGTAAGATGGGAAGCGCGATCGCGCTCAATCTTCTCTCGCGCGGCTACCGGGTCTCAGTTTGGAATCGGTCGCCCGACCCTATCGGTGCGCTCGTCGAACGCGGAGCGACGCGGGAAAGTTCGCCCGGAGCACTCGGGGAGACAGTCGACGCCGTTATCGTCAGCCTCTGGGGCGACGACGCGGCACGCGAGGTCACGTTAAGCCAGATCATCCCGGCGACGCGCGCGACGCAGCTCGTCATCGAGATGTCGACACTCTCGCCGGCAATGTACGAGACCCTTGAGAAGGCAGCGCTGGAGCGCGGGTTAGAGTTTCTGGCGGCGCCGGTACTCGGCAGCGTCGACCTGGCTAGGCAAGGTACGCTGACGGTCCTCGCGGGCGGACGTGAAACGACGTTCGAACGAGCGCGACCATTGCTGGAAGCACTGGGCTCGACCGTAATCTATGCAGGTCCCGTAGGTGCCAGCGGATACCTAAAACTCGCAAACAACGCCATCATTGGCGTTGTTGCGGACACCCTTTCCGAGCTGCTCGCATTCTGCGAGCATGGGGGAGTCGATCGCCGACTGACGGTGGAATCGTTGACGGGCGCGTTTGGACGAATCGCCGGCTCGAAAACCCAGCAACTATTGGATCGCGACTCCGCACCACGATTCTCGCTCAACGCCTTGATCAAGGATCTCCTGCTGGCGCGCGAAGCGGCGCTATCTGTCAACGTCCCTGTGCCCATCTTAGGCTGCGTGCTCCCGCGCATGCAAGCCGCCGCGTCAAGCGGCTTGGGCGATCGTGACTATATCGCGGTTGCCCTCGAACAGGCTCACCGGGATGCAGCAAGCTGAAAAATCTCCGGCGCCGGGCGATTAGCTGATCTCTTCGACGCGATCGGGGTAGAAGGCGAGGTGTTCCTTGATCTGCGCAACGGCTTCAAATGGTGTCTCATAAGTCCAGACCGCGTTTACGGAGCGATCTCCACCGGCCGGGATGCTGTAGTAGGAAGCGTCGCCCTTGTAGGGACAGTACGTCGTGTGTTCGCTAGGTGCGAGCGCCGTCATATCGACATCGCGACGGGGAACGTACTGAACGGGCGGATAGTGAGCCTCACGAAGCGTCAGCGCATCGCGCGTGTCGGCGATGACTTTTCCGCCGACTTTGACGATGACGCGGGACGGGTTCGCTTCCACCGAGATGGGGTGATCAGGCCCAGGAGTTTTCATCGACTTGCCAGCCACGATCTTGTGCCTTTCCGAATTGGAGACGGGAATCAGTTAGCGGTCTTGCCGCCGTCAATGTTGAGGATGTTGCCTGTGACGAACGAAGCTTCGTCGGAAGCGAGGAAGACGATGGCGTCGGCGACCTCCTCGGCGCGGCCGAGGCGATCCATCGGAACGGCCGCCACCAGAGCCGCCTTCTTCTCCGGCGTGCTCGTAAAACGAGTCAACAAACCGGTATCCGTAGGACCGGGCGCAACGGCGTTCACGCGTATCCCCGATTTGGCCGTCTCGAGCGCTACCGACTTGGTGAGGCCTTCGACGGCGTGTTTGCTGCCGGCATAGACAGGGGCAGCTGCAGTGCCCTTGTGCCCGTAGGTGGAGGAGATGTTGATAATGCTACCACCGCCCTGTTCTTGCATGACGCGCACTTCGTGCTTCATGCTCAGGATTACGCCAAGAACGTTTGTGTCGAATGTCGCGGCGTAGCTTTCCGCGGTCTGGTCAGTGATCGGGCCAGGTTGGCCTTCGCTTCCGGCGGCGTTCACCGCGATGTCGAGGCGGCCGAACCGAGCAACGGTCTTGTCGACCAGCGCGCGGACGTCGTCCTCCCTGCGGACGTCGGCGAGAATGAACTCTGCCTCCGAGCCGAAAGCGCGCAGCTCCGCAACGAAGTCTTTGCCCGCGTCATCGCGCCGGCCGCCAACGGCCACCTTCGCGCCCTTCTTGCCGAAAGCGATGGCGGCCGCGCGCCCAATGCCTGTGAGTCCGCCGGTGATTAAGACAACTTGAGAGCTCATCTCACTGTCCTTTGGATTCGGGAAAGGTTGCGCCGAACATCGGCAATCCGCTGACGGAGGTCTCGCGTGTGGCTTCGTCCTCGACGACGTCCCAGTGTTCGGCGAGCAGCCCGTCTTCGATGCGTACGATGTCGAGTACGATCCAATTTACCGGTTGCCCGATGCCGCTGAACCGTCCGTGCAGCATCAGCATGTCGCCCTCAGCGAGGATCAAGCTATTCTCATACTTTAACGACGGTGGCAAACTCTTGATCAGACCAAATAAGCCTTCTCGACCAGGCGGAATATGCGCGCTATGCTGCACGTAGCGGGGGGACCAAAATTTCTCCGCGGCGACATAGTCCCGCTTGTTAAACAGCGTGTCGAACGCGTCGAGCACCAGGGCTTTATTTTTGGCTTCTGTCGACTCGGTCATCATTCGCCTCCACAGTTTTTTCGGGTCGAGCCGCTCGTAGCGCGGCCAGTTTTTTTTACCATGCTAAGACGACCGGTCGTCTTATGTCAAGTCCGGAGAGATCCTCGGGCGACCAATCGCCGAAAAAGGGACCGCTACTTTCTGGTCTTGCGCCGCTTCGAGGTTAGCGCGCCCGGTTGCAGCAGCGCGCCAAAGGCGACGGAAAAGAAATCATCGATCGGCGCACGGCTCGCGGCGAGCCTCATGGCGCCCGTCACCCCGCCCCAACTCTCGACAAGGAAGCGAGCCATCGTTTCGGCATCGAATGAAGTGGCGATGCTTCGGTCGGCCTGCCCTTCGCGTATGGTCTGCGTAATAAGTGCGGTCCACGTCGCGACCTGCCTGCGGAGGTCTTTTCGCAAAAGAGGCGTCGAGTCCGAAACCTCATGCATGAATTTTGGAACCAAGCATCCGTTTTCAAAACCGAACTTCTTGTACCGTGAGGCGATATGCTGAAAGTGTCGCCGCAGGCGCTCGAGCGGAGCGATCGTCTCGTCGGCGAGTATATCTAGTCTCGCGCCGCCCCAATAATCGTTCAAAACCTCCTGCGCGAGCAGTTCCTTGGCCTTGAAGTAGTTATAGAATGAGCCCTTCGGGACGCCGGCTGCATCAACGATCTCCTGCACGCCGCAGGCGTTGTAGCCGAGCGCGTGAAAGCGCTCCGCCGCCGCGGCGACGATCTTTTCGCGGACGTTCAATGTCGCCATGCGGAGTCGTCTGCAATCGTCATAGTGGGATAGTATGACCGGTCGTATTATTTTGTCAAGGCCGCGATCGAACCCGCAGGCGGTGGCAAAGTTCACTCACAGAGGTCGCGCCGTAGGACCGTTCTTCGGAAGCGCGCGTGCCGAACCGCCGGCGGTAACGACGATAGCGCCGCCAGCATATTTCCGCCGTCTGCAGATTCCCAGTAGTATGGGTATCCTTGCTTCTCGTAGCAGGCATTTACGCCGTTCGCATATTCCGAGAGGAACGTCGAATCGCCCATGACGGCGGCGGTAAGCGCCGTGAGCGGCCACGGGGAAACCACCGGAGATCTCCGCGGCATGTTGGGCCACGCCGATTTGAACCTGCGCCAGAGATGGAGGCTTCGCGAGGCTGACGGAGAGGCGTAACCGGTAAACTCCGGCCACAGCTGCGTCACGGCGCCGGGATAGAACTGCGACCACGATGAGGTCGTGAAGCGCCCCGTGATGGTGCTTCGCGCCCAGTTATAGTTACCGTTCGACGGATTCCAAAACTGCGCGAGCCCCGCGGCAATCGTGGTCTGGTCGGAGAGGTAATCCGACGATGCGGTGCCGTTGCCCCACACGTTTGTCTCAAGCCAAGCGATCGCACCCAGGCCGCGCCAAACTTCGAAGTTATCCTCGGCGAGGCAGAAATCGTAGCCGGGGAGCGCCGCCGTGCAGTCGAATGCCGATTGGAAGAGTCCGACTGAGGCTTCCGCGATGCATTCACCGCTGCGTTCTTGGCTCGCAATCCAGCGCCGCGCGGCGGGATCTCCCGTTCGATAGAGATAGTACATAGCGGTGAGGAAGACCGCCGCGGGGGCATCGGTGGCATCGGCGCTCCTCGTCGCCGTCATCCTAAACGGTTTTCTCGTAAACGTGAAGTCGTAGATCGTGCAGCCTGGGCCGTACACTCCAGGGTCGTTGACGTGGGCAACGTACCACTTCTCGAACGCCAATGCCGTAGCGGCGTCGCCGATCATGCTCAGGCCTATCGCCGCATACGCACCCATATAAGGTGTCGAGTGCGTGGCGTTGGACGCGTTGCTATTCGCGAGGGCCCCATCGGGTAGCGCCAACGAGCGCAGGTAGGCATCCAACTCTCGAGGACCGGCGAGCGCCGGTCGCGCCATCGCGGCCAGGATCACGAGTACAAGTAGGCCCATCAGGGCCGCTGCTCTGCGATTGAGAGACCTTGGAATGCCGGTCATCTCGTCTGGTCCCCTTAGTTTGTGGCGCTGTCCGTGGGGGGCGTCGGCCGAGGCGACCGAATGAACAAATCAAGCGACCGCTTCCTTTAATAAGCAGCTGCTTGGGCGATCGGTCCGGCCCCGGTCGACCTTCGTCCGGTTAACCGTTAATTTGTGTTAACGCGTTAACGCCTCCTTTGGGGGACCCTTTTAGAGCTCGCTCACCGAACGCTGGCCGGCTTCCCGACCGCTGATATTGGCGACCACGACGACGCCGGCGCGGTGGCTCCATCTTGTCGATACGAAAGACGCCGGAATGTCCGCGTTGCGTGAACTAATCAGGAACTTCGTCTTTCTACCTTGTTATTTAGGTCGATGCGCGCGGTCGCTTCCCCGAACCGCTTTGGGGTGCTACGATGGGGCCCGACGAAAGGATTCAATCAATGAAGCCAGTTGGACCGATCGTCGTCGCGTTGCTGCTCGTTTTGAGCGCACCCGCGTCGGCGAAAGGAACCGTCCGCATCCAGCAGAGGGACGGCTCCATTCAGACGTATACCGGCGTAACCTTGAAAGCTGCGAACAAATCGCTCACCTTAATATCGGCCGACAAGGTCACGACGGTCGTCATCAGCGGCGCTGATTGCGCTCACGACGGCGCTATCGTTCGTTGCATTGGCGGAGGGTTTTCGCTTCTGCAAGATGCGAAGAGGCACAACGTCGCATTCAAGACGGCCACGTTCTACTTCAACCTCAGCGATCAAGAACAGCCTTTGCCGCTTTCGACGGCGAAAATCTCCGCCCACTCGGTAATCTTTGCCGTGCAGACGGCGAAGGGAACGTACATCACCGGAAACGGCAAGCTCGACCAGGAGCCCACACAATGAAAAAGTTATCGATCATCCTCATCGTCGCGCTCGTGACTGCGCCGTTGGCGGCTTCCGCGCAACGTGTTCACGGCGGCGCGTCACGCCCGGCGCCGCAGCGCTCTGGCGGCGGGTCTCGCTCGGCCCCAAACCAAGGTCGCGGCTTCAACATGAGCAACGACGTACCGAGTCAGGCCGTGAGGGGCAGCAACGGATCCGCTGCCTACAACAAGAACACCGGTAACGCCGCTGCGTACAATCGAAACACCGGCACCGCGACGACCTATAATAAGAGCACGAACACTGCGACGCAGTATCATAAGAACACGAACAACTCTACGACGTACAATAGAAACAGCGGCGCCTACAACGGCCCGAACTCCGCCGGCGCGTACAATCGGAATACCGGAAACGGCGCGGTGTACAACAAAAACACCGGTAACATGACGGTGTACAATAGGAGCACCGGCACCACCTCGCAGTACCATTACAATAGCAACGGCAGGAACGGTTACTACTACACGGGGCGCGTTGTCGTGAACCCCGTCTACTATCCGGCCTGGGGATGGAATCGCGGTGTTGCTTGGGCACCGGTGGGTGCCTATTGGGGCGGCGGATTCTGGGGAGCCTTCGCAGTCGGGGCAGCGACGGCCGCGGTCATGGGCTCAATCTACTACAACAATCAAACATATACGTCATACCATGTGAGTGCCGGCAGCCCGGGTGCGACCTTGCTCTCGAACTACGGTCTGCAGCAAACTCCGTGCGGGCCGCCTGGCCTGGTCGTCATCTATGGGCCCAACTTCGGCATCATTTGCGCGAATCCGAATGCCCGCGTCGCTGCCGGCAACTACGCAGTCAATGCCGACAACTTGACAATTCAATCGCAATAGGGGCGCCCCCGGACTCGCCGGCGCGTTCAAGAATGTGAAGCGGCCGGACCCTGGCGCAGGTCACTTCCTAGGTTTTCGATTCCGTAGTGTTTGAAAGTCGGCCAGAGTGCGGGCAGCGGCGGATGCATGCCCCGGCAGAGAACGATCGGACGATTGCGTTCGTACGGCATCGCATACGGTGACGTGCCGAAGCGCCCCACCACTCGCGCCGTACTGCAAATCGTTGACCACTGTGCCGGGTCAACGTCGACCGCAAGAACGACCGACCCATCGTAGTCGCGAGGTCCCCACAGATAATACTGATTGTTTCCACTTAGCGCAGGCGGCAGATTCTCGCCATACACATCGATCGCGGCGGCTTCGCCGTAATTCGACGCAAAGATGGCCGTCTTGGCCCGATCCGTGGCCGGCAGTGCTGCATACGCATCGTTTACATCGCGTGCCAACTCGCGCCAGCCAAACTGGTCCGAGAGCATCTGCATCAGCGGCGCGCCGATGCCGGCGGCTTCAACAGGCCGCGGACGAAAGGACATCTCGTCGATCATGCGCTCCAAACGCTGCGGCGGAAGCACCGGCAAGACGAGGGGCAGCGAAAGCGCTCCATTTGCGGCAGCGAGCACCGCCCACACCGCCACGAGCACGCGTGGAAGCATCGTGCACGCCGCCGCGCCGACCGCGAACATGGTTGGATACGTCCCGGCCATATAGTACATCTTGCCATGCGTGGTCAGAATGCAGAGCGCGGTTACGACGAACGTGACCGCCAAGAAGCGAAACGACGCAAGCCGCTTCGATACGAACGGCGCGATGATCCCCGTCACCCACAACGGCGCCAGGAAAAGGTTGACCGATAAGATCTGTTCGAGAACGAAGGCCTGCGGCGAGCCGGTAAAGTTGCCGGGGTTGTCGTTGCGCACCAGCTCCAAAAACGGGAAGCCGCGCGCCGCCTGCCATAAAATGTTCGGCAGTGCAATCACTGCCGCGATAGCCACGCCGATCCAAAAATCGCGCGAGCGAAATACGGAACGCGGGCCGCAGAGCGCGATGCCGGCGGCGATGCCGATTCCCCAGAACAAAACTCCGTACCGAGTCTCGAATGCCAACCCCGCAACGGCGCCAGCCCACAAAAAGAGGCGCGGCTCGTTTCGCATCGTAGCGCGCGTCACCAGATATGCGATCGCGGTAAAGTCGATCGCCTCGAAGGTCGAAGTCCCGAGCGTTGCGGTCATGGCCGTCACCAGCGTAGCGCTGGCCGCCGCCACCGCGGCCAACCACGCGCCGCGCGTACTTGCACCCAGGAGCTGCGCGAACAACACCGTCAGCGGCACGAGCAGCACCGCCGCCAGGACCGCCGGAAGGCGCAATACCCAAACGTGGATGCCGGCGAACTGCGTCGCCGCCGCGAGCAGCGGTACGAGCGGGGGCTGATCCACGTACCCGAACGCCGGATGGCGCCCGCAAACGATAAAGTACAGCTCGTTGCGAAAAACGTCGTACTGTCCCGCCACCAGGAGATGCACGACGGCAACTATCCCGGCAACAGACCAGGCCGCCCAGCGCGCTCCTCGGCTCACGCCGTGAGGGTTCTTCTAGCCCATTCCAAAATCCGGCAGTTGCAGGGGACACGGGACACGAAAAAGGAGCGCGATTCCAATCGCGCTCCCTCTCTAGTTTGCTACGCGTCTAGCTTTTGCTAGGCGTAAACGGCCTCGCGATGGGGAACCGCTCGGCCTTCTTCCAGATCGAGTAGGTCCGGCCAAGACACGACGTCAGTCCGGCTGGAAGCGATCTTGGTGCGCAGTTCCTGGAAGTGCTTCAAGGATTCTCCGGTCGGCACTGCCGAGAGCCACTTCTTGTTGAACGCTTCGATGGATCGGGGGTCTTTCTTGGCGACGAATGTCTTCGCGTAAGCCTCGATCTCAGAATCGTTCTTCGCATCCTTCACGATATTGAGGAATGTCTTCGGGTCCATGCCAAGGTACTCGAAGAGACCTTGGTCCATGGAGCAATCATACTTATATTCGCCAATTGTGCCGTGCGCTACGGCTTTCGCTTTATCGGTCGTGCGGGCGAGCTGTACGATGCCAAGCATCATTGTGCTGACGCTACGCGGCGTGGTTTTGGTTAGATCCATAATAATAAATGCTCAACTTTCATTTTGAGTTTTTTTGTTCTACTTCCGTAGACGCAAAAAGACTGAATAAGGTTGCACGATCAATTTGGGTCGACGACGAGCAGGTGTTTCTAATTCTTTAGCGGTGCATCGCTTCAGTCGCAAAAGCAACGGGTTGGCGGCAAAAGGCCAACGAATAACTCCACGCGCCATCGGCTCCCGAACGAATGCGTGTATGAAGCGCACGCTCGGTGGCGGTGGCTTAGCCTTGCTTTTTTTGCTCTCAGGACGGGTTTGAGCCGGCGAGGCGATCGCGGAGGCCCTTTTGGGCGGCGGCTCGAATCAGTAAAGAACCATAACGTCTCCGATCTTGGAGGCGCGCAGCTCCCAATTTCGGGAGCAAGAATGAGTAGATGTTATCGAAACGGTAGCCACGGTCAAGAAGCGTGCGAAAGCCTCCGCAAAAGAGTACGGGCCCCACGAGCACTTCGGAAGTCCGCTGAATATTTGCCGCGTATGCGGTGAAAAGTACACCTACGTTCAGAAGATGCACGATCCGTTCCGTGAGACCAAGAACTAGCGTATAGCTCGGCGCTTTTAGCTGGGACCGCACCGCGTTGAAGCGGACTTTTCGTAGCAGCCAGACTACTGAGTTAGCCGGTATTCGCGTCGCAGCCGTTTCGTTTGTCCTGAGCGGCCGCTGCTCGTGTAGAGTTTTAGGCGGACGCCTCTGTGATCGAACGTTCTGTGCTATAGTGGGGATGGACATACACGGGGCAGACTCGTAGGCTCGCTTCGATGCGAGCGGTCCTGAACGAGGGTTAATTCTCCTTCCAGGGCCTCCTATAAAAAAGCCACGCCTAGCTACGCGGCTTTTTTGATTTGGCGCCGCGTTTTTGTGCGGGCAGTCGGTTCATGTCCGGTTTCAGGCTTTCTTAATAGATTCGCGCTAGGCTTCGCCGGCTGAAGTGCACCAAACATCACGTAAGGAGCAATATGAACTCTGCCAAGTTATCACTTCGATCCTTTGCGGCTCTCGCCGTCGCCGGAATGCTGGCCGGATGCGCGGGCGGTGCGTCTGCACCTCCGACCTCGAATGCGCTGCCTTTCATGGCATCGCACGTGCCGCCGGCGGGCGCCTCGAGCGACGTCATCCCCGCAATATGCAAAATCGACCACGGTGTGTCGGTCAAGCCCTGCTCGATCCACCTGTCCGGTTCCAATCCCGTACAGTCAGTAACCACGAAAGGTCCACTGGGCGGCAAGTTCTCCTTCAACGATAAGGTATGCGTGAATAATGGCATCGCATCAATCTCTGGCTCAGGGAATAAGTATCAGGCAGTGTGGGGCAACAAAACCGGATCTTGCACGACGGTGTTTACCGATAAAGACAAAACCGGGAAGACGATCGGCACGGCCAAGCTTAGCATTACCAACAAGGCCTAGACTCCGAGGTCGGAGCTACGGTTTTCCGGATGGCGTCCGAACTTGAGGCGCTCGCTCTAGGCGGGCGCCTCTTCATTGTCGCCTGCTGGTTGAGCGTAGCGCCGTCTTGACTCCGTAGCCGCGTACGGAGTGTAAGATGCCCCTATGGATGGTGCGCGAGAGCCCGTCGCAAGGGAGTTAGCGTCGGCGGCCGGCGCGGTCGCCGGAGTCGCGCTGCTTGGCGCCGGAGGAGCCGTTGCGCTCGAAGGGCTGCGGCCCTATAGCCGTATTCGCCGACCATGCTCGTGCGATGCTCGCAAATGCGCATTGAAATCTTGACCTTTGAGGGGTGCCCATATGCCGGCGCGGCGCGCGAACTCGTGCGTAGGGCGGTGCGTCTGGAGGCAGCGGACGCCGCAATCCACGTCATCGCGGTCGAGACGCCTGAAGCAGCGCATCGCTTGCGATTCCTTGGCTCGCCATCGGTCCGCGTTGATGGCGTGGATGTCGAACCCTCGGCGAACGACCGAACCGCGTACGGACTTATGTGTCGTACCTATAACTGTGACGGTGAGCTCGTTGGAACTCCTTCCATCGAAACGATTCGTGCGGCGATTCGCGATGCCTGACAAAGCGATTCACGAATCGCGCGATATTCTCCGCAATCGGTGGATCACGGGCGCCGTGTTTTGGCTTCCCGCTCTCGCGCTTATCGCTAGCGGTTTTCTGAATATCGCTCAGGGTTGGCGAGCCGTGCTTTGGGCCGTTGCGTTATCCACGATGGGTATTGGATGCGTTGCGAACGCGCTACGGTGCGGTCGGGTCCATTGCTATCTCACCGGGCCATTTTTTCTGGTCACGGCGATTGTCGTCATTCTCTACGGATTCGGCATGATCCAACTTGGAGAGATGGGTTGGAATTTGATTGGTCTCGCGGTCATCGTCGGCTTTCTTGCGTTACACTTTCTTCCCGAGCGTTTCTTCGGAAAGTACCGAAAATGAACGCTACGTCAGGAGCGCTTCGATCAGTGGGCATCCGGCGTAGGCTTTTCGGCGCTCGCAATCGGAGATCGTGCGATCCAGCGCAGTCTCGAGTCGGCGCAGATCGGCGATTTTTGCCCTCACAGTCAAAAGGCGCTCTTTAGCGATTTGCTCGGCCTCCTTGCAATCCGCCGACGACAGGCGTAGCAGTGTGGCGATTTCGTCTAAAGTAAAACCCAGTGTCTGCCCGTGCCGGATGAAGCGCAAATGCGACGCATCCTGCTCTTCGTAGGATCGGAAACCGTGCCCCGGTCGGTGTGGGGTTCGCAAAAGACCGATGCGCTGATAGTATCGCACGGTCTCCACTTTGACGCCCGCATTCTTGGCAAGCTGTGAAATCGTCATCGTGAGGATGCTCCCATCGGAACGATCTTCTATTAAACTTCGGCAGAGGCGGTCCTGTGACTCTTGCCGGCACAAAAAAAGACGCCCGCACGAAATGCGGGCGTCTTCGTCGTTGTCAGTGTTCCTAGCGATACGCCGGCTGTCTCGTTGCAAAGCAATCGCGGCAATACACTGGCCGGTCATTCCGCGGTTGGAATGGGATCTGAGCGATCCCGTGGCACTGGCTGCACGTTGCAGTGAACATTTCCCGCTCGCGGCCAACGCTTCCGCGGCCCGAATAGCCGCTGTCGCCGCGCTGCGCCTTACGGGCAGCACGACAGTCGGGACAGCGGCTCGGCTTGTTCGTGAATCCCTTCGTAGCGAAGAACTCTTGCTCTCCGCTCCCAAATGTAAAGGGTGTGTTGCAGTCAACGCAATTAAGGGTCTCGTCTCTATACATATAATGGACTCCTTGGTTCGAAAATTGGCACAAATAGACTCACTTCGCAAATCGGAACCAGGAGCTGAAAACGAATCAAGAACCGAGCGGACCGCAAAATGAACGCCGGTCGTCTAGCGCCTCTGACGTCACGGCTTCGTGCCCTACAACCCTTCGAACGACCGGAAGGATGCACTATCGCGTTGGCGAGGGAGCTCTCGACCGATCGGCCCGGCGGGAGACGTTTTCGTGCGGGCCCTGCGCTACAATGGGCGCCATGAGAGTGAGCGGTACCCTAGGCGCCGCGCTCGGTGCGGCCGCGCTGTGGCTCGAGAGCTCGCTCGCTGCTGGAGCGATGACGAACGACGCGGCGAAGGCGCGCGCGTTGGACCAGGTTCTCGACAGCGCCGTCGCCTGGAAGTTGACGCCGAGCATTGCAATGGCGGTCGTCAAGGACGGCAGAATCGTCTACGCGGACGTTCGCGGCACTGCCGATCTCGAGCGTAAGCATCCCGCGGCGGTCGAGACGCGATACCCGATCGGCTCGGTCGGCGCGCTTTTTGTCATGGTGGGCATCATGCAGCTGAGTGCTCTAGGCAAGTTGAATCTCGACGATACGGTCCAGCGTTACTTGCCCGAGGACGTTCCGCTTGACGTGACCCTGCGCCAGCTTCTCGCGCCTCAAGAGGGTGACACGAACTACGACGTTCTGGCCAGCGTCATCGAGCGCGTCAGCGGCGAGCCGGTCATCACCTATCTTACCGATCGCGTATTCCGTCCGGCCGGCATGACGCATACCTGGTTGGGCGAGCCGCCGTCTTGGCTGCCCCTCGCGACAGGATATTACGAGTGGAGAGACGTCTTTGGCCTCGCCAAGGCCGAAGGCGATGCTTGGGATCGGAAGTGCTGCAGTTTCGTTTCGACCGCGGCCGACCTTGCCCGGTTCGACGCCGCGGTCTTGAACGGCACGCTGCTCTCGTCCGCGTCGGTGCACGCGATGCAGCCGTACTTTCAATCGACGCAAAAGGCCGGCATTTTGCTGATCGGCCGGCAAGGAACGCCGGCCGGATACGATGCAGAGAATATCTTGCTGCCGAAGCAGCGATTCGCAATTGTTTTGTTAGCGAACTGCGCCGGATTTCCGGCTCCGGCGGTCATCGATCGGGTACTTGGAAGCTACTATCCGGCGCTCGGAACGGCGTCCGGCGCTGTTGATCCGAATCCGAATATTACCGCGCGCCTGCGGCATTATTTGATCCAGCAGCCTCAAACGAACGGGCTCGTTCGCGCGATGTCATTTCTGAGCTCCTCGGTGTCGGCGGGTTCCACGGAGTATCGGTATCTCGTCGATTTTGGGGGCGTAACAAAGGCGGCATTCTTCGGTCTAAACGCAAGCGGCAACGTCGACGGATTCTGGATTCATTGAGTATGTCAAAAATTCGAGCCCGCCGGAGCGGGCCCGAATTCTGCTGCCTACAGGTTGAGACCAGTTCTTCTCGATACCGTCACTCGCCGAAACTACTGATCGCCGTGCCGTCTGGTTCTTGCTCCACGGCCGTGCTACTGCGCGTCGGGTTGCCGCCCGCCGAGTAAGGCCACGAGCGCGTGGCGGTAGTGCCGGAGCAGACGGATGGGAATACAATATCCGATGCGAAGAGCTTGGTGCCTTGTTGAACGGCCTGGACGACCGCACATGAAGGGCCGCCCAGCGGGTTCAAGAGATGAGTCGTGCCGGTAATCGTCCCGGCCGAACCCGAGACTGAAACCCAGTCCACGCACCCTGTCGGGATGGACGGATTACCGCTGCAATCCTGGTCTCCAACGTTGATGTAATGCCCCTCGCCGTACCACTGCACGCCCCCGGGAAAGTAGATCGTGCCCCCGCTGATCGGAATCGTATGCGCCGAGCCATTGCCGCTCGGAAGCTCCGCGAATATAAAACTGTAGTTGGGGTAGCCACCGGTGCCGTCGATGAAAAGATTGCCGTGCGAGTCGTAGCCGTCGGAGTAGTAGTAGTACATATCTGCATCGGTGTACGCCGTGGGCGTGCCGGACGCTCCCGGATACACGAGGACTTCACCCGGCGGTTGACTGCCGCCAAAATCGTAGATGTTAGTGACGGCGAGATTCCCCGTCTTCTTATCCCAAGCGCACGAAACGGGTAACCCGCTCGGGTCGGTTAACGTATTTACGAGCGAACCGTCGTGCGCGAACTCGAGGATCTGATACGAGTAGGTGTTGGTGACCCAAACGTGCCCGAGCTTGTCGGAGCACTCCCCTTGCGGGCCGTTGAAGCCGGTTAGCGTTCCCAGCAACGTGAGGGACGGCAGTTTAAAAATGTACACGTCTTCGGCAGTAAAGTCGGAGACGAAGAGCACCGGGTTGTGTAGTCTTTTCAGTTCCGGGGACAGCCACGACTTGTGGTGATCCGGATGGGAGATGCCGCTCCTCATGCCCATAAAAGGAATGGGGCGTTGACCGCGTAGATGCGCGCCGGGCTGGGCCGCATTTACCCCGGTATAGCCGGGCGCCGACGACTGTGACGCGCCGCCGCCGCTACAGCCCACAAACATGGCAACGGCCGTGCAAACGCCCAATGCGCGCAGCGCTGAAGTCCGAATTCGCATGTGCAGTTTTTCCTTTCCAAAGCGCCCTAAACGCTTCGGGATAATCTTCATGCGCACTGCGACGCATTTTCTGAAGCGGTAGCGTCCTCGGAGCCTGAGCAACGAGCGCAGGGGTGGCGCAAAGGAGAGTGGCGTAGCCAGAAGACACGTGCGAGCGGCCAAAGCAGCGACCGCACGTGATCAGCTCCCATGGAGCCACTCTGCGCGCTTTTGCCGGCCTTGTCTATGGTGTAAATCATGGGAATGGTCGTCACTCGTGGATGGACGCCCCCGGCGATAGGTCAATGGCCGACGAATTAAGAAGCGGCGAGAAGCATGGGTGGCGGAATAGAGGGTATTGATCCGGGAGCTAAACCCAGCGGGACGGGCTGTGCCGAATGTCTGGCGTCAGGCGGCTGGTGGCTGCACCTCCGCCGTTGCGCCAAATGTGGTCACATCGGCTGTTGTGACAACTCGCCGAGCCAGCATGCGACGAAGCACAGTCAGCAAACCGGCCATCCGGTGATTTCAAGCTTCGAGCCCGGAGAGAACTGGTTGTACAATTATCGATCCGAGGAATTCTTTGAGGGTCCGACGTTATCTCCGCCGGATTCGCATCCGTTGGATCAGCCCGTTCCCGGGCCGGCAGGCCGCGTACCGAGAAATTGGCGGAATCTACTACACGAATGAAGCTCATGGAGACATTATGATTCGCCTCGGTGATCATGTCGTTGTGAAGGGCGAGGATGAAGAAGCGATCGTTACCGCCGTGCATCCCGACTCACAAATCGAAATCGAATTCCTCGAGGCGTCGGAGGGGGGACCCCGGCGGAGGCGCTACGCTGCCGAGGCGCTCGAGAAGATCTCGCGCTAAGGTAGGTTGCGGAGGCGTACGGCCGATCGAGCTGGGACGATCACTAACAAAAGGAGAATTACTTGACGCGTTCCTCGTCGTTCGCCAGGCGCAACTTTCTTGCAGCCACGGCTGCCGTGGGTGCGACAACCATGGTCAACCCAGTTGCGGCTCTTGGGGATCGTTCGCGCACGATTCAGGTGAACGGCATCTCGATTTATGTTGAAGAGCACGGCAGCGGCAAACCGGTGCTTCTGCTGCACGGTTGGCCGGACTCCCACTACGTCTGGCGCAACCAAGTCCCTTTTCTCGTCGCGAACGGATTCCGAGTAATCACGCCGGACCTGCGCGGCTTCGGAAACTCTGATCGCCCCGAAGCCGTAAGCGCGTACTCCCGGCAGAACTCCGTCGCCGACGCACTAGGCATTCTCGACGCATATGGAATCAGCGCGGCCGATGTCGTCGGCCACGACTGGGGAGCCGCGGTCGCGTGGCTGATTGCGGCGCTTCATCCCGATCGCGTGAGCAAGCTGGTCGTCCTCTCCGTGCCGCATCCGCTCGCTCCGCTAACGCTGCGCCAACGGGAAATGGCGTGGTACCAGCTATTTTTTCAGTTTGCCGGAATCGCCGAAGCATGGCTGGAGCGTGATGACTGGGCACTTTTCCGACAGTTGCTTCGCGGCAACGGTGATATCGAGCGTTACGTCGCCGATCTATCGCGCGAAAACGCGCTAACAGCATCGTTGAATTGGTACCGTGCGAACGTTGCGCCGCAACCCCCGGGGCCACCCCCGAGTCTGCCGCTCGTGCAAGCGCCGACCCTCGGCATCTGGTCGACGAACGACCACTATCTCGACGGCGAACGCATGAAAATGTCATCACGCTTCGTGAAGGGGCCGTGGCGCTACGAGCAGATCGAGGGCGCGAGCCACTGGATCCCGCTGGACGCACCCGACCGCCTAAATCAGCTCCTTATCGAGTGGATGGGCTGATCAGCGCACGTCGCGCTCCTCAAAGCCCGACCTTCGCCTAGTAGACGGCGTTGGGGTAGTCCGTCACACCAAATGGAACGGAGAGGCCATTGCCGCTGCCGAGCGTCGTGATGAGACCTGCGCTCGGATACTTGAGAACTTTCACCGTTTTGGTACCCCAATCCGCCACGTAGAGCGTCTTATTGTCCTGCGAGAGCGCGATGCCAAACGGGTGGGCGAAGCCGGGGATCGTATAGTTGACCTGCGAGTAGGGTGGGTAGATGACGTCGATCTTTCCTTGCTGATCGGCGACAATCAGATTGCGCTTGGCATCGATCACCATGCCACCCGAGAACCCGGGGATCTGTAGGTAGACGCTGCTCAGGCAGCCGCTGAGGCCATTATTGAAATCGCTGAAGATGATGGAGCCACCGCTGTTGGCGGACATGAACACGTCGCCTGAGGAGTCGACCGCAACACCAGAAACGGGGCCGGGAAACGTGCAAGTGTACTCTACGACATTGGTGCCCTGCTTGTACTCGTTAATCCACCCACCGCCGTAGATGCGGGTCGAGTAGTCAGCCTCATAGACGTTGCCGTGGAGGTCGACGCTAACCTGGATGGGCTGGTCCATGCCGGCCGAGTAAGTAAAGGACGGGGTGGATCGGCCAGGTTTGTATTCCTGGATTCTGTGACCGGCGTTGTCGGCGACGTACAGGTTACCCGGCTTGTCGACAAAGTCGCCTTCTACGGAGTTCAGCCCGAGGGAGACCGTTCCGTCGTCGGTGTACGAGCCGTTTTCGAGGATTTCGACATCGCCTAAACCGCCGTCGGCTACGAACAGATCGTCGACGCAGGATCGGCAACGGAGCTTCGAGGACGGATGAACGAGACCCAAAAGCTTTGGCGCGACGCCCGTCGTTTCGGGATACAGCAACCCGGGATGCAGCGACGTCTGAACGTGCGTCTGCCGCGTCTGCGTCAAACCGCCCGTAGTGGGGAGAGACGATGTCGTGCTGGAGACGCCGGAACATCCGGCGAACAACACTAGTGCGGCGCTCGCGAGCGCGGAGGCCAGAACTGTTGAAATGTTCATGGATCAGCCTTTACTTTCCGAGGCGTCCTACCGCGTCGGAATGGTCTTCATGCGCGCTGGAACGCATCTTCTGAAGTAAGCAGTATAATCGCCGCCTGAGCAACGATCGCAGCGCTGACATAAAGGAGGCTGGCGCGGCCAGAAATCAGAGTGCGATGGGTCAAAGCCGCCGCGCACGGTGGAAGCTCCTCTGCAGGCACAGTGCGCCTTCTTGCCAACTTTGTCAATGGCGGGAAGCCCCATAGCCCCGTCGCCGCTGCCCGCAGATAGTAAGCATAGGTGAAGTCGACAGCCGCGCCGCATTAGAGCCAAATAGGGGCTATAAATGCGGCCCTTTCTTCCGTTTATCAGGGCGATCCTAACTTCGGCCAGCGCGCACTAGCTATTAGAAAGTCTAGAAGTGATTGAACCAGCCGCCGTTCTAAATCAGAAACCGATAGCGCTTATTCCGGGCTTAATGGCGAGGTTTCCTGAGCGGATCGTTTGGATGGCTTTCGTCTTTGCTAATGGCTTCGCAGCAATGGCTATCCTTGGCTTATTCGCAATGCTATCGAAATCGCCGTTCCTGTTTCCGTCTCTCGGCGCTAGCGCGATCCTGATGTTCTACAGCCCGCCGTTGCCGACGGCAAGCCCCCGAAGCGTCGTTGTCGGACACGCGATCGGAATCGCTTGCGGCTTTGCGGCGCTGGTGCTAACCGGCTTGCAAAATAGCCCTTCAGCTCTGGTCATGGGTATTGACGGTCCGCGGATTGTCGCCGCTGCCTTGTCACTCGGAGCGACGGGGGCGCTGATGGTGTTTTTCAGGGTCACTCATCCTCCGGCGGGCGCGACTGCGCTGGTTGTATCGTTAGGAGTTTTCACCAGGCCTTATCAACTCCCCATAATGGAGCTGGCCGTCGTCGTTCTGACGCTTCAAGCAATAGTAGTAAACCGACTTGCAGGCGTTGACTACCCTACTTGGACGCCCCGCACCCCACCACTGCATTCGTAAAGCACAAACGGCGCCCTCATTCGGGCACGAGCGCCAACCGCAAGAAATCGAACTCCCTCCGGACGTATTTCGCGAGTTGGCGCACAGCGCCGTCGCGTCGCCATTTTTCCATGGCGAGCCGCAGCGCGCCGAACGCAAGCATCGCGACGGTCCGAAGCATCTGGCATTTCTTTTCGGGAAACCGCTCGCATAGGACGCCGTATACGATCGTTTCCATCTCAACGAAACTTGCTTGCTTCCTTGCGCGAAGTGCCTCCGTCGATTGCATCAATCGGTCCACGACGATGGAGCGATCGGTTTCGTATCGAGAGACGAGCTTGAGAATTGCGTTGCGAGTCGCTTGCAGCGGATCCCCGTCGCGCGTTTCCTCTGCAAGCGTCGGTCCGAGCGAGGTAAAGAAGCTGTCGTCCCGCCAGTACTGGAGCAGCTCTTCCTTCGTCTTGAAGTAGTAGAAGAGGGTGCGCGCAGAGATGCCTGCCGCCGTGGCGACGGCTTCCAGCGTGGTTGCCTCAAAGCCGTTCTTGACGAAGAGCCGCAGGCCGTTCTCGGCGATCCGCACGAGCGTTTCGCGGCGCTTGCGTTCGCGAAGACCCTCCGTTTTGGCGCGCTGGCGCTGAATCGGGCTCAACGATTGAATCCCCTTGTATTTTTACAGTAACTGTAGTATAACACAGTTACCAAAGGTCGCAGTTACTGTAAAAATAAGGGAGCTCTACCTCATGAGCGTGCACGTCAGTATCTCGCCCGCCGAAGCTGCCGATCGCCTTGCCATCCGGGAGCTCGTCGAGGCCTACGCGCACTGCGCCGATCGACGCGATGCCAAAGGTCAGATGTCTCTATTTACCCCGGACACCCACTTCGTCGTGTACATGAACGCCAAGGACCCGGCGCCCTCTCAGGAGCTGCACTCCCGCGACGCGCTCGCCCCAGTCTTTGATAACCTCAACCAGTACGCCGCTACCACGCACTTCGTTGGACAGACAACCGTCTCGGCGCTTACGGGGGATCGGGGTTCGGCCGAAAGCTACTGCCTGGCGCACCACATAACGATTCAGGGCGCAAAGCGACGCCTGATGCTGGCCTCTCTTCGCTACCTCGACACGTTCGCAAAAGTCAACGGCACTTGGCTGTTTGCCGAGCGCCTGCTCTACGTCGACTGGCAGGAAGAACGTGAACTCTCATAACGCCGAAGACGTGACTTGAGCAAGTCGCGATTTGAGAGCTTCTCCGACGGCGTCTTCGCCTTTGCGGTCACGCTGTTGGTCCTTGGGGTCGCGCTACCCGGCAGCCGTTACGCATCCGATCACGCGCTGACGTCAGCCCTGTTACGCTTGTGGCCGAACCTGATCGCATACTGTCTCAGCTTCGCCGTAATAGGCATCATGTGGCAGAATCATCACGCACTGTTCCGCCTTGTAGAACGCATCGACCGGAAAACGGTACTCCTTAACCTCGCGCTCCTCGCGGGAACGGCGTTCATTCCATTTGCGACTAGCACGCTGGGATCGTATCCGACGATGCGGGCCTCCACATTTCTTTACGGCGGCGTGCTCCTCTGTTGCGCGTCGGCAAATAACCTGATGCTCGCGCACCTCGTGCGCCGGCAAGCGTTTCTTGGCGACGTCGTGGACGCCGCGATCGCGCAGACGGTTCGCGCCTATCGGGGCGCCTGGGCCACCTACGCCCTCGCAATGTTGCTTGCGCTACTCGTACCGATCGCCAGCTTCGCAGCGTACGTAGCGATCGCGTTCTATTTTCTTATTCCTCGTGGCGTTGACGCCGATCTCTGAGTCAGTCGGCCCAGCGCGCGGCAGCGCGCTCCTCGAGTTGGTCGTACCGAAGCAGTTTGTAGATGCCGATCGAGACGAGCCAGCTCCCGACGAAGAGGCCGATGATGATGAACCCGAGCGTTCCAAAGTTATCGTTCACGGCTTTAATGGCGTCCCACGTTCCGCCGTTCAGGCGAAGCTCGCCGGCGATGACGCTGGCCGCTTCAATCGCGCCGACGATCAGCGCGACCAGCACCGATACGAGCGTGATGACGAGATTGTAATAGAGCTTGCGCATCGGCTTGATGAAGGCCCAACCATAGGCGCCGATCATGACGATTCCGTCGGTCGTGTCGATCAGGGACATGCCGGCCGTAAAGAGCAGCGGAAAGAGCAGGATGGCGAAGACGGGGAGACCCTTCCCGGCTTCGACGGCCGCGATACCGAGGAGCGCGACCTCGGTCGCGGTATCGAACCCGAGCCCAAAGAGCAGGCCAACCGGGTACATCTTCCAACTGCGGTCGACGACCTTAAGCAGCGGGCGAAAGAGGCGTCCGACCACTCCGCGCCGGTCCAACATGGCATCGACGGTGTGGTCTTCAAGAGCTTCGCCGCGCCGCGCCCTCGCGAAGGCCGCGAAGATCTCCATGAGCACCACGAAGTTGATGGCAGCCACCAGCAATAGAAAGGCCGCCGAAACCGAAGTGCCGACGAGCGCGCCGACTCGCTGCAGCGCCGGAAGGTGACCGTGTACGACGGCGGCCGCAACGGCGATGGCGAGCGATAGCGCCACGACGACGGTCGAGTGGCCGAGCGAGAAGAAGAAGCCGACTCCGATCGGCCGCTGGCGCTCTTGCATGAGCTTTCGCGTGACGTTATCGATCGCGCAGATGTGATCGGCATCCACGGCGTGTCGCAATCCGAACGTAAAGGCGAGCAGCGCCGTCCCAAGCAGAACCGGGTGCGATGAAAAGACCAAAAAAGCCAAGGCCCATGCTCCGACGTTGAGCGCGATAAGGAACGCGTACAGGCCGAGAACGCGCGCACGCACAGTCAACCGCGGATCGCCTGAAGAATCCGGCGAGCGTCGTCGGCATAGAACGGATGGAATCGATCGTCGGCGGCAAGCGCCTCGCGCAGCCGGCGCCGAGCCTCGTTCGAATGACCCGTATGCCAGGCGATAACGCCGGCGTGATACTCGAGCTCGGGATCCTGCGTGTCGTAGCGAGCGGCCCGCTCGGCGTAGACCCGCGCTTCCTTCCAACGAGCCATCGCGGCCAGCACCCACCCCATGGTATCGTCGGCGTAGATTTCGTCGCCTCGCTTAGCGAGGTCGGAATGCGCCGCAGCTAGCGCGTCGCTCAAGTGCTCGCGGTGCTCGGCATAGTACATCGCCAGTAGCCGGTCGTTGATGCCTTGCGCATTGAAGAGCCGCTGCTCGGCACGAATGAGCGCATCGGTCTTGCGTGCACCGTCTTCGTCGCCCAGCGCACGCTGCGCGTCGGCTTCGTAGCCGAGCGCTTGCGGAAGCGGATACAGATCCGCGCTGCGTTTCGCCGAGGCTAGCGCGTGCGACCAATCGCGACGCGCTCGAAAGAACTTCGCCTGATAGAGCAGCGCCATCGCGTTGTCGGGATAGATGCGCAGCGCCTCCTGGAATTCCGCGGTCGCCGCGTCCGCGTCGCCCGCCTCGAATGCCAACTGCGCATCCCGCACGTGATACCACGAACGCGTATACGCAGGTACCGTCAGCATCCGATCGACGATCGCTGTTCCCCGCGCCATTCGCACTCGCGCGCCGGCAAGACTGCCGATAAGCTCGTCGTAGCGCGCTCGAATCGATATCCACGTCGGGTTCGGACCCGGCTCAACAGGGTGCGTCAGAACGCGCGAAGCCTGCTCGTAGCGACCCATCTCCATGAGAGTCGACGCCATTTGCGCGCGGGCGTCATCGTCGAATGGGGCGGCCTCCAGCGCCGCGCGCTCCGCCGCGAGCGCCGGCATAAAACGATGGAATGAGACGTCGCCCGCGGCAAGGACGCTCAATGCTTGAAGGTTGCCCTGCGGCTGCAATCGCAACGAACGATTCGCCATTTCGAGAGCGCGAGTAACGTCGTTGAGGTCGCCCGTTTCGCGAAATCGTTGGAGGTACTCGCTCCCGAGCATCCGCTGCGTGACTTGATCGAGCGGATCGCGGCGCAGCTGGCCTTCGTGAAACGCAACGATCGCATTGCGCTGGCGATAGTCGGTTGAGACGGGAGCCGACGGAGCTGGGCTCGCCTGCGCGCGATGCGAGGCGAACCACGGCCACGCCGCCCCAACGGCGATTGCCGCCGCGAAGGCGACAATCGCCCCAGGTGCTTTCACGGTCAGAGCGGCGCCTGGATGTATGGGAACGTCTTCGTATTGGACTTGTCGTACGCGACGTTGTCCGTGGTGAGACAGGGGGCTTCTTTGTGATCGTCGGGGACCAGCTTCAGCGCCGAGAGCGTGTTTCCCCAGATGGCACCGAGCGAGATGTCGACGATGTCGTCGTCGAGGGCGCGCCCGCCGAACTTGCTGCCGGTTGCGCCGCCCGTTTCGTAGCCGAGGTATGCGGCTTTCGTCGTGTCTTGCGAAAGATCGGCCTTCATGACGTTGGGGTAGAGCACGGCTTGCAGCGTGTCGGCCCACTTCCGGCTGCGAAACATCTGCAAGAACGACTTGATCTGCGATTGCAGGACGGGATCGGCGTACGGCTCGACCCGATTGGTCTTATTGTGGTCTTTGAATAACTCAAAGACTTCCTTGACGGCGGGCCGCGATAGCAGCTCGATTTGATTGTAGACGACTTGCGTTCCCGCCGTTGCTCCCCCAGCCGCTCCCAAAGGAAGCGTGGAATTGACCGGCGTGAAGCCCGAGTTTCTTGAACTGCAGCCTCCGGCGATCGCGCCGGCCAGTGCGAGCGCAACCAGGCCGAGCTTATAACGTGATGTCATGGGTTGACCCTCCTATTCCGACTGACTGTCGGGCGATGCGGTAGTGGCCCAAAGCGCGATGACCCCGGGCGACCCGCTCGGCGGCGCGAGCAACTTTTTGGGCATTTCGATGACGATCGAGAGTACGTCGTAGGGCGCCAGGAAGTCGTGCGGCTTCTTGATGACGCAGTCGTTGGAACCCGCAGTCCCGTAATCTTGTCCGTTGAGAATGATCTTCTGTTTGGCGGACGCGAATCGGAAGGACGTCGCGGTTGCCGGCGGAGAGTGCGGGTGGTTCATGTAGTTACGATCCGGAATGATCTTGAAGAACTGGGCGAGATCGAAGAAGAACGGATCGCGCCGTGGCCCAACGAAGACTTTGATGCCGCCCTTCAACTTGGCGACCGAGCCAAACTCGAACGCACCCGTCTTGGCGACGAGCGTATTGCTCGTTCCGACCTCATTGGGTGCGGCGGGTCCGTAGAGCGTTATGTGCTGGGACGTTCCCGCGGAGTTCGCGGTGAACTGAATGACGGTACCTTCTTTGAAGGCGTTGGAGCCGACGCCGCTCGTGGCGATCTTGAACTGGTAGAGCAGATGGGGATCGAGCGCGATGCCGCCCGTCATCCCGCTTGGAATGAGCGGGCGAACGTCCATTGCCAAGGCGACTCTGGAAGCGTCGTGCGGGTCCGGAAAGGCAAAGACGTCGGTGATGTCGGCAAGCGGGTTGGCGACGACGGTGGGCGAGTCTTGATGATCGGATCCTCGGGCCGCCTTAAACGAGTAAAGCGAGATCGAGAACGCGAGCATGAAGACCGCTGCCATCGTCGCAACGGATCGAAGCAGTCTCATGTGGTCTCCTTTATTGCCAGTGTGCGGTGCGCGGACCGCGTCGAGAGAAACGCAGGGAAGAAAGCGAAGACAGCGATGCACAGAAGCGTCGACCCAGTCGCAACCGGCTCGGAGACGCGAAGACCGTCGCCGATCAGTCCTTGCGCAAACATAATCGCTCCGATGATCGAGATAATGCCGGCGGTAACGAAAGGCGCGACGCGCGCAACGCGCGCGAACTCCGAGCGTCGGCCAAGCCATGCGGCGCCGCGCACGACGGCGAGTCCCAAGCCGCTGAGAACGGCGGCTAATCCGAGGCTGAAGACGACGATGAGCGCGAGGCCGTAACCGACGCGATGCAGGTGCAACGCCGTGAGCAACACGACAATCGCAGCGGGACAGGGCGCGATGCCGCCGCTCATCGCCGCGACGACCGCGCTACGGAAATGCAACGGCGCGGGGCCGGGGAGCGCGTGCGAGTGCTCGTGCGCGTGCCCGTGAGCGTGAGCCCTCGCGTAGCCTCGCTCGGCGGCGATGCGCGTTACGGCGGCGGAAAGACTGCGGGCGCCTATCGCGGCGACGGCCACGCCGGAAATCAGCGTAATCCACGTAAAGAGACTCTCCGTCGCAAACCCGGCAGCGAAGCACAACAGCGCGCCCAGCAACAAGACGGCGATCGTGTGCGCGACCGTCAAGGCGGCCGAGAGTATTACCGCTTGTTTAAAGGTCGCTCGCGCGCCGACGAGCGTAAAGGCGAGGAGCGCTTTCCCATGCCCCGGCTCCAGGCCGTGCAGCGCCCCGAGTCCGAAGGCGGCGAGAATCGTCAGCAGCACCCATAGCGGCGTTTGACCGTTGCGAGCAACGAGATCGGAGAGTGCCGAAACTCTAACGATCGACGTCGCGCCCCACGAATCCGAGGAGTTGCCACTCACGTGCACGTGGGTCACGCGTCCGTCGAGGACTTCGAAGGCAGCGGCATCGTTCTGCCGTGGTGATCCGATCAACGCGCTGGGATATGAACGCAGCTCATCAGTAGGATCCGTCAAACCGGGTAGAACGATATCTTTCCACCCGATGCGGCGGTCGGCGTAGACGGAGTCATGCAGCGAAATCGCTGCTTTAGGAGGAAGCGGCGCAGTATAGTCGCCGGTCCAATAGAGGATCGGCAAGCCTCCCGCGCCGGCGCGCGGTCGAGCCGATGTGCCGTCGAGACGCAGCGCGAGGGCGGTACCGTTTGCTTTTATTGAGAGACCCGCGGCGACTAGGTCGCTCTCGCCGGCCGCCCAATCGCGCATTCGTTCCGGCGTCCACGCACCCGCGGCGTGCATGATTTGAAACGTCGGAATCTCCGCAATATCGAGAACGTAATGGATCCGCAGCTCTCCGGCGCTCGTGCTTACGCGCGCGAGATGGTTGATCGTGAAGTTGCCCAGCGGGTGGGCCGAGACGCTGCCGATAGCTAGAAGCGGCAGCCACACCGCCCAGAGGACAAACGCCGTTACCCGAATCACGCCGCGAAGCTCCCTTCTCCGTTTCCGCCTAAACGGCGGAGAGGGGTGCCTGGATTGGATCGGTGGCTAAAATATTTTCCGCCTCGGCTCGGGGGCGAGTTTTGGATTTGGGCCACGAAACTGACCCGCGCCGAATTGGGTCACGGGCTCTGAAATGCGTCTTTCCTCAATCCTATTAGTGCTGGGATACCTGATTCTGCCGTTGCCGGCCGCGGCGAGCGCTCCAGTTGCGCCGCCTAAGGTCTCGGCCGCGATAGCCGGCGCGCAGATCGAAGACGTCACGATCGAGACCTATGGTCACACGTCCCCGAGCGTAGTTCGACGCTACCTTTCGCTTCGCAAGGGCTCGCTGCTCGATCAATCCGGAGTCAATCGCGACTTCACAAACCTCCGCAGGCTCGCCGGATTCATCCCGAGGCTCGTCATCGGACCTGGGAGCGCCGCGAACACGGCGACCCTGCACTGGATCGTCATGGCGAAATGGCTGAAGCCGACAGACCACCCCTTCTACGCCGACCAACCCTTGACGGCCCCGATTCAGGGCATCGGCTACATCGTCACGTCGGCCCCGGTCGACAGCCGCGGTTCCACGTTCTCGAGCTACAGCCAACTCAGCCGACGCGCAAACCTCGTTCGAATCCTGTACACGTCACCGATCGCGGTCAATCCGGTCAAGGGCACCGAGACGGACGTCATCGTCGATACGTTTGGTGGGCGCGGCGTGTTCCGAGCGAGTCAACCGCTTGCAATCAACATCTACAGCTGGAACACGGGAGCCGAGGCCGCTCTCCTGCACGGCGCAACGAACGGGACTCAGTTCGAAGTCGGCATTCGCGAGACTCGGTCGACCACGGCGCAGTCAACGGGCATCGTCTCACCGTACGTCTTTCAAACCAGCAAATCGCCGGCGCATGTCACGGTCCTCGAGGCGGGCTATTCTCACGCATGTCCCGTTCCGTCGTCGCAGTGGTATCCGCCCTATTGCCATACGCAGTACCGGCTCGAAGCATTCGACGCCCTGGGCTGGTTCGGTTCGACCAGCGAGTATCAGTCTTACCTCGCGGACGTCGCGCAGTATTTTGCGGTCGGCAAGTCGACGCTTGTGTTGCACGGCGCAGAATCGCGCACCGGAGGCGTCGTACCGGATAGCTTCTTGGTGTGCGCCTACGTACGCGCCTACCCCAAGGCTTTCTGCGGCACGGACGCACAGCAGGCGAGCGCGGAATTCCGCCTCAACGACGCACTACCGAAGGTCTTCAAGTTCGCGTTCTTCACGGAGACTGCGTCGAGTCGGCTGCGTGGCGGAACGCAAGCGTTTGCGCCGCCAACTTTTCAATGGCACGCCGACTCTGGAGTCGGCATTATCTTCCGCAATTACATTCGTGTTGATATTGCATACGGTTCCGCAGGAGGCCGTCTCTCGGTCGCGCTTCAAGGACAAACGTACTAGCGTGGTCGGGCGTTTACTCGGGGAGGGGCACGTCGAAGCCGTTAAGCGTCACTGAAACAAAGCAGTAAAGACCGACGAGGTAGATCAGCTCCATCGCGCTGGATTCTCCGAACGCGTCGACCGCGCGTCGATACGTAAGCGTGGGCAGCACGTGGCCCGAGACGAGCGCTGAGGCCACATCATAGGCGATCGCTTCGTCCGGCGCGAGGTCGCTTGGCCGTTGGCCAACGATTATCGTTGCGATTTTCTCATCTGCGAGTCCGCGGTGTTCCGCAAGAACGACGTGCGCGTAAATCTCGTATGCGGCTCGGAAGTGCGCGCCCGTCACGAGGATCGCAATCTCGCGAACCGAGCGAGGAAGCGTGGGCGAAGTCGACATTGCCTTCACTAGGTCCCAAATCGCTCGCCCCCATTTTGGCTCGCGCATCCAGACGTTAAAGGGGCCGATGAGCGCGCTCGATTCGTCCATCGCCTTGAATCCACTAAAATCGCGCCTAATTTCGTCGGCCATGTCGTCGTAGAGGACGCGCTGGTCGGGATTGAGTTGGGCGGGCGCTAACGGCGGAATACGCATGACGCCGGGTTTCTCGGGTTTCGCTTAGAGTCCGGCTACACGAGAGACGAAGTGCAGAAGCGGCGGCGAGAAACTAGCCCCTCCGATTGTCTCAGGTCAAGGCTCGACTAGTAACGAAAAGGGCTCTTGAGAAACGACAGCAACGCGGTCGTCACGTAGACGTTGCCGCCCGGCATCGAAAATGCGTTTGGCGTCCGTTCGTTCAGCAATACAAAATGAAATGGCGCAAAGTACTGCCGGTTAGCAACCGCAGCGATGGCGTCCCCGATCGGGTCGAGCGTCCGATACAGCGGCGACTGCGGCGGGAAGATCTCGCCGCGCTGCATGTACTCCATGTAGCGCTGCTGGCCGACCTGGGCTTCCCAGCTCTCTTCGCGCGAGGGCGTGTCCGTCCGCTAAGTAAAAGGTACCGGCCGGCCGCTGGGTCGAAGGTACGTCAACGTCGGGTTGTGAGAAGGAGTACGCTGTTATGCGAACCGCTCTTGCTTTGTGTCTCGTGCTGTTTGTGACCGCGTGCGCGGCTGCTGGCGGTCCTGCTGCGCCGATGACCTTCACAACCAGGGCGGCATCCGCGCTGTCACATTCGCTTGCTGGACCTGCGCAAAGCGTGTACTGGGCACTGTTTGCTCCGCAACCGGAACCACAGCTAGAGATTGCCCGGGAGCCGCTAAAGAAAAGTAGTCAGGTGCATGTAATCGGCGGGAACGCGAGCAATATGCTGCAAGAGGCGAGCAGCATACGGTTTCATCAGAACTTGGCCTGGGTTCTAACGCAACCCAATGGGCCGTCTGCCTCGAGCGTGCTCCTGATCTTCCAGTTGCCAATAACGACGTCGAGCACGCCCCTTTACTACGATACGTTGAGCGGGGCGCTGGTCGGCGTCCACATTGAGTTCGACGGTATCGGAAATCTCTGGGTAAGCGCGGAAACCAACGACAGCGTATACGAATACAGCGGTGATTTTTTCCAGGAAGGCGGCAACATCACGCCGTCGCTAACGCTAACCGCTGGCCTGAACGGGCCGCAGGGGTTAGCCTTTGACCCGAACGGGAATCTCTACGTGGCGAACTCGGGCACGAATGACATCGCCGTATTCGCTCAGCCGATCTCGAATCAGCAGCCGTATTTCTTGGACGGTGTCAAGAATCCGGGCGGCATCGGTTTTGATTCCCACGGGAACCTCTTTGCCGCGTCCAACAACGGATCGGCAGGTGGTGCGACCGTGAAATATGCAAGCACGCACCTCCGGTCGGGCGACAAGCCGACAGTCATCGATCCGACCGGAATCGCCGCGAACCCATATGGGTCAGATCTCGCTTTCGACAAGGCCGGCAACCTCTACGACGGTGATTGTGGAAATAAAGCGGGGATCTATAGCTACCCACTGGCTACGCAAAAGTTTACTGCGCACCTCGCGCCCTCATTTTACACCAACAAAGGAATCTCGAAGGTGGGCTGCGTCTGGGGTCTCGCAGTCCGCTAAGGAATTGTTTTAGCGCCAGCGGGATTCGAAATGACGTACGGCGGTCTTGGCGGGCAGCCATGGCGTCCATCGCCGGTGCCTCCTCGGATCACTGTTGTCATCGCAAGTCACATTTGGTGCCCAAAGAAAACCATTAGTGCAAGCACAAAAAGTAAAAGACCGAGCGTGTCGTGAATCGAGCTGCGGCCGAGGAGATACGAGGTCCCCGCGAGTACGCCGACCAACGTCAACGCCGAGCGTGGAGCCGCCGTCAAACGAGCCAGGCGACACCGAATATGCGAAGGCCCTAACGGGACGAAAGGAAAGACACGCGGCAAACGTTTTCAACCTCGCGATAGCGTAACCGAGCCGTTGAGGTGGGACATGTCAAAAATCAGAGCCTTGCTTAGCTGGCCGATACTCGTCACGTCCCTCGCATCGTGCGGCGGTCAAAGCGGTGGACAGCCATCGTTGATGCCGCCGATCGGCGAAGGCATCCCGCGGTCGATGAGCTTTGCCCGGACCTACCTCGGGCGCGCCGAACTGCCTACGCCGATCGACCATATCGTTATTATCTTCCAGGAAAATCGAACTCCGGATTACCTCTTTCAGGGCGTCCCCGGCGCCGACATAGCGAAAACCGCGAAAGACTCGCACGGCCAGGTCGTTGCGCTGCACGAAGTCTCGCTAGCCGCCGGCTACGACCTTTTCCACGGCCACAGCTCCTTCGTCCAGGACTATGACGGCGGCAAAATGGATGGCTTTGACAAAGGCCTGCCGCCGCGGTTCTACTTCCGTCCGTTTGGATATGCGCCCAGGTCCGAGGTCAAGCCGTACTACGACATGGCGACGCAATACGTCTTCGGAGACCAGATGTTTCAAAGTAATCAAGGTCCCAGTTTCCCGGCGCATCTGTACATCATAAGCGGGACTGCCGGAGACGCTTCCATCCGGCCGTACAAAGTCGCCGCCAATCCGCACGACCGTTTAACGGGAGAGTCGACGAAAGGCGGTTGCGATGCGGTGAGCACGGCCTTTGTGGATACGGTCAATCCCAGGAACGGCTCCGCCGGGCCGGCACCATTTCCATGCTTCAACCGTCGTGTGCTCTCAGATCTTCTCGACGAAAAGGGAATCTCGTGGCGCTATTATCAAAACCAACCCGGCCCGGGAACCTGGCATGCCTTCGACGCGATTCGGCACGTACGGTTTGGCCCCGACTATGAGAACGTCGTCTTTCTGTCGACCCGGATCCTGAAGGATATCAAGCAGCAGCGTTTGGCCGGTCTGTCATGGGTTATACCGAGTGGTTCCTGGTCCGACCACGCGGGCCCGGCCAGCACGAAGAGAGGGCCGTCATGGGTCGCGGCGATTGTCAATGCCGTGGGCGAAAGCAGATATTGGAAAACGACGGCCATTTTCGTAACCTGGGACGATTGGGGAGGCTGGTACGACCACGTGAAGCCCCCGATTCTCAACCATGACGAGCTTGGGTTCCGCGTACCGCTACTCGTTATTTCTCCGTATGCGCGACACGGTTACGTCTCAAAAGTCCGACACGAGTTCGGCAGTATCCTGGCTTTTGCCGAAGAGACGTTCGGTATCCCGAAGGGGTCGCTAAAATCGACGGACGGGCGCGCGGACGACCTGATGGACGCATTCGATTTCACCAAGCCGCCGCGGGTTTTCAAGCGCATACCGGCGCCTAAGTTTGACCCGGGGTCGAACCTCGACCTCGACGCAGAAGACCCGTAACGTTCGCCGCAGCTAACTCTATTCGGAATCTACGGGCCTCAACGATTCCGGCTGATGTAGAAAATATGAGCGCGAATACGACGAGGGAATCTTTTGGAACGGACGCGGTCCCTGCGTGAAATCGAAGCAATCTACCATGCTCGTCGCGCGACGGTCGGTCGTGCCGAGCCGTCCCAAGCCGAAGGTATCCTCGACGAACTCGAGGATGCTTGCGAACTCGTACTGTGTGTGCGAGATGTAGCCGGGCTTAATCGGGACGGCTTGGCGCGGGTAGGGCGAGACGACGATCATCGGCACGCGGAAGCCAAGGCCGCCCCAGTGATCGAAGAACGGCGGCGGAACGTGATCGTAAAACCCGCCCCAATCGTCCCAAACGACGATTATCGCGGTGGTATTCCAATAAGGGCTTTGGCCGATCGCGTTCACCACGCTCGCGGCCCACGACGGCCCGGTGTCCGAACCTGACCCGGGATGATCGGAATTCACGTCGTCCGGAATGAGCCATGAGACCGCAGGGAGCGTACCGCCCGATATATCGTAGAAGATCTGTTTCTCGTAGTAAGGCGCACCCGGTACGTTCGTCCCCCACTCGGAGCCGTATCGGACCGCAGCGATCGTATCGAACGCATTCCAGTACGCCCCAGAACCGTGGCCACGGTGATTTCCCACCCGCGGCGAGTAATATTTCCACGACACCGATTTCGCATCGAGCAAGTCGCGCAACGTCGGGTAGTAGCTCCCCGACGATGGAAATTGGTTGGTGCAGGGGAACGGGCCTTTCCCGCGTTGCAGCTTGCTGCCGGTCCAGATCAAAAGCGACGTAGTGGTGCCTGCTGGGGCATCGCAGCCCCACGGTAAAGCTGTCGGTGTGTCGATGAGGCTTTCGGTTTGATTTTGATCGATCATCGTGCCGCCGCGAATGAGGTCCTGGTGCGCGGTGTAGCTGTCGCTGCCGTGGGTCTGGAACATCTGGTCGGCAAGCACATATTGCTCGGCCATGAACCAGTACGGCACGATCTGTTCCGGATTGACGTATTGGTACGGCAGGATGCCGGCGGGGTTTGGACAGCCGTAGCTGTCACCTTCTAAGTCGAACCCGTTCATCTTACCGCGGTCGTAGTCGCGCTTGAATCCGCCGTACGAGTGGCCGAAGTCGCATTTTTCGACGAGATTCGCCTCGCGCAGTTTGACGGGTCCGTGCCGTTCCATTCGGCCTTTAGTGGCTCCATCGGCGCCGGGGAACGTTGCGAAGAGATTGTCGAAGCTGCGATTCTCCTGAACGATAATGACGACGTGTTGAATCAAACTGGAGCTGCTGAGTTTGTTTTGGACGCGAAGGCTGGATGCCGGAGCGATGCTCACCGGTACACTCACGGGACGGCCGGAACACGAAGCGGCACCGAATACGACGATTGACGCAGCACAAAGGACACGGAACACGCGCGGTTGCTTCTCGTACAAACTCGTTCTCCAGCCGGGGAGGGGCGTCGTTCTGCGACGTGCTCGGCTTTCCCGCTCCTCGCGCAAGCGTCTGCGCGACCATCGTCCACGGGCGAGGCAGGGGAGCGGTCGCCGGAATCGAAAAACCTGTGTCGGGAGGAGCAGGTTGCGTTGAGGAACGTTGCCGTTTTGCTTTTAACGCTCGCCGCGATGTGCGCCGGCTGCTCCATGTTTCCCCGTCAGTCCGCCGGCATCCAAGGGCTGGTCCCTTCCGTTGCCTCTCCTCTAGGCGCCGGTGCGCGCAAGCGCATCAAGCACGTAATCGTCATCATTCAAGAGAACCGCAGCTTCGAGAACTTCTTTGCCGGATATCCCGGCGCGGATGCGCCGATGTACGGCTGCGGTGCTCCGGAGGCGACGGAACGGGGCGACAAAGTCGGTTCGACGAGTTCGGAGTGCCCGTCCGGCGATCGCCGGATCAAGTTGCATCAAGTCACGTTTCAGAAGGAACCAGACCTCGCGCACTATTTCGAGTCCGCCCTCATCGACTGGCACGATGGCAAAATGGACGGATTTACTCATTGGGGCAGATATTATGGACCTCACCATGATATCGCTGCGTACGCTTACGTACAGCGGTCTCAGGTTTCGCCATACTGGGCGATTGCGCAGCAATATGTCTTAGCGGATCAGATGTTTCCGACCGAATTCGGCCCGAGCTGGACGGCCCATCTTACGCTCGTTGCCGGAACGGATAACTTGAGCGATAAGCTTGCATTGGCCGATTTTGCGGATGGCGAAGACTCTTGTATCGCTCCCGCAGGCACAAAGACTACGACGGTGGATGCGAAACGCGTCATACGGCGCGCCGTAGGGCCATACCCGTGCCTCGATCAGTTCAACACCATCGCACAGGTCCTCGACACGGCAGGAGTCTCTTGGAAGTACTACGTCGCCAAGAAGCTGAAAGCTTTCATTTGGTCGCCATTTGCCGGAATCAAGTATGTCTACGGCGGGCGGGATTGGGACGGCGACATCATCGTGCCGCAAACGCAGTTCCTGCAGGACGTCGCACAAGGCACGTTGGCATCGGTAAGCTACGTTACTCCAAGTAAAAAAGACTCCGACCATCCAGGAGCGCGTAGCGACACCGGACCCTCGTGGGTTACATCCGTGGTGAACGCCATTGGTGGGAGCCAATACTGGAACTCATCCGCCATCATCGTTCTCTGGGACGACTGGGGGGGCTTCTACGATAACGCGCCGCCTCCGCAGCTCGATTTCCGCGGCCTAGGTATTCGAGTGCCGTGCTTGATCATTTCGCCCTATGCGAAAGAGGGCGTCGTCATTCACACCCGATACGAGTTCGGCAGTGTTCTAAGATTCATTCGAGACGTTTTCGGGTTACCGCCCCTCGGTCCAAGCTCCAAAGGGTACACCGACTCGCGCGCCAATGGGCTTTCAGACAGTTTCGACTTCACCAAACCGCCTCGGCACTTCGAGCCGATTCCGTCCAAATACCCGACGAAACATTTTCTGCACGAGGCGCCTTCCGACGAACCCGTGGACGAAGAGTAGGCAGCACGGCGCGCGGTGCGCGTGTATTGCGGTTACGGGCCATGTCGGCACGTAAACTTGAGCGTGCCTACGGCGTGATTTCGAAGATGGAAATATTTGCAGCTAGCATCTTCCCATGGAAGGACGACGTTCGCGGTGTGTGACGCTGAGTCGAAGAATGACTGCAGCTTAGCGTTTTGCGGCGGGATCGACCGCGACGCCGACAGGCTCCCGTAGCACGCCGCCCGTCTTGTTCAGTAGCTTCCCTTTTGGAACCGAGTACTCGCGCCCATCGGAGTAGGGATAGTTCGGTCCCCAGACGTTCGTTCCGGTGGAATCGAGCACGATCTGACCCATTTGCCCGTAATAGTTGAACGAGAAAACCGGAGCTTTCTTGTAGGGCGGCGCGTACTCAGAGATTGTGGCCGTCGAGCCGTTGCCGGCGTCGTCCAACAGCAAGTTGTCGTGGCTATCGAACGTTAGGCCGCCGTCAGTGGAATAGCGTGGTGGTAACTTTATCCACTTCGTCGACCCGGAGGGTAGCTCATCAAGCGTACGGCTATTTCCCATCACAAACAAGTCGTTTTTAGAGTTAATTGCGATCGAGCTCAAATAGAAGTCGTACGGATCGCTCAGGGTGTTCGTGCAGGTTCCGTGTCCTGCACCAATCTCGCAGATCAGCTGGGTAGACTGTTCGGTGGCGTAGACGTTTCCATGCGAGTCCATTGCGACGCTGGCAATGCCGGCGAACACGCTGGAGGGCAGGGTCAGCATTTTGTATGGCTTGAGCTCGCCTTTCTTGAAGACGGCAATCGTCCCCGGACGATCGCCCGAATTGGCCACGTAGAGGTCGCCGTTCGAAGCAACGTAGAGACCCTCGGGGGCGTTGAGGTTGGAGGTGATCTTTCCGATCATTTTTTGGTGCGAGCCTTGCTCCGGAAAAATGTATACTTCGCTTGGAGAATAGTCGCTGATATAAAGCAGGCTCGACGTTTTTGCGGACGGCAATATCCAGCCGGAGCCGGTCGGAAAGATTGCAACTGTGCCTGGAAGAGCCTGCGACCCGCTGCAGCCGGCGATGACCGCACTGATCAAGGCGATAACGCACGCGATCTTGGAATCAAGAATGCGCATATCCCGCTCCTTTTGGGAAGATCGCTTCGGCAAGGTCGGGCCACGGACCTCGATCGTTTTTGCGGGACGTGCCTCTAAAGACAGCACGCGGCACGGCGGTAAAGGGCCCACTTTGAAACTATAAAGAACCCCGCCCATATCCGCGGGTAACCCATCGATCCTAGGTCAAGGCGCGAGTTCCGAACGCAGTCCCTATCTGACCTTCTCGTTCTTAGTCGCAGGGCCGTTACCATCTTGCGCGTTCCAGACATAGACCTCGACCTTGTCACCCTTTTTGAGAACCCAATTGTATAGGCCGTAGTCGTGTGTGAAACCGGTGATAACGATCTTACTATCACTCCACTGGGTCACGTCCAGCCACACGGAGTCGATCTCAGAGGAGCTTGTATGTCCGGCGTCCCAGGCACCTGTCTTGTCTCGAATCCTTATGTAGGCCGAGTCACCGTTATACGGCTGCATAGTGCCGAAGCCGCTTCCCGAAATGACGATCTTCTGGTATTGCTGAGGCTTGATACGGCTGACCGTTGTAATGACCGGTTTTGTCCCGGTAGCTTGGGTAACCTGATTCTGGGAACTGCCGGACGACGGCAATGATCCCACGCTCTGCGAACAACTTGAAACAATGATCGCGCCAAGGACCAGATAGAAGTAGCGCATGCGGTTGGGCCTCTTTCTTAAAGCGAAAGTGCGCGATGACAATTCGCGGCGGCCTTCTCCCAGACCTTGGCACCCAATTGCTTTTGCGGTCACCGTTTGCGGCAACGGCGCTGCCCGGTCGACGATGGAGCCCAGGCTGCCGGCGGGAACAGTTCCGAGCGTGCGCCAGGAGGCGCGGTCGAATCGACTCGCGACGAAAGCGTCGGCCACGCTCCTTTATCCAGGAGATGAAGAAAGGCACCTTCATTTGTGGTCGTAAGAGCACGCTGCGCCAATTCTTCACATCGTGGCTTGCGCCACAACAAATGACGGTTGGGGGCAAAGACCTTTCGCGTTTGAGTTACACACTCGAAGCGGTGACAGACCCACTTTCTGCAAGCTCGGGACCCACAACGGACCCGCGTGACCTCGGTGCGAGCGAAAAAAGAGCGTAAATATAGGCCGGATTTGGTGGGCCCAGCGGGATTCGAAATGACGTACGGCGGTCCTGGCCGAGCCTGCCCACTCGCTCTACGGCACGACCTCTGCCGGTGGTGCAGGCGCCGGCACGGTCTACTCGTTGTCGGGATTCTAGTAACTTCTGCGCAAGGTCGAGTATGCTAACGTTACGCCGGCGCTCCGAGCCTCGAGCGCTTCTTGTGCACCGCAAAAAGCATAAGCGCAAAGATGCGGTTGAGGACGAGGCCGATGATGCCAACCTCGGCGCGTAAACCGAGCTGAGTTTCACCTTTTCAGCACAAAACCGGCGACTACTAAACTTCCGATGTCCCCCTATTGGTGCAAAGCGGGCATTGCAGCGATCACGCGTTTTCCTATGATGCTTCCGTTGTTATGGCTCTTTGTGAACCAAGTGCCTTGGAAACTTCTACCGTCTGGCGCGAACTTGAAGACGAAACTGCCGGTGCCACGCGAGTCTCTCCACGTTCCGGTTAACGCATATGAACCGCGCGGAAGCGTACCTTGCAAGTGTCCACCGTTGTAGGACGCGGTCACGGTCTGGCCTTCTTGCTCGAATTTCAGAGCGTTCGTTGTAAACGCTGCGCCGCTAGAGGCGACGTTCCAAAGTCCTCTGATCCAGAGCTGAGCGGTATTGACGATCGAGCCGGTCATCTGCCCTGATGGCTCTGTGCCCGCTACGACGCCCCACGCGCCTTCGAAGCTCTTGCTATCGTCGGCAAACTTCAATTTGATCCAGCCATGTCCGCTGGCCCCCTGCCATGTCCCGGTAAACGTGTTGCTGTCCATGGCCATCGTGCCGTTCAGCTGTGTGTCTCGGCCGTAATTGCCGACGACGTCTAAGCCCAACTGCCGCAAGCTAATTTCACGCGTCGTAAATTCGGTACCACTAGTAACGCTTATGTGGTAACGACCGGTCACGATGGGATACCCGGAACGAGCTGCGTCGAAATGTCCGCTCGGCTTACTGCCGGGGCGTCCCCACTCGCCGGAAAATCTATTTCCATCAGCGGCAAAGACAATCGTCATCCAGCCTTTGCCTCGCGAATCGCTCCAGGTAGCGTCGACCTGCAAGGTGCCGGGTTCAAACTTACCGTCGATCGTGCCACCCTGACCGTAGGTGCCAACCACTGTCGAACCGTCTTGCCGCAGTTTGAGCATCCCGCTGGCGAAGGCCAAACCGGTAGGATTGACGTTCCAGTTGCCGGTGGCGTTGATGGCGGGATTCGGCGACTGGGAAGCGCCACCGACTGGCAGCGTAGCGATGGCGAAGGCCAGGGCCGCAACCAAATACTTGCTCATCACGAACCTCCGAACGAGTGCAGCCGCAATCCTACACAGTTCCCAAAATCGACGCCGGGTTAAACGCCCGACATGGCGCCGGCGCGCTAGCGGCGCGACCTGCGGCAGCGGCACGAACAACCGCGAAGCTGGTAAGCGCAAAATTGCATCAGCGAGACCGACAGCGTGCTCGGAACCGGAACTGCCGTTGCGAATCTCGCGCACTCGGGTGGTAATGGTGGCGGCGATCCCTTCGGCGGCTGGCTGGCCTTCACGTTTGGAAGCACGACCTACTCCAACCCGACGTCCGCATCGCGTCGCGGCCAGGGTGAAGGCCGCGACGTGCGTTTCATGGACGGAGGAGGCAACAATACGGTGCACGGCGCCTTCGTGTCGATCATCGGTAGCGTGGCCTGTACCTTTCATTTCACGGCAACCTTCAATCCGTCAAGCTTTCAGCTGAGCGGACAGTATCACGCCTCAAACGGTTGCTCGGGTGAAACCGGCACGTTCATGCTCACGCATCTGTGCTTCTACCATGAAGTCGGGCACGTGCACCGGGACACCGGATCTGGACCCGGACTCTGCACGTGATCTCACTCTGGTAGATTCGATCGCGCGGGCGCGGCTGCGGAGGTCGCCCGCGTTAGCTCCCGGAGGTAACGAAGCTTTACGCGTATCAAAGCGCACAGGGCAGAGCAGGAGAGGGAGAAGCTCTTCCTCGGGAGCGCGTATCGCGATGAATTCCCGAGATTTGGGATTTTGGCACATGGGACGTTGCGTCGCGCCGAAAGAAGAGCTACGGCGAGGGCAGCAACTCGTAGTAGACGCCGCCGGTGCGCGAGACTTGCTTCAGTCCGCGTCTCGGCGACGTGGGGGGCACGCCGGCGAACGCTGCCGCGGCGTCTTGGAGCACGCGGGGATCAACCAAATAGCCGTGCCCGGATTTACCGCCGCTCTTCAGGTAGCTCACGTCGACCGTGTCGACGCCGTTGCACAGGATGAGGTCGCCGCCGGCTTGCCCCGCGCGCTGATTTCTATGGAACTTTTCCGATTGTCTAAGCGCTCGGTCGTTGTTCGAAACGTACAAAAGCACGGGCGCGGAAGCGATGGGATTCGTTAGAGGCTTTCCCGAGCACAGGTTTGAGGCAGTGAGCGCGCTGCGCAAGTCTGCCGTGAAAACGTCCGGCGCGAACAAGACGGCACGCCCGAAGCAGTTGTTGCAGCCTTCCCGACGGAAAAATGCAATCCCATCGGTGACAAAACGCGAGCCCAGACTATAGCCGGCCAGAGAGACGGGCACGCCGGGAAACGCCTTGTTGATGTTGCCGAGCAAGTTGGTGAAATGCGGCATCGACCACTTCGCATTAGCCTCGTCGGTGCGATAGGCTAAGGCGCTAGTCTTCCTCGAGGGCCACGAATAGACAATTACTGGGCCTGGAAACTGCAGCCCCTTTTTCAGAGCCAACGCAGTTTCGATCGCCGTTACGAACGATGTATAATAGCCTTGTACGTAGACGAGAACTTGACGCGGAAGCTTTGGAACGAACTGCGATCTTATCGCATTGATGAGCGCTTGTTTCGTCGAGCAGCGCGCTTCTGCGGCTTTGTCTACCGGCGCCGATATTACGCCGGTGGTGATCAAGGGCTTGTGATTGGCGTCGGTGCCCCGCTCACCGCTGAAGAGCTGGTTATCGTCCAGCGGCTCGCGATCGGTAGCGAAAAAGATCGATCCGGGCGTCGCGATGCACTCGGCCTGCGCGGGAGCGCGGAGGAAGAGCGTAAGGCCTAGTGCGCAAAGGGCGAACAGCGCAACCCGGTTCAATCGACACAACATAAAATGGCCCCTCGACCTGTGGAAGGCAGCGATACCCCTTACTGCGCTGCGATCGTCTCGGTACCCTCGCACACCGTGGCTGCGCACGGGTTCTTTAGACGAGCTCGAGCAGGTTCTTCCAATGCCTCTTACGCGGAGTCAATCGCCTATTACGCACCTTCGAGGCGTGCGGGACGCTCGCGCCCAGGCACGACAATAACCCCGCGGCAAATCGATCGCTAACGCAGCGGAACCCTACATGCGACTTTCAAGCGTCGATTGCTTGTGGTGAGCAAGCAGTGGGCCGAGTTTCAGTCTGGAACGCGTTATTTCGTTCGCCCTCAAAAGCTTTTGAAAGATGCGAACGTTAGCCCCACCGGTGCAACCTCGCGCGTGGGGCTTAAGAGTGTCAGACGTCCCGGTGAGGTTGGGACGAAGATACCGACGAAAGGCGGCGTCGCAAAGAGAGGTTCATTGGGGGGAATCCCGGGTTGAAGCTGGCACCCGCCGCCTCGCCCAGAGGCACCCCGGCTTTTCCTGTACTGTTCCCCCGCATTTCAGGGTAAAAGGCCGTACATCAAGTCAGAGGGAGATGTAATACAAATTGCGGTCCTACGTCCTGAAAGTGCGTACGCAGCGTGGGAGTCCGGCATCTGACCGCCCGTTTGTCCGATCACGAGTTTGTAACGCGGCATTCGGGCGAATCGCCGCCGGCAAACGATTTTTAGATTCTCTAGGGTGTTTGGGAGATCGACCGCCGCGACACACGCGCGCAGCAGTAACGGGGACGATCGTCGGCGTTGATGCCAACATGCTGACAGTAGCGACCGGCCCGGCTCAAACCGTCGTCATTAACGACGAACCCGCGTTGAGCCGCATGGCGACTGGGCGCCTCTACACCGGTCGCGTCATTACCGCCTACGGCTATTGGAACGGCGGTGAGTTCGTAGCTACAAGGATCTCATAAAAGGGGTCGTTGGAGCTTCGTGCGGTTCCTACTCGGCCTCATCGTGCTGGTCGCCCAGGCGCTTACGAGTGCGCCGGGCGACCGTTATTTCGGTCGAATGAGTATGAGTACGCTGCGCATACGCTACGAGACGATGCAGCTAAAGAAGCGATACGAAACGCACCAGCTGCTTCCGCAGGATGCGGAACACTTGCTGATTCTCACCGACGATGCGTTCCAAGAATGGGCGCGCGACTATCCGCACGATCCGTGGCTGCCTTCAACCGGATACTCGATCGCGCGCCTCTATGAGGAGCTCCCTGGGACCCACGCGAGTGAGCGCGCGGTGGCGTTGCTCGTTTACGTGAAATTGCATTTTCCGACGTCACGCTATGCGCGGCTGAGCCGAGATCAGCTCCATCGCGGCGTGCGGACGAGACCGTACCCTTCGTGGGCCGTCACGCCACCGCCCGCACCGCCGACTGCCGCGCCGTCGGTGACGCCGACCTCGGTTTCGCCGGCAACGCCGGCGCCATCCCCTTCGCCAACCAAAGGCTCAAGAAGCATTCGCCCCATCGCCCGTTGAACGTAGCGGCTCCACGGTCAGTACGATGAGTGCGTTCGATTATCTGATCGTTCTGATTTCGATCGTGCTCGGTCTCGCAATCGCCGACTAGAGGTGAGGTTCCGGGATGAATCTCATCGACTCTTAGCCGTCTTACGACGAATTACAAGGGGCACTGCCGACGGAATTGTGAAAGAGCCCGAGTCACTATGTCGATCTTTCTTCGAGCGCTCGCCGGCTTCGCCACAATCCTGTGCCTTCAGCCGGGAGCAGCGTGGTCGGATACGTCCTCGCAGGTGGAGAGCTGGGAAACCCAGTTCGGCCAGCAGCGCTACATGGAGTACCTGCAGCGTGGCGAGATCGTCCCGCCGCAGTCGCCGCTCTATCAGACGCTCGACCCGATCGGACACGCCATCGCCGCGGTTGCTAACCGGCAGTACTTCGCGCCTTTTCATTTCGTATTGCTGAACGAGCAAACCCCAAACGCATTTTCGATGCCGGGCGGCAACGTCTACGTGACGACCGCGTTGCTGTCGTTTCTCAAGAATAGAGACGAGCTCGCGGGCGTGATCTGCCACGAGGTCAATCACGACATCCACCATGACATGTATGTGGTCTTCCAAGCGACGCAGAGCGGTCGGTCGCCGCAAGATCCCAATGCGATAGCCTACGAGCGCACTGCCGAGACGAACGCGGATCGCGCCGGCGCTTACATGTGCACGAAGGCCGGATTTAATCCGTGGGGGATGGTGTGGAACTTCAGGCAGTACCGTCAAGCGACGGGCGTCAGCAACAACGGGGGCGCCGATCACCCAAGCGACGAGAAGCGCGAAGCCGATCTCGTCGCGTTGTTCCGAAGCGACAAAGCGACGTTTGGAAAGTTCAAAGACTATGTGGCGGGCGCAACCCCGCTAGCGCTGCCGCCGCAGATGGCGCAACGTCAATATTCGCCGTATCCGCAATATCCACAGCAACAGGATCAGCCCTATCAGCCGCCACCGCCCCCTCCCTGTTATCCGGGCTGCTAGCCTCGCTGTTTGGAACTCGCCGCGTTACGGCGACCACGCTCGCCCAAGTCGGTTCCCTTAGCCGGCGGAGATGGCCGACTCCGAACCCCCGACCCCTTACAAGCGAATTAAGAATCGCGCGAAACCCCGCACCTCGACTGAGACGCAAGAAATAGCCCATTCTCCCTGCTAGATCAGCCGAAACGGGCGCTCATGCGCGGATCCGGCCGCTTGAGACTCCCGCCCGCTCACATAGCCCACACGTCGAGCGTCAGCGATTTTTTTGCACCAATAGCGATTCGTAGGGTGGCGACGCGTAGTCGTCCTCACCCGGGCGCCGGGGCCTATGCGATTTGTGTGCGAACGCCTCGATGGTACGCGTGACCAAGAAGGCGTTTTGCTAAAGGGGGACAGGCGACTTTAGTCGCATTTTTACCTGTCATCCGGCCGTGACGGCCAGTTAGGTTCTCGCAGAACTTGATCCAGGTCACGGTTATAAAAGGAGAATTGGAGCAATGAAAATCTCGAGTTTTGCCGGCTACGGCCTCGGCGCATCAGCGGCGGCCGCCATGATGCTTGCCGGGTGCAGTGGAGGTTCGCCATCCTCCGCCACAAGTGCCGTCGGGCTGCCGCAGCGCAGCGTAGCTAGCAGCCACTACGTTTTCCCGAGCGAACGCCTCATAGCGATGACGAATGCCAGAGGTGTTGTACCGAAACCAAGCCATCGTCGAGGGAAGTCGTGGGTCAACCCCACGGCGAAGGACACCCAGTACCTCCTCTACGTCGCTGACACCGGCGGCACCGGCAACTACGACATTTACAGTTACAAGTCGAAGGCGGGTCATCTATTCGGAACGCTCCACCCGGGCTCATTTGGCTTCAGTATGCCAACGGGTTCGTGTGAAGACACTGCGGGCAACGTTTACATCGTAGACGCCGGCTCGGGTCTTCTCTGGCAGTTCCCGCATGGCTCGTCGAGTGGTACATCGGTGGCGATTACCAGCGCGATGATGCCGCTCGGCTGTTCGGTCGACCCGACAACCGGAAATATCGCGGTTTCGAACTTTGGCAACTCCACGATGAACATCTTCCAAGGTGGCTTCAGTGGAACGCAATTGCTCAGCACAGCGCTGGAGCCCTATATGTGGAGCCCGGGCTACGATCCTAGCGGCAACCTCTTCGTCGAATCGGAGGCATCACAGTTCACCTCGATCGAGCTCGAGGAGCTCCCCGCCGGCAGCAGCACCTGGCGCGTCATCTCGCTGCCGAATCAGGCGTGCGGAAATCCATTCTGCTTCCCGGACTCTGTCCAATGGGACGGCACGTACCTCGAGGCCGGTGATCAGAACTTCGGCACGACCACCAATACCATTCCGTCGGACATCATGGGTGCCTTTCGAATCTCCGTCTCGGGTTCGACCGGAACCGAGATCAGCTCGACCACGTACAACGGCAACTGTGCCACCACCGCCCCAACCGCCGACGCGCTTCAGATCTTCGTCGGTGGTACGAAGCGTAACATGAACGGAGCCGTTTTTGGAAACATCGATTGCGCCGGCAACGTCAATTACTACAACTACACCGGGGGCGGCGCTGCGAAACGAAGCCTCCCCGTCAACATCGCCCCTGCACAGGCGGGTTACGGCATTTCCGTCAGCGCGATGAAGAACTAGGCTCGGTTCATCTCGCTCAGAAAATCTGACGAACGAGCTCGCTTCGGCGAGCTCGTTCTCGTTAGGTACGGCGATGAGTATTTATCGCTGGGTTGAGTGAGCAGAAAACTCAGCGTCAGCGGTGCGATTCGCAGCTAGGGCGTCCGGCGCGTGTGCGTTCTGCAGTGTTTCTTGTAGCGCGCAGAAAACCCTGAAAAAGCAAACTCCGTGATACTCGATCCCACGGGTTATCACGGAGGCTACCGCACTTGAAACCGCTGAACCCGACGAGCGTTTTGTGTGTTCGAATCCCAGTTCCTCCTAAGGTTCAGCGCGCCGCATGCGCTCATGTTTCGATGATAGCGTCGACCCGTGGGCCGTGTCGGTCGTCATCGCGTGCGCACCGCGTGATGGCCGTGCGAAGTCCCGCGAGTTCTGGGTGGTCGGGTGCAAAGGTTTTCCCTTTGATGGCAAGCGCGCGCTCGTAGAAGGCGACCGCCTCGGCATTACGCCCTTGATCCTCACGGAGTGCCGCGAGCCCGACAAGATTCTCCGCCACGTCAGGGTGATGCGGTCCGAGCGCGCGTTCCCGAATGGTCAGCGCGCGCTCGAAGAGTACCTCCGCCTCGGCGTGCCGGCCCTCGTGCGCATGGACGCTTGCGAGCCCGTTGAGGCTGGATGCTACGTCCGGGTGATCGGGTCCCAGTGCGCGCTCCCAAATCGTTAGCGCGCGCTCATAGAGCCGCTGAGCCTCGGCGTACCTGCGCTGTTTCACACAGACATCCCCGAGGTTGTTGAGGCTGTGGGCGACGTCCGGGTGATCGGGCCCCAGTGCGCGCTCCCAAATCATGAGGGCGCGCTCGTAGAACTGCTGGGCCTGACCGTACAGGCGTCGTTTCTCGTAAAGGTCCGCAAGATTGTTGAGGCTCAGTGCTATGTTTGGATGATCGTGCACCAGCACGCGCTCCCGAATCGTGAGCGCGCGCTCGTACAGCGGCTGGGCCTCAACGTACCGGTACTGCTTCATAAAGAGGACCGCGAGGTTGTTGAGGGTGGAGGCGACGTCCGGGTGATCGGGCCCAAATGCGCGTTCCCGAATCGCCAGCGCACGCTCGAATAGTGGCTGGGCGTCAGCGTACCGGCCTTGATACAGATAGAGGCCCGCGAGGTTATTGAGGCTGGTTGCCACGTCAGGGTGATCCGGAGTGAATGCCCGTTCCCGAATCGTCAGTGCGCGCTCGTACAGCGGCTCGGCTTCGACGTACCGGCCCTGTTGCCAACGGACGACCGCGAGGTTATTGAGGCTCATCGCTACGTCTGGGTGATCCGGCCCCACTGCGCGCTCCCCAATCGCCAGCGCGCGCTCGTGCAGCGGCTCGGCCTCGGTGTACCGGCCGCGTTCGGTAAGGTATCGCCCAGTCTGGTTCAAGATCCGGCCGGCGCCGTCGGAGTGCACGTTGTGCGACTCAACCCATCCGGCAATCGACACTACGTGCGGAACGAGCCGATCACACTGCGCCCAGCTCGCGTATTCGACCTCGGGGAACGCTGCATTGAGGGCAGCGACCGTTCGCTCGACGTAGGTTCGGCGCTCGGATTCTCCGATTGCCGCCCGCACGATTTCTTGCACCAACCGATGCACGCCGAATGTGCGCAACGCCCCGTCGGATCGAATGAGCGAATAGCGAGCGAGAGGTCGCAACAATTCGGCCATCGCTAACTCGTCAGGGTCGGAGAGCGCCGCTGCGATGGGACCGCCCAAGCTCAGCGCTCCTCTGGAGAAGATCTCAAACGGGATCACGTCCGGTGCGAGGAAAGCAATTGTTCGCAGCACGTCGGCGGCGGCAGGCGAGATCGTCTCTACCGCGGCAAAGTTCGCCGCCCACGTGACGGCCAGGGTGTCGTGGGACACGAGTCCGCTGGACTTCTCCAACAGCGTGACGCGACGTTTACGGAACGACGCTAGATAGTCGGAGAAGGCGGCGTTGGTTTCCGCAATGTAGGCCGCGGCCTGCTCGAGTGCGAGGGGTAGATTCCCGAGCTCCGCGGCCAGTTCGATCGCGGTCGTGCCTTCGCGCCGCTCGTCGCCTTCCCGTCCCGTTCTGGTGAGGAGAAAATGGACCGCTTCGTCGTTGTCGAGGTCCCGGACGTCCAGAGCGCGCGCGATGCCCAGTTCCTGAAAAACCGACTCCCGCGAGGTGATCAGGACGTCGCCCTTGCCGCGCTGCGGAACGAATGACTGGACGTCGCGGCGGTCGTCAACGTTGTCCAGGATCAGTAACCAACGGTCGGTTCCGTTAAGCCAATCCAGCACAGCTCGCGCAACTTGCTCTTGATCGCTCGATCGAGCCGCGGACAGGCGAAGCGTCCTGGCGATCTCAACGAAGCCGCCCGTCAGTCCGCTCGGTGTCTCGGCGTTGACCCAAAAAACACCCTGCGGATAATCGGCCCGGTGTCGCACGGCGTACTCGATGGCAGTTTGGGTCTTGCCGATGCCGCCCAATCCGCTCAGTGCAACGCGGTGCCGTTCCACCAGCTGCTGATGAAGCCGCGCGAGCAGATCCTCGCGGCCGGTGAAGTAGCGCGTGCGCATCGCGTCGGGAACGAGCCACGGTGGCTCCAACGCAGCGCGCAGCTTGGGGAAGCCTCGCACCAGGCCCGGCGCCACTAGTTGGTACACTTGCTCGGGGCGTTCGAGGTCTCTCAGCACGTGCGCACCGAGCTCTTCCAACGCGGATTGCGCGGGCGGATTCTCGCGTACCAAATCGGCAGCGATGCCCGACAGCAATACTTGGCCACCATGGCCGAGCGACAGGAGCCGCGCGATGCGGTTAAGGGCCGGCCCAAAGTAGTCACCGTCGCGTTCGTCGGCGGTTCCCGTATTGATCGCCATCCGAACGCGCAGGCCGTCCACCGCCGAGAAGTCCGTTGCACCGAGTGCGCGCTGCGCATCGAGCGCGGCGGCCGTTGCTGATTCCGGCGTCGCGAAGGCCGCGCAGAACGCATCGCCGATGGTTTTGAAGACGTATCCGCCGTTTGCCGCGAGGGCTTGGTGCAGCAGGCGGTCGTGCATGCGGAGCGCCTCCTGCATCGCGCCACGGTCGCGGTCCCAGCGTTGCGTGCTGCCCTCGATGTCACTGAACAGGAAGGTAACCGTGCCCGACGGCGCCGGTACCTTCGCGCTGCCGCTGGGTTTCTTCATAGCCAACAGGTCAGGCGCGCCAGGGCGGTTTCCCTTTCGTGCCGGCTGGCCAGCACGGTTTTGCAATCCGATTTGCTACGATCGATAAAAGTCGCCAAGTGTCGGGAGATGCGCGGAACTCGAGCTTCAGCTCCTTAGCTCGAGCGGCTCGTGGCCTAGTTAATGAAAGCCGTCGACGGTCTGCGACCTCAAGGCGAGTGACTCCGAAATCATGGAGTATGCGGCCGCGCATGGCGCCGTGGTTCTAACGTTGCAGACATCGATGCATAAAATCCCGGAGCTCTCCGAGAGCGACGTGGTCTTCACCGCGAAGTGCGACGCGCTCTACGGCAACAGCTGGACCGACCCGTCGGAGACTAGACATGCATACCCGTCGTTGTGGACCTTAAAGGACAGGAGCTTTGTCGGATCGCCCAAGTCGTTGAACCAAAATGGCGAAGGATTGACGATCTTGGCGACCTTTATAAGGCTGGGCGTCGCGTAGGTCCAGTAGACCTCGAAGATCTGATCGTGACTCGGATACAAACAAACGTTGTGCGGCTCGTTCTGTCGCAGTGTGCGGTCCAGCCAACTGCATTGACCTCCGGCCAGTGCCTGCTGTCCGGCTGGCGTTCCGGCCGCTTGCGCACCGGGTGTAAAGGAAAAGACCATTTCATCCGGATTTCCGATTTTCAGGTGCGCCTGCATCGGTCCGCCGCGACAGACGAGCGGGTAGTCGGTTGCGGCAGCGGCGCCGGCGGGCCAAAATGCCACGCCGCCGACGACGGCCAGCAACGAAAAAGCAATGGCGGCATACCTCATCCCAAACCTCCGGCTTCGCAGCCCAAAAAGTTAGCGACGCCTTGGCCGTTTCTTGCCGACGCTCCTGCCGCGCCCACTCGGCGCTCGAGGTCGCTCACTCGCGCCGATTTCACGAGTGATAATGATAAAAAGAAAAACCACTGGTGCGGCCGCTCATCTTCGAGCCGGCCAACGGCCGTTTCATCGAGCGCCGCGAGGACGTTTTGTTGCTCGGCAACGCCGCTTGAAACGAGCCACGTCGCACGGCCGATCGGCATGGCCGCATCTCTGAGTCGTACTTCAGAAGGAATAGTCCGTCCGCCGTGAGCGATGCGTCAAATTGATTGAATCGAGCGTATACTGCAGCTGAACCGTGTCCGCTTTCGACGGACTTTGTAAACGCCACAATTGACGTGGGTAGCGCCGTTCGGGTCAATCCGGGCGGCTGCCAATGTTAGAGCGTACCACGTCGGAGTCTTAATCGCAGCGGCAAAGTTCGCTTCGCGTGACGAGCGTAATGCCTCAACGTCTAAGGAGCGTCTAGACCTTGGGAAAGGCCGCGACGGCGGCTTGTAGTTCCCGGTGAAACCAAAGCGCCGCATAACGCCGCCTTCATGCGATGCCTGCCAGATCGGCTAACGCATCCGCCTTCTGAGCCTCGAGGCCGGGCCCCCCGGCCAAATGAAGTGCGTCGTCGATCCGCGCGATAGCGTTCTCGAAGTTTCCGCGCGCGGCTTCACAGCGCGCCACCGTGAAAGCGGCGGGTGCGAGATTACGCGACTGCGAGGCGGCGCTGCGCTCGAGCGCGTCGGAGGCGGCTGCATAAGCGTTTCCAACGTCATCCTTGCGCAGGTAGGCTTCCGCTACCGTGCAGGTCACCGCCTCGCGAAAGAGGTTTGCTTCGGCCGCCGCGACCAGCTCTTTCGTATGCTCGCCCAAGGCGATGGCTTCATCTAAGCAGCCGGTGTGCGTCAGCAGAATTGTTTCATTCAGCTGCGCGACACGCACGCTTCGCTGCTGGCCAAGTCCGGCGTCCCGATCGAGGTCATCAGTCAGCGGCTCGGCCACAGCACGATCTCGGTCACGGTCGACCGCTATATCACGGTCTATCGGGAGCGGGATCTCGCGGCGGCAGCGGCCTTCGATCGGATGGTGAGTTAAGGCAAAAGAATCGCTGCGCAGACGCTCCGTTAGATATCTGTTAGACGAAACTCAGCCGAGTGCGTAAGAACCCCGATAGGATATGGGATTTTTGTGGTAGCCCCAGCGGGATTCGAACCACTTCTCGGGGGTTCCGGCGAGTCCCATCCGCTACCGATTCGTGTTATTCTGTGAGGTTTTTCGCTGCTCTGGCTTCCGTCCGTTCCCGCCCATTCCCGACCCTTCCCAACCGCTCCGTTAGAAAACGTTAGAAAAGCACGGACGAGGTTGGGCTCTAGACGGATACTCGCGCATTGTTCTGGAGCGGGAGCACCTTATCGACGCAGCTTGTAGTCGATGACGCTCTTGCTCGAAGAGTTCATTCCGCCGGGAGTTGAATTTTGGTACGCGGTCTCCTCGTGGAGGTCTAGCACGAGACCCCTGCCGCGGTCGTACCGGCTGATCGCGTCGACCGTTAAGGTTGCGTTCGGTTATGCACCCCGTTTTTGATACACAAAGTTAAGCTGGGGTAGGTAGACATTGGGCTTCGAGAATAGAGGCCCTCGAACTCTGCGGGTGCTCGGTAGCCGAGCGCTGAGTGCAAGCGCCGCTGGTTATAGGTGACCTCAAGATAGCGTCTCATCGAACGAACGGCGTCGGCGATGTCGGCGTAATCACGAATCAAAACTTCCTCTTCCTTGAACGTGCGCACGAAGCGCTCGCACATCGCATTGACCTGCGGCCCCGACGGGAGCCAGCTGTGCAGCGACGAGGGGCCGCCGATCGGCGAGGTGGCCGCGGAGTCGTGCGCCGGGGCGGCTTCCGAAATCGCGGCTCGGGTGCTAAGATGAGGCTGAGCACGCGGGTCAGGACACACCTGACCCGTGATGCGTTTATGCTTAAGGGAGCGCAGCACATGAGAATTTCAGACTTTGGCAGCCACGCACTTGGCTTTTGCGCCGCGTTCGCAATACTCGCTGGCTGCGGCGGATCTTCCCATTCACAACTAGTGTCGTTGGTCCCGTTCCAGCAGAGCAGTACACAGTCGCGGATCGGTCAACTGTCTGGAAGTCGCTTGAACACGAGTGACGCCGCAAGCGGTATCGACGTTGCGGCCCTACAAATGAACCGCAGTCCGTCATGGATGCTTCCTGAGGCAAAAAACCAGGAGTTGCTCTACATCGCCAATTACTATACCAATATCGTCCGGGTCTACTCGTATCCCACGGGTAAGCTGGTAGGATCGCTGACAACCGACATCTACACGCCGGATGGCGTGTGCGTCGATAAACAAGCCAACGTCTGGATCGTGAACAATTATGCAGCATCGGGCGGTTATAAGATCATTGAGTATAAACACGGCGGAGCCAAGCCGATCGCTACCCTGGAGGATAGCGCGGAATACTCTGAAACGTGTTCCGTAGATCCGACGACCGGGAACCTCGCCGTTACTAATAATTCCAGTTACAGTAACGGGCCAGGTAGCGTTTCCATTTATGCGCATGCCAAAGGGAATCCACAGACGTACGTGGATTCCAAAATAGGGACGATGTATTTCTGCGGATACGACCCCAAGGGCAACCTCTACGTCGATGGCCTCACGGCAACGGGATATTTCCAACTTGCGGAGATGCCAAAGGGCAAGAAAACCTTCACGAACATCAAACTGACGGGCGGCACGATCCACCTCCCGGGGCAGGTTCAGTGGGACGGTAAACATCTGGCAGTGGGCGATCAGGACGCCGGGACCAAAATTTCGGGATACACCTATTCGGCTGTTTACGAGACTACGGGCGCGGGGGGAAAGATTGTCGGAACGACCCCGCTTGGCGATTCCTTGGATGTCGCCGGGTTCTGGATTGCGGGCAACACGCTCATAGCACCAAACGCTCCCGAGTTAGCGAGTCAGAGCGGCGGGAACGTGTACTTTTACAAATATCCAGGCGGGGGTAAGCCCACAAAGAATCTCAAGAAGGGCTTCTCCAACCCGCTGGGCTTGGCGATCAGTCCCTAGCCGAAACTCGTATCGGTATCTTGCACGACCTGCGCGACACGCACGCTTCGCTGCTGGCCAAGTCCGGCGTCCCGATCGAGGTCATCAGTCAGCGGCTCGGCCACAGCACGATCTCGGTCACGGTCGACCGCTATATCACGGTCTATCGGGAGCGGGATCTCGCGGCGGCAGCGGCCTTCGATCGGATGGTGAGTTAAGGCAAAAGAATCGCTGCGCAGACGCTCCGTTAGATATCTGTTAGACGAAACTCAGCCGAGTGCGTAAGAACCCTGATAGGATATGGGATTTTTGTGGTAGCCCCAGCGGGATTCGAAATGTCGTACGGCGGTCCTGGCCGAACCTGCCCACTACTGAAACGTCCGATATTATAAGGGTTTCCTGATACCCGGTTCCTGGCGGGTCCTAGCCAATTCTGCCCGTTTCGGTCCGCTCCGTTGCACTGCCGTTGCACGGCGGCGGTCTTGAAAATCACTAAAGGCCGTTCCGACAAGTTACCACGCCATCGCCCGACGCACTCTCTCAGGCGGTCCGCATGGCGAGATGCAACTCCCCTCATAGGTTCGCCCACGGGACCCGTCCACGACGCCGGTCGCGCGGCCTTAGGGCGTTGCCGCAGGATCTCCGGAAGCGTCCTCGATTGTCGCGATCTGGTCCCCACCATGGATGACTTCCCGCGCGACATGCCCGCCCTCGCGGATCGCATCAGAGACGATTGCGTAGTGCCGGTGACCATGCCCCGATTCATCGGAGGCGTGGAGGACGCCAGCGAGTACACTCCGGTCAGCCAAAGTAACGCGCACGGCTTTGCCGAGATAGGGTTTAATCTCTTGATCGGTCATGCTTTCGAAATCGCCTGAGGGTCACCAGAGGTTGCACCCCGATACAAGAAGTGCCAGGCAGTGCGCGGCCAAATCCGAGCGGTTGGCACGAAGCGCGTCGCTGGCGCGAGTGGTGTTAGCCTTCGAACAATCCAAATGTTCATCAATAACGGAACGGCGTGTGTTACGATCGCATCATCCGCGGGTACAAGTGCGCTTGACGCGTTACGAAGAGGTTCGAATATGAAAATACAACTTGGCACGGTCTGGCATTTCAGTCTTGCCGTCAGAGACCCGGAGAAGCACGCGCAGTTTTGGACCAAGAACTTCGATCTGCAGGAAATGTTCCGGTCCGATGAGGCCATCGCGCTGACGAACGACGCCATGATCATCGGGTTCTTCAAAGGCACACCACATCCGGACACGATCGACCACATGTCGTTTCACCTCGACGGTATGCGCGCGCTGCGCGAAGCACTCGAGACGTTGAAGAAAAACGGCGTAGAGCTGGAAGACCCGGGTGACGAGATCGGCCCTACATCGCCGGGCTCGCCGCATTTGGGCCTGTGGTTTCACGATCCGGACGGGTATCGCTGGGAGCTCTCGGTTCAGAACGGTGCCCACGAGCGCTAACCGCGCAGCGCTGCGCTAAGCCCCCTCGCGCCAGATCGTCTCTCATCATTCCCGGCATCGGACTCAGCCTTTTCGTAACACCGATCTCGCACTATGTTCTGACCGGTGTTCACGACGACCATGTTACGAGACGCTCATCAGGCTCTACCTAAAGCCGAAGTTCGGTCATATGCAGGCGAAGCACCTAAAACCGCATCACCTTATGAATGCATACACAGCGTGGCTTGGGGACGAGCGCGAAGGGCTTCCGATTTCAGCGAAGACGATTCGCCACGTGCATGAACGCCTTCGGAATGTCCTGAACTGGGGAGTTCGGCGCGAACTTCTCAGTCGAAACGTCGCCGCACTAGTACGCGACGACGACCTTCCAAAAGCCGTCAAACCTAAACCGCTCGCACTAACGGACGATGAAGTTCGAAAGCTGCTTGAGGAAGCCCGGAATCCAACGAGGCGAGCCAAGAAGCGGGGCACGCTATCGTCGCAGCTGTGGTTCTATCCCGCTGTCGCGTTCTCGGTTTATACCGGAGCGCGGCGGGGTGAGGTTGTAGCGTTGCGTTGGACCGACGTAGACCTGGAAAAGAAGTCGGTTACAATCGCGAGATCGCTCACTGAGCAGATGACGTTCAAGGCCCCGAAAAGTGACCGGGAAAGGACGATCATCGTCAGTGACACGCTCTGCGCCATCCTCCGCACGCACAAGACGAAACAGGCGAACGAACGCCTAAGCCTCGGCGCGGCGTTTAGGGGCGAGGACTTGGTCTTTGCCCACGCTGACGGCTCACCAATCGACCCATGGAACTTCGGGCGCGCAGCTGCAGACCTCATTCGTCGCAGCGGGGTAACGCCGATAACGTTGCACGGGCTGCGTGACACGCACGCCAGCTCTGCGCTAAAGCAGGCGTACCGCTCGAGGTCGTGAGTCAGCGCCCGGGCCATGCCTCGATCGGAGTCACGGCCGAGCGTTATTTGCACGTGTATTCGGACCGAGACGCTGACGCGGCGGACGCCTTCGGGAGGCTCGTCGGATAGCGAAAAAGGCTCCGCTGTTGCACATTTGTTGCACGGACCCTGAAAGTATCGTGGAAACCCTTGTAAAATAAGGAGTTTTTGGTAGCCCCAGCGGGATTCGAACCCGCGTTACCGCCGTGAGAGGGCGGCATCCTAGGCCTCTAGATGATGGGGCCCTGGCTCCCGGGGATGGACTCGAACCACCGACATGCGACTTCAGAGGCCGCCGTTCTTCCAGCTGAACTACCCGGGAAAGCTCGCGAACGATTATACTACAGCGCCGGCCTCCGCCCTTGCAACACCCGCTCGCTTTAGGTTTCGGCCGCCGTAGGTAGGGGTTTGGCTGTGGCAGTTCGGGCAGAGCATCCGCAGGTTTTCGAGCCGGTTATCATTCTTGATGCCGTTTACGTGATCAAGATGCATGCTGAGCGCTTTTCCCTGCCACCCCGCTAGACCGCACGACTGGCAGACGTTCTCCAATAGCCCGGCTCTTACAAGTCTCATCTTGACATGCCCGCGGTTTCTCTTGGGGCTAGACAGCAGCTCGGAGATCGGCATGCCGAATCGCCGCGGCTTGATCTCGCCACGGCGCACGGCGTTAGTCCACGACGCAGCGCAGAAGTTGAACTTTTCTCTGCATTGTCTATAGCTGTGACCGTCGTCGTAGTAAGTTTGAATCTCGGCCCAGTTGTACTTACGTCGTCGATCCGGAAATAGCGACGGCGCAACCTTCAGTTTTCCGCGCTGTATCGCCTTTATCCAAGCGGTATGCTTGAATCCAAATTGCTGAGAGCACTCGACGAAACCGTGGCCCTCGTCATGGTACGCTTGTATCGAGTTCCAATCATGTAGTGTTCTTGGCATGCATCCATGCTAAGAAAACGTTGTGCCAACTGTATGGCATTGAATTTACCGCAACGAACGGCTTAGGATGACACGGAGAAGGCATCGCCGAAATATGCCAAATGCAAGCGATCGTGCTAGTCGGAGGCGAGGGGACGCGCCTGCGCCCCTTGACGTACGGCACGCCCAAGCCCATGGTGCCGATCATGAACGTGCCGTTTTTGGCGCGCACGCTGGAGCGCTTGTATGAGGCGGAAATACGCGACGTGATTTTAGCGGCCGGTTATATGCCGCAGTCGATCGTCGACTATTTCGGCGACGGATCGAGCTTGGGCATGAAAGTGACCTACGCGATCGAGGAAACGCCGCTCGGCACTGCCGGCGCGCTGAAGAACGTCGAGCGGCACATTACGGGCCCGTTCTTCGTGCTCAACGGCGACGTGCTTACTAGCCTCGATCTGCGAGCGATGCGACGATATCACCATGAGAAGGGCGGGTTCGGCGTCTTGCATCTCATTCGTGTCGCGGATCCGTCGCCGTTCGGCTGCGTGATGCACGACGAAAACGGGCGCATCACCGCCTTCGTCGAGAAGCCTCCGAAAGACGAAGCGCCGACCAACGAAATCAACGCCGGCACCTATCTGCTCGCGCGCGAGATTCTCGAATTCATCCCGGCCGGTCGCGCCGTTTCGATCGAACGTGAAACCTTTCCCGAAGTGATCGCCGCGGGCGAGGCGCTGTACGCGTTCACGACCGACGACTACTGGATCGATGTCGGGAGACCCGAGCAATATCTCGCCGCGCATCGCGACGTGCTGAGCGGCGCGATGCCGCTCGCCGTCGAGCCGGGAATCAGCGGCGAAGGAAGCGGGGCGTTCCGCGGTCACCCCGGCGTGGTGCCGCCGGTGCACGCGGCTGCCGACGTAGTCGTCGACGCCAGCGCGAAAGTGGGTCCCAACGTGGTGCTCGGGCGCAGCTGCAGCATCGGGGCCGGGGCCCTCGTGCGTGAATCCGTCCTGTGGGACCGGGTCAGCGTGGGCGCGGGGGCCATTATAGAGGAAGCGATCGTGGCCAGCGGCGTCACGATCGGCGCGGAGGCGCGCGTGCCGCGGGGCTGCGTTATCGGTCACGACGTGACGATCGATCCGGGCGCGGTCCTAGAGCCCGGAGCCCGGGTGGGTTCACCGCCCGAAAGGATACCAGGCTAGCGAGCGGGCATTCGGTTTATCCCGCATCCCGGCCAGGGTAAATTGGTATTTCACAATTAGAAGGAGTCTCTCGCATACATGCTACCGCCGCGCGCCTTATTCTTGGGCTCGTATCCCCCTCGCGAGTGCGGAATCGCAACGTTCACGAAGGACATGGTCGACGCATACGATCGGGCGTTTCATTTAGGAAGCCCGGTGATTGCCGTCGACGAGCCTGGCGCGGAAGTGCGTCGCTATCCGGCGGAAGTCGTCGAGCGCATCGCCGAGCAGGATCGCGGAAGTTATAAGACGGCGGCGCGTTTCGTCAATCGCTATCCGGTCGAGCTGGTTAACATTCAACACGAGTACGGGCTGTTCGGAGGAGAGCGCGGCGAGTGGCTCGTCGATTTCATGCGGCTGCTGGAAAAGCCGGCCGTGATCACGTTGCACACGGTCCTGCCGGAGCCCGACGAACCGATGCTGCGCGTGACGCGCGAGCTCTGCGAACAGGCCGCAAAGGTCGTTGTCCTCTCCGAAACGGGACGCAACCTGCTCGAAGCCATCTACGGCATCGATCCGCAGCTCCTTCAGGTAATTCACCACGGCGTACCGGACGTGCCCTTTCAAGATACGCATTGGGCGAAAGCCTCCTGGGGAATCGGGCAGCGGACGGTGATCTCGACGTTCGGGCTGATCAGCCGCGGCAAAGGACTCGAATACGCGATCGAGGCTATGCGCGGCGTCGTCCCGCGCCATCCCGAGACGTTGTACTTGATCTTGGGAGAGACGCATCCCGTCGTGCGCCGCCAAGAAGGCGAGTCGTACCGCGAGTCTCTGCAAGCGATGGTGCGCGAATTCGGCTTGAACTATAACGTCCAGCTGGTCGACAAATATCTCGATTTCGACGAAGTCGTCAGCTATCTGGCGGCAACCGACATCTATCTCACGCCCTACTTGAACCCCGCGCAGATCGCAAGTGGGACGTTGGCCTACGCCGTAGGGTCCGGCAAGGCGATCGTCTCCACGCCGTATCTCTACGCGCAAGAACTGTTGGCGCACAACCGCGGATTCTTGTGCGAGTTCCGCGACGCGGAATCGATCGCGATGCGGCTGAACATGCTGCTCGACGATCCGTCGCTGCGCCGCGCCACCGAACGGCGAGCGTACCGCTTCGGCCGGCAGATGACGTGGCCGCACGTCGCAGCCGAGTACGGTCAGCTCTTCAACGAGCTCGCTCCGCGCGGTCCTCTCGAGCTGGTGACTTCTGCGTAAGGCGCGCGGCGCGATCGCGCCGCCGCTCGATCACTTGATCGTCCTGTCGGATGACGTGGGCATCATTCAGCACGCGCTCGAGAACGTGCCGAATCGCAAGTTCGGATACTGCACCGACGACGTCGCGCGCGCGTTCATGGTCGCGCTCGCGCACGCGCGGCTCGCCCCGAGCGAGCGCTTGAGTCTGCGGCTCGCATCGACGTATCTTGCGTTTCTGCAGCACGCCCAACTTGACGACGGACGCTTCCACAACTTCATGGCGTACGATCGCACCTGGCTCGACGAAATCGGCACCCAGGATAGCTGCGGGCGCGCGATCTGGGGGCTCGGCTACGGCGTCGCCAACGCGCCCACGGAAGTATGGCGGCGCGTCTGCCGCAGGCTGCTCGACCGGGCGTTGCCTTCGCTCGAATCGCTCGAATACGTGCGATCGCGCGCCTACGCTATGTTGGGACTCGCCCACGCGCACGCGGCTCTCGGGGAGCCCGCATACGCGTCGGCGCTCGATTATCTGGCCGGCGAGCTCCTCGCCGCGTACGAGGCGACGGCGGGAAACGACTGGCGCTGGTTCGAGAACGTCATGACGTACGACAACGCGCGGCTCCCCGAAGCGTTGATCCGAGCCGGCCACGTGCTTCGCGAGCCGCGCTACGGAAACGTCGGCCTGGAGGCGCTCGGGTTCTACGAGGGAGTGAGCATAGAGGACGGAGTCCACGTGCCGATCGGAAACGACGGGTGGTATCCCCGTGGCGGCCATCGCGCGCGTTATGCACAGCAGCCGCTCGAAGCCTGCGCAATGGTCGATGCCGAGCTCGCGGCGTTCGATCTCACGGGCAACGCCGCTCACGTTGCGACCGCGGAGATCGCGATGGAGTGGTATCACGGCAAGAATTCGCGCAGCCTCGCGATGGTGCAGGGCGGCGGATGCTACGACGGCTTAGGCGAGGAAACGATCAATCTCAACATGGGGGCCGAGTCGACGCTCGCGTTTTTGGCCGCTGCCTGTGCGATGGCGGAGCGGCGGGCTCGCGTGCTTCGCGCGGTGCGCTAAATTGCGTCAAACGTAGCAGCCCTTCGGCGTTTACAGGCAAAAACGAGCGCCGCGGTGAATCCACACTAATGCTCCTGGAAACCGAGTTTCTCAACGACGTGCAGTCTGCCGCCGTTCGGCAGACTGATGGCCCGGTTTTGATTTTTGCGGGCGCCGGCAGCGGCAAGACTCGCGTCCTAACCCATCGCATCGCCTACCTGCTCGGCGAGCTGAGGGTTGCCCCGGAACGCATTCTGGCGGTCACGTTTACTAACAAAGCGGCCGGCGAAATGAAGTCACGCTTGCAGAGCATGGTGGGGCCGGTCGCGCGCGACATTTGGGTCGGCACGTTTCATGCGATGTGCGTGCGCATCTTGCGTCGCGACGGCACTCGGATCGGCATCGGTCATAGTTTCGCGGTGATCGACGAGTCCGACCAGCGGCAGCTCATCAAGGAGATTCTCGAGGATCTCGATTACGACGAGCGCCAGCTTTCGGCCGGCGCTTGCCTCGCCGAAATTGACAAAGCGAAGAATGCGCTGCTGTGGCCCGAGCAGTACGCCCAAGCGCAGACGTCATTCGCCGGCGAACGCATCGCCAACGTCTACTCGGAATACCAGCGGCGCCTGACCGAGTCGAACTCGCTCGACTTCGACGACCTCATCGTCAGGACGATCGATCTCCTCGAACGCGATGCGGCAACGCGCGAGAAGTACCAACACCGGTTCGAGTACGTCCTGGTCGACGAGTACCAGGACGTCAACGCGGCACAATACCGTCTGATAGCGTTGCTCGCGGCGTACCACGGCAACATCACCGTGGTCGGCGACGACGATCAGTCGATCTATTCGTGGCGAGGCAGCGATTACCGCATGATCCTTCGCTTCGAAGAGGACTTTCCCGGCGCCAAGATCTTCAAGCTCGAAGAGAACTATCGCAGCTCGGGTCGCATTCTCGAGGCGGCGAATGCTCTGGTCGCCAACAATCTTTCCCGCGCGCCGAAAAAGCTCTTCACGGCGCGCGCGGAGGGCGAGCCGATCTCGCTCTACCCGGCCGCAACGGAGCGGGACGAGGCGCGGTACGTCGTCGAGAAGATCAAGAGCCTCGTTCGTGACGGCGCCGCGTATCGGGATTTTGTCGTACTCTATCGCACGAACGCGCAGTCGCGCGTCTTCGAAGAGGCGCTGCTCGCCGAAGGCATACCCTATCGGGTCGTGGGCGGCGTCGGTTTCTACGCACGCACCGAGATCAAGGACGTCATCGCGTACCTGCGCTACATCGTGAACTCGTCGGATGCGCTGGCGTTCAAGCGCATCGTGAACGTGCCGCGCCGCGGCATCGGGCAACAGACCCTGGCGGCGCTCGTGCAGGCGGCCAGCGCCGTCCGTTCTTCGGTCGGCGAAGCGGTCTTCAACAGCGACCTGCTCCGCGCCGCAGTGCCGAAGAAGCTCAAGGAACTAGAGCGTTTCGCCGAGCTGATCGCGGATCTGAGGCGGCGCGCCGAAGAGGTCGGCGTCGCCGACCTGCTGGTCGCCGTCATGGAGCAGTCAGGTTACGTTCGCGAGCTGCAAAGCGAAGACACGCACGACGCGCGAGCGCGGCTGGAGAACCTATCGGAGCTCGTCGGCGTGGCGCGCGAGTACGAAGCGGCCGACGAAGACCCGTCTTTGTCCGGATTCCTCGCCAATCTCGCGCTCGTCAGCGATCTCGATGCGCTCGAGGAAGATGCCTCCTACGTAACGCTGATGACGCTCCACAGCGCCAAGGGACTGGAGTTCCCGAGCGTTTTCCTGACCGGATTAGAGGAAGGGATCTTCCCGCATAGCCGCGCGCTCACCGAGACCGCCGAACTGGAGGAAGAGCGGCGCCTCGCGTACGTCGGCATCACGCGCGCGATCGATCGGCTTCTCCTTTCGTATGCGTCGCGGCGCGCGCTCTTCGGCAACACGTACGCGTATCCGAAATCGCGCTTCTTGGAAGAGATACCGGCAATCGAGGTCTTGGAGAGCGACAGCGTGCCGCTACCGCGTCCGGCGGGCGGGCGCTGGCGAGAGGTCGCGATTCACGAATCGGCGGGTGCCGGAGTCCATCTGGGCCTCAAAGACGGCGATCGCGTGCGCCATCCAAAGTGGGGTGAAGGCCGGATCGAAAGCATCGTCGGCGCCGGTGGTGACGGTCTGGTCACGATCGACTTTCCGAACGTCGGCCAGAAGATGCTCATGCTCAAATACGCGCCGCTCGAAAAGATCTAAAGGACCGGAGTCCCGATGCGCGTTGCGGTCGCGGGAGCGAAGGGGCGCATGGGCACCATCGCACGCGAGGCTCTGCAACGAACCGGCGAATACTGCTGCGGGTTAGCGCGCGAGCCGGATCCCCGCAACCAGATCTTTGCTTCCCTCGATGAGGTCTTCGATCGCAAGCCCGATGTCCTACTCGATCTCACGACGCAGCCGGCGAGCTTCGAGATCTCGCTTGCGGCCGTCACGCGGGGAACGCCCGCCGTGGTCGGCGCGAGCGGCTGGAGCGACGATCAGCGCGCAGCGCTCGGCAAGGCTGCAGAGGAGCGCGGAGTGGGAGCGCTCGTGGTTCCCAACTTTTCGATCGGCGCTACGCTGATGATGCGGTTCGCACGCGAAGCGGCTCGATTCTTCCGCGATGCCGAGATCCTCGAAATGCACCACGCGGGCAAGAAAGATGCGCCATCGGGAACCGCCCGTGAAACGGCGTTGCTCGTCGAGCGCGTCAGCGGTAAGGCGCCCGCGATTCACAGCGTCCGTCTGCCCGGACTTCTCGCGCATCAAGCGGTGCTGTTCGGGGGAGCGGGAGAGCTCTTGACGATCCGCCACGATTCCCTGTCGCGCGAATCGTTCGTCGCAGGAATGCTTGCGGCCGTGCGTGCCGTCCGGCATCTCCGCGGTCTGTCGGTCGGTTTGGATTCGATTCTCGCGGGGGGTGCGTCGTGAACGTCGCGGTGGTCGGCGCCACCGGCGTCGTCGGCGAGACGATCGTCCGCGTCTTGGAAGAGCGGAGGCTGCCGATCGAGGCGCTCGGGCCGTTTGCATCGCGCGAACGCTTCGCAGCGATTCGCTTTCGCGGAAAGGCGCTCGACGTTCGGCCCACTTCCGACGATGCATTGCGCGGATTCGACGTGGTCTTCTTCGCTGGGGGCGAGGACGCGAGCGAGAAATATGCCCCCGCGCTGCTCGAGCGCGGCTCGGTCGTCATCGACAACAGCGCGACGTTTCGCATGCGCCGCGACGTCCCGCTCATCGTTCCCGAAGTCAATGCCGACGCGCTCCGTGCCGAGCATCGCCTCTTTCCGGTGGCGAACTGCACGGCCATCGTGCTCTGCACGGCGCTGCGTCCGATACGCGACACGGCGGGCCTGCGATCCGTGCGCGTCGCCACCTATCAGGCGGCGAGCGGAGCCGGTCGACCCGGGCTCGACGAGTTTCTGGCGCAGGAACGCGCCGTTGCATCCGGCGCTGCCGAGCCCGCGCCGTCCGTCTTTCCCCGGCCGCTCGCGCGCAACGTCGTGCCCCAGGTCGGCCCGCTCGACGAGTCGGGATGGAGCGGAGAAGAGCGTAAGGTCCGCGACGAAACGCGCAAGATGCTCGATTTGCCGGACCTGCCGGTGAGCGTTACGGCCGTGCGCGTGCCCGTGCGAACCGCCCACAGCGAGGCCGTCTTCGTCGAGACGCAGCGCGCGACCAGCGTCGCGGAGCTGGCGACGGCGTTCGAAACGGCGCCCGGCATCGTCTTCCACCGTGAGGGCATCGTGACGCCGCGCGAGGTAGAGGGCGGCGACGCGGTGCACGTCGCCCGTCTGCGCTCCTTCGACTCGGCTCAGGATGACAAGGGGCGCGACTTTGCGTTTTGGTGCGTCGGCGACCAGCTGCGTAAAGGCGCGGCGACCAATGCAGTGCAGATCCTCGAGCTGCTCCTCTCCAAAGGATACGTATCGGCGTGAACGCGACTGCACGCATCGCCGTGCTCAAGTTCGGCGGGACCTCCCTCGCGACGCGCGATCGCCGCGCGGTGGCCGCTTCGCGCGTCCGCGACGCGCGCGAGGCCGGGTTTGCGATCGTCGCAGTCGTCTCGGCGATGGGCCGGTCGCCCGACGCGTACGCAACGGATACGCTGCTCGAGCTCATCGCGAGCGGCGCGGGTGGGGTCAATACCGACATACTGCTCGCGGCGGGCGAGCTGATCGCGGCGGCCGTTTTCGCCGAGGAGTTGATCGCGCACGGCATCGACGCCGTCGCGCTCTCCGGCGCGCGCGCCGGAATCGTCACCGATCGGCGTCACGGCGACGCGACCATCCTGCGGGTAGAGCCGCGCGCCGTTTACGAACTGCTCGAACGCGGGATCGTCGCGGTGGTCGCGGGATTCCAGGGCGCGACCGAGGACGGTACGATCACGACGCTCGGTCGCGGAGGAACGGACCTCTCGGCTATCGCGATCGGCCACGCGCTCGAGGCCGAGCGCGTCGATATCTACACGGATGTCAGCGGCGCGATGACCGCCGATCCCCGCCGCATCCCAGAGGCGCGCACGATCGAGCGTGCATCGTTGGCTGAGATGAACGAGCTGGCGAGTCACGGCGCGAAGGTCATGCACTCCAAGGCTGCCGACTACGCGAATCGCACCGGTACGGCCTACACGATCAAGGGCCTGCATACCGATCGCGGTACGGTGGTCGATGAAAACGTCGATCATCACCGTCCCGTTACGGGCGTGACCGCGTCGGGACGCTTGACGTGGGTGCGGATCATTCGGGGAGACATCGAATCGCCGCGCCGGCGCATGGAGACCGAGCTCGAAATGTTCCGCCGCGTCGCCGATGCCGTAATCTCGATCGACCAAGTCACGATCAATCAAGCCGGCGTCGCATTCGTCGTCGACGGCGATCGCGGGGGTGAGATCCGGCGGCTTCTCGGCGACTTGAACCTCGCCGTGCGCGTGCGCGAAGGATGCTCCAAACTGTCGATCGTCGGAACCGGCATGCGCGACGCACCCGGCGTCGTGCATCAAGTCGTAGAGGCGCTCTCGCGCGTCGACGTCGAGATCATCCATTGCACCGACAGCAACGTCACGATCTCGATTCTCGTGCCGGAGTCTGAAGTGTCACGCGCCGAGAACGCGGTTCACGAGCAGTTTGGCCTCGACAAAGGAGATCCGGTTGCATGAGCGTTGAACTCGGCGCGATCGTGACGGCGATGGTGACGCCGTTCGACGACAACGGACAGCTCGATCTTTCGGAGGCGCAGCGTTTGGCGCGCTGGCTCGTCGCACGGGGAAACGACGGGCTCGTCGTGGCCGGCTCGACCGGCGAGGGTCAGACCCTCGACGCCGGCGAGCGCGTCGCGCTCTGGAGGTCGATCAAGAACGGCGTCGGGGGCGACGCGGTGGTGATCGCAAATGCGGGAACGAACTCGACTCGCGAGTCGATCGCGGCGGTCGAGGCGGCCGAAGCCGCGGGCGTCGATGCGATCCTGGCCGTCGTTCCCTACTACAACAAACCGACGCAGCACGGGATGATCGAGCACTTCGGCGCACTGGCCGAAGCGACGACGTTGCCGATCGTGATCTACAACATTCCCGGCCGCACCGGCGCGAATATGCTGCCGGAAACGCTGTTGGAGCTCGCGGACGATCACTCGAACATCGTCGGCGTCAAAGAGTCGAGCGGCGACTTGAAGCAGATCGGAACGATCCTGGCGGGAAGGCGCCCCGGTTTCATCGTCTGGTCGGGCGACGATCATCTCTTTCTGCCGTGTTTGGCGCTCGGAGCCGACGGCGTCGTCGGCGTTGCATCGCATCTCTGCTCGCCCGAGTATCGCCGGATGCTGGACGCGTATCGGGCCGGTCGCGTCGCGGAAGCGGCGCAAATTCACGCGTCGCTGTTGCCGCTGATCGACGCGCTATTTGCGACGACGAGTCCGATCCCGGTGAAGTGGGCGATGGGCCAACTCGGCTTCAAGGTGGGCGCGTGCCGCCTGCCGCTCGACGAGATCCCGCTCGCGGTCGCCGATCGGTTGCGTCCGCTGCTGGCTCCTTACGCCTCGCATCCAGTCGAATCTCGGTGAAGTCGCTGGAGATCCTCGGCTGCCGCCTCGATGCAATCGATGCCGACGAGGCGACGGCTCGCATCCTCGCGCTGGCGCGCGAGGCGAAGGGCGCGCAGGTCGTCACGCTGGGAACGGAGATGGTGGTGTACGCGCAGCGCGACGCGCGCTTTCGTTCGATCGTCAACGATTGCGCGCTCTCTCTCTGCGATACCGTCGGTTTGCTGATAGTAGCACGCTGGCGCGGCGCGTCGCTGCGCGATCGCGTTACGGGCGTCGAGCTGATCGAGCGTCTTTGTGCCGGCGCCGCAGACTCCGGGATGCAGGTCTATCTGCTCGGCGGCGCGGACGGCGTCGCCGCCGATGCAGCGGCGCGCTTGAAGGAGCGCTTTGCGAGCCTGCAAATTGCCGGCACGCGCAGCGGCTTCTTCGCGGATGCGGAGGTTCCGGGCATCGTCCGAGAGATCGCCGCGAGCGGCGCCAAGCTGCTCTTGGCCGGCATCGGCTCTCCCCGCCAAGAGTACTGGCTCGCAGAACATCTGCGGGAAAGCGGTTGCGGCGTTGGGATCGGCGTCGGCGGTTCGTTCGACGTCATCGCGGGACGAATCGAACGCGCGCCTACGTTCGCGCGCCGGCTGGGCTTGGAATGGCTCTACCGCCTCGCAAAGGAGCCGCGACGCTGGCGACGGCAGCTCGCGCTGCCGCGATTCGTCGGACTGGTCGCGCTCGACGCGCTTCGGCGCACGCAGAAGAGCGTGGTCCGCTCGTGAAGGCGATGATTTTGGCGGGCGGTCTGTCGACGCGCCTCTATCCGCTTACGAAGCTAGTTCCCAAACCGCTCGTGCCGGTCGCGGGGGTGGCGAACGCGGCGCACCTGCTGCGCTATCTCAAGGCGTACGGCTTCGACGAGATCGCGATCAACGTGCACTACCTCGCCGACGCGATCGTTGGCACCCTCGGCGACGGATCCGAATTTGGCGTGAGGCTGCATTACTCGCACGAACCGGAGCTGCTTGGGAGCGCCGGTGCGGTGAAGAACATCGAGTCGTTCTTCGCTGGGGAGACGTTCCTCGTGATCGGATGCGACGAGGTCACCGATCTACGGCTCGACCGCCTCATAGCGTTCCACCGCGAGCGCGACGCGATCGCCACGATCGGACTGGTCGAGTGCAGCGAGGTCGATCAGTACGGCGTCGTCGTGCTCGACGAGCGCGGGAAGATCGCCGGATTTCAGGAGAAGCCTCCCAAAGGCACGGAGCGCAGCAAGTTGGTCAACACCGGCGTGTACGTGTTTTCGCAGGCGATCTTCGAACGTATTCCGCCGCGCGCGTTCTACGACTTCGGCAATCAGGTTTTCCCCGGGCTGCAAGCCGCGGGTGAAGCGTTCTATGGTTTCGACGCGCGCGGCGCCTACTGGGCGGACATCGGCACTCCGAAAGAGTACCGCCGCGCGAGCTACGACGTCGTGCGCGGAATCGTGCGTATCCCGCAGACCAGCCCCAACGGCGTCGATCCGTCGGCGACGATCGGGAGGGAGGTGCGCATCGACGGGCCGGTGCGGCTCGGCGCCGGCGTTAGCGTCGGCGACGGCGTCTCGATCGAGGGGCCATGTGTCGTCGACGATCGCGTCCGCATCGAAGCGGGCGCGCGGCTTGCGCGCACGATTGTGTGGCAGGGCGCGAGAATCGGAGAGCGCGCCCACCTGCGCGACACGGTGGTCGGCAACGACTATTTCGTGCGACCGGAGAGCGTTTTGGAAAACGCGCTCGTCGCCGACGAATAGCTCGCTAGAGCGACGGCGCTACGGCAAGACCTGGTAGAAGGCGCTCATTCCCGCATCCATGTGATCGGCCACGTGGCAATGGAACAACCAGACTCCGGCGTCGTCGGGCACCATGTCTGCCGTCGTCATCTGAGCGGGCGATAACGCGATAACGTCGGTTCGCTGCTTATCCCACAGAACGGTGTTTCCGTGCCAGTGGGGGGTGTGGAAGTCGAAGCCGTTGCCGACGTCGACTACGTACCAGCGCACGTGCTCACCCCGCTGCATGACCATCTTGGGCCCGTTGCCGTAGATGTAACCGTTGATGCTCGCCTTGAAGTTGGCGTCGGCGAAGCCGCTGCCGTTCAGCGTAAACGCGCCGTCGGAATCGATGGGGATCGCTTCGGCTCTTTGGGAACGCTTCAGCGCCGGGACGTACGTTGCAACGTTATGGTCGAAGTACCAGCTTTGGTTTTCGTTGACGATGTGGAAGAGCGTGACGAACTCGCGATCGACGTCGCGCGGCGTTCCATCGGGATTAGCCATGCCGCGCGCGGTCACGACGATCGCGCCGACTAAGCCGGAGTCGACGTCTCTCTGTTCGTCCACGTGCGAATGGTAGAGCCATACGATGGAACTCGGATCCTGCGGACCGGGCCCAGCGCGATCGGGAACTTGCCATGTGTACGTGTAGGTGTGACCCGGCGGGACGGCACCGCCCACCTTGCCGGCGGCGGAGCTGCCGTCGTGATACGCCATTCCCTCCGAGGCTTTTTCATAGAACACGCCATGAGGATGCATGCTGTACGGACGCGACGCGTTGTTCTTGAATACTATTCTGATCTCGTCGCCGACCTCGGCGTGAATGATCGGACCAAGAAAGCCGAGATAACCCTGATCGGCGGGCCGAGGTTTGATTTTTGTGAACGACGCATCGGTATATTCGCGGTAGATGGCCTTGAGATAGACGCTGCCGATATGGTGCCGGCTGCGTACTGCATATGCCCGTTCCATGTCGTCGAACGGCTTGCCGCTCACGTCGTCGATGCCGTTTGGCGCGTAGTTCCACGCCACTTCGTCGGCCGCGATGTAGTACGTTCGTACCGTTTGGTCGCGTGGCGCAGCTCCGCATCCGCCGAGTACGAAGAAAATGAGAAGAGACGGAACGCTCCAATTGCGCATTTTCGCTCCTTTTCAGTAGCTCCGGAATAAAGCGATTCCGCGGGAAGCGAGCACCTTCCTAGTCGTAGGTGAGCTTGCCGGCCGATGACTCCGTCGTGATCGAGCCGCATGGCGTTGGGTGTGCTGCTCGATCTCCTTTTTCCGCCGCAGTGCGCGGGGTGCAACGCGCTCGGAGTGGGATTGTGCGGCAGCTGCGCGCCGAGCGGCGGCGCGCTGCGCGTGCGATTGCCGTCGCTTACCGTCGCCGCGCTCGGAGCGTACGAGGACGGGCTGCGCGCGGCGGTGCTCGCGTTGAAGGACGGACGGCGCGACGTCGCCGCCGCGCTGGGCCGCATGGTCGCGCCGCTGGTGAAGAACGGGGTTCTGCTCGTGCCGATTCCAACGACGTCCAAACGCCGGCGAGTGCGCGGCGTCGATGGCGTAGCGCTCGTCGCACGCCATGCAGCGGAGCTCGCGGGGGCGCGCGTGCTTCCGGCGCTAGAGCAGCATGCGGGCGACGCGCAACGCGGCCGGTCGCGAACGCAGCGTCTCGCGGCGCATGGACGATTCGCATGTAATGCTGCGAACGTCGCGGGCCAGCGCGTAACGCTGTTCGACGACGTTTGCACGACCGGCTCGACGCTGCGGGATTGCGCCGCGGCGGTGCGCGAAGCCGGCGGCATCGCCGAGGATGCCGTCGTCATCGCCGTGGCGAACAGCCGCCAACCGTGGAGAACAACGACGCCGGGCTGACGCCGCTCGACGAACTCTATTTGCAGCGCGCCTACGAGCTTGCAGCGCGCGGAATCGGCAGTACCTCGCCGAATCCGCCGGTGGGTGCGGTCGTCGTACGCGACGGCCGCCTCGTCGGCGAAGGATACCATCACCGCGCCGGCGAGGCGCACGGCGAGGTGAACGCGCTACGGCAGGCCGGCTCCGCCGCGCGCGGCGCCACAATCTACGTTTCGCTCGAGCCCTGTCTGCACGTTGGGCGCACGCCGCCGTGCACGCAAGCGCTAGTCGCGGCGGGTATCGCGCGCGTCGTGGCGGGAACGCGGGACCCGACCGGCCATGGCGGCGCGGCTGAGCTGCGCGAACGCGGCGTTGCGGTTACGATCGCCGACGATCGCGTTGCGCGCGATCTCATCGAGGACTTCTCGCGCGCGGCCGGGAGCGACCGTCCGTACGTCGCCGTGAAGATGGCGATGTCGCTCGATGGCGCCGTCGCGAGTCATGCCGGCGTTCGCGAGCATCTCGGCTCCGTCCAAGAGCAGAGCTACGTGCGCGAGCTGCGAATCGCGTACGACGCGGTGATGGTCGGCGCGCAGACCATCCGGGTCGACGACCCGCTGCTCACGGTACGGCCGCCACGCGTTCGGCTTCGGTCGTACGCGCGGATCGTGGTTTCCGAGACCGGTGCGCTGTCGCCGCGCAGTCGGGTGTTTGCCCCGGCGGAGGGCTATGCGAAGACGATCGTGCTCACCCCGGCCGGCATTAGCGGTCGTCTCGCGGAGCTACACCAGGTGGCCGACGTCGTCGGCGTTGGCGCCGACGACGCGTCGACGCTCGACTTGCACGAAGCGATGCGGACCTTGCGCACGCGCGGCATCTTCAGCGTACTTTGCGAGGGAGGCCCTAGGCTGGCCGCGAGTCTCATCGCGGCGCGGCAGGCGGATCGCTTCTACTGGGCGATCGCTCCGGTCTTCTTACGCGGCGAGGATGCCGTGCCCGTGCTGAGCGGGGTGGATCTGGGCGGCATGCGCGCCCGCTTCGACCGCATCGAACGAGCCGGCGAAGATGTTATACTGTCGGGATCCTTCGACTCCGCTCAGGATGACAAGTGATGTTTAGCGGTTTAATCGAATATCGCGGAGTCGTCGCCGCGCTCGAGCAGATCGAGAGCGGCGGTGCGACGCTTACGGTGCGGTGCGAGGGCGCGCGATCGGAGCGTCCGCAGCCGAAAGACTCCATCGCGATCGACGGGGTCTGCCTTACGGCTACCGCCGTCGACGGCGAAGTCGTCACGTTCGACGTGATTCCGGAGACGCTCGCGCGCAGCACGCTGGGCGATAGAACGGCGGGCGAGGTGGTCAACGTCGAGTACGCGCTGCGCGCCGGCGATCGGCTGGGCGGGCACTTCGTCTACGGACACGTCGATGCGGCGCCGCGCGTCCTGCTGAGAACTCCCGAGGGGCAGGGTGAACGGCTGCGGATCGAGACTCCCGCTCGTGTGGCGCCGATGCTCGCGCTCAAAGGTTTCGTCGCTCTCGACGGGGTCAGTCTTACCGTCGCCGCGATGGAGGAAGAGTGGTTCGAGGTGGCCTTGATTCCCGAGACGCTCGCGCGTACGACTCTGGGCTCGCGTCCGCCGGGCACTCGCGTGAATCTCGAAGTCGATCCCATCGCCCGGTATGCGTACCAGGTTTGTGTCACCCTGAGCTCGTCATCCCGAGCGGAGTCGAGGAACGAAGGGTGACAAAATTCCGCGACACGTTGCCCGCCGGTGTGCGGGTCTTCGAGAGCCGGCTGCAGGTGCAGTGGGCGGACGTCGACATCGCCGGGATCATGTATTTCGCGGCCTATTCACGGTTCGCGGAGTATGCCGAGATGCAGCTCTTTGCGGAGCTGGGCTTTCCATACGAGAGCGTGTTCGGCGAGTACGGATTCTGGCTGCCCCGCGTCCGCGTCGAGGCCGAGTATCACACTCCGGCCTTCATGAGCGATTGGATGCGCATGCGAACGCATATCGAGCGCGTCGGTGCGTCGAGCGTGCGCTGGAAAACGGTTTTCTTCAACGAGCACACCGGTCAGCCGGGTGCGGCCGTGACGCTGATCGTTGCCGCCATCGACGCCGTCACGAAGAAGAGCTGCCCGTTGCCGGAACCGATTAGGACGGCGCTGCTCGCGTGCGTGTAGCGATGCTTGTTGCGCCGAAGCAGATCGAGCTTCGCGAAGAGCCGGAGCCGCAGGCGCCTCCGGGTGGAATCGTCGTGCGCGTCCGCGCGGCGTTGACCGACGGAACCGATCTGAAGACCTATCGGCGCGGGCATCCGAAGATGCCGATGCCGACGCGCTTCGGCCACGAATTTTCGGGCGACGTTGCCGCGATCGGCGCCGGCGTTACGAGTTTTGCGCCCGGCGATGCGGTCATGTGCGCGCACACCGCGCCGTGCGGCGAGTGTTTTTGGTGCGCTCGGGAGCAGGAAGAGCTCTGCGAGACGATCATGCCATCCATGATCTTGGGCGCCTATGCCGATACGATCGCGGTGCCAAAACGCGTTGTAGATCGGAACTGCTTTCTCAAGCCGCCCGACGTGAGCTATGCCGAAGGCGCGTTTCTGGAGCCGCTCGCCTGCGTCACGCATTCGATTCGAGCGCTCGCGCCGGTGCGCGGATCGATCGTGGCCGTCATCGGTAACGGCGCATTCGGCATCCTGCACGCGCTCTTGCTGCAGCGCCAGGGCGTCGACGCAGTGCTCTTCGGCCGCCGCCCGGAGCGCGTGGCCCTCGCGCGCGAGCTCGGGTTGCAGAGTTTCGACGTGCACGAGCGCTCCATCCGCGACGTCATCTCGGAGCGCTCCCAAGGGCGCGGCGCCGATGCCGCGATCGAGTGCACCGGGAGCTCCGAGATATGGGAGAGCGCGCCGTCGGTGGTCCGTCGCGGCGGGCGCGTCTCGTTCTTTGCGGGGTTGCCCGCGGAGGCACGCGTCTCGTTCCTCGCGGCGCGCCTGCACTATGACGGAGTCCAGCTGCTCGCCCCGTTTCACTTTAGGCCCGCGGACGTGCGCGTGGCCTACGAGCTCACCGCGGCGCGCGTGCTGCCGCTGCCGCGGCTCATAACGCACGCCTTTCGTTTGAGTGAAATCGTCGATGCATTCGCGACCCTCGACGCCGGCGAGGGCATGAAAGCGTTGATCGAGCCATGACTCGGCCGACGATGCGCGCGGCGGTGCTCTACGACGTCGACGACATTCGCATCGAGGAGCGTCCCGTTCCCGAACTGCACGACGGAGAGATCCTCGTTCGCACGATGGCGAGCGGCATCTGCAGCGGCGACGTCATGGGGTGGTACATCCGGCGCAAGGCGCCCCTCGTGCTCGGACACGAGCCCGCCGGCGTCGTCGCGCAGACGCGCGACGGCCGCTTTTCGGTCGGCGATCGCGTCTTCGTGCACCATCACGCGCCGTGTCTGGGGTGCCGCGCCTGCTTGCGCGGCCATTACGTGCAGTGCGTGACGTGGCGCAGCACCAAGATCGATCCCGGCGCGATGGCCGAATATTTTCGCGTCGCCCGTGAGAATCTCGGCGATACGCTGCCGCTGCCGGCTCACGTGGACTTTCCCGATGCAGCGCTCGTCGAGCCGCTCGCCTGCGTGGTTAAGTCATTGCGGCGCAGCGGCTTGCGCGCGGGCGATCGGTGCTACGTGATCGGCCTCGGCGTCATGGGGCTGCTGCACGTGTTGGCGGCGCGCAAACTGGGGGCCGAAGTCTTCGGCAGCGATTTCATCGCGCAGCGCCGCGACGCGGCTGAGCGCAACGGAGCGACGTCGTTTCATCCGGACGAAACGCGGCGCGCGCTCGGCGACGGCGCCGACGTCGTCATCTGCGGGCCGGGAACGCCGGCCGCGCTGCAAACGGCGATCGAGGCGGCGGCGCCGGGCGGCACGGTCGTGATGTTCACGCCGTTTCCTCCGGACGTTGCCGTGAGCGCCGACTCTGCGAAGTTTTATTTCGGCGATCTTCGCTTGGTCGCCAGCTATTCGTGCGGGCCCGACGATACGCGCGCCGCGCTCGAGCTCATCGCCAAGGGCGTCGTCACCGCGCAGAAGATCGGTGCGGAGCTCGTCACGCTCGACGAGCTCCCTCGAGCCTATCGTGCGCTGGCGGAATCCCGAACGATCAAGCCGATCGTCGTCTTTCCACCGAGTTAGTTTTCGGCGTAGAGCGGCGGCGCGGGTTCGGGAATCGAAAATACCGCGTCGTCTGCGCGCGTTGTGACCCGCCAGCCTACGAAAAGAGCTACGGCGTACATCAGCGCCGCCAAGAGCCATGGCGCACCGATCAATCCCAACGAGCGCCAGGGTCCCGCAAACTGTGCGAACGTCAGCGTGAAGATCAACGGGCCGATCAACATGGAGATGCCGCGCACGGAGCCGAGCGCGCCTTGCAGCTCGCCCTGTTCCGTGGCGCCGACTCGGCGCGTCATCAACGCTTGCGACGAGGCTTGATACATCGGCAGCGCGATGAGCACCGCTCCGACCAGGAAGATGATTCCATTGTTGGTGCCGAGCAGCGCGAGCCCAACGACGGCGAGCCCCAGGCTCGCAAGCAGCACCCTTCGCTCGCCGAGGCGCGCGACGACGGGCCGAACCATCGTCGCCTGATTGATCGCGGAGACGACGCCGACGAGCGCGAGAGTCAAGCCGTTGCTGCCGGTGCTCCAGCCGAATGCCGCGATACAGTAGATCACCCAAATGTTTGGAAAGACTTCGTGGGCCGTGTAGGTGATGAAGTTCACCCACGTCAAGCCCCACAGTTCGTGATGCGAGCGAAGCAGCCGGAGCGATCCGATCGGGTTCGCGCGCTTCCATTCGAGTCTGCGCGTCCGGTTTTCGGCGGCGAGCGATTCCGGCAAGACGAAGAGCCCATAGAGCGTGTTGAGCAGCGCGAAGCCGGCGGCGGCCCAGAACGTTAGCCGCGGATTGATGTTTCCCACGATGCCGCCGATTGCCGGACCGAGCACGAAGCCGAGGCCGAACGCGCTGCCGATCACGCCGAATGCCGCGGCTCGTTTCTCCGGCGGCGTGACGTCGGCGATGTAGGCGCTCGCCGCGGTCATGTTCGCGGTCGCGATTCCCGACAGCACGCGCCCCGCAAACAGCCACCACAGGTTCGGGGCGAGCGCCATGATCGCGTAGTCGACGGCCGTCACCGCGTTGGAGAGAAGGATCACGGGCCGGCGCCCGACGCGGTCGGATAGCATGCCGAGCAACGGCGAGCAGACGAACTGCATCAACGCCCACACGGTGGCGAAGATCCCGATGATCTGCGCCGCGTGGGAGTAGTTGTCGCCGACGAAGCTCGCGATCAGCTTGGGTAAGACCGGCCCGATCATGCCGAACGTGAGCATGTCGATCAGCACCGTGACGAAGATGAAGATCGTCGCGCCGCGGCGCACCGTCTCAGCCGGCAGCATCATCGTCCTCGGCGGACATTTCGTAGAGTAGCGAAAGCCATAGATCGACCGCGCGATCGATTCTCTCGCGCTCGTGCGTCGCCAGAAGATCGAGCAGAAAGCCGCGAAAGCCCGCGATTAGGAGCGTGGCCAGTGCGTCCGCCTCCCGGCGCGTGTAGCCGGGCAGCATCGTGCAGGCTTCCAAAGCGTCGAGCCACTCGTGAATCGAGTCGTCGAGGTATCCGGGAAAGCGCGAACGGTCGCGCAACGCGAGCGCGTAGATCTCGAACGACAGCTGGGTGAGCGGTTCCCATTCCGGCTTGCTCCACTCGCGCCAGAGCGTCCGCGATACTTCGCGCGGGGACAGGTCGGTGAATTTGAGGTTGGCCATCATGCTGCGCTGCCTCGCGCGCCCGCGCCGAACGATCTCGACAACCAGATTCTCCTTCGATCCGAAATAATAGAGCAGGACCCGAGGACTCGACTTGACCGCCTTGGCGAGGGGCCGTAGCGAGAGCTCGGCCAAGCCATGGCGGCAGACGTAGTCGACTGCTCGCTCGAGCAGCTCGGCGCGCCGCGCCTCGTCCGCGGTTCTCGACACGGGCTATCCTAGCATAATTGAAACACTCGTTTCAAGTATGGGAAAGCCTTGCCGCCCGGAGTTTGAGGGCGGCAAGGTCAGAGGCTAGTTGGGCAGGGTGTTCGGGATCGTCGTGAAGCCGCCGAACGTGCCTTGCGGGTAGCGGCCATCTTGGTAAACCCCCTCGGGCTTCGAGCTCGGGTACGTCTCCTGATCGATGATTGGATAGCCCGCGCTAACCGTGGAGTCGGAAACGAAGTTGAGGTTCGAGAGCGAGTTGAGACGGAACGTTCCGGCGCAATACGTGGCGCCGAGGTTGCGTCGGCGCGACGTCCTTTGCAGATATGGCTTGGGATAGATGATCATCCGGCCCTCAAGCCCGCCGGCGCAGAGGTTGGGATTGTCGACGACGATCAGCGCGTCGGTCTTTGGATCGACTCCGATGCCGCCGGCATAACCGCGCTCGACGCGCAGATGCAACACCCTGCAATTGTCCGAGCCGGCACGATACTCGACGACGCCCATGAAGCTCCCGGGCCCATAACCGTTGACGTAGACGTTACCCTCGTCGTCGACGGCGATGGCTATGCCTTCGGTCATCGACGAACATGAAAGCTCGGACGGCTGCGAGGAGCCAGCCTTGAAGACTGCGACGTTTTTGATGTTTAGGGCGTAGAGCGTTCCGCTCTTGTCGATTGCGATGTCGACGGGACCTCCGTAGGGATCTGAGAGCACCTTCGAAGCCTTGGTCTTTACGTTGTACGTTACGACTTCGGCCGGAGAATAGTTGGCGAGCGCAACGGTGTCGCGATTTGCGACCAACCCGTATGACTGGTAGATTCCCAGCGGAGCGGAGAGCGTTTTCGGCGTCGTGCTGCCGCCGGGCTGAATCGGCCAGTATTCGAGCGCGCTGGTCTGCGTGTTGAGCGTGATGAGGATCGGAGTCTTTAAATCTGGAGGCACGATGCGATCGGCACCCTGACTTCCAGGATAACCGACGACGCTGGGCGTCGAGCTCTGCGCGCATCCGATTGAAAACGCTAGTGCGACGATCGGTAGCGATAGATTGAAGCGGTGCAGCATAGTTGCTCCTCTAGATCGGCCGGAAGGAAGGGCAGCGCCGAAGAAGGCGGGCGCGAGTCGTGCATCGAGGGAGTGTGCGCATGAAAGGGCTCCTCACTCTGGGCCGCGCCACTTAGGTATCCTAGGTCATCATCCCTGGCAAAAAAGCGGAGTCCGCGAGGCGTACTTGACATTTGTGGGGACGATATACCTGGGGCACCAGGCGGTCCCATTTTGGCGAGGGGATGCTCGCCCCGGTTGGAGCAGTAAAGCCTTCGTGGAAGATCGTTGGGCGACTATTCGCGCCGAAATTCCCACGTGGTGGCGTATTGTCCGGCTTGCTTACGCGCCTACCGAGTGGTGGGTCACAGGACTTGTTATCTTTCTCGGCGCTTGGTCTACCCTCGGTACATTTTTCCTCGATTTGCCGACCTTTCCACACCTGGATTTTGGAATTGTGATCTGGGCGGCAATACTATTACTTACGATCTTGGTGCCTGGCTTCGTAGTTCTAGCCCAGCGCGTAATCACGCTGGAGCGATTGCACCCCGGTGATCCATCGCCAGGTACGCAGCGATCATGGCTTCCGACGTTTATATCGGCTCTGCTTGCACTGCTCTTTATTGGAGGCGGAGGGATATATAACTCCCTGTCCGCTCCCAATCCAATAACGATGCTTGGGGCTTGGGTCGGAGACGCATCTTGGCAGGCCGCTCCGATTTGGGCTCGGTATGACACTCATCTTAATGGTGAGGCTATTACTCCATCTAATGTAGCCTTCTATATACGGATTTATAACAGCAGCGCCTACGATGACGCGGTAATAGCCTGTTCTGCCATTATGTTCTACAACGGCTCGGTGATTAATTTGAGAGCGATACCGGCAAAGCAATTGTATTGGACCTTCGATGGCCGCTCGCTAAACAGCGAATTGGACAGCACATTAAATTTATCTCGTATGGACGCCGTAACTATACCCGCTCATCATGCCGCAGATGGGATCGTGTCTTTCACCTATTCCGATCAGGTGGAGGTAATGCACAAACCGCTATGGGTAGATTTGAGACTTACGACTGAGGCCGGACGAAAACTATCTATACGTTGGAACCTTGTTTCCTCCGACGAGAAGAACGACAAATATGGTCCAAACAGCGCTATGCTTAGACCAGATATTCCAGCGCATCCGGTTGTAGGGAAGCCGCCCCCTCTGGTATGGTTGAAGAACGGATATTTTTAGTGGAGAGTAACGATAAAACCCCGATGGAGCGCTTCGATGACCTTCTCTCTCGCATTTTCCGGGCTGGAAAGCAGCCGCCAAAGCGCGTTCCAGAGCCTGAAGAAGATGCCGAGGAAATCCTGGAAGGCGGGGTTCCACCTACTGAGGGAGAGGCCGATGAATAGGGCCATTCTGCCCAATACGGAACGACGGGTTAGCGCAAATCAGCGTCTTGTACCTAAGCCGTTTGCCATCGGTGTTCTTCAGGGTCGTCACAAAACGCTCGGCGTCGTTTCGCTCGCGGGCATTGAAGCGGAACACCTGCTCGTCAACGTAGGCATCGAGGTGGAAGGGACGCGGAGCGATGTAGGTTCCGTGAAGTGTCCGCTTAAGGCACGACCAAAAGTTTTCGATAGTGTTCGTGTGAACCCGACCCTCGCAATAGGTTACTGCATGGTCAATAAAGCGGTGCGCGTAGTCCGGGAGGTTCCGGTAAGAGAGCAGAGCGTCTGTGTAGATCGCGGAGCCAGGGAAAACGCTAGCGCGGATATGGGGAAGCAGTTCCGACCGCTTGCGTCCGCCGACAACCATCGCCTTAACCCGGCTCATACCACGCCCGTTACGCTCAGCCATCCCGAACACCATCGTCTTGCCTTCGGTCGGCCCATGCTTCATCTTGCGGAATCCGAGGCCCGTAACCATCGTGGCGCGCTTCTTTCCGCCTACGAAGGTTTCGTCCGCTTCAACCTCACCGTCGAACATTCTGTTGTCGGTTGGAGCCATCGCTTCGCGGATGCGGTGAAGCATAAACCAAGCCGTTTTTTGCGTGACGCCGAGCGCGCGCCCCAACTCATGGGAGGACGTTCCGTTCTTTGTGTTGGCAAGGAGCCAAACGGCAGGGAGCCACTTGGTCAACGGAATCAAGGACGACTCGAAGATCGAGTTAACCCGGACGGAAAACTGCCGCTTGCAATCCTTGCAACGCCACTTCTTGCGCGTGGCGATGACTTGGACGGAAGCGGACCCGCAACCAAGGCGGGGGCAGGCCACGCCGTTCGGCCAGCGGTTCTTGACGGCGTAAGCCCAAGCCACTTCGGGGTCGGAGAAGAAGGTGACGGCTTCGAGCAGGGTGGTCGGCGTTTTCATGCTTTGAGTATCTACCGACCGGGTGCCAACAGGGTGGCATTGTTAGGTGCCTCAGGTATATCATCTTGACATTTGTAAAGTTCCCCTTAGGCTAGATAGTTATGAGCCGCTTTGCGCACCTTCTCAACTCCGCGATGGAGGAGGCGGGGATCACCGCCGCCGATCTGGCCGAAAGCGCCGGCCTTACGGAATCGGCTATTTCGCTGCTCCGCGCGGACCGGCGAGAACCGTCCTACCGCACGCTTCAGCGGCTGGCGCACGTCCTACCCGCGTTGGGCGAGCAGCTCGCCGAGCAGCCGAGTCCCTTCGATTCGATCGAGGACGCGATCGTAGACGTCCGCGTTGGCAAGATGATCGTCGTGCTCGACGACGAGGATCGCGAGAACGAGGGCGACCTCGTCATGGCCGCGCAGATGGTCACTCCCGACGCGATCAATTTCATGCGCAAGCACGCCGGCGGGTTGATCTGCGTGCCGATGGTCGGGGCTCGCCTCGACGAGCTGCACATTCCTCAGATGGTGCGCGACAACACGGCCGTGCACGAGACGGCGTTTACCGTTTCAGTCGAGGCGCGCGGCATGACGACGACGGGAATCTCGGCGCACGATCGGGCGGCGACGATCAAGAGATTGCTCGACCCTGAGGCGCAGCCGGCGGATTTCTTGCGCCCCGGCCACACCTTTCCGCTGCGAGCGCGCGAAGGCGGCGTGCTGGTGCGAGCGGGGCAGACGGAAGCCGCCGTCGACTTGGCGCGCCTCTCCGGACTCTATCCGGCCGGGGTGATCTGCGAGATCATGGCCGACGACGGAACGATGGAACGGTTGGAGGGATTGCGCAGCTACGCCGACCGGCACGGCCTCAAGCTCGTCACGGTCAAGGATCTGATCGCGTATCGGATGCGCACGGAAAAGTTGGTGCAGAGAATCGCCGAGTTCGACCTTCCCACAACACTTGGGACTTGGAAGGGCGTTGCGTTCAACACCACCATCGATGAAAACACGCACGTGGCGTTAGTGATGGGCGACGTAGGAAACGGCAAGGAAATCCTCGTTCGGGTGCATTCGGAGTGCATGACGGGCGATGCGCTGCACTCGATCCGCTGTGACTGCGCGGCGCAGCGCGACGGCGCGATGCGATTGATCGCGCAGGAGGGGCGCGGCGTCTTTCTTTACTTGCGGCAAGAAGGCCGCGGGATCGGCCTGGCCAACAAGCTGCGCGCCTACGAGCTGCAAGACCGCGGCGCCGACACGGTCGAGGCGAACGTGGCGCTCGGGCTGCCGATCGACAAACGCGACTACGGCATCGGCTCGCAGATTCTCGCCGACTTGGGAGTGCGCGAGATGCGCCTAATCACGAACAATCCGAAGAAGATCTTCGGACTCGAAGGCTACGGATTGAAGATCGTCGGGCGTATGGCGCTGCAGACGACGCCCACGCCGCACAATAAGCACTACATCGCCACAAAGCGCTCCAAACTCGGCCACATGCTTGACGACGAGGCTGCGTCGTGAAGCGAAACGGCGCGCGTCAAGCGGCGCTCCCCGATTGCAGCGGCCGCCGATTTGGGATCGTAGTCGCGCGTTTTTACGGCGACCTAGCCGAACAGCTCGTCGAGAGCGCGAGGCGCGCTTTGCACGACTGCAAGGTGCACGACGAGTACATCAGCGTCCACGAGGTTCCTGGCTGCTTCGAGCTGCCTCTGGCCTGCAAGAACTTAATCGAAAGCGACCGCTTCGATGCGCTCGTCGCGCTCGGCGCGGTGATTCGAGGCGAAACGCCGCACTTTGAATATGTTGCGGGGGAATGCGCGCGAGGCATCATGGACGTGCAGCTCGCAACCGGCACTCCGATCGGATTTGGCGTATTGACGACCGACAATCTGGCGCAAGCGCGGGAACGCGCCGACCCGAAGGGCGGCAACAAGGGATACGCCGCGGCGATCGCGGCCGCAACGCTGCTCTGCATGAACTGGGGTGTCCCCCGAGCGGGGTTTCGCAGGAACTGAGCGGCGTTAGTCGCATCTAGCGAAGCTTCAGCTACATGGGAGTCGAACCGTTGGAAGATAAGATTCTCACTTGTAAAGATTGTGGGGGCGAGTTTATTTTCTCGCTGCGAGAACAGCAGTTCTTCGCCGAGAAAGGCTTCCAGAATGAGCCGCAGCGGTGCCGCGAATGCCGGCAGGCACGCAGAGGTCTGAGTCCGGACCGGTCGGGCGCGGGCTCCCAGAGTCGTCCTAGCTTCAGCGCGGTTTGCGCCGCGTGCGGCGTCGAAACCACCGTGCCCTTCCGTCCGCGCGGGGATCGTCCGGTCTACTGCCGGACGTGCTATACGGCTCAGGTGCCCGCCGGCGTCTGACCTTGCGCTTGCGCGCGCGTTGAAATCGTTCACGGTCGTCGCATGGGACGGCGATGCCGTGCTGTATGTCGATCAGCGTTTGCTTCCGGCCGAAATCCGCCACGAGCGAGCACGGACGGTCGATGACATCGAGGGCGCAATCAAAAGCTTGGCCGTGCGCGGCGCGCCGTGCATCGGCGTCTTCGGCGCCTACGGCGTGGCGCTGCTGCGCCAAACGATCGCCGACGATACGGCCTTTGCGCACGCGGCGAAGCGTGTCCGCGAGGCGCGCCCGACGGCCGTCAACTTGGCTTGGGCCGTGGATCGCGCTCTCGCGTCGGCCGATCCATTGAAAGAAGCCCGCGCGATCCACGAAGAGCAGATCGCGATCGACGCAGCCATCGCCGACAACGGCCTGGAGCTGATTCGGAAAGGCGCGCGCGTCCTGACGCATTGCAATACCGGGCCCTTGGCGACGGGTGGAGGCGGCACTGCGGCCGGCGTCATCATCGCCGCGCAGCGCGCGGGGAAGAAGCCCCGCGCCTTCGTCGACGAGACGCGTCCGCTCTTGCAGGGCTCACGCCTCAACTATTTGGAGCTGCGCCAAGCGGGAGTGGAAGCGGTGCTCATCGTCGACGGCGCCGCCGCCGTCACGATGCGAGAGAAGAAGGTGGATCTGGTCATCGTCGGGGCCGATCGCATCGCGCGCAACGGCGACACCGCGAATAAGATCGGAACCTACGGGCTGGCGATCTTGGCGGCGCACCACGGCATCCCGTTCTACGTGGCGGCGCCGCGCTCGACATTCGACTTTAGCCTGGCGAGCGGCGCCGCGATTCCGATCGAGGAGCGCGGCGCCGGTGAAGTCGCAGGCTTCGCAGGGACGCGAGTCGCGGCCGACGAGGCGGCCGTCTATAATCCGGCGTTCGACGTAACGCCGGCGCATTTGGTGACCGCGTTCGTCACCGAGTGCGGGATCGTGCGGCCGCCCTATGCCGAGTCGATTCCCGATCTCGAACTTCGGCCGTTCATCAGTCTAGCCGGCGCTTGAAATTCTACGAGTTTCTCGATAAAGAACCCGGAATCGGCAATCTCGTCGTGATCGAGGGCACCGAGCGCGTTCTCGCCGACCGCGCCTTAGAGGTCATCCTCGATCGACTGCTCCCGCTGGAGGTTCGCGACCTGAACCTCACCCGCTTTGCTGCGGAGAACCTAACGGAAGCGGCGAGCGTGCGCGAGGCGGTGCATGCGATGCCGTTCCTGGCCGATCGGCGCGTGGTCGTCGTCGCCGAGACGCAAACGATGCGCTCCGCGCTGCGCCAAGATCTTTTGGAGGTCGCGCAGAGCGTGCCGGACGGAAACACGCTCGTGTTGCTCGACCTGCTTTCACCGCGCTCGCAGCGCCCGGTGCCTTTCGGCGCGTTGGCCGGCCGCACGGCGCTGCGCGTCGATACGACGGCCGGCGAAGACGCGCGCGCGCGGTTTGTCGAAGAGACGTTGCGGCGGCTTGCGGCGCAGGCCGACCCGCGCGTTGTCGAGGAGCTGGCTCACAGCGAAGCCGGCCTGGCGGCGGTGCGCAGCGATCTCGAGAAGCTCGCGCTCGCGGGCAAGCGAATTACTCTAAAAGACTTGGAGCGCGAAGCGCTGGCGATCGAGGATCCAAAGGCATACAAGTATGCGAGCGCGCTCGCCGAAGGGCGAATTACCGAGGCACTCGCGATCGCGCACGAATCCTTCGCGAACGATCCGCGTAACGCGGCGATTCCGCTCCTCTCGGCCTTGGCGACGGAGTGCAACTATCTATGGGAGCTCGCGCGCCCCGGAGGCCAGCTCCCGTCGCGCGCGCGTTGGCGCGAGCGATTTCTTCGCCCGATCGCGCGCCGAGTGGGAGAACGCCGCGCGCGAATCGCGTACGAGCGGGCCGTTCGCGGCATCGAAGCGATCGTTACCGGACGCGCGGGCAGCGATCCCGATGATTATCGCGCGCTCGTCGACCGCATCAGTGTCGAGCTCTCAAAACTCTCCCGTTAACACAAAAACGAGCGGCATACCCCTCGTTTAAATACTCCATTGCCAGGCGTTCCATGATTCGGTCGCCGGGTTCGGCGCGAAGCCGTGGAAGTCGACGCTGATCGCCTGTTGCAGCCGCTGCCACCAGAAAAAAACCAGCGGGTTGTCGATCGAGAGCCTTCGCTCGATGCGCGTGTAGGCGACCTTGCGGGAGGCGCGGTCGTAACGACTCAAGGCCAGGGCTTGGGCGGCGTCCATCGCGCTGCTGCAATAGCGCGAGTCGTTATAGCCGTGCGGCGGCATGTTGTCGCAGGTGAACTGCGACGAATTGTCGGGATCGATGCCGGCGACCCAGGGATAGAGTAGCAAGTCGAACTTCCCGCCGTGCGCGATTCCTCCCATTCCCTCCGGCGCGTACAGAACCGCAACCGGGTAGTATTTCACCTCGACGTCGATGCCGATGCGCCGCAGCGCGGCCTGAACGAGCACGCTCTCGGAGCGGTGCAGCGCCGTTTGCGAATCGGTCGCGAGCACGAGCTGCATCGGTCGTCCGGCTCTGCGGACGATACCGTCGGCGCCGGCGACCCAGCCGGTGCGCGAAAGCAACTTGACCGCCAAGGCCGGGTCGTACCGGACTGCTTTCACCAGCGGATCGAAGGCCCAGATCCAGTCGGGAAGATCTTCGGTCGCGATAGTCGCCTGGCCGTGTGTAAGCTGCGCCGCCAGCGCCGCCTTATCGATCGCGGCGGCAATGGCTTGGCGCACGAGAGGATCGGAAACGATCGGATGCGAGAGGTTGAACATCATCCCTTCGTAGCCGTTGACGTTGTCCCACAGGATTTTCGTATCGGGCACCGTCCGCAGCAAAGGAAACACCTGCGTCGAGGCCTCGTGAAAGTAGTCGATGGCGTGCGTTCGCAGGAGGTTGACCGCGGTATCCTCGTTCGGAACGAAATGTATCTCGATCGAGTTTAGCGCGGGCGGCCCTTCGAAGAACGAATGATTCGCGGTGAGCAAAACGCTGTCGCCGTGCTTCCAGGCGACCAAGCTGAACGGACCGTCGCCGACGGTCGGGGCGTTATTGAAAGGAATGCGATTGATGTCGGGGTAGCGCGACAAGACGTGAGCCGGCATTACGTCGTACGGCTGATCGCTCTCGGCGAAAAACGTGTCGACGAAGGGCGCAAAGGGCCGCTTCAAATGAACGACGACGGAGTGAGCGTCCGGCGTGTCGATCGAGCGGATGTCGTCGTAACCGTGGCGCGCGACCACGTCGTTATTTGGGTTGAGGATCGCCGACCATGTCCAGGCGACGTCGCGCGACGTTACCGGTACGCCGTCGCTCCACTTCGCATCCGCGCGCAGGTGATAGCGGATCGTCAGCCCGTCGGCGCTGATGCCGCCGTTGGCCTGGTTAGGAACGCTCGTTGCCAGCATCGGCACCGGGTTGCCGCGCGCGTCGGCCGAGAGCAACGGCTCGAACATGAAGCGAGAGACGAAGCCCTCGACGGTGTTCGCCGACAGCAGCGCGTTGAGCGTTTTGGGCTCCTCGCTCACGGCGATGCGCAGCACCCCGGGTTTGGTCCACGAGTGCCGTCCGTTTGCTCCTGTGCCGGTCTTCGTACAACCGGCGAGGCCGACCGCGACGGCTAACAGCGCTGCCAGCGTCACCTTCATCTAACGCGAAGTACGGTGACGAGGCGGCGGCTTCCCGTGGGGCGAAGGGCATCGCAGTCCATGGATTATCGCACCTACGTCTCGCCGTTCTCGTGGAGATACGGCCGCGCGGAGCTTCGCTCGCTCTTCTCAGAGGACACGCGTCGGCGCCTGTGGCGCGCCGTTTGGGTCGCGCTCGCCGAGGCGCAATCCGCGCAGGGACTGATCGCGGAAGCGGAGCTCGAGGATTTGCGCGCGCACGCCGGCGCGATCGACATCGAGGCCGCGCTCGCGATCGAACGCGAGATCCACCACGATCTGATGGCGGAGATACGCGTCTTCGCATCGCAGGCGCAGGTCGGCGGCGGAAAGCTGCATCTCGGCGCAACCTCGATGGACGTCGAGGACACCGTCGAGACGTACCGCTTGCGGCGCGCGACTTCGTTAATCGGCGAGAATCTGCACGAGCTGCTTCGGGCGTTCGGTCACAGGATTCGCGAGTACGCGGACCTGACGTGCATGGCGTTTACGCACCTGCAGCCGGCGGAGCCGACGACGCTCGGCTATCGCCTCGCGGCGTACGCGCAAGATCTGCTGATCGACGACGAAAACCTACGCTGCGCGTTCGACAATCTAACGGCGAAGGGATTGCGCGGAGCCGTAGGGACCGCCGCCTCCTACGAACGGCTAGCCGGCGACGGCGGCGGCTCGGAAGCGATCGAGGCCTACGTTCTCGAGTCGTTCGGGCTGCGCGCGCGCGAGGTAAGCACGCAGACCTATCCGCGGAAGCTCGACTATCTCTTGCTCGCGGCGCTGGCCGGCCTCGGCGCCTCGCTCTCGAAGTTCGCGGCCGACGTGCGTCTCCTGAGCAGCCCCGGCTTCGGCGAGGTCGCCGAGCCGTTCGGCGAGTCGCAGGTCGGCAGCTCGGCGATGCCGTTCAAGCGCAATCCGACTATTTCGGAACGCATCGGTTCGCTGGCGCGCTTGTTGCCCGCCTACGCCGACGTCGCATGGCAGAACGCGGCGACGAACTTTTTGGAACGCACGCTCGACGACAGCGCGAATCGACGCACGACCCTACCCGAGGCGCTGCTCTGTGCCGACGAGATCGTAACCCTCGCTCGCACGGTGATCGAGGGGCTGCGCGTCGAGGAGCGGAGAATCGCTGCGAACCTGCGCACCTACGCGCCGTTCGCCGGAACGGAAGTGGTGATGATGGAAGCCGTGCGCGCCGGCGGAGACCGCCAGCGTCTGCACGAAGCGTTGCGCAGTGCGTCGATGGAAGCGTGGGCTGCGGTCGGGCGGGGCGAGGACAATCCGCTCTCGCGTCTGCTCACGGAGGATCGCGCGTTGACGGCGCTCGTGGATCCAGCCGAAATTCGGCGGCTGCTCGATCCGAGCGGCTACGTCGGCACCGCACCGCAACGCGCGCGTCTCCTGGCCGACCGCATCGAGAGTCTTCCGCCGTTTCCGCGTCAGACCGAGGTGCGCGTCACATGAACAAGGGCGTCGAGATCGCGCGCGGCAAGACGAAGGTGCTGTACGAGAATCCCGGACAGCCGCACCAACTCGTCGTCGAGCAGACGGACCAAATCTCGGCCGGGGACGGCGCGCGCCGCAACGAGATCGCCGGCAAGGGACGCCTGGCGGCGCAGACGACGGCCCGCGTGTTTCGGCTGCTGAACCTGTGCGGCTTGCCGACGCATTATCTGAACGGCGGCGAGGACGACGACAACAACGAGATGGTCGTGCGACGCGCAAACATGATCCCGCTCGAGGTCGTGACGCGCGGCGTCGCCGCGGGCTCGTTCGTCAAGCGCAACCCCAGCGTCCAGCGCGGCATGCTGCTCGTCCCGCGCGTCATCGAGTTCTTTCTCAAGGACGACGCGCAGCACGACCCGATGATCGGTCCCGATCAAATCGTCGCGCAGAACATCGCGACGCCGCAGGAGATCGGCGTGATGACGGAGCTGGCGCGATTGACCTTCGATATCCTATCGCATGCCTGGCGCAAGCGCGACGTGCTGCTGGTCGACTTGAAGATCGAATTCGGCCGGCTCGAAGGCGGCGAGAATCAAGGACAACTCGTCATCGCCGACGTCATCGATAACGACTCGTGGCGCATCTGGCCCCAGGGACGGGAAGAGCTGATGCTCGACAAGCAGATGTATCGCAACCTGCGAACGGTCGATGATCAGGCGCTCGAAAACGTCAAGCGCGCGTACGAGCGTGTCGCCGACCTCGTCGGGACCTTCCCGGTGATGCGCCCCGGCATGGTCGCGGTCATCGCGGACTCCGCCGCACAGGTCGAGCGCGCAAACGAGATCGTAAACGCGCTCGGACAACTCGGCCTGCCGACGGTTCGTCACGTCGCCAGCCCCTCCGCGACGCCGGGCTACGTGCTGCAGATCCTGCAGCAACTCGAAGCCAGTTTCGCTCGACTCATCATCGTGGCCGTAGGCGAGCACGACCTCCTGGAGTCGATGCTTGACGCGAGCTCGTCGGCCCCGGTGCTCGACGGACGCACCGAGACGACGCGCCTGCTCACGCAGTGCGCCAAGCTTCTCGGACTCGAGGATACGGTGCTCTACGGCCGCACGCTCCTGATGCAGGCTAACGCGCGCTCGTCGGTGCTTCACGCCGACGCGTCCTTACAACAGCAGTCGCCGACGCCGAACGGTGCAACAGTTGGTTAGTTCCGGAGTCTCCGGAACTCCGAACGTCGCGCTGCGCGACGACGAGCTCGAACGAATAGTCGAACGGTTGGGGCGCAAGCCCTCGATCGTCGAGCTGCACGCCTTCGACGCGCAGTGGAGCGAGCATTGCAGCTACAAGTCGAGCCGCCATCATCTCAAACGATTGCCGGCTCGCGGTTCGAGCGTCGTGCTGGGACCCGGCGAGGACGCCGGAATCCTGCACCTCGGCGTTCACCGCGGGGAGCGTTACGGAGTCGTCGTCGCGCACGAGTCGCACAACCATCCATCCCAAGTCGTCCCCTTCGAGGGCGCGGCGACCGGCATCGGCGGCATCGTGCGCGACGTGCTGTGCATGGGCGCCGAAGTCATCGCCGTTGCCGATCCGCTGCGATTCGGCGCCATCGAGGAGCAAGGAACGCATCAGTGCTACGTCGCGCAGGGCGTCGTCGACGGAATCGGCGCCTACGGCAACGCGATCGGCGTCCCGAATCTCGCCGGCGACGTGTACTTCGATGACGGTTTCGACGAGAACTGTTTGGTGAACGTCGTCGCGCTGGGTGTCGTGAAGGAGAGCGACGCCATTGCGTCGCGCGCGCCGAAGGGCGCGGAGGGATGGGAGATCGTGCTCGTCGGGAAGGCGACCGATCCGAGCGGCTTCGGCGGCGCGTCTTTCTCGTCGTTGTCTCTGGACGCGGAAGACGCGGAGCTCAACAAGAGTGCGGTCCAAGTTCCCGATCCCTTCCTGGAAAACGTGTTGATGCGCGCCAGTTATCGCGTCTTTGCGCTGCTGCGCGGGCTCAAAGTCACGGCGGCATTCAAAGATCTCGGCGCCGGCGGAATCATGGGCTGCTCCGCGGAGATTACGGGACAGGGAGGCTACGGTGCGGAGATCGATCTCGACCAGGTCAACGTCGCGGTCGAAGGGATGCCGCCCGAGGTCATCGCGGTCGGCGAGACGCAGGAGCGACTGCTGTGGGTCGCCCCTCCGGAGATCGTTCCGGAGATCCTCCGCATCTACAACGAAGTCTTCACCCTGCCGGAAGTCGCCTACAACGCGCGGGCCGTCGTGATCGGGCGCGTGACCGCCGATCGGCGCTACGTCATGCGCCACCATGGAACCGTCGTGATGGACGTGGAGAGTGACTTTCTCACCGGCGCGATTCGCGACGAGCTGCCATATACCGAAGTGATCCATCACGCGGGTGCCGTCGAAGAGCTGCCGGGGATCGACGTCGAGACGCTCTTCCCGCAGGTGCTCGCGCACCGCGACGTGTGCTCGCGCGAGCCGCTCTATCGCCGCTACGATTGGGTCGTGCGCGGCGCGACGGTGTTGCCGCGCGGCGCTGCGGATGCCGGAGTGCTCGCGCCGATCGAAGGCTCGCGCTTGGGCGTCGCGCTCGCCGTCGCGGGTAATCCGCGCTATGGCCGCATCGATCCCGGATACGCGGCCGAGCACGCCGTGCTCGAGGCGATGCGTCGCGTGGTCGCGGTCGGCGCGCGTCCGATCGGCTTGACGGATTGCCTGAACTTCGGGAATCCGCGCAAGCCCGATCAGTACGGGCAGTTCGTCGCGGCGGTCGACGGGCTGGCGCGGGCCGCCACTGCGCTCGACTTGCCGTTCGTGTCCGGCAACGTGAGCCTCTACAACGAAACGGCGGACGGAAGAGCGGTCCCGGCCTCCGCGATCGTCGCGTGCGTCGGCGCGCTCGACAACGTCGCGGGCGTCGTTACGCCGGGCTTCAAGGCGCCGGGGTCGGCGCTGTTATGGATTGGGAGTCGCGAGCTCGTCATGGGTGGCTCCGTTTTGGCGGATCTGCTCGGTCTCGACGGCGCCTTGCCGCATCTCTCATACGGCGGCGAACGTGCCGCCGTCGGAATCGTACACGAAGCGATCGCGCGCGGCGTCTTGCGCTCGTGTCGCGCGGTCGGCGACGGCGGCATGCTGACCGCGCTCGCGCGCCTTGCCTTCGGTGCGATGCTCGCTGGCCGAACGATTGGAGCCGAGATCGACTTCGGAAACCCGCTCTGTGAAGCCGGCGGATTCGTCTGTGAAGTAAGCGACGAGAGCGCGATCGACTTGACCGGGACGCTGCGCGTCGGCCAGACGATCGACGTACCCGAGCTGATCGTCAACGGCGTGCACTTCGATATCAAGCGGCTCTACGAAATTTGGTCGCAGCCCCTGCGCGAGCTCTATCCGTGAGCGGGCGAATCGCCGTTCTCGTCTTCCCGGGTACGAACTCCGAAGACGAAACGGTAAGGATTCTCCGCGATTGCGGCGGCGACGCCGAGCTCGTGCATTGGTCGCAGGCCGAGCAGCTGAGCGATTACCACGCGTTCGTGCTCTCCGGCGGCTTCGCGTACGAAGATCGCATCCGGGCGGGGGCGGTCGCGGCGCACGACCGCATGATGGATTTCGTCGTCGCCGCATCCGCCGCAGGGAAACTCGTCTTGGGGATCTGCAACGGTGCGCAGATACTCTTGGAGGCGGGACTCGTTCCTGGAACCGCCGCGGCGCGCCGGCCGACGGCCGCGTTCACGAAGAACGCGCCGGCACCGCACTTCGTCTGCCGCCACGTCTATCTCAAGCTCGCGATCGAGCCGTCGCGTTGCGCGATCACTGCGGCGTTGCCGCCGGAGGCGCTCGTTCCCGCATGGGCGGCACACGTCGAAGGCCGGCTCGCCGCCACGCAAACGCACCTCGACGAGATCGTCGCCGGCGACCATCTCGCATTCGTCTACGCGCACGGCGACGGGCGCGTCGACGTCGATGCCGTTCCCAACGGCTCCGCGCTGGGCTGTGCCGGCCTGGTGAATCGCGCGGGCAACGTGCTGGCGATCATGCCCCACCCCGAACGCGACGCGTGGAATTTCAATCACTTGGATCGGCGCGAGGGGGAGGACGTGCTCGCGCCGTCCGGCGGCGCCGTACTGTTTCGCAGTTTCGTCGACGCAGTAGGCCGAAGCGCCGCATGAAGCGCACCATCGCGATCAGCCTGAAGATTCCCGACAATACGGCGTACACCGCGCTGGTCGCGCTGCGCCGGCTCGACGTGGCGGTCGCACGGGTCGAGCGGAGCGAAATATGGCTCTTCGACGACGACGGCGACCTGAGCGCGCTCACCGATCGCATCCTTACCGACGAGACGATCTTTAACCCGAACCTGCATCGTCTGGCCGTGCTCGACAGCGCCGAGCCGCGCCCCGGCGAAGTCTGGATCGAGCCGCTCGAGCAGTGTCACCCTGAGCGGAGTCGAAGGGCGACGCTGCCGGCCGCAACTGCCTGGCGCTTATTCGATGCGAACGGTCTTCCCGTGGAGGGCGCCGTGCTGAGCGCCGCGATCGAACGCCTCTTGCGCAATCCGGCGGTCGACCGCGCCCTCACGCATGGGAGCAGCGGCATCGACGGGGACATTTCTTGCGCGAGCGAGTAATCTCGCCTCACCGATGAATCGTCCGTATACGATCGCGACGCTGGGTTCCCATTCGGCGCTGCAGATTCTCAAAGGCGCACACGACGAGGGATTTCGCACCCTCGCGATCTCGAACCGCGATACCGAGCGCCTATATCGCTCGTTCGCGTTCGTCGACGAAGTGATCGCGTTGAACGACTATTCGGAGTTCATGACGCTCATGGACGAGCTCCAGAAGCGCAAGGTCATCATCGTTCCGCACGGCTCGTTCGTGGCGTATCTATCGCTCGACGAGCACAAAAAGATGACGATTCCGTACTTCGGAAACAAGGCGGTGCTCGATTGGGAGGCGAGCCGGGAGCTGCAACGCGAGTGGCTGTCGCGCGCCGGGCTGAAGCTCCCACGTCAATTCCGCAGCGGAGCCGAAATCGACCGGCCGGTCATCGTCAAGCTCTACGGGGCGGCAGGCGGCAAGGGGTACATGTTCATCCGTGACGCCCACGACTTCGAAGCCCGGGCCGCACACCTCAAGGCGGCCTATACCATCCAGGAATACATCATCGGCGTTCCGCTCTACATTCATTACTTCTACTCGCCGCTGCAGAACAAGCTCGAGATCATGTCGATGGATCGCCGGTACGAGACGAACGTCGACTCGCTCGGGCGCATCCCCGCTGCCGCGCAAGAGGGCATGGACGTTAGCCCCTCCTACGTGGTCGTCGGCAACCAGCCGGTCTCGCTGCGCGAGTCGATGCTGGCCGAAGCCCTGCGGATGGGCGACGACGTCGTGCGGGTGAGCAAGGAGATCTGCGGACCCAAGGGACTCTTCGGGGCGTTCTGCATCGAGACGATCATCACGCCGGATATCCAATTCTTCGTGATGGAGATCTCCGCGCGGATCGTCGCCGGGACGAATCTTTTCATCGACGGCTCACCATATTCTTATCTGAATTATTCCGAGCCGATGTCGACCGGACGCCGAATCGCCAGGGAGCTGAAGAACGCCTTGCTAACTAATAATCTTCATCTGGTGCTGGATGATTCGAGCGTCGTATAGGATAGTCGCGACTCTCACCGCCATCTGCGCGGCGCTCGCCGTGCCGGCGACGGTGAGGGCGACGTTCGAAGCAGATCCCGCGGTGCTCTACGCGCAGATGAAGGACGCCTACGCCAAGGGCGACGCCGCGGGCTGGAACTTTCGTGCCGAGGCGACTTATCTCTCGACGATCTTCAACGCCGGCCGCGCGTACTCGCTGCAATACCCCGACGATCCGGCCTACGGAGAGCTGGCCACGCTCACCGTTCGCATCGGCACCGGCCTGCACTTCAATCCGCTCACGAACCATGACGGCGCCGTCTGGTGGGTGCGCGAGGCGGCCGACTGGATCGAGAGGCATTCGGAAGATACCCAGCTGATCTCCCAAGCGCAGGGCCTAGCGCAGCGCGTCAACTCCGAAGACGACCCCGAGCTGCTCGCGCGCCTCGCGGATGAAGATGCGACCGCTAACGTCAGGAACTACCCGGGCGACGTCGACGCGCTCTTGATTCGGGTCGAAGCAGACTGGCGGGCATGGCTGCTCACGCACGACCCGCGGTGGCGCACGCTCGCGCTCGCGCGGGCGGCCGAGCCGAACTTTCCCGTCGCGCACCTGCCGACGAATTTGGGGTAACGAGCTGGTCAACGCCGCCAACGGCGCGTCGACCGACCGCGGCTACACGGCCGCCGACGTGCAGAACGCGCAGTCGTTTCTCGCGCGCCTGAAGGCCGTCGATCCGATCCGCGTCATTGCCTCGGTGACGGCGCTTCCCCACGACGTGTACCTCACTACGCTGGCGCCGGCCGACGAGTATTTCGGAGCGATGAGCATGTCGATTCTCGAGATTGAAAACCGGCTCAAGCATATCAACTACATGCTCGATTACGATTACGGGAACCGCGAGAGCGAAGAGACGACCCAGGTGGCCAACTCAATTGTCAGCATGCAGAAGGTCTATCCCCGCGACCGCGACCTGCCGATGCTGATGTACTGGTGCTACACGACGCTGCAGCGGATGTCGGACGCGCAATCCCGCGAAAACGCTCGCAGAATCAAAGCCATCCTCACCATCGAATACCAGGACAGCCCGCAAGCGCGAAAACTCCTGAACGGTTAGTCCAAGAGGGGATAGATGGATCCCGTACTCGTCGATCGCCTGCAGTTTGCCTTCACGGTCATGTTTCACTACCTCTTCCCGATCGGGACGATGGGGCTCGCGCCGTTCGTCGCGGCCTACACGTGGAAGGCCGCGCGAAACCTCGACGAAGAGTCCGGCCGGATCGCCCAATTTTGGACGAAGATCTTCGCGATGAACTTCGCGGCCGGGGTCGTGAGCGGCATACCGATGGAGTTCCAGTTCGGAACGAATTGGGCCGCCTTTTCGCGGCGCAGCGGCGCGGTCGTCGGTCAGCCGCTGGCGATGGAGAGCATGTTTGCGTTCTTTCTCGAGTCGATCTTTCTCGGCGTGCTGCTGTACCGCCGCCGCGGTCTGCCGACGATGCTCGCCGCATGGTCGGCGGTGCTGGTTTGCGCCGGCTCCTGGCTTTCGGGGTTCTTCGTGGTCGCGACCAATGCGTGGATGCAGCATCCGGTCGGGTACAGTCTGGCGGCCGACGGGACGATTCGGCTCGAGAACGTCTGGGCGATGCTGCTTTCTCGGTTCTTGCAGTGGCAGTTCGCGCACGTGTTGACCGGCGCGCTGCTAGCGGGCGGCTTCATCGTCGCCGGAGTCGGCGCGTATTATCTGCTTTCGGGCCGAGATGAAGCGATCGGACGGCGCTTCGTCCGCGCCGGCGTCATCGTCGGATTGGTCTTCTCGCTGATCGCCGTGTTTCCGACGGGCGATCGTAACAGCGCCGACGTCACGCAGTATCAGCCGGTGAAGCTTGCGGCGATGGAAGGCCTGTTCGCCACGACGCATGGCGCGCCGCTGGCGATCGTCGGGATGCCCGATATCGCGACGCATCGGCTCATCGATCCGATCTTTGTTCCGGATTTCTTGAGCTTTCTCGCTTACGGGAACGTCAACGCCAACGTCCAGGGGCTCACCGCTTACGCGCGCGAGTTATGGCCGCCGGTCGAGCTGACCTACTACGCATATCATGTGATGGTAGGACTCGGCACGATCTTCGTCGCCGTGACGGCGATCGCCGCGGCGCTGTTGCTGCTGGGCCGGCTGTGGCGTGCGCGCTGGCTGCTCTGGGTGCTGATGCTCGCGATGCCGTTTCCCTACATCGCGAACGAGGCCGGCTGGACGGTGACGGAGGTCGGTCGTCAGCCCTGGATCATCTATGGCCTCATGCGCACGTCCGCCGGGAGCTCACCGACGGTTGGCGCGGGGGAGGCGATCTTCACGCTGATCGGGTTTGCGGGCATGTACTTCTTACTCGGCGTGCTGTTCCTGCATCTCGTGCTGCGCGAGATCGGCAACGGCCCGTCCGCCCGGGGTGACGGCGCAGCATGAGCGTGGCAGCGTTCGTAGTCATCGCGTTTCTCGTTACGATGTACGTGCTGCTCGACGGCTTCGACCTCGGCGTCGCCGCAATCGCGCCGTTCGTGGCGCGGGGCGATCGGGAGCGGGCGGGCGCGATGGCGAGCATCGGTCCGTTCTGGAACGGCAACGAGGTTTGGCTGATCGCAGGCGGCGCCGCGCTCTTTGCGCTCTTCCCGCAGGCGTACGCGTCATCGTTTTCGGGCTTCTATCTTCCCTTCATCGTAGCGCTTTGGCTTTTGATGTTTCGAGGAATCGCGCTGGAGTTGCGCGATCACTTTTCGAGCGAACTTTGGCATGAGTTTTGGGATGCCGCGTTCTCGCTGTCGAGCGCGCTCCTGATCGTCGTCTTCGGCGTCACGCTAGGGAACTTGCTGCGCGGCGTGCCGCTCGGGCCGGCAGGATACTTTCAGGGCACGTTTGCCTTTCTATTGAATCCGTATGCTTTGTTCGTTGGAGCCTTCGCGCTCTGCACGCTGGCGCTGCATGGCGCCGCCTTCTTGGCGATGCGCGTCGACGGCGAGCCGGGTGCGAAGGCGATGCGCGCGGTCGCAAACCTCTGGTGGGCCGTGGGGGCGTTTTACGCGGCGGCGACGGTGTTGACGTTTTTCGTTCACGCGCCGTTGGGGAGGTCGTGGCTTTTCGCGATGCCGGTTTTCTCCGTTGCGGCGCTCATCGCGCTTCGCCGCTTCGCGCGCAAGGGGCACGCGGTCGCCGCGTTTGCCGCGTCGTCGTTCTTTATCGCCACGCTACTGATCGCATCGGCCGGGACGCTCTTTCCGTACCTGCTGCCCGCATATCCGGCGGGACGCGGCGGCATCTCGATCTTTGAGGCCGCGCCCTCGGCCGCGGCGTTGATCTGCGCTTTGACCGTAACGATCGGAGGGATCGTCCTGGTTACGATCTACGGTTCGGCCGTTTGGTGGCGCATGGGCGGCAAGATTCGCGTCGAATGACGCGGCAGTGAGCACAGAATACGTCGCTCGCGCGCTCGCCGCGTACGATTTATCGGGGCTAACGCTCTGCTCGATTGGAAGCCATTCTGCGCTCGAAGTGGCGTATGGAGCGCGCGCGCACGGACTGCGCAACCTCGTCGTCACGGCCAAGGGGCGCGAGAGGACGTACGCGCGCTACTTCGCGGCCCGCGACGAACCCGTGCCCCGCGGATGCGTCGACGCGGTGTTGGAGCTGGAAAGCTTTCCTGAGATTCTGCGTGACGACGTTCAATTGGAACTTCTCGAACGCAACGTCGTCTTCGTTGCCAACCGCTCCTTCGAAGTCTACCTGCGCGAAAAGTACAGCTACGACGAGATCGAGTGCGGGATGCGCGTGCCGTTCTTCGGCAACCGGTATTTACTGAAGGCCGAGGAACGGGCTGTGTCGCCCTTCGACTCCGCTCAGGGTGACAGAGCGGTGGACCAGTATGCGTTGCTGGAGCGTGCCGGGATTCGGCATCCGCGGCGGTTTGCGTCGGCCGGCGAGATCGATCGGCTCGTCATGGTCAAGGCACCCCACGCGCGAGTAGCTTTCGAGCGGACGTTCTTTCTGGCATCGTCGCCGGAGGAATACCGAAGCGTCAGCGACGGGCTGATAGCAGACGGCGTCTTGACGAAGGACGGTCTCGCCGGCGCCCGGATCGAGGAGTACGCGCTCGGCCCGTCGGTGAATTTGAACTTCTTTTATTCGCCCGTGCTGGGCGAGCTGGAGTTGTCGGGCACGGATACGCGACGGCAAACCAACCTCGAAGGCTTCCGCAACGTCCCGCCGCACGCGCTTGACGCGTTGCGCGGCGTACCCATGCGTCTGGAAGAGGCCGGTCACGTAGCCGCGACGATCCTCGAGTCGATGCTCGAGCCGGCGTTCGAGATGGGCGAACGCTTCGCAAAGGCTGCGCGGGAAGTCGCTCCGCCGGGAGCGATCGGGCCGTTTGCGCTGCAGTGTATCGTTGCCGCTGGGCCGCCCAAGGAGCTGGTCTGCTACGACGTATCGCTGCGGATGCCGGGTTCTCCCGGAACGCGCTATACGCCGTATTCGGCGTACCGCTGGGGGCGCGACGTTTCAGTCGGCGAGCGCGTTGCGATGGAAGTCGTCATGGCGCGTGACACCAATAGCCTTGCGGAAGTGTTGACATAGGACATTCGAACTCGTTACCAGGAGGAGCTCAATGACCGTCGATCATCTACAAGAACGCACCGCAGCCGTCACCTTCAAAGGTCAGCCGATGACGCTGCTCGGGCCGGAGTTGCGCGCAGGCGACCCGGCACCCGAATTCATGCTGACCGCGAGCGATCTCTCACCCGTTAATCTAGACATTCTCATCGATGAAGGTCAGCGAGCTGCATTCTTGATCGTCGTGCCGTCGCTAGACACGAGCGTTTGCTCGCTGGAGTCGCAGAAATTCAATCAGCGGCTCGGCGAGCTCCCGGTCGGCGTGCTAGCCTCGGTCGTGAGCATGGATCTGCCGTTCGCCCAGGCACGCTGGGCAGCGGAACAAGGGAACATAAAACTCGACATGCTCTCCGATTATCGCGATCACAGCTTCGGCAAGAACTACGGACTCCTGATCGCCGAGCTCGGCCTGCATGCGCGCGCGATCGTAGTCATCGGCAAGGACCGCACGGTCGATTACGTTCAGATCGTACCGGAAGTCGCGGCAGAACCGGATTACGACGCCGCGCTCAAAGCCGCCGCCGCCGCCGCAGAGGCTCCCTAGGAGCAAATGCCGCAGACGGCGTTCATTCTCGACTTCGGCGCACAGTATAGCCAGCTGATCGCGCGACGCACCCGCGAGCTCGGCGTCTACTGCGAGATCGTTCCTTACGACACTCCGTGGAGCGCGCTCGCGGCACGTCGTCCGGATGCTCTCATTCTTTCCGGCGGCCCCGAAAGCGCGCTGGTGGAGGGCGCGCCGGAGATGGACGACGCGGTCCTGGAGGCGGGCGTACCGATACTCGGCATCTGCTACGGGATGCAGCTGTTGGCGCGCCAGATCGGAGCCGACTTGGTCAAGCTCGACCACGCCGAGTACGGCCCGGCAACGCTCCGGATCTCCAATCGCGACGCGCCGCTCTTCGATGGCGTGCCCGATGAGTCGCGCGTCTGGATGTCGCACGGCGATTCGGTCGTGAAGCTTCCGCACGGGTATGTCGCGCTGGCATCGACGGAGCGCTGCCACGTGGCGGCCATGGGCCACGTTGAGAAGAAGATCTACGCCACTCAATTTCATCCCGAGGTCGTGCACACGCAGTACGGCCGGGCGGTTCTCGATAACTTCCTCCACGAAATCGCCGGATTGGGCCGGGATTGGAAAATGGAATCGTTCCTCGACGCATCCGTCGCGGAGATTCGGAAGCTCGTCGGTGGCGACAAGGTCATTTGCGCCCTCTCCGGCGGCGTGGATTCGGCGGTTGCGGCCACGCTGGTCGCTCGCGCGATCGGCGAGCAGCTCACGTGCATCTTCGTAGATCACGGCCTCCTGCGCCAAGGTGAGGCCGAACAAGTTGTGGCCGCCTTCCGCGAGGTGTTGCACCTCAACGTCATCGCCGTCGATGCACGCGAGAGATTTCTCAAAAAACTGCGGGGAGTCGACGATCCGGAGCGCAAGCGAATCGTCATCGGCCACGAGTTCATCGACGTCTTCGAGAAGGAAGCGGCGAAGATCCCCGGCGTCAAGTACTTGGTGCAGGGGACGCTCTATCCGGATGTCATCGAATCGAAGACGCCGCAGAGCAAGGCCGGACACAAGATCAAGTCGCACCACAACGTCGGCGGGCTGCCCGAAGAGATGGATCTTGCGCTCATCGAGCCGTTGCGGGCGCTCTTCAAAGATGAGGTGCGCGAGCTCGGCCGAGCGTTGGGACTCCCCGCGGCGATCGTCGCGCGCCAGCCGTTCCCGGGCCCGGGCCTCGCGGTGCGGATCATCGGCGACGTGACGCAAGAGCGGCTCGAGATCGTGCGCGGCGCGGATGCGATCGTGCGCGAGGAGATCGACTCGGCAGCTCTAGAGCCACATCCGTGGCAGTACTTCGCGGTGCTCACGCCGGTGAAGAGCGTGGGCGTCATGGGCGACGGGCGAACCTACGCAAATCTCGTCGCGATTCGCGCGATCACGAGCGAAGACGGGATGACTGCGGACTGGGCCCGCCTGCCCCACGCGCTGTTGGAGCGCATGGCGTCGCGGATCGTCAACGAAGTGCGCGGCGTCAATCGAGTAGCCTACGACATCACGACGAAACCGCCCGCAACCGTCGAGTGGGAGTAGTTGAGGTTCCCTAATGCGCGTCCTCGTCGTCGGTAACGGCGCGCGGGAAGACGCGCTCTCCTGGCGGATCGCGAAGTCGCCTTCGTGCGAGGCGGTTTTCGCCGCCCCCGGCAACGCGGGCACCGCATCGCGCGGCGAGAATTGGCCGATCGCCGCGACGGACGGTAAGACGCTGACGGAGCGATCCGTCGCGGAAGGAGTCGATCTCGTCGTGCTCGGTCCGGAGACCGCGATCGCGGCGGGCGTCGGCGATCGGCTGCGGGATGCCGGGATCGCCGTATTCGGACCGAATCGCTCGAGCGGGCGCCTGGAGTCGAGCAAGATTTTTGCAAAGCGATTCATGGAGCGCCATGGCATTCCGACCGCGCGGGCCGCGGTCGTGCATTCGCTCGATGCGGCGAACAAGGCGCTCGACGAATGGGACGGCGCCGTGGTCGTGAAAGCCGACGGACTTGCCGCGGGCAAGGGAGTGATCGTAACCGCGGGCGTGGACGAGGCGCGCGCCGTTTTGTCCGAGTGGTATGGACACAACAGAATTCCCGGAGGCGGCTCGGACGTGCTGCTCGAGCAGCGCCTCGCGGGGCGCGAGGTCAGCGTGTTTGCGCTGTGCGACGGCCGCGCGATGGTTCCAATGGGCGCAGCGTGCGATTATAAGCGCGCCGGCGACGCCGACACGGGTCCGAATACCGGCGGCATGGGCGCGTACTCGCCGCCCGCCGGACTTTCCGAGGATCTCTACGATCGCGTGCGCGAGCGCATTCTCGCGCCGCTGCTTCGTGGATTGCTCGCGGAAGGCGAGGAGTACGTGGGAGTGCTGTACTGCGGCCTGATGTGGACGGCCGATGGGCCGCACGTCATCGAGTTCAACGTTCGCTTCGGCGACCCCGAGGCGCAGGTGCTCTTGCCGCGGATCGGTGGCGATTTCGCCGCGTTGCTGGCTTCGGTTGCGCGCGGCTCGATGGATCTCTCGCTAGCGAGCGAAACGCACGAGTCGTGCGTCGGCGTCGTGCTCGCGACGAGCGATTATCCGCGCAGCAACACTCCGCTGAAGGGCCTGCACGCGGACGTTTCGCTCAGCGATGGATGTCGAGCATTCTGGGGAGCGTCGCAGCTCGATGACGGAGAGGTGAGCACCGGCGGAGGACGCGTGCTCACCGTGACGGCGCTCGGCGACGACCTCGCCGACGCGCGTTTGCGCGCGTACCAGGCCGTGAAGGACCTTGCGGGACGGCTCGGCACCGGCGCGTTGACCTACCGCACCGACATCGCGCTCAGCGCTTCGTCCTGAGCCGCATTGTCATCCTGAGCGGAGTCGAAGGATGACCACCAGCGTATCCCGCTTACCGCGGGCGCTGCTTCCCATTTACGGCACGACGCTCGTCGAGACTCTGGGCTACACGCTGATGATTCCGCTGCTGCCGGCAATCGTGCAACAGTATCATGCGTCCGACGTAATGAGCGGCGCGCTGTTGAGCGTTCCGGCGTTTTGCGCGATGATCGCCGCGCCGGCGTGGGGCAAAATGAGCGATCGGCTCGGACGAAAGACGATCATTCTGATCGCGCAGATCCTGACGCTCGCGGGATACCTGCTGCAGGCCACGGCGCCTTCGCTGCTGTGGATCTTCATCTCGCGCATCATCTCGGGCTGCGGCGGAGGCGCCCTCGGTGCGGCCCAGTCGTACATCGCCGACGTCACGACCGAGGAGCAGCGCGGGACGGCGTACTCGCTGCACGGCGCGGTGTTCGGCGCCGCGTTCATCGTAGGGCCCGTCACGTCGGGATTCCTGATGCGCTCCAGTCTGTCGGTGCCGTTCTTCGTCGCGGCGGGCATCGAGGTGATAACGATCGTAATGACTGCCGCGCTGCTGCCGTCGCGGATGGGGCGGCGCAGCCGCACGAGCGTCGCCGAATCGCTGAAGGCTGCCAACGTGCCGGGCGTTCGGCGCGTGCTGATTCGCCAGTTCTTGGCGATTTTCGCGATCGTGTGCTTCCTGGCGAACTTCGCGCTCTATCTGCACCACGTGCTGGCGTCGGGAGCGGTCGAAGTCGGATGGCTGCTCTCCATCGCGGGCATCGTTGGGGGCGCCGCATTAATTTTCGTCGTCTCGCCGCTGGCGGCAAGCTTCGGCAATCGCATCGTCGCAGAGATTGGATTATTCTTGAGCTTCGTCGCGTATGGGTTGTTGGCGTTCGTGAACGAACTGGCTCTATTTTGCGTCGCGCTGATCGTATGGGCGATCGGATCGGCGATGGTCGAGCCGACGCTGACCGCGTTGTTGTCCATTCGCGCAAAGCGCAGCGAACGCGGAGCGATCATGGGCGTCAGCGATTCCATCAACGGCCTCGCGATGGTCCTCGGCCCCGCAACGGGTGCGGCCATCATCGGAGCCAATCCGCGATTTCTCGGCGTTCTCCCCGCGTTTGCCGCGCTTCTGGCTTTCGGGCTGGGAGTAGGAATGGGCGGAAGGCAAACCGAGCGCCGCGGGTAAGCCTAGGCTGCCGAGCGAACGCCGTCGCAGGCCCGCCTGTAACTCCGCGCCTGAAAAGAGGTTACTAGAGAGCGTCATGGCTTATCGTTTCCAGCCGCAGAATCAGTCTGGCTCGCTGGCACCCGCGGTCCCGACGCAGTCGCTGCTCGCGCAGGTGCTCGGGATTACCGCGATCGGCCTGTGTGTCACGGCGCTGGCGGCGTGGCTCTCGCAAGGATGGGCGACGCCTGGACTCGGCCTGATCGCCATGATCGTCGGGTTTGTGCTACTGATCGCGATCAACGCAACGCGGCGGAACGAGGCGCTCTCGCTGCTGCTCTTCTACGCGTTTACGTTTTTGGAGGGCATCGGCATCGCGCCGGTCATTCATCAATACGTGTACGCGTTCGGTCCAGGTGTCGTCGTCAATGCCGCGTTGACGACCGGACTCGGTATGTTTGCTCTTGGCGCGATCGTCTATGCAACCGGCCTCGACTTACGGCGCTTCCAGGGCATCTTCATGATCGCGCTGCTGGGCTTGGTCGTGTTGGGGATTGTCTCGATCTTCGTCCGCTTCATCCATCCCGAAACGTACGCCTGGCTCACGCTGGCGATCTTTTCGGGACTGGTTCTCATCGACTTCGCACGGCTGCGGGCCGGCGGCGACGGCCTGACGCCGGTCTTGATGGCGACCAGCATCTATCTCGACGCGATCAACATCTTCCTGGCTTTGCTGCAAATTTTCGGCGGGAGACGCTCCAGCGACTAAGGCCTGGTTGGGCACTAAGTCTGCTATAATGGAGTCACGATGTGCGGGATAACGGGGGTCTTCGCACCGGGACGCGACGCAGCTCGACTCGCGTTCTTTGCGCTATACGCGCTGCAGCACCGCGGACAGGAGTCTGCCGGGATCGCCGCAGCCGACGGCGGAACGATCCGCTCGCACAAAGAGATGGGCTTGCTCGGCGCCATCTTCGACGAGGACATCCTCGGCGAGTTGAGCGGACACATCGCGATCGGTCACACCCGCTATTCGACCACGGGATCATCGATGGTGGTCAACGCTCAGCCGCTGCTCGAGCGCTCCGATCTCGGCGATTTCGCGTTCGCACATAACGGCAACCTCACCAACACCGACGAACTCCGCGAAACGCTCGCCCCAACGACGGTATTGCAGGCGAGCTCGGACTCGGAAGTGCTGGCCAAAATCGTCGTCGAGTCGAAGGGCTCGATGCTCGATCGGATCAAGTCGGTCTTAGGCTCGGCGCGCGGAGCGTACTCGATCGTGCTCTGCACGCAGAACGAGCTCTACGCCTTCCGCGATCCGTGGGGCGTTCGGCCGCTCTGCCTTGGGAAGCTGGGCGACAACGGATATGTCGTCGCGTCGGAGTCGTGCGCGCTCGGAACGATCGGCGCGCAATACCTGCGCGAGCTGGAACGAGGCGAGATCGTGCGTATCAGCGCGGACGGCCTGGAGTCGCATCGCACGGACGTGGAAAACGCGAAGCCGGCGCTGTGCATGTTCGAGTACATCTACTTCGCGCGTCCCGACTCGAAGCTCAACGACCGCTCGGTCTACATGGCGCGCTATGCGATGGGGCGCGAGCTGGCCAAGGAGCATCCCGTCGAGGCAGACGTCGTTATGGCCGTGCCCGACTCGGCGGTCGCCGGCGGTATCGGCTATGCCGCGGAGAGCGGGCTACCATACATCGAGGGCTTGATCAAGAACCGCTACATCGGGCGGACCTTCATCAGCCCGGATCAGCGCATGCGGTCGCGCGGCGTCCACCTGAAGTTCAATCCGCTCGTCGAGAACCTGCGGGACCAGCGCGTGATCGTGGTCGACGATTCGATCGTACGCGGAACGACGACGCCCCGGATCGTCGCGCTGCTGCGCGAGGCGGGGGCGCGCGAGGTCCACCTGCGGATCACCTCTCCGCCGATCAAGCACCCGTGCTATCTCGGCGTCGACATGGCGACGTACGACGAGCTGATCGCGGCAAACTATACGGTAGAGGAGATTCGGGAGAAGACCGGCGCCGATTCGCTCGGGTATTTGAGCTTGGAAGGATTGATCGCGTCGGTCGGGCGCAGCCGCGACGAGATGTGCCTGGGCTGCTTGATCGGCGAGTACCCGAACGTGCCCGCCGCCCACCGCCTGCAAAAAGCGGCGTCCTCTTAAGCGCGGGGGCACCAGCTCCATTCGGCAAGACCGAATGGTTCAAGGGCCTTCGTCACCGGTTGCTACAGTCCAGATGAGTGACGCTGGGAAAGAGGATCGCTGCGCGACGCAAGGCGTTGGGCTGGTCGCAGAACGAGCTCGCGCGCCGCGCGGAAGTGAATCACCCGACGCTCTTTAAGATCGAGGCGGATCAGCGCCTCAATCCTTCCGTCAGCGTCGTCGTGAGAATCGCTCGCGCGCTCGGCTCGACCGCGGAAGCCCTCTACGGCATCGAGCGGGAGGAGACTCGATTCTTGGTCGAGGCCAACAAGCTATCGATGCTCGTCGAGATTCGTCCGCTCGGACGCAAGACCGGCGACGCCGCGAGAACGCGGGCGCAGAGTTTCATCACGACGGCGCTGGAGCGCGCCGGTGCCCGCGTGCGCGAAGCGCCGGCTAACGCCGGCGAGGCCGCAGATGAATCACGTTTGCCGCCGGAGGCAGGTCACTTGGCAGTAGGCGGCTTGGCACTGATCGACGAGATGCAGGCGATTCGCCGGCGTCTGGAAGCGCTGGAAGCGTGGCGTCGTACGCAAGAAGGACGCGCTCGAAAGCGCGCATCGCGATAACTAAAGGGTCGGACCACTCTTCGGTTTCGAACATACGAGGAGCCTAGCACCGCCGAGTGCCAGCTGGTGGGCACTGAGTGCGCCTGAGTTAGCTCGGGAACTCCCGGTCGCGCACCTCTTGCGCGAAATTCTGGAGCGCCTGCGTCGCCAACGATCCGAACTCGGCGTATCGCTTTGCAAAGCTCGGCGAGTGCGGGTACATTCCCAGGATGTCGTGGAGCACCAAGACCTGCGAGTCGCAGTGCGGTCCTGAGCCGATTCCGATCGTCGGAATGGAGAGCATCTCGGTGATCTCGCGCGAGATCTCGAAGTCGACCACCTCGAGCACGATCGCGTAGGCGCCCGCCGCCTCGACCGATCGCGCATCGTCGATCAAGCGATCGCGATGGGTTCGCATCTTGAAGCCGGGGCCGAGCCCGGCCGTCTGGGGAGTCACGCCGATGTGCCCGACGACCGGAATGCCGGCGCCGGTAATCGCGCGTATGCGTTGGGCTTGATCGCGGCCGCCTTCGAGCTTCACCGAACAGGCGCCGCCGTCTTTGACCAACCGAATCGCGGAGCGAAGGGCATCTTCGTCGCTTACCTGATAGGAGCCGAACGGCATGTCGGCCATGACGTGGGCGCGCGTCGTACCGCGCACGACGGCCTGCGTGTGGTACAAGATGTTGTCGAGCGTTACGGGGGTGGTCTCGTCGAAGCCGAGGACGACGTTGCCGACGCTGTCGCCGACCAAGATGACGTCGATTCCGGCCTGTTCCACGAACTGCCCGAACGGCGCATCGTACGCAGTCGCGATCGGGAAGAGCGTCTTGCCCTTGCGCCGTTTGATCGCTCCCGCCGTCAGCCGGCGAATCGCGGGGTTTTTCTCCGGCTCGTACGGACGGGCGGTCTCTATCCCGTTCCGCGACTTGGCGATCGGGGGCTTCACACCGATACCTCGGTGCTCCGCGCGCCATTGGGATGCCCCTGCTTGTCATCCTGAGCGGATGACGCCAGCGCTTCCACCAGCGCGACGAACGCGCGAACGGGAGTTCCGGTCGGGCCCTTCGCTTGCCACGCCGACTCGTTTTCAAGATAAGCGGTTCCGGCGATGTCCAGGTGGACCCAGGGAGTCTGGTTTACGAACTCTCGCAGGAAGGCCGCCGCCGTCAGCGTGCCGGCGGGACGCCCGCCGGTGTTCTTCAGGTCGGCGATGTCGCTCTTCATTTGAGTCGTGTAGTCTTCGTAGTACGGCATCTGCCAGTAGCGCTCGCCGGTAGGCTTTGCCGCGGCCAGAAACTGCGCGCCGAACTTCTCGTCGTTTGTGACCGCCGCCGAGCTCGCGTGGCCGAGGGCGATGACGCACGCGCCGGTCAGGGTCGCGGCGTCGATGATCTTCGTCGCGCCCAGCTTGTTCGCGTAGCAGAGCGCGTCGGCGAGGATCAGCCGGCCCTCCGCGTCGGTGTTGATCACTTCGATCGTCTTGCCATTCATCGCGGTCACGATATCGCCGGGTTTCGTCGCCTTGCCGCCGGGCATGTTCTCGGTCGCCGGGACGAGTCCGACGACGTTGACCTTGGGCTTCAGTTTGCCGAGCGCATACATCGCCGCGATGACGCCGGCACCGCCCGACATGTCGTACTTCATCTCTTCCATTCGGTCGGCCGGCTTTATCGAGATGCCGCCGCTGTCGAACGTGATTCCCTTGCCGACGAGCGCGAGCAACTCTTTGCTGGAAGGGTCGCCGTTGTAGCGCAGCACGATGAACTTGGGAGGCTGACTGCTGCCCTGCGCTACCGAGAGAAACGAACCCATACGTTCCTGCCGCGCCCGGGCTTCGTCGAAGACCTCGATCTCCAGCCCGCCCTCCTTCGCAACGCCGGCGGCCTCTTGCGCCAATTGCGTCGGCGTCATGTCGTTGGCGGGCGTGATTGCCAGGCGTCGTGCCAGGTTGACTGCTTCACCCACGGCTACGCCGCGTGCGATGCCGCGCTCGAGTTCCGCTGCGTCGAAATCGCTCGCGACGACCGTAACGGTCGTCGTCGCGATGCGACGCTCGGGCTTCTCTTGATACAGCGTTGTGTCGAACGCTCCCGTGATGGCGCCTTCGGCGACGAACGATGCGGACGCGGCTGCGCGCTCCCGCGCGGCCGGCGGTAACGCGATCGCGATCTCCTCGACGTTGCGCCGGCCTAGATAGCGTACGGCGGTTCCGGCATAGCGGGCGAGGAGGTACGGTTCGAAGGCGGAGCGTTCTCCCAGCGATATCGCGAGCACGCGACGATACGGCGCGTCTTTGGTGTAGAGCAGCACGTGCTCGCCGAAGCGCCCGCGAATTTCGCCCGATGCCAAGGCGTCGGCGACCACGCCGCTGAGCGCGGCGTCAATCTCTTTGGCGACGCCTTCGAGAACGTTATCGGAGAAGAAGGGGAGGACGAGCGCGCCTGCGCGCACGCCAACGGGCGCATCGTGAGTGAGACGAACTTGCATGGTGGACCTTTCGGACGGTGAACTAGTGCCAGCCTATGGCGCAAAGCTGGGAGAATCCTCGTATCGAGGAAAAAGCGGGTGCGGACAGCTACGCCCAAGCGGGCGTGAACGTTGCGGCCGGAAACGAGACCGTCACGCGCTACCGGGAGCTGCTCGGCGAATGGCGGCACCCGGATCAGCTCGGGGCGATCGGCGGCTTTGCGGGGCTGTTCCGCCTCCCCGGCGACCCGAAGCGCGCACTCGTCGCCTCGGCGGACGGCGTCGGAACGAAAGTCGTCATCGCGGCCGAGCTGCAGCGTTACGATCGAGTCGGTGCCGACCTGGTCAATCACTGCGTCAACGACATCCTCGTTTCCAATGCTGCGCCGCTCTTCTTTCTAGATTACCTGGCGGTCGGGAGGCTCAAACCCGACGTTGCCGCGGCGATCGTGCGCGGCTGCGCGGAGGCCTGCCGCCGTCACGACTGCGCGCTGCTGGGGGGCGAGACCGCGGAGATGCCGGGAATCTATCGACCCGCGCACTTCGATCTCGCCGGAACGATCGTCGGCATCGTTGCGATCGACAAACTTCCGAAAGTCGAAAGCGTTGCGGCCGGAGACGCGATCGTCGGACTACCCGCCGTCGGCCTGCACACGAACGGCTATTCCTTGGCGAGATCGCTGATTCCACGCGAGGAGTGGAGCGCGCCGTTCGGCGATGCCACGTATGCGGACGCACTGCTCGAGGAGCATCCGTCCTACTACGAGGCGGTGCGCGCGATTCAGGCGGTTGCCGACGTGAAGGCGATGGCGCACATCACGGGCGGCGGCCTGCTCGAGAACGTGGCGCGCTCGCTGCCGGATAACGTCAAAGCCGTCTTCGAGCAGCAGCGTTGGAGCGTGCCGTCGATCCTGCAAGAGCTCGTGCGGCGCGGCAACCTCGGGGCGGAGCGGTACCGCATCTTCAACATGGGTGTCGGCTACACGCTGGTCGTGCCCTTGACCGACGCGGGACCGGCTACGGAAGCCGTGCCCGGCGCGAAGGTTGTCGGCTGGATCGAAAATCGAGCGAACGACGAACCGCGCGTGATCGTCCACCCCGCGCGGGAAGGATGAAGCCTTCCATCGTTGCCGATCTCGCGCGCGTCGCCGACAGCGAGGCGCCACGCGAACAGCGCGCCCGCGCGGCCGCCGAGATGATCCGCACCGCCCGCGGATACCGCTGGGTCGGCATCTATGACGTCGGCGACGACGAGATAGCGGCGATCGGATACTCCGGCTCGCGACCTGCGCGTGAAACGTTTTCGATCACGCAAGGCCTCGGCGGCGAAGCCGTGCGAACGCGGCGCACCGTTGCCGCAGCGTCCGAGACGATCGTGCCGATCCTCGGCGCGGAGAGCGGGCTCGTCATCGGCGCGCTCGACGTCGAAAGCGAACGCGCCGGCGCGTTGGCGCCCGACGACGTCGAGTTCTTAGAAGACTGTGCGGCGTTGCTTCGGCCGCTCTACGACTAGCTTGTCCGAGATTCGCAACCTGGTCGTCGATCTCGCGGCCGTGCGCGACGCAGCGCAACCGCCGCGCGGAATCGAACTGGCTTCGCCGGCGGCCGCCGACGAACGGACGCTGGCGTGGATCGACGACACGTTTGGCGGCTGGTGGAGCTCGGAGGCGTACGCGGGAGAGAGTATCGTCGCGCTGCGCGACGGCGCGCCGGTTGGTTTTGCGACGATCGATCCAAAGGGCTTGCAGTTCTCCTGGCTGCGGGGGTTAGCGCGCGAACCCGGCGTCGGCATCTTCGGCCCATTCGGCGTCGCGCCGGAGGAACGGAACCTCGGCGTCGGGCGAGCGTTGCTCGCGCGGGCGTTGACGGCGCTGCGCGAACGCGGTTACGCGCGCGCATTGATCCCCGCGGTCGGCGACGATCGGCTCGTTCATTATTACCGGGAATGCGCGGACGCCACGGTCGCGGAGCGTTTCGAGCGCACGGAGCTGCTCAAATCAGCGCCGCGTACGCTGATCCTGGCCTCCGGCAACGGCGGCAACTTTCAGGCGGTGCTCGACGCAGCGCGAAGCGGAAAGTTGCCGCTCGAGATCGTCGGCCTGATCAGCAATAACCGGCGCGCGTACGCGATCGAGCGCGCGCGAGCCGGCGGAGTGCCGGCATGCGTCGTGGATTGGGATCGTCAAGCCGAATCGCGAGCGGAATACGACGCGCGGCTGCTCGACGCCGCGCGCTCACAGTCGCCCAGCCTCGTCTTGCTCCTCGGCTGGATGCATCTGCTGGCGGAGCCGTTCGTTTGCGCTTTTCCCGAAATGCTGAACCTCCACCCCGCGTTCTTGCCGCTGGATCCGCGGCGCGACGCGGTCGCGCTGCCCGATGGGACGCAGACAGCGGCGTTCCGCGGGCCCCGCGCGGTGCGGGACGCGCTCGCCGCATCGAGCAACTGGGTCGGCGCGACGCTGCACCGCGTCACGGCGCAGACAGATCGCGGTCCCGTGATGGCTCGTAAACCGCTGCGAGTGGAGCCAGGGGAAGATGAAGATCATTTGATGGAGCGCGTGCACGCGATCGAGCATCGGCTCGTTGTCGCGGGGATAACGCGCTGGCTTTACGAATCACGACCATAACGTAAGGGGGTAGCATCAGTTGCGCTCGTTGGTTTTCGGTTGTCTTGCTTTACTTGCGACCATTGGCGCCGCGCCGGCAAACTCGCGCGCTGTCGCGCCCGCGAGGCCGGCTTCGGAGACGCCGATCTCGTACGACGCGCTGACCGCGAGCGGCACGGCCCAGCACGGGCTCTTCACGATTTGGCGGTATAAGGGCGACGTATTGCTCGAGCTGCAGCCCGATCAATTCGGAAAGGATTTCGTCGAGTTGGGCGTGCCGGTCAACGGAATCGGCGGGCTGCTCTTCTCGGGAATCACGGACCTTCAGAACGTACGCATCGTTCGCTTCGTCAAGCAAGACGACAAGGTCGCGATTCTTTTTCCGAGCACCCGGTTTCTAGCCGATCCCGGGACGCCGGTTGCCAATGCCGTCAGCGTGGCCACCGCGCCCACCGTGGTCGGCGTCGCGAAGATCGTGACGACCAACCCTGCGACCGGCGCGGTCGCGTTCGACGCCTCGTCGTTGCTCGGAGACGTGACCGATATCGGCGACGCGTTGAGCCAGATCGACGACAGCGACCACAACCCGATGGCCGCCTACCGGATCGATCCGTCGCGATCGTACTTCGGAATCACCAAGGCGTTCCCGCAGAACGTGACGATCACGGCGAATCAGACCTTCGACTCGCTCCAACCGGGCGCCGACGTGCTCAGCATCACTCCCGACGCGCGCAGCCTGCAGATGTCCGTTCAGTACGACATCGCGGCGATTCCGGGCGACGACTCGTACATGCCGCGCATCTACGACGATCGCGTCGGATATTTCGTCAACGGTCATCAAGACTTTTCGAGCGACAATTCCTACCGGGACTATCGCGGCTACATCGTGCGCTTCAACGTGCAGGCCTCGGATCCGACGAAGCGTCTCTCCGCTGCGAAAAAGCCGATAGTCTACTACCTGAGCAACACCATACCGGTGGAGTATCGCGAGCCCATTCGCAAGGCACTGCTGACTTGGAACAAGGCGTTCGAACGCATCGGAATCAGCGACGTCGTCGAGGTGCGCGATCAGCCGTCCGATCCTTCTTTCGATCCGGACGACATCCGCTACAACGTCGTCCGCTGGCTGACCGAAACGCAGGGCGGCTTCGCGGAAGCGCAGCTGCTCTATAATCCCAACACGGGCGAAATGATCAAATCGGGCATCGTGATCGATTCGGACATCATGCGCTTCGGAAAGTTCGAGTATCCGGTAATGGTCTTGCCGCAAACGGAGGTCACTCGGGTGGGAGGCTCGCTGCGAAGCGCCGCCTTGGACGGCGGCGCGGCCTTCGCGGCCGACGAACGCACGAACTTCAACTTCGGCGCCATCGCCTTGCAATTGATGGGCAACGGCTCGTCGTATTCGGTCTCACCCGCGTACGTCAACGCCTTCATCGAGTCCCTCGTGCTGCACGAATCGGGGCACGACTTCGGCTTGCGTCACAACTTTATCGGATCCGAAGCCTACACTGCCAAAGAGCTGCAAGACGCCGCGTTTACGGCTCGGTACGGTGTCGCGAGCTCGGTGATGGAGTACGCGCCGATCAATCTCTGGCCGAAGGGAACTCCGCAGGGCTCGTATTTTCAGACGGTGCTGGGGCCATACGATTACTACGCGATTCACTGGGGCTACGCGCCGGTCGCCGGCGCAGGCACGCCGCTGCAGGAGTTGCCGACGCTGCGCCGCTGGGCCGGGCAGTGGGGCAGCGCCAACGATAAATACTCGTCGGACGAAGACGTCGCGTGGATCAGCGGTGCCGGCATCGATCCGCGCAATCAGCAATGGGACCTCACCGACGACAACATCGGCTGGTGCGAGACGCAGATGCGCATGGGGCGCGCGTTGCTGGGCAGGGTGGACAGCCGTTTTCCGCAGTCGGGACTTTCCTACGACGACCTACGCTATGCGTTCGGCGCGATCATGAACGGATACGGGCGCTGCGGCTCGATCGTTTCGCGCTATCTTGGTGGCGAGTACGTTTCGCGCGCTTTGCGGGGCGACCGGCATGCGGGAGCTCCGCTCAGCGAAATTCCAATGAGCACGCAGAAGCGCGCCTTCGCGTTGCTCAAGCGAAACGTCTTTGCGGCGGATGCTTGGAATCTCACGCCTGATCTGCTGCGCCGGATGGTCACGCAGTATCTGTTTGACGACTGGCTCGGCAATCTGCCGCCGCGTCACGATATCGCCATGGAGCAGTACGTCGCGCGGTATCAGCTGGCGGTGCTGGCGCGGCTCTACGCGCCGGTCACGTTGGCGCGGCTCGACGACATGGACTTGAAGTATCGTCCGGGGACGACGATGGACTTGGCCGATCTCTTCAGCTGGATGCAGAAGGCCATTTACTCAGACGTCGCGAGCGGCAACCCGATTCCCCTCGTGCGCCGGAACCTCCAACGCAACTACACCGCGCTGCTATCTAAACTCGCCAATGCGCCGATGAGAGGGACGCCGACCGATGCGCAGGCGCTGGCGCGGTACCAGCTCGAGTCGCTGCGCGACACGATCGGATCGGCGCTGCGCCGCGGCGGTTCCGACATGTTGACGCGCGCGCACCTCGAGGCCATGCAGGCCGACGTCGAACGGACGCTCAACGCGCACTACGTGATCACGATGGAGGGGAGCTAAGAAGTAAAGTGTCCGGAGCCGCGCAGAGGTGATCGGCGCGTCGGCCTTCGCGCTTGCATTGGCCGTGCAGGCTGCTGCGAAGACGAGCGTCGTCGTCTTTTCTCCGTGGTCGTCGGGCGCGCTTCGGCGCGGCCTCGTGGTGGCGGCGAAGGTCGAAGGGACGTGCTGGAGTCACTCGCTCTCGGGGAGTCGACGCGATGCCTGGCGATGTATGGCCGCCGGTAGCGAGATCTACGACCCGTGTTTCAGCGGCGCTCAGAAGCGCGCGGTCGTCGCGTGCTCGGGCGATCCGTTCTCGAAGCGCGTCGTGCTGATGAGTTTACAAAAGCCTCTCAGCAACGAGCGGCAGCCGACCACGGAATGGCTTCAGCCTAAGGGCGAGCCCTGGGCGCTGCGACTTACGAGCGGCGAGACGTGTTTCTTTGAAACCGGTGCGACGGATGTCGTGGCCGGGATGCGCATGAACTATCAGTGCGATGGCGGGAAATGGGTACTGGACTTTCCAGATCGCCGGAAGGCCCTCTGGACGGTGGGTACGATAGTGTGGCCGAAACGCCATATAACCGCGGAGAACGTCGCGACGGCCGTGTTCTAAAGCGTTTACCGCCGCACGCCGACATATGCCGCGAGCCACTAGAGCACCGGCATACTTGAATAAACCGGTGCTCTTGATTTGTGACTCCTCTGCGTAGACGAGACTCGCTAGTTCTGTGCTGCCACCACGCCAAGCGGTTCGGCGAAATTCCCGGTAAAGACCGCAATTGGTGAACCGCCGGCCGGGTACTTGAAGACCTCGCCGTCGTTGTTACCCGCGTCCCCGCAATAGACAACGCCGCTCGCGATCCAGGTCTGCGCGCAGTCGTTGGAACCAGAGAACGATACGGTGCCCTTCAACGTCGCCTTCGTTCCGCTGACGGTGTACTGATACATTTTGTTCGCTAGCTGATCGAAGACGGTCACGTACTTGCCGTCCCACTGCACGGACCCAGGGAACGCCACAGTGTTGCTCGTCGTGATCGTTTGGACTTTAGTGCTGCCCTTCGGGAGCTCGTCGAGCTGGAAGGCAGAGCCGCTGGTAAAGCCGTCGAAGAAGAGATTTCCGTTGACGTCGTAGCCGTCGAAGTACTCTCTGGCCAACGGCGTTTTGATGAAGGTGCCCGAGCCGACGGCGTTCTTGTAAATGTCGATGTCGCCGGTAGACGGCCCATTTAAGATCCCGACTGCAAGATCGCCGGTCGTATCCATGGCGCAGCTCGATGGCATACTACCGTCGGAAACAGCGAGCGTCTTGATGGGTGTGTGGGGGACCTTGTACTCCGTGATCTGGTTGTAGGCCGCGACGATCCAGAAGGTTTTCCTCCCATAGCCGTGGAGGACGTTCGTGCACCCTTGGCCGCCGACGTTATTGATCGTACCGATCTGTTTATCGCTCGTCGGATAGTCGAAGATGCTGGCGTAGGTGCCATAAAAGTTGATGACGTACTCGAAGTGCCTCAACTTGAACTGCGGAGTCTGGTCAGGAACGATCGTCAGGTAACGGGGCAGCGCGCTCAGATTCGGGCGCGCAGCCGTTACCAGCCTGCCGTTCACAGAGGCGGTTCGACCTACGTATTCGACATTGAACGCTGCGTTTGACGGCGCGACCCCCGAGCCGCCGGCGCACGCCGAGCATATCGCAAGTGCAACAAGAGCACCGGCGTATTTCACTAAACCGGTCGTTTTCATTAGTTATTCCCTTCTAGTAGAAACGATCGCAGGCTATCATACCGACCGAGACCGCGGCGCCCGGGGGGTCGAGGCTGTCCGTAGGTTCGCGGTCGGCGAAGCTCCGGCTCACCGAATGGTTAGGAGAGCTTCTTTAATCGCGCTAGTGACGCCGACCTTGCAGCGTCACCCGACCCGAGGATCGCTGCTATGATAAGCAAACCATAAGATAAAAAGGCTTTCACGTCCGCTACGCGTGGGGAAACGTACTCGCGCTTGGTCTTTCCCCAGATCAAGCTTGTCGCGAGCGGGGGCTGCGCCGCTAGACCTACTCGCTCTTGCAGGCGACGAAAGAAGCACTTCGAACCCGAGTTCGTCATCACTGCGTCGGGAGCGAGGTCTAGGATGCCAACTTTCAACAATCGCGTGCTTGTGCTGATCGCGGGAACACTTTTTGCTACTTCGGCGTGTGGGGGAAACACCACGGTTCCAACCGGAGCAGCGGGGGGCAACTCAGGTTCACAAGGCTCCTACACGTCGCAAATTTCTGCGCCAGGCGCCGGCTCCATCGTTCCAAACGACTCGACCTCGATCTTGAAAAAACTTACGAAGGACGTCGAAATCGGCTCGACAGTCGATGGTAAAAATGGCGACAAGGGGCCGCGCGCAATCACGCTGGTCCAATCGACCTTCGGGCTCAAGAAAGGACAGCTGCTGATTTGCAACTTCGAAGACTCTGCGGGCGCTGCCGGTAAAGGTACCACGATCGAAGTACTCGATCCAAAGCCGCACTCCAAGCCGGTGACCTTTACGCGAAGCACGACGGTAGAGGGATGCGATGGCGATGCCATCACTGAGGCGAATCAAGTCTACGGCTCGGGGATGCTCAGCGGTCTCGTTTCGCAGTTTGACCAAGCCGGTAGGCTCAAGAAGAGTTTCCATTCGCACATCGAGGCTCCATTTGCCGACGCCGATGCATTCTGCGGTTTGCCTTACGCGCCTGAGGACATCTACGTTTCGGATTCCAAGACCGGCTCGATTGTCAAGTTCGAATTCATTTCTGTTAGTGGCGGCAAAACGAAAGCGATCGAAGTGATAAGCGGCTTCGGGATCAATAAGGGCTCCGGCTGGAGCGTCTTGGGCCCATCCGGAATACAATACAATAGGCAACGAACCGGTAGTCTTTGCAACGACACGCTGTATATCGTGGACGGGGTCAATAACACGGTCGTCGCGGTTTCGAAGGCCAGCAACCTACTTCAGAAGGACGAGATCGTCGTCCAACCCGGTGGAAAGAAATTCAAATGCGCTCACCCAAGAGCCACGTGCGCGACGCTGGTCTATAGCGGCTCTCCGCTCAATGCTCCGGTAGCTTCAGCTTTGCTACCGAACGGAAACCTCATCGTTGCGAATACCAAAGGTGGAAACAAGCTTGTGGAGCTGACGCCGACGGGAAAGGTACTTGCCACCAAAACGATCGACGCGAGCACGACTGCTCACGTCTTCGGACTCGTTGCGACCGGCACGAGCGATAGCGATACGGCGCTGTTCTACACCGATACCAAAACGAACACGCTGCACGAGCTCGAGCAATAGAGAAAGGGCTAAACGTTACACTCCAAACTCCATTGTGAGCGTGTCGGGGAACGGGGTCGCGCAGTATTCCGCCTCAGCTCGGCCCCCATGGTACACGTAAACGCCCCAAGCACAAACCTTATCGTGGATGGTCCAAGAGCCGTTCAGCCGCACTCTGCCCATTGCTCCCGTCCTCCCTTTGCCAATCACGGGGCCACCCTTTCGGTTGCGGCTCAGCGTGATCAACTGGTTCGCGATCGGCTTGCCCTTGAAAAGCGCTGTGATCAAGGTGCTCCGGACCGCCATGGGAATGATCGTACGTGCTTTGGTAGCGCCCGCCGGAACGGTCGCGGTAGCGTTGCCGCTACACGCCGAGAGTGCGAGCGCGAGCAGGCCTGCGCTACAAACGCGAATACCAGCCGACCTCATAGAAAGTGTCCTTTCCCGGCAGAAAACCGAACTGTTGGTTTTTGGTCGACGTTCCGCGTAAGCCTGAGCGGCACCTAGTTGAAATGGTGATTTCGACGCCGATGACGGCGAAAAACGCCGTAAAACCGAGCGTTCTTTGGTGGAGGCAAGGAGACTCGAACTCCTGACCCTTACGCTGCCAGCGTAATGCTCTACCAACTGAGCTATGCCCCCTGACGCGCCGCGACTCGCCCTCTTCAGGGCGTGCCGCGAATTGTCATGCTGAGCCTCCCCGCGTCACGGCGAGCCTTCCGGTGTCATGCTGAGCGGAGTCGAAGCATGACGCAGCAAATCACGTTTCAAGTCGCGGGGATGTAGCTCAGCTGGTAGAGCACCTGCTTTGCAAGCAGGGGGTCAGGGGTTCGAGCCCCCTCATCTCCAGATGAAAACGCGCCGATTTCATAAGCTTTCTCGGGAGCGACGGAAGCTTTTCTGAAGTCGGATCGTGCATATCTGGGGACCCACTGCAACTCAACCCCGGTGACTTAAAGGTCGCTTTAACGGAGCCAACTGCTGGCGAGGTTCGGCGAAGGCAGTTGACCTATTAAAGAAGCGTTGATGCCTTTTTGGGATAGCCGCGGCCATCTCCACTAAACTAGACTAAGCGTGTGCGCCGTCTTCGGGCGCAACGACGGACGTTCTTGCGGCTTGCCTGTCTACTCTTGGAGGTGTCGGCCGTATCGAAATCACTACATACAAGATGTTTCGCGTCGACGATGACGCCGGAGGGACTAATAATGAGTGTAGGCAACCGCAAGATCATCGATTTTCGCAATCGCCCGCCGCTCCAGCCCTATAAGGGGCTATTCGACCTCAAGAACAACATGCTTATGAAGAGCCACTTGAAAATTAAGAATCGCCCGGCAAACACAGCCTCTCCCGCCATGTCGATGGTTGGGAAGCCCGGAGCGATGGAGCAATGGTGGAAAGAGATCGACGCGGCCGGGATCGATGCGGTGGTGGTCAACGGGCGTTACGCCGGCGGCATGCCGGACTTCACGATGGATAACGACACGCTCGCCGGCCTGCAGAAACAGTATCCCGGAAGACTCTTTGGCCTTTCACAGATTAACCTCGACCAGGATCCTGAGGAGACGGCAAGGGTAGTCGAAAAGGCAATCAAGGAGCAGGGCATGGCTGGTGCCAACCTTGAGCCGGGTTATCAGACGGTTGGCCTGGGGAAGATGGGAACGTTCACAGACGACCCGTCATTCTGGCCGATCCTGGAGGTGCTTTCCGACGCCGGCGCGTTTCTGCTCATCCAAACCGGACTCTTTGTCGGAACGGATATCTCGTTTAACAATCCGGAAGCCCTAGACCGCATGCTGTTTTCCTTCCCGAAACTAAACGTGGTCCTCGCCCACGGCGGCTATCCGTATATTCAGGAAGTGTTGGGTTTGGCTGCCAAGTGGCCGCAGCTCCACCTCTCGGCTGACGTCTATATGTTTTGGCCGAACGGCTTTCTGTATGCCATGAACTTAGAGCGGATTCCCGAGCAGCTCGTCTTCGGGAGCGCTTTCCCGTTCTGCGATATGAAGACGTATGTCGAGGAGACCTTCAAACTTCAAAAAGAACACGACGTGAGCGATGCGACGATGGAGAAGTATCTCTACTCCAATGCGGCCCGGCTGCTCAAAGTCAATGAAGCGGGAGAACGGAAGCCCGACGGATCAGTCGCTGCTTCAGTGCCCGCTTAATCGCTGAGTCACACAAGGAGTTTCAAAATGACAATCGCAGCAGACGTGGCCGCGCCACAAATTCCCGTCGGGCTTCAGGGTAAGCTGACCAAAGAAAACTTCGGACCTTCCATACCTTCGTACGCGCCGCTTTACCCCAATTTCGGCCCAGAGGGATGGTGGTGGACCAACATCGATGCGGTCCTGATCGACTATATGACAAACGCAGAGGCGGCGGCTGAGTTTCTGCCTGCTCCCTGCAATCTCGTTGGAATCCCTATGGCGCCAGGCCAATCGGCGGTGAAGATGCTCTTTGCGAACTATCGCGGCGGCACGCTTCCTCCGTACCTCGAGGTCATCCAAAATATCCCTTGCCTCTATAAGGGTGAACTGTACCTTTACGTGTGCCAGATTTGGGTGGACACCGACTCGGCCATGACGTCGGGCCGTGAACTGGGCGGATTCCCCAAGAAGATGGCCGACATGGGTGTCAACTGGCACGGAGAACTTGGCACCGGTTACCTCGAACGCTCTCAGGAGCGGCCAATGGGAAGTGGGAAGCGTATCGCCTCGTACACCTTTAAGAAGACCGGCAAGATGCTTTCGTTGCCGCTGCCCGCGAACCGGAAGCCAACCTTTCCATTCCCGTACAACCTGACGCTCCCACTCCCCGAGCCTGCGAACCAACCGCAGGGGCTGCCGTTTAAAACCCTCTCAACGCGATTCATCGCAGATATCGGTAGCGAGAGGAACCCATGGGCGCTGTCGCAGTTGAACGGGCTGGTCTGGACCCTGGCGAAGGGCGAGCTGTGGGCCGGGGAAGCCAGTCTGGCATTCCAACCGTCTGAAGATGATCCGCTCTACAAGCTCCCGGTCAATCAGATCCTCGACGCCATGGTGTTCTACGGCGACATGAACGCCAAGTCGAGCCTTTGCGAGAATTGGTAACACGGCGCTCCCTGACGGGCTAATATCTGCGGCACTGGACGTGTCGCTCATCATCATGGAAAACGGGGGCTCCACCGTCAGAGCAGAGCGCGCCTTCAACGACATCCTCAGGGGAGCGAACGCCGAAGGCGACGCTACAATTTGGCGCTACGATTTCGTGGCCGTCACCCGAATAACGGAGGGCGAGTCGGAGACCTTCTTTCGCCAGATCCGGCCACCAGGCGCGAACCTTTTGCGCGTTGCAGAAGCGTCAACACTCGCGGAACGTATCGCCAAGGGCGAAGTCGATCAAGCGACCCTCGCTTCCGAGGTGCAGCGCATCCGGGATATTGGCTCACCGTACAATGCGTGGCTCGTTATTTTCGCCGCCGCTTGCGCTGCCGGATTCTTCACGCAGTTTATCGGGGGAAACTGGGGTGGCTTCGGAATCACATTTCTCGCGGGGGGTATCGGGCAGGCGGTTCGCGCCGCTCTTCAGGCTAGGAAGTTCGGGGCAGCTGCCACGACCATGGTGTGTGCGATTCTGTCGGCGCTGATCGCCGCGTTTGGTCTACGCGCAGGCATCAGTCAGGTTGTGCCCGCGACGTTGATTGGATCAGTCGGCTATATGATTCCGGGCCTGCCGCTGGTAAACGGATTTATCGACGTTGCCTCTCACCGAAATATGTCGGTAGGAATTCAACGCATCCTCAATGCAGCGTTTCTCTTTCTCATCCTGGCGGTCGGTATTGCGGTCGGCCAAGCGGTCGTCGCAGTGAAGTGAGCTGAGAGCATGTCTATTATGCCGATGGTACTCAATGGTGTTTGGGCCGGCCTCTTTGCCGCAGCGCTGGCTGTTGTTCTGACAGCTCCGCGTCAGGCCATCGTTCCCAGTCTTCTGTGTGGCTTTGCAGCTCGACTCATTCGTAATGTTCTAATTGGCTGGGGCTTGAGTTCGAGTGCAGCGGTCATCGTTGCCGCAGCAGCGTGCGTGTTGCTCGCAATCGCACTAACCAGCCGGCGTCGCAGCTTTTCCGTGATTGCAATCGTGACCGGCGTTCTTCCGCTGGGCGCAGCCGTAGCGCTCTTCAATTCCATCAAGGGGATACTCGATATTTCGAGCCTTAAGGAACAGGCGCTCATTACCGCATCAGCGCAGTTGTCGGCCAACCTTAGCGCCGTATTCACGACAACGTTCGCGATGGTGCTGGGGATCGGTCTGGGATTTTTAATCGCCCGAGCTTTCAAATGGCAGCTCGTTGGCCCGGGCACTCCAGAAACCGGATTGTCACCGCGGGCACAATGACGCTCACGACGCAAGACCGGCTGTGTATTGTGAGACCATTAACAGCGCGCACGGCGGCTATCCGCGAGTAATCGATGCGCTAGCCGCTAGATGACCGAGTTGATTTTCTCTTCGAACCCGTGGCTGCTGCCGGCGCTGATGTTGGTTGTGCTGGGCCTTTCGATTGAGGTGCCCTATCGCTTTGGGCGAGCGCTGGCGCGCTACATGCCAAAAGCCGATCCTTTTAATACCGTCCAAGCCGGCCTGCTTACGTTAGCGGCCTTCGTGCTGGCTTTATCCTTCAATCAGGCGTCGGGGCGTTTCGACACGCGCCGGGCACTCGTCGTCAGAGAAGCCAATGCTATAGGAACGACGTGGCTTCGCGCCGATCAGCTTGAGTCAACGCAATCCAAGCGATTTCGTCGGATATTGGCCGACTATACCGCTGCAAGGCTGAGGGCATATGAAACGCCCCGCGATCCGGAGCTGTATCGAAAAACGATCGATCAAAGCAATAGGGACCAGGGCGAGCTCTGGAGGATTGCGTCCTCATCGTTGCATGCGCACCAAACGGATCTGGGCATTTCGCTGCTGATGCAGAGTCTAAACGACACGATCGACCTCTCGTTGGAGCAGCTCCAGGCGCTGAGAAGTCACGTGCCAACGGCCGTGGTGGTGCTCACACTGGCCCTAGTGACCCTTGGAACGTTGTCGCTCGGTTTGCGCTTCGCCATGTCCCAGTCGCGGCCCGCGGTCTTGAGCGCGATCTATGTAATTGCTTATGTGCTTGTCATCAACATGATGGTCGACTACGATCGCCCAAATACTGGATTCGTAAGCGTCAGCTTGACTCCACTAAAATTGCAACTGGAATCGATGCAGCGCTCACCCTGATGACTGGCGATCGAGCTGCTTAGTGCCTCTCGTTCGCTCAGGCATCCAGCCATTTGACGACCATTCCCGTGGAACAGCCTGGAAGATCGCGGAAGCTCATGGAAATCCGAATTGCCGAAAACCTCGCTAGACATTAGGTGTTTTCGCTTCTTAAGGGTGTTTTTAGCGGGTCGACGTTTCACGCTGGAATTACTTTGCAAGCAGGGGTCAGAGGTTCGAGTGCCCTCATCTCCATGACGTGACGGGAATGGTCTTGAGAATTTTCTGAGCGGCGCTAGAGTACAAGCCTGACCCTTCACCGTTTCGGTACGCGCACGAGCCAATACTCGGTCTCGTCGATCGTGACACGCCGGCGCCGGCGGCTGGTTTGCGGCGAAAACATCGCGCCCGCGTCATCGTAGTACAACAAGAGCCACGCCATGAGGTGGGCACGGTCGTCAGGCGCGAGGTGCTTGACGGCGACCTTCACCGCGGTCACGTCGCGAGTGCCGTCGACGGATCGCTCGTATTGCGGCGGCCTGGCCATGAGCCCAACGAACAGCAGAGCATCGCTGCCGGTTGCGGCCGCTACGGACTAATCGTCTCGCCGATCGCGTCCAACGGAGCGATGCCGGCCGGAAGAACCCGGGTCGGATTGCCGCCGTTACGATAGCTCCAATATCCGACGCGATTCGTGCACGAGCGGTTGCCGCCGAGAACGGTCGTCCCGCGAATCAGCGGCTGCATGACGTCGGTGCCCTTTGACGGACTGCACGAGTCGGTTAAGACGGTGGTACCGATGACCGTGCCCTTCGCGCCGGAAACTGCGATACGATAAATAGCCGTGGTGTTTCGGCCTTGATATTGCAGATCGGCGGCAACAACGTACTTGCCGTCCCACGTCACCCCGCCGGGAGAGGTGATGCTTTTCGAGCCCAGCGAAATTTGCTCGAAGTTGCTGCCGCCGCGCGGAAGCTCGACCAACTCGACGGTCGGGTTGTATCCGGCGACAAAGAGGTTGCCGGCGGCATCGTAGCCAGGCGGCCAGAACTGCCAGAGATTCTGATCGGTATAGAACGTCGGCGTGCCGGACGCGTGCGCGAAGATGAAGACGCCGCCGCGCGTATTGTAACCTTGCGAGTCTTCCCACGAGGCGACCGCGAGATTCCCGGTCGTCGGATCGACTGAGCAGCCGATCGGGAAGCCCGTGACGGAGAGCGACTGAAGCGGGCTCGTTCCGCCGTGAGCGAATTCGACAACATCCTGGCCATACAGTTCCGTTACCCACACGTTGCCCGCGCGGTCGGTGCACTCCCCCGACGGGTACTGGACACCGCCCAGCTGTCCAACCCGCGTTACCGAATTGGAAGCGAAGTTTTTGTAGACGTCGACGACGTCGTTTTCGGCATCGGAGACGTAGAGCAGCGCTTGGCTCTTGGCAAGGGGCGACATCCACGACCGCTGATGCGCAAGACTTGCAGCGGGCGGCATGCCAAGCGACGCGTTGGGCTGCGACCCCCCCGCCGCATGCAACGAACAGCGTTGCGCAAACCGTCACGGTTACGAGTTTGAAGGGCGACGTCCGATTCTTCACGGTGGTTCTTCCTTCATTAATTATGGCGCGCTGATGGTCTGGCTGCGAACGACTATGCTGCCACCGAAGTATGAAGAAAGGGTAAAGATTAAAGCAGGCTGCTGCGAGCCGGGCGTCGCATTCGAGCCGCCATGGTGACCGGTATGCACGTGATCTTTTTTAGCGTCATGCCGACAAGGTGCGCGAGTTCCTCGCCGACGTGCTGCAGCTGCGCTCGGTCGATGCCGGTGATGGGTGGCCGATTTTCGCCGCACCACCAGCCGAAATCGCGGTCCACCCAACCGAAGGCGACCCGGAACACGAGGTTTTCCTGATGTGTGACGACATCGCGGCGTTCGTCGCGCAACTCGAAGAGCGCGGCGTCAAAACCGAGGGGCCGATTTCGGATAGAGGATGGGGACTGCTCGCGACGCTCGTCCTGCCGGGTGGCGAGCGCATGGGTATCTACGAACCGCGCCATCCTTCGCCGCTCTCCGCATGAGCTCGGTACGAGTCCTCGTAGGCACGCGCAAAGGCGCGTTCGTCTTGGAGTCGGACGCGAACCGCCGGGAATGGAAGGTGAACGGGCCGTTTTTCGGCGGCTGGGAGATTTACCACGTAAAAGGCTCGCCCGCCGATCCGAACCGGATTTACGCGTCGCAGTCCTCCAGCTGGTTCGGGCAGGTCGTCCAGCGCTCCGACGACGGCGGAACCACGTGGGATACGGTCGACAACCGCTTCGTCTACGACGGCGTGCCGGGCACCCATCGTTGGTACGATGGCACGCCGCACCCGTGGGAATTCGCGCGCGTCTGGCACTTCGAGCCGTCGCTGATCGATCCCGATATAGTGTACGCGGGCGTCGAAGACGCCGCGCTCTTTCGTTCCAGCGACGGAGGACGCAGCTGGGAGGAACTTTCGGGACTGCGCCGCCATCCATCGGCCGGCGGTTGGCAGCCCGGCGCCGGCGGCATGTGCCTGCATACGATCATCGTCGACCCAACCGACTCCAATCGCGTCTTCACCGCGATCTCCGCCGCGGGCGCGTTCCGCAGCGACGACGCCGGCGCGACCTGGCGTCCCATCAACCGCGGGCTGCGCTCGGAAGTAATTCCCGAGCCGGAGGCGGAGGTCGGTCATTGCGTCCACCGGCTAGCGATGCATCCGCTCCGGCCAAACGTGCTCTTCATGCAGAAGCACTGGGACGTGATGCGCACCGACGACGGCGGAGATTCGTGGAGAGAGGTCAGCGGAAATCTACCGACGGACTTCGGTTTTGCGATCGACGTTCACGCGCACGAACCGGAGACGATCTACGTCGTGCCGATCAAGAGCGATTCCGAGCACTATCCGCTCGACGGAAAGCTGCGCGTCTACCGCAGCCGTACCGGCGGTGACGAGTGGGAGCCACTGACTAAGGGATTGCCGCAGCGCGACTGTTACGTCAACGTGTTGCGCGACGCGATGGCGGTCGACGCGCTCGATGAGTGCGGGATCTATTTCGGGACGACCGGCGGACAAGTCTACGCGTCGGCGGATTCAGGCGAGAACTGGACCGCGATCGTGCGCGATCTCCCGGCGGTGCTATCGGTCGAGGTTCAGACGCTGACGTGATCCGCGTCGTGCTCCCGGCGCACTTGCGGACGCTCGCGCGCGTCAAAAGTGAGGTAAGGCTCGAAATCGACGGCGTGGTGACGCAACGCGCCGTGCTCGACGCCCTGGAATCGCGCTATCCGATGCTGCGCGGCACGATGCGCGATCACGTGACGCAGCGGCGCCGCCCGTACGTCCGCTTCTTCGCGTGCGAGCAAGATCTCTCGCACGAAGCGCCGGACGAACCCCTTCCCGCGGAGGTCGTCAACGGTGCCGAGCCGTTCCTCGTCGTCGGCGCGATGGCGGGAGGATGATTCGATGAGACGCGTGCTAACGGCAGCTCTAGCAGCAGGCTTGACGATCGGCGCGACGCCCGCTCCGTCGATGCGCGACGTCTTGCGGTCGGCGTACGCCGTGCGTGACTTGAGCAACGTCGACCTTGCGCCCTCGGGCGATGCCGTCGCCTGGGAAGAGACTTTCCACGATCCGGCGCGGCTCTTACTCTCGCCGCGCTGGGACGCCGCGTACGTTCGGCGCCTCGGCGGCGCCAAGATGCGATTGACGGCCGGAAGCGCCGGCGGCTACTACGATGAGGAGAATCCGGCGTGGTCGCCTGACGGCAGCAAGATTGCGTTTCTTTCCGACGCGCGCTCGAAGGGACAGCTACAGCTGTTCGTCGCGGATGCGCGCGCAGCGCACGTGCGGCAGCTCGGCAGATTTGACGGGGACGTCGGGCGCCTTACGTGGTCTCCGAGTGGTCATGCGCTCGCGATACTGTATATTGCCAACGCTCACCGCAAGGCCGGCGCGCTGGAGGCCGGTGCGCGGGATGTCGGCGTGATCGGCACCGTCGTCGACGAGCAGCGACTTGCGCTGATCGACGCGCGAAGCGGAGCGATGCGCCTGTTGACGCCGGGCGACCGCTACGTCTACGAGTACGGATGGTCGCCCGACGGCCGGCAGATCGCGGCCACCTACGCGATCGGCAACGGCGACAACAACTGGTGGGTCGCGCGGCTGGCGCGCGTCGACGTCGCCACCGGAGCGATGCACGATCTGCTCGCGCCGTCGTACCAAATCGACGATCCGCAATGGTCGCCCGATGGTAAGCAGATCGCGCTCATCGGCGGCATCATGAGCGATTTCGGCTCGACCGGAGGCGACGTCTACCTCGTCGACGCGCAGACCGGCGAGGCGCGCGATGCGACGCCCGGCGCGCCGATCTCGGCGCAGTCGCTGCGTTGGAACGATCCGGCGAGTCTCGACCTCGTCGCGCACGTCGCGGGTTCGATGCACCTGATGCGACTGGATCTCGCGAGCGGGCGCGCGACCGCGTTGACCGACCGCGAGGAATCGCTCTGGAGCTGGTCGAGCGCAAGAGCGGGAAGCACGCTCGCGCTCGTGCGCGCCTCGTTCGACGATCCGCCCGAGCTCTGGGCCGGAAGCCCCAGCGCGCTGCGGCAGATAACGCGCAGCAACGCCGGCGCCGCGCGGCTCTACGGCAAGGCGGTGTCACTTCAATGGAAGAGCGACGACTTCAACGTTCAGGGTTGGCTGGTCTATCCGCTGAATTTCGACGGCCGCCGCAGCTATCCGATGGTGACGATCGTGCACGGCGGTCCATCGGCGGAAACGGTGCCCAGCTTCGGCAGCCGAAACGTGAGCGCCCTATCATCTCAAGGCTATTTCGTCTTCATGCCCAATCCGCGCGGCAGCTACGGACAAGGCGAGGCCTTCACGCGCGCCAACGTCAAGGATTTTGGATATGGCGATTGGCGCGACGATCTCGCCGGCATCGACGCGGCGCTGAAGGCCGCTCCGATCGATCCGAACCGCTTGGGACTCATGGGCTGGAGCTACGGCGGCTACATGGCGATGTGGGGCGAAACCCAGACGGCGCGCTTCAAAGCGATCGTCGCCGGCGCCGGAATCGTGAGCTGGCAGTCGTACTACGGACAGAACAAGATCGACCAGTGGATGATTCCGTTCTTCGGTGCCTCCGTCTATGCGGATCCGGCCGTGTACGCGAAGAGCTCGCCGATAACGTTCATCTTGCACTCCAAGACGCCGGTCTTGATCTTGCAGGGAGAGCGCGACGAAGAAGTCCCCGCCCCGCAAGCGTTCGAATTCTGGCACGCGATGGAGACGCTCGGCGTTCCAACGAAGCTCGTCGTCTATGCCGACGAGGGCCACGCGATCCGGCAGATCGGCAACCAGGTCGACGTGCTCACGCAAACCGTCGCCTGGTTCAACCGGTACTTACGCTAGCTCTTCGAGCGCGGGTCGACCGCGATGCCTTCGACGTCCAGCGACCCCGCGATGCCCGTCGTAATATTGTATTGGAAGTAGCCGCCCGGATACGCATAGACGTCGACCGATCCGCCGGCGATGTCGCTGACGTACATCCGCTTGTTGTCCGCGTCGAGCTTCACGTAGAGTGACGTGTTTTGAAGGCCGATTCTCTGTTTGGGGCCGCCGTTGAACCCCGGGCCGTAGACGAGGACGCCGGCCCCCTGGTCGCAGACCACGAGATCGCCTTTGTTGTCGATTTCGATTCCAAACGGAGTTGCGAGACCACGGAGCTTTAGCTTGACGCCGGGCGCCTTGCCGCCCTTGAAGTCGACGATGACGCCGTTTTCCGAAGCTTCTAAGACGTCGTGATGGGCGTTGACCGCGACGCCGAAGTTGTTCGATTTGATGTATTTGCTCTTGAGGGTGCCGGTCGGCTTCGTGGCACCGTTGGCGAAGACGTCTATGCCGCCGGTCTTCAGATCGGTAACGTAGACGGTCGTGCCGTCAATGGCGACGTCAGACGGTTGCCCATTAGTGTCGTCGAGCACGGCGCCCGGTTTGCCGCAATGCGGCGCGAAGGTCTTGATCTTGTGGGTCTTGCCGTCGGGAACGTACAGCACGCCGGAACCGTCGACGGCGATGCCGTTCACGTGCGTGACACCGCCAACCTTGCACACGGGCCCTTTGTCTTGCCGATTCGGAAGCTTATATTCCTTGACGGTCGTGCCATAGTATTCGGCAAGATACAGGACGGAAAGAGTTGCGGCGTCGCCCGCGCGATAGCCGGCAGGAGAAGACGTCGGCAGCGCGACGTTCGAGCACGCGGAAAGCAGGACGCTTAGCGCCGCGGCCGGTGCGACGGAAATTCTTCGGGTCATGGAGCTCCTCTAAAGCGATGCGGCTTTCCGGCGATTCGTCGGTTTCATTGACGGATCGGGAATGCCATTAGGACAGATCGTGGCCTGCACTGCGGGCGACACGTAGTATGCGTGAATGTCGTAATGCGGAACGGGGAAACCCTCGTGGCCGTTCCGTTCGAAGCTGACGTCGATGTGATCGATCGTGTAGCCCGGGAGCGCGTGGATGTTGGCGTAGCTGAAGCCCTGCTGCAGCTGCTTCACGGAGACCATTATCTCCGTGAAGACCGGCTTATTCTGCCATACGCCGTAGATTGGTCCCAGCGGCAGTTCTTTGAGATCCGCCCAGTGCTCGCCCATCGTGGCGATGCAGGGTGAGACGAGAAGCGCGTTTTCCGGAATGCCGGCCGGACGGACCTTGGGCTGCGGCGGAAGCATCGGCTGGGCCGGAGCAGCTGCAGCCGGCCCGGCGGTAGTCACTAATCCAAAAAGCAAAACCAGCGGCGTGATGAAACGTACCATCGGAGGCTCCCTTCTCTGCGCGTTTTTCTTGGCGCAGCGACCGGCTCCTATCCCGCTATGCTTGCTGCTCGTCGGTTAATCGCACTAATTCGCGCGCAAAATACTCGATTGCGTCGCGAGGCAGGGAGAGCCTGCCCTCGGTTATGCAGATCGATTCGACTATTCGCTCGGACTCTTCGCGGCTCAGCCGGTGCTTGTTTCGCGCGTGACGTCCCGCGGTTTCCTTGACGTTCTCCCAGATCCGGTCGACTTCCATAGCGCCCCTCTAGCCTTAACGTACCCTGAAATCGCGTAAGTGCACTTCAGCGAACCGACCGCACGCCAAGGTAGCTGGCTAGCCGCGATTCGAAATAGCAACAATCGGATGGTCTTTACAGCGAAGCGGCGTTAAATTTGGACATATGAAGCTGGAGCGGCTCGTCACGTCCGGCGTTGAGGATGAACTCCTCGAACGCGGCTTTTCACTGATTCCTCGTGCAATCGCTGCCGCCGAAACGATGTCGCTACGCGCCCTCTACGACGAAGACCGCCTCTTTCGCAGCCGCATCGTAATGGAGCGCCATCGGTTCGGAAAGGGCGAGTACAAGTATTTTGCTGATCCCCTACCTGCGCGAATTCAAAGTCTGCGCGAGGGATTGTACGAACAGCTCTTGCCGGTAGCCAACGAATGGATGCGCCGTTTGGGCCGAGCCGCGGTATTCCCCGAGACCCACCAAGCCTTTTTGCACGAATGTCTTGCGGGGGAGCAATCGCGTCCGACCGCGCTTCTCTTGCGGTATCGGGCGAACGATTACAATCGGCTGCACCAAGATCTCTATGGCCCCGTCGCCTTCCCGCTGCAGGCGACGGTCTATCTCAGCCGTCCGGATCAAGAGTTCGGCGGCGGCGAGGTCGTCCTAGCGGAGCAGCAAGCTCGGGCTCAGACGCGAGTGCACGTCATATTGCCGAACCAAGGCGATGTGCTGATCCTGCCGACGGGCGCCGCGCCGATCGCGGGCACCAACGGACACTCCCGGGGCACTTTCCGGCACGGGGTTGCCACGCTCGCGTGGGGTGAGCGCTTTACGCTCGGCATCGTGTTACACGATGCTCGGTGAGGCCGCGTGTAGAACGCGCCGTTCATGAACGTTCTCGTTTTGGGCGGAACTCGCTTCGTCGGCCGCCACATCGTCGAGCGGCTAGCAGCGAGTGGCCATCGCACCGTATGCTTCCATCGCGGGCAAACAACGTGTGCGCTGCCCGAGGGAGTCGAGGAACGGCGCGGCGATCGCAACGAGAATCTCGGTGCTATCTCTGCCGAGCAATGGGATGCGATCGTAGACACCAGCGGTCAGCGCCCCGAACAGCTGCAGCGATCCCTGGAGCTGCGCACGGAGCGTTATCTCTTCGTTTCTAGCGTGAACGTCTATCGGGATTTGAGCGTCGCCGGCATTTCCGAGGCGGCGCCGACGATCGAAGATTTCGATCCGGACGACGAGGAGCTGAGCTATGGCGGGAACAAGGCCGCGTGCGAACGCCTCGTGCTCGAACGCTATCCGCGTGAGAGCATCGTATTCCGCCCCGGTTTGATCGCCGGCAGATGGGATGGTTCCGGCCGTTTCACCTACTGGTGTGAACGGTTTCTGCGCGGCGGCCGCGTGTTGGCGCCCGGCCTGCCGACGCGTCCGGTCCAGTTCATCGACGCGGCCGATCTCGCGCACTTCGCGGAACACCTTCTCTCCAACAGTATTAGCGGCGTGTTCAACGTCGCCGGACCGGCGGCACCCACGACGATGGAACGGTTATTACGCGAATGCGCTCAGGTCGCGGCGGAACGCGGCGCACCGCCGGCGACGGTGACCTGGGCGAACGACGAGTTTCTCTCGGAGCGCGGCGTGCAAGAGTGGCTCGAGTTGCCGTTGTGGTTGACCGACCCGCGCTTCGCCGGGATTCTCGAGATCAGTAACGCCAAGGCGCTCGCCGCGGGTCTGTGCCCGCGCGCCATCGCGGAGACCGTGCGAGCGGCCTTGGATTGGACCAAACCGGAGGGCCGCACCAACAACGTTGGCATATCGGCGGAACGCGAGGCCGAGCTGTTAGACGCTATCAAACCTGGCGCCTTTGGTGACGACGATGGTCGCGGTTAAAGCGACTACCGCGCCGGTCATGACGCCGGCGGTAACCGGGCACGGTCTCGGACTGGGAACGCCTTAGCACCGTCGAATCGTTCGATGATCGGAGGAACGGCGATGGGGATCATGCGTTTACGTTTTGGCCGCCATGGTTTGGGCATTGGCCTGGCTGTTGCGTTGTTGGCCGGATGCGGCGACGGTTCAGAACCCGCGGCCGGAGTGATCCCCGGTGCAAGCGCATCTAAGACCGCTTCGGGCCAGCATACCTTTCATTACACCGGTGCGGAGCAATCGTTCAAAGTGCCGGCGGGTGTCCACAAGATCAGCGTTGTTGCTCGCGGCGCGGCGGGGGGCACTAACGCTAAAGGCGGCCGCGTGCACGCGACGATTCCGGTCGACCCCGGCGAAACGCTCTACATCTACGTCGGTGGCGCTGGGCGGCGACCGCATGGCGGATTCAACGGCGGGGCCCGAGGCGGCGAGGAGAGCTGTTTTCTTTCTTGCGGACAGGGCGGCGATGGTTGGGGCGGTGGCGGCGCGAGCGACGTGCGTACGGAAAGCACGAGTTTGCGCGCGCGCGTCCTCGTCGCCGGCGGCGGCGGCGGTGGTGGCGCTGCGCGCAACTACGGTGGATTCGGTGGACTCGGCGGCGGGACCACAGGCGGTACCGGAGGCGAAGGAGAGGGCACCAGTTCTTGCGGCGGTAAAGGCGGCACCGGCGGCTCGCAGAGTGCGGGGGGTAAGGGCGGACGCGGTGGAGTCTGCTTTGGGTCCCCTTGCAGTGCCGGTGCGGACGGAAGATTGCATTTCGGCGGTATCGGCGGCTCCAGCTACTACTCTGGCCCGGATCTTGGTGGGGGCGGTGGTGGCGGAGGCGGCGGTTACTATGGCGGCGGAGGCGGCGGGTCCGGGTGCATTACCAGCGGCGGGGGTGCCGGTGGCGGCGGTGGCGGCGGATCATCGTACGTCGAGCGCAGTGCCACCGACGTGCACATGTGGCAAGGTTGGAAGAACGCGACCGGTAATGGACTCGTCGTCTTTAGTTGGCAGTAAATCGCCTGCGCTTCTCTCGCTACGCACTGACGATCAGCGCGGCGTCACTGTTTCCGTCGCGCCATCCGGTTCGCACATCCACAAATAGCGGCTCCCGCGTCATCCTACCGGCGGATAACAGGCGGCTACTGCACCATCTGCGTCTAGCCCGCGCAATCATCCGAAGACGCGGGAGTTTTGTTGCGGATGGACTGACTAGTTGTGTGGTCGCGCTGTTGACTTTTGGAGGTACACCGCTTACGCCGCCGATTGATGTAGGCGCCATATCGCTAGGCATTGTTCTCCTAGTCTTAGCCTTTCGGTCTCGCCCGATTCGTAGGACTCACGGCCTCGTAAATAAGCTAAAGGCGTTTGCAAGCGACTACCGTCAGGGCCCTGACCAATCGGGGAGGCTGTTCTTCGCAGGAGTGAGTGCCATAGTAATCGGTACATTCGGTTTGGTCTTCCTGAGGTAGCGCTATGATGACGCTGGTATTCCTGGCGATGTTCGGATTGCTAATTATCGTTTCAGGCATCATCGCGTCCCGGCGCCGAAACATGGGCTTTTTCTACGCTAAACCGGAAGAAGGCGATTTGCCCGACGATACCCCAGAGGATGAAGTGATTGGGACAGGTCAGTTGCGCTAACCAAACGGCGCGGGAATGATTTAGACGGTAGGCGCGTAACCTTAGAGGTGTGACGCTTTGGCGAAGGCGATTGCTAATTGGTGCCGTTATCCTGGCGTTTCTGCCGTTAGTGTTCGGAGTCGAGGTCGCGTACGATAGTTGGCGTCTTAGCCGGGCGCCAAATGCATGGTTTATCGTTTATACATCGACGGCGCGATCCTCGTACACGTCCTACGGGGATCCACAGTCGGTCATCAGTGACGGTTATTTGAGTCAGCGCCAGTGTGAAGACGTGCTCGCTAAGTTGACTGGTTACGGGCCTGTGGGATGCCAGCGTCTGTTGCTCAGCGATGCTGCTAAAATGCGTGCGCGACTTTCCATCCCTTAACTCGCGGCCTTCAACTCTGGATACTTCGCCAGCAGTTGCCGGTGCTGTTCGTGCGCCGAAATGTACGCCGCGTCGGCGCGACGGGCGTTGTCTACAAGCCGTGGATATTTGACGACAACTTCTCGGTCCGCGTTAGAGAATCTCAATTCGTCCGGCCATTCGGGCAAACTCATGGCGTGGACTTGCGGAAGCGCGGCGGTCCTGGGTTTCAGGCTTCCCACCCAAGGTTTTATGATTTCCCAAGTGTGACCACAACGACGAACGCAGGCGATCTGCTCGGCCCTTAGCCAGCGTTGACTGACCGGGTGCGTCTTGGCCCCGTCTAAGGCTGCAATGGCGGCAACGTTGGGCCTGACAATCTATGATTTTAAAAATAGGCGGTAAAAAGTCTGCGCGCCGGAGCAAACGAACGAAAAACTCTTGTAAAGTATGGTGGGCCGTCCTGGGATCGAACCAGGGACCTCATGCTTATCAAGCATGCGCTCTAACCAGCTGAGCTAACGGCCCGGCGCGGAAGCGAAAGAGAAGTATAGCACACGGCGCGGGCCTTCCCTCTAAAGCCGCTGTGTCGCCCTTCGACGTAGTTTATCCCGAGCGAAGTCGAGGGGCTCAGGGTGACACAGTGGTCAGATCAGCGAGATCCACTTCTTCGTGATTTCGTCCTCGTTCTTGAGGTGCGCCATGAGCAGCGCTTCGAGAACTTCGTGTTCGCGCACGATCTCGGCTCGCTCGGCGGCTTCGTAGTCGAACGCCTGGCGCTGCGCGGCGATCTGAGCTTGCTGTTCGGCGCTCACGTCGGAGGCGGCCGCCGAGCCGGCACTCCCGCGCGGCGCGGCGAGCACGCCGCGCGGCGTGGCGGCGCGCTCGCTGCGAAGCGGGAAGGCTGGGCCGTTCATCATTCGGTGATCGACTGTATGAACTTCTTGGTGATCTGGTCGTCCATCTTGCGCTGCGCCATGTCGACGTTGCGGAGCGTGTCGACCTCGCGCATATTCTCGCTGCGCTCGTCCATCATCTGATCGAAGACCTCCGACTGCATCTGCAATTTTTCCTGATTTTGAATCTCGGAGGTGTACATGCCGAGCTGAAAGGCTTCGTCTTGTGAGTTGAGCGCGTTCATTGCGGCGTTCTCGGCGTTACCGGCGACGCCGGCGACGCCGCCACCTACTGCGCCGCCGATCGCGTTGCCGAGGAGCCCGGAGCCGAGCCCTTCGAGAACGGGGAGGAGGAATGCCATGTCGTTGCTCCTTTGCGATCAGTTCGAGTCGTCCACGAACTGCGTGTAGTCGGTCGTTTGAGGACGGTACGTTTGCCCTTGCGGCAAGCCCGGCAGCGCGGGCGGACTCAACGGTAAGCTCTGCGCCTGCGCGGAGAGTGAGCCGAGGGACGAGATGAGCCCGCCGAGCTCGGCGATGGCGGAGTTCTGCGGCGATTCGATGGCTTCGCCGCCAACGGATCCGCTCTCGAGGGCGCCGCGCACCGAACCGCGCTCGGCCGCCTCTAGCTTTCCGGTAACTCCGCCGCCGATGCGCTGCTCGAGCGGTCTGGCCAAGATGCTTCCTTCGAGAATGGAAGGCAAGGATGACACGTCATTTCTCCTGTTCTACGAGTCGATCTCGTCGGTGTCGTCGTTGAAGAGCTGAACATAATTCGTGGCTTCGCGATGATATGGGTGTGCGTGATGCGATGACGCGCGCGGGTTGTTCGCGAGCATGGGCATCGCGATCGGAAAGCGCTGCGCACGCGAGTGCAGCGCGCCCATATCTGCGATGTCGTGCGGGTCGGCGACGCGCGCGGATTGCGTTTCCGATGCGGGACCCCCGGAGAGGCGCGCGTAGTGGCGCAGCACGGAGTCGGCGTAGGGCAGGACGCTGCCGTCCGACCAGCGCGTTTTGGTCCCCGTCGCGTTGGGCGAACCCGCGTTGTATGCCGATAGCGCCTCGCGAACGTTGCCGCCGTACTGCTTGAGCAAGCCGGAGATCATGCCGGCGGCGTACTCGGCATTGCTCGCCGGATCCATAGCCGCCCGCGTCGACGCGAACGGGTGGTAACGGTCGTCGATTTGGAAGAGGCCGTGACCGTGACCGCCGTCGCCGACTTCGTTGTGCCCGGCGTTGATGTCCGGGCCGCCGGTCTCTTGTGCCGCGACGGCTGCTAGCAGTTCCGGGTCGAGAGAGTGGCGGCGAGCCGCGCTCGCGATCTGGGGCGCGAACGCCACCCCGCTGGCGGCCAGGCGAAAAGCGACCGGATCGAGGCTCATGACAGCCTCTCTATCCCTCAGCCAGACGTGTTTGACAAGGAACGGCACGGGTTCTAGAATGGGCAAAGTCCGTGGCGACCCCGCCGAGTTGGCGGGGTCTCATGCTGCGGCGGCATGGGTTTATGGATCGTTCGCACAAGGTCGACATCAGCGGGCTCCTCGCCGGCAGCCGGCAGGTCATGTTGGTGGCCGACGAGGTGCCGATCGAGCCTTTCGAGGGGCTCGTCTTTCCCGACCCGGTTCGGGTCCAGCTCGAGGTCCGCCAGGCCGATCGAATGCTCGCGGTGGAGGGCACCGTCGACGCGCACGTCCATGGCCAGTGCGACGCGTGCCTCGAAGACGTGGACATGCAGGTTCACGTCGACCTCGACGAGCGGCTCGATCCGTCGCATGGGCGGGACGTCGAGCCCGTTTGGCGAGAGCAACGTTTTGACGGGGGAGCGGCTCGACGTCGCCGACCTGGCGCAGCAGAGCATCGTCAGCGCGCTGCCGATGGGGCTGCGCTGCCGCCCGGATTGCCTGGGTCTATGTGCGGTCTGCGGGGCGAACCGGAATACGGGCGAATGCTCCTGCGACCGCACGTAACGGTCTTCTTGAAACGGAGAGTGATGTGGCGAACTTAAAATGGAAGACGCCTCGCAGTAAAACGCGAAGCCGCCGCGCTGCGAATTGGAAGCTCGGAGCCGTTACGACGGTGCAATGCCCGCAGTGTCACCAGCCCAAGCGTCCGCACTTCGCGTGTCCCAACTGCGGCACGTACAAGGGTCGGCAGGTCGTTAAGGTACAAGACGAGTCGGCCGGCTAGCGCTGCGTGTCTTTATATGGTGTGAAGATCGTCGGCATCGGCCATTATGCGCCGGCGCGCGTCGTAACGAATCACGACCTCGAAGCGTGGCTTGATACGTCGGACGAATGGATCACCACCCGCACGGGAATGAAGCGGCGCCATTGGGCTTCCGAGGGAGAAGCCACCAGCGACCTCGCCTCCGCGGCCGCGAGCGCGGCCCTCGTTCACGCCGGACTGACCGCTACGGACCTCGATTGCGTCATCGTCGCGACCGTAACGCCCGACTACTATTTTCCCGCGACGGCGTGTCTCGTCGCAAACAGGCTCGGCGTCGCGCAGAAGCCGGCATTCGACATCGCGATCGCGTGCAGCGGATTCATCTACGGTCTGACGGTCGCGTCGGGACTCATCCGCTCGGGCGTCTATCGGCGAATTCATGCTGATCGGCGCCGAGTCGCTCTCGAAGATTCTCGATAAAAACGACCGCTCCACCGCCATTCTGTTCGGCGACGGCGCGGGCGCCGTCATCTTGGAACGCTCGAACGAAGATTCATTCTTGGCATCGGACCTCGGAGCGGACGGCAGCCGCCCGGAGCTGCTCTACGCACAGGGCAGCGGATCGCGAAATCCGCTCGATCACGCGGCGCTCGACGCGAAGGTGCATCTGATCCACATGCAGGGGCGCGAAACGTTCAAGCTCGCCGTGACGAAGATGGTCGAATCGACCGATTCGGTCTTGCGCAAAGCGAACTTGACGAAAGCCGACGTCACCTTTCTGATTCCGCACCAGGCTAACAAGCGCATCATCGACGCTATGGCGCGATACCTGGAGCTTCCCGACGACAAAGTCGTCGTAAATATCGCAGAGTACGGCAATACGTCTGCCGCATCGATTCCGATAGCGCTCTCCGAGACGGCTCGGGCCGGCATGATAAAACCCGGCGACGTCATCGTTTTCGTAGCGTTCGGCGGCGGCCTTTCGTGGGGTGCCGTCGCGTGGAAGTGGGCGGCGTAGTTGCGCGTCGCGGCCGTCTTTCCGGGCCAGGGTTCGCAGTCGGTAGGCATGGGCTCCGACGTTGCCGTGCATTCGCCCGAGTCGCGCGCGACCTTCGAACGCGCGGCCGCGCTGCTCGGGTACGACCTGCTCGCGCTGCAAGCCGACGGTCCGGAAGAGACGCTGCGCGAGACCGAGTTCAGTCAGCCTGCGATCTTCACCACGAACCTCGCTCTCTATCGAGCCGTCGGGCGGGAGTTTGCGCCGGTCGTGACCGCCGGGCATTCGTTCGCCGAGCTCTGCAGCCTCGTCATCGCGAAGTCGCTCGAATTCGACGAAGCGCTTGCACATCGTCAGCGAACGCGGAAAGGCGATGCAGGCTGCGGCGCAGCGCGCGCGCGGCGGCATGTCCGCAATTCTCGGGTCTGGAAGCGGCACGGGTGCGTGAGATCTTACGGACGCACGAGTTGGCACAGGTGACGCTCGCAAACTTCAATTCGCCGACGCAGATCGTCATCAGCGGCAATCTCGACGAGGTGCAGGCTGCAGGCGGAGCAATGCTGGCCGGCGGCGCAAAGCGCGTCGTGCCCCTCAACGTGTCCGGGGCGTGGCACAGCCCGCTCATGGAGCCCGCGCTGGAACGCCTCGCGGCCGCGGTAGAGTCGAGTCATTTCGCGTTGCCGGAATTCGACGTGATCTCCAACGTGGACGGACGGCCGTATCGCGACGTGCAGACGATCAAGACAAACCTGGTTCGCTCCGTGGTCGACGAGGTGCGCTGGCACGATACCGCGGAGCGCCTTCTCTCCTACGAACTCGACCTCGTCGTCGAGTTCGGGGCGAGCGGCGTACTCGGCGCGCTCATGCGACGCATGAGCGGATCGCCGCCGGTGATTGTGGTGAGCGATTTCGCGGGCGTCCAGAAATTGCGCGGCGCGCTCGAAGCAGCGGCGTCTGCGACGGTATGAACCTCGCTGGTAAGACCGCGTTGATCACCGGGGCGAGCCGCGGAATCGGCCGCGCGATCGCCGTTGAGTTTGCGCGGCAAGGCGCCGACGTTGCGCTTGATCGGACGCGATGTGGGGGCGCTGGAGGAGACGGCGGCCTACTGCGCCGCCGCGCGTCCGGGCGCAACGGCAGAAGTCCTGCAGGGTGACGTCACCGATCGAGCGGCTATTGAAAGCATCGTCGCGCGGATCGTGGAGCGTTTCGGCAGCGTAGATTGCGCGATCGCCAACGCCGGCCAGTCGATCGACGGGCTATTGTTGCGATTGAAGCCGGAGACGATCGATCACCTGATCGACGTGAATTTGAAGTCGGCGTTCCATCTGTGCAGCGCGGTTGCGAAGCCGATGATGAAGCAGCGTGCGGGGTCGATCGTGCTGATGACGAGCATCGTCGGGATGTCGGGGAATGCCGGGCAGGCCGCGTACGCGGCCTCGAAAGCGGCCCTCATCGGCCTGTGTAAATCGCTGGCAAAGGAGTTGGGTTCGAGGAATATAAGAGTCAACGCCGTCGCGCCGGGTCTCATCGAAACCGCCATGACCGAAAAGATGCCCGACGCCGCTAAGGAGTTTTTGATTAAGCAAGCCGCTCTCGGCCGAGCCGGGAAGCCGGAGGACGTCAGTGGAGCGGTCGCTTTCCTCTGCTCTGATGCCGCCGGCTACATCACCGGACAGACCCTCGTAGTTGACGGCGGGATCCTCATGTGAAAGGAGACGCGATGTCCACCACCTTCGATAAGGTAAAGAAGATCATCGTCGAGCAGCTCGGCGTCGACGAGTCGGAAGTGACGCCCGAAGCGTCGATCACGGACGATCTTGGTGCCGATTCGCTCGATCAGGTCGAGTTGGTGATGGCATTCGAGACCGAGTTCAACATCGACATTCCGGACGAAGAAGCAGAGAAGATCAAGACGGTCGGAGATGCGGTCAAACGCATCGACGAAACAACGGCGGGATCATCGACATCGTAGCAGCATAGTGTTCGATCAACTCGAGCGAAGCTTAGGCGCAATCTTCGACCGCCTCGGCGGCCGAGGCAAGGTAAGCGAAAGCGAAGTCAACGAGGCGTTGCGCGAAGTCCGCGTCGCGCTGCTGGAGGCCGACGTCTCGTTGCCCGCCGCGAAGGCGTTCGTCGCGCGCATCAAAGAGCGGGCGATCGGCGCAAACGTCCTCGAATCCCTGACGCCGGCGCAGACAATTCTCAAGATCGTCCACGAAGAACTGGTGGCGCTGCTCGGGCCGGCGAGCGTCTCGGGCCGAGCGCGGTTGCACTTCTCCGATACTCCCCCGTCGGTCATCCTGCTCGTCGGGCTTCAGGGATCGGGAAAGACGACGCAGGCCGCGAAGCTCGGCCTGCGTTTGAAGGAACAAGGCCGGCGCTCCATGTTGATCGCCGCGGACGTCTATCGGCCCGCCGCCATCGAGCAGCTGAAAACGCTCGGGAGACAGGTCGGCCTTCCGGTCTACGAGCGCGGCACGTCGGATCCGGAGCAAATCGTTCGAGAGGGCATTGCGGAAGCGAAACGGCTCGGCCTCTCGACCGCGATCGTCGACACGGCCGGCCGGCTGCAAATCGACGAGGCGCTCATGGACGAGCTCGCGCGAATCAAACGAGCGAGCAATCCTTGCGAGATCCTTCTCGTGGCCGACGCGATGACCGGACAAGAGGCGACGAATGTCGCGAAAGGGTTTCACGATAGGCTCGGCATCACCGGCGTGATTCTGACGAAGCTCGACGGCGACACGCGCGGCGGCGCGGCCTTCTCGATTCATAGCGTGACCGGCGCGCCGATCAAGCTCGTCGGCGTCGGAGAGAAGCTGTCCGCGCTGGAGGCATTCTATCCCGAACGGCTCGCTTCGCGCATTCTCGGAATGGGCGACGCGTTGACGCTAATTGAAAAGACCCAGAGTCTCTATTCGGAAGACCAGGCGAAACGACTCGAGGCGAAGCTGCTCAAGGCCAGCTTTACGCTCGACGATTTCCTCGAGCAGATGCGTCAGGTGCGCAAGCTCGGATCGATGAACGACTTGCTGAAGATGGTGCCTGGATTGTCGAAGGCGCTTCCCAAGAACTTCGAGATCCCCGAGCGCGAGTTCGTGAAGGTCGAGGCGATCATTTCCTCGATGACGCGCAAGGAACGGCACAACCCGAGCCTGCTCAACGGATCGCGCAGGAAGCGAATCGCGGGAGGTTCGGGCACGTCCGTATCCGACGTGAATCGTCTGGTCAAACAATTCGATCAGGCCCGCGAGATGGCCAAACAACTCGGCGGAAAACGGCGCGGTGGATTCCGGCCGTTTGGGCCGCCCTAACAACGAAAGTAATTAAGCATGGTACGAATTCGACTGCGCCGCATCGGCGCAAAAAAACAGCCGACCTACCGATTCGTGGTTTCGGACGCGCGCGCCCCGCGCGACGGGCGCTTCATCGCGATCTTGGGACATTACAACCCGCGCACCGAGCCGCGAACCGTCGTGGTGGATGAAAGCAAGGCGCGCGAGTGGCTGGCGAAAGGCGCGCAGCCGTCAGAGACGGTGCGGCGCCTCTTTGCGGAAAAGGGGATCATGGAGCGCGGCCCGATTCCGACGACCAAACGTGCCGCCAGGCACGCCGAGGGCGGCGGAACGTGAGCGCGTTCGACGACGAGTTCGGACTCTTCGGCGAGACGGTCGTCGACGACGTAGAGCGCCAGGCTACTCGGCGCGAGCCGGCTCCGCGGCGCGACCCGGCCCCGCCGCGCGAACAAGCTCCTCCGCGTCCGGCACGCCCGGCGCGCCCGCCGGCACCGCGACGCGAAAAGAGACCTAGTGCACCGTCGAACGATCCGTGGGCGGGCCACCGCCGGGCGAGCGAGCTGCTCGGATACGTCGCGCGGAAGCTCGTGCAGAAGCCCGACTCTGTAAGCGTCGAGCTCTTCATCGACGAGCACGCTCAACCGGTGATCGAGCTGGTCGTGGATCCCGAAGATCTGGGAAAGGTGATCGGGCGCAGCGGCCGCGTCGCTCAGGCCTTGCGCACCGTCGTGCGCGCGACCGCGGAAGGACGCGTCGCCGTCGACATACTCGACACCGAAGAAGCCGCCGGCAACGTCGAGGATGAGCCGTCGACGGACGCCGGTTGAGCGCGACGGATGAGATTGCGGTAGGCCGAATTTCGGGGGCCTTCGGCGTTCGCGGAGAGCTAAAGTGCGACCCGACTAGTGCGGGTCGCACCGTCTTTTCGCCGGGAATCGAACTGCGCTGCGCTCGCGGCGACGCGACGTCGAACGTTCGCATCACCGGCGTTCGAGAACATAAGAATCGCCTCTTGATACGCATCGCGGGTGTGGACGACGGCGACGGCGCGAATGCCTACGCCGGGGCGTTGCTCTACGCCCCGCGCCGCGAGATTACGCTCGAAGAGGGAGAGTATCTCGACGCCGATCTGGTGGGGTGCGCGGTTTTCGGTAAAGACGGCACGACCTACGGAGCCGTCGAGCGCGTCGAGCATTACCCGGGCAGCGACATGCTGATCGTCGACGGCCGGATGGTGCCGATGGTCCGCGCAATCGTCATCGAGATCGCGCTGGACCGGCGCCGCATCGTGATCGATCCCCCGGCAGGCCTGTTGGACTAGCTGTTGTCGGGGTGCGCGGCGGCGTACGCGCTCACGGCGGCATCGACGGCGCTTTTCACCGACGAACCCTTTCCGATTTCACGTTCGAGCGGTGCGCCAAAGCACGTGTAGACGACGAGGGTGAACGTCACGTCCTGTCTGCCGTGACCGGAAGGCACCTCGGCGAGCGTGCCGCTCGCGATCGTGTTGTCGCGATTCGCGCCGCAGATTTGGTCGGCGTTGCGCACGACGTCGGTCGACGTGACGCCGGTTATCTGCGCCGTGAAACTGCGATTGAGGGCGAAGTAGAGCTCGTGCACCGCGTTGGTCAGATCGGCGGGCGCGATGTTCCCCGAGGCGGCGACCGGCGCGACGATGACGCCGCGCGAGGGTTTGACGACCGGCCCCGGGGTCGGCGTACGCGCGCCATGGTGTTTGAAGACCGAGTCGACGATGCTCGCGATGCCTTTGAGCGGGACCTGCGCGCCGTTGGTCGAGGTCGGAGCGGGCGTACTCGAACTCTGCGTCTCGACGGTCTGCGTGCCGCGCCCGACGAACGCGAGGATCTGCGATCGCGCCAGGAGCGACTGTGAGGCGACGTCGGCTACGGTCTCGACTTGAGCCGTTTGCGAAAAGAGGATGACTTCGCTTTCAACGCTGACGACTTGCTCGACGACCGACGCCCGGTCACCGACGGGCGTGACGTACCCGCTGATATAGAAGTCCGCGTGAGCGGCGTGCGCGCTTTGCAGAAAATCGGCGCGCTTCACGCCCTGAGGTACTTGCAGAACGGTGATGCCGCCGGCACTGGTCATCTCCTGCGCGAGTATCTGCGCGATCGCGATGCCGATCTTTGGGTCGGCACCCGTCTGCACGTCGAACGGATAAATCAGCACGACCGGCGCCTGCCCGACGGCCGGCGCCTGCGGAGGCGGCGGTGGCGTCGCGGCGGTCAGCGCGATCGACGAACAGAGCAAAGCCAGCGCTAGAAAGCGGCGGGTGAACCTTTCAGCCATCAACGACCGCTTCTTCGGGGGCCGAGGCCCGATACCCGGTAGACCGGACGATGGCGTATTCGGCGCCGAAGAGAAAGATCGAGCCGATGCAATAAAACCAAAGAAGCAAGACGAGCGGCGCCGACAGCGCGCCGTAGACACGCGTGAAGTCGACGTGCGTCAGATATTGAGCGAACGCGATCTGCACGACCGGCCATGCTATCGCTACTACTGCGGCCCCGCGCAGCGCGAAGGGCCACGAGATGCTGCGATTCGGCAGCCAGCGATAGAGCACGAACGCGACGATGAAGACCAATGCGATCGAGATCAAATATCCGAGGATGTGCGTCACGCGTCGAGGGTCGTGGAGCCCGGCGACGTGAAACGTGATCGATAGCGCGATCGGCAAACCGATCGCTACGATCAGAACGAGGCCGGTGACGGGCAGCATCACGACCGACAGCAGCACGTTGTGCACGAGCGGCCGCCCCTTGGGAACGTTGAGCGCACGATCGAGCGCGTAGGCGAGGCCCATGAAGAGATTCTTTCCGGACCACACTAGAAAAAGCGCGGCAACGATGCTCGAGATACCGCGTCCGTAGACGTACGTTTGAAGATTGTTCGCGATGTAGTCGTGCAGCGTCGGAGCCAGCGTGTCGAAGAAGAGGAGCGTCCGATGCTGTGCGTCGGGGAGAACGAGCGTCAGCCCGCTCAGGGCCAGAACGGTCAACGGAAAGAGCGCGAAGAGCGCGTTGAACGCAACCGATTGCGCGTGGAACGCGCAGCCGTCCCGAGCGTAGCGTACACCAGCTTCGTGAAGCGCGGAGATGAGTCGCTTCATCCGGGGCGGTATATCGTTCACGGTGCCGCTATTCCCACCGGCAACGCCGGTAACCCTGACGGTCGACGGTCGTCCCCTGCCCGCTTACGTTCGCGCGTACGTGACCGAGGGAAGGGTCTTTGCGCCGGTGAGTCCGCTTCTCATGCGCCTGGCGGATCGCGTGTGGTCTGAAAACGGCGCGTTAGTGATCGAACGGGGGGCGAGGCGCGTTCGCGTGACGCTCGGCCCGGTCTCTCCCTCAGCGCTCAACGCGGTCTACGTGATGGTCGCGCCGATTCTGCGCGCGTTGGGTGCCTCGGTTCGCTACGAGCCGGCCGGGCATCGGTTGATCGTATTGACGGCACAGCGCTCGGTCGTGGCTTCACCGACGCCGTTCAATCCCTTGATGCCGGCGGTCGCGCCCAGCGCCGTTTTTACCGCGCCGGTGCCGGCGACGCCGCGCCCAGTCTGGACCGGATCGCCGCTGCCCCGGCGCACGCCTCTGCCGGCATCCCCGGTGCCCTAGTGTCGACAGGACACTACCGTTGTGCGATCGCCGCGAGGTCTAGGTCGCCCAAGCCGCGATCGGACACGTTGCGCAAGAGCGCTTCGATTGCATCGATGACCGGAAGGCGCTCGTGGTGGGCTGCGGTCTGCATGAGTATGGCGTCCTTGTGGGCCATGTCGAGAGTCCACACCGGGCCGTAGTCCCCACTTACCATGCGTTTCCCGCGCCCCTTGATCTGTCCCGAAGGATCGTAGAAATCGAAGAGGTGATAAGCCTGCTCGCGCGAGAGGCCCTGCTCTTCGCCGATGCGCATCGCGTCGTTGATGCCGCCGACGACCGCCAAGATCATCGCGTTGCCCATCAGCTTGTAGATCGCTGCGTCCTGCGGGCGCTCGCCGACGTAGCGCAAATCGCTGCACATCGCTTCGAGCGCGCCGCGCACCCGCTGGAGGGACCCGGTATCGCCCGAGGTCATCACGACGCCCGTCGATTCCAACGCCATCGGAGGTCCCATGAAGACCGGAGCGTGCACGAACGTGTAACCGCCTTCCGCGAGGCGGCCCGCGCGCTCCGCGACGCCCTGCGGGGAGACCGTCGTGTGATCGACGATCGGACTCTCCGTGGCGATTCCGGGCAGTGCTGCATCGATCACGGCGTCGACGCTGGCGTCGTCGCTCAAACAGAGATGGACGCGCTCCGCACCGCTTGCCGTTTCGACGGGATCGTCGAAGGCGCGCGCTCCGTCGTCTTCGAGCGCCAGCGCTTTGTGCCCCGATCGGCTCCAGACGCGGACGGCGATTCCGCGGCGCAGCATCCCGCGAATCATCGCCGATCCGAGCATCCCGGCTCCGTAAAATGCTACGGTTTCCATTTCTTACGCGCTGGTCGCCGGAGGCGCCGGACGCCGAGCGAGTAGATTGATGGCTGCAAGAACGATCGCCGCGGCGAACGCATATGCGACCTGCGTGTGATCGGTAAGAAACTGCAGATTGAGCCAGCCGTCGACCGAGTACGCGCCGTTTCCGCCGAAGGCAACGGCGATTGACGCGGCGATATAGGCGGTGTTCAGTTCCCACCCGCCGGTGCTGACGAAGAACCCCTTGTTGTAATGCACGGACCCGATTGCCGTCAGCATGACGACGACGATGAGCACGGGTCCGAGGGCTCCGCCCGCGCCGATCAGCGTGAGAAACCCTCCGAGCGTCTCGCACGTGGCCGCCGCGGCCGCGAAGGCCTTACCTGGGCGGAAGCCGAGGCCTGCAAAGAAGTCGCCGGTGCCGGTAATTCCGCCGCCGCCGAACCACCCGAAGAGCTTTTGGGTACCGTGGGCCATAAGGCTCAACCCCAGGATCAATCGGACGATCAAAAATGCAATGTCCATTCCCATAAGGTACCCAGGAGCGGATTCGTCAATCCAGGATATCGGGATTGTGAGGCTGTAACCATCGCCGCCTATGCAGATAGATGGAAAAACGTTTTTGGTCAGCGGCGGCAGCTCGGGGTTGGGCGCCGCCTGCGTTACTGAGTTCGCGCGGCTCGGCGCGAACGTCATAATCTGCGACGTGAGCGAGCGCGGCGCCGACCTCGAACGGGAACTCGGCAAGAACGTGCGCTTCGTGCGAACCGACGTAACCGATTCGGCGCAGGTGGAGCGCGCCGTAGCCGCTGCGGGAGAGAAGTTTGGCGCGCTGCACGGAGCGATCAACTGTGCCGGAGTTGCCACGGCCGAACGCGTGATCGGTCGCGAGGGCCCGCAGCCGCTCGAACACTTCACGAAGGTAATCTCCGTAAACCTCATCGGCACGTTCAACGTCATTCGGTTGGCCGCCGTCAAGATGCTCGAGCGCTCCGTGGAGCCCGGTGAGGATCGAGGCGTCATCGTGTGCACGGCATCGGTCGCGGCCTATGATGGCCAAGTCGGACAAGCGGCGTACTCGGCGTCTAAAGGGGGCGTCGTCGGGATGACGCTGCCGATCGCGCGCGAGTTTGCGCAACATCAAATTCGCGTCGCCAGCATCGCCCCCGGCATTTTCGACACGCCGATGCTCGCCGGTTTGCCCGAGGCTGCCCGTGAGTCGCTCGGCAAGCAGGTGCCGTTTCCGTCGCGACTGGGCAAGCCCGCCGAGTATGCGGCCCTGGCGCGCCACATCGTCGAGAATCAAATGCTCAACGGCGAGGTGATTCGGCTCGACGGCGCGATTCGTATGGCGCCGCGTTAAGGAGAGGTTCCTTAGATCCTGAGAAGAGGCTGAACGCACCAGCCAGGACCTCGCATGGGCGAGTAGCCAAATTTCGAGCGTGAAGACTACTCTCGTTGCTGCGCTTGTATTGCTCGGCCTCTTCGTCGCGGCACAACCCTCGCACGCCGGGCCGCGTCCGGCGCCAGCCGCGACGCCGATTCCGCTGCCCTCTCCGGACAAGTTACTCTACGAGATTCGCCGGCAGTTTCGCACGCATCGGCCGCCGCCACCGTACATCACTTACACGTTGATTCGTAAGCAGACGCTCGACGACGGCTATCCCGACTTGGTGAACAGCTACACCTATCACATCTGGTGCCGCAACACGGATCGCGCGGCGCTCGGCCGGCGCGTCTATCGCGGTTCGGCGCGCGGGACGCTCGAGTTTCTCCGGCCGTCGTTCAACGAGCCATGGGATCCCGGGCCGCCCACTGCGGATCTTTTCGAGCCTGCCCCGATTCATCCGCATACGAGCCCGCGCGAGTTCGTGCCCACCCCCGAGCCGACGGGCAGCCTCCCTCCGGTGATCGCGAGCGTGACCGTACTCGGCGAGTTCGATTATCGCGTCACCCGTATCGCCGACGAGGGCGGCCAGACTCACGTCAGCCTCATGCCGCGCCGCGATCCGGATCGCAACCGCTTACGCGAGCTGTACGTCGATCGCAAGACGCTCGAGCTGCAGGAAGTCATCGCTACGGACAAGCTCTACGAGGAAGGCCGCGGCGGCCACGTGTACCCGATGCTCTTCACGGTCTCGCTGAGCTGGATGCACTCGATGCCGATCGTCACGCACATCCATGGCACGCCGACGTATGAAAAGGACGCCGACTACCTGGGACGCGACGCGACCGTCGACTACGATTTCAAGGACATCGTGTTTCCGGACTCGCTACCGGATTGGTATTTCGATCCACGCGACTACGCCCAGAACGTCGACAACGCGCCTAACTAGCTTCCCTAGCTCTTGAAAGGCGCGTTGGGCCTGACGAGCGCCGGAAACTGCTGACGAAGCTTTTTCACCTTCGGCAAGTCGTTGACGACGATGTAGGGATTATCGGGGTTGTGAACCGCGAAGTCCTGATGGTAGGCCTCGGCCGGATAGAAACCGCGCAGCGGCGCGACTAGCGTCACGACCTTCGATGAATAGATTCGTTCGCGATCGAGCCGTGCGATGTAGGCCAGCGCTTCGGCGCGTTGCGCATCCGACGCGTAGAAGACCTCGGAGCGGTATTGCGTTCCTTCGTCGGGACCTTGCCGATTGAACTCGGTCGGATCGTGGGCGACGAGAAAGTAGACGTCTAACAGTTGCTTGAACGAAATCTTCGCGGGATCGTAGGTGATTTCGATTGACTCGGCGTGCCCCGTGGCGCCCGTGCTGACCGTCTCGTATTGAGCGGTCGCCGCATTGCCTCCGGAATAGCCGGCCACGACGCGGTCGACGCCGCGCAGCGATTCGAAGACGAGCTGCATTCCCCAAAAACAGCCGCCCGCGAGGACGACGCGCTCTGAAGGTAGGCGGGCCGGCGCGGCGGTTCCGAGACAGGCGGCAAGCAGTAGGGCGATCGCGGCGAGACGTCTCATGCTCATTAGAACGCGCCAATCGCCATAATGGTTTGAGGGTGGGCCCACCTTATCGCATGTGCGCGTCGAGCCAGTCGAGCCAGAGCCGGGTCAGCTCGGCAGTCTGGCGCGGATCGGCCGGCCCGTGCGTCGTGGCCGGGAAGACGGCGAAGCGCACCGGCACGTGGTTCTCGCTCAGCGCGTGAAAGAGCGCGTACGACTGGGTGATAGGGACGACGGGGTCCTGCGTCGTTCCCCAGATGAGCGTCGGCGTCGTGATCGCAGCGTAATACGTGATCGGTGAGTTCTCCCGGTAGATGCGCTGGCCGTCGTCCGTGTACGGCGACGCGCCAAGCGGATAGCGATCCTGCACGTTGGACGTCGAGAGGTTGTATTCGTCGAACTCGCTGTTGACGGCGGCGCCCGACACGGCCGTGCGCCAAACGTGGTAGTGGCCGATCAGCCACGACGTGAGCTCGCCGCCGTAGGACCATCCCGAAACGGCGACGCGCGTTGGATCGATCGCGGGGCTCCGCTCCAGCGCGGCTAGCCCGGCCATGATGTCGGCGCCCGGTCCCGCGACCGTATCGCGAACGATCGCCGTCATGTAGGCGTTGCCGAGATTATCGCTGCCGCGGTAGTTCGGCTGCAAAACGACGTAGCCACGCGATGCGATGATCTGCGCGAGCGGCCATTGCTCGTAGACGAACTCCCGCGTGCTCGAGAGACCGGGGCCGCCGTGAATCAACAGCACGACCGGATATTTCTTCGACTTGTCACCTGCGTCGAAGGACGGCGGGTACGTAACGACTCCGTCCTCCTCGAAGCCGCCGGGCCCGGTCCAGTCGAGCTCGCTCATGCGCCCGATCGCGATGCGCGAAACGAAATCGTTGGCGTGCGTGAGCCGCTTCGGGACGTTCGCGTTAGGCGGGAGAAAGTACAGCTCCCTCGCGCTCGACGGAGTGGTTCCGACGAACGCGATCGCACCGTTGCGCGCGATGTCTGCCGCGATTCCGGAATCGAACGTCGCGCTCGAGTAGGGATCGCAAACCATGTGAACGTCGCCGAGCGCCAGCGGCTCAACGCCTCCTGCGAGATCGACTCTCCAAGCGGCGTTTGCCGTGCGATCGCTCGCGCAGATCAGCAAGTGGCGTCCATCGGGAAACCATTGCGCGCCGGCAACGTTGCGATCCAAACTCTCGGCCAGGCGGCGGTCGCCGCCGCCGTCCGTCACGCGCAGCGTGTTCTCGGAATTGAAATCCCCGTTGAGCGGATACCAGTAGGCTAAGGCCGGCCCGCGGGGCGAGTATGCCGGAGTGAGCTCGAGCTCGGGACGGCTCGTCAGCTTGCGCATCGCGCCGGTCGATGCGTCGACTTCCCAGAGTGTCGAACGCTCGCTGTCGCCGCTGAATGTGTTCTCGACGCGCGTGAGCGCGATTCGCCGCACGTCACCCGACCACGCGATCTGCGAGGAGAAGATGCCGCCCGGATCGGTTGGCGCGATCGTCCAGGAGCCGCCGGTTAGGCGCCGCGGTGCGCCGCCCGCCGCAGAGACCACCCAAAGGTGGTTGGGCGGGGTGAGCGCGGTCGCGGTATAGTCGTTGTCTCCGGCAAAAAAGTACGGGGCGGGAGCCTGACGATCGGCCGCGACGAAGGCGATGCGCCGTCCGTCGGGACTCCAGACGGCGTCGCTGACCTCACCCCTGGCCTGACTCAGCTGACGCGACGCCCCGCTGGACTCGCGGACGAAGAGCTGCCGAAAGCCCTCCTTGCCGGCGCGGGCCAAATATGCCAAACGGCTTCCGTCGGGCGACCAGCGCGGCACCGCGACGTCGGCGCCGCGCACCAGTATGCGGCTTGCTCCGGTGCGCGTGTCGACCAGCAGGAGGCGGTTGATGTATTTGGCTCGCGCGACGTCCTGGCCGATAGCGATCAGCGCGACGTGCGTTCCGTCCGGCGAGATCGCAGGCTCTTCCAGGTCGACGATTCGCGCCATATCGCGCAGCTGCAGGACGGGCCTCGCAGCGACGGGCGCGGCGGCGGCAAGCACGAGCATGGCGCTCAGAAGAGTCCGCATCGTCCAATCTTAGCATCCCCGGAGCCGCGAGCCGGGTCCTGGAATAGCAAGGCGATGCTCGACGATTTCCATCCGCTCGTACGCGAGTGGTTCACCGCGTCGTTCGGTGTGCCCACCGAACCGCAATTGCAAGGTTGGCCGGCGATTCGAGCCGGCGACGACGTTGTGATTGCAGCGCCCACCGGGTCGGGGAAGACGCTCGCCGCATTTACGCTCGCGCTCGACGACCTCGTGCGCCGCGCCGCGACGGGCGCGCTGCCGGACCGGACGCTCGTCGTCTATGTTTCGCCGCTCAAAGCGCTCTCGAACGACGTCCATGAGAACTTGGAAGAGCCGCTAGCGGAAATCGTCGCGTTGGCGCAGCAGCGCGACGTTTCGCTCGCGCCGATTCGGACGGCCGTGCGCACGGGCGACACGACGCCGGCGCAGCGCGCTCGCATGTTGCGCAAGCCCCCGCACGTGCTGGTCACGACCCCCGAGTCGCTCTTCATTCTGCTGACCGCCGAGCGGTCGCGGCGGCTCTTCGCGGGCGTATCGTGCGTCGTCGTCGACGAGATCCACGCGATGGCCGGAAATAAGCGTGGCGCGCATCTGGCGTTGACGCTCGCGCGACTCGACGACCTGGTCGAGCGCGAAGGCGGCCGGCGACCTCAGCGCATCGGCCTCTCGGCGACGGTGCGGCCCCTCGATGAGGTCGGTCGTTTCTTGAGTCCGCGCGCGCGCCTCGTCGACATCGGCCATCGGCGCGCGATGGAGATCGCCGTTGAGGTCCCCTCCGACGAGCTCGGGCCCGTCGCGAGCAAAGAGATGTGGAGCGAGATCTACGATCGCGTAGCCGAACAGATCCGAAACCATAAGACGACGCTGATCTTCGTCGGGACGCGCCGCATGAGCGAGCGCGCGGCGTTTGCGTTGAACGAGCGACTCGGCGACGGCTTCGTGATGCCGCATCACGGGAGCCTCGCGCGCGCCACACGATTCGACGTCGAGGATCGCTTGCGCAGCGGAGAGCTGCGAGCGGTCGTCGCCACGGCGTCACTCGAGTTGGGGATCGATATCGGCTCGATCGATTTGGTCGTCCAGCTCGGATCGCCGCGATCCATCGCCGTCGCGCTGCAGCGCATCGGCCGCTCCGGCCACTGGATCGGCGCGATGCCGAAGGGTATCTTCTACGTCACGACGCGGGACGAGCTGCTCGAATGCGCTGCGTTGAATCGTGCCATCCGCGCGGGAACGCTCGACGCGTTGACGATCCCCGCGGCGCCGCTCGATATTCTCGCCCAGCAGATCGTCGCGGCGTGCGCGCAGCACGAATGGTCCGCGGACGCGCTCTATTCGGCGATGCGCGGCGCGTATTCGTATCGCGAGCTCGAGCGTTGCGACTTCGACGCGGTCGTCTCGATGTTGGCCGACGGCGTCGCCACGGCGCGCGGCCGGAGCGGAACGTTTCTCCACTACGATCGAGTCAATGGCCGCCTGCGCGCGCGGCGCGGAGCGCGGTTGGCCGCCATCACGAGCGGCGGCGCGATTCCGGACAACGCGAACTACACCGTCGTCGTCGAGCCCGACGGGCACGCGATCGGAACGCTCGACGAAGACTTCGCGATCGAGAGCATGGCCGGCGACATCTTCTTGCTCGGCACGAACTCTTGGAAGATACGCCGCGTCGAGGCCGGCATCGTCCGAGTCGAAGATGCGCACGGCGCTCCCCCTACGATCCCGTTTTGGAACGGCGAAGGGTTGGGGCGCACGATCGAGCTGTCGCGTGAAGTCTGCGCCGTTCGCAGCGGGATCGATGAGCGCGACGAGGAGACGGCCTATGAGTGGCTGATCCGCGAATGCGCGCTCGATCGGGCCGGCGCCGAACAGGCCGTCGCGTACGTGCGCGCCGGGAAGGCGATCCTGGGCGTCGTTCCGACGGATCGCACGATCGTCGCCGAACGCTTCTTCGACGAAGGCGGCGGCATGCAGCTGATCTTGCACACGCCGTTCGGTGCGCGCATCAATCGCGCGTGGGGGCTCGCGCTGCGAAAGCGTTTCTGCCGGTCGTTCAACCTGGAGCTGCAAGCCGCGGCAACCGATAACGGGATCGTGCTGTCGCTCAGCGATCAGCACGCGTTTCCGCTCGAGGTGGTCTTCGAGTTCGTCAAGTCGGCAAGCGTCGAGTATACGCTGACGCAGGCGTTACTGCCGGCGCCGATGTTCGCGGCGCGCTGGCGCTGGAATGCGGCGCGCGCGCTCGCGATTCTGCGCTTCAGCGGTGGACGCAAGGTCCCGCCGCAGCTGCTGCGCATGCGCGCCGACGATCTTCTCGCCGCGGTCTTTCCCGATCAAGCCGCATGCCCGGAAAACCTCGCCGGGCCGATTCGCGTTCCCGATCACGTCTTGGTGCGCGAAACGATCGACAACTGTCTGCACGAGGCGATGGACCTCGACGGTCTCGTCGAGGTGCTCCACGCGATCGAGGGCGGGCGGCTGCGCACCGTCGCGATCGACACTCCGGAGCCTTCGGTCTTCTGCCACGAGATTCTCAACGCCAATCCGTATGCGTACCTGGACGATGCTCCGCTCGAGGAGCGGCGCGCGCGCGCCGTTACGCTGAGGCGCACGATGCGCGACGACGTCGACGGCGCCGGTCTTCTCGATCCTGCGGCGATCGAGTCAGTCGCGGCGGAGTCGTGGCCGGTCGTGCGCGACGCCGACGAATTGCACGACGCGCTCTCGACCCTCGTCGTGCTGCCGCCGGTGCCGGAGTGGCAGGCGTGGTTCGAAGAGCTCGCCATGCAAAGGCGTGCCGCGTGCCTTGTCATGCTGAGCCCTTCGACTCCGCTCAGGACAGGCTCCGTCGAAGCATGGACCTGCGCCGAACGACTCGATCTCGCGCGCCTCGCATATCCCGAGGCGAGGATGACGCCGGAGATCGCTGCGATTTCGAGCGATGCGCCGCCCTCGACGCGAGAAGAGGCCATCGCGGAAATCCTGCGGGGCTGGCTGGAATCGAGCGGACCCGTCACGGTTCCGTCGATCGCGGAGCGGCTGAACCTCGACGCGGCGACGATCGAGGCGGCGCTGATTCGTTTGGAGACGCAGGGCCAGGTCTTGCGCGGGCGCTTTAGCAGCGCGGACACACCCGAGCAGTGGTGTAATCGGCGCGTCTTGGCGCGCATCCACCGTTTGACGATCGGGCGGTTGCGGCGCGAGATCGAGCCGGTCAGCGCGGCGCAGTACGTCGCGTTTCTGCAGCGCTGGCAGCACGTGGCTCCCATGTCGAGATTGCACGGCATCGACGGAACGCTGCAAGTCATCCGGCAGCTCGCGGGCTACGAGATTCCGGCGGTCGCCTGGGAGGCGCAGATTCTCCCGGCGCGCGTCGCCGGATATCGCAGCGAGTATTTGGACCGGCTCTGCTACGCCGGTGACGTGATGTGGGGACGGCTCACGCCGCATCCGGCGCTCGAGCCCCGCGCGTCGGGCGAACCGGCCCGCGTTCGTCCCACCCGGCTCGCGCCGATCGCGCTCTTCCTGCGCGCCGACGCGGAAGAGCTGATCGTGCAGCGCCGTAGCGATACGGCGGCGCTCTCGCATGCGGCGCGCGAGACGCTCCAAGAGATCGAAGAGCTGCGCGCGCCGTTCTTTGCGGAGATCCTCCGCCACACCAAACGCCTGCCGAGCGAAGTCGAAGAGGCGCTGTGGCAGCTCGTCGCGGCGGGTCTGGTAACGGCGGACGGCTTCGACGCGCTGCGTTCCCTCAGCGACGCCAAACGGCGCCTAGGCGAGAAGGGACTGCGCGCGCGGCCTCGCTCTTCGAGCGGACGCTGGACGCTGCTCGGCGGCGAGATCGAGCGCATCGACCGCGAAGCGTTTGCGCGCCGCCTGCTGGCGCGCTGGGGCGTCGTCTTTCGCGACGTCATCGCGCGCGAGAGCCTCGCGCCCCCGTGGCGAGAGTTGCTCGTCGTCTTGCGACGCTTGGAGGCGCGAGGCGAGATTCGCGGAGGACGTTTCGTCGCCGGATTCGTCGGCGAGCAATTCGCGCTACCCGAGGCGATCGAGGCTCTACGAGCGGCGCGGCGTACCGGTGCGGAACCGGAATCGGTTACGGTCGGCGCTTACGATCCGCTGAATCTCGCGGGCATCGTGTTGCCCGCCGCGCCCTCACTGCGCTCGGTTTCGTAGCCGGCGGCTACGGCCTCAGCACAATGGGCCGCCCTGATCGCCGGAATAGATTTCGATGACGCCGTTCACCGCGGCGGGAATGGTCACGCCCTTCAAGAGCGTTCCGACGCCGCCGATAACGCCGCCGTACTTGCCTTTCGTCGCCGTCACCCAACAGGGTCCGAAGTTGAGCGGGAACCCGGAGATCGTCACCTGGCCGTACGCCGTATAATCTTTGCCGGGAACGATTTGCTTCGCGGTGAGGCCGCCGCCGGCCCGAACGTTGTTCGAGAAGCTGGTGCCGCCCGAGAGGCCGAGCTGCAAGTAGAAGATCGCCGTTCCGTTTCCGAGCTGCGGCTGGTGGTTATAGTTTTTAGTGCTGCTGGTGAGCTTGAGTTTCACCGACGGATTCGCTCCCGGATATTTGATCGATCCTCCGAAGCCGCCGAATGCCGGTACGCATAGCGTGCCGCCGTTTGTCGAAAGCTTGACCGTGAGCGTCGCGTATTGTTTGGTAGTTACTTGGCCCTTGCAGTTGGGCGGGACGAGATCGAGCGTGAATCCCGGCGCCGCGGGCGGCAGCAGCGCGCCGCCGTGCTGAGCGCACGCGGCCAGGAGCGCCGCGGCGACCGCTGAGCAAATCACGCGCAGCCAAAGGCAACGAGAGTGCATGGTGAAACCTCCGACAAAATGAATCGAGGTCATCCGGATTCGGCGTGAACGAGCACCTTGCCTGGACCGCGATCTTTCTGCTGGGTTGCTATCACGGCATCAATCCGGGCATGGGATGGCTCTTTGCGGTCGCGCTCGGGCTCCAAGAGCGTCGCATCGCCGCGGTGTTTCGCGCAATCGTGCCGCTCGCGCTCGGCCACGTCGCTTCCGTTGCGATCGTCGTTCTGCTTGCCGTAATCGCCGCGCACGAGCTTCCGCAGCCCGCGCTACATCGCGCAACCGCCGCATTCTCTTCGCCTTCGGCGCCTACCGCCTGATTCGAGTCCGCCACCCGCGATGGGTTGGAATGCGCGTCGGGTTCTGGGGCCTCACCCTCTGGGGATTTCTCATGTCCACCGCGCATGGCGCCGGGCTGATGCTCGTCCCCTTCGTCACGACGGTGGCGGGGTGGCTGATGGTAGGCGTGCACACGTTGGGTTATCTGGTGACCATGTCGGCCGTCGCGGTGCTCGTCTACGCGAAGCTGGGGGTGAGCTTCTTGCGCTCCGCCTGGTTCAACGTCGACATCGTCTGGGCAGTCGCGCTTATCGTGACCGGGATCGTCGCGCTATTCGCCTAATCTAAGGAGCCCACGCCGAGCCGGAGGGAACGTTCCATGCTTTTGAAGCCCGATCCCACGTTTTATGCTTCCGCGAAGGATGCGATGAAGGCTCCGCCCGAGACGCTGGCCTACGTCGCGCTCCTCAGCGCGACCGGAAACGGAAAGCCCGATGCGCTGGCGGTCGTCGATGCCAACGCCTCGTCGGCCACCTATTCAACGGAGCTCGGCCGCGTCGAGCTTCCGAATACCGGCGACGAGCTGCACCACTTTGGATGGAACGCGTGCAGCGCCGCGCTCTGTCCGTTCGCGCCGCGCCCTCACGTCGAGCGCCGCTATTTGATCGTCCCGGGCATTCGCTCTTCGCGCATCCACATCATCGACACGAAGCCGGATCCGTCGAAACCGCATATCGTGCGCGTCATCGAGCCGGAAGAGATAATCGCGCGCGCGGGCTACACTCGGCCGCACACCGTTCATTGCGGACCGGACGCGATCTACGTTAGCGCGCTCGGCAACGCGGACGGCGACGGGCCGGGCGGGATATTCATGATGGATTGCGACACTTTCGACGTCATCGGCCGGTGGGAGGTCGATCGCGGGCCGCAGTACTTCGCCTACGATTTTTGGTGGCACCTCACTCAGGACGCGATGGTTACGAGCGAATGGGGCACGCCCAACATGATCGAGGGCGGGCTCAATCCGAATCTATTGCTCGAAGGGAAATTCGGCCACCAGCTCCACTTCTGGGATTTACGCCGCCGCCGGCACGTGCAGAGCGTCGATCTCGGTGCGGAACAGCAGATGGTGCTGGAGCTGCGTCCCTCGCACGATCCGGCCAAGACCTACGGTTTCGTCGGCGTCGTCATCTCGTTGAAGGATCTTTCGAGCTCGATTTGGCTTTGGCATCGCGACAACGGCGAGTGGAAGGTGCAGAAGGTCATCGAGATTCCGGCCGAACCCGCGGATCCGGCGGTGTTGCCGGATATGCTCAAGGGGTTCTCGGCCGTGCCGCCGCTGCTGAGCGACATCGACCTCTCGCTCGACGATCGTTACTTATACGCGTCGTGCTGGGGCACCGGAGAGATGCGCCAGTACGACGTGAGCGATCCGTTTGCGCCGAAGCTCGTCGGTTCCGTCCACATCGGCGGCATCGCCCGGCGCGCGCCGCATCCCAGCGATCCGTCGAGACCGCTCGCCGGCGGTCCGCAGATGGTCGAGATCAGTCGCGACGGGCGCCGCGTCTACTTCACGAACTCGCTCTATCGCGCGTGGGACGATCAGTTCTATCCGGACGGCGTCGGAAGCTGGATGGCAAAGCTCGACGTCGGTGACGATGGGGCGATCGCCTTCGATCCGAAGTTCTTCCTGCAAAGTGACGCTCAGCATCGCATGCACCAGGTCCGCTTACAGGGCGGCGACGCCTCGTCAGATTCCTACTGCTACTCCTAGACCGTAGATTAGGGTGAGGTCAGCGCGCGCAGGCGCTCCTCACCCGCGGTAGCCAGCGCGTCGAGATCCTTGAAGGCCGCGTATTCGGCCGAGGTCGGGCGTTGATACGCGCCCTCCAGGGAGTTCAGCAGGAAGCCGAGCTGTTCGCGCACCTTCGTCTCGTGGAGCAGATCCGCTTCGCTGGAGTGAATGTCGAACTGTATGAGCGAGCCGACCTGTTCGTCGACCTGCCCGCGCATCGCTACCGTCGCCTTGCTTTTGGCAGCCATCGCTGCGGCGATCGATCTGTCTAGACGATCGATCGAATTGCGGATCTGCAGCTCGAACGAAAGACGCGCTGCCAGATCCTCAGGCGAAGTGTGGATGCGCGGATCGAGCGTCACGGTCAGCGGCGCGCGCAGTGTTTGCGAGCCGTACTGCAGCACCACGGTGTACTTGCCGGGTACGATCGACGGTCCGTCACCCGAATCCGGAAAATCGTCGCTGAAGACGGTGCGGAATCCCGCCGCGTCGTAGGCCGGCGCGTAGTGCAGGTCCCATTGAAAGAGATTCACGCCGGCTTCGACGTTGGTCAGCTTGTCGAGAGCGCGCTGACGCTCTTGTGAGGCGTCGAGATTTTCCTCTTGTTCCGGCGTCAGCTTCGGTTCGTGCTTCGGCTTCGGATGCAGCGAATAGCTTCGAACCGACGCGCCGTTGGCGTCGAGGAACGAGAGCGTCAGCGGCGTTCTCCCGTTGTAGCCCGGCGGCAGATTGAAGAAGACCGCGGCTCCGTATGCGGGATTATCACCGAAGTTCGGGATCGAGAAGTTAGGACCGCCGTAGGCGTTCGAGAGCCACGCGGTCTCCGGCGCGAAGAGCTGCACGCTCGCGACGCTCTGTGTCGATTGGCTTGCGAGCTGCTCGAGGAGCGCGACGTTATCCAGGATCCAAAACGCGCGCCCGTGGGTGGCGGCGACGAGCTCGCCCTCGCGCGTGTCGATGGCGAGATCGCGCACCTGGACGCCGGGAAGGTTGAGCGCCAGCGGTTGCCACGATCCGCCGCCGTTGAGGCTGACGTAGGCCGTGCTGCGCGTACCCGCAAAGAGCAGCCGCGGCTCGCGCGGATCTTGCCGAACGACGAAGACGTATTGATCGGCGGGCAACCCGTTGGTCAGCGCGGTCCAATGCGCGCCGTAATCCGTGGTCTCGTAGACGTACGGACGATAGTCATCCCACATATAGCGCGACGCCGTGAGATATGCCGTGCCCTTCTCGGTGTGCGACGGCTCGATCGAGCTGATCTGCGCCCACTGCGGGAGCGCGGGCGGGGTCACGGCAGTCCAGTGCGCGCCATGGTCGGTGGTGACGTGTACCAAGCCGTCGGCCGAACCGGCCCATAGGATGTTTGCATCGAGCGGGGAGACCGCGAGGGATGAGATGTCCGGGAACGTTTCTGCGCCCGTCTCGTCTAAGTCGATCGGTCCGCCGGTCGGTGCTTCACTAGTGGGATCGTTGCGCGTGAGATCGGGGCTCAAGACGGTCCAGGTCTGACCATGATCCATGCTCGAGAAAACGACTTGCGCCCCTACGAGCAGCTCGCGCGGATTGGCGGGAGAGAAGAAGATCGGGTGCGTCCAGCCGAAGCGATACTTCGTTTCGGCCGACGACGTGCCGGACATGTAGCGCGGCCACGGGCTCACGTTTTTCGCGTCTCCCGTGATGCGGTCGAGGCGCACGAACGCGCTGTAGTAACCGCTTCCGTAGGTGATATACGGGCTTCCGGGCTCGGGCGCAACAAACGTGCTCTCGCCCAGCGCGACGGAGTCCCATTCACTCGGGCCGATGCCGGGACCGACCGCGGCGCTCGGGCCCTCGAATGCGCCTTCGTCCTGTGCGGCGCCGAAGACGTGAAACGGAAATTGGTTGTCGATCGCGACGTGGTAGTACTGCCCGGTGGGCTGATTGCGCTCGCTGCTCCACGTCTCGCCGCCGTCGGTGGACACGGTCGCGCCGCCGTCGTTGCCTTCGAGCAGAATCTTCGGGTTGCGCGGATTGATCCAAACGATGTGGTTGTCACCGTGCGGCGGGCTGAGCTCGGTCCAGGTCTTGCCGCCGTTCTTCGTCTTATAGAGGGCGTCGACGTTGGGCGCATAGGCGACTTCGGGGTTGGTGGGATCCACGAAGATCGCCATGTAGTAGAACGCGCGCTGGCGCAGCTTCATCTCGCTATTGACCCGCTTCCAGGTCGCGCCCGCATCGTTCGAGCGAAAGACGCCGCCGTCGCGAGCCTGCACGATCGCATAGACGACGCGCGTATTGCTCGCGGCCACCGACACGCCGATCTTACCGAGGATGCCGCCAGGGAACCCTGGATTCTTCGAGATTTTCGTCCAGTGGGCGCCGCCGTCGGTCGTCTTGTAGAGGCCGCTGCCGGCACCGCCGCTCGAAAGCTTCCACGGCACGCGCTGTGCCTGCCACGTCGCAGCATAGAGCACGCTAGGATTTCGCGGATCCATCACGAGATCGACGCCGCCGGTCTTGTCATCCACGAACAGGATCTTGTGCCAGCTCGCTCCGCCGTTGGTCGTCTTGAAAATGCCGCGCTCCGCGTTCGCCTTGAAGACGTGACCCATCGACGCCGCGTAGACGACGTTCGGGTTGCGCGGGTCGATCGCGAGCTTGGAGATCATGTGCGTGTCGCGCAGCCCGGCATACGACCAGGTCTTTCCGGCGTCGGTACTTTTGTAGACGCCGTCTCCAGTGTCGAAATCGCTTCGGATGTCCGCCTCGCCCGTACCGGCATAGACGATCTTCGGGTTGGATGGAGCGACGGCGAGCGCGCCGATCGGATCGCCGACGCCGGGAAGTTTACCGTCGCTGATGTTCGTCCACGTTTCGCCGTAGTTGGTGCTCTTCCAAACGCCGCCCTGAACGCCGCCCATGTAAAACAAGTTCTGATCGCTCGGCACGCCTGCGACGGCGACGACGCGGCCGCCGATGTATGGCCCGATGCTGCGCCACTTGAGCTTGCTCATCAGCTGCGCAGACGGTGATGCCGTTGCCGCGCCGGTTGCAATCGGTGCGGTAAAGATCAGCGCCGCGAGCGCGGCGGGCCACAAACGCGTCATGCTAGTGGTATCGCGCAGAGAATTCCAAAACCCTTCGCTTCTTAAAGCAACGGATAGTTGTGCCAGCCGTGCTCCAGCGCGAGCTGTGTTGCCGCGACTCCCGCCGGAACGACTTGGAAGCCCGGCAAGACGTTGTGCGCGAAGTCGTCGAGGGTGTCATCCGGGTTCACGCCGGCCTTGGGTCCAACGAGCCCAGCCACGACGGTGAGTGCGTTGTGGCAGACCATGAACGCGCCGCCGCGCGCCATGACCGCCTGCGCGGAAGGGTCTTGGTAAATGCTGTCGAGATCGTCGGGGTTCCCGGTCTCTTTTAGACTGGTGGCGCGGTAATAGACGTTCGTCGGCGCGAGGCTGAAGGCCGCACCGAACCCATACTTCGTCCACATAGCGTCGCTGAGGCCATACGTCACCGACTTGCCGGTCAGGACCGCAAGCGTGGCGAGGCTCCCGCGCCCCATGGCGTATGAAAACTCGAACGCGTTCAGCGCATTTTGCATGTGCAGGTAGAGGCTCGCGATCCCCGCGAGCGTGAGCGGGGCGACGGATTGAAAGACCTGCTTGTGCCGCTTCGTCGTCTGGATGGTTCGCAGCATTCGCGCGTGGTCGTATTCACCCGGCCTGACGATGTGGAAGTGAACTGGAGAGGCGGCGGCCGCCGGCAGCGTCGTCTTACCGAGCGCTGCACCGGCCCCAAGGGCGGCGGTCGCGACGAATTGCTTTCTGGAAATTGCCAAGGCACGTCTCCTTGTTTGCGCAGATTTGATTATGGCACTTCGCGGTGCGCGTCGAGGCGGTAGCAGAACCGCCCCGCCGCGTGACGCCAAGACTCGCTTACGTAGGGCTCTCGATCGTTGCGCGCCTCCGGCAATTCGAATTGCGCGCATAGCATGTAATCCCGACTGCTCAGGCGGCGGTATTCGTAGAGGTCGCCGCTGATGGGATCGCGCTTCGGCTGCGCAAGCTTTGCCGGAAGCGGCTCGGTCGCGTATTGCTCGTGCAGCTCTTGTGCGGTGTCGCGGAGGTCCCGGACTCGTTGCCGGTCGAGTGCCAGGGCTCGTTGATGTGTGGGTGAGCCGAGCATGACAAATGCCGCCACTACGGCAAGCAGCACGACGGCGATCGCAACCGCGGGAATTGCCCGATAAAGAGTCACTCTCGAGCTTTAGCGGGCTCCATCGTGATCAAATAGTAGCCGAAGATTCCGCCGCCGAGCACGAATAGCCCCAGCGTATCTAACAGAAAATGCGCAGTGAGATGACCCGTGATCCAGGCCTCGATCGTGAGCGCCGCATCGACGACGATCGTAACGGCGGCTAAGACTAGGGCAACGTACGTCAGCCACCGGCGAATTGGCGAATAGTACAGCTCCGGTCGCCGCGCGAGCTCTCTCTGAATCAGCCAGTGCACGAAAGCGAAAATCGGGAAGGTGACGATGATCAAGGCCACTTGCCAGGCGATGTCGTCGCGAAGAGACGGGCCCTCGGCGGAAAGCGGATCGGGAAACCAGCGCTTGACTAGGTCGTCCCAGATTTGCCATAGAGCGACCGACCAGAAACCGAGGGTGATGAAGTTGAGCAGGTAGAGGAAAGCATCACGCGCGTTGCCGGATCCCTGGTCGCGCACGGGCACGGCAGCTCCGAGAGTCCCGGCGTAGTACTCGGAGAGCGCCCGATAGATGCGCCGTTCGGGCCAACCGTTTTGGCGAAGCATTGCGACAAGCGACTCATCCGGAACCCCGCGCTCCTTAGCGAGGCTCAGAAAGGAGCTTAGTCTGTCGTCGGTCACGTTCAAAGCGGAACCTTTCGCTTAAGGCTTCTCGTAAAGCTTCCTGCCGGCGCGTAGCGTTAGGCGAACGTCGGCGAGCGCTGCCGAATCCTTCGAGGGATCGCCGTTCAGAACGACGATGTCGGCTGGGCCACCCGGAACGAGCGCTCCGGCTATGTGCGAGCGGTCGAAGCGTCGAGCAGGCGCGGTCGTGAGCGAGGCGAGGATCTCGCGAAAGCTCATCCCGGCCTGCGCCATCAGAGCGTACTCCTGTGTGGGATCCGCACCAACCGCGCCATAGTCGGTGCCAAATAGGATCGTCCCGCCGCCTGTGCGGAACGCCGCGAGTTGCTCGACCGCGCTGCGCCGCGCGTCGCCAGCCCACAGCGTGAGCGTCGGGATGAGGGCGATCCCCGCCGCTCTGACGGCGCCGAGCTCGCCCCCCCACGATTGCGAGTGCGGAATCGTGTGGGCGACGACGTCGACGCCCGCGTGCACGGCCCGCATGACGTCGTCCGCATCGTTGGGATGCACGAACACGGGTTTTTGTGCCGCGTTAGCCACGTCTACCGCTGCGCGCATCGACTCTTGCGACACCTGCGAGTGCGGCATGGAGGGCGCCGCGGAGGCGAAGATCTTGATTGCGTCGGCGCCTGCGCTCAGGAGTGCGCGCGCCGCCGCGGCCGCATCTTCGGGTCCATCGACGTCGTGAAGCGCCACGTTCATCCAACCCATCGCGTCGAAGACCGTCTCGGGCGGAGCGGCACCCGCTGCGATGATGCCCTCACCGGTCGATCGGATCCGCGGCCCGTCAACCTCGCCCGACTCGATTCGCCGGCGAATCGCGAGCGTGTCCGCCAGGTTCGACGAGAGGTCGAAGAGCGACGTGAAGCCGTAGCGCGCGAACTCTTGCTGGAGCAGTCTCTCCAGTTCGGGCGCGGGTAACGCCTCCGCACCGACCCATTTGCGCTGGGTGAAATGCACGTGGCTGTTCCAAAATCCGGCGGTCAAGACGGTGCCGCCGCAATCGACGATCTGCGAGTCCTTTGGAATCGGCATGCTTTGACGCGAGCCGAGGGCCGCAATCCGGCCGTTTTCGATAACGACGGCGCCGTCCGCGATCGGCTCGCTCCACGGATCGGTATGGATCGTGCCGCGCACGAACGCGATAGGTTTCACGGCAAGAAACTATCCGCGAAAGCGGGTCAACTCCAGATGACGCGGCCGGACACGATCGCAAAGTGCATCGGTACGATTTCGCACGCGACGACCGGATTTCAGCTTTTCGTAAAGTGGCGTCTAGGCGCGAGGTACATGCACCGGTGTGCGAAGTCGAAGACGATATTAAAGCGGTGCCATACCTCTCCGCCGATTAGCTGCACGCCCCCGTCGCTGAAACGAGATTCTGATGAAGGACGTACGGGCCGATTTGCAGCGAGGAGATCGTTCCGACGTACGTCTTGAATCGCGAGCCGATCCCAACTCCGCCGGTAACGATTTTCTTCGGCTCGCTCGAGCGCAGTATGATGTCGTCATCGACGGAATCGCTGGAGCCGGTGTCAACGCGCAGGAGATGGCGCTCGGGCGCGACGCTGGGAGCCGAGACGACGACCGATACAAAAGCTCGCGGCGGGCGAATGACTAGAGGAATGCGAGCGCCTGCGCCGGGGTAGCGGTACGTAGCCGGATCGTAAAGTTCGACCGCGGTTCGATCGTAGTCGTACGCCACGACGTACTGGCTGAATAGATCGAAGCCGAGCAAGCCCCGTGCGTCGATGACGCTGCCGGTGTGCGACAAGTCCAGCGCCAGTGGATCCTTCGGATAGAACGTGACCGTCTTAAGCCGAACGGCAAAAGGCAATAACTTCAGCGCCTCCACTGCGCCCTTGCCGGCGCCGCCGATTTGTAAGCTACCCGCGGACCGTAATTGCAAAGCTTTCGCGGCCGAACTGTCGACGATCGTATGAAGACCGCCGGTGTCCAAATCGAACCATAACTTCTGGTTTGCTATAACGGGCTGCACCGCCATGACGTAGCCGTCCAAACGCGCTGCGAGCACGGCGAGCGGTCTGGGCGTCGAGGTGGGAACGACTGCCGAGAGAGCCGACAACGAGAGCGCGGCGAGGATCGCGCGCGTAACGTCAGGACGCGGTGACTGCAGCATTCTCACCGCGCGGTCCTGGAAAGCGCAGCGCGACATATACGAAGGCTGCCACGAAGAGCGGGTACATCAGGAAGCTCGCCTCGGTGCCGAGCACGCCACCGTTCAGCCAGGTGGGGCCGCTGAACGACACGTCGAGCAGACGCCCAACGGGAACTTGCGCCCCGTTTGGCGTGCCGATTACGAAGAGCTGCATGTAGTCGAACGCGACGTGGAGTCCGACGCCGAACCAGAGCGAGCCGGTGCGCAGCACCGTGAAGCAGACCAGCATCCCAAACGCAAAGAGCGAGATGCAGTCCCACACGTTTTCGCCGGTCTTGAAGAAATAGTGTTCCGCAACGAACCAGAGCGAGAGCACGATAGCCGCCGGCCAAAAGCCGAGCCCTTTGCGGAGCGTCTGAAGCAGGTAGCCACGGAACCACGCCTCTTCTCCGACGCCGACGAGCACGTTCGCCCCGAACCACGCGAGCGGCATCCAGAGCAGCGCCGACCCGTGCAGCGCCAACCCGTTGATCCGCATTCCGCCCAGCGCGATCATGAGCAGCGCAACGACGCCTGCCCAGATGACGCCGACGAGGAATCCCTCCCAGAACCGCCCGCGAAACGCCTGCGCGACGGGCAGCCCGTACTGATCCACGCGCCGGCCTTCGAAGAAACCGAAGAGCGCCGTGAGCACGAGGGCGGTCACGAGCGTCTCGAACTCGTACAGTGCAATGACGGCGGCTGTCAGTCCGTTGCCGAGATGCCAAACGTTCGCAAGGGCGCCGACGCCGCGATTGAGGAGCGGCTGGACCGCCCACTCACCGGCGATCCAAAAGAGAATTGCGTTCCAAACCGAGCGCAACGGACTATTGAGACTGACCGGCTTGGCGTCCATGGTCATAGGGTAACCCGGCGACCGTCGGCCGTCGTCAGAGGACCCTCAAAGAAGTCTCAGGCCGATCTAGCTACAGCCCGACGTCGCTCCGCACGAGTCGCATTTTTCGCAGGATCCGTTGCGGACCATCGTGAGTTGCCCACACTCCGAGCATGCGTTCCCCGTATAGCCCTTGGCCTTCGACGCGTTGATCGCTTGCGTTCTCACCAGCGTAGCCGTCGCGGTTCCGCTGCCGTTGCGAGCGGTCGCCGGCGCGGGGGTGGACGGCGCGTCCGCCGAGGTCGACAACGGCTGCGACGGCGGCTCGTGGCCGGGATGAAGATGTGTGCTCACGGGATGCAACCTCTCGGCGATGCCCGCCGGACGCACGCGGACCTCAGCCTCTTCCTCGGCGATGTACTCCTCTTGCGCTTCCGGCCCCATCGCATCCATCTGCATCGACGGTTGAACGTGTGCTAGGTCGTAGCGGCCGAGATAGCTTACTGCCAGCTCGCGGAAGATGTAGTCGAGGATCGACGTCGCCATCTTGATGTGGTCGTGGCCGATCACCGGGCCGTTCGGCTCAAAGCGCGTGAACGTGAAGGCTTCGACGAACTCCTCGAGCGGCACGCCGTGCTGCAGTCCGAGTGAGATCGCGATCGCGAAGTTGTTCATCAACGAGCGGAAGGCCGCGCCTTCCTTGTGCATGTCGATGAAAATCTCGCCGAGTTGACCGCCTTCGTACTCGCCCGTGCGCAGATAGACTTTGTGGCCGGAGATCGTCGCCTTTTGCGTGTAGCCGCTGCGGCGCTGCGGCATCGATCGCCGCTTGGCGATGTAGCGATAGACGATTTTCTCCGCGATCTGCAACGGTTGCGCGAACGGCTGAGGCTGCATCGCTGCGGCAGCTTCCTCGTCGGTTGCGTCGCCGCCGAGGTCGTAGCTGGCTGCAAGCGGTTGCGAAAGCTTCGACCCGTCGCGGTAGAGCGCGACCGCCTTGATCATGCGCTCCCACGAATAGCGGTAAGCCTCCTTGACTTCAGCGATCGTTGCGGTCTGCGGAAAATTAATGGTCTTGGAAATCGCCCCACTGACCCACGGTTGAGCGGCGGCCATCATGTCGACATGCGCGAGCGGCCGAATGTATCTCGTACCGTATTTTCCGCAGGGCGTCGCGCAATCGAAGACGGCAAGGTGTTCGTCCTTGAGATCCGGAGCGCCCTCGACCGTCATGCGGCCGCAGATGTGCGCCGACGCCTCCTCGATCTGTCGCGTGCTGAAGCCGAGACCGTCGCGCAGGATGGAAAAGTTCCAGTCGTTGAGCTGATCTTCGGTGAGCCCCAGCTTCTCTTTGCAAAAGTCTTCGCCGAGCACGAACTTGTTGAAGACGAAGGGCAGTTCGAACGCAGTCGGCAGCGCGGCATCGACGCGCGCGATCGCATCCTCGTCGAAGCCTTTCGCCTTGAGCGTCGCTCGATTAATGTGAGGCGCCTCGTCGAGCCTTCCCGTGCCTTTCGCGTACGTTTCGATCGCGTCGATCTGCTCTTGCGAGTAGCCGAGCTTATGCAATGCCGCGTCGACCGATTGATTCACGATCTTGAAGTAACCACCGCCGGCGAGCTTCTTGAACTTGACCAGGGCGAAGTCGGGCTCGATTCCGGTGGTGTCGCAATCCATCACGAGCCCTATGGTTCCCGTAGGCGCGGTTACGGTGACCTGGGCATTGCGATAGCCAGCGACTTCGCCGATCGAGAGGGCCTCATCCCACATCTTTCGAGCGAGCGCCCATGTTTTTTCCGTGAACAACGTCGGCATGTAGGTGACGGGCTTGACCGTCAATCCTTCGTATTCGCTCGGATCGACGGCGTACGCGGCCCGTCGATGATTTCGAATCACGCGCAGCATCGACTCGCGATTAGGCTCAAACCGAGCGAACGGCCCGAGTTTTTGCGCCATCTCGGCCGACGTGCGATATGCCATGCCCGTCTGCAGTGCGTTGATCGCTCCGCACCAACCGAAACTCTCCTCGGAATCGTATGGCAAGCCCATGCGCATGAGGAGCGTTCCGAGATTTGCATAGCCGAGCCCGAGTGTGCGGTATCCGTGGTTCTTTTCCGCGATGCGCCTGGACGGCATTTGCCCCATTGCGACGGAGATCTCGAGCGTCGTCGTCCAAATGCGCGTTGCCTCGGCGAAGCGCTTTTCGTCGAAGTTTCCGTCATCCTTGAGAAACTTTACGAGGTTTAGGCTTGCGAGGTTGCAAGCAGTGTCATCTATGAAAACGTATTCGGAGCAATTGTGTACGAGCAAGCCGTTTGCGACGAAGTGACTCGTGTCGCCCTCGGTGAGATCGAAGACCTCCAGTTCGCCAAGCGGTTCCAGAGATTGGAACTCATCCGTCGGGCGGTCGGCATACGAGCTAACGAGTAAGTTTAAGTCGGTCAGTGCCCGGGCCTTACGCGATGCCACGTGAAAGCCGATCTCACGTGCGAATCGCAAACGCGATGAACGGGAAATCCGCAGCGAGTGCATCTGGAGAACGTTGTATGCTGCCAAGCCGCCTTTGCCGTCGGGACAATTGCTGACCAAGTTCGTCCGGCGGTTGGAATAGATCTTCGACTTGATGCCGAAGGACAGCAGGAGATGCTGCGTTTGTTTGAGCAGCGTCAGGGAACAAGAATCTAGCGACACGTATTGAGACTTGGATCCGTAGTTTGCCACGGTACCGTCTGCTGTAAAGAGCCCACGCAGCACCGCTGCGGTTGTCCCGCGGTCGAGCTCGTAAACGGCGTCCGTAAACCGTTTCTGAGCGCTGCCGCTATCGAGGACTGCGTAGCGCGCGAAAAGGTCGACGATTCGGCGGTTCCCAGTGGAGATGCGCGAGCCCGTGCCTTTTGCAGGGATCGTGACCGTCGTTGGACGACGGCTGCGGGCGTCGTCTTGGTACTGTGACTTTACGTGATTTATCGCCTTAGCGATGTCATTGAGTACCGGGAACTCGTCTTCGTGCATCGTGAGAATCAGGGCGGGGTTAGCGCCGAGGTCGGCGCAGCCGTCGCCGACCGCCGCACCGATGCCGAGAGCTAACCGGTCGTCGAGCGAAACCGAACCAAAACCCGAGGCTCCCAGCGCGATCCGATCGCCGGCGCGGAGCTCGCATGCGGGTACGTCGCCTCGATTCTCGGTCCAAACTTTGTGATCGGCCGTCAGGGTAAGCTCGTACCCGGCCTTTGTACGCAGCCTGTAGACCGGCTTCGTTCCGGTTGAAAAGATGCGATTGACGAAATGCGGCTTACCGTCGCCACCGATGACGAACGCGGCTTTTCCGGCGAGGTCGCGGATTCGTGCCGGGCCATCCGCCGTCGAAATCAGCGTGTCTCCCGTTACGCACGGGTTAGTTGCGTTGATTCGCTCGTCGTTCGAGCACGTGTGCCACTCTTGTATCGTGTCGTCGAACTGCAACCCCGGATCGGCGCACTGCCATGCTGCAAGCCCGATCTGCTCCCACAGGTCGCGTGCCTTGATGCGTTTGACGACATCGCCCGTGGTGCGCGCGGTTAACAGCCAATCTTCGTCGCGATCGATCGCGTCGAAGAACGCATTGGTCAGACGAACCGAGTTGTTCGAATTCTGCCCCGAGACGGTAATGTAGGCTTCGGAATCCCAGGCGGTATCGTATTTCTCGACTTCGAGATGTGTGTATCCCTGACGCGCGTAGTCGAGCGCGTTCTGCGCCGCACCCGAGGGAATTCCGGCTGCAATGGCATCGCGAATGGAATGCCTTAGCCCGGCATTGAGCGTGGGATCGAGCCGCGCGTGTTCGGGAACTCGCGTATCGTGCGCCGCGGAGATGACAGCGTTGAGATGCCGCTCGAAGACGCGCGAGCCGATCACGAGATCGGCGACTTTACGCTCCTCGCGGACCTTCCAGTTGACGAACTCTTCGATATCGGGATGGTCTGCGTTGAGCACGACCATCTTGGCCGCGCGCCGCGTCGTTCCGCCGGACTTGATCGCACCCGCAGCGCGGTCGAAGACCTTGAGGAACGACATGAGGCCGCTCGACGTTCCGCCACCGGTAAGTTTTTCGCCGGCCGCGCGAAGCTTCGAGAAATTAGCGCCGCTGCCGGAACCGCCCTTAAAGATGCGTGCCTCGCGAATAACGCCGTCGAAGATGCCGCCTTCGTTAACGAGATCGTCGTCGATGCCGAGGATGTAGCACGCAGAGACCTGCGGGTGGGAATACGTGTCTGGTGAGGCTTGCGCCACGCCGTCGGCGGGATCGACGAACCAGTGGCCTTGCGCCGGTCCCGAAATGCCGTACGCCCAGTGCAATCCGGTATTGAAGAACTGAGGTGAGTTCGGAGCGCCGATCTGGCGCGCGAGCATCGCGCACATCTCGTCGTGGTAGATTTGCGCGTCGCTCTCGGAGTCGAAATATCCGTTCTTCCAGCCCCAATAGGTCCAGCATCCGGCCATCCGATTGAAGACTTGCCGCGCGTCGCGCTCGGAAACGAACTGTGCGTCGCGAGGCAGCGCTTCCAGGGCCGGCCCGTCGGCGATCGAGCGCTGCAGCCAGGCCGGCACGCCCTGCTCGTCGACCCGCGTCGTTGCCGTCGGCACCCCGGCCTTGCGGCAGTACTTTTGAGCCAGGACGTCGACCGCGACCTGACTCCAGGTCGACGGTACCATCACGTCGGCAGCCTCGAAGATGACCGATCCGTCCGGGTTGACGATTCGGGAAGTGCGCGGCTCGAACGAGAGTCCTGCGTAGGGGTCGCCCGGGGCCGAATAGGTGCGCGTGAACTTCATAAGGGGCTCCTCGATTCTACCGAACATACGTTCGCATTTCAAGATTTCGCCGAAGGCGATAAGGACACCTATAGTGCCGTTCAGAGCAGTTTACCACAATATGTGGGGGTCCGTCTCGAAATCCTTGTGGGCCGGCTGTGGTTAGCCGCAGAAACCCGTGGAACCGCCCCCGGACGCGTGGAGGGCGTGTGGAAAGCTCCGAGGATACCGGGGATAACCCGCGCAAAGCCAAGCGCCATGCTCGGCCCCGACCGCTTCGTTCCGCGCCTTCACGACGTCCCCCACGAAGAGCTCGAGGCGGCCGGAATTCGGGGCCTCATCGTCGACCTGGACAACACCCTGCTGGGCTTCCAGCAGACCGAGCTGGCCCAAGAGCACCTCGCCTGGGTCGCGCGGGCCCACGATCGCGGATTTCGCATCGTGATGCTCTCGAATAACTTTTCCGACCGCGTCCGGGGACTGGCGGCGCAGCTGAACGTGGCCTGCATCCCCAACGCTCTCAAGCCGTTGCCGTTCGGCTTTCTGATGGCGAAGAAGCACCTGAACATGCGCCGCCGAGAGATTGCCGTTGTCGGCGATCAACTCTTCACCGACGTCTTGGGCGGCAAACTCTGCGGGTTGTATACGATCCTTACCGAGCCGATCGAGCTCAAGGATTTCGCGATCACGAAATTCTTTCGTTTCTTCGAACGGCTGATGCTGCCCGAGCGCCGCCGATGAAGCTGGCGCTGATCGGCGATCCGGTCGAACATAGCGCGAGCCCGCGCCTGCATCGCGCCTTTCTCGAAGATGCTGACATCGACGGGAGTTACGTCGCGATCAAGGTCGCGCGCGGCGAAGGCGCCACGGCGATCCGGCGTCTGCGGTTGGAGGAATACACCGGCTGCAACGTCACGTACCCATTAAAGGAAGAGGCGTTGAGCGTCTGCGATACGCTGACCGAAGAAGCGCAACGCGCCCGCTCTGTGAACACGATATTCTTCGGCAGATCGATCGTGGGCACGAATACCGACGGCATCGGCGCTCGCGGCGCGATCGAGGCGTTGTTGGACGAGCCGGTCGCGTTGAAGAGAATCGGAGTTCTCGGCTACGGCGCGACGGCGCGCGCGATCTTGGCCGAGCTGCACGACAACGACGCCTATACGTTTGTATGGGGGCGCGATGCCAAGCGCGCGGGCGAGATCTGCCGGCAGTACGAAGCCAAGACGTGGCCGGATCAAAATCCGCCCGAAGTCGTATTGAGCACGTTGCCTCCGGAAGCGACCCTTCCGGAAGGCCTCGTGATGCAGCTGCAGCAGCCCGACCTCGTGATCGACGCGAACTATGGCGCTCGTTCGATGCTGGCGCGTCACCTCCACCGCGATGTCGTCCCGGGAGATGCGATGCTCGAGGCGCAGGCGCGCGCGAGTTTCGATTTCTGGCTGGCGCACCTCGACCGCGTCGCCGGAACGTAACCCGTCACAAAACGCGTTGGGGTACGGAGAGGGAGGGATTCGAACCCTCGAGAGGCTTGTCACCTCTGCTCGCTTTCCAAGCGAGTGCATTCGACCACTCTGCCACCTCTCCGATCGACAGGCGCTCCGCTTGGCGCTTGGAAAACATTCTCCTCGGTGGAGCTAACGCTTAATAGGCAGGCGCGCCTGTTCGCGCTCGTTGCGGGCGTCGCGCTGCTCGTTGGCGCGGCGCCGGACGATTCGGAACGTCATGCCGTCGCAGGGCATTTCAACGTGCCGCTGCTGCCCACGGCGGCGCCGGCGCCCAGCGCGGGAAACGTGGTGACGAACCCCGGTTTCGAAACCGGAAAGGTCGACGGCGGCTGGTACCAATGCGGCGACGTAACCGCGTACGTCATGAGCGCGCATCCGCACGCCGGCGCGTACGACGAGTATTCGGGGACGCTGAGCGGCGCCGAGCCTCAGGGCAACTCGGGCATCTGTCAAGCAATCCGGATCCCTGCGGATGCCGTGCTGTCGGCGCAGCTCTATCAGATCTCTAACGAACCCGATACGACCTTTGCGTACCAGGAAGGCGATTTGCTGGACGAGCGCGGGAACGTCGTCGTCACTCTGTACAAAACCGTAAACAACAAGGCCGCGTGGGTGCAGGGCACTTGGAATCTCGGCGCTTACGCCGGAAAAACGTATTGGCTCTATTTCGGGGTGCACGGTGACGGTTACCCGAAACTTACCACGCAGCAGTTTCTCGACGACGTTCTGCTGACAGGCAGCAGTTCGGCCGGACGCGAATAAGTCAGACATGGAACCGCCGGATCACACGCCAGAGTCGGACCGCATCGAACATCGCGAGCAGCGGCGGATGGCGCGCGCGCTCTTTTGGGTTGGCTTCGGAATCGGAGTCGCCGCGCTGGGAACGGCGCTTGCGTACGCCGCGATCCGCATTGCATCGAGTGGCCGGCAAGACGATCCGGCTACGGCGCGAATTCAGGAACTGATCGACGAAGCCAACTCGTTGCTCAAAGCGCTTGACGAGCAGCGACACAGCGCCTAAGCGTTCCGCGGCGCTCCGCGCGGGTGCCGAAATCGAGCTTCGCTTCACGGATTTGCTTGCCAACGGTCAGGGAGTCGGCCGCGCCGAGGGCATGGTCGTCTTTTGCTTTGGCCCGCTTCCATCCGAGCGGGCGCGGGTTAGGATCCGAGAGGTAAGGCAGCGCTACGCCGTCGCCGAGATGATCGAGCGCTTATCCGATTCGCCGCATCGCGCGCCGCCGTTCTGTCCCGTCTTCGGAATCTGCGGGGGGTGCCAGCTACAGCATCTCAGCTATGCGGCGCAACTTCAGTGGAAGCGGGAGGTCGTCGACAATGCGCTCCGGCGCATCGGCGGCTTCGGCGGCGTCGACGTACGGGCGACCGTCGGCATGACCGATCCGCGCGCCTACCGCAACAAGATGTCGCTGGTCGTCGACCGCCGCGCGACCCCGCCGGCGCTCGGCTTCTATCGGCAGCGCTCGCACGACGTCGTGCCGATCGACGCGTGCCCCGTGTTGAAACCACGGCTCGACGCCGCCCTGCAGCGGCTCAACGCGCTCCGCGACGCTGCGCCGCTCGAGCACATGCTCGCGGATGCTCGCCATCTCGTCGCGCGCAGCGCCGACGCGACGGAACAAGTCGTGCTGACGGTCACGACCGATCGCCGGTCGGAGAGCGCCGCGCGCGCCGCGTCGCTGCTGGTGCGCGAGGTCCCCAATCTTGCCGGCGTGACGAACTCGTTCGACCTCACGAGCTCGAACGCGATTCTTGGACGCCACCATCGCACGCTGGCCGGCGATCCGTCTATCGAAGAAGAGATCGGCGGCGTTCGTTACCGGGTATCGAGCGGCTCGTTCTTTCAAGTCAATCTCGAAATGGTCGGAAGGATCTTCGAATTCTTCCAGCCGCACCTTAGGCGTCCGCGCCGGCTCGTCGACCTCTACTGCGGCGTCGGAACGTTTGCGCTGTATTTCGCGAAGTACGGCTGGAGCGTCGTCGGCGTCGAAGAGAACGCACAAGCGGTCGCCGAGGCGGTCGTAAACGCGCGGCTCAACGGACTGGAGGAACGCGTCACTTTCGTTACGGGCCGAGTCGAGGAGGCGATCGGGACGGCGAAGGTACGAGCCGCCTTGAGCGATGCGGAGGTCCTCTTTTTGGACCCGCCTCGCAAAGGCTGCGAGGAGGTAACGCTCGGCGCTATCGGCGACGCCCGCGTCCCCGACGTGTGGTATCTTTCCTGCGACGCCGCGACGCTCGCGAGGGATTTGAAGTTCTTGGTAGCCAAGGGCTACCGCCTCGAAATCGTGCAGCCGTTCGACATGTTTCCGCAGACCGGGCACGTCGAGACGCTGGTCCGCCTGGAGTATTCCGATCTTGTCAGCCGACACCATTGACATCCGCTACGTCGCCAAGTTGGCGCGCATCGCATTGACCGACGAAGAGGTCGAGCGGTTCGGTCAGCAGCTCGGCGATCTGCTCGGCCACGTGAACGCGCTGGGCGAGCTCGACATCGCGAGCGTCCCCGCAACGGCGCAGGTCATCGAGTCGCGCAACGTGCTGCGCGACGACGAGGTGCGGCCGTGCCTCGATCGCGAGCGAGTGTTGTCGCAAGCCCCGCAGCGGCAGGGGCCGTTCTTCCGCGTCCCGCGCATCATCGCCGAGTAGAAGGCTTCGATGGCGCACGAATTGATCGAACGCAGCGCGGCGGAGATTGCGGCCGAAGTCGGTTCGCGTCGAGCGAGCGCGCTCGAGGTCACGGAAGCCACGCTCGCGCGCGTCGCGGCCGTCGACGGCGTCGTCGGGGCGTACTTGACCGTTCTGGAAGATCTCGCGCGGGCGTGCGCCGTACGCGTCGGCGAACGGCTTCAGAGCGGCGAACGGCTGCCGCTCGCCGGCGTTCCGATTGCCGTGAAAGACAACATGTGCCTCGATGGAACGCGAACGACCTGCGGCAGCAAGATTTTGGAGAATTGGATCGCGCCCTACACGGCCACGGCGATTGCCCGACTGCTCGACGCGGGCGCCATTCCGATCGGAAAGAGCAACTGCGATGAGTTCGCGATGGGGAGCTCGTGTGAGAATTCGGCGCTCGGCGTCACGCGCAATCCGTACGATCCGTCGCGCGTTCCGGGCGGCTCGAGCGGCGGCTCCGCGGCCGCCGCGGCGGCGTACGAGGCGGCGATCGGTTTCGGGAGCGACACGGGCGGCTCCATTCGCGAGCCGGGGGCGTTCTGCAATCTCGTCGGATTCAAGCCGACCTACGGCCGCGTTTCGCGCTACGGTTTGATCGCCTTCGCCTCCAGCCTCGATCAAATCGGGCCGCTCGCGCGCACCGTCGCCGACGCTTCGCTCGCCTACGACGCGGTGGCCGGCTACGACGTCATGGATGCGACGTCGATCGATCGTCCGCTCGAGCCGACGACGAAAACGCTGCGCGACGATCTGCGCGGCCTTCGCGTCGGAATCGTGCGCGAGTTCGACCCGAAGGCGCTCGGACCGGAGATGGATCGCTTATACCAAGCCGCGTATCGCGACCTCGAACGTCTCGGCGCGGAGCTCGTCGAGGTCTCACTGCCGACCGCCGACTACGGCCTGGCGACGTACTATCTGATCGCGCCGGCCGAGTGCTCGTCGAACTTGGCGCGCTTCGACGGCGTGCGATACGGCCTGCGAGTCGACGGCGACGACGTGCGCGCGATGTACGACAACACTCGCGCCGCCGGCTTCGGCGCCGAGGTCAAGCGGCGGATTCTGATCGGGACGCACGCGCTCTCGAGCGGCTACTACGACGCGTACTACGTGCGCGCGCAGAAGGCGCGGACGCTGATAGCGCGCGACTTCGAAACGGCCTTCGCTACGTGCGATCTCATCGCGTGTCCGGCGGCGAGCTGTCCGGCCTTTGAGTTCAACGCAAAGAGCGATCCGTACAGCATGTACCTCATGGACTACTACACGATACCGATGTCCCTCGCCGGATTGCCGGCGCTTTCGGTTCCCTGCGGCTGGGTCACGCCTGAGGGCGGAAGCGTGCCGATGCCGATCGGGCTGCAGCTCTGCGCGCCGCCCTTCGCCGAGCCGCTGCTGCTCGGCGCGGCGCACGCGTACGAGCAGGCGACGAAACACGCGCTCGCGCGTAAGCCGTTGGTCTCCGAGGTCAACGCATGAGCGCCGAGTACGAGGCGGTCATCGGCATCGAGTGCCACGTCGAGCTCAAGACTGCGACGAAGATGTTTTGTGGTTGCCGCAACGAGTTCGGCGGCGAACCGAACACCAAGACCTGTCCAATCTGCCTGGGAATGCCGGGCGCGTTGCCCGTCCCGAACGCAAAGGCGATAGAACATGTCCTGACCGCCGGCCTCGCGTTTGGCGCGCAGATTCCGGCGTTTTCAAAGTTCGATCGCAAGAATTACTTCTATCCGGACATGCCCAAGAACTACCAGATCTCGCAATACGACATGCCGTTGACCGTAGGCGGATCGGTGAAGTATTGGATGGAGGACGGCACGCGCAAGGAGTGCCGCCTGACCCGGATCCACTTGGAAGAAGATACCGGCAAGTCGACGCACGCCGGTTCCGGCGACGGTCGAATCGCCGGAAGCGCGTACTCGCTGGTCGATTTCAATCGTGCCGGCGTCCCGCTCATGGAATGCGTCTCGGAACCGGATCTGCGCAGCGCGGACGAAGCGGTCGCGTACCTCGAATCGCTCCGGCGGACGCTGCTCGCGCTCGGCGTCAGCGACGTCAAAATGGAGGAAGGCTCGCTGCGCTGCGATGCCAACGTCTCGATCCGGCCGGCCGGCTCGACCGAACTCGGCACGAAGACGGAGATCAAGAACATGAACTCGTTCCGCTCGGTGGAGCGCGCGATCGCCAGCGAGATCGACCGGCAGATCGCAGTCCGCGACTCGGGTGGCCGGGTGGTTCAAGAGACGCGCGGCTGGGACGAGGTCCGAGGCATTACGCATTCGATGCGCAGCAAAGAAGAGGCGCACGACTATCGCTACTTCCCCGATCCGGACTTGGTGCCGCTCGAGATTGCCGCGACCGCCACGCAACGCGCGCACGCCGCAAGCGACGCTCTTCCATGGCAGCGCTTCGAACGATACACGCAAACGTTCTCGCTCGGCGTCAAGCAGGCGACGCAGCTCGTCGATAATCTCAAGCTGGGAGCGTACTTCGACCGCGTCGTTTCGCTGAGCGATCGTCCGCAACAGTCGAGCAACTTCGTGCTCGGCGATCTTTCGCGCCTCGCCAACGAGACCGGCGTTGCCGTAGCCGACTCAAAGGCTACGCCCGAACAGCTGGCCGAGTTGATCGAGCTGGTCGAGAGTAAGCGCATCAACTCGAAGATTGCGAAGGACCTCTTGACGCGCATGTGGGATGGCGCCGGCTCGCCGGCGGCGATCGTCGAGCGTGAGGGACTCGCGCAGACGATCGATCCCAGCGCGATCGAGCCGCTCGTCGACGAAGTCTTTGCCGGCAATGCGAAGGTCGTTGCCGACTATCGGGCGGGGAAGACCAACGTGCTTGGATTCTTGGTCGGACAGGTGATGAAAGCGTCGCGCGGCAAGGCCAACCCGGCGCTCGTCAGCGAGCTGGTGAAGGAGAAGCTGGAGCGCTGACCTCCTTTGCCGACGCGCGAACTCTCGAGGCGCTCGACTTCGCCGGTGTCCGCGAGCGCGTCGTGCGCGCGACGCGAACGCAACGCGGCAGAGCCCTTGCGGCCGAGTTAGCTCCGCACGTAGATTTCGAGCTCGTCCGACGCGAACAGCGGCGCACGGAGGCCGTGCGCTCGCTGATCGCCGCCGCCGATCTGCAGGTCATGCCCGCGGTGGAGACGGCGCCGCTGACTCAGGTGGCGCAGCTCGGCCGCACGCTCTCGGGAAGCGACATCCGCGTCGGTCGCCGACGCCCTGGCGGCGGCGGCGTCGGCGCATCGCGCGATTCGCGCGCATTCGGACCTCGCGGAGGTGGCGGCCGAGTACACTCCGCTGCGCGAAGTGCAGCGCGCCATCGTCGACGCGGTCGACGAGCGTGGCGCGGTGCTCGATCGCGCCTCGCATGCGCTGTCGCGAATTCGGCGAGGCCTTGCGCAGGCGCAGGCCGAGGCGCGCGATCGCGCGAGCTCGATCCTCAACGCCGCCAAGAATGCGAAGGCGATTCAGGATCGGATCGTGACGATCCGCGACGGGCGGTTCGTGATTCCGATCAAGGCGGAGTTCGCGGGAACGGTGCCGGGAATCGTCCACGATGCCAGCTCGAGCGGGCAGACGCTCTTCGTCGAGCCGCTCGCGGCGCTCGAAACGAACAACCGCGTGCGTACGCTGCAAATTGAAGAAGAGCGCGAAGTCGAGCGCATCCTCGCGGCCTTGTCGGCCGAAGTCGGCAAGCACGCCGCCGAGATCGAGGCCAACGTCGAGATGCTGGCCGTCGTCGACCTCCTCGCCGCGAAGGCCGAACTCGCCCGTCGCACCGACAGCCTGGCGCCGGAGTTGAGCGACGAGGCCGAGCTCGCCATCGAGCGCGGGCGCCATCCGCTGCTCGACGAGCGCGCCGTGCCGCAGTCGCTCGCCGTCGACGAGGAGACGCGGCTGCTCGTCATCAGCGGCCCGAACATGGGCGGGAAGACCGTCGCGCTGAAAATGGCGGGCCTCTTCGTCGTGATGACCTACTGCGGAATGCAAATCCCCGCCGCGGGAGGCACGCGCATCGGGCGCTACGAGCGCGTTATCGCGGACATCGGCGACGAGCAGTCGCTGGTCGCAAACGCCTCGACGTTTTCGGCGCACTTGCAACGCATGCGCGAGATTCTCGCCGGCGCCGGTCCGGGAACGCTGGCGATCGTCGACGAGATCGGCGGCGGGACCGAACCGAGCGCCGGCGCAGCGCTCGCGCGGGCGATGTTGGAACGGCTCTTGGAGAGCGGCGCGCGCGCTTTGGTATCGACGCACTCCGTCGAGCTCAAACTTTTCGCGCATTCGCGACCGGGAGTCTCGAACGCGAGCGTGCGGTTCGATCCGAAGACCTTCGAGCCGACGTTCGAGCTGGATGTCGGAACGCCGGGCCAGTCGCTGGCGTTTCCGCTCGCGGAGCGGCTCGGCATCGACCCGGCGATCGTCGAGCGCGCGGCGGCGCTGCTCGAGCGGCGAGAGCGCGACTACGAAGCGGCGCTCGCCGAGCTTGCGGTTCGAAATAGCGAGCTGCGCGAAGAGCGCTCCGGGCTCGAAGGGGAACGCCGCGAAGCGACGCGTGAACTCGACTCGCTGCGCCGCGAGCGCGCGGAGCTCGACTCTGCGCGCCGCGGCTTCGGAGCGCGAGCCGAAGAGCGCCTCCAGCAGAGCCTGCGCGATTTCGTTCGCGAGTTGCAGCAGCGCGCGTCCGCGAGTGCGGCTCCCGATCGCGGGCGACGAGGCAAGGTGACTTCAGCGCAAGCGGCGCTCTTGGCGCAGACCGTCGAGGCGATGCGGCGCGACCTCGGGATTCTTCCGGAGCAGCACGCCGGAGAAGAAGCTCAAACCTATGCGCCGGGCGATCGAGTGCGCGTCATCTCGCTGAATCAAGAGGGAATCGTCGCCGAGGACTACGACGAAAGGTTGCTCGTTTCGATCGGTTCAATGAAGATGCTCGTGGAGAAGAACGACGTTCGCCGCGAAGGCGACGCCGTGCGCGGCGCGCGTCGCAGCGGGAGCGACGCCGAAGTGCGGTTGAGCGCCGCGAGTCGGAGCCTCGCCGCATTGGACGTTCGCGGCAAGCGCTACGCGGAGGCCGAGCCGCTGGTCGAGCGCTGGATCGACGACGCGTCTGCTCGCGGGCAACTCGCTCGTTGCGGCTGATTCACGGCAAGGGCACCGGCATGTTGGGGCGCGGGCTGCAAGAGTATCTGCGCGCCCATGCCGGTGTCAAGAGCTTGCGTTATGGAAACGAAGAAGAGGGCTCGACCGGCGTTACGATGATCGAGCTGCGCACGTGAGCGTCGCCGATCCCCACGATCTCCTCGAAGGATTCGAGCACGTCGAAACCGTCGCCGAATTTCACGAGCGGCTTGCGCTGAGGCGACCGCTGCGCGTCAAGCTCGGGATCGATCCGACGAGCCCCGACTTGCATCTCGGTTTCATGGTCGTGCTGCATCAGCTGCAGCGATTCGCCGAGGCGGGACACCGCGTCACGCTGATCATCGGGGATTTCACGGCGCGCATCGGCGATCCGAGCGGCAGAAACGTGACGCGCCCGCAGCTGTCGCACGACGAGATCGAGGCGAACATGCAGACGTATCGCGAGCAGGCCGGCAAAGTGCTCGATCTCGAGCGCATCGAGCTGCGCTACAACTCGGAATGGCTGGATCGGTTGAGCCTCACCGACCTCGTGAAGCTGCTGGGGAAGACGACGGTCGCGCAGATGCTCGAGCGCAACGACTTTCGCGAGCGGTACGATGCCGGCGTCCCAATCTCGCTGCACGAGCTGCTCTATCCGGTCGCGCAGGCGTACGATTCCGTCGCGATCGAGGCCGACGTGGAGTTAGGCGGAAGCGATCAGCTCTTCAACCTGCTGCTGGGGCGCCAGTATCAGCGCGACTTCGGACAGTTGCCGCAAATCTGCGCAACCGTGCCGCTGCTGGTCGGCCTAGACGGCAGAAGAAGATGAGCAAATCGTTCGGCAACTACGTCGGCGTCGCCGAGCCTGCCCCGGAGCAGTTCGGGAAGCTCATGAAGATTTCGGACGACCTCCTCCCGGTGTACGCGCGCCTTGCGGCGTTTCGCTCGAAGTTCGAATCCGAGAAGCTGGCCGCCGATCTAGCCGCCGGCCGCACGAGCCCAATGGAAGAAAAGAAACGCCTCGCCGAGGAGATCGTCGCGCGATACCACGGACTGCAAGCCGCCGCCGCCGCGCGCGAGTTTTTCGAGCGCACCGTTCAGCGCAAGGAGATTCCGACGGATGCGGTTGCGGAGATCGATCGCGGCGATTGCAAGCGCATCGCGGAGCTCTTGGTTAAGGCCGGCTTTGCTGAGAGCCGGCGCGCCGCCGAGCGCCTCATCAGCGGCAATGCCGTCAAGGTAGACGGCGAGCTCGTGCGCGATCCGAGCGCACCGTGGAGCGCGGCCTCGCCTGCGATACTTTCCGTCGGCTCGCGCCGCTTCGTCCGCGTCATGCCGCGATAGGCTGTCGCTTAGAGACGCGCGCGGAGTGCCTCGACCTCGGGCACGGTGAACACGTAGCGCGTCTTGCAATATTCGCAAACGGCCTCGGTTCGATCGCGTTCGCGCGTCAGCTGCAACAGTTCGTCGGCGCCGAGACCCATCAGCACCGCTTCGACCTTGGCGCGATTGCATAGGCAGGCGAAGCGGATCGCCATGGTGTGGACGGAACGCAGCTCCCAGCCGCCCGCGAGCTCGTGCAGGAGATCGTCGACGGTTGCGCCGCCGGATACGAGCTGCGTTATGGGCGGCATCGCTACCGCGCGGCGCTCTAACTCCGCCAACGCTCGGTCGTCGGCCCCCGGCAGGGCGCGCGCGAGAATGCCGCCTGCCGCAACAACGCCGTTCGGATTCGCAAGCACGCCGAGCGCGACGACGCTGCGAATCTGCTCGGACTGCGCCAGGTAGACCGCGAGGTCTTCGGCGATCTCGCCGGAACTCAGCGGGACGATACCGACGTAAGGCTGACCGATGTCGCTCGAGCGCGTCACTTGCAGCGAGCCCGTACCAATCGCGCCGGCGACGTCGAACTTGCCGCGCGCATCGAGCGGAAGATCGACGCGCGGGTTGCGCGCGTATCCGCGCACGCCTTCGGTTCGCTCGTCGAGCAGCCACGAATCCGCCGCGATGTTTCCGAGCGGTCCGTCTCCGGCGATCTGCAGAGAGATCCGTTCGTTTCCTTTCAAGTTGGCGCCGAAGAGCGCGGCGCCGGTCGCCAGGCGTCCGACGGCGGCGGCAGCCGTCGGCCAGAGATCGTGGCGATCGCGAATCTCGCGAACGAGATCGGTCGCGATCGCGGCCACTAGCGCGATTCCGGCGTCGGGCGCCGATGCGGCGAGGAGCGTGTCGGGCATGACCGCGTGTCGTTCGGAGGCCCGCGCTTTTCCTCCAAGGAAGTCCACGGCGATGCGCGTCTTGGTGCTGCACGGACCGAACCTCAACTTGCTTGGACAGCGCGAGCCCGAGATTTACGGAACGGAGACGCTCGCCGAGCTGAACGAGGCGGTCGTGGCCGCCGCAAGGGACCTCGGCGTCGAGGTCCGCTGCGAGCAATATAACTCCGAGGGCGAGATCATCCACGCGCTGCACCGCGCGCCGCAAGACTGCGCGGGCATCGTGATCAACCCGGGCGCGTACGCACACTATTCCTACGCGATCGCCGACGCGATCGCGGCGATCGGGATTCCCGTCGTTGAGGTTCACATCTCGAACATTGCGGGTCGCGAAGCGTTTCGCCGCACGAGCGTGACGGCGGTGCCGTGCCGCGGAGTGGTCAGCGGGCTCGGCGCGCACGGCTACGTCCTCGCGCTGCGCGCGTTACGAGAGATTCTCGCGAGTTGAGCCCTCCGCCGGCGGGAGGAGGGTCCACCGGCCCTTCGTATATTGCTGGGACGGCCGCCGCGTTGACGTCGCTTGATCGTAGTAGGAGGTGCGAGGTTGACGAAAACTGAGGTAATCGATGCCGTCGCCCTGGAAGCAGAGCTGTCGAGGCGTCGTGCCGCTCAGATCCTCGAGTTCATCCTGAATGAAATTCAAGGAGCGTTACAAAAAGGCGACCGTGTGGCACTGAACCCATTTGGGAGCTTCGTGGTCCGCGCGCGTCAAGCGCGCGAGGGGCGCAACCCCAAGACCGGCGAAAAAATAACGATCGCGGCGCGCCGGGTGCCGGCATTCGTCGCTGGGAGCTCGCTGAAGGACGCGGTCCGAGGCGAGCGCCCACGTACGAAGAAGCACGCGAAAAAATCGAACGGGCTGTAGCGAAGCTTGGTTATCGCGCTAGTCTGGGGGACTAGAGATCGCTGGTTCGAATCCAGTCAGCCCGACCATCCTCATTTTGCACAACGATGAAAATAGGCACGCTTGAGATGAAGATCGCGCGAGTCGAGGGCTTTCAGGTGCGCATCCGCACCGCCGACGGCCGCGATATTCGTTCGGATCGCGAGGGCATGCCGCCCTGGCCCTATGAAAAGGGAGCGCGCGACCGCTGGTCCGTGGCGCGCTGGAAGCTAGACCGTTTCGTCAGTCTCTATCCGGGCTTCGGCGTCGACGTGCTCGACGGGGACGGCACGATCGTCGAGTTCGGGCAGACGCTGCTGGAGACCGTGCGCGAAAGCTACGACTAGTCGAAGCCGAGCTTCCGCACGAGCGCCGCGACCGCAACGTCCAAGTCACCGATTCCGGTAGTGATCTCGGCAAAGTCCGCGATGATGCCGTAGTGGCGCATCTCCTGCGCAAACTCCGGATCGTCGCGCTCCACGGCGGTCATCGTGCGCAGCAGCGTTCGCAGGCGCTCGTTGAGCGCCTGAGCTCGCCGCTTCACTAGAACGACGTCGTCCTGCAACCCCGCCTTGGACTCACCGTCCATCATCGATTCCACAACGAAACGACCACAAATGTTAACTTTCTTGGCAATTCCAGCGTTCCTTCGGGCAACGAGCTAAGAGGAGAGAGGAGAGTAGCGGTGTCCCCGGCCAAGTAGGCCCAGCCCGATTCGGAGGAGCGTTGATTGAGCAAGATGATCGCCATACGACCATTATGCCTTTGGATTTTTGCCATTCTTTCGGTGGTCGGGCTCGACGCCTGCGCCGGCGGCTCGTCCGGTGCGGTCCCGCAAGCGAGTGAACCGCAGCCGAGTTCGCATTCGGGCAGCTCGCCCATCCAGCACATCGTGCTGATCGTTCAGGAGAATCGCTCGTTCAACAACCTCTTTGCCGGCTTTCCCAATGCGACCGGAACGAAGATCGGAAAGATGCGCAAGAACGGCAAGACCGTCAACGTTAATCTGAAACAGACGAATCTGGAAGATCCCAAGACGCTCAACCATACGTATTCGGCGTATCAGACTGCGTACCGCGGCGGCAAGATGGACGCCTTCGACTTGATCAAGTTTCAGATCAGTGGAAGAAACGAAGGCACGCAGCCGTACCAATATGTGAACCCCAGTCAAATTCAACCGTATTGGCAAGCGGCGACGATCTATGCGTTGGCCGACAAACTTTTTCAAACGCAAGGAAGCGGCAGCTTCATCGCGCATCAAGATCTGATCCGCGGCGGCACCGCGATCGACTCGAACAACAGCTTGGTCGACGACCCAACAGGGAACGGGGCGTGGGGATGCGACTCGTCGCCGGGAACGAGGACGTCGCTCATCACGACGAGCTTACAATATCTTCGGGACCAAGGACCGTATCCGTGCACTTCGAAGTTCCCTTCATCGGGCTCATACATGACGCTGCAGAGTTTACTCGACGCCAAATCCATTTCATGGAAATACTACACGCCGCCACCGGTGAAAGGCACGATCGGCGCCCTTTGGAACGCGTTCCTCGTGATTTCGTCGGTGTATAACAACAAGAGCGAATGGAACGCGCATATCTCCACGCCGGAAACCAACATCCTTAGCGACATCTCGAATAACGCGCTTCCGCAGATGTCTTGGGTGATTCCGGATGCTCAGAACTCCGACCATCCGGGATATTCGTCGACCGATACCGGGCCGTCGTGGGTCGCGAGCATCGTCAATGCGGTCGGCCAGAGCAAGTATTGGAGCTCGACCGCCATCATCGTTGTTTGGGACGATTGGGGCGGCTTCTACGACCCGGTCGCTCCGCCGGCGCTCGACAATCAGGGCGGTCCCGGCTTCCGCGTTCCGATGATCGTGATCAGTCCGTACGTCCCGCAGAACGAGGTCTCGCACACGGTCTATGAGTTCGGAAGCATCATCAAGTTCGTCGAGGACACCTGGAGCCTCGGGCGCTTGGGCACGACCGACGGAACCTGCACGTCAATGGCCGACATGTTCAACTTCAGTCAGTCGCCCCGTAACTTCACCAAGATCCCCTCTAGCTTCTCGAAGTCGTACTTCCTTCGGCAAAAACCCTCCGGCTTGCCGGTCGATACCGAGTAACCTTTAAATGCGCGCACGGGCTGCGCTCGCGTTTGTAATCCTGACGATGGTCGCGGGGATCGTCGCCTGTGCGGGCGGCTCGTTCGGCTCGTTGCCGAACGGAGCGCTTCCGCCGAGCTTGCAGGATGCGACCGGCACGAACGGCCGCATAAAGCACGTCGTGATCGTGATTCAAGAGAACCGCAGCTTCGACAATTTCTTCGCGACGTTTCCCGGCGCGGACGGCACCCGTACCGGGAAGGCGGCGGCGATGCCGCGCTCGATCGCGCAGAGCTGCAACCAGCCGATCGAAGAGCCGACGACCATTCCGCTCAAAGAGGTCGACCTCGCGCCGACGCCGGGACCGGCGCCGACCTGGCAAGACCTCGACCATCTCTACGGCGGTTTCCAAATCGATCGCGATCACGGCCAGATGGACGGCTTCGATCTGAGCTATTACGGCGCTTCGGGGCAGGGCGGGCCTACCTGCCGGTACACGTATCAATACGTCAACCCCGCGCAGATCGCTCCGTATTGGGACATGGCCAAGCAGTACGTTCTCGCCGACCACACGTTTCAGACGCAAGGCAGCGGAAGTTTTACCTCGCATCAGGAGCTGATCGCCGGCGGCACGCAGATAGCGTCGAACGAGGCGCTCATCGACAACCCTTCATATTTTCCGTGGGGCTGCGACGCACGCACTCCCAACCCAACCGCCAGTCCGAAGATCCCGGGAGTCGTTACGGCGATCATCAAGCGGGGCGGCAAAGTCTATGAGTACGGCGGGCCGTTCCCGTGCCTGCATTACAAGACGCTGCGCGATCTGCTCGACGCAAAGAGCGTTTCTTGGAAATATTACGCGGTGGCCGTCCAGAAGTGGACGGGACAGCAGCACGGAGACACGGCCGGGATTTGGAGCGCGTTCGACGCGATCAAGGCCGTCCGATACAGCCCGGAGTGGAATGCCAGAGTGACGCGCAGTCCGCTCGAGATCTTCAAGGACATCTCAGCGAAGCGGCTTCCCGCGGTCTCGTGGGTGACGTCCGACGGAGCAAACTCCGATCATCCGGGCGAGTTCTCGAAATCGGGCCAGCCCGTCGACACGGGGCCGTCGTGGGTCGCCTCGATCGTCAACGCGATCGGTCAGAGCAGTTATTGGAACTCGACGGCAATCGTCGTGGTCTGGGACGACTGGGGCGGCTATTACGATCATGTGCCGCCGCCCGAACCCCGAAACTGGCAAGGCGGCCCGGGCTTCCGCGTTCCGATGCTCATCGTGTCCCCCTACGTCAAGCCGCACGTCGAGCACACGATTTACGAGTTCGGCAGCATCCTGAAGTTCATCGAGAGCATTTGGAACCTGGGGTCGCTCGGAAATAACGACGAGCACTCCACCAGCATCGGCACCGCGTTCGATTTCGGAATGCCGCCGCGGAAGTTCAAGAAGATTCCAGCCAAGTATTCTCGCGACTTTTTCCTGCATCAGCAACCTTCGGGCATAGCGCCCGACACCGAATAGAACGGAGAACGTCATGCGCAGTCGCGCGCTTTACACTTGGGTGAGCGCAGCTCTCACCGCAATCGCGCTGAACGCCTGCGGCGGCGCTTCGTCGTCGCTGCCCGGCGGCGCGCTTGGGCAAATACCGTCGACGTCCGGAAGCTCGCCCATCAAGCACGTCGTGCTGGTGATCCAAGAAAACCGAAGCTTCGACAACTTCTTCGCGAAGTTTCCTGGCGCCCACGGCGCCACGCGCGGCAAGATGAAGGGCAAGTGGGTGACCTTGAAACAGCATGCGCTCGTCACGCCGACGGACATTCAGCACTGTCACGCGTCGTTCGTGACGGATTACGACGGCGGCAAAATGGACGGCTTCGGCAGCGTCTACAAAGGCGTCTGCGGCGCGCGCACGCAACTCGTCGGCAAGCTCGCGTACCAGTACGTTCAAGAATCTCAGATCCAGCCGTATTGGGACATCGCAAACCGATGGGTCTTGGCCGACGAGACCTTTCAGACTCAAGGCAGCGGCAGTTTTACCGCGCACCAGGACCTGATTCGCGGCGGCACTGAGATCGATTCGAACGACAGCCTCATCGACAACCCGACGCAGATGCCCTGGGGGTGCGACTCCCTCGGAACGCACACCGTCACATCGCTCATCACGACGAACGGGCAGTACCTCAAGGACAAAGGCCCGTACCCGTGCACGACCAAGTTCCCCGGATCGGGCAGCGGCTACGAAACGCTGCGCGATCTGCTCGACGCCAAGGGCGTGGGCTGGAAGTACTACTCTCCCTGCTATCATGGCTGGAACCCCAACGGGTGCGACAATGGCTGCGATTATACGTGCTCGGGGGCGATACTGAACGCTTTCGACGTCATCGCGCCGGTCCGCAACGGCTCGGAGTGGGGGACGAACGTCTCGATGCCGGAGACGAACATCTTCAACGACATCACGAACAACCAGCTGCCCGCCGTGTCGTGGGTAATTCCGTCGGACGATAATTCGGATCACCCCGGAGAAAAATGCGGATGCGACACGGGTCCGTCGTGGGTCGCCAGCGTCGTCAACGCGATCGGGCAGAGCCCGTACTGGAACTCGAGTGTGATCGTCGTCGTGTGGGACGACTGGGGCGGCTTCTACGACAACGCCGCGCCGCCGAAACAGAACACTCAGGGCGGCCTCGGCTTCCGCGTCCCGATGCTGATCCTATCGCCGTTCGCGAAGAAGGGCGCCGGAACTAACGGCGGATACATCTCGCACACGCAATACGAGTTCGGCAGCCTGCTGAAGTACGTCGAGCAAAACTGGAACCTCGGCTACCTGCACACCACCGACGACACCTCGAACAGCATCGGCGACGTGCTCAACTACAGCCAGTCGCCGCGCAGTTTTACGAAGATTGGGTCGCAGCTCGGGATCAGGTACTTCGAAAGCCGGGCTCCATCGACTCAACATGGCGACCCGGAGTAGCCTTTCATTTGTCGCCCTGAGCGGAGCGAGTGTGACGAGCGGAGTCGAAGGGCCCAGTAGTGCGTGAGCCCTGAGCGAGTGCAGCGAGCCGAAGGGCGGGAAATGAGATTCGCTCAACAAATTATGCAGACGCTGCAGGTTGGTCACCCTTCGTCTCGCGCTTCGCGCTCGCTCAGGATGACCCGTACTTGTCCTTCGACTCCGGCGCTACGCGCCTCCGCTCAGGATGACACACTGAGATTCGCTCAACAAATTACTGCAGACGCTGCGGGTTGGTCACCCTTCGTCTCGCGCTTCGCGCTCGCTCAGGATGACACACTGAGATTCGCTCAACAAATTATGCAGACGCTGCAGGTTGGTCACCCTTCGTCTCGCGCTTCGCACTCGCTCAGGATGACCCGTACTTGTCCTTCGACTCCGGCGCTACGCGCCTCCGCTCAGGATGACACTGGAGCTCTACTCGCTGTCGATCGGTTCGTTCGAGGGGGGTTGATGCTCGAAGAAAGTGCGCGAGCGTGTAGACGGGATCATCTGAAACGAGCGGGGTGTTTGCGTGAAGTCGAAGGAGTCGACGATGCTGTTCGCTCGGACGTCGGTTGTACCGAGCTGCCCGAGGTTCCAGTTATCTTCGATGAACCTCAAGATGCTTCCGAACTCGTACTGGGTGTGGGAAATGTAGCCGGGCGTGCCCGGCGTCGTTTCGCGCGCGTACGGCGAGATGACCAGCATCGGCACGCGGAATCCCAAGCCGCCCCAGTGATCGAAGAGCGGCGGAGGCACCTGGTCGTAAAAGCCGCCCCAATCGTCCCATGTGACGATAATTGCTGTCGAGTTCCAGTACGGGCTCGTGCCGATCGCGTTGACGACGCTGGCGACCCACGCGGGTCCGTTGTCCACGGCGGCACTCGGATGATCCGAGTTTCTATTGACGGGGATGACCCAAGAGACGGCGGGTAGCGTGCCGCCGGAGATGTCGCTGAAGATCTTCGTTTCGGGCGAGATGACGTTCGTCGTCCACTCAGAACCGTACCGGACCGGTGCGATCACGTCGAAAGCATTCCAGAGGCCGCCCGTACTGGCGAGTTTCGGCGTATAATACTTCCACGAAACCGATTTTAAGTCGAGGAGGTCCCGCAGCGTCGTGTAGCTGCTGCCGGACCCTGGAAACTTGGTCGTACACGGGAACGGTCCAGCGCGCTGCACCTTGATCTTCGTCCCGGTCCAAACAAGCAACGGTGTCGTCGTACCGTACGGAGCGTCGCATCCCCAGGGATTTGGATCGGTAGGAAAGTCGACGAGACTTTGAGTCTGCGCCGAATCGATCATCGTCCCGCCGCGGATCAGGTCCTGGTGCCCAGTGAAGCTGCCACTGCCCTCGGTTTCAAACATCTGATCGGCGAGCACGTACTGTTGCGCGATTGCCCAATACGGCGCGATTTGCGCGGGATTGACGTACTGATATGGAAGCGTGCCGGCCTGAGGCGGACAACCTCTTTTCTGGCTGCCGCCGCCCTCCGTGTTGAACCCGTTCATCTTCCCGCCGTTGTAGTCTTTTAAGAAACCGCTATAAGAGTGCCCGAAGTCGCAGGGCTCGATGAGATTGGCTTCTTGAAGTTTGAGAGGTCCGCGGCCTTCCATCCGGCCCTTCGTCGTTCCGTCAGCACCCGGAAACGTCGCAAAGAGATTGTTAAAGCTGCGATTCTCCTGAATCATGATGACGACGTGCTGAATTACACTGGAACCGGTTCGCGGTCCATCTCCAGGAAGCAGCGATGACGCGGCGCCCTTCGTTGCACTTCCCGCGCCGCCGGCGCATGAAACTGTGAGGAAGGCAGCCGTGATGGCTGCACAAACTACACGGACTGTATGCGATTGCTGTTCGTACACACTCTCTCTCCAAAGCGCGGGCAAAATGGCCTTCGGCAGAGGCCTCGCCCTTACCCGTTGGGGCTTTTCGTAACTGTAGGAGCAGAGGACGCCCCGGCGCGCATCCTTTCGAGCAACCTGCCGAGGTAGTCGGGCTCGCCCGCATCTTGGTGCTTGCGATACTCCGCGGCACTGAAGAGCCAGTCCGGAAGCGTCTCCGGCAGAGCGATCTCGTCGTTTTCCACGTCGAAGGTGAATTCGACGGGCGGATCGTCCCAAGTCCAAACCGCTCGCGTAACGACCCAGCAGCCCAGCACGTTGCGAAAGTATACGGTGGCTTCGGTCGGAGACGACGGTGCGTCCGGCGTCGGCGCGTACCTTCCGACGAAATGTAGTTTCCACAAGTCGTACGTAGTAGTGTCGATCCACAGATCGCGCAGGTTGTGTCGCTGCGGATCGCTGCGAGGACGAAGTTCCAAATGATATGCGCGATGGCCGTCGACGTTCTCGATCGGAACGTTGCCGGAGTCGGCGCCCGCGATCGCGTACGGCGCGTTTGCGATTGCCGTCACCGTGGCAATCGTCTTCAACCCCGCGACGTCGGGCTGCATTGTCCTCCCTCCGGCGGCCGGCGCTACGCGGACGGACGAGCGCATGTTCCAGGCGAACGGGCCCACGAACTCGGTTACGATCTCCGCGGGCGGCAGTTTGCCGCTCGGAATCGGCTCGCTGGCGTTCTCCATTCCGTCGGACAGGCGAACCGCATACCGCATCACCTCTAACCCGGTGCGCTCGCCGGTATAGTAGCCCATCGGTCGCTGGCGGATGTTCCACGTGGCCGTCCAGACGGCGTACGGCGGCGCCGGATAGGATTGCAGGCGGCGAAACGCGGCGTCGAAGATTTGGTGTACGGTGGGCGGTTGCGCAGGCGATGACGTCGGGTGCGGTGAGGGCGCCGGCGGCGACGGCGCCGGCGGCGACGGCGCGAGCACGATCTTCATCGCGTCGAAGTCGACCGTGTACGCATAGTGCGCAAGAAAATCGTTCGAGATCGCTCCCCAAACGGTGAACGGAAAGATGCCCAGCGGCGAGCCCTGCGGCGTAAAGATTCCGCGAACGTCGTGCTGCACGGCCGATCCCACCGCGATGCGCTGCGCGACGAACGGCACCGCCGTAACCGCGCCGCCTCCGCCGTACCCCGTGCCGCTCTTATCTCGCTCGAGCCGAATTGCGGCGGCCTTGACCAGCTGCGCCGAAGACATGATGCCGCCTCCGGCGAGGCCCGAGTCGAAGAGAAAAAGTCCGGCCGGCGCATTATTGACTTGCGCGCGTGCGAGAACGAAGTGATCGCCGGCGAGATAGCACGGAACGATCGTTGCTCCTGCTGCGGCGGCCTGAAAAGCCGCGGAGCTCTCCGGTGAACGTGCACGCAGCACGAGCCGGCGCTGCGGATAGTCGATCGTCACCAAGAATCGCTCGAAGTAGGTCGTTCCGATGACGCCGTCGACGTGCAGGTTCCCAAAGAGCGCGGCGGCGTGCGTCGGGAAGACGTGCACCGGCACGTAGCGCGCGCTCGCGCCGCCCAGCGCGAGCGACTGCAACGTTCCACCCTTGATCGCGGCTCGCTCGCCGCCGGCGAAGACTCCGGTCCCCGCGCCTTCCGTCTTCACGCCGATGCTCGCAGCGAAGCTCGGCTCGAGATCGACATCGGCGCCCGTGTCGATGATAAAGGTTCCGGCGACGCCGTTGGCGAGGCCGCGCACGACCGGCAGCGGATCCGCGGTGACGAAAGGAACGGCGCTCTCTCCGCCGGTCACGCTCGCGCCGCGAGTCGATTCGGCCTGACGCCGCTCGAGCTCGACGATGAGTCGCGCGGCGCGAGCGTTGTACGGATCCTTCGCGAGAACGGCGCGCAAGAGCGGCTCGGCGGCGCGGAGGTCGTTCTCATACAACCGGATCGCGCCGAGATCAAGCTCGGCCGTGACGTCGGAAGGCCGCATTCGCAACAGCGACTCGTATGCGGTCGCGGCCGCGGGAAAGTCTCCGCGCGCAAACAGCGACGTTGCCGAGGCATTTGCGGCATTCGCGGAGGAAGTCGCGGCGAGGAGCATAATCGCGACGGCTGCGAGGTGCAGTTTGATCATGCAGTCAGTTTCCCGTAAAGGTGTTTTGGAGCTTGCCGGCGCGCTTGGTCTGCTCGCCGCAACCACCGTGCCGGCGCTCGCCGCGGCGCCCGAGGGGGTCGTCGGGGCTTGGAGCCTGGTGAGCTTCGACGTCGACGATGGCAAGGGTAAAGCGGAACCGCGCTTCGGTCCCGATCCGGTCGGCTATCTCATTTACAGCGCCGACGCGCGCATGGCCGCAGTGCTCGCCGGGACGCACCGCCCCGAGTTGAAGTCGCCCTCGGGAAGCGCGGCGTCGGAAGAGCAGCGCACCAACGCCCTTCGGAACTGCCTGGCGTATGCCGGACGCTACGAAGTGCGGGGCGACCGCGTCTTTCATCATGTCGAGGTGAGCATTTTCACCAATTTGATGGGGACGACGCTGGAACGGCAGTTCAAAATAGAAGGCGGTAGGCTGATCATTCGCACGCTGCCGCCGGAGATCTGGGGCACGTCAAACGTGCTCGTCTGGCAACGCGCGTAACGTTCGCCGGATCGCGACGCGCCGCAGGAGCACTATGGCAACTTTATCGCCGAAGGGCGCCGACACGAAGTTGCGCATTATCCGGGCCGCGGCCGACCTCTTCCACAAGCAAGGCCTGCATGCCACGAGTCCAGACGAAGTTATCGAGGCCTCGGAGACCGGCAAGGGGCAATTTTACTACTACTTCAAGAGCAAGGAAGGACTCATCCACGAAGTGCTGCGGTGGCACCTCGATGCAATCGGAGACGGCTCGGCACCGATAAACTACGACATCAAATCATGGCAGGACCTCGAAACGTGGTTTTATTCCCACATCGAGCTCCAAAGAGCTTTGGTATGAGCAGAGGCTGCCCCTTCGGAACTGCTGCAAACGAAGTATCGGACCACGAAGAACTCGCTCGGCAAGATCTCGATGCGATCTTCGATGCGATCAAGAGTCGATTGGCAGCGTTCTTTATACGAGAGAAATCTCAACGGCGACTCGTTGCCGATGCAAACGAACAATCGTTAGCGGACTTCTGCATCGCGACGATACAGGGGGCGATGCTCCTCGGTAAGCTCAGGCGAAGCAGCGATGACGCTGAAGCGATAGTGCGTCAAGCTCTCGCGCATATCCGCTCGTATTTTGTACTTGAATTCTGAATCACCGGTTAGTAAGATCCGTACTTAATGGATAGCTTGCATAGAGACGAGTTCGCAGAGTATTTTCACGACTCTCGGCACGCAACCATCGTGCAGGTGTGGTCGGAAGCCACAGCTTCGATGAGCGAAGAGGAGTTCAGGTCGGGCGTAAAGCGACTTGCCGAGCTGATCGAGCGCGAAAAGCTACATAATGTGCTTGTGGATGTCGCCAGAATGGCGTACGGGCCGCGCGCGGACTTTGAGGAGTGGCGCCAAACGAATATTATTCCGCGGTATAATGCGGCGGGAGTTCGCAAGTTTGCGTTTGTTTTGCCGGCCGGCGCCACGGGGGTCGTCGAGAATGGCGTCGCTCCGGCGCCCGAGGGTAAAGCGACGTTCCCATTTGGATACTTCGGCTCTCGTGAGGCTGCGTTCGCGTGGCTGGTGGAATAGATCGCCGGCTAAGGCGCCTCCTGCAAACGCGGACGGCCTTGACTTTTAGTTCGGGATCGTACTAAAATGGTACGAAATGGAACAACAGGCCCCACCGCCGCACGTGCGTGCCGAAGCGCGTGCAACAGCGCGATTTGTCTTTGAAGTTACGCTGGACGTACCGCCGCGCGATGCCATTGAACTGTTTACGCCGGACGGCGAGCGTAAGTGGGCCGATGGTTGGGAGCCGCTCTACGTTAATACGCCTGATGTCCGCCGCGTCGGCGCCGGGACCGTGTTTACGACCGACGACCATGCCGTTGCGCGCATATGGATCGTCGATGCGTACGATCGCGACGCCGGCGTCGTTGGCTACACAGTGTTTACTTCGGAGGAGAACGTGACTCGTATCGCGATTCGCGTGTCATCGCGTGCGGGCGGTTCGGTCGCGCGCGTTTCATACGACCGCACGTCGCTGAACGCGAATGCCGATGCGAACGTTGAGCTCTTTGCCCGCCACGCCCATCTGATGCAAACGCAATGGCAGCGAGCACTAGACGCGCTCCACCGGCACTAGCGATCGAATCTGCGGCTCCCTCGTTTGCCGCACTTCATCGCGCCGTCCACGCCATACAGCAGGCGGTGCACGAGTCGGATCTCGACGTTACGCACGCTGAGGCGGTCGTGCTGGCGCTACTTGCACAGACGAGGCAGGCGACGATGGGCGAAATTCATCGTGGCTTCGGTTTTCGCAAGTCGACCGTTACAAACGTTATCGACCGATTGGTCGACCGAAAGCTTGCGGAGCGCCATGCCGATCCATCGGACGGGCGAAGCTGGCTCGTAAGGCTCACGCCTGCGGGTGTCGCCACCAGCCGCCGCGTGCTCAAGATTTTCCGCGACGTCGAACTGCGCGTTGCGCACATTCTTGCCGGTGATGACTCGTAGCGAAAGGTAACGCCTGTCGGCCCCGGGCACCCTTATGCGAACTGAGTCGCGGCTCGCGAAATCTGATCATTAACTACACGCGTTGAATCGGCTCTGACTCCTTCCGACGGCTCGCTTGAACGGAACTCGAAGTGCCGGGCGAGAAAGGTACGCCTGAAAATGGCGCAACTTTTCCGCACGGTTCTGCAAGGCACCGAAGGCTCGACGGCGACGTTCGTGCTGGTGCCGGCGACGGTCATGCGCGCGTTCGGGGGACGCGTTCGCGTGCCGATCGTGGCAAACATTAATGGGATCGAGCACCGTACGACGATCTGCAACATGGGGACGGGTCCGGCGATCGGCATACCGGCGGCGATGCGCAGCCGAGCCAACGTCAGCCGCGGCGACAGGATAACCGTCGCCATTTCGGCCGACAAAAAGGAACGGACCGTCGAGGTGCCGCGCGATCTTGCCCGAGCGTTGAGTGCGGCCGAGCGGCGCGTCTTTGACGGGCTCGCCTACACGCACCGCAAAGAGTACGTCGCATGGATCGAGGGCGCTAAGAGACCCGAGACGCGGGCTCGCCGCATCGAGCAGGCGCGCAAAAAGCTTCACGTACGAAAGGAAGTCGGTTCATCGTGATTCGGAAAAATGGTCGCTCGTCGCTGCTGCTGCTCGCGTTGGCGTCGTGCCTCGTCCTCCCGGTCGCGGCTCAGGAGCCGGGTGCCGGCAGCGTGGCCCCGCCCGACAGCGCGCTAACGGCGCGATTCACCAGCTTTTTTAGCGCGGTCGCCTCCGGCCACGCTCCCGGCGGCAATCTGACGTCACAGGTAAAGAGCGGGCTGACTCAGCAGCTGATCGCCCAGATCGACGGCGGCTTCAACAGCTTCGGCCACTTCCGCCGGTTGGAGTTCGTGCGGGCGGATTCCATGCAAGGGTATCAGCGCTACCACTATCGAGCCGTCTTCGACAACGGCTCGCAAGGCGTCATGTTCGTGACGGATTCGAGCGGCGCGATTGCGGGTTTCTTCGAGGATCCTTCGCTTCAATAAATTCCGGGGAGAGCCGCCCCGCCAAAACCCCAGGCTGCGAGCGCGATCTACACCGCGGCGCCGCCGAGGGAAAGAATCGCGCGACCCAGGAGCAGCAACGGGCTACATATCGGTGTCGGGGGCCAAGTACGAGGGCTTCCTGTGAATGAAGTACTCTTTCGAGAGCTTCGAGCCGATCGGCACGAACGTGATCGGCGATTGGGAGTAGTTGAAGCAGTCGATGATGCTCTTGCTCGTCGCGTCGGTCGTCCCGAGCGAACCGAGGTTCCAGTTGTTCTCGATGTACTTCAGGATGCTGCCGAACTCGTAGTTCGTCGCCGAGATCGAGCCTGCTTTGGCGTAGGGTGACACAATGATCGCGGGCACGCGGAACCCGAGCCCGCCGTACCCGATCTGCTTCGGCGGACGATTGTCGTAGAACCCGCCCCAGTCGTCCCACACGATGACGATCGCGCTCGAGTTCCAGTACGAGCTTTGGCCGATCGCGTTCACGACGCTCGCGACCCACGAAGGGCCGGTGTCGCTTTGCACGCCGGGATGATCTGAGTCGGGCTGGTCGGGAATCACCCACGATACTCCCGGCAGCTTGCCGCTGGTGATGTCGCTGAAGATCGCCGTCTGCGGCGTGACGATGTGGGAGCCCCACTCGGATCCGTAGCGCACCGGGGCGATCACGTCGAACGCGCTCAGGAGCTTACCGAAGGCCGTATTGAACGGAGGCTGATAGTACTTCCAGGTAACGCCCTTCGCATCGAGCAGATCGCGAAGCGTGGGATACGACGCGCTGAACTTGTTCGAACACGGAAACGGGCCTTGCGCTTGCAGATAGACGTCCTTCTGCGTGATCAGCGACGTGTGCGTATGCGCCGGCGCGTCGCAGCCCCAGAAGCAGTACGAGCACGAAGGCAAGTCGACCATCGCCTTTCCGGTTTCGACGATCGTCCCGCCGCGAATCAGGTCCTGATGCGCGGTGAAGCTATCGCTGCCCTGAGTCGTGAACATGTGCTCGGCGAGCACGTACTGCTTGGCCATCTGCCAATACGGCTGGATCTGCGACGGATCGGTGTACTGATAGGGATAGTTGCACTCCGGGATTCCGTTACCGAACGGAACCTTGTCGAAGCCGTTCATCTTGCCGTGGTTGTAGGCCGTCCTGTAACCTTTGTAGCGGTGGTCGAGGTCCTTCGGTACCACCAGCGGCACCTTGCTCAGCGCTATCGTGCCCTTCGCGATCGGCGGGCTGCAGTTCGGCTCGGCCTCGACCTTTCCGACCGTCGTTCCGTCTCCACCGCTGTACGTCGCGAAGAAATCGTTGAACGTTCGGTTCTCCTGAACGATGATGATGACGTGCTTGATCGGGCTCGACGAGCTTGTAGAATTGCGGCTAAAACTCGTCGTCTGTGCGGTCGCGGGAAACGGCGCCGGACCGCCGCAGCCGGCGAATGCGGCGCAAGCGACCGCGAAAAATAAAAAGAGGCCGGCACGAGCCCACATCATCGCATGTCCTTAATCAACGAAACGGCGCCTCCTGCACGGGCAGACTGACTGACTGGCCGAACGGTTCCTTGGGCGCGCGCGCAAGCAGATGACTGGGATTTCCCCCAGCGGTATAGTTGAAGTAGTCGAAGCGACGCAAGCACCAAAGGTTGCCGCCCACGATGGTTTCCTGCCCGTCATTGGTGCGGACGAAAAACGGCTGCGGAGTATCCTCGAATCTGCCGTAACAGGTGTCCGTGAGATGCGTACGGCCGACCACCGTCGCCACGCCTCCGGCGATGTGCGTCCGATAAATCACCGTCGTATTCGTGCCGTCGGAATCCTGATCGGCCAACCCGACGTGCACGCCGTCCCAGAGCGCCCCGCCCGCGTAGCGAATTGTCGCGCCTTTGAGCGTGACGGTACGCAGCACCGCGCCATATCGCGGGAGCTCGGCGATTCCGTAAGGCCCGTGACGAACCTGCCCTTCCACGAAGAGGTTGCCGTCACCGTCATACGCCGGAGGCCAAAGGTAGTAGAATCTCGACGAGCGGTAGGTCACCGGATCGCCCGACGCGTTTTTCCAAACTTGGATCGAGCCGGACTCACCCTTCGCGTAAAAGTTCGCGACAGCGAGTTTGCCGGTTCTCGGATCGATCGCGCACCCTATCGGGTGTCCGGCGGTGTGCAAACGTTTGATGGGCCGCTCGCCGCCGTGCGAATACTCGACGACGTCGGAAACGCCGAACTCGGAAATCCAAACGTGACCATCTTCGTCGACGCACTGGCCGTACGGCGCCTGAAATCCGGTCAGCCTTCCGAGCAACCCATGCGTCGCGAAGTCGTAGATGAAGACCGAGTTGGTGTTCCAGTCGGAAACGTAGAGTAGCGCCGTGCTTGCGGTGTCGCGCGACACCCATGACGGCTCGGAATCGGAGCCCGCCGTGGCGGGCTCGTAATGCGGGACGCTCGACACGGCTCCGCCGTTGTCGCAACCGGTGGGGCCTGCGACGCTCAGATATATCGCCAATGCCGCGGCCCGACGGATGTCCATGCGGCTCCGCCTTTCTCTTAAAGCTCGATGGATACCACGCGCCGAACGCTGCGGCAGCCGCCGGCTTGCGCTACTGCGTACCTATCTTCTGATTCGCGTTAGTCAGCAAATAGATCTTGTCGGCGTGACGGACGCCCAACGCCTTTTGATCGTAAATGATGCCGACGTATTGACCGGCTTTGACCGCCTTCATCTGATAGGTCGTCTTTCCGTCGGCCGAAAAGACTTGGTCGAACTTAGGCACGATCAGAAAACTCAAGGTCTCTTTGGTCTTGGGGTTCTGTACCTTGATGTTGTTCGACGAAACGTGGACGACGATGCCGTAGAAGGTCGAGTTCGTCATGGCGAGGGCCGGATTTGGTAGCGCCGCGACCAGCGCGACGGCGATCGCCGCCGCGGCGGCTCGAAGAACGGAAATGCGTATCATGGAAGCCGTATACCCTGCCGCCGGGCGGTCTATGCCTTGAGGTCGCCGAAAGGCGGCCGGATGCAGGCCACGCTCTTCGCCGATGGAGGATCGCGAGGCAATCCGGGTCCCGCAGCCGGCGCAGCGGTGCTGATCGACTCGGAGGGAGAACTCTTGGAAGAGGTCGGCGCCTATCTGGGAGTCGCGACGAATAACGTAGCCGAATGGACCGCGCTGTTGCTGGGGCTGGAGGCCGCGCAAAAACGCGGGATACGCCGCTTGCGCGTGCGCCTCGATTCGGAGCTCGTGGTCAAGCAATTGCGCGGCGAGTACCGCGTCAAGCACGCGGGTTTGCAGCCGCTCCACCGGCGCGCCATGCAGCTGCTGCGCGGCTTCGAAGAGATCGACATCGGACACGTGCCGCGCCAGGAGAATAAGTTGGCCGACGGCTTGGTGAATCGCGTGCTCGACCAGGAAGCGCAAGCTCCGGTAAAGTAGCGCCGCCGTCATGCGCCGGTTCCCAATCGAGTTCCTCATCGTCGTGCTTTGCATCGTGATGCTGGCACTGGGATGGCGGATCTATGGCGCGGGCGAGATGGGTCGCTTTGCTCCGGCGATTCACGCGCAGAAGGCTCCAAGCGAGCTCTACGCGCGACTGTTAATTCACTACTCGAAGCCTCCGATCTACGAGGAAGCGTATCGCATGTCCGACGTCGAGGGCGTTTCGCGCTTCCAGTATACAATTCGGGGATATAACGGACACGAGATCACGGTCACCGCTCCGGCGGCGCGGGTCTACGACGTCAGCTTTTTCGTTGGTCGATTGGATCAAGACGGCGTCTGGCAACTCGTGAACAAGCCGCCGCTACCTAAGGCGGATGCGTTCTATACCGTCTACGTCAAGCAGCTCGCCGACTACAAACAAGGTGAACGAACGGTGACGTTCACCAATCCGGAATATTGGGCGAAACAATCTGGGCGCGAGTATTCGATAGATCTGTCGAAAGGCGTGCCGAAGGACCTGGTGCACGTCGAGAGCAACCAGCTGGCCGATCCGCACTACGTGCAAATCGTCAAAGACTTCCGCGACTTCGGGCCCGACGAGTTTCGGCACAACGTCGCGGCCGCCCAAGCGCGGATACGCGCGATACGCGGTTGAGCCCGGCGAAGCGGCGCATGGCCTTTCCGGCGGCTTGCATGGTGCTGCTCGGCGCCATCGCGTTCGTCGCTTACGAAGTTCTCGAGAGCCCGGGCAATCAGCTTTTCGGCAAGACGCTAGTGAGCGGGCCGAAGAACGAGCGCGTCGTCGCCCTCACGTATGATGACGGCCCGAATCCGCCATACACCGATCAGATTCTCGGCGTGCTTCGTTCCGAGCGCGTCCACGCGACCTTTTTCGTCGTGGGCCGCGCGGTGCAGGCCTATCCGCGCGTCGCGCGGCGCGAGATCGAAGGCGGAAACGCGATCGGCAACCACACGTGGAACCACGGCCACCTCGTGCTCTATGGCGAAGACGGCTTGCGGCGAACGCTCGAGCGCACCGATCAGGCGATTTACGCCGCGACCGGCGAGCACACGCGGATCATGCGCCCGCCCTTCGGCGGGCGCGACTGGCTCGTGCTGCGGGAGGTGCGGAAGCTCGGATACACGCCGGTGATGTGGTCCGTCCCGCTCGCAGACGACTGGGATTATCCTCCCGCCCCGCTGATCGCGGCCCGAGTGTTACGTTACGTCGGAGATGGGGCGATTATCGATTTGCACGATGGCAATCGCGGAATCGTCTGCGCGCGCGCGCACCTTTCGCCGCGGGTCTGCGACCGCAGTGCCGACGTCGAGGCGACGCGCCTCATCGTCGAGTCGCTCAAACGTCAGGGCTATAGGTTCGTCACGATTCCCGAGCTGCTGCGGAGGTCACGGTGAGGCTGCTCCTCGCTCTTCTGTTTCTCCTACCCGGCTGTTCGATCGCTCAGACGCTGCCCCAATCGGAAGTGCCGCCGCGTCTCAATCTGACCGGTGCGTCGAACGAAATATTTCCAACTACCTGCACGGATCCAAAGATCCTCAAGGTCTGCGTGAAACCGGGCGATAGCGCCAAGCTGGGCGTCGAGCTCACTTGCACGAGGGGCGGAAAGAAGGTGACCTGCGGAAGGGTCATGTGGTCCACGAAAGCGAGCAACGCGGGATTGAAGGGAAAATTCAACCCGAATCCCGGCAATCCGACGATCGAAACCGTTAGCGCGTCAAGGACTATTAAGAAAGGCCACTACAGCCAGGTCATCACCGCCAGGTGCGGCGTGCCGAGTTGTCCCAAGCAAGCCACGGGCGCGATCTGGGTCATCTAATTTACCGGTGCTTCGCTAAGCGTACAGCCGGCCGCGTAAACGAATGAAGCCGTTCGGATGCCCGTGCGAAGGATCGTGGTGCGTCCAGTGAACGACCGGCAGCCGGCCGGGGTCGTGGACCATCTCACCGCAGATCTCGATCCGGTCACCACAACGAGCCGGGCAGCGTGGAGCGATGTTAACATTGTCGACGACTTCGACTTCCCCCGCGCTGGTGCGCACGTCGAAGGCCTCGTGCTCGCAGTGCGTGCGCGATCCGTAGAAGAAGCGTGGGGACGACGAGACCGTCCCGGTGAAATCGACCCACGCCGGCGCGCGCCCGGCGTAGGCAGCAGCCAAATCCATCGTTCCCCTCATCACGCACGCCGGGTAGAATATCAAGAGATGAACTACCATCGATGAGAACGATTCGAACGGCGCGATTGCGCCTGGTGCCGGTGACGTCCTCAAATGCCGCGCTGCTCTGGGACGTCCTCCAGGAACCGGATCTGCGAGATTACCAGGACCTGCCCGACCTGAACCGCTCGCAGTTTCTTCGGGCCGTCGGCGCGCGCCCGAGCCGCTTGCGCCCAGGTACCGTCGGACGCTTCGAATGGCTGCTGCATTTTCCAGGCGGTGACGAGCCGCTCGGGTGGGTCTCGCTGCGCATCGCGGACTCGAACCGTTCGACGGCCGAGATCGGATATAGCGTCGTGCGCGCCCATCGCGGCCGCGGCATCGCGAGCGAAGCCGTCGCCGCTCTGGTCGACGAGGGTTTTCGCCGCGCGCAGGTGCGACGGATTCGCGCGTATTGTCTGCCCGAGAATCTCGCCTCGCGCGCGGTGTTGCGGCGCAATGGGTTCGCGGACGAGGGGAAGCTTCCGCACGGAGCGACGGTCGCGGGCAAACCGGTCGACGTAATTCTGCACACGCTGGATCGCGAACGCTGGTCCGGCGAGGTCAGTGAGAATCGGGAGGCCACTCGATCGTAACGCCGGCCTCGTGGGATCCGGCGTAGCGTCGCGTTAGCTCCCCGCGCAAGTACGCGAGCAGCGGCTCGCGTACGACGCGAACGGCGACCCGCCGTTCTACCTCCGCAAGCGGCACCCACTCGACAGCCACAACGTGATCCCCACTAGTGTCATGGTGAGGGCCAGTGTCACCCTGAGCCGCGTCGAAGGGCGACACGATAAACGTGACGTTCAAAAAATGCGTCTCCCCGTCGTAGCTCTCGCTCGCGTACGCAAGCTCGTCCACACGCACGGGCAGGCCGGTCTCTTCAAGGAATTCGCGTTCCACCGTTTCGGTGAGAAGCTCGCCCGGGATCTGACGCCCGCCCGGCAGATTCCACAGCGGCTCCGGGTGATTGGGATAGCGTGATGCGACGAGCAAGACGCGTCCGTCGCGCACGAGTAGGCCCGTCGCCAAAGCAATCAATGGACGGTCGCCTCGATCACATCGAGCGTGCGCGCTGCGGTCTGCTGCCAGGTGAATTCGGCCGCATGCGCTGGGCCGCGCCGGCGCAGTTCTTGGGCGTAGGCGGGGCCGGCGACGACGCGCGCGATCGCCGCGGCGAGCGCCGCAGCATCGTCGGGATTCACGTAGCACGCCGCGTCGCCCGCGGCCTCGGGTACGGCCGATGCCCTCGAGGCGATCACCGGCGCGCCGTAACTCATCGCCTCGAGCACCGGCAAACCGAAGCCTTCATACCGTGACGGAAATGCCAGCGCGGCGCAGCCGCGATAGAGCGCCGCGAGCGTGTCGTCGTCGACGTGCCCCAACTGACGCACGTTGACACCTCGAGGAATCTCCCAGCCCTCGAGATGCGTCGTCACGACGAGCGACAGATCGGTATTTTCGCGCGCAACGCCCGCCATCGCATCGAGCAGCGTATCGAAACCCTTGCGCCTCTCGGCGCTCCCGACATATAGGACGAACGGCACGAGTGCGGCGACGTCGAGCGCAACGGGCGCCGGCGCTCGCGGCGGAGCGACGCCGAGCGGGATAGGGACGAGGCTCTCGAGCGGGATCCCGAGCTCGCGCGCGAGCTCCGCCTGCGCGAAACGCGAGTCGGTGAGCAAAGCGCGACAGCGCTTCGCGGCCGCACGGAAGATCGTTTGAGTTTCGGGAGCGTACCCGGGAATCACGAAGTTCGAGGCATCGTGCAGGGTCGCCGTCGCGGGCAATGTGAAATTCGTCCAGCTGCATCCGTTGAAAGGGAACCAGAGGGCGTTCAGTCCCGCACGTCCGTGCAGCCGCCGCGAGACGACGCGATACGGGCGATAGTCGACCTCTTGCAGATAGCGTTGCCGAACCGTCCACGTGTGCCATTCCGGAACGATCAGCGTAACGTCGACGCGATCGCGCGCGCCGTCCCACCACGCGCGAAGGATCTCGCGGAGATAGCGCCCGATGCCGCGCCGGTCCCCAGGCAAGTTCCATGCATCGACGCCCAGCGCGATCACTGCGCGACGGCCGCAAAGAGCGCGAGGTGCTTCCGCGCGCTCTCATCCCAGCTGAACTGCTCGGCGCGGCGCAGCCCGCGTTCCCGCAACGCGGCGCGTAACGGCAGATCGTCGACGATGCGCTGCAGCGCCTCGGCCCACGCGCCGGCGTCGTCGGGCGGCGCGTAGAGCGCCGCTTCGCCGGCGATCTCCGGCAGCGCACTCGCATTCGACGCCACGACGGGAGTACCGCACGCCATTGCCTCGAGCATCGGCATGCCGAACGTTTCGTGATACGAGGCGATCGTCAGCGCCAACGCGCCGCGATAACACGCGCGCAGCGCATGGCCGCCGTCCGCGACGACGTCGTCACCGAAGTTTCCGGCGTGCAAAACCCCGGGGAGCTCCGGAGCACGCGGACCCGCCACCGCGAGCAGCGGTCCTTCATTCTCGGCGAAGGCGCGCCGGTAGGCTTCGTACAGGAGCGGGAAGTTTTTGCGTGGTTCGGCGATCGGGTCGCCGACGAAGAGGAAGTACCTTCGCCCATCGAGCGCCGCGGGCAACGGCACGGGCGGCCCCGGCGCGAACGCGCTCTCGACTCCGTGATGGATCACGTCGATCTTCTGAAGCGGAACGTTCAAGAGCTCGTGCAGCTCGTCGCGGCCGAACTCGGAGACCGCGATCACCCGCGCTGCGGTGCGCGCCGAGCGAAGAAACGGATCCTGCGCGTGCGCGCGCCGCTTGCCGTCGGGACTAGGGTAGCGAAACGGAACGGCATCGTGAATCGTGACGACGCTGGGGAGGCGCGACGAGAAGAAGGTGCCGTTCGCAGGATGCCAGATGACGTCGAGATCTCCCGCGGCCCGCGCGCGCACGTTGAAGTTGTCGCGTCCCAATGCGCGCGCGTAGGCGTTCCGCCGGAGCTGCGGAAACGGCGGGTTCGCCAGCAGCGTGAGCTCGACGTCGTCGCGTGAGGCCAGCCGGCGAAGCACGGCGCGCGCGTAGCGCCCGATTCCGCGCGTATCCTCGGCGATGACGCGCGCATCGACGGCAAGGCGCAAAGGCCGCATCGCCGCAACTTCGAAGTTTCACGCATCGTGTCATGCTCGGAGCCACGAAGCATCGCCGCACATCTGATTCTCGGGCCGCGCGAGGAGCCGTTCCTGCCGGCCACGCTCGACTCGATTGCGGACGTGGCAACGCTCCTGATCGTCAACGACAACGCGCCGGATCCTTCACCGCACGGCGAGATCTTGTCGGCGAGCCGCTTCGCCAAAGAAGACCGGATCGTCGTCGACCGCACGCCGTTTAGGGGATTCGCGGCCGCGCGCAACGTCTGTTTGCGGCTACACGGGGAGCGTAACGCGGGGGAGTGGGTCGCCTTCATCGACGCCGACGAGGTTCACGGCGAGCGCGTGCGGCGCATCGCCGAACGCATCGATCGCGTGCCGCCGAAGTTCGACTTCGTGGAGGGATACACGTGGCACTTCTTCGCATCCTTCGACTACTACACGTCGATCGAACGGCGGATGATGTTTTTCCGCTATCGTCCGGATTTGCGATGGGAAGGGGCGGTCCACGAGCAATTGCGCGGCCTCGCCGGAAGACGTCTCACCGTGCCCTACGTCTACGCTCACTACGGGCACACGCTCGCGCCGCGGCGGCACGCAGAAAAAGGACGGCAGTATTCCTCGCTTGGAGCACCCGGCGACGTGTTGCGCGAAGAACAGCTGGGGAGCTTCGACGTGACGCACTATTTCCGGCCGGTCTACCCGCGGCTGCTGCGCTTCTGGGGTACACATCCCGCTGCCGCGCAAGCCACGCTCGAGCTATTGCGTCCGGAGTTGCTGGAACATCATCGGCTCACGCAGGCGATCGTCGGTAGTCAGTCCGTCGGACTCAAGTTGCGCAACGTTGCGCGCCGGATCAACTATGAGTGGCGCTGGCGGGCCCGGGTATTGGACCCCCTCGCCCGGAGCGTCGCGGGATGACCGCGGGGAACGTACTCGCCCTCCAGGCTGCCAATGCCCGAATGTTTTGTTGCCCGGCCGGGAAGGGGACGCCAGTTTATCGGTCAGTCAAGCGGAAAGCTCGAATAGAAATTCGGCGCGACCCCCACTTATCCACCGGAATGGCCGCAGCATTTTCGGCATTTACCTTTGCAAATATGATAGAAAATTGCTATACTTGCTTACTAGAGGGGGCAGCTTTACAGACCGCCCTCAGGGAGTCATGATCTCAGGGACGCCTCGGCTCGGGCCGTCGATCGTCCGGCGGCCGCTTCTCGAAGACTGGCTGGGACGCTTTAGGAGCGTTCCTATTCGGTTTTTGATTGCACCCCCTGGATTCGGCAAGACGATGGCGCTGTTGGGCTATCTCCGCCACTCCGGGACGAACGGCTTCTACTGCGTGCTTCCCGCGAACGCGAGCGCCGAGGCGGTGTTGAGCGCGATCTCCACCGCGCTGCAGCTGGATGGCAACCTCGAGTCGCACGCCGACCTCGTCAAAGCCTTAGCCGCGCGCGCTCCGCTCGAGCTCGCGCTGGATTGCGAGCACGTCCCGGACGCCGCCGGCGTCGCGGCGGTGCTCCGTCTCGTCGACGATCTTCCCGAAGACGTGTCGCTGTTGATCGCCTGCCGGACGCGCACCGCGTTTGGAGTCGGGCGATTGGTCTCGCAAGGAACGGCCTCGCTCTGCGATGCGGAGCGGCTCGCGTTCGACGCCGCCGGGATCCGGCATTTGGCCGAGACCTGCGGCGTGCCGTTTACGCACCCCGACGTTCTGCGGATGCTCGAGGCCACAGACGGATGGCCGCAAGTCGTCAGCGGCGCGCTGCGCAAGGCGGGCGAGGATAGTTGCAGTCTCGCGCAGGCCTTCGAAAACTGGCGCATGCGTCACGGGCACCTCTTCAACGAGTTCGTTGCGAGCGCGTTGACGCACGTCGCGGAGAGCGATGCGGATTTGGTGCTCAAGCTGATGAGCGGGTCGTATCTGGACGATCGACAGCAGCTGCAGGCTCTCGAGGAGCAAGGGCTCTTCGTCATTCATACGGCCGATGGATATCGGCCGTTACGCGCTCTCTCACGCAGCCGTCTCTACGATCGATATGGGCGGCGCGCGCATGCGGCATCGCCGATGCAGGTGCGGCTATTCGGCTGGTTCCTGGCGGAGATCGACCGGCAGCCGATCGAGTGGATTCGGCGGCGCGATCGCCAGATCTTCAAGTACGTGGCGCTGCAGCCCGGCGGCACCGTCTCGCGCGCGGAACTCGGGCAGGTATTCTGGCCCGGCGCGGAGCGTCACCTGGTGGCGCAGAGCCTGCGTACCGTCTGTTCAAACATTCGCAAGGCGATCGCGCACATCGTCGGCTTCAAGCAGGTAGAGGCGTATTTCCGGGCGGGCGAAGACCTCGCGATCGACCTGGAAAACGTCATCGTCGACGTAAATCGCTTCGCGTCTCACGCAAATGATGCCGACGAGCAGTACGCCCGCGGCGAGCTGCGAGCCGCCTATGCGCACTACCGCAGCGCGGCTCGCGTCTATCGCGGAGATCTCTTGATCGGCGACGCGCACGAGCCATGGGTAGGCACGCTCGACGGCGTCCTCAAGCAGCGCCATGTCGTCGTGCTCGAGCGGATCGCTCAGATCGTTGCGGCGCTCGACTTTCAATCCAGCAGCGGCGAATCCGACCTTCGACTCGCCTCCGGAACGTAATTCTCGTGCGCATCCCCTGGATCGGCGCAGCCATCGTTCTGGCGGCTCTGACCGCATTGGGCATTCAAACCGGCATCGTCGCGCGCACCGGTTTTCTCATGGGCGACTTTCGAGCGTTCTATTGCGCCGCGCGCGTCGCGTCGCAGGGAGGCAATCCCTACCACGTCGAGCCGCTGCGGTCGTGTGAGTTTGCGCTCGGCTCGAAGGAATTCTTCAAAAAGAATCCCGGCGTAACGATCCCGGCGCCGCTCCCCGGCTACGCGCTCGCGGCGCTCGTGCCGCTCGCGATGCTGCCGTTCGGCATCGCCGCAGGACTCTGGAGCATGCTGTTGGTGGCGGCGTGGATCGCGTGCATCTACGCGCTCGTGCGATTCGCCGGCGCACCTTGGGACGTCGCCTTCGCCGTGCTCGCGCTCTCGCTCGGCGTGCTCTCGCTGCCTTTTGGCGAGGTCGTTCCGCTCTCGCTTGCCTTCATTTGTATGGCGGCGTACTGCGCGTGGCGCGGCAAGTACCGCGCCGCCGGTGCGTTAGCCGCAGGCGCGCTGGTGGAACCGCATTTGGGGCTTCCCGCCTGCGTGGCGCTCGCCGTCTGGGTGCCGGCAGCGCGCGTGCCGTTGGCTCTTATCGGGGGCGTCCTCGCCGCATTGTCGCTCGCGTTCCTCGGCCTCGCCGGGAACGTCGAGTACTTTGCGAGCGTCCTGCCGGCGCACGCGCTCTCGGAGATCTCGCGGGACACGCAGTACAGCCTCACGGCGGCGATGTCGGCGATCGGCGCGTCGCCGGCGACGGCGTTGCGAGCCGGTTCGTTGTGGTACGTGGCGATGATCGTGGCCGGGACCTTCGTAGCGGGACGGCTTGCCAGGAAGACGCGCAACGATGCCTTCATCGTTTGCGTCCCTGTGGCGTTCGCCGTCTTCGGAGGCACGTTTATCCACGTGACGCAGATTGCGGCAGCGCTGCCCGCCGCCGTTCTGCTCGTCGCCTACGCGCCGCGCGAATATCGCACGCCGGCGGTGGTCGCACTGCTGCTGCTCGCCGTGCCGTGGGGATGGACGGTCTCGCCGTCGTTACTCGTCGCGCCCGTTCTTCCGATCGGGTACGTTGCCTGGCGCTATTCGAACGGAAGCCTTTCCACGGCGTTGCTGTCTGCGATCGCAGCCGGAGCCTTCTTGTTCGGCGCAAGCGCTCTGGCGGCCATCGCGCCGCATCTCTCTTTACACGCCCACGCGCCCGCAATCGATCCGCGACTCGCCGAAGCCTCCTGGAGCGCCTTCACTCAAGGTAGCTCGACAGGCAGCCTGATCTCATGGTTGACGCGCCTGCCCACCTGGATCGGGCTTGCGCTGCTGCTCTATCTCTTGGTGCGATACGCCGGAGTCGCAGTGCGCTTTCGGCAAGTCGTGCCGGTCGCACTCGCTGCGGTTTGCACGCTCTCAGCCGTAGCGGGTCAGGTCTACGGCGATAGAACGGGCGGCTGGCTCATGGTCGATTTTCGCGCGTACTACTGCGCTTCGCTTGCCCAGCGCGAACACCGAAATCCCTACTTCTCCGAGTCGATTCAGAGTTGCGAGCGCAGCGCTCCGGCGCCGTATTACCGTGCACCGCCGAACGTCACGGTTCCGGCGCCATACCCTCCGTACGTATTGGCGTTGCTCTATCCGTTCACGTTCTTGCCCTTCGGCGCGGCGGCGATCGCGTGGTGGAGCCTGCTGGTGCTCGCGCTTGGAGCGGCGGCCTATGCGCTTGCGCGCATCGCCAAGCAGCCGCTGCTGGTGGGATGGGCCGCGTTCGCGTTTTCGCTCGGTCTCGTCTCCATGTCGTCCGGGAATCTCGCACCGCTCGCGATCGCTGCGGTCGTCGTCGCAGCGCTCGGCGTTGCACGCAAGCGGTTCTCACTCGCCGTTGCTGCTATCGCTCTGGCAATGATCGAACCGCAGGTGGCGCTGCCCGCCGCCATCGCGTTTTTCGTCGCATATCCGGCGATCCGGCTTGCTCTCTGCGCTGCCGCCGGCGCGCTGGTCGCGCTGTCGCTGGTCGCTGCCGGTTTCGCGCAGACGATCGCGTACGTTACGACCGTGCTGCCCGCTCACGCGCTCTCGGAAGTTTCCCGGGACAACCAGTATAGCGTTTCGACGGTGCTCGCGGCGCTAGGCGTTCCGGATGCCTCGGCGGCACTGATCGGAAGCATCACGTACGCGCTCATGCTGGCGGTCGGAGTCGCGGTCGCGTTGCGGCTCGCGCGGCGCTACGACGAGCCGGCCCTAACGCTGCTCGTTCCTCCGGCGTTCGCCGTGTTCGGCGGATCCTTCGTGCATACGGCGGAGTTGGCGGCGGCGGTTCCGGCGGCTCTGCTCTTGTTTACGCGAGCGCAGGAGTACCGCGCCTGGCTATTCGCCGCGCTGATCCTGCTCGTCGTGCCGTGGATGATGGCGACCTCGGCCGCGCTCTTTCTCGCTCCGCTCTTCCCCGTCGCGTACCTGACGTACGCGCTGTGGCCGAAAGACCGCGGCTTCGTCATGGGAACCGCGGTCGCCGCGTTTGCGGCGATCCTCGGGCTTTTCCTGATCGCGCAAGTGCCGGTGCACGCGATCGCTCACGCGCATAGCTATCCGTTCATCGATCCGCGTCTGGCCGAGGCGAGCTGGCGGCAATTCGTGCTGGGTAACGTCACGAACCGTCCCGCCATGTGGTTCCTGCGTCTTCCCAGTTGGGCCGGATTGATCGCCCTCGCGGTGCCGGCGCTTTTGCTCGCGAGCAAACCGCGCCTCATGCTCGCCGTGGAGTCGGCATGAACGTCTGGATCGTCGTGCCGGCGTACCGGGAAGCCTCGACGATCGCCTCGGTGGTGTCGTCGTTGCGGGCTGCCGGGCACTATCACGTCTGCGTGGTCAACGACGGCTCGCCCGACGCGACGGGATCGCTCGCGTTGGCCGCGGGCGCGCACGTCTTGGAGCACATCGTCAACCTCGGGCAAGGCGCGGCCCTGCAGACCGGCATCAGCTACGCGCTTGCCAACGGCGCAGAGTACGTCTGCACCTTTGATGCCGACGGTCAGCACGCTCCGGAAGCGATTTCCGACCTGCTGGGCGCCCTGACGAGCTCCGGTGCCGACGTCGCACTCGGCTCGCGCTTTCTCAAGGAGAAGTCCACGGTACCTCCGCTGCGGCGGTTGCTGCTCAAAGCAGCCCTGGCGTTCACGCGGATGCACGCGCACTTGCGCGTAACCGATACCCATAACGGTCTCCGAGCGTTCACGCGCCGCGCCGCACAGCTGATACGAATCGAGCAGCCCGGAATGGCGCACGCTTCCGAGATCTTGCAGAAGATCGGGACGGCAAACCTCCGGTTCGTCGAAGTTCCGGTCGAGGTCCGCTATACGCCGTATTCTAAGAGGAAGGGCCAGTCGGGTTTCGACTCGATCAAGATCCTTTTCGACTTATTCTATTCCGCCATCGCGCTGCGTCATTGACCGTTGCGTTGGTTCGACTTTGGGTTCCTGGGCGTTGTCGATTGCATTGCGGCGCGCAAGCGCGATCAGAGTCTCTTCGTGGCGCTTGAAGCGCACGTAAAAGTTTGACGCCACGAACAGCCCGGCCAATACGGCAAGGTAAAATATTAGATCGGTGCCTCGTCCAACGTGCAAGAACGCCGCGACGCGCACCGATAGAGCCGGAAAGATGGCAAGAACGCTGCCCAGCATGGCTAGCAGTACGACGCCGACCAGTTGCAGACCGGATAAGCGCTTTGTGCCCAGGTATAGGGCGATGATCACGAGGCTCGCAATAATGATAGACGCCATAATGTATCTCGCTCGAGCTTCCGAGGTTTTCTCTTGGACGGGGTTCCGGTTCGTCCTTCGTGGTGATGGGATTTGATCGAAATGAATCAGGAACATTTGCTTGGCCGAGACTCCACGCGCATTCTGCCCCGGCGAAAGAAGCCGACGGTTCCATTCTACTGGCCCGAGTGGATCATTCAGCGCGAAATTGCCTCCGAGACCCGTAAGGCGCTGATGGAAGTAGGCCGCGGCAGGGTGCTCGATCTGGGTTGCGGCGAGAAGCCGTACGAACTATATCGTCCAGCCGCCGCGGTGGAATGGATAGGGCTCGATGTCCCGGAGAACCCGACCGCCGACGTTGCCGGATATGCCGAGAGCTTGCCGTTCGAGGCCGGAGAGTTCGACACGGTGCTATGCACCGAGGTTCTCGAACACGTCGCGGACCCCGCAATCGTCGTACAAGAAATTGCCCGTGTGTTGAAGCCGGGTGGCTACGTCTTCCTTACGACGCCGTTCTACTGGCCCCTGCACGAAGAACCTCATGATTATTTCCGCTTCACACAGTATGGACTGCGCCACCTCTTTGAAAAGGCAGGCTTGGAAATAGTCAGGATGACACCAACCGCCGGAGGATTCCGCATGATCGCCCTCGCCGTCAATACCTGCTTCAACAATTTCGGAAAGCGGCTCCCGGCAGGAAACACGATTGCGGTGAAGGCGCTGTTCATCCCGATCTACATTGCGTCAAATCTGTTGGCCTGCGTGATGGCGGCGGTCTTCCCGTCAAACAACAATGCGGTTGGAACGGCCGTGTTGGCACGAAAGCCCCTCGGCTAAGAATCGCGGCGTATGGCAATCTTGGTGAATAGCCAGTAGACCGCTCCGCCGGGAAGATGAGCCAGCAGCCTTAGGGCAAGATTAAGGGCGCGCGCGCCAAACGAGGCGCGATACCCGTATTCAGTGCAGGCGACGCGCTTGGCGTCGAGAGTATCGCGAAGCTGCCGTAGCGTCTGCGTAGATTTTACGGCGTCGCTGTGAAGACGATAGGCGGTTAATGGTTCGGGTAGGTTCGCGATCTTGCCGCGCTTCGCTAGGCGCAACACAAAATCGTAATCCTCGGATGTTGCGAAACGTGTCGTAAACCCGCCGGCTGCGAGCGCATCCGCGCGTCGGTACATGACGGAAGGAGCGCCAAACGGATTGTACACAAGGATGACGCTGCGGAGTCGCCGATCGTTCGTCGGATACCTCCGCAAGCCGATGGCACGACCGTGGGCATCGATAATGCGCAAATACCCGCCGACCAACACGTAGTCCGGGTGCTCTTCGAGAAAATCAACTTGCTTTTTAAGGCGGTCCGGAAGTGCGATGTCGTCCGCCCCAATCTGCGCTATAAGGCGACCGCGAGCCTCGACGAGGCCACGGTTTAGCGAATAGCCCACTCCGTGATTTTCGTGGTGCAGCAGACGGATTCGAGAATCGCGTTGAGCGTACTCTCTCAGGATGTCCGGGGTGCGATCAAGGGACCCGTCATCCACGATTAGGAACTCAAAGTCGTCGTAGGACTGCGCGCGGACGCTGTCGATGGTTTCGCCGACGTACCGCTCGCCGTTGAACACCGGCAGCAGTACGGTTAGGGCCACATCGCTCACAGAAGAGGCGCCCCCTAGAGAAAAAGCGGGGCGCAAATCAAGAGGCCCATGCCGAAAAGTATATCACGGCGCGGACGCGCCGCTCATTTAGTGGTGCAGCAGTTTCCCGGTAAGCGAGACGGCGGTTTGGAGCTCGGATATATCGAAAGACGCCAGCCGCGCAAACAGATGCCAACGAGCCTCGGCGCCTACGAGGATCACGTTAAGCGCCCAATACGTTAGGACCCCGTAGCCCCATCGAGAAATCAGCCGGTTCGAGGCTCGCGCGAGCAGCTCCATGCCCGCTACTACCCACTTGCAGCCCGACCGAAACGCCGGTTCGCCTGCCGGAAAACTCCGGCACCGCTATGTCGCCCACCCACCAGCGGCGCGTCCCGGAGTCGAGGTGAACGTGATCGTCATAATAGCCCATCCCACCCGAGACCTCGCGCGACCAGCAAGCGTCGAAGAGATCGCGCATCGAGACGCGGGGAACGTACATATCTGCCGCCTTCGCGTAGAGGTGCATGCTGTTGCGGGCGGCGCCTTCTATCGCTTCGTTCGTTTGCAGGGTGCGATAGCCGCTCGTTATGACCAGCGGTTGATAGATGCCGTGCAGCACGAGCGCCTGCTGCACCTCCCAGAGCGCCTCGATCTCGACGATATCGAATTGCACGTAACCTTGCGCCGCCGCCACGTGCCTATCGCGCATGAGCCAGCAAATCATCCGATAGCCCGGCTCGTAGACATGACGCCCGTCGACACAGAACGGCGCGACGATCTCATCGGAATAGCCTTCTCGCCGCAGCCACAGAATGCGTCGCGTCGCGTCGGGCACCGCCGCTCGAGCGGCGCGCGGCGACATGCCGACGAGCGCAGCACCGATCAACGCTGTCAAGAAATCCGAGCGTTGCATTAAGTTCCCGCCAGTTCTCGCAGCGAGTCCGTGCAGACCGCCGGAGGATCGACCAGAAGCGAATCGCCGTTTTGGCCCGGTGCTATCCGGAATTCCCCGCTCTGAGAAATCCGAAAGTCCCGCGGCGCACGTGAAGATAGCGCGTACGCGGCGACCTGATGCAGACCCGGCGCGAGGTTCGACGTGGGGATCGTACCCACGAACGTCTGGTCGTCAACGTTGTAAATGGCTGGATAAGGCCGGCGATCCACGGACATCCAAACGGCGGAATAGTCGCGCGTACCGCGGCTCGGCTGCACGCGACCACTGAAGAGCAGAGCGCCGCCCGGAGCGATGGTCGGCGTTCCTCTCGCGAACGACAAGACGCCCCCGCAGGATCCGCCGATCTCGAGACTGCCGCGAACGATCGGAGCGGTGTCGAGTGAATGGATGAACGCCGACGAAAAGATCCCGCCCTCGCCGGTTACGAAGAAAAGCCTGGCTGGGGCGATTCCATGGTACGGAAGCCGATCCGATAACCGCGTATACGCGGTGATGACATGCGCGCCTTCAGGGAGGCGCGTCGTGTCGATGTCCGCATAAAAGCCGCTATAGCCGGCGGCAACGCTGTGAGTCGCCTCTGCGACCAAGAAAAGATATTGATTTGTCATCACCGGAAGCGGAGCGTACGAGTCGAGCATTACCGCCACATTCGACGGCACTTGGCGCGACTTGGGGAAAATCGCGGCCCCATCGACCCGCAGACGTGCTCCGCGCTGGAAGTCAAAGGCGTATTTGGGGCTGCTCACGTGATATTCGACGTTTACGACGGGCCAGAGGACGCCCGCTCGAGACGACGATATATGCGAGGGTGCGGGATCCAGCGCAACATACGCCGCGACTTGCGGACCGTAGTAGCGGTGCGCAACGTCCGCCAGCGCGTAACCCGACGCGACGAGCACGTAGCCTAGCAGCGCCGCGGCAAACACTGCGCTGAGAGCGCGATGGCGCCTGCTCAGCGTGCGTGGAGCATACCAGATGAAACAGAGAAAGGCTGGAAAGATGAGCGGATACAATTGCCTTCCTTCGGCGCCGAACGCGTTGTTAGTGAAAACGTAGAGTGCAAGCATCATCGCGATGAAACAAAGATAAGTGTTGAACACGGGATCGCCGACGGAAATTGTCAAGGCTGCTTTGCCGTGGTGCCGTGCAGCAGCGCGTAAGAGCGATATGGCGTTCCGGCTTAGACGAAATGCGAGGACTCCGGCGACTGCAAGCGACGTTAACGCGATTGCCAGGCGGATCCACATCTCGAGAGCGGCGTTTCCGATCACTAGCGGGGTGTCGAACCACCCCATCACCTGCCAGAACGTTGCCGCGCAAGCTCCCCACACGAAGAGATCGGTAAACGCAGTTAGGCTCGTCGTGACTGCGTAACGCAGCGTCTCCGGTAGGCCTGACGCGATGGCAGCGTGGAAATATGCGACGTCCAGGTGAGACGAGAAGTACGGAGCGGTCGTGGAGCTGGTGTGCGCGACGATCGCGTGTTGCACGCCCAGCAGCGCGACAGAGGGGGTCACGAGCGCGACAAGCCCGCTCGCGCGTGCGATCGTGGTCCAGTTTGCGCGCAGCGAGCGAACCACGAATAGTATTCCTAGCGGTATCGCTGCGCAGAGGAAGAACTGATATTTGGTAATCGCAAGAAAGCCGAGTGCCACGCCCAACGCCGTAGACGCGGGCAACGGAGCTTCGGCGCGGGATAGCTGCGTTGCAAAGAAGAGCGCAGCGGAGACGAGCGCGTAGGCCAAATTATCGGGTTGAACGTACGACGAAACGAACGACGTCAACGGGAAAAAACCGATAGCGGCGACCAGTGCGACGCCGATCCAACGAGGCACGCCGAGATTGAGCGCCGTACGGTAGTTGAAGTACAGGCCGACCATCATAAGAAAGACGCACAGAAGACGCGCCGCAAAAAAGAGCGCTACCAGGGAGCCGGTAAAGAGTGAGACGATGCGCATCCAGAGTGCCTCGAGCCCATAAAAGCCGAACGGATAGAGCGGCGCGATGTAACTGATCCTGCCGCTGGCCGGCGGTGGGTCTTGAGTGCCCGGGGCCCCGGCGTCGACGCGAGCGAAATAGGGATGCGTTCCATACCCGGCGGGTACGCGCATCGACGAATGCCAAGCGATGCGATCGAAGTCGGCTGCCCGCATTAGGTACTTCGTGTAGGGGCTTACGATCCAGTCGGGTCTACCATCGCTCAGACGGATTAGTCGGCCGGCACTATAGATGGAGATTGCGTAATCGAAATGGGCCGGCTCGTCCGGCGCTTGGAAAATCGGGACAAGGAAGACCCAAACGCTGCTCAGCGCGCCGGCCAGCAGGATGACGATTCCGGTGGCGACGTTGGCGCGACGGGCGTCATTCATAACGAAAGACCACGAAGGCGTCGTCTCTAAACGAGGGCTTCCAGTTCGTTTCTTTTGCAAGTGCCGTCGCCAAAGGACTTCCGCGAGAGGCGAGGACGGTATCGACGCCATAGCTTCGGAGTACGCCCTGCCACGACGGCTCGACTCTTATCACCGATATGTACGACCTCCATACGCCGAGAGGATACGGATCGGCGCGGCCGTCCATAAAGACCCGGACGCTCGGGTACTGCAGGGCGGCGCTGCAAGCGTAGAAATTCTCACAGAAGAGCCGGCGCTGTGAGCCGCTCGCGCCGAGCGAAGCAATCGCGGCGGAGGAGGTTCGGGGCGGCGCTTCGCGCGCGATCCGCGCGAGGAGCACCGCAGACACGATGATCGCGACGCTCATCGCGACGAGCGCGAAGCGCTCCATTTCGGCGATGCGGCTCTCGATCCGCGAAAACGACGGAATGAGCGCGTCGAGACTTTGCGCCGCCAATGGCGCGGCGGCGATCGCGAAGAGCGGGACGTTTCTAACGGCCAGCAGCATCGCGACGAAGAGCGCGGCGACCGGCAGCGCCTCGCCTACATTGCGCTTTCCATTGCGTAGCAGACCGGCCGCTACCAGCACGGCTAACGGCAGGCCTCCGATCACGAACTCCGCGTCGTGGAATGTGACGGGCTGCCACTCCTCGATGAAGTGACGGATCGGGCTGGTCGAGAGCATCAGCGCGTAGGCGGGCAGATGCCAACCCAGCGGCGAGCATAGTACCGCAGGAATGGTTAGCGCCAGAATGCGCAAGTCTCGCCCTCTTGCGACGGTGAGGATTCCGTCCGTGGCGGCTTGACCGATCAAGCGAAGCAGAAGATAAGCCGGCGCGAGGATCACGCTGGCGTGAAGGTTAGCCCAGAGAACGACGATAGGAACGGCGGCATACGCCCACTTGTCGCGCCGATCGAGGCAGAGCAGAAACGCGGCGAAACAACCCCATCCAAAGACCTGGGCGCGAATTCCGAACGATGCGACGAGCGCGACGCCGGTGAAGAGCAACACGGCTGCGATGGCCGCGGGGCTCGCGCGATCGCGCGAACGAAAGTAGATCGACGCGAGGATCCCGACCGGAATTGCAGCCATCGCCATGGCCAGCGCGACGAGCTGGTGATACCGAGCCGCAATCGCTACGGCCAAGCTCACGAGCCATTCCTGTGGCACCCAGGGAGCGCCGGCAGCCGTGAATGTCTCGCTTCCTAAGACGGTGGGCAGACGATGCCACGCGAATGCGTATTCGCCAAGCCACCGCTGCCAATAGAGATCGCCGTTGTCGAGTGCGCGAAATGGATTTAGCGCGACGTAGAGGCCGCCCCAGAAGAAGAGTACCAGACGAACGGCACTCAGCGGACTAGCCCGAGCGGGAGCGCTATTGCCGTCGCCGCGGCGATGTACGGCGCAAAAGCAATTGGCGCCCGCGAAGGCTTACCCATTCGATGGCCGATGACGGCCGCGACGCAGGCGAGAGCGAGGGATAAGATCGCAAGCGGAGCGCCCAAGGCAGCACCGGAAAGCGCAACCAGCTTCGCGTCGCCCCAGCCCATACCGTACCCCCGCGAGAAGAGCGCGGCCGCCGCAAAAGGTGCGAAAGCGATCGAAGCCGAGATGACGATTCCCCAGTCACGTTGCGCGAACGCGAAGAGCAGCAGCACGGCGAGCGGCGCCAGCGTAAATATGTCGGGAACGATGCCGCACATTGCGTCGGTGCACCAACACGCGACGAGCGCGAAGACCACGATCGCGGAGATGCCGATTTGCAGCGGTGGCGCGCCGATCGGAATCAGACATCCGCCCAGCAGCCCAGCGGCGACGACCAGCACGATGTACGGAGGCTTGCCCGGTGCGGGTCCGTCCGGCGCGGGCGTCACGCCGGCGCAGAACGCGCGGCCTACCTGCGTGCCGATGTACGCGATGCAGCCGAAGAAGACGGCCGCAAGGGCGCTAGCAATCACGGCTTGCCGGCGAAATAGTTGGCCGCAACCGCACCGAAGATGATCGTGACGATCGCGGGGATCATGAAGAAGACCATGGGGAAGACCATCTTGACCGGGAGCTTTGCGGCGATTTCTTCGATCATCATCAGCCGCTGATTGCGCGCATCGTGGGCGAGCTCGGTCAGCATCTTGGCGATGTTGGCGCCGAGCCGCTCGGCCTGCGTCATCACCCGCAGCGCGTTTCGCAACGCCGGATGATTCGTTCGCTCTCCGACGGCTTTTAGTGCATCGGCGCGCGCGCGTCCCAGTCTGATCTCCGAGAGCGCCTCCTTGATCTCTTCGGCGAGGGGCCCGGTCACGGCGTCGACTGCATACGCGAGCGCCGCGTTGAGCGCTAAGCCTGCCTGGACCGTGGACGCGACCATGTCGAGAAATTCAGGAAGGGCCTTCTGAATTTGCGCCTTGCGTGACTCGCACGCGCGATTGAGCATGAAGAAGGGCGCGTAGCCGCCGCAAAAGACGAACAGCGCCATCAGTGGGAGCGACCACTTGGAGGAGATATCGAAAAAGCGCCAGACGAGCAGCGTGATGAACGCGCCCATCAGGGCGCCGGCGACGACTCGCAGCAAGAATTTCGTCGGAGTGGTCGTGTACCAGCCGGCTTCGACTAGGCGGTAGGCGAGCGCGATGCGCCGGTCCTTGTCGAACACGCGCTCGAGGAGCGGAAAGCGCTTCTCCTCGCGCTTGAACGGATCGCGTGCCTTGAGCTCCTCGAGCTGTTCCGAGAGTAGACTCTTCGACGGAAGAAGCGACAGCGCGAAGAAGAACGCCGCGCCCCCGGCGAGCATCGCGATGAGATAGCTGAAGAGCGCCGGCATTAGACGTTTATCCGCAAAAGAGCTTTCAGCCAGAGAAACGCGCCGACTTCAAGGCCGAGCACGATGCCGAGAACGACGTGGCCCAGCGGCGTATACATCAGCGCGTCAGCCATGGTTTGTTGCGTCGTCACGATGAACAGGCCTAGGCCGACCGGGATCAGCATCAGCACCCACGCGCTCATCCGCCCCTCCGCCGTTAGCGCGGAGGTCTTGCGCTGCACCTGGCGCCGATCTTTGATCGTTTCGCCCAGCAGATCGAGGATTCGCGCCAAGTCGCCGCCGGTTTCCGACTGCACGCGAAAGACGCGCGCCATCATCAGCACCTCGTGGCTGGACATGCGCGCGGCGAGATCGTCCATCGCGTCGTAAATGCTGGCGCCGATGTTCGTTAGTCCGACGACGCGGCGAAATTCATGCCGCGCCGGATCCGGCAGCTCGTCGATGACGATCGCAAAGGCCTGACGGAGGCCCAGCCCTACGCGAAGCCCACCCGCCATCAATCGCGTCGCCGGCTCGAGCTGCTCGATGAACATCGAGAGCCGCCGCGCCATATTGAATCGCACGAAGCCGGAAAAACCCAACCACGCTACGCCAGCGACCACCGGCAAGAGAAGAAGCGAAAACAAGAACGCCGGGTGAAAGATGAAGATGAGCGAGATCCAGGCGATCGCTACGCCGCCCAGGCTCGTCAACACGATCTCCTGCGAGCTCATATTGATGCCGGCCCGATCGAGCTGATCTGAAAAGCTTGTAACCCGCGCCGTCGCGCGTTTGTTCAGCGCGCCCCAGATGGACATAAACGCCAAGAAAACCGTCGCCGAGACGCCGGCAAAGACAGCGAACGGTACGAGTACGGTCGTTACCACAGCGACGGTAACTGCTGGAGCTCGTTGAGCTCGCGGGAGTCGTATTCGATCCCGTACTCAACGAAGCGTTTGAGACAGACCGGCTGAACGCCGGTGTAGCAGAAATCGCCGAGCACCCGGCTCTCCTTGTCGACGCCGCGTTGCGCGAAGCGCACGACCTCCTGCATGGTCACGATCTCGCCTTCCATCCCGACGACCTCGCTGACGCCGATGACCTTGCGCGAGCCGTCGCGCAACCGCGCCGTGTGCACGACCAGATCCAGTGCGCTGGCGACCTGTTCGCGGATCGCGCGAACGGGGAGATCGAAACCGGCCATGAGCACCATGGTCTCGATACGCGAGAGGGCGTCGCGCTGACTGTTTGCGTGGATGGTCGTCAGCGATCCGTCGTGGCCGGTATTCATCGCCTGCAGCATGTCGAGCGCCTCGGGGCCGCGGCACTCGCCGATGATGATCCGGTCCGGGCGCATGCGCAGCGCGTTGCGGAACAGGTCGCGGATGCGGATTTCGCCCGTCCCCTCTACGTTCGGCGGCCGCGACTCGAGGCGAACGACGTGCGGCTGATTGAGCAGCAGCTCGGCCGCGTCTTCGATCGTCACGATCCGTTCGCGTTCTGGCAAGAAGGACGAAAGCACGTTCAGGAACGTCGTCTTGCCCGAGCCCGTACCCCCGCTCACGAGGCAGTTGAGACGTGCTTGCACGGCCGCGCGAAGAAAGTTCATCACCGCGGGAGGGGCGGCGCCGATCTCGACGAGGTCGTCGACCGTGAGCCTCCGCTGCCCGAAGCGGCGAATGGTCAGCGTCGTGCCGTCGATCGCTACGGGCTCGATGATCGCGTTGACGCGGGAGCCATCCGCAAGCCGCGCGTCGACCATGGGCGAGGCCTCGTCGATGCGGCGGCCCAGCGGCGTGATAATGCGTTCGATCACGAGCCGCAGCTGCCGATCGTCGGTGAAACGCTTTGCGCTTCGCTCGATCACGCCATGGCGCTCGACGTAGATAGTGTCGGCGCCGTTGACCATGATTTCGCTGACGTCCGGATCCTTCATCAAGTCTTCGAGCGGTCCGAGGCCGAGTGCTTCGTCGAGGATCTCTTGGCGAAGCGCGGCCAGATCCTCAGCCGACCCTTCGAACTTCGATGCGAGCGTCGCGGTTATGCTCTCCACCTTCGCGCGCAGCTCGGCGAGCTTCGCCGCGTCGCCGTGCGCCGCACTAGCAGAGACGAGGTCGAGCTGCCGCATCAGCGTTTGATGAACTTGCTGCTTGAGCGCGTCGCGCTTCGGGTCGATCACGTTTGCGCCGGCGGCGTGGCCGTTGCCGTGCGCACTCGAGGTGCGCCGAAGTGGAATCCTGGCATCGCCGGTCGGCGACGACGCGGACGGCTGCAACGTGGTGAGCGCGTCCTCCGCGGGAAGCGATTCTACGTGCCGCTGCAGGGCGGCGATGCTCTTGGAGTAACCGCGTTGCGTCGAGAGCGGGATCTCCGCGACGATCTTCCCGCCTAGTGCGCGCTCGATCTCGCCGCGCGAGAGCATCTCGCTCTCGCCGCGCGTGTTGCTGATGAAGGCGATTCGGTTGGACGGGATGCCGAATCGCTGCAGGTCGGCGAACGTTCCCTGCGCGCCGGCGACTCCTAAGAGCGTCGGCTCGAAGACGACGAAAACGCGGCGGGCGCGTGTGACGAACGGCCGAACCGCCGCGGCGTACGGTTGCGGAGCGTCGACGATAATCGCGTGGAACCCGGTGAGGTCGGAGACTAAGGCCTCGACCATCTCCGGAGCGAGCATGAAAGCCGCGTCATACCGAGCGGCCAGCTCGATGATCGAGAACTGGTCCGTGCGCACGCGTGAAATGGGTGACGCTCCGCGGGCGGTGTCGAGACTTCGCACCGCTTCGAAGAGGAGCGCGACGCCGCGCCTGCCGGTCAAGTCGGCGTCGACGAGCGCGACGTTGGCCTTCTCTCGCATGGTGCGCGCCAGTGCGCAGCAGAGCGTGGTCGTGCCTACGCCGCCCTTCGAGCCGACGAAGAGAGCGATGGGCGCGCTCATTTATTCGAGTTTGGGCTGCCGGGGTCGACGATCTCGTCGCCGATGATCAGTTCCACCGGCGTCCACAAGCGCCGCGCCGCCGGCGCGACGGGCGAGGGCACCGGGGCCGGCGCTGCTAAGCCGGGAGACGGAACCGGAATCGGCGGTCCCGGAGCGGCGTTGCCGGCGAGGGTCAGCTCTTCCACCGCCTGAGTGTGCGGCGCCTCGCGTGGCGAGCGCAGCGCGAGTCGCAGCGTGGCGTTGGAGTCGGCCCACGCCAGGACGTCGGCCTGTTCCGGGGTGACTTCCAGCGTGACGGTCGCCGCCTCTTGTTCCGACGGCGACGGAGTGGCCGACGGATTCTCCAAGGCGTTCCCGACCGCGAGCACGCGAACCGCGCGGAAGATCGTAGCCGCTTTCGGAGGCGGCCCGTTCGAGCGCGAAGGCGGTATCGCGATGACGTCGACGCGGTCGCCGGGCTGGATCAGGCCGGCAACGTCTTTGACGCGATCGACCGGGATGCTGACGGCGCGCATCCCGGGCTGCAGGCGCACCGGCAGCGCGGACGCGACGTTCGTGCCGATCTCCGATGACGTGAGCTGCGACCCCACCGGAATCGTTATAAGCGCTAGCGAGCCGGTGGCCTGGTTCGGGTCGGAGAGCGCGCCCGGCTCGAGGGCCTGAGCCGGCCGCGTCTCCTTGACGAACATCGCGGGCGTGATCCGCTCGCGCGCGGTAATTTCTTGCGCCGCAATCAGTACGGGTCGCTGCTCTCCCATCGACGGCGGGCGAAGCGACGAGAGATAGGTCAAAGTGAGCCAGCCGGTTCCCACGGCCAGAATGCTCGCGATGAGGAGGGTAGTGCGCCGGATGTTCACGACAGATGTATCCTCAAAAAGGGAAGAACGCTCTGTGAAAGAGCGACCAAAATCGCGCCGAGTGCGAACGCAACGGCGTACGGCAATGTTTCGCGCCGCGTAGGAATGGCCTGCAGGCCGCCGGTCGTCATCGCGACCGCCCGCGAGAGCGCCGGCCGGGCGTGGGGCCGAAGGATGATATAGAGCACGGCGAGGGCCCCGCCGCCGATGGCCGTGTAGAGCAGAAACGGGACGCAGAGCGGATAGCTGAGCAGGCCCGCTCCGGCGATCGCGAGTTTAATGTCGCCGCCCCCGATGCCGCCGCGGGCGTAAAGAATGGTGCCGGCGAGGGTCAGGGTGGCCATAACGGCCAGGACGATGGCGAGCGCCTTCCAGCCCGCCGCGGCGTTGAGGACGATCGCGGCCAGCGCGGTCGCGCCGGTGAGCCAGTTCGGGATGCGCCGGGTCCGGACGTCGAAATAGGCGGCCGTGAGACAGGCTACGAGCGTCAACCAAATCGCCAGCGACATAAAAAAGTGATGGATTGCGGGGCGCGGTGGAAATCGTCGCCCGCGCCCCACAACCCTGCGTCGGAGTGGTTGCTAGACTGTCTGAGCGACGCTGTTGAAGAGCGTGCTCAGGTTCGTGCCAAGAGTCTTGACCGCACCGAGTGCGACCAGGGCGATGAGCGCGACCAACAGGCCGTACTCGACCATCGTCGCGCCGTCTTCGTCGCGAATCATCGATTTGAGGGTGGTTAGCATTTTGTCTCCTTGTGTTGTTGATTTACCGTGAGTGAGTAGTAGACGTTGGAAATTTCCGGATTAGACCGTTTGAGCGACGCCGTTGAAGAGCGAGCTCAGGTTAACTCCAAGCGTCGTGATGGCGCCTAGAGCAACCAGTGCAATTAACGCTATGAGCAAGCCGTATTCGACCATCGTCGCGCCGTCTTCATCGCGGAGCATTGATTTGAAGATGGTAAGCATATGTCTCCTATTACCAGATTCCGCCGGGGATCGCCTGAGCCGGAATGTTTACTCCGGCATTCGGCGCACCGACCAAGAGCTGGGTGCTTGCCGAGATGACGCCCGGCGACGATGTCGCCAGAACGTTAATGAATGAGTCACGCATGTAGTCGGGCGCGATCGGCACGACGGCTTGGAACTTTCCATCCGGCCCTGCCGTCAGGTCGTGACGGCTGAGCACCACGTTTGGGATTTCGGGGGAGAGTATGGCGAGCAGCGTGATCAGCACGGGTGCCGACGGCGGCGCCTGTCCCGTAATGAGCAGCGCATCTGCGCCTTTGAGGGGTGTGGCGTTGAGGACGATCGTGCCGTGCAGTACCGGCGCGTTGACTAGTTGTTGTTCTTCGCTCACTTGCCTCGCCAAGAACGCTGCTTGCGCTTCGGCGAGGAGTACCGCTTGCCGTGCGAGTTGTGTGATGTGATTGGCAAGCGTGCGTGAAACGTAGATGTCGTTCGAGATGTAACGCGGCGTCACCGCGGTTACCTCGACGCGATCGTCCACTTCGTACAGATTATCGCCGGGGCGAATCACGAGTACGATTCCGGGGCCACTCAACTGTACGGCTCGCGTAGCCGACAACCACGCGTAGTCTAAATGAGCTGCGCGGGCTACGGTGGCGAGCGGAACACCTTGCGTCGATGCGGCCACGACATTAGGCGTCGAGACCAGCATACAGAACGCAAGAAGCACCACCTGACGAAAAGGCCGCAATGGAAAACCTCCTTGCTCCTGGTGCGCCGTATCATGGCATCTCTGCTGCCCGGTGGCAAGTGGGTCGTGCGGGGATGCCGCAGATTCTAACTCAACGTTTTCGCCACGTTGACGCGTTAACGCCGGAATCCGTGGCATAATGCTTTGCGATGAACTCGATTAGTCGTCGCCTTATTTCATTTGTTATGGCGGCCGGCGTTGCCGCATCGGCCGCACCCGTATCCGCCGATCAGATCACGCTGCTCTCCGTACAATCCGGTCACTCCGTTCTATTGAAGGCCGAGGGGTTGACGCGCGTCGCCGTGGGCGACGGCCGGATCGCCGGCGTCGTGCCCGTCGGGACGTCGCAGGTCGTCGTCAACGGGAAAGCACCGGGTCACACGACCATCTTCATCTGGGCCGGCGGGAAGCGCGTTACCTATGAAGTCACGGTCACCGAGCAGCAGCTCGACGACCTGGCCCAGATGCTTCGCAGCGCGATCTCCGCACCCGGGGTGCAAGTCGTCAGCTTCGATCACTCGATCGTCGTGCGCGGCACGGTGAGCGACGGCGCGCAGTTCCAGCAGGTCAACGACATCGTCTCGCGTTTCGTCGACGTAATGAAAGGGCAGGGCGCCGTTCTCGTCAATGCCGTGACCATCTCCCAGAATCTCGGCAACCTGCAGCGCTCGATCGCGAACATCTCCGGAGCGAGCAACATCCGGGTCGACCCCGACGGCAAGGGCAACGTGATCGTCAGCGGCAACGCGACCGATGCGGTTACGGCGCAGGCGATTCTCGATCGGGCCCGCGGGCTCGCCGGCCCGTATCTCGCGAGCAACGGCCAGCTGATCGATCGCATCAACTCACTGAACAACAGCCAGATCGACATCAAGTGTTACGTGCTCGAAGTTGACAAGACCGCGCAATCCAATCTCGGTATCTCGCTAAACTCGGCGACGTTTACACCGGGTGTGAATCCAACAAACTACAGTATAGGTTCGCCGTCGTTCCCGATCGTCGAATCGCCCACGGCATTGGGCTCGGGGCTCGGGTTTACGGTGCAGCCGTTCTTCCGCACGATCACCCTCGCGCCCACGCTGAATCTCTTGATGCAGGAGGGGCACGCGAAGGTGCTCTCGAGCCCGAACTTGGTGACGAGCCCGGGCCGAAAGGCGACCTTCCTCGTCGGGGGCGAGATCCCGGTCGTCACGTCGACGGGTCTCGGCCTCGTGAACGTGACCTATCAGCCCTACGGCGTGCAACTCAACGTAACTCCGGAAATTCTCGGGAACGGCTCCGTGCATGCCGTGGTGGCCCCCGAAGTCTCGCGTCTCGACTACGCGAACGCCGTGGTCGTTTCGGGCTTCACGATACCGGCCCTGATCGTCAGCAAACTTTCAACCGACGTAATTACCCGCCCCGGCGAGAGCATCATTCTCGGGGGCCTCGTGAATCGACTTGAGATGAAAACGATATCTAAAATCCCACTGCTTTCCTCGATTCCCATTCTCGGAAAGCTCTTCACCTCCACTAGCTATCAGAATCAACAGTCCGACGTGGTCTTCGTCATGACGCCCGAGGTCGTCACGCGGTGAGGCGCGGCCGCGAACGGGGGCAGGTATTGCCGCTGATCGCAGTCTCGCTCGCGGTGCTCATGGGCTTCGCGGGCATCGCCGTCGACGTCGCATACCTGGAGTATCGCCAACAGGCGCAGCAGACCGCGACGGACGCGGCGGCGGCGGGCGGCGCCGAAGCGCTGCTCCACGCCGGCTGTCCGAACGCAAACGCCGCCAAGAGCGCGGCGCTGGCCAACGCAGCGAACAACGGCTTCCCCTTGGCCGGCAACACGTCGGTCACTCCGAACAATCCGCCGGTCGGCGGGCCGTTCGCCAGCAATCCGTGCGCCGTTTCGGTGACGATCACGACGCAGCACGTCGCAACGTTCTTCTCGCGTCTCTTCGGCTATCAATCGGGCATGCCGGAGACGACGCTGGCCGTCGCCGAGGTATCCGCGACGGGCAGCGGCTGCATCTTTCTCTTGAGTCCGACGATTAGCCAAAACTTCAACGGCTCAACACTAAACGCGTCGCAGTGCGGCGTGCTGATCAACGACACGGCGAACTTCAACGGCTCGAACGTCCACGTCCTGAACATCGGCTACGCCGGGCCGCCGCCGAACACCAACGGAGCTCAGTTCACGGAGGGCCTGCCAGGGCCGATGCTGCCGGTATCGGATCCGTGCCCGGAGATCTCGGGGTGCGCGTACCTCGCTGCGAATCCGCCCTCGACGAGTAACTGCACCGACTTCCACGGTAACGGCTATGTCGGAAACCTCAATCCCGGCTGTTACAACAACCTGAACCTGAACGGCGCCACGGTCACGATGCTGCCGGGAACCTACGTGTTCAACGGCGGCACGAACTTCAACGGCGCGAGCATCACGGGCAGCGGCGTGACCATGTACGTGACCGCGAGCGGGACGCCGCCGAACTTCAACGGCATAGCGAATGCCAACCTTTCACCCCCAACCAGCGGTTCGCAGCAGGGCGTGCTGTACTATCAAGTTCCGAGCAATACTCAGAGCCCCAACCTAAACGGCTCGACCGAGACGTTCAGCGGCCTAATGTACGCGCCGGGCGCGACTTCGGTGAACTTCAACGGTGCAGCCGGCAAGTATCTGATCCTCGTCTTCGGCGCGGCGAACTTCAACGGTAGCAGCCCGTACGACTTTGCGACGCCGCCTCCTGGACAGTCCCTTATCAAACAGGCGGTGGTGGCACAATGATTAGTCGCAGGAAATTCGATGCCAGGGATAGCGCCGGAACGAGCATGGTCGAGTTCGCGCTGCTGGCGCCCGTGTTCATTTTTATGATGGTCGGCGTGATCGAGGTCACGCGCTATCTCTATTTTGGCATCGTCGCGTCGCATGCCGCCCGCGCCGGAGTTCAGTATGCGGCGCAGACCACGGAGACTGCTGCGGACGCCGCAGGGAACGGAGCCAAGACCAAGAGCGCCGCGATTGCGGACGGGCAGAATCTCTCGGCCTGGCAGGTAACGTCGTCGATCACGTGCACGGTCGGTGGTCAGGCCTCGACGTGCCCGATAAACACGGCCAACGCGGTACCCGCCAATTTGGTCTATTACGTGCAAGTAAAGGTCACCGGCACGTTCAACTCGCTGTTGAACTATCCGGGCATCCCGCACTCGATTCCGGTCACCGCGACCGCGATCATGCCGGTAGGCAACCAATGAAGCCGGCCAAACTGCGGGAGCGCGGCGCTAGCCTTCCGGAGACCGCGATCGTCATCGGCGTGCTGCTGGTCCTGTTCTTCGGCATCATCGACTTCGGCCGCGCGATGTACACGTATGCGTTCGTAGCGCAGATCGCGCGCCAAGGCGCGCGCTGGGTGATCGTGCGCGGCGCGCAGTGTACCCAGCTCGACCATTGCAACGCCTCGTCTTCCGACGTTCAGGCGTACGTGCAGGGCCTCTCGGAGGGAGCGACGGTCGCGAGCAACATCAGCGTCACCGCGAACTGGCCCAGCTCGGGTTGTCCACCGGGGTTGTCCGGAAAGCAGCCCGGCTGCATCGTGACCGTGTCGGTCACGTATCCGTTTCAGTTCTTGCTGCCCTTCATGAATGCAAACTTCCCGACGTACCCGATGTCGAGCACGTCGCAGATGGTTATCTCGCAATGAGCACCGCGCTGGCGCTCCGGGCGCCGGCGGAACTCGACTCGCCCGCGCGGTGCAGCGCGGGAATGGCGCTTCAGACGTTGGCCGGCACCGTTTCGGCTTTCTTCGCTTTGGAGAGCTTCGACGAGCGCCGCGGCGTCGCGATCTACGCTCTGCGAATCGTAAATCGAACCGCGTCGGCGCTGATATGCCGCACGTGGATCCTCTCGCGCAACGGCGACGCCGCGCTCGCCTATCCGGTTAGCTTTGAGGTGGAACCGCTGACGACCAGCTCGACCCAGATCCCGGTTTGGCCGAAGGATTTCGCTTCGTTCGATCGCGCGATCGCGGAGGTTGCCGGCGACGGCGTGCATTGTATCGTCGAAGCGGCCGTCCCGCTGCGGCGGCAGGTACGCCAAACCTACTCTCGATTCGCGCTGGCGTGCCTCGCCGCCGGAGCGTTGGCGCTCGGGTCGGCAGCCGGGCTGCGCGCATCGCTGCCGCAGATCGCCGCGTTCGCCGTTCCGCCGGAGGCCCTCGCGGGAACCACCGTCACCGCCGAGTACGGCGCCTCGGGTGCGGGCCGGTTGGCATATTCCGTAACGGCGCCGGACGGCCGCCGTCTGCAAGGCGGCGATCTCGCGGATCGTTCGGGATCGATCCCGATCGGCGTTCCGGCCTCAAATCAGCCCGGCGCATTTACATTGCAGATGGTCATGTCCGGCCCGCTCGGCACGGTGACGGAGACGCGTGTGCTCAATGCGATCGTCGGAAAGGGGCGAGGATCGGCCGAGATCCAGGATGTGTCGATCAAGCCCGTCGTCGCGCGACCCGGTCAGACGGTCGACGTCGCCTACGCCGCCAGCGGCGACGACGGCTACGTTCGGCTTCTGGGGGCCGACGGTACGATTTGGGAACAGCGGCCGTTCTCGCACGACGGCCAGACGCAGCTCGTCGTGCCGGCGGTCTCGACCCCGCGCGAGATGCGCGTGCTGGTTCACGTGAGCAAGGGCCGATCGATCGCACAATCGATGGCGGGTCTCGTCGTCGTGAATGGTGAGAGTAAGGCTGCCCCCGTTGAGCAGGCAATCGCCGGCGACGACAATCCGGCCGCGCCGAGCACGAGCGACGCCGCGAACGGAACGTTTGAGGTGTTAACCCCGACCGTGAAAAGCGGCGGCACGATCCGGGTTCGGATTCTGTCGCCGCGAAATGGGATGCGGATCGCCCTCGATGACGGGCAGTCCCGGGAAGTCGCTGGTATGGTGGCGGGTGCGGAGGCGGACGTCGTCACACTGCGAGCGCCCGCCGTAACCGTCCCGACCCGTTACACCGTCGTGGCCAGCTTTACCGACGGCTTCGGCGAGGAGAGCATCGTCCAACCCGTGACGGTCACTCCCTAGCCCTTTCTTAAACCGTCTGCGCGACGGTGTTGAAGAGCGTGCTCAGGTTCGTCCCGAGCAGCTTCACCGCGGCGAGGGCGACCATCGCGACCAGCGCTACCATCAGGCCGTACTCGACCATCGTGGCGCCTTCGTCGTCGCGAAGCATGGACGTGAGGGTGGCAAGCATCAACAGACTCCTTCCCTGATAGAACAGGCGAGAATGAACAGCTAAAGCTGCCGCTTGATAAAGCGGCGGCTCGTGAGCCCCCTTTTTGCCTTCAGGACGCTGTTCCCCCGCTTCCTGCGTTAAATTTTGTTGACGCGTTAACGCCTTCTGTTGCATAATCCCCTGGGGGCTCAAGAGACCCGTCGGTCTTCGGTCGTGCTTAGTAAGAATAAGCGCGACTTTGCTGTCTGGAAAATCCGGACGAAGGAGCTGTGAATGAGGCGCAGGGGTGAATCTGGCCAGGTGCTGCCGCTAGTCGCGATCTGCCTCGCGGCATTGATGGGCTTCGGGGGACTGGCCGTAGACGTCGGGTACTGGCGGTACCAACTGCGCGAGCAGCAGTCGGCGACGGACGCGGCGGCGCTCGGGGGAGCGCAGCAGCTCATCTATTCGAGCTGCCCGAATCAGAGCGCAGCTACCACGGCGGCTCAGAACGATGCGGCCAACGGCGGCTTCACGAACGGCGGGAACGTCACCGTTACCATCGCCAACCCGCCGACGACCGGCGTCTTCGCCGGCAACACCTGCGCCGTCTCGGTGACGATCACCACGCAGAAGGTGGCGTCATTCTTCGCGCGGCTCTTCGGCCATGCGGGCGGGATCGCCGAGTCGACCCAAGCGGTCGCGGAAGTAACGGCGGACGGCGGCGGCTGCATCTTCATGCTCGGAACCGGCCAGAATACGAATTTCAACAACGCCAGCGTTCAGGCGCCGAAGTGCAGCATCGATATTAACGGCTCGGCGAACTTCCACAGCGCGTCAGTGGATGCGGCCGGGATCGGTGAGGCGAACTACTCGGGCAGCAATAACGGCGGCACGTTCACCGGAGCGTCGCCGGCGCAGATGCTTCCGGTTGCCGACCCGTGCCCGGAGATCGCGGGGTGCGCCAACCTCGCCGCGAATCCGCCCTCGACCTCGCCGTGCAACGGCACCTACAGCAACAACGGAGTGCTGATGCCGGGCTGCTATAGCAACCTCAGCCTGAACGGGGCGACGGTAACGCTGCAGCCGGGGACCTACGTCTTCGCGGGGGGCAGCAACTTTAACAAGGCGTCGATTACCGGAAGCGGCGTGACGATCTACATCCCAGCCGGAGCGACCACCAACTTCAACAAGGTCAATAGCATGACGCTCTCGCCGCCGACCTCCGGAAACTACACGGGCGTCACGTACTACCAGGTTCCGAGCAACAGCAACGGCATCAACTTCAACTCGAGCTCGACGAATCTCAGCGGATTGATCTACGCGCCGAGCGCATCGATGAACTATAATGGCTCGCAGGGCCAGTACGCCGTAGTGGTTGCGGCGTACGCAAACTTCAACGGCAGCTCAGGCCTAGATTTCGGTTCACCCGTAGCGGGCCAGTCGCTGATCAAGACGACGGTGCTCGCGCAATGACGTCAAAATCGCTTCGCTCCGACTCCGGGACGAGCCTGATCGAATTCGCGCTCGTCGCTCCGATATTGATTTTTATGCTGATCGGCCTGATCGAAGTCGGCCGCTACTCGATGCTCTCGATCGTCGCCGCAAATGCGGCGCGCGCCGGCGTGCAATACGGCGCGCAGAGCTTGGCAACGGCAACGGACACCACCGGAATAAAGAACGCCGCTGTGCAAGATGGCCTCAACCTCTCGAACTGGACGGCTAGCGGCGGCGGCGTCACGGCGAAATCCCTCTGCACGGTAAACGGCGGGGCGCTTCAAACCTGCACGACCAGCACGAACGGGCCGCCGGCCAACACGATCTATTACGTTTCGGTGCAAGTCACCGGGACGTTCAAGTCGCTGATGAGTTATCCGGGCATCCCGACGAACATTCCCGTCAGCGGCAAGGCTGTGATGCGGGTGATCAACCAATGAACCATACCCTTTGTCCTCCTGAGCGCCGTAATGTCATGCTGAGCGAAGTCGAAGCACGAAGGGGCGAACGCGGCGGTACCCTGCCGGAGACGGTCATCGTGATGTCGGTCCTGCTGGCCGTGATGTTCGGGATCATCGATTTCGGGCGTGCCCTCTACACGTACTCGTTCGTCACGAACGCCGCGCGTCAAGGCGCGCGCTGGGCGATCGTGCGCGGGTCGAAGTGCACGCTGCTGGATCACTGCCCCGCGGCGAAGGGATCGACGGACATCCAGCCTTACGTGCAAGGCCTCTCCGAAGGCGCAATGACGGCGAACAACATCAGCGCAAGCTTGAGCTTTCCGAGCTGTCCCAGCGGCGTCGTGAGCGCAAACGGCAACTCTCCGGGCTGCGTAGCCGAAGTAACCGTGCAATATCCGTTCAAGTTCATGCTCCCGTTCTTGCCGGCGGGTATCCAGCTGTCGAGCACGTCGGAGATGGTCATCTCAAACTAACGCCGCCGCCCGGACACTTTAGCGTCGAAGGAGGTTCGGCGTCCGCCGGACCTCCCCGTTTTGGACGCTCCAGACGATCCGGACTCTTAGGGGCCGACGTTGAGTCCGCTGTAGCCCCCGATGCGGCCCGAGAGAATGATCACCTGTTTATAGACATACTGCTTCGTTTGTTTGGGCGGAGTCTTGCCGATCGAGATGGTATCGACTTCGTATGTACCTTTCGTGGAGCCGCCGCAAGGCTTGATCGAGGTCTTGCAATGGAAAGGACCGGTCCATTTTGCGGTCATCTGCTCGATGGGCTTACACGTTTTAGCGGTGGAATGGCAAACGGCGCCGCTCCATTTGTAATTCTTGGTTTTTCCGCACGGAGCGCTCTGGTTGCCGTAGCACCAGTCGACAACCAGGCCGTGCTTGAGCGAGACCGTAAAGCAGTTAATGTATTGCTTCGGGCAAGTCGCGGGCAGCATGCCTTCGGAAGTCATAGCGCGGAGCAGTGCTCCCGAGTCGCGGAATCCAGCCGGCGGGATTTGGTCAGGCGCTAGGGGCACGGGCGAACCGCTGTTCCCAGCGCAGGCCGTGAGGGCCAGGGCTACCGTTACGAACGCGGCAGACAGAGACCAACGGCCGACAAGGCGAATCATGTACAAACCTCCAAATCGCAATCGCAGTAACAACGAGCTACCGAGCGACTCGTAATGTGCCGCTCAGGTAGCTGTGGAGCAAGGTACGCATAAAGTTCCGCGTCACCTCCGCTTCAACGTACCTTAAGCTGCCTCTGCCTGCACCGACGGCATGCGCCGCGGGCGCCGAATCAGGAAGACGAGCGGCGTGGACAGCACGAACACGATGGCAGTGACGCGGAAGAGATAGTTGTACGCGATCATCGCGGATTGCTGCCCGACCATTTGTGTCAGCTGTGCCGTTGAGTATCCGTGCGTTTGCGTCACGCCGGCCGCGAGATTGTTCCAGGCGATCGCCGTTTGATGCGCGAGCATCGTAGTGAGAATGGCGATGCCCAGGCTGCCGCCGAGCTGACGCAGCAGCGTGAATATACCGGTTGCGTTGGCGAGCTCGGGCACGGGGACGTCGCTCAGAGAAATCGTCGTGAGCGGAACGAAGAGAAACCCGAGCGCAAAGCCTTGGACGACCCGCGGCCAGAAGACGTCCCAGTAGCCGGCCTGCGTGTTGAGTCCGCCGAGCAGCCAGCTCGACCACGCAAAGACCAGCGTTCCAAAGACGATCGACCAGCGCCCGTCGATTCGGTTCAACAGCCGGCCGATGATCAGCATCGAAATCGCCGTGGAGATCGCGCCGGGCATCAGCGCCATGCCGGTGTCGAACGCGGTCATGCCGAGGGTCGTTTGAAAAAAGAGCGGCAAGATCAGCGCCGTGCCAAAGAGTCCAAAGCCCATGATGATGCCGAGGAACGATCCGACCGAAAACGACCGGAACTTGAACACCTTGAGATCCACGAGCGGATGCCGGTCACGCAGCGTCTTGAGGACGAATACTACGAGCGCGACGGCTGAGATCACCGTGAAGAGCAGGATCGTCTGCGATTGGAACCAGTCGTCGCGTTCGCCCTGCTCGAGGACGAACTGCAGCGAAGCCAAGCCCGCCGTCAACAGACCCAGGCCGATCCAGTCGATTCCGCCCTTAGGTTTAGCGATGTATTTAGGATTCGGAATGAATGCGAGGGTCATCAAGAAGGCTACGACGCCGATCGGAATGTTGATGTAGAAGATCAGCGGCCAGCTGGCGTTGTCGACGATCCATCCGCCCAGGGTCGGTCCGATTGCCGGCCCGACCATCGCGCCCATGCCGAAAATCGCCATCGCCGCGCCGCGCCGTTGGGGTGGAAACGTCTCGAACAAAATCGCCTGAGCGGTCGGCTGTAGCGCGCCACCGCCGATGCCCTGAATCACCCGATAGAAGACGAGAACCCATATCGAACGCGCCGTGCCGCAAAGCAATGAGGCGACCGTGAACAGCGCGAGCGACGCGGCATAGAACGTCTTGCGTCCCAGGAGCGCCGTGAGCCACCCGTTGAGCGGCATGACGACGACGTTGGCAAGAATATAGCCGGTCGCTATCCACGCGACCTCGTCGACCGTCGCGCCCAGGTTGCCGCCGATCGTGCTGATCGCAACGTTGACGATCGTCGTGTCGATGATCGCCATGATCAGCCCGAGCATCACCGTTACGGTGATGAGGCCGACTCGCGTCCCCGCCGCACGGTGTTGGAGCCCCTGCTGCATGCTCATTGCTTGACGAGTCTTTACCCCGGTGAGTTGCGCTGGGCTGCGCAGGGGCGGCTCCGCCGTGTTGCATATCCTTCCGTGCAATGGCAATGCGCCCGCCGGCGCCGGCTCGCTTCGAGTGGCGAAAGACGGCCCTTTTTATTGTCGCGTCCGCCTTCGCGATCTTCGCTCTCGTGGACGTCCTCGCGTTTCGCGCCGGCCTCTACCGACGAGTCCTCGATCCGTCGTCGAGCACCGGCAGCTTCGAAGCGGCGATCGCGCAGTTCAACGCGTTTCGAAGCGAGCCGAATCGCGACGTGTTGGTGCTCGGCGATTCGCGCACGTATTCCGGGTTGGATCCGCAAGCGGCGAGCGCGGCGAGCGGCGCGCTGCGCTTTCTCAATGGCGGAGTCCCCGGCACGACGCCGCGCTGCTGGCCGTTCTTTCTGCGCGCGATCGACCCGCTTTCGAAGCGCTTTCGCGCTCTCGTCATCACCGTTGACACGTACGCCGACGACGATAGTGCGATCGGGAGTCTCGACGGCGACGATCGCCCGATGGATCTGCGGTACGTCGTCTTTCAGACGCGCCTGAGCGACTTTCCGAAGCTGGCCGGCTCCTTTTCGGACCCGCGCGAACGCGTCGAGCACGGAATCGATCTCTTCTTGCGCGGGCCCGAGCTGCGCGACGACTTCCAGGCGTTAGCTGCCGATCCGTCGGCGCGCGTACGCGCGCTCGACGAGGCAAGGGGTTCGGTGACGTACGCACCGCTTACCGCGCATCCGCGAAACGAGACGCTCGACGGTCTGCTCGTGAACTTTGCGACCGGCGCGATCGACTATCCGACCGGCGTGACGGCGGACGAACGCGCCGCGATTGCGACCCAGGTGCTCGCGGTCCCGAAGCCGAGCCCCTCGTACGCGCGCTACCGGCAAGAGTGGCTCGCATCCATTGCGCGGCAATATGAAGCCGCGGGCGTGCCGGTGATCTTCGTCCGCATCCCGACGCGGCCGATGCATCGATCGGCATCGCAGAGTCCCAGTGGATCGCTTCTGGAGATCGCGCTCTCCACACACGCGCGCCTGATTCCGGCGGAGAGGTACATGGCGCTGGAGCAGCCGCGGCTTTTCGCCGACGAGGATCATCTCAATCGCGACGGCAGCCTCCGCTTTAGCCGGCTGCTCGGGGCGGATGTCGCGCGGGCACTCGCGGACCCCGCTCCCCAACCGTCACCGCTGCAAGCGGCGCCGCAAATTGCTCCACCGCCCCCGCAGCGCGAGCATCATTCGCTCTCGTGGTTCGCCGCGGCTGCGGGCATCGGCATTCCGCTACGTTTCCAGTCGTACGAGTTTTGGCTTTTCCTCGCGATCGTCGCGGCGCTGTTTTATGGGCTTCCCCGGCGCGTGGGGCGATACGTGCTGCTCGTCGCCAGCTATTACTTCTACGCTCGCTGGAACGCGTGGTACGTGTTGTTCCTGTGGATCCTGACCGCGAGCGATTTCGCCATCGCTCTCGCCCTCGAGCGCTCGCGCGAGGTGCGCCGGCGCGATCCTCGGCTGCTCCTCGCTCTGGGCGTCGCCGCGAATCTGGCGTTCCTCGCCAGCTTCAAATATACGAACTTCGCGAGCGGCACCGTCGCGGCGCTGATCGGGATGCATCAAAATCCGTGGCTCGTGAATCTCTTCGTTCCAATCGGAATCAGCTTTCACACGTTTCAGAGCGTTTCGTATCTGGTCGACGTCTATCGCGGGAAGATGGCCGCCATAAGAAAACCGCTCGACTACGCGCTCTACTTGGCGTTCTTCCCGCAGTTGCTGGCCGGGCCGATCGTGCGCGCCGGACTGTTTTTCGGCGAGCTGTTCGCGTGGCGGCCTCCGGGACCCGATGACGTGAGCTATGGACTCGCGCGCGTCGGGTTCGGGCTGGTGAAGAAGATGGCCGTTGCGGATCAGTTCGCCGACGTGGCCAACGCGTATTTCGGTTCTGTAGCGTCGCATCCGGGCGCTCCCGCGGCCTGGAGCGCCGTCTTTGCGTTCGGCATGCAGATCTATTTCGATTTCTCCGGCTACAGCGACATCGCGATCGGATGCGCGCGTCTGTTCGGGTTCGTCTTTCCCGAAAACTTCCGCATGCCGTACCTGGCGACGAGCGTCACCGATTTCTGGCACCGCTGGCACATAACGCTCTCGACTTGGTTGCGCGATTACGTGTACGTCCCGCTGGGCGGAAGTCGCATCGGCAAGCTCGCAACGCTGCGCAATCTCATGCTGACGATGCTCCTAGGCGGACTCTGGCACGGCGCGGCGTGGACGTTCGTCGCCTGGGGCGGCTTTCACGGAGCGATGCTCTGCATCGAACGACTTTTGGGGATCGGCCACGAGCGTACCGCGCCACGTGGCGTCACGGCAATCGCTCGCATCGCTCTTACGTTCACGATCGTCACGCTGGGCTGGGTGCTCTTCCGGTCCTCGAGTTTTGGAGGAGCAACCGCGGTTTATCACGCCTTGTTCGCCGGCGGTGCAGGCGCGTGGCTGTTGACCGGGTGGCAAGCCGTTCTGGCGGCGGGAATCGTGGCGTTTGGTGCGATGCGCCTTCTGCTCGATCGCTACAGCGTGACGCTCACATGGCCCCGTTTGCGTCCGATCGCGCAAGTTGGCGCGCTAGCGGGGCTCTTGTTGGCGCTCGAGATGCTCACCTGGCCGGGCATCTCGCCGACCTTCATCTACTTCAAGTTCTAAACGGTATGTGGCTACCAATGGACGACGACGAAGCCATCGCCTGACGCGCCATCCCATCCCTGCGCCATTCTTACGTACCTTGCACTCGGCTCCGCGTATGAGGATCCGCCGCCGCCACCGCCGCCCTCGTCTCCGCGGCCGTAGATGACGTCGTAAGAACCGCCTCCGCCACCGCCTCCGCCGAAGTACCCTCCGCCCCCGCCAGCCCCTGAGCCAGCCACGATTGAACCAAACGTGCCTCCCGTGCCGCCGTCGCCGCCCGTACCGAGAGCGCCCGCCTTACCCGGCTGCCCGAGCCCGGTAGAGCCATTACCGCCGCGTCCGCCGGATCCGCCGCTGCTTTGCGTACCGCCGCCACCGCCGCCACCGGCATTTGGTTCACCTCCGGTTCCGCCCGAGCCCCCAATCCTGTTCCCACCCGAACCGCCTAAGGCGTCTCCCCCGCCGCGGCCGCCCCCGCCGCCCGCGACTACAACTCGATTGTTCAGAAGATCACCGCCTTGGCGGATATCGGACGCGCCGCCGCCGCCGGCGGCGAAGTTCTTGCCGAAACTGTTGCCACCCCCGTTGAAACCACCCACTCCGTTCAACTGGCTTCCGCCGACGAAAACAGCTAACTTCTCACCCGGTGTAACCGGGATGGCCGCGTGAACTCGTCCCCCCCAACCACCGGATGGATCGCCTGCCCCGACTAGGACGACCGCTATCGCGTGAACCGACTTCGGTACGACAAAAAATTGCTCGCTGCCCGTGTAACTAAAGCGTTTTATGTGTCGTGCCGTCTGAACGGCGTCGTTCCCTGGGGCTGCGCCGATCGGCGGCTGTGATCCCCCGCACCCCGCAAGTAGCACCATCAACGGACCCATGCTAAGCACGAGCCGAAGAGCGCCAACCACCGAGATTCTACGCATCGCTGGTTGAACGCGGCGCTGGTTTACTAAACGTCCCGCGAATTTTGTCGATCGTTTCGAGGATTGCGAGCGCGAACTTCGCGAGCGCGGGAATCACGCGCGGACGGAGCAGGCGCGGATCGAACGCCGCCATGTAGCGGTCGTTCTCCTCGACGCACGCACGAACGAACGCCGTGGGCGTCAGGTCCCTGAGGATGTCACCGAAGAGATCGAGCGTGTCCTGACCGCTGCTGCCGTTGCCGCCGCCTTGCATCTCCGTGCCGCCCTTGACGCGGCGCCAGATCGCCGCGCCGTAGTTGAACAGCGCGGGCGCCGCTTGCAGCACCGGACCGCGCAGTCCGCGGCGATTACGATCCCACGCGACCCAGTTGACGAAGAAGACGATGTGGCGCGCCTCCTCGACGAGCAGGCGCACGAACAACGAGGTGAGCGCCTCGGGTAAAATGCGGGCGTCGCGCGCCAAGCGAAAGATGCCGAAGCCTGCGAACGAGTCGACGCACTCGTTGTATCCGAAGTCGATGAACGCGCCGCGGGTCGGTTCCTGGTCGGGGACTTGCGGCGCGACCTTCAAACCGTAGCGCGAGATCATGCACGCCAGGATGCGGCCGTGACGGTCTTCCTCGTATCCTTGCAGCTCGAGCGTCTGTCGGACGAGCGGATCTGGTTCGGTCTTTGCATATCCGGCGAGCATGGTGCCCGCGCCCATTTCCACTTCCAGTGCCATCGTCCAGATCGGAATTGCGCGAAGGCGCGCGAGCGAAATTTCGTCGAGCTCCGGCCAGGGCCAGTCCTGCGGATCGTACGTCTTGTGCGATTCCATGAACGACCGGCAAAAAAGCTCTTTATGTTCGTCGGACCCGATGCGCACCGTTGATCACTCCCATTCGAACGAGGTACATGAGGAAGGCCACGCTCCCGCGCGCGGTCGAAGAGCTTAGAACGATGACCTTGCTGCCGGCGGCGGTTCCCCTGAGCGCTCATCGCGCTCGCGTTGCACAGTACCTGCGTGGAATCGACTTTTCATTTACCGCCGTGGCAGGCAGAATCATCGACGAGCGCCTGGCCGGCCCATACGTTCGCGATCCGGATCGTCCCGCTCTGGTACTGTGGGCCTGTGCCGCGCATAACCAAGACCTGGCGGATGCGCTGCCGGTAGCAGCGGCCTTCGATCTCTTCGACCGATTCATGCTGCTCCACGACGAGCTGGCCGACGAGTCGGCCGCAACGATCGCGCGTTGGGGCCTCGGCCAGAGCCTCAATGCGGGCGACGCCCTCTATGCCGTAGCCTTTCGCACTCTTGCCGGCAACGTCGCAAATCCCGCCCGGCGACTGCAGGTCGCTCGTCTCGTCGGGCAGGCGGTTCTCGAGGCGATCGAACGCCCCAACGGCGGCGCGACCGCCGAGGCCGCGTTGACCGGCGCTGCCCTGCACGCAGGAGCGATTGTCGGGGGCGCCGGCGACCGCGCCGCGCGTTCCTTTGCGCGCGCCGGGCGCTTGTTGGGCATCGCTGCGCGCGCGCGCGACGCCGCCGCGGCGCAGAACGCGGCGCAGCAGGCCGTCGCGGCGCTGCGGCGTCATACCGGTCGCGCCGATCTCGAAATCTTTGAGGAAGTCGCTCTCTACGTTGCGCAACGAGCGGCCTGAACGGACGACGCCTTCGCGAAAGGCGGAGCACCTCCAAATCAACATCGAGCGCGACGTCGGCAGCAAGGGCGTCGATAGCGGCTTCGACGCTTTTACCTTTGCGCACCGCGCGTTGCCGGAGATGGACCTTGCCGAAGTCGACATGGCGTCGGATCTCTTCGGCCGGCGGCTCGCGGCGCCGATCCTGGTTTCGTGCATGACGGGCGGAACGGCCGAAGCGCAGCGGATCAACGAGGCTCTCGCGCGCGTCGCGCAAGCACGCGGGCTGGCGATGGGCCTCGGCTCAGGTCGAGCGCTGATCGAGTCGCCGGATTCGCTCGAAACGTTCGACGTGCGCGCGGAAGCGCCCGACATCGCGCTCTTCGCCAACATCGGCGCGGTGCAACTCAATAAGGGCTACGCGACGGCAGATTGCCGGCATCTCGTCGAGCTGTTGCACGCCGATGCGCTCGTGCTGCACCTCAATCCGCTGCAAGAGGCGCTGCAGCCGGAGGGCGACACGTGCTTTGGAGGACTGTTGCGAAGAATCGCCGCGCTCTGCGCCGAGGCAGACTTCCCGATCGTGGTCAAAGAGGTCGGATGGGGCATCGGCTCGTCGGACGTGCGCGCGCTGTTCGACGCCGGCGTCGCCGCGGTGGATATCGCTGGGGCGGGCGGAACGTCCTGGAGTGAGGTGGAGCGTCATCGGATCGACGAGCCGTGGCGAGCGCGCGTCGCCGGTGCGTTCTCCGGCTGGGGAATTCCGACCGCACAATGTTTGATCGCGGCGCGGCAGGTGGCGCCGTTGGAGACGCTGATTGCCAGCGGCGGCATTCGGACGGGCCTCGACGTCGCGAAGGCTCTCGCGCTCGGCGCGAATCTCGTCGGCATCGCGGGGCCGTTCTTGCGCGCCGCGAACAAGGGCTTTGAAGCGGCGGACGAGCTTGCGCAGGAGTTCGTCGAGACGCTGCGGATTGCGATGTTCTGCGTGGGCGCGCGCACGATCGCAGAACTGCCCGCGACAATTACGAGGGTGTGCGAGTGACAGGACACCGATGGGTCTGAATCTCGAAGCCGCCGATGCGTATTGTCGAATGCTGACTCGTCGCCACTACGAGAACTTCAGCGTGGCCTCGCGATTCGTCGACGCCGACACGCGGCGCGATCTCACTCGCATCTACGCGTATTGCCGCACGACCGACGACCTCGGCGACGAAAGTCCGAACGGTAGCGCGCTCGTGCGGCTGGACCGATGGCGCGCCGAAGTTGAGGCCTTCGTCAACGGCACGCCTCCGGTTCATCCCGTGCTCGTCGCGCTCGCGCAGACGTTCGAGAAGCACGCGATGAGCGCCGCGCCGTTCTTGGATCTGATCGCCGCCAACGTTCAGGATCAGTACGTGACGCACTATCGCACCTGGGACGAGCTCGAGGGATATTGCCGGTTGTCCGCGGCGCCGGTTGGTCGAATGGTCCTCGAGGTCTTCGGCGTGCGCGACGCCGAAGCGCAGCGCCTCTCCGACGACGTGTGCATCGGGCTGCAGCTCGCCAACCATGCGCAAGACGTGAGTCGCGACGCCGCAATCGGCCGGCGCTATTTGGTCGAAAGCGACGTCGCCGAGAAAGGCATCGCCGGTGCCGCGCAAAGCATGGTCGAGCGGGCCCGCGCGCTGCTCGCGTCGGCGACGCCCCTCCAACGCTACGTTCCGCGGCCCCTGCGCCTGCAACTCGCGCTCTACCGCATGGGCGGCTTGGCAATTTGCGATGCGATACAGGCAATCGGGTATAAGACGGAGCATGAGCGGCCGAGCGTGTCGGCTCCCACGAAGGTCTCCCTCGTGGTCCGCGCCGCATTAGAGAGTTTTGCCCGAGGCCGTACAGCTTAGATGATCAACCTTCCACGCGCTCTGCTGGGCAGAGCCCAACCTCAATCGGAGCAGCATCGCGCCGAACGTTTCAACCGAGAGATGGCCAAGCGCGAGGCCGGGAATTTCTATTGGGGTTTCATTTCACTGGGTTATCACGAGCGTATGGCGATCTATGCTCTCTATAACTTCGCGCGACAAGTCGACGACGAAGCCGACGCCGTGGGCATCGAGAACCTGCCGGCCCGGCTCGCGGTTCACCGCGAGCGAATCGCGCGCTGCGTACGAGGCGAGTCCGGCGATGACCCGATTCTCCGCGTTCTGGCCGAGGCCGTAGAACGTTACGACATACCCGAATCGGAGCTCCAAATGCTTGTCGATGGCGTCGAGATGGATTTCAGCCGCTCGCGCTACGCGACGTTCGAGGACCTCCGAGCGTATTGCAATCTGGTCGCCTCGGTAGTCGGCCGCATGTGCGTGCGCATCTTCGGATTCGACGATCCCGTCGCGCTCGATCGCGCGGACGACCTCGGGTTGGCGCTGCAGCTCACGAACATCCTCCGCGACGTTCGCGAAGATGCCGTCGAGATGAAGCGCATCTACCTGCCGCAGGACGAGCTGACGCGTTTTGGCATTCCGGAGCCGGCGCTGGTGGATGGTGAGATCTATCCCGGCTGGTACGACTTGGTCGCCCATCACATCTCGAGGGCGCGGCGTTACTTTGCGACGGGCTACGAGGTACTGCGCTACATTCCGCGGCGTCCGGCCGCGTGCGTTCAGACGATGGCTGGGATCTACGAGGAGCTGCTCAAGAAAATCGAGCGCGATCCCGGGCTCCCGTTGCGCGCCCGCGCGGCGCTCTCAAAGACGGAAAAGCTGCGAGTCGTCGTCCGGTCGTGGCTCTCGAGCGCGTAGCCGTCGTCGGCGGCGGGCTGGCCGGATTGTCGGCCGCGCTCCGCCTCAAAGACGCCGGAGCACACGTGGAGCTTTTCGAGCGCAGCCGCCTTTTGGGCGGCCGCGCCACGTCGTTCGAGCTCGAGGGCGTCGAAGTCGATAATGGACAGCACGTCTTCTTGGCCTGCTGCAACGAGTTCATCGAGTTCGCGCGGTCCGTCGGGATGGAGCAGCAGCTGCGTCTGCAGGATCGCTTCGACGCGCGAATACTCGCTCGTAACGGCACCGCCGGGCGCTTGAGCGCCGGCGCGTTCCCGGCACCATTTCATCTGCTGGGCTCGTTTGCGACCTATCCGCATCTTACGCTCGGCGAAAAACTGAATATTGGACGAGCGCTCCTGCGGTGTCCCTCGACTCCGCTCGGGATGACACCGCAAGAATCGTTCGAGCAGTGGTTGGTGCGGAACAAACAAGGCGCGGGCGAGCGCCGCGGGTTCTGGGATCCGTTCTTTATTCCGGCCCTGAACGCACCATTCGATCGCGTCGCCGCTTCCGACGCGATGTTTGTGTTGCGCACGGCTTTCCTGGAGGACGCTTCGGCGGCTCGGTTCGGGTTCTCGAAAGTGCCGCTCGCGCATCTCGCGGCCGCGGCCGCGGCGAAACTGGACGCGGTCCATCTTTCCACGGCCGTCCTCGGCATCGCGCCGGAGGCAGGTCGCAGTGTGGCCCTTCGGCTGGCTCAGGGCGACACTGCAACGTTCGATGCGGTCGTGCTGGCGGTGCCTCCACGTCAGCTCGCGAACCTTCTGGGCGATCCGCAGCGCTACGCGGTAGCGAACCTCGACGCTTACGACGCGTATCCGATCATCGACGTGCACCTGTGGCACGATGCCGGAAGCATCGGCCTCGATTTCGCGGCGGCCCTGGAATCGCCGCTGCAGTGGATCTTTGAAAAATCGCCGGGTTATCTCTGCTGCAGCATCAGCGCGGCAGATCAGTATCTGCGATTGCCGACGGCCGAGCTCGAAGCGCTCGCGTGGCGCGAAGTGCAGGCGTTTCTGCCCGCGTTGAAGGCGGCAAAGCTCATCCGCAGCGCCGTCACGCGCAATCCGGATGCCACGTGGCTGCCGCGCGTGGGCCGCAAGCGAACCGCGCAACGCACGGCCTATCCAAATGTCGCGATCGCCGGCGGGTGGACGCAGACCGGCTGGCCCGACACGATGGAGTCGGCGGTTCGCAGCGGGCGGCTGGCCGCGAAGGCTCTGCTCGAGGCAAAGATCGCGCCGCAACCGGTCGCGCGCGAGGCCGAGACTCCGGCAGTGCAGCCGGCGCTGAACCGCGCGGTGGGCTGGCTCTTACAAGCGCAGTCGACCGACGGCTGGTGGTCGGGCGAGCTGGAGACGAACGTCACGATGACGGCGGAGCACGTCCTGCTCTTTCGGTTCTTGGGTCTGCCGCTGGACGAGTTTCGTGCGGGCGCGATCGCCCATATCGTGGGCAACCAGCGCGAGGACGGCTCGTGGGCGCTCTACTTTGACGGGCCTGCGGATTTGAGCACGACGATCGAAGCCTACGTCGCGCTCAAGGTGCTCGGCGTCAATCCCGAGAGCGAGCCGATGCGCAAGGCCCTCAACGTAATTCTGGGCCGCGGAGGCGTCGCGAACGCTCGCGTCTTTACGAAGATTTGGCTCGCGCTCTTCGGTGCGTATCCATGGTCCGGCGTGCCGTCGTTGCCGCCCGAGCTCGTGAACTTTCCGTTGTGGATGCCGTTCAATCTCTACGACTTTGCCTGCTGGGCACGCGGCACCGTCGCGCCGTTGACAATCGTCGTTTCCAAGCGGCCCGTGCGCGACCTGGGCGTCGACGTCCGCGAGATCGTGCTGGCAGGCACGGAAGATGAGTGCCGCCGAGTTCGCGGGCGGCGCCATTGGCTCTTGTACATGGAGCGCCTGCAAAAATTGTACGAACGGTTTTCGCGTCAACCGGGTCGCGATGTTGCGCGTCAACGCATAGCGCAATGGGTGATCGACCGTCAAGAGACCGATGGGAGTTGGGGCGGCATTCAGCCCCCGTGGGTCTACTCGTTGATCGCGCTCGATTTGATGGGGTATTCCCTCGATCACCCCGTCATGCGAAAGGGCATCGAGGGAATGCGTCGCTTCATATTGGACGATGCGCAAGGCTGGCGCTTTCAAGCCTGCATGTCGCCGGTTTGGGACACGGCATGGGCGGTGCGCGTGCTCGGCCTGGCGGGATTTGACGCATCGCATCCCGCGATGCGCTCGGCCGTCAACTGGCTGCTGCGCGAACAGATTCCAGACAATGCGCCGGGTGATTGGCGCATGAAGTGCAAGGAAACGCGCGGCAATGGCTGGGCCTTCGAATTCGACAACGATGCCTATCCCGACATCGACGACACCACGATCGTCGTGCTCGCGTTGCTCGAGGGCGGCGATCGCAATGCCGTCGCCGCTTCCGTCGAGCGGGCCAGGCGCTGGACGTTGGCCATGGATTCGCGCAACGGCGCGTGGGCGGCGTTCGATCGCGACAACACGCGGGAGCTGCTCTACCGGATGCCGTTCTCCGATTTCGGCGCGATGATCGATCCGCCGACGGAGGACGTCACGGCTCACGTGCTCGAGATGCTAGCCGCGCTCGGATACGACACGAACAATAGATACGTCGCGCGCGGCTTAGAATATCTGCGCGAGACGCAGAAGCCGTGGGGCTCGTGGTATGGGCGCTGGGGCGTGAACCACGTCTACGGCACGTGGTGCGTGATCTCGGCGCTCGTCGCTCTGCGGACGGGGGAAGACATGATCGAACGCGCCGTCGCCTGGCTGGTCTCCGTTCAGAATGCCGATGGCGGTTGGGGCGAGAGCTGTCACTCGTACGTCGATGAGTCGTTTGCAGGGATCGGACGGAGCACGCCGTCGCAAACTGCCTGGGCCGTGCTTGCGATCCAGCTGAGCGGCAATGCGCAACACCCGGCGGTCGAACGGGGTCTTGCCTACCTGTGCGAACGGCAGAGACGCGACGGGACCTGGGATGAGCCTGAATGCACCGGCACCGGCTTTCCCGGCGACTTTTACATCAACTACCATCTCTATCGCCACCTTTTCCCGACCATGGCGCTCGCGACGGACGCGAAGCTGCGGGCGGGCGAAGGACAGGCCAGTGAAACCGTGAAGGAACCGGCTATCCAATTATGAGCATGCCCCTCCAACAGAAGATCGCCGTCGCGAAATATGTCGCCGGCAAGAAGCTCAAGGGCGAGAAGAAGTATCCGCTCGTCCTGGAGCTCGAGCCGCTGCTTCAATGCAATCTAGCGTGCGCAGGCTGCGGCAAGATTCAGCACCCCGACGAGATTCTGCGCCAACGGCTTAGCGTAGAAGAGTGCATCGCGGCGGTCGAAGAGTGCGGCGCGCCGATGATCTCGATCGCCGGCGGCGAGCCGCTCGTGCACGAGCAGATGCCGCAGATCGTCGAGGAGCTCGTCAAGCGCAAGAAGTTTGTGTTTCTCTGCACGAACGCGCTGCTGCTGAAGAAGAAGATTCACCTCTTCAAGCCTTCCGTTTATTTCGTGTGGATGATTCACCTCGACGGCATGCGCGAACGCCACGATCAGTCGGTCTGCCGGCAGGGCGTCTTCGACAAGGCGATCGATGCGATCAAAGAGGCAAAGGCGCGCGGGTTCCGGGTCTTCACGAACACGACGTTCTTCACTCAGGACGGTCCGGATTCGATTCGCGAAGTGCTCGACTATCTCAACGACGACCTCAAGGTCGACATGATGCAGATTTCGCCCGCCTACGCGTATGAGAAGGCCCCCGATCAGGAGCACTTCTTGGGCGTCAAGCGGACGCGCGAGATCTTCCAAACCGCGTTCGCCGGCGGCAAGCGGAAGAAGTGGCGGCTCAACCACAGCCCGCTCTATCTCGACTTCCTCGAAGGGAAGGTCGACTTCGAGTGCACGCCGTGGGGCATCCCGTGCTACACGGTCTTCGGCTGGCAGCGTCCGTGTTATCTGATGAGCAAAGAAGGCTACGCCCGCACGTACAAAGAGCTGCTTGAAGAGACCGACTGGTCAAAGTACGGCCGCGGCAAGCACGAGTCGTGCGAGAACTGCATGGCACACTGCGGATACGAGCCGACCGCCGTCATACAAACGACCGCTTCGTTCAAAGAGTCGGTCCGCGCCGCCTTCGGCAACTAATTCCGCGGCCGCGGCGAAGGCCATCTCAGGGTGAGCGTCGAGCAGGCAACTCGTAGCGACGTCGACGCCATCGTCCCGTTGTTCGACGCCTATCGAGCGTTCTTTACCGGCGGTAATCGCGACGAAGAGTCACGCCGTTTCTTGGAAGACCGCCTGTCGAACGGCGAGTCGGAGATCTTCGTGGCTCGTGACGGTGAGAGTGCCGTCGGTTTTATCCAGCTCTATCCGCTCTGGTCGTCGTGGTATTGCCGCCGGATATGGTTTCTGAGCGATCTGTACGTCGACGAGGTCGCACGAAATCATGGGATCGGGCGGCGTTTAGTGGAGCGGGTAATCGAATATGCTCGGGAGACGAATGCGGCGAGCGTCATGGTCGAGCTGCCGCGCAGCGAGCCGCACCTGGCTGAGTTTTACGGGAGGCTCGGCTTCGATCGTGACCCGGTCTTCGAATTGGCGCGTTACGGCGTGAAGCCGTTACCGTAAAAAGCGGCGACCGGCTCGCTCAGCACGCCGGCGCCCACGTTCGCAACGATGTCGCCGCGGTGCAGGTCGAGCTCGATAACTCGCGCCGACCCGGTGCCTGACGACGGCGTGATCGGCAGCCACGCAAAGTGACCGTAGTTGTGCAGCGAGCAGAATCCGGCCCAACCCGGTTGGAAGCCGGACGGCAACTCGACCCTTCCACGCTTCCGATATTCTGACAGCGCGATCTTCTGAATGAAGTACGGCGAGCCGTACCACACGAAGGCGCCGTTGTGGACCGTCGTCGTGAAGCCGCAATCGGCTGCAGTGACGACATACTCAAAAGCGCAGCTCGTGGGCGCGTTGACCTGGCACGAAAAGAACTCGTGCTCGACCTGATAGACCTTGACCGGCGTGTAGATGAAGCCGTCGCGTACGGAGATGCCGGTCATGCCGAGGCCGGCGTCCGCGACGGCGTACACCTTCCGGGGCGTGGTCGAACCGTACCGATATTCGTAAATGTCCTCGCCCGCGTCTGCGAGGTGCTCGACATACAGGTTATCGTCAACGTCGATCGCGAGGTTGAATCCGAGCGCGCCGGTCGAGTACGTGGCGATCACGGTAGACAGGTCGTGCGAGAGTTCCTTGACCTTGTCGGCGCCGTGGGCGGCGTACATGACGTACACGTTCCCGTGGCTATCGGTGACGACGTCGAAGACGACGTCGTTAAAATCATACTCGGCGACTTTTCTGCCGGACGTGTCGAATGCAACGACGGCCTGCAGCGCCCGATCGGTGACGTACAGGAGCGTGGACGTCGGGCGCTGCGCCGGGAGTGGCAGGCTGGAGTCGGCACTCCGGTCCGAAGATCCCGCGCCGGCGCAGTGCGCAAGCGTAAACAGGGCGGCAGCGGCACAGAGCCGCCCTCGTCTACGGTTGTGCACCGTTATCTCATCGGGTAGCGTCACGTGAGAATCGGCGTGTCTTGGTAGAGCAGCTTCACAGGATCGGGACCTGTGGGGCGGCGTCGGTTCGCGTGATGCCGATCGCGCGAGGATCGTCATAAACTTCGACTTCACGCTTGAAGGGGCGAAAACCGGAGCGCCGGTAGAAGGCGAGCGCATTCGGATGATCGAGCGTGCAGGTGTGCAGCCAGAAGCGATCGATTGGGTGCGACCAGGCGATTTCGATTCCACGGTTCATCAACCAGCGACCCGCTCCGGACTTGATCAGCGGCGCCGCAACGCCGAAAAGGCTCAGCTCGCACTCGCCATCTACTCGAAAGTCGAGCTCGAGGATGCCTCCGTCGCCGTCGTCACTGCGCAGCAAATACGGCTCAACGCCGGGATCGGTGAGGAAGCGTTCGAGTTCGTCGTCCGACATGGCCAATCGGGAGGCCCATAAGTAATCGTCCCCGACGCGGTGGACCAGCTCCCGGTAGCGCGGCAGATCCGGTTGCGTGAGATACTCCAGGTTCCATGCCGCATCGGGACACGGTCGCAGCACCGGCATCTCGCGCATCTCCAAGAAAGTTTGGACGTCTGCGAGCTTACCGGGCGGTACGGTATGATATCCGCTACTGAGGATCATCCGGCGGTCGTCGGCTACGTTCGTCCCGGATACTTATAGCGCATCACCTTCTGCAAGTCGATGCCGCGGATGATTCCGTTCGCATGATAGGCGAGTCCCCAAGAATCGATCGACGACATGTCAGGGAAGATGCACGCCTCGAGGGTTTGATCGATCCCTTTCTTCTCGTACCATCCGCCGCCCGCGCCCGACGTGCCGCCGAATTGATCCGAGCCACCCAGTTGGGAGCAATAACACGACGCGGGATTCCCTTGGCACGAACCCGGGGGTGGTTTTAGGATGTAGGCTAGCGCGGCAAGTGACGGCTTCGTGGTGTAGAGCGTGCCGAGGAGAATGTGGATGCGCGAGCCGTCTTTCTTACGCGTATATTGGCAGAAGCTCTTTTCCCCCGAGAGAAAGAGCAGACTCGATCCGTTGCTGCCGTAAACCGGTCGCCGGACCTCGACCTCGCCGCCCGTTTGCCGGCAATAGGCGGCGGCCGCACCATCAGTCGCGTCGATCGCCATCGGTAACGCGAGCACGCCCGAAGATGACGGCACGCTCGCGCCGGAAACTCCGTTGCTCCCGCATCCACAGAAGAAAACGGCGACCGCCGCCGCAATTGCTACGAATGGAAGCTTCATGCTGCCCTCCCTTGTCTCGCGTAGTACCTTTCAACGGGCGGCGAGCCCTTTGACCGGCGATCGCGTCTTCCTCACCGGTGCCACCGGTTTCGTCGGTTCGCACGTACTGCGCGAGCTGGTCGGCGCTGGTTACGCCGTTCGCGCGTTGGCCCGCGGGCCCGCGAACGGACGCTTTGACGTAGAGTGGGTCGAGGGCGATCTGCGCAACGTGGGCGGATTCGCTCGCGCCCTGCACGGCTGTCGCTACCTCGTGCACTGCGCGGCGCTCTACTCGTTCGCGCCCCGGGAGCGGCGCGCGTTACGCGCGGTCAACGTAGACGGAACGGCGGGCTTGATGCTCGCCGCGCATCTCGGAGGCGTCGAATACGGCGTGCTCACGTCGAGCTCGGCGACGCTCGGTCACGCGGAGAGCGGCTATCACCGTTCGAAACTCGAACAGGAGCGCGCCGCGTTCGCTGGGCGTCTTCCGATCGTTGCGCTGCTTCCGACCGCACCGGTCGGTCCCGGCGACCACAAGCCGACGCCGACTGGAAAGCTGGTCCTCGACTTTATGCGCGGCAAGATCGTCGCGAAAGCACCCGGCGACGGCGGCATGAATTTGGTTGCGGTCGAAGACGTTGCCCGGGCTCACGTCGCGGCGCTGACGCGGGGCCGGACAGGCGAGCGTTACGTCATCGGCGGCGAGAACTTGAGCATGGACTCGATCTGGCAGACGCTCGCGGAGATCACGGGGAAGCCGATGCCGGCCTGGCGCGCCCCGTACCCTCTGACGCTCGCCGCCGCCTACTGCGACGAACTGTGGAGTCGCATTACCGGCGGCACTCCGAACGTGCCGATCGAGGGCGTTCGCATGTCGCGCGAACGCATGTATGCGGACTCGTCGAAGGCCGAACGCGAGCTGGAGTATCGACCGTCATCCGTTCGCGGCGCGCTCGAACGCGCGGTAACGTGGTTTCGCGAGAACGGCTATTTGGGCAATCCGGGCGAGCGCAACAGCCGGGACACTAAGAGTTGAGGAACGGCTTCCCTTCGTGCGCGACCAGCAGGTCGTGCATGTCGTTGGCGTGGTCCTCTTCCTGGGCCAAGATGCCCTCGAGCATTATGCGCGTCGTCGGATCTTTGTCGCCGAAGAAGCGAATAAGGTCGCGGTAGTGCTCGACCGCGATGCGCTCCGCGACGAGGTTCTCCTTGATCATGTCGATCAGCTTTTGCGCGTGGCCGTACTCCGTCGCCGAGCGGGTCTGTAGGCCCTCGGGATCGAGATTTGGCGTGCCGCCGAGCTGATTGATCCGGTTCGCGATCTTTTCCATGTGCTCGCGCTCGTCGCGCGCGTGCTCGGCGAACTCTTCCTTGACACTCTCGCTGTCGATCCCGACGGCCGCGATGTTGTGCATAGTGTACCGCAGGACGCAGACGATCTCGGTGGCGAGCGCGGTCTGCAGCAGGTCGATCGTCTGTTGGACGTCCCCGCCGTAGTTCTCGGTGACGGCGCCTCGTTCGATCTGCTCGCGGGCGCGCCGGCGCAGCTCCTTGATGTCCGAGACGAAAGGTTGGCTCACCGCAGTCATGGCAATCTCCTCACGCGTGGATTGGGACCCTGAGAGTAGCACGTTCGTGCTGATCGCGGCAACGGGAATCGAGGCCGGCGCGCTGCGGCGCGAGCTGCCGCACGCACGGATCGTCGAAACCGGCATCGCGCTCGCGAACGTCGATGGGCCGTTGGGTGAAACGGTCGTGAGCTGCGGGGTGGCCGGCGGATTGCGCGCCGACCTTCCCACCGGAACGCTGCTTCTCCCGCGGCAGGTCCGCCGGCCCGACGGCCGCGTCTTCGATTGCGATGCAGAGCTCGTCGATGCATTCGCACGCGGCGCGCGCCGGCTCGGCATCGAGCCGGTCTTCGACCCGCTGCTCACTGCAGCGACGATCGTCAACGGGGCAGCGCGCAGAGAATGGGCCGATCGCGGCTTTGCCGGAGCGGACATGGAAACGGGCAGGCTCGAAGCAGCGCGCATCGCGGCCGTGCGCGTGATCCTCGATACGCCCCAACACGAACTCTCGCGAGATTGGGAACATCCGCTGCGAGCGTTGCTCAAACCGTGGAACTGGCCGCAAGCCGTGTGGTTGGCGCGCGAGGCGCCGCGCGCGGCGAGGCTCGCGGCACGCGTCGTCGCGCAGGTCATCCGCCGGTAGCTGCGTATAACGCGCCAATGGTAATCGAGCGAATCGACTCTCCGGCGGACGTCAAGCGCCTCAGGCGCGATGAAATCGAGGTCCTCGCCAGCGAGATTCGAGATTTGCTCGTTCGCACGTGTGCCGTCAACGGCGGCCATCTCGCACCGAACCTCGGCGTCGTCGAGCTGACGCTGGCGCTGCACCGCGTGCTCGACCTCCCCAATGACAAGTTGGTTTGGGACGTCAGCCATCAAACGTACGTCCACAAGATGCTCACCGGGCGGCGCGAGCGCTTCGGCACGATTCGCAAGGGCGGAGGCCTCTCCGGCTTCGCGATGCGCAGCGAGTCGCCGTACGATCCGTTCGGCGCGGGCCATGCGAGCACGGCCGTCGCCGCGGCGCTGGGAATGGCGACGGCGCGCGACCTGGTGGGCGGCACTGAGCGAGTCGTCGCGGTGATCGGCGACGGTGCGTTGACCGGCGGCCTCGCCTACGAGGCGCTCAATAATGCCGGCGATCGGCGCAGCCAATTCATGGTCATCCTGAACGATAACGAGATGTCGATCGCGCCGAACGTGGGGTCGATCGCGTCGTACCTATCCGTGCTGCGTAGCAAGCCTTTCGCAAACTTCGTGCGGCGCACCGGAAAGGAGATGCTCAAACGCATCCCGCTCGGCGGCGCCGCGAAGAAGGCCATCGAAGGCGCCGAGATCGGCGCGATGCACTTCATCGGCCCGTCCGAAAAGACGGCGGTGATCTTCGAGGAGCTGGGCTTCCGGTACATTGGACCGATGGATGGCCACAACTACGACGTCGTGCTCGACGCGCTGCAGACCGCGATCGACATGGACCGGCCCGTGCTTTTGCACGTGCGCACCGTGAAGGGCAAGGGATACGAGCCGGCGGAGCGTGATTCGCGCACGTTTCACGGCATCGGCGCCGGCGCGTTCGAGCCGAGCAACGGCTCGAAGAAGAGCAGCTCCGGCGCGCGACCGAAATTCCAGGACGTCTTCGGGGACGCTATGATCGCGGTCGCGGAGAAGGATCCGCGCGTCGTCGGCATCACGGCGGCGATGCCCGACGGAACGGGGCTCGCGAAGTTCGGCAAGCGCTTCCCCGAACGGTACTTCGACGTCGGCATCGCCGAGGCGCACGCCGTGTGCTTCGCGGCCGGGCTCGCCACGAGCGGCATGCGTCCGGTGTGTGCGATCTACTCGACCTTCTTACAGCGCGCGTACGACCAGGTCGTTCACGACGTGATCGTCCAAAATCTCCCGGTCGTGTTCTGCATGGATCGGGCCGGCTTCGTCGGCGACGACGGTCCGACGCACATGGGGCTATACGACATCGCGTATTTGCGTACGCTGCCGAACATGACGCTCATGGCGCCGAGCATCGAGGCGGAGTTGTTGCCGATGCTCGAGCACGCGCTCTCGCTCAACGCGCCCGCCGCGATTCGCTACCCGCGCGGCTCGACGAACGGCCGGCACGAGCGTGAGCCCGCGCCGATAGTCCACGGCAAGGCGGAAGTGCTGCGCTGGGGGCGCGACGCCGCGATTCTCGCCTACGGCACGACGCTCGACATCGCGCTCGATGCCGGCGTCGACGGCGTGACGATCGTCAACGCGCGTTTCGCCAAGCCGCTCGACGAGGCGCTGCTGCTGAGCTTAGAGCGCGACCACCGCCACGTGATCACGCTGGAGGAGCACTCGCTGGCCGGGGGCTTCGGCTCCGCGGTCGCCGAGTTCGTCTCGGATCGCGGACTCGAGTTGAGCGTCGAGCGAATGGGTGTTTCGAGCGTCCTCGTTCAGCACGACTCGCAGGATAAGCAGCGCGCGCTCTTCGGTCTCAACGGCGAGACGCTGGCTGCGCGTGTGAAGAGCATCCTCGCCGGCGCGCCGGTCTCGGCGCCGGTTAGGTAACTGCCCCCGACGCGAGGCGACGCAGCTCGAGCATCCAGCGCATCTCACCGAGTGAGGCGACGTGATAGACGTACATGTAACCGAGGAACGCGAGTGGTGTGAGGACCACTGCTGACACGGGCACGAAAATTGCGACACAGACCGGGATGAAGAAGACCACGATGGTCACGAGCGTCACCAGGATCGACAAGACGAAGAGGAATCCGAACGTCTCCCAAAAGTGTCCGGTCGTGATCTCCCAGGCTTCGCCGAATGGATTCTTGTCTTCGCTGACGAGATAGGTCCAGGTCGAGAGCGAGAGCTTCACCCCGAACCAGATTCCCGGCACGATCAGCAAGAAGAGGCCGAGTTCCGCGACGACGCCCACGACGAGTCCGATCCCGATGACGGCGAGTATCCGGATGAAAGTCATCTTGAATTCCGGCTGGACGGTGCGGACGATCGCGGGAATCGCAAAGAATGCCGCAATCACCCCGCAGAGGTTGGCCGGCTGGATCGCCGTTTCAATACGAACAGATTCCTGCAGCGACGAATCGGCAAGGCGCCCCAACGCCAGCGCGACGAGCACGAGCGCGCCGCATATGAGTGCGAGCACCCAATACACGGTCATTCGGGAGCGCATCAGCGGCCAGGCGTCGCGGAACGCGCCTTGGATGACGCCGAAGATGTCGGGCTGAGTAGTCGTCATATCGCTTAGTATGGCACGCCTTGAGGCGCCGCCGGACGCACCGCGACGCCGGCATAACCGCCGCCCGTGACCGTAATCTGCTCGAGCGCGCGCGAATCCGGACCCGGATACGCATACCGCTGCAGCTGGCCTGAGCTCAGAGCAGGGTTCTCGACCCAGGCGTGATTCTCGAGCTTGTCGAGCGCGACCCCGAACGATCCCGGAGTCTTCGTTGCGAAGAGATTCGTCATCGTCGTCGAGCCGGGCGCGAACTCGCCACACGCCACGGACTGATCGCAGACGAGGAGGGCACCGGTCGCGGTGGTCTGGATGCCGCCCGGGGCTTGCAGCGTGATGCCGAGGTCGAGCGCCGAGCCCGTGCCGCCGAGCCACTCGTCGATGCGCCCGCTGCCGGTGGGACCGTTGAGTTTGAGATACGTGACGTAGAGATTTCCCTTATCGTCGACGGCGTCGTTGAAGGCGTAGTTCATGTGCGGGTCGGTGAGCGTCCCCGTCGGCGTCGTGCTGCCCTTGGCATAGACCTCCACGGCTCCGTTGTTTCCGCTGGCGCAGCCCTTGGTGTAATCGAAAAAGTTCGTGACGTAGACGGTGCCGGACGCGTTATCCACGGCGACATCGGTAGCCGGGCCGGCGGGATCTTGCAGCGTCTTGATCGGCGTGGAATTGCCGGGTGCAAACTCGAGCACGCTCGAGAATTCGGTTTTTGCAGTCGCCGCTGATCGCGACCCACAAGTTCCCGTGTTTGTCGACGAAGAGCCCCTGCGGGTTGGTGAGGCCGGTGATTTGCCCGCACGCCGTCTTCTTGTTGCGGACCTGGTTGTAGATATAGACCGAGTTGTTGTAGGAGGTCACGTAAACGACCGATTTGCCGCAGGCGACTGCCTCCATGTGCGGGCCGACGGCGGAAAGCGGCGCGACGAGAGACGGCGTCAAACCACCTCCGCCGCAGCCGGCGAGCGAGAGAGCGAGGGCGGCCGACGAAAGAGCGAGGGAAACGCCAAGTCGATCGATGCGTAACATGAAGCACCTCCGCAATCGGAGGCTGCGACGCTAATAGGGTTTTCCCTGGGGCGACGCCGGACTGACGCCCCGCCGGGCCCGGAGGCTGCCGGCCACCGGAATCAGACCGGCGGTCAAGGCGCCTCGGGGAGGCGGGAAGCTCCGACAAAAATAGGGGGCCGATGGCCTGCCAAGCAGGGTTCCTTGACGCTCTTGGCGACGGGTGATAAACTCTTGGCCTATGCCCCGGGGCGCATGAAAGCCGCCGAAAAGAGAAGGGCGAGACACCTCCCGACTTTGGAGCGCGTGTTTCGTCTTTTTGGTGTGCCCGGAAATCGGCCTGGTGACTCGCAGACGATAAACGACAGATTGACCGCACAGAAAGAGAGTAATGGCGAAAACGACAGCTCCGAAGTCCACACCAAATCGTTCAACGGAGGCTGTCCCGGGCGCAGCGAGGCCTGCCAAGGCGCGATCTAAGCGACCGAGCGCGACGAGCAAGATCCTCGGCGACGGCAACGGCGCCTCCAGCGTGATGCCCTCGACCTTCCCAATGCCGACCGGGGCCTTCACGGTTGAGATGCGGCCCGAGCCCGGTCCCAAGCGCGAGCGCCACTCGTTTGGCAAGATCCCGCACGTCCTCGAGGTTCCGAATCTCATCGAGCTGCAAAAGGCGAGCTTCGACTGGTTCAAGACCGAGGGCCTAGCGGAAGCCTTCGCCTCGATCTCGCCGATCAAGGACTTTACCGGAAACCTGATCCTCGAGTTCGGCGAGCACTCCCTCGGCGAGCCGAAGTACTCGATCGAGGAATGCCGCGAGCGCGACATGACGTACAGCGCGCCGTTGCGCGTGCGCGTCCGCTTGATCACGGCCGAGTCGGGTGAAATCAAAGGCATCCCGGACCAAGAGATCTTCATGGGCGACTTCCCGCTCATGACGGACAAAGGCACCTTCATGATCAACGGCGCCGAGCGGGTCATCGTTAGCCAGCTCGTGCGTTCGCCGGGGGTCTATTACAGCCAAGACGTCGACACGAACTCCCGCCCGACGTTCAACGCTACCATCATTCCCAACCGCGGCGCCTGGATCGAGTTCGAAACCGACAACGGCACGAAGAACGACGAAACCGAGGGCACGATCGGCGTTCGGATCGACAAGAACCGGAAGATCTACGTCTCGACCTTCATCCGCGCGCTTTCGCGTCCGGATCTGGGCCTAAGCTGGGAGAGCGACGAGGCGATCCTCCGGCTCTTCGACGACAGTCCGCTGGTCCGCAACTCGATCGAAAAAGATAAAGATATCAAAACGCGAGAAGACGCGCTCAAGGAGATCTATAAGAAGCTTCGCCCAGGCGAGCCCGAGAATGCCGAGAACGCCGAGAAGCTCCTCGAGGCGCTGTTCTTCGACGAGAAGCGCTACGACCTCGCCGGCGTGGGGCGGTACAAGCTCAACGGCAAGTTCCACTATCGCATCGAGAATCGCGACGTCGACGCGCGCGTCGAGCATCCGTACGTCGTCATCGACGAGTATGCCGACGCCGGTCTCGAGATGCCGACGATGTCGGCCAAGTGCTTGACGCGAGCGGATATGGTCGCTGTGATTCGCCGCTTGATCAAAGTGGCGACCCGCGTCGTGCCCAAGGACGACATCGACCACCTCGGTAACCGCCGCGTTCGCTCGGTCGGCGAGCTGCTGCAGAACCAGTTCCGCGTCGGTTTGCTTCGCCTCGAGCGCGTCGTGCGCGAGCGCATGACGGTGCAAGACATCGAGACCGTCACGCCACAGGCGCTGATCAACATTCGGCCGGTCGTCGCGGCGATCAAGGAGTTCTTCGGATCGTCACAGCTCTCGCAATTCATGGACCAGACGAACTCGCTCGCCGAGCTGACGCACAAGCGCCGCCTGTCGGCGCTCGGGCCGGGCGGTCTTTCGCGGGAACGCGCGGGCTTCGAAGTGCGCGACGTGCACCACTCGCACTACGGCCGCATCTGTCCGATCGAGACCCCGGAAGGCCCGAACATCGGGCTCATCGGGTCGCTGGCGACATACGCTCGCGTAAACAGATTCGGATTCATCGAGACGCCCTACCGCGTCGTGCGCGACGGCATCGTAACCGACGAGATCGTCTATCTCACGGCCGACCGCGAGGACGAATACATCATCGCGCAGGCCAACACGCCGGTCGACTCGGAGAGCGGCAAAATCACCGCCGATTCGGTCGTCTCGCGCTATGCCGAGGAGTACATCGAGGAGCCCGCCCAGCGCGTTCAGCTGATGGACGTCTCACCGAAGCAGATCGTCTCGGTCGCGACGGCGCTGATCCCGTTCTTGGAGCACGACGACGCGAACCGCGCGCTCATGGGCGCCAATATGCAGCGTCAAGCCGTGCCGCTGCTTCGCCCCGACGCGCCGATCATCGGCACCGGGATGGAGTATCGCGCCGCCAAGGACTCCGGAAGTCTGATCGTCGCCGAGGAGGCCGGCACCGTCACTTCGGTGGACGCCAAAGGCGTCGCGGTTCGTAACGCCGAGGGCGTCGAACGGAACTACGAACTGCTCAAGTTCGTGCGCAGCAACGCCGGAACGTGCATCAATCAGCGTCCGATCGTCAACGTCGGCGATACGGTCGTGGTCGGTCAGGTCGTCGTCGACGGACCCTCGTCCGATCAGGGCGAGCTCGCGCTCGGACAAAACGTCCTCGTCGCGTTCATGCCGTGGGAAGGCTATAACTACGAAGACGCGATTCTGATCAGCGAGCGCATGGTCAAAGAAGATCGGTTCACCTCGATTCACATCGAGGAGTACGAGTGCGAGGCGCGCGACACGAAGCTCGGACCCGAAGAGATCACGCGCGACATCCCCAACGTAGGCGAAGACGCGTTGAAAGATCTGGACGAGCGCGGCATCATCCGCATCGGCGCAGAAGTGCGCCCGGAGGACATCTTGGTCGGCAAGGTGACGCCCAAGGGCGAGACCGAGCTGACCGCTGAGGAGCGCCTGCTCCGCGCGATCTTCGGTGAGAAGTCGCGCGAGGTGCGCGACACGAGCCTGAAAGTGCCGCACGGCGAGAAGGGCAAGATCATCGACGTCAAGGTCTTCTCGCGCGAAAACGGCGACGAGCTTTCACCCGGCGTCAACCATTTGGTGCGCGTGTACGTCGCGCAGAAACGCAAGATTCTGCAAGGCGACAAAATGGCCGGCCGGCACGGCAACAAGGGCGTCATCGCCAAGGTTCTGCCCGAGGAGGACATGCCGTACCTCGAGGACGGAACGGCGGTCGACATCGTGCTCAATCCGCTGGGCGTGCCGTCCCGCATGAACCTCGGACAGATCATGGAGACGCATCTGGGCTGGGCCGCGCGAATGCTCGGAATGAGCGTCGCGACCCCGGTCTTCGACGGTGCGCATGCCGAGGACATCGCCGAATGGCTGCAAGACGCGGGCCTTCCGGCCGACGGCAAGACCTGGCTGCGCGACGGGCGCAGCGGCGAGCGTTTCTCGCGGCCGATCACGGTTGGCCTGATCTACATGCTCAAGCTCGCGCATCTCGTAGACGACAAGATCCACGCGCGTTCGACCGGTCCGTACTCGATGATCACCCAACAGCCGCTCGGCGGCAAAGCGCAGTTCGGCGGTCAACGCTTCGGCGAAATGGAGGTCTGGGCACTCGAAGCCTACGGCGCGGCGTACACGCTGCAAGAGCTGCTCACCGTGAAGTCCGACGACGTCGTCGGCCGCGTCAAGACCTACGAAGCGATCGTCAAGGGCGAGAACGTCATGGAGCCGGGGGTTCCGGAATCGTTCAAGGTCCTGATCAAAGAGCTGCAGTCGCTTGCGCTCGACGTCAAGGTGCTCACGGAGAATCGCGAAGAGGTCGAGATCAAGACGCCTGAAGACGAGATGGCAGAGGCGGAACGCCGAGAGTACGGTCTGCTCATGGGCGACGAACAGAGCGTGATGTCACAGACCGCCGTAGCGGCGCGCGAAGCCGTCGCCGAAGCGCCGGCCGAGGAAGAGGAAGAAGAGGAAATCGACGACAGCAAGCCGCTCGATGCGACGGCTGCGATTCCTCCCCCGCCGCCGGCACCGCGGCCTGCCGAGATCGAATCGGAAGAGGTCTTCGATGAAGCTGCGGAGACCGCCGACGAGGAGATCGAGGGACCGCAAGGCTACGAGCTCGAGGAAGAAGATGAAGAGCCCGTTTACGAGGACGAAAAGCCCGCCTACGAAGGCGAGGAAGAAGAAGCGCCCTTCCAAGAAAACGGCCAAGAAGAAGAGTTCTAGCTCTGTCATCCTGAGCGAAGGACGAAAGAACGAGGGCCCCTGAGCGAAGTCGAAGGGGCCCTTTAGTTTAACGCTTTGACTTTAGCTCTTCGTGCAGACCGTGGTGACGCCGACTTTACGGCCGGTCTTCGTTTCCGTGAACGACGAGGCCGAGGTCATCTTCGTAGCGCTCACCTTGGTTACCGTCGTGTCGGTCTGACTCGCTACGTCGGGTCCGGGCGCGAACGAGACGTCGTGCCAGACGATCTGGTTTCCCACCCAGCCCTGCGAGAGCGAGAGGGCGTAGGCGCCTTGGTCGCCGTTGAGCACGTCCACCCAGCGCTTCGTGTCCGAATCATAGGTAATGTGGTCCCAAATGCGAAGCGGCCGCGAAACCCATGACGTGCGGGCCGTGACGGACGTCTCGTAGATCCAATAACCATCCGGGTCGATCGTGTAGGTCGACGTCGTATAGTACGCCGCCGGGCGCCGCGCGCTCTTCGTCGCGCACTTCCACGTGCCGACCATGAAGCGCATCGACGTAAAGTTCGGCTTTTGGGCTGCGGGAATCGGGGTGCTCTCGACCTGGGCCGGAGCGTAGGACGGGATCGCCGCGGCGGCCAGGACCGCGAAAGCGACGAGAACGCGAGGAACGCGCATGGAACCTCCTTTAAAAAAGAGTAGGATCGGCGGGCAATAGCCTCGCCGGAGCTTGTGGGTGGGCGTTTGGCAGTATGCTCGCGCAGGCCTGCAGGTAAGGGCTGGCCTGCGCGCAATCTACCGCGCTGAGGGCCGTACAGGCACTCGAGTAATGTCGTGCGTCGGCGCTGGTTTAGTTGCGACGTGCGTTCTAATTATGGAGCTCTTAGAAAATGTTGAAAGCCGGCTCGCTCATCGCCGCAGCGCTGCTATTACTTAGCGCCTGCGCGCAGCAGCGCGGAACGGTGCCTGCGGCTTTCGCCGTCGGGCCCGCTGCCGTCAGCTCCTACGGGTACCTTCAAATCGAACCGATCGGGATCGACTTCCCGAACGGAAAGAGCCGGGGCGTGACGGTGCGCGTTTGGCAGCGCGGCTTTCTCGGACGCTTTCAGGTACGCGACGGATGTTCGCGCGTCGGCGTGACGCTCGAAAAGTACGTCGGCCGCGACGCCGCGCTTTACCGAGTGCGCCCGATCGCGCTCGGAAAAGCGTCGTGCGCGATCCGTTTTTCGGGAAGCGGCGGCCCCAGGGGGACACAATCCCTGCACATAAGGGTACTTCACGGCCGGAGGTAACGCCTTATGAGTTCGCTTCCGAAAATTGGGGTTGTCGGCACCGGGCGCATGGGCGCGAATATCGCCAAACGCCTGCACGACGTCGGGTATTCAATTGTCGCTCTCTACGACGTCAATCCGCAGTCGGCGGCGGCAACGGCGGGAGAGACCGGTGGCGAGGCGGTCGCCTCGCTTGCGCGCGTGACGGAGCTCGCGGACGTTGTTCTGACCGTCGTTACGGACGACGCGGCGATGTATGGGATCTTCGCCGAACAAGGTGATTCGCTCCTGACCAACGCTCGCGGCAAGATCTTCATCAACTGCGCCACGATCACGCCGAAGGTTCACGTCGACATCCAGCGACTAACTCGAGAGCGGGGCGGCGATTCGCTCGAAGCCTGCATGGCGAGCTCGATCCCCCAAGCGCGCGACGGGTCGCTATACTTGATGGTCGGCGGAGATCGCGAGGTGTTCGAGCGCATGAAGCCGATGCTCGACAAGATGAGCGCGTCGCTGAAGTACGTTGGCGAGGCCGGTCGAGCGGCCCAGGTCAAAGCCTTGGTAAACATGGTAATGAACGTCAACACGGCGGGTTTGGCCGAAGGACTCGGGCTCGGCGATGCGCTCGGTCTCGGTCTCGACCTGCTGCGTGAAGTTTTTTCACAGACCGGCGCGAACTCGCGGGTGCTCGAAACGGACGGCGCCGACATGCAGAACCGCGATCACGAAGTGTACTTTTCGGCCGCCCATGCGGCCAAGGATTCGGGCATTGCGCTCTCGCTCGCCGATGACGCGGGCCTCAGTTTACCGCTGGCGCGGGCGACCTTCGAACAGTACGAGAAGATGAAGGCACTCGGCTTGGGAGAGCTCGACAAGTCCGGCGTATCGGAGCTCACGTTCAAATCGCGCCACGGACAAACCGCCGCGGCGCACGCTTAACTTTGGAGGATGAGATGGCAACGCAAACTCAGAGCAGCGTAGTACCGCTTGTAAGTTCAGGCACCGCCGGGCCTTTGGGAGCGATTCACCTGCCGCGCCTGTGGCTCAAGCTTTCGCTTGCGGCGATCGACGCTCTGCCCGACGGTTATGACGAGTGCGGCGCGGGATTCGACGCCATGACCCTCGGGGGACTCGGCCTGGACCGGCAAAAGACGATCGATTTCATTCGTCAGAATAGACCGACGTATATGGAGTTTGAAGCGTGGGTCGTTGCCAACGGCAAGACGGATAAGGCAACGGTCGATGCGCATAATGCGGCGATCCGCGCCTACAACCACGGCGACGACCTCGCCCGCACGATGCGCGACAAGTCGAAGATCAAAAACGGCTCGGTCAAGGACGCCGTGACGCTCAACACGATCGAAGACCTCGACGAGATTCACCAGCAGATCTCGGCGCGCTAGCTCCTAGGGCGCTCGCCCCCTTGGCATTCCGCGCGCCCGGATGTATGCTTGGTCTGCACGGGAGCAGGGGCTCTGCGGCCTTCACGTGCGCCCGTGTGTAAGGAGTACCCCTATGCGGTTTGTCAGTTTGGCGCTCGGCATATTGCTGATCGCGTCGGCTTTCATCCTCGGGCGAGTGACGGCTTCGTCGCCGGCAGCGGCGTCGGGATTAATGCCGATGGCGACGACCTTCTCGCATTTCCAGTGCTACACGGCGAAGTTTGGAATGTCGCCCTCGGCTCTGCTCGAGCTCACCGACCAATTCCAGCAGTACCAAACGAAGCTCGGTCCGCCCGAGTTCTTCTGCACGCCGGTTATGAAGAAAGTGTTGCAGGGACCAAGATTGAGGCCCCCACCGCCGGCCGACCACTTGACGTGCTACGCGATTTCGGGACCGACGATTCAGACGTCGCGGGCATATGCCAACCAGTTCGTAAAAAACGACCAGGTGTCGGTCGGAATGCCCACTTTCTTGTGCGTCCCGACTCACAAGACAGGATAGCGCACGCCGTCGAGCCGAGTTAGTCGACGTGAGAGCGCCCGAGGTTTCTCGGGCGCTCGCGCGTATGATTCGAGGATGACCGCAAAGAGCACGTTCGTCGATCGGGCAATCCAAGAGTATATCGTCGCAACCGTCGTACGCGAGGCTCCGGTATTGAAGGAACTTCGCGAGGAGACGGCGCGTCTTCCGGAGGCGCGCATGGCGATCGGTCCCGAGCAGGGTCAGCTCATGCAGCTGCTGGCGCATCTGATCGGCGCGCGGCGCTACCTGGAAATCGGCGTCTTCACCGGCTACAGCTCGCTCGCGATGGCGCTCGCCCTTCCGCCGGACGGATACGTGCTCGCGTGCGACATCAGCGACGAATATACGCGCGTCGCGCGACGCTATTGGGAGGCGGCGGGAGTCGCGAATAAGATCGACTTGCGCATCGGTCCCGCACTCGCGACCCTCGATAAACTACAGGCCGTGAAGCCTCCGCCCTTCGACATGGCCTTCATCGACGCAGACAAGCAAAATGCTACCGAATACTTCGAGCGGTGCGTGGAGCTGGTTCGTCCGGGAGGCTTGATTCTCGTCGACAACGTGCTGTGGGGCGGCTCCGTGGTCGATCCATCGGATCAAGACGCCGACACGCGAGCATTGCGCGAGGTCAGTCTTGCGGCGGCCCGCGATCCGCGCGTGGAGGTTGCGTTACTGCCCGTCTGCGACGGTTTGCTGATCGCCGCGAAGCGCCCGGCGGCTACTGCGGAGGGCGCAGGTAGTTGAAGCGCGACCAGGCGCCGCCGCGATCGGGCGCCGGAAGCGAACCGGCCGCGGTCATCGCGGGATAGGCGACATCGAAACACATCCGGCGGTGGGGATAATCCACCGCCATGGCGTGGACCGTGGGAAGATTCGTTTCGATGATGCCGTTGTATCCGTCCGGGCGCTGTGCCTCGGTGCAGATCGGCATCGAGCTTGCGGGAGCGCCCGCCGCGTACCGAATCGAGGCGACGGCACCGCACGCCAAGCCGTCGCGAACCGCCGATCGCGTGGTTTCGTAATTCGCGCTGGCGACTAAGGGTTGGCGCAACTGCGGGCGCACGCCGTCCCATAACGCGCCCCCGCCGGCCATGCCGGAGTCCAAAACGATATGACTCAGCCAGCTGCCGTTGATTTCGATCGTGGCCAGCGGAACGTGCGGCGTAAGGTCGATCGGCAGACAGCGAAGTCGCGCGAGTTTTGAGGACGAGGGAAAGAGCGTCACGAGGCTGTGCGTGCGATCTATCAGCGCGGGGAAGTGAGTGAAGAAATCGTATCCGCACAGCGCCGTGTAACCGGTGAGGTTGGTCGAGATCAGCGCGGGGACGTTGCGCAGAGAGTAGCCGGCCACGCCGAGGCGCGCGATCTCGGTTTGGCGATCGACGTAGGTCCGCCCATCCGGCGCGACTTCAAACGTACCGGCACGCCCGGCCAGGCGCGCAGCGGTAGCGAGCGCCGGCGACACGAGAATCGCCGAGCTCCCCGTATCGAGCACGCACGAGGCGCGCTGGCCTTCGATCGTGACCGGAATCGTGGTGCGCGTGGCATTCAGCCCGCTCCCTAGCGTGACCGATGCCGAGGCGGATGCGGGTTGCGAATCCCGAGAGTTTAACAGCAGCGTGGCGCTCAGGCCGAGGCCGAAGAGGAGTACGCTGAAGGCTGTTGCTCGATTCACGGCTCGAGCGTAGCGTACCACAGGCGGCGGGATTCGTCTCAGGCTCTCATCAAAGTGTAAAAAAGTGCACTCCAGAGAGAAGATGCGCGTCACCTGCATCGGCGGCGGCCCAGCCGGGCTGTACTTCGGCATTCTGGCAAAGCTGCGCTTTCCAGCGTGGACGATCCGAATTCTCGAGCGCAATCGTCCCCTCGACACCTTCGGTTGGGGGGTCGTCTTTTCGGATGCGACGCTGGAGAATCTGCGCGCCGCGGACGAATCGACGCATCGGATGATCACACGCGCGTTCGCGCATTGGGACGATATCGAGATCCATTTCGACGGACACACGATTCTCTCGGGCGGTCACGGGTTCTGCGGGATTTCACGCAAGCGCCTGCTGGAAATTCTTCAGCACCGCGCTGCCGAGCTCGACGTAGAGTTGAGCTTTCAAGCGGATGTTGCCGATGTCGAACGCGAACGCGCCGCCTGCGATCTGCTCATCGGAGCCGACGGCAGCAATAGCCGGGTCCGCGCTACTTACGCCGAGGCGTTTTCGCCCGCCCTCGACCGCCGGCAGTGCAGATTCGTGTGGCTGGGTACGACGCTGCCGCTGGACGCGTTTACGTTCATTTTCGAGCGCACCGAGCACGGCTGGTTCACCGTGCACGCGTATCGGTTCGACGAAGAGCTTAGCACGTTCATCGTGGAGTGCCGCGAAGAGACGTATCTGGCGCACGGGCTCGACACCGCCGGCACGGAGGAGACGATCGCCTTCTGCGAGCGCCTCTTTGAGCCGTATTTGCGCGGCCATCGTCTGATGGCAAACAGCGCGCACTTGAGGGGGCGCGACTGGTTAAATTTTGTCCGGGTGACGAACGCGCACTGGACGTCTGAGAACGTCGTCTTAATGGGAGACGCGGCGCATACGGCGCACTTCTCGGTAGGCTCGGGGACGAAGTTAGCAATGGAGGACGCGATCGGCCTCGCCGACGCCCTCGAACGCGACGTAGCTACCGCGCTTGCGGAGTACGAGGCATCGCGGAAACTCGAGGTGCTCAAGCTTCAAAACGCCGCCCGCAACTCGACGGAATGGTTCGAGAACGTGGCGCGTTACGCGACGCTGCCTCCGGAACAGTTCGCATATAGCCTATTGACGCGCAGCCAGCGGATCGGCCACGAGAACCTGCGCCTGCGCGACACGACCTATGTGGATCGGATCGAGCGATGGTTCGCGGGAAACTCGAAGGCCGTGCCACCGATGTTCACGCCGCTGCAGCTGCGCGAGCTGGAGCTGCGCAACCGCGTCGTGGTATCTCCGATGGATATGTATAGCGCGGTCGACGGGACGCCGAACGACTTCCACCTAGTGCATCTCGGAACCCGGGCGCTCGGTGGCGCCGGCTTGATTTTCACCGAAATGACGTGCGTCACGCGCGAAGGCCGGATCTCTCCAGGCTGTACCGGCATGTATCTTCCGGAGCACCCGCCGGCCTGGAAAAGGATCGTCGATTTCGTGCACCAGTTTACCGGCGCGAAGATCTGCCTGCAGCTCGGGCACTCGGGGCCGAAGGGCTCCACGAAGCTCATGTGGGAGGGCATGGATGAACCGCTCGATCACGGCAACTGGCCGCTCGTCGGACCTTCGGCCGTTCCGTACGCTCCGGTGAACCAAGTGCCGTCCGAACTGACACGCGCGCAGATGAAAGAGATTCGCGAGGCGTTCGTGCGTGCGGCCGAGATGGGACTCGAGGCCGGCTTCGACATGCTCGAGCTGCACTGCGCGCACGGGTACCTGCTTTCGTCGTTCATCACGCCGCTGCGTAATCACCGTGTGGACGAATACGGCGGATCGCTTGCAAATCGGCTGCGCTATCCGCTGGAGGTCTTTCGAGCGATGCGCGCCGTCTGGCCGGCGGCGAAGCCGATGTCGGTACGAATTTCCGCGACAGACTGGGTCGACGGCGGCGTAACCGGCGAAGATTCGGTCGAGATCGCCCGGGCATTCAAAGGCGCGGGAGCTGATCTCATCGACGTTTCGACAGGTCAGACATCGCCGGACGCAAAGCCCGTGTACGGCCGCATGTTTCAGACGCCCTACGCCGACAGGATTCGCAACGAAGTGGGCATCGCGACCATGGCCGTCGGGAACATCACGGAGACCGATCAGGTCAACGCGATCCTAGCGGGCGGGCGCGCCGACTTGGTCGCGCTCGGGCGGCCGCATCTGGCCGATCCGTTCTGGACGCTTCACGCCGCGGCGCAGCTCGGTTATCGCGACGCGCCATGGCCGGTGCAATACCACGCCGGCAAGGAGCAACTCGAGCGGCTCATCGCGCGCGCTCAGGAGCTCGCGCGCTGAGCATCGCGGCGAAACACGCGCTCGTGACCGGCGGCGCGCGCGGGATCGGGCACGCGGCAGCTACGCTCCTCGCGCGCCACGGCGCGAAGGTGAGCATCGTGAGCCGCAGCGTGCACCAGCATCCCACATTCTTCTCCGCTCGCGCCGACGTCACGGACGAGGCCGCCGTGCGTCACGCATTCGACGCGTGCCGCAAGGCAAACGGCCCAATTGCAATCCTCGTGAACAACTCCGGCATCGCCGAATCGGCGCCGCTGGCGCGGACCGACCTCGCGATGTGGGAGCGAATCCTCGCCACGAATTTGACGGGGACGTTTCTGTGCACCCGCGAGGCGGTGAGCGACATGACCGCCGCGGGGTGGGGCCGGATCGTGAACGTCGCGAGCATCGCGGGCCTCGTGGGCGCACCGTACATTTCGGCCTACACGGCAAGCAAACACGGCGTCATCGGATTCACCCGCGCGCTCGCCGCCGAGTTAGCCGCGAAGCACATCACCGTCAACGCCGTCTGTCCCGGCTACACCGAAACCGAGATGATGGATCGGACCATAGCCAACATCACCGCGCGTACACAGAAGAGCGAGAGCGAGGCGCGTGACGCGCTCGCCCGAGCCAATCCGGAGGGACGTATCGCGACCGCAGAAGAGGTCGCGCTTGGAATTCTCGAGCTGATCGAGGGCACCCAAACCGGCGTAGCGATGGTAATCCCGCGCGCCCCCTCGGTGTCATCCTGAGCGGAGCGCCCAAAGCGTTGTCATCCTGAGCGGGGCGGAGCACGAAGTGCGTAGCGGAGTCGAAGGACACGCGTGTATTGCCGCCCTGAGCGAGCGTAGCGAGTCGAAGGACTGGCCTCAACTCGTCGGCAATGCTGCGAAACGCTAAGGCTCAGCGCTCTGACGAAGCGTAAATCGGCACGCGTACTACGGAGATAGTGCGAAGACGGTACCGCTGCCTCTGTCTGCGCCGCCGCATCCGACACCGCCGCCCGCAGCAGTCGACCCGTAGAGCACGCCTCGTAGACTGATCACGCCTGCTCGCGGATACCTCCCGGAGCTGCTGGGGGAGTTGAAAGATTCCCACGCTCCGGTCACACGCCCTCGCCCGCGGGCGTTGCGGTTTGCATGAAAACAGCGTTGTACGGGCGGATTGTCTTTGGCGCCTCGGCGGTGCTGTTCGGCGTCATCGCATTGATGTGGCACGACCTCGACACGTGGCAGAGCATGGATAGGATCTTGAGACTGCCTCTTGGGACGATCCTCGGAGACTGCCTCATGATCGCTCTCATCGCCGGCGGAATCGGGCTAATGTATCCGCGCTCAACGCACTTGGCGTCGATCATCCTCGTAATCGTCTGCGCCCTCTTCTCGCTCGCGTGCGTTCCCGGCATTTTCGCCGCGCCGACCGTCTACGTGCAATACGGGGCCTTTTTCGAGCAGTTCTCCCTTGTGTGCGGCGCACTCGCCGCGTATGCGGCAACGGAGCCGAATGCGACACGGTCGGCAGCGCTCAGTCGAGCGGCGCGCCTCGGACTGGGGCTCTGCGCGGTTTCGTTCACGCTGGCACAAATATTCTATCTGAAATTCACGGCCAGCCTCGTTCCAACGTGGATTCCGCCAACCCAGATGTTCTGGGCGATACTCACGACGATCGCGTTTGGGCTTGCGGCGATCGCGATCCTCAGCAATCGTCAGGCGCGGCTTGCGACAAACTTGATGACCCTCATGCTGGCGCTCTTCGGCGTGCTGGTTTGGGTCCCGCGCCTCCTCACACAGCCGCAAGCGCACGGGAATTGGTCCGAATTCGCCTTGAACTTCTTGATTACGGGAGCCGCCTGGATGGTGGCCGATTCCTTACGCTCCGTACCAGCGCAGGTACGGCCAAATCACGGTTAGTGGCGCGATGGGGTCGCGACACAAATAAATCGGCGCAGGCCCCTCGACGATCCACTTGTACGGCTCGGTCGAAGTGCGCGCCAGCGTTACGCTGCGATAGTAGCGGCGCAGGAGATCGATTCGCGTTGCGCCGATCGCGATGAGCGTCCGGCCGTCGTAGCCGCGCGGTCCCCAGAGATAGTAGCTGTTCTGCGTGGATATTGCTGCCGGCAGACGGTAACGCGGGCCGAAGAAGTCCAGCGCGCCTGCATCGCCGTACGTATCTGCGTAAATCGCGGTGCGCGCGCGTACCGGCGGCGGTAAGGCAAAGTACACCCCGGCGACGTCGCGCGTCAGGCGGTCCCAGCCGAACTCTTCGGCGAACACCGGCTGCATCAGACGCGGCGGCGTCCCGCCGCGTCCGGTCAGCCCGAGCGCGCGCGTGTATGCGATCAGCGAGTCGACCGGAAGAAGCGGGAGCGAGAGCGGAAGCGCCGCGAGAGCCACCGCGATCAGCAAGACGAATGCGGTCGCGCGCACGTAGACGCGTGCGCTCTCCAAGGCGATTGCGCCGATCGCCAGGAGTGCCGCATAGAATCCGATGATGTAGTAGCCCTTGGCCGAGACGGCCACCGCGGCAACGAAGACAACCGCGTACGCGATTGCGACGAAGCGCAGATCGCGGAATCGCGCGAAGTAAAACGGGGCGATGATCCCGGCGAGCCAGACTGGCGCGGCCAGCGGATTAGTATAGAGCAGCTGCTCGAGTGCAAAGGCCTTGAAGTTGTTCGCCCAGCTCTGATATTCGAGCGCGAAACCCGCCTGGAAGAGCGGACGATGCGCCGCGTCCCCGCGCAAGACTTCGAAGAAGGGCCAGTCGTGCGCGGCCTGCCACGTTAGGTTTGGAGCCAGCAGTAAGAGCGCCAACGCGCCGGCAAACAAAGGATACGGCGAGCGTAAGACGCGGCGCTCGGGCGTCGCGAGTAGACCGACGACGAGGCCCGCGACCGGAAGCAGCATCGAATACTTCCCGTAGGCGCCCAGCGCGACGACGATCCCCAAAAGCGACCAATATACGCGCGCGGCAGGCACGGGAGCACGCACGCTCCGAATCGCGCAATAGATCGCAAGGGTCCAAAAGAGTGGTTCGAACGAGGTCGTCGTCAGCGTGTTGCCGAGCAGCAGATACGCGGGCATCAGCAGCGTCGCCGTGCCGGCGACGACCTGGGCGAAGCGTCCGCCGCCCAGTTCGGCCGTGAGCCGAACCGTCAGATAGACCGTTAACGCGGCGGCCAAGATCGGCAGTGCGCGCAGCGCGAGCAGAACGTAGCCCGCTGGCGCCGCCAACGCGGCCGCAACCGCGACGAGCGGCGGCTGATCGACGTAACCCCATGCGAGATGCTTGGAACAGGCGATGAAGTACAGCTCGTCGCGGAAGTAGCCGTAACGCCCCGCCGTCGCTGCGTGCAGCAGCACGGCGATAAGGCCGAAGACGCGCGCGATCACGCGGTGCGGCGCGCGAGTATCAGCAGGCTCAGAGCGAAGCCGCAGACGCCCGACCAGATCCACGAGCCGAGCGCGACGTTCCAGTCCCACCAAATTCGTTCGGTGAGCCCTGTGCCGAGCAGGTAGACGCCGATGTACGTCATCGGCACGGCGATGGCAAAGCTGCGAAATGCTCGCATACTGCCGATCGTCGGATGCGGATCGTAGCGCGCCACCAGCACATCGGCGAGGAGACCGGTCAACAGCGACTGGGCGATCGTTACGGCAAGCAGCGGCGTCTGGTTCGTAAACGCGGCCGCCGCCGGAACGTTTCCGATGAGGAAGAGTATCGTTAGCATTCCGAGGCACGGGTGCATGCGCGAGACGAGCCAGAGCGCGAAACCCGCGATGAGCGTGCTTTGAAAGATCACGATGAGCACGCCGGTTGCGATCTTGTAATATCCGATCCCGAGCGCCGTAAGGTAGTCGGGGCTAAAGGGCGCGATGGGCGGCGGCGCGTTGCTGCGGCCGGCAGCCGGATCGAACGCGTAGGCGGTTCCAAAATGCGCTAAGATCAGCCAGGTCGCAAGCCCAAGCGCAAGCGGCAGCTGGCGCCCCAGCGTCATCGACGTTGCTCGATTCGCAAGCACCGACCGGATAGGCCCGCTCGACAAGAAGAAGATGCCTAGTCCGAGGATTTGATGCGTCGGGCTGAGCAGCGCGTCGACGCCCTCTTCGATCCCGAGAGCCCGGTGCCACAGCATATCGCCGACGCCGCCGAGGGCGAAGATCGGGATCCCGAGGAGCGCCAAACGGTACGGCCGCGGAAAGGCGTTGACCCAGTCGTAGCCTTGGCTGTGATAGCGCAGCCAGAACACCGCGATGACGACGGCCAAGACAAACATCCCGGAGTAGAAGACCGCGTGATAGGGCGTGAAGAAGCTTTCGACCGGAACGTGACCGTGCGCCCACGCATCGAGGAAGAATCCGCCTGAAATCCAGACGCCGCAGATGCCGAACGCATAATCGAGCACAAGGCTGCGCGGAGCGGCTTGCTGCAGCATACGCAGGGCCTTACGCGGCGACGTGCACGGCGCCTCCTCGCGAGCAGGTGGCCTACCGGCGCATTCCGTACGAATCCGAGCGTGCTTCATCGCATCGAAGCGCTCTGTCTCGCAGCGCTGCTCCCAGGATGCATATCGCATCTCCCTCCGCCGCCGGCAAATAGCGCGATTGGCCTCGCCGTACTTCCGACGCCACGCGTCGAGCCGAACGGCGCGCTGCCGCGGATCCTCGCGATGCGCTTCTCCTCGCTCGACGTGCGACGCGGTCAGCGTTGGTCGGGCGCCTTCGTCACCGGAACGAACGTGGCGAGCATCGAGGTGCGCACGAATCTCTTTTCGATCAACGTCCCGCATCGGAGCCCGGGCCGCTTCGGCTTCGTGCTCGACATTCTGGACGTTCCACCCATCTTCGTACGGGCTTACCGGCTGCGCGTGATCGCGCGCAATAGCGCCGGTAACGCCTACGAAGAGGACCTGCCGCTTTGGATTCGATGACGCGCGCACGCTACGAGACCGGCGATGGAGTGATGACGATCACGCTGGACGGACCGGAGCGTAAGAACCCCTTGACGTTCGAGCTCTATGCCGAGCTGCGCGACCGCTTCGCCGCGTTGCGCCGTGATGGCGCGGTGAAGGCGGTCGTGCTCACCGGAGCAGGAGCAGACTTCTGCTCCGGCGGAGACGTGCGCGACATCATCGGCCCGCTGACGACGCGCAACACCGCGGAGCTACTCGAGTTCACGCAGATGACGGGGGATCTGGTGAAAGCCATGCGGGCGTGTCCGCAGCCGATCGTCGCCGCGGTGGATGGCGTGTGCGCCGGGGCGGGCGCGATCCTCGCGATGGCGAGCGACGTGCGTTTCGGAACGGAGCGTTCGCGCGTCGCGTTTCTGTTCGTGCGCGTAGGCTTGGCCGGCTCCGACATGGGCGCGTGCGCGATGTTGCCCCGTATCGTGGGACTCGGCCGCGCCGGCGAGTTGCTCTACACGGGACGTGCGATGCCCGGAGCCCAGGCTTACGAGTGGGGTTTCTACAACGAGCTCTGCGCGCCGGACGAGCTGCTCCCTCGGGCGCGCGAATTCGCGAACGCGATCGCGCGGGGTCCGACTCGCGCGCATGCCATGACGAAGCGAATGCTGCACGATGAATGGGCGCTACCGCTCGACGAAGCCATCGACGCCGAGGCGCGCGCTCAGGCGACGCTCATGCAGGGCAACGATTTTCGTCGCGCGTACGAGGCGTTCGTCGCCAAGCGCGCCCCGCAATTCGAAGGAGACTAGAGGCAGTATGCCGGCCGAGTGGCCCTTTTTCGACGAGGAGCACCGCGCGTTCGCGGCCGGGCTCGCGCGCTGGCTACAGGGAGCCGACGTGCTCGATGACGAGCGCAAGGCGGATGCCAGTTGCCGCTCCTGGGTGCGCGCGCTCGCCGATGGCGGGTGGCTGCGCGCATGCGTCCCCGGCGCGTTCGGTGGCGTGCGCGCCGAGCTCGACGTGCGGACGCTGTGCTTGGCTCGCGAGACGCTCGCCGCTCGTTCGGCGTTCGCCGATTTCGCGTTCGCGATGCAAGGCCTGGGGAGTGCGGCGATCGCTCTCTTCGGCAACGCCGAGCTGAAGCGGCACTATCTCCCGAACGTCGCGATCGGCCGCTGCATCCCGGCTTTTGCCCTCTCCGAGCGGGAGGCCGGCTCGGATGTCGCCGCACTCGCGACGCTAGCTCGGCGTGACGGCGACGGCTATGTCATCGACGGGGAGAAAACGTGGATCTCCAACGCAGGCATCGCTGACCTCTACGTCGTTTTCGCGCGAACCGCCGGCGACGGCGCGAAGGGCCTGACGGCATTTGCCGTGGATGCGTCGACCCCCGGGTGCTCGGCGGGCAAGCGCATCGAAACCATCTCGCCGCATCCGCTGGGGACGCTCCGCTTCGAGCGCGCGCGAGTTCCGGTGAGCTGCCGCATCGGTGAGGAAGGCGAGGGCTTCAAGATCGCGATGGCAACGCTCGACATTTTTCGGAGCAGCGTCGGCGCGGCGGCCGTCGGTTTCGCGCGGCGCGCGCTGAATGAATCCGTAGCTCATGCGAAATCGCGCAAGCTGTTCGGGGCACCGCTGGCCGCGCTGCAGCTGACGCAGGCGGCAATCGCCGCGATGGCGACCGACGTCGACGCGAGCGCGCTGTTGGTGTATCGCGCAGCGTGGATGAAGGACACCGGGAAATCGCGGGTTACGCGGGAGTCGGCGATGGCGAAGTGGTTCGCGACGGAAGCCGCCGGACGAGTCTGCGATCGCGCCGTGCAGCTCTTCGGCGGACGAGGCGTTACGCGTGGCGAGATCGTCGAGCGCCTCTACCGCGACGTCCGCGCGCTGCGCATCTACGAGGGCGCTAACGAGATCCAGCAGCTCGTGATCGCAAAGCAGATCTTGGAGAGTTGAGGACCCGCATGCGCGTAACGGCGCACGCCGACGCGTTCGCGGAAGAGCGCTTGCCTTCGATCGAGCAGATGCCCGAGTTGCACTTCGGTGACCTGCGCTACCCGGAGCGAATCAATGCGGCGACGCACCTGCTCGACCGTCAGATCGAGGCTGGCGTCGGCGACCGGCGCTGCATCCTCGCGCCAAACGGCGAAGTCTGGAGCTACGCGCGCTTCTTCGCGGCGGTCAATCAAATCGCTCACGCGCTCGTCGACGACCTCGGCGTGGAATCGGGCAATCGCGTCTTGCTTCGGGGCACGAATACCCCGATGCTCGCGGCGTGCTGGTTTGCCGTATTGAAAGCGGGCGCTATCGCCGTGACCACGATGCCCCTGTATCGCGCGAGCGAGCTGAAGTTCATGTTGGAGAAGGCGCAAGTGAAACACGCGCTCTGCGACGTGCGCCTGCGCGACGAGCTGGATCGCGCGTGCGAACACCATAAGGGAATGCGGGCGCTCCACTTTAACGGCGCTACGCCTGGAAACGAGTCGCTCGAAGGCCTGATGCACTCGAAGCCGCAGGGCTTCGACACCGTCGCGACCGGCGCGGAAGATATAGCGATCATCGCGTTCACATCCGGAACGACGGGCACGCCGAAGGCCGCGATGCATTACCATCGCGACCTGCTCGCGATCTGCGACACGTATTGCGCCCGCGTGCTCCAACCGCGAATGGACGATCTCTTCTGCGGCAGCCCGCCCCTCGGATTCACGTTTGGCCTCGGCGGACTGCTGCTCTTCCCGCTCTACGCCGGGGCGGCGACGCTGCTGTTGGAAAAGGCCGGTCCAAGCGAACTCGCTGCCGCGACCGAGGCGTTCGGAGTGACGACGCTCTTCACGGCGCCGCTCGCGTATCGCGCGCTGGCCGGAATGGACGGATACGACCTCTCGACGCTGCGCACGTGCGTCTCGGCCGGCGAGACGCTGCCGAAGACCGTGTGGGAGGAGTGGCACGCGAAGACCGGCCTGCGGATTCTCGATGGCATCGGGAGTACCGAGATGCTCCACATCTTCGTCGGGTCGCCTCAATCCGAGGCGCGCGCAGGATCGACCGGACGGGAAGTGCCCGGATACGTCGCGGAGATACACGATGACGACGGGCATCCGGTGGCCGACGGCATCGTGGGGCGGCTCGCGGTGAAGGGCCCGACCGGATGCAAATATCTGCAAGACGATCGCCAAAGCAGCTACGTTCAGGCAGGCTGGAACTATCCGGGCGACGCCTACCGGCGAGACGCGGAAGGTTACTTTTGGTACGTCGCGCGTACCGATGACATGATCGTCTCCGCCGGCTACAACATCTCAGGCCCCGAGGTGGAACAGGCACTCATCGCGCACCCGGACGTCCGCGAGGCCGCGGTCGTCGCGAAGCGCGACTCTCAAAGAGAGACGAACTACGTCAAGGCGTTCGTCGTCCTGGTCGAGGGCCGCCCCGCGACATCCGAAAAGGCCGAGGAGCTGCGCGAGTTCTGCAAGACGCATATCGCGCCGTTCAAAGCTCCCCGCGAGATCGAGTTCGTGACCGTGCTTCCGCGCACGGAAACCGGCAAACTGCAGCGCTACAAACTGCGCGACATACCCTTATCACGCTGAGCGGGCGTACCAGTTTACGGCGAGCGAATACCCCTTGTCATCCTGAGCGCAGCGAGCGTAGCGAGTCGCAGAGCGGCGATGTGCTACGTGCGGCGAGGGAGTATTGGCAGTACCGCGGTGGCTTCGATCTCGACTTTGGCGCCCTCCTCGAGCAGATCGGCGACTTGCACGAGCGCCATAGCGGGATAGTGCTCGCCGACGATCTCGCGGTACGCGGCGCCGAGTTCCTTGAGGCTGCCGCGGTACTCGCTCTTGTCGGTGATGTACCACGTAAGCCGCACGAGGTGTCGCGCCTCGCCGCCGGCCGCGCGCAGAATGGTCATGACGTTTCGCAATGCCTGGCGGGCTTGCTCGAGAAAATCGGCCGAGACGAGCTCGGCGCGCTCGTTCCATCCGATCTGCCCGGAGATGGCTAGGTAACGACCCTCCGCGAGCGTCGCGTGCGAATATCCGCTCGGCCGCGGCCAGCCGGGCGGATTGATCGGCTCGCTCACGCGAAATCTCCGGCGACGGTACGATCGATACCCGGATCTACGCGCGCGGCGCGCAGCGCGAGCGTGAACGCCGCGCTCACGACGAGATTCACCAGGAGCGAATAGAGCGCGATGAAACCGGTGAGCGAGATACCGAACGCATGCAGCGAGTAGTTGGCGCTGAAACCGCTCGCGTACGCCATCGCGCAGCTGGCGATCAGGCCGCAGGCCCAGCCGGCGAGGAGCCCTTTCGGATGAAACCACCGAGTCCATAGGCCAAAGACGAAGGCCGGAAAGATTTGCAGCATCAGCGCGCCTCCGAGCAGCTGGAAGTCGATCGCGTACGGGACGGGCACGAAGAAGATGAAGAGCAGCGCCGCCGCGCTCACCGCCAGCGTCAAGACCTTCGCGATGACCGTCTCGACCGGCGAGCGCTGCGGCGAAAACTCGCGAAAGACGTTGCTCGCGAAGAGATTCGCCGCACCGATGCACATGATTGCCGCCGGCACGAGCGCGCCGATCACGATGGCGGCGTCGGCTAATCCCGCGAACCACCCCGGAAAGTATCGCGCGAAGAGCAGGGGGACGACGCTGCTGGCATCTTTGGGAGCGATGCCGGCGGCGATCGCACAGTAACCCAATAACGCGAGGAGTCCGAGCAGCAGCGAATAGACCGGCAACAGCGCGGCATTTCGCCGGATAACCTCGCGGCTGCGGGCCGCGAGCACGCTGGTGATCGAGTGCGGATAGATGAAGAGCGAGAGCGCAGATCCGAACGCCATCGTCGCATACGTAAAGTACTGGGGCGTCGCGAGGTAGATCGCCGAGGGGCGCGGGCGGCCGGCGAGCGCGCCGGCCGAGACCGCGAAGATGTGCGACCAGCCGCCGAGGCGGGCCGGAATGACGACGATCGCCGCGATCACGGTGACGTAGATCAGTGTGTCCTTTACGAAGGCGATCGACGCCGGGGCGCGCAGACCGCTGGTGTAAGTGTACGCCGCCAGCAGGACGAAGGCGACCGTGAGCGCCGGCCAGGCGTGGGCGGCTCCGAGCAGGCTGAACTCACCGAAGACGGCACGCATTCCGACGAGCTGCAGCGCGATGTACGGCATGGCCGCGACGACGCCGGTCAGCGCGACCGCGAGCTCGAGCGTCCGATCGCCGAAGCGATCGCGGACGAAATCCGCGGTCGTCAGGTAGCCGCGGCGGCGCGCGATCCCCCAAAACCGAGCCAGCACGACGAGCGCCACCGGATACGCGATGGTCGCGTACGGGACGGCAAAGAAGCCCAACGCGCCCACGCCGTAGACGAGGGCGGGAACCGCGATGAAGGTGTAGGCGGTGTAAAGATCGCCGCCCAGCAAGAACCAGGAGACGATCGTCCCGAAGCTGCGACCGCCGAGCGCCCACTGTTCGAGATCGGCGAGATTTCCACCGCCCCAACGAGCGGCCAAGAATCCCAGCACCGTGACCGCCGCGACGGCGATGGCGAGAACAAGCGCAGCGCTAGACACTTGCACCTCCGCGTCGTTGCACACGTCGAGCCCACGAGCCTGTCGCTGGCGAGCGCTCGACAGAGGTTCGCCGCGGCAGCAAAGCAAACAACGCTCCCAACTCAGGATGGCATCCACGAAAGTGAAAGGGGCAATTGCCATGTCCGTGACTCAACCCCCGAAAGATACTCCGTTCGGACTCGAACCGAACGTCGCGGCGGGGCTCGCCTATCTGCTCGGCCTAATCGGCGGCATCGTTATGCTCGTCGGCGGCGGAACGAACCGCTTCGTGAAATGGGCCGCCGCTCAGTCGATCGTGATATGGGGCTTATGGCTGGTGATTTGGTGGGTGCTCGGCATTATTGCACACGCCTGGATCTTCTTGCCGTTGATATTGTTGGTGTCTTTCATCCTTCCGATCCTCGCGCTCATCGTCTGGCTCTGGACGTTCATCATGGCGTTCCAGGGCAAAGAGGTACGCGTCCCGGGGATCGCGGGGCTGACGGAAAGCATCTTTAAGTCGCAGCTCGGCTAGTATGGGCTCGAAGCGCCCGCGGACCCTTCAGGCGAAGCAGCGGGCGCTCGAAGCAATAGGTCACGAGCGTCGCTTGCGCGATCGTGACGGCAAATGCGGTGGCAGTGTAATGTTCCTGCCACTGTACGTCGTTATGGGGGTCGCCGGCGTAGGGCGGAACGTGATGCGACAACAACTCGCGAGCGATTAGCTGGTGATAAAGGTACAGGTTGTACGAAATCGCCGCCAAGAATCGAAGCGGCGGATTGTCGAGTAGGATCGACCACCAGCGCGGACTCGCCAGCGATGCGAGCGCGATGATCGCGAATGCGGCGCCGAGCAGGGCGCGTTTGTCGATCTGCCAGACTGCCGCCCATTGCGGGTGCAGGCTGTATCCGTACATGCTGTTCAACAGGGCGAAAAGGAGCGCGAATCCGCCGGCAGCGATCGGTGCCGCGATCCAGGATGAGCGCGAGGAGCGCCAACGATCGCCAAAGCGCGTGAACAAATATGCGCCGATCATTCCGAACGCGAAGATGTCGAGATATCCCGGTAGATTCTCCTCGTACGGCACAAAGAGCGTGTCGAAACAGCAGTACGCCATGTAAGACCGCCAGATCCACGCGATCGCGATCATCGCGCCGGCCGTGGGCCACGGCTGGCGCTTGAAGCACGCCCAGATCAGCGGGAAGACGCAGTAGAACTCTACCTCGACGGCGAGCGTGCAGAGAACGCCGTTGATCGTTCCGAAACGCAGCGGGAACCATGTGTGGATGAAGAGCAGATGCGTCACGAGGTCCGGCAGGAGCGCGGCGTTGGGCTGCACCTGCGCGTATCCGATCGCGTATGCGACGGCGATCGAGAGAACGTACGACGGCACGATCTTGATGAACCGGCGCCACGCGAAGTGACCCCAGGAAGGTTGCGCCGCCCCCGCGACGGCAGATCGCACGAACGGATATGAGATGACGAAGCCGCTCAAAAAGAAGAAGAGATGGACGCCGATGAAGCCGGTCGCGGGAAGAAAGGCGAGCCACGTCGGCGGCGCCAGCCACGAAATCTCCCAAGCGTGATACCAGAGGACGAGCAGCACGGCGAGGCCGCGCAGACCGTCGAGCACGCCGAGGCGCGCCTCGCTGTGGAGTGTTCCACTCGCCGCCATTTGCTATTCTTCCGTCACTTTTGAACCAAGGCCTTGACACAAAGCCCAGGTTTGTATTAGGGTGGCGATACAATGTTTCACCCGCATAATGAGCCTCTTGCACGTCTGGTGATGGCCGTCGCGCTTGGCGTCGTGGCCGTCGCCAGTTTTGCCTGGCCGCGCTGCTTCATCGGCGTGGCGGGATTCTTTGCGAAGGCTGGGCCGGAACTAGCACCGACCGACCGCGAGCGCCTGACTCGTGCGATCGCATCGCGCGAGGCGGCTGAAGGCCTGTCTCGCGCCTACGGGGGCTATCTGGCGCTCGCGGCCGTCGCGTGCGCCGCTCTGGAGGCGGTTTGGGCGATTCCGTTGGTCGTGCCGTATGCGCTGTTCTGCCTCGCCGGCGCGGCTGTCATGCTCCTCGCCTATTTGCAGTTTGCGCGCGCTACGGAGCAGCGTGTCGCGCCGCTGGTCCGCCGCTCGCCGTTCTCCGCGCTTCCTCCGGTCGTGATCGCCGCGATCGCGTGCTGTTTTCTCATCTCCCTGGGCCTTGCGGCGTATCCTCCCGCACGCCTCGGTGCGATAGCCGTCGCGCTGTCGACAATCGCTCTAGGCTTCATCGCTTGGCGCGTTGCAGTCGCGCCGGCGCTGCTGATCGGGGAAGATCCGCAATGGGAGTACGCGCTCGACGAACGCGTCAGAATCGGGCGCGCGCGCAGCATCGCCAACTTGGCCTGCGCTCCGGCTTTCGTGCTGATCGCATTGACCCAGCCTGTGCTTCCGCCGCAGTACGCTTCGCTTGGGTCGGTTTTCTTCTACTTGGCCGCGGCCGCGTTCGTCGTCTCGCTTGCTGCGGCAATCATTCCACGGCGGCAGCGCATTCGCACCGCGTGAAGGCGCTCTATCTCGTCGTCGATCCGACCCTCGAAATTCCCCCGTACCAACAGGTCGCCGAGCAGATACGCGCGGGAGTCGAGCGCGGCGAGTTGACACCGGATTCGCCGCTGCCGACGGTGCGCCAACTCGCGGGCGACCTCGGAATCGCCCCGAACACCGTCGCCCGTGCGTACGGGGAGCTCCAATCGGACGGCTGGCTCGTCGGCGACGGGCGGCGCGGGACGCGCGTCGCGGGAAGCGTCCCGGCGCTCAATCCGCGCGCCCGCCTCCGGAGCCTGCGTGAGGCGATCGACCGGTTTGTCGCCTCCCTGCGCCATCGGGGTTTTTCGCCCGAGGAGATCGCCGCAGAGCTTTCCCACCTCGCCCAAGAAAGCTAGCGGGTACCGCGGGGCGGATTTGACGCCAAAAAGTCCCCTTGGTATAGTTGAGGCTCGGTCCCACCTGCGGGTGAGGCCGTTGTTTGTGTGCGACGCTTTGGGAGTTCAACGTAGGCTTGCCGACCATTAACCAGCTTGTGCGCCGAGGGCGCGAAAAAACCGAACAAAAGGTAAAAACGAGAGCCTTCCGGGTGGTCCTAACCGGGCCAAAGCCCGGTCATCCCGATCTGCCTACGCGTACCTTCGAAGTCGCCGGCAATCCGCAGCGCCGCGGCGTCTGCACGCAAGTCAAGACGGTCACCCCCAAGAAACCGAACTCGGCGCTGCGCAAGGTCGCGCGCGTCCGGCTGACCAACGGTGAAGAGGTAACCGCCTACATTCCGGGCATCGGACACAACCTTCAGGAGCACTCGGTTGTGCTGGTGCGCGGCGGGCGAGTCAAGGATCTGCCGGGGGTTCGCTACCACATCATTCGTGGTACGCTGGACACCGCCGGAACCGCAAACCGCAAGCAAGGGCGCTCCAAGTACGGCGCGAAGCGCGAGAAAAAGAAGTAAATGCCACGAAAAGGACCGGCACCAAAACGCCAGATTCTGCCCGATCCGCGCTTTAACTCGAAAGTCTTGGCGCGCTTCATTAATAAGGTAATGCTGCGCGGCAAGAAATCGACGGCGGAGCATATCACGTACGGCGCGCTCGACATTGTGGCGGAAAAGACCGGCCGCGACCCGATGGAGATCTTCTCCCAGGCGCTCTCGAACGCGATGCCGCTGGTCGAAGTGCGGCCGCGCCGCGTCGGCGGAGCGACTTATCAGGTTCCGATGGAAGTCCGCCCTGATCGCCGCCAGGCGATGGGAATGCGCTGGCTGATCGGCTTCGCGCGGGCGCGCGGCGGACGCTCGATGGAGGAGAAGCTCGCCGGCGAGCTGCTGGATGCATCCAACAACACCGGCGCTACGATCAAGAAGCGTGAAGACACGCATAAGATGGCCGAAGCGAACAAAGCTTTCGCCCATTATCGCTGGTAAACTATTCTAGACTAACACCATGGCTGTAAGGGAATATCCGCTCGAACGCACGAGGAATATCGGCATTGCGGCGCACATCGACGCCGGCAAGACGACCTCCACCGAGCGCATCCTGTTCTTCACGGGCCGCGTGCACAAAATGGGAGAAGTGCACGACGGCGCGGCCACCATGGACTGGATGGTTCAAGAGCAGGAGCGCGGCATCACGATCACGTCGGCCGCAACGGCGACGACTTGGCGCGACACGCGGATCAACATCATCGACACGCCCGGTCACGTCGACTTCACCGTTGAAGTCGAGCGGTCACTGCGCGTGCTCGACGGCTTGGTGGCGCTCTTCGATTCCGTCGCGGCCGTGCAGCCGCAATCGGAGACGGTGTGGCGTCAGGCGAACAAGTACAAAGTTCCCCGCATCATCTTCGTCAACAAGATGGATCGCGTCGGCGCGGATTTCTTCAACGTCGTCGAAAAGATCCGGGAGCGTCTCGGCGCGCGCGCGGTTCCGATTCAGGTGCCGATCGGGGCCGAAGATAACTTCCGTGGCGTCGTCGATCTCTTCACGATGAAGAAGACCGTGTACACGGACGATCTCGGATCGACGATGGCGCACGAAGACGTTGATGGCGAGCTGCGCGACCTGGCGATGGAGTGGCGCCGGCATCTGGTCGAGGCGATTGCCGAGCAGGACGACGAGCTCTTGGAGATGTTCTTCGAAGGCAAAGAGCTGCCGATCGACCGGATGAAGCGCGCGCTGCGCACGGCGACGATCGAAGGAACGGTGTTGCCGATGCTCTGCGGCTCCGCTTTCAAGAACAAGGGAATTCAGCCGCTGCTCGACGCCGTGGTGGAGTACATGCCATCGCCGCTCGAGGCGAAGCCGATCGTGGGACGCAATCCCAAGACCGGCGACGAGATCGTTCGCAAACCGGACGACGGCGAGCCGTTCTGCGCGCTGGCGTTTAAAATCGCCACGGATCCGTACGGAAACCTCACGTACTTCCGCGTCTACTCGGGCGTGCTCAACAAGGGAAGCTACGTGCTCAATTCGCGCTCCGGCCGCAAGGAACGGATCGGGCGGATTCTTCGAATGCACGCGAATCATCGCGAGGACATCGATGCGATCGGCGCGGGAGACATCGCCGCCGCAGTCGGTCTCTCCGACACGCGCACCGGCGATACGCTCTGCGACGAGAAGTCGCCGATTGCGCTCGAGTCTATTACGTTTCCGGATCCGGTCATTCACCAAGCGATCGAACCGAAGAGCAAGGCCGATCAGGATAAGCTAGGCCTCGCGCTGACCCGGCTCGCCCAGGAAGATCCGACGTTTCGCATGCGCACCGACGAAGAGACGCAGCAGACGATCATCGCCGGCATGGGCGAGCTGCACCTCGAGATCATTCTTGATCGCTTGCGCCGGGAGTTCAAGGTCGAAGCGAACGTCGGCAAGCCGCAGGTCGCGTACAAAGAAGCGATCACGAAGACGGTCGAGAAGGAGGGCCGCTTCGTCCGGCAGAGCGGCGGCAAAGGCCAGTACGGGGACGTCTGGCTGCGCGTCGAGCCCCAGCCGCCGGGCACGGGCTTCGTGTTCGAGTGGAAGATCGTCGGCGGGGCAATCCCCAAGGAGTACGCCAAGGCCGTCCAGGAGGGCGTCCGCGAGTCGGCGCAGAGTGGCGTGCTCGCCGGCTTCCCGGTGATGGATTTCAAGGCACAGGCCTTCGACGGCTCGTACCACGAGGTCGACTCGTCGGAGATGGCCTTCAAAATCGCCGCTTCGATGGCGTGGAAGGAGGCCAATCGCTCGGCCGGCCCAATTCTGCTCGAGCCGATCATGAAGGTCGAGGTCACTACGCCGAAAGAGTACATGGGAGCGATCAACGGCGATTTGAGCCGTCGCCGCGGCGCAATCCACGCGACGGAAGAGGCGCCTGGCGGCGCGCAAGTGATCACGGCCCACGTGCCGCTCTCCGAAATGTTCGGCTACGCGACCGACATGCGGTCGGCGACGCAAGGTCGCGCGACCTATACGATGGAGTTCTCGCACTACGAGAAGGCGCCCAGAAGCGTCGAGGAAGAGATCGTCGCCAAAGCCGCCGGCAAGAAACTGGCCCCGGCGTAATGGCTCGGGGTATGCGGCATGATGGCGTTGACAGGCCTTCCTGCGGCTTGATAGTATTCCGTGGTCGTACGCCCTCGGATGGGGGCGTTTACCGCGTTAAGGCGGTAGAAGCAACCAGAACGCCTGGCCCCGTGTATTAGGAGATATAATGGCGAAGCAAAAGTTCGAGCGCACCAAGCCGCACGTCAACATCGGCACCACCGGTCACGTTGACCATGGGAAGACGACGTTGACGGCTGCGATCATGCATTGCCTGGCCACGGAAGGCCTGGCGCAGAAAGTCGGCGTCGATCAAATCGACAATGCGCCGGAGGAGAAGGAGCGCGGAATTACGATCGCCATCTCGCACCAGGAGTACGAGACGGCGAAGCGTCACTACGCTCACGTCGACTGCCCGGGGCACGCGGACTACATCAAGAACATGATCACCGGAGCGGCGCAGATGGACGGCGCGGTCCTGGTCGTAGCCGCGACGGACGGGCCGATGCCGCAGACGCGCGAGCACATTCTCCTGATGCGTCAGGTCGGAGTGCCTCGCATCATCGTCTTTCTGAACAAGGTCGACATGGTCGACGACGAGGAGCTTCTTGAGCTCGTAGAGATGGAGATCCGCGAGCTGCTGACCCAGTACGAGTTCCCGGGTGACGACACGCCGATCATTCGCGGCTCCGCGCTCAAAGCGCTCAACTCGAGCGGCAAGCGCGACGATGCGGCTGCAGAGCCGATCTTCAAGCTCATGGACACGATCGACGCGTACATCCCGCAGCCGGAGCGCGAGATTGACAAGCCGTTCCTGATGCCGGTCGAAGACGTCTTCACGATCACCGGCCGCGGTACGGTCGGCACGGGGCGCGTCGAGCGCGGTCAGGTCAAGGTCGGCGAAGAGGTCGAGATCGTGGGTCTCAAGGATGAGACGAAGAAGACGGTCGTCACGGGCATCGAGATGTTCCGCAAGCTGCTCGACGCGGGCATCGCCGGAGATAACATCGGTGTATTGCTTCGCGGCGTCGACCGGAACGAGATCGAGCGTGGGCAGGTGCTCGCCAAGCCTGGTTCGGTGAAGCCGCACAAGAAGTTTAAGGCCGAGGTATACGTGCTCTCAAAAGAAGAGGGCGGGCGTCACACTCCGTTCTTTGCGAACTACCGTCCGCAGTTCTACTTCCGCACGACCGACGTGACGGGCACGATCAAGCTCCCGGACGGCGTCGAGATGGTCATGCCCGGTGATAACATTCAAATGGACGTCGAGCTCATCACGCCGATCGCGTGCGAAGAGGGGCTGCGCTTCGCCATCCGTGAGGGCGGGCGCACCGTCGGCGCGGGGGTCGTGACCGCCGTCGCAGAGTAAGTATCTTCGGACGAGGCTACATATCGGCTCGGGGCAGTTAAAGGGTATGCCCCTCGGCGACACGTAGCCACGTCCTCAGTCCCTTATCAGTTTCTTGAAAAATTGGAAATGCAAAGAATTTAAATGGCGAAGCAGATGATTCGCATACGCCTCAAGGCGTACGACCACAAAGTGCTGGATCAATCGGCCGAGCGCATCGTCGAAACGGCGAAGCGCACCGGCGCCTTCGTCAGTGGTCCCGTGCCGCTGCCGACCGAGATCAACCGGTTCTGCGTGCAGCGCTCCACGAATAACGATAAGAAGTCGCGCGAGCACTTCGAGATGCGCACGCACAAGCGCCTCATCGATATTCTTCAGGCTTCGCCGAAGACGATGGATGCGCTCATGCATCTCGACCTGCCGGCCGGCGTCGACATCGAACTAAAAGCATAACTTTAGGCGGTTCTGGGTACGGGCCCGAAGCGGCAAGCTTCGGGCCTTTCCTTTTGAAATGGAACGTCCTCGCAACTTCCCACAGTGCTGGAGGCATAACATGGAGATCAAACCGACCTACCTCGGGACCATGATCGGCCTTGCGACCGTCGCATTCGGCCTGATTGCGGCGGGAGCGTGGAACAAATTCATCAGCGATGTAATCGCGCTCTTTCTCAAGCCCGGCAGCGGCGTGATCGCCGAGCTGATCTACGCCGTAATCATTACGATCGTCGCGATTCTCGTGGTTCAGTCGCTCGCAAAACTTGCGGAGAAGGAAGCCGACCTGCGAGCCCGATTGCCGTTTGTGAGAAAGCCGGAGGAGTAAGCGTCTCGGCCTGACCGCTCAGGTGGTTGAGGTTTTCGGCGGTTTTCCCGCGCGAATTTTGAAGGCGAGCTCGGGACGGCGCTGCAGCGGCGGATAGATGTGCGCGCGGATTTCGAAGCCGGTGTTCTGTAGGCCCAAGCGCAACGCGGCCTGCTGAATGCCGTGCAAGATCGCAGCGTTGAGCGTCTCGTCGGCCACGCCCAAGTGCATGAGGCTGTCGACACCGTCTTTTTTCGCGAGAAGCGTCAGCCGAATCTCGTCCGGAAGGCGCTCAGATTCGTGTGCTTCGTCGACGGGGTCGTGAAAGACGACGACGTGCTTGTCCTCGTAGACGACTTCGCTGTCGGCGACGAGGTCTTCCCACTCTTTACGCTGCTTCGGCCACTCGGGCGCGGCGCCCAAGATGTCGGCGGGCGTCAGGCTCTTGTCCGTTCCGTTGCCGCTCATCGCGCGCAGCTTCACCGTCTCCAACAGGACGCCTGCCTGCCGCGCTGAAGCCCGGGCACATGGCGCAGTGGATATCGGAGATGATCACGAGCCCCGCGCAGCGCGTCTGGGAAAAGCCCGACCCAGAACACACGTTTCGCGGACGGCTCGACGGCACACGCGCGAAAGCGGACGAAGTCGTCTACCAAGACGACGACGTCTTCGCGTTCCGGCATAACATCGATCGAACGAAGGAGGAATGGTGGGAAGTCCACGTCGTCATCATTCCGAAGAAGTGGATACCGACGATTCTCGATCTGGGACTAGGAGACGCTCAGATCTGGCATCGCCTCATCGCCGGAATTCAGAAGGTCGCGCTGGCATTAGGCCTCTACGAGAGGGGCTTCATGATCCGCATGGGAGTGCTGCCGCCATACCAGCATACCGAGCACCTGCACATTCACATCCTCTCCGGCAAGCATAACTCTCCCGTAGTAGACGGCCCGATGCCCGATGCCGGTTGATCGCCAGCCGTCGCTTTTCAACGTCGCCCTGACGTTTGCCGCGATCTCCTCGACGGCGTTCGGGGGCGGTCAAAAGGCGAGCATTCGGCAACAGGTCATCGCGCGTGGCTGGATGGACCAGGAGCGGTTTATGGACGGCTTGGAGATCGCGCAAGTGCTTCCTGGGCCTAATATTTTGAATCTCGCGCTCTACTGCGGTCAAAAGGTGCGCGGGTTGCCCGGCGCGGCCGCCGCATTCCTGGGAGCGAGCGTTCCACCGTTCGTCATCGTGCTCGTCGCAGGTGCGCTCTACTTCACGTTCGCATCGAACCCGTACGTGCAAGGCGCCTTACGCGGCTGCGCCGCCGGCGCGGTCGGCTTGACCATCGGCAACGCGCTCGAACTCACGTGGGACGAGCGCTCCGACTGGGTGCGAATTCTATTGCTCGTCGTGACCGCGCTGGTCGTGTCTTTCTTGAAGATGCCGCTGCTGCTGGTACTATTTGTTTTCGGCGGTGCCGGCGTCGTCCGCGAGCGCCTTCGCACCGGAGCGGAAGCACGATGAGCGCCTCCGCAGGGACGGTGCTGCACCTGCTGTGGGTCTTCGCGCAGCTTTCGGTCTTGGGATTCGGCGGAGGTAAGGGGATCATTCCGCAGATGCACGCCGACGCTGTGACGAGGTATCATTGGGTGAGCTCCCAGCAGTTCACCCAGTTCTACACGATCGGCAAACTCGTGCCGGGACCCACGACGATCTTCGCCGCGCTCATCGGATACGCGGCTACGCCGGGCCGGCCGCTCGTCGGCGCGGCTGCTGCGGCCCTGGCGATGTTCGTCCCCTCCAGTCTTATCATGGTCGCGTTCGACGCGCTCTGGAAGCGCTTCGAAGCGTCGCCATGGCGTCGCATCATCTCGCAGGGCCTGGCGCCCGCAATCGTCGGTTTGGTCTGGTCGAGCGTTTGGACGATCGCGCGAGGCGCCCCGGGCAGCGTCGTGGCTTACGCCGTTACGGCCGCGGTGGCCGTGCTGATGCTGCGCACGAAAATAAGCGCGCCGCTGCTGATCCTCGTCTCGGGCGGCGTAGGGGTCGTCGCGCTTCGCTAAGAAACGAACGACCGGCATGCCCATCGAGCTTCACGAACTCCGGTCGCGTGTGTTTCACGGCACAAAACGGCGGATCTACCATCTGCTCGAGGAGATGGGCACGTCGGGCGATCAGATCTGGCCGTTTGCGTCACAGCCGTTTATGCGCTCACCCGGACCGCTCGCCCCCGGCCGTACTGAAGAGTGGCACCTCGGAATTCACGCGACCCTCGAGGAGGCGGTGCCCGAAGAGCGCATCGTCTGGCGCTTCCAAAATGAAGGCATGGACGGAACTCACGGTTTCCATCTGACGACTGAAGGCAAGGAGACGTTGCTCCAGTACCGCGTCGACGCGATGCTCTCGGATACCGACGGACGATTGCTCTGGCGACGATTTGAAGATCAATTCGAGCGCTCGACCGAAGCGCTCTTTGACAAGCTCGCCCGCGTTCTAAAACGCTAAAAGGTTCCCTTTAGTGGACCCGGTCGACTTCATCGACCTATCGGGGCAGCTCTCCAGCGAAGAGCGGCTCGTTCGCGATACAGTGCGCTCTTACGTTCGCGATCGCGTGCTCCCCGATGTCGCGGAGTGGTTTGAGGAGGGCACGCTGCCGCGCACGCTCGGACCGGAGCTCGGACGCCTGGGGCTTCTCGGGATGCACCTGCAAGGCTACGGCTGCAGCGGCGCGAGCGCCGTCTGCTACGGAATCGCGTGCTTGGAGTTGGAAGCCGGCGACTCCGGAGTGCGGAGCTTCGCTTCCGTTCAGGGCTCGCTCGCGATGTACGCGATCCACCGCTGGGGCGACGAGGCGCAGAAAAACGCGTGGCTGCCCGCCATGGCGCGTGGCGAAGTCATCGGATGTTTCGGGCTGACCGAGCCGGATTTCGGCAGCAACCCCGCGGGGATGCGCACGTTCGCGAAGCGCGACGGCGCGGACTGGATCCTCAACGGCACCAAGACGTGGATCACGAACGGATCTATCGCAGACGTCGCGATCGTCTGGGCGCAGACGCAGGGCGGCATTCGCGGGTTCATAGTGCCGCGTGACGCCAAGGGATTCAGCGCCTCAAACATTCATCGCAAGCTTTCGCTGCGGGCCTCCGTGACGAGCGAGCTCGTTCTTGCGGATTGCCGGCTTCCGGCGGATGCTTTGCTCCCGCTCGGCGATGGGCTGGGCGCGCCGCTGGCGTGTCTGAACGAAGCGCGCTATGGAATCGTTTGGGGCGCGATGGGCGCAGCGCGCAGCTGCTACGAATCCGCGCTGGAATACAGCAAGACGCGCGTCCAGTTCGATCGTGCGATCGGCGGCTATCAATTAACGCAGGAGAAGCTCGTGAACATGCTCCTCGAGTTGAATAAGGGGTCGTTGCTCGCGCTCCACATCGGGCGTGCGAAGGACGCGGGGCGCCTCCATCCTGCCCAAGTCAGCTTCGGAAAGCTCAACAACGTGCGAGAAGCGCTCGCGATCGCGAGAGAAGCGCGAACGATTCTCGGTGCCAACGGCGTCACGCTCGAATATCCAGTAATCCGCCACATGAACAACCTCGAGTCGGTTTTGACCTACGAGGGCACGAGCGAGATGCACACGCTGATCGTGGGGAAAGAAATCACCGGCCTCGCGGCCTTCACCTAAGCCTTGTCATCCTGAGCGAAGTCGAAGGACCGAAATGCCTGTAGTCCTGACAAGGCGCGCAGCGCCGAGTCGAAGGACGGCCAAAGCTACAGTGCTTCGATGATTTTTTAAGCGTATCTCATCTCCCGCACTTCGACTCGCGTAGTTTATCCTGAGCGTAGTCGAAGGGCTCGCTCAGTGCTACGCGGTTACTTCGTCCTTCGACTCCGCTCGCTGGCGCTCGCTCCGCTCAGGATGACACGGTGACGGGATTACACGTAGTCGGCCAGCGTCAGAGATAGGTCGCGTTCGACGCCACGAGGACCGCGAATCCGCATATGCACGACGGTACCGGCCGGCCCCGCAAGCAGCGTTCGCAGCGCCGCGAGCTGCGCGTTCGACGCCGGAGCGCCGTTGACGGCGAGAATCGTGTCGCCTTTGAGGAGTCCGTCCGCCGCCGCGGGGGAGCCGGGCGTAACGGAAAGTATCGTGTACGCTCCGTTTTGGTCGATCAGGAACAGTCCGGAACGATCGTACGAAAAGGGCGCGTCAAAAAGCGCATTCTTCGCCAGCAAAATGAGTTGATGTTGGTAATCGAGGGTCACGTCGAAGCGGCGCAAGATCGTGCCGCCGAGGTTGATCGGATTGAAAGGATCCGCCATCGCTCCCTGGGTTTGGATGCCGAAGGCGGCCACGCTGTTCGAGATGAGATAGGGGCCGATCCGGGCGGAGGGCACGCGTCCCAGCCGCGCGTAGGACGGACCACCGACCCCGAAGCCTTCGACGGTCGGCGCCGTTTTCGCTAACGCGGCAACGGCAGGATGGTTCGCAACGAACGGACTCGACATCGTGAGGCCGCCGCGGCTTCCGGTGTCGACTTCCGCCGTAGTCGTAACGTTGCCGATCGAGATCGGGATGCGCGGAATCGTGGAATCGAAGAAAAACGGAATCGCGGCGGCGCCCGGCGCCGATGCGGGCGCGGAAGCGGGCATGGCGATCGCGAGCCTAGAGTTGGCGTAGTCGATCTTTGTTACGAACCGCGCCAAGAGCTGATACCCGATCATCCCGTCGATGCGGAAGCCCTCGGCGACGCCGAATCCGGTCGCGATGGGCAGCACCAGCATATATTGGTCGCGGACGAGCGCGTTACCGACGGCGATCGAATCGACGTACGTAAAGGATGCGCCCTCGGTTGTGCTGCCTACGCCCGAAAGCTGCAAGCCGCCCGCGCTCTTTGCCTGTAGGGCGGCCACGACCTCGGGAGTGACGATGTAATCGCCGCCCGTATCGAGGACGAACCGGTATGGACCCCGTCCGTTGAGGGAAACGTCGAGATAGATGTGATTGTTGACGATTTGAATCGGAACCGTCGTTGACGAACCGCCGGTAATGGTGAAGTCACGCGGACTCGAACGCGGCACGCGAACGTGATCCGCGACATCCTTGTTGACATCCAACGACGAGACTTTGATCGTCGAGGAGTTTCCCGTCGACGTTTGCGAGGTGTTGGTGAAGGGGTAGTTGATTCCGTCGACGCGGTGGTAGTTGGAGAGCACCGTCGTCTGCGAGACCAGTCCTATCGTGCCGGTCTCGCGAGCGATGAGGTGCGTGCCCGGATCGATCCAGATGTCGACCTCGCTGCCTTGCGGCGGCGTGACGGCCAGGACGTCGTAGGTCCTGCCGGCGTCGCCGCGCTGTCCGGCGTAAATGACGGTAGCCCCGCCGGCGTCGGGACGCAGGTAACCGAAGTTGTCGAGGTAGGTTTGATCGATCGCCTGCAACCGGCCCGCGGCGCCGCCGTCGATCGTGACGAGACCGGCGTAATCCTGATTCCAGGCGACCTTCCCGTCCCAGCCGCTGCCGCCGCTCAGGGCGCCGGCTTCCTGGGTTGCGGTGAAGCGCCGCCCCCGCAGGTCGTCCCACTCCTGGCTCGTCCCGTTCAGTCCAACGACCTCGATCCGGCCGCTCGTATGGATTGAGGTGATCGAGCTCAGGGAGCGGGTGAGCGTCGCCTTTCGGAGCCGCTCGAGCAGGGTGCTCGTGTAGGCCGTGCCGCGAGCTGGCGGGGCCTGACCGAAAAGAACGATGCAGAGGCCGAGAAAGGCCGGCACGACGCGAGTGGCCATGCCGGATAGTACGTCGCGACAGGGCCTTTGTTTCCCGCGAATCGCGCCAGCCTTGACCTAGGGCTGGCGCCCCTGGTATGCTGCCGAAGTTGCGGTTCATGCCGGTTCGCGAGTTCCTATGCGAATCGGCGGAAACAACAACCAATACGCCTGGGCCAGTGGCCTTTAAATCCGCCGAAAGAGAAGCATGAAGAACATCCTGGGCCGGAAAGTCGGGATGACCAGCGTCTTCACCGAGGACGGCCGAAACGTGCCGGTAACGGTGATCGCCGCCGGTCCCTGCACGGTCGTGGAGCGCAAGACCAAAGAGAAGCACGGCTACGACGCCGTGACCTTGGGTTTTGAGCCGGTCAAGCGGCGCCGCGTCACGCGAGCTCTAGGCGGACACTTCAAGAAGCAGGGCGTCGAGCCGGTGCGGTTCGTCCGCGAGTTTCGGGACGAGCCCGAGGGTGAGGTCGGGCAGAGCGTCACTGTCACGGGCTTCGAGCCGGGCGATCGGGTCGACGTGGTCGGGATCTCCAAGGGACACGGCTTCTCGGGCGGCATCAAACGGCACAACTTCAGGGGCGGCGGCGCCAGCCACGGCTCGATGATCCATCGTCAGCCGGCTTCTAACGGCGACACGAACGCCGGGCGCACTACTAAAGGAAGCCGCCGGCCGGGCCACTATGGCGTCGATCGAACGACGCTGCAAAATTTGGAAGTGGTGCGCGCCGATGGAGAGCGCAACCTGTTGCTCGTGCGCGGCGCCGTGCCGGGTGCTAAGAATGCGCTGGTGCTCGTCCGCCAGAGCGTGAAGACGCGTAAGGTGAACGCCTGATGCCCAACGTCATCGACGCGACGGGGAACGTCGTTCGCGAAGTGGCGTCGCCCGATCTCTTCGAGCGGGATTTCGCCGCGAATCTCGACGTCGTCTATCGCGCGGTCCACCGCGAGTTCGCAAATCCGCGTGCCGGAACCGCATCGACGAAGAAGCGCGACGAAGTAGCGGGAGGCGGCCGCAAGCCCTGGCGTCAGAAGGGCACCGGGCGCGCTCGTCAGGGCTCGATTCGGTCGCCGCAGTGGCGTCACGGCGGCGTCGTGTTCGGGCCGCAGCCGCGCAGCTACGTCGAATCCTTGAATAAGAAGGAGCGCCGTCTCGCGTTCATCGCCGCGCTCGCCGATCGTTTTCAAAACGATGCGGTGACGATCTTGGATGCGAGCGATTTTTCGATCTCGAAGACCAGCGCGTTTGCGAAGATGCTTTTCGGCACCGCAGCGGCGGCCCGTCGCGGCCCGGCTACGTTGATCGTGTGCCTTGGCGACGAGCCCGCGGCGGCGCAGATCCGGCGCGTGAGCGGAAACCTGCAGCGGGTCGCCGTCACCGATGACGGCGCGCTGGACGTCAAAGATCTGCTGCGCTTCGAGCGCATCGTCTTCACGAAGGGCGCGTATGACGCCCTGACCGATCGGCTGACTGCAAAAGGAGAGCCATCCGATGGACGCACGTGACGTGATCGTCTCGCCGCGAATCACCGAAAAAGCGATGGCGGACGCGTTGGCTCATCAGTATACGTTCGTCGTCCACCCGCACGCCACGAAGACGCAGATCCGCCACGCGATCGAGGAGATTTTTAAGGTCAACGTCTTGCAGGTCAACACGGTGAACGTGCGCGGAAAAGCTCGGAACTTCGCGCGCCGCGGCAGGCGGACGAGCGGAAAGCAGAGCGACTATAAGAAGGCGATCGTCAAGATCAAGGCCGGTCAGAAGATCGAACTCGGCGGAGTGAACTACTTTGAACAGTAATTTTTCCGGGGCGCGCGCGTGCCGGTAAAAAAATATAGACCGACTTCGCCGGGCAAGCGCTTTCTTACGACGATCGACTTTTCGGAGCTCACCAAGGTCGCGCCCGAAAAATCGCTCGTCGAGGTTCGTAAGAAGCATGCCGGGCGGAACAACAACGGCCACATCACGGTGCGTCACCGCGGCGGGGGCACGCGCCGCCTCTATCGCATCATCGACTTCAAGCGCTCGAAGGACGGCGTGCCGGCGAAGGTCGCGACGATCGAATACGATCCGAATCGCTCCTGCCGCATCGCGCTGCTGAACTACCGCGACGGCGAGAAGCGGTATATTCTCGCGCCGCTGGGCCTGCAGGTCGGAGAGACCCTGGAGTCTGGCCCCGATGCCGACATCAAGATCGGCAACGCGCTTCCGATCAAGAACATTCCGGTCGGCACGGTGATTCACAATATCGAGCTGCGGCCCGGTCAGGGCGGCAAGCTCGTGCGTTCGGCCGGCGTCTCCGCGCAGCTCATGGCGAAAGAAGACGAGTATTCGCAGGTGCGAATGCCGTCGGGCGAAGTGCGAAAGATTCATATCGAGTGCCGCGCGACGATCGGTCAGCTCGGCAACGTCGAGCATGAAAATCAAGTGATTGGAAAGGCGGGGCGCATGCGCCATCTGGGCAAGCGGCCCAGCGTCCGCGGCATCGCGATGAATCCGGTCGACCATCCGCACGGCGGAGGCGAGGCGCGCTCGACGTCGGGCCGGCCGCCGACGACGCCGTGGGGCAAGATGACGATGGGTAAGAAGACGCGGCGCAACAAGCGCACTGCGAAGATGATCGTCCGCCGGAGAGGCGCTAAGTAATGGCACGTTCGCTGAAAAAAGGGCCGTACGTCGCCGACCATCTCGTGCAGAAGATCGAGCGACTCAACGAAACCCGGGAACGGCGCGTGCTCAAGACGTGGAGCCGCGCGTCGACCGTGCTTCCCTCGATGGTGGGGCACACGATCGGCGTGCATAACGGCAAGACGCACATCCCGGTCTACATTACCGAGAACATGGTCGGACACAAGCTCGGCGAGTTCGCGCCTACCCGCTACTTCCGCGGACACGGCGGCGACAAGGCCACGGTGAAGACGTGACGGCTCAGAATCAGCACGCCGTCGCGCACCTGCGCTTCGTGCGTACGGCGCCGCGTAAGCTGCGCCGCGTTGCCGACGCGATACGCGGCAAGAGCGTGCGCGAGGCGCTCGTCCTGTTGAAGTTCGCGGAAGTGTTCGCCGCGGCACCGATCGAGAAGCTCGTGCGTTCCGCGGTGGCGAACGCGGGCAACAACCACGACATGAACGCGGACGATCTTTATATCTCGCGCATTACGGTCGACGGCGGTCCGGGCGGTCGTTTTACGAAGCGCCTCGATCCTCGCGCTCAGGGGCGCGCGGCGTTCAAGCGCAAGCGTCTGTCGCACGTCACCGTGATGGTGAGCGAGACGCCGCCGCTCAAACCGCGCAAGAAGCGCGCGGGCGCATCCGTACAGGCGGCGTTGCAGCCGCGCCGAGCGACCGCCGCGGCAACGCCGGCGGCGAAGGCGCCGCGCAAGAAGCAGAGCGGGCGCAAGCGTACCGCGAGGGGAGCTTAATGGGACAGAAGATCCATCCCGTCGGGATGCGCTTGGGCATAACCCGCACCTGGGATAGCCGCTGGTTCGAGAAAAAGCACTACGTTGACTGGCTGCACGAAGACGTCGCGATCCGCAAATCCTTCAACCGGTGGATGCGCTCGGCCTCGATTAGCCGCATCGAGATCGAACGGCGCGCCAATCAGGCCCGGGTGATCGTCAACACGGCCAAGCCGGGCATCATCATCGGCAAGCGCGGAGTCGGCATCGACGAGATCCGCAAGAATCTCGAGCAGCTGACCGGCAAGACCATCGCGGTCAACGTGATGGAGATCTCACATCCGGAGCTCGACGCTCGGCTCGTCGCGCAAAACATCGTCGATCAGCTCGAGAAGCGAATCGCATTCCGGCGCGCGATGAAGCAGGCCATCATGCGCACGATGCGGGCCGGCGCGCGGGGCATCAAGGTGCAGGTCTCGGGACGGCTGGGAGGCGCGGAAATCGCTCGAACCGAGCACAACGCCGACGGAAAGGTGCCGCTGCACACTTTACGCGCGGACATCGATTACGCGCAGGTCGAGGCGTTTACGACGTTCGGCCGGATCGGCGTCAAGGTTTGGATCTACCGAGGCGAGGTCTTGCCCGATCAGCCGCGCACGGACGGCCCGCTTCGGGACCGGGCCGACCGGGGTCGCGAACGTCGCGAACGAGGGGGACGCGGACGCGGTCGCGAGCCGCGCATTGCGGCCGCGCCGCCGCGCGCGGCGGCACCGCCGGGCGAACCCGAGCCGGAACCCGTAACCGCGCCGGCGGAACCCGTAGCCGTAATGACGCCGACGGAACCCGTAGCCGTAACCGCGCCGGCGGAGCCCGTCGCCGTAACCACGTCGACGGAACCCATAGCCGTAACCACGCCGACGGAACCCATAGCCGTAACCACGCCGACGGAGCCCGTTCTCACCTCCGAGGTCTCCGAATAAGATGCTTACTCCAAAGCGCGTCAAGTGGCGTAAGGTACAGCGCGGACGGATGTCGGGTGCCGCAAAGCGCGGGAACACGCTGACGTTTGGTGACTACGGCCTGCAAGCGATGGAGCCGTGCTGGATGACGAATCGTCAGATCGAAGCCGCTCGTATCGCGATGACGCGTCATATCAAGCGTGGCGGCAAGGTCTGGATCAAGGTCTTCCCCGACAAACCGGTGACGAAGAAGCCGGCCGAAGTGCGCATGGGTTCCGGCAAGGGCAACCCCGAGCTGTGGGTCGCGGTCGTCCGCCCCGGGCGCGTGCTCTTCGAGCTCTCGGGCGTCGCGCCGACGGTCGCCCGCGAAGCGCTGCAACGCGCCGCGTCCAAACTTCCGATCGGAACGAAGATCATCTCTCGCGAGGAGGCAGCGTGAAGCACAAAGACCTCGACGGACTGCGCGATCTCACCGTGAAGGAGCTGCAACAGAAGGCTCGCGACACCAAAGCGGAGCTGTTCAATCTGCGCTTCGCCCTGCGGACCGGTCATCTGACGGACTTCAGCAAGATTCGCGCGATGCGCCGTTCGTACGCGCAGATTCAGACCGTGATCAGCGAGAAACTCCTGGCCGAGGGAGAGCATGGAGCAGCATAAGGATTCCTCGGCGCGAGGAACTCGCCGCATTAAACAAGGTCGAGTGGCGTCGAACAAGATGGACAAGACGATCGTCGTCGTGTCGGAGACGCGCGTGCCGCATTCGACGTACGGTAAGATCGTCCGCAAGTCGGCGCGCTTCAAGGCGCACGACGAGCGGAACGAGGCGAACGTGGGCGACGTAGTCCGGATCGTAGAGTGCCGGCCGTACTCGCGCGATAAGCGCTGGCGGCTCGTCGAGATCGTCGAGCGGGCGCAATGATTCAGCAAGAGACTCGCCTGAAAGTGGCGGATAACAGCGGAGCGCGGGAATTGCTCGTCATTCATATCACGGGCGGCGGGCGTCACGTGTACGCGCACGTCGGCGACGTCGTGGTTGGGACCGTGAAGAGCGCGATTCCGGGCGCCGCGGTCAAGAAGGGTCAGATCGTCAAGGCGGTCGTCGTGCGTACGAGCGCGCCGATCCGGCGAGGCGACGGCTCGGTAGTGCGCTGCGACGACAACGCGTGCGTGATAATCAAGGGCGAAAAAGACAATCTCGACCCGCGCGGCACGCGCGTCTTCGGTCCGGTCATGCGAGAGCTGCGCGAGCGCGGATTCTTGAAGATCGCCTCGCTCGCACCGGAGGTACTCTGATATGGCGACGAAGTCAACGATTGTCAAAGGTGACACCGTCATGGTCCGTCGCGGCAAGGAGCGCGGTAAGCGCGGCACGGTCAAGGCCGTGCACAGCGCTGCCGGTACCGTAACGGTCGAGGGCGTCAACATCGTCAAGCGGCACACGAAGCAGGGCGCGAAGTCCGGAAACATGGGCGGCGCGGTGCAGACGGGTGGAATCATCGAGAAAGAGGCCGCTCTTCCCATGTCGGCGTTACAGTACGTCTGCGAGAAGTGCAAGGCGCCGACGCGGCTGCGCCGCGGGCGTACGACCGACGGCACGATGCACCGCATCTGCGCCCGCTGCGGCGAGCCTGCTCGCGACTCGGCGAAGGGAGCGTAGGAGACACCAATGCCGGAACGTTTGAGAGAGATTTACGACAAGCAAATTCGTCCGCAGCTGCAGGAGCGATTCGGGTATAAGAACGTCAATCAGATCCCGCGGCTCGAGAAGGTCGTCGTGAACATGAGCGTCGGGGAGGCGATCGTCAACCCGAAGGCGCTGGACGCCGCGGTAAGCGAGTTGGCCGCGATCACGGGTCAGAAGCCCATCGTTACGAAGGCGAAGAAGTCCATCGCCGCGTTCAAGCTGCGCGCGGGCACGAACCTCGGCGCGAAGGTAACGTTGCGCGGCGATCGCATGTACGTCTTCGTCGACAAGCTGTTCAACGTCGTGCTGCCTCGCATTCGCGACTTCCGCGGCCTTCCGGCGAAGTCGTTCGACGGGCGTGGAAACTACAATCTCGGTTTACGCGAGCAGCTGGTGTTTCCCGAGATCAACTACGACAAGGTCGACAAGACCCGCGGCATGGACGTCACGATCGTGACGACGGCCAAAACGGACGAAGAGGCCTCGGATTTTTTGGTTGCGATGGGTCTCCCATTGCAGAAGCCTGCGGGCGCCGCCCAGGGGAAGCAAAGGTAGAGATCGATGGCAAAGACGAGTTTGATCATCAAGTCGCAGCGGGCGCCGAAGTTCGGCGTGCGGCAGCACAACCGGTGCAGAATCTGCGGCCGCCCGCGCGGCTATCTGCGCAAGTTTGCGATGTGCCGCATCTGTTTTCGTGAGAACGCGCACGCGGGCGTCGTGCCGGGTGTCACGAAGGGGTCGTGGTGACTTGTGGGGGGACGAATAGATGTCGATAACTGATCCGATTGCGGATATGCTGACGCGCATACGGAATGCGAATACCGCAAACCATAAGAGCGTCGACGTCCCGGCCTCGCGTACGAAGCAAGCCATTGCCCAAATTCTGCGGGACGAGGGTTTCATCGAAGGCTTCGAGCGACTTTCCGAGGGGCCGCAGGGAACGATTCGAATTCAGCTTCGCTACGGCCCGGAGAAAGAAAAGATCATCACCGGCCTGCGGCGCATCTCCCGGCCCGGGCTCCGCGTGTACACGCCCAAGACGGAGATCCCGCGCGTGCTCGGAGGCTTGGGCCTCGTGATCATATCTACTCCGCAAGGCATCATGTCGGGTAAGCTCGCGAAGAAACGCGGCGTGGGAGGAGAGGTTCTTGCGTACGTTTGGTAGGGGAGTTCCGTCGTGTCTCGGATAGGCAAGTTGCCGGTGAGCGTTCCCGCGGGCGTCGACGTGAAACTCGAGGCCGGTGAGGTTTTGGTCACGGGACCCAAGGGCCAACTGCGCCAGCGCATTCTCTCGGACGTTGTCGACGTACGCATGTCGGACGGCAGGGTCGTTGTCGAGCGCAAGGGCGACGCGAAGCAGCATCGGAGCGCACACGGTTTGACGCGCACGCTCATCGCGAACATGGTCGAGGGCGTGAGCAAGGGCTTCCGAAAGAGCCTCGAGATCAGCGGCGTCGGCTACCGCGTCGCCAAATCGGGCGAGCGGCTCAACCTGAGTCTCGGATTCTCGCATCCGGTTCCATTCGAGGCCCCTAAGGGAGTCGCGCTTTCGGTCGAGGGACAGAACAAGATCCACGTCGACGGGATCGATAAACAGGCCGTCGGCCAGGTCGCCGCGGACATTCGGCGGCTGCGCCAGCCGGAACCGTACAAGGGGAAAGGCATTCGTTACGAAGGCGAGCGGATTCGCAAAAAACTCGGTAAGGCCGGAAAGGCAGGCAAGAAGTAGTGGATAAGGCCGAAGCGCGCCGCGCGCGTCACGTCCGGCTGCGCAAGAAGCTTGCGGGCACGCCGGGCCGGCCGCGCCTTTGCGTGCGGCGCTCGCTGCATCACATCTATGCACTGCTCGTCGACGACGCGAAGGGACACACGCTCGCTGCCGCGTCGACGCTCGAGCCGTCCGTCGCGGGCGAACTGGAATCCAAGACGAACGTCGCCGCCGCCAAGGCCGTCGGCTCGGCGATCGCCGCGAAGGCGAAAGCCGCGGGCGTCTCGATGGTCATCTTCGATCGAGGCGGATACAAGTATCACGGGCGCGTGCGCGCGCTCGCCGATGCGGCGCGTGAAGCGGGGTTGACGTTCTGATGCAATACCGTGGTCGAGAGCGCGACTCGAGCGGTCTGGAAGAGACCGTGGTGCGCGTGAACCGCGTCGCAAAGGTCGTGAAGGGCGGCAAGCGCTTCAGCTTCAGCGCGCTCGTCGTCGTCGGCGATCGTAAGGGGAAAGTAGGCTTTGCGATCGGCAAGGCCGCCGAAGTGCCCGAAGCGATCCGCAAGGCGGTCGAGCAGGCGCGCAAGAGCCTCGTGACGGTCGCGATGGTCGAACGAACGATTCCGCACGAAGTCCGCCACGAAGTCGGCGCGGCGACCGTGCTGCTCAAGCCCGCGGCGCCGGGCACCGGCGTGATCGCCGGCGGCTCGATGCGCGCCGTGCTCGAGTTGGCCGGAATCCACGACATTCTGACCAAGTGCCTGGGCACGACCAATCCGATCAATGTCGTGATGGCGACGGTCTCCGCACTCAAGTCGCTGCGGACCGTCGAGCAGGTAGCCGCGATGCGCGGCAAGACCGTCAAAGAAATCTACTTGGCCTAGGGAACTGACGATGGCAGAGAAGCAACTCCTCAAACTCGGCGCGCTCAAGCCCGCCCCCGGTAGCCGGCCGAAGCGGCAGCGCATCGGGCGCGGCCACGGTTCCGGCATGGTGAAGACGGGCGGCGAAGGCGGTAAGGGTCAAACCGTGCGCTCCGGCGGCGGCAAGGGTCCGGCGTTCGAAGGCGGGCAGACGGCGTGGGCGCGGCGGTTGCCGCACCGGCGCGGTTACTCCCAGAAGGCGCGCGACCGCGGCCATTTCCGCGTCCGCCTCGCGGTCGTGAACCTGCGGCAGCTGACCGGCTGGGATGCTGCCGTCGAAGTCACGCCGGAATCGCTTTGCGCTCGTGGCCTCTTGAAGAGTGAGCAGGACGGCGTAAAGATTCTCGGCACGCTGTCCGACAAAACACTCCCCTCGGGCTTGCGCTTTCGCGACGTGCTCTTCTCGAACAACGCCCGGGGAGCGCTGACCGCCGCCGGCGCCCAGCTCACAGAAGAATAATGTTCGATAACCTTCGCGCTGCGGTATTGGTCCCCGAGATCCGGCAGCGGATTCTCTTCGTTTTTTTTGCGTTCGCGTGGTTCGTCTTCATGATCCACGTCCAGCTGCCGAACGTGAATCAAGCGGCTTGGCAGCGCGTGCTGCAAAGCGGCGCTTTTTACAATTTACTCGGCTTCCTCTCGGGAGGCGCGCTGCAAAAGCTTTCGATCATCGCGATGGGTATCACGCCGTACATCAACGCGTCGATCATCATGCAGCTGATGACCGTCGTTTTGCCCCAGCTCGAAGAGATGGCGAAGAAAGGCGGCGAGGAAGGCCGCAAAAAGATCAGCCAATACACCCGCTGGCTGACGATCGTCCTCGGCACCATTCAAGCGACGTTTATGGCGGTCTCGATGGAGCGTTCGGGCGTCTTCTACGACACGTCGACGTGGTATTTGCTGTACGCGATCGTCGCAATGGTCGGCGGAACGCTCTTCCTCATGTGGCTGGGCGAGCAGATCAGCGACAAGGGCATCGGTAACGGCGTGTCCCTGATAATCTTCATCGGCATCGTCCTGCGGTATCCGCAGTACGTCCAGCAGACCTACGCGTCGGCGAGCCAGGGAGCGGAGTCGCTGCTGAATCTGCTGCTCTACATCATAATGGCGATCTTCATCATCGTGTCGATCGTCTTTCTCTACCAGGGACAGCGGCGAGTGCCGGTGCAGCAGGCGCGGCGCGTCGTCGGCCGCAAGATGTTCGCGGGACGCTCGACCTACATTCCGCTGCGCTTGAACAACGCGGGCGTCATCTCGATCATCTTCGCGATCTCGATCCTGCTGCTTCCGCAGCAGGCGCTGTCGTGGTTCGGGCGGGGGCAGGCGGTCACCGCGGCCGGCATCTGGGGAGCGATTCAGCACGGGCTGCAGACTTTCTCGCAGTGGCTGAACGTCTGGTTCACGCCCAACGGCGTGCTCTACAACGTCGTGTATTTCTTGCTGGTCGTCGTCTTCACGTTCTTCTATAGCTCGATCGTGCTGAACACGCGTGACGTGGCGGACAACTTGAAGAAGACGGGGGCGTTCGTGCCGGGAATTCGGCCGGGCCAGCCGACCGTTGACTATTTGAACAAGATCCTGATGCGAATCACGACCGCCGCGGCGATCTACCTCGGGATACTCGCGGTCCTGCCGGGCGCGCTGCAGCGCGGGCTCTCGGTGACGACCTTCTACCTCGGCTCGACGTCGCTGCTGATCGTCGTCGGCGTCGCGCTCGATACGATCACGCAGATCGAGGCGCGGCTCGCGATGCGCGACTACCGGGGCTTCATCAAGCGCTAGGGCCCTGGGAAGCAAAAATATGCGCGTGGTCTTCCTCGGACCGCCGGGTGCCGGCAAGGGCACGCAGGCGCGGCGTGCTGGAAACGCGCTTCGGCCTCAAGCAGATCTCGACCGGTGACATTCTGCGGACGCATCGCGCGCAGCGGAACGGTGCTTGGAAGGCAGGCCGAGGGGTACATGCAGCGCGGGGAGTTGGTTCCGGATACGCTCGTCATCGAGATGATCGACCACGAGCTCGAGCGGATCGCAAGGCGGCTTCGTAATGGACGGGTTTCCGCGCACGGTAGCGCAAGCCGAGGCGCTCGACGGATGCTGGCTCGGCGCCACACGCCGCTCGATGCCGTGATTCTCTTCAGAGGAGATCGTTCGGCCCTGATCGCGCGGCTCGCGTCGGCGCTGGACGAATCCGCGCAACGGCCGCACGTATAACGCGCTGACGAATCCGCCGAAGGTCGCCGGCATCGACGACGACGACGGCGGCGCGCTGATTCAACGTGAAGACGACCGTGCCGAGACGATCGCGAAACGACTTGAAGTTTACGACGCGCAAACGAAGCCGCTCATCGACTACTATCGCAAGACGGGCAAGCTGGTCGAGGTCGACGCCCTCGAGAGTCTGAGTGCCGTCGCCGAGCGGATTGCAAGCGCGATCGGCGCCGAGCAGGCGCGCAATTGATGTGGCTCGCACGCGCATGGTGACGCTGAAGTCCGCGCGCGAGATCGATTTGATGCGGCGCAGCGGCAAGATCACGTCGCGAGTCCTCACCGAGCTCATGCAGCGCCGTTCGTCCGGGCATTGCGACGAGCGAGCTCGACCGTCTCGCGGAGCAGCGGATTCGCCAAGGCGGGGGAGTGCCGACATTCAAGGGCTACAACGGATTCCCGGCATCGATCTGCGCGTCGGTCAACGACGAAGTCGTGCACGGGATTCCGGGGTCCCGCGTGCTGCGCGAGGGCGACTTGCTCTCGATCGATATCGGGACGACGCTCGAGGGCTACGTTAGCGACAGCGCCGTGACCGTCGCCGTCGGGAACATCTCGCGCGAGGCGCAGCGGCTGCTCGACGTCACTCGCGAGTGCCTGACGATCGGCATCGCGCAGATGCAGCGCGGCAAGCATGTCGGGGACATCGGCGCCGCCGTTCAGGCGCACGCCGAGCGGCACGGTTACGGCGTGGTGCGGGAACTCGTCGGGCACGGCGTCGGGTCGATCGATGCACGAGGAGCCCCAGGTGCCCAACTACGGCGAGCCCGGAACGGGAATGGAGATGCGGGCCGGCTTGGTCCTGGCGATCGAGCCGATGATCACGCAGGGGGGTCCGCAAGGTCCGCATCCTAGAGGACGGCTGGACAGTCGTAACGGCAGATGGTAAACTCGCAGCGCACTTCGAGCACACCATTGCGGTGACGGAGGATGGGCCGAAGATCTTGACGCTGCGCGACTACGGCGAGGATCCTCAAGTCGAGCGCTATCGCCCCGTGAGCGAGGCGATCGCCTAGGGGATGGCCCGGCAGCGTGGCGGACGTCCCGTCGCGGGGCAAGGCTTCGGCCGAGAAAGCCGCCAAGACGGCCACGCCTAAGGAAGAGGCGATCGAGGTCGAGGGCACGATCGTCGAGCCGTTGCCCAACGCGATGTTCCGCGTCGAGCTGGCCAACGGTCACCGCGTGCTCGCACACGTTTCGGGAAAAATCCGGATGCACTTCATCCGCATTCTTCCAGGGGATCGCGTGCTAGTGGAACTCTCGCCCTACGACTTGACTCACGGCAGAATAACGTACCGGTATAAGTAACGAAACGGAAAAACGAAAGCAAGACAATGAAAGTAAGACCCTCGGTTAAGAAGATCTGCGAGAAGTGCAAGATCATTCGGCGCCACGGCAAGGTGCGGGTGATCTGCGAAGTCAATCCTAAACACAAACAGGTCAAGGATAAAAGAGGCAACTGTTAATGGCTCGTATTGCTGGAATCGATCTGCCGCGCGAAAAGCGCGTCGAAGTCGCGCTCACGTACATCTACGGCATCGGCGCGCCGACGGCTGGTAAGCTCCTGGCGTTCGCCGGAGTCGATCCAAATTTGCGCGTCAAAGCGATGACCGAAGAAGACGAGAAGAAGCTTCGCGACGCGATCGATTCGATGCAGTTGCGTGTCGAAGGCGACCTCCGGCGCGAGGTCCAGGGCAACATCAAGCGCCTCATGGATATCGGCTGCTATCGCGGGCTGCGCCATCGGCGCGGGTTGCCCGTTCGCGGCCAGCGCACCAAGACGAACGCGCGCACCCGCAAGGGTCCGAAGCGCACGGTCGCCGGCAAGAAAAAAACCATAGCCAAGAAGTAGCTCCCGCACCGTGAAAGCGGTTGTTACCGCGGGTGGTCGGATCGACGGCGCGTTCGCGGCGGCGGCGGGCACGCGGGTGAAAGCGCTCGCGCCGGTGCGCGGCTCGACCATGCTGCAGCGCGTGATCGACGCGCTGCGCTCGGCCGGTGCCGAGCGCGTTGCGGTGGTCGGTGGCGACGAGGTTCGGGCGGCCTGCGGAACGGAGGTCGAGCGGTTCGTCGACGAGAGCCCCTCGGGAAGCGAGAACATGCTGCGGGCGCTCCGCGCCTGGCCGGATGACGGCGAGCCACTGCTTTACGCGACGAGCGATCTGCCCTACGTCACGGGAGAAGCGATTCGCGAGTTCGCAGCGGGCGTTGCGCCGGAGGCGCTCGCCGTTGCACTCGCGGAGCATTCCGACTTTCACGCGACGCTTTCCGGGCGGGCCGCCGTCGTTCGGCATCACGCTTGCCGGCGAGCGCGTGGTCAACGGCGGAGTCTTCAGGATTCCTGACGGCGGGGCGCGATAAGCTTGCCGCGATAGCGACACGCTTCTTCGACGCGCGCAAACGCCCGTGGCGCATGGCGAGCTTGGTGAGTCCGCTCGTCTTCATTCGCTTTCTGTGCAAGCGCTTGAGCATCGGCGATCTCGAAGGCGCTGGCGTCGCGCGTGCTCGAGATGCCCGCACGCGCGATTCGCCGGTGCGCGCCCGAGCTCGCGTACGACGTCGACACGGCCGTCGAGTACGAGTATGCCCGCGCGCGCGCCTAAGGCCCTCTCGCTCGCGCTCTTCTGGCTGGGCGATCCAGGCTGTCTGGGGCGCGCTGCTCGGCATCTCGCTACAGTCGCGAACGATCGAGCTTGCGAGCGGCGACGCGCTAATCGCATACGGACGACTCGCTACGATCGGTGCGTTCGTCGCGGCGGTCACGCAAGTCCTCATTGGCTTTTGGTCGGATGCCCGCAGGCGCGGCGGCAGCCGCCGCGTCGAGTTCTATATCGTCGGAGCGATAGGAGGCGCGGCCGCGTTCGCGTTCTTCTATGATGCGAGCACGTTGTTCTGCGCTGACCGTAGCGTTCATCGCCGCTCCAAGCTTCGCTCGAACGTCGCGATCGGCCCGTATCAGGCGATCATTCCGGATTTCGTGGAAACGAAGCGAACCGGCGTCGCCTCGTCGTGGATGGCGGCGCTGCAGGGCGCCGGCAACGCCGTCGGAGCGCTCGCCGCGAGCTTTATTCTGAACGCTTCGCGTGCTCGGGGCGGCGCTCGGCGGGCTGCTCCTCGCGACCTGTGCGGTAACCGCCTCGCACGTTGCGCGGTTTGACGCTGCGCGACGACGCGGTGCCGGCCGCGGGGCGAGTCCGCGTGACGCGGGCGTTCGTCGATCTGTTCATCTCGCGCGCGCTGGTCTATGTTGGCTTCTACACGCTTTTAGGCTATCTGCTGTTCTACGTTACCGCCGTGCTGGGCGTGTCCACGCTTGCAGATGCGCGCCGCGAGACGGGAATCCTGATCGTTGCGTTCACGCTCGTCGGAACGCTGGGCGCGGCGCTTGCGGCGCGCCCGAGCGATCGCATGGACAAACGGCTCGTCGCGACGGTCGGCGGCGGCCGGTTTCATGGCTGCGCTGGCGCTCTTCATCGCATCGCACGCGGAGTGGACCGTCGTCGGCGCGACGTCTATTGGCGGGAATCGGCTGGGGCGTCTTCCTCGTTGCCGATTGGGCGATCGCGTGCCGCGTGCTCCCCGCCAGCGCCATGGCGTCCGCCATGGGCATCTGGAATCTGGCGGTCGTCTTGCCCCAGGTCATCGCGCCCGCGCTCACGACCCTCGTCCTGGCGCACTTCGGCGCTGACGCACGGCCCGGAGGCACCACGAGTCGCATTTGCCCTGGCGCTGGGTGAGACTTTGGTAGGAATCGCTTGGCTCTGGCGTTTATCACGTTGCGCGATAGGGGAATAACGGGTATCGTGTGTTTGTGCGAGCAGCAACGCTTCAAGCGACCGCTCGTCTTACAGGGCTGGCAAGGGAGCACCCCTCGCCGGCATTGAGTTTTTCCACAAGGAGGCACTCGTGAAACGACTGAGCACCGGAGTACTCGCAGCGCTGATCGATAGCTGTCTGCGGGTTACACGGCGGTTGCCGCTCCGTCGCGCAACGCAAGGAAACACTGGAAACGGCGTTGCTCAGGCGGGGTCACCGCCGCCGGCGGACTTTGGAAGTCCGCCGTCCGGCCAGATTCCTATCCTTTATAACGATCACCACGTCTACACCAAACCCGACATTTTCAAGCAAGGTCGCGTCTTGGCGGCGCTACGTCAAGGGCGGCTCGCTACTGATTCCGCTTGCGCTCCATGTTCGAACAGATGGGCGCGACGGTTTCGTGGGATGCCGGGCAGCAAGACCGCGACGGTCTCGAAGCCTGGCGCTGAGGTCAAGGTAACCGTAGGGAAACCGGAGGTCGTCATCAACGGCGAGTCGCGTCCGCTGGACGTGCCGCCGATGATCTATCAGGGCGTCGTCCTCGTGCCCGTCCGCGTGATTTCGGAAGGCATGGGCGCGTACGTTCAGTGGGTGCCGGATCGGCATTTGGTCGTCGTGCGGTACATTCCGGCGACGCCGCCGCCGAGCCCGGCTCCGCCGCCGCCGCCGCACCCCCGCCGCCGCCGCCACCGCCCGCCGCCGACGCCGCGTCCGCTTCGCGGCGAGGCGTTTGTCGCGGGCGACTACATCTTCTCGCCACAGGTCTACAACGAGTTCAATCCGGGCAGTCACTCGAACGGCGGAAACGGCGGATATGCAGTCCGCGGCGGAGGCGAGTTCAGCCTCGGGAGCATCCCGTTCATGCTCGAGGGCTCGTACGAACGCTGGCCGCTATCCGCACAACTGCACGGTCGTCAACAAGCGTCTTCCAGCCGAACTGCTACGTCACCACGATCGGTGGCGCCGGCAGCTATCCGCTGGCGACCTCGACGAACCTGCTACGATCAAAACGTTGACGCTTCGCTTCGCGGTTCGGGTACTGCAGCCGCGTATCTACATCGGCGTAGGGTATATCTGGATGTCGAATAACTACGGCTATCCGAACATGAACGCGGTCGGATTCGGCGGCGAGAAGCTCCCGGATCTCAACCAGCCGCTCTCGTTCTTCGGCAGCGTGTGGTACTATCCGAACGTCCACGGCTCATATACAAACGCGGATCCACGGCACCGATCACGCCGCTCTCGTATAACCTTGCCTACAACATCCTGAAGTACCAGGTCGGATTCGACTACGTCATCGGCAACAGCCCGATCTTCATCGACATCGGCTGGATGGGCGATAACTGGTCCAACAAGCAGAACGCCCCGATCGGCCGCACTTACAACGGCCCGTTCGCAGGGCTCGGATTCCGGATCCTCTACCCGTAGTCGTCAGGGGAATCTAGCTAGCTGGGGCTCAGCCAAAGGCCGAGGCCCCTTGTCTCCGCAGGGCACGGCATTCGAAGCACTTGGGGTTGACCCGCCCCGTCCCTAAGGTAAGATACTCACTTGGCGCCTCGCGGGCGCCCGTCCCTAACCACGTCCTCGTATCGGAAGAGAGATTTTTTGGCTGCCAAAAAGCAAACCAAGTCGCGGCGCAAGCGCGAGGTCAAGAACGTCCAAGCCGGCGTCGCTCACGTGCACGCGTCGTTCAACAACACGATCGTGACGATCAGCGATCCGCATGGCGGCGTCATCTCCTGGGCCTCCGCCGGCAACCTCGGTTTCAAGGGCTCGAAGAAGTCCACGCCGTTTGCCGCGCAGATGGCGGCGGAAGCCGCCGCGCGAAAGGCGATGGAGCACGGGATGAAGTCGACCGAAGTGCTGGTTAAGGGCCCCGGGGCCGGCCGGGAAGCGGCGATCCGATCGCTCCAGGCCGCCGGTCTGGAGATCACGATGATCAAGGACGTGACGCCCATCCCGCACAACGGCTGCCGCCCGCCGAAGCGGCGGCGGGTCTAGGGACAGCATGTCGCGTTACACCGGTCCAGTCTGCCGGCTTTGCCGCCGCGAGACGGCGGGCAGCAAAACCGGCGAAAAGATCAAGCTGTTCCTCAAGGGCGATCGCTGCCTCTCGCGCAACTGCGCCGTCGAGCGGCGCGGGACTGCGCCCGGGCAAAAGACCACAGGCAAGTCGCGCACGAAGGTTTCGGAATACGGCCGTCAGTTGCGCGAGAAGCAGAAGATGCGTCGCTATTACGGCGTTCACGAGACGCAGTTCGAGAACTACTTCCGCGAGGCGGCGCGCGTGCCCGGTCAAACGGGGCGCACGTTCTTGCAGCTGCTCGAACGCCGGCTCGACAACGTCGTCTATCGTCTGAGCCTGGCGTCGAGCCGGGCGCAGGCGCGGCAGCTGGTAACGCATCGGCATTTCCGCGTCAACGGACGCATCGTGAACATTCCGTCGTACATCGTCCGGGCCGGCGACGTGATCTCGATCGCACCCGGCAGCTTGAAGTCACCCATATTCGAGTCGAACCTCGAGGTCGCTCAGAGCCGGCGGCCGCCCGAGTGGCTCGAATGGAACGACCAAGACAAGACCGCGAAGGTGCTGCAGGCGCCTCCGCGCGAGCAGATCGACACGCCGGTCGACGAGCAGCTCATCGTGGAGTACTACTCACGATAATGGAACTCGGGGCGTGCCGTCCTCGCTAATTCTCAGGTTAATCGCTCGGGCGGCATACCCACTCGTTTAAGGCTAAGAGAAAAACGCAACGCCGCTGCTAGGCGTACGATCGTCCCGATCCGATGGATCGCGGCGGATAACGTAAGCAGCCACAAAGGAACATAACTACACCAAATGACCATGTTGGAAGCGCCGGTCGGCGCAAGCATCGAAGTTCGCGAACGCCGCGATAACTATGCGAAGTTCGTCGTCGAGCCGTTGGAACGCGGCTTCGGAATCACGCTCGGCAATGCGCTGCGCCGCGTGCTTCTGAGCTCGATTCCGGGCGCGGCGGTAACGTACATGAAGATCGACGGCGTGCTCCACGAGTTTTCGACGATCCCGGGGATGGTCGAAGACACGATCGCGCTGATGCTCAACCTGAAGGGCCTGCCGGTCAAGCTCAACAGCGACGAGCCGAAGGTATTGACGCTGTCGGTGAGCGGCGCGCGCGACGTGACGGCAGCGGACATCGTGCCGGACGCGGATGTCGAGGTCCTCGATCCCGACTACCGCCTCTGCACGCTCTCGTCGAAGGACGCCAAGCTGACGATGGAGATCGGGGTAGAGAAGGGTCGCGGCTACGTGATGGCCGACCGGCAGCGCAACGTCGAGCACATGATCGGATTGATTCCGCTCGACTCGCTCTTCTCGCCGATCCGCAAGGTGAACTTCACGGTCGACGACACGCGCGTGGGGCAGAGCGTCGACTACGACCGGCTCACCATCGAGATCGAGACGAACGGCTCCATAACGCCCGACGACGCGCTCTCCACGGCGGCGTCGATCATGCAGGAAGAGCTCGACCTCTTCGTTTCGTTCACGAACCGCGCGGAGCCGCTGCCCGAGACGCCGCCGAACGAATGGGACATCCCGGTCGAGACGCTGAATCTTTCCGTGCGCTCGTTCAACTGCCTCAAGCGCGCCGGCATCTCGAAGGTTTCGGAGCTGCTGGATCTGACCGAAGACGAGATCATGAAGATGCGCAATTTCGGGAAGAAATCGCTCGACGAGATCAAGCAAGTCCTAGCGGAGAGGGGGTTGTCGCTACGCCAAGCGTAGCGCGAAACGCCGATGCCGCACTCAGTTGCATATAAACGCCTCTCGCGCACGGACGGTCATCGCAAGGCACTCCTGCGCAATCTCGCCACCGCACTGTTCAAATACGAGAAAATAGAGACGACCTCGACCAAGGCGAAAGAGATCAGCCGCGTCGCGGAGCGGCTGATCACCACGGCGATGAGCGGCGACTTGGCCGCGCGCCGCCGGCTTGCCGAGGTGATCACCGAGCCGGCCGTCCTGAAGAAGCTCATCGAGCAGATCGCGCCCGCCCTGAAGGGCCGCACCGGCGGTTACACGCGCATCACCAAGACACGCGTCCGCCCCGGCGATGCCGCCGAGCTCTCGCAAATCGAACTGATCACCTAGCACGAACACTGTCATGCTCGGCGCATGACGAAGCGATAACATGACCTACAGTTCGGAATCACGCGCGCTCGACGTCGAAATCCTCGGCGTCATCAACGCGTGGCATAGTCGCGGCGAAACACTGGACGACGCCGCGTTCAACGATCTCGCGCTGCGTCTCTTCGCGTACCAGCTGCGGTACAACGTGCCGTACGCACGTTACTGTGCGCGCCTCGGAGTGACGGAGCCGGAATCGTGGGAGGAGATCCCAGCCGTCCCCGCAGCGGCGTTCAAGGACGCACCCATTACGACGTTCGAGCCGGCCGCTGCGGCGCTGATATTCGAGACGAGCGGAACGACGGTGGGTACTCCCGGGCGCCACTACATGGAAACGGCCGCGCTTTACGATGCGGCGCTCACCGCCGGTTTCGATCGTTTCATGCTCTCGGACGGAGCGCGCCTGCGCTACTTCAACCTGGTTCCGAACGCGGCTGATCGCCCGCAGTCGTCGTTAGGATATATGATGGCGCGCGTCGCCGAGCAGCGCGGCGACGGCAAGACCGGATGGTATTTGCGCGGCGACCGGCTGCTGTTCGCGGAGTTTTGCGACGACGTGCGCGGCGCGATCGCGGAAGGACGGCCGGTCTGCATCGCAGCGACGGCGTTTGCGTTGCTCCACCTCCTGGACGCAATGGACGAGGGAGGCCTCCGATTTGAGCTTCCACCCGGATCCCGACTGATGGAGACGGGAGGTTTTAAAACGCGCACGCGTGCCGTCGCTCGCGAGGAACTCTACGCGTTGGTCTGCGATCGCCTTGGTATCCCCGAACACGGGATCGTCGCGGAATACGGCATGACCGAGTTGACGTCGCAGTACTACGACGACGTTGCGACACGCAGAAAAGGCGGGCCGCCCTGGCTGCGCACCCGCGTCGTCGGTCCGGAGCGAAGAACGCTGCTCAAAGGCGACGTAGGCTCGCTGCTTCACGTCGATCTCGCGAATCGCTCGTCATGTATCGCCGTTCAGACCGAAGACCTCGGAGTGCAGTACCACGACGGTTTCGTCTTGCTTGGACGCGAGCAGGATGCGCCGCCGCGCGGCTGCTCGCTCGACGCCGAAGGCTTACGTTCGCCTAAACCGGCCGCCGCCGCGAAGTAATCAGCCCGCTGTTGAGGCCGCCCATCGAGAGGCCGCCGCAGAAGCGTGCGTGCTCGACCTTCATGCAGCGGTCGACGACGACGCTCATTCCCGCCTCGTTGGCGAGCGCGATCGCTTCCGGGTTGATGACGCCGTACTGAAACCAGATCGCGGGCGCGCTGACCGCGATGGCTTCGTTGACGAGCCCAACCAACTCGCTGGGTTTGCGAAAGACGTCGACGATATCGGGCGCGCCGCGTTCGTCGGCGTAGGCCTTTAACGAAGGGAAAGCCTTGATGCCGTCGATTTCCGCGATCGTTGGGTTGATGGGGGACACAGCATAGCCGGATTGCCTGCGCAGGTAGGAAAAAACGGTATAGCTCGGGCGGAGTGGATTGCGCGAGGCGCCCACGATCGCGATGGTTCGGACGCGCTGCAGGAGCTCGCGCCGCTGCGCGGGCGTCGTGAGGATCACTTATACTCGAACGTTGGCCGAAACGCGTGACGCCGCGTCGGCCGCGCGCAGGGCTTGATCGAGATCCCAAACCAGATCATCGACGTCCTCCAAACCTACCGAGAGACGCACCGCTTCGGGCTCGACGCCGGCGGCGCGCAATTCGTCGTCCGAAAGTTGCGAATGGGTCGTCGACGCGGGGTGAATCACGAGGCTTTTCGAATCTCCGACGTTTGCGAGGTGGCTCCAGAGCGTCAACGAGTCGATGAAGCGCCGTGCGACCTCGCGGCCGCCGCGCAGCCCGAACGTAAAAATCGAACCCAGCTCGGGCTCGCGAACCCACGCTACCTCGGGGCGGTCTTTCAGGAAAGCGGCAACCTCGCGGGCATCCCGAACGTGGCGCTCCATCCGCACCACGAGGGTCTCGAGCCCGAGCAGGGCGAGCCAGGCATCCATCGGCGACATCTGCGCACCGACGTCACGCAATACCTCGACGCGCGCGCGCATTAAAAACGCGTACTCGCCGAACGTTTCGGTGAAGACTTTTTGGTGATACCCGGGGCTCGGCGTCGACAGCAGCGGATAGCGCCCGTTTTCCCAGGGAAACTTTCCTGACTCCACTAGGACACCGCCGATCGCCGTTCCGTGACCGTTGATGAACTTCGTCGCGGAGTGCACCACGATATCGGCGCCGTGCTCGATCGGCCGGCAGAGATACGGAGTCGCGAACGTGTTGTCGACCACGAGCGCAACGCCAAGTTCGTGCGCAAGCGACGCGAAGGCGCGCAGGTCGGCAACGACGCCCGACGGGTTGCCGATCGTCTCCACGAACAGCAACCGGGTCTGCGGACGAATAGCGGCGCGCACGGAGTCGAGGTCCTCGGCGGAGACGAAGGTCGTTTCGATGCCCATCCGTTTGACCGTGACGCTCAGCTGGGTGACCGTGCCGCCGTAGATGTTTTGCGTACAGACGAGGTGGTCGCCAGCCTGGGCCAACGCGAGCACCGTGCAGAGCTGCGCTGCGAGCCCGCTCGAGAAAGCGACGGCGCCCAAGCCACCTTCGAGGCTCGCCATGCGCTCTTCGAACGCAGCGACGGTTGGATTGCTGATCCGGCTGTAGATATGACCGTAGCTGCGAAGGGCGAAGAGCTCCGCCGCCTGCTCGGTCGACCCGAAGACGTACGCCGAGGTCTGATAGATCGGCGCCGCGCGCGAGCCGGTGGCAGGGTCGGGCGGCGTGCCCGCGTGGAGCGCGCGCGTAGAGAAGCCGAATTCTCGATCGTGTTGCATAATCGGAGGTCCTCGACCTAACTTCGCCCTATAATGAAGTTATCATGGGCATGACACTTACCGAGAAGATCCTCGCTCGCCACGCCGGCCTGGAGAGCGTGGAGCCGGGACAAATCATAAACGCGAAGGTCGACTTGGTGTTGGCAAACGAGCTCTCCGCCGCCGTCGCAATCGGCGTGATGCGCGGCATGAAGGGCGCGCAGCGCGTCTTCGACTCGAGCAAGATCGCGCTCGTCGCGGACCATTTCGTTCCTGCCAAGGACGCGCAGTCCGCGAAGCTCGCGAAACTGATGAAAGACTTCGCAATCGAGCAAGAGATCGAGCATTTCTTCGACGTAGGACGCGGCGGCATCGAGCACGTCGTGCTTCCGGAAGAAGGCCTCGTTGCTCCGGGCGAGCTTATCGTGGGCGGCGATTCGCATACCTGCACGTACGGAGCCTTCGGCGCCTTCGCGACGGGAATGGGCTCGACGGACGTGGCCGCGGCCTTCGTGTTAGGCGAGGTCTGGCTGAAAGTGCCGGGCTCGATCAAGCTGGTTTACAGCGGCACGCCGGGCCCGATGGTCTACGCGAAAGATATCATGTTGCGGACCGTCGGCGAACTCGGAATCGACGGCGCGACGTATCGCGCGATCGAGTACCACGGCACGACGGTCGACGAGCTTTCGATTACCGGGCGCATCACGATGGCGAACATGGCGATCGAGGCCGGCGCGAAGAACGGAATCTTCCACGCCGATGAAAAGACCATCGCCTACGTCCGGGAACGCACCGATCGTCCGTTCATTCTCGAAAAGGCCGACCCGGATGCCGTCTACGAGCGCGTGATCGCGATCGAAGTCGGCGCGCTCGAGCCGCAAGTCGCATGCCCGCACACGCCCGACAACGTTCATCCGATCTCCGAAGTTACGCGCGAGGATCTACCAGTCGATCAAGTCTTCATCGGCTCGTGCACGAACGGCTATATCGACGACCTGCGTATCGTCGCAAAATTCCTCGAAGGCAAGCGCATCGCTCGAAATCTGCGCGTGATTGTAAACCCGGGATCGCAAAAGGTCTGGATGAATGCGGCCCAAGAGGGCATTCTCACCACGCTCGCCGCTGCAGGTTGCGCCGTCAACACGCCGGGCTGCGGCGCGTGCTTCGGCGGACACATGGGCACGCTGGGAGACGGCGAACGCGCGATTTCCACCACGAATCGCAACTACGTAGGCCGCATGGGATCCCCGAAGGCCGAGATCTACTTGGCCTCCCCCGCAACGTGCGCGGCTTCGGCGCTAACGGGCCGAATCACCGATCCCCGCTCGATCGACCTCGACGCCCCGCAGGTTGCTCGCACCGCGACCGATTCCCGCCGGATGACCGTCAACATCGTCGAAGGCGTCGCGGGGCTTTAAACGGTGGAAGCAACACTGCGCGGACACGCGCACAAATATGGAAAAAACGTCGATACCGACGTGATCATTCCCGGAAAATACTGCAACATCATCGATCCCGTCGAGCTCGGGAAGCACGCGCTGGAAGGCCTCGATCCCGAGTACGTCGGCCGGATGAAATCGGGCGACATCATCGTTGCGGAGACGAACTTCGGCTGCGGATCGAGCCGCGAAGTCGCGCCGATCGCGATCAAGGGGTCGGGGACGTCGGCAGTGATCGCCAAGAGCTTCGCGCGGATATTCTATCGCAACGCGCTGAACATCGGCCTTCCGATCTTCGAGTCCAGCGAGGCGGTCGATCGGATCGAGTCGGGTGACGAAATCGAAGTGGAGCCGGCTGACGGCGTCATTCGAAACATCACCAAGGGCGAGACGTATCGCTCCGCCGAGTTTCCGCCGTTCATGCGCGCGCTGATCGACGCCGGCGGCCTGGTGCCGTACGTCGAGAAACGCTTAGCAGAAAGAGCTTCGTAAGGCGAGGATTCGCTTGACGACTACGGTGGCGTGTACCCGCCGCTCTGATTGACTCCGCCGGGCGTAGGATTGACGTTTTCGATCCACTTCTCTTTGGCTCGATACGCGGCGGTGAAGCCGACCTGGCCTCCGGGCGACGTCAGCATGCCGGCCATATCGGTGGTGCCGTCGAGCCTGCCTTCGAGCAGCAGGGTCGTGCCGTTGGCTAGCGTGACGATGAGCCGGACCGCCTGACCGTCGACCGTACCCGCGAGCGGGTATTTCTTGCCGCGCCCGTCGAGGTAAGTCCCCGTCAGCACGTCCCCCTCTTGCCTCACCGCGAAGTGCGTGTAGTCGATGCCGTTGGGACGCTGAATCTGCACCTCCCAGACGCCCTCGATTCCCTTGCGGGCGGAGGGCGGCGGACTCGGCGAAGGACCGACGGTCCCCAAGGGCATCGGCGTCACCCCCGGGAGCGGTGAGACGCCGGGTTGCGGCGATGCGGGTGTGCCGATCGGCGGCGGTGTGGGCGGCGGCGTCGCCGCGACCACGGGGGTGCGCGCGTCGAGCGCGCCGGCGAAAAGGACGGCGCCTAGCGCCGCCCCGGCGGTTGCAAAGAATGAAAACGGCTTCACGCGGAGTGCCTTTTTGGGGGAGCGGGAAGGGCTCCTTCGCAAATCAGGCAAGCCCAAACTCGTCCTGAGCGAAGCATCGCCCCAGCGATGCGGAGTCGAAGGGTTGCAGGCCCTGATATAATGCATGGGTTGTGAAGACCCAGATCCATCCCAAATGGTACCCCGAGGCTCGCGTTCACTGCGCGTGCGGAAACAGCTTCGTCACCGGCTCGACATTGCCCGAAATCTCGGTCGAGATTTGCGCCGCGTGCCACCCGTTATTCACGGGACAGCAGAAGCTCGTCGACACGGCCGGACGCGTCGATAAATTCAACCAACGTTCGGCTGCGGCCAAGCAGAAGCAGCAGGAAGCTGCCGCCCGCAAAGCCGTGCGCGAGGCGAAGAAGGCAGCAAGCTCACTTTAACGGAGGCGCTGGCTTTGAACGACGCGTTGATCGCGCGTCTGGATTCGATGGCACGGCGCTTCGACGAAATCGAGGCGCAGCTGGCGAATCCCACCGGCGCTTTCGATCAAACGCGCTACACCGCGCTGGTGAAGGAACGCGCGCAGTTGGAGGCGCCCGTTCAAGTTTATCGCAGGCTGCGTAAAACGCGCAGCCAGATCGCGGATAACGAGGCGCTCGCGCGCCAAAATGACGACGAACTGCGCCGGCTCGCCGAAGAGGAGAACGAGGCGCTGCTGGAGCGCGCGACTCAGCTCGAGGGCGAGCTCGGGGAGCTGATGATGCCGCGCGATCCAAACGACGCGCGCGACGTGTTCGTAGAGATTCGGGGCGGCACCGGCGGAGACGAGGCGGCGATTTTTGCCGGCGACCTCGCCCGGATGTACATGCGTTTCGCGGAAGCGGAGGGCATGAAGGTCGAGCTCGTGTCAGAGAGCCCGAGCGACGCGGGCGGCTACAAAGAGATCGTCTTTGGAATCAAGGGCAACGAGCCGTATCGCTTCCTGAAGCACGAATCCGGGGTGCATCGCGTCCAGCGCGTGCCCGCAACCGAGGCGCAAGGACGAATTCATACGAGTACCGCGACCGTTGCGGTGTTGCCGCAAGTCGAAGACGACGTCGAGGTCGAGATCAAGCCGTCGGACCTGCACATCGACACATACAAGGCATCGGGCGCCGGCGGGCAATACGTCAACAAGACCGAGTCCGCGATTCGGATCACCCACGCGCCAACCGGGATCGTCGTCGCATCGCAGCAGGAACGCTCGCAGCAGCAGAATCGCGAAAAGGCGATGCAGATGCTGCGCGCGACGCTCTACGACCGCAAACGCCGGGAGCAGGAGGAGGCGGTCGATTCGATGCGACGGTCGCAGGTCGGAAGTGGGGACCGCTCCGAGAAAATTCGCACGTACAACTTTCCTCAAGATCGTGTGACCGATCACCGGATCAATCGCAGTTTCGGAAACATTCGCGGAATCATTGACGGGAATTTACGTCAGATTTCGGAGGAGCTCGTCGCGGACGAGCGGGCGCGCCTGCTGGCGGGCGAACGCGCGAGCTGATCGCGGCACGTTGCCGAGAGAGACGATCGCCGAGGCGCTGACGCGGGGCATCGCGGCTTTGGCGACGTCGAGCAGCTCGCCCCGAGCAGACGCCGTAGCGTTGCTCGAACGAGTGCTGGGGCGCAACCGCGAGTGGACGATGGCCCATGGTGAGGAGGTTCTTTCTCCAGACCAAGGAGCGGACTTCGACGCGCTATGCAAACGGCGAAGATCGGGAACGCCGATCGCATATATTCTCGGATCGGCCGGCTTTTACGGGCGCAAGTTCGTGGTCGACGAACGCGTGCTGATCCCGCGTCCCGAAACGGAGCACCTCGTGGAAGAGGCGATTGCGTTCATCAAGGCGCGCGCTGAAAGCAGCGTTACCGCGCTGGACGTCGGCGTAGGCAGCGGCGCGATCGCGTGCACGATCGCCGCCGAAACGAACGCAAAGGTCGAGGGCATCGACGTATCGCGCGAAGCCGTCGCCGTTGCAACGGAGAACGCTCGCCGGCTGAACGTCGGCACGCGATGCCGCTTCCACCACGGCGATCTCGTCGATCCGGTTCGGAGGCGGCGTTTCGACGTCATCGTCGCAAACCTGCCATACGTTCCGACGGCGGATCTGCCCCGGCGACCCGATCCGGCGTCGTTCGAGCCGCGCGAGGCGCTCGACGGCGGCCCCGACGGCCTCACGCTCTACCGCAGACTGCTCCCACAAATAGAACCGATCCTGAAACCCGGTGGCCTGGTGTTGTTCGAAGCTGCACCACCCACGATGGCAACCCTAAGAAAATTAGTAAAGTTCGCCTTCCCCAACTTCGTCATCTCGGTCGGCCGCGACTACGCCGGCCTCGAGCGCTACATCAAAGCATCCGCAGCGCCTTGACGGGGATACGTGCCCTGGCGAGGGCGTCTGAATGCGCCGCAGGGCCCAACGGGCTTTGCCCGTTGGGCGCGCAGCGCGAAGCGCGCAGCGTGTAAAGACAACGGGGTCCCCAAAGTGCGAAGCAGTTTGGGGAGAAGGGGCGCAGAATTCGAGCGCAGCGGCGCGCAGTGCCGCGCCGCAAGCGTCCCGAGCCAGGGCACGTACCCCATCAAGGGCGCCACCCAAAACGCTAGCCAGGTAACCAGGCCAGACAGCGCGAAAAAAAGCGACCCGAGATGGCGAAGTATATCTTCTTCACCGGGGGCGTTGTGAGTTCGCTCGGCAAGGGCATAACCGCCGCCTCCCTCGGACGGCTCCTCAAATCACGCGGCCTGAGCGTGTCGATCCAAAAGCTCGACCCGTATATCAACGTGGATGCGGGGACGATGAATCCATATCAGCACGGCGAGGTCTTCGTTACGGAGGACGGCGCCGAAACCGACCTCGACCTGGGGCACTACGAGCGGTTCATCGACGAGAACCTGCAGCGCGCCAACAACGTCACGACGGGTCAGATCTACAACTCGGTCATCGAGAAAGAACGGCGCGGAGATTACTTGGGCGCGACCGTCCAGGTGATTCCTCACATAACGAACGAGATCAAGGCGCACATCAAGCGGGTTGCCGAGGCGAGCCATGCGGAGGTCTGCATCGTGGAGGTTGGCGGGACGGTCGGCGACATCGAGTCGCTGCCGTTCCTAGAGGCGATCCGCCAGATGCGCTACGACGTCGGCGACGAAAACGTGATGTACGTCCACTTGACGCTCGTGCCGCACCTCGGCGCGGCGGACGAGCTCAAGACGAAGCCGACGCAGCACTCCGTGCGAGAGCTGCGCGGGATCGGTATTTCACCCGATGCGATCGTTTGCCGCACGCAGGCGGCGCTCCCGATGCCGCTCGAGCTGAAGGAGAAGATCGCGCTGTTCTGCGACGTTCCCCCCAGCGCGGTCGTTCAGAACAGCGACGCGCGAACGATCTACCAAGTTCCGCTCAACCTCGAGGCCGAAGGCTTAGCGCAAGCCGCGGTGCGCAAGCTGAACTTACCGGCGGCGATTCCGATGCTCGACGACTGGGAAGCGATCGCGGATCGCCTACTCCATCCGCGCCGCCACGTCACGATAGCGCTCGTCGGGAAATACGTCGAGCTCAAAGATGCGTATATATCGATAATCGAAGCGCTCCATCACGCCGGAATATTTCATCATGCCGCGGTCGAGATCAAGCGCATCGACTCGGAATGGGTGGAGAATGACGGCGTCGACGTGCTGCGCGGCGCCCACGGAGTGGTCGTTGCGCCCGGCTTCGGCGCGCGGGGCGTGAAAGGGAAGCTGCGAGCGATCCAGCACGTGCGCGAAGAAAAGATTCCGTTCTTGGGAATTTGCTATGGCATGCAGCTCGCATGCGTCGAGTTCGCGCGTAACGTCTGCGAGCTGCCCGATGCCATGACGAGCGAGGTCGACGAGACGAGCGCCGACCCGGTGATCGATTTCATGCCGGATCAGCGCAACCTCGAAATGTACGGCGGGACGATGCGCCTGGGAACCTACTCGTGCACGCTGCTGGAGGGGAGCCTGGCCGCACGCGCTTACGGCATGCTCGACATCAGCGAGCGGCATCGCCACCGTTACGAGTTCAATAACCGCTATCGTCCGATCTTCGAGGAACACGGCATGGTATTCTCGGGGCATCACACGATCGACAAGACGCGCCTAGTCGAGGTGATCGAGCTGCCTCTGCAGATGCACCCGTGGTTCGTGGCGACGCAGGCTCACCCCGAATTCAAGTCGCGGCCCAATCGCCCGGCGCCGCTTTACCGCGATTTCATCGGCGCCGCGCTGGCGCACGAAGAACGGATCGACGGCCGAGCGCGAGTCACCGAGGCGACGTCCTGGACCCAGGTCTAATTACCGCGGTCCTGCTGACCCTCGACGAAGAACGCAACCTCCCGCGCGCGCTCACGAGCCTACCCCGCGGAATCGAGATCTTCGTCGTGGATGCCGGTTCGGACGATCACACGCTGCAATTTGCGCGCGCGGCAGGCGCGCACGTCGTCCAGCGGGAGTGGACCGGCTTTCTCGATGCCCGCCGCTTCGCGCTCGCGCAAGTGGCGACGCCGTGGACGCTCATGATCGATGCCGACGAAGCGCTCGACGACGTCTTGTGCGACTCGATCCTGCACGCATCTCCGGCCCTCGATGCCTACCGCGTCAAGCGAACGACCTATTTTTGCGGCAAGCCTATGCGAATCTGGCGGGACGAGCCGTTGTTACGTTTGTTCCGCACCGACCGCGTGCGGCTGATCGCCCATCCGGCGGCGGCAAGCGAGGCACCGCTGCACGAGGCGTGGAGCTGCGACGGCGACGTCGGCGACCTGCCCGGCACGCTGCTGCACTACTCGTATCCCGACGTCGCCACGTACCGAGCAAAATACGATCGGTACACGACTCTCGAGGCGGAGAGCCTTAATCGCTCCGTGCTCCGTTTCTTGATCGCCTGCTGCGCGACGCCCGTGCGTTTTCTGTGGATGCTTTTCGCGCGGGGCGCCGTGTTGGACGGTCCGCGCGGCTGGTACGTGGCGTACCACTCGGCCGCGTATGCGGCGGTGGCGGCCGGCAAAGCCTTAACCGCGGCGCGATGACTGTCGCGCGGGTCGGACTCGATGCGCGGCTAACGCGTCAGATGTCCGTTGGAATGAAGACGTACGCGCACGAGCTTGCCGGTCGGCTGCCGCGCGTGGCGCCGGAATACGCGTACACGATCTTTACGGAAGGTAAGAACTTCGGATGGAGCGAGCACGTGCGGCTGCCGCTGGCAATGCGGCGCGCTCGACTGGATCTGGTCCATTTGCTGTCACAATACGTCCCGCTGGTCGTGCCGGCACGATTCATCATCACTATCCACGACCTGATTCACCTTCGCTTTCCGCAGTACTTCAAGGCGAAGGTTCGACCGTATTATCAGACGGTCGTGCGTCGCGCGTGCGCGCGCGCGACGCGCGTCATCACCGACGACGAGCGCACCGTGGACGACCTCGAGGAGCTCCTCGGCGTGGATCGCCGGAAGGTCAGAGTCGTTCCGTTAGGCGTCGGGGATGCGTTCCTGCGGCCGGCCGCGCCGTATGCGGGCCCGCGACCGTATCTCCTCTACGTGGGCAATCACCGCCGGCACAAGGACCTCGGGACGTTGTTCGACGCGTGGTCGGCGCTGCCGCAGAGCTGCGACGTCGACCTCTACCTGACCGGCCCCGACGATTTCGCGGGCGAGCTGCAGCGCCGCCGCACGAGCACGCGGGAGATCGTGGCGCTCGGCGAGGTGTCGTCGGACCGGTTGGCGGCGTACTATGCCGGCGCTCGCGCTCTGGTGCAGCCCGCGTTGCGCGAAGGTTTCGGTTTGCCTATGCTTGAGGCTATGGGAATCGGTTGCCCGGTAGTGGCCTGCGAGGATGCCGTGCCGCGTCCGTTGGCGCCTGCGGCGCTGAGCTTTGGTGCGCGTGACTCCGGCGCGCTGCGCTCGCAACTCGAAAGACTCCTCGGCAACGAGCGGCTTCGCATCCGGTCGATCGAGCTGGGTCGGGAGATCGCTGCGCGCCTCACCTGGGACCAGTGTGCGCGCGCGACCGCGGACGTCTACCGCGAAGTGCTGCAACGACCGTGAAAAGGCGCGGCGCCCTCGCGATATTGGTCTTACTCGCGACGCTGGCGGCGACGAGGCCCATCGCGATCGTCATTAACGGCGATGCGCTCTCCTTGGAACCACCGCCCCGCTTCGAGCACAACCTTCTGCTCGTGCCGGTACGCCGCACGATCGAGGCACTCGGGCTCTCGTTCGATCGATCGGGAAACCGGATCACGACGCAGATCGGCTCGAAGACCGTCACGCTCACGCTAGGGAGCCGCATCGCGCTGATCGATGGCGAGCCGCTCGCGCTGGAAGCGCCGCCCGTCGAGGTCCACGACGTGCTCTACGTTCCACTGCGCTTTTTCACCGACGTCCTCGGCGCTCAGGCCCGCTTCGACCGGCGCGCAAACTCGGTGATAATCGTGGCGCAACTGGTGGGCCGATCGGCAAATGGCCTCGTCACGACGCAAAGCGGCTACGAACGATTCGGGACCGTCGCGGCAGTCGACGTGCTCTCGGATCCGCCGACGATCACGCTAAGCCATAACGGTGGGGTGAAGACGATTTCCATAGCGCCGAATGCGACGATCGACGTCCGCGACGTGAACGTGAACGTTACATCTCCGGGCGAGCTCGGAGATGTCCGTCCGGGTGACTTCGCTCGCGTCGAGATGCGCAAGGATGGCCGCGTAGAGCGAGTCGTCGACGAATACGGCTCGCGCAACGGGCACATCGTCGCATTGGCCGCCAATCAATTCGTGCTCGGCGACGGCCAGGTGATCACCGTCGGACGCACGACGGAGATCTCCCTCAACGGGAAAGCCGCTTCGATGAGCGACCTGCGCGCTAACGACGAGGTTACCGTTCGATACAACGTCGAGACCAACGAGGTCCGCGAGATTCTGGCGAGCCGGAGCGCGACAAGCGCAGCGACGAACGAAGCCGCGCGGGTGCGTATCAGTAGCGTCGAGAGCGACGCGAGCCGCCCGCTGCGTCCGGGCGATACGATTCACGTTACCCTGCGTGGGACGCCGGGGGGAGCGGCGACGTTCGACATCGGCTCCGACGTGGCGGATCAGGCCATGCAGGAGCGTACGCCGAGCGTCTACGTCGGAAGCTATACGATTCCACGCGGTGCGAACTTCAACGACGTCGCCGTGATCGGGCGACTCGCGTTGGGGAACGCAACCACGGAAGCGCCCGCAGCACACACCGTGTCGGCTTCGAGCGTGCCGCCCGGAATCGCCGACTTTGCACCGGATTCGGGCGCGACGGTAAACACCAATCGTCCGGCGGTGTACGCGAGCTTCGCGTCGGACGCCGTCCCGGTCAATCCGGCCAGCGCATCGCTTTGGATCAACGGCCGCGACGTGACGTCCGAGTGCGTGCGGACCGAGCAGTTCATCCAGTATCTTCCTTCGTACGACTATCCCGACGGACCGACTCACGTGACGGTGCGCGTGGCCGACGAGGCCGGCAACACGATGACCAAATCCTGGACGTTTACGATACGGACCCGTTAATGGCCGACTGCATTTTCTGCAAGGTAGCGCGCGGCGAGGTGCCGGCAAACGTAGTTTATCGAGACGACGATCGCGGAGTGCTGGCGATCGAGGATGTCAATCCGCAGGCGCCCGTCCATCTGCTGGTCATGCCGATCGCCCACTACGAAACGCTGTGGGATGCCATTCGCCAAGCCGGCGACGCTTTGCCGACGACGCTGTTCGAAGTTGCTTCGAACCTAGGAAAAGAACGCGGCGGAGCACGCGGTTTTCGTTTGGTCGTCAACACCGGGGAAGATGGAGGACAGACCGTTGGCCACGTGCACCTGCACGTGCTGGCAGGCCGTCACATGACCTGGCCGCCGGGCTAGTCGTCACCGATCATCCGCAGCCACCGGGAACGAGTGAGCACCTCCCGTCTTTTGCGCTCGAGCGGTAAGTTGCACAGGTAATAGTGTGGAACTTTGATTTTCGTAAACGGCTGCGGGTTGGGCTGGAAGAAGTCGTTGAGGTCGTTGAGGTAAGGCGACTTATCGGTGGCGTCGAGCGACGCGAGGCCGAGCGTCTCCTCGGCAAACTTGATCAACGTTGCAAACTCTGTTTGCGTGTGAGCCACGTGGTTGTGTTTTGCGTAGGGGGAGACGACCAGCAACGGGACGCGGAAACCGGGGCCTTCCTGGTCGCGTACGACATACGGCGGAACGTGATCGTAGAAGCCGCCCCAATCGTCCCATAATACGAAGATGACGGTCGAGTTCCAATATTTGCTTTCGCCGATCGCGTCGACGATCTTTGACACCCACCACGGCCCGCAATAGCCGAACGGTACGCCGGGATGGTCGGAAGTGATCGGTCCCGGCAGGATCCACGTGACGTTTGCGAGCGTACGGCGGCTGTCGGCAACGTCGTGCAAGAACGTGTCTTGAGGAACACGGAAATTCTCGGTATCGACGTGTGTCGGGAAGAAGGCGCTTTCGTGGTCGTGACAATCCGCCATGTTGGGCTTTTTCGGCCAAAGGGCGCCATAGCGGATCGATGCGTTTACGTCGATGCCGACGATGTCCGAACACAGCGAGTGCGCGTAGAAGCGCCAGGTCAAGCCCTTCTCCTCGACTCGGCTCGCAAGCGCGGGGTATCTGACTTCGGGATTCGGGCCGCCCTGCCCGAAGCACGGGAACGGGCCGGGCTTTTTCGACTCTTCGCCGGTTTTCGGATCGAGATGGAAGGTGGTCGTTTCGGGCGGTGAGTCACAGCCCCACGGAGTGAAGGCGCAGTAGTCGTAGTACCACCCGCATTTAGTGCCTTGCGGGTACACCGGCGCGTCGACCATGTTGTTGGATTGCGCCGAAAAGAGGTATTGATGCGCCGTGAACGACTCGCTGTTGTGCCCCATGAAAAAGTGGTCGCCGAGCGCATATGCAGCGGCGATGTCCCAATAAGGTTTCGTTTCGTCGTAGTCGACGTACGAGTAGATGGCCTTTACCGAAGCCGGCGGCGTGTAACCAGGGCTGGGAGAGGCCGCGACGTTGAAGCCATTCATTTGACACGGCGCCGGTGCGCCGACTTTGAATGGCGGGCCGGAGTCGGGTCGCGGATTGCACGCCTGCAGCCATTCGCGATGATAGTTGTTCGGGTCGTCGCCGCCCTCCAGCGGCTGTCTCGTGAGCGGGATAGGCCCGGTGAGGGTTTCCCCACCGGCGGTAGCGGTCGCGTTCGGGAAGGGCTTCGGGCCGCCGAAGATATTGTCGAACGTGCGGTTTTCCTGAATGACGAAGACGATGTGCGTGATCTTCCCGGTTGGAAGCGCGTTGGGCCGCGACCTCATGCCGGGTCCCAGCGCGGGCACGGTGCCGGGCGACAACGTCCGCGAGCACGCGACGGCCACAAGCGAAAGAAGCACTACAAAAACGAATGCGCGCGCCATAAAGATCCTCCGAGCAAGCAGCAGCTTCGAGCAGCAGCAAGGGCGTCCCCTCCGTTATTTGACGCTGCGGTTGCCGCTGTGTTAGGCTACCCAGGTGGCCCGCCGGGGCCTAATTTTTCGTGCTTCGCGCGAGCGCGTAAGCACGCCGAAAGGGGGGTCGTCAAACAATGGAAGTTCGCATAGCTCCGGGCGAAACTATCGAAAGCGCTCTGCGCCGCTTCAAGAAGGCCACCCAAAAGGCGGGCATTCTCGCCGAGGCGCGCAAGCACGAGCACTACGAAAAGCCGAGCGTCCGCAAGAAGAAGAAATCGGCTGCGGCCCGCAAGCGCCGGGCCTAGCCTCCCCATCCAGGCATCGTGGGCGCACTCAAAGAGCGTATTAGTTCAGACTTGAAGGACGCGATGAGGGCGCGCGATCAGCTGCGCCTCGATACGCTGCGCTCCGCGCTATCCGGCTTCATCTATAAACGGACCGAAGGGGGGCGCGAGCTCTCCGACGCCGATGAGACCGAGGTCGTGCGCCGGCTCGTGAAGCAGCGGGGCGATTCGCTGGCGGAGTTCGATCGCGCCGGCCGCAGCGATCTCGCGGAAAAAGAGCGCGCGGAGCGCGAGATCTTGCTCGCGTATCTGCCGCCGCAGCGGTCCGCCGCCGAGGTGCGGGAGATCGTACAGAGCGTCTTGGCCGAGCTGCCTCCGGAGTCGCGGAATGCCGGCGCCGTTATGAAGGTCGTGATGCCGCAGCTCAAAGGAATGGCCGATGGCAATTTAGTCCGGCAAATCGTGACGGAAGAGCTGTCGTCGTAAGGGCCTGTAACTAAGTTCCCATCTCGAAGGTACCAGTCGGCATGAAGGCATTCCAGCTGCGCGCCGGGCTGTGGAGCGGCCTGCTGCTCTGCGGGCTGGCCGGCGCGGCCGGCGCCGCCCTTCCCGGTGAACGTCCCATCGTCGTGATCCCGATCGCCGGGACCGTCGACGACGGCATGGCGCACCTGGTCGAGCGCTCCGTGGCGGACGCGAATCAGCAAAACGCCCGCGCGATCGTTCTCGACGTCAATAGCCCGGGTGGCTTAGTCGGCGCGGCATTTCAAATTCGCGACGCGCTGTTTTCCGCGCAAGAGCCGGTCATCGCGTACGTGGGGGCGCGTGCGTATTCCGCCGCAGCGTTGATTTCGCTGGCCGCCAACCGCATCGTCATGGCGCCGGGCGCATCGATTGGCGCGGCCGAACCGATTCCGGCCACCGTCAAGCTGATCTCGGGATTGCGCGGTGAGTTCGAATCGACCGCCGAGCGTAATCACCGCGACCCGAGGATTGCGGGCGCGATGGTCGACAAGAATGTGGACCTCCCGCAGTACAAGCGGTCCGGCGCGATCCTTACGCTTAATACCGACGACGCGCTCCGCGCGGGCATCGCCGAAACGACTGCGCCGACGCTCGACGCGGCGCTTGCGCAGCTTCATTTGGCGAACGCGCCGCGCATCACCGAGTCGTTCACGTGGGGCGAGCGGATCGCACGCTTCGCGACCGATCCGGCCGTTAGCGGTCTGCTCTTGACGCTCGGCATGCTCGGCCTCTTGATCGAGATGCAGACGCTGCACGGGATCGCCGGCCTGATCGGCATCGGCTCGCTCGGACTGTTCTTCGGAACTCACATTTACGCCGGTTTTTCCAACGGCTTCGTCGCTGCGCTGGCCGTGCTTGGGCTCCTCGGCATCCTCTGGGAGCTGCACGTCGTCCCCGGTCACGGCATCCCCGGGATTCTCGGTGCGGTCGCGCTGCTGGCGGCCGTGCTGCTGGCGTTCGGGCTGCCGTTTTTCTTCATCGGCATCGAGACGATTGCGACGGCGATCGTCCTGACCGTGATCGTCTTTACGCTGACGCTGCGCGCCATGCCGGAGAACGCGTGGGCACAGCGCTTGGCGCTCGCGGCGGCACAGGGGCCGGAATACGTGACGAGCGCCGACCGTACGAGCCTGCGCGGCCGCAGCGGTATGGCGGTGAGCTATCTTCGGCCCGCGGGAATCGCGTCGATCGACGGCCGGCGCGTCGACGTGCTCACCGAGGGTGAGTTCATCGCACAGGGAACACCGATTCGTGTCGTGCGCGTCGAGGGCGCACGGGTCTTTGTCGAGCCCGTCACTTCATAGGAGTAAAGAATGATAGCCGTCAGCGGCGTGATCGTAATCCTGATCGTCGTCATCGCTTTTTTTGCGTTCTTATACTATTTCCCGATTGGGTTATGGATTCGAACGATCGCCGCCGGCGTTCCGCTGGGAATAATCGCACTCGTGCGCATGCGGCTCATCGGAATTCCTCCGGGCGTAATCGTGACGAACTACGTGCGTGCGCGTAAGGCGGGCCTGAACCTCAGCGTGGACCAAATGCAGTCGCACTATCTGGCCGGCGGTAACGTCGAAAACGTGACGCTCGCGATGATCGCGGCGCAGCGCGCGCAGATACCCTTGGAGTGGCAACGCGCCGCGGCCATCGATTTGGCTGGACGGAACGTCTTGGAGGCGCTGCAAACCTCGGTGAATCCCAAGGTAATCGAGACGCCGATCTTCCAGGGCGTCGCCCAAAACGGCATTCAGCTGAACGTGAAGGCTCGAATCACGGTGCGCAGCAATCTCGACCAGTACGTCGGCGGCGCCGGCGAGCCGACGATCGTCGCGCGCGTCGGCGAGGGCGTCGTTTCGGCGGTCGGCGCGGCCATCGATCACAAGGAAGTCTTGGAATATCCCGACCGCATAAGCAAGGCGGTGCTCGCGAAGGGACTCGATGCCGGAACCGCCTTCCAGATCGTTTCGATCGACATCGCGGACGTCGACGTCGGCAAGAACATCGGCGCCGAGCTGCAGACGAGTCAAGCCGAGGCCGATCGCCGCATCGCGCAGGCGAAAGCGGCGGAACGGCAGTATGCGGCGCTCGCGTCGGAACAGGAGCAGAAGGCTGAGACGCAAGCGATGCGCGCGAGGGTCGTGGAGGCGGAAGCGACGATTCCGCAAGCGATCGCCGAAGCGTTTCGCAGCGGCAACTTAGGCGTCATGGATTACTATCGCCTGAAGAACCTTCAGTCCGATACGGAGATGCGCTCGTCGATCGGCGCCTCGACTGAAAGCCCAAGCGACTCGCAACAGCCGCCGCTAACCGGACCCAGCACGAAGTAAGCGCGCCGAGATGCGGGATATCGGAACCCTCGTCTGGGTGGTTCTCGTCTTTATCGGCGTCATCGGCAGCATGGTCTCGTCCGTGCGGAAGCAAGTTCAGGCGCAGCCAGGGCCGCGCTATCGGACGCTACACCGCCCGCCGCCACCCCAGTTCGAGGCGCAGGCCCCGCCCCCGGCGCCCCCGCCGGTTCCGCAATCGCAGGCTATCGTGCGTTCGCCGCCTACCGCTTCGCGGGTTCCGGCGCCCGCTCAGGCCCATCCGGCCGACGAGCCGCATCCCGCGCAGCGGCGTCGCCTCTTCGCCCACCGGAACGATCTCGTGCGGGGGATCATCGCCGCCGAGGTGCTTGGCAAGCCCCGGGCGTTGCGCGACGAAGACTTCCCGCGTTGACCGCGCAACGATCCATCGATCTCCGCGACCTGCCCGACCGCGTTCGACTCTTCGGAGAGTACGATCGCAACCTCTCGGCGATCGAATCCTCGCTGGACGTCGCCGTTCATGCCGACGGCGATCGCCTGTTGCTCGCGGGTGACGACGCGGCGGTGGCACGGGCCGAAGAGGTCGTCCGGCGCGTGCTCGAGGCCGCGGTCGGCGGAGCGCACATCACTCCCGACGACGTCGCTTTAGCGCTCTCCGGCGCGCACGCGGAACGCGGCGGTCCCGCCTTGCGCACGTTGCTGCGAACGCACCGCGGCCGCGAAATCCGGCCGCGAACCGCCGGGCAGCAGCGCTTCGTCCAAGCGATCGAAGAGTCGACTCTCACGATTGGAATCGGCCCGGCCGGCACGGGGAAGACCTACCTCGCGATCGTCATGGCCGTGCGCGCGCTGAAAAGGCGCGACATCGCGCGAGTGATACTGTCTCGTCCGGCCGTCGAGGCCGGTGAGCGGCTGGGTTTTCTTCCCGGAGACTTGCGCGAAAAGGTGGATCCCTACATGCGGCCGCTCTTCGACGCGCTCGGCGAGCTTCTCGACGACGCGGTCGCGAGCAAATATCTCGAGCGCGGAACGCTCGAGGTGGCGCCGCTGGCATACATGCGCGGGCGCACGCTCTCGGATGCGTTCGTCATCCTCGACGAAGCGCAGAACGCGACCGACGACCAGCTCAAGATGTTTCTCACGCGCCTCGGCCGCGGCTCGAAAATGATCGTAACCGGTGACGCAACCCAAATCGATCTTCCGCCGGGTCAACGCAGCGGACTTCGCACGGCGGCCGCCCGGCTAGGTGAGATCGACGATGTCGGCGTGGTCGAGCTCGACGATTCCGACGTCGTGCGTCATCCGCTCGTCGCGAGGATCGTTCGAGCGTATGCGGCGGCGCCGCCCGCAAGCGCTCAGTGATTTACTACCGCAACGACGTGCCGCGCAGCGGGATCGACCGCCGCGCGCTGATCGCAACCGCGGGCCGCTTGTTGACGGCGCTCGGCGAGCGCGGCTCGGGGTTGTCGCTCTCGCTCGTCGGCGACGACGTCATCCGCTCCATGAATAAAGAGTATCGCGGAAGGGACTCCCCGACCGACGTCCTCAGCTTCTCTCTCGACGGCGCTCCCGACGCCGCGGTGGAGCGCCTCTTGGGCGACGTCGTCATCTCGATCGATACGGCGCGCAGGCAAGCCGAGCGATACGGCGCATCGCTCCAGCGTGAGGTCTATCGGCTCTTGATCCACGGCCTACTGCACCTGAAGGGGCACGACCACGAGGCGGCGGGAGAACGCCGCGTCATGCGGCGCGAGGAACGGCGCCTAGCCGATGCGATCGCGCTGCCTTGGCCTTACTGAAATGATACCTTGATGCATCATCCTGTAGAAGAGCGCGGCAAGCGCGAGCCGCATTACCTCCCGATCGATCGCAGCCGGTTTCTGCGATCGTTCCACCATGCGTTCGAGGGGATCATCTACGCGACGCGCACGGAGCCTAACATGCGGGTGCATTTTCTCATCGCGGCACTCGTGTTGTTGGCGACGCTGATACTGCGCCTGGATCGCTTCTACGTGATCGCGACGGTAACGCTGATCGCCCTCGTGCTCAGCCTCGAGCTGATGAATACCGCGATCGAGTCGATCGTCGATCTCTTGACGGTGGCGCATCACCCGCTCGCAAAGACGGCCAAGGACGCAGCCGCCGGAGCCGTGCTGATCGCGGCGATCGGAGCGGTGCTCGCCGCGTACCTGATTTTTTACCAGGGGATCATCAGCGGCGGCGCTCGCGTCTTCGAGGCCGTGCAATCCGTACCCGCGAACGTGGCGCTGATCGTGCTGGCGGTCGTCGCCATTGCGACGATCTTCGCCAAGGCCTGGGTCGGCCGCGGATCGGCGCTGCAGGGGGGCGCCGTATCGGGGCATGCCGCGCTCGCCTTCGCGGTCGCGACGATGCTGGCGTTCTTCTACCAGAAGCCGCTTGCCGCGATCTTGGCCTATTTCGTGGCCTTCCTGGTCGCGCAGAGCCGGGTCGAGGCTCGCATCCACCGCCCGTTCGAGGTCTTTTGGGGAGCTGTACTGGGCACGCTTGCCGCCTTGGCAATCTACGTGCTGGTGCGGCCTCACGTTGTGCTATAATGGCGCCGACTTGAACACGGACCCCTATCGAAGTAGCCCCGAGGGCTTGCCGTACCAGATCATCGCACTCGTCGTGCTGGTCCTCCTGGCGGCCTTCTTTGCGGCCTCCGAGGCGGCCCTGATCTCGATCTCGCGGTTGCGAGCCCGCGCAATCGCGGAGCGCGGCGTTCGCGGCTCGCGTAATCTCGAGGTGATCGTCGAAGACAAGAATCGCTTCCTCACCTCCATCCTGGTCGGGAATACCGTCGTGCTGCTAGCCGCCGATTCGCTGGCCACCTACACCGCGATCGCGTTGAACCTGCCGTCAGCCGCGGTGCTCTCCACGATTGTCATGGCGGTCGTTTTTTTACTTTTTGGCGAGATCATACCGAAGACGATCGCCACCGGCGACAGCGAGCGCTGGGCGCTTCGGCTCGCGCTGCCGATGTTCTACGTCTCCTACGTCCTAACGCCGATCGCGCGCGCCTTTCAGCTTACGACCGACCTAATTCTTCGCATCTTGCGGATCAAGCATGGGCAGCGGGCATACGTGACGGAAGAAGATATTCGAACGCTCGTGAACGTCGGCGCCGAACAGCGCGTCATCGAAGAGCAAGAGCGAGAGCTCATCCATTCGGTCATGGAGTTCGGCGATACGATCGTGCGCGAGGTCATGAAACCCAGGCCGGAGATGGTGGCCGTTTCGATCGACGACTCGCCGCGGCGCGTCCTGGACGTCGTGATTGGCGAAGGCTACTCGAAGCTGCCCGTCTACCAAGAGTCGAAGGACGACATCGTCGGAGTGATCCACGATCGCGAGCTCTTGGTCGCGCTCGCGAACGGCTCTTTGGCACATACCACGATCCGCGCGCTGATGCGTCCCGCAGTGCACGTGCCGGAGACGAAAAAGATCGCCGAGCTCCTGCGCGAAATGCAGCGCGACAAGTTCTCCTTGGTGATCGTCGTCGACGAATATGGCGGCACAGCCGGTCTGGTGACGATGGAAGATCTGCTGGAAGAGATCGTCGGGGAGATCCGCGACGAACACGACGCCGACGAGCAGGAACCGATCGCGATCGTTTCGGACAGCGAAGCCGTTGTCGAGGCCGGCACCAACATCGAGGACGTCAATGCGAAACTCGGGACCCAGCTCCCGACTGAAGATTTCGAGACGATCGGCGGCTACACGATGGGGCTGTTTGGACGCCTTCCAAACGAGGGCGAAGAGATCGACGCGAACGAACACACGCGTCTGCGTGTGGATCGAACCCGCGGCCGCCGGATCTTGGCCGTACGCGTGTACGCGAACGGCAGCCTGAGCCGCCCACAGGAATCTAAGGATCCTGACGCAACCGCGCGCCTATAAGACGCGCGGCGTCGTCTTGCGCGGGCGGCAGCTTGGGGAGGCCGATCGCATCGTTACCCTCTTCACGTTCGAGAGCGGCAAACTCGACGCCGTTGCAAAAGGCGTTCGGCGCATTCGCAGTCACCTCGCGGGGCGGCTGGAGTTTGCCAACGAGTGCGCGTTTGTGATGCATCGCGGGCGGACGCTGGACGTCATCGTGTCGGCCGAGATCCTGCGCGCCGACTGGTCTCGACTGGTCGAACCCGAGCGCTACGCCGTTGCCTCTCTCGTCGCCGAGCTGATCGACTCGTTCTGCGAGCCCGAGCTCGCACTACCGGACGTCTACGAGCTGCTCGTCGGCGCCATCGGCGCGATCGCGAGCGCGCCGGACCCGCAAGCGCTGCTCCCGCGCTTCTCGCTGCGGCTGCTGGAGATGTTGGGACTGGCGCCGCCGTTGACGACGTGCGTGCGCTGCGGTGCGCCGCTGGACGCCGGTACCGTCTGGCTGGATGCGGAGGCCGGCGGGATCGTCGACGGGGCCTGCCACGAGCGCTGGCGCGACCTCCCCGAGCTCGAAGAGCGGGACGTGCAGAATCTGCGCGCGCTGGCGCGCGCGAAGGGCGAGAGCGCGGCCGTCCGTGCGACGCCGACGGCAGCGCTCGCCGTGCAGGAGCTGATCGCCCACCATCTCGGGCGGCGCCCTAAGGCGACGGCCGCGCTGAGCCCGCTACGGGCGCAGCCGTGATCATGGCGCTGGACGTCGGCAGCAAGCGCATCGGCATAGCGGTCGCCGATCCGAGCGGGAGCTTCGCGATCCCGCTGGCCACGATCGACCGAACGAATCGGCGCGACGATCTGCGCAGCATCAAAGAGTTCCTCGAATCGTACCGCGTCGACGAACTCGTCGTCGGCGACCCGCTAACGCTAGCCGGCGATCGAGGAATTGCCGCGCAGACGATGGACGCGTTCGTCGAGAACTTGCGCGAGATCTTTAGCGGCGCGATTCACCGGGTCGACGAGCGCATGACGACGGCGCAAGCGACGAAGAGTCTTATCGCCGCCGACGTTTCGCGGCAGAAGAGGCGCGAGGTCGTCGACCGGCTGGCTGCTGCGTTGATCTTAGAAACGTTCCTTGCGCGCCGCCGAAGCGGCGCGACGTGAGCCCGCTGCGGCGCTTGGCGATCGCCGCTGCAGCGTGCGCGGTGGTGGTCGCCGCGATTGCGGCAGCGCTCTGGTACGGGCTCTACGACGATCGCTCGCATCCGGCGGTAGCCACGCAGATCATCGTCGCGCGCGGCTCGACGTTCGACGAGATCGCCCGGCAGCTCGCGGCCTCCGGCGTGATCAGCAACGTATTGAGTTTTAGGATGCTGGCGCGGCTTCGCGGCCAGGACGTGGCTGTGCGCGCCGGTGAGTACCGCTTCACGCCGCATCTCACGCAGAATGAGGTCTTGCACGCGCTGGTGAGCGGAGGGGCGCAGGTCGCGACGTGGGTGACGATTCCTGAAGGCTTCACCGCGGCGCAGATCGCGACGCGTTTACAGGATGCCGGCGTTGGGCCTTCGGCGCAGTTCGTGCGAGAGTTCACGCGCGGAACGATCGTGCTCGACGGAGCGCCCATGAAGGGTTTGGAAGGTGTTCTCTTTCCGAGCACCTACCTCGTGCCGCTCGGTGCATCGCCGGCGCAGGTCGCCGGGATGTTCACCGCGCAGTTCGTCAAAGAGCTCCCCGGGGACGCGGCGATCCAGGCGCGCAAGCTGCACGTGAGCGTACCTGCGGCCGTGACGGTCGCGTCGCTGGTGGAACGCGAAGCCCAACGCGATGCCGACCGGCCGAAGATCGCGGGCGTCATCTACAACCGGCTGCGCTTGGGAATGCCGCTCCAGGTCGACGCGACGATCGAATACGCACTGCCGGAGCATAAGAGCGTGCTCTCGTTTGCGGATTTGAAGATAGACTCGCCGTACAACACGTATACGCACGCAGGCCTGCCGCCCAGCCCAATCGCGAATCCGGGACGGCCCTCCTTGGAGGCCGCGCTGCATCCGTGGAAAAGCGATGATCTCTACTACGTCTACTGCGGGAATGGGCGGCACGTCTTTGCCAAGACGCTCGCCGAGCATCAGGCCAACGTCGCCCGCTGTCTGCAATAGGAGGGAGGCCCGCGATGTCATCCGCCAACGGTGAAAGCGAAAGGCCCACCGGGCCTTTGGAGCTCAGCGAGGTGCTCCACATCCAGACCAACGACGGGACGTCCTTGCCGTTCGAGGTCGTCGGCATACTGGAAGACCCGGATGAAGGCACTTCGTACGCCGTACTTCTGCACGAGCCGTCGGAGCAGGCTGAGGGCCAGTTCATCGTCACGGATCTGGCAGGGAATCTCGTCGAGAACGAGGCGCTCGCTCAGGAGGTATTGGACGATTTCCTTGTCTTCGCCGAAGACGGGGACGACGGGCGAGCACGTAACGGGGAGACGAACTAATTCGCGTTCTCTTTCTCTCGGCGCGCGTCGGAGTCGGTCACCTGTCGGCGGCCAACACCGTCGGTGCGGCGCTGCGTAAGATTTCCCCAGATGCCCAGACTCCGGTCGTCGATTCGTACGAATACGCCGCCCTCGTGGTCTCGCGGATCGTCGCCGACGGATATCTCCGGATGGTGAAGTCGATCCCGCAGATGTATCGATACATCTACGATCGCGCGGAGCGCGCGACCGAGGTCGGACGATTTCGCACCTGGGCACATCAGTTTACCGCGGGTAATCTGCGTCCGCTGATGCTACGCGAACGCCCCGATGTAGTCGTTTGCACGCACGCGTTTCCATGCGGAGCCATGGCCGAGTACAAGCGATCCTTCGCGGATGCGCCGCCGGTCGTCGGCGTCGTCACCGATTTCGCCGTGCACGGCTTTTGGATCCACGACAACATCGATCGCTACGTCGTAGCTACGGAGGCGGTGCGCGACGCGATGGTCGCGCGGGGCGTGGCGCCCGAGAGGGTTTGCGCCAGCGGGATTCCGGTTCGGCCGGAGTTCGTTCCCGGCGGCGAGCCGCGCGAGACGTTGCGCGAACGTCTCGACCTCCCGCGAGATCGCAAAGTCGCGCTGCTGATGGGCGGCGGCCTCGGAATCGCGCCGCTGGAGCGAATGCTCTCCGTACTGAATTCGGCGCACGTGCCGCTCGCGGCAGTCGTCGTGGCAGGCAGAAATGCGCGGATCGAACGGCGCCTGGCGGCAGCGGCCGAAAGCGTGGAGTATCCCGTTCGCGCGCTGCGCTTCGTGGACAACATCTACGACTATATGCACGCCGCCGACGTGTTCGTCACGAAGCCCGGCGGGCTCAGCACCGCGGAGGCTCTGGTGGCCCAGGTTCCGATGGTGTTGTGCAAGCCGCTTCCGGGTCAGGAAGAGCGTAATGCGCGCGTGCTCGTTGAGGCCGGCGCCGCGCTGCGCACGCGGCGAATCGCAGAACTTCCCGCGGCAATCGATCTCGTGCTCACCGACAGCGCTCGGCGCGACTGCCTCGTTGCGGGCGCGCGCCGGCTGGGTAAACCCAATGCAGCAGGGGAAGCAGCCTCGATGATTGCACGTCTCGTGCGAGTGCGAAAGGAGATCGTCGCATGAACCTTCCTTCGTCCCGAGTCTACGGCGGATGGCTGGCGATCGTCCGAATTCTGACCGGCATCATCTGGCTGATCCACGGCATCCCGAAGTTTTTGCACAGCGACGAGTTCATGCCGCCCAATGGATTCATCGTCAACTATCTTCAGCAGGGGCTCAGCAGGACGGTCGGACCGTACCACGACTTTCTCGTCAACGTCGTCCAACCGAACCTTCCGATTTTCGCGGAACTCGTTCGCCTGGGCGAAGTCTGCGTGGGACTCTCCCTCGTTCTCGGGGCGTTGACCCGCCTCGGCGGTGTGTTTGGCATTTTCTTGACGCTCAACTACATGTCCGCACGCGGCGGCCTCGATACGTTCAACGCCTGGTCGAGCGTGGACGCATGCATGATGCTGCTCTCCGCGATTAACCTGGTGCTGCCGACGGGGCGGGTTTTCGGCATCGATCGCTTCTTCATGCGCAGATCCGCGCCGAAGGCTCCGGTCGTCGCCGAGTTCGTTCCCGAGCGTCCGCTGGATCGTCCCGCCGCGCCACCTCCTTAGGTCGGCAAGTCAGAACTGGACCACGGGGAGCACCGTGTCGTCCACGGGCCGCTGGAGTCCCATCACACCGCGTTGCACGAAGGCCGCCGGCCGATCGATTTTCGGGTCGTCGACTAAAAGTGAAACAGCGCGCAAGGCAGCCGATTCGGCCCGAAAAATGTCGCGCTCGAATTCGGTGAGCCCATCGGTGTAGAAGAGGACGACGGCGCCGCGTTCTAAGGTCGTGGTATGCGTCGGCGCCTCGACCGCTATGCCGGCGCCGAACGGCACGCCTCCGTATTCTAAGAGATGCGCTGGAATGTTCGGGCCCGCCAGGATCGGCGGCGGATGCCCGGCACTGGCATAGCTCATCTCCGAAAGATCCCGGCTGATGATTGCGACGATCGCGGTGACGGGCGCCTCCAGCGGGAAGCGCAGATTTCGGTCAACTCCGGCGAGGATCTCCGCCGGCTCAGGCGCCCCAAAAGCGGCGGCGAAGATACCCCGCCGCAAGCGCTCGCCGGCGACGGCCGCATCGAGTCCGTGACCGGCAACGTCGCCGATGGAAAATACGATACGTCCGTCCGGAAGCTCGAAGGCGTCATACCAGTCGCCGCCGATCAGGGCCTCGCGCTCGGCCGGGATGTACAGCGCATCCGATCGTAGACCCGCACGTTGCGGGAGGTCTGGGGGAAGAAAGGCCGCTTGCAGTGTGTCGACGGCGTGCTTCGTTTGCTCCAGGAGCGCGTCAAGCGCAGCACTCGCGGCGCGCTTCTCTGCGGTTACGGCACCGAGCACGAGTCCGGTGAACGCAAAAACCGACATCCAGCTGTCGAGCTGAATCAGGCGTAAGTCAAACGATCCGGTCACCCAAGGGCCGAGGTTGTGAGTCGTCGCCCAGATGGCGATGCCGCCAACGATGGCGATCGCGGTGGTCGTTTCGCGTTGCCGGAACCGCAAAGCCGCCCAAACGATGAACGGGTAGACCGAAAGCCGCAGCGCAATGGCGCTCAGAAAGGACAACCAGCTTGCGGCAACGAGCGTGAGGCCGAGGAGCGCCAGCTCTAACCCGCGGCCATCGGGACGTGCTTTGCGACCGATGCTCGTGATCCATGTGAGAAGTAGCGGCGCAACGAAGAGCACGCCCATAGCGTCGCCGGTCCACCACACCCACCAAACCGAGGCGAATGCACTCCAAGGAACGATTCGCGCCAGCGCGAGATCGATCACGCCATTCGTCGCGGATACGGTCATGGCGACCGCGGATCCGCAGAGGGCAAGAAGGACGACGTCGCGTACGCGCTCGAGCGCGTTCTGAAACCCAAACCGTTGCAAGAGGAAGCTGCCGAAAACGGGGGCGAGCGTATTCCCCGTCGCAATTGCGGCCGCCGTCCAGGCCGGTTCCGAGCTCACGGCGTTGCTGACGAAGGCCCCTAGCCAAATGCCCGGCCAAACGCGATATCCATAGAGGAGCAGCGCGGCGATCGCGATCCCCGTCGGCGGCCAGATGGCCGTTACTTGTTTTGTGGCGAACGCGAAAGAGAATCCGAACCTCGCCGCGGCGATATAAGCGACCGCAACTAAAAGCGGCATGACAATGGCGCGACCGGCGAGCCCCAATCGAACTGATGGCCCCGTGTGAGCGTGGTGCGAGATCTCGTGCCTCCGTCCAAGCGCATCGGCCACCCGACCGGTTCTTCTTATCGCGCCATTCATTCTCAGCCTATCGAGTGGTACCTCGATTATGGTGCCCGGTAGGCACGTCGGAGGTAGGCGGAGCCGGTTAGCAAACCGTTAGCAAGTCGCTGCCGGTAGGCTGGCTCCGGGAAGCGACGAGGCGCAGAACGTGGTTCGTGAGCGTGGAGAGATGGCCGAGCGGCTGAAGGCGGCGGTTTGCTAAACCGTTATACGATGTAAAGTCGTATCGAGGGTTCGAATCCCTCTCTCTCCGAAGTCTAGTTATATGACGCGCGCGGTCGTAGCTCAATTGGATAGAGCAACAGGCTACGAACTTGTAGGCTGGGGGTTCGAGTCCCTCCGACCGCGATTTCCTTCGCTCGGGGCTGCCTCGATGGCCGCGCTGCTGTGCGCCTGTGCACGAGGCGGACTCACGCCTGCTTCCAACAGCGTGCCCGCCGCTAGAGTGGCGAAACCGAGCGTCGCAGTAGCGTACCAGCCGCTGGCGACCAGTGACTACTGGAAATACATTTGCAACGGCACTTTCACCATCGTGGATCGCGTGATTGGGAAGTACCGCGTCAACAATCACCTGGTCTATGCGCTCTCGCTGCAGATTCCGAGCACGCCAAAGAAATCTGTCGACGTAATCGAACTGTTAGCGAACGACGCGAAAGGCAACACCTGGATCTACGGATATCTCGAGCACGGCAAGATTCATCCGGTCAAGCCGGCCGAGATCGTTTCGGCGCATCCGGTAAAGAACAAGCACTACGACTATCCGGCTCCTGCCCATGGAAAGATCAGCCGCATTTTTATCGGGTTCGAGAATACGAATAGGACACCGCTCGGCGTTTTCTGGGTGGCGGCGTACTTCGAGAGCCAGGCGACGCACAACTACGGGTACTCGCTGGGACTCGGCGTCATGGAAGAAGATCACGGCCCGCAGTACAAGTACGACTGCCTGATAGAAAAGTACGTACTCGAATAGCCGCTACCGAGGCATTGGTTGCAGGAATAGCCGGCCGCGCGGGTAGTCGAAAACGACGGTGAAGTGCCGCAGGAAATCGAGCCCGAGGAGAATTTTCCGGCCCGAAACCAGCGGCGAGTCGATCTTGCACGCCGCCTCACCGTAATACGTGATCGATCCGATTTGTAGCGTCTCCAGGTTGCCGCACTCGACGCTGCCGAAGCCGGCGCGTACGCCGATGTTGCGCGCCATGCGGAGGTGGTATTTGTACAGTAGGTCGGGACCGAATACCACGGTGGACGGATTCCCGGTGTCGAGCATCGCGTCGACGGCAAGCGAACGATTCAGCGTCATCGGTATGGTGGGAATCCAGCCCGACGTATCCGTGAGAACACCCAGCCCCGCCGGATCACCCTGTTCTACGGCGGGATCGCTCAGCGTCATCGTGGACGACGCGAGGTCGAGTTTGATGACCGCGGCGGCGAAGACGTCATAGCCGAGCAGGCCGTCGTAATTTTGACGGTCGAGCCCGCGGTAGTCGGCCGAGTTGAAGTCTTGCGCCACCACGATGAGGTTCCTCAGAGTATTTCCGCCGATTTGTATCGAGTCGGCCCTCCGCGTGTCGGCGCGCTGCGCGCCGTAAAGGCCGACGGCCGTTCCGGTGACGTTGAGCTTTTCGAGGTTCGCTCGATCGGCGAAGCTCTCGTTGAGGAAGATCGAGCTCGCTCCGGTATCGAGGATGAAGCGCCCCTTGACGCCGTTGACGAACGCGTCGACGAGAACGCGGAGCGGCGTAACGGTGACGGGAAACGGCTTGGCGTTTGCAAACGTCCAGGCGGCGCGCGGCGAAGGCGGATGGAGATCGGCGTCACCGACCGCGACGTTCGGTTCGATTTTCGTGTACGAATACGTTCCAATTGAGCCGTCGCCCAGGCGAAACGCGCCGATCATTCTCTTCCCGGGAAGCACTTGGACGTACGAGAGAATTTGAACCGCTGTTTCGTCGTCGCCGCCCGGGTCGATCACCGCTTTGGCGTAGGCGCCCGACGCGGGATCGACGTAGACGTCGATCTTGTCGGCGTGCGGCACGTCGAGGCGGACGACGTCGAAGACCTTGCCGTCGATCGTGGCGGTCCCCGCTGCGGCGGCGTCGAGCGATGCGGTACCTTCGTTCGCCAACACGGCGTAACTCAGCCGAAACTTAGCAAGCTCGCCATAAAGAGGCGTCGTAAAGCCGTTTTGGTTGCTGCTCCAGAAGACGTTTCCGGTAAAGCCCGTCTCTTCAACCGTGGCGCCGCGGTCGGGATAGACGGACTTATTGCGATAGACGATGCCCACGCGCAATTCGGTCGTGCGCTGCGTTGTCTTTCCCCGGTCGTCGACGTACGCGCGCGTCAGGCGGAGCGTCTTGAACGCGCCGTCACCGAGCTCCCATCCGACGAAGGCGCGATGTTTGGCAAGCAGCGATGCGACGCCGGCGTCGGAACTTGCCACGGCGGGCGCGGGTGCGCCGATGGCGCACAGCGCGACGGCCAGAGCACAGCAACGGCACCTCGATGACATACCGGCATCACGTTCCCCCTGAGTCGTCCGCCACCATTGCTCCACTTGTGGTTGGGCGAGGGTCCTGATATACTGCGGTGTCGAAAATGACGCTTAGTGAGCTGTGGCTCGGTAGCTCAGTGGTAGAGCAGGGGACTCATAAGCCCTTGGTCGTAGGTTCAAGTCCTACCCGAGCCAGAAGGTAACGGGGCTCGGCCGCCATCTGGAGGCGGCCGGCTTCATTCCGAGGTGGTATTTCATGTCTACGATTCCGTGCGATTTCTGCCCTCATCCGGTAGATCGGGGCCAAATGGAAGAGATCGAGATTTCGCACTACGTGCCGGATAGTTCCGGCGAAGATCTGGCGTACGCGAGGACGTACTTTTTCGGACATCCCGATTGTGTGCGGAAGTTCTATCGTACGCTGGTCGATCACAAGCTCGATCTCTTCAAGCACATTCCCAGCGCGGGATCGCCGCCCGACGCATCCCGTTGACTCATCCGCGCGCCCGTAGCGTAGCTGGATAACGCACAGCCCTCCGAAGGCTGGGATCGGGGGTTCGAATCCCTCCGGGCGCGATTTGAAGTCGGGAGATGAGGTGATATGGCAGACCAGACAGCAGTTTCATTTGCGGATGACGTTCGGCCGATGTTCCGTCAAATCGACGTCGATCATATGCGGGGCTTCGGGGTACTGCTCGACGACTACAGCTACATGTCGCAGCGTGAGAACGCCGAGCGGGTCCGCGACTTTTTGGACGGCACTCAGGAGCCGCAGATGCCGCCCGACGGGCCATTTTGGACGCAGGAACAGCTCGATCTCTACTCCCGCTGGATAGAAGGCGGCTGTCAGCCCTAGCGCTACCATAATGAGCACCGATGAGGCGTATCTCCGTCGCGCGCTCGAGCTCGCGCAGGAAGCCGCCGACGCAGGAGAGGTGCCGATCGGTGCGGTGCTCGTCATCGGCGATCTCGTGATCGAGGCGCGCAATGAGAAGGAGACCCGGCGCGATGCGACCGCGCACGCCGAGATGCTGCTGCTGCGCGAGGCCGCGCGCCGGCTCGATGTCTGGCGCCTTTCGGACGCGACCGTTTACGTGACGAAGGAGCCCTGCGTCATGTGCGCCGGCGGACTCATCGCGGCGCGAATCAAGCGGCTGGTTTATGGAGCCCGAGATCCCAAGGGCGGAGCGGACGGTGGCGCATTCGAGATTCTGCGCTCGCCGCGGACCAATCACCGCATGGAAATCACGGCCGGCGTGCTGGAAGCGGAAGCCGGCGCGCAACTCCAGCGCTTTTTCCGGGCAAAGCGGCGTACCGACGAGGAAGAAGTCGCCTCTTCGTCGTGAACCAGGGCTTTGGAGAGGTGGTCGAGTGGTTGAAGGCACCCGCCTCGAAAGCGGGCGAACGTTAACAGCGTTCCGTGAGTTCGAATCTCACCCTCTCCGATTCGTGTGACACACATCGCTCGATCACTCTTCGACTCCGCTCAGAGTGACACGGTCCTTACCTCGACGGAAGGTGCACGATAAAGCGCGAGCCGCTCGGGCTCGTGTCGAGCGAGATCGTACCGTTGGCGCGCTCAACGGCGCGTTTGACGATCGCTAGGCCTAGGCCGGAGCCGGACACGTCGCGCTGCGCTCCGCGGTAGAAGCGATCGAACACGCGGACTGCGTCGGTTGACGGGATGCCGGGCCCCTGATCGGCGACTTCGATGACGGCCGTGGAATCTTCGGTCCGGACGCGTACAACTATGTCTCCGACGCCGTATTTCACGGCGTTATCGGTCAAGTTCGTGACGACGTAGCTGAGCTCGGTCGGATCGATTGCGGCAAGAATTCCGCCGCGCGTGGAGATCTCGAACTGCCGCTCGGGATGTGCGTCCGCGATCGGCCCCACCAAGTCCGCGACCAAGGTCCCGACGTCGATGGGCGCGGCGGCCGGCGCGGCCTCGGGGCTTTCCCAGCGTTCGAGCAAGATCAGTTTGTCGATCAGCGATCCCATGATGCGGCTCTGATCGTTCATCGTATCGAGGATCCGCTCGCGATCGCCTGGGCTTTCGAAGCCGCCGCGACGCAAGATCGCGATAAACCCCTGCACGACCGTCAATGGAGTGCGTAACTGATGACCGGCGTCGGCGATGAATTGTCGCATGGAAACGTTTGCACGATCGCGAGCAGCGAAAGCGCGCTCAACCTGATCGATCGCGCCGTTGTATGCCGCGGCCAACGATGCGAGTTCGTGCTTGGAGTCGGCGGCAATCGTGTGAGGCGTCAAATCGCCCGAAGCGAACCGCTGGAGGGCGGCCGTCACGTCCTCGAGCGGCCGCAACGCCTGTCGGGCGAGCGCTCGAGCGATCAAAAAGCCGCATGCGACCGCGATTGCGAGCGCGACCAGGAGAGGAATCAAGAACGAGCGCACCGTGGAAACGAGCGCGGCGTCGTTGCTCCTAACGATGACGTAGAGACTTCCGACGTTCGCTCGAAGCGGTTGCAGCCCAAAGGCCGTCGCGAGGCCGAGAATGATTCGTGCGCCTACGCCCGACGGGCGTGGATCTCCCGAAATGTCGGCGCGATTGCGAACCGTTACGATCGGCTGCGGGTCGGTTCGATGGCGGCGATAGACCGTCACCCGGGTCGTCGCATCGAGGAACACGATCTCGCTGCCCGCCCCGAGCAAGAGCGACGCCGCGAACTCGCCGCCGGCACGCGCGTTGGGCAGCGACGTTCGCGCCAGTGCCGATTGCAGCTGCGTCATCGTGCCGGTCAGCTCGTTGGAGAGCGTGCGGATGTAAACGCCGAATGCGAGCAGCGCGCCGGCCACAAGTACGGTGCACAGCACGAGCGAGATTTCAATCGCGGCGAGCGTTCGGAGACGGCGTGTGAGGCGCGTGTTCACGAAGACGTCGCTCGCAAGGAGTAGCCCGCACCGCGCAGGGTCTGGATGAGTTTTACGTCTTCTCCGCTGTCGAGTTTCGCGCGCAAAAACGAAACGTAGGTCTCGACCGTATTTGGCACGACGTCCCGATCGATTCCCCAGACGAGATCGAGGAGCTCCGAGCGGGTCAGCACCTCCTCCGCGTGCTCGGCCAAAACCAGCAAGAGATCGAACTCGCGGGCGGATAGTTCGACCCGGCGGTTTCCTCGAAAGACCGTGCGACTTGGCGCGTCGATACTGAGGTCGGCGTACGTAAACGTTTCACGACCCTCGATCCTTGGACGGCGAAGGAGTGTGCGAAGGCGAGCGACGAGCTCTTGGAGGTCGAATGGTTTTCCGACGTAGTCATCGGCGCCGGCGGAGAGGCCCGCGACCTTTTCCGTAATCTCGGTGCGCGCGGTCAGCATGATGACCGGCGCGGTCGTGAGCCGGCGAATCTCGGGGAGCAGCGCCAGGCCATCGCTGCCCGGCAGCATCACGTCGAGCACGATGACGTCCGGAGACCAGGTTTCGAGTAGCGGGAGGGCCGCCGAGCCCTCGGTGACGCTACGGACCGAAAAGCCGGCCTGTTCGAGCCCATACTCGAGCAATTCGCGTAATCCACGCTCGTCGTCGACGACCAGGACGCGGGGTCGTTCGTCCCCCAAGCTCATTCTCAGAGTCACTCCAGGATTCAGAGGCCGCGCTTTCGGTACAATCGAGTCAATCAATGAAAGCAAACCTCGGACTTTCGCGATTCTTCTGTGCAGTTCTCGCAATCCTAGCTGCGACCGCTTGCGGACGGCGTGCGCCTGCCGGACCCGCCCCGGCACCGTACGTTCAAACCGCAATCGCGGCCTACGGCCGGATCGAGCCCGCGCAGCGCCTCGCCGGGATCATCGCGCCGTACCAAAACGTGGCCATTCAAAGCACGCTCTTGGAGCCGGCCGATGCCGTCTACGTGCGTGAGGGCGACACCGTGCGCGCGGGTCAGCTGCTCGCACAGCTCGACACTGCGGACTTGCAAGCTCAGATGCAATCGGATCTTGCGACGGCGAATAGCAATCAGGCGAACACGACACACACGGTTTATCAGGGATCGCTCTCGATCGAACAGGGTCTGGATACGCTCCGCACGGACGAAGCCGCCGTTCGCCAAGCGCAGCAGACGCTGTCGAACGACGAATCGAACTTGAGCCGGGATCAAAGCCTTTTGGGTCAAGGCTACATCTCGCAGCAAGCCGTCGATACGCAATCGACGCTGGTTCGCAACGATCAGCAGGCCCTGAATTCGGTGAATGCAAACCTCGCGTCTGCGCGCTCGAACGTTCAGGCGAACGGCACGCTTTTCGGTCAGGGGCTTCAGGCTGCAGCCGTCCGTCAGTCCCAGGCGCAAGAACAAGTTGCGGTGGCGCAGGCCCAACAGGTGCGCGTGCAGATCGGCAAGGCCGCGCTGGTATCTCCGATCGACGGTGTCGTCGTCAACCGAAACCTCAATCCGGGCGAGTATCCCGGAACGCGCGAGCTCTTTACGCTTCAGCAGATCAATCCGGTCTACGCCGTGCTCCATGCGTCGAGCGAACAAGTCGGGCGCATCGCCAACGGCGCCCCCGCGACCGTAACGGCGCCCGACGTGAGCGGAATGCAGCGGTTCAGCGGCCGAGTCGTCGGCGTACTGAACGAGATCAACCCGGGCTCGACGGATTTTCAGGTGAAGGTGCAGCTGGCCAACGCGCAGCACCGGCTGCGGCCGGGAATGGTCGTCCAGGGAACGGTGGCCACCAGCCCCGTGCAGGGCGTGACGGTTCCCGAAACGGCGTTTACTGACGATAACCACGACGCGCTTATGACCGTCGAGCCGGGCGGCAGCGTGAAGACCGTCAAAGTAACGGAGTTGGGTAGCGACGGAACGACGTCGGTCGTCGCCGGCGTTCCCTCCGGCACGCGCGTGGTCAGCAACGGCCAAACGAGCGTCGGCGACGGCGAAAAGATTTCGTTTCAGCCGTGAACTTCAGCCTGACCCGTCTCTTCATCCGGCGCCCCACGCTGGTCTTCGTGATCATCGCGTTGATGTCGTTCGCCGGAATCTTATCCACCGCGACGATCGTCAAGCAGCTCTATCCGGACGTCAGTCAGCCCACGGTGACCGTTTCCGTCGGTTACAGCGGCGCGTCGGTCGGCGAAATGCGCGACAACATCGTTCAGCCGATCGAACAGAACCTCGCGGGAACGCCGGACCTGCAGACGATGAACTCCGTCGTGCAGCAGGGTCAAGCCCAGATTACCGCGGTCTTCAACATCAACTCCGACACCGCGACCGATCTCGCGCTGACCAACAAGGCGATTCAGGCCGCGGAGAGATATCTGCCGTCGAACTTGAGCGCTCCGACCGTGAACCTGCGTGATCCGGCGCAGTCGGTTGTCGTCACGCTGGCGCTGTACTCGCAGAAGCTCTCGTTGGCACGGCTCGCGCTCTACGCGACCAACGTCATCGCGCCGCAGATGGAGCAGATTCCGGATATTTCGTTCGTCAACGTGGGCGGCGTCGTCACCCCTGCCTACGAGGTCGTCGTCGATCCGGTCCGGCTGGCGGCGGCCAATTTAACGCTCAACGACGTCGTCAATACGTTGCAGACCGGTAACCAGCGCGTTCCCGGCGGCTTTGCCTATGAGCCGAACCGCCAGACGACGATCGACATCCGCGGCGACATACAGAGTCTCGACAGCGTGCGGAGCCTGGCGATCATCCCCTCCGGCGCCGCGAACTCGACAACGCAAAACTCGACCGGCGCGCAAGTCGAGAACTACCACGGCGGGATGGGCGCCATGGCCGGCGTCGTCAACCCGTGGACGGCGAGCAACTCGGTGGTCCGCATCGGCGACGTCGCGACGGTTAACGAAGGCTACGAGCCTCGGCTCCAGTACGCGCACATCAGCGGCGAGTCGGGACTCTTTCTCCAGGTTCAGAAGGCCGCCGCCGGTAGCGAGGTCGACGCGTCCAACAACGTGATCCGCGCCCTGCCGCAAATCGAGCGGCAGTTTCCGGAGATCAATTTCCGCGTAATTAACGTCCAGTCGAAGTTCACGAGTCAGCAGATCACGATCGTTACCCGAACTCTGTTGGCGGCGATTGCCTTGACCGCAATTGCGATGATTTTCTTCCTGCGCTCTTGGCGCAGCGCGATCGTCGTCTGCATCTCCATTCCGACCTCGCTTGCGATCGCCATCACCGTGATGAAAATCATGCACCTGACGATCGACACGATCTCGCTACTCGGCATGTCGCTCGTAATCGGAATTCTGGTCGACGACTCCACGGTGGTGCTCGAGAACATCGAGCGGCATTTCAGGGAGCTGAAAGAGGATCCGGAGGAAGCGGCGGTGCGTGGGCGCGAGGAGATCGGTGCCGCGGCCGTGGTGATCACCTTGGTCGACGTCGTCGTTTTCTTTCCGATTGCGTTCATTCAGGGTCAGGTCGGCCGGCAGATCGCCGAGTTTGCGATCGTGGTGGTCATCTCCACGCTGACGTCTCTGTTCGTCTCGTTTACGATCACGCCGACGCTGGCGGGGCTGTGGGCGCTGCGGTCGCACTGGAAGCCGTGGAGCTTCGTGGATTGGTTTGGACGTAAATTCGACCAGACGCGCAGCTGGTACACGCAGCGCGTGCTGCCCTGGAGCCTCGGTCACCCCCGGCTGGTCGCGATCTTCTGTGGAGCGACGTTCGGCCTGGCGCTGGCGCTGGTTGGGTTTGGCATCGTCGGAGAGGAGTTTATTCCGCCGGTGGATCGCGGCGAGATATTCATCCAGCTGGCCTATCCGATCGGCACGCCGATCCAAACGGTCGAGCAAGGCACGTTTGGACTCGAACAAAAATTGCTCTCGACGCCCGACATCTTCGCAAATACGGCGGTGGCGGGAGCTTATTCGGCCTCCTTCGGCGGTTTCGTCGCGCAGAGCAACGTCGGCCAGGTTCACATTTGGCTCAAAGACAACAGAAGGCGCTCTTCCGACTACTGGGTCGCGCAGTTCAAGCGGGTCGCGCAAGCGAACTTGCCGCCGGGCGTCCAGGCAGTCGTCGTGCCCGCGACCTCCACGGGCGGCGGCAACTCGCAGCCGATCGACTTTCTCGTGACCGACGAGACCGGCGGCGATCCGACCCCGTACGCCCAGCAGGTCTACAATCTGCTGCAGAAAGTCCCGGGTGCGACGAGCGTCAATAGCACGGGCACCCAGCTCGCGCCGCAGATCTCCATCGAGTTCGACCGTAACAAGGCGCAGGCGCTCGGCGTCGATCTGGGGCAGGCCGCGCAAGCCGCGGGCGCCGCGTTCGGCGGCAATCAAGCCGCGCAGTTCGAGACAACGTCGGGCCTCGAACAGGTCCAGGTGATCTATCCGCAGTCGTATCAGTCGAGCATCGACGAGCTTAAGTCGGTTGCCATTCGGTCATCGAGCGGCAACATCGTCTACTTGAGCGACATCGCGCGCTTCGTGTCGACGCCGACGGCGCCGTTGGTGACGCGTACCGACCGCAAGAACGTCATTCACGTCAACGCGAACTACTCGGCAAACTCGTCGCTGTCGGCGGTCGAGCGTGGGCTGCTCAAGCGCCTGCCGTCGCTGCACCTTCCTCCGAACGTCGTCGTGCGTCCCTCGCCGCTCGGGCAGCAGGACTTCATGCATCAGACGCTCGTCGGCATGGGCCTTTCCATGATCGTCTCTGTGATTCTCGTGTACCTGCTGATGGTCGCGTTGTACAATAGCTATGTTTCGCCGTTCATTATCATCTTCTCGGTGCCCGTAGCGGCGATCGGCGCGATCGGCGCACTCTTGCTGACACACCGCACGCTGAATCTCTTCTCGCTGATCGGTACGATACTCTTGATCGGAATAGCGACGAAGAACGGGATTCTGTTGGTTGACTACGCCAACACGCTGCGCTCGCGCGGATTGGACAAGCTGTCCGCTATCAAGGAGAGCGCCTACACGCGGTTTCGCCCGATCATCATGACCAGTTTCTCCGTCGTCGCCGGGAACGTGCCGCTGGCGCTTGCGCTCGACCCGGGCTCGGGCTCCCGCTCGAGTCTCGGCATCGTGGTCATCGGCGGCGTGCTCAGCTCGCTGGTCCTAACGCTCCTGCTGATTCCGAACGTCTACATGTGGGTCGCGCCTCGCGATCATCCGTCGCCGAATGGCCTGTCGCGCAGCAAGCCCGACAGGCTTTCGCTGGAACCGCAGCCGGCCCAAGTATACTAGTCGCGTCGGACGACACTAAGGAGTCGGCGTGGCAACGGGCGCGGGCGTTCCGGCCAAGCGCGCATCCGGCGGCTGCTCCGAGATGACGATGTCGCTGAACGTGATGTCGGCAACGACCTTATACGTGAGAAACGCGACGTGCATCGTTTGGCTGAACACCCCGTGCACGATGACCCAGTGCCCGTCGATGACCTTGTAGTCGAGAGCGAAGACCTCGTCGCCGCCCACGGCACGCATCTCGATATGGGAGGGCAGTTGCGTGGAAGGGTCTTCCACGACTTCGGATGGATAGAGGCCGCGGGTCACCCGAGGCGTCGGCTCCATCAGCAGATGCAGCGCCGTACTGCTTGAATCCGGCGCGTAGCGCGCGGCCCAGTAGCTGTTGTATGGAACCACGGCGTTGACGCTCGGATCGGGCTGCGGAATGGCGAGAAAGAGCGGGGCTCCGCGCTCGAGCGTGATGTCGACTCGCTTGAGGTTGGCGAAGTAGCTGAACTGAAACGAGGAAAGCGGATCGAAGTAGGCTACGATCGGAAAGGCCTGACCGGTACGATGGCCGCCGTTGGGCAGATCTTGCATGACGGCAAAGTCGTCGGCGACGCGAACCGCGATCGAGCGGTCGATGTCCTGGGCTCGGCCCAAGGATGGCGCGCTCACGTGCGTGTGCTCGGTGTACGACATGTACACCGGCGGATTGGCCTTATAGAACGCGCTCGTACGGTTGATCAGAATCGCGAACGCGAGATCGGCGGTCATCATCGCGCCGAGGAGCTTTTAGTACCGGGCCGGTAACTCCGCTTGGAATGGCCATTGAACTCAACGAAGCGCTGGCAGCACGGATCGTCGAGTTGCGCCGCGCGATACACCGCCGTCCGGAGCTTGCTTTCGAGGAGCACGAAACGGCAGCGCTGGTCGAGCGAGAGCTCGACTCGCTCGGCATTCGGCACCGGCGCGCCGCAACGACCGGCGTCGTCGCCTACATCGAGGGGGATCAACCCGGGCGGGTCGTCGGATTGCGCGCGGATATGGACGCGCTGCCGGTGACCGAGCGCACGGACCTGGAGTTCGCGTCTCAGATCGAAGGCAAGATGCACGCGTGCGGACATGACGCCCACACGGCGATGCTCTTGGGCGCCGCGCGCGTACTCGCCGAGATGCGAGCGCGACTAGCCGGAACGATCGTGCTGATCTTTCAGCCGGCGGAAGAAGGTCCCGGAGGCGCGCTTCCGATGATTGAGGAGGGCGCGCTTGAGAATCCGAAGGTCGAGGCGATCGCGATGCTCCACGTTGATTCGCGGCTCGACGTCGGCAGCGTCGGAATTACTCCCGGCCCGGTACAAGCCTCGACCGACGAACTCTACATTACCGTGCGCGGAAGCGGCGGCCACGGCGCGTATCCGCACACTGCGGTCGACGCGATTCCGGCTACCGCGGCGATGGTGCTCGCGCTGCAGAACGTCGTCGCACGAGAGACCGATCCGCTCGCGAGCGCGGTCGTGACCATCGGCACGATCGTGGGAGGATATCGCGCCAACGTAATTGCGGACGAAGTCGCGTTGAGCGGAACGCTACGGGCCTACGATCCGCAGGTACGGGAAGCGCTCGTCGAGCGCGTCGCGCGCATCGTCGACGGAGTAGCCGCAGCGTACAACGTTCAGGCCCAGGTGAGGGTCGAGCGGGGATATCCCCCCGTGATCAACGACGCGTCGCTGGCGCGGCGCTTCGCGCAGTACGTGCAGGCTCACAGCTCGCTACGAGTCGAGCAGCCCGCGCCGACGATGGGCGGCGAGGATTTCGCGTATTTCGCGCAGCGGGCGCCCGGGCTGTTGATTCGACTGGGAGTGCGGAGCGAAGCCTCGGGCGCGATACATCCGGGACACAGCCCGCTCTTCCGCATCGACGAAGCGGCGTTGCCGTTGGGCGTCATTACTCATGTGCTGTTTGCGACGGGGATCGGGGGCGGTGGATAAGGTTTTGCGAAGGATTCAGTAGGGAGGAATACAGAACGTTGCGCCGTTATGGCCATCGCCGATGACGTATTTTCGCCGGGGCTGCCATCGCATAGCGCAAGCCTCGACGTCGACTGTGCCGCGGAGGACGCCTTCACGCTGCTCTGCGCGGTTGAAAAGTGGCCGGTCTGGCTCTCACTTCTTCGGAGCGCGCGACGGGCAAACCCAGAACCGGACTTGCGCGTCGGAAGTGAGGTCGTCATTCGCTCGTGGCTGCCGGGAGACGAGGACCAAGTCTACGAGGTCGACGCGCTGATCCCCAACTATCGGCTCTCGCTCGTGGGCGCGTATTCGGTACGCCGGCGGCTCGACTTTCGGATCGAGCGCCGGACCTCGTGCTCGCGCGTTGTGGTGCAGCTTGCCTATCCGGCATACCACGGGCGCCTCGGACGCCTGCTGGACCGTTGGCAGCGCGGAAGAAAGTTAGCGACGGCCCTGGGCGACTCGTTGATCCATTTCAAGGGACTCGTCGAGTACAAGCGCGACGCAGCCGTCCTCGCAGACTTCTGACCCTTCACGGCGTCGGTTAGGGCGGGCTAGCAGTCGTTGACCATGAGTGCTAAGGCGGGTATACTCTGACCATGCCGCTCTACGACTATGCGTGCACGCGCTGTGGCCGAATCCACGAAGTCCGCCACGGGTTTGATGAGACCCACGAGGCGCCCTGCGACGCCTGCGGCGCCCCGCTGCGCCGCGTGTTCAGTGCGGCCCCGGTTCTCTTCAAGGGTTCCGGCTTCTATGTGACCGATTCGCGGCGCTCCGACGCCGCGACCAAGCCGGAGAAGCCGGAGAAGCCGAAGGCCGAGCCTGCCGCGGAGAAGACGTCAGCGCCGGAGAGCGGCGCGAAAAGCGGCGCCAAGAGCGAGACCTCGGGCAGCTCCGGGGCCTCCGAGTCGGCGGCCTAGCTCCGAAGGCTCTCTAGGGCCTCCAAAAAGCCTGGAAAGCTAACATCCAGGCTGGCGTCGCTGTCGATGACGAGCGGTCCGGCCGCACATCCGAGCACCGCCCCCGCCATCGCGATCCGGTGGTCGCCTTGGGTTTGGACCGACCGGCCCTCGGCGGAAGGCAGGCCGCCCACGACGTTGAGGACTTGACGCTCGGACGTAGCCTCGATGCCGGCCGCCCCCAGCAGGCGCGCGATGCCGGCGATGCGGTCGGACTCCTTGGTTTGCAGGTCCGCAACTCCGGCGATGCGCGTAGCGCCGCGGGCGAATGCCGCGGCGACCGCGAGCAGCGGCACCTCGTCGATAGCCCGCAGTGCCAAATCCGCGCCGATCTGCGCGCCCGAGAGGGGACGGTATTCGACGTGAACGTCGCCGACTGGCTCGCCGGAGTTCGTCCGGGGATTTTGGATCTCGATTGCAGCGCCCATCGCCGACAGCCCCTCGATGAGGCCGGTGCGAGTCGGATTGACGCCGACGTCGCGCGCGAGGATCGAACTCCCGGGCGTGATCGCGGCGGCAGTGATGAAGAAGGCCGCCGCCGAGAAGTCACCGGCGACCTCGATCGGGCGGTCTTGCAGCGCACTTTGCGCGAGGCTTACGGAACGCCCATCCCACTCGATCGCGGCGCCGAGATACTTCAGAAGCCGCTCGGTGTGATCGCGCGAGCCGCGGTCGCCGTCGACCCGAACGGGGACGCTGGCAAAGAGGCCCGCAAATAGGAGCGCCGTCTTCACTTGAGCCGAGGGCGCGAGCAAGATGAAGCGACGCGTTTCGACCTCGGGCGTCCCGAATAACTGAAGCGGCAGATGACCGCCGCTCGTCTCGATCTTCGCACCGAAGGCTCGCAGCTGGGCCGCGACGGGCTCCATCGGCCGGCGCCGCAGCGAATCGTCGCCATCGAAGCGAGCGGCGATGCCCGCGCCGCTGCACGCTCCGAGGAGCATCCTGGCCGTCGATCCGGAGTTCATGCAGTCAAGGGTGACTCGCGGCGCTCGCAGCGTGCTCGCATACACGACTGCATCCGGGCCGTCGACCTCGATGCGGGCTCCTAGCGCCTCCATTGCTTCGCGCGTCGCGCGCACGTCGCTGCCGGGGTTGAGATGTGCGATGCGCAAGCGATCGGCCGCGCGGGCGCCTACGATCAGCGCCCGGTGTGAAATGGACTTGTCGCCCGGAACGCGGACGCTACCTCGCAACGGTCCGGGATGAAAGGTTACGGCCTTGGCAGGCATCAGGCATCTGATTTGGAGACAAGGAGTCTATCATCATTTCGTAGCAAGCAGCGCGAAGCGATTTGGTACGATCGGAGGCTGCTTTTTTCAGCGAAAGGAACCGATGAACAAACTAGACTTGGTGCGCTCGGCCGTCGAACGTTTGGAGCTTTCCCGCAAGGACGCTATCGTGTTGATCGACGGTGTCTTTTCAGACATCGAAGCGGCGTGTATCGCGGGCGACGCTGTAAAGATTCCCGGCTTCGGCCAGTTCAAAGTGCGCGATCGAGCGGCGCGCATGGCTCGCAACCCGGCCACGGGCGAGCAGGTGAAAGTGCCGGCGAAACGCGTTTTCAAATTCCTGCCGGCGAAGGCACTCAAAGAGGCTGTCATGTCTAAGCGCGGGGCGCGCGCCGGGGCCGCTCGGAAGAAGAGCGGGGCAAAATCGACGTCGCGCAAAGCTCCGGCAGCCAGGAAGAGCAGCAGCCGCAAGAAGCGTTAGCGGATCGAGCATCGGAACGTGGTTGCGCGTGACGCCTTGCTGCACTACGCGCACTTTGCCTGCATCTTTCTGCTGGCTAGCCTGCTCGCTGGGGAACTATTTCTATTCCGAAGGACGTTACCGGCAGGGATGTTTCGGCAACTTCAGGTCGTGGATCGCTGGTACGGGATTCTCGCGGGTTTGGTAATTCTAACCGGCTTGTCGTTACTATTCTTCGGGCTCAAAGGCCCGGCGTTCTATACGCATAACCCGGTGTTCTGGACGAAAATGGCACTCTTCGTTATCGTTGCAGTGCTCTCGATCGGCCCGACCATTGCGTACTTGAACTTGAACAGCCGCGTAACTGCCGACGGATCGGTCATCCTCGAAGACGCCGAGTTCGGCCGCATTCGCGGTTTTCTCTGGGCGCAAGTCTGCGTTTTTGCGCTCATTCCACTCTGCGCGGCGTTCATGGCGAACGGTTTATAGAGATCCCGCGCTACTTTCGTACGAGGAGCTATCATGCGACGCTTGTCTCTCTTTTTAGCAACGCTGCTTCCGGCGATTCTGATCTCCGGATGCAGCGGTAACACCGGCACCCCCCTTGCGAACGAGCCGGCCGGCTCGTCCGTTCCAGCCGTCAAATCGTCGACTGGAATGGAGAATGCCGCGCGTCTCTTTCACTTTAGGCACACCCCGAACCATCCGCCCCGCCACCGGCACAACGTGACGGGAACCGATCGGGCGCGTGCACTCGCCGGCGGGTGGACTCCGGTTACGAACAAGGCGCCTTGGACGAACGGCGCCGATACCGAAATGCTGATGACCGACGGCACGGTCATGGTGCTCGATTACTGTACCTCGCAGTGGTATGCGCTCACGCCCGATAACACCGGGAGCTATATCAACGGCACGTGGGTGAAGATGCCGACGATGCAGTCGAACTACGGTCCGTTGTACTTTGCGTCGGCGGTCCTGCCGGACGGTAAGCTGATAGTCCAGGGTGGCGAATACAACTTCTGCAACGGTGCGGAGACGACGCTCGGCGCCATCTTCGATCCCTTTGCCAAGACCTGGACCGCGGTCAGCCCGCCGACCGGCTGGGGTCAGATCGGTGACGCGCAGAGCGCCGTGCTTTCAAGCGGCACGTACATGCTCGGCAACTGCTGCACTTCGAGCCAGGCGCAACTCAACGAGTCGTCGATGACCTGGACGATCGTCGGAACCGGGAAACACGACGCAAATAGCGAGGAAGGCTGGTCGCTCTTACGCAACGGCGACCTGCTGGCGGCCGACGTTTTCAGCGCGCCCGCATCCGAGCTCTTCAATCCTTCAACCAGTATGTGGAGCTCTGCCGGCACCGTCCCGGTGAATCTCACCTCGGGCGACGAGATAGGCCCGGAAACGCTGCGGCCCAATAACACGGTCTGGATACCGGGGGCCAACGGCTTGTCGGCGATTTACAATGCGACGAGCCTTGCGTGGTCGACCGGTCCGACCTTCCCGGTCGTCAACGGGAAGCAGGTCGATACGGCGGACGCCCCATCGTCGCTGTTGACCAACGGAAACGTCATGGTTGCGGCCAGCCCGGGTCTGTATAACGCCCCGGCGACGTTCTATCTCTTCAACGGTACGACCCTAGCGAGCATCGCGACGCCGCCGAACGCGCCGAACGACTCGAGCTACAATATCCGGCTGATAATGCTTCCAACCGGCCAAGTGCTGCAGACGGATGACTCGGCCGACGTCGAGATCTATAACGGCACTCACAAGATCGCCAAGGGAACCAAACCGACGATCACCTCGGTCCCGATGACCTTGACGCACGGAAACACCTACACGGTCAAGGGAAGAAAGTTCAACGGCGTTTCGCAGGCAAACATGTACGGTGACGACGTGCAGGAGGCGACGAACTATCCGCTGGTTCGGATAACCAACGCTCAGACGGGTCACGTCTTCTATTGCCGTACTCACGGCCATAGCTACATGGGAGTCGGGTCAAACCGCCCGGTTTCGACTTCCTTCGACGTTCCTTCCGGCATCGAGACCGGCGCCAGCTCGTTGGTCGTCGTGGTAAACGGCGTGTCATCGGCTTCGGTTAGCGTTACGGTAAACTGACTGAAAGGCACTTGGCTTAAGGAGAGCCTGACGGGAGCGCAGACGTCCGGGGTGACTCTGCCTCCCGTCTCTTTCGCGCCTTAGTGCATGGGCCGATCTCGCGCCTGCAGTTCGCACGGCTGCTGGCCGGCGTCCCGTGCTTCGCCGTCGGGTGCGCGAGGAAGGCGGCGCCGCGTGCGCTGTCTTCGGACAAGGTACAACGCGTCGAGCGGATTTTGCGCCGGCTCGTCGCGGCGAGAGCCGTTCCGGGCGTCAGCTATTCGATAGGAGACGCAGCCGCCACGTTATGCGAAGGGGCGTTTGGCCTGCGAACGGTAGATCCGCAACTCCCGATGGCGGCAGACACGCGCTGTGCCCTGGCATCGGTCAGCAAACAGTTTGCGTCCGCGGCCGCGTACCTGCTGCAGCAGGTGGGTGAACTTTCCGTGACGGCGCCGGTTTCGAAATATCTGCCCGAGTATGTGAATGGCGACAAGATGACGGTTTTTGACGTTTTGACGATGCGAAGCGGCATCTCGGCCGACGACCACGCGTGCGAGCAGCCGATTGAGGGCCGCATCTATGATTCCACGCTCATCGCGAACCTGAACGGGAAGAAGCTGGACTTTACCCCCGGGCGATCGTTCGCATACAGCAATTGCGGTTTCGACGTCGTCGGCGCCGTTGTGGCGCGCGCCTCAGGCATGCCCTACACGGCCTTCATCGACCAGCACTTCTTCCGGCCGCTCGGCATGACGAACTCCTACGCCCTCGGTTCGCGCGTCGCCGATCCGAACTTCGCCGCGGGGTACGCCCGCGCGCGGCGCGACTGGAAAGCGGCGGGCCCGACGCCCGCCGACGCGGCATTCGCGTCTTCGAATCTGGTTTCCACCGCGGAAGACATGCAGCACTGGAACCGCTCGCTGCTCAACGCGACGCTGCTCTCGCGCGACAGCTTGAGGCAGATGTTCATGGTTCCGGCTGCGCCCGGTTCGGTGGACGGGCACTACGCCAGCGGATGGTTCGTCGAGCCGAGCGGAGTCATCTGGCATCGCGGAGCCCTTGCCGGCTACGGAACGGTCAACATGCTGATTCCAAAAACCGGGTACGCGATTACGGTGCTCGGGAATACCGCACCCAATGCGCGATGGAAACCCGAAGAGATCGCGTGGGAGATCTACAACGCCGCTGCGCTCGGTCCAGCGCTGCCCAGGCTTAGCGAATTTCGCCATGCAACCTGAAAATAAACCCTATCATCTCGGGAACACCGACGCCGAACACGAGCGGCTGATCCGGCAAGCGACTCGTATCGCTCCCGTTACCGAGCGGTTTTTCCGTGAAGCGGGCGTTGCGTCCGGACAGCGAGTCTTGGATATTGGCGCCGGCGTAGGCGACGTCGCGATGCTCGCGGCCAAAATCGTAGGCCCTTCAGGCGAAGTAATCGGGATCGAGCGGGACGCGCGCACGATCGCTCGCGCGCGCGCCCGCACGAGGGAGGCCGGCTTTCGAAATATCGAGTTCATTCAGTCAGACATCGCAGATTACTCGCCGCATTCGTCGTTTGACGGCGTGGTCGGACGGTACATCCTCCAGTTTCTTCCCGATCCCGCCGCGACGCTGCGCTCCATTACGCCACACGTGCGGCCCGGCGGGGTCGTTGCGTTTCAAGAAGGCTCGTGGATACCGTTTCTCGCGCTCTCCGCGCACTTGCCGCTCTGGTCGGCGAGCGTGCGGCTTCTGCAAGAAGCCGGCGCGCGCGCTGGCGTAAAACTGGAGATGGGGCCGGCCTTGCACGCGGTCTTCCAACGAGCCGGTCTGCCGCCACCGCACATGCGTTTAGAGATGGAGCTGGGCTACGATCCGGACTTTACGCGCTGGGTCTCCGATTGCGTGCAGAGCGTCCTGCCGCAGATCGTCAGGCTCGGCTTACCGTACGGCGCGCTCGGGGACCTCGATACGCTCCAAGAACGGCTGCAAGCGGAAGTTGCGAGCTCGAACACCGTGGTGCCGTGGATCGGGCTCGTGGGAGCCTGGTGCCGCAAGCCCGCGGACTAGGCTCCCGCGTCTACTGCGCGGTGGCTACGAACCCGTGTTGTACGCCGCTCGAGTCGACGTAATAGCCGGAGATATCGTCGCTGTCGTTGACGCCGGTGACTACCGTTCCATTTGGGGCATTCGGGGCGTCGATCGTCTGCCAGACCTGTTGGCTCCCGCCCTGTGGATCGGTCAAGATGAATCCGTGCTTGGGGCCGCTCGCGTTCGCGTAGTAACCGACGACGTGATCGTGCGAGTTGATTCCGAGGGCAACCGTCGTGGTGGCGCCGGGATATTCAAGAGTATAGTAGACGCCGACCCGTACGAAATAGCCGTCCAGTTCTGAGCCGGTTGATCCCCAGCCAACAATATCGCCCGCGTTATTGATGCCGGTCGCCGCGGCGTCCTTCGCTCCCGGCGGCTTGAGGGCGACGAACTTCTGGAAAGGAATGCTCACCTCGAAGGGTATCTTGACACCCAACGTGTTCACGAAATAGCCGACGCCGAATTGCTGGTCGTTGATGCCCAGTATTTCCGTAACGGTATTCTTGCCGGTACCTTCTTTGCGATCCTTGATCAGGGTAAATATGCCGTTGACTCTAACGAACGCCCAGATGCCGGTGAGCTGCGGCGGATTGACAATGTAGCCGGCCGTCATCTGATTGTTCGCGCTATTGTCGAGACCGGTCGCAATCGTTTGCTGGGCCTTCGTATAATCGATCGGCGTAAAGCTGGTGTAGGGTGGCGTCGAGTAGTAGCTTTCCATCGGGCTGCTGCCCGTACCGGCTCCGACGTTTCCGACGATATCACTCGAGTTATTGATCCCGGCCACCGCGTTGACGGTCGAGATGGAATCGTCGACGGTCTGAAACGAGAAGGATATCGAACCTGGCACGTGGCCGCTCGAGCGCGCCGGCGTTTGCGCTTGGGGCGGAATGGCCGGCGACGAGTCAGTTGCGGAACCGCTGCAGGCCGACAGCGCCACGCCGCACGCGAGAAACGCTCTCGCGAAGCACTTGCCGATCATTTACGGAGTCGCTGTGAAGCCGTGTTGAACACCGCTTCCGTCGATGTAGTAGCCGCAGATAACGTCGTGGTTATTGATTCCCGTGACCCACGTGCCGCCGGCTGCGCCCGGAGCGTCGATTTTCTGCCAGATCTGCCGGCTGCCACCGTAGGTTGGGCCGGTAAGCAGGAATCCGTGAGTGCCCTTCGAGTCGACGAAGTCGCCAACGACTTGATCCTGCCAGTTCAGGCTGAGCGCGTAGGTCTTTGTGGATCCGGGATACGAGAACGGATAATACGTACCGGCCTTCAGGTAGAAGCCCTGGGCCGGGGTGGTGCTGGTCTGCTCCCACCCTGAGATGTTTCCTTTCCCATTGATGCCGGTGGCTTCCGCATTTTGTGCGCCGGGCGGGTGAAGGTCGGTGTAGCTTAGTTGGGGGACGTCGACCATCATTGGGATCGCCGTTCCGGACAAGTTCGTATAGTAGCCTACAGCGTACTCGGAATCGTTGATGCCGAGGATCTCGGTGACGGCGTAGTTGAGCAGGCCTTCGTTGGGATCCGCGAGCAGGGTCCACAAGCCGCCGACTCTGACAAAGCCCCAGGTGCCTAGCAACGAAACGGGAGTCATGACGTACCCGGCCTGAATCTTATTGCTGGAGAGACTCGTTGCGACGGTTCCCTGCGCGCCGGGATCATCGAGGCCGAGGAACTTGGAGTACGGTGTGTCTGCGAGGTAGCTCTGCCAAATGTTGCTCCCCTGGCCGGCGCCGTACGATCCGACGATCCTCCCGAGCTGATTGATACCGTTTACCTGGTTATGATTTGAGTTCGGATCGTCGACGATCTGAAACTTGAACGGGATCGGGGTTGGCGATGCAGTGGGATTAGCGAGCGGTTTGCTCGCTAGCGATCGCTGCGGGACGAGACTGCTCGTAGGTGAAAACGATGAGACGGGTCCGCTACACGCCGAAACGACGAGGCCGCAAATTCCCAATGCTATTGCGGTTGATGCTCGAGCCGGCGACTTCGAAAAATAAATAGGAATAACAGTAGAAATCAAAGAAAAAAGCCGCACAGTAAAACTCCTTGAAACCTAGCGTACTCGTATGATGGCACCGCCGTCGGCGGCTTTCAAGGTTGTCGGGACCGCGGAGCCCGAACTCTAACTCAACGTCGTCGTTCCGTTAACGCGTTAACGCCCGCTGCCCGAGGCGGACGGTAACCTGCGTCAATTGGGGGTACGAATGTCCTAGCCATGCCCACCTACGTTATTGCCGGCGCCGGCGCGGCTGGAATCAGCGCCGCCGAGGCTCTTCGGGGCGAGGGCTTCGACGGCTCGATCGTTGTGGTCGGACAGGAGGGCAACGCGCCCTACGCGCGCCCGCCGCTGTCGAAAACGTTTCTGCGCGGTGAGGTTGAGATCGGCGGTGTCGCGTTGCGCGGCTCCGACTTCTACGCGAAGAATGCGATCGAGCTGCGCTTGAACGAGCGAATCTCGGCCCTCGATATCGCGAACCGCCGTATCGAGTGCTCCACCGACCGAGAGATCCTTTACGATAAGCTCTTGATCGCTACGGGAGCGATCCCGCGCAAGCTGAATGCCCCTGGTGAAAGCCTCGATGGCGTTCATTATCTGCGAACTCTCGACGATGCGCGCGCGCTTCGCGATGCCTTCGCGCGTCGCGCTCGCGTACTCGTCATCGGCACGGGGTTCATTGGATGCGAGGCTGCCGCATCCGCGAGAACGGTAGGATGTGAGGTTGCGCTCGTCGGTCAGTCCGCTCCAATGGAACGAGCCCTCGGAAAAGAGCTCGCGGCGTTCTACGAGCGCTACCATCGCGATCGTGGCGTTGAGCTCAAAACCGGAGCGACCGTCGTCGAGTTTCGCGGGGCGCGTGCGCTCGAATCCGCGCGGCTGTCCGACGGGAGTATAATCGAATGCGACGCGGCCGTAATCGGAGTCGGCGTGGCGCCGGCGGTCGAATGGGTTCCAAGTGTAATTGCGTCTGGCGGCGTCATCGAAACCGACGAGTTCTGCCGCACCAACGTCCCCGACGTTTTTGCGGCTGGCGACCTAGCGAGCTCGTGGCGCCCGCGTTTTAATCGCCGCATACGAATAGAGCATTTCTACAACGCAGAGTCGCAGGGTGCCGCCGCGGGCCGAGCGATGCACGGAGTCATGCAGCCCTACGACCCGATCCCATATTTTTGGTCGGATCAGTACGATCTCTCTTTAAAATACTACGGAAATGCCAAAACGTGGGATCGTATCGTGCTTCGCTCGGGCAACGACCCGAACTCGTTGAGCGCGTTCTATCTCAAGGAGGATCGAATTGAGGCTGGGTGCGCGATCAATCGTCCGCGCGAAACTGGCGGCATCAAACGCCTCATCGGCCAAGTTGGAATCAGCCCAACCGAGCTTGCAAACTCGAGCGTCTCTTTACAGAGCCTGATTCGGTCAGAGCCGTCCCACTAGCGTAGTGCACCGTCCGGGCTGCGGCGATGGTGCAGCGAGATACGGGCTCGCCGGAGCGAGCCCATATCAGGTTTCCTTCTAAGCGCTCGTTATGGACTACGGGGGTGTCGCCGTTGGACCCGGCTTCGCGCCGTCGGCTACTACCACCACGTCGCGCATATTATCCGACTTGTAGTGGAAAGCGCAGCCGATCAGGTAGATTCCTTTTACGAGGGTAACGTGCACTGACTTGCCCGGCGTAAGAACACCGGAGCGATAGCCAACAACTAGTTTGTGGCCGCCGCTTGGAGTCATGAGCAACTTCGGATTACTGGGAAACCTCGCCGGAGGCGCGGATCTCTTGGCGATCACATTGAAGGTGTGGTACTCCGAGCCTTTCGAGATACTGGTGATTGTGATTTGTGTTCCGGGCGGAAAGGCTAGTGTCTGGGAGTAATGGGTTTGTGTGAAGCCCGCGACGTCTGTTTTCCATGTCTTGGAAAAGACATGTCCGACTTGGTCGGGATATCCAACGCCGATCGTGTCGCGCGGTAATACTGCTCCCGTGATAGCTAGGCCGTCCCAGCGGTATGGGTTGAAACGCTCCAGCCTGTCCGAACCCGCCCGAGTGGCTGCCTCCGCAAGCAGCCAACACGTACGCGGCAATCAGTAAGAGTGGAGCGGTGAATCTTCTGACCATGCAAATTTCCTAACTTGGGGGTCGCTCTAGTGTTTTGCGGAGACATAAAGAAAGTGTGAAAGTCGTTGAAACTGCTCGTGCTCGGGGCCACCGGGCGAACCGGGCGATGCGTTCTCGAATGGGCGCTCGATGCGAGGCATGACGTCGTAGCGCTCGCTCGAAATCCCGACAAGGTCGTCGCTCGGTCGCCAAAGTTGTCCGTCGTTCGTGGAACGCCCGAAAGCGTGAGAGACGTGCTTCTAGGTATCGGCGGGTGCGATGCCGTGCTAAGTACGCTGAATAACAATCGCGCGTCCGACCTGCCATGGGCGAGGCCCGTCAGTCCGCCGATGCTAATGACGCGCTCGATCGGTAATGCCGTGGCCGCCATGCATGCGAGCGGCGCGCGGCGTATCGTGGTACTCTCGGCCCTCGGCGTGGGCGATTCGTTCGCTCAGGCACCGGCGATCACGCGCTAGCTGATCCGGCGAACCAATTTGCGCATTGTTTACGAGGATCACGAGGCGCAGGAGGCTTTGCTGCGAGAATCCGGATTGGATTGGACCAGCGTGCGAGCCGCGATACTGACGAACGCCCGATCTCGGGGGAAGCTGCTCGTTTCCTACAATGGCCGGCCGAAGGCCGGGATGACGATCGGCCGCGCGCACGTCGCGCGCTTCATGGTGGACATCCTCGACGATGCCGCGTTCTTCGGCAAAGCGCCCGTCATCTCGGAGCGTTGGTCATGGACCCGGGCTATTCGGTCAGCGGCGCGACCCCAATTGTGTCCAGCTGAGAATTGATCGATTTCACGGCCGCCTCGATCAACGCTCCGTTGCCGGAGTCGGCAGCAGCGGCTTTGTCGAGTTGGCCTTGCCAATCGAGCAGCGCAGGTTTGCCACCTTCAGTGGCTCGCTCCATCCACGTATCGCTGGTCCTCACTTTGCGGCAATCGTCCTGTTTGGCCCATTCCCCACCGATCCGACGCCCGAGCGACGTAAGCTGGGCGGCCACCGCAGCGTTTGTGCTTGAGTCGGTGACGTGCGCGAGGATCTTTTGACTATCCGAGAACCAGCCGGCGTACCCCCGCGCGCCAAAATAAAATGCGTGCACCTGCCCCCAATACTTGTTCCAACTCTGCCACTCCGACTCACAATGGTCTGTCTGCCAAACCGCATGGAAGGAATCTTTCCACGACTCGAGGGTCGCAGCGTCGTCGGCAAGACAGCAGGCTCGCGCGATGAGAAAGATCGCGAATGCAGCCGGTAGTGCGCGCAGCATTTGCGGCGCCCTGTATCGTGAAATAGTCATCGAGCGCTTGGTTCTGCGCCGGCGTCCGCTTTCCCGGGGATCCCAGCGATTGGCCTCGATCAAACCAGCCTCGAGATTCACGCCGTCGCGCGGCACTTCCGTATGACCTGAGACAGCGTTTTCGAGCTGCATTCCCTACTCAAATGCTTTGGGGGAGGTGGGAGTCGAAATACGGCGACGTCGGAAACGGAAAACGTTGAGCGTTCTTAAGGGCCGACTTTTTAGCTTGAAAACCGCGATTTCTGGAACCGGACAAACTGAAAAACGCACCGTAAAGCCGATGTCGACTGGAGGCTGGGCGCGCGAGCACCCAGACCAGCGGGACGAGGCGTGGTTCGAGCGCGAGATCGCGGCGCGGCTCGATGCTATCCCACTGAGCCGATTCTGCTATACTAGCCGCGGAGGAGATCGCATGATGAGCTTGAGTCTTTTCCGGAACGTTTCGATCGCTTCAGCGGCCGCCGCGACAAGCGCGGTCCTGTTCCTCGCCGCGTGCTCTAGCGGTGGCTTGCAGCGAGGGGAGTCAACGCTCCCGACCGCAGCGGTGCCCCCGGCGCTGTTAGAGTGGGGCCAAACCGGGGGAATTCGTCCCGACTCGGTAAGCACAAAAGACCTTTTCGTTGGCGAATTCGTAAGTAGCGCGAAAAGCCTCGTCCAGATCTATCAAAACGGAACGTTTAAGAAACTGGGCCAAATCAAACAAGGGATCAACAGCCCCGATGGCCTTTGGGTCGACTCCCACGGATTATACGTCGCCAACAACCTCGTGCCAAGCATTACTCAGTATAGCTTCCTAACCTCGATGCCGTTCACTTATAAAGCCGGAATGGCCTCGCCGATAGCTGTTACTACCGACAGACTGGGAGACATTTTCGAGGCTGACTATGTCGGTTACATCAACGAATACTATCAACAGGCCAACTTCGTCGTGACGAAGTGTTCCGTCGTCGGAGGGAGACCTACGGGTGTTGCAACGGGTACTACCGGAGAGGTCGTTTTTGTTGCCAAATATAGTGGCAGCGTGGGCCATATCGTTGAGTTCAGCGACTTCGACGCTTGCAAAAACAAGGTATTAGGGGTAAGGCTCGGGGAGACGGGCGCAATGGCTGTCGATAGGCACAACGATATCATTGTTACCGAGCCATACAACAGGGCGGTGGACATAATAAAACCGCCTTATAACGCCGTGTCGGGCCATTTGGGATCTCACTGGGGATTCCCAAGCGATGTGAAGATCAACGCTGCTAATACCCGAGCATGGGTACTGGATAGCGACACCGGCGACGTCGTTGAAGTCGACTATCCCAGTGGAAAAGTAGTGGGGACTCTCGTGGCGTATGCAGAAAGTGTTGTCGACGGAAGTAACTACGTGCCGTAGATCTGCGGACCCGCCCTTCCGACTTGAAAGACCATCACGGAATCTGGTGGGGAAGGTGGGAGTCGAACCCACATGAGTTGCCTCGGCCGCTTTTGAGGCGGCTGCGTCTGCCATTCCGCCACTTCCCCGCAGAGCTACGGCTGTTTCGCGTCGACCAGGCGTTGCGCCTCGCCCAACGTGCGAACCGAGTAAACGCCGAGAGCCAGTTCGACGGAGCGATGCGCAAAGATTAGGGTAACGAGTTCCGCGCCGCGCGTGCGTCGCAGGTCGACGCGCGCGGCATCCCCGCGTCGCCACCGCAGAACGGCCAGACGTTTGCCATGAAGAATACCGAGGGCGTTTCCTTGAGCGGAGTTGAGCAGTCTGTCGCCCGCAACGAAGGCGAAGCCGGAAATGCTTTCGAGCCGCGCCGTCGAGCGGGGATCGTGCGGGTTGAAGTCCTCGCCGACGATCAACTCGCCGGCGTTTCCGCTTAGCGTCAGCGTTCGCTTGAAGGTCGCGCCCCCGTCCGGCATATCGGGCGCATCGTACGAACACGTGACTCGCTCCGTCGTGAGCACGTCCATTCGGTCGCACCCGTACGGACGGTTAAAAGTTCCAGCCGGCAGCGGATGCGTGTACGAGGCGATGTAGTCGCGCGAGGACGGCACAGACTGCGGATCGGTTGCGTCGCGCAAGAGTCCGATGCTCGTAGCGGCGTTGTCGTTCCCGGCGCCGAGCTCCGCGATTCTCGCGCCGGCAAACGGGGCGAAGACCACGCGCACGCGGCCGTTGGCGAGAGAGACACCGTCGGAATCTCCAAACGGCGGCGGGCTTGCAAGGGGCGGAATCGGCGCCCCCCTTGGCGCGGCGGCATTCACGCCGACGGCCACGACGCGCGCACCGCCGGGCGGTATGTCGAAGTCGTGCACCCCAACGCTGCGATGAAACAGCCGAACGGCGCCGACCGCTACGCGGCGCCTCGCACGGCTCGGGTTCACCGCGACGATGAAGCCGTAACTCGAGTCGTCGGCGAGCAATAGCGTCACGTTGGAGGCGCGACGATACCGCGCGGGAGCGCGGACCGCCGACGGATCGGGGACGAGCCGGCCGGATCTGCGCAACGCATTCAACGTCGAAACGGCCGACGGGCGCATTCGTCCCATCGCCGGACCGGTGGGCGGCAGCGGAAGAAGAACCGACCGCGTGGCGTCGGCGCCTGTGGCGAGGTCGACGACCGTGCACGCGAGACCGCGTTCATTGCAGGCCCGTTGCATCGCGATCGTCGCGTCGGCGAGCGCCGTGAAATCGTCGTTGCTGAGGCTGCCCGGCTCAAAAAGGCTCGCCGGCCATATGATCGACGCGTCTGCCGCGATGTGAGTCTGCGCGAGCTGCGTTCCGTAACGGCGAATCGCATCGCCGAAAGCTCGCGTTGGCGCAAACCGCGGCGACGCGCGCAGATCGACGGTCAGCGCCGCGTCCCAGGCATAGGACCAGTTCGCCCACGGCACCTCCCAACCGTGCGGATAGATCGTGTCTTGTACCGGGAAGTTCACGATTCCGTGCGCGCCGTCGCGCAGCAACTCGCCGAGCGCGAGCGCGGTATTCGACGGATCGCTCGGACGCGGAGCTGCCTCGTCGGCAGCCTGCAGCCATCCGGCTTGGAACTCCGATTGCATAACCGGCAGGCGTCGTTGCGTCTGCAGGAGTCCCGTCGCGAAGTCCAAGTCTGCTAGGTCGTGCTCGCCGATGCGATACGCGTTGCTTTGGTACCAGTTGCCCCACGCCCACGCCGGCGCCGCGCTCGGCAGTTTCATCTCGTACGTGTTGATGAACAGCGGAACCCGGTTGCCGATGACGCTCGCAACAGTTCGGCGCAGCCAGTTTACATACGCATGCCAATGGGGTGCGGGCCAGGTATCGTTATCGAGATAGGCGCCCTGATCGTCGTCGAGCGCGACCGCGATGACGTCGTGGGAATATGGCTCGACGGCGTGCAGCACGTCCGTGAGCCACTCTGCTGCGGCCTGCAAATGCGTGCCGTTCGCGAGCCACTCGGCGCCGGCGGCATCGGCGTGCGCGTTCTGGAGCGTGCTGGTGGCCGGATAGCGTCCCTCGAGCACGTCGTGCAACGGCATCTTGTACTCCGTATGCTCGAGGAGCCGCGCAGGATAACCGCCGTTGCGCCACTCGTTGCGAATCACCGGGCCCGGGCGCAGAATGAGCTTGAAGCCGAGCTCGTGCGCCATCTTGAGCAACCCGACGAGGTCTCTCCGCGGATCGGTGTTGCCGGTGAAATCGCTGACACCTTCGGACGGCTCGTGCCAATTCCAGATCAGGTAGAGGTCGAGCGTGTTGATGCCGAGGCGCTCGTAGGCCAGCAGCGTATCGCGCCAGCGCTCGCGCGGAATGCGCTCGTAAAAGAACGCCGCGCCGTAGACGAAGAAGGGCCGCCCCCCAACGGTGAAGACCGGGTACCCGTGCTCCAAACCAACGCGCGACGTATTCCAGCTCGACCAGCCCGAGTTGCCGGCGTCACCCTTCGACAAGCTCAGGGTGACACTGGGGAACCCCCACGCGATGAGAAGCGCGAGCGCGAACGGCCACCAACGCTGGACGCGCGCAGCGATGAGAAACACCACGGCGCCGACGACGAGCCAGCCGGTGCCGAGCAGAATCGCCGGCATGCCGGAGCTGACGAAGGCGAGACTCCACCCGGCGAGCGCGAGGATCGCCGGCAGCGGGTAGAGGGGCATTCGAAACGGCGCCCGTACGCGACGGGCGCGCATGAGGCCGAGCGCGACGATCTGCGCGATTCCCTGAATCAGTACGATGCCCGCGGTGAGAAACGCTATCACCTGGTCGAGGGTGAAGAGGCTCGCGATCAGCGAGAGCGCTCCAACGACGAGGAGCGCGACGTGCGGAATCTCTTTGCGCGGATGCAGCTTGCCGAAGATGGGAAGGAATGCGCCGTCGCGCGCGGCGGCGTAGGAAATCCGCGAGAAGCCCAAGAGGTTTCCGTAGACCGAGGCAAACGCCGTCACGAGCACGAGGAGAGTTACCGCGGTCGCCGCGACTCGTCCCCAGGTTCGCTCGACGACGTAGGAGCCGACGTATTGCGCCTGCACGGTCGCCTGACCGTGCGCATCGAGCAAAGTACGCCACGGCACGGCGCCGAGCACGCCGACCTGAAGCAGCACGTACAGCACCGCCACGATCAGCACGGATAGCACGATCGCCGCGGGAATCGTACGTTCGGGGCGGACGACCTCGTCGCCCAGGAGCGCCGCGTCGGCATAGCCGGCATAATCATAGAGCGTGATGTAGAGCGCGCTGCCGAAACCGGCCAAGAACCCTACGTTGAATCGCAGCGGCGGGGCCACGTGGAACGCTTGCCCAAAGTTGGCATGCGACAGGCCCGCGAACGCGACGAGCGCAACGGTCAGCGCCGCTGCGATCGCCAGGGCGGTTCCCAGCACTGCGACCTGTGAGGTTCGCCGATAGAGCAGCGCGATCGTCACGACGCCGATGCCTAACGCGAGCGCATCGTGCTCGAAAGCGTTCGTACCGAGCGGAGGATAGAGATATGCGGCGTAGTTCGCAAACCCGATGTAGCCGCTCGCGAGCAGACATGGCGCATACAGCAAGAACTGCCAGTTAAAGAGAAAGGCCAGCGCTTTGCCGAGGCGCTGGGGCCCGAAGACGTCACGCAGGTAGCGGTATGTACCTCCGGATCCCGGATACCGCGACGACAGTTCGGCCCATACCAATCCGTCACATAGCGCGACCACCGCTCCGGCAATCCATCCGATCAGGGCGAGCGGTCCGCCTAACGCCGCGATGACCAAGGGTATCGTTACGAGCGGACCGATTCCGATCATCGTAATGACGTTGATCGAAACCGCGCCGCGCAAATCGATTGCGCGCTTCAAACCGCTCATCTAGGCCTTCGTTCTTCGCGTGAAGAACCAGAACGCCATGCAAAGCCGTTCCGATATCGCGCGGCTGCTTGGGCTTGATGGCAACGTCTCCATCGACTTCGTGTCGTCTGCGGCCTTGGCAGCCAATCCTCTCGGCGATCCCGCCGAACGGCCAGTCGTGGTCTACACGCCGCCCGGCTATGACGCGCAAGCCTCGCGCCGTTATCCCGCGTTGTACGTCCTGCACGGTTACACTGGCGACGTTGCGGCGCTAATTTCAGCGCGTCCATGGGAAACGAACGTGCTGCAGTGGACGGACCGCGTCATTCGCGAGCTGCGAATGCCTCCCGCTCTGATCGTTCTGGTGGACGGCTTCACGCGCTTGGGCGGCTCACAGTACGTCGACTCGATTCACAACGGGCAGTACGCGACGTACACGGTTCGCGACGTGATCGGTCACGTCGATGCGACGTATCGCACGATTGCCGCGGAGGGCGGGCGAGCCGTCTTGGGAAAGTCGTCGGGGGGCTTTGGCGCGATGCATTTGGTGATGGAACATCCCGGCGTCTTCGCCGCGTTCGCGTCGCATAGCGGAGATTCGTATTTCCCTTACGCGCATCCGCCGGCGTTCGCGACGGTTCAGCGGGTGCTCGAGGCGCATGAGTTCGATATTAGGAAGTACGTCGAGGTTTTCGAGCGGAAGCACAAGCGCAGCCCCGCGGAGTACACAACGATGGAGATGCTGGCCTACACGGCGGCATACTCTCCGCGAAGCGCCACGGCGTTCGACCTCGACCTGCCCTTCGATACAAGCAGCGGCGAGCTCATTGAGGAAGTCTTCGCGCGCTGGCTGGCCTTCGACCCGGCCGAGCGAGTCAAGGATCGCCACGCGGAACTCGCGCGCCTGCGGCTACGCTACCTCGATTGCGGGCGCCGCGACGAGTACAATCTGGACATAGGGGCGCGCGTAGTCGCTCGTCGGATCCGCGAGCTTGGATTGGACGTGCGGCACGAGGAATTCGACGACGATCACCGCAACGTCGGATATCGCTACCCGGTCTCGCTGCCTGCGCTCGCTGAAGTCTTGGACAAGGAATGAAAAGGTTCTCTCTGTTGATTATCGCGCTTCTCGCCTTGGCGAGCGCGCATCCGGCGTTTGCGCAGATCCCCCCTCCGCCGACGCCCTCGCCCGACCCGCACACATACACCGATCCAGGAATGACCTTTACCGCGCCACCGGAGGCGGCGCTCATAGCGCGCCAGGAACCGTCGCTCGCGCAGCTGAGCCAGGATCTCCAACCAGTGGCCGTTTGGCTGATCAATCCCGGTAAAGAAGACGTTCGAACGATCGCGCTCTCGATGGAAGCCTATGACGGCCCGCCGGACCAGTGGATCAACCAGTTCGAAAGTCAAACGCACACAGCGCTGGACGGAGCGCTGATCCACAGCAGCACACCGATGTCGCTAAGCAACGGAATGCCGGCCAATTTCGTCGAGATCGCCTTCGGCAGCGGATTCGATTCGCGCAAAGAGTTTGCGGTCGTTTGGGCCGACGGTCAGCGCGGCATCGCGCTCGCGGAGACGACCCGTTTGGGCGATGCCAACGCGGACGAGGCCAAGCGAGTGCTCAAACAGGTAACTGCTGTTCGGTATCCGCTCTATCAGCCGTAGCGTCTAGCGCCTGCCTCAGATCGTCTAGCAGATCGGAGATATCCTCGATTCCAACGGACAGACGGAGCAGCCCGTCGCCGATGCCGCGCCGCTCGCGATCGGCTGCCGGGATCGATCCGTGGGTCATGCGGCCCGGATGCGAGATCAGCGACTCGACTCCGCCCAGGCTTTCGGCCAGGCTGAAATACTTGAGGCGGCCGGCAAACTCCATCGCGCGCCGCGGATCGGCGAATTCCATCGAGAGCATGCCGCCGAAGCCGCTCATCTGGCGCTTCGCCAACTCGTGCTGCGGATGCGAACGCAATCCTGGATAGTGGACCCGTGCGACGTCGGCGCGGGATTCGAGAAAGTCGGCGATGATCTGAGCATTGCGCGCGTGTTCGCGCATGCGCAGCGCGAGCGTCTTTGCGCCGCGCATCGTTAACCACGCGTCGCTTGGACCTGGAACGCCGCCGGCCGCATTCTGCAGAAAGCGGATCTTTTCGTCGAGTCCCGCGTCATCGGTGATGGCGATCCCTCCGACGACGTCGCTGTGTCCGCCGATGTACTTCGTCGTCGAATGCACGACGATCTGGGCGCCGAGTGCCAACGGTTGTTGAAAATACGGCGTCGCAAACGTGTTGTCGACCGCGACGATCTGATCGGCGCTGCGCAATGCGGCGATCGCCGCGATATCGACGATCTTCAGCAGCGGGTTCGTCGGCGTCTCGACCCAGAATAACTTCGTGGCAGGCCGCACCGCGGAGCGAACCGCGTCGAGGTCGCGCATGTCGACGTAGGTGAACTCGAGGCCGTATCGCTCGAGGACGCGCGAGAAGAGCCTATAGGTTCCGCCGTAAAGATCGTCGGTCACGACGACGTGATCGCCCGCCGAGAGTAAGCCCAAAACTGCCGTCGTCGCGGCCATGCCGCTGGCGAAGGCGCTCCCGAAACGTGCCCCTTCGAGCGACGCGAGCTGCCGTTCGAGCGCGAGCCGGGTCGGATTTATCGTGCGGCTGTAGTCGAAGCCCTTGTGCTCGCCGACGCGGGTCTGCGTGTAGGTCGACGTTTGATAGATGGGGACGATCGTGGCGCCCGTGGCCGGGTCAGCCCCTTGCCCGACGTGAATCGCCCTCGTGGCAAATTTCATTTGTGGACGACGTCGGAGCTGGTGGAGAGGAAGCTGATGACATCTTGGCGCGCGAGCACGCCGATCGGCTCCCCCTCGTCGGTGACGACGATGGCCGGATTGGCGAGCGTGAGCAGCTTGTATGCGCGTTCGATCTCCTCCGACTGTTCGAGTGCGGGAAAGGGCCGCGCCATTACTTCGCTTACGGGCTGGTGGAGGATATCGGAGTGGTCGAAGACGCTCTGCATCACGCCGACGTCGTTGATGCTGCCCACCTGGTCGCGCCCGTGCATGACCGGAATCTGCGAAATCTCATATCTGCGCAACAGGTCGAGCGCCGTCTTCACGGTGTCGTCTTGCTGCACCGTGATCAGCGGCGGGGCGGGCGTCTTGCTGCGCAACACGTCGCCGACGGTCGCGCGGCGCTTTGCATCGGCGAGGAAGCCGTTGGCAATCATCCACTCGTCGTTGAAGATCTTCGACATGTAGCCGCGGCCCGAATCGGGAAAGATGACGACCACGATCGCGTCCGCCGTGATGCTCTTCGCGAGCTTGACGGCGGCCACCGCGGCCGTTCCGGAAGAGCCCCCGACGAGCAGGCCCTCCTCGCGCGTGATTCGCCGGGCCATCAGGAACGAATCGCGATCGGAGACTCGCACGATCTCGTCGATCACGCGCAGGTCGACCGTTTCGGGCAAGTAGCTCATTCCGATGCCCTCGACCGCGTACGAGCGCGGAATGTCTCCAGAGTAGATCGAGCCCTCGGGATCGGCGCCGATGACGTGCACGGCGGGATTTTTCTCCTTCAAGAAACGTGCGGTGCCCGAGATCGTGCCGCCGGTGCCGATTCCGGCCACGAAGTGCGTGATCGACCCGCCGGTCTGTTCCCAAATCTCAGGACCGGTCGTGTGGTAGTGCGCCTCGGGATTGAAGTGGTTGTGAAACTGATTGGGCTGGAACGCGCCCGGTATCTCGGATGCCAGCCGGTTCGCGACCCCGTAGTAGGATTCGGGCGAATCGGGGGGCGCGTTCGTCGGCGTGATGACCACGTCGGCTCCGTACGCGCGCAAGAGATCGACCTTTTCACGCGACATCTTGTCGGGCATCACGAGGATGCAGCGATACCCCCGAATCGCCGCCGCCATGGCGAGGCCCGTCCCTGTGTTCCCGCTGGTCGGCTCGACGATCGTGCCGCCTGGCTTGAGCAGGCCCTGACGCTCGGCCGCATCGAGCATCGCGACCGCCGGGCGATCCTTCACGCTGCCGCCGGGGTTGACGTACTCCACCTTGGCCAGCACCAAACACGGCGCGCCGTCAACGACCTTGTTTAGCTTGACAAGCGGCGTATCGCCGATCGCTTCCAGCGCGTTCTCGCAGTACGTGAGACCGGCCGCGCGGGACGATGGAGCGGTGCTTGCCATAGGAGCGGCGGCTTCCGCGTGGCGAAGAACTTACCCTATGAAACCACGCGTCGGTTGGTTCGTCGCCGTGGCGGCGCTGCTTCTCGTAGGGCTATGTGCGTGCAACAACGATTCGCTGCCGCCGGCCGCGGGCTATGCGGCGGTGGCGGGCACCATCGTCGACGCAACGACGAACGCGCCGATCACCGGCGCGCTGATCACGATCGATACGGTGCTGACCGCGACGAGCGACACGAATGGCAAATTCTCGTTCGATAAGGTTCCCAGCGGAATCGCCGATTATGCTGTGCAGGCAAAGGGCTACGCGCCGCTCACGGCGAGCACGAGCATCGAGCCCGGCAAGCCGTTTCAGCTGAACCTGTCCCTAACCGCACAACCAACTCATTAACTTACCGCGGCGGAACGGCGATAAGCGCTGGCCGGTTTCACGAGCGTCGCCCGATCGGCGACCGTGCGATCGACGATAGCCATGACCACCGTTGCGAGTTTATCCGGATCGTGACGAACGGTCTCGGTTTCGCCGATGACCGGCGCTCGAACCGCTTCGAGCCCGAGGGCCGTGATGCGCGCGACGTCCGGTTCGACCGGCACTTGACCCTCTTGCGCATAGGCCGCGAGCAGCCGCGACGGGGGCTCGTCGTTGACGATCACGTAATCGCACACGCGTTCGCCGGCATTTTCAAGCAACGCGCTTACGTGATCTGCGGCGGTCATTCCGTCGGTCTCTCCCGGCTGCGTCATGACGTTGCAGACGTACATTTTTATGGCATGCGCGTCCGCGACTTCGCGTGCGATTCGGCTAACGAGAAAGTTCGGCGCGACCGAGGTGTAGAGAGAACCCGGCCCGAGCACGATGGCATCGGCGTCGCGTATTGCGTCGAGCACCTCATCGAGCGGCGTAGCGGCCGGCGTATCGAAGAAGACGCGCTTGATCGGCCGCTTCGCGCTGGAGATGTTCGACTCGCCTTCGACGATCGTACCGTCATCGAGCTCCGCGCACAGGCGCACGACTCCGAGCGTCGCCGGTAACACTCGCCCCACGATATTTAGCACCCGGCTCGACTCTTTGATCGCATGATCGAAGTTGCCGGTGATCCCGCTCATCGCGGCCAGGAAGAGATTGCCGAAGGAATGGCCGCTCAATCCCTCCCCTTCGGTGAACCGATAGCGGAAAAGATCCGTGACCAACGCCTCGTCGTCGGCGAGTGCGACGAGACAGTTCCGAATGTCGCCGGGCGGCAGCACCCCGAGCTCCTTCTTGAGTCTTCCGGACGAGCCGCCGTCGTCGCTGACGGTAACGACGGCGGTCAAGTTGCTGGTGCGGCGCTTGAGGCCGCGCAACAGCGTCGAAAGACCCGTTCCTCCGCCGATCGCGACGATCTTATAACCTTGTTGCAGCCGGCGTCCGACTAGCGCATCCCGAACGCCCTTGGGATTCCGGCTTCGCGTGATGCCAACGACGGAACGCAGTCCCATCCAACTCCCGGCGACGAGCGCCGTCAGGCCTCCGATGCCGAGGATCCACGTCAAGTAGGCCGGCGGGAAGTAGTCGTCGACGATGCCGTCGAGGATCTCGTTCACGTGAATGCCGGTCCCTTCGGCGATGAACCAGCGCGTCACGGCGTCGACCAGAAGCACGACGCCGAAGATGCCCAGCACGAGCCAGCGCTTCACGCCCAATCCGGGGAGGAGCCAGTGTAAGGAACCGGCGACTCGCTCGCGCATCAGGCGACTCGCGCAAGGTCGCGCGCCTCGAAGGACAAGTCCAGCCGGTCGTCGCCGGCGAAACGCTCCATCAAGCGGCGCGCCACGTAGACGGAGCGGTGGCGGCCACCCGTACAGCCGACCCCGACGGTAAGTTGCGTCTTCCCTTCGGCGAGGTAGCGCGGAAGCAGAAACTCCAGCAGGTCGGACGCCTTCGCAAGAAATGGCGCCAGCGAAGGATCATCTTCGATAAATGCGCCGACGGCGGCATCCTCACCCGTCAGCTCGGCGAGCGGCTCCTCATAGTTCGGATTCCGCAAGAACCGGACGTCGAAGAGCAGATCGAGGTCAGTGGGCAGGCCGAATTTGAATCCGAAGGACACGAAGGTCACGCCGAGACGAACCGGCCCGCCGGCGAGGAACGCGGCTGCGATTCGGTCCTTGAGGCCGCCGTGCGTCAGGTTCGTCGTATCGATCACGACGTCGGCCCGTTCGCGCAACGGAGCGAGCACTCGTCGGTCGGCCTCGATCGCCTCGAGCACCGAGCCCGTCTGCGAGAACGGATGGCGGCGGCGAGTTTGGCTAAAACGCCTCACGAGCAGCTCATCGGCGGCGTCTAGGAAGAGCACGCGCGCATCGTGGGTACGAATGACTCGATCGATTGCGGCCCGCGCATCGCCCAAGTGCGCATCGCTCCGCACGTCGAGCGCGATGGCGACGTCCCGCGTCGCAGAATTCTCCAAAGCCGCCACGGCGGCATCGAGCACGACGGGAGGAAGATGTTCGATGCAGTAAAAGCCCAAATCTTCGAGTGACTTAATTGCCTGGCTAAGGCCCGCACCGGAGAGACCCGTTACGAAGACGATGCGCAGCGAATCCATATGAAGTTCTTTTCGCCCGAACGGGCCAACGCCCTCATTCTCAAGGTCGCGCCTCTGATCGACGAGCTCCTGAGTCGCCGCCGCGATCTCGCGATCAAACTGCTCGAGTCGGATCCGGCGTTGCACCACGCGCAGCCCGCCCGGCGTCCTCGCCTCGCAGGCGTACGCTCACCGTTGCCGGCGCCTCGCTTTGCCGAACTCAAGCACGAGATCGGCCGCTTGATCTACCGGATCGAGTCGTTTGGATGCCTCGTCAAGGATATCGACCTCGGGCTGATCGACTTCCCGGCCGTCCGCGACGACGAACCGATCTATCTCTGTTGGAAGCTCGGAGAGCCGCGCGTGGCCTATTGGCATGGAGTCGACGAGGGCTTCAGCTCGCGGAAACCGCTCTAGCTTGTCATGCCGAGCGGAGTCGAAGCACGAGTGCCGCTTAGCTAGCCTTGGCCTCGGCTTCGAGCGCGATGAAATCTTCGGCCAATCCCTGCAAGCGAACCTCGCCGAAGTCGGCGGTGTAGGCTCCGCTCTCCACGCCGGTGATCTCACCGACGTCCGGAACGTTCGCGAGCTGCGGAATCTTGGAGCGGATTTCATCGGGAATGCGTACGCGAGTGCCGATTGCCAGCGTGCCCTGATCGAAGAGTCCATTGAGACTATCGAGCAGCATAGGCAGCGGTATGCCGTAGTCGACGCTGATCGCGCCGATCGTATGCGATTCGCTGATCGCGCAGTTCGAGCAGCCGCCTAGATGGAAACGCGCGAACACGCGGCGCGCGCCCGCATGCAGCTTGAACGCCTCGTCGACGGTCATCTCGGGAGTAAAGTAGGCTTGGCTCATTAGTGGTTCTCTTTCGCTACAACGCAGGCGCTCTCCACCCAGTTGCGCTGGAGCCTCATGAACTGCCCAAATGCGTCGCATTTTGAGCGAAGTACGCCTGTAAGCCGGATTCTGTCCCCACGAATGGGTGATGACCATCTCTCTGGGACGCCCGTTACCGGACGCCTCGATGCGACGTAGCTCGTTTGGACGGGCCGTCCATGAAATCGAGCAGTCTTGCTTCGGGTGGGGTTTACCCGAGCCCGCGTCACCGCGGCGCTCCGTGAGCTCTTACCTCACAATTTCACCCTTGCCCCAAAACGCTGCGCATTTTGGGGACCCCGTTTGTTTTGAGAGGCACTCCGGCGCTTCGCGCCTGCGCGCCCCCCAGCGGCAAAGCCGCCGGGGCCCCCTACCTCAGCCTCCCGAGGCGGTATGTTTCTGTGGCACTTTCCTTCGAGTCACCCCGACAGGACGTTATCCTGCACCCTGCCCTGTGAAGCCCGGACTTTCCTCACCTCCCGAAATGCATGCGCATTCTGGGGAGCGCGGTCATCCAGCGTACTCCGCGACCGTAGTATACCATTGCGCGACAATTTCGGCGGAGTCGATTAGCCGGGGTCCGGGGCGGCTCATATAGGCGTTGCCGTCCATAGCGAGGACTCGCCCGCTGCGGGATGCGGTCAACGCCTTCCATTCCTTCACGGAGTCGAGCAGTGAGATCGCTCGATTCGTCGCGGCCAGATCGAAGCCGCAGGGTGCGACGACAATGGCCTCGGGATCCGCAGCCGCGATGGCACTCCAGTCCAGGCGCTGCGAGTTTTCGCCGGGATGCGCCAAAATTGGCCTCCCACCGGCGAGCTCGATCAACTCCGGAATCCAGTGGCCCGCACTCATCGGCGGATCGGTCCACTCCAACACGAGCGTACGCAACGGCACCGTGTCACGTTCGCGCAACGCTTCAATGCGCAGTCGAAGCGCTCCGATTACCTCTCGTGCGGAATCCGCTCGATCGGTAACTTCACCTACGAATGCGATGTTCGCAAGCACGTCATCGAGCGACGAGGGCTCCAGCGAGACGACCCGCGGATCGGAACGCAATCGTTTAGCTGCGCTCGCAACGATCTCGTACGAAACGGCGCATACGGGGCAGAGCTCTTGGGTGACGATCAGATCCGGTTCGAGGTGGTCGAGCAAGTCGGTGTCGAGCTGATAGAGACTCGATCCGGCGTGAAGCGCGGCGCGCACGTGCCGATCGATCGCAGCCGGATCGCGCAGCTCGGGTCCCGAGGATGAGGTAACCCGCGGCAGCCGCAGCGCCTGCGAAGGGTAATCGCATTCGTGCGTGACCGCCACGACGTCGTCACCGGCGCCGATCCCAAAGAGAATCTCCGTTGCACTGGGCAACAGGCTGACGATGCGCGTGAGGCTACTCTCCCTGCGCCAGCGAGTAGCCCCGCTCGCCGTTGAAAGTATAGAGCCCTTCGGTTTTGATCACATCGAAGCCGGCATGATCGGCAGCCGTTAAGAGCTTCACGACGTGCTCCGCGGTGAAGAGCTCGCCGTCGGCTTCGAAGCGGCAGGACCAATGGTCGCTCCAATAGGTGTCGGGATTGCCGTTCGGCCACACCTTCGTGCCCCGGTTGCTGATCGTCGTGAGCCTCGTGCCCGGGACGTCGAACTGCTGCATGACGGCGGCGATTTGATCCGGATTCCCGTCGCGCCGATCGATGAAGAGGTCGACGCCGGCACGCAGCTTCATCGGCGGTTTGCCGGCTGGACGAATGGCTAGATTCATCTGCGTCTCTTTATCGTATTGGGCCGGCTTGAGATGTTCCGGCTTCTCGTCGAGACGCGTGATGACCGCGTCGGCAAACTCTTTCGTGCCGACTTTCTTCTTGGACGTCCCTTCCTCAAAAATGTCGTACGTGTGGATCCCGTCCTCGATCGCGCACAGCCAGCCGTTGTGGACGCGCTCCGCGACGTCGGCCTGCCCGATGTGCACCAACATGAGGATCGCTCCGTGCAGCAGCCCCGAGGGGTTCGCCATGTTCTGGCCGGCACGGCGCGGAGCCGAGCCGTGAATCGCCTCGAACATCGAACAGTGGTCGCCGATGTTCGCCGAGCCGGCCAAGCCGACCGACCCCGTGATCTGCGCGGCGACGTCCGAAAGCACGTCGCCGTAGAGATTCGGCATGACGATCACGTCGAAGGCCTCCGGGGTGTCCGCCATCTTGGCGGCGCCGATGTCGACGATCCAATGCTCGTGCTCGATATCGGGATACTCCGCCGCGATCTCGTTGAACGTGCGGTGAAACAAGCCGTCGGTGATCTTCATGATGTTGTCTTTGGTGAAGCACGTGACTTTCTGACGCTTGTTCGCGTGCGCGTACTCGAACGCGTACCGAATGATGCGCTTACTGCCCGGACGGGAGATGAGCTTAAGGCACTGTGCGACTTGGTTCGTCTGGCGATGCTCGATGCCGCCGTAGACGTCCTCTTCGTTCTCGCGCACGATGACGATATCCATCTGTGGATGTTTCGTCGCCACGTACGGATGCAGCGACATGCACGGGCGCACGTTCGCGTACATCCCGAGTGTCTTTCGTACCGTGACGTTGAGACTCTTGAACCCGCCGCCCTGCGGCGTCGTGATCGGCGCCTTGAGAAAGACCTTCGTCCGGCGCAGCGATTCCCAAGAGGCCGGCTCGATGCCGTTGCTCAGGCCCCTCTTATAGATCGTTTCGCCGATCTCGATGGGCTCGAGCTCGAGCCGAGCGCCGGCCGCGTCGAGAACCCGCAGCGTCGCGTCCATGATCTCCGGCCCGATTCCGTCGCCGTACGCGACGGTAATCGGCGTCTTGGTCGTTACGCTGCTACGCAACGGAATTTCGCATACATGTACGGGTAATCGTCGTAGAACCAATTCCGCAACGAGCGGCGAATCAGCTCGCGCGACGTGACCGGCGATGCGCCTTTCATCACGTAATGCCTGCCGTCGAAGAAGTCCACGGAGTACTGCGGATACGACGCCATCGGCGCGAAGCCGGGGAACGGCGCGAACGGCGTCGCCGTCCATTCCCACCCGTTCCCGATGAGGTCCGCTACGCCCCACGCGCTGACGCCGGCCGGATGCGCGTCGACCGGCTCCGGATCGAAGCGCTCGAAGTCGAAGTTGCCGTGCGCGGCGTTCGGAGGTTCCGAACCCCACGGGAACGGACGCTCTTCGCCGCTCGGAGCTCCGAATGCCGCGCGATGATACTCGGCTTCGGTGGGCAGACGCTTGTTGGTCCAGCGCGCATAGGCCTCGGCTTGCTGGTGAGAGACATAGACCGGCCACGAGTGCGGCAGCGCGATCTCCTCAAACACCAGCCGCAGGAACCACTCGCCGTTGCGCTCGATCCAAAAGGCGGGAACGGAGCCGCCTTCGGCGACGAAACGCAGCCATTCGCCATTCGTTACGGGATACGCCGCAATATCGAAGCTAGGCACCCGAACTTCGCTGCGCGGAAGCTCGTTGTCCCACGCGAAATCGATATCTTCGAGATCGACGCCCAGCGTTGCGGTTCCCGCTGCGACGTTCCGAAACTCGTTACGCGGAAGTGGATGATCTTCGTGCTGGCCGGCGATCCTGCGCTTGCGATCGTACGCGAGCTGATGAATGATGTAGACGAGCGTCTCCTGATGCATCGGCTCATGTTCGAGGATCGTGTAGGCGGCTTGGCCGCGAACCAGCCGCGGCGTGCTCGAATCGACGATGCGGGCGGACTCCAGCGCGCGTTCGACGCGCTCGTCGCACTGCGCGCCAAACGCCGCGACGGCGTCACGCGAGGGCCAGTCGGACCGGTCGTGACGCTGCGCCTCGGCGAGCGAGCTCGGGTCGATGCCCCGTTCGAAGAGCTTCTCGAAGGCGGCGTCGATCGGCGCTTCACCGAGACCCCGCTCGTTCAGCGTGAGGAAGCTGAACGCCGGGATGTGACCCTCGTAAAACGCAAAAGGGTGGCGCAGCGGGATGGGCCGATCGTAGAACGCGTCGTCATCGACCAGGGCAAAAACGGTCGCGGTGCGCTCCCGGTTGCGGCGATACCACTCCAACAACTTGGCGCGGTTCAAACTTGGGGTTGCAATCATTGTGTGTTCCTAGTCTACGCGGGATCTACAGCGTTCCGCGCTTCTCCTGTTCGCGCTCGATCGAGACGAAGAGCGCCTTGAAGTTCCCCTTACCGAACGAGAGGCTGCCTTTACGCTGGATGATTTCGAAGAAGAGCGTGGGCCGGTCTTGAAGCGGCTTGGTGAAAATCTGCAGCATGTAACCCATGTCGTCGCGATCCACAAGGATCCGAAGATCCCGCAGGGTTTCGATTGCCTCGTCGATTTTTCCGACGCGTTCTCCTAGCATCTCATAGTAGGAGTCGGGAGTGTCGAGAAACTCGACGCCGTTCGCCTTCAAGGCACGGATCGTTGCAGCGATGTCCTCGGTGCGGATCGCCATATGCTGCACGCCGGCGCCCCGATAAAACTCGAGATACTCCTCGATCTGCGATTTCTTCTTGCCTTGGGCCGGCTCGTTGATCGGAAACTTTACCTGATGGCGCGGATCGGTCATCACTTTCGAGCGCAGCGCCGTGAACTCGGTCGAGATGTCCTTGTCGTCGAACGAAACCAGCTGGGAGAAGCCGAAGACGCGCGCGTAAAAGTCGCCCCATTGGTCCATCTCGCCCCAGCCGACGTTGCCGACGCAGTGATCGATGAACTGTAGGCCCGGCTTGACCGCGTGCGGCAGCGTCTTGGGCGCCTCGACGAATCCCGGCGCGAAGACGCCCGAATACCCGTCGCGCTGAATGAACGAATGGACCGTGTCGCCGTAGGTGGCGATAGTCGCCTTGACGATCCGGCCGTGGGCGTCTTCGAGGACCGTCGGCTCGAGAACGACGCGGGCTCCGCCGCGCACGGCCATCTGGAATGCCGCGTCGGCGTCTTCTACGAGGATCGCGACGTCCTTGATGCCGTCACCGTGCAGCATAACGTGGCGCGCGACGTCATCGTCGGGCACGAGACTCGACGTCAGCACGAAGCGGAGTTTGTTCTGGGCCAGGAGGTAACTCGCTCGATTGCGCACCCCCGTTTCCGGCCCGGCGTATGCGATCTGGTCGAACCCGAAGGCGGACATGTAAAAGTGAGCCGCTTGTTTAGCGTTGCCGACATAGAATTCGACGTAATCCCAATCGATCTGTGCCAGCGGATTGCGGCTTTCAGTCGCCGTACTCATGGCCAGCGGACTTGGCGAAGGCTCGCGGCGGGCCCTGTCAAAGCAGCCGTCCATGACCACGTCGACGGCGCTGCGGCCCTCGGTTCGCGCCGCATTTACCGGATTGATCGACTACGCCGGTCTCTTTCCGCCCGCGCAACTTTCGCTCGATGCGGCACGGCGCGAATATCACGATGCTCGCGGCGGGCCGCATGCCTGGATGCTGGGCCGATTCATCCTCACCGCGCCGCAGCTGGGCGAATCGGCGAAGACGCTCCACGAGCCGTTTTCTGTGATCGTGGATCCCGACGTCGACGCGCTGCATCGTCTTGCCCGGCTCCGGACCGCAGGCGCGACGGTGGAAGCGGTGGAGATTCCACTGCAGAAGAGCGTATCGCCCTTCCGAGAGCGCCTGTCGCGCGACGACGTGCTCAACATACTCGGAGCGCTCGAGGCCGATCTCGGTGTGTCCGGCTTACGCGACCTTCCGGCTTTCGTGGAGATACCGCGCACCGAAGCGTGGTGGAGCGTGCTGCGCGAAACGCTGGACGCGGCCGCCCGTTTCCAGCTCGGCGCAAAGTTGCGCTGCGGCGGGTTGACCACAGAGGCGTTTCCCGGCATCGACGAAGTTACGGAGTTCATAGCGGCGGCAAGCGATGCAGGCGTACCATTCAAGGCTACCGCGGGTCTGCACCATCCGGTACGCCACGTGGATCCAGCAAGCGGCTTTATCATGCACGGGTTTCTCAATTTGCTTGCGGCGGCGGCACTCGCGCCGAGCGTCGATCGGGCGACTCTGAGCCGCATCGTGGCAGAAGAAGAACCCGGCGTGTTCGTGTTCGGCGATGACTCCTTTGCATGGCGGAACGAAACGGTCGACACCGAGCGCTTGACCGAGGCGCGCCGCGTCGCGCTCGTGGCGTACGGAAGCTGCAGCTTCTCCGAGCCGGTGGAAGATTTAACGGCGGTTGGAATCCTTCCGGCGCTATGATCGCGCCGGCAGACACGACCGACGCGCGGCTCGAATCGTGGCTGCCGGTTCTCAATGACAGCGATTTTCCGATTCAGAATCTGCCGTTCGGCGTCTTCAAAAGTGAAGCAAGGCTGCCGCGAATCGGCGTCGCGATCGGCGACGGCATCCTCGACCTTTACGCCGTCGCGGAAGCGGCGCTGCTCGACGAATGTTGCGAGCCCGAGCTGCTGCAGGCGCCGCTGCTCAATCCGTTGATGGCCGCCGGGCGCGCGGTTTGGTCGCCGTTGCGCGAGAGGCTTTCGCGCCTGCTTCGCCGCGGCGGAGACGGCGGCGTGCGCGAAAACGCGGATCACTTCATCGTTGCGCAGCGTGACGTAGAGATGCTGGTTCCGATGGAGATCGGCGACTACGTCGACTTTTACTCCTCGATCGAGCACGCGACCAATCTCGGTCGGTTATTCCGTCCCGACGCTGAGGCTCTCTTACCGAACTGGAGATGGATTCCGGTCGGTTATCACGGGCGGTCCGCCACGATCGTGATCGACGGGACGCCGGTGCGAAGGCCGCGCGGGCAGCGCATGGCACGCAATGCGCCGGCGCCGGAGTTCGGGCCCAGCCGGCGCCTCGACATCGAGCTCGAGATGGGCTTCGTGACGGGGCCCGGCAACCAGCTGGGGATGCCGATCCCCGTGCAAGAAGCGACCGAGCATATCTTCGGCCTGCTGCTCGTCAACGATTGGAGCGCCCGCGACATTCAGGCGTGGGAATATCAACCGCTCGGACCTTTTTTGGGCAAATCGTTCGCGACGACGATCTCGCCGTGGATCGTCACACTCGAAGCGCTCGAGCCGTTTCGCGTCAGCGGCCCGCTGCAGGATCCGCAGCCGCTCGGATATCTGCGTGGCGACGAATCTTCCGCGTACGACATCGACCTCGCCATCGAGCTTCAAACGGGTGCGATGCGCGACAAGGGAATCGCGCCGGAGAGAATCTCGCAAACGACGTATCGCGACGTGTATTGGAACGTCGCTCAGCAACTGGCGCACGCGACGGTCAACGGCGCCGCGACGCGCTCCGGCGATCTGTTCGCATCGGGCACGATCAGCGGTACGGGCGCCGGCACTCAAGGCAGCTTAATCGAGCTCACCTGGAATGGCGAACGTCCGATCCGGCTCTCGGACGGCGAGGAGCGCGCCTTCCTCGAAGACGGCGACGAAGTGACGCTGCGCGGCTGGTGCGATAGGCCGCGAGCGCGCCGCATCGGATTCGGCACGGCCCGCGGCCGCATCGAGCCGGCTCTCACGTAGGTGCAAAGCGAGGGCGGCACACCCCGAGTTCAGACGCTAGTCGGCTGCTCGATCCAGGAGCGGAAGTACTCGGGTTCCTCGCAATCCAGCGCCGCCTGCGCCAGCATGAGCGGGCGAAACGTGTCGACCATCACCGCTATCTCATCGGTCGATTTCTTCCCGAGGCTCGACTCGACGGCGCCGGGTTGTGGACCGTGCGGCGCGCCGGCGGCGTGCAGAGTGATCGAGCCTTCCTCGACGCCGCGGCGGCTCATGAAGTTGCCGCTGACGTAGTAGAGCACTTCGTCGCAATCGACGCTCGAGTGATTGTACGGAACGGGAATCGCCAGCGGATGATAGTCGAAGAGGCGCGGAACGAACGCGCAGAACGCGGCGCCAGGCGCTTCAAACGTCGCATGCGCGGGCGGGGGCTGATGGAGCTTGCCGGTAATCGGCGCAAATTCATCGATGTTGAAGGCGTAGGGATAACAGTAGCCGTCCCATCCGATGACGTCGCAGGGATGGTTCTGCACGATGTAAACGGCGTCGCGTCCGTTGTTGGTGACGCGCACCTCGTACTCGCCCTGATCGGCGATCGGGGCCTTTAAGACCGGCGCTCGAAAGTCGCGCTCGTAGTAGGGCGCGTGCTCTTCGAGCTGGCCGAACTCGTTGCGGTATTTCCGTGGAATCGTCACCGCGCCCGTGGATTGATAGACGAGCATACGCGTCGGCGACGCGGGCACGACGCGATAGATCGTTCCGGTCGGAATCAACAGATAGTCGCGCTCGCGATAGGCGAGCTCGCCGAACTGCGTCTCGAGGACGCCCGCGCCGTGATGGATGAAGAGCAGTTCGTCCCCGCCGGTGTTGCGATAGAAGTACGTCATCGGCTCGTCGGCTTGGGCAACGGACAGTACGATGTCGTCGTTGCCGAGCAGCGGCGTCAGCGACTCGATCGGGTCTTTGCCGGCGAGCCGAAGCGATTGCGTCTTGAGGTGGCGGTTGCGCAGCGGTTCGTTCGATGCGAAACTGATCGCCGGCCGTTTCCAGGGCCGAACGTCCAGCGTCGCGGTGGGCGGCCGCAGATGGTAGAGCAACGAGTAGACGCTCTCGAAGCCCTTAGTGGAGAAGAGCTCCTCCGCGTAGAGCCCGCCGTCCGGCCGGCGAAATTGAATATGTCGCTTGTGGGGTACCGAGCCCGCGCGCATGTAGGAAGGCATTATTCGCTCCCGTTCGTTGCGGCCGCCCGTTCGGAGGCGGCGAAGCCGTTCTCGCGGTGGGAACCATCACAAAACGGCTTCGTGTGCGAGCCGCCACAGCGGCACAGCGCGACGTTCTCCCCCGCAATCGTGTACGGATTTCCGTCCGCGTCCGTCAGCGTGATATTACCTCGCACGAGATACGGACCGCTCTCGCGCACTTTGATGATGACTTCATCCATGTCGTCTGCGGCGTTCTTACGGCCGCGACGCGGTTCCTAGCAGGATGGCGCGCCCCAGCACGTGGCCGTCGACGCGGCGTTCAAGCTGCGGCCCGGTCAATACGGCGCCGCTCGCCACGTCGGCCGCGTCGAGAGCGTATAGCGTGATCGTGTAGTGGTGCGCGGGGCCGGGCGGCGGGCACGGACCGTAGTATCCTTGTTTATCGGCCGACGTTTCGCCGAGCTGGCTTTTCGAAAGCTTCGCGTTGCCGGCAAGCTCTCTCGTTTGCGCGGGGAGATCGTAGACGACCCAGTGGTAGAAGCCCCCCGGAATCGGAGCGTCGGCGTCGTGCATGATCAGAGCGAAGGATTTCGTGCCTTTCGGGATTTGCGTCCACGTCAATCCCGGCGAGCGGTTTTGTCCGCCGCAATCCGTGGCCATGAGCGCGCGCGGCATTGAGCCGCCGGCCGAGAAATCGCTCGTTCGCAGCTGGAGAAGGCCCGTCGCGCTAGCGAGCACGACGCCCGCGATTGTCATCCCACGGAGCATAGCGTCTTGCTTGGCGACCGGCGGCGCGACTTCCCCGGCGCGACGTTCCGGCATGTGCTATCATGGCCTGGCCATGATGGGAGTTGGGCTTCACGCGGCGTAACCTCGTGAACCCCGCCAGAACCGGAAGGTAGCAACGGTAAGCGAGCCCTTACGGGCGCCGTGATCCACCTGACTCTCGTCGTGGTGCAACGTTAGCACCTTTGGGACTATTACTTTGACGATTTATGCCGCCGTAGCCGCATTTGTGGGCGCGCTCCTCGCGCTCCTTATCTACCATCTCGTCGTCGTGCGGCCGAGCGTGGCTTGGATGAGCCGTCTGCTCGGGCTGCACGACGGCCTGATTTCCGGCGGGAGCGCGGGCGCGGCGGATCGACTCGGCGCACTGGAGCAAGCGCAGAGCTCGACGAGCGCGCAGGTGCAGAGTTTGACCGATCGGATCGCGGCGCTCGAAGCATTGGCGGCGACGGATCTGTCGCAGGCGGGTTTCGTTCGCTACGATGCCTTTACCGATGCCGAGTCGGGGTTCTCGTACGCCCTCGCATTACTGAATCGCCAGGGCGACGGCGTCGTAATCACCAGCATCTACTCGCGGGACGATACGCGCACGTACGGCAAGCCCGTGGCCGCATTCAAGCCGACCGTTCACGCCTCGGCCGAGGAGCTCGAGGCGATCGAGCGGGCACGCCATTCTGCGCCGGAGAACCCGCGCTAGCGTCATGTGCACTCTCGCAAATCTGCTGCTCTACGCAGTCAACATCTACACGCTACTGCTCTTTATCTATGCCATTCTATCCTGGATCCCGGACCTGCGCCGCGGACGCTGGGTCTATGTGCTCGCGTCGATCATCGAGCCGGTTCTCATGCCGATACGCCGCGTGATCCCGCCGGTCGGCGGCCTCGATCTCGCTTTTCTGATCGTCCTTTTGGTGTTGCAGCTCTTGGTTCGACCTGCCCTTGTGCATTTGGTCGGCAACAGCTGCATACCGATCGTTTAGCAGTCAGCCTTGGCTCTTAAGTCCGAACGTCCACACCGGATCGAAGTAGCGAGCAACGTTCGCAACTTTTGCATCATCGCGCACATCGATCACGGCAAGACGACGCTCTCCGACCGGTTGCTCGAGATCACACGCACGGTTGCATCGCGCGATCTCGAGGAGCAGGCACTCGACGCGATGGACCTGGAGCGCGAGCGTGGCATCACGATCCGCATGCATCCGGTCACGTTGAACTATCGCGCGCGAGACGGCGAGCTCTATCGGCTCAACCTCATCGACACGCCCGGGCACGTTGACTTTTCATACGAGGTGTCGCGTTCGCTCGCGGCATGTGAAGGAGCCGTGCTGATCATCGATGCGGCACAAGGCATCGAGGCCCAGACGCTCGCGAACTATCACCTGGCTCTCGAGCACGATCTGACGATCATCCCCGTGATCAACAAGATCGACTTACCCGCGGCCGACCCCGAGCGCGTGATGGGCGAGGTCGAGGAGCTTCTGGTCATGGAGCGCAGCGAATGCATTCTCGCCAGCGCCAAGAACGGCGTCGGGATCGAGGCGATCGTCGAGGCCATCGTCGGGCGGATTCCGCCGCCGAAAGGACACCGGGACCACCTGCGAGCGCTGGTCTTCAACGCGCAGTTCGATCCGTATCGGGGCGTCGTCAGCTACGTGCGCGTCGTCGACGGAGCGCTGTCCGCCGGGACGCGCTTCATGTCGATGGCGCACGAACGAGTCTTCGAATGCACCGAAGTCGGCGTCTTCGTGCCGCAGATGCGCCCGACGGAGTCGCTGGAGCTCGGCGACGTGGGCTACGCGATCGCAAACATCAAGTCGCTCGGAGAGATCGACGTCGGGGATACGATTACGGCGGCCAACGATCCGGCGCACGTCGCGCTTGTGGGATATCGCAAGGCCGTGCCGATGGTCTACTGCGGTCTCTATCCGAACGAGGGCGAATACGACGGGCTGCGCGACGCCCTGGAGAAGCTCAAGCTCAACGACGCCGCGCTCGTCTACGAGCCGGAAAGCTCGGTGGCCCTCGGCTTCGGGTTCCGGTGCGGCTTCTTGGGTCTCTTACACATGGAGATCGTCCAGGAGCGACTCGAACGCGATTACGGTCTCGACTTGATCGCGACGTCGCCGTCGGTCGTATTTCGCGTCGTTCGCGGGGACGGCAGCGTCGTTACGATCGACAACCCTGCGAACCTTCCGCCGCCGAACGCGATCCGTTCCATCGAGGAGCCCTACGTCAAGGCGACGATCATCTCGCCCCCGGAGTACGTCGGCGCGATCATGGAGATCACCCAGAGCCGCCGGGGTGCACTCGACAACATGGAGTACCTGCATGACGGTCGCGTCATCCTGACGTACGAGATGCCGCTGATCGAGGTGATCGTGGACTTCTTCGACGCCTTGAAATCGCGCACGAAGGGCTACGCATCCCTCGACTACGAGGTGATCGATTATCGTGAAGGCGAGCTGGCGAAGCTGGAGATTCTGCTCAACGGCGAGCCCGTCGACGCGCTGTCGTTCATCGTCGCTCGCGACAAGGCCGTCGCCCGCGGACGCGCCTTGACGGAGAAGCTCAAGGAGCTGATCCCGCGCCAGATGTTCGAGGTTCCAATCCAGGCCGCTATCGGCGGAAAAATAGTCGCGCGCGAGACCGTGAGCGCCATGCGCAAGAACGTGCTCTCCAAATGCTACGGGGGCGACATCACACGTAAACGCAAGCTCCTCGAGAAGCAGAAGGTCGGCAAAGAACGCATGAAGCGCGTCGGCAAGGTCGAGCTTCCGCAAGAAGCCTTCATGGCGGTGCTGCGACTGGGCTCGGAGTGAGGACCTATGTCGCGACTCAAAATGCCGGGAAGCTTCGCGAGCTCAAGGCGATCTTTGGCCTGTCGGAACTGGACCTAGAGATCTATCCGCCGTACGTTGCCGCGCTCGAAGACGCAGACAGCTTCGTGGGCAACGCGGTGCTCAAGGCTCGCGCGCTGAGCCGGCAGATCGCCAACGGCGGAATGCAAGCGGCGGTGCTCGCCGACGACAGCGGCTTGGAAGTGGATGCGCTGGACCGGCGACCTGGAATACATTCTGCGCGCTACGCCGGCGTCGACACGGGTTGGCCGCAGCGGCGAGCGTCGCTCCTTTCCGAACTGCGCGACGTGCCCGAAGAGCGCCGCGGCGCGCGCTTCATCTGCGCGATGGCGCTGATCGTTCCGGACGGCGAGCTGCTCACGGCGATCGCGGGCGTGGAAGGCTGCCTGCTCCCCGACGAACGCGGAAGCGGCGGATTCGGTTACGATCCGCTCTTTTTTTATCCGCCGTTGGAGCGCACGTTTGCCGAGCTCAGCGCGAACGAGAAGAACGCCGTTAGCCATCGCCGCCGCGCGGCCGATGCGCTGCTGGCGATGCTGCGGGAGCGTGGCTGAGCTCTCCGTCGCGGTCGCGTTGCCGGATGACCTTCGCGCAATCGCACGGCGGCGCGAATACGATGATGCCGGCTTTCGCATCGCCTCGGAATTCGCCGATCGCGGGACGGTTTGGGCGGCGCGCGACGACGGCGAAGTCGTCGGAATCGCGGTGATGCATGCCTCGGAAGAAGAGCGTTACGTCGGCGAGCTTTTCGTCGAGCCATCTTATCGCAGTCAGGGCGTCGGCGGGAAGCTCCTCGATGCTGCGTTCGCCGACGCGGATGACGTCGGGCGGGCGATGCTGCTCGATCCAAACGAGCCTGCGGGGTTTGCCTTGGCCATGCGGCGCGGCATCGCGCCGACAGATTCGATCGTTCGCTTCGCCGGAGCGATTCCGCGAGAAGAAGAGCTCGCCAAGATGGCTGCCGGCAGCTATCGGTTCCAAGTGGAGCCGCTGGATCCGCTTGCGCACGCGTTCGGCATCGACGCCCTCGATCGACTAACCCGCGGGACGCAGCGCGGCGGCGACCAGAGATTTTTCGCGCAATTTGCGACCGGACACGTTTTCTTCCTCGACGGCGATCTCGTGGCGTACGCCTACGTCTGGCCGGACGGTCGCATCGGCCCGCTAGCGTGCGCGGCGCAGGCTTATCTGGTTCAGATCTTCGCGTATGCTCTCGTCACGCTCCAGCGCCGGTATCAGGCCTCATGGTGCACCATGCTCGTTCCAGGCGCAAACGTTCGAATTGCGCGCGCGGCGCTGCGTGCCGGGCTAAATATCCAACAGACGCTTTCGCTGGCGCGCGACTCTCGCGGCGGGGATGCATCAACCTATGTAGGCTATCATGTGTTACTCTACTAACGGTCACACGCGACTCGGGGCGTAGCTCAGCTTGGTAGAGCGCCCGCTTTGGGAGCGGGAGGATCCGCAGGTTCGAATCCTGTCGCCCCGACCATCACACGGCATGGTATCCTAGATCGGATGCCATGCCTGTTTTGCGCCCGTAGTCTAACAGGATAAGGCACGAGTCTTCTAAACTCGAAGATGGGGGTTCGAGTCCCTCCGGGCGCATGATATAGTAGCGAGTTGTGGTGACTGTAGCTCAGTTGGTTAGAGCATCGGTCTGTGGCACCGAGGGTCGGGGGTTCGAGTCCCCTCAGTCACCCCAAAAACCAACCGGAGGACTTTGCGTAGGCATTCAATAGAAGCAGCGAGCGCAGCCGGGCGGGCGCCTTTAGCTCAGTCGGTAGAGCAGCGGCCTTTTAAGCCGTTGGTCCCGGGTTCGAGTCCCGGAGGGCGCACATATTGGGCCTCACGCGAAAGCGTGGGGTGCGCAGCAGCGAAGCTGCGGAGCATTAAAAATGAATGGGGTCCCCGAGCGATCGGAGATCGCTTGGGGGATGCACCGCTAGCTCAATGGTAGAGCAGGTGACTCTTAATCACTTGGTTCGGGGTTCGAGTCCCTGGCGGTGCAGAGCTAAGAAAGGCCTTACGGGAAATGACCTTCCGTAGGGCTTTTCGTTTTCCGACACCGTGAGGCTAGCCGCTCTTCACCAGCGGCGTGCGCTTAGTGTGGCGTCGGCATCGGTGCCGCGCGGAACGATGAAGTACACGACGAGGGCTAGATAGACTGCGAAGCTGATGATCGGTGCGACGAGAGCCAAGAGCGTCGCAGCGACGTATACCGCCCAACCCGACCAATATGCCCTCAACGTCGACGCTATCGTAGCTTGGCCTACTTCCTGATCGAAGGCGTTGGAACGGGCGAGATGGACGAACATCACGTTGAAGAACGTAGCACACGTCGAAAGAACGAGACCGTACAGAAATGCCGCTGCGGGGAGGGTCGGATGCGAGCCGAGCGTCGTGGTTGCAAAGGGGATCAACACCGTCCCGGCGAGGAGCAACAGGTTCCAGAAGACCGTCCAGCGGTCGACGTGATGAACGGAGCGGAAGAGGGCGTGGTGGTTCTGCCAAAGCAGCCCTATCACCGAGAAGCTCAGGCCGTATGCGATCAGGTTAGGCCATAGTCGTAGAAGCGCCGCGGCGAGTTCGCGATTGGTAGCGCCTTGCAGTGCCGGTAAAACGAATCCAAGCGCCAGCAGCGTGATCGCGAAGGCGAAGACGGCGTCCGAAAACGTCTCAAATCGGACCTTAGTCATTGGCCGTGCGCTTGCAAACGAACGTCGTTTAGGAACAGGCTCACGACCGAAATATACATGTGCGCCCTCCAGTTGACTGCGAAAGACCTAGCGGCTTAGCTCGGGCGAAACGTCGTTCCTCCGCGTTCGGTCGGCGGCTAACGCGCCTAATGAAGGCGGCTAGAAGGAAATGCATCAGGCCCGTTCTATCTATCGGGGTCGCCGGGCAAGTGGCGGAACTGGCAGACGCGCTGGATTTAGGATCCAGTGGGGCGACCCGTCAGAGTTCGAGTCTCTGCTTGCCCAATGGCTTCGCTCGTGGCAGGCAGAGAATGCGCGGAAGTAGCTCAGTGGTAGAGCATCGCCTTGCCAAGGCGAGGGTCGCGAGTTCGAATCTCGTCTTCCGCTAATTACTATGACCGATTCAACCTTGACGCGTCTCGCGCCAACGCAGGTGGCGCTCGAATTCTCGATCACGGGCGACGAACTGGCGGCCGCCGAGGATCGCGCGTATCGTAAGCTGGTCAAGGACGTTCGCCTGCCGGGATTCCGGAAGGGTAAGGTCCCTCGCAAGATCTTCGAGCAGACGTATGGGAGCGACGCCGTCACCAGTCGGGCCGTCGAGGACGTCGTTCCGGAGATCTACGCCAAGGCGATCGCGGAGCACGACCTCGAGCCAGTCGAGCGGCCCACCGTCGAGGTGCTAGAGGAAGCCGACGGTCGTCCCACCCGGATCAAGGCCACGGTCGAGGTTCGCCCCGAGATCGCCCTCGGCGCCTACAAGGGCGTCCACGTCAGCCGCCCCCCCGCAGACGTCAGCGACGCCGCGGTCGACGCAAGCCTGACCGCTCTAGCTAAGGAACGGGCGACGCTGGTGCCCGTGCAGCGGCCGGCGCAACTGGGCGACGTCGCCACGCTCGATTACGAGGGGACGATCGACGGCGCGCCGTTTGAGGGTGGACGCGGTACCGGCGAAGTGGCGGAGCTTTCCGAGGGTCGATTCGTCCCGGGCTTCGCGGCCGGCATCGTCGGGATGACGCCCGGGGAGACGAAAACCATCGAAGTACGCTTCCCCGACGATTACTTCGCCGCCGAGCTCGCGGGGAAGGCAGCGCAGTTCCAAGTCACGGTGCACGATCTCAAAGAGTACGAGCTCCCGCCGCTCGACGACGACTTCGCAAAACAGGTGTCGAGTCATCAGACGCTCGAGGAGCTGCGGGCCGACGTGCGGCGCCGGCTTAGAAGCCGTCGCGGCGGCGCGGGCCCGGCGCGCAACCGGTAACGCGGTGATAAGCCAACTTCTCGCGACGCATGAGTTCGCTCTGCCCGCGACGATGGTCGACAAAGAGCTCGATCATATGATCCAAGACAGCGCGGGAGCCGCCACGAGCGGTGGGACGACCTTCGAGCAATACCTCGAGCAAATCGGAAAAACCGAAGCAGAGCTGCGAGAGTCGTACCGCTCCGAGACGGAATCGCGCGTGAAAGCCGGGCTGCTCATCGAGGCGATCGCTAAAGCGGAAAAGATTGCCGCGACCCCCGCGGACCTCGCGGCAGAGCTGGAAGCGCTGGCGCGACGGTACGGCCAACCCGTTGCTCGAATTCGTCGAGCGCTAGGCAATAATTTGCTGTCTTTGATGGATGGGATCGTCCGGAACAAGACGCTCGACTTCCTCGTCGACAACGCCGTGGTCACCGTAGACCAAGAAACTCCCCACTCGGCGTCGTAGTTAGGAGAGCTATGGGACACCTCGTACCGATGGTCGTCGAACAGACCGCGCGCGGAGAACGCGCGTACGACATCTACTCGCGCCTGCTCAAGGATCGCATCGTGTTCGTCGGCGGCGCGATCGACGACCATCTCGCGAATTTGGTCATCGCGCAGTTGCTCTTTCTCGAAAAGGAAGACCCCGAGAAAGACATCGACATGTACCTCAACAGCCCGGGCGGCAGCGTTACGGCCGGGTTGGCGGTGTACGATGCCATGCGCTTCATCAAGCCTGACGTCGCCACGATTTGCATGGGTTTTGCGGCGTCCATGGGATCGATTCTCCTGACGGGCGGAGCCCCGGGAAAGCGCTACGCGCTTCCCAACTCCAAGATCGTGATCCACCAGCCCTGGGTCTCGCAGATCGGGGGGCAGGCCACCGACGTCGAAATCGCGGCCCGCGACCTGCTGGCCACCCGCCAGACGGTCGCACGGATTTACGAGGAAACGACGAAAAAACCGCTCGAACAGATCCTCAAGGATATCGAACGGGACTACTATATGACCGCGCAAGAAGCCAAGGACTACGGGATAATCGACCAGATTATCGAAAATCGGCAAGGCCTGCCGATGCCGGCGTAAAGTAGAGGAGACTCAGGACAGCGGATGTTCCGCTTTGGAGACGACAAGGGTCAGCTAAAATGCAGCTTCTGCGGAAAATCGCAGGAGCAGGTCCGCAAGCTGATTGCCGGGCCCGGCGTTTATATTTGCGACGAGTGCATCGAGCTCTGCAACGAGATCATCGAAGAAGAGCTCTATAAGAACGTCGACGAGAACCTTCGTCTCCGCAACATCCCCAAACCCAAAGAGATCAATCACATCCTCAACCAGTACGTGATCGGTCAGGAGCGGGCCAAGAAGTCGCTCGCCGTCGCGGTCTATAACCATTACAAGCGCATCAACGTCGGAGGCGCCGCCGACGACGTCGAGCTTCAGAAGTCCAACATCCTGCTCGTCGGCCCGACCGGTTCCGGAAAGACGTATCTCGCGCAGACGCTGGCGAAGATCCTCGACGTTCCGCTCGCAATGGCCGACGCCACCTCACTCACCGAGGCCGGCTACGTCGGCGAAGACGTCGAGAACATCCTGCTCAAGCTGATCCAGGCGGCCGACTATGACGTCAAGCGAGCCGAGAAGGGTATCGTCTACATCGACGAGATCGACAAGATCGCGCGCAAGAGCGAGAATCCATCGATCACGCGGGACGTCTCGGGCGAAGGCGTGCAGCAAGCGCTGCTCAAGATTCTCGAGGGCACGACCGCCAACGTTCCCCCGCAGGGCGGCCGCAAGCATCCGCATCAAGAGTTCATCCAGATCGATACCACCAACGTGCTGTTCATTTGCGGCGGCGCCTTCGACGGATCTGGAGCGGATCATCGAATCGCGAGTCGCGGCAAACAACATGGGCTTCCGCGCCCAGCCCGAAGGCAAACGCGAGGTACGGGTTGGGAAGTTGCTCCAGCAGTTGATGCCCGAAGATCTGTTGCGGTTCGGTCTCATTCCGGAGTTCATCGGACGCCTGCCGATCGTCGTGACGCTCGATGCGCTCGACGAGCTGGCGCTGCGCCGCATTCTCACCGAGCCGCGTAACGCGCTCGTGCGCCAGTTCCAGAAGATCTTGAACATGGACGGCGTCGACTTGCAGTTCACCAAAGAAGCGCTCATCGCAATCGCCAGCAAGGCGCAAAGCCGCAAGACCGGTGCCCGCGGCCTGCGTTCGATTCTGGAAGAGACGATGCTGGAGGTAATGTACGACCTTCCCTCGCTGCAAGGCGTCAAGAAGTGCGTCGTCAACAAGGACGTGATCGAGAAGAAAGAGTCGCCGACGCTCGTGTATCAGCAGGAGCAAAAGAAAGACATGCCGGCGTAGAAGAGGCCGGCCCAAGAGCCATGCGGAACGCTGGCGCACCCATGGAACTCCCGAAGCACTACGATCCGCAGGCCGTCGAGCCGCGCCTTTATTCGTTTTGGGAAGATAACGGCTACTTTCACGAGGAGCCGGACCCGGCGCGTCCGCCGTTCATCATCTGCATGCCGCCACCGAACGTCACGGCGCGCGCGCATCTCGGAACGGCGTCGACCTTCACGCCGATGGACGTGCTCGCGCGCTATCATCGCATGCTCGGAGAGAACTCCGATTGGCTTCCCGGCACCGACCATGCCGCGATCGCGACCGAGGCAGTGCTCGTACGCGAACTATCAAAGGAAGGACTGCGGCGCGAGGATCTCGGGCGCGAGCGATTCGTCGAGCGCGCGTGGGAGTGGTCGCACACTTATGGCGGCGCCATCGACTCCCAGTTCCGCAGGCTCGGATTCGGTCCGGATTGGCAACGCTCGCGCTTCACGATGGACGACGGTCTTTCGGCCGCCGTCCGACGCGTCTTCGTACGGCTCTATCGCGAGGGCCTCATCTACCGCGGCACGCGGCTGGTCAATTGGGATCCGACCGGCAAGACGACCGTTTCGGATGCGGAGCTCGAACACGTCGAGCGCGACGGTCACCTTTGGCGCATCCGCTACCCGTTTTCGAAGGATGACCTGTCCGTCGGCATCGAGGTCGCCACGACGCGGCCGGAGACGATGCTCGCGGACGTGGCGATTGCCGTGCATCCGGGCGACGAGCGTTACAAAGCGTTGGTCGGCCGCCAGGTCTGGCTGCCACCGCTGTTGGAGCGTTCGATCCCGATCATCGCGGATGCGGCGGTCGACCCCGAGTTTGGAACCGGTGCGGTGAAGGTCACGCCGGCGCACGATCCGCTCGACTACGAGATCGGCGCGCGCCACGACCTCGCGATGCCGTCGGTCATCGGTCTCGACGCGCGGATCACCGCAGCGGATGTCGCCGTCGGCGCCTACGCGGGGCTAGATCGCTTCGCCGCTCGCGCTCGGATCGTCGAAGATCTGCGTGCGCGCGGCGCGCTCGTCGACGTAACGCCGCATCGCCACTCCGTGGCGACTAGCGAGCGGAGCGGCGACGTTGTCGAGCCGCTCCTCTCGCTCCAATGGTTCGTCAAGATGGCGCCGCTCGCGGCGCCCGCGCTCGACGCGTATCGTGATGGGCGGCTGCGCTTCGTGCAGGAGCGCTACGGCCGCACCTACGAGCACTGGCTCGCGAACATTCGGGATTGGAACATCTCGAGGCAGATTTGGTGGGGGCATCAGCTCCCGGTCTGGTACACGCCGGAGGGGCGCGAGGTCGTTGCGGAAAGCGAAGCCGAAGCGCTCGAACTCGCGCAAAAACAATACGGCACGCGCGATGTGACGCGGGACACGGATACGCTCGACACCTGGTTCTCGAGCGGCATCTGGCCGTTCTCGATCCTAGGCTGGCCCGACGAGACGCCTGAACTACACTGGTGGTATCCGTCCCAGGTCATGATCACGGGCGGCGAGATCATCTTTCTTTGGGTCGCTCGCATGGTGATGCTGGGGCTGCACTTCATGGGGCGCGTGCCGTTTCCGAACGTGTTGATCACGCCGACGGTCTTTGACGAGGCCGGACGAAAGATGTCGAAATCGCTCGGCAACGTGATCGATCCGATGGTGCTCGCGGACAAGTATGGCGCCGACGCGGTCCGCCTATCGATCCTTCGTCAGATGCGCTTGGAGAGCCAGGAGCTGCGCTATCAGGAGTCGCGCTGCGAAGAGGCGCGCAACTTCAACAACAAGGTCTGGAACGCGACCCGCTACATGCTTGCCCTGCCCGAGGGACTGCCGGACGCGATGACGCTGCCTGGCGAAGGCTCGCTCACAGCCGCCGACCGTTGGATCCTCACCCGGCTGCGCGCGACGATCGTGGCGATGAGTAAACTGCTCGACGCGTACGACTTCGGCAATGCCGCCGAAACGATCTGGCGCTTCGTGTGGTATGAGTTCTGCGATTGGTACGTCGAGGCAACCAAGGCCGAGCAGAACCGCGCGACGCGCGCGGCCGTGCTCTCGTTCGTCTGGAACAACGCAATGCGGCTGCTTCATCCACTCGCGCCCTTCATCAGCGAGGAAGTTTGGCTCGCGCTACCGCACGACGGGCAAACGATCGTGACCGCGACGTGGCCAGACCCTCTCGAAGTTCCCGACTTTCCGGCCGATGCGCGCGACTTCGAGCTGCTGCAGCGCACGGTCGAGCGCGTCCGCAACCTGCGCGCCGAAATCGGCCTCCATCCGCGGGAGAGGATCGTGATCGACGTCGCCAATCTGCCCGAGGAGACGGCGACGCTGCTTGCACTGCTCGCGACCGCCACCATCGAGCCTCGCGCGGGCGTGGGCGAGAGTTTGGAAGAGAAGCTCGCGGCCGTAAGCGTGCGCGCTCCCCGCGGCGTGCTCGAAGAACGCTATCGGAAACAGTTGAAGCATCTGCAATCGGAGATCGATCGCGGCGAGCGCAAACTCAGCAACGAGGCATTCGTCGCCAAGGCGGCCGGCGACGTGGTTGCGAAGGAGCGTGAGAAGCTCGACGCTTACCGCGCGGAACTCGCTCGGGTCGAAGCGGCGCTGCGCGCATTGAAGGAACCCGCATGACGACCATCGACTCGCAACGCGTAATAGCACGCGACGACGAAATCCAGCGAATCATCGCGCGGTTAGCGCACCAAATTCTCGAACCGGCAGAGGCGCGCAGGGGACTGGTGCTGCTCGGCGTACGGCGCGGCGGCGAAGCGCTCGCTATACGTCTTGCATCCGAGATCGAGCGCATCAGCGGAAGCGCTCCGGCTCTGGGCTTTCTCAATATCAATCTCTATCGCGACGATCGCATCAGCCACGACCTGCCGGATTCGCAGATTCCGGTGGACGTTTCCGGACGCATCGTCGTGATGGTCGACGACGTGCTCTACACCGGGCGGACGGTGAGGTCGGCGCTCGACGCCGTGACCGACCTGGGCCGGCCGGCCGCGATTCGGCTGTGCGTGCTGGTCGATCGCGGCTTGCGCGAACTCCCGATTCAGGCCGACTACATCGGCCGGTGGGTGCCGACGACGTCGGGCGAACGCGTGAAGGTTCAGCTCGCACCCCGTGCCGCCGACTCCGATGAGGTCGCGATCCTGCAAAATCCTGGGAATCTCGATGCGGATACGCCGTAGCCTGATCGACCTGGACGATCTGACCGCCGAAGAGCTCGCTCATATTTTCGAACGGACCGCCGAGTTCGAACGCACGCCCCCTCGTCCGCTGCTCGCCGGCATCGGCTGCGTGAACATGTTTTTCGAAGAGAGCACCCGGACGTTCACCTCATTCAATCTCGCCGAGCTGCGCCTCGGCGCAAACGTCATCAACCTCGCGCCCAAGAATTTAAGTCTTGCGACCAAAGGTGAAACCCTCGAAGACACCGCGATCACGCTCGGTGCGCTAGGAATATCGGTGGTCGTCGTGCGTCACCACGAACCCGGGTTTCCGCAACGCATTGCGCTGGCGTTCGACGGTCACGTGATCAACGCGGGCGACGGCGTGCACGCGCATCCGACGCAGGCGCTGCTCGATATCTACACGCTCATGGAGGAGTTCGGAGAACTCAACGACCGCGTCGTCGCGATCGTCGGCGACGTGCTGCACAGCCGGGTAGCCCACTCCTTGATCCGTGGATTACAGCGCATCGGTTCATCGGTCGTCCTGGTCGGTCCGGAGGCCTTCCTCCCCGGCAGCTATGAAGGCAACGGCGTCAAGGTCGAGCGCGATTTCGATGCGGCGCTGCCCCACTTGGACGCAATCATTCTGCTGCGCATTCAGCGCGAGCGCTTCGTTGAGATGCCGATCTCGGATGCCGAGTACGTCGAGGCGTATCGGCTCGATCGCCGGCGTCTGCGCAAAATGCGAAAGGACGCCATCGTAATGCACCCAGGGCCATATAACCGCGGGATGGAGCTCGACGATTCCGTCTTAGAGTTCGCGGGCTGGCGTTACGCGCGGCAGGTGCATCACGGGGTAGGCGTCCGCATGGCCGTGCTCGATTTGTTAGTTAACGGATAATGGCGCTGTTGATTAAAGGCGGACGACTCGTCGATCCGGCGAGCTCGATGGATGCGCTGCGCGACGTTCGCATCCGCGACGGCGCGATCGCCGAGATCGGCGCAGACCTGGTGCCGCGCGACGACGAAGCGGTGCTCGACGCTGCGGGGGCAGTCGTCGCGCCGGGCTTCGTGGACATGCACGTGCATCTTCGCGACCCGGGCTTTCCCGAGAAAGAGACGCTCGAGAGCGGAACCGAGGCGGCCGTTCGGGGTGGGTTCACGACGGTCGCGTGTATGCCGAACACGAGCCCCGCCCTCGACGATGCCGCAATCTTGAGCGACCTGCAGCGCGAAATCGGGCGGCGGGCTCGATGCCGGGTGTTTCCGATCGCCGCAATAACGCGCAGCCGCAAGGGCGAGCAGCCATGTGATTTTCCGGCGCTGGCGCAGGCCGGCGCCGTCGCTTTTTCGGACGACGGCGATATGGTGCGCGACGTTCGCGTGTTGCAGGACGCGGCCGCGCGGGCGAACCGCATCCCCAGACCGTTTGTCTCGCACTGCAACGATCCCGAAGAAGACAGTGTGGCGCGCGATCTGCAGGTCGCCGAGAAAACCGCCAAGGCCTGGCACATCGCGCATATCTCGACGGCCTCCGCACTCGAGCGAGTAACCGCCGCGCGGCGGCGCGGTATACACGTCACGTGCGAAGTCACCCCGCATCATCTCACGTTCACCTCGGCGCTAACGCTCACGGCCGGACCGCCGGCAACCGTCAATCCGCCCTTGCGCAGCGAGGCAGACGTGCAGGCGATGCTGCAGGGAGTGCGTGATGGAACCATCGATGCATTTGCCAGCGATCACGCGCCGCATACCGACCGCGAGAAGAGCGGCGAGGACGGCCCAGCCGCCCCCGGATTTTCGGGATTGGAGGTCGCGGTCGGCGCCTATGCGGCAGCACTCCCGGATTTGCCGATTCTGCGCTTCGTAGAACTCCTCTCCACGAACCCCGCGCGGATCTTGCACCTGCGGGGCGGCACGCTTGCGGTCGGCGGTCCGGCGGACGTCACGATCTTCGCAGACCGTCCGTGGGTGGTCGATCCGAGCGAATTTGCATCCAAGGGCAAGTACACGCCCTTCACGGGTCGCACGTTGCCGCGCAGGGTGCTCGTCACGATCGTCGGAGGCGAGATGCGATATCGCGATCCGAAGTTGAGCGGATGAGCGCACCACCCGTTCCGGCCGCGCTCTTCCTCGCCGATGGCAGCCGATTCGACGGCAACGGTTTGCAATTTGAGGGCACCGCGCTCGGCGAGGCGGTCTTCTATACGGGGATGACCGGCTACGAAGAAGCCCTAACCGACCCGTCGTACGCGGGGCAGATTCTCACTTTTACGTATCCGATGATCGGGAACTACGGAATCTCCGGGAGTGCCGCGCAATACGGACGGGCGTGCGCCGCCGGAGCCGTGATCAAGCAGATCGCGCATCATCCATCCCATCACCTCGCCAAACAAGACTTGCCTTCGTGGCTCGACGAGCAGCGCGTTCCGGCGCTCATCGGCGCGGATACGCGTTCGATTACGATCACCTTGCGCGAGCACGGAACGATTTGGGCGGCGCTCGCGGTCGGCGAGGACGCGTTGAACGGCGCGGAACGCCGCCTTATCGAGTTCGTTCGAACCGCGAATACCAAAGCGCTCGTTCCGAGCGTGGCGACGCGCGAAACGTTTATCCGAGGTTCGCAGGACGGGCGCCGCGTGGTGCTCATCGATTGCGGCGTGAAGCGCGCGATCTTGCACCAGCTGGAGGATCTGGGCGCTCGAATCGCGGTGGTTCCGTACGACGCGACCGAGGGCGAGGTGCTCGCACTCGAACCCGAAGCCGTCTTCATCTCGCCGGGCCCCGGCGATCCGACCGATCTCACGAAGACGGTCGATCTCCTGCGAAATCTCGCGCAGCGCACGCCGCTCTTCGGCGTGTGCTTAGGACATCAACTCCTCGCGCTGGCCTGCGGAGGCCGAACCTACAAGCTGCCCTACGGTCACCGCGGGGGCAATCAGCCGGTGATGGATCTCCTCGCGGGTGAGGTGATGATCACCGCTCACAACCACGGCTATGCCGTGGATGCCGCGTCCCTCCCGGACGAGCTCGCGCCGACGATGACGAATCTCAACGACGGAACGAACGAGGGCTTTCGCCACCGCACGCTGCCGATCGCGGGCGTGCAGTTTCATCCCGAAGCCTCTCCCGGCCCGTTCGACGCGCGCCGGATCTTCGCGCAATGGTTAGCCGAACTGCCGCCGCGCTCGCGATAGTCGCCGGGCTCTTGCCGGCCGCAACGCGGCCCGTGCCCGCGCAGTCGCTCGCGCGATTAACGGTCGAATCGTTCGCTCTCTCCAGCGACGCAGAGCATCCCGCCGTCGAGACGCCGTTCCATCTGATGGTGACGCTTCGCGTTCGTGAACGCGTCAATCAAATCGCAAATCTGGAGCTGCCGATACTCGCCGATTTGGAGCTCTTGGGCGACGAACGCCAAACGGCGAGCTCGTCGCGGGGAACGCAATACCGCGAAACGATCACGGTGGTGGCCCATCGGGCAGGCGCGATCGCGATATCGCCGGCGACGATGCAAGCGGTCGACGCGCGCGATGGGAAGGCTAAGCAATGGTACACGAACGCCGTCACCATTCACGTGGTCGCCGCGGCGCCGTCAATTCGCCAAGGCGCCCAAGTGCTATTCGGCCTGCTATGGCTTCTGGTGCGGATTTTGTTCTGGGTGCTCGTCGTGGGATGCCTCGCGATCGCCCTGGTCTTCGTCTTTCGACGCCGGCGCGAACGGCCTGCGCCCGCTCCCGCCATGGTGCCGCCTCCGCCCGCACCTGCGCCCGCGGTCGTCGTGCGGTCGCGGCGCGACGACTTTGCGGACGCTCTGGCCGTGCTGCGTACCGAGCGTACCCGTTTGGCGGCGGTCAGAGTACGAACCGCGGTGTGGCGCATGGTGGGCGCGTACGATGGTGAAACGCTGGGCGATGTCTTGCGGCGTCCCGAATCATCTGAGACCGCCATGCACGATCTTCTTATTTCGCTCGAACGGAGCGCGTTCACGTATGACGACGACCTGCGGGCCGCAATCGGCGACGCGTGCGCCGCGTTCGAGCGATACATAGGGACGCTCGCGTGATCGCCGCGCGCCGCCCCGCCGACTTGCGCGTCGCGCTCGCTCAGACGATCGTAGGCCAAGAGGGCGTCATCGAAGCGTTGCTCCTGGCACTGCTGTCGAACGGACACGTACTGTTGGAAGGGCCGCCCGGCCTCGCGAAGACGCTGGCGTGCCGGTCGCTCGCGGCCGCACTGGAAGGCGACTTCAAGCGCATTCAATTCACACCGGACCTGCTGCCCAGCGACATCGTCGGCACGCGGGTCTTCGATCAGCGCGAGAGCGTCTTCGCGACCGTCCTCGGCCCGATATTTGCAAACGTCGTGCTGGCCGACGAGATCAACCGGGCTCCCGCAAAGGTACAATCCGCGCTCTTGGAAGCGATGCAGGAGCGTCAAGTGACGATCGGCCCGCAGTCCCACTCGCTGCCCGATCCCTTCGTCGTCATGGCGACGATGAATCCACTCGACTCCGAGGGGACTTATGCGTTGCCGATCGCACAGATGGATCGCTTTCTGATGAAGGTCAACGTCGGCTATCCCTCACGCGAGGAAGAGCTGCGCATCCTCGACCGCTTCGCCGTGGCCGACACGCAACCGGTGCGCGCCGTGGCAACGCTCGACGACGTGCGCGCCTGGCGCGACGAGGCCCACGGCGTCCACATCGACGAGAAGTTGAAGCGCTACATCGTCGATCTAGTGACGATCACTCGGCACGCCGAGCACGTAAGCGTGCCCTTGGCGAACGGCTCGGTACGCGCCGCGGAGTTGATCGACTACGGGGCGAGTCCCCGCGCGACGCTCGCGCTGGCGTTTCTCGCTCGCGGGCGCGCCTTGCTCGAGCATCGCGACTTCGCGTTGCCCGACGACGTTCGCGCGATCGCCGCGCACGCTCTCCGGCACCGCATCGGCTTCAACTACCGCCTCGCGACGGAACGCATCAGCGCCGACCGTGTCATCGACGCCATGATCGCCGCGATCCCGGCCCCGTGACCATTCGTGACGCGCTCTTGCGCGCGCGACGCCGCCCGCGCCATCTCGGCGCCGGATCGCCGACGATCTATCGCGGCGACGGCTATGAGTTCGTCGAGCTGCGCGCATACGTTCCCGGAGACGACGTGCGCCGGATCGATTGGGCCGCAACCGCGCGCTCGGGCGAGTTGCAGAGCCGCGTCGTGCTCGAAGACGTCGCGCTTACGTTGGCCGCGATTGTCGACGAATCGCCCTCGATGCGCGTGGGACGCGTGCGACCCCTGCTCGAGGCGGCCCGCGAGGCACTCGGAGCCTGGTTCAACGCGGCCAGCGGCGAGGATCGCTGCATCCGCGTTGACTCGGATGGTGTGACGCCGGCCGCGCTTCAGCGGACCGCGCGTCGTCCGGTTGACATCCGCGCACGCCCCGAGCCGTTCGACGTTCGCGTCGTCCTACGCACTGCGCGCGCCGCGCTGCCTCGAGGGACGGCGCTGCTGGCGATCAGCGATTGGTACGATCTCGATCGAACGCTCGATCGCGAACTGGCCGAGCTCGGCGCGCGCTACGATTGCACCGCCCTAGTCGCGCGCGACCCATGGTATGACGATCTGCCACTGGGTGGAATCGTGCGTGTGCGCGGCGCCGAGGGCGGGAGCCTGCGCGCGTTCGTTGGCTCGCGCGAACGCGCCGCATACCGCGACGCGGTGGCGCAGCGCGAAGCTTCGCTGCTCGCGCGCTTCGAGCGCGTCAATTGGCGCACTGGGATCCTGTACGAAAAAGATGGCGCGACGTCGCTCGCGGCCACGTTCGGTACGCACAGATGAGCGTCGAGCATCCCGTTCGGCTCGCGTTGGGGCTGCTCGTCGTGGTGGCGTTTGCGCTCCTCTACGACCGCTTGCAGCGCCGCGCGACGTCGCGCGACCTAGCCTATTCGAATGTCGCATTCTTCGCCGACGCGGCCAAGCCCAGAGCGTGGATTCCGCGGGCGCTGCAGGCGCTGTGGATCGTCGCGCTCGGCGGACTCGTTCTCGCGTTGGCCCGACCTCATCTAACCATTCCCGTCCCGGCGCGCGATGGGAACGTTTTCATCTGCATCGACACCTCCGGCTCGATGGCGTCGACCGACGTCGTACCGACCCGCGCGCAGGCCGCCAAGGCCGCGGCGCGCGCCTTCATCACCGAGAGTCCACCGGGGACGAGGATTGGGATCATAAGCTTTTCCGGCGTCGCCGGTGTCGTCGCGCCGCTGAACGCCGATCGCCAAGCGGTTGCGGCCGCGCTCGACGACGTTCCGCTTCCCAACGGTGCGACGGCGATCGGCGACGCGCTCAAACTCGCCGCGCAACTGCTCCCTTCCAGCGGGCATCGCGTCGTCATTCTCGATCACCGACGGCGTCAACAACGCGGGCACGGATCCCACCGAGATGGCGCAATGGCTCGGCGCGCATCACATTCCCGTCTATACGGTCGGCATCGGGACGCCGAACGGCGGCTTGATCCCAGGCACGAACGAGGAAGCCACGATCGACGAAGACGCACTGCGCAGTTACGCGCAGGTCAGCGGCGGAGCGTACGCGCGCGCGGAGAACGCGATGCAGCTCCGCGACGCGCTCGCGCGCTTGGGGCGGATCACGTCGCTGCAGAGCAAACCGGTCGACGCATCGCTCGGCTTCGCGATCGCCGGCGGGCTTGGGATGCTGATCGCGTTTCTTGCCGGTTTCGGACTGGGCCGCTATCCGTGAGCGACCCCTTCGAGTTACTCGCGCGTTGGATCGACGATGCCGGCGGTGCGGACTCCGTCGAGGCGATCGCCATGTGCCTAGCGACCGCCGACGAGGCCGCGCGTCCTTCGGCGCGCATCGTGCTCATGCGGAGTCTCGATCGCAACGGGCTCCGCTTCTATACTTCCTACGGCAGCCGAAAGGCGCAGGAGGTCGCGCACAATCCGTTCGCTGCTGCCGTCTTCTACTGGCCGAAGCTCCAACGGCAGGTTCGGATCGAAGGGCGTGTGACGCCGCTCTCCGACGACGAGTCGGATGCGTACTTCGATTCTCGCCCGCGCGGTCATCGGCTCGCCGCCTGGGCTTCCGAACAGAGCGCGCCGCTCGAGTCGCACGAGATTCTCAGTGAACGATTTACGCACTTCGAGGAACGCTTCGAAGGAGAAGAAGTGCCGCGCCCGCACTCGTGGGGCGGCTATCTGCTGGTACCGGCGCGCTTCGAGTTCTGGACCGGCCGTCCTAATCGGATGCACGCGCGCGTCGCGTACACGCGCGACGGTCAGACCTGGCAGACAACGCTGCTCCAGCCATGAGCTTTGAGGCGCCCTGCCAGGGACTTCGTTGACGCCTCCTTAATACATCGGCCCGAGCATGCCCCGCCGGAATGTGATGGTCATCGGGTCGGGACCGATCGTCATCGGTCAGGCCGCAGAGTTTGACTACGCCGGCGTTCAAGCGTGTCGCGCGTTGCGCGAGGAAGGCCACCGCGTCGTCCTCGTCAACTCGAACCCCGCAACGATCATGACCGATCCCGAGGTTGCCGACGCGGTCTACCTCGAGCCGCTGACCGTCGCCTCGATCGCCGAGATCGTCGCGCGCGAGAAACCCGACGCGCTGCTGCCGACGCTGGGCGGTCAAACGGGACTCAATCTCGCCGTCGAGCTGGATGAGGCCGGCGTGCTGGAACGGCACGGGGTCGAACTGCTCGGGACGCCGATCCGAACCATTCGGCTGGCGGAAGACCGCGAGCGCTTCAAACTCAAGATGCTGGAGATCGGCGAGCCGGTGCCGGAAAGCGCGATCGTCACGAAGATCGACCACGGCCTCGCGTTTGCGGAGGAGTCCGGATATCCGCTGGTCGTTCGCCCGGCATACACGCTGGCCGGCACCGGCGGCGGCGTCGTCTACAACGAGGCGCAACTGCGCGAGACACTCCACGCCGGTCTGAATGCGAGCCTGATTCATCAGGCTCTTTTAGAAACGTCGCTGCTCGGATGGAAAGAGATCGAGTACGAAGTGCTGCGCGACGGCGGCGACAACTGTATCGTCGTCTGCAACATGGAGAATATCGACCCCGTCGGCGTCCACACCGGCGACTCCATCGTCGTCGCTCCCTCGCAGACGCTCTCGGATCTCGAATACCAGATGCTGCGCAGCGCCAGCATCAACGTCATCCGCTCGCTCGACGTACAGGGTGGTTGCAACATTCAGTTCGCGCTCCATCCGCAGCGCAGTGAGTACGCCATTATCGAGGTAAACCCGCGCGTGTCGCGCAGCTCGGCGTTGGCATCCAAAGCAACCGGATATCCCATCGCAAAAATCGCAACGCGCATCGCGCTCGGGCAGCGGCTCGACCAGATTCCAAACCCGGTCACCGGCGTCACTAAGGCCGCGTATGAGCCGACGCTCGATTACGTCGTCGTCAAGATACCGCGCTGGCCGTTCGACAAGTTTCCGATCGCCGACACAGCGCTCGGCACGCAGATGAAGTCGACGGGAGAGGCGATGGGGATCGGACGGACGTTCCGCGCCGCGCTCCTCAAGGCGGTTCGCGGGTTGGATTTGGAACGAACGGCGCTTACTGGACCGCTCGGCGAGTGGAGCGAAGCGGAACTGGAAGCCACGATCGCCCGTCCGACACACGAGCGCCTCTTCGCGGTGTGCGAGCTCCTGCGCCGCGCCGGCGGTCAAGAACGGGAACGAACGATCGAACGGATTGCCGAGCTCTCTTCGATCGATCGTTTCTGGCTCCACGAATTCGCCGACCTCGTGGAACTCGAATCGCGTTTGAGAGCCGGTCCGGTCAAGGGCGACGTCGCCGAGGCGTTGGAGTGCGGTTACTCTACGACGAGCCTGGAGCGCCTGACGGATAACGGGGTCGCGCGAGGCGACCGCGCGCCGCGCGCCGCTTTTCGGATGGTCGACACCGCGGCGGCCGAGTTTCCCGCGAAGTCGCCGTACTATTATCTCTCGCGCGGCGAGCGCGACGAGATGCGCGCGACGCCGCAAAAAGCGGTTGTCGTCGTCGGCAGCGGGCCGATTCGCATAGGGCAAGGCATCGAGTTCGACTATAGTTGCGTGCACGCCGCCTGGGCGTTGAAAGAAGCCGGACGGTCTCCCGTAGTGATCAACAACAATCCGGAGACGGTCTCAACCGATTTCGACATCTCCGATGCGCTGGTGTTCGAGCCCCCCACCGCCGATGAGGTCGAGGCGGCATATCGAGGCACCGGCGCGGACGGCGTGATGCTCGCGTTCGGCGGGCAAACGGCGATCAACCTCGCCGGCGAGCTAAGCCGTCGCGGCGTACGCATCGTCGGGAGCGACCGGCGATCGCTCGACATGGCCGAGAATCGCGAGCTCTTCGACGCGGCGCTGGCGCGATTGGAGGTAGCGCGGCCGGAAGGCAAGGCGGCGCGAAGCTTCCGCGAGGCGCGAACCATTGCGCGCGAGCTGGGCTTTCCCGTGCTGGTGCGGCCATCGTTCGTCTTGGGAGGCCGCGCGATGGAAATCGTCTACAACGAAGCGCAGTTGGCCGAGTATGCCCAATCCGCCCCCCCGATCCTCGCGGATGCCCCACTGTTGGTCGATAAGTACTTACGTGGACTCGAACTCGAAGTCGATGCGGTTTTCGACGGCACCGACCTGCTCGTTCCCGGGATCTTCGAGCACATCGAGCGCGCGGGCGTTCATTCCGGCGATTCGATCAGCGTCTATCCGGTGCAGAGGATCGACGCGGCGATGGAGCAGCGCATCGCCGACGTAGCGCTCACGATCGCGCGCGAACTTCAGATCCGCGGTTTGATCAATATTCAGTTCGTAATCCACGACGAGAAGCTGTACATTATCGAGGCGAACCCGCGCGCCAGCCGCACGGTGCCGATCATCCAGAAGGCGACCGGCATCAACCTCGTCGCCGCTGCGACGCGTATCGCGCTGGGCGAGAAGCTGCGCGATATGGAATATGGCACCGGTCTTTGCGCGCACGTACCGTACGTGGTCGTGAAAGTACCGGTGTTCTCGTTTTCGAAGATGCGTGGTGTCGAGACCGTCCTCGGGCCGGAGATGAAATCGACCGGCGAGGTGCTCGGAATCGACGAGTCGTTCGGAGGCGCGCTTCGCAAGGGTTTCGTCGCGGCCGGTGTCCGATTGCCGGGCACGGGCGGCCGCATCCTCGTTTCGATCGCCGACGAAGAGAAAGAAGAAGCCATCCCGGTTCTGCGCGCGTACGCTGCGCTCGGTCATACCCTCGTGGCGACGCCCGGCACCCGCACGGTGCTCGAGGCGGCGGGCGTCGCGACCGAGGGGATCAATAAGATCGCCGACGGATCGCCCCACGTCCTCGATCTCATCGCGACGCGCGCCGTCGATTTAGTGATCAACGATGCGAAAGGAGCGCGAGAAATCTCAGATGACTACAAGATTCGCCGCGCGGCAGTCGAAGCGAGTATCGCTTGTTTAACGAGTTTAGATACGGCGCGGGCACTGGCGGAGGCCCTCGCAAGCAAGGCTGGTCCGCCGCGCAGCCTGCAAGAGTACCGGCGCGTCACGGCGACGATCGGCTCGTAGAATCATCGCCAACGGCGCGCGTCGTCGTGTTGGGCGGAAACGGCACGACCCTGGCCGTCGCAAATAGCTTTACGGCGACCGAACCGGGTGGAATCATTACGGTCCGGCTGATTCCGCTCGCGTGGACGCCACTGGGCGTCGCGGTCGGCGACACGCGGCAGGACGTCGGCGTTCCGCTCGCCGGCCTGCTCGACTGGATCGACCGCACGTTCTCGCCTGAGGACGACCAGGCTTTCGTCGTGCCGACGCGCGATCTGGATCTGCTCGCACGGATCGGCTGGAATGCCCCGCTGCCGGATAAGATCGGCGACGCAAACGTAGTCAACCTAGACGATCTGCCGGAGGAAGTCTCGGACGGCCTCGCGCAGCCCACCGTCACGCTCGTACAATGCGCGACGTGCCGCAGGCTTTGCGTGCGCGAGGACTTCGTTTGGAAAGAAAAACAGCTCTGCGCATGGGATTACCACTCGCAAGTGTTCGGCAAGCGCGGTCCCTGGCAAACCGGAATCTACGAAGATCGCCACTTTGCGACGCTGCCGGCTTGCGCGTACGTCGCGCCGCCGCTCTTGCTCGACCTCGGAGTCGAAGCGATTCTCACGGTCGGCGGCGTCGCGGAAGACGTCGCTCGCGCAATGGTCAACGCGCTGCTCGAAGGCGAACCGGGCCGCTCGCACATGGCGGTCCGCGCCGACGGAGGCTACACCGTCTTGCGTGAGGCATGACCAACCGCACAATACGAAGTCTCTCGGCGTTTTTCGTACTCCTTTTCGCCATCTTGGCGGTGCGCCAGGTCTACGTCCAGCTGATCGCAGCACCCCACATCGCCGAACGCCCGAACAACCCGCGCCACGCGCTGCTCCAAGCCCGGCGGGGACGGATCCTCGGCACCGACGGAACGGTGCTCGCGCAAACCGTTGGCGGACGACGCCTCTATCCGATGGGCGCCGCGCTCGCGCAGTCGGTCGGATACGTTTCGGTACGCTACGGAACGAGTGGGATTGAGGGCGCCTTCGATCGCGCGCTGACGCCGCCGGACTCCAGCGGCGATCCCCTTGCCCAGCTCGCTGCGCTCGCCGCGACGCTCCGAGGAAGCCCGGTCGCCGCGCAAGGCGCGGACGTCGTCACGACGATCGTGCCGGCGATCCAATCGCAGCTCTTCTCGTTGCTCTCGCGCTATCCGAGGGCGGCGGGCGTCGTGCTCGATCCGCGCAGCGGTGCCGTGCTCGCGCTAGCCAGCGTGCCGAGCTACGATCCCAACGACTTCGATGCCGAGTTTTCGTCGCTGAGCACCGACTCCGACGCACCGCTGCTCAACCGGGCCGTTGACGGGCTCTATCCGCCGGGCTCGACCTTCAAGATCTTCACCGCCGCCGCCGCGCTCGACAGCAACACCGTCACGATGGATTCGCACTTCGAAGATCCCGGGTATCTTGTCATCGGAGATTTTGTCTTGCACGATAACGAGAGCGAGGCCACGGGATATGCCGATTTGACGAGGGCGTTCGCACTTTCCAGCAACGTGGACTTCGCTCAGATCTCGCTGAAGATGGGCGTTGACACGTTCTACGACTATCTACAGCGCTGGGGAATCGGCAGTTCCTTCGATTTCGAGCTGCCGGCTCAGACCGATCGGGTTCCGCCGAAGGCGAGCATCGTTCCGGGCGAGCTGGCGCAGATGGGCTTCGGTCAAGGGGCGCTGCTCATGACGCCGTTACAGATGGCGCTCCTGGGAGCGACGATTGCCAACGGCGGCGAGGAGCCGCGCCCATATATCGTCCGTCAGATCGTCCGCGACGGGATCCCGGCGAGCGTCTCGAATGCGTCGACGCTCGCAAACCCGGTATCGCCCGACACGGCAGCGAAAGTCACGCAGATGATGATCGCCGTCGTGCAGCGCGGAACGGGCACTCCGGCGCAGTTGCCGCACGTGACCGTCGCCGGGAAGACGGGCACGGCGACTAATCCTCGAGGACGCTCGCATTCCTGGTTCGTCGCCTTCGCGCCGGCCGAGCATCCTCGAGTCGCGCTCTCGGTGGTCGTGGAAAACGTCGGCTACGGGGCGACGTACGCCGCACCGATTGCCCGCGACGTGCTGCGAACCGCGTTGGAGGCTACCGGTAATTGATCGAAGAGAAGATCTTCAATAACCGCTACCGCCTCGATGGGAAGCTCGGCGAGGGCGGCATGGCGATGGTCTACTGCGGCACCGACATCTTGCTGCGCCGCCGCGTCGCGATCAAGGTTTTGCGCGAGCAGTACGCGGCCGATGCAGAGTTCGTACGGCGGTTCTATCAAGAAGCCGAATCGGCCGCCAAGCTGTCGCACCCTAACATCGTCAATACGTTTGACGTCGGCCATCAGGACGATACGTATTTCATCATCATGGAGCTCGTCGACGGATCTTCGCTTGCGGAGATCATTGCCGCCGACGGACGTCTTCCCGAACCCGTAGCGATCGACTACGCTACGCAAATCGCCAGCGGGCTCGCTTATGCCCATCGCCAGGGTCTCCTGCACCGCGACATCAAGCCGGCGAACATTCTGGTGACGAAGGACGACGTCGTCAAGCTGTCCGACTTCGGGATTGCGCGCGCCGTCTCGCAGCAGACGATGGCATTGACGAAACCGGGACTCGTGATGGGTAGCGTCTACTACATCTCTCCCGAGCAGGCGCAAGAACACGAGGTGCACGAAACGGCCGACCTCTACAGTCTCGGCGTCGTTCTGTTTCAGATGTTAACGGGCACGCTGCCCTTTACCGGCGAATCGCCGGTGACCGTCGCGCTCAAGCATATCGGCGATCCCGTCCCGACGATCGACGCTGCGTCCTCGGGCGTCAGCCCGGCGCTCGCCGCGATCGTCAACCGCTTGCTGCAGAAGAAGCCGGAGCATCGCTTTCAGTCGGCGAGTGAGCTCGCCACCGCGTTGCGCGAGGCGCGCGAACGTCCTACCGTGGCAGGATATCGTATCTCCGACGACGCGCCCGCGACCCCGGGAACGCGCGGGCGGGGGCGCGCGTCGCTGCCGCCGCGCCGCTCACCGATGCCCGATCGATACGCAAGCGCCGAGGACGAATGGGACCGCCCGCGACGCCGCTCGCCTTGGATCGTCCCCGCTCTGATTGCCGCGCTGCTCCTAGCCACCGGAATCGGTTACTTACTCTTCGGGAAGTCGCTATCGTTCGGTTCAGGCATCGTCGTCGCCGACTATACCGGCATGACGCAAGCGCAAGCGCAGCAGGCGGTCGTCAACGCGGGCCTGCGAACACGGTTCACTAAGAGCGCGAGCGAAACGGTGCCGCCCGATCACGTGATCCGCCAGTCACCGTCCGCGGGCATCAAGGTGGAGAAGAACCAAGTGATCGAGCTCGTAATCAGCAACGGAAAGCCGCTCCGCGGGCTTGACGACGTTCGCGGATACAGCGTCAACGATGCGCAGAGCACGCTGCAGCAAGAAGGGTTCGCTGTCACGCTCGTCCGGCGCTACGATAACACGCTCCCTAATACCGTAATCGACCAGAGCCCGAAACCCGGCGCCAAGGTTCCCGAGGGAATCCGCATCGCGCTTACCGTTTCGAACGGGCCTGCGCCGGTAATTATTCCAAACTTCGTCGGCATGCCGGTCGAACAGGCTAAGAATCGCGCGAGCCGGTTGGGCATCACGCTGGACACGAGTCAGACGGTCACCGGCACCCCGCCCGACACGGTCGCATCCCAGAGCGTCGCTCCCGGTACGAGGCTCGATCGCAACGCGATCGTGCGTCTCGTCGTCAACGCGGCCTCTGCGAGCGGGCCGCTCGCCGCGCCGTCCGGAAACGGCCCGGCCGTGAACCTGCCAAACGTCGTCGGCGAAGACTATGCCGCAGCCCGCGCGACGCTCACGCAGTCCGGCTTTCAAATCGCCGTTCGCTACGCACAGCAGAGTACCAACAACGGCACGATCGTCGGGCAAACGCCGTCGGCCGGCGCGCAGCCGCAAGGAACCACGGTGACGATTACGCTGTCGGTATCCGGAGAGGTGCCCGATACCGGCGGCATGACGCCGGTCGACGCATTGAAAACGTTGGAAGCCTACGGTTACGCGGTTTCGCGCTGGGAGTACACGACGACCGTCGGCGCCGGGGGCAAGGTCGTGGGAACGGTGCCCGGCGCCGGAACCGCGCTGCCGCCCGAATCGTCGGTTACCGTGACCGTGAACGGGACGCCCCCACCGTAGCACCTGGAGTGCGCGTTCTAGGCATCGACCCCGCGCTGCGTACCACCGGCTACGGCGTCATCGAGCGGCGCAACGGTCGCGTACGTCTGATCGAAGCCGGCGTGGTGGTACCGCGTTCGAGCGCGACTCTCGAAGAGCGTCTGAACGAGCTCCACTCCGGCATCAGCCAGGTCATCGAGCAGACCGCGCCGCAGCTCATCGTGATCGAAGAGCTCTACACGACATACAAGAATCCACGCGCGGCGCTCTTAATGGGACACGCTCGCGGCGTGCTCTGTCTTGCCGGCGCGCAGGCGGGCGTCGCGGTTCACACGCTCGGCCATGCGAGGGTCAAGCGCGCGCTGGTCGGATCCGGAAGCGCACGCAAGGAGCAAGTCAACGCGATGGTCACGCAGCTGCTCGGCCTGCGACGAGCGCCTAAGCCGCACGACGTTTCCGACGCGCTCGCGCTGGCGCTGGCGTTTCTCAACGTCATCGACCGCCCGGAGCGGGTTCCCTAACGCGTGTTCTCTAGAATCGCGGGATCGCTCGTCGAGCGCAGCGGCGACGCCGCGCTCGTCGAGGCGTCCGGCCTCGGCTACGAGATCGTCCTCCCTCCGTGCATCGCCGAGAAGGTACCGACCGAGCCTGGAGCGAGCGTCACGCTCGAGATCTACGCCGTCGTAAACCTCGACGGCAACAGCGGCCGATTTACGTACTATGGATTCACCAACGCAATCGAGCGCGAATTCTTCGAGGCGCTGCTGACGGTAGCGTCGATCGGCCCCCGTTCGGCGGCGCGGGCCTTCTCCGCGCCGATGTCGACGATCGCAGCGGCGATCGATCGCGGAGACCATGCATACTTGAAGAGCCTGCCCGGCATCGGACAGCAAAAGGCTCGCGACATCGTCGCAAAGCTGCAAGGCAAGGTTGCGAAATTTCTCTTGATTCAAGATGCGCCGCCCCCGCGTCCGCTCGCGATCCCCGATTTTGCCGACGAAGCGCTTGCGGTTCTTCTCCAGCTGGGCTACAAGCGCAGCGAAGGAGAGGCGATGATTCGCGAGACTTTGAAGGCGAATTCAAGCATCGATGAGGCCGAGTTGTTGCTCGCGGAGATATACCGGCACAAGGCGAAAGGATCGACATGAGCGAGCCCAAGGCGCGGCGGCGCTTGCTGGGTCCCGCGGACGCTTTTGTGGAGCCGGTCGGGGAAGCGGAGCGCATCGTCGATCCGCAGGATACGCTGGAAGACGAAGTCTACGGCGCGAGTTTACGTCCTCGATCCTTCGAAGAATATGTCGGACAAGAGCGCGTCGTCGAGAACCTGCACATCTCCATCGCCGCAGCCAAGCAACGCGGCGAGCCGCTCGAGCACGTTCTGTTCTACGGCCCACCTGGGCTCGGCAAGACGACGCTGGCAGGGCTCATCGCGCGCGAGTTGGGCGCGAACTTTCGGCCGACGAGCGGGCCGACGCTGGAAAAGCCCAAAGATCTGGTCGGCATCCTTACGTCGCTCGAGGAAGGCGACGTGTTCTTCGTCGACGAGATTCACCGGCTCGGGCACGTCGTAGAAGAGTTCCTCTATCCGGCAATGGAGGACTTTCAGATCGATTTCGTCGTCGATCGCGGCGCGTACGCCAAGACGCTCAAGCTCCCACTGCGCCGTTTTACACTAATCGGCGCGACGACGCGGGCCGGGATGCTTACCGCGCCCCTGCGCGAGCGCTTCGGGATCGTGCAGCATCTCGATTATTATCCGCCGCCGGAGCTGGAGCGCATAGTGCGCCGTTCGGCGAGCGTTCTCGGCGTTCCGATCGACGCCGACGCCGCCCGAACGATCGCATCGCGGAGCCGAGGAACGCCGCGAATCGCGAACCGGCTGCTGCGACGGGTCCGGGATTTCGCGGAGGTGCGCGCAGACGGCCGAATCACGGATGCGATTGCGTGCGAAGCGTTGCAGCGCGAAGGCGTGGACGAGCTGGGATTGGATCGCCTCGACCGCGCGTTTCTCCGCACGATCGTGGAACAGTACCGCGGAGGTCCGGCCGGAATCGCCGCCATCGCCGCGACGCTGACGGAGGACGCGGAGACGCTCGAAGACGTCGTCGAACCCTACCTGCTCAAGGAAGGATTCGTTACGCGAACGGCCAGCGGCCGGCGCGCAACCGAGCGCGCCTATCGGCACCTCGGCGTCACCGGTATGGCGCCCGCGCAGGAGCGGTTACTCTGAAGCGTTCCTCAAGCGCCCTGGTCGCTGCCGCGACCTTGATCGGCACGTCAATCGAATGGTACGACTTCTATGTCTACGGTTTGGCGGCCGCGCTAGTTTTCCCCGAACTGTTCTTTCCAAAATCGGATCCGTTCACGGGCCAGCTGGCATCGTATGCGGTCTTCGCGGTCGGGTTCCTGGCGCGCCCGCTCGGCGGAATCGTCTTCGGACATTTTGGGGACAAACTCGGGCGCAGATCCATGCTGGTAGTTACGCTGACGATCATGGGTCTCGCGACGTTTCTCGTCGGGCTGCTGCCGACATATGCACGCATCGGCCCGTGGGCGCCGTTGCTGCTGATCGCGCTGCGACTCTGTCAAGGAATCGCAGTAGGCGGTGAATGGGGCGGCGCCGTGCTGATGGCATCGGAGCACGCGCACGCGCGTTTGAAAGGTTTTATTGCGAGCTTTCCACAGATGGGCGTTCCGGTAGGATTGATCCTTTCAAACCTGGTCTTCAGCGCCGTCGCCGGGCGATTCTTCGTCGGCGGTAACGCGAGCGCGGCATTTCTCAACTTTGGATGGCGAATCCCATTTCTCGTCAGCGCAATTTTGGTTGGGGTCGGGCTGATCGTGCGCCTGAGCATCGCGGAGACGCCCGCGTTCGAAGGCGTCAGACGGCGCGAGGAGGTCGTCTCGGCGCCGGTGCGTTGGGTGCTCTCCAACAACTGGAGAACCGTGCTCCTTGCCGGAGGCGCGTTCTTCGTCGTCAACGGCGGATTCTATCTGATCACGACGCAGCTAATCAGCTACGGGGCCGGGCCGCAATCGTTCCTGAAGCTGCCGCCGAGCGTCTTTTTCAATGCGAACATCGCAGGCAGCTGCGTAGGGATCGCCACGATACCTCTTGCCGGATGGATATCCGACCGCGTAGGCCGGCGTCCCATCTTCGTAGCGGCGGTCGCTGCGGTCTTCGTCCTCGCCTTTCCGATCTATGCCCTCGTCGACACGAAAGAGCCGGGCCTGATCGTTCTCGCAGTCTGCCTGTTTGAGCTCAGCTGCAGCGCCGCATACGGTCCGCTCGCCGCAATGTTCAGCGAGATGTTCCCCGCGAACGTACGCTACAGCGGCGTATCGGTCGGATACCAAGGTGCGGCGATCTTTGCCGGGGGACTCGCGCCGTTCGTCGCAACGCTGCTGCTCAAATTCTCGGCCGGCGCGTCGTGGGTGCTCGCGCTCTATCTCATGGCGATGGCCGCGATCTCGCTGGTTTCGACCTGCTTCATCCCGGAAACGTCCGGCGTCGACCTCGCGGAATCGCAGCCCCTAACGGCATTGGAGTACGCAGGCTGATGCGGCGCCGTACGTTTCTGACGGTCGCCGCCGCGCCGCTCCTGTTCCCGGCCGTCGCGCGCGCGCAGAGCGACGCCGATCCCGCGATCTTGTCGCGAAGGCCCGCATTGCGCGTGCTGTTGGGACCCGGCAACGTGGAGCCGGGCGCGCAGAATCTCTTCAACTTCGACGGACGCGCCTATCGCGGCACGTACCAGCGCCTGGACGACGGACAGATCGTGAACGTTGTCGACTTGGAAGAGTATCTGTACAGCGTCGTGTCGCGCGAGATGCCGGCGCGCTGGCCGCCGGCGGCGCTCGAAGTGCAATCGATCTGCGCGCGCACGTACGTGCTCCAGCGGAGCGATCCACGCCGATCGTACGACCTGATTCCGTCCGAGCTCGACCAGCTCTACGAGGGCGTCGCGGGAGAGACGCCCTCGGGCACGGCGGCCGTCAACGCGAGCGCCGGGAGAGTGCTGAAGTTTGCAAGCCGTTTTGCGCGCATCGCCTACTCGTCGTGCTGCGGAGGGCATACCGAGGCGTCGAGCGATGCCTGGGGAGGCGAGCCGCTCCCGTATCTCCAGGGAGTGATCTGCACGACGTGCACCGATTCGCCGAACTATCGCTGGACGACCATGATCGGCTTGGACGACCTCGCGATGCGCTTCTCGGTCGCGCTTGCGCCGTTGGGTGAGATTACCGACGTGCGAATCACACAACGAGATTTCAGCGGTCGAGCGCGCGGGTTCGAGCTATCAGCGCAGCGCGGAAGCACGATCGTGGCGGGAACCGCGTTCCGGCGCGGAGTCGGAACGCGCGTCCTGCCGAGTCTGCTCGTCACGAAGCTGCAGCACGTTCCCTACGCGCCTAGCCTCGCGCTGGAAGGCGGTGGGCTTGGACACGGCGTGGGCCTCTGTCAGTGGGGCGCGCGCGGGATGGCATTGGCCGGAAGCGCGGCGTCCGAGATTCTCGGGTACTACTTACCGGGAGCAACGATCGATAATCTCGACCGCTAATCGCCCCGTCGCAGATTTCCATTACGAGTTGCCGCCGGAGCTGATCGCACAGAGCCCCGCTGCGCGCCGCGACGGCAGCCGGCTGATGGTGCTCGATGCGGACGCGACCGCCCACCGGGAGTTCGCGGACCTGCCTGAAGTGCTGCGGCCCGGCGACGTGCTCGTCCTTAACGAGACACGCGTCATCCGCGCGCGCCTTCTCGGGAGACGTCTGCCAGGCGGCGGTCGGGCGGAGCTGCTCTTGCTGCATCCCGCGGACTCGCTGCGCTACGACGCGCGCGCGCTCGCCTGGATCGCCCTCGCTCGTCCGGCTCGCCGGCTGCGCGCAGGCGAACGCGTCGCCTTCGGCGATTTCGGCGAGGCGACCGTACGGCGCGAGATGGACGAAGGATTGCGCGAGATAGAGCTGAGCTTAGGCGTTCCGTTCGAGGAATTTCTCGAGCGCGCCGGGCGGATGCCGCTGCCGCCTTACATCCGCAACGATTCTGCTGAGGCGCAAGCGCGTTACCAAACAGTCTTCGCCCGTGAGCCAGGCAGCGTCGCGGCGCCGACCGCGTCGCTGCACTTCACGCCCGAGCTGCTGGGCGACGTCGAGCGGGCCGGCATCGAAATAGTGCGCATTTCGCTCGACGTCGGGCTTGGCACGTTCCGTCCCGTCACCGTCGAGACGGTTGCGGAGCACGCGATGCACGCCGAGGCGTATTCGATCGACCCGCGCGCCGCGGAAGCGCTCGAACGCGCGCGACGCGAGCGGCGTCGCGTCGTCGCCGCCGGTACGACCGTCGTTCGCGCCCTCGAGGGCAACGTCCGAGACAACGGGCGCGTCGAACCCGGGCGGCACGTCACCGACCTGTTCATCACCCCAGGGTTTGGCTTCAATATCGTGGACGCCATGATCACGAATTTCCACCTGCCGCGCTCGACTTTGCTCATGCTCGTCAGCGCCTTCGGCGGTTTCGAGCGCATTCGCAGCGCGTACGCCGAGGCGATCGAACGGCGGTATCGCTTTTATTCGTTCGGCGACGCGATGTTCGTCGTGAGGTCCGCGTGAGATACGTGACGTTCGACTCGGCCGGCGGCCCGGAAGTCTTGACGATTCGCGCAGGCTCAGATCCGCAGCCCGGTCCCGAGGAGGTGCTGATCGCGGTCCAGGCCGCCGGCGTTTCACACGCCGACATGATGCAGCGGCAGGGGCGGTATCCGCCGCCGTCCGGACATGCGGAGATCCTAGGTTTGGAGGTCGCCGGCGCCGTCGCCGGGCTCGGAGCGCGGGTCACGCAATGGCGCATCGGGGACGCGGTGTGCGCGCTGACCAACGGCGGCGGCTACGCCGAGTTCGTCGCGGTTCCGCAAGGCCAGCTGCTTCCCATCCCCGACGGCTGGAGCGCGATCGAAGCCGCGACGCTGCCGGAGAATACATTCACCGTCTACGATAATCTGATCACCCGCGCCCGGCTTCGAGCCGAGGAGACCGTCTTGGTGCATGGCGGAACGAGCGGCATCGGCAGCACCACGATCATGTTTGCTAAAGCGCTAGGCGCCTCCGCAATCGCGACCGCCGGCGGAGCAGAGAAATGCGCCGCCGCCGTATCGTTTGGAGCGTCGTACGCCATCGACTACCGCGTCCGGGATTTCGTGGTCGAAGTGCAGCGGATTACCGCGGGGCGCGGCGTCGACATCGTAATCGATATCGTCGGCGGCGACTATATCGGCCGCGATCTCGAATGCCTCGCGTTGGACGGCCGAATCGTCTGCCTCGCCACTCGTCGCGGCAGGGTCGTGGAGCTCGATCTCGGCCGGTTGATCGCCCGACGCGGGACAATTCTCGGATCGAGTCTGCGCCCTCGCTCGTCCGACGAAAAGGCCGCGATCGCTCGTGAACTCCGCAGACGAATCTGGCCGCTGCTTCCGAAGCGCTACCCGATCGCCCCCGTCGTCGACTCCGTCTATCCGTTCGACCGCGCAGCCGAGGCGCACGCTCGACTGGAGTCGAGCGCGCATATCGGCAAAATCGTTCTTACGCCCTAGGGGGTCCCGCGCGGCGATAGTCCGCGCGGGGGCGCAGCGCCAAAGCGTTGGGCGCAGTCCAACGCGATGTTAGTGATATATAAATTGCGACATCGACGTGGGCCCGGTCGCCATGAAGAAGATCATCGGAATCGAGAGCATCGTGTTCGTTCGCGAGGCAAGGAACGCAACGCGACGCGCCTTAGCCTTCTCGTCGTCGCTCGCCGGAACGATCCCAAGGATCTTCTTTTGGTTCTGCCAGATGAACGTCCAAACGTTGACGAGCATGATCGTTCCGAGCCACGCGCCCAAGCCGATTGGCGCCATCGTTCCTTGTAGGCCGAACGCGGCAGCCAAACCGTTCATTCCATTCGGGGCAGAGTAACCGCCGAGGAGGGCAGCGCCGAAGATCCACGTAACGACGGCGCCCCAGCGGAAGAAGAGCAATGCCCGCGGCACGACGTACTTTGAGATCGGCGCGGCCTCGCCGGCGGCCGTCGCCTCCTTAACGGCGGCAACGTTGACGAAATTGAAGTAGTAGAGCAGCCCGATCCACATGATGCCGGCCATGATGTGGAACCAGCGAAGAATCCAATCGGTCGTCGGATTCATGCGCCGCTGCCCATCGAGTGCGAGACGATCATCCTTGCGATCGCCCACAGAATCAGCGTCAAGATGAAACCGCTGATCACCGTGCCCCAGAGTGAGTCCAAGGGATTCTTCACGTACAGCCTCCTCGAGTTCGTGCCAGTATGAACGGATGGTTGCAGCGCTCGCAACGCGGGTCCTCCCCGGGAGCGCGCCTGGCGTCCCGAGACGGGACATTAACCAAAGGAGTCGAGCGATTTTGGTTGCGCGACGATCGTATCGGCGTGGGTATACCAAACGAGGCCGGGCGGCGCGGCTCGTTGTTTGCGGACGTGCTTCCGGAGCGTGTAATCCACCGGAACAGAGTTTGCGGCTCTCGCCTTCGAGTAAAATGCCGCGAGTGAGGCGGCCGTTAGTACGTCGTCCTCCGGCGCCTCAACGCGATTCTCGCGCGCGAGGATCACGTGCGCGCCCGGAATGCCTCGTGCGTGAAACCAGAGATCGTCCGGTCGGGCCAAGTGAAAGGTGAGCTCGGCGTTTTCGAGCGGCGAGCGCCCGATGACGATCCGCGAACCGTGCGGTGTGCGAAGTTCGAGCAGCGCGCGTTTGCGCCGTTTCACCGGCGACCGCGGCGCCTGCGCTTTGCGCTGCGGCAGCAGCTCGTCGACCGCCGTCTCGACGTCGCCGAGATCTTCGTCTGCGGCGCGCTCGGCCTCCCAGCGCAGCGCATCGACCGCGACGAGCGCCGCGGCAAGAGCGCGTGCCCGAACCGCGACGTGCGGAAGACTCTTGCCGAGCTTCTTGTATTCGCTAAAGAGCTTGCCGGCACGTTCCTTCTTAGCCTCACGCTCGGATTCACAGAGCTCGTGCAGCGTCGCGAAGATTTCTTCGCCTTCCGCGCGCAGCGCGTCGCGCCGCTCCGCGTGCGCGCGCTTTTCCTTCAGCGTGGCGACCTCGTCGCGCAACTTACGCTCGCGCTCGTCCAGGCGCTTTAGAAGAGTTCGCCGGCGTTGATCGTTGCGCCGCTCACCCATGCGGACAATCTCCTGCATGCGCAACTCGGTGAAGAGCGCCAAGAGCGACGCTTCGCGCGTCTTCGTCGCGTCGTCGAATCCTTCGAGCGGCGCGACGTACGTTTGCACCAACGTTCCATCGCGGCGATACGCGTACAGCGGCGAATCGAGCGCCGCATCGTCGGTTGCGGGCTCGGTCGGCGAAATGGTCCGAACCCGCGCGGGCAGCGGCGGCAGGGCGTACGGCTCGCCTGCCACGACGCGGCGGCGCCCGTTCTCCGAAGGCGCGAACTCCTTGCGCGCCGCCACGACCCGTTCGTTCTTGACCAAGACGAGGTTGCCGAAACGTGGGACGAGCTCGACGTAAAGGTCGAGCTCGTCGCCGACTCCGAATCGCGAGCGCGCCGCGAAACTGAAGCGAAGAAGGCGGTCGTTTCGGCGCGCCGACACGCTCGCCAGCGCCATCCCCTGCAGCGAACGCGCGAGTGCCCGCACGAAACCGGGCTCGGGAGAGATCCCGAGCTCGCCGGTCTCGAGCGTGATCAGCGGCGGCGACCCGAACAGCTCGATGGCTAAAAGCGGGCGCGCGCCGCGCAGCCGAAAGAGGAGACCGATGCGTCCGTCGGCGAGCAGCCCGGCGTCTTCTACGCGCGCTCCGCGAAGACGCTCATCGAGCTCGCGAGCGAGCCGCCGGATGAGGACCCAATCGGTCAGCATCAAACAAACTTATAGTCATGAAGACAATCGCCTTGGCCGCAACCCTCTTCGCGGCGCTGAGCGCATGCAGCCCTACCTCACTAGCCCCCAAAGGCTGGCAGCCGATCCCGGGGACGACCAATGCGTGGTCCACCGCCGTCGGCTCGAACCAGCAGCAATATCGGTACGAGGCATACGCGTTTGACGGAACGCTGCAGGACCTCGCGTCGCAAGTCGCCGTTGACGCTCTGATTCGACAACACGGCGTCAAGCTTCAAAGCAGCCCTTTCGGGCCGTGTCCGGGCGCCGCGGGGGTCGCGACCGTTCGGCTCCCCGATGCCAAGGTGCTGCAAGTGGGATTTGCGGTCCACAACGGCCAGGCGATACGCGTGCGCTACGTTCGGCCGCCGGGGGTGCCGGTCGACCCCGACGTCGTTTCCGCGATGCAGGCAGCCCTCTGTAGCCTCTAGGACCCTAAGCCGCTGCGTAGGGCAAGCGGCCCGGCAGCGTGAACGGAGGAGGGTTGATCACGGGGCCGGGTCTGCTGTTCGTCGTGTCAGGGCCGTCAGGAGCCGGCAAGGATACCCTCGTCGAGGCGTTGCGCGAGCGCCGGGCGAGCCTCCGATATTCCGTCTCGGCGACGACCCGTCAGCCACGGCCCGAGGAGCGCAACGGAGAACACTATTTCTTCGTTTCAGCGCAGGAGTTCGAGCGACTCCGCCACGAGGGGCGGCTTTTGGAGTGGCGCGAGTATAACGGCAACCTTTACGGGACGCCGCGCGATTACGTCGAGAGGACCCTGAGCGAGGGGTACGACGTCGTCATGAAGCCTGAGGTCAACGGTGCGCTTGCCGTTAAGGCGGCGTATGAGGGCGCGGTGCTGATCTTTCTCGTGCCGGATCGCTTCTCAAACCTTCGCGAACGGTTGCTCGCTCGTCGCACCGAGACGAACGAAGAGGTGGCGCGAAGGCTGGAGATCGCGCAGCGCGAGATGCAAATGATCCGCAGGTTCGACTACATCGTGGTCAACGAGCAAGATCGCTCGGAGCAGGCGGTTCGCGACCTGGAGGCGATCTTACAAGCGGAACGTTTCCGCTTACACCGGTATCCCGACGACTCGATTCGGCGCGTCGAGTCGTCCTAAACGAACTTGAGCTTAAAAGGAAACACAACAACTTTCATGAGCAAATCGGTATTCGGCGATCTGGACGTGCTGCTGGAGCATGCCGACTCGAAATTTAGTCTGGTCAACATCGTGACCAAGCGCGCTCGCCAACTGAATAACTGGATCCGAGTGCAGCAGCTTCCCGCGACGGATCGCCGCGAATACTTCGCGAGCGAGCCTCTCGTCGATCGCGAGACGATTAATCCCAACAAGCCGGTTTCGATCGCGCTCGACGAAATTGCCGAGGGGAAGATTCTCTACCGCAGGACGCGCGAAGGAATCAAGTAACGGTGCTCAGGGGAGCCCCGCGGCTTCGCCGCTGGGGGGCGCGCAGGCGCGAAGCGCCGGAGTGCCTTTTAGAATACACGTTATCCTCGCAGTGCGGAGCACGCAGAGGATAATATGTGTGGGATCGTCGGGTACATCGGGCGGCGGGATAGCGTTCCGATCATTCTGGACGCGCTGCGGCGCCTCGAGTACCGGGGCTATGACAGCGCCGGCATCGCCGTGATCGACGCAGCCGGCATTCTCGCGGGCTCGAAGGCCGAGGGCAAGCTTTCGCGACTCGCCGAGCGCCTCGCGAACGGAAACGCGCTCTCCGGGGTAGTCGGCGTCGGTCATACGCGATGGGCGACCCACGGGGCGCCCTCGGATGCGAACGCCCATCCGCATCTCGATTGCCGCGGCAAGATCGCCGTCGTGCACAACGGTATCATCGAGAACTATGCGGCGTTACGCGCGCGCCTGATCGAGCTCGGCCACGTTTTCACCAGCCAGACCGACACGGAGGTCCTCGCGCACCTGATCGAGCTGCATTACGACGGAGATCTCGAGACGGCGGTGCGCCGCACGGTCCATGAGGTCCGGGGGGCGTACGCCCTCGGCGTTATCTCGAGCGACGATCCCGATCATTTGGTCTTTGCGCGAAACGGTGCGAGCCCGCTTGTACTCGGCATCGGCGACGGAGAGATGTACGTCGCTTCCGATACGCCGGCGATTCTGCCCTACACGCGCCGGGAGATCATCCTCCAGGAGGGCGAGATCGCCGTCGTCGGGCGCGATGGATTCAGTCTGACTGATTATCGCGGCACCCACATCGAGCGCGATCCCATTGCGATCACCTGGGATGCGAGCTCGGCGGAGAAGACCGGCTACAAACATTTCATGCTCAAGGAGATCTTCGAGCAGCCGCAGGTCATCAAGGACACGTTGAGCGGACGCGTCGACGAAAGCGGGAAGGTCCACCTTGGCGCCGAGCTGGGTGAGATCGACGTCGAGCGGCTCGCGAGCCTGAGCAAGATCGCGATCACCGGCTGCGGCACCGCGTATCATGCGGGAATGGTCGGGATGTATCTGCTCCGATCGCTCGTGCATCTGCCGGTCGAGATGGAGCTTGCGAGCGAATTTCGCTACGGCGATCCGGTCATCGATCCCACGACGCTAGTCATCGCCATGTCGCAGTCCGGCGAGACCGCCGACACCATCGAGGCCGTGCGGATTGCCAAGGCGGCCGGCTGTGGCGTGCTCGGGATCTGTAACGTGCTCGGTTCGCATTTGACGCGCTTGGCAAACGGCATCCTCTACACGCGCGGCGGCCCCGAAATCGGCGTGGCCGCGACGAAGACGTACGTCTCGCAAGTGACCGCGATGACGCTCTTTGCGCTCTATCTCGCGAGGGTGCGCGGCACGGTCGACGAGGCCCGGCTGGCGGAGATCGCCGAAGGAACAAAACTACTCCCGGCCGCCGTCGACGTCGTGCTCGATGAGTCGGCCGAAATCCGCAAAGTGGCCCGCGAGCTGCGCAAGGCTCAGAGCGTGCTCTTCATCGGCCGCTACGTGAACTTCCCGACCGCGCTCGAGGGCGCATTAAAGCTCAAGGAAATCTCATACATTCACGCCGAGGGCTATCCGGCTGGGGAAATGAAGCACGGCCCGATCGCGCTGCTCGACTCGACCGTTCCGGTGGTCGGCATCGTGACGGAGGACCGCGTGCGGGAGAAGATGCTCTCCAACCTGATGGAATCGCGTGCGCGCGAAGCGCCCGTCATCGTAGTCGCAAACCGCGACGACGACGAGGCCAAGAGCGTGGCCGATCACGTCTTCTGCGTGCCAAAGGTCCACGAGCTCCTCGCACCGATCGTCAACGTCATTCCGCTGCAGCTGCTCGCGTATCATATCGCCGACATCGAAGGCAAGGACGTGGATCAGCCGCGTAACCTCGCCAAGACCGTCACCGTCGAATAATGATTCGCAGCGACGGGCGCGCGCCCGACGAGTTGCGACCGGTATCGATCGAGCCGGGCTTCCTCAAGTACGCCGAAGGAAGCGCGCTGATCAGCGTCGGCAACACGCGCGTGCTCTGCGCCGCCTCGCTCGAAGAGCGCGTGCCGGCCTGGATGAAGGGTCGCGGCCTCGGCTGGATCACGGCCGAGTATTCGATGCTGCCGCGCGCAACGCTGGAGCGCACGCAGCGCGAAGCCGCAAGGGGACGGCTTGGCGGCAGGACGCACGAAATCCAGCGCATCATCGGTCGCGCCCTGCGAGCGGTGACGGACACGGCTAGGCTCGGCGAGCGCACCGTCTGGCTCGACTGCGACGTCATCCAAGCCGACGGCGGAACGCGAACGGCGGCAGTTACCGGAGCATGGGTCGCGCTCGCGCTCGCGCTGCGAACCCGGTTCGATCCGGCCGACTCAGCGCGCTGGCCGCTGGTCACGATGGTCGCCGCGACGAGCGTCGGCATCGTCGGGGGTCAGCCGCTGCTCGATCTTGCCTATGACGAGGATAGTCAGGCGATCGTCGACATGAACGTGTTCATGACCGACGCGGGCCGTTTCGTCGAGCTGCAAGGCACGGCCGAAGCCGCCCCCTTCGACCGGCGCGAGCTCGACACGCTCTTGGCCCTGGCCGAGCGCGGCGTGCGCCGCCTCTTCGCTGCGCAATCCGCCGCCCTGAGCGCCTCTTTGCCGGTTCATGCCGGTTGACGACGAGTTCCGCGAGCTCGTAGCGCGGATCGGCGCATTCCACATCACGGACCGCGCGATGAAGCACGCGCAACAGAACGTGGAGACCGCCGTCGGTAACGGGACCGTAGACGAGCGTACTCGTTCGCAGTATCTCGCGGCGGCACGGCGCTATTTCCAAGGGTTCGAAGGCGAGGCGCGCGCGCATCTGCGCGACGTCGACCGGCGCCTGGAGCAGGTCAATCAGGTGCACTTCAACCTCGCCGCCGAACGCGGCGTGGCAGTAAAACGGATCGAGGCGACGCAGTCCGTCTTGACCGCGGTGGCCGCGCTCGCGCGAGATGAGCGATGAAATTTCTCGATCGCTTCGGCCGCGCGACGAGCGATTTCTTCGAATACGCCGGCGGCCTAACGCTTCTCTCCGCCGAGACGATCGGCTTCATGGCCCGCCTACGAATTCGAATCGCCGAGACGATTTCCCAATGCGCGCTGCTGGGAGTTCACTCGGCAATCATCGTCATGCTGACCTCGCTCTTTACCGGCATGGTGATATCCCTCGAGTCGGCGCAACAAGCGGTGGCCTACGGCTTCGCGAACGTCGTGGGCGGCGCGGTCGCGTACGCCTCCGTTCGCGAGCTCGGCCCGATGCTGACCGCGGTCGTCGTTGCCGGGCGCGTCGGCTCGGCCATCGCCGCCGAACTCGGTTCGATGGTCGTCACCGAACAGATCGAGGCGTTGCGGTCGATGGGACTGGAACCGTCGCGATTCTTGGTCGTGCCGCGGTTGCTCGCGCTCCTGCTGATGCTCCCGCTGCTTACCATCTTCGCCGACGTGGTCTCGATCGCCGGCGGAGCGTGGATCGCACAGACCTACGCGCATATCTCCTACGACGCATTCATCTCGTCGGTGCGCCAGTCGATCGACGTCCCCGACATTCTCAAGGGCCTGCTCAAGTCGATCGTCTTCGCGATCATCATCGCGATGGTAGGTGCGTATCAGGGTCTTTCGACGCGGGGCGGCGCCGCGGGCGTGGGTCAGTCCACGACCTCAGCGGTCGTTCTTGCAATCATATTGATCTTCGCGTCAAACTTTCTGCTTACGTTCCTGCTCTTCGGCTGATGAACGACGCTCGACCCAGGCTCATCGCCCACATCGAGAACGCCACGCTCGCGTTCGGCGAACGCGTGATCCTCAAGAATTGCACCCTCGACATCGTCGAGGGTGCAATCACCTGCATCATCGGCCTCTCCGGCGCCGGCAAGTCGACGATCCTGCGCCTGCTGGACGGCCTGCTGCTTCCGAGTGAAGGGCACGTCTACGTTCGGAATCAGGATATCTGCCACATGAGCGAAGAGCAGCGCAATCGCGTGCGGCGCAAGATCAGTCTGTCCTTTCAATTCTCGGCGCTGCTCGACAGCCTCACCGTCGGTGAGAACGTCGCCTTGCCGCTGCGCGAGCACACGCGTCTCTCGGAAGCGGAGATCCGCCGGACCGTAATGGATTCACTCGAAAGCGTCGGACTCGCGCATGCGTACGACAACCTGCCCGGGGAGCTCTCCGGTGGAATGCTCAAGCGCGCAGGCTTCGCCCGTGCGATCGTGACGCGCCCGGAGCTGGTTCTCTACGACGAACCGACGACCGGGCTGGATCCGATCGTCACGAACCTAATCACGGACACGATCTTGAGGCTGCGCGAAAAGCTGAAGGGGACGGCCGTCGTCATCTCACACGACCTGCAATCCATTTTCGGGATGGCCGACTACGTCGCGATGCTCTTCGAGGGCGCGATCATCGCCTGCGACAGCGCCGAGCGCATCCGCAACTCGACGAATCCGATCGTTCAACAGTTTTTGCAGGGATCCGAAATCGGCCCCATCCCGATTTAAGGCGCTAGCGGCGCCGCAGACAGGCCCCGCGGTCGCGCAAAAATGTCCCCAAAGCCGACCCGTCGATCTTCAGAAAGAGCTGGCGTAGCGCGACTTCGACGATCGAACTTTCGCTTACGTGATGCTGGGAAGCCATTTCACGTAGTTCGCTGCCGACGTCGGCTGAGAGATTCACCGTAAAGCGCTGTGCGTTCTGCGGGTTGCCGATTTGGGGCGAGAGCACGCCGTTGCCGTTTGCGCGCTTGAGTTGATTCATGGATGTTCTCCCGGTTCTACCGTGAAGAGTGCTGGATTAGTTGCTGTTGCGCCACGTTCGGTCGGGGTGTATCGCAGAGCCACCAGAGCGCCAACGTCGAACTCACCCCCGCGTCTAACGGCGAAGGCGTTCATGTCGAACCGCCGGGCCTCTACAGGCTCGGTTGGAGAATCTGGGTGTAACACAACGACCCTTTCCGCCAGCTATTATAGCAGCGACGGAGCCTCAGGGCGAGCCTTTCCCCGTTAATTGGTGGCGCGGCTCGCTTGGCCGCCCGGGTGCGAGGCACTTTCACCCCAAGGGCCAATACGCACGGCTATGACGAGGCAGGCTCAGGTCGGCGCGTTCGCCATTGTCGCATTGCTCCTGCTCTTTGGCATCTTTTACGTCATCACGGACTTCGGAACGCGGCACACCGGCTACCGCATCGGGGTTCACTTTCAATCCGCCTCCGGCGTGACTCCCGGCGCGCTCGTGTACTTCAGCGGCGTCGATGTCGGCTCGGTGGACTCGATCGAGTTGCTGCCTGACAACACGGTCGACGTGATTCTGGCGATCAATCGCAACATCGACGTCCCACAGGCGTCGCGCTTCCTGATTCAGGTGCCGCTCACGGGCACGCCCGCCATCGTCATCGTGCCGCCCCGGGAGAAGCCGCCGCTCCCGCTACTTCCGCGCCAGGTGCTGCCGGTTGCCGAGCAGCCGCGCGGAACCAATACCGCAACGATCGCGGATCTGCTCCAGGAGGGTCAGGGCGAGCTCAAGCGCTTCGACAGCGTGATGGCGCTGATCGAGGCCCGGACCCCTAAGCTGCTCAACACTCTGCAGACGACGCTAAACAACGCCAACGACCTGACGGTCACGACCAAGGCGTCGATGCAGCAGCTCTCCGGCGAGCTGCTCGCGTTGGGCGCTAGCCTCCAGCGGAACCTCTCGACGGCGGGCGCCAATGTCGCGCAACTCTCCGAGACGCTCAACGGCGCGGCCTCGACGGATTCCACGAAGCTCGGCGTACTGCTGGACGAGTTCAACTCCACGGCGGTCGCTCTCAACCGTTCGATGACGGCGTTGCAGCAAATCGCGACTGACCCCCGCGTCAAAACGAACCTGCTCGCGACCACGCAAAATATCGCCGACATGACGCAGACGATCGCCTCGCTCACTAAGGACCTCCGGACCGTCACCGGCAATCCGGAGACGCAGGCGCAGATGCGCAATACGATCGCCAACCTCGACGCGGTCATGCAGAAGGCCAACTCGCTGCTGGGACAACTCGGCGGGACGAGCAACGTTCCCGGCGTCGACACGGGTGCCACACCCGGGCCGGCCGGCAGCAGCCCGCCCTCCGGCGGCGGCATCTCGCCGGCGATGCGCGACCGCCTCCACAGCAAGCTCGCCAACCTCGCTCACGATTTGGTCGCTATTCAGGTCCGCCTCAGCGGGCTCTCCCCGCAGCACGTCACCGGACTCAACCCCGTGTTGACTTCCAGCCGCGGCCCGCTGGGGGATATCAACCTCGTCCTGCTGCCGCACTCGAGTACGAACGTCACGATCGGCGCGAACGCGATTGGGAACAACACGACGTGGAACGCCGTGCTGTCGCAAACCAAAGGCGACTTTCGGTTTGGGGCCGGCGTCCTCTACTCGCAGATCGGCGTATTGGGCGAGTACGCGCCGTTGCGTGGGTTCGGGCTCGAGACGCGAATCTACGACTTGACCTATCCGATGATCGACCTGTACGGCAACGTGCACATTACCCCCGGCATGCGGCTCTTTTTCGGGCAGCGGGATATCACGCACGCAACGCGCCGCAACACCTTCGGCCTTCAATACCAGTTTTAGGGAACGTCTGAAGAAATCCATGTCGGAACGGCCGCGCGTCGGGATCATCGGGGCGGGCGCGATGGGAACGCTCTTCGGTTATCATCTGGCCGCGTGTTGTGACGTTACCATGCTCGACGACAACACCGTGGTCGCCGCGGCCGTCGAGCGCGATGGCCTGCGCGTCAACGACGAACCGGTACGGAAGGTTTCCATCGCGCGACGCGCGCGCGATCTCTACGGATCCCAGATGCTCTTTCTCTTCGTCAAGGCGGTCGACACGCTGCGCGCGCTGCGCGCATTCGCCGGCGAGCTGAACCCGGCGGCGCCGGTCATCTCGCTGCAAAACGGCATAGGCAACGAGGACGCGATCAAAACGGCGCTCGGAGGCGCCGTCCCGGTGATCTTCGGCATCACCACCGAATCGTCGCAGACCGTCGCGCCGGGCCGCGTGCGCAGCTCCGAACAGGGCAACACGATCATCGGATCGACCAGCGCTTCAATGGCGACCGCGCGCACGGTGACCGATCTCCTCACGCGCAGCGGGTTGCGCGCATCGATCGTCTACGACATTCGCCCGCACCTCTGGGGCAAGCTCGTGGCGAACGCGTCGGTCAACGCACTGTCGGCGTTGCTGGATTGCGACGCGGGCGACATTCCACGAGACCCCAATGCGGCGCGCCTCGCGGAGGCGCTCGCCGAGGAGACGGCCAACGTCGCGGCCGCGCTCAAGATCAACCTGCCGTTTGTGAATCCGTGGCAATACGTGACCGAAGTCATCGCCCTCGGCGCCGACGCGAAGAGTTCGATGGCGTACGACTTGGAGTCGGGCCATCCCAGCGAGATCGACCACATCAACGGTGCGGTCGTGGCGTTCGGCCGCCGCACCGCGACGCCCACGCCCTACAACGACGCGATGGTTCGCCTGATTAAGGCACGCGAGGCGCTCCTCGCTCGATCACGGTTGGGGCTGTAGGCGCAGCAGCCGAATCGTTCCGGTCGCCGCTTCCACGTCGATGCCGTGCGCGCCGCCGCCGTTGATTCGTCCGTCGATCGTTTCTGCGCGCCCGCGCGAGCTGCCGCGCAACGCAAAATCCGTGAAGAGGGTGCCGTCGTCGGTGTGGAGATGCACGTCGAACGCGGCTCTCGCGCTAACGCGCAACTCGATGTCTCCGTGCTGCGTCGAGAAATGCAGCGTGCCCGGCCAATCGGTGGAGCCCATCGTCACCGAGAGATTCCCACGCCCGACGGCCGCCTGCGCGTAACCGGGCAGCATCGCATTCACGTTGCCCTGGAGCGCGACGATGCGAGCATTGCCGTTGATGTCCGTGACGTTGACGTCGCCGCGCTGCGAGTCCACAACGAGGTTCACGCCGTCCGGAACGCGCACGAGCAGCGACGCGAGTGGGCCGGGCGCGTTCACGGTCAGACCGAGCGGCGCGACGCGCAGTCGCGGCGCGGGCGGAGGCGTGCCCTTGGGCAGCGCGGTAGCGGAAAGCGTGAAAAGATTTCGGCGTTGGCCCGTTACCGGCTGGTAGGCATTCACGGTCGCCTGCCCGACACGCACCGCTAGCGTCGCTCCCGGCCTCAGGACGCCGACGGTCGTGACGTAGGGCGGTGTCGTGCTGCACGCGACCAACGTCACCGCGGGAAGAAGAAGGAGCGTAAGCTTCACGAAGACGCTCTTCGATGGTCCCTGCGCGCCTCTTTCAACTCCCCGCGCGCTGCGCGGTGCTCGCGCTCTTCTTATCTGCGTGTGGCGGATCGAGCGTGCCGCTCGCCCCGAACGCGTCGCGACTCGACTCGGGACGCGCCCTGCCTCAAGCGCGATGGATTCCGACAGCGGACGAGTCGTACCAAATCCAGTATTCGGGAAAGCTGGATCTCAGCGTAAATGCAAAGATCTACGATCTCGATATGTTCAACACGCCGGCGTCCGTCGTGAAGAGGCTCCATGCCATGAAGCGCCGCGCAATGTGCTACGTGGACGCCGGGACGTGGGAGAACTGGCGCCCCGACGCGAGCAAGTTTCCGAAGAGCGTGCTCGGCGAGCCCGACAGCGGGTGGAAGGGAGAGCGCTGGCTCGACGTACGGCAGACGCGGATTCTCGAACCGATCATGGCGCACCGGCTCGCCCTCTGCAAGCAGAAGGGCTTCGACGGCGTCGACCCCGACAATCTCGACGGCTATCAAAACGACACGGGGTTCCCGCTGACGTACCGCGAGCAGTTGACCTACGATAGGTGGGTCGCGAAGGCGGCGCACGATCGAGGTCTGACTGCCGATCAGAAAGGCGACAACGGTCAAGTGAAGGACCTCGTGAAGGTCTTTGATTTCGCCGTCGTCGAGCAATGCTACGCGCAGGGATGGTGCAAGCAGTTCGACGTCTACACGAACTCGAACCGGCTCGTCGTCGACGTCGAGTACTACGCCGATCGGCAGCGTTTCCGCAACGGCAACTGTTCGGAAGCGCGGAAGAACAAGGAGACCGCAATCCTGAAGAAGCTCCAGCTCACCGCCTGGCTCCTCACCTGCAAGAACCAGGGCTAGCTGCGGCCCGCCAGCGCAGGTACTCGTCCACCAAGTAGGAAACGGCTCGCTCTCTCTAACGAAAGGGGGAGCACCGACATGGCTACCGCTACCCAACTCGAACGCGATGCCGTCGCACTAGACCCCAAGCATTACGCCGTTGAGACCGAAGACGACGAGATCCGCATCGTTCGCATCCGTTACGCGCCCGGCGAGAAGTCCGTCATGCACCAGCACCGCCGCGGCGTGGGCGTCTTCTTGACCGACGGCGACTTTACGTTCACCTATCCCGACGGAACCTCCGAACGGATCAGCGCCAAACGCGGCGATTTCTTGAAGTTTGACGAGGCCTGGGAGCACCTGCCCGAAAGCCTCGCCGACGGGCCCTTCGAGGCGATCTACATCGAGCTGAAGCGCTAGCCCTTACGCCGGGCGTTTTCTAAAGCCGGGAGGGCGTTGCCGGCTCTTCTCGAATGCGATAAAACTGTTATTATGTCGCATTCAGCAGCGCGTAAGAAGGGCCGGGTCAACGCCGAGGCGGCTATTCCCGAAGGGCTCGATCCGCTGGTGGGGGACCTGGCGGGCTACCTGCTCACGGAGCGCAAGCGCAGTCCTTTGACCGTGGCGGCGTACGCTCGCGACCTCAAGGAGTTCTGCGATTTTCTGGCCGAGAAAGCGCCGAGCGCGTCGCTACGAACCGTGGGGGCCTCCCAGATCCGTCAGTACATCGCGCACCTGTTCGACGCCCGGGATTACGACAGCCGGACGGTCTGCCGCAAGCTCTCGTCGATCCGGGCGCTTTACCGGTTTCTGAAGATCACCGGCGTCATCGAGAACGATCCGGCCTTCGCGATTCCGGGCCCATCGGTGGCCAAACGAAAGCCCGCTCCACTGAAGGTGGATGACGTCATGAAGCTCCTGCGAGCGTCGCTCGCCGGCCGCACGGACACCGCCCGTCTCCGCGATTCCGCGATCCTCGAGCTGCTGTACGCGAGCGGCATTCGGCGCGCCGAAGTGGCCGGCGTCCGGCTCGCCGACGTCGACCTGGCGGAACGCACCATCCGTATTACCGGCAAAGGCAACAAGCAGCGCACGGTCGTGATCAACCGCACCGCGGCGGCGGCGATCGAAGCCTACGTGCGCATGCGGCCTCGCAGCACCGATCCCCGGCTATTTCTCGGCCGTGGCGGCGCCGGCATCACGCCGAAACACGTCTGGCGCATCTTCAACAACATCTACCGCGTAAGCGGCGTTCAAAAGCACGCCAGCCCGCACACGCTGCGCCACTCGTTTGCGACGCATCTAGTCGAGAACGGCGTCGACCTCGAAACGGTGCGAGAGCTTTTGGGGCACGAAAGCCTCGCTACGACCGGGGTGTACCTTCAACTCGCTATGGGCCATAAACGCCGCGCGTACGACCAGGCCCACCCGCGCGACCGCATAAAGTAATCCTAAGCGTATGCGCGACCTCTTCTTCTTCCGCCCGCTGGCCAAAAAGTAAGGATGTATCTCCAGAGCGACGCGCTTGACGCTATCGCGCACATCGCATGGACGGCGACGGACACCGGCCAAATCGAGTGGTTCAATCAAAAGTGGTATGACTACACCGGCCCGCGGTCGTCGAGCGGAAAGTCGAAAAGCCTTACTCGGCAATGGTTAGCGGCTATTCATCGCGACGATTCAAAGCGCACTCAGTTGGCGCTCAGCGACGGCGTCAAACACCGCACCGCTTTCGCCGTCGAGCTTCGTTTGCGGCGAGCCGACGGGGTCGCTCGCTGGTTTCGCGTTCACGTTTCGCCCATCGACCGTGGCCAAGATGGCGCGCAGCGCTGGCTCGGCCTCTGCACCGATATCGATGACTACAAGCGACAGGGTCAACATTTCGCGTTCCTCGCGAAGGCCGGCGAGGTGCTCGCGGAGTCGCTCGATTTGCAGACCACGCTCGATCGATTGCTCGGAATCATCGTCCCCGAGTTCGGAGACTGGGCCGCAGTGGATCTGTTCGATGACAACGATCGACTGAAGACCGTCGCCGTGATCCACGCCGATCCGGCGAAAATGCGCCTGGTGGAGCGGCTGCTCGGCCGTTACAATCACAATCCGCGCGTCGAACCGCACATCGCAGCAGTCCTTCGGCAGAACCGCCCGATCATCGTGCGTGAGGTCCGAGACGAGATGATCAGGAGAGCTGCGGCTCCCAGACTGCTCGCCGTCATCCGCGAGCTCGCACCGCGTTCGACGGTGACGGTGCCGTTGCGCACGCACGGACGAACGATCGGCTCGCTGGTGGCGTATTGGGCCGAAACGCCTCGCCAATATCAGGACGAAGACTTGCCGCTCTTCGAGGAGCTGACGAAGCGGGCTGCCGTATCGATTGAAAATGCGCGCCTTTACGAACGCGAGCGCGAAGTCGCGGCTGAGTTTCAACGCGCCGCGCTCCCAATTTCCCTTCCGCAAGTGCCCGGGTTCAACTTCAGTGGTATCTACGTGCCGTCGAACGATCGCGAGCTCCTCGGCGGCGACTGGTACGATGCGCTGCGTCTGAGCGACGGACGCATCGTCGTGTCTATCGGAGACGTCGCCGGCAGCGGCCTTGCCGCCGCAGTCATCATGGCATCGATGCGTCAGGTCATTCGCGGCGTCGCGCAGGTGTACGCCGATCCGATCTCGATGCTCGACGCCGCAGATCGCACGCTAAAGACCGAACATCCGGATACGTTCGTGACCGCCTTCGTAGGCGTGTTCGATCCCGTCACTCGGGCGCTCACCTACGCTTCGGCGGGACATCCGTCGCCGTTGCTGCGGGACGCAAGCGGCACAATCACCATGTTGGGGACGAGTGGACTCCCGCTGGGCCTTCGCGTCCGGGGTGAAACCGCCGCGACGACGGTGCTTCCGAGCCCCGGCCTCGTCGTTTTCTACAGCGACGGCCTAATCGAAGCGGATCGCGACGTGATCCGAGGTCACGATCGATTGGTTGCGGCAATTTCGCGGCCCGAGCTTGCCAACAGCGCGAATCCCGCGGCTGCAGTCTATCGCGCGGCCTTAAAGCGTGGACACACCGACGACGTCGTCGTGCTGACCTTGCGGCTCGCCGCCGCCGACGAAGGAGCCGCCGGCGTTCGCTCGGGCCGGTGGGCCTTCGATACGAATAACGTCCGCGTCGCACATAAAGCGAGGCATTCCTTCGTGGCAGCCCTGCGCGAACGCGGAGTGCATGGAAAGGACCTCGACGCGGCGGAGCTGGTATTCGGAGAGCTGCTCGGAAACGTGGTGCGTTTCGCTCCGGGACCGATTGAAATCATGTTCGACTGGACCCAGGATTCACCGGTCCTTCACGTGCTGGATCGCGGCCCCGGCTTCACGCTGTCGCCGAAGCTTCCTTCGGATCTATTGAGCGAACGGGGCCGCGGTCTCTTCATCGTGTGGTCGCTGGCCGAGGACTTTAACGTAACCGAGCGCTACGACGGCGGATCGCATGCGCGCGCGGTCCTTAGAGCTTGATGTTCACCGAGCCGGTGACTTGCAGCGGCGCGACGACGCCCAAGAATCCCGTATTGTTGCCGTTGAACCAGAACGCGTAGGGATATTGGAGCTGCGGCGGCGGATGCGCCGAGTTCGAGTTCGGGTAGAAGTTGCCGGACGGATACAAGAAGTTCGTGGGCAGCGACCCGTAGACGCACACCCATGGATTGTCCCACGCGTAACCGCGCTGTCCGCAGATGTCGAGGAGGTTCGTGAAGTTTATCCTCGCGGTGATCCGCGGGCTCACGTCGTAGCTGAACGCGAGGCCCATCTGCAGTTGCCACGGTTCCTTGAACGCGCCGAGGTTATCGAATCCGCCGCTGAATTTGTCGGGGATGAAGAGCGGCAGGCTTCCGTTATCGTGCAGGTCGCGGGGTCGGCGGCGATGCCGTGTGCGCCAACCCACGCCCTCGGCGGCGCGAAGCACGTGCTCGGATTGTAACCGGGCCACGCCGTCGGCGAACCGTACTCGGCACCTGACGCGAAATTCCACGAGCCAGTCACGGCGAAGCGATGATGCCGGTAGTTCACGATCAGCGCAGCAATGTACGGGACCGCGTAGCCGTTGGCGGCCGCCACGGGTCCGGGAATGACGTCGTAGGTCGGATACCAAGCCGTATCGGTAAAGATGTTTTGGTAGGGCTGGTTGTAATATGGATTCGCCACGACGCCGGGCTGCTTGCAGTTGTTCGTTCCTGCGCCGCCGGCCGACGCGTAGAAATAACACTCAAACCCGCCGTGACCCTTGAGAAACGCGTCGTACGCCTTGATGTAACCGTTGAGCTGATCGATGACGTTTTGAGAGGTGCCGGTAAAGTTTTGGTAGCGGATCTGGCTATGCGTATACGTAAAAGCGAGCTGCCCGCTGAGACCGTCGCGCGAGAAGTCGCCCTTCGCAACCGCGAGCTCGACGCCGGTGCTTGACTTGGTTGCCAACGTTGAGTCCGGATTCCAAACCGCCCTGCGGATCGATGAAGAAGTTCTGCAGCTGATCGCGCGTCGCCCGGAAGAACGGGCTGACCTTGAAGCTCCAGTCCGTTCCTCTGAGCCTCTTCTCCCAGGACATGTCGTAGTTGTACGACGTGTCCGGCCGGATCAAGTGATCCGGCGTATTGAACCCGTAACCGTAAAAGTGGTTGCCAAGGAATAGCGGCAGGTTCTGCTGGAGCGTGTTGTACTGCACCCACGACGAGTTAGGCGGCCGGGCATAAACGCCGAACGATGCGCGCAGAATGCTATCGGGGTTGAGCGAATAGGTTAGCCCGATGCGGGGCTGAAAGCGAGCCGTCGAATACGAGCCTCCGCTCGTGTTGGTCAGCGGCCCGTACGGCGACTGCGCCAGCGGCACCGTGGTGACGCCGTTGACGACGGGACACGGCCCGACTCCGTTATTCGTGCGATCGATCGGCTTGTTGTTGTTGGCGCCCGGCGCAAAGCAAAATTCCGCATTGTACGCGTTGAACCAAAACTGACGCGCCGGATCGTTGGGGCTCGTGTCGCCGAAGAGATACTTGAAGTTTTCGACCCGCAAACCTAAGTTGACGTTCAAGCGATCGTCCGGGCGCCACTGATCCGTCGACTGAATAGCCGGTAAGCTGCGAATGAACCTGATTCAGGTTGCCGTTGAACGTCGTCGAGGTAACGAGCCACTGCGGATTCACGCCCGGTTTGCACGCCGGCAGTTTTGGATTCGAAGCACACGAATACGTCGGGGGCGGCGAGGGGTTGCTGAGCGTGCCCGGTGTCTGATCGTAACAGCCGATCTGCAGACCGGTCGACGGATCGTAGCATTTGCCGTTCGTTCCTACGAAGTTCGTGATGTTCCAGTTCGACGGGAAGAACGTGACGTCGTAGCGCTGGAGGTTTGACTGGGTGTAAGCGCCGGTGACGCTCAACAAATGCTGGGAGCTGAGCTGATTTGCGTAGCTCAGGTTGAAGCCATACGTCCAGTCGGGAAGGAAGTAGGGAAGCTCCCATCCGTAAAACGGCTGCGCGGTCGAGTTGTAGCCGTTGATGTTCCACGTCGAGTACATCGCGTAGCCGTAGAGACGGACGTACGAAGAGGGATCGAACTCGTGCTGATACTGCAGCTTCTCAACCGCGACGCTGTTTTCGTTGGGGTCCCGGAGATTGTCGGGAAGCAGGCCCTGGAATCGCATGCGGCGGGCTCGATGGGAAGAGATACTTGGTAAGCTGGGGCGGATTGAACGGCTTCATCGGCGTGCCGTGGTACAGAAACGAGTCGTCCCATACCAGCGGGCCGAACAGTGCCTGCAGCGTGTTTCGGCCAAAGTCGTTGATCGAGCTGTAGTACTGATTGAGATTTTCGCTCGTCATCCAGAGCGCCTGAACGTCGTCGCGCAACCCGTTGCTCTTATGCGGGATCCCGAAATGCAAGTCGACGATATCGTCGCGAAGCGACTGCGTCGCCAGCGCAAAGCCCAAGCCGCTCGTAAAGAGCACGGGCGACGGCGTTCCCGTGTAGACGAAACCGTTGGAATATTTCGTCGACGTGCACGTCGTCAGGCCGCAGGTGGAACCCGGGACGGCACTAACCGGATAAAAGAATGAGTTTGGAATGCTCGCCCCGTTGGAGTTGTCAACGAAGCGAAAGTCTTGATTGCTCCCGCCTATCCCGACGTAGTAGCTGAATAGGCGATCCGGAGTCGACCCGCCCGCCTCGATCGCTGCCTGGTGGTAGAACGCCGGATAGCCGACGGCGAGATTGGCGTCCGCGTAGCCGGGATACGTGCCCGTTTTGATGACCTGATTGACGTAGCCCGAGATGCCTTGCGCGTCGGAGCTGGCCGGCACGCCGCCCGTGTAGACCTGCACCTCCTGGCTTCCCAGACTCGAGAACATCGTCTGCGGCGCGTTGTCGTACGCGCGATTCACGGGGATGCCGTCGAGCTCGTAACCGACCTGATCGATGTCGCCGCCGCGGACCTTCAGGGTCTGCCACCAGCCTTGCTCGTTCTGATCGAGCGCGACGCCCGGCACGGATGCGATCGCGCCGTAGGCGTTGTTCAGGCTGCCGGGGCCGCTGAGCCCTTGCGCCGCTTGTTGTCCGGCCGAGTTCACCGAGTAGACGTCGCTCGTCGTTCCAGCCTTCACGAGGCTGGCCGCCGTCTGCGCAACCACGCGCGCGATTGTGCGGAGCGCTCGGTTCATGGAGACGTTATAGCTTTGTACCTGGTCCGCGAAGACGGAAAGGCCGGGCTGCGTTACCGGGTCGTATCCCGTCTTCGAAAACGAGAGCGTGTACGTGTCGGGCGCTAGCGTGAGAAATCGAAACGTTCCCGTCGCGTCGGTCGTCGACGCAGCGCTCTGCGACGGCGAACTCGCGTTGACCGTGACTCCCGCGAGCGGAGCCCGCGTCTGCGAGTCCACGACTCGCCCGATGATCCCTCCGGTCGTGCCGGCGCGCGCCTGCATCGGCACAAATGCGGTAATCAGTATCGCTACGTAAATCGGCCTTAACCAACGCATCGTTGGATAGTACGACCATACTGACCGCCTGCCTGCTATTCGTCCTCAATCCAGTCGCGCGTCAGACAGAGCCAAAACGCCAGGCCGGCATACTCTCCATAGCGCGCAAAGGCTCGACGTATGGTCGAGTCCGCCGCCCGCTTCTTCCCGGCCAGCCGCAGGTATTTCGGGCGCGTCCAAGAGTCGAGGACGAGCCGCCTGTGGCGCCCGAGCAGCTGCATGACGTGCGCGGCGCCGTAGGGCCCGATCCCGGGCGGTTCGAGGAGTTTACGCTCGACGTCCGCGTCCAAAATCTCTCTGTCGCGCAACGCTTCGAGGTCCAGGGTTCGCCTCGCTACGTCGCGCGCGATCGCTTTCACGTACGCTCCGCGATAACCCATCCGCGCCGCGTCTCGATACCACGCATCGGGTGCCCCGGCCAACACTTCGCTTTCAGGAAACGCTCCGCCGCCGAGATCGCTCAAAGCCTGCGTCATGCGGATCGTCGCCGACCACGCGCAGTTAGTCGTGCAGATCGTCTTGATTACGTCTTCGAAGACGCTCGGACTCGCCAACATTCGCCCGGCTCCGTGTGCCGCCCACGCGAGCGGCTCGTCCTCCGCGATCCGCGCGTAAAACGGCGAGAGATCGTCGTCGAGACGGAACATCCGACCGATCGATTTTGCGATCGCTTCGGCATCGCGCTCTCGCAGCTTGCGGGCCGCGTGCGCGACGAGTCTGCCGTCGCGTTCCTGCATCGCGATTTCCACGACGCGGCCGCCAACGCGAAATGAGCGCCGATACTCCAGCGGCTCGTCTTGCAGCTCTGCAGGCGCCAGCCGCGCGCAGCCGTGCGAATGGATCGTACGGGCAAACGAAATCGGCTCGCCGCCGGCACCGCGCAGCGGCAATTCGCAGACGAGGATCACGAGAAAGGCCTTACACTACGTACGAAATGTTGACTGCAACGCCCGCGGCTTCCGCGCGCATCAACACGCCGTAGACCGCGTCGAGCTCTTCCTCGATCGCCGCGATCTCCCCGGCGGTGACCGCGAAGCGGGCCGCGTGCGTCCAGAGCAGACTCCGAGCGCGTTCGAGCGCGCTGTGCAGCCGGCCGGGCGTCGCTTCCAGCACGGGCCAATCGAGATCGCCCTGCGCGGGCACGACCCGCCAACCGCGTCCCGAAACAAAAGGAACTTCCTCGTCCGAGCCCAGCGCGTGCGGAACCGCCGAGAGCACGTCGACGGCCTCCTGATCGGCGATCGAAAGCGGCAAGCCAAGCTCACCTAGGCGAAGGATGTATCGAAAGAACGAGGCGCTGCCTACCGTGTAAGCGCCCGCCGCCGACGCCACGTTCACGTGGACGAGGTCGAGTTCGGGATGATCCTTTTGCGGGCCGGGCATGCGGCCTACTTCGCGGGTATCAATCCGAGCTCTTTTACCGCGTCGCGTTCCTTGCGCAGCTCCTCGAGCGTTTCTGCAAGCTTGCGCCGGCCGAACTCGTCGAGATCGATGCCCTCGACGATCCGCGATATGCCGTTTTCGGTCCGCGACGGAAACGAAAAGATGAGGCCCGGATCGACCCCGTATTCGCCTCCCGAGCAACGGCCGACCGAGTAGTGTTCCCCCGGAGGAGTGTCGTGCGTTAGGTTGTAGACGCCGACGATTGCGGCGTTGGCCGCGGATGCCGCCGAAGACGCTCCGCGCGCCTTGATCACTTCCGCGCCGCGGTTTTGGACCGTTGGTATGAAATGTTCCTCGAGCCACTTTCGATCCGCGATGACCTCCTGGGCCGGCCGCCCGCTAATGCGAGCGTTCGCGAAGTCTGGGTACTGCGTCGTGGAGTGATTTCCCCAGATGACCATCTGCGAGATCTCGGTCGTGTCCACGCCCGCTCTCTTCGCGAGTTGCGCGCGAGCGCGTAGCTCGTCGAGCGCCGTCATCGCGAAGAAGCGGCTCTGCGGAATCCTTGGCGCGTTGTTCATCGCGATGAGGCAGTTCGTGTTGGCAGGGTTGCCGACGACGAACACGCGTACGTCGTCCGCCGCATTGGCATCGATCGCGCGGCCTTGTTCGGAGAAGATGCCCCCGTTGACGCGAAGCAGATCCGAGCGTTCCATGCCGGCCTTACGCGGAACCGCGCCGACTAAGAGCGCCCAGTTCACTCCGCGCATCGCCGCGTTGACATCCGAGCCGTAGCGGACGTCCTTGAGGAGCGGAAAGGCGCAGTCTTCGAGCTCCATGGCGATCCCGCCGAGCGCCCCCAGCGCCTGCTCCAGCTCCAAGAGCTGCAGCTCCAGCTCGGTGTCCGGTCCGAACATCTGGCCCGACGCGATGCGAAAGATCATCGCGTATCCGATCTGTCCGGCTGCACCCGTTACTGCGACCTTGATCCGTTTCTTCACGCTACCTCCGAAATCACTTGGCGGTATCTTGGAGAGCTCGCGCTCACCGGGGGCGAAGCGACTGGTGCCAATGGCCGAGCATGCGCTCACGGGCTTCAGCGGAATCGACCAGCCCCATCCCTCCATTTACGACACCTGCATTCGTTGTGGCTTGTGCCTGCCGTCGTGTCCAACCTATCTCGAGACTATGACAGAAACCTCGGGGCCTCGCGGCCGCATTAGTCTCATCAAATCCGTCGGCGAATCGCGCCTAGATCTCCTCAGCCCCGGCTTCGTCGAGCAGATGTGGCAATGTCTGGACTGCCGCGCCTGTGAAGCCGTCTGCCCCTCCGGCGTTCGCTACGGCCAGTTGGTCGAAACTGCCCGCAGCCAAATCGAGCGGGCACAGCGTGCGAACGAAAGCGCCGGCGCCCATCAGATGAACCGGCGGTTGCTGCGCGCGCTCTTCGGGCGGCTCGATCTCATGCGTACGGCGGCCGGCCTGCTGCGTCTCGCGCAACTGACCGGCTTGGTATCGCTCGCGCGGATCTTCCATTTGGGAGATGCGGCGAAGCTCGCGCCGCAAGTGCCCGGTACCTTCTTCTACGCCCGCGGCCAGCGCATCGAGGCAGAGCGCGCGCAGGGTCTGGCGTTTTTGCACGTCGGCTGCGTGATGTCGGTGCTCTTCGGCCGCGTGCACGAGGCTACGCTGCGCATGTTGCACCGCGCCGGGCTATCCGTGACGGTACCCTCCGAGCAGGGCTGCTGCGGTGCGATCGCGCTACACGCCGGCGACATGGAATTCACGCGCGAGCTGGCCAAACGCAACATCGCGGCCTTCGAACGCAGCGGCGCCGACGTCTACGTCGTGAACGCCGCCGGCTGCGGGAGCGCCCTCAAAGAGTACGCCGAACTTTTTGCGGGCGACGATGCGTGGGCGGAGCGAGCGGCGGCCTTCTCCAGTCGCGTTCGCGACGTCACCGAGGTGCTCGACGCCATGGAGTTGGGCGAGGCGTCTGGATCGATCGAGGCAACCGCCACGTACCAGGAGGCCTGCCATCTGGTCCACGCACAGCGCATCGCCGCGGCGCCGCGCCGTCTCCTGAACCGAATCCCGGGCTTACGCCTCGCGGAACTCGAGGAGAGCGCCGTCTGTTGCGGCAGCGCCGGTATCTACAACCTCACGCAACCGGATATGGCCGCGCGGTTACGGCGGCGGAAAGTCGACGCTATTACGCGGACCGGTGCGACGATCGTCGCAACGACCAATCCGGGATGCGCGATTCAAATTTCCGCCGGACTGCGCGATGCCGGCTATCGTGCGACGGTAAGGCACGTCGTCGAGTTGCTCGACGAAGCGTACGCAAAACCCTGAAGGCGGATCGAGCTACAGCGCGGCGTTGACGCGCGCGCGCTCGCGGCGCGCATCTTCGATCGAGTGGTAGACCGCAAAGACGTTCACGAGCCCCGTGATGTTCAGGAGCCGTGAGATCGAGCCTTCGCTTACGATGAGCCTGAAGGAGCCGCCGTGTTCCGCCGCACGTCGGTGCGCCCCGATCAGAACCCCCAAACCCGTGGAATCGAGAAACTCCAGCTGCGTGAGATCGACGATCAGGTGATGACCGTCATTCTCGGTCCCCTCACTCAAGGCGGCGCGGACGGTCGGAGCCGTCGCGATATCGAGGCTCCCGCGCAACTTGAAAACGAGGGTCTCGCCGTTATCCTCGGTCTTCAGGTCAATGTTCAGTTCGTCGTGCGTCATCGTCGCAGTTGGCTTCGCGTTTCAACCCGGCATCGCCTTGAGCCCTCATCGGATGCTCATACGAAGCGCGCGGCATCGTCGTCCCAGCGCGCAAGATGCTCGGGACGCAGGTGAACACCGCCCACCCAGCGATCGATGGGATGCTCGTCGAGCCAATCCGCATCGCCCGCGAGCACGCGACGTCCCAACGCGGTGGGGACGAGTTTCCCCTCTTCATCTTCGATCAGCGCACCCTCGCCGGCGCACAGATCCTCGAGAATCTTCGAAAAGGCTCGCTGCCCCAGAAAAAACGCTTCCTCGCGCGCCTGCGCGCGGGAGAAAAGCTCTTCTAAACGCGCCGGCCCCTGGGCAACTGCATAAAGCGCGTGGCGCTGCGAACGCGACAGGCCGTCGCGCGTCCAGGGATACTCTTCGCAAAGACGCCGCATCGCCGCTCGCAGGAACGGCAAGCCGATAGCGTCCTCTCCAGCCGCCGCAAACAGGTCGAGGGGGACGGCGGACGTGAAGCGTTCCCAGCTGCGCCGCGCGGATTTGAAGATCGCCGCGGTGGCGGTGCGTCGCTTGGGCAGGAGCGGAAAGATCTCGTCGACGGTCATGTTGGCAAGATACTGATCGCTCTGGACGACCGACGTTTGGCCGGGCTCGAGATCGAGCTCGTCGAGCGTGGTGAGGATTTGCAGCATCTGGAGCTGATCGTAAAGATCGTGCTCGAACCAGAGCACAACTTCGGCAAACTCCGCCGCGCGGCGAAGCTGCGTGTCCCGCCGGTCAAAGTCGTGAATTACGCGGATCGGGTTGCCGAACCCGCGCTGCGTAAGATAGCCGGCGCGCACCGCGCTCGTCTCTTCGAGCGATAAGCCCGACGGAACCGGACCTTCGTTGAGCGGATCACGCCACGCGAGATGCTTTCCGAGAATTCCGGCCTTCTTGAGGAGGTAGAGCGCGCCGTCACCGTTCGTGACATGGAGGGTTGCCGCGGTTCGCGCCATTAGAGTTGTAGTAAGGCGATCAGAAGGCTCCGATGCCGTGTGGCGATCCCCAGCCGATCGCGTAGGCGTATTGATCGAAGAGGCACGTCGAACGGCAAAGATCGTAGAGGTATTGTTCGTCCGCGTCCTGCCAAAAAGTGCGCCCTCCGTCCTGTTTGGTCGCGTTGCCGGCAAGGCCGAAGACTCCGGCTAAGAGCGGCGACGATACGCTCGTGCCGCCGACGGTGAACCAGCCGCCGTATCCGCCGTAACTGTCGTACTCCGCAACGCCCCAGGCGACCGCGGACGCGTCGTTGGTCAGCCGGCCCCAGCAGAGCTTGTCGTGCTGCCACTTGGGCTTTTGGATGTCGGTCACGCAACCGCCGCCGCTTCCGGACCAGCCCGATTCGCCGTAATGCGAACCGCTCTTGGAGAGCACCGTTCCGCCAATCGCGGCAACGCTGTCGAAGGCCATCGGCGCGCCAAACTGATCGAATCCTCTGTCGCCCGCCGCCGCGAGATACATGACCCCCGGCTTCGAAAAGGACGATGCGTTCACGCAGGTGACCGAGCCGTAGCAGATCCAGCTGTTGCTAACGATGTGCGCGCCGAGTTTCACGGCTTCGTCTTCGGCTGCATCCAGCGAACCCTCACCGGGGGCGTCCGCTTCAACCAGATAGATCGTGCACTTCGGGCAGGTTGCCGAGACCATCTCGACGTCCAAATCTTCTTCGAGCGCCCAGGCCGGGTTGCGTTTCGGGTAGTTCTTCTTCTGCCCTCTCTGATTGTATTTGGCAAACGTTGCGGTACCCAAGCCAAAGTTCTTGCGATAGTTCGCGAGATCCGAAGCAACGTTTGGGTTGTCGTACGCGTCGACGATCGCTACGATCTGTCCCGCGCCCTTGCTTTTCGAAGGCAGCTTGTAGCGGGCCTGAAAATCTGCCGGCGCCCATCCCGATGCCTTCCGCTGCAGATTCCCGTCGAGAATCAGCGCCAAGCACATTGCTTCGCCCGGACGCGCGGTGCATGCGGCGTGCGCCTCGTGCTTTGCCTGCCAGTCCGGTATCGATCCGGCCGGCGCAAATGGCAGTCCGGCAGTTTGCGGAACCGTGCCGCCGCAGCCCGCGAGTAAGACAACGGCCGCGCAGAGGCCGAGCGCGGATCGGCTAAACTCTGAAATTCGCATCGTTCTTCGCTCCTACGAATCACGTGCTCTGGCCATCGACGTATTCAGCGTCCGCCGGGCAACCACTTCAGTACCGGCCGGGTCCGCGCGTCCACCACGTTCCGCCGGGAACGTAGACGGCCGAACCTTCGCCCCAGACGACGTGGTTGACGCCGCCCGAGTCCACCGACAGCCCGAGGTAATCGCCGAATGGAAAGTCGTAGCCGGCGGAGTGCTTATAGGGCGCGCCGTTCGGTTGCGCCGAGAGCCGCACCGCCGAGGTCCACGTCGCGCCCGCATCGCTGCTCTGCGCGTACCACGTGTTCCACGCCTTGCGTCCTTGACGGTCGTCCTGCCAAACCAATCGAAAGTCGCCGGCGCGCGGGCCGGCGGCGATCGCCGGGCTCGTGCTGTTTCCGGCCGAGTTGATCTGCGCCGGACGGCTCCAGCTGGAACCCCCGTCCGCCGACGTGCTCGCATACAGCGAGTTCGGCCCCTGCTTGCGATCGTTCTTCGCAAAGACGAAGACGAGGTTCCCGTCGCGATCGGCCGCGATCGCATCCTGCGCGGTGTAAAAATCCGGGTAACAGTTCTTGACCGTGCACGGCGCGCCCTCATGGCTGCTCACAAACGGAAGCACTTTCCAGGTCGCCCCGTCGTCCGATGACGTGACGAGCTCGACGTGACCCGCGCCCGTCTGATTCTTGCCCGCCTCGCCGTCGATGGCGAACCAGACGGCACCGTTCGGCGCGACCGTTCCGCCGTACGAGTAGTACCAGTAGTGCGCGGCGGTGGCCCTGATCGGCGCACTCCAGCTGGCGCCGTAGTCGTGCGATGCGCTCACGTACAGCGTGTAGCCGGCGTTGTACGCAACGTAGAGATCCTGCCCGCTCGCGGAGGCGACCAGTGTAGGCTTGTCGCTGTATCGGAGCGACCCATCGAGCCGAACGGCTTTGCTCCAGATGAGGCCGTGATTGCGGGAGCGTGAGAAGACGACGCCGGGGGCAAATCCGTCCAGGCAGACGATGTCGATCTGACCGTTCTTAGCGACGACGATCTGCGGATCGTACTGAAACGGCACCTTCACGCCGCGCCGGCAGACGCGTCGCGGCATGCCCCAGGTTCGGCCTCCGTCACTGGACGCGCGAAACAACAGGTAGTCGGGTCGCTGATCCGTCGTCATCTGATAGACCCACGGCGAGCTCGGGTCCGCCGCAGTGACAGGCTCCCAATGATTTTGATCTACTCGTCCCCAGAGCTGCTCCCGCTCGAATGCGAGCGCGCCCAAGCGCGCGGCGCTCGCATAGCGCCCGGTCGATGGAACCGGATTCGCGTTCTGCGTCACGTTGCACGCCGTCGCAAACATCGCCAGCAGCATCGCGCAAAAAGCTGGGGTGGCTGGATTCGAACCAACGCATGGCCCTTCGACTCGGCGCTTACGCGCCTCGCTCAGGACAAGCTCGTCAAGACTCCGCAGCAAAGCTGGGGTGGCTGGATTCGAACCAACGCATGGCGGAGTCAAAGTCCGCTGCCTTACCGCTTGGCTACACCCCATCGCTTCGTCGAGTCAACAAGCAAAGGGCAAGCGTTATCGGCGGGTCGAGCGGGCCCCTCTCGCCTGGCCGAGAGCCCGCTCGCGGTTAACGCGTTGCGATCAGTCGTTTTGCGCCGACGTAACGTGCCGCCCAATAGGATTCCGAAAGGCGGCTCACCATGACGCCGTGACTGGAACTCGCGTGTACGAACTTTCCCTGCCCGAGATAGATGCCGACGTGCGAAACGCCGCCGTAGGTATCGAAGAACACCAGATCTCCCGGGTGCGGCCCCCCGACGGCTCGCCTGCCGACGTCATATTGCGCGTCGGCCGTTCGTGGCAACGAAATGCCGAGCAGCGCAAAGACGTGCTGCACGAAACCCGAGCAATCGAATCCCGCGGTACTCGTTCCGCCGAACGAGTATGGCACGCCCAAGAACCGTAGCGCGCTGCGGGTTAGCTCCTGAGCCATCCGCGAGGTACGCGCGAGGATGCCGCCGGCGAACCGGCCTATCCCGGCGCGATGACGCTGCGGCGCGGAGATGATGAGGCGGGAGGTCCATTCGGCGACGTCGGGACTCAAGGCTTGTGCGTTGATCACTCTGGACGTGCCGGTGTAGTCGAGCTGGGGTTGGGTGGTGGTGCCGGTGTCGGCACGCGCAAAGGCGCACGACCCGGCGATCGATAGGGCAAATGCCCCAACAGCTAACACATGACGCAAGAAACCGCTCCTCTTTCACGACACTTGCGGGGTTAGTTGACGGGTTCGGGCGGGAAAGAATCGCCCTAGGGCCGACCGGCCCACTCACCCCTACCGGGTTTAATCCCCCGCTCGGGACTGCGGTCCCGACTCAGTGACCTGGTTTAGGCATAAGAGCCCCCCGGAGAGCTTTTTGGGCCCTACGGGAACCCCTTAGATGTCGGGCGCTTCGGCATGCGGCTGAGGCGCCCTTCTGAGATGAATAGGCTATTCGCTAAACCTGAAGCAGTCATGAAGAGCGTCTTTCGGCCTCCTGCTCGATCCGAGCGGCCACGCGGCTGGCAAGCGACTCGACCAACCCGCGGTCGTCGCCCTCCGCCATCACGCGAATCAGCGGCTCCGTCCCGGAGGGTCGAATCAGCAGCCGCCCGGAGTCCCCCAACGCCGCCTCTGCCGCCGCGATCTCATCTCGGACGGCCGGCGCCGCGAGAACTTCACGATTGCCGGTTCGCACGTTGACGAGGACCTGGGGTGCGCTGACGACCTCTCGCACCAGCTCGTGCAGGCTCGCGTCCCCCGATGCGACGATGCCGAGCAGCGTAACGGCGGTCCGCGGGCCGTCCCCGGTCGTGTTGTAGCGAAAGTCTATGATGTGACCGGACTGCTCGCCGCCTAACGTGAAGCCGCCCTCGCGCATGCTTTCCAGCACGTAGCGATCGCCGACGGGGGTCCGAATCAAGTCGATTTCGTGGCGTCGCAACGCTCGCTCGAAACCGATATTGCTCATCACCGTTCCTACGACCGTGTTCTTCCCGAGCTGCCCCTCGGCTTGCATCCGGCGGGCGAGAGCAAACATCACGTGGTCGCCGCTCACCACCGCTCCGGTCTCGTCGACGAACAGCGCGCGATCCGCATCCCCGTCGAACGCGACGCCGATCGCGCGCCGTTCTCCACCGCCCGTCTTGGCGCGAACCGCGGCTTGCAGGGCGCGCATATCCGTCGTGCCGCAGGCGACGTTGATTCGCGCACCGTCGTTTTCACAGTTGATCTCCGTGACCTCGGCGCCCAGTTTGCGCAACGCGTACGGGGCGATCGCGAATGCAGCGCCGAACGCCCCGTCGACGACGACCGGCAGACCGGACAAATCGGGGGCGCCTTCATGGAGCTCGCGATAATAGTGGCGCGCCAAGTTTTGCGCCAATCGCGCCTCTCCCACGCCGGTTCCCGTCGGCCGTGGAAGCTCGTCGGAATCGAGCAGTTCTTCGATACGGTGCTCGAGATCGTCGGACAGCTTGAAACCATCGGAGCCGAAGAACTTGATGCCGTTGTCCGCGATCGGGTTGTGCGACGCGCTGATGACGACGCCGGCGGCCGCACCCTCGCGCCGCGTGATCGAGGCAACGGCCGGCGTGGGAACGACGCCGAGCGCGATAGCGTCCCGACCGACGGAAGTAATCCCCGCAATGATCGCCGCCTCGAGCATCGTTCCCGAAAGACGCGTGTCGCGGCCGACCAAGATCGGGCGCCGATCGGCTTCTTCCGCAAGCAGGCTCGCCGCGGCTCGCCCCACGCGCAGCGCGAGCTCCGGCGTAAGCTCGCGATTCGCGATCCCTCGCATGCCGTCGGTTCCAAAGAGCCGCCTCATCTCGTCGCCCCGCCCGCCCCGGCAACGACGTTCATTGCTACGCGCACGAGGTTCGGTGCGACGGAGACTCCCGAGATCTCCGCGCCCGAAGAGTCAACGGCGACCGGGCGGACCATTTCATCCACGGTCTTGGGCTGCGACGGAAGTGCAACGTCCGCATGCACCGCCGAAACCTGTGCGAGCAGAGACGTCGGACCGCGAACTATAGACGATGCGGGCAGAATCTGCGTGCCGCTGACGACGATCCCCGTGGGTTGCGAGCCCACATAGTGGAGCGTCACAGGGAAGGAGCGCTCCTCGATACGCTCGATCGTCAGCGTTACCGACGCGGGACTCAGGCTCGCTACGGCGACGTCGGGCGCGACGAGCTGCACGGGGACGTTGTAGATGCCGGCCGCTTTGTTCGAAAGGTCGAGCACCGCCTTGATCTCCTCAGGCTTCACGGCCGGCTGACCGCGTTTCGCCGCGATCGTTACCACCGCGGCATGATCGGTGAACCGCGCGACAAAGCCCAGCGGCAGGTTAACGGCAACGATTGGAACCGAGAGCTGTTGGTCGAATTGCGCCGTCGCGACGATCGGGTTGCTGGCAAAACGAAAGTACGCCCAGCCGACGACCGCGAGTCCGATCGCAAGGAGCTTGAGCGCGAAATTGTTTCGAACGATTTGCATCAGGCAGCCTCACGAGGCACGAGGCACGCGCTCCCTCCGCCCCGGACGCAGCCGTGAACGGAGATGCGAAATGAGATCGTTCGGGCGCCGGCGCTGGTCGCGCGGCGGCCTGGTGACGGCTAGCAGCATTTTGATGAGCCGTTGTTCGTCGTCGACGGGTCGCGAGAGTTTGCCGCCGCGCGCGATCGTGATCGCGCCCGTCTGCTCCGAGACGACGAGCACCACGGCGTCGGCTTGTTCCGTTAACCCCAGCGCGGCGCGATGCCGCGAGCCCAGCCGGATATTCGAGCGTGACTGCTCCGACAGCGGCAGGAAGCAGCCCGCCGCCTCGATTCGCCCCTCACGAATGACGACCGCGCCGTCGTGGAGCGGCGAGGCCGGCATGAACAGCGTCAGGAGGAGCTCTTCGGACATTTCCGCTTGCAACGCCGTCCCGCTCTCGCAGTACTCCTTGAGCCCGCTCTGCTGTTCGATCACGATCAGCGCGCCGCGCCGAATGCCGGCGAGCACGAACGCCGTTCGGGCGACCGTCGCGATCGTGCGGTCTTCGGCGGCCTCTCGATCTTCCGTGCGCATTCGAAACAGACCGCCCCGTCCGATCTGTTCGAGCGCCCGGCGAAGTTCGGGCTGAAAGACGATCGGAATCGTTACCGCGGCGCCGACGACGATCAACCGCAGGATCGTGCCGAGCAGAACGAGGTGCAAGAGGTTGGCGATGCCGAGCAAGCCGACCATCACGAGTATTCCGATCAGGATCTGCACCGCACGCGTGCCGCGGATCAGCAACAAGACGTAGTAGACCAAGATGCTGGTGGCGGCGACGTCGATCAGATCGGAAAGGGTGACGTACCGTCCGAGGGTGCTAAGCATCGCCGAAGTAAGACTCCAAGACCCGCTCGAGCCCAATCTGCGGCGCCTGTAAGCCGTCGGCGGCAATCTCCGCGGCCAAAGATGCGGGGAGCGGAGAGAGCAGCTCGGTCGTCCGCCCGCTGGCGAAGCGCAGCAACTCGACGTCGATCAGGCCAAGAACGAGGTCGGCGCGTGAGATGGTAGGGTTCCATTCGACGATGACGCCGTGCGCGTACGGACGGCAGGCGAGGATCCCCGCCGGGCTCCCGGCTCCGGTCAGTGCCGCCCGGACGTGCGGCAAGGCTTGCGGCACCGTCGGGGAAACTGCAACGGCGATGATCGCAGCTTCGTATGCGTCTCCGTCGGATACCGCGCGGATCGCCCGCACCTCATACGCGTCGGGCAGCTCGAGCAAGGCGTACGTTCGCCCGACCGCCTCGCTGATGCGCCAAACCGCTCGCCCACCCTGGCTACGCACGGCGTCATCGATCGCCTTCCTGCGATCGTCGTCAGGCATTCCTTCGATGCTCAAGGTAAGATAAGCCACGCTCGTTTCATCGTTAGCCGTTCCAGCCATGCACTCTTGCGTGTGAGCGAAACGCACCGCGCGTTCGTCGTCTCGACCGGAAAGAATTCCGCATGGGTTTCCATCGACGGCGAAACGGTGCCGCGGATCGCGCAATTGCGACGCATGCGCGGAAAACGCTTCATGCCGGTGCCGGGGGACGTGGTGCAGGTCCGCATCCTCGAAGACGACCGGACCGTCGTCGATCGAATCGAGCCGCGCGGCTTTACGCTCGAACGCAGAAGCATCGTCGGGCGCACGAAAACGATGGCTGCCAACATCGATCTTCTCGTCACCGTAACCGCCCTGGCGAATCCACCGCCGCGCCTCGTGACTCTGGATCAGCTCCTCGCGTTTGCCGAGGTCGAAGAGATCGAAGCGGCCATCGTCTTTACCAAGCCGGATCTGGGAGATCCGGCCCAGACCAAATCCCTTCTCGCGCTCTACCTAAGACTGGGGTATCCCACCATAAGCGTCAACCCGAAGAAGGGCGACAACGTCGACGCGCTACGTGACTTGATCCGCGGCCGTCGCGCAATGCTCGTCGGGATCTCGGGTGTCGGGAAGAGCTCGATTTTTCGGGCCCTCGGCGGAGATACGCCGATAGGCGACGTCTCTCGCTACGGGCTCGGGCGCCAGACGACCACGGCCGGGAGGCTCTATCGAATCGGAACGGGTTTTCTCATCGATAGCCCAGGAATCAACGAGTTCGGGTTGGGAGCGATCGACGCGCAGTCCCTCACGCAGTCATTCCGGGAAATGCGCGAACCGACGCTGCGCTGCCGATTTGCCGACTGCACGCACGTGCAAGAGCCCGACTGCGCGGTCCAAGCCGCCGTTGCCGAGGGTCGAATCGCGCCGAGCCGCTACGCCGGCTATCGCAAGATCCTGCTGGAGCCAAGCTAGAGGTGGACACCCCCGAGGCCTTGCTGCTATGATACACGCCGTTCGTCACTCTCTACGTTTTAAGGAGCTTGCTTGCCCAACATCAAGGCCGCCGAAAAATGGGTCCTTCAATCCGAGAAGCGCGAAGTGCGCAATAAGAGCGTCAAGAGCCGCCTGAAAACCCTGTTCAAGGAGGCCGCCGCATCCGGCGACTCCGCAACGGCGCGCCGCGTGGAAAGCGCGTTCGACAAGGCTGCCGCAAAGGGCATCGTGCACCCCAACAAGGCCGCCCGCAAGAAAGGCCGGCTAACCAAGGCGGTCCAACGCTCCGGCACCGCCGCTCCCAAGACCGCTAAGGGCAAGTCGAGCCGCAAGAAGTAGTCACGGGTCCACATTAATCGCCAGGCGCGTACTGCGATCCGCGTGTGCCGCCGGCAGAATTCGTTCTCGCAAGATCGCGCGCAGCGAAGCCGGCTTCCGGCTCTTGAGCGCGATCCGATAGCGCCATTCGTTATTTACCCGCGCGACCGGGTACGGGGCTGGGCCAAGAACTTCTACGAAGTCGACGTCGCGTAAGAGGTCCGCATACCGTAGCGCCCGCTCGACGACGCGCGCGCGATTGCGACCGATAACGCCGAGATAGACGAGACGCTGCGCGGGCGGAAAGCCGATTTCGTTGCGCTCTCGCAACTCCGTCGCCGCGAAGCCTGCATAGTCATGCTCGGCTGCGCGACGAATCGCAAAATGATCCGGCGAGTACGTCTGCACGATCGCTTCGCCGCGAAGCGCGCGGCCGCTGCGCCCGCAAACTTGAGCGATCAGCGCGAAACTACGCTCGGCTGCCCGAAAATCCGGAACGCTGAAGCCGAGATCGGCCGCGACGACGCCCGCCAGGGTTACCGTAGGATAGTCGAGACCTTTCGCGACCATCTGGGTGCCGACGAGCACGTCGCCCTCGCTTTCAAATGCAGCCAGGATCCGCGCGTGATCGCCGATGCGGGTCGTCGTATCAGAGTCCATTCGCGATACGCGAGCCTCCGGAAACAGGCGCTCGACCTCCTCCACGACGCGTTCCGTTCCGATCCCCAGCTCCGCGATCGCGTCCAACCCGCAGACGGGGCACGTCTTGGGGATTCGCGTTTGGTAATCGCAATAGTGGCAGCGCAATAGTCGCTCGCTGCGATGGACCGTGAGCGCGACACTGCAGCGCGGACACTCGGGTGAGTTTCCGCAGGCGCGACAGAGCAGCGATCGCGCGCTGCCGCGGCGATTCACGAAGAGCAGGCTCTTTTCGCCTCGCTCGAGTCGCTCGGCCAGAGCCTGAACGAGCGCGCTGCTGAAGATGCCGCGATTCCCGCTCTTGAACTCGCCGCGCATATCCACGACGCGGACGTTGGGAAGCGGCTGCGCCGTCGCGCGCTCTTCCAATCGCACCAGTGCGATTCGTCCGTCCATCGCCGCGGCATAGCTCTCCAGCGACGGCGTCGCACTGCCGAGCACGAGCAATCCCCGCTCGTAACGCATTCGTTCGCGCGCCACCGCAACGGCATGATAGCGGGGCACACTTTCCTGCTTGTAGGACGGATCGTGCGCTTCGTCGACGATCAGCAAGCCGACGTTGGGGAGCGGGGCGAACACCGCGCTGCGCGCTCCGACGACGACGTCGATCTCTCCCCGCGCGCACGCCTGCCACGCGTCGAACCGCTCCCGATCCGAGAGCGCCGAGTGCAGGACCGCGACGCGTTCGCCGAAGGCAGCCTCGAATCGTTGAGCGGCCTGCGGCGTTAGAGAGATCTCCGGCACGAGCACGATCGCTCGCCGCCCGTCGCGAACCACTTGCTCGATCGCCTTGACGTAGACGAATGTCTTTCCGCTTCCGGTCACGCCGTGCAGCAGCACCGCATCGAATTCGCGCCGGTCGAGCGCCGCGCCGAGCCACTCTAGCGCTCCAGCCTGCTCGATCGTCGGCTGTGCGGTCTGCTCCGCGGCGCGTTCCAGCGGACGCGGCGCCGGACGCACGTAACGTTCCGTCAGTGCGCCGGACCGCACGGCTCGCGCAATCACGGCGCTGCTGAATCCCGCCAGCAACGCGTCGGCGCGAGCGACGCCCCCATTTATGCGTACGAATCCGACGAGTGCCTCGGCCCTCTTTCCTCGGATCGCGCCGTGTCCGGGCTCGAGAATTCGGACGCGATACTCGCTGGTGCGCGGGTCAATCAAGCGACGCTCTCGCCGGAGCGCGCCCGCCCGCACTAGCGTTGTCACGTGACGCAAGAGCGCGCCGCGGTCCGCCGCTCGGCGCGCCTCGGGGTGGCGCAGCAGCTGTTCGAGCGTAAAGCCGTCGGCGAGCTCCTCCCAAATCAAGCGAAGCAATCGCGCCGGTACGGACGGGTATCGTCGGGGATTCGGCTGCACCGGATCCCGAGTAAATGAATCGCGCATGCGTGGGATTGCGTCGGCGAGAACCACGGCGCTCAGGGCTTCGCCGAGCGTGCAGATATAGCGCTCGGCGACGAATTTCGCTAAGTGCAGTCCGGTTTCGTCAAAGGCCCGCGGAGCGTCGAGTCGCTCCGTCACCTTCTTTAACGCGAGATCGCGCTCGGCGCGCTCCCTAACCGGCGAGACGACGAACGCCATGACGTCGCGGCTTCCAAGCGGCACACGAACGACGTCTCCCACGGCGAGATCGAGTGCGCCGGCGTCGTAGGTAAGCGGCAGATCGAAGCGGGACGACCGAATTGCGGGAAATACGTCAACGACGCGCACGAAAACTCTCGGGTGGCTTGTTCAAGCGCCGCAGTACGGTGCGGATGCTGGCCGTCGCGCACCCGACTCCGTACTCGACGTCGCCGATCGCTCGAGGTAAGACGAAACGCAGTCGTCCGTCGCGGCGCTTCTTGTCGTGACGCATCGCGTCGAGTATGGCATCCGGCTCCAAATTCGTTTGGAGCGGCAAGCCGAAGAGCGCTAACAGCGTGATCACTCGAAGGTGCTCGCTTTCGCTGAAGCGACCGGTTTGCAGCGCCAGCAACCCCGCGGCTCGCAGACCTAGCGAGACGGCCTCGCCATGCGTTATCCGATAGCTCGACGCGCGCTCGATCGCGTGCGCGAACGTGTGGCCGAGGTTGAGCACCTCGCGCGCACCCGCCTCCAGCCGGTCGTCGGCGACCGTCATCGTTTTTACCTTGATTGCGGATTCGATCAGGACCGTCCACGGCCAATGACCAAAGGGGTGAGCCGAAAGCTCCTCGAGCAGTCCGAAGAGCTCGCCGCCTTCGATGATTGCGGCCTTCACGATCTCTGCCAGGCCTTCGCGCAGCGCGCGTTTCGGCAGGCTCTCCAGCGCTCTGGTCTCACAGAACACGCCCGCCGGATCGTGGAAGCAGCCCGCTAGATTCTTTCCGCCGCGTAAGTCGACGCCGGTCTTGCCCCCAATCGCCGCGTCGACCATCGCGACCAGCGACGTCGCAACGTGCGCGTAACGGAGGCCCCGCATATAGACGGCGCATGCGAACCCGAAAAGGTCACTGGCCACGCCTCCCCCGACGCCCACCACGAGCGCGCCCCGTTCGACGCCCGTGGCGAGCAGGCCGTCCAGGACGCGCTCAACCGTCGAGAGGCGTTTGTGCTGCTCGCCGAGCTTAAAGGCGAGTAGCGGCGGCCGCCCGATTTCGGGGACGACTCGTTGCGCGATCGCGACGACGTGCCGGTTCGCATCGCACAGCACGGCCGCCGGAGCGTCGTGCCGGCGGATAAATGCGAGTAGCTCCGCGTGCACGTTGTCGCCTACGACGATCGGGTAGCCGAGGTCGTCGTTGAGAACGGTCTCGGCCACTAACCGTCCAGCTGGATGTTCTGCCGGCGCATCCATCCAACGATCTCGTCGATCACCTCTCGACCGCTACAATGATCGGCTTCGACGATGTAATCGGCGGACGAATAGTGCTCCATGCGGCGCTCGTAGAGATCCTTCACTCGCGCGAGCGTCGGGCTTACGCCGAGCAGTGGACGCTGCTCTCGGCTCTTGCGGACCCGGGCCAGAATCTGTTCGGGGGAGATTCGAATGAAAACTCGGTAAGCGCGCTCGGCCAAGAGTCTACGGTTCGCCGCAACGGTTAGTGCGCCGCCGCCCAACGCAACGACACCTGAAGCTGCGCTCTCGAGGATCCCGTTGATCGCGGCGTGCTCGTAACGTCGAAATGCGGCCTCGCCTTCGGTGGCAAAGATGGTCGCCACGGTACCGTGCGCGCGCGCGACCTCGTCATCCGTATCGAAGAACGCGCATCCCAGTCTGCGCGCGAGCTTGCGACCGATCGTGGACTTACCCGACGCCATGAAGCCGACCAGCGCCACGTGTCGCTTCGTCATTTTTCGGCAAATAGGCGTCCCGCGGCGTCACGGCTTCGTGCGACGTTATCCAACGTCTCTTCTATCGAATCGCCGCCGTATTTCTCCAATACCGGCGCCGTCAATGCAAGGCGTACCATCGCTTCGGCAACGATGGCCGCCGCCGGCACCACGCAGACGTCGCTGCGCACGATCGTCGCCGGAGCGTCGGCTCGCGCGTGAAGATCGACCGAGGGCAAGGCCTTCATCAACGTCGGAATCGGTTTTACGGAGACGCGTAACGCGATCGGCTCGCCGTTGCTCATGCCGCCCTCGATGCCGCCCGCTCGATTGCTGCCGCGTACGACGCTCTCACCATCGAGCGCAAACACGTCGTGCGCCTGCGAGCCCGGCGTTGCCGCGACGTCCGCCCCGAGACCAACCTCCACCGCTTTGACGGTCTGCATGCCCATGACCGCGCCGGCTAAGATGCCGTCGAGGCGCTGATCCGGCTGGCGATTGCTCCCAACGCCGACCGGCATGCCGTCCACCCGAATGACGAACTGGCCACCGAGCGTATCGCCGGCTTTTTTCGCCGCATCGATCGCCGCGATCATCGCCTGGCCGGCTTCCCAATGCGGGCAACGCACGTCGCTGCGCTCCACGTCTTCTTGATCCCAGTCCTCGAGTTCGGGAGCCGCCACGTTACCTATTCGCCCGACGTAGCTGCGCGTCACGATGCCGAGCGCGCCCAGGAACTGCGCGCAGATCGCACCCAGGCAGACTCTCATCGCGGTCTCCCGCGCGCTGGCTCGCTCGAGTACGTTGCGCAAATCGCGCTGTCGATACTTGAGCGCACCGGCGTAATCGGCGTGCCCGGGACGCGGTTTCGTCAGCGGCTCGCCCGCGCCGGAAATCGGATCCATCAACGCGCGCACCTTCGGCGTCAGGTAGTCGCGATTTCGCACCACCACGGCGATCGGCGAACCGAGAGTCTCGCTTCCGCGCAGGCCGGCAAGAAACTCGACTTCGTCGTGCTCGATCTTCATGCGCGCGCTGCGACCGTAGCCGCCTTGCCGGCGCGCTAGCGTTGCGTTGATAGCCTCGACGTCCAGCCGCAGATGCGCCGGAATTCCATCGAGAATACCGACGAGCGCCGGACCGTGCGATTCACCCGCCGTCAGATACCGAAACATCGGAGCCTCTTTCGGCGCCCGATTGCGCCGCTACTCCACTAACGAGCCCTTCAATCGCTCGATGGCCGCGCGGTGTAAGCGCGTCACGTGACGGCGCGAGTATCCCAGTCGCGCCGCCAGCTCAACGACCGTAACGCCGTCGAGATGTATCGAGCGCACGATCTGTCTTTCCAATGGCGACAGTCCCTGGAGAATCGACTCGACGGTCATGCGATCGAGCACGTCGTCGATAACGTAGGGTGCCGCGCGCCGCTCGACGTCCCGCGCGAGTTCGAAAGAGATCACCTGACTGCTCGCGCGATAGGCCCGAATCTCACGGACATCGTCCGGAGTAGCGCCGATACACCGTACGACCTCGCTCTCGACAGGTTCCCTTCCGAGCGCCGCCCACAGCTGCTGCTCGGCGACGGCCCACCGGCGCTCGAGGTCGCGCACGCCTCGCGGCGCGCGCAATATACGTTCGCTGTCGCGAACGTAATGCATCAATTCACCAACGATGAGCAGCCACGCGTACGCCTCGAACGGCGCGCGTTGCGACGGATCGTAGCGGTCGATCGCCTTGATCAAGCCGATTGCGCCGACTTGTTCCAGATCGGCGCGGTCGAGACCGCGTCGCATGAAGCGACGCGCCGCGCGCCGGCAGAGGTACCAATAATCCGCGACAAGGCGTTCGCGGAGCAACGTTGTTGCACGAAAGCAAAGAGCCACACCCAACCTCAGCTTCGTTTCAGCGAAGAGACCCGATGCCGCTCGGAGCGGCATCTGATGTTAACGGTTATATACTACGATCTTCCAAAGCGCAATATGTCGCCGGGTAGCATAATGCAGGAGTCGGCTGGATTAAGCGGCTAGACTGCCAGGATGCGTCGGCGGCCGCTCACTGCGTACGTTCTGACCTTGGCATTGGGAGTTCTGGCGATCGCGGCGCTGCGAGACCTCGCTCGTCTCGGAGACGCGCTTCCGTGGAACCAACTCTACGACTTCGCGGATTTCTATTGCGCGGGCGCGGCGCTCAACGACCACGCGGACCCCTACCGGTACGAACCGTTGCACCGTTGCGAACACACGGTCAATGCGACCGAGGCCTACCGGCGCGATCCGGCCCGAGCGGTTCCCGCGCCCCTTCCCGCCTATGACTTCCCGCCGTTCATGCTCGCGGCGCGATTCAATTTTTCGTTGGTGCGCGCAATCGACGCGGTGGCGATCGTTGCCGCGATTGCGGCCGCAATCGGGGGCTTATGCCTCCTGCGAATCCCCCTTGATCTTGCCGCGCTCGGGCTCGCGTTCCCGGGGGCATACCTCCTGCTGGCCGCCGGCCAAGTCGTTCCCTTTGCGCTTCTTGCGCTCGTTTTCTGCGGCGTAGCGCTGGCGCACCGGCGCGACGGAGCCGCGGGCGTGCTCGCGGCGCTGACGCTGGTCGAACCGCATCTTGGGTTGCCGGTTTGCGTGGCGATGCTCGTATGGTCGCCGCGGAGCCGCCTAAGCACCGTTGCCACGGCAGTCGTCCTCGGGGCGATAGCGCTGGCGACGGTCGGCTTCGGAGGCGCTCTCGAATACGTCGCGCGCGTCATTCCCGCACAGGCGGCAGCCGAAACCGGCTACGTCTACCAGTACAGCCTGACCTATCTCCTGAGCGCCCTCGGCGCGCCGCAGACGGCGGCGCTGCTGCTCGGCGATGTTTCATACGTTGCGATGCTGATCGCGGGGCTTTGGCTTGGCCGGCACCTGTCCGGGGCGCTCGGGCGGCGGGAGCTGCTCGCGTATATGCCGGCCGCATGCAGCGTCATCGGCGGCACCTACGTTCACATGGTGGACCTCGCGGTTGCCATCCCGGCTGCCCTCGTTCTAGCCACACGCCTCGAAGGCCGGCCGAAGCAAGTCGCCGCGGTCGCGCTCGCCCTTCTCGCGGTGCCCTGGATCGCCGTGTGGATTACGAAGAAGCTGTTTCTCGCCTCGGTTTTCGTCGTCGCCGCCATTCTTGTGCGGCTGCAGTCGGGGCGCGCCGTCTCGCTGGCAACGTTCGTCTCGATCGCCGGGGCGATCTATCTCTTCGAGCTCTGGCCGCCCGCGGCGTTCGCCGCGACGACGTCGAAGACGTTCGCCGCAAGCGATTTGGTGCAAGCCGCCTGGCGCGACTACGTCGTTGCGCTGGGACGCGGCGAGCCGCAGTGGTTGATCGTGAAGGTGCCGACCTGGGCCGCGCTCGGCGGCATCTTGAGCGCCTCCTGCGGTGCCCTGCGCGCGCGCCGCCCGCCGGGGTAGGCAATGCGCCTTTCTCGGAACCGCGCGCCTCTCGTCATCGCGCTCGCACTACTTGTGTTGGCCCTCGCGGCCGCGCGCGATCTGACTCGATTGGGCAATGCGCTTCCATGGCGAACGATGGACGAGTTCGCCGACTTCTACTGTGCCGGTTCGGCATTAGACGAGCGCGCGAGCCCGTACACATACGAGCCGCTACGCACGTGCGAGCACAAAGTCAACGTCGGGGGGAGCTTTCGCGGGCGGCTCTTTGCAGAAAATGCGACGGTCGCGGTTCCTGCTCCGCAGCCCGCCTACGACTTTCTTCCGTTCATGGCCCTCGCCCATCTCCCGGCGGCCGCGGCGCGCGTCGTCGACGGTGTCGCGATTCTCGCCGCAATCGCGCTCTGCGCCGTCGCGCTCGCCGCGCTCGGCGTTCCGCTCGATCTCGCCGTCGCCGCGCTGGTATTGTCGACGGCGTTTGTGGAGCTGAACACCGCGCAGATTGTGCCGTTCGCGTTGCTCGCGTTGGTGCTGTGCGGATACTTCCTAGCGCGGCGTCGCGACGCTCTCGCCGGAATCGCGGCCTCGCTTACCGCGATCGAGCCCACGGCCGGCATACCGGTGATCGCCGCGGCACTGCTCTTCGCGCCACGCGCGCGCTGGGCCGTGGTATCCACCGCAGCGGCGCTCGCGCTAGTTTTCTTCGGTTTGGTTGGCGGTGCGGGCGTCGTGCACTACTTTTCCCAGGTGCTTCCCGCGCACGCCGGGGCGGAGCTGCTGTTTCCCTTCCAATTTAGCCTGACGTACGCGCTCGCCTTCGCCGGGCTGCCGCCGGCTTTCGCTCGCGCCGCAGGCGCCCTATCGTACCTCGTTCTCTCGATCGCCGGTCTTCTGATTGCGCCACGCGTCGCCGCGACACTGGCAAGACGCGAGCTCCTGGTATTTATCCCCGCGTTGTGCGCGGTCGTCGCCGGGCCGTTTCTCCACCAAGAAGAGCTCTGCTTCGCCCTGCCCGCGCTCCTGGTCTTGGCGGTCGCCGCGCGTGGAAGCGCACGAACCGTCTTTGCGACGGCGCTCTGTGCTTTGGCGATTCCTTGGATCTTGGTGTGGGGCATGAAGCAGCTCTTGCTTGCAAGCGCGCTCGTCTGTGCCGCGATCTTGCTGCGTTTGCGCGTCGCGCGATGGGCGGGCGTCGCGACCTTCTGCGCGATCGTAGCCGCCCTGTATCTGCTCGAGCTCCGCCCGCCGCATCTGCCGGTGCCCGCGCCCGCGGCGCGTACGTACGCGGCCGATCAGGTCGCCGAAGTCGAGTGGCGTGACTATACCGGGCAGCGCAGCTCGCGCGATCCCCTATGGTTTTTGATCAAGGTGCCCACTTGGGCGGCGCTGCTGGCGGCGCTTACGATGGCCGCGCGCTCAGGGCGTCGATCTCGCGACGCATCTGCAGCCAGCCACGAAAGTTAGCATGAAACTCGCTGTCTTCGGCGGGCGTCGCGACGTGCTCGAACGGGCTCAGGTGCCGGTCGGCGCGCAGCCTTTCGTAGAGTTCGAGGTCCTTCGATATCTCGCGTTTGCCGTCGTGTGTCAAATAGGAAACGCGCGCGCATCGCGCCGCTGAGATCCGCTTACGCGTCTCGCTATCCAATCCTCGCTCGTCTTCTTGCACCAGGGGCGCGTGCCATTCGCCGAGCGCGACGTCGCGCGGACGGCTGGCATCGATCGCCTCGCGCATCGCGACGGCAGCCGCGCGAATCTCCGGCTGCGCGTTCGGCGAGCAGCGCAGCTCGAAGAAGTTGTCCCACTCGGTCGCAGTGACGATGACGGTGTGCCAAAGGAACGGCTCTAAAATCCGATTCAGCTCCTGCTTGTGGACCTTGAGCTCCAAAAGCTGCCTCGCATGGGCAACCGCATCGTCGCGCGCATGCAGCCAGATTCGCTTTGCCTCCTCGGCTTCGTCGCCGACAAGCGTCTCGCTGGCCGACATTCCGGCCTTGTTGCGCCCCCATTCCAGCGGCACCGCGGGATCGGCCTCTAGGCGCTCGAGCAGCTTTGACGTCGGAATTGCCCGAGAGCTCGCCGAATTTCTTGAAAAAAGTCTATGCGTGTTAAATTCAGAGAGAACGAAGCGCGGGAACGTTACCTCGAGCGTGGTGAGCCGGACTCCGTTGGGGGCAACGGAGTCCAGCAGGACACGTGCGCTGTAGGGCAACGCTAAGGATCAGCCGCGATAGCGCAGGAACGCCGGCACGTCGATGTCGTCCATCGACACCGGCGCTACCGCATCGAGCCTTCCCGTGTCGAAAGCGTAACCGGCTTGCGTTCCGCGATAACCGCGCCGCGCGCCGAAGCCTGCGGCGAGCACCGTAACGCGAACTTTCCCCGACATCGCCGGATCGATCGAAGCGCCGAAAATGATCTGCGCCTCGGAGTCCACCGCACGGCTGATCATCTCCGCCGCCTCGTTGACCTCGTACATCGCCATGTCGGGTCCGCCGGTGATGTTGAAGATCACGCCGCGCGCGCCCTCGACGGTGGTCTCGAGCAACGGTGAGGCGATCGCCTTTTGGGCCGCGTCGGCGGCGCGGTGCTCGCCGCTGCCTTCTCCGATCCCCATCATCGCCGAGCCGGCATCGGTCATGATCGTCTTCACGTCCGCGAAGTCCAAGTTGATCAGTCCCGGCTGCGTAATGAGATCGCTGATGCCCGCGATGCCCTGACGCAAGACGTCGTCGGCGTATGAAAACGCCTCGTTGAGCGGCGTCTTCTTCTCGATGACTTGCAGAATGCGCTCGTTTGGAATCGTGATGAGCGTGTCGACTTTAGCCTCCAGCTCCGCAATGCCGTTCTCGGCGATTTGCATGCGCTTTTTGCCCTCGAACGCAAACGGCTTCGTGACCACGGCTATGGTCAGTGCGCCTGACTCTCTTGCGAGCTCGGCGATTACCGGCGCCGCGCCGGTGCCGGTGCCCCCGCCCATCCCGGCCGTGAGGAATACCAGGTCCGCGCCGTCCAGGATCAACGCCAAGTCTTCCCGCGAGGCCTCCGCAGCCTCTCGGCCCAGCGTCGGATTCGCGCCGGCGCCCAAGCCGCGAGTCTGACTGCCTCCGATGTGGACGCGATTCTCCGTCAACACGCCGCGCAACGCTTGGACGTCGGAGTTAACACCGAAGAAGTCCACGCCGGCGAGCCCCGCGGCGATCATGCGATTGACGGCATTGCAGCCGCCGCCTCCGATGCCGACGACTTTGATGGTCGCTGCGTGCTCCGGCTCGGAAATAGAACGTCGTGCCTCTGCCATTGCCTCGGGTCCCTCCATCGAAAAGAAATTTAAGTCCACAAGTCAGCCAGCCAGCGCTGCACTCGCGCCAAGACCCCGCCGCGCCGCCGGCCGACATGCACCGCGTCGTCGCGATCGCCGTTGGCGCCAAAGAGTACGAGCCCGATTGCCGTCGCGTATTGCGGTGCGGTCATCGCATCGGTTAAGCCTCCGATGGCATTCGCCGCTCCGATCCGCACCGGCAGACCAAAGACTTCTTCCGCCAGTGGTTCGATGTTGGGCAGCAATGCACCGCCTCCCGTCAGCACGACTTCTCCCAGGACCAGGTCCCGCGGGACGTTCTCGACGATCTTCTGTCGCGACATGCGCAGCGTCTCGAGCACGCGGGGCACGACGATCTGCCGCAGCTCCGCGGTCGTATGCTCCCGAGTCGAGCGCCCATCCAGGGTTCGCACCGCGAAGACTTCATCGGTCGCCGTGGCGCCCAAGCGTTTCTTGACCTCCTCGGCCTCGGCCAGCGTCGTCTTGAGTCCGAGCGAGATGTCACTGGTTAGGATGTTCCCGCCCACGGGGATCGTCGCCGTGTAAATGGCGCTTCCCAACGAATAGACGGCGATGTCGGTCGTGCCTCCGCCGATATCGAGCAGCACGACTCCGACTTGTTTCTCTTCCTGCAATAGGGTCGCGGCCGAGCTTGCCAACGGTTCGAAAACCACGGCGAGAGTCTCCAGGCCGGCGCGTTGCACGCACTTGAGTACGTTAGTGATGAAACTCGTGCTGCCGGTGACGATGTGCGTGTCGACCTCTAAGCGCCCGCCGGCCATGCCGATCGGATCGGTTACGCCTTCTTGCCCGTCGACGGTGAAGTAGCGCGGCAACGCATGGATGATTTGGCGATCGCTCGGGAGATTTATGATCTTGCTCGCGTCGATGACGCGACGCACGTCGCTCGGTGTGACCTCGCGGTCGTCGCCTGACACGGCGACGACCGCGCGATTGTTCGTGCTCCGTATGTGGTCGCCCGTAATTCCGACGAAGACCTCGCCGAAATGGATCCCGGCCATGCGCTCTGCTTTTTCAGTGGCGGCTTCGATCGACTTGATCGTCTCATCTAAGTCGACCACCACGCCCTTGCGCATCCCCAGCGAAGGCGCCTCGCCGACGCCGACGATCTCGAGTCCGGTCGGACCGTTGACCGCGACGACCGTGCAGGTCTTGGTTGTCCCGATATCAAGCCCGCATACGGTCTCGTGCTTCATCCAGCCCCTTCACCTGTCTTAAGAAATACCGGCGCTAACCACGATATATTGTGGTACGACCCGCCAAATCCTACAAGCCCTAGGTCGGTCGGGTTAGCCCCAAAGCTTAGCGGGCGCTCCCGCATCTCCTTGCGGACAAGTCCGCCAAGCCTGTGGAGAGAGTCAAGCGACTTCAGGCCGCCGGACTCTCCGACGCAACAGGGAGTATCAAAAAGAACTCAAAAATAGCGACCTTTAGAAAACTTCGGCGCGCTCTAGAAGCGCGGCTGACGTTGGGCTATGATTCTTTCGTTAACAACACTGCCGACTGCCAGGAGCCGTTTTCGTGAACCGTACCGGAATATTGATCGCCTTAATGCTCGGATGCTTGCCGCTCGGCGCTCGCGCCTCAATGGTGGACCCGACGTCCATTCCCGACGGCACCTACACGGTTAAGGTGGAGCGCGTGGTCGATGCAAAACATCTGCAAGTCGTGATGGACAACGGCAACGAGGCAACGTTGGTCGCTGGGCGGGCGACCGTCGATTTCTCGAAGGTTCAGGCGAACGATCAGCTCAAGCTATCGCTGATCAAGGGGACCGTGATGGTCTACGCCGACCTGACCAGCCACTAAACGTTCGTCCACCCTGCGTCAGCGGTAGACGACCACCGGGGTGCCCGGCGCGCGAACGTCGATTGCCGCGACGCGGCGCTGCCCGCGTACGACCTGCGCGAGAATCGCGTCCACCAACGTGACCTTCTGCGCGAGGTCTTTTTCTTGGCCAAGCAGCAGCCTCACGCCCCCGTGCAGCGTGATGACCAGACCGCCGTAACGATCGAAGCTAACGGCGAGCGGCTCGATTTGCCGAGCCGCCATCGCGTCGTACGCATCCCGTAAGGTCGCTGCGTCCCGCCTCAATACGAATCCTCCCGCGCTTAGCTCGACGCCCGGTTGCAGGATGAAGACCGGTAGCCCCGTCGCCACGATTCCCATCGAGAGCACGCGCAACGTTCGATCGACGGTGACGGTCTCCGCTCCGCTGCGCAGTACGGCGAACGGCACCCGCTCCGTGACCACAATTCGCAACGACGCCGGCGGAACGCGATGGATCGACGCTGTCGCGATATACGGAATTTCCTCGATGCGGCGCTCGATAGCACCCGTCGACTGGAGCCAAATGCTTCGTTCTCGCGCGACTCGTGCGTGCGCTAGGATCTCCGTCCGCGGCACGCGCATGTTGCCGGCGACCTCGACGCGCTTGACCGCAAACCCCGGCCACGTCGCGGCCACTGCGAGCGCAGCGAGAACTATCACGGTGAGAAGCGCGAGCGGCACCCAAAACGGCCTTACGCGCGCCGCAGCCGAGAGTTTGCGCCGTCGTGCCGTCACGCTGCTCCCAGCACGTATTTATCGATCGCCTCGGCGACGCCGTCGTGCGCCACATCCGCGACCGTGGCGTCGGCCTCCGCGCGCAGCTCCGGCGGCGCCGAGCCCATCGCAACGGCAAAGCCGGCGGCCCGCAGCAAGGGCGCATCGTTCCACGAATCGCCGATGGCCATCGTATCTTTCATCGCCACGCCCAGCCGCGCCGCGACGAATCGCAGGGCCGCCCCCTTGTCGACCGCGGGATTCAGAACCTCGACGAACTCGGGCAGGCTTCGCGTGACGTACGCTCTCTTCTCGAAGAGACGCTGCAGCATTTCCGCGTACCGTTCGGCGTCGGGGGCGTCTGCGACGATGACCGCCTTCGTCGCGGGGCTGTACGCGAACGCCTCTCGCAGCGACGGCACGATGACGGGCTCCGTCATCGCCAGTGCCGCATAGAGGTCCGAGAATCGATTGCGCGATTCGCAGTAGTATTCATCGTTTCGGTAGAGCTGCAGATGCATGCGGTCGCGTTCCGCGACTGAAATCAGCTCCCGTACTACGCCGTTATCCAGCGCGGCGTGATCGAGCACTTCGTCCGTAGTCGGATCGATGATCGCCGCCCCCTGATAGCAGATCAACGGCGTGTCAAAATAAAGCTCGCGAGCGAACGGCAGCGTGGCTCGATACATGCGCCCCGTGACCAGGCACCCGACGGTTCCGCGCTCGCGCATCCGCGCGACGGCTGCGCGCACGCCGGGCGATATCGCCAGATCGCGACCCACGAGCGTCCCGTCGACGTCGAATGCGACGAGCTTTACGCTCAATTCCCGCACCGCATGCGCGCCGTTTGCGCGTGATGCGGAAGCCCGTCGAGCTCGGCGAGCGCTGCAAGCAGTGGTGCATCGTTCGTAATGCGATCGGGGCTGTTTTCAATCACGCTAAAACTGTGCGTAAAGTCCGAGAGAGAAAGGCTCGACGAAAAGCGGGCAGTGCCGGAGCTCGGCACCACGCGATTGGTTCCCGCCAGGTACTCGCCGCTGACCAACGGAGTCATGTCGCCGACGAAAACCGTTCCGGCGCCGACTATTTGGTCGAGATATGCGGTCGCATCGCGCACCTGCAGGCACAAATATGCCGGCGCGAACCCGTTAAGGACTTCGAAGAGTTCCTCGCGGCTGCTGGCGGCGATCAACCGGCAGTGGGTCAAAATCGCACTGCTGACCAGCTCGGAACGTTCCACGGTCTGCAGATCGAGGGTGTCGATCAGTTGCGCCACCGCTTCGAGCAAGGCTCGCGACTCCGAGAGGACGGCTAAACGCGTAACGGCGTGAAGTTCGGCTTGAGCGAGCAACTCTCCGACGACGTATTCGCTGTTGGCACCGTCGTCCGCCACGACTAGGACCTCGGCCGGACCGGTCAGGCCGTCGATGCCGCACCGTCCGAAGACCTGCCGCTTTGCCTCGGTCGTCCAAAAGCCGCCGCGGCCGACGATCTTTTCCGCGCGCCCGATCGACTCGGTACCGTACGCTGCGGCCGCGACTGCCTGCGCCCCACCCGCCGCATAGAGCTCGTCGACGCCGCAGAGCGCACAGGCGAAGAGTACGGCCCCGGGAAGGGCATCGCCGCGGTGCGGCGACATCACGATGACGCGCGCAACGCCGGCGATCTTCGCCGGCACCGCACCCATCAACACCGCCGACGCCGGACTGCTCCGCTGCGCGTAGACCATGACCGAACGCAGCGGGCGTCGCGCAACCGCATAGCGCGACCCGTCCTCCTCCACGTACGTGATGTTGGGTTGCCGCTGGCGCCGGTGAAACCGCGCAATTCGATCCTTCGCCACCTCCAGCGCGTCGGAGATCCCGGTGGGAACGAGCGCGCGCGCGCCGTCGAGCATCGGAATCGGTACGCGCAGCTTCGAGGCCGTAAAGTTTTCGTCGTCGTATCGGCGGGCGCACTCGACTAGCGCCGCGTCGCCGCGTCCCCCAACGTCTGAGAGGATCTCCGCAACCTCCGCGGCTACGGCGTCCGAGGCGCGCCAGCCTACGTCGAGAAGGTCGGCCAGGGCGGCTCGATCCGACGCTGCGACGACGTTCATCCGCACGCGTCCATCGCGCCCTCGCGCACGCCCTGCGGGGCGAAGATGCGTTCCAGCTCGCCGCGAACGCGTCCGTCGCTCGCGATCGCGCGAGCCACACGCTGTGAGCGCCCCGCAACGTGCATGACGACGGGCACTTCCCCAGGCCACTCGTCGATCAGACGAGCGAGACGATCGATTTGCTCCCGGTGCGTGACTTCGACGTGCCATCCGCGAGCGCCGGCGACAAGCGTGCTTACCGGGGGCGGCACGAATCGCGTCGCCTCGTTAGCCGCCACCGAAAGCTCGGTGCGGGGCTCGTCGCCGGGTGCCGCGCCGGGCCGTTCGCGCATCCGCAGCCTTCCCTTCACGATGAGGATCGCATCGTTTTCGAAGAGATGGTGAAACTGCGGGTACGCCTTCGAAAAAAGAACGACGTCGCAGACACCGGTGGTGTCTTCGAGTTGCGCGATGAGGATCTGCTGGCCGGCTTTTGTCAGCGTGCGCCGGACACCCGTGACCGTCCCGGCGACGGTGACGGCGGTATCGTCTTCGGTCTTGCTCATATCCTTGATCGGAAGCGCTCCGCTCCGGGCCAGCTGCGGAGCGACTTCGGAAAGCGGATGGCCCGAAACGAAGATGCCCAGCGTCTCACGCTCCCACGAGAGCATCTCGCGCGTCGTAGGCGCCGCCACGTTCGGAAGTTTCGGGGCGAGCGTCGTGGCCTGATCGTTCGCCTCTCCAAACAGCGACACTTGCCCGAGCTCCGCGTCGCGCGTGGTTCGCGCCGCGAGCTCGAGCGCCGTATCGAGCGCGGCCAGCTTCTGCGCGCGGTTTCCGGCGATGTCGTCGAGCGCTCCGCATTTGATCAGAGCTTCGAACACGCGCCGGTTCGCCTGCTTGGCGTCGACACGTTCCGCCAGGTCGAAGAGGTCGGTAAAACGCCCGGTTCGCGTGCGCGTCTCGATAATGCTGCGCACCGCGCCTTCGCCGATTCCCTTGACCGCGGCCAGGCCGAAACGAATCGCCTCGCCCACCACCGCGAAATCCGTGAGTGACTCGTTGACGTCGGGCGGCAGCACTTCGATGCCGAGGCTCTTCGCTTCGTCGATATACTCGACGAGCTTGTCCGTCTTGTCTTTGACCGAGGTCATCAGGGCCGCCAGGTACTGCAGCGGATGATTCGCCTTCAAATATGCGGTCTGATACGCGATCCACCCGTACGCTGCCGCGTGCGACTTGTTGAAACCATACCCGGCGAACGGCTCGATGAAGTGAAAGATCCGTTCGCTCAAGCGCCGGTCGATGCCCGACGTCGACATAGCACCCTCAACGAACTTGTCTTGATAGAGCGGGATCTTCTCCTTCTGCTTCTTGCTGATCACTTTGCGCAATTCGTCCGCTTCGCCCATCGAAAAGCCGGCGATCTCCCGCGCCATCTGCATCGCCTGCTCTTGATAGACCGGCGTGCCGTACGTTTCCGCCAGAATCGGTTCGAGTTTCGGATGCAAGTATTGCGCTCTCGACCGGCCGTGTTTGTTGGCGATATATTGCGGGATCCAATCCATCGGGCCTGGACGGTAGAGCGCCACCAGCGCGATGATGTCTTCGAAGCGCGACGGCTGAAGCTCGGCGCAGACTCTCTTCATCCCCTCGGATTCGAGCTGAAAGACGCCCATCGTCTCGCCGCGCCCGAGCATTTCGAAGGTTTTTGCATCGTCGAAGGGGATCGTCGCGAGCTGGAAGCCGGCATCGACGGTTCGCCGGATCTCCTGCACCGCGTTTTCCATCACCGTGAGATTGCGAAGACCGAGAAAATCCATTTTGAGCAGCCCGATGCGCTCGATCCAGTCCATGTCGTACTGCGTGTTGATTCCGCCGTCGCCGAATCGCACGAGGGGCGTGTAGTCCATCAGCGGCCCGGCGGAGATGACGACCCCGGCGGCGTGCGTCCCCGCGTTGCGCGCCAGTCCCTCGATCTCTTTTGCAGTATCGAGGAGCTTGCGCATCTCCGGCTGCGTCGCATACACCGACTTGAGCTCGGGAATCTGCTCCAGCGCGCCCGAGATCGAGAGGCCGCTTGGCCCCGAAGGAATGAGTTTCGCGATGCGGTCGACGTCGGGCAGCGGCACGCCCAACGCCCGGCCTGCGTCGCGGATGGCCGCTCGCGCCGCCATCGTTCCGAATGTAACGATCTGGGCTACCCGATCCTTGCCGTACTTTTGCGTGACGTAATCGATGACCTCATCGCGTCGCTCGACGCAGAAGTCCGTGTCGATATCCGGCATCGAGATGCGGTCGGGATTGAGGAAGCGTTCGAAGAGGAGGTTGAAGCGCAGCGGATCGAGATCCGTGATTTTCAAGCAATACGCGACCAGCGATCCCACCGCCGAACCGCGGCCCGGCCCCACCGGGATTCCGTGGTCGCGAGCGTACTTTACGAAATCCCAAACGATCAAGAAGTACGACGAAAATCCCATCGTCGTAATGACGTCCAGCTCGTATTCCAACCGCTCGCGCAGCATGGGATCGGTCTCGACGGCGTCGCCATAGCGTTCGCGCACTCCCAACTCGCAGATTTCCCTCAAGTACTCGGCATCGCTCTTCTCCCGTGTCCCAGGCGCCTGCGCCACCGGGTATTGCGGCAGATGGAAGATCTTCTCCGGGATTCGAATGTCGACGCGTTCGGCGATCTTAACGGTGTTTTCGCATGCCTCCGGAAGGTCGTGCCAGAGTGCCTGCATCTCTTGCGGCGACTTGAGGTAGAACTCGTCTGAGTAGAAGCGCATCCGGTTAGTATCCGAAACGGTTTTGCCCGTTCCGATGCACAGCAGCACGTCGTGCGCCGCAGCGTCCTTTTTATCGAGATAGTGCGAGTCGTTGGTCGCGACGATCGGTACGCCGAGCTCGCGGGCAATCCGCACGAGGCCGTCGTTGATGAGGTCTTGCTCGTTCATGCCGTGGCGCATCACTTCGATGTAGAAGCGGTCGCCGAAAATTTCCTGATACGTCTTGGCGCTGCGTAGAGCGTTCGCGTAGTCGCCGCGCAGCAGTGGTGCGGCGACGAGGCCCGACATGCAGCCCGATAACGCTATCAATCCATCGTTATGCTTGGCGAGCAGGTCGAGGTCGATGCGCGGCTTGTAGTAGTAGCCCTCGAGGAAGCCCTTCGAGACCAGCGCGATCAGGTTGCGGTAACCGATCAAGTCGGCGGCGAGCAGCGTGATGTGCGCCTCCTCGCGCGCCGTGCGGTCGAGCCGCCCGCGCGGCGCGAGGTAGGCCTCGCAGCCGACGATCGGCGTGAGCCGCAGCTCGCGCGCGGCGTAGTAGAACTCCATTGCGCCGTACATCACGCCGTGATCGGTCAACGCGACCGCGCTCGCTCCGTCCTCGGCAGCGCGGCGGCAAAGCCGATCGATCCGGCAGGCGCCGTCGAGCAGCGAGTACTCGGAGTGAACGTGCAGATGGACGAACTGAGTCACCTGGAGCGCTCGTTAATCGCGGAATCGGGCGGCGCCTCCGGCTCGTCCTCGTCCTCGCGGCGCAACTGGGCGTTTACGCGCTTGCGGTCGTACAGCTTCGTCGACTCGTGCGCGCCGGCTGGACGCAGATTCGTGGGAGGCCCCAGCCGTGGGACGACTTGGGATTTCTTCCGGCGGCGCTTCTTGGTCACGACCGTCGCCGGGCTTGTAGCGACAGTTCCCAGCGGTAGCCGTCCGGGTCGTGAAACCACAGGCCCACGTTCGGTGACCCGGGCGCTTCGGGACCGATCTCGTCGCCCGGATCCTCGACGTTGACGCCGTGTTCGTTCAAGACCTGCAACGCATCCCGCAGTTGCCGCATGCTGCGCACGTGAAACGAGACGTGTTGGATCGTTTTAGGATGGGGAACGCCTCTCGTCAGCACGATGGTGATTCGATCGTTGGTAAGCCCGACATATTCTTCACCTTGGAACATCGTTTCGAGGTCGAAGAGTTTCTTCCACCACCTCGCGCTCGTGCGCGGATCGCGCACCGCCAGGCCGAAATGCCCGACCGTTCCTAGCTCGATTTTCGTCACTGCGTAATCGCGTCGGCTTTACGAAGCATTTCCATCACTCGTTCGACGGGGAGTGCGTAGATCGTCGTCCCGTTACGCCCCGTCAGCGTTCTCGCCTCGAAGAGCGCATCGTAAATCGCGGCCTGCGTCGCCTCCGCGGTAGCGGTATACAGCGAGTTCACGGCGTCGTCATCCTCCAGGATCGGCTGCTTCGGCGCGGCCACGGTGAAGTTTCCAACGCGTTCGAAAACGCGCGACGTCGAAAAGGCGAGGATGAGATCGCCGCTGCCGACGGACGACGTGAGCCCGGTGCGCGCCATTCCCATCGAGGCGCGCAGCGCGATCGCTCGCAGCTGCCGGCCGTCCAGCGGTGCATCGGTCGCCACGACGATGATAATGCTTCCCTCGCCGAGACGGCCTTTCAAAGCAGTCCGCCTCGGATAGACCGGGCGATACTCGCTGCGCAGCCGTTCTCCGACGGGGACACCGAGAATCGTGAGCAGCCGACGGCTGCTGCCCGTGTTGTCGTTTACGAGAACACCGACGCGATAGCCGCCCACATCGCCGGGTATCACGCGCGACGCGGTTCCGATGCCGGCGCGGAAGCCGAAAGCGTTCATCCCGGTGCCCGCGCCGACGCTGCCGCGCGCGAACTGGCCGGGCTTCGCTTCGTCGAGCAGACGGACGACGTCCGCCGACGTAACGGCACGCGCTTGAATGTCGTTGAGCGCCGCGTCGTCACACTCCGCAACGACGGGCAGCGGAACGTCGTCGCCGCGACCGACGGCCGGATGATGTTCGATCACCCAGCTCACCACGCCGTCGGCGGCGCGCCCCACGTCGAGGGTATCGGTCAAGACGACCGGTTCCTCGAGATACCCCGACTCCGAAATCCAATGCGTTCCGGTCATCTCGCCGTTGCCGTTGAAAGCGAAGAAGGCGGCCGAAACCTTGTGATCCCACGGATCCGAATTCGGAACGATGGCGGTCGCGCCCGTGCGGATGTCGCTGCCTTCGACTTTTGTCAGATGCGCAACCCGCACGCCGCCGACGTCCGTGATCGCGTCCAAGGGACCCGTCGGGAAAAGCCCAAAGTGGAAGGGTAACGTCGCTCGGGCTCGCTCACCGCCGCCCAGCATTACCGCCGCAAGCAGCGGGAATAGAAGCATCCATCGCATGCACCGTGCATTGGATTCTGCAACCAAGCCGCCTGCAGGCTCGCCCGTCGGGGCGCGGGAAATCACCGTCAAGGTACACGTTCGCGGGGGACCCGCGCAGTCGGCGTGGGGGCGCGCAGCGAAGATTTCGGCGCAGCGAATGCAAGTGCCGAAAGCGTAGCGAAGCGCCAAGCGAGGCGCGAAGTGCCGAGCCATCAAAACAGGAGGGGTCGTCATAATTTCCATTCCGGAGAAACTCAAGGTCGTAAAACTGTGGGAAAACCTGTCCGCGCCCGTGCTGATCGAACATGCGATTGCACGCGGAGAGGGAGTTCTGGGCGCCGACGGTCAGCTGATCGTCGATACGCGGCCGCACACGGGCCGGTCTCCAAAGGATAAGTTCTTCGTCCGGGAACCCTCCAGTGAGGCGCATATCGACTGGAGCGAAACGAATCAGCCGACCGACCCCGCTCGCTTTGACGCCCTATGGGATCGCGTCGCGGCGTACCTCTCCGAACGAGAAGTCTATGCCCTCGACTGCTACGTCGGTGCCGACGAACGCTATCGCCTGCCGGTACGCGTCTACACCGAGCTGGCTTGGCACAACCTTTTCGCGCGCAACCTGTTCATCACGCCGGAGCGGCCGGACCCGGACTTCGTCCCCGAGTTCACCGTCGTGGACGCCGCGCTCTTCACGGCCGATTCCGCTCGCGATGGGACGCGATCGGGAACGTTCATTCTCGTAAATTTCGAACGCCGCATGATACTGATCGGCGGAACGCGTTATGCCGGCGAGATCAAGAAGTCCGTCTTCACGGTGATGAACTATCTGTTGCCCTTGCGCGACACGCTGCCGATGCACTGCTCCGCCAACGAAGGCTCGCGCGGCGACGTGGCGATTCTCTTCGGCCTGTCCGGCACCGGCAAGACGACGCTTTCCTCGGACTCGCGCAGGCCGCTGATCGGCGACGACGAGCATGGGTGGTCGGCGGACGGCGTCTTCAACTTTGAAGGCGGATGCTACGCAAAAGTGATTCGCCTCTCTCCAACCGCCGAGCCCGAGATCTGGGCCGCGACCCATCGCTTCGCAACCGTCATCGAGAACGTAGTCTACGACGAGCAGACGCGAGCGCTCGACGTCGACTCGGACGCCAAGACAGAGAATACGCGCTCGGCATATCCGCTGAGATATATCCCAAACGTCGTGCCTTCGAGCCGCGCCGGCCACCCGAGTACGATCGTGATGCTGACTGCGGATGCATTCGGCGTGCTTCCTCCGATCGCAAAACTCTCGCGCGAGCAAGCGATGTATCATTTTCTATCCGGATACACGGCGAAAGTTGCCGGAACCGAACGCGGCGTAAGCGAACCTCAGGCGACCTTCTCCACTTGCTTCGGGGCACCGTTCATGGTTCACCATCCGACGGTTTACGCGCGGCTGCTCGGCCGTAAGATTGACGAACACGACGTGGCCTGCTGGCTGGTCAACACCGGCTGGACAGGCGGTCCGTACGGCGTCGGACACCGAATGGCGATCGCGCATACGCGCGCGATGGTCAATGCCGCGATCGAAGGCAGGATTCCCAACGATTACGAAACCGAGCCATTCTTCGGATTGCGAATTCCGAAATCGGTGCCGGACGTTCCCAGCAGCGTGCTTAACCCGCGCAATGCCTGGGAGAACAAATCCGCCTACGACGAGCAGGCACGCAAGCTATCGCAGCTCTTCTTCGACAATTTCAAACGTTTCGAGGGCCACGTTTCCGACGCGGTCAACGCCGTCGCGATTCGGCCGCTTGCTAGGGAAGGTCTGATTTAGACCCTTCCTCGGCCCTAATCGGAGACTCAGGCACGCTTAGGCGCCAGCCCTTAAGATCGTCGTATGAAAATCAAGCTCTTGACGGCGGGCGCATTCCTTGCGGCGCTCGCGATGCCGCTTAGCGTCTGCGCTCAGCAGAGCCAGTATCCATATCCCTCGTCGCAGGCTCCGAGCCAAGCGGGCACCACTCCGAGCGGTGAGCGAATCCATCAGCGTTGGATGAGGCGGCTCGGTAACCTGAATCTTTCCGGTGATCAGCAACAGCACATTCGCTCGCTGATCGATCAATACTCACAGTCCCATCCCGAAGGCACCCCGCGTGACCCCGGCGCCAGCCGCGAGTTGCGGCGTCAGATCCTGGGCGTGCTGACGGGCGATCAGCAGAACCAGTTTCGTCAGGCGATGCGCGCGCGCCGTGCGCAGATGCAACGCGTGCAACAACCGGATCAAAACCAGCAGTATCAGGGACAGCCCAATGCGGGGCAACCGCCTTCTCAGGGTCAGCCTCCGAATCAGGCGCCGCCCGCCTAACTCGCGGGAAGCTCCACGAGCTTCCCGCCTACTCGACGATCGTCGGCGCCGCGTTTTATCCGGCCGGTCAGCCCGGCGCGTATGCGTTTCCGTCAGCGTATCGAGGCGGACTCTTCGCTGCGGTTCACGGCTCCTGGCATAAGGACGGTAACGGGTGCAGCGCCGAGCCTCCCCGCGTAGTTTTCGTCGCGATGGACGGCGATCGCCCGAAAAAGCCCGCCGAATGGAAGGACCCGACGACGCAGTGGACGGATTTCCTGACCGGATTCCAAACCGGTTGCACGACGCGCATCGGTCGTGCGACCGGTATCGCCGTCGGTCCCCAGGGCAGTCTCTTCGTTGCCGACGACGATGCCGGTCTCGTGTATCGCATACGACCATCGCACTAATCTTTTAGCATGAGCGACATCCTCGCGATCTTAGTCGGCGGCGGCCCGGCTCCCGGAATCAACGGCGTGATTGCATCCGCCGCGATGGAAGCCTCCACGTGCGGATTGCGGCCGATCGGGATCTACGACGGCTACCGCGATCTGGCCGCCGGCGAAACGCCCAAGATCATCGACCTGACCTTCGATCGCGTCTCCCGCATCCACACCAGCGGCGGTTCCATCCTTCGCACGTCGCGCACGAATCCCGCTAAGGACGAAGCGACGCTTGCGCGTTGCGTCGATTCGCTAGATCGGCTCGACATTCGCTATCTCGTCTGCATCGGCGGTGACGACACGACCTACGGCGCGGCGAAAATCGCGGAGCGCACGCAGGGACGGATCGGGGTCGCCACCGTTCCAAAGACGATCGACAACGATCTGCCGCTTCCCGATAACGCACCGACGTTCGGATTCGAGACCGCGCGCTCGGTCGGCGCGGGAATTCTCGAGAGCCTGATGGAGGACGCACGCACGACGTCGCGCTGGTATCTGGTCGTCGCGATGGGTCGAAAGTCCGGATCGCTTGCGCTTGGAATGTGCAAAGCGGCCGGTTCGACGCTCGCCGTGCTGCCCGAGGAGTTTCCGGATCACGCGACGCTCACATCCGTTGCCGACACCGTCGTCGGCGCGATCGTGAAGCGCCGCGCGTTCGGTCGCGAACACGGCATCGCGGTGGTCGCGGAGGGAGTGGCCGAGCGCATCGGAGCCGACGCCCTCAACGCGGCAGGCGTGGGACGCGACGCCTTCGGCAACGTTGCGCTCGCCGACGTTCCGCTGGGCATCATTCTCCGGGATGCGGTGCGCAAGCGACTCGAGGAGATCGGCGTCGATTCCGTCGTCCACGCCAAGGATATCGGCTACGAGCTGCGCTGCGCGAAACCGGTTCCATTCGACGTCGACTACACGAGAACGCTCGGCTTCGGCGCGGTGCGCTATCTCGTCGACGGTGGAAGCGGAGCCTTGATCGCGCTCTCCGGCGGCCGAGTGCAGGCGCTCTCCCTCGAAGCTTTGCTCGATCCGCAGACCGGGCGGATCCGCACGCGGATCGTCGATCGAACGACCGAGGCCTATCGGGTCGCCCGCGATTACATGGTCTACCTCGAGCCGCGCGATTTCGGCGACGACGCAAAGCTTGCGGCGCTCGCCGCGCAGACCAATCTCAGCGCGGATGAGTTTCGTGCCCAGTTCGAAGCGGTCGCGCTGCCGTAATTCTTACGTCGTCGGCTTTCGTCAATTGCTCCTTCACCATGCCGGCCCGACGATGAAACGAGCGGCGTTCGGCATTTTTTCGATCGTGCCGAGATCGATGCCGAAGTTGTCCGCGAGCAACCGTGAGGGGTTGGATGCGAGCCACGTCGTGATCGAGATCTCCTGATAATCCGGGCTGTTGAACGCCACGAGAATCTGCGTCTATCGGCTCAAGCGCTCCAGTCCTACTGAGGCGCTTGCGCGCCGCTTTTGCCTAGCGAATCGAGAAGAGCCTGAGCCTTTGCGACGCCGGCTTGGTCGTTCACGATCATGTAGTGCCGCAACGCGCTGGTGGCCGAGGTTCGAGCCTCGGCAGCGTTACCGAGCTTGATTTCGATTTGCGCGCGGAGCAGGTAGCCGTCAGCATCGTCGACGTTCGCTTTTATGTACTGGTCGGCGTCGCTCAGCGCTTCCGCATACGACCCCAATGCCTGCTTCGCCGCCGACCGCCAGTAGTAGGCGTTCGTGTCGTCCGAATCGAGCCGTAAAGCGGCGTTGAAATCGCCGACGGCCGCGCTCCAGTTTTCTTGCTGCACCTCCGCCCGTCCGCGATAGAAGTATGCGGCGTCGTCTTTCGGATTCATCGTAGCAGCTGCGCTGCAGTCGCTGACGGCTTCTGCCGGACGTTTCAAGGCGATGTAGGCGCGGCATCGAGTCACTAAAGCGTTAGGGCTCTCGGCGACGATACTCAGGGCCTCGCTGGCATCCGCAAGCGCCCCCTGCGGGTCGTCATTGTCCACTTTGATCACTGCTCGCACGCGATATGCATACGCAAGCGTCGGCTGCAGCTTGATGGCCTGGTTGCAATCGGGCAGGGCCGCATTATCCTGATTCAGATAATGCCGCGACTCGCAGCGCGAGGCCAAAGCATATGCATAGAGCGGATTGATCGCAAGCGCCGCGGTGTAGTCGGTAATGGCCTCCTGGTGTTTATCGAGGGCCTCGTAAGCATCGCCGCGATCGACCAGCGCCCTCGCGTCCGCAGGATGCTGCTGGAGATACTTGTCGAGCACCGCGATCGCTTCGGGCGTCTTTCCGTCTTTATAGAGCTGCTCGGCCCGTGCGACTTCCGGATCGATTGTGTTCTGTGCCGCGGCAGTCGCCGGCCATCCGGCGGCTAGCAACATAACAGCCAGAAGCAACATAACCCGTATTCGTATCACGCGATGTCTCCAGTCCGCAGGACCCCTGCGCAATAAGCAGAGAGCTCGCCGCATCCTTCGCGGAAAGCCCTCAGCCTTTCTATAGTCGCGGACTGTTCTACTTCGGGCGGTCGCGCCGCCGTTAATCCCCCGTTGGTACGACACCCATCCGTTCGACCATCAACACGACGGATTTCTCTGGCGAGCGGGGCCGATGCATCGTCCCCTTCGGGACCGTGAAGCCTTGATTTCGCTCGAGGTGGACCGAGCCGGCGGTCTCGGTGTCCATGTACATCTCGCCGTCGAGGACGAGAAAGAACTCGTCTTGCTCGTCGTGCTTATGCCACGGAAATTCGCCCTTGAATATCCCGAGTCGAACGACCGCATCGTTCACGGTCGTTAGCGTCTGGTTGAACCAGGGCTGGTGCGAGCGGACCTCCGCGGGGATGTCGATTAGCGTGAGATATCCGTACTTGTTCTCGTCTTCGTTGGTGTAACCGATCGTCTCGAGCTCGTTCATACTTCGTAGAAAACGAAAGGGCCCGCCGCTGTTGCGGCGAGCCCTCTTCGATTAATCTGGCACCGTCCTACTTTCGAGGGGCCCTGCGGCCCGACTATCATCGGCGCTGGCGGGCTTAACTGCCGTGTTCGGGATGGGAACGGGTGGGACCCCGCCGCCATGGGCGCCAGAAACCTTGTATGTTTGGATCCCGCCGCGATGGCGAGCCGGAGCTCAAGCCGATCGCGTCGGGAAGCCTTTCCTCAAAAGCTGTACAGAGAAGAACTTTCAGTGCCTACGACGAGCGTTATTAGTCAAAATTTCCGAGCGATTAGTACCGGTCAGCTACACGCCTTACGACGCTTCTACTTCCGGCCTATCAACGTGGTAGTCTACCACGACTCTTCACCCTTACGGGATTGAGATCTCATCTTGGAGCCAGTTTCACGCTTATATGCTTTCAGCGTTTATCTGATCCGAACATAGCTACCCGGCTATGCTCCTGGCGGAACAACCGGTTGACCAGCGGTTCGTTCGACCCGGTCCTCTCGTACTAGGGTCCACTCTCCTCAAATCTCCTACGCCCACGGCGGATAGGGACCGAACTGTCTCACGACGTTCTGAACCCAGATCGCGTACCGCTTTAATGGGCGAACAGCCCAACCCTTGGGACCTACTACGGCCCCAGGATGCGACGATCCGACATCGAGGTGCCAAACCTCCCCGTCGATGTGAACTCTTGGGGGAGATAAGCCTGTTATCCCCGGAGTAGCTTTTATCCGATAAGCGACGGCCCTTCCATTCGGAACCGCCGGATCACTTAGCCCTGCTTTCGCATCTGCTCGACCTGTCCGTCTCGCAGTTAAGCTCCCTTATGCCTATGCACTCTGTACGAACGGTTTCTGACCGTCCTGAGGGAACCTTTGGGCGCCTCCGTTACTCTTTGGGAGGCGACCGCCCCAGTCAAACTGCCCACCTGACCATGTCCTACCACCGGATTACGGCGGCTAGTTAGAATCCCAAGATCATCAGGGTGGTATCCCAACGTTGCCTCCCCGACGACTAGCGCCGCCGGATCATCGGCTCCCACCTATCCTGTACAGACAATCTCAAAACCCAAGATCAGGATACAGTAAAGCTCCACGGGGTCTTTCCGTCCTGCTGCGGGTAACCAGCATCTTCACTGGTACTGCAATTTCGCCGGGTTCCCCATTGAGACAGTGCCCAAGTCGTTACTCCATTCGTGCAGGTCGGAACTTACCCGACAAGGAATTTCGCTACCTTAGGACGGTTATAGTTACGGCCGCCGTTTACTGGGGCTTCAGTTCGCCGCTTCGCTTGCGCTGACGACTCCCTTTAACCTTCCAGCACCGGGCAGGAGTCAGCCCCTATACGTCCGCTTTCGCGTTCGCAGAGACCTGTGTTTTTGTTAAACAGTCGCTTGGGCCTATTTTGTGCCGCCTCCCCTAGCTTTCGTGGTAAACACTAGACCAAAGAAGGCACCCCTTCTCCCTAAGTTACGGGGTTAATTTGCCGAGTTCCTTAACAGGGATTCTCCCGTCGCCTTAGCATGCTCTGCCAGTCTACCTGTGTCGGTTTACGGTACGGGCACCTACGATCTCCCTAGGGGCTTTTCTTGGCAGCGTGGAGTTGGTCACTTCGGCTCCGAAGAGCCTCGCATTCGTTTCTCGGCGTTATGTGTTGCGGATTTCCCTACAACACCGCCTACCGACTTAGACGCGCACATCCATCGGCGCGCTGACCTATCCTCCTGCGTCACCCCCTCGGCTCATAGACCTTACAGAACGATGTCCAACGCCGCAGGTCTTTTTGTCGATCGCGTTGTCGCGTCTCGGTTACGGTCCGTAGACCGCGCCCTCGACGCTCCTAGCGCTCGAGCAAAAATCCCTCGCGGGATCTCGTTAAACACTGTACCGCAAGGTCTAAACGGTCGTCGGTGGTAGCAGAATATGAACTGCTTGTGCATCGCCTACGCTTCTCAGCCTCGGCTTAGCTCCCGACTCACCCTGAGACGATTGACGTTGCTCAGGAAACCTTAGACTTCCGGCGTGCGGGGTTTTCACCCGCATTTCTCGCTACTTATACCTGCATTCGCACTTGTGGTTCGTCCACACGTCCTCGCGGTCGTGCTTCGGCCTACGCCACAACGCTCCCCTACCGATGTTTTTTAAAGACATCCCAAAGCTTCGGTTCAATGCTTGAGCCCCGTTGGATTTTCGGCGCCCCATCACTCGACTAGTGAGCTATTACGCACTCTTTCAAGGGTGGCTGCTTCTAAGCCAACCTCCTAGTTGTCTGAGCGACAAGACCTCCTTTACCACTAAGCATCGATTAGGGACCTTAGCTGTTGATCTGGGCTGTTTCCCTTTTGACCATGGAGCTTATCCCCCACAGTCTGACTGCTACGCAATTCACCGCGGTATTCGGAGTTTGATTGGGTTCGGTAGTCCGGTAAGACCCCTAGCCCTGTCAGTGCTCTACCCCCGCGGGTTAACGCGTAACGCTAGTCCTAAAACTATTTCGGGGAGAACCAGCTATCTCCGAGTTCGATTGGCTTTTCACCCCTATCCACAGCTCATCCAATGTTTTTTCAACAACAACAGGTTCGGGCCTCCACGTGAGGTTAATCACGCTTCACCCTGGCCATGGATAGATCACTCGGTTTCGGGTCTACTGCAACGGACAAACGCCCTATTCAGACTCGCTTTCGCTACGGCTCCGGCTCAACACCTTAACCAAGCCCGTTACAAGTAACTCGCAGGTTCATTCTTCAATAGGCACGCGATCAGCCATGCTTGCGCATAGGCCTTTCACGGTTTGTAGGCACGCGGTTTCATGTTCTCTTTCACTCCCCTCCGGGGGTTCTTTTCACCTTTCCCTCACGGTACTAGTACGCTATCGGTTTCCACAGAATATTTAGCCTTGGAAGATGGTCCTCCCGGTTTCAAACGGGGTTTCCCGTGCCCCGTCCTACTCACGAACAGCTCCGCGAGATCGATCGCT
>CAVWYN010000003.1:0-1117500 GCA_963759245.1 Vulcanimicrobiota bacterium | reverse complement strand
AGCAACGCGTGCGCGTCCGCGCCCCGACGCAGCGCCGCGATCAACGACTTTCGATCTTCAGACCGCATCAGCGCCTCGCCGATCAAGAAGCCCCGAGCTCCCGAAGCGCGTAACCGCGCGACGTCCGAGGCGTCGTGCATGCCGCTCTCACTGATCGCGAGAACATCGGAGGGCACCTTGGGCAACAGATGCTCACTCACGGCGAGATCCGTCTCCAGCGTCCGCAGGTTCCGATTGTTGATGCCCACCAGGCGGGCTCCGGCATCGACGGCGCGCCGAAGCTCCGGCTCGTCGTGCACCTCAACGAGCATGTCGAGGCCGTACTGCGCCGCTTCGAGCATGCACTCGGCGAGTGCCGCGTCGTCCATCCCGGCGACGATCAGCAGAATGCAGTCGGCGCCGTAAGCCGCCGACTGCGCGACTTGATAACGCGTCCACAGAAAATCCTTACGCAGCAGCGGACAGGATGTAACGGCGCGCACGTCGTCGAGATACGAAAGCTCTCCAAGGAAGTGGTCACGCTCGGTGATCACGCTGATTGCGTCGCTGCCGGCCGCAGAATACGATCGCGCGATCGCGACGGGGTCGAAGCTGCGGGCAATCAAACCGGCGGACGGAGACGCGCGCTTGATCTCCGCGATGATCGCGCCGCCGCGAGAGCGCTTCAACGCGTCGAGGAAACCACGACGCTCGCTCATCCGCGCAATCGCGCGGTCGCGCAAGGCATCGTAACTCTCGCGCTGCTGCTCCTGCGCGAGCGCCGCCGCCTTCACGGCGTACATCTTCTGCAGCACGTCGGACATCGCGTCTGCCACTCCGAGACTAGGGGACCTAGGTGGGCGACGCCGTGGGACCCGGCGATCCCGACGGCGTGGGAGACGGGGCCGCGGCTGGGCCGACCGTCACGGTCGAGGCTTGCGCGCCCCCGAGGACCGTCACGTTTTTACCCGCGGCTCCCGGCTTGAACGTCACCTTATGCGGGTATTGGCCGTTGCGATTGGCGCCTTGCTGGTTGGGATTCCAGACGTCGTCGAGAGCGCTGACCGCCTCGGAGCGGCGCGTCACCGCAATTTCCGTGCGTCGCGCACCGATGAACGAGTTCCCTCCGGTCGAGCCGCCTGCACCGCCGCCGAAGTCGATCGCTCCGGGCGCCGTTCTCGGTACGGCTTGCGGCAACGCGTCCTCGAACGCGTACGCCGCGCGATTGAAGGCCGAATTGGAGACCGTCACGTTCGCGCTTCCATCAGTGATGACGTCGACGATCTTCGCGGCGATCGTGCTGTCACCCACGGAGCGAGTCAATGTGACCGTTGGAACGCCGGCACCCGGGGAAGAGCTCGCCGCCGGTACGGCGAGCGCTCCAATCCCGAAGTCATTTGCCTGGATCTGACAGGAACCGCAATTGAACGAACCGCCCGCGACGAGCACGCCACTGACGTTCCGCAGCGAAGTAACGATGCCGGCCCCGAATGCCGAATTGCCGGCGAGCACGGCGCCGATGACGTCGAGCGATGAGTAGCCCGCGCGCGAGCTCGGCAGCGAAATCTTCGACGCGCCCACGTAGACGTCACCCAGATTTACATTGGCGGGCGGGATCACCTCGAGCGTCGCATACGCGGTTCGCGCCGGCGCGTGAACCAGATTCTCAAAGATCGTGTCCTGCCCGACGCCGTCGATGAACGTCCCGCTGCTCGGGCCCATGCCGTAGTTCGTTCCGTTGATCGTTACGCTCGCCGGCACGACGATGGGGAATTTCTCGCCGTTGGCGGCAACGTAGTCGCCCGTCGCTAAAGTGATCGTGACGCCCGATTGCGAGCGGTTTTTCGACGCCGCTAATACCGCGACGGCTTTCGTCAGCGTCTTGTAGGGCTTGGCCGAGCTTCCGTTTCCGCTCGTATCGCTGCCGGTGTGCGGGTCGACGAAGATAGCGGAAAGCGGCGCGATCGTCGGTGGAACCGGGCCCGGCTTTCCCCACCGCGTGCATGCCGTTCCGCTTACGACGCCTGCAACGCCGATAGCCGCGACTACTGCGAAGAAGAGACGCGAAAGCCAGGCACTCTGCATTACGCTGCCCCTTTGCCGCGGCGCACTTGGGCACCTCGGGGAGTCCCTCGGCAGGCCCCTGAAGAGATGAAACGATGGTTAAGAGCCCGGTTCGCTCGATCGTTGCCGCGATCAGCGTTGCAGCCGCTTGCTGGAGCGATGCCGGCTTTCCGCCGCGCATCCGGTTACGCGATGCGGTAAGCTTGCGCACCGGCTACTCCCTTCCGGTCGTCGAGCATGCCTTCGATACACTCTTCGGCTCGCTCAGACGCGATGCGGTTGAAGCGATCATCGCCGATGAGCTCGCTTGCCTCGACGTGCTCGACGATTTTGTCGAACGTCCGGGACGGCCGCGAGCCCGCGCGCTTCCCGCCGGCCGCGTCTGCGTCGTATCGAGCCGCTCGACGATAGGCGTCGCGATCGTACCGGCGATCTTCGCGCTCTGCGCGAAGTGCGAAGTCCTCGTCAAAGATCGTGAAGATTATCTCGCGACGGCATTCTTCGAAACCGTCGCCGGCGAGCTCGGCGAGCTGCGTCACGCTCTCAGCGCGCAGGCGTGGAGCGGTGAGCGCGACTCCTCGATGCTTGGGAACTTCGACGTCGTCGTCGCATTCGGCGATGACGCGACACTCGCGCGGATTTCGGCGCAGGTCCGTCCGCCGGCGAGGCTCGTCGCATATGGGTCGAGGATCAGCGCGGGATACCTAACCCGCGATGCACTCGAAAGCGAGCGCGTCGCGCTGGACGTGGCCCGTCGCGCCGCGCGCGACCTGGTGCTCTATGAGAGCGAAGGCTGCCTTTCGCTGCACGCGCTCTTCGTCGAGCGCGGCGCAAACATATCGCCGGAGAGTTTCGGTGAGCTACTCGCCGCCGCGGTCGAGGCCGCCTCCGGGGAGTATCCCTTGAGCCGGCGAGAGGCGCGGCCCGCGGCCCGGCTTGCCGCGGCTCGCGACCGCGCGTCTTTCGGCGCCTCCAGCGTTGTCCGCACCCTTTCCGACCCAGCGGCGAGTTTTCTGATCCTCGTCGACCCTCCCAACGACGAACCCCCGATCATGCTCCCGCGGGCGGTCGCCATTCGTTCGGTAGAAAGCGTTTCGGAAATGCGCGCGTACTTCGAGCGTCACGCGCTCACGCTCGAAGCGCTGGCGGTCGAACGAGCTCGTTCCGACATCGTCGACGCCGCGGTGGAGATGCGGACACCGCGCATCACGCCGTTTGGCTCGCTGCAGAGTCCTCCGCTCGGAACTTTTCACGGAGGAAGGCCGCGCATCGCAGAGTTCGTGCGCTGGGTCGTCGACGAAACGTGAGCATTCCGGGGAGCCGGACGGCGGACCTCAGGCCGCGTCTGCGTGAATACGAGTCGCGCAATGTCACCTATCTCGGCGATGACTTCCCCGTTTTCTGGGAATCGGCAGAAGGCGCCACCGTAACCGACGTCGACGGCAATTGCTACATCGATTGCGCAGCCGCGTTCGGAGTTGCCAACGTCGGACACTCCAACCCGCGCGTCGTCGCTGCAATTTCCGAACAGGCGCGCCGCCTTATTCACGGCATGGGCGACGTCCATCCGACGGCCGTTCGCGTGCAGCTCTTCGAACGGCTCCGGACGATCCTGCCTCCCACGCTGGAGCGCGGCTTGTTCGCGAGCTCCGGTTCCGAAGCGATCGAGGCGGCGCTAAAAACCGCGATGCTTGTAACGGGTAAGAGCCGCTTCGCCGCCTATCGTGGCGGCTATCACGGACTCTCCTTCGGCGCGCTCGCCGTCGCCGGCATCGAACGGTTTCGTTCGCCGTTCGCTGCCGCGCTCGGCGCCGGCCCTATTCTGCTGGAGTATCCGCGCGCCGGTCGGCAGAACGCGCGCGCGGGGGCCGGCGAAGCCGCGCGATTGCTGCGGGCTCACGACGACGTCGCTGCGCTCGTCATCGAGCCGATTCAAGGACGCGCCGGCTGCATCGTTCCACCGCTGGGATATTTGGCTGCGCTACGATCGACGTGTGACGAGCTGGGTATCGTGATGATCGTCGACGAGATCTTTACCGGCTTCGGACGCACCGGCGCGTGGTTCGCCGTCGATCGCGAGAGCGTCGTTCCCGACATCCTGTGCCTCGGCAAGGCGATGACGTCGGGATTGCCGATGAGCGCGGCGATCGGCCGCGCACCGATCATGGACGCCTGGCCGGTCTCGACCGGCGAAGCGCTGCACACGTCGACGCACCTTGGCAATCCACTCGGCTGCGCGGCCGCGATCGCGACGATCGACGAGCTGGAGCGCTTGGAGCTTCCCGCCCGCGCCGCGCGCCTCGGCAAGGAAGTCGGCAGCCGCCTAGAGTCGTTCCGCACGCTGCCCAGCGTCGCGGAAGTTCGCGGTTGCGGTCTGCTCTGGGCCGTCGAGCTGCGTCACGCGGAGATCGCCGCGCGCGTAGTCAAGCGCGCGCTGGCGCGCGGCCTCATCGTGCTGCAATCGGGAACCGAAGGAGAGAGCGTCACGATCGCGCCGCCCCTCGTCATCGGCGACGATCAGATGGATCGCGCGCTCGATATACTCGAGTCTCTTATTGCCCAGACGAGCGCGTGAGGTGCCGCCACAGAATTCCTAGGGCGATCGTCGTCGCGCGCTGCTGGATTGCTTCGCGCTCGCCGCTTAGCTGAAAACGCTGCGTCTGAACGTCACCCTGCGCGTCGAGCGCGAACCATGCCAGACCGATCGGCTTGCGCTCGGTGCCGCCGTCGGGGCCTGCGACGCCCGTCGTCGCCAGCGCAAGATCCGCGCCAAAACGAATTCGCGCGCCCTGCGCCATCTCGGTTGCGGTCTCGGCGCTGACGGCTCCCAGGGCGGCAATCGTCCCCGCGCTCACGCCGAGCTGCGCGACCTTCACCGAGTTGTCGTAGGCGACGACGCCGCCAACGAAGCTGCGCGAGGATCCCGCCACGCTCGTTAGCGCAGCCGCAATTCGTCCTCCGGTAAAAGACTCGGCAAGCGCGACCGTCTGGCCCCGCGATTGGAGAAGCCCGTGAATCGCGCTGGCGGGCGTCGCGGCATCGCGCCCGAAAACGTGGCCGTGCAGACGGCGCTCGATCTCCGCCATCAGCGGCGCGATCATCGTTTCCGAGTCCGCCGCCGAACCGGCTTTTGCCATGATCTTCACGTCGACGCGAAAGTCGTGCGCGAGCACGGCGATCTTGGGATTCTCGGATCCGCGAAAGAGCTCTTCGATGCGATGGTCGACCTCCGACTCGCCCAGGCCGATCGTGTGCAGCGTTCGCGTGTAGATCGACTCGCGCGCGCCGAATCGCTGGCGCAAAAAGGGCACGACCTGCTCGACGAGCATCGGCTTCATCTCGCGCGGTACTCCGGGCATGCACGCGACGAACTTCCTGTCGCGCGCGAACGCGATGAAGCCTGGCGCGGTTCCGTTGGGATTATAGAGGGCACGGCTACCCCGAGGGAGCTCCGCCTGCTTGCGATTGTTTGGCCGCATCGGCCGGCCCACCGAGGCGAAGATCCGCTCCATCTGCCGCAAGGCCGGCTCGTACAACTCGACGTCGAGGTCCAGCGCGTCGCAGACCGCCTCTTTCGTCAGATCGTCGATCGTCGGTCCGAGGCCGCCGGTGGTCACCGCGCCGTCGGCGCGCGCGAGAACGCCGCGTATCGCCGCGGCGATGCGTTCGCGGTTATCTCCAACCGCGTGCGTGCCGCGGACGTCGATGCCCGCCTCGGCCAGCTGCCGTTCGACGTACGGCGTGTTGGTGTCGACGAGTTGTCCGAGCAGAATCTCCGTACCGACGGCGATGAGCTCAACGCTCGACATCGGCTTCTTCAAACCACTGTGGGTACTCGAATCGCACGTCTGCCTCGAAGCCGCGCGCGGCCTCGATCATCGCGTTGCGGCGCATCTGCGAATTCTCGAGGCCGGGATGCCGCGCGTGCGTGCGTTCTCGGAGCGCGGCAAGGCGATCGACGAAGCGGGCAAATTTCCCGTCCATCGCGCGCTGCAGGCCGTTCTTCAGTGCTTTGCCGACACGCGGAGCCAGGCCGGCCGTCGAAATCGCGACGCGAACGACACCCGCCTTCGCGATTGCGGCCATGGCAACGAAACCATATTTCGGCTGATCGATGCAACAGAGCAGGAAGCGATGACGATCGGCGAGGGCGCGCAGCCGGGCCGAAAGCGCGTCGTCCTGCGGCGTCGATATCACGAAGAAGGCGCCCGTCACGTCGTCATCTCGAAGCTTCACGGGATCGAAGATGCGGAGCACCTCGGCGCCGGACTCACGCAAAGCGGCTTCCTTTTCAACGGCCTCGCGATCGTCGACAGCGCCGATCACGACGCAGTGGCGCCCTTCGAGGTTGAGCCCTACGGGGAAGAACGGTTTCCGCATCCTCGAGAACTTCTAGAAGTCGACGGGGCGCAAGTAGAACTCGTTGATCGCGGTGTTCGTCAGCATCGCGGTCGTCGGCAGGTGGCGCTTCCAGTGCGTCGCGTCCACGCGGCTGCGCACGAGCGCCACCTCTTCGGGCGAGAATCCGCGGTCCACGAGTTCCGCGTCGGAGTAACCGAATAGGAGCTGAGCGAGGATCGCATCCGCTCGAGCGTAGCTGATGCCGAGGTCGGCTTCGTCGGTTTGATCCGCTTCCAGGTCGGCGCTGGGAGCCTTCGCGATGAGCCGCTCGGGCACGCCGAGGTACCGCGCCAGCGCCCAGACTTGAGTCTTTAAGAGATCGCCGAGCGGATTTACCGGCGGCGTGTCGTCGGCGTGCCACGTGAAGTATCCCAGCAGACGTTCCGTCTTATTTCCGGTGCCGATGGGCAGCGCGTCGAGCTTCGCCGATTGGTCGAAGAGTACGACCATGCGAACGCGGGCCATCACGTTTCCGCGCCGGCGAGCGTCGGCGCCGGGCTCGAACTGCAGATAGCCATCGACCGCCGCGCTGATATCGATCGTCCGAGATTGAATCGTCAGCGCTTCAATGACGAGCTCCGCGTCCTCGAGACTCGACGGATCGGAAGTCTTGTACGGCATGCGTATCGTATAGACGTTCTCGGGACCGAGAGCCCGCGCACAGAGAAACGCCGTCACCGCCGAATCGACGCCGCCCGACAGGCCCAGGACGGCGCGGGGAATGTCGCGCCGCACGATCAGCTCGTCGCGAAGAAATGCGACGAGCCACTCGGCGGTAACGGCGGGATCGATCTCGGGCGGACCCGGAACCGCTGCAGGAGCCTCAATGATCGGCAGCATGGCGTCCCGCTCGCGGCAATGGAAGCTCTTCGTCCAAGAGCAGGTCGGGTAAGACCGATCCTAAGTCGCCCAGCAGCGGTAGACTCGCGCGCGCCAGATCGCTCTCGCGCAGATCGAGATCGGCGCGTACGATGCTCTCTTCGGTCGCGGGGGCCCGAACCAGCACGACGCCGCGCGGATCGATGACGCACGACGACCCCGTCATACCCTTCCCGCCTTCGAACCCCGTGAGGCCCGCATAGATCACGAACACGCCGTGCTCGAGCGCCGCAAGGGTTAACGTGTCGCGCCACTGCGCGATAGTGCCGAGTTCGCCTTGGTGTTCGATGCCGCGCCCCGGCGAGGCGCTCGGCACGATGAGCACTCGCGCGCCCTTTATTGCGGCAATCGTCGTCATGATCGAGTGGCATGCGTCTTCGCAAATCAGGATCGCCATTCGGCCGAACCGGGTTTCGAAGACGCCGAGCTTGCGTCCGCGCGAAAGGAATCGCTCTTCGTCGAAGACGCCGTAGGTGGGCAAAAACATCTTTCGGTGAAGGTGGACGATCCGTTCCTGATCCGGCTCTACGTGCACGTAAACGGCGCTGTTGTAGTACGTGCCGGCATCGTTCTCGTAGAATCCCGAAACGAGATCGACCGATCGTCCCGCGCAGGCCTCTCGCCACGTTTCGGCAAGATCGCGCGCGAACTGCGGCGCGGAGAGCGCCAGATCGTAGACGGCGCCCTCTAAGAAATAACCCGTCAAGGCGGCCTCGGGCAGCACGACGAGATCCGGCGGGTCTTGCGCGAGTTGCGCAAACGCCTCGCCCGCAGCCTTTAGGTTGCGCCGATACTGCCCCTTGACCGGCTTCGTCTGCAGGATCGCGGTGCTGATGCAAACCCGTGTCTCACTCACTGGGGACACTAGTCGCCATTTCTATCTGCTCGTCACCCGGACGCTTCATTCCCAATTCGGCGGCACACGCCTCGGCTGGATAAGTCCAAATTTCCGAGAGCGTAGGATGGAGATGCGGGATCCGCATGAACTGATCGACCGTCGCTTCAAAGTTCATCGCCACGATGACTTCGTGGATGAGCTCCGATCCTTGCGGGCCGATGACCGCGGCGCCGAGGATCGATCCGCTTCGCCGATCAGCCATCATCTTGACGAAGCCTTTCGTCTTCGCCAGGCACTGCGCTTTCCCGTGCTCGGCGAAATCATACCGGCCGGTGACGTAGGCGATTCCTTCGCGGTGCAGATCCTTTTCGCTCATTCCGACCGTCGCGACTTGCGGATCGGCGAAGATCGTGTGCGCGCCGACCAGCCGATAGTTGACGCGCTCTTCCAGCTTCAAGCAGGCATTGCGGGCCGCTACCTCCCCTTGATAGATCGCCACGTGTACCAGCATGTAGTCGCCGGTTACGTCGCCCACGGCGTACACGTTCGGATTGCTCGTACACATCGTCGCGTCGACGTCGATCCCGCCAACGGCTCCATACGCTACGCCGGCGCGTTCGAGGTCGAGGCCGGCGACGTTCGGCACGCGTCCCAGCGCGTAGAATATCTCGTCGCCCGCCGCTTGGAGTTCCTGGCCGCCGGCGACGTAACGCACGATTTTCCGGTTCCCTTCGCGATGCGCGCCGAGCAGCGTCGCGTGCGTCACCACGTCGATGCCTTCATCGCGAAAATACTCGGTGAGGGCTTCGCCGACGTCATGGTCGCTCTGCGTGAGAAGGTGGCCACTGCGAATCAGCATCGTCGCCCGGGCTCCCATCCGCGACAGAAACTGACCCAGCTCACACGCGGTGTACCCTCCGCCCAGCACCACGACAGATTCCGGGATCTCCTCGAGTTCCAACACTGCGTCGCTGTCGACGTAGCCGGTTTCGGACAGGCCCGGCAGCACGGTCGGGGGGATGACGCTTCCCGTGGCGACGATGAATTTCGGCGCCTCGAGAGTCGTGACTTCGCCCACCAAGATTTCGGTGGGAGACAGAAAGCGAGCGGCGCCGTGATAGAGCGCAAACTGCTCGATTCCTGCGATTCGATAGTCCGCGAAGTCTTTCACCAGTGCGCGCTTGCGCGCTGCGATGAACGGCACGTCGATCGAAACGGCTTTCACGTGGATTCCGAGTGCTGCGGCGTCGCGCGCGTCGGCGAGGGCGTCGCTGGACGCCAGCAGCGCCTTGCTGGGCATGCAGCCGCGCAGGATGCACAGTCCCCCCAGAGGCCCGGTGTCGACGAGCGCGACGTCACAGCCGACGTCGCGGGCCGTTCGAGCCGCGGCATATCCAGCCGAGCCTGCGCCGATGACGATTAGCTCGTGGCGACGGACGACATTTTCCATTGGAGGTTCTAGCGCCCGTGCGGGCGCGCACCGAGACGGTGAGTCGATTCGATAAAGCGGACGGTTCCGATGGAGTGAACGAGTATCGAGTGCGTTCGCGCCTGGTTCCCGAAAAAGCGCACTCCCCGAACGAGGTCGCCGTCGGTGATGCCGGTCGCGCAAAAGATGACGTCGTCGCTACGAACGAGATCGTCGAGTTCTAGAACGCGGTCGAGATCGCCGAAGCCCATTTCGCGCGCGCGCTGCGCCTCTTTTTCGTTGCGCGGCTCGAGCCGGCCCATAAAATTGCCACCCAGGCACTTGATCGCAGCCGCGGCGAGCACGCCCTCGGGCGCGCCGCCGGTACCCATCGCGACGTGAATGCCGGTCGACTCGATCGCGGTCGCAATGCACGCATCGACATCGCCGTCCGAGATCAAGCGAATGCGCGCGCCCGCAGAACGCACCTCCCTGATCAAATCCGTGTGGCGCGGGCGATCGAGGATGATCACGCATACGTCGTTGATGGGCTTGTCGAGGGCATTCGCCACGGCTTCGAGGTTATCGCGGACCGGAGCGTCGATATGCACGTACGGCGCAGCCCTGGGTCCGACGGCCAACTTCTTCATGTACGTGTCCGGCGCGTGCAGCAGGCTGCCTCGCTCGGAGATCGCCATTACCGCGATCGCGTTGGGCAGCCCGTTGGCCACCAGGTTCGTCCCCTCGACGGGATCGACTGCGATATCGACCTCTTGACCTCCGCTTCCGACTTCCTCGCCGATATAGAGCATCGGCGCCTCGTCGCGCTCGCCTTCGCCGATAACGATGCGGCCGGCGATCTCCATCTCGCCGAGCGATTCGCGCATGCGCTCGACCGCAGCGCCGTCCGCGGCGTCACGCTCGCCGCGTCCCATCCAGCGCGATGCGGCGAGCGCGGCACTCTCGGTAACCTTCACGAAATCGAGGGAGTGAACCGGATGGTCCAACAGCGGACGCGTCATCGAGCGTGCCATAGCTAGTGTCCTGTCTCAGGAGTTCGGTGTACAAAGCTGGCCGTTTGGCGGAACATGGGCAAGGAACGATGAGCGACAAAAGCAGCGCTTTGCGCGCGAAGAGTGACGCCGACCGCGACCGCCAAACGGCCAGCCCTCCGGGTCGCGGCGGCGGATGCGCACCAGCTTTGTTGCTCGTCGGTCACAGAGATACGGCTATGCTCCCTCCTCGCGCCTCGCCGGTGCGCTCCGGCGCTCGCGACTTTATGCATCGAACTCCTGAGACAGGACACTGATAGGCACCTACAAGGGAAGCGCGGCATTTCCTTTTAAAGACGTTGTTGCGTGACCGCCGGTACCGATCTCTCGCCACAGTTATATTCGCGCTTCTTCCGCCTCGGCGATCTGCTGATTGCGGGCTGGGCTGCACTTTTGGCTGTAGCTTTCGCAGGCCTCACGCTTGGTTTCTTCGGCTGGTACGCAGTGATCGTGCCGCGCCATCACGGCGTCGTGAGCGAGTTGGGGCTTTTAGTCTGCACTCTCGGCGGCGTGGCGCTCACGCTCGCGGCGTGGACCGCGTACGCACGGTACTTTTCGCACCGCGCCGGAATTACGCTGGTCCGCTCGCTCCAATACGACGCGCTGACGTGGCCGCCGTTCTTGCTGCTCTGGTTTACCTTCGTACTGGCAGCGCAGCTCACGCATGGCGCGCGCCTCTTTCTGCTGGCCCTGGGGCTTTGTTGCGTCGGCAAGGTCCTAATCGCCGCCCGTTTTAATCAGACCGTCCGCGAGGTCTCGATCGACTTCGCCGCGACGCGCATCGCAATCATCGTCATCGCCGAACTCGCCGCCGTCATCATCGGGCAACGAGCCGGCAGTCACGTCCAGGAGTCCTCGCACATGCTCCTGGCAGTTTGGGGGCGATGGGATGCGGTTCACTATCTGAACATCGCGACGCAGGGCTACCAGGGAACGGACATGGCATTCTTCCCGCTGTATCCGCTCCTGATCCGCATCGTCGGCACGCTCGCGGGCAACCACTTGATCGCAGGACTGCTGATCTCGAGCGCCTCGCTCTTCTTCGGCCTGCTCTACCTCTACAAGCTGCTCGAGCACGAGTACGATCGCTCGGTCGCGCGTCGCGCGATCTTCTACGTCTCGATCTTTCCAACGGCGGTTTACTTTACGGCGGTCTACACCGAGGCGCTCTTCTTCATGCTGACCGTCGCCTCGTTTTACTACATGCGATCGCGGTTGTGGTGGCTCGCCGGAATTTTCGGTTTCTTCGCCGCGCTCACGCGAGTCGAAGGCGTGCTGCTGGTCGTGCCGTTCCTCATCGAGTGGTTTAGTCAGGAGCGCCCGCTCGGCGGCCGGTCCTTCTACTCCATCATCGCAGGCGCGTTCATTCCGCTCGGTCTCGCGACCTTCATGTTCTATCTGTGGGTTCTACGTGCGGATCCTCTGTATTTCTCACACGTGCAGATTCATTGGAACCGCCAGCTCGCTCCGCCGTGGGTGAGCATCACGAATGCGTTCGAGAAGCTGACGCACGCCACCAGTCCCCAGATCGTCGCCAATCAATCGCTGGAGATCGGGTTCACGCTGCTCATGGTTGCCGTGCTCGTAGTCGGGTGGCACAGCTTGCGACCATCCTACATCGCGTATATGGCGCTGTCCATTTTGGTTCCGATGTCGACGTCGAATCTGATGTCGATGCCACGATTCGCCTTGGTCCTCTTCCCGATGTTCGCCATTCTGGCGCGCTGGGGCGAGCGCCCCTGGGTCAACACCGTCATCGTCGCCTTTTCCCTGCCCCTGCTCGGGCTCTTCACGGTGCTCTTTGCCGACTGGTACTGGGTTGCGTAACGACGCCAACCACAGCTTCGTGCGCGACCTGACCCGTCGTCGCGGCGTGCGTCAGTTCGTCAAGTTTGGAATCGTCGGCGCGTCCGGCTTCGTCATCAACCTCATCGTCTTCACGCTGCTACAGCGCGTCGTTCCAAACCATAGCCGGCCCTTGCAATACAACGTAATCTACACGGTGGCGTTCCTGGGCGGCGGCGTCTCGAACTATTACCTCAATCGAATATGGACGTTCCGTTCGACCGGTCACGCCGTACGCGAGGGCGCGCAGTTCTTGACGGTTTCGACCATCGCCCTCGTCGTGGGATTGATCGTCTCGGCGCTGGTCAGCCCGTCGCTAGGGCACGGTCATCGCACGTGGTTCGTTGCAACCGTCGCCGGCATCTTCGTCAACTTCTTCCTCAACAAGTACTGGACGTTCCGGGACTCCTAAATGGTTCGGCACTCCGCGCCTCACCTGGCGCTACGGTCCGCTTTCGGTACTTGCTATCGCAGCGCCGAAACCTGCGCTGCGCGCCCCCATGCCTACTAACGCGGCGTGAGCCCCCAAATACCAACAACTGCGTCTTGGTGGATTGGCCTCACCGCGATCTTGCTGGTCGGCTTGGCTTTGAGGCTACACGGAATTCACGATCCGATACTCGACCATCCCGGGTGGCGGCAAGGCGACACGGCCGCGATCGCGCGCAACTTCATGCGGCTGCAGTTCAACATCATGTATCCGCAGACGATGTATAACGGACCGCCACCGAACTACGTCGAGCTGGAGCTGCAGATCGTGCCTTTTCTGGCCGCGATCCTTTACAAGCTCTTCGGGATTCACGAGATCTTCGGGCGCCTCATCAGCGTCGCATTCAGCCTCGCGACGGTGGCGACGCTCGCCTACTTCGCGCGTTGGCTCTTCGCCGGCTCGACGGCGGGTTTGCTCGCGGCGTTTCTTTACGCCGTGTTCCCGGGGAGCGTCTATTACGGCCGTACGTTCATGCCCGATGCCGCTATGGTCTTCTTTCTCGTAGCGGCGCTCTACGCGGTTACGCGCTTCCTCGTCGAGGACGAGCAACTCTCGGTGGCGGACCTTGCGGTCACGACGGGACTTCTGACGCTCGCCTATCTCGCCAAACCCGTCGCGGCGCTGGCGATCGTGCCGCTGCTGGGCCTGTTCTGGGAACGATACCGGGCGCACCGACTGATGCTGCCGTTCTCGCTGCTGGCACTGGTCGTGCTTCCGCTGCTGCTCTTCGCGCTTTACGATCGCCGCATCGCTTCGTACGCAGAGTGGCATTGGGCCAGCGGCATCACCCAACTGCACGTTCTGCCGGCGTTGCGCGACGCGTTCGCGAGCCTCACGGGATTCACCAACAAGCTCGGCCAGTTCGGTACCGCGCTCGATATGCTGCGGCAGAGCATGCTCGGCGGGATCGCGTTTCTACTGGCAATCGCAAGCGTCGCCGCCCTGCCTTGGATCGCCGCGCGAAGTAAGGCGCTCCTCTGGGGCTGGTTGGCCGGTGGCCTCGTCTACGCGTACGTCGTCGTCACCGTGGAACGAGTCGACTATTATCTCTTGCCGTTACTGCCGTTGTGCGCGCTGACGACCGCCGGCGCGTTGGCCCGCTTCGTCGCCGCCGTGGGGCGCGCCGACGTCGCGCCCGCCGCGCGGTACGCGCTTCTCGGCCTGGTTCCGTTGCTCGCCGTCGCGATGCTGCTCGAAAGCCGCGCCCCCGTCGACGCCTATTACCACTACAATAAGACGGCTTACCGCAACGCGGTTCGCCTCGACCGGAGCCTCCCGAAAGACGCGCTGGTCGTTATCGCACACTACGGTCCCGACGTGCAGTACTATATCGACCGTTTCGGCTGGGAGGAGGACCCGGCGCTCTGGACGCCGTTCGACGAGGAAAGCGCCATCCACAAAGGATCGCGCTATTTCATCTCCGTCGAAGATCGCCGCATGCGCGGAAATCTCGACCTCTGCGCGTGGCTGCAACGCTTTCCCGTGCTTACCTCTCCGGGATGGCCCGTGTATCAAACCGATCCGGCCCTGGTGCGAGGGGACGCCGAGTCGAGTTGGCGTGCCTTCCGCGATGCCGAGCGAGCCGGTGGAGCCCAGGAATTCCTCGACGCTCGCGGACTTTGCAACGTCACGAGCCGATAGATCGCAGATTTTCGAGGAGCGCGCGGAAGGCTTCTGGTTCGACGGAAATGCTGCCTCGATATGGATAGTCCATCGCCACCACCAGAAACAGCACCAGCCCGACCATCAGGCTCAAGCCTCCGATCATCAGCTGCTGCATGATCGTCCGGTCGAAGCCGAACAGATAGGTAAACGCTACGGTTACGTAGGCTCCAACGATGAGCACCATCCAAAGGATGCCGTTGATCCCGATGAAATCGATGGTCAGCCGTGTTTGCCGATCCTGCATCACCGTATCCATTGCGGCGAGCATTTGGGCCTGCACGTCCTGCAGGCTCGGCGAGGTCACTGGGAGCGCCCGAATCTCGCGGTCGCTCGATTCCAAAAGGCGGTCTGAGATCGGAGACCGCTCGCCGCGGCGCATCTGCGGCCACTCGTGATCGATAACTGAGAGAACGTACGCCTTCAACTCGCCGCGCAAACGATCCGGGTGGGGGAACGACCCTGCGTCGCGGTAGATGGTCGCGAGCGATCCCGCCTCCTCGTACGTTCGCACTTCCGCCTGTTGGAAGCGCTCCCAGACTCCGATCGCGACGAACGCCAGCAGCACCGCGTAGATCACGCCGATTACGGCAAGAATGAATCCGGCGCGGTCGTTGTGTGCCTGCCGGACCTCTTGCGACGTGAATACGTCGACGAGATACCCCACTGCCAGGGTCGAGATCACGAAGCCGCCGACGATCACGACGCCCGCCCAAAAGCTGGGTAACGACTCGAGCCAAGCGATCACGGCAGCGGCAGCAACGACGCGGCGCCGAAGCTCGTCGACTCCGCCGGCGTCTCGGGAACGCCGGAACTGACGAGTTGACGGTAGACGATCAGGCGGTTCGTGTCTTTAGCGATCTCCAGTTGCAGCTCGTAGCTGATCTTGATCGCCGTCGACAGATGTTCGGTATCGAACGTGTATCCGAAGCGCTTTAGGTTACGCAGGAGGATCGCGTTCGTCACGTTCAGTTGCGCGTACGCACGTTGGATCTCCAACCCGGCCGCTCGATACGTCGGATAGTTCGTCAAGACGATCTCCCTTTTTAGCTTTGCCTGCTCGATCGTTGCTTTGAGCGCGGAAAGCGCCGCGCTCTGAGGATCCAGTGAAAGGCCGCCGTTGACCGTCGCGAGGGCGTCGTCGAAACTTCCCTTGGTGTACTCGATGCGGGCGAGCTCCACGGCCGCTTCCACGAATCCCGACCTGGCTTGCTCGTCGCTCGGATCGACTCGTAACGCCAGCCGGTACGACAGCGCCGCATCGCGCGCATCCCCGCGCACGAGCGCAACGTCGCCCTGATGGACGCGCGTGTTGACGATCCAGCGCTCGATGGGACCAGCGCAGCTCGCGAGCAGCGCGGCTCCCGCGAGGCAGAGCAAAGCCCGCCGGACGTTATATATGAACTTGAGTTGCATATCGAGCAACCACCTCGATAAGGACGGCGGCCGGATAGAGAATCAACTGCGACAGCAGCGATCCGATTATGGCCGTGAGCGATAGATAGAACACCATGGAGCGAACTTCCTCGACGCTGCGCTTGCCGTGAATTGCTTGATCGCTAATCATCGACGATGCCGGGTCCACGAACAACGTAAACGCGATGGTACCAATCCCGTTGATAACCCCGGACAGCCCAATCGCCGTTCGGGCGACCGTCGAATCCAGAACGGATGCGAAGTACGAAGCCTGGACCCCAATAGCATACACGCACATGACGACGACGTTGAAGATCAATAAGCGTTTCGGCAGATACCGCCAGTCGAAGGCACGAATTTGCGCGAACGACGGAAGGCGCTGTGACCGCAACACGTCCGCGATCACCGAAGGCGCGGCCAAACGCATAAGTGAATGAGGCACGGAGCCTCGCGCTTCAAACGAATGCACGCCGCGTCGAAAGAGGTACGTAAATAGCGGCAAGAAGAGCGCGAAAACGACCATTCCGGCCGTCCCGGCGAGCACGATCAGGCGCAGCTGTAGCTCGAAGACATGCTGCCACGATGAAACTGCTACTGTGGCATTTCCAGCTCGATCGGCGAGCGGACCGACGAAGAACGCCATGAAGAGGTTCGCTAGCCGCCCGGTCGTCACGAACAGGTTGAACAGCGAGATCGACGTCGCGATGCGCTTCGTCTGAACGCCGGCGAGTCGTGCCGCATATGCGCCGATCGTCACGCCCTGCACCACAAACGTGATGAGCATCGCCCCCACCAGCTTCCCCGACCACAAGTGGGGCAACAACGTCGCTTCAGTTGAACCGTGCATCGCTACGCGGGCCTATGACGTGACGCCTCGGAACCGCTCGTCGCTCCGCCTGCGTCAGGCGATTTGATCATTACGCGGCGTTGCGGCTCCAAGCGATCGTGGACTCGTCGACCGGACCGATGATACACAATCCGAGGTTTTCATCGCGCAGCAGCTCGCGAGCGAGTTGTTGGACGTCGTCCTGAGTCACCGCGTCGACGCGCTGCTCGATCTCCTCAGGGCTGACCTGGCGCCCCAGGGCAAACTCGTTGCGGCCGAGGCGGATCATGCGGCTCGAGCTCGACTCGAGCGAGAGCGTGAGGCTGCCCTTGATGTGTTCCTTCGCCAGTTGAAACTCGCTTTGATCGATTTGAGCGCCGCGAACCCGCGCGAACTGTTCGAGGATCACGTCGATGCAAGGCTGGACGTTCTCGGGCGAGGTCCCGGCGTACACGCCAAAGAGTCCGGCCCTGCGATAGGCGGCCTGAAACGAATAGACGCTGTACACGAGCCCACGCTGCTCGCGAATCTCCTGAAAGAGGCGGCTCGACATGCCGCCTCCTAGAACCGTGTCGAGGATCGAGAGCGCATAGCGACGGTCGTCGCGCACGTCGATGCCGCGAGTGCCCACGACGACGTGAGCCTGTTCGCTGTCCTTGAAGCGCACGTGGGCCGCCGGAGTCGTGGCCGGACCCTCCGGTTCGGGCAGCCGGCAGGCTCCCTCGAACGAGGCAAACTGCTCGGCGACGAGCTCGACGAAACGCCCGTGCTCCACGTTGCCGGCCGCCGCGACGACCACCGAGTTCGGCGCGTAGTGTGCGCGCATATGAGCGCGCAGGTCGTCGGGCGTGATGTGCAGGACCGTGTCGGCAAAGCCGATCGTCGGTTCGCCGAGGCTCGACCCGCTCCACATCGTCTGCAAAAAGACGTCGTGAATTAACTCGTCCGGGGAGTCCTCGTACATCTTGATCTCTTCCAAGACGACTTTCTGTTCCTTGTTCAACTCGTGCGGATTGAACGTGGAGTGCAAGAACATATCGGCCAAGACGTCGAGGGCCAACGGCACGTGACGATCGATGACTTTGGCATAGTAACAGGTGGTCTCTTTGTCCGTGAAGGCGTTGAGATTTCCGCCGACCCCGTCCATCGTCTCGGCGATCTGCCGCGCGGTTCGGCGCTGCGTCCCCTTGAAGAGCATGTGCTCGACCAGATGCGAGATGCCTCGGCGTTCCTGACTCTCAACTGAGGATCCGACGTCCGCCCAGATTCCAACCGTCGCGGAGCGAACGGCGGGCATCGATTCCGTGAGAACCCGCAGGCCGCTGGGCAGCGTCGTCTTCTTATACATCTACGACGGCGCCTTGAATGCCGCGTCGGCCCATTGCGGGTCCCAGAAGACTCCGTCGCCGTCCCGGCTCGTTATCGCGCGTAGCGCTGCGGCGGGTTCGTAACGACGGACCGTCAGGCTGAATACGGTGCGCGACGTCGGCTTCGCCAAGTCACCGCTCACGACAACACCCTTTGCAACGGCGATGGGAACGCTCGCCCAAACGTCGATCTCCTCGACGTGCGGCACGGCCGCAAAGGTTCGTTCGACCAATGAAACGACTTCGTCGACGAACTGTTCTCGCGTGATCGGATGGTGAAACTTGACGCCCCAAATGCGGATCCCGACGATGAGGTGCGAGTCGAGCTGGTTGGCCGAGATTTGGCTGACCTGCGCAGACCAACGCGTGCTGAAGATCGACTCGCCGATGCGCTCCGCAAGATCGCGACGATTGCCGACCGCTCGCGCCACCGCATCGAGATCGGCGACGCTCGGTGCGTACGCCGCGGCGATGCCGCCCGCGGCGAAAATCGCAAGAACCGCCGCGCATAGGCTAGTACGATTGCGCAAAATAGGCCCTGACCTTTGCCGGCTCGCCGCACGCGGTACAGCGCAGCCCCGACTCGTCGAGCTCGCGCAGCGTGCGCGTCGTGGCCGCGGTTGCGGCTTTGACGTGCGCCTCGCATTCGACTCGTTCGCACCACGCGATGTCGACCATTCCCGCCCGGTTGCGGCACAGCTCGAAAAATTCGGTCCGATCGGTCGTGACGAACGTGTGAGCGTCCAAGAACGCCTTGGCTTGGCTAAACAGCGAGCGCTGAATGTCCTCGAGCAGCTCGCGTAATCGATCGGGCAGCCGCCCGAGCGCGACGCTCTCCCGCTGTCCCGATTCGTCTCTGCCGCGATCCCTGCGCGCCAGCACCGCCGTCTGAGCATCCACGTCGCGAGGACCGATTTCGATGCGAACGGGAACCCCTCGCAGATCCCAATCGCTGTACTTCCAGCCCGGCTGCTCGTCCCGCTCGTCCACGCGAACGCGAAATCCCGCGTCGCGCAACGTTTTCGCCGTCGCGCGGCAGACTTCGACCGCGCGCTCGTCGCTGGAACGCACGATCGGCACGAGGACCGCTTCGATGGGGGCCATCTTGGGCGGTATGCGCAAGCCGCGGTCGTCGCCGTGAACCATTATCAGACCGCCCAGCATTCGCCACGAGACGCCCCAGGAGGTCGTGTACGCGTACTTGATCGCGCGATCGGCGTCGACGAATTTTATGTCGTAGGCTTTGGCGAAGTTTTGCCCGAGATCGTGTGACGTGCCGGATTGCAAGGCCTTGCCGTCGGGCATCAGCGCCTCGATCGAGAACGTTTCTACTGCCCCGGGGAAGCGTTCGCTGACGCTCTTCCTGCCGGCATAGACCGGCACCGCAGCGACGTTCTCGGCGAAGTCGCGATAGAGCTCGAGGATGCGCAGCGTCTCCTCGCGCGCCTCCGTCGCCGAGGCGTGCGCGGTATGCCCTTCCTGCCAGAGAAACTCCATCGTGCGTAGGAACGGCCGCGTCGCTTTCTCCCAGCGAACGACGTTGGCCCATTGATTGATGAGGATCGGCAGGTCTCGATAGGACTCGATCCACTGCGCATACATCACTCCGATGATCGCTTCGGAGGTCGGCCGGATCGCCAGACGCTCCGTGAGTTTTTCGCTGCCCCCCTGCGTCACCCACGCGACCTCGGGCGCGAAGCCCTCGACGTGTTCCGCTTCCTTGATCAGCAAGCTCTCCGGAATAAGCAGCGGGAAGTATGCATTCTCATGGCCGGTCGCCTTGAAGCGGGCATCGAGGTGTTTCTGCAGGTTCTCCCAAAGCCCGAAGCCGTACGGCCGAAGAACGACGCAGCCGCGCACCGGGGAATAGGATACCAGCTCGGCCTTGAGGCAGGCCGCCGTGTACCATGCGGAAAGGTCGGCCGCCTTCGGAGGAATCTCCTTGACGACGCCCGCTGCAAGCACTTCGGACATGACCGGCCCCGCTTCGCCGGGAGATTGCGCGGTACCCTCGCGCGAAAGAGAGCATATGCCTAAACTCACGCGCATCTACACCCGCACGGGCGACACGGGCACCACCGGCTTGATCGGCGGCGAGCGCATCAAAAAGAACGCCCTCCGCATCGAAACGTACGGTTCGGTCGACGAGCTTTCCAGCACGATCGGCGTGGCTCGCGCCGCGCTTTCCGCATCGACGGCAACGAGCGCGCGAGCGGCGCGGCTCGACGCTTGGCTCGCGTGGACGCAGGATATGCTCTTCAATCTCGGCTGCGAGCTGGCGACGCTCGATAAAGATCGGCATGAAGGCAGCCCCAACGTAAGCGACGACGCCGTCGCGGCGTTGGAAGGTGCGATCGATGCGGCGCAGCTCGATCTCGCGCCGCTCGCGAACTTCATCCATCCCGGCGGCTCGATTCCGGGGGCCGCGCTCCACTTCGCGCGCACGATATGCCGCCGCGGGGAACGCCTGGCCGTCACGTTACTCGAGTCCGAGGGCGGCGTACCGCCGGAGGCGCTGCGCTATCTCAATCGGCTTTCCGACGCGCTCTTCGTATGGTCGCGCTGGATCAACGAGGAACTGGGCGCACCCGAGCACATCTGGAATCCTTCGAGTAGACCGCCCGAAGCGTAGGTCCAGCAAGCGGCTACTGCGAACCGACGCCGGAATGTCGTTTCTCTCCGAGCTCTTCGCGACCACCGATGCCACGAAGCTGCGCGAACTTGGCACGCGCAAGATTCTCCGCCGCGCGCTGACGGCAAGGGATTTGATCGCAATCGGCCTGGGGACGATGATCGGCGGCGGCATTTTTACGACGATCGGCACCGGGGTAAAGGGTGCCGGCCCCGCCGTCATCATCTCGTATCTGCTCGCCGGTCTGACCTCTTTTTTTGCGGCGCTCTGTTACGCCGAGCTCGGCGCGATGGTCCCGGTGGCCGGGAGTGCTTACACCTACGCGTACGCGACGATGGGCAAACTCTTCGCGTGGATCATCGGATTCGCGCTGATCTTTGAATACGGCATCAGCGCCGCGCCAGTCGCCCAACAATTTTCGGCCGCCATCCAAGACGTCTTCAAAAGCACGGGCTTCGGGCTGCCGGCGTGGGCCTCGCAATCGAATCTGCTCATCCACGGCGCCTGGTGGCTGCCCTCGAGCTGGGACCTCATCCACTCGCAGTACGATCTCGTCGCTGCCGCGTTCGTCGTGGGATTGAGCGTCCTGCTCTCGGTCGGTATCCGGGAAACCGCAACGGTGAACAACGTCTTCGTCGTGCTGAAGATTTCGGCGCTCGTCGTCTTCATCATCGCCGGAGCCTTTCTCGTGCACGCTGCCAACCTCCACAACTTCAATCCTGTCGGCTGGGGATCGCTGCGACCTTTTGGCGGGCTCGCCGACTATTCTTCGTCGGCCCAACCATACGGCATCATCGCAATCGGCGCCTACGTCTTCTTCAGCTACATCGGCTTCGATACCGCGACGACGACTGCGGAAGAGTGCAAGAATCCACAGGTCGACGTGCCGGTCGGCGTGATTGGCGCGCTCGCCATCGGCACGATCATCTACTGTGCCACCGCCGTAGTTCTGGTCGGCGCCGTGCCGTGGAACCAGGTACCCATCAAGAATCCGCTGGTCTACGCGCTCGCGCCGCTGCACATACCGGCGCTGAGCTGGGTGATCACCACAGGCGTGCTCGCCGGCACGACGAGCGTAGCGCTCGCGTCCCTGCTCGGCCAGTCGCGAATCTTCTACGTGATGGCGCGCGACAAGATGCTCCCGCCGGCGGTCGCCGCGATCCATCCGCGCTTCAAGACGCCGATGGTTACGACGTTGATCACCGGCGCCGCGGTGGCGATTCTGGCGCTGATTGTCCCGCTCAACAACTTGCTCAACCTCGTGAACATCGGAACTCTCATCGCGTTTTCCGTCGTGTGCGCCGGGGTACTCTACCTTCGCAAGCGCCGGCCGGATCTTCCGCGCAGCTTCCGCGTACCGTTCGTGCCGCTCTTCCCGATTTTGGGCATCGTCTTCTCCCTCTTCCTCGCGATTTTCGGGCTCTCGCGCGCAACGTGGACGTGGTTCGTCATCGCGCTGATCGTGGGACTCATCTTCTTCTTCTCATACGGATTCCGTAAATCAAATCCGGCAGACGTCGTCCCGGTCGAGGAGCCCGAGGGTCTCGCCGAGTTCGCGTAAGCTGTTACGCCCAGCACCAACTGGGCACCGAGTTGCGCCGAGCATTACGGCATTGCTTTGGCGATCTCGCCCTGTGCCTTCGTCCCTGCGCGTAACCCAAACGCCGGCAGCGTGAAATGCAGCGTGTTGTTTTCGAGTTTACCGGGAACCGGCGGAATCTGGCGATTGACGTTCGTCAAGTGCAGTACGTAGCGAACGCGTTGATTGAGTACGTATGGAAACCAAACATCAATTGTCGCACCCGCACGAAACGCAACTGGCTTGAGCTTCGACTGGAATAGATCAAAAGCGTAGTACGTAACCGAATCAGCCGGAGAATCGCGGAAACTGCTCGTAGGGGTGCGCCCGGTTAAGATGATCCACGGTGTCACTAGATCGTTTAGATTCGGTGAAAATGACGCGTCGTAGCTGTCTACCGTGCTGGTCGCATACCCCAGGGCGTAAGCGCAATCCTGAACTAAAGCGAGGTCTGCTCGCTTCTCGGGTTTGAGCCGTCTGGAAAGGATGACAGCGAGCTTTTCGTTTACAAAGCCTTCTGATAAAAGATCTCGCGCTGACGGCGAAGGTTCGTCCATCGTCTCACAGCCGCCCGCGTAGATGCCCGGCGTGAGCAGCCGTGTCCACGCGCCATACGCCTCTGCTTTCGTGGTGGCCTCAGCGCGCCACCACCAGGGACCCGAACGAAGACGCAGGGCCACCAGACCGCGCTTCGGTCCGCCATGCCACATCGCAATCGCATCTTCTCCATCAGTCACGACCCAATCGATGGTGGGTCGAAATGGTTCCGAACTGACAGCCACTAAGAGGCGCAGATCCTGGCGAACCCCTGCGACAGCTTCAGGCGGGCCGAAGTCGCGGGTCGAGGCCGCGTCTGCGCGTGCAATCATCCAAGCCGATGACACCGCCACCAGGAACAGCGCAAATCTCCAAGACCCCATGCACAGAGATATGCGACCGGGACCCAAACTCCACCCGGCGTTCGGACGAGGACCGTCTGACCGAGCGCCGGAGCCAGGATGGCGAGAGGCGCGAGGCAGCCGATAGGAGCGCGACAGGACGTCGCGCGACGAATGTGCCCGAGTCCGAATGCCGGGCGGAGTTTGGCCCAACTTTATGCCGACGTGAATCCGTAGTGTCCCCTTCGACTCGCGCTTCGCGCTCGCTCAGGGTGACACGAGCACGCATGTCCTTCGACTCCGCTCGCTAGCGCTCGCTTCGCTCAGGATGACAGGGGGTTAGAGCGTTTCGCCGATGCCGGGGGTTACGACTTCGATGCGCGCGGTTCGCGGATCATAGCGGGCGCGCACGTTGAGCGCTCGCGCGACGCTATCGAGTGAGATCATCACCCGGCCGCGGACGCGGAACGGCGCGTGCTTGAGCGTCAGCGGCATGCCGTTGAGCGTCGCGTGCGTGTCGCCGACTCGAAGGCGCAGCGACTGGCGGCCCAGCACGACGGCGATGTTACCGGTCTTTCCGTCGACCTGTGTCTCCGCGCCCAAGGCGTCGGCGATCGAACGCAGCGGAACGAATGCCCGCGCGTTCGCGGTCGTCACCGGCGCAACGTCGCTGTCGACGCGCTGGCCATTGACGAGCATCACGGTTGGACGCGAAAACGCCAGCGCGGCCGAAACGATGAACGCAAGCACCGCCATGAACGCCAATGCCCGCCAATTGAAGCCCGCATAAAGCTCGCGGGCGCGGAGAATCATGCGCCGATTTCCTGTGCGTATGCCGGATATTTCTCGGCGATTACCTTCTCGATCTCCAGGCGCAGCATGCCCAGGAGCTCGCTCTCTGGATAAGTTCCGACGAGCTCTCCGGCGCGATAGATCGCGCCCTTCCCTTTACCTCCCGCGACTCCCACGTCGGCCATCTTCGACTCGCCCGGGCCGTTCACGACGCAGCCCATGACGGCGACCTTCACCGGAGCGCTGTACGATTTCGCAATCGCCTCGACGGCGCGCCCGAGCTCCAGCACCGATATCTCGGCGCGGCCGCACGACGGACAGGCCGTAATCTCAAAGCCTTTCTCGCGCAAGCCGAGCGACTTGAGAATTCCCCAACAAACCGGAACCTCTTCGATCGGATCGTCGGCGAGCGAAACGCGAATGGTGTCGCCGATTCCTTCCCACAGCAAGATGCCCAGCCCGATGGAAGATTTGATCGTGCCGTCCCGCAGCAACCCAGCCTCGGTGATGCCGAGATGCAACGCGTACGGCGTTTCACGCTCGCGCAGCTGCCGGTCCATCAGGCGATAGGCGTGCACGGTCGTTGCTACGTCGTGCGCTTTCAGCGAGATCGCGATCTCGGTGTGCCCGTGTTCTTCGAGAATCGCGACGTGGCGTAACGCCGAGAGCACCATCGCTTCAGCAGTGTGACCCAGCGACTTCTCGAGATCCGGCGCCAGCGAACCCATGTTGACACCCACGCGGATCGGAATCTCGCGCGCCTTCGCCGCGGTGACGACCTCCACGATTTTCTTCGGATCGCGTATGTTGCCCGGATTCAGTCGCAACTTGGCGACGCCGGCCTCGATCGCTGCCAGCGCCATCTTGTGATCGAAGTGGATATCCGCCACGATCGGCACCGGGGAGCGATGCACGATGGCGGGCAGACCCGCGGCGTCGGGCGGATCCTTCACCGTCACCCGGACTACCTCGCAGCCTTCCATGGCCAGGCCGTAGATCTGCTCGAGCGTCTTATCGGCGTCAGCGGTGTCGGTCGTCGTCATCGATTGCACGACGATCGGATGATCGCCGCCGATGTAAACGCTCTTGGCGTCGGACTTGCCGGTCTTATTCTGCAAGAAGATCGGCTTGCTCTTGCGCCGTACTCGCAGCACTCTACATCACTCCTTGACCGTTGACGATGCGCGCGATATCGTGGAATGCGACGAGCATGATCAGGGCCATCAACGCCGCGAAGCCTGCAATGTGGACCATCGCCTCTTTCTCCGGATCGACCGGCCTACCGCGAATGAGCTCCGCGATGATGAACGCGGCTCGTCCGCCGTCGAGCGCCGGAATCGGCAACAAGTTGAAAAACCCGAGCGCGAACGAGATGGTCGCTGCCAACGAGAAATACGGACCCCAGCCCCAATCCTGCACCGTCGCGGCGACTTGACCCATTCCAATGGGACCGGCTATTTGCGGAGCATACTTGGCGAACTGCGTCACCAGCAGCGCGATGCCTCCGAACGTTTGATTCGCGATCGCGACGAACTCGTCACCGCTTTGGCGCACAGCCCGCGCGATTCCCACGCGTTCGTAAGCGGCAACCGGCGAGAATCCGATGCACCCGAAGCTCTTCCCAACCTGCGCCGGACACGGACGGGGCGTGACGTACTGCTCAATCCGGATGCCGTTGCGCTCGAAGACGATGTCAAGTCTCTTGCCCAGCGCCGCGTGTATCGTGTCGACGAGGCCCTTCCCGCTTCCGATCGCAACGTTATCGATCGCGACGATGCGGTCTCCCGGGCGAATTCCGGCAATGGCGGCCGGAGATGACGGCACAACCTCGCCTACGACGGGCTGCGCCTTATCGCTGGCGACCCCGAACGCCAGCGCCGCGATCAACAAGATGAGGTAGCAGAGGAGAAAGTTTGCCAGCGGCCCGGCCAAGATGATCGCCAGCCGGCGCCACGGCGATTTTGCCTGAAAGTTATTCTCGGCGATGTCGTGTTGCGAGCGAAATTCACGCTGCTGCTCGGCCTCGGATACCCGATTGTCCTCCCCCTCCATCGCGCTAAAGCCGCCGATCGGCAACGCGCGCTTTCCCTGAAAGCTATCTTCGGCGTCGCGTTGCGAGCGAAATTCACGCTGCTGCTCGGCCTCGGATACCCGATTGTCCTCGCCCTCCATCGCGCAAAAGCCGCCGATCGGCAACGCGCGCAAGGAATATTGCGTGCCGCTGCGGGGGCTCGTCCAACCGATCAGGCGTGGGCCAAAGCCGACCGAAAACTCGTTCACCCTCACGCCGTTGCCGCGCGCCAGCACGAAGTGGCCGAGCTCGTGAAGCACGATCAAAATCGAGAGCATCACCAGAAAGGTGGCGACCTTCTCGAACCCGATCAGCGTGACGACGGCTAATAGAATCAACTGCTCGATGACCTTTCGATAGCTTCAACGATCTCTCCGGCGGCCTTGCGAGCCTTTCCGTCAGCCGAGCGCACGCCGCGGAGGCTGGCCTCTTCCGATTCTGCCCGATCCATCGTTTCCTCGACGACCTCCGGGATCCGGCCGAACGAGATCCTCCCCTCAACAAACGCGGCAACCGCGACTTCGTTTGCGGCCGAGAGCACGGCGGGCTGCGTTCCGCCGCGATTCAGCGCCTCATAGGCCAGCTGGACGCATGGAAATCGCTCTGGGTCCGGCGGCTCGAAGTCGTACTGCAAGGCAACCTCCCCTTGCTTCGCCCCCAGCATCCGCAGGACGTCGGCGTCTTCGACCGAGTTCAATCGATTCGGATAACTGAGCGCGTAGCCGATCGGAAGCCGCATGTCGGGCGCAGCCAACTGCGATTTGACGCTTCCGTCGCTAAATACGACGAATCCGTGCGCGACCGACTGAGGATGCACGACGATCTGGATGCAATCGCCGGTCAGCCCGAAGAGCCGGCTGGCCTCGATTACTTCGAGTCCCTTGTTCATCATTGTCGCGGAATCGATCGTATTCTTCGTACCCATTCGCCACGTCGGATGCGCCAGCGCGGCGGCGAGATCTGCTCGTTGCATCTCCTCTCGCGACATTCGCCAGAAAGGTCCGCCCGAGGCCGTCAGCACGATCGCAGCGACGCTCGAATGTTCCTCGCCGACCAAGCATTGAAAGATCGCGCTGTGCTCGCTGTCCACCGGCAGCAGTCGCGAGCCGCTGGCCTTCGCCAGCTCGACCAGCAGAGCGCCGGCAGAAACGATCAGCTCCTTGTTTGCGATCGCGAGATCGATCCCGCGCTCGACCGCCGCGAACACCGCCTCGAATGCCACGGAACCGTCCGTGGCGGCGAGCACGATGTCGGGCTCGCTCTCGACCGCCACGCGCAGCAACCCTGCGGCTCCGTCGTCTGCGGTCGTCGCGATTTTCACCTCGAAACGCACCGCTTGCTCACGGAGAAGCTCGACGTTGCGGCCCGCGGCCAGCGCCACGACGTCGAACTCGCCGGGATGACGCCCAATGACGTCAAGCGCTTGCGTCCCGATCGACCCCGTCGACCCAAGAATGGCGACTCGCTTACGCGTCACTGTACCTGAAGAATCCCGAGGAGATGGAGCGTCGCAAAAAAGGTGACGCCGCCCAAGAAATACGAATCGAATCTGTCGAGCACGCCGCCGTGGCCCTGGATCATGTCGCCGGCGTCCTTCACGCCCGCGTCGCGCTTGAAAGCCGACTCGACCAAATCCCCGACTTGTGCGGCAACGCTCGTAACGCTCCCTAGCGCCGCTCCCTGCCACCACTGTAGATGCAGCTGCGGCACCCACGCGAGGCCGGCCGCGACGAGCGTGACGATGAGGAGCGATCCGGCCGAACCTTCGACCGTCTTGTTCGGCGAGATCTTGGTGAGGGAGTGACGCCCGAATCTCGTTCCGACGAGCATGCCGAACACGTCGGTGAGCGCGATCAAGACGATGACGTAGAACGTGAGCCACATCCCCGTGATCGGAATCTGCCGAATGAACACAAAGTACGTGAGGAGCTTGCCGATGTAGAGGACCGCAAGCAGCGTGTAGGCCGTGCGCGCGAAGTAACCCTTCTGCTCTCCGTACATGCCCAGCGCAAACGCCACGATGATGATCGCGGCGAGCAGTACGCCTTCCCACTTGTGCAGCACGCCGAAGACCGCCATCGCCACGTACGCCAACACGCCGAGCACTGCAACGGGATACTCCAACGGCTGTCCCTTGCTCGCGCACAAGTAGTTGAATTCGTAGATGCTCGCGAGTCCGATCGCCAGCAGCAGCGCGTAGAACGTCCACGGGAGGAGCACGCAAGAGAGCCCGATCGCCGCGACGATCAAGCCCATGACAACGCGCCGCTCGGTCAAGTCCCGCCGAAGCGACGTTGCCGCTGTTGAAACTCGATCAGCGCCCGTAGCAGATCATCCTTTGAAAACTCCGGCCAGTAGACGTCGGTCATGACGAGCTCGGCGTACGCGGCCTGGTAGAGGAGGAAATTTGAGAGCCGATGCTCGCCGCCTGGGCGGATCAGCAGGTCGAGCTCGGGCAGATCCGCCGTATAAAGGTAGCGGCCGATCACGGCCTCGTCGATCGATTCCGGGTTAATTTTTCCTCGCGCGACGTCGCGGGCGATCGACCGGACGGCTCGCTCGAGCTCCGCGTGCGAGCTGTAGTTGACTGCCAGGTTGAGCAGCAGCCCCGCATTGGCAGCCGTCTCTGCCTGCAGATCGGCGAGCGCGTTCCGCGGTGCGTACGGCAGCGACTCCCAGTCGCCGATGACGCGCACGCGCACGTTGTTGCGCCGCAGCTCGAGCAATTCGTGCCGCGCAAAGTGAACGCAGAGCTCGAAGAGCAGCGAAATCTCGCCTGTGTCTCTATTCCAATTCTCTCGCGAGAACCCGTACACCGTCAGGACCTCGATTCCGAAGTCCCGGGCTGCGCGCGTGACATGACGAAGAGCGATCATGCCGCGCCGATGACCCTCGATAGCCGGCAGCCCGCGTTCCCTGGCCCAGCGGCGATTGCCGTCCATGATGATCGCCACGTGGCGCGGCACGCTTCGCGCGTCGAGCGCGACGCGCGCACGGGACGCTAGAGAGACGCTCACAGCCTTACGCGAGGCTCCTCGGCGTGCGGCTGATACGACTCGTAACCAACTGTCAGTTCTACTTCCTTGTCACCCTGAGCGTCCAACATTCTCGTGCGTAAAACGCGCAACGCGCCCCGACCGATCCACGCCCCGTAAGGGGCGAGCATCTGGAGGCGGATCGGCCGATCGCCCAGGATGCGTCGGGCCTGCACCTCCGGCATGAGTATCAAGTCGTCGCTCACACTTCCATGATCTCTTTCTCTTTCGCCGCTACTAGCGCGTCGATTTCCTTGACGTACTTGTCCGTCATGCGTTGCAGCGACTCTTGCATTCTTTTGTTATCATCTTCGGTGATATCGGACGATTTGAGCTGCGCCTTGAGCTCGTCGTGCGCGCGATGCCGAACGTTGCGAACCGCAACGCGCCCATCCTCCGCCTTCTTCTTAACCACCTTGGCTAGGTCTCTCCGGCGCTCTTCGTTGAGTGGCGGAATGACGAGTCGAATGGCCGAGCCGTCCACGTTGGGCGTGAGACCCAGATCGCTCTTCTCGATCGCCTTGCGGATCGCCGGCACGACACCTTTGTCCCATGCGGCGATGAGGAGCGTGCGCGAATCGGGTGTCGATATCCCCGCGACTTGCTTTACCGGAACCGGTTGACCGTAGGCCTCTACCAGGAGTCGATCGAGCAGCGCAGGCGCCGCGCGCCCCGTGCGAATCGAGGCGAAGTCACTTCGCGTCGCTTCGACGCACTTGTGCATGCGCGATTCGATTTCTTTGAAATACGCGTCGGTCATTTTACCCGCTCCTCGCACCCACGGGTGCCGCTTCGCGGCGGCCGACGTACGTGCCGATCGGCTCGCCCCAAATCACGCGCCGAATGTTTCCTGGAACCGACATGTCGAAGACGATCACTGGAAGCGCGTTGTCCATGCACAGCGCCATCGAGGTTGAATCCATGACCTCTAAGCCGCGCTGCAAGACTTCCATGTACTCGAGCCGCTCGAAGCGCGTGGCGCTTGGATCCTTCTTAGGATCTGCGGAATAGATGCCGTCGACCTTCGTCGCCTTGAGAATCGCCTCAGCGTTCACTTCTACGGCGCGCAGCGCAGCCGTCGTATCGGTCGTGAAGTACGGGTTGCCCGTCCCCGCCGCAAAGATCACGACTCGTCCCTTCTCGAGATGCCGGATCGCGCGCCGTCGGATGTAGGGCTCGGCGATCTGATGCATCGCGATCGCGGTTTGTACGCGCGAAGCGACTCCCATGCGCTCGAGCGCGTCTTGCAGCGCCAGCGCATTTATCACGGTGGCGAGCATCCCCATGTAATCGGCAGTCGCTCGGTCCATTCCGGCCTCTTCGTGAACCTTGCCGCGCCAGATGTTGCCCCCGCCGACGACGATGGCGACCGAAACGCCGGCTCGGCTGACCTCGGCGATCTCCTCGGCCATCGCACGCGTCGTGTTCACGTCGACGCCTGCGCCCACTCCCGCAAACGCCTCGCCCGAAATCTTCAGGAGCACGCGACCGAAGCGGGGCACTATATCATTCACCGAGGGCGTATCGCGTGAAGCGCCGCACCCGGACGCGCTCGCCGAGAGACCCGATCGAGCGGTGGATCAAGTCGCCGACGCTCATCGAGTCGTCCTTCACGAACGCCTGGTCGAGCAGGCAATGCTCTTCGAACCACTTGTTCAGCTTTCCGGCAACGATCTTCTCGGCAACCTCCGGCGGCTTGCCCGGGGGCACCGCGGCTTGATACTCGGAGCCCAAACGCTCGACGACCTCGGGCGGAACGCTCTCGCGATCCAGATACTGCGGCGACATCGCGGCGATGTGCATCGCGATATCGCGAGACAGTTCGGCGAACTTCGGGTTCCTCGCCACGAAATCGGTTTCGCTATTGATCTCGACTAAGACGCCGATCTTCCCGCCGGCATGGATGTAGCTGGTAACGAGCCCCTCGTCGGCGGTGCGCTCGGCCTTCTTTGCCGCCTGTGCGGCGCCGCGTTCGAGCAGAAGCGCCTTCGCGCGCTCGGGATCGCCTCCGGCGTCGAGCAGCGCTTTACGGCAATCCATCATCGGCGCGCTCGTCTCTTCGCGCAGCGCCTTGATCTCCTCGGGGCGCGGCTGATACGAAATCAAAGTCCCGCCCCCGCCATCGTCACCGGAGCCTCCTCGGCGAGCTCCTGGGGCGGCGTTTCATACGCGCCTTCATCGTAGGCGCTCTCGCTCTCGGTCCGGCCTTCGATGATCGCGTCCGCGATTTTACCGACCATCAGCTTGACAGCCCGAATGGCGTCGTCGTTTCCAGGGATCGGATAATCGATCTCATCGGGATCGCAATTCGTGTCGATCACCGCGATGATGGGGATCTTCAGCTTGCGTGCTTCCAATACCGCGATACGCTCCTTTTTCGGATCGACGACGAAGAGCGCGTCGGGCAGTCGGTGCATATCTTTGATCCCACCGAGAAAGCGCTCGAGCCGATTCATCTCATCCTGCAGCTTCGCAACCTCTTTCTTCGGTAGCCGATCGAAGTCGCCCTGAAGCTTCATGTTCTCGAGCTCGCGCAGGCGGGCGATTCGCTTTTGGATGGTCGAGAAGTTGGTGAGGGTGCCGCCCAACCAGCGCTGGTTCACGAAAAACGTCCCGGCGCGCTCTGCCTCTTCTCGAACGACGTCTTGCGCTTGCTTCTTGGTGCCGACGAAGAGGATCACTCGGCCTTCACGGGCGAGCTGCTTGACGACCTCATATGTCTCGCGCAGCCGCTGAACCGTGAGAGCCAAATCGATGATGTAGATCCCGTTGCGCTCCTGAAAGATGAAGGGCTTCATCTTCGGGTTCCATCGGCGCGTTTGGTGACCGAAATGGACCCCCGCTTCGAGGAGTTCGCGCATCGTAATGACGGACATAACGGACCTTTCTGGCTCCCGGCCGCCGCCCATCCTCGGTTCGCGGTCGCGTCTTTAGAGCCATCGGCACCCCGCCTCCGTGCGGGGTGAAGTTAGACAGCCGCGCGATTATAGCATGAGACTCCCGCGCCTCCAAGCGCATTTCCCGCCTTCCCTGGGGACCTAAGACTTTTTCCCATGCCGCCGAAAGGCGCGCGGCATGCGCTGGCTCGTCACGGGCGGATTGGGCTTCATTGGGTCCCACTTCATTCGCCTCGCTTTGCGCGAGCGGCCCGGCCTGGAAATCGTCAACCTCGACGCCATGACTTATGCCGGAAACCCGGCCAACCTGCGCGACGTCGAGAGCGATCCGCGTTATCGATATGTCCGCGGCGACATTTGCGATCCGGAGGCCGTCCGCGGCGCGGTTCCCGACGGAGCCGATGCGATCGTCAACTTCGCGGCCGAGACGCACGTCGACCGCTCGATCCGCGATCCGGCGACGTTCTTGCGCACCGATACGCTCGGGACGCTCGTGCTGCTGGAAGCAGCTCGCACGCTCGCGATTCCTCGTTATCTGCAAGTGTCGACCGACGAAATCTATGGCCACGTCGCGGAGGGGGAGTCGGTCGAGAGCGATCCCGCGCGCCCGCGCAGCCCATATGCCGCCAGCAAGGCCGGCGGCGACCTCTTGACCCTGGCCTATCATTCCACGTACGGAGTTCCCGTGCTGATCACGCGGGGCAGCAATACCTACGGTCCAAATCAATATCCGGAAAAGATCGTTCCACTCTTTGTGACGAACTTGATCGACGACCGTCCGCTGTCGCTCTACGGCGACGGCCTGCAGATTCGCGACTGGCTCTACGTCGAAGACCACGCGCGCGCCATACTGCACGTGCTGGAACGCGGAGAGACCGGCGCCGTCTATAACATTGCCGGAGGAACGCGATTGACGAACCTCGAGCTCACGCGATTGTTGACCAAGCTCTGCGGCCGGTCCATGGAGACGCACGTTAGGCACGTCGCCGATCGCCCGGGACACGATCGCCGCTACGCGCTCGACGCCTCGCGCCTGCACGCGCTCGGATGGGGACCGGCGGTAACGTTCGACGACGGCATCGCCCGCACGATCGACTGGTACCGTGAGAACCCAGACTGGTGGCGTCCGTTAAAGGCAGCGAGCTCTCCGTGAAAGGCGTGATACTGGCCGGGGGGCTGGGCACGCGGCTTCACCCGCTCACCAAGGTCACCAACAAACATCTGCTCCCGGTGTACGACAAGCCGATGATCTACTACCCGATCGAGACGCTGTGCGCGGCCGGAATTCGCGAGATCATGCTCGTCACCGGCGGAAGCTCGGCGGGTGATTTCCTGCGGTTGCTGGGCAACGGCGCCGAGTTCGGGCTGCGCGGCATTTACTACGCGTATCAGCAAGGCGAAGCCGGGATTGCCGACGCGCTGCGGCTTTGCGAGCACTTCGCAGACGGCCAGCGCATCGTCGTCATCCTCGGCGACAACCTCTTTGAAGGCACCATCGAGCCATATGTCCGGCGTTTCGCCGAACAAGACTCCGGCGCCCGAATTCTGTTGAAAGAGGTCGACGACTTGCAGCGCTTCGGCGTGCCGGTCTTCGACGGCGAGCGCATCGTCGAGATCGAGGAGAAGCCCGCGCAGCCGAAGAGCCGCTACGCGGTTACGGGCCTCTACATGTACGACGCGCGAGTCTTCGACTTCATTCGCGATCTCTCACCGTCCGCGCGCGGCGAGTTCGAGATTGCCGACGTCAACAATCGCTACATTCGCGACGGCGAACTGAGGTATGACGTTCTCGACGGCTGGTGGAGCGACGCCGGAACCTTCGAAAGCCTCTTTCGCGCCGGCGAGCTCGTGGCACGCGAGCGTCTGCGCGGCAGCGATACGGCTTAGGAGTGCGTAAGGCCGATCGGGAGCAGCGCGAGCGCCACGAGTACGAGCACGCCTGCGAGCGCGCTGCGAAACCACCGCTCCGGAAGTCTCGTCGCGAAATGCGAACCGACGAAGACGCCCGGAATCGAACCGAGCAACAAGAAGGCGGCAATTCCCGGGTTAACGTCTCCAATACGCCAATGGCCGAGCAGGGACGGGACTAGCACCACTACCGCAAACGCGAGGTCCGTGCCGACTAGCCGGCGCAACGCCACGACGGGCGCAACCAACAGCAATAACGGCAGCGTCAACGAGCCCGCGCCGATCGACGTAATGCTGACGGTGACGCCGACGAAGAATCCGATCGCCGCGAGTCGCGCGGTCGGCAGCTGACTGGATGGGGTCTGGTGCAGATCTCCGGCGAGCTTGCGATTGAAGATGATTCCTGCCGCCGAGACCAGCAGCGCCGCCGCGACGGCGATTCGCAGCACGTGCTCGAGCTGGTGAATGTCGAGCGTGCGATGCATTTGTACGCTCAGCAGCACGCCGATGATCGCGCCCGGCAAACCACCGATCGAAAGGCGCCATAGCACCGAGAACTCCACCGTCCGGCGCTGAAGGTGAGCGATCATCGCCACTACGCGGGTTCCGAGCGCAAAGAGGAGATCGGAGCCGATCGCCGTGTCAGTTCCAACGCCGAGTGGCAGCAGCACTAAGAGCGGCGTCGTAATGGCGCCGGCGCCGACGCCGCTGTACGCCGTGCACGCGCCAACGATGAACCCGATGATGACGAAGCTTAGGGCATGCCCGCTCACAGGAGAGTCCTTTCGCTGATGTCCATAAGAGAACCCAGGTCAACATTCAACGCAGCGCGCTGGGTGTCCCCGTCACGCCCCGCCGGCGGGCGCCGCCCTCGGCCGGCGCGCGCGTCAGGCGCCCGCGCAAACCAGTTCTCACGCTCCGAGCTAACGCCGCCGCTATCTGCCGTCGGCATCACGGGATGTATCGTCCTCGGTGAATCCTTTTCCTACCGATTCCAACGCTGATGTAAACGAAGGATTGCTACGGTTAATTTCTTCGAAGACTTCGAACCGGTGAATCGGGACATCGCGTGGTGCCTCGATTCCTAGCTTTACTTGATCGCGGTCGAGACCGACCACGAGAATGCGAATGTTGCTTCCGATCATTATCGACTGATTGGGCTTGCGGCTGAGCACGAGCATTCACGCCCTCCTTGGCTGCTTCTGCAAATCCGTGGGGAGTCGCTCTTCGCGCATCGAGGTTCGTAGCCTCTGCGCGCCGCTGTTCCGTGGAACCGTGCAGAGGTCGCCGCACGCCGAGTAATGAAGCGCACCTAAATTTTCTTTGGGGGGATTCGTCCGTGGTAAAGGACATGGCGTTCATCGCCTACTCTGTGCGCGACGTGCCGCGCGCTCGCGCGTTCTATCGCGATACGCTGGGCCTCGAACCCGGCGAGTCGTTTGGGGATCACTGGGTCGAATTCAACGTCGGTAATACGACCTTTGGCATAGGAAACGGCGAGTCTCTCGGCTTCGAGCCGGGCGCATCTAACGGCGCCGCCTTCGAAGTCGACGACATCCGCGCGATGCGCGAACGCCTCAACGCAGCCGGCGTCGAAGTCAGCGAGGTGTATGAGTTTCCGGGGTGTTTCAGCTGTTTCACCAGAGACCCCGAAGGCAACCGGTTTGCGATTCACCAGCGGCGCACGCCCGATAACGCAGCCTAAGCTTCGGTCTTGACAGAAAGAGAAGTCCTGATTCAGATGAATCAGGACTTTCCTATAGGAGCCTAAGCTGAAGCGGGTTCGCGCGACGCCTCTATCAGAATCTGGGCGACCTCCGGCCGCGAGAACTCAGGCGGCGGCAACTGGCCGGCGCGCAGCATCTCCCGCACCTTCGTTCCGCTCAGCGAAACGTGGTACTCGGCGTCGTGGTTGCAAGTCTTCTTGGAGCCCATCTGCTGGCAACGCCGGCAGTAGAAGCTGTTCTCGAATTTCAGCGGCATAATGCCCAGCTCTTCAGGCGTGAACTCATCGAACTGCTTCTGCGCGTCGTACGTACCGTAGTAGCTTCCCACGCCGGCGTGGTCGCGTCCCACGATGAAGTGCGTGCAGCCGTAGTTCTTCCGAATCATCGCATGGAAGATCGCCTCGCGCGGCCCGGCATAGCGCATTGCAGCCGGCAGCGTGCTCAACAAGACCCGATCGGCGGGATAGTAGTTCTCGAGTAAGGTCTTGTAGCAACGCATGCGCACTTCGGCGGGGATGTCGTCGCCCTTCGTCTCTCCGACGAGCGGATGCAAGAGTAACCCGTCGACGATCTCCATTGCGCACTTTTGAATGTACTCGTGCGCGCGGTGCACGGGATTACGCGTCTGAAATCCGACGATCGTCTTCCAGCCGCGACGCTCGAACTCGGCGCGCGTCTCGCTCGGCGTGAGACTCGCGGGATCGCGCTCGCGCGGAAGCACCCAAACCGGACCACCGACGAGCACGTCTTTGCGCTCGTAGAGAGCCGCGACGCCGGGATGGTTCTCGTCCTCCGTACGGTAGACGTTCTGCGCCTCTTTGCTCTTGTCGTATTCGAAGACGTCTTCGACGTCCATGACGGCGCGCAAGGCGCCTTCGCCGTCGTAGAGCGCCGCGCGGGAACCGACCGTCGGGGCTTCCTCCCTGTCGACCCCGAGAACGACCGGAATGCTCCAGGGCAACCCGTTCGCCAGCCGCATCGTCGGAACGACGTTCTCGTAATCTTCGCGCGTCATGAAGCCCGCTAGCGGGCTGCACGCGCCGATCGCGATCAATGCGAGATCGTTCAACTCACGACCGGTGAGGGGCAGGCTGCGGAGGCTCTTCGCCTCCTCGCGAAGTTCGCGGTCGGCTTGCGGAGAGTCGACCGCCCGATGGACGAGCTTGCCGCCGTGTGGAGCGATCATAGCGCCGCCTTTACGTCGGATGCAAGATAGCCTCGCTTCGCAAGCTCTGCGAGAATCGTCGCGACGCTCTGTTCGACAGTCTCGATTTCGCTGTCCACGACGACGTCCGGGTTGTCCGGAGCCTCGTACGGATCGGAAACGCCGGTGAAGTGCTGGATCTCGCCGGCGATGGCCTTCTTATACAGGCCCTTCACGTCGCGGCGTACGAGTTCGTCCAAAGAACAACGCACGAACACTTCGACGAAGCGCGCGCTGCCGATACGCTGGCGCGCGTCGGCACGCGCTTGCGCGTAGGGTGAGATCGCAGCGGTAATCACGGCCGCGCCGTGCCTCACGAGCAGCGACGCAACAAATGAAATGCGACCGATGTTGATGTCGCGGTCCTCGCGGCTGAATCCAAGCCCCTTGGAGAGATGAGTGCGGACCTCGTCGCCGTCGAGCACCTCGACGCTGCAGCCCCGGGCGCTCAGCTCCGGCGCGAGCCGCTCGGCGATCGTGCTCTTGCCCGCGCCTGATAGACCCGTCAGCCACACGGTGAATCCCTGGTTCAAGTGGAGTTCCTTTCTGGCAGGTGGATTTTTATGGGGCACCCATCACTCAACAGCGGGAACTTCAAGGAGGACGTCCCCTCAGGCGCGATTTCTTCGCCCCCGGATTGTTGATTCCCGGCAACTTTCTCGCGGCCGGCTCTTAGTTAAGGGGCCTTAAACGAAAACTGCGCCGCGTGCAGGCGCGCGTAGGAGCCGCCCTTCGCGAGCAGCTCGTCGTGCGTGCCGATCTCGACGACGCGGCCGGCCTCGATAAAGAGCACCTTGTGCGCCCGGCGGACCGTGGAGAGCCGGTGCGCGATGATCAAAGTCGTCCGTCCCGGCAACAAGCGGTCGAGAGCCTCCTCGATCATCGCCTCGCTGTGGCTGTCCAGCGCGCTGGTCGCTTCGTCGAGAATAAGGATCCGCGGATCGCGAAGCACGGCGCGAGCAATCGCAATGCGTTGACGCTCTCCGCCTGAAAGCCGAGCCCCCCGCTCTCCGACTTCCGTCGCGTACCCTTGCGGAAAATTCCGAACGTACTCCTCGACGTTCGCATCTTTCGCCGCGGCGCGGACTTCGTCGTCCGTCGCGCCGAGCTTGCCGTAGCGAATGTTCTCCAAGATCGACGTCCTGAAAAGCTGCACGTCTTGTGGAACGATCGCGATGGATTCCCGGAGATCCGAAAGGCGCACTCGCGCAACGTCGGCCCCGTCGATGAGTACCGCGCCCTCTTGCGGCTGGTAAAAGCGCGGCACCAGGTTCACTAGCGTGGTCTTGCCGGCGCCCGACGGACCCACGAGCGCTACGATCTCACCAGCCTCGATGATGGCATTCACGTTGCGTAATGCCGGCGGTTCCGCGGGCTGGTAGCGAAACGTCACGTCTGCGTATTCGATCCGCCCGCGCACCGCCCGCAGTGAAGTGGCGCCCGGCGGATCGCGTACCTCGACGGGAAGATCCAGGAGTTCGAACACTCGCCCCGCTCCAACGACGGCCTTGCTAATGTCGCCGAAGAAGGCCGCGACGCGATTCATCGGGTTCATCAGATTCACCAGCAGCCCCCAATACATGAAGACCTTTCCGGTATCGAGGCGACCGACCAATACTTCGCGCACCGAGAGCCACATGATCGCGACGACCGCCGCTACCATGATCGTCGAGACGACCAGCGGTTGCGTTTGAATGAACTGCGTCAGTTTCATATAGGCGCCGAAGAAGTCGTCGTTTCTGCTTTGGAAGCGATCGACTTCGAACTGCTCGCGCCCAAACGACTTGACCACGCGCTGGCCCTGCAGAATTTCGGATAAGTTGGCCGTGAGATCGGCGATCCGCTGCTGCGCGCGGTGCGTGCCCGCAGCTATCAAGCGCTGGAAGTTCGAGACGGCGAACGAGACGATCGGCGCGACCAGCACGAGCGAGATCGTGAGCAGCCAGTCGAGATAGATCATTGTGGCGAACGACGAGATGAAGGTCGCGAGCGCGACCACGAGCTGCGGAACGGAGACGCTGACCGCGTCGATCATGATCTGCAAGTCCGTGGCAAAACGCGCGATCAGCTCGCCGGGACGCCATTTGTCGAACTCGCCGAGCGGCAAGTTCAGCATCCGCTCGAACAGCCGCACCCTCAGGCGCGCGACGAGACGCTGGCCGCTCCAGGCCGTGAGGTACGTCTGGCCATAGATCGCAGCGTTGGCGAGCACCAGTGCGACCGAAGTCAGTCCCAGCGAAATGTAGAGGGCCTTTAAGTCGGCCGGGTGGCCCCGCGGAGGAACGAGTACCTCGTTGATGATGATCCGAAAAGCGAGCGGCGGAACGATCGACAGAACGCCGGCAAGCACTCCCAAAGCCATCGCGACCGCGAGACGCGGGTAATACGGGCGCGCCTCGCGCGCCAGACGTTGCAAAATGGAGCGCCGGCTCATCCGCGGGGCGTCTTGCGGTCCTGCTGGGATGAAACCTGCCCCAGCGCGTTCCGGTACGTGAGGGTGAATGCCGCAGGAGGATCGCGAGAAACTACATGGATTGCTACTTTCACTCTAACGTACCGTCGGCCGCGCCATGCGTCGAGTGCGGCAAGCCGATTTGCGCGACATGCCGCGACGAACGCGGCGGGTGCCCGAGTTGCCGGCTCGCGGCCAAGGTCGAAGCCGCCACCGCGACCCGCCAGCAGATCCCGGGAGCGGTCCCGCCCCGGCCCGCGCCCGCAAGCGTGCGCGGTAAGGTGACGGTCGCCGTGCCGCCGGATCCGGCCGACTCGCGCGCTCTCGTCGCGCTTGGCTACCCGCTGTGGCCGCTGGCCTTGCTGTCGCTGCTCGACCGCAAGCAATCGCGCGCGCTGCGGCGTCAAGCGCTGCAGGCGCTGGGCTTCAACGTCGGCATGTGGGGTTTTGCCGGTCTCCTGTGGTTAACGGCGCAAGTGCCGTTCATGGGCTTTTCGGCCTGGGTGCTCCTGGCGTTTCTCCCGGCGATCTTTCTCGTCGGGAGCGTCTACTACGGCATCAAGACGTGGAACGGCGATGAGGTGCGCGTGCCGGTGGTAACGAGTTGGCTCGACGAGCGTATGCCTCAGAGCGACGCGAATTCACGATAGCGCCGCAGAAAGGCGCGCGCCTCGTCGGAGTGATCGACGACCGGACGAGGATAGGTATCGCCGGCGAAGAGTGACAGCGAAAGCTGCGCGCTCTCGCCGGTTCGCCCGTACCACGTCTCTACCGGCACGTGGCGCAACTCGCTCACCCAGCGCCGCACGAAGTGCCCCGCAGGGTCGTAACGGCGCCGCTGGCGCTCCGGATTGTAAATGCGCGGGTACTGCGCCATGTCCGCACCGACGCCGGCGATCCACTGCCAGTTTCCCGTCGCCAACGCCGGCTCGTCTTCGATAAGCCATCGATTCCATTCGTCACGCCCGACTCGCCAATCCACGCCGAGATCGAAACAGAGCACCGAGGCCGCGACTGCGCGGACGTGCGGATGCATCCATCCGGTCTCGTGCAGCTGACGAATGCCTGCGTCGACGAGAGGATATCCCGTGGCTCCGGCGCGCCATGCGTCGAGCGCCGGGTGGGAAGATTTCCATTCGAAGCCCCGCATCTTCGCTTGCAAGGGCTCGTCGCCGGTCCGCGAGTTGAACCAGGCCAGCTGTAGGAAAAAGTCGCGGTGGGCGAGCGCGCGCAAGAAGAGGCGCAGCGAAAGCCGTTGCTCGCTGATCGAAAATGGATCCACAAGGCGTTCCCGGACGGCGCGTGCGATCGTGCGCGCCGAGATCGTCCCAAAGGAAAGATGCGCCGAGAGCTGCGACGTTCCGTCTTCCGACGGAACGTTGGCCGCAATCGCGTATTGGGCGGCACGCTCGCGAAGGAACGTTCTAAGACTGCGCTGTGCGACCGCGGAACCCGCTGCGACGCCGAGGTCGTTCGCGCCGAACTCACGCGGTTCGGGCAACGGATCGCCGATCATCTCGAAGTGCGCAAAGCGCAGCAGCAAAGGATGCTCGTACGAAGTGACCGGCAAATCCCACCAGGCGTCGAAGTACGGCGCAAACGCGCGGTAGCCGGGGCCCGGCGAGCTGTGCTCCGCGGCAGTATCCTCGGGTGCAATTGCGGGCGCGTCGTGCACGACCACGCTCGTCAGCCCACGCTCTTCCAGTGCGGACTGCAGCCGAAGGTCGCTCTGGATCGCCGCGCCGTCGTACGACGCCGCCCACGCCGCACCCGATGCATCGATCTCATGCGCGGCGCCTGCTAGCGCGGCATCGAGCGTGCCGTGACGCACGATGAGCCTTGCGCCGCGCTCCCGGAGTTCGGCGTCGAGCGCTCGAACGGCTGCGCAAAAGAAGGCCGCTCGTCGTGGCGAGGCTTTTAGCCGAGCCTCCATTTCTGAGTCGATGACCAACAGCGGCACGACCGTGCCCCGCGCCGCCGCCGCGGCTAACCCGGCGTGATCGTCAAGACGCAGGTCCCGGTTAAAGCGATAGATGAATGGCCGGTCCGCCATGGCAGGCCCGATTCCGGTCGGGCCGCCTTCTTCTCCTGGCTGGTACGGTGTTTAGTGTTGCCGCGCTTGAACCGTCTGCAATGCGGCGCGGCACACGGCCTGATCGAGCGCGCGATAGCCGGAGCTTTTGGTCACGGTGCAACGAGCGGGCGTCGCGTGCCGATCCAAGCTCACCTCGAACGCCATCGTCCCCAGTAAGCCGGCGTTGCGAGCCGAGCTCAACGACCCGCCCACCGTCAGCGACTCGGCCTGATGTTCGCGCCGTGGCGCCGTCTGGGTGTTGAGCACGGCAATGGCGCGCGCTTCCTGCGCGGCGAACGAGCTGACCGCCGGCGTCACGCCGGCGACCGTCGCCGGCTTCTCGGTCGCACGCACCCCAAAGATCACGAGCACAACGGCGGCAAAAAGGGCAACCCACTTCCACGCGTAGTCGCGCCGCCTCCCGCGCGCCGCGCGGAGATCCGGCGTCCACCGTTCCGCCTCACCCGCCTGCGCCGGGATCGCCATGACTCGTTCGATCTCGCGCTCGCCGCCAAAATCGGAGAGGCAACGCTGACACCCGGCGATGTGAGCCCGATAGGCATCGCGCTCTTCCGCGCCGGCCTCGCCGAGCGCGATGGCGCCGGCGAGCGCTTCGACTTCCGCGCAATCGTATCGAGTTGTCATCGTTTACTTCTCCTCCCGCATGACGGTGCGCAGCACGCGCATAGCGCGGCACACTCGCTGGCGTATGGCATCCGAGGTCGTTCCGAGGATCTCTGCAGCCTCAGCCGACGAGTATCCCACGTAACTGGTCAAGAGCAGTGCGGCAGATTGCTGCGCGGGGAGGCGAGCCAGCGCGGTCTGCAAGTCCACCGACGACGCGCTACGTTCGTCAACCCGCCAGGCAGTGCGATCGACCTCGCGATCCAGCGGAAGCATTCGAAGAATTTTCTTGCGCCGTAGGAAAGAGATCGCGCTGTTCGTTGCGGCCCGATACAGCCAGCCTGCGGTTAGCTCCCGCGCAGGGTCGGCCTGAAGCATCCGGAACGCGGAAAGAAAGACGTCCTGGGTCAGATCAAGCGCGACCTCGGAATCGCCCACCATGCGCCGCAGATAGCGGGCCAGTTTCACCTGATACTCGAGCACTAACGCCTCGGCTCGCGCCTGTGCGACTGCGGTCGCGTCGACCATCTCGACAGCTTCTTCCACTATCCTAGTCAACGGCTTGCCCTCATCCCCTGTGACTAGGGAACCCTCAGCCGCCGATTTCGGAGAAGGCGCGCATCCGCGAGGCAGCCTCCCCGAGGCGCAGGTGGTGACGCTCGGGCTTGATCAGCATTGCCGAGCGGAGCAGGCCGGCCAGCTGCTCCGTAGTCGCGCCCGCCCGCAGCGGCGACCGCAGATCGAGCGCATGATCCCCGAACAGGCAGAGGCGCAAGCGCCCATCCGCGGTGAGCCGAACCCGGTTGCAGCGCTCGCAATAGTCGTGCGAGAGCGGGCTGATTACGCCGACCGCTCCGGCCGCGCCCGCAAGGGCGAAGTAGCGCGCGGGGCCGTTGCCCGAGGGCCCCGGCAGCGGATTCAAGACTCCTAGCGCGGCGATGCGCTCGAGAATTTCGTCGGACGAAATGTACGTGTCGCGTTGCATCTGGAGGTTCTCGTGCACTGGCATTACCTCGATGAAACGCACGAAGATTGGCCGATCGACCGTCAGCATCGCGAAGTCGGCCAACTCGTCGTCGTTGCGGCCGCGCATGACGACGCAGTTTAGTTTGAGCGGCGCCAGCCCCGCGGCGATCGCCGCGTCGACCGAACGCAAGACGGCATCGAGGCCCGGGCGGCGGGCGATCGCCTCGAACCGGTCGGCGCGCAGCGTGTCGAGCGAGAAGTTGATTCTGCGTAATCCAGCGTCGACGAGTCCGTCGAGCTGCTCGGCCAAGAGCAACCCGTTTGTCGAAAGCGCGATGTCCTCGATTCCCGGCACCGCCGCGATCGAGCCAACCAGACGCTTTAGGTCGCGGCGAACGAGCGGCTCGCCGCCCGTCAAACGTACCGCGCGCACGCCGACGGAGGCGGCCGCGCGAACGATCTCGGCGATCTCTTCGTAGCTGAGGATCTCGTCGCGGCGCAACCACTGCAACCCGCCTTCGGGCATGCAATAGATGCACCGAAGGTTGCACTTGTCCGTTACCGAGACGCGGAGATACGTAATCGGCCGGTTAAAGCCGTCGATCAGCGAGATCGCCATTATCGCTCGTCGAACACGCTGTCTGACAGCGACGGATTGATGCTGTAGTTGTCGATGGTTGACGACAGGTCCGCGACGTAGCCCGGCTCCTCTACGTGACCTCTCTGCGATTGCACGACGACGTTTCCATCCACTCTGCCGTAGCGATTCGTCATCTCCGCATAACCGCCATTCTCGTACTGCCACCGCATCGTGGTCAGCGTGGCGGCCCTGTCGTCGACGGTTGCATCGATGCGATCGACGTTCCCGCGCTTGCGGGGGGTGAGCCTGAACGTCGCCGTGCGTCCGTCGTCTGAAACGACGTCGACCACGTACACGTCGCGCCAGCGAGACGGACTCTCGATGTGCGCGTAGAGCCGGTCAAACTGCCGCGCCACGACCGGAACGCCGCTGCTGAAGACGACCTTGGTCTTGTCCGGCTCTTTGTAGTAGTAGGTTCCCACAAGATCCGCCGAGAGAAACGGAAACGATTTCATGACTGCGTGCGCGTGCAGCGTGGCAGTAAAGGCGTGCAAGTTGGGATTGAGCGAAGCCATACGAGCCAATAGGTCGCCTGCGCGCGCTGCAGGAAGGGCGGTCGAAGAGAGTACGGCGAGCGCGAGTAGCGTCGATTTCATCATCCGGACCTCACCTCGAAGGCTTGCAATGCGGAGTCGATCTCGCCGCGGACCGTCCGATGCTTTTCGGCGGCGCGCTGGCGGCGTAGCGCGGCGACGGCGGCGGGGGAGCCGATCCTTCCGAGCGCCCACGCCGCGTGACCTCGCACCATCGGATGCGGATCCTCGGCCATGCTCTCGATCAACGTCCTCACCGCCGATCGATCGAGCGCATTTCCAAGCGCAACCGCGGCGTTGCGGCGTAGCACCGCGGCGCCCCGCCACCCCATCGCCGTCCGGCGAAAGCGGCGCTTGAACGTGCCGCTGCTCATGCGCAAAAGTTCCAAGAGGTCCGGGCGAGCGACGTCGAGATCGCGCGGCGCCCACTCCGACGATGCACCGCCGGTCGCAGCCTGAGTTGGGGGACAGACTAGTTGGCAGGTATCGCAGCCCCACACCCAATCGCCGATCAGCGAACGCATCGCGGCGGGAATCGAATCCGTGCGCTGCGTGAGGTCTGAGATGCATCTATTCGCATCGATCGTGTAATCGCCGCGCAGCGCCTGCGTCGGGCAAGCGTCGACGCAGCGCCGGCATCCGCCGCACGACTTGCGCAGTGGCGGATCCGGCGGCAGCTCGAGCGTCGTTACGATCTCACCTAGAAAAACGAACGAGCCGAGCTCCGGCGCGATGAGGTTCGTGTGTTTTCCAATCCACCCTAGACCCGAGGCCGCCGCCAAGGCGCGTTCGGCCAACGGTCGCGTGTCGCACGCGCTGACCGTCACCCGTTCGCCCGCGCACCCGTCGATCTCTCGCGCAACGCGATCCAACAGCGCTCGCAACTTGAAATGATAGTCCGGAGACCAGGCGTAGTTCGAAACGCGGCCCCGCAATCTGCCCCCTTCTTTCGGCGGAGCCGTCGCATATGGCACGGCGACGCAGATCACGCTCCGGGCATGCTGCATGAGCTCGCGCGGATCCGTCGCCCGCCGCGCATATTCGTCGTCGTAGCCCCATACCGAAAAGTCGCCTCGACGGAACGCCGCCTGCATTCGCCGTTGCGACTGCGCATCGGCGCAAGCCGCGACCACGCGAACGTCAGCGGCGCCTAACTCCATCGCCTTTTGAACGGCCCGTTCTTTAATCTGTTCGAGAGAAATCATCGTTAGAAAGCCCTTGATCCCCAGGTCACAGCGTCGCGAGCCGTCCCGGTCTGCCCACCGGAAAAGCCGAATCGATTTCGGCAAGATCGGCTTCATCTAGGCTAAGGTTACCCGCTTCGGCGTTCTCTTCGACGTGTTCCGCTCTAGCGGCTTTCGGAATCGCGAAAAGCTCCGGGGCGCGAGTCAAGAATGCAAGCGCCACCTGGTGCGGCGTGGCCATGTGCTTGCGCGCGATTCGGTTCAACAAATCCCGCCGGCGCGCGGGGCGTAAAAAGCTCCCACGGCCGAATGGCGTGTACGCCATGATCGCGATGTCGTGCACGCGCGCCGCCGGCAGCAGCTCGTGTTCGATTCCCCGTTCGCAGAGATGATACAGAACCTGATTGCAGGCAAGCCGTGCCGTACGCAGGTGCGACTGCGCTTCCAGCATTTCAGACGCCTCGAAGTTGCTGACGCCGACGTATCGCGTCTTGCCCTGCGTCACGAGATCGTCCAGCGCGCGCATCGTCTCCGCGAGCGGATGATCGCCCCGCCAATGTAGGAGATACAGGTCGAGATACTCGCATCCCAGGCGCCGGATGCTTCGGTCGGCCGCGGAGAGCGTGCCGCGGTAACTCGCGTTGCTGGGCAGAACCTTCGTCGTGATGAAAAGCGACTCGCGCGCGACGCCGCGAATCGCCTCGCCGACCAGCTGCTCGACACGCCCGGAGCCATACATCTCCGCGGTATCGATGTGAGTCATTCCGAGTTCGATTCCGCGGCGAATCGAGCGCTGCGCCTCCGCCAAGCGCGCGCCGCTTTCCGGCATGTCCCACGTTCCTTGTCCAATTACGGGAAGCTCGATCCCAGTCGGCCCGAAGGCTCGAAGCTTCAAAAGAATTGAAACTCGGAGTGGCGCGCGGCGTAGGCCAACAGCCCGCCACGCAGGTGCAGCAGCCGCGAAAACCCGGCCTCGCGCAGCCGGCGCACCGCCCAGTGCGACTTTGCTCCGACTCGGCACGCGACGACATAACGGGTCGCGCTGTCGAGCTCTGACATGCGCGCTTCGAGTTCGGACGCGGGAATCTTAATCGCGCCGTCAATCGACCCGAGCACGGCCTCGTGCGGCTCGCGCACGTCCAACAGCATTGCATCGCGCAACGCCTCATCCAGCCGACCGGCGTCGATCTCGACGAGATCGTCCGGCGCGCGCGCCTCCTCGTAGGCGCCCGCTTCCGTGCCGGCGATCGAGGCATGCTCGCCGCAGAGCGCGCATTCGGGATCGCGATCGAAGTGAACTTCGCGCACGCGCGCGTGGAGCGAATCGATCAGCATCAACCGTCCTACGAGCGGGTCGCCGATGCCGAGCAGGATCTTCAGCGCTTCGCTCGCCTGCCACGTGCCTACGATTCCCGCCAGTGCGCCAAGCACGCCGCCCTCGGCGCAGGTCGGCGTGCTTTCGGCCGGCGGCGCCTCGGGGTAGAGACAGCGGTAGCACGGCCCGGACGCGCTTCCGAAGACGCTCACTTGTCCGTCGAAACGAAAGATGGACCCGTAGACGTCGGCCCGCCCCTCGAGAAAACACGCGTCGTTGATCAAGTAACGCGTCGGAAAGCGATCCGTGCAATCGATGACGACGTCGTAGCAGCGCACGAGCTCGCGAGCGTTGTGTGGATTGAAGTGTATTGCGAGGGCATCGAGCGCTACGAGCGGATTGAGCGCGTGCAGCCGTTCCGCCGCCGCTCCCGCCTTGTTGCGGCCGATATCGGCGTCCGCGAAGATCGTCTGTCGCTGGAGATTCGTTTCGTCGACGTCGTCGTCGTCGACGATCGCGATCCGGCCGACGCCCGCCGCGGCGAGATACTGCAGCACCGGCGATCCGAGACCGCCCGCTCCGACCACCAGCGCGCGCGACGCCGCGAGGCGCTCTTGCCCGGCCAGGCCGACCTCGGGAATAAGCAGGTGGCGGCTGTAACGGCGCAGCTCGCGCGCGTTCATTCGACTGCCGCTCGCGCGGCCTCGCGCGCAGGATGACGTTCGCTCAGCCATTCCAAAACCGCCGGCTTGGCGTGATCGGCCGCGTAGGTGTGATCGCTGTCGATCGTCACGAACGATTTGTTCTCCGGAGCGCGGTCAAAGAGTTCCCGGACGCTTCGCGGACTCACCATTCCGTCGCGATTCGCGGCGACGTACAGAGCCCAGCGGCCTTCGAGGCGAGGCAGCAGCTCCGCGTAGCGCACGTCGACTCCCGCCACGAGCTCGGGCAGCGCGACGCCGACCACGTACGACCCGCGAAAATCGGTCGCGCCGACCTTGCGCAACGCCTCGAGCGACGTCGGCCTTCCGTAGCCCGTCGCGATCGCGATCGTTCCAAGAATACGAGCATCTAGCGCGGCGGTAAAGATTGCCGTCATCCCGCCCATACTGTGTCCGAGCGTGTAGTGCGTGTCGTCGCCGCGCTCGCGCGCAAACTTCACGACGCGCGACATCGCGTCGATACAGTCGTCCACGCCGCGCAGCTCGCCGCCGCTTGCGCCCAGCTTATGCCCCGGAAAGTCGAGGCTGTATACGCCGAACCCGTGGCTGGCGAGAAACGAACATAGGAAATCGAGATTCTGCTTGCTGGAAGAGTAGCCATGACCCGCGATGAGGGAGACCCCCCGCGGCCGGCGGGGCTCGTACCACAATACCGCGAGCGGATTGCGATCGGCCGCGACGCGGAACAACTCGACCTTCGTCACGGACTCACCTGCAGGTTAGGCCGCCACTCGGATGGACCGTCGGCATAGTGTTCCTTCTTCCAAATCGTCGCGCGCCGCTTTAGCTCGTCGATCGCATATCGGCACGCGTCCAAAGCAGCGGCGCGGTGCACCGCCGCTGCGAGAACGGCCACGGAGATCTCGCCGACGGCCAGGTCGCCGATTCGATGAACGACCGCGATCGCAACGTCACCAAAGCGATCGCGCGCCTCGCACGCGATGGTTTCGAACTCGCGGCTCGCCATCGGCTCGAACGCTTCGTACGACAGCCCGGTCACCGGTCTGCCGTCGTCTGCGCGGCTTCGCACGATCCCCAAGAACGTCGCGACCCCGCCGTCGCCGGGGCGCACCACCCGCTCGAGGGCGCGCGGGTCGATCGGCTCGCGAACGATGCGAAACATCTAGGGAGCCGCTAGCCCCCGCCGACCGGCGGCAAGAGCGCGAGCTCGTCGCCGTTCGCGAGCGAATCGTCGAACGTCGTTATTCGTCCGTTGCGCGCAAGCCGCGTCGACGCACGCAGATCGTCGAGCGCGGGATAGCGCTGAGCAAGTGCGGCCCATGCGTCGCGCACGCGCGCGCCCTGCGGCAGCGCAAGTTCGCGCTCGGATGCGCCCAACAGTTCGCGCAAGCCTGCGAAGGCGAGCAAACGAATTCGCACGAGGGGCTCCTCCGCTTCGACGGGTGGCCCTGCGATTCGCACCGAATTCGCTTTATGGGAATCTGATGTTGACACGAGCGCTGGCGATCTTCATCGTCTTGGCGGCCGGCACCGCCCACGCGGCCGGTTCGGCGACGGCCTGCACCCAGCAGACGCTCTCCGTTCGGGGCACTCCCGTGACGATCGTCTACTGCGTCACCGGCGCGCCTCGAGCCACCGGCGCGGCGGAGGTCGTCGTTCCGGTCACCGCGACCTATTCGGCTCCAGGCCGCTCTATACAGCGTTCGCTCGGGCTGCACTTTCTTGCGGGCGAAGGCGTTTCGCAGGTCCTGGAAAGCCTCGATCTCGCGAGCCTGGGATTGAGCGGCACGCTGCATCTCACGTTGGCCTACACACGCGGTCTCGTGCAGGTCGAGGGAGCGCTGCTGACGCCGGGGGCGATAATCATCAAATGACCCTTCCTCGTCGCAACCAATTGCGCTCACCGGCGCTCTAGGGAATCGTATGCGGCGACGACGCTATATCGCTTTTAACAGTTCCAAGATCCCCGACGGCTGTCGATAGAGGAGACCGCTCTTCCCTATGCCTTGTATGGCGACAATCCCGAACCTCACGGCTCGCGAGCAAGCGCACCAGCTATACGAAGCGATACCTCCCGGTCTTTTCCGGGTCCAAGATGAAACCGAGCGTATCGCCTGGCGCGTCAGCCCCGAGCCGTATGCATTGTCAAAAGAACAGCTAGACACAATCGAACGGCTTGGCCCCGACCTCTTGGCCTTCTACCGCGTCCTCAACAATTTGTACAACCGCAGCGCACGGGGAACCGCGCCCGCATTCATCGCCGAGTATTTGGATTGCGGAAAGCCGGAACAGATCGTCAAACTGGGTCGGCAGAACCGCTTCAAGCAAGACGTACCCGGCGTCATTCGCCCCGACTTGATCGTGACGGACGACGGCTTCGCCGCGACCGAGCTCGACAGCATACCGGGCGGGATGGGCTTCGTCGGAGCGATGATGGAGGCATACTGCCGGCTCGGAATCGAGAGCGTCGGCGGCGCCGACGGCATTCCGGCGGGATTCGCGGCGCTGATGCGCCATGTCACCGGGATCGACCATCCTACCGTTGCGATCGTCGTGTCCGACGAATCCGCCGATTACCGCAACGAGATGGAGTGGCTCGCCGCGACGCTGCGCCGTTTGGGTCTCGCGGATGCGTGGTTACGGCGTCCGCAAGAAGTCACGTTTACCGAAGAAGGCCTGTTCATTCGTCACGAGGACGGTCGCGAAGCGAAGCTCGACGCACTCTATCGCAACTTCGAACTCTTCGATCTCTTCAACGTGCCCAAGCAGGAGCTCATGCTGTATGCGGCGCGGCACAATCGCGTCAGGATTACTCCGGCGCCCAAGGCTTCGCTCGAAGAGAAGTCGGCCTTCGCGCTCTTCCACCATCACGCGTTAGCCACGTTGTGGCGCGCGGAGCTGGGCGGCGAGCGATTCGAACGGCTCCAGCGAATCTTTCCAAAGACCTGGATTATCGATCCGCGGCCGATGCCGCCGCAGGGCATCATCGCGGGACTGCAAGCCGGAGGCGCACCGATCTCGGACTTTCGTCAGCTCGGCGCGTTGCCGAAGAGCGAACGCGCGTACGTCGTCAAGCCTTCCGGATTTTCGGAACTCGCCTGGGGCTCGCGCGGCGTGAAGATCGGCGACGACATGACGCGCGAGGAGTGGCAGGCCGCGCTCGACACGGCGCTGGCCTCTTACGATCGCACGCCGTGGATTCTGCAACACTTCCACAAGGGCAAGCGTATCCGCCAGAGCTACTTCGACCGAGAACACGACGAGATCCGCGAATACGACGGGCGCGTTCGGCTATGTCCTTATTATTTCGTGACCGGCGAAGAGACCGTGCAACTCGGCGGGGTGCTTGCCACCATCGCGCCGGCCGACAAGCGCCTCATCCACGGTATGACCGACGCCGTGATGACCTCGTCGATCCCGCGCTCCGCGTCACCCGCGTAGTTTTGGCTCGTCTCGTCCTCTGTCGCCACGGCGTTACCGAACACAACAGCGCCGGACGCTTCCTGTCGAACGCCGACCCGCCGCTCAGCGCCGACGGACGGCTGCAGTGCGAGCGGCTACGCGATGCGCTCGCGCCGTTTGGCCTCGAATGCTGCCTAGTCAGCCCGATGCGGCGTTGCCTAGAAACGCGAGAGATCGTCGCGGGCGCGCTGCCGTTCGATATCGAGAACGCACTGCGCGAAATTCACTTTGGCGAATGGGAAGGCAAGACCGTCGACTGGTTGGAGCGCCACGAACCCGAGCGTCTAGCATCGCGCCGCCGCAACCCCGTGGCCTTCCGCCCTCCTGGCGGCGAGAGTTTCGAAGATGCCGCGCCGCGCTTGCGCGCAGTCGTCGAAAGGATCCGTCCGGCTACGTCGACGTTGGTGATCGGGCACCGCGGAACGCTGGGCGTGCTGGAGCGCCTACTCCGGCGCCTTCCGCTCGATTCGCAGAGCGTCACGCCGCTCGAGCCCGGAGAGTTCCGCGTTATCTACTAATCAGCCTTACTTGACACGCGTTAGTACGGCGCTCTGCGACGGAACGCTGATCTCGTCGGGCGCGTACGTGGCGGGGTCGTACCAAATCGTCACCGCGATCGGACGATCGATCGATAGCACGGCGTCCGCAGCGGGAACGCCGGCCGGGCGCGTGAGCGGCGCTTGCGCGTTCGTCGTCAACGATTGCGTCTGGCCGGTCGCCGGCGTGATCCACGTCACGCTGGAATCTTTCCACGAGTCAAGTTGCGCCGGCAGCACGAAGAGGCCCGCCAGCAATCCCGGTTCGATGACGACGAAGTGCCGCGTATTCGCTGCGAGCGTAACCTGCTTGGGCCGACTCGTCACCGCGTCGACGACCGTCGCCGACGCGGGCGTCAGCTCGGCGCTGACGGTGAGGGCTTGCGTCGGCGTGCGGTAGGAGCCGCTATACTTGGTCGGCGCCAGATCCGCCCCCAACGTGAGCATCGCCGTCGCCGAGAGCTGCATGCCCATTACGCTGGCCGATGACGTCTCGTCGATCTCCGTGTCAGCCGCATTGCGCGTCACGGTGACGGTCCAGGATCCGACGTTTTGCCCGCTCATAGCGGCCGTATATCGGTAATCGCCGGGCGGCGGAAAGTTGAGGCCGCCGGTCGCGGCCAACACCAAAGAAGCGAGAATCACTGCTATACCCTTGTCGCGGTAGGAATCTGTCGTTCCAAAACGTTCAACGTAAAATCGATCTCATCGGCCGTGTTGTAGCCGTGAGGCGAGATCCGTACGCCGCCGGCCCGGTACGTCGTAATGATGCCTTCCTTCTGCAGGGCTTGCCCCAGCACGATGCTGTCGTGCTCGGGAAGCCCGAACGTGACGATACCGGATGAGACGTCCTCTCCGCGTTGCGTCGAGAGTTCGGCGCCGATGCGTCGCAGGCCGTCACAGAAATGGTCCGTCAAGGCGATGACGTGGCCCGCGATCGTGGCCGGACCGGCACGCTCGAAGAGATCGATCGATGACGCGAGGGAGAGCGTACCCACCAGGTTCGGCGTCCCGCCTTCGAAGCGCATCGCGTCGCGGGAAAACGATTGCTCGTAGTTGTGGAAGTCCCACATATCCGCCATCGAGCGCCAACCCGGCATCACGAGCTGCAGCCGATCGGCGAGTTGCTTACACACGTAGAGAAAGCCTACGCCGTGCAAACCGAGCATCCATTTTGCGGCGCCGGCATAGAACGCGTCTACCCCGGCGGCGCGCACGTCGATCGGCAAGACTCCGGCTCCCTGCATCCCGTCGACGCACAGAAGCGCGTTCGCTCGATGAGCGACTTCCGCGAGTCCGGCCAAATCGTGCCGGTATCCGTCGGCGTACGCTACCCACGAGACCGTCACGACGCGCGTGTGCGGCGAAATCTCTCGTCGCAACACGTCCGGCGTCAGCCGTTCGTGCTGCATCTCGAGTAGTCGCACACGCACGCCGCGCCGCCGCAGCGCAATCCACGGAATCACGTTGGCGGGAAACTCGTTATCCCCGACCAGCACTTCATCCCCCGGCGCAAAGTCGATTCCCAGAGCGAGCGTGCTCGCGCCCCAACTGGTATTGGGAATCAAAACGATCTCGTTTCCGCTCGCCCCGATGAAGCGCCCGATCTTGTCGCGGTATTCGGGCAACGCGGCGTCGTAGGGATACGTGCCCAGAACGCCCGCGTCCGCGTGCTCCCGGACAAAGCTCTCGATCGCAACCACCGACGAGAGGGGCAGAACGCCGGCTGCCGCGTGATTGAGGTAAACGTAACGCCGGGTTACCGCAAACTCCGAGCGCGGCAGCGGCGGCGTCACTGCGCGCCGATCATGTCCTTCGTGTGCCAGGCGATGTTCCCGGCGCGATCGCCGACGCGCTCCAGCGACGCCAGCACGAACAGATACCGAGTTCCGGGTCGAACGATCTCCGGATCGGAGCGCATTTCCTCTTGAAGCAGTTTGATGCTCCGCTTGTAGAGCTTGTCGACCTCGTCGTCGCGATCGATCACTTCGCTCGCGAGATTCGCGTCCCGCTCCGTGTATGCGCGCATGGCATCGAGCAGCATCGCGTGCGCGACCGCGGCGATTCGATCGATCTCGACTCGCTGGGGGCGCATCGGCTGATCGGAAAGCTTGATGGCATTCTTCGAGATGTCGACGGCGTAGTCGCCGACACGCTCCAGATCCGTCGCGATTTCGAGCATCGCCGCAATTTCGCGCAACTCTCCGGCGACCGGCTGTTGGCGCCAGATCAGCTCGATGCAATGCGCTTCGATTTTGCGGCGCAAGTCGTCGACGACGTCGTCTCCGGCGACCACGCGCGCTCCGGACGCGGCATCGCGATTATTCAGTGCATCGACGGCGACGCGAATCGCATCCCCAACGAGCGCGCCGAGTCGAACTACGTCGAGCCGCGTCGCCTCTAATGCCTCGTGATACGCTGTCCGAACCGCCACCGCTGCCTCCTGCAAACTCATCCCCGCGTTGGGGTGAAGGGCACTTCCTCGCGACGCAACGAAAGAACCTGCATCCCTTTATCAAATGATTAAGGTTAACGTATGGCATTTGAAGATATTCTAACCGTCATTGAATCGCCGATCGGCGTGATTACCTTTAACCGGCCGAGCGTGCTGAACGCTTTGCGCGGCCGGCTACTCGCCGAAGTATCCGAGGCGTTGGCAGAGATGGAGCACAACGACGCCGTCCGCGCGATCGTCATCACCGGCGCGGGAGAGAAGGCCTTCGCGGCTGGTGCCGATATCACCGAGCTGAACGCGCTGGCATCGGCCGGTTCCGGTGCAGACCAAGCGCGGACGGGGCAGGCCCTCACGCGTCAGATCGAACGTTTGCGTAAACCCGTGATCGTCGCCGTGAACGGCTTCGCACTGGGCGGCGGCTGTGAGATCGCGATGGCCGGCGACATTCTCATCGCGAGCGAGAACGCCAAGTTCGGTCAGCCGGAGGTCAATCTCGGTTTGATTCCCGGCTACGGCGGGTCGCAGCGTACGACCCGGCTGATCGGGAAGGGAATGGCGGCATACCTTTGCTTAACCGGCGAGATGATCGACGCGCACGAGGCCCTGCGCATCGGTCTCGTTCAACGAGTCGTGCCGCTCGCGGAGTTGATGAACGAAGCGAAACGAATCGCGAACGCGATCGCTTCGAAGGCGCCGCTTGCAATAGCAGCCTGCAAGCGCGTGATCAATAACGGCGCACACCTTTCGATCGACGACGCGCTCGAGTTAGAGGCGCTCGAGTTCGGACTGCTCGTCGACACGGAAGACATCAAAGAGGGGACGGGCGCGTTTCTCGAAAAGCGCAAGCCCGTCTGGAAAGGACGCTAGGGAACCTCAGAGCTTTTTCTCTGCGTTGCTCATGGCTAACGCGATAGCCGGGTTGAGGCCTTCCCACTTCGCCCGAACGTAGGCGGCCGAATCGACGACGACGACCGTCGGGAAACCCTCGATGCTGAAGAGGGCCGGCGCGCTGCTATCGGGATCGAGCGCGACGTCGCGAAGGCCGAAGCGCCGAGCAAATGCTGCCGCGATCGAGCGCCGCTCGCCGACGTCGACCGGCACGACCACCGCGTTGCGGTGGCTCCTCGACCACGCCTCGACCAGCGGCAACTCGAGCTTGCACGGCTCGCACCACGTCGTGTAAAAGTCCAGAAACACGACGCGCCCGCGCTGATCCGCGAGGCGAAACGCGCCACCGTCAAGACGCTCGTAGACCGCCCGCGGCGCCGGCGTCGAACGCGGCGGAAGCAAGACGCGCGGCGCGAGGAAGATCTTCCACGCGGCGAACGCGATGACGACGACCGCCAGCACGTCCCACACGCGGCCGGCGGTAAAAAATCGTTTTGCCGGCTCGCTACTCGACATCGAAGAGGGCCGCGATGCCTTGGCCGCCGCCGATGCAGGCCGAGGCGATGCCGTATCCCCCGCCGCGTCGACGCAGCTCGTGCAGCGTCGTGAGCGCGAGCCTAGCACCTGACGCGCCGAGCGGATGTCCTAGCGCAATAGCGCCCCCGTGCGGATTCAGCGGCGCTCCATCGGCCGAACTCGCCGAGCCGTTCGACGCATACAGCTCGCGCAGACACGCGAGCACCTGCGGCGCAAAGGCTTCGTTGATCTCCATGACGGCGAGATCGCGCAGGCCTATTCCACCTCGTTCGAGCGCCTTTGGAATGGAGAACGCCGGACCGATTCCCATGATCGACGGATCGACGCCGACGACGCTGGCGGACACGAGGCGGCCAATCCACGTCAGACCGTCGGCCTGCGCGCGCTTGCGTGTCGTCAACACGACGGCCGCCGCGCCGTCGGTAATACCGCTTGCATTTCCGGGCGTTACGACTCCGTCTTTCACGAAACGCGCCGGCAACTTACCGAGCTTTTCGGCCGTTAGGCCTTGGCGCGGTCCCTCGTCCTTTTCGACTCGAACGGTCGACCCTTTAGGACCCGGGGCGTCAACCGGAACGATCTCTTCCGCAAAATATCCGTTGCTCTGCGCCGCCAGCGCGCGTTCCTGACTCGCCAAAGCAAACTCGTCGCATTCGGAGCGCGACACTCCATATTTCTTTGCGAGGTTTTCGGCGGTGACCGCCATCGGAGTGTTTCCATAGGAGTCAATGAGTGCAGTCCACAGCGAGTCTTCAAACGCCACGTTCTGACCGAGATGGAAACCCTTGCGCGTGCCGCGCACGACGTGCGGCGCCTGAGTCATGTTTTCGGCGCCGCCGGCCAACGCGTATCCCGCCGTGCCGAGCGCGAGCGACTGGGCTGCCGAGAGGATCGCCTGAAGTCCCGAACCGCAGAGACGATTCACGGTCAATGCCGGAACGCCGATGGGCAATCCGGCTCGCAAGCCGACGTGTCGCGCTAGATAGATCGCGTCTGCGCTGCTCTGAATGACGTTTCCGAAGACGACTTCGTCGATCCGTTCGGCGGGCACCCCGCTGCGGCTGATCGCCGCTTCGGCCGCGATGACGGCGAGGTCCGTAGCTGTTAGGTCGGCCAGCGCTCCGCCGAGATTTCCAAACGGCGTACGGGCGCCGGCGAGTACGACGATGTCGTTGTCCTGAGGTGCAATGCTCATATCGACGCGGTTATTCCGCGCGCGTTCGCGCGCGTCCCGGCAGGCGCCGCCGTCAATCGCCCCTAAGACGAGCGAACGTATGCCGATTAATCGACCTGCTGCGGTCACGCTCGACGCCCGGTCGCTTCAGCCTGCGACGAAAACCGGCCAGATTCTGGACACATTCGACAAGCTTCAGATCGGGTCGGCGCTGGAAATCAACGAAGAGACCGATCCGCGGGCCTTGCGCAACGAGATGGCCCAGCTGCGGCCCGGGCGCTTTTCGTGGGACGCCCGCAATCTCGGCGGCAATCGCTGGACCATTCGCCTCGAGCGCATCGACGAGAACGCCGACGGCGAGGGTTTCCTCTCGCACGTTACGGCGTTCACTTCGGCGAGAGCCGGTACGCTGAAGGAGTTGGCCGCTCAAATGAGCGAGCGCAACTATCGTTCGGGCGAAACCATTTTCGACGAGGGCGAAGTCTGGCCGTATCTCGGCATCGTCAAGAGCGGGAAGGTGATCTACACGCTGCTCTCTCCCGACGGCAAGACGCACACGATCGGCGAGCGCCTCACCCACGACACGCTCAACGAGAGCGGCACGTTCGACGGCGGCGGCGCGACGACGCGCGCCGAAGCTTTGACCGACGTCGTCATCGTGACGCTTCCCAGCGAAGCGCTTATTCATGCAGCGCGAAACGACGCCGAGCTCGCGCTCGGCTTTCTAATCGCGTCGTCGCAGGCTCGTCGACGATCGATCGACACGATCGCCGACCTCGCATTCGCGCACGTGCTCCAACGCGTCGCGAAGTTTTTGCTCGGCTACGCTCGCGCCTCAGTCGGAATGGCGCGCGGCCTGCCCGGCGTCGAGAGTCTTTCCCAAGCGCAAATTGCCGCCGCTGCCGGCACTGTCCGCGACATGGCCGCGCGGGCGCTTCTGCGCCTCAAGAACGCCGGGGCGCTCGAGCTCGACCGCGGACGCGTCAAAGCGATCGATCGAGCGCGCCTCGAGGCCTTTGCCCACAACGTCCAAGCCCCACCCGTTTAGAAAAGCCCTCATTTCAGAGCCTTTCTACTAACCGATACTAGATTCGGTAGATGCTGGCCGTGGCGTTCGGGTCGACGAGCGATGCGTGGACTCGTGGTCCGCTGCACATGATCGATGAGTGGCCGATCTGGATGCGCATGCGCGACACCTCGCCTCCCATCACGTCGTCGACGGCGCAGCCTTCGACTTTGCCTGGGAGCCGCGCCATAATCACGTAGCGTCCCGGTTCCAGCGTGATGTCGCTGAAGAAGCCGTGGTTGTTCGTCCGCAGCTGCATGATATGGTTCGGCCCATTCTCTAGATACGGCGCTCGATAGTAGTATAACGTGGCGTTCGCCATAGGCTGTCCGGTATGCGCGTCGACGACGGTGCCTGAGATTCCACCGAGCTGATCGCCGAGCGCCGGAATTGCCAACGAGCCGGCGAGCGCGAGCATGATTGCTAATTGCTTCATGCTACCTTATTCCCAAAAACCGGAAGAGGCGACGGCGCTACGCGCCGGATCAGCTCTTCTACACCGATTCGAGGGTGGCGGTTTCCTCTGCGGCCGTCTGCGAATCGAACGCGGCCCGCTTGCTCTTCGCGGCGGCGTCCGCGAGCGGCCGTTCCGTGGTTTGACGCTGATTCTCGAGCAGGTCGCGGCCCTTCCGCACGGCGCCCAGCGCTCCCGAAAGGCGCGCCTCGATCTCTGCCAAGACGTCCCCAGCGTAGCGATCGGCGCCCTCGCGAACCCGGCGACTCTGCTCTTCGGCCTCGCGCAGCAAGGTGTCCGCCGCAGCGCGCGCGCGTTGCACCAGCTCGTTTTGATCGAGCAGCTCCTCGTGCTTGCTCGCGGCCTCGTCGACGATCGCCTGGGCCTTCTCTTGCGCGACGCGCAACATTCGGTCGTGGTCCTTGGCGATGACCTTGGCGCGCCCAACCTCTTCAGGCAGCGACGCTCGAATCTTCTCCAGCAGCTCGAGCAACCGTTCCTCCGAGAGGATTCGATAACCGGCGGGCAACCAAGTGCCCTCATGAACGTAAGCCTCGAGCTTATCCAAGACGCGATAGACCGACATTCCTACCTCCCTTGCAAGCTGATACGTTTCTCCGCCATGACGCGGAGTACCGGTTCGGGCACAAGCGCGGCAACTTCGCCGCCAAGGAAGAACACCTCTTTGACCAGGCTGGAACTGACGAACGAATACCGCTGGTCGGACATCAGGAAGAGCGTATCGACGTCCGAGAGCGACCGGTTCATCAGCGCCGCCGACATTTCGCTTTCGAAGTCGGACACGACGCGCAGGCCCTTCACGATGACGTCGGCGCGCGCCGCTCGCACGTAGTCGGCGAGCAACCCGGAGAAGTGCTCGACGCGCACGTTCTTCACGGCAGAGACGCAGGCTTTCAGCATGTCCTCGCGTTCTTCCAGCGAGAACATCGGTGCCCGTTTCTGCGGATTGACCACAATTGCTACGAGCAGTTCGCCGAAACAGCGCGCTGCCCGTTCGATGACGTCGAGGTGGCCGTTCGTCGGCGGGTCGAAGGATCCGGGGTACACGGCGCGCGTAACGCGCCCGAGCTTACCGTCCGTCAAGATTCCGGCGACAAGAAGGCGAGTGCGACATCGCCGTAGACTTCTTCGCGCACCGAACGATACCCGGGTATCTCGGGCAATATTCGCTTGGCGGCATGCTCGTAGACCACGAGCGCGTCCGGCGCTAGCAACTGCCGCTCGCGCATGAGCCGCAGCAGCTGCAACGGCACCGGATCGGCGTACGGCGGATCGAGGTACACGATATCGAATGGACCCTCGAGACGATACAACGCGCGCTCAGCCGGCGCCGGAAAGACGGTCACGACGTCATCCACGCCCAGGTTTTTCGCGGCCTCTTCGATGGAATGCGCGATCTCGCGCTGGCCCTCGACCGCGACCACGCGCGCGGCGCCGCGCGAAGCCGCTTCGAAGCCGATCGCACCGGTGCCCGCGAAGAGGTCCAGAACGCGCGCGCCTTCCAGCCGGTGCACGAGAATCGAGAAGAGCGATTCCTTCACGCGCCCGGGGGTCGGTCGCACGTGCATTCCTTTGGGCGAACGCAGCTTTCGGCTTCCGAGCGATCCACCGGTGATGCGCGGCATGCGAGGCGCTAAAACTCCCGCGGGGCCAGCGGCATCAGCACCGACTGCAACCAGCGGTCGTCGCCAAGCCATTCGTAGCGAATCGCCGAGAACGGAACGGTGCCGTATGACAGCAGCCGATCGTGAAAACCGCGCAGCGAGAAGTTCGCGCCTTCACCGTCGCGAACCAGTCCGAGCAGAATCTCGATCTGCGTCTTTCCGACGAGATAGTCGATCGCTTGCCCCGGACCCATTGCGAAACGCGTCGCTTCGCCGCGCGCCGTCGCGTAGTCGATGCCTGCGTTTGTCTGAAAGTAGTCGATGGCTTGCGGCAACGTCATCGCACCGGTCGCGAGCCCGACGTCCACTCCGATACGCGTCGCCCGATGACGCATCAAATGAATGACCTGCCGTCGCGCGCCGGGATCGTCGTCGTACAGCCCTTCGCGCATCAGCATCTCCTCTCCGTAGAAGGCCCAGCCTTCTGCGAAGACGCCGTCGCCTTGCACGTGCCGGATGAAGTCGGGATTGTGAAACGCGTACGTGAATTGCATGAAATGTCCCGGAATCCCCTCGTGCCCGAGCAATGGCAACACCGATTGACGCGCCTGCTCGACGAAGAAACTTCGATTGCTCGGGCTGAAATCCGGAACGAAATAGAAGCCCTGTGGATCCGTTGAAAACATCGGCGGCGGGTTCATGAAGCCGCCCGGATACGTCGCCGCTAGCGCGCGAGGCACCTCGACGATGTGGAACGGCCCGATGTACGGCGGAATGTCGACGATGTCGTGCGACTTGATGAACGACACGAGCTTCACCAGGCTTCGCTCGTAATACGCCAAGAACTCCGCTTTCGAAGCAAACGCCGGCGCCGGCGCCGCAGGCGGTTCGTGGGCGTCGCGCGCATCCTCCCATTGCTCGAGGGCGCGGTCGCGTGCCAGCTCGAGCCGCCCGATCTGCGCGACCTCCGCAGCCCCGTACGGCAGGAGCAAGACGCGACGGAGGAACCAATCGTACTGCTTCCTACCAACTGCAAAACCGCCGGGGCGGAAGCTCATCACCCGAGCGTCGAGCCACGCACGGTACGCGTGAAGCGCGTTCAGCGCGGCGGTCTGCGCGCTCGCCAAGTCGGCGCGTGCGGCCGGCGATGCATCCCGGGCAACCTCGTCGAGGCTCGTAGTGTAGAGCGAGTCTCCGTCCCGAATATCCTCGGACGCGATCTGAGCAAACTCTCGCACCGGCCGCGTTAGGTTGGCGCGACCCTGCGCGAGGACGCGGGGACAGGCGCGCAGACGGGCGACGGCGTCGTGGATTCGCACGTCGTCGCTCGCGTAGTGGCGCTTCACGATCGAGAAGATGCCGTTGCTGCACTCGCCCTCGTACACCGACGGATTGCGCTGCAAGCTGAGTAAGACGCTCCGATTCCACCATTCCGCCTCGAGATTCGCGCGGATCAAGAGATAGTCGACGCGCTCGTGCGCGCTCGCCCCGGCCGGCGGTTCGAGGGCGACCAATTCCTTTCGATACTCGCGCAGCTGCGCGAGCTGTCTAGTCTGAGCGTCGGGCGAATAGTCGGCGAGTCGAGCGTCGTAGTCGTGGATGCCGGCATCCGTTGCGCTGGTCGGATTCTGCTCGAACGACCAATACGTGTAGCGGCGTTCGAGGTCGATCAGCCGATCTTGATAGGTGTGGGGCGCAGACGCCCCCACGAGCGCGCACGCGACGCCGACCAACAGCAATCGCCGCATCACGGCGCACGCACCGGCAGGGGTAAGAGCTCCAACAACTCCTCGAAGGAATGGATCGTACGCTCGGGCGGTTTGATGTCGGCCGGATACTCCTTTCGTTCCCAATCGATCCACACGGTTCGTATGCCGACGGCCTGTGCGCCGGCGACGTCGCCGCGTGGATCGTCTCCCACGTACCAGGTCTCCTGCGGCGGCGTTCCCAGCGTGCGCAGGAGCGCTTCAAACGAAGCGCCCGCCGGCTTTTGAACGCCGAGCTCGCTGCTCACCAAAATCGGCCCGCTAAATCCGGCTCGTTCCGCCTTGCGCCGCTGCATCGGATTCCAGCCGTTGGTCAAGACCGCCAGGGCCGCGCCGCGCTCCCGCAGCGCCCCTAAGGTGCGCCGTACGCCGGGGAGCGGCACGACCATGTCGTCGACCATCGCCACCGCGGTGTTGCGAAACCATTCGACGAGCGAGGGCCGCGCGCGTACGCCGCGCGCTTCCACGAACCGGCGCACCGCGTCGTCGATCGAAAACTCGCCTCGGCGCTGGTGCGTTAGCAAATCGTCGATGCTGTCGATCTCGTCGCTCAGCGTCCCCAACGACCGCCCGCCTTCGGCCAATACCACCTCGAGCAGGCGCAGGAATGCGACCCGTTCGAGCCGGTTATCGATCGCGAGCGTGTGATCGAGATCGAAACCGATCCCGCAGACCGCATCCATCTGCGGCGCGTTCGACGCCACACGCGGCCGTATCCTAGCGAGTGCTAGTGTGGCGCCGGTCCCGTGACGACGCGGACGAACGAGTTCGGCCGGATGTACCGTGCCAATGCCGCCTGAACGCTCGCCGCGGTTGCATTCAGTTCGGCTTGCGCATCGACGACGTTCTGATTCAACGGCAGTCCGAGCGTGGCGTAGTCGAGCAGTTGCCCCGTGACGCCGTCGTAACTCGACTCCCGAATCGGCACTTCGCCGATCAGCAACGCCTTGGAGCGCAGGAGCCTCGCCGGTTCGATGGGTTCGCTTTGAAGCTGGGTCAGGATGGCTTTGACTTGCGCCTGAGCCGGCACGATATTCCCCGCGTCGCAGGCGTAGTCGACACCAAAGGTAGAGCGCACGCGTCCCGCGGCGACGCGACTCTCCACGGAATAGGCATACCCGTGGATCTCCCGCAAGTCGTGATAGAGCAGGGACGAATAGAAACCGCCGGTCAGCACGGCATTGGCGAGCTGCAGCTGCGCCCATGCGGGATCGGCGCGCACGATCGGCAGTGTCTCGACCAGCCGAACCGACGACTGAACGCGCCCCGTCGCCGGGACGTCGACTTCGCTCGGGGCGTTCGGAGGGGCCGGCGGCGGATCGACGTTGGGTTTCGGACCCGTCGCGCGCCACTCGCCGAAATACTTTTCGACGATCGCTCTAGCCGCTTGCGGCGTGGTGTCGCCGATCACGACGAGCGTGGTGAGATCCGGCCGATAGGCCTGCGCGTACCAAGCCTTCACGTCGGCAAGCGTCAGCGCCGCGACGCTCTTCGGCGTCGCGAAACGCTGCGCCGGATCGCCGGTTGGATAGAGCGCCTTATCCAGGGCGACTTCCGCGAGGTGATCGGGCGACGTCATCTCGCCGACGAGTGCGCCGGCCGTTTGATCGCGGACGATGTCGAAGTCCGCGGCTTTGAAGGCCGGATGAAGTTCCTGGTCGGCTAAAAGCTGCATGCCGCGTTCGAAGTGCGACGAGAGCACGTCGAGACCGAACTCCGTGCCGGCCTGCGTGGTGGCGGCTATGTCGTCGAGCTCGCGCGCGAATGCCAGGCGATCGTACGTAGTCGTTCCATATGGAAAGAGCGCGGCGGCGACGTCATCGACACCGTCCTTCCCCATTGGAACCTGAACTCGCGGATTGCTCTCGATCTCTCCGTCGACGACCACGGTGTGGCTGATGTGCTCGGGCTGAACGATCAACCGGATGCCGTTGGGCAGCGTCATATCGGCCGGATCCAGCGTTTTTTCGGGAACCGCGAGCCGATCGAGCACGTGCTGCGCCCAGCTCGGCAGCGGCTGGTGCGTCGTGGGCGGAATCGCGACGTTCTCCTTCGCCATCGCGCCGGTGCCGGCATTCGTCGCTCCGCTGTTCTTCGGCACGGCATACGCCACGACGGCGCGCTTGTTATCGAGGTAGCCCCGCAAGACGCGATTGACGTCGGCGACGCTGACCCGTTCGAAGCGCGCGATCATATCGTCCGGCGAGGAGAGACCCTGCACCGCGACGGCTTGGCTCCACTCCTCGGCCAGACCCTCGATCGAGTTTGAGTTGAACTCTAGTTGCGAGATTTCGCGAAGTTTTGCCGCCACGACGAGCTCCGCCGGCGCGCCGGTCTTCTTATATGCGCCGAGGATCGAGCGCAGCTCGCGGTCGATCGTTTCCGGCGGCGTCGTCACCGGGACGACGCCGGCCGCAAGCCCGATCCCCACCTTCGGATACTCTTGAATCACGAACTGCGTGGCGAGGGCCTTGCCGCTAAACGGCAAGCTGCCGAACACGCTGCGCTCGCTCGACAGGACGTCGCCGAGAATCTGGCCCGCGGCGTAGTCCGGACTATCGTAGCCAGGGAAACGATAGCCCAGAGCGACGACCGTGTACGGTTGATCCGAGGTGTCGTGATAGAGCGCCGGCTTGAGCGGACCGAGACGAACCGGCTCCCGCGCGGGAAGCTTGGCGGCCGGGATGTCTCCGAACAATTCCCGCACTTGCGCGATCGTGGCCCGCGGATCGACGTCGCCGGTGATGACGTAGGTCGCGTTGTTGGGATGATACCAGGCGCCGTAGAACCTGCGCAGCTGCGCGCTCGTGACGTTGCGCGCGAAGTCCTCAACCGTGCCCAGCGTGTTCTTCGCGTACGGCGTTCCGCCGATCAAACGCTGCTGCATCTTGACGAAGAGGCGATAGAACGCGTTGCTGTTGTCCTGTTGCACTTCTTGCGTGATGGCGCCGCGCTCTTGATTCCACAGTTGCGCGGAGAGCAACAAGCCCGTCGCGCGGGATCGCTCGGCGCGCAGGGCGATGTCCAGATAGGCCGATGGTACCGTAAAATAATACTGAGTGAGCGTGCTCTCCGTATGCGCGTCGAAGTCTCCGCCGGTGATGCCGATCGAATCCATCAGCTGCGACGACGACAGCGTTGCGCTGCCACGGAACATCATGTGCTCGGTCGCGTGCGCCAGGCCCGGAATCCACTGTTCGTCCGAGCCGGCTTGGTAGTTCAGCATCGCGGTGGCGACCGGAGCGAGCGCGTCGCGCACGACGACGACTCGCAGCCCGTTCTGCAGCGTGGCACGTGCGATGTCCGGCGAGGCGCCCCGGACTGCCTGCGGGAGCACGGCAAGAGCCACCACGGCCGCGAGCGCGACGACCCTCACGACGAGAGCACCAACGCGCGCGTGCTGGGTTGCGACCGAAGCACCTCGCGCAGTCCGGAATGCTCGGGCTTCGACAAGTGCGGATCGCGCTCGACGATTGCTTCCGCGGCGGCCTTCGCGGCACGATAGACGTCGAAGTCGCGAACGAGATCGCCCAGCCGGAGATCCGCCGCGCCCGATTGGACCGTACCGGCCAGCTGACCCGGCCCGCGCATGCGCAGATCGGCGTCAGCGATCTCGAAGCCATCCGTCGATTTCGTCAAGATCTCCAGCCGCTCGCGCTCGCCCGTGTCGTCGGGATAGACCAAGATGCAGAACGACTTTGCGGCGCCGCGGCCGACGCGACCGCGCAGTTGATGCAGCTGCGCGAGGCCGTAGCGATGCGCGTCGAGCACGACCATCGTCGTCGCGTTCGCCACGTCGACGCCGACCTCAACTACGGTCGTCGAAACGAGAACGTCAAGATCGCCTGCGACGAAACGCGCCATCGTCGCCTCCTTCTCGCGCGGGGAAAGCCGCCCATGCAACAATCCCAATCGCAGATCCGGAAAGACGTCGTTTTTCAGCCGTTCGGCTTCGGCCACCGCGCTCGTGAGCTCGCGTTCGCCTTCCTCGATCGCCGGCGCGACGATATACGCCTGATGGCCTTTCGTGACGTTCTTGCGGACGAAATCGTAGACTAGGTCCAAACGGCTGGTCCGAACGGCAAAGGTCTCGATCGGCGTACGCCCCGGCGGCCGCTCGTCGAGGATGGAAAGATCGAGATCGGCATAGACCGACTGCGCGAGCGTTCGCGGGATCGGCGTCGCCGTCATGTGCAGCGTGTGTGGGGAGATCGCTTTCGCTCGCAAGCGCGCGCGCTGCTCGACGCCGAAGCGGTGCTGCTCGTCGATGATCGCTAAGCCCAGGCGGTCGAAATCGACGCCCTCGGTGAGCAACGCATGGGTTCCCACGGCGAGCGCAGCCTCGCCCCCGGCAAGCTTCGCCAGCGCCGCGCTGCGCGAGCGTGCACTCTGACTTCCAAAGAGCGATTCGACACCCAAGCCAAACGGCAACAGGAGCGGCGCCAAGTTGCCGGCGTGCTGCCATGCGAGCAGCTCCGTCGGCGCCATCAGGGCCGACTGCATTCCGTTGGAGGCGGCCAGCAGAACCGCCGCGGCCGCGACCAACGTCTTGCCGCTCCCGACGTCACCCTGCAGGAGGCGGTTCATCGGAACGTTGCGGCTCATATCGGCCCAGATCTCGCGAATGACTTTGCGCTGGGCGCCGGTGAGCGCGAACGGCAGCTCCGCCTCGAATCGTTCGAGCATATCGGAAGGCACGCGCAGGGCGCGCGCGTCGCGATCCCGTTCCCGCTCGGCGCGGCGCAGCTGCGCAGCCGTCGCGAGCGCTAAGAACTCCGCAAAGACGAATCGCTCGCGCGCGCACTCCGCTTCCTCCGGCGTATCCGGGGCATGAACGGCGCGGTAGGCGTCGCGCAGAAAAGGGTATCCGCGAGCGGCGGCGAGCGACGCGGGCAAGGAATCTTCCGGCGTCAGCTGCAGCAGACGCGACAGGTTCTTCTTTACTACCTGCGCGATTTTCCGGCTCGCCAAATCCTTGCTGGCGCGATAGACCGGAACGAGCTGTCCACGATGCTCCTGGTTGGGGGCGAGCTGGGCGTACTGGCTGACGAGGACGGTGGGGTCGGAGAAGTTTCTCTCGACACGCCCGCGCACGAAGAGGCGCATCTCTTCGTGAAAACGGCCGTACACGTAGCGGTTCCGGCCGATCCACTTTGCGCCGAAGCGATCTCCTGAGTCGTCGATCATTTGCAGCTCCACGATCTCCAGGCCGCGTACGCGGCGCTCCTTTACGCCGGCGACACGGCCGACGGCGTTCTCTTCGCCGCCCGACTTGCCCAGTTGCGCCGCGGGCGTGGGAAACCGCAGATCCTCGTAGCGGAACGGCAGATACTCCAGAAGATCGCGAGCCGTGTTGATTCCGAGCTCGCGAAACAGCGGCGCGGTCTTCGGCCCAACGCCCGCCAGGTCGTCAACGCCGACCTCCGGCGTCTGCTCCTCGGCGATCACCGTGCGGATCCCGCAGCAGTCACGCGGTGCAACGCGGCATACGTGTCTCGCAAATTCGGAACCGGAACGCCGTGACGTTCCGCCAGCTCGATCGCCGCTCCGAGCATCGGCTCGACCTCGAGCCGGCGTCCCCGTTCGTGATCCTGCAACATCGACGTCTTGACGTCGTCGAGCCGCGCCGCGTAATCGATGCGCGCGTCGACGTCCACGTCGGCCACGACCTTCATCGCCTGCCCTACCTGCAGCGCTTCGATCATGAGGCTACGAACCTGCGCGCGCGCGTCCGGATCGGCGAGCATCGGCTTGATCGTGGCGTGCCGCAGGACGCTGACGGAGTTGAGGCCGCAATTGTTGACCAGCTTGAGCCAGATCGTCGCTCGAACGTTGGAATCGAGCTCGGCGGCGAGCCCCGCGCCGCGAAACGCGTCGACCAGGCCTGTGACGCGATCGCTAGTGCCGCCGCCCGGTTCACCGAGAACGTACCGCAAGCCGCCGCTCTGCCGAACGTACCCCGGCCCTGCGATGTGTCCCGACACGTGAACGACGCCGCCGATGACGCGCTCGTCGCCGAAGAGTCTGCCGATCTCGCCCCCCGGATCGACGCTTCGCAGCGGAGGCTGGCGGACGTACCAAAACGGCAGCCCGTTTTGCAGCGTGACGATCGTCGCCGGCCCGTTCGCGACGGATCGCATCTGCTGCAGGAAGCCGGGCCACTGATGCGCCTTGAAGGTGAGCAAGAGCATGTCGAAGCTGCCAAGCGCGCGAAGACCGCCGGCCGCCTCGACGCGCGCCGTAAAACTCCCGAGATCGCTCTCGACGCGCAGTCCGTCGCGCTCGATCGCCGCCAGATGCTCGCCCCGCGCCACTACCGCAACCGGGACGCCGGACCTGGCAAGCGCCGCCGCCAGGAACCCTCCGATGGCGCCCGCCCCCACCACGGCTATGCGCATTAGATTCTAAATATTGAGGCGACGGGCAGATTTGAACTGCCGAATGGGGCTTTTGCAGAGCCCTGCCTTACCACTTGGCTACGTCGCCATACTCCCCAATGCGCTTCGGGCATCGGGCACTCTATTACATTTAAAAGCCACTCCGGCGCTGCGCGCCTCCGCGTCCTCCAGAATCTGAGCGGGTAGTGGGAATCGAACCCACGCATCAACCTTGGGAAGGTCGCAGGCTGCCATTACATCATACCCGCGGTTTCGCGCCCCCTCGGTTCGAGTCGTCCCATACCGCGTCCTACAACCCCGAATCCCGACGCTAGGTTCGGGCGCCGACCGGCGCTAGACAATGGCATTGATGGAGCGGGCCACGACGATCGCGATGGTGATGAGCGAGATCAGCGCTTCGAACGTCATCAATACCTTCGCCCAACGACTCAACGGCATGGTGTCCGTCGGGCTAAAGGCGGTCGAGTTGGTAAACGCTAGGTAGAGATAGTCTAAGAACTGCGGTTTCCAACGCGGGTCGATGCACTTGGGTTCGTCTCCTCCGCCGCTCGCGAGCGCCATTTGCATCTGCGGAAAAAGAAAATCGGCGTTTACGAATTCGGTGGCGGCGGTGGCGTGCGCACGCGCGTCGGGGCCGTCACCATCGAGTTCCCAAAACCAGAGAGCGAAGACCAAGATGTTGGTCGCCCAAATCTGCCCCCCGATGCGCAATAGCACGCCTGCCGGGTGCGAAACGGTTTTTTCAGGGTGAAAGAGGCTCGCGACAAGCAACAAGACCGAGGTGAGATTGAAAAAATTGACGATCGCGATCAGCAGGATGCTCCAAAAGCGTGTGCGCGCGGTCTCGCGGTGGCGATGCGGAACGAAGATCGATAGCGGCACGAGGACCAGCAGGGTCACCGCGGGGAGCACCCACGTCGGGCCGATCGTCAGACGTGGCGGCAATGTGATGTAGAGTGCCATCGCTGCCAAGACTGCCAGTGATGCGTGCCAGCGCGGCTCGTGCACCGGGAGCGCCTTTTGGTAATGCATGACTAAGCACCGTTCGCTTGGCTCGTCCGCGCAACCCGCCGAGGTCGCGGCGCCTTATAAACGGCATGCCTACCGACTTTCGCGATGGAAAGACGTTCCCACGGCGCGGGCGCGAAAAAGTCGGCGATGCGATGTGGTTGCTTCGCATCTCCGACAAAGGCCGCGCTTCGGCCGCCGGAACGATCTATGATTACATTTACCCCTGCCCGATGGACAGAGGGATGCTGGAGCGCTGGAAAATCGCGTCTGCCGAGTTCGACGAGGCGCTGCGACGCAATCCCACCGATGAGCTGCTCGCCAAGTGGTTTTTCGAGCGCGTGCGTCCCGAAGACGTTCGCGCAGCGAACGACTGGCTCGTGACGGAGCGGCTCGAGAATCTCGATCGTCAGGATGCCGAAGAGGGTGCCGTTGTAGAGCATCGCTGATGGGCGAAACGATCGAGTTCTCGCGACCCGACGGAAAGCGAGCGCCGGGGTACCTATCCCGGCCGCCTGGCGCCGAGTATTCGCCCGGCATCGTGATGCTGGAAGAGTGGTGGGGACTCGACGACCGCGTGAAAGCCACCGCCGATCGACTCGCGTCGCACGGTTTTGCAGTGCTCGTTCCCGATCTGTTTCGCGGACGCAGCGCCGCGACCGGCGACGAAGCGAATCACTTGATGCAGGGTCTCGATTTCAATGATGCCGCGACGGAAGATGTCCCCGGAGCGGGAAACTATCTGCGGGACCTCGGCGCGAAGCGTGTCGGCCTGATCGGCTTCTGCATGGGCGGCGCCTTAGCGATGCTCGGCGTTATGAACCGCGCCAACGTCGATGCAGCGAGCATCTGGTACGGCTATCCGCCGGCCGAGGCGGGCGATCCGGCGACGATCAGCATTCCGGTTCAGGGCCACTTTGCAACGGAGGACGGCTTTTTCGCGATCGGCGGCGTCGACGCGATCGAGAACAAGCTCAAGGCCGCGGGCGTGCAATACGAGTTTCACCGCTACGACGCCAAACATGGCTTCTACAACACGGGCAAGCCGGGTGATGGCGGCTTAGGCCACTACGATCCCGAGCATGCGGAGACGGCCTGGCGCCGCACCGTCGAGTTTTTCGACCGCACGCTTCGCGCTTAGCGAGCCCTGCCAGCGTCGGCCTGATCTCGATCACTCGAGATAGATCAGGGCAGATTCCAGCCGGTGGCGGCTCTCTTCGAACAAGCCAATAGCTGTATTGCAGGCGTTGCAAAGAAGCCCACGGACCCTGCCGGTTCGATGATCGTGGTCCACATAAAGGTACTGCAGGAATGTCACCTCGTGACGAACACGTTTGGCGCCCACACAATCTTGCCAGCATCGTGAACAGACCGCACATCGGCCTTCCTGACGCAGCAGCTTTTCCAGAGACGCCACGGAAAGGCCGTATTTTCGTTGGACGTAGGCTTCACGCAGTTTTCCACGGCGTAATGCGCTGTTTTGGTAGTAGTCGCGCCCGCGCCGATTGTGACATATGAGGCACCGCGAAGCGCCACTTTTGAGGATGATTTTATGTGCGCCGCACTTTCCACAGTCGGGACGTTTCCTCGCCATGGATAAACCCTGTACCACAGACAAGTGCCAACTGTGAGGCACACTAAAATGAGCCGAGAGGCCCAAGATTGCTTGGGCCTCTGCTGACTCTGGTGCCAAGGGCGCGAATCGAACGCGCGACACCGCACTTTTCAGGCGCGTGCTCTACCAACTGAGCTACCTTGGCGTAGCCCTTGCGGCGAGCGCACCGCATGCCGTCGATTCTACTCCGGACTACGGTGCGCTCGGGAGATGGCGACGCTGATGGGGCTCGAACCCACGACCTTCGCCGTGACAGGGCGACGCTCTAACCAACTGAGCTACAGCGCCAAGGACCGGCACCGCCGTCTCGGCGTGGTGGGCACGGTTGGGATTGAACCAACGACCCCCCGCGTGTGAAGCGGATGCTCTCCCACTGAGCTACGCGCCCAACAGGTGACGGCTCTTGGACAAATCCGTATCTTACCCTACCGCGACGAGCGCGTCCAGCACGGACTCGTGATGCATGCGGTGGAAAGCATTTTTGCATGAGCCTTAGCGCAGTGGTGCTTGCCTCGGTGGTAGCAGCGGCCACCTCGGTTCATCTTGCCGTATCGACGACCGACTCGCGCGCTCAATCCGCAATCGATCGCGGACTCTTCCTCTATTATGCCTACGACGGAGACGATTCGGCGGACTCGTTCGCTCGGGCGGCCGCCACCGATCCGCACCTCGCGATGGCCTTCTGGGGAATTGCGCTGGCGAATGGTCCCGACCTCAACACCCCGGCGACCGCCGAGCGATTCGGCGGCGGCTCAATCGCGATCCAAAAAGCGGTTGCGCTGGCAGGCGGCCTGCCTGCGCGCGAGCGCAGCTTCATCACCATCCTAGCTCAGCGTTATCGCGGCACATTTGCCGACTGGAAGCGCGACGACGCCGCGTATAGACAAGCGATGCGGCAGTTCGCCCTGCAGTCGCGGGACGAAAACGCCCAGCTGCTGGCCGCCGAAGCTCTGATCGAAAGCGGCGGCCTTACGTGGCAGCAAGGCGCGCTCGCGAGTCGAGATTCGCGCGATGCGCTAGAGCTGGTGACGAACGTCCTGCGTGTCGATCCTACGAACCCGATGGCCAACCATCTCTGCATTCACCTCTACGATCTCGCTCCCGATCACGGTGCGGCCCTCTCCTGCGCGCAGCGGCTCGACGCGGCCAGTTTTGCGCCGGAAGCCGAGCATCTTGCGCACATGCCGGCGCACTATTGGATCGAGAGGGGAAACTACACGGCCGCGTTAGCCTCCAGCGCTCGCGCTTATACCTTGCTCGTACAACTCGAAGGACGCGGCTCTGGACACGCGCGTCACTACGCCAAGCACGATATCAGCGTCGGTTACTCGGCGGCGATGATGCTGGGAAACTATTCCGTCGCGCGAATCTGGGCGCAGCGGATGGCCGGTGCTTTCGACACCAGCTTCGATGCGGTCACAGCGCTCCGCTTCGGGCGTTACGCGGCCGCGTATGCCGCCGACGACAGCCAGTTCGGCGGAGCGAGCGTGCGCGGTCTTGCCGCGATCGAACTGGGGCGAACGCGCGAAGCGCACTCGATTGGAACGCGGGTCGCGGCCGGAAACATGACGCAGGGATACCTGCCGCAGCTCTTTCTCGCGCGGCTCGCCGCAGCGGACGGGAATTTCGTCGAGGCCGAACGCTGGATCGAAAGTGCGCGCAGCAACCAAAGCGCCGACTTTGCGGGGGAAGTGATTCCCTTGCTGCCTGCAGGCGAGGTTCTAGCGGGCTTAGATCTGCGGCGGGGCGACTACAACGGCGCGGTCGCCGCGTATACCGGCACCTTAGCAAGCTATCCCAGCGACCCGCGCGCGCTGTTCGGCTTGGCGACCGCGTTCGCTGCGCAAGGCCAGCGCGCACAGGCCGCGGCCGCGCGGACGCGCTTTGAATTGGAATGGAAAGGCGCCGACACCAACGTGAACGACGCCAGTCCCTAACGAGTTATGCCGTCTCACCGTTCCGCAAGCTGCGCGCGAGCGCAGCCAGCGCATTACTCATCGCCTCCGCGCCGGCGGCGATGCGTGCGCGAACGCTCGTACTTCGTCCGCCGGCAGCCAGGCGTGCGAGCCGACTGCGGCGGGCGTTTTCGGAGGCGTCGTCACGGCGGGTCCGGATTTCGCTGTGAAGCCAAAGATCCATGATTCGCCTCGTAATTGACGTGAAGTTGTGAAATGAAAAGGCCCCCGGTCGATCGCGGAGGCCTTCGGATTGTTATAGAACCGGCGACGCGTTACGCCGTCCTACCCTCCGAAGGTCCAAAGCACGTCGACCCGCCGCCGACTTGCGGCGTCGCGGAGCACATCTGACGTAGATTATTCATCGTGCCTCCTTGTAGCGGAATCGAGTGGTACGCGCCACTTTATCACGCGCGGAAATGCGTTGTCAAACAAACGTAAGGGCGGAGAAGGGGCCCGCGAGCAAACTTCGAAGCTTCGCCACTGCTCGCGTCGCTATGACGCCCGGGGCGGTTAGCTCAGTGGGAGAGCGCTTCCTTGACACGGAAGAGGTCGTAAGTTCAATCCTTACACCGCCCACCATTTTGGGCCCCAGCTTTACGCCGAGGCTCTTTTGTTTTAGACGGCCCATCGCACTTCTGGCGAGGCGCTATCGGCGTCCAAACAACGGATCGAGGATCACGACGCGCTCGACGAGCTTCCGCCGACGGATGCGAAAAGAGCGCAGCTCCAAAGCGCCGGACGTGCTTGGTGCCCGCTTCGCGCACGACGCACGAGACCCGCTGCCGCGCCTATTTGGCGGCGCCGGAGACCACGATCCGGCCGCGCATATACGGATGGAAACTGCAAAAATACGAGTACGTGCCCGGGCGCGTAAAACGATGTATCCACGTCGCACCGGAGTCAATGGGACCGGAGTCAAACGCGCTTTTAATCCCGGTGACCGTATGAGGTTCGGCATCGTCATTCACGACGGTGATCGCCTCGTTGGCGCGAGCGCGGAGCACCTTGGGTCCGTAGAGAAAGTCCTTGATGTGAACGATCGGCGCATCCGTCGATTCGCCGCGTTTTGCGTGCAAAGTGCTTCGCACGTCTTGTTCGGCAATGCGATGCTCGAGATCGATCAGTTCTGAGCTCAAAAATAGTGGTGCCGGCCCCTCCATTCCGGTATCGACACGCATGACCGTGAGCGTCGGCTCGAATGCAAAAGCCATCGTGCCGCTCGTTCCGTTAATTAATGCGAAGGAGTATGTCGCAGACGACGACAGCCCGGGGACGTCGAGGAAAGTCCTGGCAGTAGTGGTGGCGCCACGGTGGTCAATACTTTGCAACGTTAACCGCATGCGCATATTGAATAAAGGCAGCTGTCCGTAATTCGTGAGTGAGCAACTTGCGAACGGCTGCGGCGTATCGCCGTGATCATCGCTGGTCAGATGGATCCAACGCGCGCCGTCGCCGGTCAGAAGCGCCGCGTGTGCCGCCGGTTTGGTGCCTTGAGCGATATCAAGTAACCGAAACTCCGGCTCGCAAGAAAGGAATAGCGCCGGCTTGCGCACGATTTCGACGCGTTCCTTGTCGTATGACGCTCCTAAAAACGCACCGATGGCTGCGAGCGAGCCGGCGATCACAGCCAGCAGCGTTAAAGCGAGTTCAATAAGATCTTTGTTGTTCCAAGCCTTCTCGCTTGCGTTTACAGGAGGCGTACGCGAACGTTGCGTCCGTGCTTTCGTGGCTCTCGATCCAACGGTGTTGCTACCCATCCTCGGTCAGCACAACGAGGCCCATGATTCTAAGCCGTCGGGTTGGGTGAAGCGAACCACGCATCCCTGGGGTGTCCCTGTCGTCAGCGGAGCGAGTGCGGGAATCGGAGCAAGTAGCGGAAACTGTGCGTTCTCATAGCTGCGTCGAAACACTCGATCGGTGCCACGCGGTCGTAATGCCGCCATCATTGCAGCCACCTTCTCCGCTAGAGTATCGTCGCGCGACGATTGCGTAGCACCCAGTTGCACTCTACCGTCGACCATTCGCACCAGTGTCCCCTGCTCGGCAGAGTCAGCCCTAGCGGGTGCGCCGTGCCAGCAAATCAGTACAGCAGCAGCCGCGGCGATATACAACCGATTTAAGGACTTCATGGCTATGTTAGTTTCAGTGAAAGGAGGACTACGAAGCTGAGGCTTGCGAGAATAACTGCGATCGCAACGGCGATTTCGAGACGCTGATCCTCTCTTTTATGGACGACGCCGAGCGTGGCTGGATCGGCTACCCGGCCCCCAAGATCCTGAGCGCGAGTATCCAGAAACGCCACGGCATCGTATGTTGCAACCGCTTGACCCTTGAGGATCACCAGTGAGCGCGGTACCGGCGGCGCTTGACGCACCTTCATCACAATTACTCCTTTCATTCAATGTATGCGCCACCGTCGAAAACGGTTTGGGCTCAGGTCTTAGTTGGGAGCCACGAGTAATTGTGGATTCCCCGCCCAACCGGGCAGCTTGGGCTTGACCCGTCCCTAGTCCAGCGGGCGCTGCGACTTTCATCGGTCCGCTCGCTAGCCGTGTCATAAGCAACCCAGTTCAGTCCGAAAAGTCAAAGCCGGATAGCGAGTTGCCGCGTTGTCACTCGGCGGTGGCAACCCGTTAGCAACGGCACCGTACACTATGCGTAAAATGCACACTGTGCGCGCCCGACGTTACGCAGCGCCACATCAACAGCGCTTCCGACACGGAACAGGTCACACGTTCAATCCATGTGCCGCCCGAGTTTGAAAAGACCCGTCGAATAAGCAATTGCGGGGGTTTTTTATTTGCTGGAAAGGAGCCGATTTTTGCGGCACGGGTTTCCGTCGCCCGCGCAGTTCGGACACCCAGAAAATAGCAGGCTCTAGCTAGTCGTCGTTTCTCGGTCTAACCCAAGAGAAAGACGAAGCTCGCGAATAACTTCGGCTCGCCTCGACTGCGCTTCTTCACTCTGGTCGTCATCTAGCAACGCCAACAGCGCCTTCTCCATTGTTTGTATGCGCGAGCGGAACCACTCGCCCTGATACAAAGCTTCTCTAGGGTCCATCGAGTTAGCTTCGGTTACTCTTTGCGGCCGCCCTATGGCTCCGACCCGGAAACGGCGCAGCCATCGTGTCACCCTGTGCTCGGGCGCACGCCCTACCGCAACAAAAAGCGGGCCCGTCGAAACGGGCCCGCTCGTGGAAGACGCGCGAAGGATTTGCGCGATTAGGGATGTGTAACGAGCAGGCCCGTCGGCAACTTGATTCCGTTCGTCTCCGTCGCGTAGGGGGTGTACGTACCGGGTTTATATGCGAAGAATTCTGCGTGGTTGATGTCCGAGGAAACGACCTCGTCCTTGGGCTTGCCGATATTCTCTAGGCTGATAGCGTACGGGAAGCCGCTACCGGCGATGACTTGGAAAGGTGAAGTCTGTCCGAGCTTGTAGACGTCGATCGCATTGCCCGAACCGTCGGTCACCCACAGATAGTTGTGCAACTTGTCGACCGCAACGCCGAGCGGCTCGGTGAGGCCCGTAAGGTTGAGGTTGGTGACGGTCGTCGTGCCGGCCTTCACCTCGAACACCGCGTGCGCGCCGAAGTCGGCGATGTAAAGATTGCCGCTGCTATCCAGCGCAACCCCGAACGGATCGGCCATGCCGCCCCCGGTAATCGTCTCGAACGGCGACGTGCCGCCAAGATGATACACGGTGATCGACGCGGGATAGTTGCTGACGTACAAGTTTTGACTCGCGTCAATGGTGAGACCCAACGGATTGCTGATTCCGGTCGTGATCTTGCTCTTCATCGTCGTAGAGCCTTTGGCAAACAGCTCGACGTCGTTTCCGCCGCAGTTGTCCGCAACGTAGATCGTGCCGGTCTTGTCCGCAGCCAGGCCGTATGGACATCCCGCGGAGACCTTGATCGACGCAATCGGTGCGGGATTGGTCGGCAACTTGCCCGTCTTATAAACGTTGACCTGGGCTTCGGACTGGTCGCCTTCGAAAACTAAGGAACCTAACGTCGAGTACGTCGGTTGAATCGATCGCTGCAGACCGGCGTGATGCATCGCCGGGGCGAACGGCATGCCTTGATGAACGTACGACGACGAACCCGGCGATCCCGGCGACAACGACGGCGAAGTTCCACCGCCACTGCATCCGGCAACCGCGAAAAGCGCCACCACAAGGAGTGCGGGGCGCGTGCGAAGCGAGTACATATTCAGGGCGCCTCCTAAAGTAGAGTGAGAAAGGGGAGCAGGACTTCCGCTCTCCGATGCCTTCTCCTACCCTCTCTTAAGGCAGATAAACTTCCAATCGGAAGAGCTTCTCGTACGCTAGGCTGCCGCGACCCGATCCAATCCTTCGTACTCTTCTTCGCTCAGCTCCAGTTGCGCCGCCGCGACGTTCTCCTCGAGATGCTCGAGCGACGACGTCCCCGGAATCGGGAGCATCGCCGGCGAGTGACGCAGCAGCCACGCGAGCGCTATTTGAAAGACGGTCGCTTCGTGAGCCGCGGCGATCGGCCGCAGCACGTCGAGCGCCGCGATGTCTCCCGCGTCCAGCGGAAAATACGGAATGAACGCCAGGCCCTTTGCCTCGCAGTAGCGCAGCACCGGCTCGCTGACGCGATTGCCGACGTTGTAGTTGTTCTGCACGGAGGCGATCTCGACGATCTCGTTCTGCGCGCTGCAACTGCTCGCAGCTCGACGTTCGAAAGCCCGACGAGGCGGATCTTCCCCTGCGTCGCGCAGCTCGCGCAACGCGCCGACCTGCTCCTCCAGCGGAACGTTCGGACGCGACGGCGTGCAGCTGGTAGAGATCGATGCGGTCTGAGGCGCAGGCGCCGCAGGCTTCCTTCGCACGCGGCCTTCAGGTGCTCGGGCCGGCCGTCGCGCACCCACTGGCCGGGGCCGGGCCGCATCGGAGCCGCCCTTGGTCGCGATCACCAAACCCTCCGGATACGGATACAGCGCCTGCGCGATCTGCTCTTCGTTCACGTAGCGGACCGTACGCGTCCGCGGTGTCGATGAAGTTGACGCCCAGTTCGACGGCTCGACGCAACACGCGCAGCGCGTTCTCGCGATCTGCCGGCCATCCCCAGATGCCCGAGCCGCACAATCGCATCGCGCCGAAACCCATACGATTCACGCGCAAAGCTCCACCGATAGTAATTTCCAGCGTGCGGCATTCATCGGGCAGCCTTCGTTGCGGCATAAAAAAGACCGCCCGCATAGCGCGGGCGGTCGTGAACGGAGCCGTTGAAAGAGAGTTTACTTGTTGAAGGGCTTGTTCGGCATCGGCGCCGCGGCCTTGAAGTTGGCCTCGGTCTGCTTCTGCGCATCGACCACCATCTCGGCGATCTTCAGCGTGAAGGCCTTGCGCATCTCGAGAAGCTGGCTGGCGAAGCCGAACGAAAGCTCGACGAGCTGGGTCGGCGACGGGATGTTCTCGAGCGCCGGCATCGAGCCCGGCTTCTCGGTCATCTCTTTGGTGAACTCGCGGAACGACTTCATCGCGTTGAGGCTGGCGTCTTGCGTCTGCTTGAGCGCGGCGAGGCCCTCTTCCTGAAACTTGTTCATGTACTCTGAAACGTTGACGGACATTGAAACTGGTTCTCCTTACAATCTGGCTGGTGGCTGTTGGCGTGTGCTAAGTATACCAAGCAGATGCTGTGTCTGTCAACACCCGGGTCAAAGGTCTACCCTTTTCCGCCCTGAGCGGGCGAGCCGGCTCCCGCTTACTCGCGGCCGATGAAGCTCCGGTAGATCCGGATCAGCGCTTCTTTTTGGTCGACGCTCAGGCGCGGGTCGAGCTTGATCGCGTGCTCGACGCCGTGGTGGCTCTCGTCCCGCTCGGGCGAGTCGTCGAGCAGGCCGGCCTGCGCGTACATCGTCTCCGCCGAGATGTGCAGCGCGTTGGCGATGTTCTTGAGCACGTCGGCCGACGGCTTGTACAGCCCCCGCTCGACCTGGCTAAGGTAGGGGTTCGAGATCTTCGCGATCTCGGCGAGCTGCCGCATCGAAAGGTTCGCCAGCTCGCGCTGGCCGCGGATGAAGTCGCCCAGGCTGCGCCACGCGCCTCCGGCGATACCGCCCTTCTCCTCGTCGCTCATGATCGTGCCTCTACCTTCGCCGCGAAGGGCGGTCCCGACTCGTTTCGGACGTAGCGCCCCGGCGCCGGCTCGCCGTCGGGAATCGCGTACGGCGCGCGCATCGGGCCGCCGTGCGGCTCGAGCCACTCGGCCCAATCCAGCCACCACGAGCCGTTGTGCCGGTCGGCCGTCTCGAGCCACTCGTCCGCGCTCTCGCCCCGCAGCGCCGCCGGCTTCGATATAGTGCCACGTCTTCTTGCCGCCCGGCGGATTGACGATCCCCGCGATGTGCCCCGAGTTCGTCAGCACGTACTTCGCAATCGCCCCCGACGTGCTGCGTCGTCAGATACGTCGCGCGCCACGGCGCGATGTGATCGTTTTCGGCGCCGAGCACGTAGAGCGGCGTCACGATCTTTCCCGAGATCGATCGGCGTGTCGTCGATCGCGAACGCGTTCGGCTTGACGATCGAGTTGTGCAGATAGCACGCGCGCAGATACTGCGAGTGCATCGCGACCGGCATGCGTGTCGAGTCGTTGTTCCACGCGAGAATGTCGAACGCCGGCGGCTGCTTCCCCTTGAACCAGTTGTTGACGACGTAGCTCCAAATCAAATCGCTCGAACGCATCCAGTCGAAGGTTCGCGCCATCTCCGCCGGCTCGAGGTAACCGCGTTCGCGCATGCGCTGCTCGAGCCGCTCGATCGTGTCCTCGTCCGTGAAAATGCCGAGGTCGCCCGGAATGCTGAAGTCGACCAGGGTGTTCGTCACGCGTCGCCGACGCGATCCGATCTCCCTGGCCGTGCGCGGCCAGATACGCCATCGCGATCAGCGCCAGCGTCCCGCCCAGGCAGAGCGCCGCGACGATTCACGCGCGGCGCGCCCGTGATCTCCTGCACGACGTCGAGCGCGGCGAGCACGCCCTCGCGCAAGTAGTCGTCCATCGTGTAATGCGACATCGACACGTCCGGATTACGATAGGAGATCATGAACGTCTGATGCCCGTGCTGGACCGCCCATTCGACGAACGAACGCCCCGGCGCCAAATCCATGATGTAATACTTGTTGATCCACGGCGGACTGCAGAGCAGCGGCGTCGCGTGCACCTGCGGCGTCTGCGGCTCGTAGGCGATCAGCTCGATCAGCGCGTTGCGGAATACCACCTTCCCGGCGTCGCGCCGATGTTGACGCCAAGCTCGAAGCCGGACCGGTCGACCTGCCGCGGATATCCGCCGTTGTTCGCGCACGTCGTCCAGGAAATTCTGCAGACCGCGCACGAGGCTCATCCCGCCAGACTCGGTCGCCTCTTTCACCACGCCCGGATTGAGCCACGGCATGTTGCTCGGCGCGAACGCGTCGCACATCAGCTGCATGGCGAAGCGCGCCTTGCGGCGCGTCGCGTCGGGCAAGCGCGTCGAATCGACGAGCTGCAGCGCAGCCTGCGTGCGCGCGCGATAATCTTCAACTAGTCCGGCGAGGATCGGATTGTTGCGCCACTCCGGCTCCGCAAACCGCTTGTCCGACGCGTCACCCTGACTCTTGTCACCCTGAGCGAAGTCGAAGGGCGACGCGTCACTTTGACCGCCCAGCCGCCGCAGCATGTTCATCGCCGACGTTTTGCTCGGCGAGCGCCAAGCCGGTGAGCCACGTGCTCATCCGCAACGGATCCATCATCACGTCGGTGATTACCGCGCGCAGCGCGTCGCTCAGCGACGCCGGGTCGAGCCCGGTGACGTCGATGCCGTAACGCAGCTCTTCGGGCGCGATGGATTCGGGCGAAAACGTCTCCGTCATCACATGTACCAGCCGCCGTTGATATTGTAGACCGCGCCCGTGATGTATCCGGCCTTTTCGTCGAGCAAGAACCGGACCAGCCGCGCGACCTCTTCGGGCTGTCCGAGCCGGCGCTTGGGCGTCTGCGCGATCGCGCTCTCGATCGCTTCCGACGGCATCGCCTTCGTCATGTCGGTGTCGATGAAGCCAGGCGCGACCGCGTTCACCGTGATCCCGCGCTTCGCGACCTCGAGCGCGACCGTCTTCGTCAAGCCGATCAGCCCGGCTTTCGCCGCGGCGTAGTTTGCCTGCCCGAAGTTCCCGGCCTCGCCGACGACCGAGCTGACGTTCACGATCCGCCCGAAACCCTGCTCGAGCATCGAGTCCAGCACGGCCTTGATCATAAAAAACGGTCCTGAAAGATTCACTTGCAGAACCGCTTCCCATTCTTCGACGGTCATCTTGCGGACCGTGTGGTCGCGCGTGATTCCCGCGTTGTTGACCAGATAATCGACGCGCCCGTGCTCCTTCAGCACGGCCTCGACCGCCCTGCGACATTCGCTCGTATATGCCGACGTTGCTCTCGTAATAATGGAGGCGTGGCGCCGCGCCGTTGAGCCGAGCGGCAAGCTTGTGCGTCCGCGCCTTGTCCTCGGGAAGTCCGAGGACCGCGACGGTCGCGCCGTCTTCGGCGAGCACCGTGCTGATGGCGCCGCCGATTCCGCGCGACCCGCCGGTGACGATCGCGACGCGCCCTTTGAGAGGTAAACTACTCACGCGCTAGATTTACCCAGCGCACCGCTCGCATACCTCCTCCCCAACCTGTCATCCTGAGCGTCCCCTTTGTCATCCTCAGCGTCCCCCGGTGTCATCCTGAGCGGAGTCGAAGGACGAAGAGCGATACCGACCAGTGTCATCCTGAGCGGAGTCGAAGGACGAAGAGCGATACCGACCAGTGTCATCCTGAGCGAAGCGAGCGCAGCGAGCGTAGTCGAAGGACGGAGAGCGACGTGTCACCGTGAGCGGCGAGCCTTCACTGAGCGAGGCTGAACCCCTCGACTACGCTCGGGATAAACTACGTGAAGCCGAGCCGAAGTGAAGGCCGACCAAGCCGCTACGTTTCGCCGCGCTCCCGTCCCGAGACGCCCCGAAGCAGCGCATCCATCTTCTCACCGAGCGACGCGACGGCTTTGCTCATCGCCGCGATCGATTCGCGCAGACCTTCGATCGAGTCGCCACCGCTCGACGACAGGACGTCGAGCGCCGACCCGACTCCGTGTGCGAGCTGCGATAGCGCCTCGACTTCATCCGGCGCATACGACTCGCCGCCCGCGCGTTCTCCGAGCAGCAACACGCCGAGCAATCGCCCGCGCCCGAGCATCGGCAATGCCAGCGCCCCGTGCAGGGCCGTATCGTACTGGTGCGGATCCAGCGGCTTGTGCCAGGCCTTCAGCGCGAGGATCGCTCCGTCGTTTTCGCGCGCCGGCGCGAGCGAGTTGTCACCGAACGAGCGCGCCGGTTCGTATCCTTCGGATCCGTCGATCAGGATCGCGGCGTTGCGCGCGTCCGTGTGGTGCTCGACTTTCGCGATCGTCTGATCGAGGAGCGCATCGGCTGCCGTGACGTACGCCACCTCTCTCGAAAAATCGACCAACGCGCGTTCGTCGGCGCGCCGCTTTCGGAACAGGACGCCCTCGACGAGCCGATCCACGCGCTGATGAATGAAGTTGAGCGACACGCCGAGCACGAGCGCGAGCGCGCCGTTGGCGATCAACCCCTCGGTGTGACTCATCCCGCTGAGCTCGGTCCCCAGTATCCATTCCAGCAACGCGAACGCGGCAACTACGATCAGCGAGACGGTCGCGACGACCACCGTGCGCGTGATCACGAACTCGAAATCCAGAACGCGCCGCTTCAGCAGCGCGTAAGTGACCGCGAACGCTCCTAACAACAGTCCGATCGCCGCGAGGATCTGAACGAACTCGCCGGCGATCCAGGTGTGCGCGACGATCTGGAATTTCAAGGCGGCCGCGCTCGCAAGCATCGCCAGCGGCAGCGGCAACAGCAGCCACGCCGCGCGCGGCCGATCCGACTCGGGTGTGCTCGCCACGGCAATGGCCGCGACGACCGCCACGGCTGCGACGCTCGCCAACCAAACGAACAACGCCGCAAAGAAGCGAGGCCCGAACATCATGGGGTCGGTGCGCAGCGTCAAGCCGCCGTACGCGCCGATGGCGACGATGAGCACGGACGCCGCAATCATAGCGTAGGCGAAGATTTCGAGCGCACGGCGCCAAGCGGAGCGCGCGCCAAAACTCGCGGCAAGCCCTACGAGAAGCGCCTGCACGATGCTGTTCAGCGTCAGCGTAGCGTACCAAAACACCATCGAAGCCGCCGCACTCGTCACTACGAGAACCAGCGGCGGCACCGACAAGAAGATGAGGATCAGCGCCAGCCGGCGCCCTTCCGAGAGTGACGCCCGTCGAACGGCGACCAAGAAGGCGCAGCCCAGAAACCAGATGCTGGCGACCAGCTGCGGCACGAACAAGGCGAGCTTGACCCAGACCTCGCCTTCCCCCAGCGTGCTGCCCGTGAGCCCGACGATAAACTTGCGCGCGCCGCGATGCATGATGAGAACGGTCGGCTGCGTCGCCATCGGCTGACTGGAGAGCAGGCGCTGGCGCGTGTCGCGGCTCTGCTCGCGCCAGTCGAACCAATCGCCCGTCCGGAGCCCCGCCCTCTCGGTCGCTCCGTTCGGCTGCGTCGACTCGATCCGTTCTACGTACGGCTGACCCGACGGCGTGAAGTCCGCGTCCCACCAGCCGTACCAAGCGCGGCCGCCGACTCCCACGTTGTCTGCGATGACGGCGCCGATCCAAAACGCGTTGAAAACGCAGAGAATCAGCAGTAGCCGCTTTGTCATCGCTGACTACATATCCAGGCCGCCGTTGATCGAGTAGACCGCTCCCGTGATGTAACTCGAGTCGTCCTCCAAGAGGAATCGCACGACGCGCGCGACTTCTTCCGGCCGTCCCAGCCGGCGCTGCGGAATCTTCTCGACGATCTTCGCCAGCGTTGCCTCCGGAATCGCCGCGACCATCTCGGTCTCGATGAATCCCGGCGAGACGGAGTTGACCGTAATGCCGCGCTGCGCCATCTCCAGCGCCAGGCTCTTGGTGAATCCGAAGAGTCCGGCTTTCGACGCAGCGTAGTTCGCCTGCCCGACGTTGCCGGTCTCGCCGATCACCGAGCTGATGTTCACGATGCGTCCCGAGCCGCGCTCGATCATGTGCTCGAGCACCGCCTTGGTCATCTGAAACGAGCCCAAGAGGTTCACGTCGAGTACCTGGCGCCAGTCGTCGACCGTCATCTTGCGGACGGTCTTATCTACGGTGATTCCGGCGTTGTTCACCAAATAGTCGACGCGCCCGAATTTGTCCAGCACTTCTTTGACGACGCGGTTGCAGTCGGCCGCTTCGTCGACGCGGCCCTGGTGAATCGACACGGTCGCGCCCTTCTCCGTCATCCTCTGCTGGAATTTTTCGGCGCTCTCTTTTCCGCGGCTGTAACCCGCCGCCACCTTCGCGCCGCTCGCCGCCAGCATCTCGGTGATGGCCGCGCCGATTCCGCGCGCGCCGCCGGTCACCAGCGCGACTCGGCCTTCAAACATCGTAGACTCCGTCCAGGAAACTCCACAACGCGTCGCACGCCTCTCGCGTCGCGGCCAGAACCTCGGCCCGCTTCGCAGCCGAGTCGGCGGCTCGTTCGATCAGGCTCCACTCGGCCCCCGAGTGCACGACGTCCGCCTTTTCGTGCACGCTGAAAAACTCGACCGCCGAAGCATCCGTCATGCCATAGAAACGCCGCAGTCCCTCGATCTTCACGGCCGCGATCGCGGGCACTTGCGACTCGAACGCGTGCAGCGCCGCCAAGCCCGCGTAGTGTGGCCGATTTCGGCAAAGTTCGGTGAACGTCGCGATCAGCTGCCGTGTCGCGGGGAGCGCCGCCGTCGCGGCGAGATCGTCCTCCGACAGCCCGAGCGCCGCCGCAAACTGCTTCCACAGCGCCGGGTGATTCTTCGGCCCCAGCTCTTCCTCGATGAGGTTCTGCAAAATCGTCTGCCTCGGGCCGAGATCGCTCTTGCCGTCGCTCGCAAAGTGCGGCGTGTTCGAGTGCACCGCGCTCAGATAGGTCGGCTCCGCCAAGACGTGATGCATGTATTGACCCGCGTACTGTTTGAGCTGCTCGCGGGTGAGCTCCCCACGCGTCCACGCGACGTAGAACGGGTGAGTCAGCAGATGCCGCGCGTCGATGACCGAACGCACCTGCTCTTCAAAGGTAGGCGAAATCGTCGTTTCCATGGCCAGCCCTTTTTCATGCCCGCTCGCCGACTCCTCGCCCCCGCCGCCGAGAGGGGAGCGTGACTCCGACCAGTGTCACCTCGAGCAGCGCGACCCCCTTCAGTGTCATCCTGAGCGGAGCGAGCGATAGCGAGCGGAGTCGAAGGACGGATTATTGATGTCATGCTGAGCCGAGAGCTTGTCCTGAGCGAGCGCAGCGAGTCGAAGGAAAGCATGACAGACTACGCCGCACGCTAGCGTAAAACCGATTAATCCGTCTTAACTCTGGCCGAAGCCGGGCAGAGCAGCCGAGCACCAGGGCCGCACGCGGCCACGCAGAAACATCAGTGGCCCGCCAGACGTTCGATCTTTAAGGAGGAAGCTGAAGCACGATGTCGCTTTCATATTTTGGTCGCGCTACGCTAAGCGTTTGTGCGGCGGTTGGAATGCTTGCGGGTTGTTCCGGCTCGCAATCGTTGCCGTACATGCAAAGCAGCGCGATAATTGGCGGGCTGAATGCGACCGGCGCCGGGAAGATCAAACACGTCGTCTTCATCGTTCAAGAAAACCGCAGCTTCGATGACCTCTTTCAAGGCTATCCCGGCGCCGACACGGTCAAGAGCGGCAAGAATTCCAAGGGTCAAACGATTCAGCTGACGCCGGCGAGCCTCGCGGCATACTACATCATCGATCACTCCGCGTCGTCAATGTTCCTCGCGTGCAACGGAACCGGAACGCTGCCCGGCACGCAGTGCCGCAACGACGGCTTCGATCGGGAACCGGCGTACGGTGGACCGACCAATCCACAGTACGTCTACGTGCCGCACACCGAGTCGAAGCCGTACTTCGACATGGCACACGAATGGGTCGTCGCCGACCACATGTTCCAATCGCACCTCGACGAGAGCTTCGTCTCCCACCAGTACGTCATCGCCGCGCAAGCCGCGGCGTCCGTCGATCTCCCCAACGGCATCTGGGGCTGTCAGGGCGGATCGTACGACACGGTTTCGACGGTCACCAAACAGCGGAACGTCAACGGTCCGCCCGAGCAGGCATGCTTCGACTATCAGACGCTGGGCGACGAGCTCGACAAGGCCAAGCTCTCGTGGCGTTTCTACGCCAGCGCGTACGGCAGCCGCTCGAGTGGCACCGGCGGAACCTGGTCGAGCTATCAGGCCGTCAAACACATTTACGAGGGGCCGGATTGGAAGAAAGACGTCATCTCGCCCAATTGGAAGTTCATTACGGACGTCCGCGCCGGCAAGCTCGCCAACTTCACCTGGATCACGCCCGTGTGCGATGACTCGGATCACGTGAACTGCCCGGGCGGCTACGGCCCGTCGTGGGTCGCCGCGCTCGTCAACACGGTCGGCAAGAGTAAGTTCTGGGATTCGACCGCGATCTTCGTGATGTGGGACGACTGGGGCGGTCTCTACGACCACGTTCCGCCGCCGTTCAAGGATTACGACGGCCTGGGCTTCCGCGTCCCGCTCTTGGTGATCTCGCCCTACGCCAAGAAAGACTTCGTCGCGCACACTGAGTACGAGACGGCGAGCGTGCTGCGCTTCGCCGAGGACCTCTACGGTCTGGGTCAGCTCGCCGCAGCCGACAAGCGCGCGAACTCGCCGGCCAAAGACTGTTTCGACTTCTCGCAAACCCCCCGTCCGTTCGTGAAGATCAAGGCCCCGCTGCCGCCGGGCTTCTTCATGCACCCGCTGCGCGACGACTACTTCGCACCCGACTACGAATAGCACCTGAACTCATCCGGGGGCGCTTCGGCGCCCCCAACCCGCGTTGTGGCCTGCTCCTTGTAGAAGGCGCACGTTAGGCGTACAATTCAAAGCCCTCTGAAATGTCCTCACACGCCGACAGTGCGCACGCACGGGGAGGTTCACAATGCCCACGCTTAAGACTAGCGACAATACGGAGCTCTATTACAAAGATTGGGGATCCGGACAACCGGTCGTGTTTAGCCACGGCTGGCCGCTCAACGCCGACGCCTGGGAAGACCAGATGTTCTTCCTGGCGTCGCGAGGATATCGCTGCGTCGCTCACGACCGGCGCGGCCATGGTCGATCCAGTCAGCCTTGGACCGGCCAGGACATGGATACGTACGCGGATGATCTCGCCGCGGTCGTCGAGGCGCTGGATTTGCGCGACGCGATCCACGTCGGTCACTCCACGGGCGGCGGGGAAGTCGCCCGCTACATCGGGCGTCACGGAACGCAACGAGTAGCCGGCGCCGTGCTCGTCAGCGCGATTCCGCCGCTAATGCTGAAGACGCCGGACAACCCGGAAGGCACTCCGCTCGAAGCGTTCGACGGTTTGCGCGCGGGGGTACAGGCCGACCGATCGCAGTTCTTCAAGGACCTGGCGTCGCCGTTCTACGGTGCCAATCGGCCCGGGGCGAAAGTCTCGCAAGGCGTGCTCGACAACTTTTGGCTTGCCGCCATGATCGCGAGCTTGAATGCCTGCTACGACTGCATCAAGGTATTCTCGGAGACCGATCAGACGGAAGACCTCAAGAAGTTCGATGTCCCGACGCTGATAATTCATGGTGACGACGATCAAATCGTCCCGATCGCCGCCGCCGCACTCAAGTCGGCGAAGCTCGTTCCGAACGCCGAGCTAAAGATCTATCAAGGCGCGCCGCACGGATTACCCACGACGCTGAAAGATCGTTTGAATCGCGACCTCTTGGAGTTCCTCACGACTCGCGTCAAAGCCAAGGCATACGCGAACTAAAACCTCCGCTACCAACTGAAGACCACGAGCCCGTCACCAGTTGCCTTTGACCAACCTCGGTAACTGGTGACGTGCTTCGCGCTGCGCTCGACGAAGGTCGAGCCGCCGCCACCGCCGCCGCCGGTACCCACCGATCCGGCACCTCCACCGCCGCCGCCGTAGTAGCCCCCGCCGCCGCCACCACCTCCTGCGCCTTCGCTGCCTTGATAAACACCGCCGCCGGCGCCGCCGGCACCGAGCGATCCGTTCGCGCCGGGCTTCCCGCTGCCGCCGTGGCACGAGCCGCCGCGCCCGCCTTCCCCGCCGGAACGTTGCGTGCCGCCGGCACCGCCAAACCCTCCGCAACCTGACCCGTAACCGACGTGGCCCGAGCCGCCCGTGCTGCCGCCGCCTAATCCGCCGGCGCCGCCGCTGACGTAGAAGACACCGCCCTCGCCGCCGCCGCCGCCTACTACGAGAATCCGATCGCTCAGCGCAATGCCTTTAGCGCGAATGTCCGACGCGCCGCCGCCTCCAAAACCGGAGCATCCGCTCGAACAATGGTAGCCTTGCCCGCCGGGCGCGCCGCCGTTGAAACCGCCGCTCGGTCCCGATCCTCCGCCGCCAACGTACACGTACAATCGCTCGCCCTGCGTCACCGGAATGATAGCGCTCACGCGCCCGCCGCGACCGCCGCTCGCTCCCGCTCCGCCCGCGCCGCCCGCGCCGCGAACAACAACCGTGATTTGCGACACGAGCGCCGGCACGACGAATAACTGCCGGTGCCCTGTGTAATGAAACGTTTGCTGATGCGGCAGCGCGTCGCCGCCTGCGCGTACTCCCGGAACGGAACTCCCGCCCGCGCTCCCTCCGCACGCCGACAGCAACACGGCGGCGACTCCGACTGAAATGGCGCGCCTATTCATAGTCGGGAGCGAAGTAGTCGCTGTCAAAGTGGTGCATGAAGTATCTCGGCGGCAGCGGCGCCTTGATAGGTACGAACGGGCGCGGCTTCTGCGAGAAATCGAAACAATCCAAGGCCGGTGAGAGAGCGCGCTTATCGGCCGGCGCGAGCTGACCGAGACCGTAGAGATCCTCGGCGAAGCGCAGCACGCTCGCCGTCTCGTATTGCTTGTGCGAGACGAAGCCTTTCTTTGCGTAGGGTGAAATGATCAAGAGCGGGACGCGGAAGCCCAAGCCGTCGTAATCCTCGAACGGCGGCCTGACGTGATCGTACGTGCCGCCCCAATCGTCCCACATTACGAAGATCGCGGTCGAGTCCCAGAATTTACTCTTGCCGACCGTGTTGACGAGCGCCGCGACCCACGACGGCCCATGTCCCCCCGGACAGTTCACGTGATCCGAGTCCGAACACACCGGCGTCACCCATGTGAAGTGCGCAAGTTTTCCGGCGCGAACGTCGGTGATGAATTTCCAATTGGGCGAGATGACGTCTTTCTTCCAATCCGGCCCGTTGTAAATGTGTTTGACGGCCTGATAGGCCGACCAGACCGCGCCCGAGCCGCTCGACTGGCTGCCGTACCAGCTCGCATAGAACCGCCAAGAGAGCCCGGCCTTGTCGAGCTCGTCGCCGAGCGTCTGATAGTCGAAGCAAGCCGACTCGTAGGGTCCGTAGACGTTGCGTTGTTTGGTGACCGTGGCGATCTTGTCGTACTTGCCGCCGCTGCACCCCCACGCGCCCTGCGGCAAATCGACGGACGAGGCTGCTTGCGCGGCGATCGCGTACTGGTGGGAGACGAAGCTTTCGTCGAGGTGCGACTGAAACATGTGATCGGCCAGCACCCACTCGTGTGCCATGTCGAAGTACGGCTTCGATTCGTTGTGCGGTACGTAAACGTATTGTGGATGCTTCAGCGATCGCGGATAGTTGAAGGCTAACTCTTTATCGAAGCCGTCCATGCGGCAATCGGTACCGGGAAGCGTGCCGGTTCCGTTGCACGCAGCGAACATCGCCGATGCCGAATGATCGATGACGTAAAATGCCGCCAGGCTCGCCGGCGCCAGCTTGATGATCTGCCCCTTGGAATCTTTGCCCCGCGAAATCGTATCCGCACCGGGATAGCCTTGGAAGAGGTTGTCGAAGCTGCGGTTCTCCTGCACGATATACACGATGTGCGTGATCTTGCCCGCGCCCGTCCCCGTCAGCGCGCGCAGCGCAGTTTCGTTCTGCATGTACGGTAAGCCGGCCCCGGATCCAAACGAACATCCGGTGACCGAAAATGATATCGCCAACAACGCTGCGCCGACACCAAGCGCGCGGCAGCCGAAATCCGAAATTCTCACTCGCCTGCTCCATTCGCCGTAAACCTCTCGGCGCTCGAGCCTTATTTGACAGGTTGATGCTGAATCCCACGGTAGCAACCGAGCCTGATGTAGGCGCGGTTCGTCGGCCGAATCTTGGTGAATGCCACCAACCGCAGCGACGTGCAAAGCGGTGTTGCTTACGCCAACGTAGCCTTTTGCCGGCTGTCTCGCTCCGTGAGCGGTTTCACGGCGTTAACGAAAATACCGTGCCCTGAACGTGCGAGCCGCCCTTTGCGGTGGTGCCGTAAAGCGTGCCTCTGACCTTGATGAGGCGCGCATCGGGATATGCGCCGCCCCTGCGCCCGCCCACGAAGTCATGGAGCACGGTCTCCGTGCCGGAGGTTGTGATCGAGAAGACCGTTCCGTGGTTCGTCGCGCCGCCGCTCGAGGTGGTGCCGTAGAGCAAGCCGTTGAGGTTAACCAGGCCGGCATGCGGCGATGCGCCGTCTCCGGGTTTACCCCGGAAGCTATAGAGCCACTCTTTCTGGCCGGACGTCGTAATGGCGAAGACCGTCCCGAGGCCTCCGCCGCCGTTTTCGGTTGTGCCGTATAGCGTGCCGTCGACGTTGACGAGGCCACCATTGGGCAATCCACCGTCGGGAGGAAGTCCGAAAGTGTAGAGCACCGCCTCTTTGCCGGACGTTGTCAGCGCATAAAGCGTTCCGTAGCCGTACCTGCCGCCAGAGAACGTCGTGCCGTAGAGCGTGCCGTTGACGCTGATGAGATCGCCCTGCGGCCGTGCGCCGTCAGAACCGCCTCTAAAGCGATAGAGAACCCTCTCCTTGCCGGCGGGCGTGATTGTAAAAACGGTTCCGTTCCCGGCGCCCCCAGCTTGGGTCGTGCCGTAGAGTGTGCCGTTGACGTTGAGAAGGCCCGCGCTCGGGATAACGCCGTCGCCACCGCGGCGTCCGAACTCGTAGAGCACTCTTTCCTTGCCGGAGGTCGTGATCGTAAAGACCGTTCCGCCGTAGTGCAGCCCCCCGCCCGACGTAGTGCCGTACAGCGCGCCGCTTACGTCGATTAGATCGTTCGGAAGTTGCGCGTTGACCCCGCCGGGTTGCGCGGCTTTGAAACTGTAAAGCCATTTTTCCAAACCGGACGCCGTGACCGCAAAAACCGTGCCGCAGCCCCTTGGAAGGAAATCGTAGCATGAGTAGGAGCCACCCGCCTTGGTCGTCCCGTAAAATGTGCCGTTGAGCTCGAGGAGGGCCTTCTGCGGATCTGCTCCATCGTCAGGATAGCCTTTGAAACTGTAGATCACGTTGTACTTTACGCTCGAAGGCGTTCGCTCCGCCACGTGTCGGCTCGCAGGTGGACCAAGCGGTGCACTTATCGGCGCCGGCGATCCACCGCACGCGCTTATCAACAGCGAGCTTAAGATGATAATAACGAAGTTCGGTAAGTTTCTCATGCAACGTCCCTCACCGCCAATAGAGAACTAAGGCTCATAGTTCGGCGTCGTATGCGACCCGCCTGTGAGGGTGTGCGTTACTCTTCCACGGCCGACCTGAGGCGGCTGATTGCGTCGTCCCACTGTTCCGAAATTTGCGCAAGGTAGCGCCGCACGCGCTCGATGCGCTTGGGCTCGAGTCGCCAAATCCGCTCTCTGCTGCGGCGCTCGCTGCGGACGAGGCCGGCCTTGTGCAAGGCGTGCAGATGCTTCGTTACCGCTTGCCGCGAGATATCCGCGCCTTCGGCAAGTTTCGTAATCGAGAGCGGCCCGCCATGACAGAGCTTCCTTACGATCTGCAAGCGCGATTCGTCACCCAGCGCCGCTAAGATCGGCGCGACGCTCACGATTGCGGATGCAGCAGATACTTCTCGATGAGTTGCGTCATCAAGTCCCAGCCCTCGTCGTTGGCTTCGAACGCATCGGCCCGGCGCTCGATCGGAATCGCGTCGAATCCCGACTCCACGATCGTGAGCAGCGTCCCACCTTCGGCGGGCTCGAGCGTGAACGTCACGAGGGTCATCGGCTCCTGAGAGTAGTCCACCGCAGTGTCGATCGCAAACGGATGCCACCGAAACGACAGCAGCCGCATCGGCTCGATTCGCTCGACGTAAAACGCCAGCGGCATCCCTCTGTACTTCTCCTGCGTCGCTGCGACTGCGGCATCGGCCGTCGTTGGCTTGATCCGCCCCGTAATCTCCGCACCCGGAGCGAAGCCTCCATCCAGCTCCACGCCGAACCAGCTGCCGAACTCCGACGCATCGCTGATCGCGCGCCAAACCCGCTCCTGCGGCGCGCGCAGCAACACGCGCTTCTCGATTCGATCCGTAGACGATACCATGCGCAACCTCCTAGTTGCACATTAGCCTAGCACAACGCCACGCCACATGCAACCCTGAGGTTGCAATTCTAAGAGGGCCTTGCGACGATCGCTTTGTCCGCTGACGACATCCGACGAACGGCGCAACGCCGGCACGATGAGGTGACGCGCTCTCCGCCGAAAGATATCTTGCGAGCAATTCATCATTTAGGAGCACCACGGTGAAGACTCTCGATTTCACGCGGTACCTAGCTATTAGTGTGGCCGCGGCGGCGCTTTCAGCCTGCGGGGGCGGCTCTTCGCCATCCGCGCTTTCGGGCAGCCTCTCACCTCGAGCGGAATCGACTAACCGGTCGGCGTCCGGCTCACCCATCCAGCACGTCGTGATCATGATCCAGGAGAATCGCACGTTCAACGACTTCTTCGCGACCTATCCCGGCGCCGACGGAACGACTACCGGCCAGGCCATCGCCAATCCGAACTGCAGCCCTCCGATCAAAGCCGGGCCGATCCCGCTGAAGAAATCGAACCTCGACGTACCGGCCGATATGAACCATTCGTTCGGCGGATACTCGACCGCGTGGGATGCCGGCAAGCTCGATGCGTTCGACTCCATCACGTATGCGAACGGTCTTCCGGAATGCACCGCCCCCTACCAGTACACCGATCCTTCGCAGATTCAGCCGTATTGGGCCATGGCCCAACAGTACGTGCTCGCCGAGCACATGTTTACGACGCAAGGCAGCGACAGCTTTACCGCGCATCAAGACCTCATCCGCGGCGGCACGATCGTCGAGCCCGGCCATGCGATAGTCGACTTTCCCACCTGCTCGGGACCGAAATGCGTATGGGGATGCGACGCCCCCGTCGGCACGCACACTTCGCTCATCACTGGCGGCGATCAATGGCACCACTACCGGGGCAAGGGGCCCTTTCCGTGCTCGAACCAATTCACGTCGAGCTATAACACGCTTCGCGATCTCCTCGACGCAAAAAGCGTTTCGTGGAAATACTACGTTCCTCCGCAGAACAAAGTAGACGGAAAGCTCTTCAATGCCTTCGATGTCATCTATCCGGTGCGCAGCGGGCCCGAATGGAACACGAACATCGTCATCCCGCAGACGCAAATATTTAGCGACATCACGGGCGGCACGCTGCCGGCGGTCTCGTGGGTGATACCCGACGCGCAGTATTCCGACCACCCCGGATATTCGACCGACGATGGGCCCTCATGGGTCGCCAGCGTCGTGAACGCGATCGGTACGAGCTCCTACTGGAACTCGAGCGTCATCATCGTCGTCTGGGACGACTGGGGTGGATTCTACGACAACGTGGGCGACCTCAATCCAAAGAAATACGGCTACGGCGGATTAGGCCTTCGCATTCCGGCGCTCATCGTCTCGCCCTACGCGCGCGCCGGCTACATCTCGCCGACGCACTACGAGTTCGGCAGCATCCTCAAGTATATCGAAAATAACTGGAGCCTCGGCTCGCTCGGAACGTCCGATCGACGCGCCACGAGCATCATCGACTGCTTCAACTATGCGCAGACGCCGATCCCGTTCCAGAAGATTGCATCCTCGCGCTCGAAGGAGTATTTCATTCACAAGAAACCGTCCTACGTGCCTGTCGACACCGATATGTAGCTTGGGCTCGACGCTGAGGTCAATCAGGCGTGATTTAGCCGCGGCTCCTTCGCGCCCATGATCAGCAGCCACAACATAAATGCGATCTCGCCGAGTTCGAGAGGAAACGTGATCTCGTCGAGCGCGTCTCCATACTGCGGCAGAAAGAAGCCGAAATAGCATTCGACCAGATATGCGAGTCCGGCGAGGATAAGCCAGACTCCCAAAAAGCGGGGAAGGAACCCCGATCGGTACGTGAGCACGCCCATCGGCAGCAGCCACAGACCCGCAAAGATCTCACTGGCGAGAAAGCCGTAGTGGTGTAGGTTTAAGAAAAGCGTGATCATCGCGTCGCGTTGCGCCGGCGTGAATGCCTGCGCGTAGGCGCCGCCCGTCGCCAGGAGCAACGCGGCTACCCGATTGAGCGCGTTCGTGAAATAGATCGGTATCGGCAGGATGCCTCCGAGAATGACGAGCAGCGCAGCGTAGACTTTGTCTACGCGTTCGAATAGCCGATAGAGCGCCAGCGCTACGGCAAGCTCCACGACGATTGCCACGAGTTCGTCGAAAATGCCAAGCCGCAGCAGCATCTGGTGTGCGCCGATGCTCGCGGTAGTTGCGGCCGCATTGCCTTCCACGAAGACCTTGTCGGGCACGTACTTGAGCGCAAACAACCCGAGGAGCACGAGAACGAGGTAGAGGAACCCCGCGACCCGCGCCTCTCGGCTAATCGAACGCATGGTCTGCCGTTACCGTAGCCGGGGTCCGGCTACCGTCACGTTGACCGGCTTAGACGCGATGCCGTTCGCCACGACCTCGAGGGTGCTCGCACCCGTGGCGATGCCCTTCGGAACGTCGAAGAACGTCCAAACCCGCTTCGATCCGGTAGCCACGCCCATCGTGCTGTGGTCGTGCGTTCGCGCGTAATAGACCCGTCCGCTCGCGTTGTCGGTAATTCGCACTAGCGGATAGTTCGTCGCGTTTTGAAATTCGTCTCCGACCGACATCGCTTGCGAAAAACCGTTGAACTGCGTTCCTACGATCTTGTACGTCTTTCCCGGCGCGACGCTCTTCGGATATGCGGTGATCCTCGGCAGCCAACTCGCCTTCGGCGAACCTGACGGCGTGTACAGCACCAGTTGGTGCCCCAGCATGAGCACCTGCCCCGTCGGCAGCAGTAGCGGCGGGCCGCCGTACGACAAGCCGCCGATCGAGGTCAGAGACGATCCGTCCCAGTCGTAAGCGGTGCCGCTGACGCCGAACACCAAGACCTTTCCGCTCGGCTGCAGCACGGCCCACGAGTCGCCCGCGCTGTCGTAGTGTGGAAAGTCGGGTCCGGCCGTCCAGGTGCCCGCCTTACTTCCCCGCGTGTGATAGATCGCGGTATGTCCGGCAACGTGTCCGCTCGCTCCGAGTGCCGCGCCGGTGTAGAAAACCGTCCCGTCCGGACGGAGAATCGCGGGGCCGATCTCACCCGGCGGATAGTAGCAATCTTTGGGCTTGCGCCCGTACCGAAGACATCCGCTGCTCGGCGGCCAGGGCACACCCAACTTAACGATCGTCGAGCCCGCGCTCTTCCACGTTCCCGTCGCCGGATTGTAGATCTCTGAGTTGAGTGTGTCTTTTACGTCCACGGTCAAGATGGTGCCGTCGGGAAGCAGCGTCCAACCCTCCTCGGCGTTGAAGTCCGCCTTCCCGGTGTCGCCGGCGTTCGTCCATTTGAGCGTTTTTGGATCCAGCGTGGCGTCGCGTTTGGTCAGCTTCTGTCCCAGCAGTAGCCGTCCGTCCGGCAACATGCTCGATGGAGAGTCGCCAATCCATCCCCAGCCATGCGGGTGGCCGAGCGGCGTCCATGTGTTCGCCACGGGATCGTACACCGCGCCTTTGTTGGTGAGCGTGAAGCCGCCGCTGTTATATTCGCCGCCGGTGATGACGAGCCGGCCGTCCGCGAGCACCTGTGACGCGAAGGCAGATGGCACGTAGCCCGACTGCAACCGAGCGATCTTCGCCCACGTTCCTTTCGAATAATCTCCGGCGTTGTCGGGCGTAAGGCGATACCAGGTTCCGCTTGACAAACCCGATTGAGCAACGACGGACCCATCGGTCATCAGAAACGCAATCGCCATGTACCCGGGATAACCGCTGCCCTTGAGGACCGCCAACCGCGTCGGCGCACCGGCGCTCGGCAGAATCGAGTTGCCTGACGCACAACCGGCAAGCGCCGCTGCTATGAGAGCCAGAAGTGCTGGTTTGACGCACTTACGAATCATGAAAGCCTCCCAATCGCGAAGACCCAACAGCCGTGCGTAACTTTCGCCCGCGACGCTTTAGCAACCCCCAGGAAACACACCGGCAACGAGAGTATGATGCCATGTCGCCATGACCGATCGGCAGTACAGGGAACTTTTTGAGGCGATCCTCGATCTGCGCAGCGCAACCGAGCTGGGCTTCGGCAATGTTGACCGCCGTTTCGCCGAAGTTGATGGCCGTTTCAACAAAATGGAAGAGCGTTGGGATCGGCGCTTCGGTGCGCTCGAATCGCGTGTCGAAGATGGCTTCAAGGCCGTTGACCGGCGGTTCCTCACCCTCGAGCAGCGCGTCATGAGTGGCTTCCGCGACGTGTCGACCGCATTGACCGACGTTCGCACAAGGCTCGCCGCTGTCGAGCAAATGGCGCGTTAGCCGAATCGACCCGTAATGTAATCCTCGGTACGCCTGTCGCTGGGCTTGGTGAAGAGCTTCGCCGTGTCGTCCACCTCGATCAGACGGCCGATCCCGGTTTCGTCCGCCAGCATGAAGGCGGTTACATCCGAGACTCGCGCGGCCTGTTGCATGTTGTGCGTCACGGCAACGATCGTAAACTGCTCCGCGAGCGACGCCATCAGCTCCTCGATCACCGCAGTCGCAATTGGATCCAGCGACGCCGTCGGCTCGTCCATCAGCAGCACGTCCGGCTCGGCGGCGATGGCGCGCGCGATGCAGAGCCGCTGCTGCTGACCGCCCGAAAGCCGCAACGGGCTGCTCTTGAGCTTGTCCTTCACTTCCTCCCACAGCGCCGCCGAGCGCAGCGCGCGCTCCGCCTGCTCCATTCGCTGCCGGCGGTTGAGCCCGCGTCCGCCGTGCGCCATCGTGTTGTCGAGAATCGAAAGCGTCGGAAACGGATTCGGCCGCTGAAACACCATCCCGATCCGGCGCCGGATCGCCATCGGGTCGACGTCGCTGGCGTAGATGTCCTGCCCGTCGAGCCACACGCCGCCCTCGACGCGCGCATCGAAGCTCAGCTCGTGCAGCCGGTTGAAGCACCGCAAGATCGTCGTCTTCCCGCAACCCGACGGCCCGATCAACGCGGTCACGGCCCTACGTCGAAACGTCATCGTGACGTTGCCGACCGCCTTGCGCTCTCCGTAGTATGCGCTCAGATCGTCGGTCGACAGCAGCTCGTCGACGGCCGCAGAGTTTATCCTGAGCGTAGGCGAAGGGCTCATTGCTCGAGGCCCCGCGTCGCTCGGCTCAACATGAACCGCGCGCCCAAGCTCAAAACGAACACGGCGACGATCAACACGAGCGCGCCGCCCCACGCCTGCATCTGCCAGTTCGGATACGGCGAAATGGCGTAGTTGAAAACCTGCAGCGCGAGCACCGCCATCGGATGATTAGGATTGTTCTCCCAGAACTGGGTACCGAAGGCGGTAAAGAGCAGCGGCGCCGTTTCGCCCGTTACTCGCGCGATTGCAAGCAGCAACGCGGTAATGATCGCCGGCAGCGCGGTCGGAATCACGATCTGCGTCGTTGCGCGGAAGTTCGACATTCCCAGCGCGAGCGCGCCCTCGCGTACCGTCTGCGGCACCGAACGAATCGCCTGCTCCGACGTGCGCACGAGCAGCGGCAACATCAGCATCATGAATGCGAACGAGGCCGAAAACCCCGAGAAGTGCTTGAACGGCGCGACTAAAACCGCGTAGGCGAACAGCCCGATCGCGATGCTCGGCACTCCGGAAAGGACGTCGGAAAGAAACCGCAGAGCCTCCGGAATCGCGCCGCGCCCGAAGAGCGCGAGATAAATTGCGGTCAGCAAACCGACCGGAACGGCCATCGCCAGCGCGATGGCGATGATGACGACGGTGCCCCGAATTCCGTTCCCGACGCCCCCGCCGGAAACCCCGATGGGGACGGGGAGCTTCGTTAGAAAATCCCAGTTGATGGCGCCGACGCCTTGCACGAAGACGTAAAACAAGATGGCGAGTAGGGTGGCAGCCGCAAGCACTGCGCAGGCCAGCGTCAGGCCCGTTCCCAGGGAGGCGTAGATGCGCCTGCGGCCTAAGCGCCGGTATCTCAGCGCGGAACCGCGTTTGGGAATCGCCTCGCTCGAAGCGCCCACGCGACTACGCCTGCGACCCGCGCACGCTCCAGATCATGAGCCGCGCGAGTGCATTGACGGCAATGCTGACCAAGAACAGAATCAAGCCCAGCTCGATCAGCGCGCTGATGTAGATGCTCGTCGTCGCTTCGGTGAACTCGTTCGCGATGACGCTCGCGAGCGTATACGACGGCGCAAAGAGCGACGACGAAATTTCCGGACGGTTTCCGATCACCATCGTCACGGCGATCGTCTCGCCCAACGCGCGGCCGAGCCCGAGCACGCACGCGCCGAAAATGCCGACCTTGGCGGCCGGCAGCACGACTCGCGTGGCAGTCTCCCACTTCGTGGTGCCCAACGACGCCGACGCCTCGCGCAACTCGCCGGGGATGGCCGCGATGACGTCGCGCGAGATCGCGGTGACGGTCGGGACGATCATCAACGCGAGGATCAGTGCACCCGTGAGCAAGCCGACGCCGTAGATCTGCCCCGAAAAAATCGGCATCCATCCCAACGCGTGCTGCAGCGCCGGTCCGATCGTCGTACGAACGAACGGCGCGAGGACGAAGAGCCCCCATAGGCCGTACACGACGCTCGGCACCGCGGCCAGCAGCTCGATAAGAAACGAGAGCGGCGCCGCAAACCAGCGCGGTGCAAAATCGGCCAGAAAGACCGCCGCCATGATGCCGACGAATGCCGCAAGCCCAATCGCGATGAACGACGTCACCACCGTCCCGTAGATCATCGGCAGCGCGCCGAACTTGCTCGTGCTCGGGTCCCACGCGCTCTTCCAAATAAACGAGGGTCCGAACGCGACGATCGACGGCCATGAGCCGACGACCAGCGAGATGAAGAGGCCTACGATCAGCAGCGCAAAGAGGATGCTGCCGCCGTAGACGACCGCGGCGAAGCCGCGATCGGCGGGGCTTACGAAGCGCGCAAGGCGCCTAAATCGCGGCTCTGCGGTCATGTCACCCTGCTATGTCATCCCGAGCTTTTGTCATCCTGAGCGTAGTCGAAGGACGAAGGACGAAGGATCAGTGCTGCATCTGTTTGAGCGTCGCTTGCGCCGAAGCCTGGATGTTTTCCGGCAACGGCACGTAGTCGACGGACTTGGCATTGGCCTGCCCCTGCGGTCCCACGAGCCATGCCAGCACGTCGTAGAGTGCCTTGCCGCGCGCCGGGTCAGCGGGTTTCTTGTAGACCACGACCCAAGAGTAGACCGAAATGGGGTAGGAATTCGCGCCGGCGGAGTCGGCAATCGAGAAGTTCGTCGGGCTAACCTCGGGCTTCGAGGCTGCAGCCGCTGCAATGGTTTCGGGCGAGCATGCGATCCACTTTCCGGAGCGATTCTGCAAAACTGCCGCCGTCATGTGGTTTTCAACGACGTACGCCAACTCGACGTACCCGATCGCACCCGGCGTGCTCCGCACCTGGCCCGCGACCCCTTCGTTGCCCTTCGCACCGACCGCGCTCGGCGCCGGCCACGAAACGCTCTTGCCCACGCCGACTTTCGCTTTCCACTCCGGCGAAACGCGGCTGAGGAAGTCGGTAAAGGCGTAGCTGGTGCCTGAGCCGTCAGACCTGTGCACGACGATAATCGACATATCGGGAAGATTGACGCCGCGATTGAGCTTGGCGATTTGCGGATCGTTCCACTTGAGCACCTTGCCGAGGTAGATGGCGGCAACGAGCTGCCGCGTGAGCTTAACCGTGGCGGTAACGCCCGGCAGGTTGTAGGCGATCGCCGCACCACCCAGGGTGACGGGTATCTGCAGCACCGGCTGGCCGGCGCGCTCCAGCTCTTGCGCGTTCATCGGAACGTCGGTCGCGCCGAAATCCACGTTCTTGGCAGTAAACTGCTGAATGCCGCCCCCGCTACCGATTGACTGGTAGTTGATGGTGAGATTCGGATTCTTCTGATTATAAACGTAGAAGGCTTTGGAAAAGAACGGAAAGTCTAAGCTCGATCCCGCTCCGGTCAGCTGCGTCGCCGCGGCCGCCGGCAGCGTCATAGCACCCATCACGGCAAGGGCCGCGAACCGGCGAATGAACGGTCCTATCACTTAAAAAAACTCCTTGAAGCGATGCGAATGTGGGCCCTACGGTTGCGATTCGGAGGGACGTTCTAGTTGTAATCGAGCCCCATTAACTTGACGTTAAGGTTCTCATGCTGAGCGGTCCACCGTGTCACCCTGAGCGGAGGCGCGCCCATTGTCATCCTGAGCGGAGGCGCGCCCATTGTCATCCTGAGCGGAGTCGAAGGACGAAGGGCGGCACTCAAGGACCCCCGCCTCCCAGCGTTCCTTAGGGCTCCCTGTGTCATCCTGAGGTTCTCAGAGGATGACCGAGCTACTTACTCCGAAGCCGCGACCGATGATCGCGGAAACGACTGACGACCGCGGGCCTTCGCTTGCCGACCTGCGGCACACTGCGGCGCACGTGCTGGCCTATGCGGTCCAAGACCTCTTCCCGGAAGCGAAGCCCACGATCGGTCCCGCGATCGAGAACGGCTTTTACTACGATTTCGACCGCCCCAGCCCGTTCACGCCGGAAGACCTCGAGCGGCTCGAGGCCCGGATGCGCGAGATCGTGGCCGCCGACTACCCGATGACCGGCCGCGTGGTCACCCGCGACGAAGCCGTCGCTGCCTTCAAGGACAACCGTTATAAGGTGGAGCTGGCCCGCGAGATCCCGGAAAACGAGCCGATCACCCTCTACACGATCGGCGAGTTCACCGATCTCTGCCGGGGCGGCCACGCGCCTTCGACCGGCCAGATCGGGGCGCTCAAGCTCACCAGCGTCGCGGGAGCGTATTGGCGCGGCGACGAGCACAACCCGATGCTCCAGCGCATCTACGGCACGGCCTGGCGCGACGAGCCGCAGCTGCACGCCTATCTCGCGCGCGTCGAAGAAGCGCTGCGGCGCGACCACCGCAAGCTCGGCGTCGAGCTCGACCTCTTCTCCGTCGAAGAAGAGGCCGGCGGCGGCCTCGTCTTTTGGCATCCGAAAGGCGCGATCGTCCGCGGCCTCGTCGAGGACTTCATCCGCGAGGGCCTGCGCGAGCGCGGCTACCAGCCGGTCGTGACGCCGCACATCGCGAGCGAACGCCTCTACGAGATTTCCGGTCACCTCGAAAACTTCGGGCAGAACATGTTCGGCGCGCTCGAGGTAGAGAACCAGCGGTTCCGCCTCAAGCCGATGAACTGTCCCGGCCACATCCTCATCTACAAGAGTCGCCTGCGCAGCTATCGCGATCTGCCGTTGCGGTTTTCGGAGTTCGGCACCGTCTATCGCTTCGAGCGCTCCGGCGTGCTGCACGGCCTGACGCGCGTCCGCGGCTTCACTCAAGACGACGCGCACATCTTCTGCACCACCGATCAGCTCCAGCACGAGTTCGAGCAAACGCTCGACGAGGCGTTGCGCCTGATGAAGGCGTTTGGATTCGCCGAGTTTGAGTACGTGCTCTCGCGTCGTGCCGAGCAAGATCGCGTCGACACCGACGCCGTCGCCGAAGAAGCAATTCGCAACGCTCTCGAACGCCACGAGCTTCCGTTTACGGTCGACGAAGGCGGCGGGGCGTTCTATGGACCGAAGCTCGACGTCAACGTGCGCGACGCCCTCGGCCGCCCGTGGCAGCTCGGAACGGTCCAGGTGGATTTCATACTCCCTGCTCGCTTCGAGTTGAAGTACCGAGCCGCCGACGGCCAGGATCGCCGCCCAGTTATGATCCATCGGGCACTTGCGGGCTCGCTCGAACGTTTCTTTGGTATTCTGATCGAGCACTACGGCGGCGCGTTCCCGGCCTGGTTAGCACCGATCCAAGTTGTGGTGACGCCGATCACCGAGCACCAAGCAAGCTACGCCCGCGAGGTCGCGGCACGGCTTGGTGGAGCGGGCTTTAGGGTAGAGGTGGACGAAACTAACGAGAAACTCGGCTACAAGATCCGACACTGGAAAACGCAGAAAGTGCCGTACATCTTGGTGGCGGGTAAACAAGAGGTTGCAGACGGCACAGTGAACGTGAATCAGCGCGGCAGCGAGGAGAAGCGCACGGTTCCGGTTGGATCCTTCGTCGAGGAGTTACAAAGAGTCGTGGAGGCGAAGGAATAGCGTGGTGAAAGTTGACGCTCGCGCCGTTTTTGCGGCGCTCGCACTCGTATTGGCCTCCTGTCAAGGTTCGGGCCTCGATAGCGGCATGGGCGGCATGGGTGGAGTGGGCGGCGTGGAACCGCCGGTCACGCAACCCGGCTCGATCGGCGGCATGAACGGCGGATACTCCGGCGGTCTGAATGGCGGACAACTCGCCGGCCCGACGGTCGGCCCCAACGGTCGCGAAGAGCTAGCGAATCCCGGCGCAACGCTTGCCCCGAATGAAGCACAGTATCCGATCGGACAAGGCCCCAGCGGCATGAAGTGCCCGACGGTTCTGCAGTTCAGCCAGCAATACGCCTGCAGCCTCGCATTCAACGTGCCACCGCCGCCCGCGCCCGGCGCGAAAGGCAGCGCGCAGCCGACGGCGAGCCCGACCCCGACGCCCAAGCCCACCGCGTCGTCCGACGATAGCGACAACAGCGACGATAGCGGCGACTCGCCGACGGCATCACCTACGCCGCTGGGTACGATGACGCTGCAAATGGAACCGTTGCCGCGCGACATGCCGACCATGGTGAATCCGAACCCGCTATTCATGCACGTCACGCCGCTTGTCGCAATCCGCCTGCAGAGCGACATGGACTTTCAGCTCAACGGAGCCGCCCACGTGCAGTACACGCTTCCCGCCATTCAGTACGCCGGGCGCGTCTTCGCGCTGCAGCTCTACAACGAGACGATCGTTCGCGGCAAACGCACCGATCAACTGATCGCGAACTATCCGAAGTTCACGACGCCGCAAAACCAAACGGTGCAGTTCTCGTTCTCGATTCCCAAGGTGACGGTGCGCCACTCGCAGATCTGGCTGCTCGCGATGTACGGGGCGCAGATCCCGCCGGGTACGACACCGACGCCGTCGCCGACGCCGTCTCCAAGCCCGTCCCCGTCCCCAACCAAATCTTCCTAGTCGAAGGACGGGGTCACGCTGCAGTGTCATCCTGAGCGGAGTCGAAGGATGCACACGTTGCAGTGTCATCCTGAGCGTAGCGAGCACAGCGAGCGGAGTCGAAGGACAAAAAGAGCGTCGCCCTGAGCGAGCGCAGCGAGTCGAAGGGCGACCCAACCACCCACTTAGAACCCACCAGGGCGTCGCCTGCTTTCATCGAAGGCCTTATTCCGAGGGCTTTTTTATGCGGACAATCGGCATAGTGTTTGCGGGCCTCGTCGCGTTGGGCCCGATCGGCGCACTCGCGGTGGAGCAATCGAGCGGTGACGCGCAAGCGCTGGCGCTGCTGGCGAAGCACAAGGCCTTCGTGGGGTGGCAGTTCGGCGACGGCACGTTTAATTCGATGCGCATCACGGGGAACATAACGAACGAAAAGGGCGTGAAGACGACGACCTTCGTGCTCTTAACCGAGGGGCTTCTTTCCAACAATGCGTACACGTCTCTCGAACGCGACAACGCCATAGAACGCAACGGCTTCACCGGAAACCTGTTCTGGGAAACCGACGAAGGCGGCTTTACGACGCCGGTCTACGGCGACTACGCCAAGTTTTTAGGGTCATTCGCGCTCCTGCAGCGGGAAGGAACGACGGAACTGCCGGCCAGCTACACCGGCACGAAGACGGTCGACGGGAAGAGCGTCGGACTCGTCCGCGTCACCGTGCAGAACGCCGATCCGATCGACCTCTATATCGACCCCGAGACCGGCGCTTACGTAAAGGCGACGATCGATCCCGACGGCTCGTACGAAACGACGTATCACATTCGTTCCTACAAAGACGTGCTGCCGGGCAAGAAAATGATGGACTCCTACACCGTCGACGATGACAAAGACGTCCGCACCTACACGAAGTTCGAGCCGAACATCACGGTGACGAGCGACGACCTTCATCCACCGGCACCGACGGCGACCTGGACGTTCGGCAGCAACACTCCCTTCCCGATCACGGTAACGCACGAACGAATCCTCGTGGACGCGACGATCAACGGAGTCAAGGGCCGCTTCATCCTCGACACCGGAGCCGACGCGATCTACCTCGACGATCACTTCGCCGATCGCGCGAACGCGCAGGTACTCCACGGCTCGGGCACTGCGTACACGTTCTACGGGGAGCTCAAGACGCGCACGCGCGTCCTCAAGACGCTGACGCTCGGCGACGCGACGCTGAACAACGTGACCGCCTATTCCCAAGACTTCAACAAATGGGATTATCGCGGTCTGGACGCCAAGGGCTACGACGGACTGATGGGGTTCGATCTCTTTGCCGGCGCGATCGTAAGGCTGAACACCTACGACTCGACGATGGCCATCCTCGATCCCGCAACGGATCTTTCGGCCGAAAAAGGCCTCCCGGTCACCGTCGATCTCTCCGGCGGACAACCCGAGATCCCGATGACGCTCAACAAGAGGATCAACGTCAACGCGGTGCTCGACACGGGTAATCCCGGCATCGTCTTCTTCGGTCCCGACCTCATCTCGAAGTACCACTTCTCGGTGTTCAACGGCTGCGGGACTTTGGACACGCTCTCTATTGGACCGATCGTCTATACGGACGAATCGGCCTGCCAGTATGGAATGGCCTCGAGCGATATGCTGTTGGGCTTCGATTTTCTCAAGCACTTCGATTTCGTCTTCGACTACCCGCACGCACGCATATTCCTCCACCCAAACAAAAACTAACGTCCAGTGTCATCCTGAGCGAAGCGAGCGCAGCGAGCGGAGTCGAAGGACAAAAAGAGCGTCGCCCTGAGCGAGCGCAGCGAGTCGAAGGGCAGCACCAAACCACTCACGCCTTTTTTTACTTTGCCACCCTGAGCGTAGACGGGAAGCGGCCGCACACATGCGCCGACCTCCGCATCACGGCTTGATCAGAATAAACTGACGCGGCGCTTGCTGGAAGTTGAACATGTCTGCGATGCTCTTGCTCGTCTCGTCGGTGGTTCCCAAGCGGCCGAGCTTCCAGTTATCCTCGATGAAACGCACGATGCTGCCGAAACCGTAAACGGTGTGCGAGACTTCACCTTGCGGCACGTAGGGGGACACGACGATCATCGGAACGCGAAAACCGGGTCCACCCTGATTGTCGAGTTTCGCCGGTGCAACTGGATCGTAGTAACCTCCCCAATCGTCCCATACGACCACCACGGCGCTGGAGTTCCAATACTTGGTCTGGCCGATCGCATCCACGACGGTCGCGACCCACGCCGGCCCGCCATCCCGACCCCCCGCGGACCGGTCCGAATCCGCGAGGCTCGGGATCACCCACGACATCGCCGGAAGCGTACCGTCGGCGATATCCTTGAGCACGTTCGTTTCCGGGCTTGAAATATGCCGCTGCCGCTCCTTCGGATTATCCCACACCGCCTTGATCGCAACGAAGGGATCCCAATAGCCGCCCGTACCTCTCGGCGGAGGCGTGTAGCATTTCCAAGAGATCGAACTCTTGTCGAGCAGCGTCTGCAGCGTGCGATACGTGAAGCAAGGGAATGGGCCGGCGAGCGGCTCGTACTGAAGATCCGTCGTGATAAGGTTGGTAACGGTCTGCGGCGGAGCATCACATCCCCACGGAGCGCTACTCGGAAAATCGATCACGCTTGCCTTCGAGCTGATCTCGGTGCCGCCGCGAATGAGATCCTGATGCGCGGTGAAGTCGCCGCTGCCCTGCGTTTGGAACATGTGGTCGGCGAGCCCGTACTGTCCCGCCATCGTTATGTAGGCCTTAATGTCGGCGGGATCGACGTACTGATACGCGGCCAGGCCCTCCGAGAGGTTGAAGCCGTCCATGTGGCCGTTGCGATAGGAACGGAGATACGCGAAGTAGTCGGTATATCGAGGGCCGTTAGCGCTAAGCCCGACCTCTTTTAATTTTATTGGAACGGTCCTCGTGTGTTTTCCGTGCCCGACCCGACCCATTCCAACTTTCGTGGTAACGAAGAAATCGTTGAACGATCGGCCCTCTTGAACCAACACGACGATGTGCTGAATCGGGCTCTGGGTCGCCGGTCCCATCCGCGAGAGCTGTGGAATTGCGTTCACCGATCCTGCCGGTGATCGTGCCCCCGCGCACCCCGCGAGCAGCGCGGCGAGACACAAACCGATCGCGTAACCGCTATGCTGTACGGTCCTCATCTTTCCTGTTCCATTCGTTAGTGAGGTGCGAGGCTAACGGTGGCGCCGTATGCTTTCCCGTTCTCCTTAATAGTTTTTATCACCGATCCCGCATGCGGATATCTCCAGAACCCAACAGAGGAGTAAGTGTTAAAAGCAGGGCCGATTATTGTACTGCCTTGGATCCAGAACTGATAAAGATCTGACGCACCATTGAGGCGAACCAACCCGATCTGCGTTCCCTGCCCTCCGTGGATGACGAAGCGATGAACAAAGAGGTGTTGGGAGCCAACGGCGAGATACTTCCCGTCCCACTCGAGGTTGCCGGGCTTCGGAATGTTCCGGTTCAACGAAATCGGCACAAACCTCGACCCTCCTCGTGGAAGCATGGAAAAATGCGGCTTGTTGCTATACGCTCCACTAAGCGCGAAGAGATTGCCGGCACTGTCGTAGGTGCACGAAGTAACCCCCGACTGAAAATTGAACAGCCGCGGAAGATACCACTGATTGTGGCCCGCAGGACTATAGACTGCGACGCCTCCATTCGAGCCTACCGCCAGCTTTCCGGTCGTACGATCGATGGAGCAACTGTACGGTTGGCCTTGCGGATCCGTCAACGTGGCGACCGGAACGGCGAGGCCGTGCGGATACTCGTAAATCGCGTACTCGGTCGTAATGAAAACGTTGCCGTTTTTGTCAGAGCAGAGACCGAACGTGTAGCCTGTGTTCGTCAACCCGCCGGCGGGCTTGCCCTCGGGATACGTGTAGACGTTGGTGACGCCCGAGAATTCCAGCGAGACGTACAGCAGATCGCTGCTCTGCGACTCCGGCGCCATCCACGACTGCTCACTCCCTGACGGCGCCAGACTCGACGGAACCGCTGGCTGCACGTCACCCTGAGTTTGGCGAAGGGCGCAACCCGCAAGCACGGCAATCGCCAAGCAAAAGCCGATCGCGTAACGGCCAAACCTCAACGTGGTCATCGCCTGCTCCCCTAATCCGATAAGCGCAGGTCATAGTTCTGCCTAAAAAGGCACGGCCCCGCAGATGCGGGGCCGTGGGAGGGGCAGGGGAAGCAGCTCTAGTCCATGTCAGCCTGGGGAGGTAGACTGAACGGCGTTGATCTGCAAATCGTATTGTATCGTCTGGTCGGCGAAGACCGTATACCCCGAAGCGGTTCGCGTGGCGTATCCCGCCTTCTCCGCGGTCATCGTGTAGTCGTCGGGTTGAAGATAAAACGCGACAAAATGACCGTGGGCGTCCGTCGTAGTCGTGATTTCCTGCGACCCGGAAGCGATGTGCAGCTGCACGCCGGCGACTGGTGCGCCGGTTGCGGCGTCGCGAACCACTCCCGCGATATTCCCGCTCGTACCGGCCAACGCCCAGCTCGCTTGACTCATGAATGCGACAAGCAGCGCTAGCGTGCCGAGCGGCCGTCGTAGGGAAGCTAGTTTCAGCATTTTTGGGTTGAACCTCATTAGTGGAGACGTAAGAATGCTCCTGAAGCTTAGTGTGCTACCTCTCAAGCGCGTTCACAATGGGAAAAACGTCAAAAGCTTGTCATGCAAACCTTTGATTTTACTTTGACCCTCAGTAACACTTAAGCTGAAGTTATACTGATGCCGACGCTCCACCGCATTCTCCGCGTCGCCGTGGGAGGCTTGACGCTCGCCGCGGTCGTCGCCCAGCTATACGATTCGATCCACCGCGGTCGCTCGATTGTGAACTTCTTCAGCTTCTTCACCATCCAGAGCAACCTTCTGGCGGTCGTCATGCTGGTGGCGGCGGCGTTCACGGCTCGCCTCGCGTCGTTCCGAGGCGCGTTGACGCTCTATCTCGCGACGACCGGCATCGTATACGCACTGCTCCTCGCGGGCCGCGAGGAGGCGCTACGGACGTCGCTTCCCTGGGTCAACGCGGTATTGCATTACGTCACGCCCGTCGCAGTCGTCGCCGACTGGGTCGTGGCGCCCGCTTACTTGAGCGGTTCGTACCCCCGCATCGTCGGCACGTGGCTAATCTATCCCCTCGTCTACTGCGCCGGATCGATGGTTCGCGGCGCCATCACGGGCTGGTTTCCCTACCCGTTTCTTCACCCGGCGAACGGTCTTGCCGGCGTCGTAACGACGATCCTCGCCATCGCGCTCAGCGACGCGTTGCTTGGAGCGCTCATCGTCTGGTACTCGCGACTCCGTTCAGCAGGTCACGTGTAAGACCGCGTTCGTTTCGGCGTCGCCCTCGTTCACTTTATCGATCGCCGCCGGCGTCGGGAGCAGCAGCAACTCGACGTGCCGCTGGGCCGCCTCGCGGGTGACCTCGTCCATCACGGGAAGCCGCCCGTACGCACCGGTTCCAATGATGAGGCGTTTGCAGTTCCAGGGAATATCCTCGCGCGCCGAGAGCGGCGTGTGGCCGTACTCTTCCTGAAACTGCTTCGACGGCTTCTTCTTCCGCTTCCCGATTTTGCCGTGATCGATCACGACATCGTGCTCGTACTCGGTGCCGTCGATCCGAATCCGCCCGAACGAAAAATCCTCAACGTTCATCTGCGTCACCCTTCCCTTGCCGACATTAGGGCGATACTTTGAAGATCGTTCCGACGCTGCCGGTGCCTCCCATCGAAGTCGTGCCGTAGAGCGTTCCGTTCACTGCAATCAGCGGCGCTCTCGGGTCCGAGCCCTCTGAGGCGGTTTTGAATGCATGCACCACGTGTTCGCTTCCCGCCGTGCTCACCGCAAAAATCGTCCCCAGATTCGCGGCGCCGCCGCCGGCCGTCGTCCCGTACAGCTCGCCTTTCACGGCGATCAAATTCGCTTCAGGGTTCGCACCGTCGCTGCCGCCTTTGAAACTGTAGAGTACGCGTTCGCCGCCGGCGGCGCTCGTCACGAAAACCGAGCCGGAGAAGCTTTTTCCGCCGTTGTTAGTCGTGCCGTAGAACCTCCCGCCAACGCTAACGAGCCCGGCCTCCGGTTCCGATCCATCTTCACCCGTTCCGAACGAATGCAGTACCTGCTCATTTCCCGAGACGCCCGCCTTGAAGATCGTGCCGACGCCGTTCTTGCCGCCGTTCGCCGTCGTGCCGTAGAATGTCGAGCCCACAAGGATCAGATTACCCAACGGACTGGCTGCGTCGCTTCCCCCCTTGAAAGCGTAGACGACGTGCTCTTTCCCGGCGGTCGTAACTTCGTACACCGTGCCGCACCCTTGCGGACACTTCGAGCTCCCGCCACCATCGAGCGTCGTGCCGTAGAGAGCACCCTTGTCGACGATCAACGGCGCCGACGGAGCGGCTCCGTCCGTACCTCCCTTGAAACTGTAAACCAAGTGTTCGTGGCCCGATTTGTCTACCTTGAAAACCGCTCCGAATCCATGGCTGCCGCCGGAGAACGTCGTTCCGTAGAACACTCCCCCTAAGACGACGAGGCCGGCCGCCGGTAGAACCCCATCGGGGCCGTTGCCAAAACTGTAGAGAACGCGCTCTTTGCCCACAATACTTGTAGCGAAAACGGTGCCGGCTCCGCCCATGCCGCCAACTTGCGTCGTGCCGTACAGCGTGCCGGCCAAAACCACCATGCCGGCCGCCGGCTCCATGCCGTCGGGAAGACCCTTGAAGCTGTAGAGCGACTTGAAGCTGCCCGTGTTCGGGCGTTCAGCAAACGCGGCGCTGGAGATCGAAGGTAACGAGTTTGAAACGGCGCCGTGCGAACACGCCGCGAGCGTAGCGCCGCCGAGGATCGTCGAGACGCTGAGAAGTCCGAAACGCTTCATTATTCTCTCCCCCTCGCGAAATCGATTCGACGAGGGCCCGGCCGTTCCGGCCCGGCCGGCTCGACGCTCGCAGGGTTTCATTCGACCGAAGCCAAGCTCGTGGTTCCGATCTCGGAGGGAGGGAATGTTGGTGCGCCTACACGGTGGGAGCTTGGCGTTTCTTTTGGTCATAACAGCCGCCGGCATTGTGGCGTGCACCACCAATAGCCCTTCGAGCGGATTCACGAACGTCGCGCTTCCGACGCTGCTCTCGGATCGGGGGAGCACGCCGATTAAGCACGTCGTCATCGTCATTCAAGAGAATCGCAGCTTCGACAACTTCTTCGCGACCTTCCCGAACGCTAACGGCACCACGACTGGGCAGGTGGTCACGATGCCCAAGACAATCGCTCAAGCGTGCGCTGCCGACGCGCAGCGTGTGATAACGGCACCAACGTCCATTCCGCTTACCGAAGTCAACATACTCGGGAAAGGCTTTCCGACTACTCCACCCACAGGACAACCCTTTGGCTGGAATCAGGACTTACCGCACACGTATCCGAGCGGATACCTCGTTGATTGTAATTCGAGCTCGGGTGAGCCGCATTCGTCTACCCCATGCGAAATGAACGCCTTCGACGTCCAAAAGTTCGGCCCGAACGCTGAAGGAGGCCCGACGTGCACGTATCTGTATCAGTACGTTAATCCCCAGGACGTCGCGCCGTATTGGGACATGGCCAAACAGTATGTCTTAGCCGATAACACGTTCCAGTCTCAAGGAAGCAGCAGCTTCACCGGCCACCAAGATCTCATCGCTGCGGGCACGGTGATCAAGAGCAGTCCGTCCGAAAGTGCGATCGATAACCCGACCGGCTTCCCCTGGGGATGCGATTCCAACTCCACCGCCACCGTACCATTCCTGACGACTTCCGGGCATTACGTATTCAAGGGTCCCTTTCCGTGCTATCCGGCTTACGGCAGCTCCCCCTACGCGACGATGCGCGATTTATTAGACGCTAAGAGCGTGTCTTGGAAATTCTATGCCAACCAAGTCTATCCGGCCGGCAACAGACAAGCGGGTGGCTCCGGCATATGGAGCGCGTTTGACGCGATCTATGCCGTACGTCACGGCAGCGAGTGGGGCACGAAAGTGGTTTGGCCCGACACAAAAATCTTCAACGACATTAGACGCGGTCGCCTGCCCGCCGTCTCGTGGATAACGCCGAACGGCGCGAACTCCGACCACCCCGCCGAGCAGTGCAAGTGCGACAAGGGGCCGTCGTGGGTTGCCTCGATCGTCAACGCGATCGGCAAAAGCAAATACTGGAAGAGCAGTGCGATCGTCGTGGTGTGGGACGATTGGGGAGGCTATTACGATCACGTGCCGCCTCCATTCTACGACGGACAAGGGGGCCTCGGATTCCGCGTCCCCCTGCTCATCATTTCACCCTACGTTAAGGCCCACGTAGAACACACGCAATACGAAACCGTGAGCATTCTTCGTTTCGTGGAAGACAACTGGAGCCTTGGCACACTCGGCAAGCTCGATCAGCGAGCGACCAGCATCGGCAACGCGTTTAACTTCAACATGGCGCCGCGCCCATTCCAAATAATCCCGGCGAAGTATTCGAGCTCGTTCTTCCTCCACCAGAAACCCTCGGACATACAGCCCGACAGCGAGTAGACCTGACGCTAAGCGGCCGCCTCGACGAGCGGGCTGAAGAAGACCGTACCTAGATCTCGTCGCCCGTCTATAACGCGCAAAATTTGGACGAGCGTACCACGCTGTCGGTAGAATACGACGAACGGGTGAGCGGCGATGGTGCGAATGTCTGGCCCATACTCTGGGCGATGCCGGCCGGCCTGCGGTGACCAGTGCAGCACCTCGATTGCATCGAGAATACGGTTCAGGATGCTGTCGGCTCGACTGACGCCGTCAATTGCGATGTACGCATAGATCGCGTCAAGATCTTCGAGCGCACGCTCGGAGTACTTGAGCTTCGGCACTCTAGTTCTTGAGCGGTTCCTGTTCTTTACGCAGTTCCTCGCTTCGTCTACGGAAATGCTCGCGCACCTCCATCGCGGAGAACACGCGCCCTTGGTCGACAGCTTCGATTCCCGCTTCGACGTCGGCCTTTAGTTGTTCAAAAAACGGATCGCCCTTTGGCTCGTACACGGTTGGCTCTAAGCTCTCCCTCTTCACCTTGTGTATTACCTATTGTACCACGTTGTCTCCAGCGTGCCATGGGCTTCAGACTCTCTTCACACCTAGCGGCTACCCTGGCGGGGTAATCGCAACGTGTCTTTTAAGGAGATCATCAGAGTCATGCAGTTTCTACGGCCAACGGCTGCGGCGCTAGTCGCGATCGGACTGCTCGCGGGGTGCGCGAATCAGTCGCTTTCGCCTTCTCTGCCCGCTGCCGGATCGAATCAAGTCCAGCCGGCCGGCAACGTGGCCCTCGGGCCCGACCATAGCGGCCGCGTTCTCTACGTCGCGGATATCGACGGGCAGCCCGGCCTCGGTCAGATCCACGTCTATCCCGCCAGCATGAAGAACCCGCAACAAATCCGGTTGATCACCAATGGCGCGGGCCGGCCGTTCGGCATGTTCGTCGACGCAAAAAACATCCTGTACGTCGCCAACGAGCCCAACTTGCTGCCTGCGAGCGTGACCGAATTCAAGCCCGGCGCGTCGTCGCCGTTCTTTAGCATCACGAACTTTAAAGGTTATCCCGCAAGCGTCGCCGCCGATGCGAGTGGGAACGTCTACGTTAACGAATCAGTCCAGGACGAAGGCTGGGTGCAAGTATTCGCGCCGGGCAAGAATGTAGCTGAGAAGAGCATCGATACCGGCGTCGGCGGCTACGCCTTCACACCCGGCAGCATGGCCTTCGATCCTAAAGGCAACCTGTTGATTGCCGAACAGGCGAAGCTGGCACTGCACATCGTCAGCCTCGCGCCGGGCGCCTCGCAGGTCTCGCCGGTCAACCTCGACTTGGCGAACATCACGGGGCCCGGGATGGGTATCGACGGGGCCGGCAACATCTACGTCGCCGGCGCCGGGACGATGGCGGTCTTCGCACCAGGCCAAACCGAACCGTTCCGCACGATCTCACAGGTCGGCGGCTACGGGTTGACGTGGGTGACTGCGCAAGGCGCCGTCTATCAGGCCAACGGCGAGTCCAGCGTTGAGGAAGTCGCGCCCGGCGCCAGCTCACCGACGAACATCCTGACGTGCCAGTGCTCCGCGCAGGGAGTCGCGGTCAGCCGCTAGCCGCAGCTAGTCAGGACGAGATCTCACGACCAAGGGCGAGTATGTACTCGCCCTTGCGGTTTTGAAGACGTTTCGTCAATTCGGCATGTCCTCGTCGTCAAGACCGAAGTAGTGACCCAGCTCGTGCATCACGGTCTCGCGCACCTCCTCTACGGCCTCGTCGCGCGTGAGCGCTACGCGGTTGATCGGACCGCGAAACACGGCGATCTCGTCGGGCAGTAGCGGCATGTCGTGCGTGCGTTCGGTAAGCGCGACGCCGCGATAGATGCCGAGCAGCTCGGAATCGCCGTCGTCATCTTCCTCGATGCCGTCGAGGTCTTCGGGCGACGGCTCTTCTTCGACTGCGATGACGACGTTCTCGACGAGCGCAGCGAACCGCGCTGGTAGCGATTCGAGCGCCTCTTCCACGACGCGTTCGAATTCGGCTCGGCTCAGCCTCACGGAACGATCTTGAAAACCGTCCCGCTGCCGTTGTTGGCGCCGCCCTTTGCCGTCGTGCCGTAGAGCGCTCCGCCAACCTCGATCAGGGTGCCTCGCCCCGGACTCGCGCCGTCGCTGTCGCCCTTGAATCTGTAAAGCACGCGCTCCGCGCCGGATGCAGGGTTCACGCTAAAGATCGTACCGCATCCGGCGGCTGAATCACTGCATCCTCCGCCCAGCGTCGTCGTCCCGTACAGAAGCCCGTTGATCGAGAGCAGACCCCCTGCCGGTGTCCTGCCGTCGCTGCCGCCCTTGAATCGATACAGCACGCGCTCGTGGCCCGGAGCGCTCACCTTGAATACCGTCCCGCATCCGCTACCGCCGCATCCGGTGCCGCCGCCGGCCATCGTCGTGCCGAACACCGTGCCGTTGACGACCGCAACGGCCCCCATCGGGGCCCGGCCGTCACTTTGGCCCGCAAACAAATGCAGCAGCCGGAACGCGCCCTTCGGGGTGACCCTAAAGACGCTGAACAGCGTGACGCCATAGAACGCGCCGTTGGAATAGGTCAATCCCGATTGGGGATATGCGCCGTCCGCCATGGAGCCCGAGAACCGGTGAACCTGCGTCTCGAAACCGGAGGCGTCGATCGAGAAAACGGATCCACAGTTGCACGCACCCCCACACGACGACGTGGCGCACCCGCCTTGCGTGGTCGTGCCGTACAGCTTTCCGTTCAGCGGCAGCACCCCGCCGAATGGATTCTGTCCGTCGTTACCGCCGGTGAACGCGTAAATCACCTTCTCGTTGCCCGACGTGCCGATCTTGAAAACCGTCCCGCATCCGCCGCCACAATCGGTCCCGCCGCCGCCGAACGTCGTGCCGTAGAGCGCGCCATGCAGCGCGATCAGCGCCGACTGCGGCGCCTTACCGTTGTCGTGCGCTGGAAAACTGTATAGCAGGTGCTCGGCCCCCGAGCCGCTGATCGTATAGACCGTCCCGACGTCGTTCGCGCCGCCGTTCACGGTCGTGCCGTAGAGCGCGCCGCCGGACGAGAGCAAACCTTCACTCGGGTTGGCGCCGTCGCGCGGTGCTCCCGCGAAACGATACACGGAGTGATATCCGGGGCTTTGCGATAGCACGGCCGTCCCGGCGGCGGGCAGCGGCGCCAGACTATCCTCGTGGGCGCAGCTCGCGAGAAGCGCGCAGACCAAAATCGCGATGCTTCTGTTATTCGGGGTCGCCATGCTGGATCGTATGCGGCTGGCTTTCGAAGTATCGAATCGAGTACTCCGACTTGATCTTCGTGAACGCGCGCGGGCTCTGCGCGTAGTTGAAGACGTCGGCGATGCTCGCGGCGCGCGCGTCGGTGGTGTTGAGCCGTCCGAGGCCAAAACTATCTTCGATGTATCTCAGAACGCTGCCGAACTCGTATTGGGTGTGTGAGATGTAGCCGCCGTTGGTCCCCTGTCCGGGTATCGCGTACGGCGATACGATGAGGCATGGAACGCGGAAGCCCAAACCGCCCAGGTTGCCGCCGAACTGCTGCGGCACCGCGTTGTCGTAGAAGCCGCCCCAATCGTCCCACAGGATGACGATCGCCGTCGAGTCCCAGTAGCTGCTCTGCCCGATCGCGTTGACGACGCTCGCAACCCACGACGGGCCCTTGTCGACGCGATTTCCCGGATGATCGTCCTCGTTGTCCTCGGGAATCACCCACGAGACTGCCGGCAAAACGCCGCTCGTGATGTCGCTAAAGATCTTCGTCGCGGGCATTCCGAAGTTCGTGTTCCATTCCGGACCGTAACGCACGCGATAGATCACGTCGAATGCGTTCAGCAGGTTGCCGGCGCAGTCGGGACACTTCTTGTTGGGAGTGCAGCCCTCCGCCGTGCCGAAACACGGCACGTAGTACTTCCAGGAAACACTCTTGGCATCGAGCAAGTCGGCCAGCGTCTCGTACGACGAGGACGACGGAAACTTATTCGTGCACGGAAACGGGCCCTGATCCGGAAGATACTTGCCGGCGGAGGTTATCAGGTCGGTCACTGCGTTCGGCGGCGCATCGCAGCCCCACGGCTGTCCGGTCGGGTTGTCGATGAGGCTGTCGGTAGAGTTGATGTCGGTTGCGCCTCGGATGAGATCCTGATGCGCGGTAAAGCTGCCGCTGCCTTGCGTCTGGAACATGTGGTCCGCCAAGACCCACTGCTCCGCCATGTCCCAGTACGGCTGGATTTGACTCTGCTGCACGTACTGGTAGACCGCCGTTCCCACGCGGTTTCCGGGGTGCCGGCAAACGCCGAAATTGACGAGATTGAAGCCGTCCATCCTTCCTCGGTTGAACGATTTCTGGAAGGAATCGTGACAGTGTTGGATATCGCTCCCCATGATCAGCGAGTGCGGCGTGAGCGGGGTCCACTTATCGACCCACTCGCCGCGTCGTCGCACCTTCATCTTGCCGCGCGTCGCGCCGTCGGCGCCCGGAAAGAGCGCGAAGAAATTGTCGAAGCTCCGATTCTCCTGAATGATGAGCACGACGTGCTTGATCGGCGAGCTCCCGGACTTGTCACCCTGAGCGGAGTCGAAGGGACCCTGAGCGCCTGCCCTGAGCGAAGTCGAAGGGAAGGGCGACACACTGCACCCTGCCAAGATGATCGAGGCCACGAAGGCGCTTAACGCACGCAAACTCCAAGTCGTCATCCGTCTGCTCCATTCATTGCAACGGTGCCGCGTGCACGAACCTTCGTCACCGCCGACCTCGCTCCCAGCGGAGCGAGCAGGCATCGAAGGTCTGCGCGTTCGGGCTACCAAACGATTCCGGATGATTCCGAAGTTTGCGCAATCGCTGGCTGCCGTTTTGCTGTTCCCCGTCATGCTGGCCGCCTCGCCGCCGGCGCCGGGCGCGGAAAGGACGCCGGCCATCGCCGAAGACGATTACCAGCGGCTGGTCAATCTGGAGTCGCCGGTAATTTCGCCCGACGGAAAGAGCGCGGTCGTGCTCGTGTCGCGCGTCGCCTGGAGTGAGGACCGGCACGACGACGAGCTCGTGTTGGTCGATCTCGCCACTCGCTCGCAACGGACGCTCGTATCGCAACGCAAGGATCTCTCCGATCCGGCCTTCTCGCCCGACGGCTCGCGGCTCGCGTTCATCGCCGAAGAGGGCAAGGGCGACAACGCGCACGATCAGGTCTTCGTGATGCCGCTCGACGGCAGCGACGCGCGGGCCGTCACCCACGCCAAGGACGGCGTCGATCAGTTCGCCTGGCGCCCCGACGGCGAGGCCCTCGCCTACGTGGCGACCGACGCGCCGGTGGATCGCACCGGCGCCGATCGTTTCCGTGACAGCTTCGTGTTTACGACCGAGCCGATCGTCGCGCGACACTCGCCCGATCCCGCGCGTCTCTTCTTCGTATCCTTGCAGAGCGGAGAGACCACGCAGCTGACGTCTGGTTCGCAAAGCGTCGCGACCGGCGAGGGCGAATCGACGCTCTCCTGGTCGCCGGACGGAAAAACGATCGCGTTCACGCTCACGCCCAACGCGATCCTAAACGACGAGAGCTACTCGCGCGTCGCGCTGCTCGATGTGACGACGCGCACGCTGCGCGCCTTGACGCCGCACGCGGCATGGGAAAGCAACCCGCTCTTCTCGCCCGACGGCAAACACGTCGCCTACCTTTATTCCGACGGCGACCCGCAGATCAACCTGACGGAAGTGTACGTGACCTCTCCGTCGGGCGGCGTCGGAACCGCGATCGCCGTTCCCAACGGGCGCACGATCGACGACGTGGCCTGGGCGCCGGACTCGCAAAGTCTCTACGTGAAGGTGCCCGAGGACGCGTCGATCGCGCTCTATCGGGTGCCGCTGCAAGGAGCGCCGCAGCGGGTCGACCTCGGCCGGCTGAACGTAGCCTCCGATCTGGCCGGGACGATCGGCCCGCGAGGATCGCTCGTCTTCGTCGCGTCGTCGACGAAACAGCCTCCCGAACTCTACGCGTACGGCGCGAACGCATCCCCGCAAAAACTGACCGACTTTAACGCGCCGGTCGCAGGGCTCACGATGGCGTCGGCCGAGCGCATCACCTTTCCGACCACGACCGGCATCCGCGGCGACGGCGTCCTCTTTACGCCACCCGATTTTTCCCAGAGTCACAAGTATCCGTTGGTAGTCTTCATTCACGGCGGCCCGACCTCGCAATCCGCGCTGACGTTCGACTTCTGGGCACAGGTCATGGCGGCGCGCGGCTGGTTCGTCGTGCGGCCGAACTATCGCGGCAGCACCGATCGCGGCCTCGCGTATCAGCGAGCCGTGCTCTACGATCCGGAAGCGGGGCCGGGCAAAGACATCATGGCGGCGGTGGCGGCAGTGCGCGATCGGGGCGTCGTCGACGACGCTCGCATCGCCGTGTGCGGATGGTCGTACGGCGGGATCATGACCGCATGGATGATCTCCAAGTACCATATTTGGAGAGCCGCCGTTTCGGGCGCATCGGTCAACGACTGGATCACCGACTACGGGACTGCCGACGACAGCCTCGCCGACGCCGACCTCTTCCACGGCTCGCCGTTCCTCCGCGCCAACGCCGCGGAATGGCGGCAGGCCTCGGCAATCACGTACGCAGCCGACGTCACGACGCCGGTCCTTATCCTCTCGGATGTCGGCGACAATCGCGATCCGTTTGCGACGTCGTCGATGTATTGGCGCGCCCTACGCGACAATCACAAAGACGCGACGCTGCGCGTGTGGCCGATTAATGGGCATTTCCCCCGCGATCCGGTCCGCACGGTGGACGTCTATCACTACTGGATCGACTTCATCGCCCAGCACTTTAAGTAACGAGCGCGCGGCCTGAAGGCCACGCGCTCGCGCTTTTCCTCGAACGAGTTCGGCTATTTGAGGACTAACGGAGAAGAGGCGATACCGAGCGGCGACGACGCGCCCTTGAGTGTCGAGAATGGGCTCGTCCCGCCGAGCTTGTAGCCGACGACGTTAAAGCTCTGATTCGACTGGAAGAAGGTGTTGGCGTGGGTGACCGCGTTGAGGGTCGGCCCGTTCTGTTCGATTCCGGTCGTGATCGTAGCCTTTGGCGTCGTCGTCCCGTACGTATAGACTTGGACGTTCGAAGGGTTGGCGCCGAAGTCCGATACGTACGTTAGGTTGCTTCCGCCGAATGAGATTCCGATCGGTCCGTTCAGGCCGGAAAGTCCGGCATTCTTCGGGGTCGTCGATCCTTTGGGAATTTCGAAAACGGCGCTGCTCGTGTCGCACGCGACCCAGATATTGTCCATGCTATCGGCGCCGAGGCCGACCGGCTGACCGAGTGAGCTGAAGTCGATCGACTCATACGGCGTCGTTTGACCGGCGTGGTATGCGACGACCGTGTTATTGTTCAGGTTGCTCGCAAAGACGTTACCGGTGGAGTCGACCGTGACTCCATAGGGTCCACTAAGGCCGGAGCTAATCGTTAACTTCGGCGTCTTGCTGCCCTTCGCATAGACGGTGATCGTGTTGTTGCCGAGGTTGGCAACGTACAGCGAACTCACCTTATCGACGGCGAGCTGAGCGGGGACATTGACGCCGCTGGTGATCGATCCCGTGGGAGATCCGTTCACTGTGGCCGGGTTGTAGATGAGAACGCCGCTCGAAGAGTCGGAAACGAAGAGCAGCTCGGGATGCCTTCTCTTCTTGTCCGGCGTGACGGGCCATCCGCGCGGCGCATTGACGTCGCGCGGCACGAGGGGAACGAGGGTCGGGCCCGACACGGCGGGCCCGGGCAGCACGCGCATGCCCGCGACGATCCGCTGTGACGAAGGGCTCAGCGACGAGGATTGGCCGGGCGTGAACGAGGTTGGATTGTTGGAGCACCCGGCTGCGAAAGTGAGTGCCGCGGCAGCGACCAGCACGCGGCGCGATAGAGTTTCGCGCATTTACTGTAGCCTCCGAAGTGGTGCAGGTTGGGGCGGGGCATTTTCTTTCTCTCGCCGCCCCTACCCTGGCAGCCCTTGTCACCCTGAGCCTGTCGAAGGGCGACAAGCGCGCTCCCGATCAGGCGTGTCATCCCGAGCGAAGCGAGCAGCGGCCTAATATTGTCATCCTGAGCGAAGCGAGCGCCAGCGAGCGGAGTCGAAGGACCGGTTAGATCGCAGCCCTGAGCGCAGCGGCGTAGTAATGTCATCCTGAGCGTAGCGAGCGCGAGCGAGCGGAGTCGAAGGACGGATTACATCGCAGCCCTGAGCGCAGCGAGCGCTAGCGAGCGGAGTCGAAGGGCGACAAGGGCGCCGCGCTCAGTATTTTGCTGCGAGCTGCTGAGCGTACCATGTCGGCCAGGGGTCCGACGGCTTCTCGCTCGCGTACCGTTGGTCGAACTCGACTAAATCGCGCGTGAGGTGGCTACGCACCGGAGTGCGCTTGAGCAGCCGCGGGAGGTCGCTGTGATGCAGCAGCCAGTCCGAGTAAAACGTGGCCCAATCGTCGTCGTTCCCGTCAGTATCGGCAAAGACTATATGATGTACTTCGCCGACCTGACGCAGCAGCTCGGCGATCTTCGTAATCTGGTCGTCCATCGTCCCTCCGTCGCACTAGGCCGCGCATTCTTCTGCCCCCCGCGCGCAGATACCGCCAACCTTAATCTACTTTGATTTGCGAGGCTTGGCCTTGCGTTTGCTCGCAGCGGCTTTCGCCTTCAACGCATCGAACGCCGCGGCTTCTTTAACGAGGGCTTTCAGAGCGCGCTCGTTGATCTTGTCGCCTTCGAAAAGGTCGATCGCTCGCCATTTTTTGCCCCCGAGGCCTGCGTTGAAAAGCTTGTCCGGATCGCGGAGCGCCGCGCCGTCAGCGAAGGTCACCTTCACCTTGCCTTTGTGCGGATTCATGATGCAGATCACGCTGTTCTTGGAGAACGTCGGCGTGCCCATCCACTTCCACTCCTCGACGATCCCCGCGTCGGCGCTGAGGATCACCTTTCGGATTCGAGCTATCACTTCGCCGCGCCAGTCACCAGTCTCGCGGATCAGCCTGTCGACTTGTTTGGAAGCGTTCATGTCTTTGCTCCGTCCAAAAACTTTTGCAATTATAGGTCGAGCACTTCGCAGCTCGGCGTTGTGACTCCACTCGGCCAACCATTTATCCTTGGTGCAGGCCAGGTTGTAGGCCCCGCCCATAGCCTAGCGGTGCCGAGCCCGTTGCCGACTAAGCTTGCAACGCGGGTGCCTGGCGCGAGGCGCCGAAGGCCCTTAGCCGTCGATCCATTCACACCGTCGATCCATTCACAGACGAGGAACGGGGCACATGAAGAGCTTGGATCTCGGCCGCTACGCGCTTACCAGCTGCGTCGCTGCGACAATGCTTGCAGGTTGCGGCAGTTCGCAGCCGCCGATGAGCGCGCCCGGCGCGAGACCGCAAACTACGATCGCAACGCACGCTGCGCACGGTGCGTCGTGGATGCTGCCGGAAGCGAAAAGGTCCGGCTTGCTTTACGTTTCGGATGACATTAACATCGCCATTTATGTGTTCTCGTATCCTGCGGGACGCCGCGTCGGTACGTTAACGGGCTTTACGGCTCCGCGTGGCCTCTGCGTAGGCGGATCCGGGAATGTCTTCATCACCGACCAGGGGGCCTCCCAGATCGTTGAGTACGCGCACGGCGGCAGCAAGCCGATCAACATTTTGAGAGACTCGCGCTACCCGATCGCCTGTTCGGTCGATCGAAGCACGGGCAACCTCGCCGTGGCGGATGAAAGCGGAAGTGTCAGCGTCTATCCCGGCGCAACGGGAGAGCCTACAATATATTCGGTTCCGTTTGTGCCGTTGTTCTGCGCCTATGACGACGCCGGCAATCTCTTTGCAGATAGCTCGGGTGCGCCGGCAATCCAGATCGCCAAGCTTCCCAGCGGCGGCAATGCATTCGAGAACGTTGCCTACGACGAACGCAACAATGGGCAACCGGCCGGACTGCAATGGCTCGGCAATCGCCTTGAGGTTGGCAGCGCGAGCCCCTACGGCGGCGGTTGCTGTGGCAGGATCTACCATTTCGCGATCAACGGTGCGCATGGAAGGCGCGCCGGGAAAACGTTGATCCGCGGCGCGTTGGACGACTTCTTCATCGAAGGCTCCACGGCCATCGTCGCAACGGTTACCCATCGAGTTGCTCTCTACGACTACCCGAAGGGCGGGCATGCGACGAAGATCATCAAAGAGCCGGGTTATGAGTCATATAGCGTTGTCGTCAGCGTCGCCCCTCGCTAGATAAGCCCCGCCGCCCGCGCATACCGGGGCTGCGCGCAGCTCCCGCCCGCGCGGCATTGGGCGCGTTGCTTAGTCTCGTGAAAGAAGAGCGCTCGTAGCTCGGGCCTGCTTTGGGTTCAAGCATCTTTCGTTGTCGTGCCTCGGGTGCTAGAATCGTGCTGGGCAAGCTTGGCCTCCGAGGGGCCTGCAGCCCAGGACCTGATTCGGCTTCTCGATGCGTTAACGCGAGATCGGAGCAAGGCGAATGAAGATTTCAGATCTAAGCCCTTATACATTAGGCATATACGCGGCCATTGCGATACTCGCAGGCTGCGGTGGATCGCAGCAGGTTGGACAGCCGCCACCAGCCCCCCAGAAGACGCTCTACTACGTCGTGCAGAACCTCGGCTCGCTCGGCGGGCGGGACTGTTGCGGCGAGCACATCGCTATCAGCAACAACAATCGTGGCTGGGTGGCTGGCACGTCGAATGTACCGGGAAACATGAGCTTCCATCCGTTTCTTTGGAGGAACGGGGTCATGCAAGATCTCGGCACGCTCGGCGGTCCGAATTCGGCGGTAGGCGTTATGAACGACCGCGGCGTTATACCGGTTGGCGGATCGGACACTGGTACACCGGATCCGTTAGGCGAAGACTTTTGCGGCTACGGGACGCATCAAACATGCCTCTCGTTTCTTTGGCAGAACGGAAGGCGAACGCTGGTCCCGACTCTAGGCGGAAACAACAATACTGTTGCTGCCATCAATAACCACGGCCTCGTCGCTGCTTTTGCTGAGACGAAGATTCGCGACCCATCCTGCGTCGCACCCCAGGTTCTCGACTACGAAGCGTTCACATGGGATCCGGCGAGCGGCAGAATCCATCGTTTGCCTCCACTGAAGGGCGACGCCGTTTCCGAAGCCCAGGACATCAATGAGCGCGGAGACGTTGTCGGCGTTTCGGGAGCGTGCGGTCCCGTACTCAGCCTTCCGATCTCGAATCACGCCGTACTTTGGAGGCACGGTGACTCCAAGCCGATCGATCTCGGCAACCTCGGGGGCACGATTGCGAACACCGCTTACGGTGTAAACGATCGCGATCAAGTCACTGGTCTTTCGGCGCTGAGGGGCAACAAAACCGCGCATGCATTCCTCTGGCAGAACGGCAAGATGACCGATCTTGGAACGCTCCCGGGTGATAACCTTAGCTCGGCCGCTTACGCTAACAATGCCGGTCAGGTTCTCGCCGAATCAGGGACGCTCGCCCGTTACCCGCACGGCAGTCGGTTAACGATCTGGGAAAACGCCGCATTGACCGATCTCAACGCGCTCGTCCGCCCAGCCTCGTCGCTGCATCTCATCCATTGGGGTTGGATCAACCAGCACGGCGATATATCCGGCCAAGCCTACGATCGAGTCACGGGAGCGCTCGTCCCATTCTTAGCAACGCGATGCGGCCCAAACAGGTCTTTGCCTAGGGCTTGCACGCAGGGTGTCCATTAGCCACCGCGATTCTGCACATGAATTGACTAAGGAGGTTGTAAAGCGGGCTAGCTGCTACGCTGGAACCGACGACACCAACGCCGAACGTAGTTAGTCGCCGATCCGTTTCATGGGACGAGGAGCAAGGCAGATGACGGACTTGGGTCTTGACCGCTACGCGCCGGGCAGCTGCGGTAATGCTCGCCGGGTGCGGCGGAGCGCAGCAAATCCGGGCGCCGCTCTCACGAGCGTATCGAGTAAAGCCGGCTCGCGCCTTGCGAGCTTAGGGCGGGAGGTGCATGTCGATTGCTTAGCGGCGGTGCTACCGGCACACCTGACATAACGATCCTGACGACCGAACATTTCACGCTTCAAAGCGCGCGTCAGCTATGTGTGCAAGATATGCAGAACCGCTCAACGATCTTTATGACGGCATTGTCGGCGTCGCTTATTGCAATCGGCTTTTTCGGGAGTGCGACGCAGTTCCGCGGTGGGTTCGTCGCTTTCGTTCTTGGCTTATTGATTCCGCTTTGGGTGGCTGGCGTACTCACATGGACGCGCGTCGTGCAGGCTGCAATTGAGGACGTGATCATTAGCTTCGGCATCGCGCGCATACGCCATCGGTACACCGAAATCGCACCCGATCTTAGTAAATTGTTCGTGCGATCGACTCACGACGATTATGCGGGGATTAATCGGGAGATGGGTTCAACGGGAGAGTGGTGGCAGAGGCCTGATGCCGACATACGTCAGCATTTCGTTTGTAACAAGCGTTCTCGCCGGCGCCGCGTTCGCTTTCGTTTTGAACGAGGTTGCCCACGCAACACTGACGATTCAAATGGTCGGAGGCGTCGTGGCGTTCAGTATAAACACCCTGTTTTTTCGACGGCTCAGCTTTAAGCTCTGGAGTAACGTCGATCGTTTGTTTCCGTCGCTGTACCCGTCGCCCTGAATTTGAACACCAAAACCGGAAAACACCAACGCGCTGTCGAAAGGCTCGGCCGCCTGGGGAACTGGGCAAGCTGCGGCCCGTTGCGGCCGCGCGAAAGGTAGTATTTCCTTGATAAAAACTCTTGTTCTATTGGCTTTGGCCGTTGGATTTGCCGCGCCGGCGAGTGCGCAGCCCATGACAGGCATGGCGGCCTTGCAGTATTACGTCGGCACGTGGTCCTGTATGGCCGGGCCGATCGGAACTCCCCCCGACACGGCGACGGCAACCTTTACCATCGATTCCGACGTCATGCGCCAATGGGTCGTCGTGCCGGCCCAGGGCAAGATGACGAGCCCGTACGTTCTCAGCATTGCGACCACGTACGACGCGAAGAACGGTCGCTACGTCCAAACGTTTCTCGACAACACAGCCGGCTGGTCGGTCTCGTTCGCACAGCCATGGACTGGCAATACGGAGCAATGGACGGATCAGTCGACATACAACGGCAAGTTAGGTCACAGTCAAACCATCCGTACTGACCAGAATAGCTTCACCTTTACCGGATACGCCACGGTGGCTAGCACGCAGCCGGACTTTAAGGGAACGTGCAACCGCTCTTCGTAGGTTAATCGATCGTTCAGCATGACCTTAGCCTGCGAGCTGGTCCGCGCAGGCTTCGCGCTGAAGATATCTAGCTCTCGGTCCGTGCGGCTTCAACGGAGGCACTAGAGATGAAGAGTTTATGTTCTGCTCGCTCTGCGCTCAGTATTAGCGTTGCCGCGGCGTTGCTCGCCGGTTGTGGCGGCGGACAGAGAGCTGCGAGCGTGCTTCCAATTAGCACCGGTTACGGAAAACTTCAGGCAATACCCGCGCACGCAACGTCCGGACAGGATTTGTTGTACATCGGCCAATATCGGTTCGCGCGCGGGTATATCTACTCTTATCCCCAGGGCCAGCATAGAGAGCACTACCCCGACGTCGGCGGGTGGCAGTACGGCGAATGCGCCGATACTAGGGGCAATGTCTACTTTATAGTTGGGTACCCTAGCGGCGGTTATTCCATAAACGTGTATCAGCATGGCGGAACTAAGCCCATTGGCTACACAACCCGCTGGGGTAACTCATGCTCGTTCGATCCAACCAGCGGCGATCTCGCGGTAGGGCCCGAAGGCAAGGTGGCAATCTACAGCAAGGTTCCAGGGAAGCCTAAAATCTATTCGGTTCCCAGCAACTTCACCGGAATAGCGTGCACGTACGATAACAGAGGCAACCTTTTTATCGACGGTCACACTTCTCCGTCTGTACCCGCGCTAGCCGAGTTGCGCAAGGGTAGCAGGAGCTTCGTGTCAATCGAGCTGCCGTCGATAAAGGTGACATTCAACGGGTTATCAGCGATGCGTTGGGATGGCAAGTACTTAGCAGTTACTAACGGCACTGCAACGATCTATCGTTTGGCGGTAACCGGAGCGAAAGCGCGCGTTGCGGGGAAGGTACAGCTTCAGGGTCTGAACTATATTTCTTCGATCTGGATACAAGGCGACACAATCGTCGCTGGAGGTAGCCCAAACCGTCGCGTACTCATTTGGAATTATCCGGCGGGAGGCAGTCCAATTACGACTCTCCGTAATGTCGGCAAAGACACCTTGGTCGCGGTTTCGGTGCCGGGCATCTGACGGAGACACACCGCCAGGGCTTCATGGCCTTTGTCTCCTATTCTTGACCGCTGCATGCGGGAGCAATTCGCCGTCGAGCGCGCAGTAAGCGATTTCAAAATACGGAAAAGGCACTCAAGTGCGACTTAGTGAATCTGACTCGCCCCCGCTTCTTTAGCCGCCTAGGGAAGTCAAGCGACCGTATCACTCAAAAAAGGAGCACAAACGTTCATGAATTTCCCTGGTTTAGTAAAAAAGGCCAGCTCTCTGGTTGCACTCGCGATATGCGCGGCGTGCAGCGGCGGCTCGGCGGGCGCGCCGTCAACCGCTCCGCTCAACTACCAATACATCGGTAAGACGCTCTGGGTGAACGGAAGGCCGGTCACGGCCGCGAACCTGAGCCCAACGCTCCGTTACGCGACGATAGTTCCTGACCATTGGAGGTTGAAGCACTTCGAGTACGTTATCAACTTCTACGGCAGCTATGCCAGCATTTTCAACTATCCAAAAGGCACCGCGATGATTGGTCAGATTAATGGCGCCGGGGGACAAGGGTGCACCAACGTTTTGTACGGCTATGGAAACAAGATTTTCTGGAACCCCGGGCGTACGAACGACCTGATTGACGAATACCAGGTTCCCAACAAGTTGCTCAGGACGCTGTTTCTTAACTACACGTACACATCCAGCTGCGCCATGAATTTTAGCGGCGATCTTGCAGTCGGAGTCCTATTGGGTAATTCTTCCGGTCCCGGCGGTCAGGTCGTGATCTTCAAGAACGCGACCGGGTCGGGTAAAGTATACAATACGCCGCTGAACAAAGAGTACTTCAACGGCTACGATCCGAGCGGCAATCTCTTTGCCGACGGTCTCGGCTCAAGCTATAACTTCGCACTCGTCGAGCTTCCGAAGGGCAGCAGCAAATTCGTTACGATCAAAACGAGCAACGCCCCGAAGTTTCCCGGCTCGGTGCAGTGGGATGGCACCTACCTCACGGTGTTCGATCAGACCACGAGTGAGACGTATCGGTACACGGTGAGTGGAACGACGGCGACGTTGAAGAACACCGTACAGTTTAACGGGGCTGGCGACTGCGCGCAGACGTGGATCGTTAAGGGTCTACTATATTGCGGCGACGCGGGAAATGACGGCGGCGAGGTTTTCAAATACCCGACCGGCGGTTCACCGTTTGCGACGTTTACGGGCAGCTTCGATACGCCGCTCGGGGTGGTGGCAGCGCAAAATTAATCCGTTCAAGTTCGCGGAGGTGCTCGTAGATGAGACGCTTTGCTCTGGGCCGCTCCACGTTCGGCATGGCCGCCGCTGCCGCGTTAGTCGCCGCGTGCAGCGGCCCGTGGACTTCGCTCAGCGCCTCACCTTCGCTCCGGGTGACAAAGCAAACCGGATCGTCGGGGTATCAGTTGATCCACGGATTCGGAGACCCGGGCCGGCTTCACCGCAATGCCGGGGGCATTAACCCCGACGGCGCCTTGATCGACGTGAACGGGACGTTGTACGGCACCACGAGTTGGGGCGGCCTCAATTGCCATCGCGTCTCTGGCTTTTACGCTAACAGTTGCGGGACGGTGTTCAGCGTAAGCCCGTCAGGCAAGTGGAGGCCTCTTTATAGATTTCGCGGTGGCTCCGACGGCTCGCGTCCGAACGCGGGATTGATCGCTGTGCACGGAACGCTCTACGGTACGACCGTCACCGGCGGCAATGGCTGCTACAGTCCCGGGTGTGGAACGGTTTTCAGCGTCACCACCGCGGGCGCTGAGAAGGTATTGTACAGCTTTAAGGGAGGCTCCGATGGCGAGTATCCGTTCTCGCCGTTGATCTTCGTGAAGGGCAAATTGTACGGCACGACCTTTAAGGGCGGCAACTCGGAGTGCGGTGGCGAAAGTGAGCTGGGCTGCGGAACAGTCTACAGCATCAGCCTGAGCGGAACGGAACAAATATTGCACAAGTTTCAAGGCGGCTCGGGCGATGGATTCGCTCCGTGGGCGGGCCTGACGGATGTCAACGGTGCGCTCTACGGCACCACGCTGTACGGCGGCGGTAGCGGCTGCTACGTGTTCGGCTGTGGAACCGTTTTTAGTATAACCACCGGCGGGAAGGAGAAGAAACTCTATAGTTTTCAGGGCGGCTCGGATGGAGGGCACCCCCTTTCGAGCTTGGTGAGCCTAAATGGCGAGCTGTACGGAACGACGGTCGGTGCGGAGGGCAAGTCGTCAAGCGAGCTTGCCTCGGGAACCGTTTTCAGCATCACCACCGCTGGAACGGAGAAAGTGCTGTACGATTTCGGGTACAAGTCGGCGCAGGGTTGGTCGCCGTTTGGCGGCTTGGTCGACGTAAACGGCACGCTCTACGGCACGACGCAGTTCGGCGGTGCGTGCGCGAGCAGCAGCGTCGGCTGCGGAACGATCTTCAGCATTACAACTTCGGGTGCGCTGACGGAGTTGTATAGCTTCACCGGCATTCCGGACAGCGCCGACCCTCGTTCGGCGCTGCTCGACGTGAACGGCACGCTGTACGGCACGAGCGAAGCCGGCGGTAATACAGGTTGCATGGTCGTCGTCAACAACACCAGCGGCTGTGGGACTGTTTACGCCTTTACGCCATAACCGCGAGGACGATCACTAATGGTCTCACTTCACCGGTCGGGCATTACGCTCGGCCTTTGCGCAGCTGCATTGCTCGCAGGTTGCGGCGGATCGCAGCCGCCAATCGGCGCATTGAGTCGATCGGCCGCGGCATCTTCGACCATTGCCTATAACGTAATCTACAGCTTCAAAGGGAGGAAGGACGGCGCAGGACCGGTTGCGCCCCTCATCGACGTCAACGGCACACTTTACGGCACGACGTCCGCGGGCGGCGGCGACGGGTGTGAGAGCTCAGGAGGTTGCGGCACAGTCTTCTCGATTACGCCTTCAGGCGTTGAAACCGTGCTTCACGCGTTCCGCGGTAATCCGGCGGATGGCGCTAAGTCCACCGCGGGCCTGGTGGACGTCCACGGAACGCTTTACGGCACGACCCCGGGCGGCGGTGCAAAGAACTCTGGAACGGTCTTTGCAATCACGACCTCCGGCGCGGAGAGCGTGCTTCATAGTTTCGGTGGCAAGGGGGACGGCGACACCCCCCAGGCCGAGCTTCTGCTCGTCAAAAACCTGCTTTACGGCACGGCCTCGGGCGGCGGCGCAGGATACGGCACGGTCTTCACCATCACGACTAAAGGTAAGGAGGGTGTGCTCTATTCGTTTCAGGGTCCTCCTGATGGGCAAAATCCCAGAGCGCGACTGCTAAACGATCACGGTAAGCTCTATAGCACAACTTACGGCGGAGGAACTTATGGCGGACCTTCGTCCCATAAAGGGACGGTCTTCACGATCACGCCATCCGGTACCGAGACCGTTCTCTACAGCTTCAAATTGTCTCACGACGGCGCACATCCCGCAGCACCGCTCATCAACGTCAAGGGCATACTCTACGGCAATACCGGTTCCGGCGGGCAGGACACACACGGAACGATTTTCAGCATCACCACCGGCGGCACCGAAACCGTACTCCATTATTTCAGAAAAAGCATTCGTGACGGCCTGTACCCGGTTGGAACCCTGGTCGACGTCAACAGCACCCTCTATGGCACAACCTTTGAGGGTGGCACAAGCGGTTACGGAACGATCTTCTCGATCACGACGTCCGGCAAGGAAACCTTGCTCCATAGCTTCACGGGGAAGCCGGGAGACGGCGCTTACCCGCGGGCAGGGCTTGTCAACGTCAACGGCACTCTCTACGGAACGACGTCGTCCGGGGGCACGAGCGGGAACGGCACGGTCTTCTCGATAACGCCCTGAAATAGTTCGGGAGTGGCGGCGCTTAAATCAGTACGTTTGGCTTTCGTACGCGCCCATATCGCAGCCGGTGGTCTCCGTTCCGCCAGGACGCCGCTTGCCGCGCTGGTCGGTCTTCAGAAGCTTCCCAACGAAGTCACGGCAGCCGGCGGGATTGCCGGCGTCAAGCGCTGGACTCCCTATCTGCAGCGCCATTGTTTGCGTGGGACCTCCGTTCTTGCCAAGCGCGCCGAGCTCGGGATCCTTGTTGTTGAGATCCCCATTACTTGTAAAATTGCATGTACTGTCGCTGCTCAGGTTGTAGCCCTTGGACGTGATCGTGCCGGCACAGTTCCCGCCGTTCCCGCTGTTCGCGACGATGCCGTCTTGGATGAGAACCGAGCCGCCCGCGTTGCTGAGAGCCCCGCCGCCGCCGATGTTCTCTGGGTTCGTGCCAAAAGTCGAATTGCTGATCTGGACGGTCCCCCCATTGCTGTAGATGGCTCCTCCGCTCGTCGTGGCAGAGTTCGCGCTAAAGGTACTGTTCGTAACGTTGAGGGTACCCGCATAGTTGTAAATCCCGCCGCCGTAGCCCGTGTTGTTTCCTTGTGACTGATTGTTGCTGAGCGTGCTATTCGTGAGCGTCAGTGTGGCGCCGTTGCAGATGGCGCCACCGGCGGTGGTATTGTTATTAGCATAGTTGGTGTCAAACGTCGAGGTCGTGATCGTCATCGGGCCGCGGTTGTCGATGGCGCCGCAGCTCGCGCTATGTCCGAAGAAATAGGGGCTGTTCCCAAAGAAGCTGGTCTTGCTGATGGACGCCATCCCGGTGTTAAGAATGGCGCCGCCGCTGAGCGCCGTATTCAAGTAGAAAACGCTGTTGCTGACAATAAGCGTGCCGGCACTGTCGACGCCACCGCCGCCCGAATAGCCGACACCTTTTTCGATAGTGAGATTCGATAGCGTAAGACTGATGCCGGCGCCGACCGTAAAGACATTGGCGCTGTTTGTGCCGTCGACGATTGTGGTCGCCGGCTTGGCGCCGTTTAACCTCAGGTTATACGGGATGCTTAAATTTTCTTGGTAGGTGGCCGCGGCGATCTGGATGGTGTCGCCGGACGCCGCAAGGGAGATCGCATGTCCGATGGTGGCGCAGGCCGTGGATTTCGTCTTGCAGTTATTGCCGTCGTCGCCGTGGACCCCATCGACATACCATGTTGCGCCGGCCCCTGCCCGCAAACCTGATTGCAAGCCCTTCGGCTCGGCGACAATCTGCCGATTCGCTTGCATCTGCGGCATCGCTCCGGGCGTTCCGATCGGGGTCTGCGATCCGCAGCCTGCGAGCATAGCAGTGACGGCGCAGACGCCTAATGCATAGCGTCCCAAATCTGAAATCATCATTTGCCTTGCTCCAAGTCTCGACGCGAATGCATCGAAAAGCTTATCAGGTTCTGCCGACAAGGCCCCGGGAAGCGATGCGGGCTCAGCCCATCGTACCACCCAAGCGACGATCTCGAAAGCCCTTAGCCCCGTTATGCCCTTGCCAACGAGGCTTCGTATTGCCGATCGGCTTCGCGCCAATCGTCTTTCACGACAAGGCGCCGCTTCCGCGCTGGGTACGAACCTTCAGGATGTGCGGCGGCCCAGTCTTGCGATAAGACTGTGAGATATTCGAAATTCTCCCACCCTGTAGCACCACGTACCCGGCGGGCAATCGCCGTAAACGGCGAGAGGATTTCCCAAAAATTCGTCGCGAGCCACCACCACATTGCTATCGCTAGCTCTGCTTCAACGAGGCCGTTTTTTACCAGAACACCCATACCTTCGTAAAAATTACCGATCATCATTGCCTTAGCAATCAGAGACTTATTTTCTTCGGTTCTGGCAGCAGCGTTCGCCACCTGATAGCGGAATGCGGGATCGCGCAGCTTCGAAGACAGCTCGGTCTGGACGAATAGCTGTGCCGCGCGAAACTCCGCCGTTTCTGTGGTTTCGCGCAACTCGTTTAGCGCAACGATTTGATTGCTTCCGCGCATGTGGCGCAGTTGCACGATTGCCGCGATCGCAGTTGCGGCGATAACTGAGAACGTGCCTAGCGTAGCAAAGGTGTTAACAAGCTCTAAAGACATACGGCCCTCCGAAAAGCGCAGTGGCTTGCTGTGAGGCTTTGCAGTAGGATTACGTTAGTTCCTCGCTCGCCCCACCGGCCGTCTGTCTGTTAGCCGCCGTATGGGCCCTCGACCGCCACGATCGGCGCGGTCACCGCGCGGACGCTTTGGCTCCCTCCTTGTTAGCGATGTATTGAACGTGGACGTTATCAATCGCTCCATTGAACCTGAACGGGGCTTTTTCACGATAGTCGAGTGAAACCGGCGATCCAAGTGCGATTCCGATGTCGAGGCAGTCGTTTGCGGTGAATAACAGGGGAGCGCTAATCGGTACGCGACACTGCGCAACGGCCTCCCCGTTGACCCTCAACGTTACATCGAGTGGACCGGCAGGTCGGAGTTCGGCATACTTTGTCTCAACTTCGATCCGAACTTTGCCGGTCGGGAGCTTCCCCGATGCGCGTACTTTGGTGCGTTGGATGATGAATAAGTTGTATTCGTAGCATAGGATGCCGTCGTCGATATACAGCGTCAGGCCTCCCGAGTTCGACCCCAGCTTATACAAAACACCGTTCGCATTAGCCGGAAGCGTGGCGTCTATCGTCACGACGTTCGGCTTGTTTCCGAGTGCTGGAGCGCAGAATTCCGGAACGCGAACCGTATCTCCAGAAAAGGTCCATTCCGTATAAGGTGGCGCGATGCGCAGTTCCGGATGGAAGAGAGGTACGTAAAGACCGCCCCCAATCGGCAACGCTTTGTTTTTTGTCGCTTCGACGATGAATAACTCCTTCAGCTGGGCAACCTTGTCCGGCATCTGCTCGGCAAGATCGTTCGCCTGGGTCCAATCCTCTTCAAGATTATAGAGTTCCCAAACGTCTTTGTCCGGCGTCCAACTTGCTATATTGGGCGGAGCACCAGGAACCCAGGGAGCTCGGGGACCGAATGCGCTTGCCATCCAGCCGTCGTGATAGATTGCGCGACTTCCCATGATTTCGAAGTATTGGGTTATGAGGCGTCCCTTCGCCTTCGGATCGTCGAACGTGTACGCAAAGCTCACGCCGTCAATGGGATCCTGTTGTACGCCGCTGACTTCGAAGGGCGGTGTGATCCCGACGACCTCGTAGATCGTCGGTACGACATCGTTACAATGGTGAAACTGCGTCCGCGGCGCGGCGTCGGGTTTGATCTTGGCCGGCCACCGTATTGCCATCGGATTGCGCGTCCCGCCGAAGTGCGAAGCGAGGAGCTTTGTCCCTTTGTACGGAGTGCTTCCCGCCCATGCCCAGCCGGCGTGGTACTGATTGTCCGTCAACGGCGTTCCAAGCGCGTCAAGTCCACCAATGTCTTTGAGCGCTGCTATGTGCTGCGCCACGGTTGTCGGGATGGCGTTCTGCGCGAGTAGCTCGCTGACAGTTCCGTTTTGGCCTTCCGCCGAAGAACCATTGTCGCCCCAAATGTAAAAGATCAGCGTGTTATCGCCGTAGCCGAGGCGTTCGATCTCATCTACCACGCGGCCGGCCTGGACGTCGACGTGCTCGGCATATCCGGCGGCAACCTCCATGAGTCGTCGTTGAAACGGCTTTTCGTTTTCCGGGATGCTCTCCCACGACGCCATGGTTGGATCGCGCGGGGTGAGCTGGGCGCTCTGTGGAATCCAGCCTTTTTCCTTGGCGCGCGCAAAAGCGCGTTCGCGATACGCGTCCCATCCGTCGTCGAATTTGCCCTTATATTTGTCGGCCCATTCCTTGAATATGTGATGCGGACCGTGGATAGCGCCGCTCGCCCAGTACATGAAGAACGGTCGATCGGGGCTCAGCGCGCGGTGCGTATTTAACCACGTGATCGCCTCGTCGGCCAGGTCCTCGCTCAAGTGGTAGCCTTGCTCGGGAGTTTTCGGCGGACGGACGACCGTGGTGTTTCGCACGAGGTTCGGTTCCCACTGCGACGCCTCTCCCGCGAGAAAGCCGTAGAAGTGTTCGAATCCTCTTTCGCTTGGCCAGTCCCCGAAGGGTCCGGCCGCTGTCGTTTCGTCGGCGGGCGTGTTGTGCCATTTGCCGAAAGCGGCCGTGCAGTACCCATAATCTCTCAACACCTCGGCCGCCAGAGCGCTGCTCTTGGGAATGCGACCTGAATAACCATCCCAGTCGTTCGCGAGCTCGGCGATTTGACCGTTGCCAACCCGGTGATGATTGCGGCCGGTCAGTAGCGATGCTCGCGTCGGCGAACACATCGCGGTCGTATGGAAGCGATTGTACGTAATACCCTCGGCGACGATTCGATCCATCGTCTTCGTTGTAATGTCACCGCCAAACGTTGAGGGGAGTGCAGGTCCGGCATCGTCGATCAAGATAATGAGAACGTTTGGCGCGTCATCGGGCAGGAGCTTGGGCGGAGGTTTCGGGTTGTATGTCGATTCTTGTATCGTAGGACCGGCGATGCTCCCAGAAGGCGCAGGGCGAGCCGGCAGTGACTCGAGCGATCTCGTCATCGTTTCGTGCTCCTGTATCGTAAACCCATACTGATCTCTGAAGCCGACTAAGGTCCGCGAGAAAGGGGCACGTTAGCAGTAGGCCATGCCTAGACCTGCTTCCTTAAGGGTAAGACAATCAGTTCTTAAGCAGCACTCGGAACGCCGGAGCGTAGAACCCCTAAGCGCGTCTTGATTCATTGAGCTAGAGCGAAGAGTTTCAGCTTTTTACGTGCCGTCCCAAAGTCGCCCAATTGGTATATCGATGCGCCGACCGGCGAGAACGTAAACGGAATGAATGGCTGCGCAGGTGCCGCATCCGAGACATTGGGAAGCTTTGCGCGAGCTCGCGCACTCGTAACGCTTACTCCGCGGGGTTGACGCCCAGTCACGGCGAACGTACGTAGCCGCTAATCCGTTCAGCTTCCGGGAGACTTGCACATGAGCAACCTAGCTCGGTTCGCGCTTACGATCGGCGCAGCTGCCCTTATTGCTGGCTGTGGCGGATCGCAGTCGCCGATCGCACAGTTAGGCAACCTCCCGCAACGCTCGTCGGTTGAGCCCGCGCTCACGTATAGGGTGCTGCACCGCTTCTTAGATCACGCCGTCGGCGGTAAAAATCCCGCGGGGCAGCTGCTCGACGTCAACGGTACGCTCTACGGCACTACCGGCTCCGGCGGCGCATACGGAGATGGGACCGTCTACAGCATCAGCAAGGGCGGCGTTGAGAAGACGCTGTACACGTTTCGTGGAGGCGCCAACGACGGAGCCGGGCCAAACGGCGCCCTGGTTAACGTAAATGGCACGTTGTATGGGACTACCTATAATGGCGGACTGAGCAACAGCTACTGCTGGTTCACCAGCGGCGGACGAAGCGGCTGCGGTACTGTTTTCGAAATAACGCCATCCGGTCAGGAGAAAATCGTCTACTATTTCAAGGGTTATCCTGACGGCGAGAATCCAACGTCCGGATTGACCGAAGTAAAGGGTCTCCTCTACGGCACGACGATGTACAACGCGTACAGCGTCAGCACGAGCGGCGCGGAGACGTTAATGCACGCGTTCTCTGGCAGCGGTGATGGACTCTATCCCAGCGGAGGGTTGCTCGACGTGCATGGCACTCTCTACGGCACGACTCATGAGGGCGGATCGGATGCAGACGGCGTCGTTTACAGCCTCACCACGAGCAATCAGGAAAAGGTGCTGCATAGCTTTGCTGGCGGCACCGACGGCTGGCGGCCGGATTCGGGCTTGACTAACGTCAACGGTACGCTGTACGGCGTGACCGAGTGGGGCGGTAGCTCGAAATGTATCTGTGGAACCGTGTACAGCATTACCACGAAAGGCAACGAGCAGGTGCTCTACCGGTTCGACAAAGTCGGCAACGGCGCGTACAGTCCCACGGGAGGATTGACCGAACTCAACGGGACGCTCTATGGCACAACCGCTAAAGGTGGCAGCAGCTCGCACTGTCGTAAGGCCGGTTGCGGAACCGTCTACAGTCTGAGCATGTCCGGGGCGGAGCAAGTTCTGCATAGCTTTACCGGCAACAACGAAGGTGCCGATCCGGAGGGAAGACTGCTCAATGTGAAGGGAACGCTCTACGGTACGACTGAACGCTTTCCCGGAACAGTCTTCGCGCTGACCCCTTGAACTGAACTTCGTGGAGGCGTCGCATGTGGACTTTAGGTCGCTACGCGGTTAGCATCGGCGCGTCGGCCTTGCTGGCAGGCTGCGGCGGATCGCAGCCGCCGATCGGGGCGCCGGGCGCGACGCTACAAAGCCGCGCGCTCGCAACGCACACCCCACATGGCACGTCGTGGATGGCGCCGGAGGCGAAGAGCGAGGACTTGCTGTACGTCACTGAAGGGGATAAAGTACCCATTTATTCTTACCCACATGGTAAGCTGGAAAAAGAAATCCACAGTTATTATGGGAATACTTTTGAGGGCGAATGCGCCGATGGCCGCGGCAACGTCTACGTCATCGACGACAACGACCTCACGTCGGGTAACACGTACATAGAGGAGTACGCTCATGGACGAGCGCGCGGTCCGATTCGAAGGTTGTTCGATCACCTCAATTTTGACCAGATGTGCGCGGTCGATCCGACGAGTGGTGATCTTGCGGTAACGGAGAGCGGCTCGGTTAAGATCTGGCACCCTCACGCAAAATACGGGAAACGCCGTCGTTTACCCAACTACTTCGCCAATTACGCCTGTAGCTACGATGACAACGGTAACCTCTTCGTGAACGGAGCCAAGCCCGGGGACCCACGGGATTTTTTCTTGGCGGAGTTGCCCAAGGGCAGCCGCACGTTCGTCGCCATAGCGTTGCCAGGAATGCAAACAACGAAACTTGGGCCCGGCGGAATTCGGTGGGACGGTGAATACCTCGCGTTTTCAAACCGCGCGAACAAGATCTACCGTTTAACTGTCAGTGGAACACAAGCTCGAATCGCCGGAACCGTTAATCTCGAAGAGGCGACGCGCGTCTCTTCCATCTGGATACACGGGAACACAGTAGTCGGAGGCGGTTATATCTGGGACTATCCGGCGGGTGGCAAACCGATCGGAAGTGTCGCCGCCGGCGACAGTGCCGGAGTCGCCGTTTCCGTACCGCCGCACTGATCTCATCGCCTTGGCACGACACTGCAGACTTTCAAACTCCGGCTGTAGGCTTCGAATCATCGGATCAACGCGAAGACTGTTCCTTGGTCGGACACGCCGCTCTAGAGGAAATGACGTGCGCACACATCCGAAAGATGCTGCCGGACGTTTAGAGAGTATGAGGTTTGATTTTACGCCTGCGTTGGTCGCGATCACCCTGGCATTCGTTGTCGTAGGGTCGGTTCAGTTTTTGCGCGATTTGCCGGGTGGCGAACGCGGTTTGCTTTTGTTCGAACAGGCTTGCCCGATCCATACCGCAGCCCAGCATCCCCCACCATTAGCCAAAGGTGAAATCTAACACCTCGACGCCCGGCTCGAGAAACTCGATTTCGAAGAGCCGGTCGCCGATTGGCTTACGTTGCCGGATGAGTTGATACGTATCCTGGCGCGAAACGGTGCCGTAGCCGTTCGCGTCGACGTCGCCGCCGCGATTAGCGCCCGGAGGCTTTCCGTCAAGAAACACACGAAAGCGCGGAGCGCTTCCTGTCTTCACCGGCCCCATGACGAGATTGATGTCGCGAGCGTGAAAGCGGTACGCAACGCGCCCGTCGGCCTGGTTGAGAACCGCGGCTTCCTTGCCCACGATCCAGTCGCCGGTGAGCGTCCACCCATTGAGCCGTAGCCGATCGGGCGCCGCGTCGACGCGCCGCTCGCCACGCTCGGAGCCTACATACGTTTCCGGCGATCGCACATCGTCCCAATCGGCGGCAACCTCAAGGCCGTTCGGATCGACCGACACGAGGTTGCGTTCGATGCCCCGCGCTCCCGCCTCGGCGAGCAGTTCTTGGATCGCGCGTTCCGTCTCTTGGTAGTCGCCTTCGCCAAAATGATGCGCGCGAACGTCCCCCTTCGCATCGATTAGGTAAAGTGCGGGCCAATATTCGTTGTCAAAGGCGCGCCAGATCGCATAGTTGCTATCGACCGCGACCGGATAATCGACGCCGATCTCCTTGGTGGCCCGCCGGACGTTGGTGAGATCTTTCTCAAAGCTGAATTCCGGCGTGTGCACGCCGATCACAACGAGACCGTCTTGCTTATATTTCTGCCCCCATGCTCGGACGTACGGAAATGTGCGCCGCCAATTGACGCACGTGTACGTCCAAAAGTCGACGAGTACCACCTTGCCGTGCAACTCGGCCAGCGTCAACGGTTTCGAGTTGACCCATTCGACTGCGTTGGCGAACGAAGGCGCTCTCTGGTTTACCATGTTTGCTTCCTTAGCGCACCTGCTCTGAATTGTCATTTGTCGCGGCGCACTATTATAGAGAAGGCGGCGCGCAGGCCTTTGCGCGCCGCCAGACCCACTCTAACTAGCGCAGTGAGCGGAAGCCCACGCGTACCTCTTCTGAAAGGAGTTGTGGTTGTTCCCACGCCGCAAAGTGTCCGCCTTTGTCGAGCTTGTTGAAATGGATCAGTTTGGGATACGCCTGCTCTGCCCAGCTCCGCGGCATTGAATAGAGTTCGTCAGGGAAGCTGCTCACTGCAACTGGGATGGAGACGCCTTTGGCATTGAAATATCCGAGTTTACCCCAATTCTCCCAATAGAGACGGGCACCAGAAAGGGCCGTGTTCGTCAACCAGGTGATCGTAATGTTGTCGAGGATATCGTCGCGGGTGAGGCCTTCGGATTTTCCCTGAAAGACGCGTGAGATCAGCTCGTAGCTGCGCGCGTCGTGATCAAGGAAGTATGCGGCCAAGCCTACGGGCGAGTCCGCGATTCCGTATAACGTCTGCGGTCGTAGCCCCATCTGATATCCGTAAGCGATTCCTTTTTGATATACGAACTGCAAACGCTCGTAAGCGTCCTTCTCCTCGGCCGAGAGACCCGACGGTGCCGGCGCCCCAGAAGCGGCCGCCTTGTCAATATCGCCTGGAAAGATGCCGGGCATGTTGGTGTGAATGCCGAGCAACTCCGGAGGTGCGTCCACGCCCATTTGTTCGGTGATGACAGCGCCCCAATCGCCGCCCTGCGCCACGAAGTTAGCGTACCCGAGGCGCTTCATCAGCACCACCCAGGCGCGCGCGATGTGGGCTACATCCCACCCGGGCGTAGTCGGTTTGCCCGAGTATCCGTAGCCCGGTATTGACGGAATCACGAGATGGAACGCGTCGGATGCGCTGGCGCCGTGCGCCGTGGGATTCGTCAGCGGATCGACGATCTTCATCTGTTCGATGATCGATCCGGGCCATCCGTGCGTAACGATCAGCGGCAACGCATTGTCGTGCTTTGACCGGACGTGAATGAAATGAATGTCTAGCCCGTCGATCTCGGTGATGAACTGCGGCAGGGCGTTCAGCTTTGCCTCGATCTTGCGCCAGTCATAGTCTGTCGCCCAGTAGCGCGCCAGCGCCTGGATCGTGGCGAGCTGTACTCCTTGGGTTGTGTCGGTAACCGTTTCTCGTTCAGGCCACTGCGTTGCTTTGACTCGCCGACGCAGTTCGACGAGTTTCTCTTCCGGAACATTCTGCTTAGGAAACGTGCGGATGGCAGTCGTTTCCCTCTCCGTTAATTCTTGCACTTCCGTCATAGTATCAATCTCCCCGAACCATTTTAGTTACAATGCCTCACACATGCGCCGAACGTTCTCAATTTGGATCGCTGGCAAAGGTCAAAGCCGCCGTACAAGAAAAAGCGGCGCTGATCGAGGTCGAACCTTTCAGGCATCGGCTGCCTCCTTCACACGTGTGTGGGGTTTTGCGCTACCCACTAAATTGGCGCTCTAAGCGTAGCGCGGAAAAGAAGGATCGCCCTATCGTGAAAAATGCCCCGTCTCCCCTCGCCGTGCTAGCGCTAGGTTGGTTCCACCCACAACGGCGCAGTGTTCCGTGCTTCCAATCAGCGCGAGTAATGCATCCCAATGCCTCGGATGCGGCGCTCTCGCACCAGCTCGAATGCGCGAGCACGCTGCGAGCGACAAGCCTGTAGCGGCCGCAATCTCCTTGAGCGAGAACGCGTCGAGCCTCGGCGCGATCTCGCGCTTGAATCACGCCTCGTCGCGCTGGCTCTGATGCTCGCGCGCCCAGCTGCGATTGCGGCGATGCCCCTCGCTGATCGCCTCGCTCCGCGCACGACTCACGGCGGCACTGCGGCGCGGATCGTTGCCCGCCGATGTAAATATGCTTAAAGGACGGACCGCGCTGACTGGAGAGAATCTCGGAATAGGCCTGAGCGTACTTCTTGATTATCTGAAGCTTGATTTCGGACCAGTTGCCGATTTGATCGTATCGCAAACGATTTCTGATTCAGCTAAGTCGAGAATCAATGCTCTTTCAGCCACTGCATGACCGCGCTATGCGCCTTCGATTCTTTATACCAAAATGAGTCTGCAGATCGAGCCCGGTAAAGTTTGAGAGCACGAGAGCCGACCCACAAGTCTAGGTAACTGCCTATCTCATCTGTTAAGACCGCAGTCGGGAGCACAATGTTGGATATACCGAGGGAGTGATGCGGGTCGCTATCTCGTAACTCCACCCACAATGGCTCGAAGAAGCGACGCAAAGCTTCCTTCTCCAGGCTGGTCGTCTGAGGCGCATCCGGACGCTGAAGGGATGAAAACGCCCACGAAAGGTCGATTGCCGAATCTTCGGTCGCGGCGTGCTCCAATAAACGTGGGGTGAAGTACAGAACATCGTCCACTGTGCCGGCAGTAGCAGGCACGTTAGACATGACAGCCCAAAGATCGTCGGCGTTGAGGCTTTCTAATGGATCGGTTTGCCAGTGTTTCGCCATCGACTCAGAAATACAGCAATCACAATGTTGGAACGGCCGGGAGAGGTGGCGATTCCCGAAGGCCGCATAAAGGCCAGCAACAGCAGATGATACAGCCTCCGGGTCTGCTAACGACCAGTGCGCTCGTTTACGCGTCGATTCAAAGAGGTCGCGCAGGCGCGCATCAAAGCCGCCGTGCATGAATGCTGCAAGCCTAGCCTCCTTCTCTTCAAACGAGCTATCTTCCACGAGGCGCCTTTTTCTACGTGAGCAAGGAAATCCACCCTTTCGCCACCACCCTGCCGTACTCGTCGCGGCGCTAGACTAGCGGCTTACTTGGGACTAGGTGACGGTGACGCGAACAACGGAATGAAGCCGCGCTCTCCAGTACTTGGATAGTGGTACGGGAAGCCAAGGCACCGCTGTGCCTGTTCGGCACTAATGTCGAGCCTTACACCCTGCTTGGGGATAACGACCGTCATTCTGCACTCCAAAGAGTCGCCGTAGGACAACTTTAGAAGGTGGGCCCCCGGATACGCGTGCTCTACGTAATAGGCGCCCGAATCAGTTTCGACGGGTTCCTCAGCCCCTTTCAGATTAAGAGGTCCGCTAACGTATGTAAGAGTTCCACTGACGAATCCCGCGAAAGGCAACGTTCCGTAGAGAAAAGCGTGCGCATCATAGTGCCCGTTGCCCAGGGGCGTGACTTCGATGCCGACGTTGCGATCGTGACCAGGTAGAACCGTGATTTCTCCGCCACCCCAGCACTTCGGTAGCGAGTCTAAGCCAATCAGATAACGGCCCGGTGCGACAGAAAAATGCGCGACGTAAAAGAATGAGCCGATGCGCGTCAAGGGCATGTCTGCTACCGGTCGTCCATCCTGCATGTTTAGCCCAGCCCTTTCGAGGACAAGGGATGCTCCGCAGCGCGAGACGACAGTAAGATTGACGGTTTGCCACCCAGTCTCAGCCAAAGCGGCGCTGGTCAACGCGATCGTCAGCAGAGCAAATCCGAAAAGCGCGCGATTCATACGACGCACAGTTACGCGGGACGGCGCAGTCGGCCTCGTTGCGCCAGTCCGCGGGCGCCGCCCCCGTCTACGCCCCCGCGAGCGCGGCGGAGGTCAAGAATGCTTCGCACCTAGCCAGAAAAGTACGAGTGGGTAGAAGGCCGCCGTATCATAGATAATATGAGCCACTGCGGTCGGCACTATCGAACGAGTTCGTAGATAGAGCCAACCGAAGAGGAGGCCGGTCGTGAACGCGGCGGTCATCTGCGCGGCGCCCCCGACCGCATGTATTCCAGCGAAAATGAGGGCGGATACGACGACGGCGACCACGCCATTTGTCAGGTTGACGAGACCTCCCAGCACGATGCCGCGAAAGACAATCTCTTCGACAATTGGGCCGAAAAATACGTATACCAAGATTGACGCTACCGCGATCAGTCCGGTTGCGTGAGACATGATGTAGAATTCATACTGCATGTTGTAACTGCCCTGCAGTCGCAGCTCGTGCTCCAGCCAAGGCAAGATAAACGCAGCTGTTAAGCCGATAGCGACGCCCAGTGCAAGGCCGCCGACCTTTGGTAGCCTCAGTCCAATTGACGCGAGCGGGGCCTGGAGAATTGCGTAGACACCGAACAGCGCCAAGCACAGTTCCGCTGCGTTACGAGCCGCCGCGATCGCCACCAGCGCTTGCGGTGTCATATCTGCCAACCCATGAATGCCCAACAAGCCCTCGACGTAGGCTAGGACCAACTCGCCGCCCATTAGCACAAGGAGCGCAAGTGCCAGCCATGGTGCGACGCGGCGAAGTTTCATCATCGCGCCGCTTCTTGTTGAAACTGTGCTTTGTGGGGCTAGCGTGGGCAAGGACCGCGATCCAGGCTTTGCTGCATCGTGCCCGGCGCGCTGATCGGCGACGGCGATCCTCCGCAGGCTGCGAGCAGCGCCGCAGCGCCAATGCTAAGCGCGTACCTCGGGCGTAGAATCTTCATACCTCTTCGTCCATGCAGAATGGACGCTGTATTGCTAAGAGCCGTATGCAAAACCGAGCTCAAACAGGCCTTTGCCGTCCGGTTGCGTGCAGACGCCGTACATCACGATGCCTTTGAAAGTTCTCGCCACGGAGTCTAACGCCTCATCTACGGTAACATTCTGCATGACCCTTGGAAGATGCGGCGCCCCCTCGACCGGGCCGCCAACAATGATGTCCCTAATTCCCCACGGCACGCCAAGGTGGAGGCTGCGCCTAGCGGCATAGACTTCCGGCGCGTTCTCTATCGCGAGGACCGCTGACGGTGCGCTGTACTGCTCGTACGAATTCAACGTTAGAGCCGGTATCCTCGTTTGCAATATTGCGGTCGAGACGCTTCCAATCGTAATCCTGAGCATTTCGGATCGGTCTTGTGTGGTAGTGACATGTGGGTCGTCCCGAAAGATCTGCCGGACCGCGGTCATCCCTGTGGCTCCCTGCGGTGGCGCCTCGAGATTTACCGCGGGAAAAAGTAACCGCGGCTGTCCAAAAGTGTCTGCTGAGCATATAGCGGCATAGTAAACTCGAGCAGCTCCCGCGACGCCCTTGAGGACCGGCCGCAGGTAATCGATAACCGCATCCATGTGTCCAACGGGTGAAGGATTCTTCTCGGAAGGGCGATACCAGGTGGCCTCGATAAGCTGACCATCGCCGGGACCAGCAAAACGAACCTCGACCACAGAACCATCGGGCACGCCATAGCTCGCTCCGTTAAATGCACTACAGGCCGTCTTCTCCAGAGCGAACTCTAGATTCACATGCGAGGCTTGAACGAAAAAGGCTGCAACGCAAGGAAGGTCGATGTTGTCCTGCTGGCCTCTATCCGCTACGAAATCAACCCTGGTAATTTTGCCAATATCGTCGGCGGTAACGGCAACCGTACCACCTCCGCGTCTGCGCCAAACCCACCGTTGGCCGGAACCATTGGCGGATCGTTGGGCTCCGGGATGTTCCGAGAGAACCTGAGTGAGGTTACTACCCAGCGTCACGCCGGCAAGGGTCGGCGTCTGTGGTTCGCCTCCGGCCGCTACAACAGCCGCCAGCACGAGCGGTATCATCGATTCGATCCGTTTTGTCCAGCCGTTACCAAAATTCCGCTCCGTCTTGGCCTGACGCTTCCGCGAGGCGCAGCAACACGAGCCAATGCCAGGAGTGAGGAATCTGCGACCCTTTCCTGCTCGCGCATTCGCTGCGGTTCTCAAGTTCCTCATCGCCGGCACTGGGATGCTTTGCTCGCCCTTGTCGAAGCCCGGAATACGCACGCTGTGCAGAACGTAGCTGGGCGCTCAAGCGTTTAAAGGAGCCAAAGCAAGTTGGGGATTTTAGATTCCAGCCGGTTTGCCATCGGCTTTTCACAGCAGTTGCAATGCTCGTTGCGTTGCTCATTCAGCCAGCGTACGGAACGCAGGCGTCGGCCCAAGATCGTGCGCAAATGGCGATTGCCGTTCCCGATCGGCGCCGTGGCCTTGGAGGCGTGGTCGAGGCCGCTTCGGCCTGCGGGCTTGGTTGCACGGAAATAATCGCCAAAGGCCGAACATCCTAAGCCGCCGATGCGTTCACGCATCAGGGAGCAAGGCTGATGAAAGTTTCGGGGCTCGGCGGCTATGCGCTATGCGTTAGCATAGCGGTCGCTTTGCTGGCAGGTTGCGGCGGATCGCAGCCGCCGATCGGCGCACCGGGCGCGATGCCGCAAAGCCGTGCGATCGCCACGCACGCCGAGCGCGGCGTGGCCACAGTGGAGTTTGCCTACGTCGCCAACCGCTATTCCAACAATGTTTCCGCGTACGCTATTAACCCAAGCAATGGCGCCCTGACGGAAGTGAAGGGGTCGCCCTTTGCAGCGGATTACGGTTCGTACGCCGTGGCGATCGATCCGACGGGCAGGTTCGCCTACATTGCGAACGATGGTACCGGCTCGGGCGACCCGGGAGACATCTCGGTCTTCGCCATCAATCCGCGCGACGGTGCCTTGACGCCGATACAGGGATCCCCCTTTTCAGCAGGATCCAACCCAATCGGAATAGGGATCACTCCAAACGACAAGTTTGCCTACGTGGCCAACTATATCTCGGCGAACATCTCGATCTTCGCCATCAACCCGACGACTGGCGGATTGAAACAATTGAAAGGGCAAAGGACACGCCCTTTCCCCACGGCTATCGCGGCCGACCCGAGGGGACGGTTCGTCTACCAAACACACCAGGGTTTCCATCCCGAGTACCATCCGGGCCACCTTGCCGGGTACGCGATCAATGCGGTCACCGGCGCTCTGATGCAGGTTAACGGTACCAGTAAGGCAGCGGGCCTTGAGCCGGACTCCGTGGCGATCGATCTGTCCGGCAAGTTCCTCTACGTCGCCAACTGGCTTTCCGGAACCGTTTCTGCGTACGCCATCACCGCACGCACCGGCACGTTGCGTGAGGTGCAAGGTTCGCCTTTTTCTGCGGGCTACAATCCGGGTGCGGTGGCAGTTGCCCCTAGCGGATCGTTCGTCTACGTACCCTCTGACTCAGGGGTTTACGCCTACGCGGTTGCGCCTAACGGTGCTCTGAGGCCCATACAGGGATCGCCCTTTCCGGGCGGTTACGAACCGGACGGAATCGCGGTCGATCCTCTAGGCAAGTTCGCGTACGTTTCCTCCACCGGAGAATATGGTAAAGTTTCCGCATATACCATCAATCCGAGCAATGGCGCCTTGACGCAAGTACAAGGCTCGCCATTTTCAGCGGGCACTCACCCCGTTGGAATCGCCACGTGCGAGGTCAAGCATGACCGCTGCGTTCCGCCGACACTGTAGCATTCAGCTCCCACTCACTGGGTTATGGGCTGTCCCCAATCGCTCACCAAATCACAGGAAGGCATGGCAGACGGCCGCAGCCCTTAACCGCTGCGCCGTTACTCTCAGCATTGCATCTGCATTGCTCGCAGCTTGCGGCGGATCGCAGCCGCCGATCGGCGCGCCGGACGCGACGCCGCAAAGTCGCGAGCCTCCCGGACCAGATGTCTTCTCTTTATGATTAGTTGGATCTTTGGGATCGTCGCAATAACGGCCCCGACGCCGCTGCCTGCGGCCAATGATATCGTCATAAGGTCATGCGTCAATTGTTCTGAACGTTCGCTGCGAGAAACAGTGCACATCATTCGCAACGAAAGGAGTTACCATGCCTCTTCTGGCGCGACGATTGATCCAAGACCAGTCGCCGAGCTCATAGCCGCGGTACTGTCTCAGCAAATTGACCAATTAGATCTGAGACGCATCATAACGCACAACTGGATTGAGGCGAACGAGCCCGCCGCTGAAAGCGACCTGTTAACGCCGCCGACTGCGAGTCAAGCGGCGCTATTCGCACGAAGTTTTCGAAACCTCGACCTTATGCGCAAAACTTTTGCCTCGTACTACCCTAACGTAAGTTGGACCGACGACTACCCGCTCGTCCAAGTGGTCATTAAACTCGAAGACGGCCGTTCGGTTCTCGTCTTCTCAAATGTGCAGAAAGAATATATGTTGCCGTGGCGTGTCAGCTTCGGTGAATCCCAGCTAGTCACATACAACGAAGATATCAGCAGAGCAGTGGGTGCGCTTCTCCCTCTAAGCGCTGCGAACGAAGGTCGTCTTTCCGGGGCGAGGTTAGCAACGCAGCTGGGCCGGGAGCTTGTGTCAAGCCTTGGCCCAAAGTGGATCGATGCTCAAATGCATGATCTGATGCCTGTTGCCTACGCGCGGCTCCAAAGTAACTATGAAATCGAAGAGAACCAGGGAGTGGGCTGTTTCTCTGGATATGACGCAGGTGCATGCCCCCTGTGGTTGGCTAAGGTTAGGTCAAGACAGTTGAAAGAAAATGTGGCATTCTCGGTGGAGCTACCGTTTGGGAACGGCGCTGTTCAAGAGACGGGCCAAATTAAAAGAGCGGTGGCCAATACGCAACGTGCCCTGCGGATACCCTGGCTGCGGAGATATCTCGCAGCAAATCCAGAAGTAGAGTTGCGCGTCTCCGTTGATCGAACGGGGTCTTTCGGGCCCGAGGCACAGCAGTCGTTTGTCGATTCAATGCGGCAGGTAAAGCGCGACCCGCTCGCAATTGTCGGCGAGTCAGTCGCAGACGTCTTACATGCGTACCTGAGTTATAGAGACGTGAACACAAAACTCTTCGAATCCGAGTGGCTAATCTTCCCAAGCGGGAAGGCGGTGCTTTGGTCCTATCTCGGTTTTCCCGGTCCCTTAGGCCCGAAAAGCTTCGCGACTTTGCCCTCGGCGAACTGTTTTACCGACTTGGAAATGTGCACGTCTGGAGTCGTTGTCGATCGAGACGGAAACCTACTTTCGCGCACTTAGTTACTGTTCTCCGAAGAGGGATCAGGCAGCCTCGTGTGCTCTACCGCGCTCGCGAAGGCCGCATCGCGCTAGGGCTTTGAAGCTTTGCGCGCATTGCAGCTGCGAGCGCCTCGCACCGCAGCTTTCACCGTGGCATTTCCTGTATTTGCGCGCTGCCGCTTACCTCAGAGCAGCCGCACTCGAGCTCAAAACAACCCCGCTGCCATCTGCCGCGTCGCGTTGGACCAACCGCACGAGCGGACTCGCAAGATAATCAAGCGCTGCGCGAACGTCGTCGCGACTGCACGTGGCCGCGTTGCCGAGCGCGGCTAAATCCTGATCGACCAACACCATCGCGACGTCTTCCGTAATCCTCGGGGCTTCTGCCGGAACGCCGCTATAGCCGGCCTGCGTTGCCCAGCCGGCGCGCACGATCGCATCCGCAATCAGGCGCACGCGTTTCGCGCGCCCGTGATGCCGCTCCCACAACAGATCCTCCAATCCATCCGACGCAAAACCCGGCGCGAACAGCGTCTTCATCTCCAGAGGATTGGCGCCGATCCGCAACAAGGTCTGCAAATCCTCGACCGTCCAGGCGCTCACGCCGTGATTGTGCAGTTCCTTCACCAGCTCGATCTCTCCCGAGAACGCCCGCGCCACGAGCGCGCAAAACTGCGCGCCGTAGCTCTCCCGGAATTTCGCCGCCTCGAAGACGCTGGGATCGTTCACCCCTTCATCCGCCGACTTGCACTCGATCATCGTCCGATAACCCAACGGACCGAGCAGCGCATCGGCGTAACCGTCGGGCGCCTTCTCGCGGCCGTCGTGCGTCGCCGCGAATCCCAGCGCCTGGAACGCGTCGCACACCGCCCGCTCGAAATCGCTCGCGGCTCCGCCCGACGCCGTGCTCTCCAACCTCTGAATCAACGCCGCGATCTCCGGCGACGGCTCCGCCGCCGGCGCCTCCGCAACCTCGGGCCACTCGTCCGCCGGCTCGTTGATTCGGAACGACCGATCCGCATTCTGCACGATCTGCGGTCGGCGCCCGTTCCCATTCGCCCTCGCAATGTACTCGATGAGCGACGTGTAGACGTACTTGTGCGTCATGCTCGCGTCGAACAACCCGCGCTGCAAAGCGATGTGTAGAATCTCTTCCGCCGTGTGTGAGCGTCCGTCTTGCAGCACCTCGATCGCCGCAACGACGATCGGCCCATGCGATTTCTGCGCCGGCATCGGAGGGGCGCCGCTGCCTACGCTATAAAAGCGCTGCTTCCAAAACGTATCCTCCTCCGCCGAGAATAGCTCCGCGTAATCCTTTATCCACCAGGCGAAGTTGTCGGCCACCACGGATCCGTTTTCCATTCCGCGATCGAGCTGAAACCCGTCGAGCGGTACTGCGACTGGGAAGTCCGGTCGACAGCGTACCGAATATGGAAGCACGCTGAACCGTCCGACGGCATTCGATGCAACGTGCAAATGCGCAGGCGCTCCGCCGTGGCTGTTCGGCGCTAGTGTTACTTCACTGGGGCTCCGTTCAACCGCTTTAGCGCACACCGTGTGAAGCCAACGAAGGACTTCGCCGTATGCCGGAGCGTCGCAAAACGGAATCCAAAGCGCCGCCCCCGTGCCGCCATCGTAAACCCGCAGTGATTCAGTCTTAGAATCGTCGAGGATCTTTTCGACAGTGGACAAGCCGTTTTCCAATGCAAACAGGTCGCCGGAAAGCGTCTCCACCAAGATTCGCCCGAAGCGCGCGCGCGTCGGGTCGGCCACAGTCGGCGACCACGAGTAAAACTCCACCGCACCGTGACGCACGAGCCCTTCGATGCGCTCGGCGGAAAGCGCCGGATATCGTCGTACGCCCGCCGCCGTCGGAACGTCGACGACCGGCCCTTTCGGGCGCGTCTTCTCCGACAACGGCCCATGATAAATTTTCGGACCATCGAAGCCTCGCGGCAACGTGGTCCACACAAAGGGAATCGCTCCAAACAGCCGCTCCATCAGCGGCCCCGCCACGGCGTAATGCCGCAGCAGCACGTCCGTATTCACACCCATTCCAATCGCCTCCAACCCGCGTCGAGGTATTGTTAAGGCGCTATTATCTCGGTGCGGTATTCTTCCCTGCGTCGCGCGAAAGCGCGCCGAGGCTTTGACGGCGCCGCAACGAAGCTCGCATTCCCTTTCACACGACTCTCTCGACAGGAGGTCCCGCCATGTCCGTAGCCAGTGTGCGCAGCGTCTTCCTACCGGTGGCCGTTCTTCTCACTGCCGGCTGCGCGGGCTCGGGCAGCCCGGCGTCAACGCAAGTCGCGACGTCGCAGGGTATTGCCGGCGCGGGCATGCCGTTCACCGTCGCGCCTCGCCATGCGCTGACGCCCCAGACGGTGCACCCGACCTACGCGACGACAAGTTCTCTGGTCTTCGAGGCCGATCTAAAGAGCCAGACCGTCAACGTCTATAAGACGGGCGCCCTCAAGGTCAATCCCGCACCGATCGTGTCGTTCAAAACTAAGAGCGGATGCCCCGACGGCCTGGCTCTGGATAAGACCGGGACGCTGTACGTCGCCGACGAGTGCAACGGCAACGACGTCGAAGAGTTTCCTAAGGGCTCGACGACTGAAAAGACCGATATCACCGGCATCAGCAACCCCTCGGGTCTCATAGTCGACAAGAACGGAACGCTCTACGTCAGCACGTACCCCGCCTCGATCGAAGAGTTCGCGCTCGGCAGCACAACGCCGAAACAAGTGATCTCCGGACAAGGCTTGACGGATCCGTTCGGCCTCGCGCTCGACAAGAGCCAGAACCTGTACGTCGCCGACTTCGGCGCAAAGCAAGTCTTCGAAATCAAATTCGGAACGACGACCGTCACCGCGCTCAATCTGCAGGGCACGGTGGAGCCCCTCGGCGTTGCCATCGACCAGACGCTCGGCGACCTCTGGGAGATCGACGGATCGGGGAACAAAATCAACGTCTACAAGCTCGGCTCGACGTCACCCTATAAGACGATCGCGGGGCATGGCTTCCCGTATGCCGCGAGCGCGCAAAACAGCTTCAGGCCGAACGGAACGGTCGTAACGTCCGGCATCACCTCGAACGCGGTGTACGCGTTTAAAGCGGGCCAGTACGCGCCCTACGCTACGTTAACCAACGGCGTCGGAGAACCGATAAGCCTGTTGATCGCCAAACCGTAGCGCCGGTTACGGAACCGGGACGATATCGTCGACGGTTTCGCGCAGCCGCTGGCGCAGATGCCGCACGGCTTGCGCGTGGATCTGGGATACGCGCGAGTCCGAAACGCCGAGTATGCCCTTGATCTGCTTGAGCGGCTCGCCGTTGAAGTAGTAGCCGCGAATGACGATGCGCTCCTGAGGCGGCAGCGAGGCGACCGCGCGGATGAGCTCGGCGCGCTGCTCGTCGCGCTCGATCTCGCCGCCGACGTCGCTCTCCTGGTCCTCGAGGCTCTCGGCGAGCGCGACCTCGCGCCCGCCGGTATTCGGAAGCACTTCCTCGAGCGAGACCAAGGCGGTCGCACGCACCCGCTGCATCAGCCGATCGAACTCGCGTCGCGACATGTGTAATCGCTCGGCGAGCTCGCCGTCGTTCGGCGCGCGTCCGAGCTCGGCTTCCAATCCCTCGTAGGCGCGCTCGATCTCGCGGGCGCGCTGCCGGACGTTGCGCGGCACCCAGTCCAACGAGCGCAGCGCGTCGAGAATCGCTCCGTTGATCCGCGTGATCGCGTACGTCTCGAACTTTACTCCCCGCGAGCCGTCGAACTTTTCGATCGCGTCGATCAAACCGAAGACGCCGTCGTTGATGAGATCGTTGATATCGACGCTGGGAGGAAGGTGTACCGAGATGCGGCCCGCGACGTACTTTACCAGATGCAGGTACTTGTGAACGAGTTCTTCACGCGAAAGACCTGCGTTAGTCACGGCATGCGAAGCTTCGTGCCCCGAAGCGCAGGGCCTGAGAATAAAGGTAGATGCGCTCGCTCATCGTTCGCTCGCACTCTTCCTTAAGCAATACCTCGGCCAGGCGCGGAGTCCTAGCAAGCTGCTGGAAGAGCAGCGCGTACCGGCGCGGATAGCGCTCCAGATACTGCATCAATCTCACTCGATGCGCGAGACGCCGAGCGAACCGGTCGTGGACGAGTGCGGCGTAGCGCGCGCTTGCACGCTGAGCTCGCTTGTGCGCTCCCGCAACGGCCTCGCCTGCAAACCGCCCGCTCAACGCCGCCTCGAAGATCCCCTCGCCGTTGGTGGCGTCTACGAATCCCGCGGCGGTGCCGCCGACGAGAATCCCGTCGTCGGCGACTCGCGGACGCGCCCTGCCGCCGTAGAGCAAATGCCCCTCGGGCTTTACCGCGACGACCTCTGTACCCGCATAGAGTCGAGCGCGCGCGCGCTCCACAAAGGCATCGAGTTCCGCCCGCAACTGCCGGCCCGCAATCTTGCCCAGCACGCCCAAGCCGATCGCCAGATGATCCCGTTTGGGGAACATCCACGCGATGATCTGACGGCCGTCGCGTCCGGGATAGTAGTGCAGCTCGAGGGTCTGGTAGGCGATCGGCGCCGCCGGGCGTTGCAGGTAAACGCGATGCTGGAGAGTCGTTAGCAATCCGTCGCGCCACGCCGGCATGGCGACGCGCCCGAACGATGCGTCGTCCAATCGCGCCGTCGCGCCGACCGCGAAAAAGACGACGCCCGCGGAAACGACGCGCCGCTCTCCGTTCTCGAGATCTGCATACTCGACGACTTGGCGCTCGCCGTCGCGCCTGATCGCGCGAAAGAGCGCGCGAGTGCGAATCTCGGCGCCCGCCCGGGCTGCCAAGTCCGCCATCGTCCCATCCAGCTCTTCGCGAGTGCTGGTGTGCCCCGGTCCGAAGAACATCTCGTACTCCGTACCGTGACCATCGAAAAGCGCCAACCGCGGCGTGTCGCAGTGAACCAAACTTCGCGGTAGATCGAACGTCTCGCAGAACCGCGGACGCAATCCCGCGGCGCACACCCGTTGGCGTCCCACGACCGCGTCGCGCTCTAATACAAGAGTGCGCACGCCCGCTCGCGCGGCCTCCCGCGCCGCCGTCGCGCCCGCGGGCCCGCAGCCGATCACCAAAAACTCCGTCGACTCAGCGACGCTCATGCCGAAAGATTTGCGCCTGCAGCGCGCTTAATCACAACAAGGCACCTGGTTTCATTCGGCATGCAAGCGGGAAACCTCTTAGCACCCAAGCGTGCTAACAAGGAGTAACTATCATGGAGATCAATCGGCAATACTTTCGGTTGATTCTCAGCTTAGCCGCCCTCTCGCTTAGCCTAGCGGCATGCCACGGCGCATCCCCGGGAAGTGCGGGATACGTACCGCCCGGAAGCGCGATGTCACTGCCCCAACAGAACGTAGGCATCGCTCCCAATGGCGAAGAGCGCGGTGAGGTCGTCTCCAGCTGTGGTACACGCATCCGGATCGTTCTAGCCGGCATTCTAAACTGCCACTTCAGAGAAGGTGGCGACCACGACGTTCGCTGGAAGCTGCAGGATCATACACAGGGTCTCATTTTACTCTCGCCTACTAGTGGCGGTCGGTTCACGAAGGTCACCATAACCGGTCTTGTCATCGGAAGTGGATACTTCGTCGTACGCGCCGACGACGGTAAGAAGCTAACCGTCAACGTTAAGGTCACCCTGTAACTAGCAGGACACCGAAGGGGAAGGAAGGCTCGCCTCGGCGGGCCTTCTTGCCGTCCCGGGGTGGCCGGCCCCCGATAGGACTTGCGCGAGTCGCCGGAGTAGGCAAGCCCGTCGGGCCCTTTCGGGCCCCTATTCTTGCTCGACTCTAGGGAATTCAATGACCGCACAGACAGCAATTGTGAGCGGACTCGTCGGGGGTGTCCTCGCGGTACTCTACGGCGTCGCACTCACGTTTTGGGTGCTCGCGCAACCCGCCGGCAACGAGCGAATGCGCGAGATCGCGGCCGCGATCCAGGAAGGCGCGATGGCGTTCTTGCAGCGCCAGTACCGCACGATCGGCATCGTCGCCATCATCCTCGCCGTAGTCATCCTCTTCGCACCGACGCTCGGCAAGGAAGCGGCGATCGGCTTCTTGATCGGCGCCATCCTCTCGGGCGCAGCCGGCTTCATCGGGATGATCGTCTCGGTTCGAGCGAACGTCCGCACGGCAGAGGCGGCGCGCGGCGGCCTGACCCCCGCGCTCAACGTCGCCTTCCGCGGCGGCTCGGTCACCGGAATGCTGGTGGTCGGCCTGGGCCTGCTCGCGGTCTCCGGATACTACGAGATCCTGCAGCGCGTCAACGGCGGCGACGCGACGACCTCGCTCAACGCGATGGTTGGACTGGCGTTTGGATGCTCGCTGATCTCGGTCTTTGCGCGTCTCGGCGGCGGCATCTATACGAAGGCGGCCGACGTGGGCGCCGATCTCGTCGGCAAAGTCGAGGCCGGCATCCCCGAGGACGACCCGCGCAACCCCGCGGTGATCGCAGATAACGTTGGCGACAACGTCGGCGACTGCGCCGGCATGGCCGCCGACCTGTTCGAAACCTATTGCGTCACCACCGTCGCCGCGATGCTGCTCGGCAATCTTCTCTTCGGCGCGAAGCTGCCCGGCGCCACGACCTTCCCGATTCTGCTCGGGGCCGTTTCGATCGTGGCGTCGATCATCGGAGCCATGTTCGTCGGCGTCGGCAAGGTTCGTCGCGAGAAAATCATGGCCGCCCTCTATCGCGGCATGGCGGTAACCGCCGTCCTCGCGCTGATCGGCTTCTACTTCGTGACGCACAGCGTCTTTGGCGGCAACGGCTTTATCAGCGAGACGGGCGTCTTCCTCTGCGCGGTGGTCGGCGTCGTCATCACGGTGCTCATCACGCTCATTACGGAATATTACACCGGCACGCAGTTCTCGCCGGTGCAGCGCATCGCGAAGGCCTCGATAACCGGCCACGCCACGAACATCATCGCGGGCCTGGCCGTCTCGATGCAGGCGACCGCGCTTCCGGCGATCGTCATCGTCGTCGGCCTCCTCACGAGCTACGCGTTTGCCGGTGTCTACGGTGTGGGCATCGCGGTAATGGCGATGCTTTCGATGGCCGGTATTATCGTAGCTATCGATTCGTTCGGTCCGATCACCGACAACGCGGGCGGCATCGCCGAAATGGCGGATATGCCGGCCGACGTGCGCAACGTGACCGATCCCCTCGACGCCGTCGGGAACACGACCAAAGCCGTCACGAAAGGCTACGCGATCGGTTCGGCGGCGCTCGCCGCGATCGTGCTCTTCGCCTCGTTCCTCGAGCAGCTCACGAACCACAAGTGTCCGACCGCGGCGGGCGCGTGCGTCGACGGGGTCCGCAACCTCTTTGCGATCGGAAACCCGTTCGTCCTCGCCGGACTCTTCATCGGCGGGCTCTTGCCGTATCTCTTCGCGTCGCTTTCAATGGAAGCGGTCGGCCGCGCGGGCGGCGCCGTCGTCGAAGAAGTGCGCCGGCAGTTTCGCGAGATGCCGGGCATCATGGCCGGAACGACTCGGCCCGACTATGGAACCACCGTCGACATCGTAACCCGCGCCGCGCTCCGCGAGATGATTCTTCCCGCGCTGATCCCGGTCGGCGTGCCGGTTCTGGTCGTGCTGCTCTCGTACTTCAACGTGTTCCGCGGCGACACGGGCGCGCAGATGATGGGCGGAATCCTCGTCGGCTCGATCGTCACCGGATTCTTCGTCGCGATCTCATTCACGTCGGGCGGCGGCGCATGGGACAACGCGAAGAAATATATCGAGGACGGACACTACGGCGGAAAAGGCTCCACCGCGCATCAAGCGGCGGTCACCGGCGATACCGTCGGCGATCCCTATAAAGACACGGCAGGCCCGGCGATCAACCCAATGATCAAGGTGCTGAACATAGTGGCACTGCTACTAGTCGCCTTCCTAGTGCATTAGCCTTGTCATCCTGAGCGTAGTCGAAGGATGCACTCCTTTGTCATCCTGAGCGTAGTCGAAGCATGACCAAGCGATAAGCGTGATATCTCAGCTCATTGGAGCATTCGGCGCCCTTGAACGTCGCATATTCCATAACCCGTGCGCTGAGAGGATAGCGGTGAAGACGGAGGTCACGGCGAGCGCGAGGAGAGTCCAAACGAAGAAGAACGCTCCACTGGACTGAGCGAGCGTGCCGGCCGGCAGTCCTCCTGCTCTGCTCACGTGAACGGTGAATACTACCATGCCCGCGACCGATCCGAGGAGCATGATCGCGTGCCCCGATCGCCGCTCGGCGAGCACCAGCGCCCCGAATAGCCAGATGACGAGGACAGCGATTACCACGACGTTTGAGGCCGGTGACCTATCGGTCCCATAGACGATGTCGTCCGTCAAGTGAAGCGAGAGGAGGATGATCGAGAGCAGAGACATGATGGTCAAGAGATTGTTGCGCTTCATATCGGATAACTTATTTCGAGCCGGGGCGGGTGATCCCGGCAGTTCTCCGGCCTCTAACGTAGGCGCGAGCGCCGTGTTGGAACCAGCCTAAGCGTTTCAACACCCTGCGTGTCCAACGACAGCGCCGGCGAGAAGTCATCGGCGCCGCCAGCGTCGTGAAAGGCCGCGAACCAGACGACGGCGTTCACCCCTTCGCGAATCGGCAGCCGCGGATACGTGTTCGGGCTCCGCTCGCTCACGTACCATGCGAGAATCGAGCCGCCGGCGGCAATAACCGCCGGCGCAATACTCGCCTCGATTCGCACGACTTCTTCTTCTTCAGCCGGCTCGCCCAAATAAAAAACCCCGGCAAGATAAACTCGACCCGACCGCTCGTCCCCGCCGCTCGGAAACGGCGCGCCATCCTGCGCTGCAAACCCCGAGCCCGCACGCGCCGGCCGCAGCAACAACACGTTGTCCGAATCGATCATCGTCGCGTTGGCCGCGGCGCGGTGCGTGGCCCACACCGGCCCGTCGTAGAATGCCGCCAACGCCGCGGCGCGGGCTTCCATATCCGGGAACCCGCGCAGCCAAACGAAGCGATCGTCCTGCCGTAGAACGCGGAACTGCCCGAGCAGCCTCATCCCGGCGGCCTCTTGCGTCTCTAGGAACTCGCGCTCGAAGAGCTCGATCAGATCATCTCGCCGTCCGGGATGCAGCGTGTAGTGCCGCAGTTCGAGGATCTCACACTGCATCTCGACGGCTTCGGTCATCGGTCGTTCGGTACCGCTAGGAACGTGACGAACGTCGCGCCGGATGACGGACAGGTCCCGCTAACCAACTCGCACGCCTGCCCCGCGATCTCGCCGCGATCGTTGATTCCGCCGACGCTCACGAGCCTGAGTTGCGGATAGCTCTGCGCCACGAGTTTGGTGAGATCGGTCATCATGCCGTCCTGCCAGACGTACACGTCGGAGCTCGGGAACGACACGCCGAGCACTGCACCCTCGTTGTTGATCGAGGTCGGCTCGCTCAACTGATCGCCCGGCAGCGTGCCGATCTTCGTCGGCTTCTCCGACGGATCGGTCCAGATCACGGAAATGAAATCCGGGTTACCCTGGCGGTCGGTTTTCCCGCGGCGGTTGAGAAAACCGACGATCTGCCCTTCGTCGTTGATCGCCGTCGGCGTGTTCCACGAGACTCCGCCGATGGTCTGTAGCTCGATCGGCCTGCCGTTTCTCCACAGCACGGCATGATGCGCCGTGAAACTCCCGACGGCCTGATAGCATCTCCCCGAGATCCCAACCACGTCGCCTTCGCGATTGACCGCGGTCGCGGCACCGTCGGGATCCCTCTTTCCGTTTTCCCTCAACGTAGGAAGCGCGCGCACCTTCCGCGTCACCGCGTCCCATACCGCCGGCAGAAACTGCAGCACCTGCGGCGCCACGCACGTCGAATCGTGCATCTTCGTCTCGGCCCAGCCCGCGATCTCGCCGCCCTCGTTCATGCCCGCTCCGTATCCGTTATTTCCGCCGAGCGTGGGCAACGCGTGCATCTTGCCGTCATGCCAGACGAAGGCGACACACGTGTCCCCCGAGCTGCCGTTATCGGGCAGGAACGCGTGACAGCTCCAACTCGCGCTCTCCCCAAGCGGATCCTTATGCGACGTCTCGGAGATGCCCGAAATGTATCCGTGATCGTTCTCGACCGGCCATTCGACCGCGCTGTTCGGGCCACCCAGCGTTTTCAGATCGACGACGTTGCCGTCGCGCCAAAGCGCCGCATGCATCGTCGTGTTGCCCGATAAGAATGAAGTCCCCATCGGCTCGCCACGCTCGTTGATCGAGTTCGCGGCGCTGTTCGTTCCCCCGAGCGACGGCAGCGTCGTTATCGTGTATCCGCTGCTCGAGCCCGCCGGGTGCAGGCCGCGCAGCGGAACGACGCCGCTGCTGCCCGTGCTGCCCGACGCGCATCCGCTCAGAAGCGTGAAGGCAAAAATCGAAGCGATAAATCGGTCTCTCACGTGAACCTCCAGCTCGTTTTTGCGTAAGCGTAGCGGCCGGCGGCCAAGCTGTCGCCCACAATCGGGCGGCCCAGAACACAATCAGCCAGTCACAATCCCCTTCCGCAGCGCGTTACCCGCAATTCAAGATGTGGCAAGAGCGTGTTTGGAGCAGACACGAGGACCGCGAGATGGTTTTTCGCGTCCGCTCGAGCAGTACGGATCGCCATTGGAGCGGCTTCGAGGCCATCCTATATGAGGCGTCCGCGGGATTCTCCGAGCAGCAGTTCGTGCGCCATAACGTCAGCATGCAAGTCGGCCGGCCTCTCCTGGTCACGAGCCGCTGCGACGGACAGACGCTGCGGCGCCTTCAGGCTCCGGGTGACGTGAAGATCGTTCCACCCGGCATGCCGCGAGTTTGGGAGACCGAATCGGCGACGGTCAAGCTCTCGATGTATGTGAGTCCGTCGCTGATTTTTTGGGCCGCCGACGCGATGGGCGTCGATCCCGAGCGCGTCGCGATCGCTCCGCAACTCCACGTGCGCGATCCCCGCATCGAGCACATAGGTTGGGCTGTCAAGGCCGAGCTCGAAACCCCTGGCCCGGCGGGTCGCCTGTACGGCGAAAGTCTCGGCCTCGCGCTCGCCTCGCATCTCGTGCAGACGTACGTGCCCGCATGCGCTCCGCTCGGCGACGCAAAGTTATCGCGCCGCCGCCTCGCGCGCGTCTTCGACTACGTGCAAGGCAACATCGCAAGCGATCTCTCATTGCTGGAACTAGCCAAGATCGCCGGCGTCAGCCCGTCGCACTTCAAGACGCTCTTCAAACAAGCCGCCGGCATGCCGGTGCATCAATACGTGATCCGCCGTCGCGTTGAATACGCCGCCGAGCTCTTGCAGTGCGGCGACCCGCCGCTCGCGGACGTCGCGTTGCAGGCCGGCTTCGCCAACCAAAGCCACATGGCGCGCTGCATGCGCCGAATCCTCGGCGTCACGCCCGCCACCCTGCGAGGCTGACCGAGAAACGTGCTTCGTTCGAGTCTCATCGCCGTAGCGATTGTTCTGAGTCTGACGGCGACGACGCCGCAGCAAGACATGCATCGCCTAACGGGACGCTACGAGTGCCGGCAGCGCGATAGCGGCGGCCAGACGTGGCGGCTACTCACCGTCAACAGACCGTACGGCTCGTGGCTGCGCCTGGACGCGACGTACCCGGCACAAAACGGCCAGCCTGCCGGAACCGCCATAACGTTCGTCGGCTTCGACGCCGCTGCGAAGCGCTGGAGCATCGTCTCCGTCTCCGCCAACGGCTCGTACTACACACGCTACAGCACGTCGCGCGACTTCAACGGCTCGCAGTGGATCGACGGCGACCCCGCCGATGACGGAAAGGCCGTCGTCAAGGTCATTAGCTCCGCGGAATACACGTTCGACTTCGCGAGCCCGACCGGACCCGGGAAGACGGCGCGCTCGCACACGGTCTGCACTAAAACCTAACGACGACTCCGTATTATCAACTTAATTCAAGCGCTGCCGCATCGCTCGCGCTGAAGGAAAACGTTATTCAAGCGCGCTATGCCGCGCCCAATGAATGAGCGATTAGGAAGACGGCTAGTGTGTTTATTCGCAACGATGACGCTGCTCGCCGCGCAGCCCACTCCTTCCACTTCGCTGCAGCTGGTTTACTTTCACAGCACGATCTTTGATAACGACCGCCTACTTCGCATACTTCTGCCGCCGGGCTACGATTCGACCGACCAGCGCCTGCGACGTTGTCCCGTGCTCTACCTCAACGATGGCCAGGACCTCTTCGATCCACGAACGTCAACCTTCCACAACGGCTCATGGTCGCTGCTTGACCGGATGGAACGCCTCTACGCCGACCGCGCGATCGCGCCGATGATCATCGTCGGAATCGACAATGCCGGTCACCGCAAACGCCCAAATGAATATCTGCCTTGGCCCGACACCACGCTTCGCCCAGCGTTACCGCAGCCGCACGGCAAGAACTACCCCTCGTTCGTGGTTCATGAGGTAATGCCGTACGTCCAATCGCACTTCAGGACGTTAACCGCTCCTCGGTATACGGGAATAGGTGGCGCCTCGTACGGCGCCCTGATCGCGATTTACACGGCAGCGCGCGAACCTGGGCGGTTCGGGCGGCTCCTCATCGAGAGTCCCTCCGTATATCCCGATAACTATCACCTCATTCGCGTGGTCCAATCTATGCCGATCGTCCCACCGCGCATCTCCATCGGCATCGGTACGAACGAAGACGGCGCAGCGAGCTGCACGTTGACTCACCCCGCCGGAGAGGAACTGCAAGACGTCCTGCGGCTGCGAGCAGCCATCCTCAGCGCTTCCCGCGGTCGTTCGAAGGTGCTCCTAGATGTCGTGACGTGCGCAAAACACGAACCGGGCGCGTTTGGCGCCCGGTTTCCGGCTGCGATCGAATTTCTCTACGGTAAGCCTACGCCTTGACTAGCTCTTCGTACTTTCTAAAGATAACGATGTAGCTCGCCGCGAGAAACGCGATCGCGAAGGCGAGCAGCGCATCGCCGATCGTGGCGGCGAGGCTTCCGTGCAGCGGCATCAGCGTGCGGACGCCGTAGCGCAACGCGAACGCGCCCGCGAAAATCACGAGCGTCATCCAAGATGAGCCGAGGGACATCACGCCCCGCCGGTCGGTGGGACGCACGTCGGTGTGCATCCCGCGCAGAATTCCGAACGGCGTGCCCACTAGGGCGCCCACGATCAGGCCCAGCGTGATCTCGAGCGGCGGGGCCGGGTTGAGCATCTGATTCCCGTAGATCGCCCAGCCCGTTAGAACGCACAACACGATCGGCGTGATCCACATCCGCGTCACGCTGATCCGCTGGGGACGAATCAGCCGAATCGCCAGAATGACTACGACGATGAGGAGCGGTAAGAGCTGCAGCCATCCCGCAGGCACGCCGGAGTTCGCTTGCACGAACTATCTAAAAAGCGGAGAGCGCTACTTGATCTCGACCTTCGCGCCGGCGTCCTCGAGCTTCTTCTTGACCTGCTCGGCCTCGTCTTTGGTGACGCCTTCCTTGACCGCCTTGGGCGCGCTCTCGACGAACGCTTTCGCCTCCGTCAAGCCGAGGCTCGTGAGCTCGCGCACCGCCTTGATGACCTTGATCTTCTCCGGACCTATTTCCGAGAGGATGACGTCGAATTCGGTCTTCTCGGCCTCCGGCGCAGCCGCACCGGGCACTGCAGCCATCATCGCGACCGGCGCAGCCGCGGAGACGCCATATTTCTCCTCGAGTTGCTTTACGAGGTCGGCGAGTTCGAGGACGGTGAGTTTGTCGATTTGATCGATGAGTTCGGCAACTGCCATGATGTTGTTCGTTTCCTTTAAGCGGTAGGTGCTGCGTTAGCTTTCTGTTCGCGAATGCCGTCGAGCACGCGCACGAGGCCACGCTGATTTCCTGAGAGCACGGTGACGAGCCCGCGAAGCGGACCGGCAAGCGTCCCGACGAGCGCCGCGATCAACTGCGGCTTCGGCGGAATCTTCGCAAGCGTATCGACCTGCGCCGCATTCACGACTTTTCCGTCGATATACGCCGCCTTGATCGCAACTTTCTTGACCGTGTCGCTGAACGTCTTGAGCGCCTTCGCCGGCGCGACCGGATCGGAGCCGGCAAAAACGATGCCGGTAGGCCCGGCAAGAAACTCTTCGACCTGCGCGGCGAGGTCGCCGGCCGCGATCTTGAAAAGCGTGTTCTTCACGACCGCATAGGTGTCGCCGGCCTTACGCAGCTCGCCGCGAAGCTTGCTGATATCGCTCACGCTCAAGCCCGCGTAATCCGTAAAGAACAAATTCTGTCGAAGCGGCAAGCCGTTTAGTGAGCTCTTCGACTGTGGCTTCTTTTCGAGCGGTCGGCATAGGTTTTGCTTTCAATCCGAAGCGATGTGCGAATTCAAAAAGCGCCCCTCGCGAGGGCGCCTCGTGGGAAGCCTGCAACGCCGCAGCGCCGCTAGGCCTTCTCGTTTGCGCGTCCTCGGTAGCCATTCATTAAGGCCTTGCGGCCGGCTACGGTCTTTGGAGCCGTCGGTTAGACTATCACAGGACCGGCGGGGAAGGCAAGGCTTTTGCCAAGAAACCGTGCGCATGGCCGACCTGTCGCCGGCCGGCGCGCTCGAGTTGCTCCAAGCCGGCAACGCTCGCTTCGTCGCGGGGACGCCGCGCTCCGAACCATTCGGCGCTCGCGTGGCCGCGCTGGCTAACGGCCAACGCCCGTTTGCAGTCGTGCTCGGATGTTCCGACTCGCGCGTTCCGGTCGAGATCGTCTTCGACCAAGCTCCGGGAAGCCTGTTCGTCGTGCGCGTCGCCGGAAATTTCTTGAACCGCGACGGACTCGGCTCGATCGAATTTGCGATCGATGCGCTCAAATCGAGGCTCGTGGTCGTGCTCGGTCACGAGAACTGCGGGGCCGTCGGCGCCGCGCTCAAGTACGTCCAGGACGGCAAAACGCAGCCGGGGCACATCCAAGAGCTCGTCAACGCCATCGCGCCCGCGGTCACGGCCACGCGTGACGCGGCGGGCGACTGGCATGAAAATGCCATCGCGCGCAACGTCGAACTCAGTGTGAAGGCCATGACCGACGGGTCGCAGATCGTCTCCGATGCAGTCGCTCGTGGCGACGCGCAGGTTATCGGTGGAATCTACAGCGTTCGTACGGGACTCGTCACGTTCTCGTAGCGGACTAGTGAAGTCCCTCGTCTCGTTCGTCTGCGAGCGCCTCTCGCTGGCCGTGGTGGCGATCGGCACCGTCTTCATGGTGCTGGTCTTCGTCATTGTGGAAAACAACGCGACGCACATCGGTTACTACGCATTCGTCTTCCAACGCAACTCCGACGTCATCCAGGTCGAGCCGGGAACGTCGAGGACCTCCGGCCTGCAAACGGGCGACCGGATCAACCTGGGAATCCTTACGCCCGCGCAGCGTTTCTCGCTCATCGGCGGCGCACCATCGGAATCCCACCTCGTCGTCCAGGTCACGCGCGACAACCGCACGTTCCCGGTGCGGCTCACCGCCGGCGCCATCGATCGCTCGCCTCGGGCCGTGCTCACGCGCGACGTCGGCGTTCCGCTCGCCTTCTTTCTCTCCCTGGCGCTCGCCAGCGCGCTATTCTTGGTGCGGCCGCGGCCGATCACGCTGGCATTCTATATCTACACGATGCTGATGCTGATCAAGGTCAACAAGACCGCGCTCGATTTGGCGACCTGGCCGATCAACTTCGACGTCGATCTGTTCATGCAAGTCGTCTATCCCCTAGCACAGCTTATGATCTTGATCTTTGCGCAACGCCTTTACGGACGACCGAGCCGAGCGTGGCCGTGGTTCTTCGGCGCCGCGATCTTCCTCTCGCTGATCGACTTCGTCGTGTGGCTCGATCCGATCGTCTGGACGGTCTTTCAGCGCTACGGCTTCCCGGGACCGGCCTACCTCTTCATGAGCCTGACCGATTCGCTGCTGCTCATCGTCGTGCTCGGCGGCCTGGCGTACATCGCTTCGGGCGCAACGCTGATCGACCGCGCCCGCGTCACCTGGGTGATCGCCGGCATCGCGCTCGCGCCGATCCTCGACCTCACGTGGGCCCTCACCAACTCGCTCAGCAACCTGTTCGGCAACACCTCGGTCACGCTGCTCAACGTCCAGCATTGGACCGACGCACTCGGCCCCTGGTTCGGGCTCGTCGGCTCGATCTTCGTCGTATACGGATTTCTTTCCGAACGCGTCATCGACTTTCGTTTCGTCATCGGACGCGCCGCGGTCTACGGGACAATCACGGCCGTGCTGTTGCTGTTCTTCGGCATTCTCGAGTGGTGGGCCGAACAAGTCTTTGAGAGCACGCGACCAGCGATCTACCTCAGCCTCTTCGCAGCCTTGTTCATCGGCTTCTCCCTCAACGCGCTCCACGGACGCGTCGAAGATTTCTTGAACACGTTCCTCTTCCGTGACCAGCGCCGAGCCGAAGAGGCGCTCCGCGCCGCAGCGCGTGCGCTTGCGAATACGTCGTCGGAGAAAACGCTAATCGAGTTTCTCGTCGAGGAACCCGTTCGGGTGCTCGGCCTGACGTCGGCCGCTCTGTTTCTCGCTCGCGGGCCCAACGGCGAGTTCGAGCGGATCGCCGCTCGCGGCTGGAACAATCGCGAAGCCGAGACGATCGACCCGGAAGATCCGCTGATCGTGGAGCTGCGCGCGCAGCTGTCGCCGGTCGTCCTCGACGGCCGCCCGCGCGCCGAAACGATTCTACCCGGCGGCGCGAAAGCGCCGTCGCTCGTCGTGCCGTTGGTCATGCGCGGTTCCGTCTTCGGCTTCGTGCTCTACGGCGCGCGCAGCAGCGGCGTTCCGCTGACCGCCGACGAGCGCAGCCTGCTCGAAGCGATCGCGCGCAACGCCGGCGCGGCGTACGACCACATCGACGCCGACAAAGCGCACGCCCGCATTACCCAACTCGAAGCTCAAATCCACGAACTAATGTCATCCTGAGCGGAGGCGCGCAGCGCCGGAGTCGAAGGACCCATGCGATGTCGCCCTGAGCGAGCGTAGCGAGTCGAAGGGTGACCAGGTGAGGACGGCGCAGAATTATTACATGACAAAACGCTCAACGCTGCTCTTGGTAGCTGGTCTGCTTTGTCTTCTCGGCTCCGACCCGACGCCGTCGCCGCAGCCGCAAGCGACCGAAGCGTCGATCACGATCGAGCGCGGCGTTGTCGTGCCGATCCTTGTCACGAAGGAAGTGCGCGTCGGAGCGTACGGTTCGTCGCAGGCAGAGCACAAGGTCAAATTCGCAGTCGACCAAGACGTTATCGTCAACGGCTACGTCATCGCGAAATCCGGGGATCTAGCCGAAGGGCACTACGACACGCAGACCAATCAAACGAAGCGCCAATTCGAGAATGAAACTTCGGAAGAGGTAGACTTCTATCTCGACGACATCGTCAACTTTTGCGGCGACACGATTTACGTCGCGTTCGAAAAGAAGTTCGTCGGAGGTGTCCGGTCGGGGTTCTTGAGCTTCGGCGTCCACGCGCACGACGCTGTGGTCGCTAGGGGCGACGTGCTGCAAGCCTCAACGGATCGCACTCAAAAACTCGTCTGCGCCGAGCCCACGAGCGAAACTCCGCAACCGCTGCCGAAGCACGTCATCGCGCCCGACGCGCAACTCACACCCCCACCGGGCGAGCGCGATATAACAGGTGGCGGCGCAGCGGATCACCCTCCGGGATTCGCGGATGGTCGAAATCATCGCTTGGATCGTGGGTCATCCCCAATCGCTCCATCACCTTTTGCGAGCGAAGGTTCAGCGCTGCGGTGAAGGCGACGACCTCGTGCCATCCCAGCCGTTCGAACGCAAAATCAAGCGCAGCGCGCGCTCCTTCCGTCGCGTATCCGTGTCCCCAGTGGTCGTAGGCGAAGCGCCAGCCGACCTCTCGAGCGGGCGTGAACGGCGCCTCGAACGGGACGTCTTGCAGGGCGACGACTCCGGCGAACGGCGCTCCGCCGCGGACTTCAACGACCCACCATCCGTAACCAAGAAGCTCTAACTGCCGCCGCATCGCAAAAGCTTGCGACTCGGAAAGCGCGCGCGTATAACTTCTCCCGAGAAACTCCGTGACGCGCGGATCGGCGTTCATAGCAACCCACGACTCTACGTCAGCATCCCGCCAGTTGCGCAATCTCAACCGCGGGGTCTCGATCGTCGGGACGCGACCCAGACTACGCCGTCGCCTTCACCCGATTCGGATCGACTTTAACGCCCGGCCCCATCGTGCTCGCGAGCGTCACGCTGTGCAGGTACGTGCCTTTCGCGGCCGCGGGCTTCGCGCGAACGATCGCGTCGAGCAGGGTCGTGATGTTCTCGAGCAGGTGCTGCTCTTCGAAGCCGGCCTTGCCGACGATCGTGTGAATGATGCCGGTCTTGTCGGGGCGGAACTCCACCTTACCGGCCTTGATGTCTCGAATCGCGCTGCCGATGTTCGGCGTGACCGTGCCGGCCTTGGGGTTCGGCATCTTCTGCGCGAGGATGCGCCCGAGCTCTTTGCCGACCTGCGCCATCATATCCGGCGTCGCCACGGCCACGTCGAACTCCATGAACCCTGCCTTGACGCGGTCGATCAGATCCTGATCGCCGACGATGTCGGCGCCGGCTTCTTGCGCGGCCTTCGCATTATCGCCCTTGGCGAAAGCGATCACTCGCACCGTGCGTCCGGTGCCGTGCGGCAAGAGCACCGTGCCGCGCACGTTTTGATCGCTCTTCTTCGGATCGACGCCGAGCCGAATGTGCGCCTCGACCGTCTCGTTGAACTTCGCATTGGCGTTGCGCTTCACGATAGCGATCGCTTCAGGCGTCGAGAAGAGCCGCTTCGAATCGAAGCCGGCGACCAGCGCTTTGAATCGTTTTCCATGATGTTGCGGCATCTTACGCCTCCACCTCGACTCCCATCGAGCGCGCCGTCCCCGCGACGATCTTCTTCGCCGCCTCGATGTCGTTCGCGTTGATGTCCGGCATCTTGACCTTGGCGATCTCTTCGAGCTGTTTGTTCGTCAGTTTGCCGACCTTATTGCGATTCGGCTCCTTGCTGCCCGACTCGAGGTTCAGCGCCTGCTTGATCAAGAACGACGCGGGCGGCGTCTTCGTGATAAACGTAAACGTCCGGTCTTCGAAAACCGTGATCTCGACCGGAATGATCATGCCCGCCTGCGACGCAGTACGCTCGTTGTACTGCTTGCAGAAATCCATGATGTTGAGCGAGTAGGGTCCGAGTGCCGGACCGATCGGCGGCGCGGGCGTTGCCTTGCCTGCCGGAATCTGTAGGCCGATCTTGCCTACAACTCTTTTGGCCACGAATGTCTCCTTTGTCGAAGCGATCTTCGTCGCTTCTCCTCCACTCGAGTGTCTGCTTGTCATCCTGAGCGAAGGCGCGGAGCGCCGCAGTCGAAGGACAAGCGCGTGTGTCATCCTGAGCGGAGTCGAAGGATGACACGAAGTTTTACGTTGACTAGACTTTTTCTACCTGGAAAAACTCCAACTCGACCGGGGTCTCGCGCCCGAAGATCGAGATGAGCGCGCGCAGGCGCTCCTTCTCCGGCGCGATCTCGTCGACGACGCCGGTGAAGTCGAAGAACGGTCCCGACGTCACCTTGACGCGGTCGCCCTTCTTGAAGTCGATCTTGAGCTTCGGCGCCTCGATGCCCATCTGCTTGAGGATCGTCTTGACCTCTTTGTCTTGCAGCGGGACAGGTTTCTCGCCCGGCCCCGGACTTCCCACGAATCCCGTCACGCCCTGCGTGTTGCGCACGACGTACCAGGACTGATCGTCCATGATCATCTCGACGAGCACGTAGCCCGGGAAGACTTTCTTGGGCGTGATCTTGCGCTTGCCGTCCTTGAACTCGACTTCGTCTTCCATGGGAACGAGCACGCGGAAGATCTTGTCCTGCATGCCCATCGAATGGATGCGGCGCTCGAGATTCGCCTTGACCTTGTTTTCGTACCCGGAGTACGTGTGCACGACGAACCAGTTCCGGTTGTCCTTCGGCTTGGCCGGAGCGGCCTCGGCCTCCAGCTCAGCGCCGGGCTCGGCCTCTGAATTGAGGCGCCTCCTCGGCGAGCGGCGCTTCGGTCGCGCCGGCGACGTCGCCCATTTGGGTGTCGTCGATGATCGCTTCTTCGTGCGGCGGCTCGGCCGTCCCGAGCTCTTGATTCTCGATATCGTACATGACTATTGGGTTATCCCGTCGCGGGATGGATCAGACTGAAGAGCCAGCCGAAAAGCTGGTCGACAACGAACGTGAAGAGTCCGATGCCCACGACCAGCGCGATCGTCAGCACCGTAGCCGAGATCCATTCGTCGCGCGTCGGCCACGTGACGCGGCGCAGCTCCGCGATGACGCCGCGAACGAAATCGCCGCCCGCCATCGACTGAGCCGTTCTCTTCTGCTGTTCGTTCACCAAATATTCACTTCCATATTGTCACCCTGAGCCGAGTCGAAGGGTGGCAGGGCGGACAGGACTCGAACCTGCAACAACTGGTTTTGGAGACCAGGACTCTACCAATTGAGCTACCGCCCTCCGCTCTTCTATCTGGTCTCGCGGTGTGGGTTGTGCTTGCGGCAGAAGCGGCAGTATTTCTTCAGCTCCAGCCGGTCCGTCGTCTTCGATTTGTTCTTCTGCGTGTTGTAGTTACGGCGCTTGCACACCGTGCAGGCCAGAACCACCACCACGCGCGTCTCTTTCTTTGCCATCAGTAGTCTACCACAACATGAATAAAACGGACCGCCGGTCCGTTCCAAGGTTCATGCTAGCATACCACCCGGCGGGCCGCAACGGCCACCACCTAGGAAGCAAGCGGAGTCCCTCGTAGACCCGTCTGCCCGGGTCGCCTCGGCCAGGAAGCCCTTTATAAGGAAGCAGCCGCCTTTAGCGAAGGCGCGCAACACCTGCCATCCTTGAGCGCAGGCAGGACGAAGGACGGAGCTGCCACTGTCATGCTGAGCGGAGTCGAAGCATGGTGCGCCCGGCCAGAATCGAACTGGCAACCTTGGGCTTAGGAGTCCCCTGCTCTATCCAGTTTGAGCTACGGGCGCGCACGGTGCCTTGCTTTATTTTACAGGACTCTTGAGGCCTAGTCTCCTGTGAGCCTTCTGGTGCCGGGGCTCCGCGGTTGCCGGCCGGTTGCCATCCGCCGGAAGTGCCCGGCGCGGCCCTCCGGTAAGTGCTTCGCGCATGTCGCGCGGCAGCTGCCCGAAGGCTGCGACGGCAGCAGCGGATTCCCTGAGCCGCTCAAGGACGATCCACGAAAGGCTCCAACGCGGCGTAATCGCCAGCGATTCGCCTGCGTAAGTTGCACCTTTGCGCCGCGCAGACGAGATCGCAGAGGCTAGCCGTTTAGCTGGTGCTGGGTGCCATCCTGTCCTCGAGCGCGATAGATGCGTTTGGCAAACGGCAGCCGCACAAGTACTTTATCCACGCTGAGGTACTCTTCCGTAGGTAACAGCACGGTCAAGAGGCTGAGCACGAAAATGACCGCCTCAAGACTGATGAGACCCCAGTAGCTTGAATATTGCCCTCCCGTCATCCAGTAGTTTAGTGTCAGGAACATGCCACCTATGCCCCCAAGCTTCCCAAAAAGCCCAAGCAGCAGCGAGATACCGCAGAGCGTCTCGCCCACTGCGATGAGTGCGGCGAAGGTTTGTCCGTGCGGGATCACCACGCTCACGACGAAATTGTGATAAGGCCCCCCAGTCGTTTTGATCATGTCCCGCGTCGTCTTCACGAGTTCGCTGCCGCTGAAGAGCCAGTCGGGCAGCTTCGAGGTTCCATAGAGCAGCCAAAGCACGCCGGCGTAGACGCGCAGCCCCGTGCAGATAGCGTAAACGCGTGACTTCAAAGCTGTCCCGAACGTACCTCGCACTCGTCAAGCCTAGGTCTCGCCGAGTAAAAAGTCCTCAAAAAAACCTAACAAGAGAACAAAAGGTCATCAGAATTACCGATCGCTCAATTCGGAGCGGCGGGATCGAAGGCAAGACCAATCAGCTCCCCGCTGACAGAGATGCCGTTGTTGAAGCTGTAAAGATACTTGCCCGACGGGTATCTGAACACATCGACCGTCGAATTCTCGTAGTCGGCGCACGCCAGAGCGGTTTCTCTTTTGTTGAGGCTGCATTGCACGGTGTAGCCTTTCAGGGCGATCTTCCGGTGTTTACCGGTATACGGCGGCGCGTAGATCTCGGTCATGCGAGTCCCCTGATCTTGGATGATCAGGTTGTCATGACGGTCGAAGGTGATACTTCCCGGAGTAGTTCCGGTCCGGACTTCGGTCAGATTCTTGCCGGGCATCTGTCCGTGCGCAAACTCGATCACGTTGCCGCGGTTCTTTCTATCGATGAACGACATGTAAACGTTATCTTTTGAGTCTACGCCAACGCCTAAGACGGCAAAAACATAGTTGCCCGTGAGCGTCCGCGTCGGCGACGTGGATCCCGCGGGATAGACGGAGATGTCTCCGGGGCCGCTCGAGTTGTTTTGGATGTCGGCGACGTAGCGTGTGCCTTTGGAATCGAAGGCGATGGCGACCGGCTGGCCGTTCGGATCGGATAAGGTCGTACCCGCGGGACCGCAGTTCGCTCCGTTTGACGTGATTTTAATCGGGTTACCCTGCGGGATCCAAACGGTGCCTGAGCTGTCGACGCCAAGCGAGTTGACGAAGTTCGTTCCGACAATTTGACAGAATGGTGCAGCGTCGCCCCTGTTGTGAGCGGAGTAGTCGTTCACTGCCGTCGTCGCGAACTGGCTGACGTAGAGTTGGGGTTTTATCTTTGCCGCATCGACCAGGTTCAGCCCCACGCCGTGCCCCGAGCCGACGAAGGCTTGCAAGGTGGCGGGGATCTGCGTGAGAGGGCGCGTGTTTGCCGGCACGGGGCTGCCCGAACCCGCGTAGGTGCAAGCGGCAAGGGCGCAACTCACGAGCGTCAAGCGTAACGCGGCGACGAAGAAATTTGAACGCATCCTCAGATCCTCCAGCGCCATAACGATATCAGCTAGGGGCGGATACGCCGTACAGGCGCTTCGGACTCGGCACGAAGTTCGGCACTCTTGGGTTTAGGAGGACTGTGTCCAGTGCGCGAACGTGTTGCGCTCAGAAAGGGCAGCGTATCGGCGTAGGAGCTCTTCCGCGTCGTCCTTCAGAGCTTTCGCGCTTCTTCGATTGCGTGCCTTAAGCTCGACCCTCGCCATGAGTGCCAGCGAACAGGCGCGTATGCGATTATTGTCGAGCGCTTCCGATAACTTTTCGACCTCCCGAGCGAGGTCGAGCGCGTCGGCAAGACGCCCCAGCTCGTAGCAGGCCACTGCAAGGGCGGCAGTTGCGCGAGCCGCGGATAGGGAACTCGGAGGGCTGGCATAACGCGCTCGTGATGCGTACGCGATCGCCACCTTCGGCCGCTCGTTCACCGCACAAAAGAGCGAGGCTTCCAGGGTCAGCGCCGGCACACGCACGGCCTCTGCGACGGCGGCGACTCTTGGGGCTAGCAACAACCCACGACGACTGTCAGCACTGCATTCGACCCACGCGTGCTCGATTGAGAGTCTTGCGATCTGACGATTGAAGCATAACCGCTCGGCGCGCGCGAGCGCTTCCTCCAGCAACAGCATCGCGTTTTGAAAGTGTCCGGCGAAGGTCTCGGTGGCGGCCTCGGATACGGCAAGGTCAAAAGAGGCCGCGGAAACGGTGTCGTTCGTACCGGTGGTGTACTTAGCTCGGTGCACCTGCTCCAGGGCGCGGTTAAAGTCGCCGACGTGGATCGCTAACTCGGCCTGCCGTGCCAAAATCACCTTCATGAGTTCGCAACGTCGCGGATCCGGCGCACATGACAGGCGTGACAAGCCGCTCAACGCAGCGTCGATCTCCATATCGGCACGGCGATAGTCTGACACTAGCATGTAGTAGCGACTCCTCGCTACGCTCACGCGAGCCGACGCGATCGCGCGGTCGTCGCAGTCTGTGACGATCCGGGCCGCCTCGAATGCGAGCGAACACAGGGCCGCGGCGGCATCGAAGCGGAGGCGCTCCATGGCGCAGTCCGCCGCAAGCAGCAAGGCTTCGGAGTGCATGTCGCCGGACGGCCTACCCGCGCAAAGGGTCTCTAGAATCCGTTCTGCCGACTCAATATTACCCGCCTCAAGCGCCATATAGGCTTCGTTGTATGCGAGCCGTTCGCGACTTGGTTGCATGATAGCGGCGCTCGCGGGCGATTGCGGCCCGAGTTGGAGCAACTTGCAAAGCTCGTTACACAGCAGCTCGCGTATGCGGAAGAATTCACGCCGCGAAATATAGAGGTCGGCGCTCAGTATCGACCAGTGCTCGCCTCCGAGAACGTTCCTGCGAAAGATCTCTTGAAGTCGACGCGCTCGTTCCGGTCTCGAAACGTACGCGGGAGCGGTGCATATTTGGGCGACGAGGTCGCTGAGGCGATCGTGCACTGCACGGACGAGCAGCGGCGGCGGCAACGTTCTGGCAGCCTCGCCGACCGCAAGCCACGTTAGAGGATTCTCTCGAAGAAGTTGCCCTTCTCGGAGATGGCGGAAGAAGCGTAGACTGATCGGCTCGGGTTTCACGGTATCGTTCCCTACTAATCAGTTACTCGCAGGGAGGCCGAAAGGCCCTCGCTCTGGTGCCCCGGATGCTCCAGACTTGGCACGAACCACGGCACTCAGTGACTCGATTCGTGCCAAATACGGTGCGGAGCCATGAGCGTCGAAACAACCGCAGTCGCGAGCCCGTAGAGCCGGTGAGGCTCTCTGCCAAAGCCTCAGGGGTAAGGCATGAGAACGATTGTTGTTCTGGCCGTCGCATCTGCGCTCGCCGCGTTCGGGCTCGGCACGGCCACGACATACGCCCAGAGCGATCGTGCACCGGTCCCGCTTACGGTCGATCAGTGGCGAGCCGACTTGCAGTTTCTTGCGCACGAGATGCCGCTAAAGCACAAAGACCTCTTTCACACGATGACGCCCGACACGTTCCGTCAGGCAGTAAACCAGCTCAACGCCGACATTCCGACGCTCAACGACGATCAGATCGCGCTGCGGCTTTTTGAGATAGCCGCCATGCCGGTGGATAGCCACACCGGTCCGCGCGGTCTCCCGCAAGATAGTTACTTCCCCTTGCGCCTGCGCCATTACGACGATGGCCTTTACGTCGAAAGTGCCGCGCCCAAGTATGCCGACGCAGTGGGCGGCCGTCTCGTCAGCATCGGCAGCACTGACGCGAACGCCATTTACACGCAGCTCCTCGCTGTGATGCCGCATGACGCTGGCAATCCAGGATTGCTCGAGGTGATTGGCCCGCTGCTCATGACGTCGGGCCGAGTCTTGCACGGACTCGGGGTCGAGCCGACGTCGGACAGCGCCACGTTCACAGTCGCAAAAGGCACTGCAATGCGCCGATTCACCGTTACGCCGCAGGTGACGATGCAAACGCTCTTCGGCCATGCTCCCATTGCGGGTTGGCTCGACGCGCGCGGTGCCGGTCCCGCTCCGCTGTGGCTGACCCATCCCGACCGCACCTTTTGGTCAACATATCTGCCCGAGCAGCGCCTCTTCTACATTCAGTTCAATGAAGTCGAAGATGCCAAAGACGAAACGGTCGAACAATTTTTTAGCGACGCTTTCCAAAAAGCATCGAGACTGCGGGTCGATAAGCTCGTTCTGGATATTCGCACGAACGACGGCGGCGACAACCATCTAATCACACCCATAATCGTCGGCTTGGTTCGAATGCAGTCGATCGATCGCCTCGGACACCTCTTCGTCCTAACCAGCCGGAACACGTATTCTGCGGCACAAAACCTCGTTAATCGGCTGGAAAACTACACGAATGCGATTTTCGTGGGTCAGCCGACGGGCCAGCACGTGAACTCCTACGGCGATCCAACGCCGATCGAGCTTCCTAACAGCCATCTGCGCGTCTTCATGGCCTCGGTCTGGTGGCAAGACATGGACCCGCGCGACAAACGGATCGAGACGGATCCCGAACTCGCAGCCGATCCGACATTCGCCGATTACGTCGCCGGTCGCGACCCCGCGCTCGACGTCATCTTGGCCTATCGCCCGGGGGAATCGCTGGGAGACTCCGTGCTCAAGGGAGTTGCAGCCGGCGGACCAGCCGGCGGCCTTGCGGCGTATCGCGCCTACGCGTCGAATCCACTACACCGCTATCAGTTCACTCAAATGGAACGCAAACTGAACAACCTTGGCTACGCGCTGATCTCAAATCGGCGACTCAGCGAAGCAATCGCCGTGTTTACCGTGAACGCCGAGGCGAACCAGGGTTCGGCAAACGCAGCCGACAGTCTCGGCGAGGCCTACGCGGACGCTGGCAATCGCACGGCGGCGATCGAGAGCTACCGCCGTGCGCTTGAGCTCGATCCGGCACTCCAAAGCAGTCGCGACGCCCTCACGCGGCTAGGCGCGTCGGGCCAGAGTCCTCCTCATCGGTGAAACGAGAACCGACGTCTCGACTCTTTTTTCGCCATCTGCGCGACGGACGATCCCTACGCAAACATCCGTTAACATGGCTTGCGCTCGGCGAGGCCGCGGCAGCCCTGCCGCAACCGTTGCTCGTGCGCGCTTTGCACGATCGGCTGAGCCGCCTGGTCGACGTCATTTGCTCCCGGCAGCCTGCTTCGAAAGGCGAGCGCGCACTTCGACTCCGTGAGATTTTTGACCGGCACATTCTTCGCGGGGAGCACTGGTCTTCGCTGACTGTCGCGCTCTCCATTTCTCGACGGCAATTCTTTCGCGAACGAAGAATCCTCTGCGACGAGCTTTGCGCGTCGCTGGAGTGTGGGCCGGCGCCTGTGGCGGACACCGTCATCGTGCGACCCAGTCGAGGCCAGCTCGCGCTCAACGAGGCGTATCTCGCGTTCGAGGCCGGCAAGTTGCAGTCGGCCGACCTACTTCTCGCAGATCTGTGCGCGGCGCTTCCGCCGGGTGACACGCGTTCCAAAGCGCTCGTGCTGTTTGCGGATTGTGCGATGCAGAGGCTCGAATTTGGGGATGCGGCGGACCGTTGCACCCAAGCATCCGCGGAGGCGGCTCTTCTTCCAACTGTTGACGATCGCGAGATCGCATCGGCGCGGGTGAGCCTCGCGCGAAGTCGATGTTATTTTTTGCTTTCGGACTACCAGCGAGCGCATCTGGAGCTCGCGCGCGGAACGCTGGCACTCTCGCGTCTCCAGGCTCCGCCGGACGCGCGCCGTTCCGAGCTTTTGCGGGCACTCTCGATACGCCAGGCCGAGCTAGCGCTCCACCTCGGTGACGTTGCCGGCGCGCTTGAGCACGTGCGCTCGTGCAAATACGCCGCCGGGTCGAACGACGCGATTTGCGAAGCGACGTTTGACCTGGCCTCGATCGAATCCGGAACGGAAAGCTTCAGTGGTCGCTTCGAAAGCGCGCTGGCGTTGATCGAGCAAGCCTACGCCGCCGCGCAACGGCTTGGCTTCAACTATCAGGTCGTGCGGTTTGCCATCGAGCGAGCCTGGGTGAAAACCATTTTGAATCCCGTAGAGCGTCTGCCACTTGCTCGCGAACTCGCCGCGCTTGCAAAAACCTTGCAAGTGCCGTATCTCTCCCTCGAAGCAGCACTTTTCTGCGCGGCAAATGAGAAACCCGCGTCGGCGATGCAATACGCAACTAAGGCGCGTGCTTCCGTTCCTTCGAGCTCTGAGGCGATGACACGCGCGATTCTCGCACAATCCGCGGCGTGCTTTAGGCTCGGCCGCTTTACCGATGCGTTGGACCTCGCAGCGGAGGTGGAGAGCTTGTCGCGCCGGCTTGGCAACAATCGGACGCGCGCATCTGCTCTTGCCCTCATGGCCGAAATTCGGGTAAAAAGCGGCGACTCAAAAGCGGCCCTCACGCTCAAGAGGAATGCCGAGGAACTCCTGCGCTTGCATGGCGCGGCCGGGGAGATCCGCCGCTACCGGGAAGGAACGAAGGCGTCGTAGTGCCGTGACGCGGTGAGTTAGGTTAACGACGCGGCGCTCAAGATCGCTGCGCAAACCTTGACGAAGGTCGGTTCGATCTCGCTGACCGGTTGCTTCGTACGCCAGTTTGTCGCGATGGCGTAGGTAGCAACGTGCTCCGGACCAGTGTACATCCTGCCCGCGGCGAGCAGGGCGCTCGTCGCGCCGTTGCCATCGACGCTGCCGCCCTTCGTGTACGCGACGGAACCGAGCGGTACGATTCGCCCGTTGAGTGAACTGAGCGACAGCGAGCGCCATAGGTTTAACGTTGTCGACTCGCGGAAGAACGAGCCCGTGTCCGCCTGCCGGTAAAACGTTAGATAGTCGTCAAGTGATCCGCACGTGGTCTCGACGTCGTTGAGCGTGTCACGAGGCGGACCCTGGACGATTCCCGGAACCTCTTTCCCTTCCGTGAACAGCGTCAGGGGCGGATCGAAATCGGCCGGATAGCCACTCGAATACGCAAAGAAGCGTTTTATGCTATCCGGAATTTTGACCGTCGAAAGTCCAGCCTCTCGGATCAGCGAACGTACGTTGCTCGGGCCAACTAACTTCAACATCATGTCCGTCGCCGTGTTGTCGCTGTAGTCAATCATGAGCTGGGCGGCGATCCGTGCCGGAATTTGACCGCGTAGCGTAATATTCTTACCGTCGGGGAACAGCGCCGGAGAGCCGGGCACGAGGACGGATTCGTCGATTGACAATAGTTGCCCGAGTGACACGCGGCCGCGCTCGACCGTTCGAAGGAACTCCGTAAGAACGAAAATCTTGAACGCGCTGCCCGCAAGAAACACGTCACCAGAGTTGACTCGAATGTACGTATGGCGTTTGCCGCTCTTGTCCACAACGACTGCCGCGCCGTTTGGTTTGGGTAGATTCGCCAAAGAGCGCTCAACTAGAGCGCCCAGACCGGCGCTCCGCGGGCCGGCGCTCACAACCGCGCCGAGGGTCCCGCCTTCAAGTACTGACAAAAAGGTCGATCTGCGGATCACGTTACTCAATGTTTTGGCCGTGCGGCGGCGGCATGCCCTTCTGACGACTTAGAATCGCGGGCAATGGAGTATCTCCCGTCGAGAAAAAGACCACCTAGTGTCGCGTTTGGTGCCAAAGTGCGCTCCGATGCGCTGAAGACCGTTCTTGCTTCAGCGATTCTTTACGATTTTAACGTAGCCGTATTCTTTGATCGGAGGCGCCCCTACCCTACACACGCTAGCGGAACACTGGGACGGTACCAGCTGGCGAGTCGTTACAACCCAAAACGTCGGCTCCGGCGGAAACGACCTCTTCGATGTCGCTGCGGGTGGCGGCAACGTTTGGGCGATCGGATACTATATCGTTCCATCCGCAGAAATCTATCGAACGCTCATCGAGCGGTGGGATGGCAAGCGTTGGAGCGTCGTGCACAGCCCCAATCCCTCAAAGCGCTTCGACCAACTGCAAAGTATCACCACGATCTCCAACAGCCTGTGGAGCGTCGGATGGTATGGAAATGCCAACCTGGCCCACACGCTCGTCGAGTCTCTCTGCTAACTCTCGCGATCGACGCAGGGCGTTTTCGCGGAGGCTATTTGACGGTCAGTTCAAATGTCGCCGAGTGCTTTAGCCCGTAACAGCAGCCGCCCGAGATATCTTCTCCTTGAACCGTAAGCGTGTATGTCGTCTTCAAAGTCTTCGGAGTTGCTCCTAAGGTAATGTAGGCCACTGCGGTACCGTTTGCATCCAGCGGAATGTCATAACGCGGTTGCTTGATAGTAAACCCATTACTCCCGCTCGGCTGGGGAGAAATCTTACGAATGCCCACATTGATGGTCCCGGCCAATCCGCAAAGGCTAGTCATCTCGGCGCTGACCCTTACGCTCTGACCGCTTGTGATCGTCGCACTTGACGGACTGAGCGCAAACGTGAAGTCCGGCTGGCACGTTGCATTTCCCGTACCACTTCCATCGGCGTGAACCTGAGCATCGGGGATGCCGGGGCTCATTGTACCGGAGCTGCATCCGGCGAGAACGAGAAGAAGCGCCGCTACGATCGGCGCGAAGGCGGAACTACCGTTAACAGTCATTTCAGAACTCCAATCTGCTCGACGAACGTTAGGGCTCATCCGTGAGAAAAGTCTGAAGACGACTGTAACGGTCAAATCATTCTAATATCAATTATAATCAAACATCCTGTTGGCACCCCAAGAAAGGCTGGTAGCAACGAACGCCGTCAACGATAGTGTCACGATCCGAACGCGGCGCGGATATCCCTGGATGCGCACGAAATGATCTTGCATCGTAGTAGGTGCTCCTCTCGCCCAGCATGGCTCTGCAAGGACGGCCGGTATCGATCGCGTCAACCCCAACAGCGTTACAACGTCCGCGACAGAGGAGCTTACTTAAGGCTGAGGGCCTCCCCACCTGGGATTGTATACGTGGAAATGGTCCTGAATGGTGTGCCGCCGCTCGGAAAGCGCCAGAAGCCAAGTCCGTATACGGAATTATACTTCATCGGACCAATGACGGTGCGGTTGTATATCAAAAATTGGCCATTTGCGACCGAGTCCTTCAGAATTGTGACACTCACCCTATGCCCCGAGCTTCCATTTATTGCAAGTCGGTAAATCTTGGCCGGGACTGAGCCCGTCTCGCCCGCGTCCTCGATCGCTAGATACTTGCCATACCACTGCATGGAACCGGGTCTGTGTACGACCTGATCCAGAGTGATCGTAGTAAACGTCGAACTCCCTTTGGGCAACTCTGCGAGCATGAATGAGGCGCTTGTGTCATACCCGTCGACAAAAATGTCGCCAAGGGGATCGTAGGTACAATACTGGCCTCCACGCATGTTCGGATCGTGGTAGTCGTGGGCTAGCCTCCAGCCACGCTTGGGATTATACGGAAAGACGACCACGGCACCCGAATCTGCACTGGCGACGGCTATGTTTTCGCTGCTCTGCTCTACGGAGCAGCCGCCAGGACTCTCTGGGTTGTACAGGGTCGCAATTGGGTTGCTGCCTCCATGCGGAAAGACCCAGACGTAGCTTATGCCTTCGGCCCCAGCGACGATGATATTCCCGAACCGGTCCGAGCAGAGATAGCCTCCCCATCCGAGCGAACCGAGCTGTTTGCCGCGAGGATAAGTGTAAACCTCGACCGAGCCAGCGGCGACGTAAAGAAGACTGCGCCCGTTGTCATGCAGGGGCGCCGAACGTTGGTCGTGTCCGGCGCGAGAGTCGATCCCGTTGGCCTGAAATGTTTCGGGCGGCACTATCGAAGATCGTGATCCGCCGCAACCGGCCATAAAAGCAACACACGCGACGGCACAAAGCGTGCTTCGCATTAAGGCGACGATCACTCTCATAACGCTCTCCTTCGAACAAGCCGTAAAAAGGCTAGTGCTCTCGAGAGTGCGTCCGGCACGACCTACTCACCTGCGGACTGCTGGCCCGCTTTCGATTTTCTGGTGCTCAGGAAGTTTTTCTTAAGTCCGCTGCGACCGCCAGCGCTTTTGCTTTAATCAGGTCGCGTATCGAACCTACTCGTTCGAGCGGCTGTCCCTTCGGATCCGGTAATCCCCAATCTTCGTCGACGCGTAGAACACCATCAACGTCGCAACCCATCGTAATGATGCGGGTCGCACGGCCGATCATTCCCGGATTCAGTAGCTTAGGGCGCGCCGTCGAAATATCGATGCCGTCTTCGGCCATAGCGCTCACGACTCCAGGATCGGGCGCGTCGGCCGGCTCGGTGCCCGCCGACGCTACGTCAACGGCGTCACCGGCGAAATAGCGGAGATACGCTTCTGCCATCTGGCTTCGGCCGGTATTGTGGCGACAGACAAAGAGCACGAACGGCTTACGCGGCACCGGTTTCTCCGTCGTGAGGGAGGAGCCACAGGAATAATCCCGTGGCGCCGACGGCTCCGGCGAGTTGCGCGGCGACGAATGGCGCGACGTCGGCGGGGCGGATTCCCGTAAATGTGTCCGACAACGACCGCGCGATCGTCACCGCTGGATTCGCGAACGACGTAGAGGAAGTAAACCAATACGCCGCCCCAATGTAGGCTCCAACGGCAAACGGAAGGAGTCGCGACCGAAATCGAACGCAACCCCAAATCACGATCATCAGACCAAAGGCTGCGACGAATTCACCAAGCCACTGCCCCGGGCCGCTTCTGACGCGAGTAGCGAGCGAGAATGGCGCCAGGCCGAACATCGAGTCTGCGGTTGCGACGCCGACGACCGCACCGGCGAGTTGTGAGCCCACGTAAGCCGGCAGCTCGCGCCACCGCAGACCGCCGCCGAGGGCGTCGGCCAGCGAAACAGCCGGGTTGAAGTGCGCGCCGGAGATCGGACCTAAGGCCGCGATAAGGCAGACTAATACGCCGGCCGTTGCGAGCGTATTCGCGAGAAGCGCGATGGCAACGTTCCCTCCGGAGAGGCGCTGCGCCATGATGCCCGACCCTACGACCGCCGCTAACAAAAATGCCGAGCCCAACCCTTCCGCGACGCACCGCCGGAGAAGCGTCACGTTGGCGCTTGGGCGCAACACGCGCCGCTATCCTCGGCACAACAGGTTGGGTCGGAAACACCGCGCTCATCCGTATCCTCGTGAACGGTATAGACTTCCCACTGGCGACCGTCGGGATCGACCGCCCAAACCTTCGTCTGCCTCGCATAGCAGCAGGTCTCATCGCGCTCGATCGACGACGCCAATCCCGCTCGTTCAAACCGCTCGATGGCGGTCTCCACCGCCGCAGCCGACTCAACCACGATTCCGTAGTGAGTGTCCGGTGTGGGCGAAACGAATTGCGCGACCCCGAGCGCGAGTTCGAGACCGGGCCGTTCGGCAATGAAAAGCGCATAGTCATCGAATTGCTTCGCCGGCGTTTCATCGAGCAGCGTCGCGTAGAACCGCACGCTTTTGGCAAGGTCGGTGGTGGGAAAGCTCAGATGCGTCTTCATGCCGCTGCCTTCCGCCGCTGAAATGCGCAGGCCAAGGCATCGCGCGCTCTGCCCGCCGCACCCCGTGCGAGACGATAGTAAACCCACGTCCCGCGGCGCTCGCATGTGACCAGCTCCGCCTCGCGCAAGATGCGAAGATGATGCGAGACGGTCGGCTGATTCAGCGGCAAGCCGTCGGTGAAATCGCAGACGCAAACCTCGTCCTCGGAGGCTGCGAGCGTCGCCATGATCGCCAGGCGGTGTGGGTCAGCCAGTGCCTTGAGCAGCAGCGCTGCATCGGAAAAGTCTTCGTCCACGACGGTCGCGGGCGGGCAGCACCGTTGTATCGGCATTCTTCAATATTAGCACTATATTGAGAACTGTCAATGCAAGCCCCTCTTGCCGCTCGCTGCGTTCGGCAAGACAGAGGTTGACGCCACCGGAAACTGCGCCTCCAGCGTGAGGCGCACCAACTCTTTGGCTAGGTACTGCAGCGCATCTCGTGGTGGGGTGTTCGCCTTTTCTTGGCGGCAGAGCTTCAGTACGGCACTTCGCGATTCTCGCATACCGATTAGAGTCTTGCGGTCCGCAGATTTGTTTGCGCTAACTTTCATGCGCGTCCAGACGCGCTCCATAGCATTCATTGGCGACCTTGGCCTTCTTCGGCCACGTGGTTCGGAGAAAGACGCGATGACACGTCTCGATAAAGATGCCGCATCGCGTCGTTGAGCAGCGCGGAGATTCGGAACAACCCGTCGCCCGAGAGGCGCAGGGTCATCCACGGTGTTCCCTGATGCCGTTGCACCAACAGATACGTTTGGTTGCCCACGGCATACATCACGAATTGATCGGATTCCGAAATCTGCTCCAGGCCCTCGAAGTTCGACTTATCGATCTGTTCGCTAAAATACATTGACTTCGCTCCGCTTTCTACGGCTTAGAATCTCGAGCCGACCCTAAAATGGTGAGCCGCGCAAATGTCCGCGATCTGCTGAAAGCTTAGCCGGCGGAAGGTCTGGTTGCCGTACGCAAAGTCCTCGCCCGCTTCAGTCGCATCGTAGCGCGCCTGCGCACCAACATTTAGCGACGGCCGCGGCTTCAAAATCTGATTCTTGAAGTTGACGCGATAGGCGAGGTCTTTTGTAAACAATACGATCTCACCGCGTGCATTCGCATACCCGCCGTAGACCGGTTCGGAGCGCTCCGGGCAGGTCAGCCCTCGGACGGACCCTTTAATAGCGAGCGTGGCAATCGCCAATGGACTTTGTATCATAAGCCGAGTGGAAATCTATCGCACGCCAACGTATGCAGCGCTTCCAGAAATTCCATATTCCTTCCGAGCTTTGTAACCCCAAAAGCTCGAGTAGAGTTGCGATATTTCGTTACGCGGCAAAGCGCGGGTCGGTAAAGCAGCCGCTCTGCATCGCGTGTTGCAAGCCGAATACGAGTTGTGACTCACGTGACTCTTTGGAGAGCACGCAGCTGGCGCCCGCGAGATGACATGCGCGGCTCCAAGAGCGCTTTACGGAACCGCTGTAGACCACTATGACGCATTCCGGTAAGACGAAACGCAGCTGCCGCAACATTTCGAGCGGGTCTACGTCTAGTCGATCGATATCGGCGATGAGAACGTCCGGCGAGAGTCTGCCTAACGCGGCGACATCGAGATGGGCGACGATCGTGAGGCCCGGCTCGCCGGCGCCGATGAGCGCGGCGCCCAACAACGGGATATGCTTGGGGTCGATTGCGGCCAAGCAGCATACGCGGGCCATAATTATTACGCTTTCGGGCGGACGAGGCAGTGCGTCGCCGCGGAGAGGAAGAAGCGTCCCTAAGCTTACCATCGTGGCGAGAAACTGACCATCGTGAAAAAGTCCGATACCGCCGGCCGGCCTGAATTGAAACTCGTGGCCGACGTCGTGCCGGAGTCGGATCCGGCGTATCCCATCATCAACGCGATCCTTCGCGTAGTGCCAGCCTCGCTTTGGTCGTTTGCGCGTCTGATGCCCGACGGGGAACTAGCCGGTCTCTTGCTCGACCACCAGGCAAACGGAGGCGAGCTGTCGCGGCTCAAGGTCGAGTTCGACCGCCAACGCGAGAAAACCAAGAAGGGCCCTCGCATCGCTGCGACACTCGGTCCCCTCGGCGATTTCGAAAGCGGAATCACGCTGTTATTCGCCGATTCCACCGCCAGCTTCGGGATCCTCACCCTCCTGCGCACGAGCGAGCTGGGACCGTTCACCTCGAGCGAGATCAGCGTCCTGGCGTTGGCCCTCGACGGGACCTCGGAGCGCCTCTCCGCGCTGCGTCTAGACTCCCCCAGCGCCGGACACGCTCGCCCCGACGTCGACGATCGGCCGGCCGATGCGGCACGGGATACCGAAGCGTTGGAGGCTTCGGGCGAATCGTTCTACGTGCTGGACCGCGACCTTCAGATCGTGCTCGCGTGGACGGACGAACAGCAACGCCGCGTCGCGCTTACCGGGCTGCGGACCAGGATAGCCGACCGTCTGCCCGGAGTGCTCGAAGAAGCCGTCCGGGGCCTGATCGCCGACTGGCAGGGTGACTCCGGCACGCAAACGGCGGGCATAGCGCATCCCGTCCCGTTCTTAGTCGTCCGGACGCAGCCGATGTCGGGCCCGGCGGGACTCTTCATCGGCGTTCGTATCGATCGCTTTAAGCCGCCGAAATCTTTGAGCGGCCCGGCCGCCCGCTTCCATATCTCCCCGCGTGAGCTGCAGGTGCTGGCGATGCTGCTCGATGGGGAGAGGCTCGAGGCGATCGGCCAAAAGCTGCACATCGCCTCTTCGACCGTTCAGCATCACGTTAGGAGCATGGTCGACAAGACCGAAACCCGGAACCGCACCGAGCTGATCGCTCGCGTGCTGGGGTGGGAGAACGCGGCGGGCACGGGGCAGTTTTCAGGATAGCGCCCTCCGTCTGGTGCGCGCTACACTAAAGAGGCCTAAACCTGCGAGAAACCGGACCGAGGTAACGCTCACTCCCACAGGTCCGAACGGAGAACCCTTGAAGTCGCGACCGGCCCTAATGGTCTTTTCTGGAGAATACGACGTAACGTGCAAGCGGCAATGGTCTGCGGAACTCGAGGGCCTTTGCAGGGAGCCGGACGTCATCATTGACTTTAGCGACGTAAGCTACCTAGACGCTACGTGCATAACCGAGATGTTAAGAATGCACGGGCGTCGCCTCGACAAAGGGTTCGACCGTGAAACCGTGATCCTCGGTCAACCGCTCGTCCGAAAGCTCTTCGATCTGCTAAAGATGGAAGACGTCGTTCGCGTCGTTGAATGCCTAGATGATGCGACGGGACCGCGGCGGTTCGCACCCAAAGTTAGCTATGCGTTTAGTGGGAATGGTGGAGCGGCCACTCGAAAACGCGCCTGTATAGCTTAAATGGGGAGGCGCATGGATCGGTTTTTTGCATCCATTAAAGGGTTCGGACTGCTCGGAATTCACATCGGGGCGCTTGCGGCGTTCTGGCCGGGCTTCTTTCAGTGGCCGGCTCTGGCAGCCGCGGCCGTCGTTTCGTATGCGACTATAGCTTTGGGCATTTCACTGTGCTTCCACCGCACCCTGACGCATCGCAGCTTGCGCCTTCTCAAACCGTTCGAATACCTGCTGGCGATTTTCGGAACGCTCGCTCTTCAGGGCGATCCGATCCGATGGGTGGCGGTGCACCGCAAGCATCATGCGCATGCCGATCAAGAGGGCGATCCCCATAGCATCCATGGCGGGTTCAGGTGGGCGCACGTGGAGTGGGTCTATCGGCACAACATCGCGCTGCCCTCCGACGCGGAAATGCTTCACTTCGCACCCGACCTCTACAACGAGCCATTCTATCGCGTCCTCCAATACGTCAACATCCCGCTTCAGATCGCGCTAGGGGTGGGACTCTTTGCGCTCGGCGGATGGTCGTGGGTGGTTTGGGGTATTTTCGTCCGGCTCGTGATCAGTTATCATTCGACGTGGCTGGTCAACAGCGCGTCGCATATGCTTGGCTATCGCACCTACCGAACTCCCGACCAATCAACTAACTGCTGGTGGGTCGCGCTCATATCGTGGGGCGAAGGCTGGCATAACAATCATCACGCCTTTCCGTTTTCGGCGCGCCACGGTCTGCGCTGGTTTGAGATCGATATGACGTGGTGGCACATTAGGATCCTCGCATTTTTGCGACTTGCCGATCGAATCAAGATCCCGAGCAAATCGATGCAGCGGCTCCGCGAAGTCACGCACGGCGCCTCGCGTTCGCAGGTTATCGCCGGCTAGCTGCCCTTTTCCAAATTCGCCCTCCTCGCGCAACGCGTTCACGATCGCACGCGGAAGATTCTGAAGCTCTTGCAGCATCAGCCCTTGCGTCTCTCGTATCGACTCTATGACGCCATCGCTTTGGCTCGACAGGGTGTCTAGCGCAGTCCCCACCCCGTGTGCGAGAGCCAGCAAGGCCTCGGATTCGTCGGGCGCATAGGACTCGCCGTCGCGCTTGGGCCCGCAGATGAGCGCGCCGACAAGGTCGCCGCGCGAGGTCATGGGGAACGCGAACTCGCCGCGCAGCCGCGAACCAGGAAACAGGTGCAGGTCGATTGGCTTGTTCCACGCGCGCAGCGCGATGATGCCCGGATCGTTTTCGCCGACCTCCGCCCGCTCGCCATTCGCCGCGAAAGCGTATGCCGCCGTGCCGTTGCGAACGAGAATTGCCGCGTCGTCCGCGCTCGTGTGCTGCCTGACCGTGTCCACCGCCCTATCGAGCAGCGTGGATCGGCCGGAGATATAGGACGCCTCGTGCGCGAAGCGGCGTAACGCCGCCTCATCCTCGTGTCGCTTGCGGAAAAAAACCCGATCGACGAATCGCTCGACGTAGCGATGGATGTATCGCAGCGATATGCCGAGGCCGAGCGCCACGACCATGCCGACGATTGCGCTGGTAGTGTGGGTGGTGCTGGCGAGCCAGGCACTGGCAGCCCACTCGGCCAGAATGAATGCCCCGATCACAATCGCCGAAACGATCGTGAAGACGGCGGCGCGGTTCAAAAAGAAGCCGACGTCGATCAGCCGGCGGCTCAGCGCCGCGTAGGTCAGCGCAACCGGCGCGGTGAGTAAGACCAGAGTACTGACAAGACCAACGACGATCGAGTCGGCGTAGGATGCCGACGACGAGCTTGCGATCACCTGCGCTATAAAAAAGCAAAAAAATGCTGCAAGCGGCACGAGCGTCCATACCGCTCGCTGGCGCTCGACGCCGCGCGATGCGGCGATTGCCAGGAGGCCGCAGAGCACCGCCATGAAGACCGCGGCCGCAGCCGTAAATAGCCCCGCGGTCCCTTCAACGAAAGGAACCGGATCGAACCGCAGCGTGACAACTCCGCCAATCCCAACTAAGGAGATCGCGGTGAGGATCGCGAGGAACGTGTAACACAGCCATTGCGCGATACGACGAAGCCGCGAGATAGGTTGGGCGAAGCCGCTTGCAAACGCCGCCAACAACGCCACCGACAGCGGCGCAGTTACGCTTGCGCAGATATTCAAGAGAACGTCCAGCCAGGCCCAGGGGACCGCGAAACCGAGTAAGGAGCCGGTAAGAACAAACGCCGCGATCCACAGCGATAGCAGTCGCATCTGGGGTATGTCGGCGCCGCGCCACGCAATCAGAGCGGCAAACAGCAGCAGCCAGAAAGCCGCAAACGCGTTGAGCCAGAAGCTCCACGTAAGTTTTAGCGCTCGCGGTCTGACCGTAAGCTTTTCTTGCAGCGAACCCCTGTGCACTGAAAGGATGAGAGATCGTCCGTTGAGCGGCACTTGGAAAAGGGAGTAACGCTCGGCAAGGCTGTTCGCACGGACGTCCACGAGGTCGCCTCGACGGAGGCCGGCATAGGCAGCCGGCCCGTCCGGTTGGACCGAAGTAATCGCGAGATTAAAAGGGGTCGAGGAACCGCCGGCATTGGCTCCCCACCAGCCCAGCCACGGTGGAGCGCCGCCGATTCCGGTCGCGTCGACTACGCCCGCTACCTGGACGAGCGCGGCAAGAGCGCAAATCGTCAGGAGCAGCGGGCGCCATGCAACCCGCCTCATGGCGAAGTCTTCACGGCTCTATTTCGTGGCTATGCTGACGGTCACGCCGTCTGGGTGGTCCGGGCCCACGATCAAATGCCTGGGCCCGCCCCCGGCTGGATAGTCCCAAAAACCAAAGTCGCCGGCGTCGAATCGAGAAAAGTTGTACTGTGTCGCAACGATATGCGTACCTTGTGGATTCACTTTACCGTTCCCGAACTTCGGTATCCAGAATTGGCGAATCGGGCCCTCCCCGCGTTCGAGATCGGTTCTACCTTGAAGCGTGCCGGTCGATCCGGCTATTGTAAATTCGTACACCATGTTGCCCACCTCGTCGCCGACCGCCATATATTTCCCATCCCACTGGACCGCGCTGGGTTTTAGGACGTGTCCACCCAGGTCGATAACCGTCAAGAACCTGCTGCCTTTAGGGATTTCGGCGAATAGAAAGTGCTCCAAATGGTTCGTTCCATCGACAAACAGGTTGCCCGCATCGTCGTAGCCGCAGAATTCGTATGTTGTGAAGTGAGTGTTAATGTGCCGCGTCGGGTTGCCCGAGGCATTTCGATAAATCGCGACATCACCGGTGCCGGACCCAGAGTCGACGACGGCAAGGTCCCCCGTAACCCCGTCGGCGGAGCATGCGCGCGGCGTATGGCCGGTGTCGTGTAAGGTGGCGATGGGGCTCGTGCCGCCGTGCGCATACTCAAAGATCTGCGACGTGCCGCCGTCGGGAATAAAAACGTCTCCCGCTTTGTCGGAGCACAAGTATTGCGGGGCGACGAACCCCGTCAGGGTTCCAACCAACTCGCGCTTCCCCCAGGAGAAGACCTCGATGTCGGGGCGTCCCTGGAATGGGAACGTGGAGAGATACACAAGATTCTCTGCCTTGGCCGTTGGGTCCATCCACGAACGCGACGGCGTCCCGTGGGCGCTCATATTTGTAACTGCGCTCGGCGATTGCGTCGCGACGCCATTGCCGCATCCGGCCAATACAACGACTGCGAATGATGCAACGAGAGAAACCTTCACGCCCAGCACCTCCACAACGAGAGTCTGTGTTTCGGTTTTCAGGCGTTCTGTGTTTCGCTCCATGCCTCCTATAGGAGAACCGCCATGAGTGCTTCACTGCGCGCAATCGGAGCCTGTCTCGGATTGCTTCTCGTGACCTACGTGCCGACGTTTCTCATCGTCGGGGCGATGCACGCATCGCTTGAGACGAGCGTACCGGCGATCATCGTCATCAGCACGCTGATTGCGCTTGGACTGATGGCTTCTCTTCGTAAGTGGGCTGGATACACGTGGACGGGCTTTGGATTTGCGCCCTCGGCTCGCAGGTATGTGATTTGGGCGTTTATTATTGGCGTCCCGGCCGCGCTTGCTTTGACATGGCTCGATCATCGCTTCGGTTCGGCGGGACCGCTCAGCGGACTCGTCATCCCATTCTGGAAGGCGCTGCTGTTCTTTGGCCTGTGCGCTCCGATTCAGGAAGAGATTATCTTCAGAGGACTCATTCAAACCGCGGTTGCGCGGTACTGGAGCGGCAGTGTGCCGTTTGGTCGCCTTTCCATCTCACATGCAGCGCTTGCTACGGCGGTAGTCTTCGGCCTCGTTCATCTCGAGGTCGCGGCGTTTACTGCGATCGCCGCGCTCTGTTTGGGAGTACTGGCGGGAGAATTGCGCGCCCGAAGCGGCAGTTTAGTACCGGCGGTGGTCGTCCACGTGCTTTTTAACCTCGGAAGTTTCTTTTGGAATCGATGAGAGGCGGCTCACATTCGATCGATCGCGTGCGCTTGGTCGATTGCCTCGTCTTCGATCATGATCGCGCCGGCGGCCATCAGATGCACGAGATCCCCCGCGTCGATCGCGTCGTGCAGCACGGCGAGCGCGCGATCGTATTCGCGCTGCAAGCCGGAGTAGCCGATCCCTCCCATCGTGGCAAGGTGAGCGTCGACGAATCCGAATAGCCGAGCCGCTGCCACGTATTTCGTCGACGATCTTCGGCGTTCGATGTCCGGCTTCAGAACGGCTACCAGGGCAAGATGTAGTAGCGACAGATCCACTAACACGACCACCCGGAGCGCCCGAGCGCGCTCGAGTGCATCGGTTGCGTTCACTCGCGCCTCGTCGTATCGACCTAACGCGATGAGATACGCTGCCATGTTGACGAGCGCAACGGCGATGATTGGCGACGCGCTCAGCGAGCTGGAGTTCGCGACCAAATCCGCCGTGAGTCGCAGCGCCGCTTCACAGTCGCCGGCGCGAAACTCGTTGTCTGCAAGACTTACGGCTACGGACGCGGCGAAAGACTCGGTCCCGAGTACCTGCGCCATCGCGAGCGCCTTGGTAAGGTGGACGCGAGCCCCGGCGAAATCACCGGCAGCGGACTCGATCCAACCGATTTTCTGTAAGGCCCTGGCGGTTAACCGGCGATCGCCCAGGGTGCGCGCCGCCTCCAAGGCTTCGCGCAGCATCGGCTCCGCCTCCGCGGGTCTCCCCAAAAGCACGAGCGAGCCCGCTGCCGAGTCTTGCGCCTGAGCGCTGCCCAATATGTCACCCAGCTGGCGATACCGTGCCAGAGCCCGCTCGGCCGCGGCCAATGCAACCTGGTGTTCACCGAGCTCCCCAGCGGCATCCGCCTCAGCCTGTTCGAGCCGCGCCACCAGAGCTGGCGGCGTGAGCCGATCGACCAATTCAAGTGAAGCTCGCACCCAGCGTCGTCCCTCGGCAAGCGTGAAGGTACGCCGCACCGTTCGGGCAGCGGCCAGACGTTGCCCCAAGACGACGTCGCCACGTTTCCCGAGCGCCCACTCCAAGGCGGCGCGCCAGTTCTCTAACTCCACTTGCGCTTGTGGAAGCCACGCACGATCGGGCGTCGTTCCCCACGCGCGTTCGAGCTGCTCGGCTAACTCTACGTAGACGAGCGCATGGCGCCGCGCGACGCTGTCCAGCTCACCGCGCGCCGCCAGCTTCTCCCGCGCGTATTGCCGCGATGATTCTAAGAGGCGATAGCGCTCCTCGTTACCGGTTAACTCGGCTACCAGCAGCGACTTCGTCGCGAGCGACGCGACGAGGTCGACTATTTGGATTTCGCCTTCCCCCTCGGCGGCGCAGGCTGTCGTCGCAGCGTCGATCGTACAGCCGCCGGCAAAGATCGAAAGCGACTCGAAGAACCTTTGTTCGCGCGCCGTCAGCAGGTCGTAGCTCCAGTCCATGAGAGCGGTCATCGTCTGGTGCCTCGGCAAGGCTCTTGAGTCCCCGCCGGTGAGAAGATGGAAGCGTTGGTCGAGGCGCCGAGCGATCTGGCGAGGCGCGAGTACGTTCACGCGCGCGGCGGCGAGCTCGATTGCGAGCGGGATGCCGTCCAGCCGGCGGCATATCTCGGCAACATCCGGCGCGTTGTCGTCGCTCAAAGCGAAGTAGGCGTTAACCGCAAGCGCGCGATCCACGAAGAGCTCGACTGCGTCATACGGCAAAGTGTCTCGCGCACTCCCGCGCGAATCGGGGGGAGCCGCAAGCGACGGCAAGCGATAGACGCGCTCGCCGGCGACCCCCAGCGCTTCCCGGCTGGTCGACAAGACGCGCACGTATGGGCACGACTCGACGATGCGGGCCGCGACGTCACGCGCCTGAACGATCACGTGCTCGCAGTTGTTCAGGATCAGCAGCGGTCGTCGGGCCTTGAGGTTCGCGACGATAACGTCTAACGCTGATCCAGTGCCGGACGCAAGTTGCAGGGCGGTCAAGACTACGCTTCCCGTTAGCGTTGCGTCCGCAAGTGGCGCAAGGTCTGCCAGCCACACACCGTCCGGGAAACCATTGAGCAAGCTGCTTCCCAGCTGCACCGCAACCCGTGTCTTGCCGACTCCGCCGGAACCCACGACGGTGACTAGCCGGTGCTCGCGAAGGAGCGCTTCGATCTCTCCGAGCTCGCGCTGCCGCCCCACGAATGACGTCAATTGCTGTGGGAGATTATTCCTCGCGGTCGCTATCGTGTCGGGACGCACGAGTTGCAGCAGCGATGCACTCAATGCCTCACTGTTCGCGCGTTGGCGGGATGGGTGCGCGATTCCGATGGCGTTTACCAGGAGCGCCTTCCGCTTAGGCGACAGGTCGAGCGCGCGTCCCAGTAAGACCACCGTCTCCCGTTGAGGCCGCGTCCGGGCGCCGCGCTCCAGTAGGCTGATGGCCTCGACGCTCAGATTCGCCCGCTCAGCTAACTCTTGCTGCGTCATTCCGGCATCGAGCCGAAACTGCCTCAGCAGTGCCCCGAAGTGTGGTCGAGCTGCAGCTTCCATTATGGATTTGCACGGATATTTGCACGGGTGTACCTGGATTTCTTCTCTCCGAACGCAGACAATGATAACAGCACGCTGACGGCATCGAATGGTGGCAAGAGCCCCAACCCAGGAAGCGCACGCTCTGCTTTGCCGAGAACATCGCAGTTTTTTCAACCCTTTTTGAGGAGAACTCGTCCTATGCGTATCTATTCCGCGGCCGGTTATGCGCTCAGCGCATCCGCCGCACTCGCGATGCTAGCCGGTTGCTCGAGCGGCTCGTCGCAAATATCTCCGCCCCTGCAAGCGCAAAGCAGTCGCATCAATAACAGCGGTCGTCCCGCCTACACGGCCATCATTCCGGGCCGCGAGGTGACGACGCCCAGCTTCATGGATCCCGATGCCGTGGCTAAGCCGCTCGTCTTCGTCTCCGACCTCAATGGAGGCGTCGTCAATATCTACTTGCAGAGTGCCGGGAACAAGATGGTTGGGCAAATAACCAAGCTGAATGCCCCACAGGGTCTCGCGACCGATACCGCGCGGAACCTATACGTCGTCCAAGTCAACAACTTGGATGTTACCGTCTACGGGCCACCTTACACGAAGGGGGCGAAGGCGACGCTCACCGATCCGGGCTATATCCCGGTGGACGTTGCCGTCTCGCGCCATGGCGTCGTCGCCGTCGCGAATCAGTGCAGCTATCCAACCTGCGGCCCAGGCAGCGTCACGTTGTATGCAAAGAACTCGACGACCGCGTGCGCGACGGTCAGCGATGCGACGAACTTTACGCAGGTGAGATACGGCGCATTCGACGCTGCAGGCGATCTCTTCATCGAAGGAAACAATTCGAGCGCTAAAGACGTTGTGGGCGAAATCACCGGCGGTTGCAAAGCAAAGAAGATCGCACTACTCACGACCGCCAACGCCCTCACGTGGGGCGGCGGTGTCGAAATCGACAAGGCGAATCGGATCGCCCTCCTCGACTACGACAACTCTGCGAGCGCTTTTACGATCTTCACGTACAACCAGCCCACAAAAGGCTCTCTCGGAAGCTCCGTTTCGACCACCACGCTCACTGGGTCGCAGACCCCCGAGGGATTCGCGTTCCTGGCGTCAGGCGCCAATCTCTACACGGTCGATCCCGGCATCCACGGCTCGAATGAGTATCGCTACCCGATTGGCGGCTCGCCGGAAAAGAGCATCTCCGGGCTTGGGTTTCCGTACGGCGTGGCCGTCACGCCAACTCTCGTTCCATAGGGATCCTAAATCAAGCAAGGAGGTCGAGCGCAACCGCGCTCGGCCTCCTTTTTGCTGAATTACGGTGGAGAGGCTACCGGAATCATCAAATGCGCGTATGGCGTGCCGGCCCACATCACATACGGCTTCGTTGGATCGGCATCGGCGGTCATCGGGTAGCCCATCGTTTTAGCAGAGGGCCCGACGATCATCACGTGGGGTCCGGTTTTTACCCAATGGTTACCGTCGGCCGGCGCGGTCGCGAACGGATCGGTATTGCTTGCGCCGTTGTCACCCGACAACATATAGACGAAGCCGACGCTATCGGGCGGAGTCGCGTGCGTCATCCACGCGTGCGCCCATTGCATGGCGTTGTTGTCTAAGCACATGGAATTGTCAGCGGCGACCATGCAGGTGAAGCCGTTCGAGCCTTTCTGAAGGGTCCGCATGGTGCCGTCTTTCTGCATCTGGACGATCGTCGCACCTTTAACGACGGGCGCCGGCGCGGCGGTCATAACCTTTGCCAAGTAGTCCGAGTCTGACGTTGCGGCCGGCTGAGCCTGAACGCTGATTGGCGCGACGATTGCAACGACTACGGCTACCACTCCAAGAAAAATGATACGAAGCATGATTTTCTGCCTCCGAGAGTACTGGGGGAAGAGAGTAAGGTTCGGCTCGGCAGGCACCACTTCCGCTGGATGCGTGACTCGGTCTCGGGGCGAACGGTCCTGCGCGATGTCTCGCTTGCCTACGACCGATCCGGATGGCACCCCGGCGAGGGGAGTCAGGTCCAGAGATTCTCTAGCGATGAGCCATCTTCTGCGCAACCTCGACCTGCCTGGCCGCCTTCGCCAAAACGACCTCGTCGCGCGATGTTTTGCCGGCGTCCCGGGAGTCGACGGCGGCGAGCTCGATGGCCGAATGATCGCGCTGCGGATCAAGGCGATCGTACTTGCCTCGATTGCGTCGCTCGAGACCGATGCCGCGGCTGCGCTGCATGGCTCGCGTCAACGCTCCATCCTGGAGCGCTGCGACGTCCGGCGCGAGAAACACTCGGCCGTTGCCGTCGACCTTGGAATCTCGCTGCGCGAGTTCTATCGCGAACGGCGCCGCGCAATGGAACGGCTCGCGGCCTTGGTGAGAGCGGAACTCGCGCGACCATCCGAAGCGGTCCTGAGAGTGCCGGCCGCATTTGAGTTGGATCTCGATCGCGTCGTCAATCTGACGCGCGTCGGCGATATGCCGGCGGCATTCCTGCTGCTCGAGTCGATCCTCCGAGCGACGACGAGCGCCCGGGACTACGTTCGCGCCTGCTGCCTGGGAGTGGAGCTCGCAGCAGACGGCGGCGACGCTGCGCAGAGCCGAGAATTCTTCGCGGAGGCGCGCCGCGCCGGCGCATCCCTGGGTGACACTCACGACGAGTTGATCGTTTCGACCGAGCTCGAACTCGGGCGAGCGATGCAGTCGTGGGCTGCCGGCGACCTGACGGCTACGCGCTCCGCCTGCGACCACGCAGCGCGCGGCGCTGCGCGTATCAGTGCTTGCGGCGAACCCGAGGCGTCGCGCATTGCAGTGACGGCGTTCTTGCGGTCTGCCACCTTCGCTCTCGCGGTTGAAGAAAACTCAGACTCTGCACTGAAACGGTTGGGCGAGGCGGGTCGCATCCTCGATCGCATGGCGCATAAGCCGCCCGACCTCTCCGGGGAGCTCTTGATTAGCCTCGGCTTGAGCCAATGGTATGTCGACGGGCGCATGGCAAGGTCGCTCGAGTACTTGCGCGAGGCCGTCGCCATCATGGCGAACGCCCAGGTCACCGGGATGCTTCCCGTCGCCTTGTGCTATCTGTGCGAGTCGTTCGTCATGGCAGGCAATCTGCCGGAGGGGCGCATTGCCGGCAACTCCGCAATGCACGCCGCAAAAGCGATCGGCAGCGCTCAAGTCTGGGTCTATGCTTGTCTCAGCATGGCTGCGCTAGAACTCGCCTGCGGAAACGCCGGAGGCGCTCTGGAACTTACCTCGCTTGCGGGCAGCGTCGACGTCGGCGGAGTGAGTAGGGCGGCAACTGAGATTGCGGCCGCGGAGGCGCATCTGGCGTTGCGACGGTTTGACTCGGCTCTCACGTTGGCTCGGCTCGTCCAAACACGCGAGCAACCCGGGCGTCCCCAACGCATCGCTGGAGATGCGCTGCGGATTCAGGCTGAGGCGCTCGATGGGCTTGGCAACCGATCGGCGGCGCAGGAATGCATCGACGCTGCGGTCGCGATCCTCGCTAAGTGTGGAAATCAGCGGTCGAAGCAACGCGCCTACGCCTGTTCGGGACGCGTTACCGGGCGCCGCGTCCACCGAGCGCTCGCGAACGAACTTGCGATCGCCTTGCGGGCAGTGCCTCCGCCGATCGCTTCCGGAGGGTGAGAAGGACGGTCATCACTTGGTCAGTTCTGCCACTCTCGGCTTCAGACTTTCCTCATACTTTCCCGCGAGCATACGCGCAAGTTAAGGAGCGTTCCCGTATGCGTAACATCATGCAGCCGGCGTACGCCGGCGCACTCGCGATTTTAGTTTCAGCATGTGGCGGTTCGGGTTTGCCGGCACAATCGCCGGTGGCGCCGGCGCTGCAAGGGGCAGACGTGCGCCGGAACGCCGGCGCGCTGGGTCCGGTCGTGACGTCACAGTTCGGGGGCCAAATCTTCGGCTGGGACATCGACCAGAATGGAAACGACGGGGTGCTCACGGAAACTGTGCTCGGAAGCACCACGATCAACGCGATCGAAACGTTCGATGAAACCACCGGCAAGATCACCAAAGTCGTTCAGAAGACGTATGGCCTCAACCCGGAGCCCGTGGCGGATGCGATCGCCGGGAACGACGTCGGGATCGTCGACGTGGAACGCCAGGAGATCCAGCACTCTCAGCTGGAACGCAACGATTACTTCGACCTGATCGACCCCGTGACGGGCGAGAAGATCACCAGGCGCTCGAAGCCGAGCCGGATGGTCGGGATCGTCCCGAACTTCTTCACGAACAATCAGGCCTCGTCGAGTCAGGTGATGATGGCCGGCTACCCGGACAAGCGGGGCGTCGATCAAATCGGCCTGTATACGTACGACACCGTTCGCAACGCTTGGGGAAAGCGGCTGGACTTCCCAAGGGCTTTCCTTTTCCAAAACGGCTTCCCGAACTATGCAGCGGTAGACGCCACGACGAATGAAGCGGTAGTCGCCTATCTCGGCCGGCCCCGGTACAACCCGCACGAGTCGCCGACCTTTTACGTGATGGATGCGGCGACGGGGCAGCACTTGCGCAGCTTCTATGGCGTGGGCTTCGGTTTCCCCAACGGCATGGCGATCGACCCCACGACGGATACGATGTGCACGACGACCACGGGCGACACGGACGTCGAGTTTTATAAGCTGTCGACCGGAAAGGGCAAGGCCGTGAAGATTCCCGTGCTCTACAGCAAGGGGCCCCTAACGCAGGGCGCCGCCGTAGCGGCCGACCCGGTCCACCATCTGTTTCTGGTGGCACAGTTGAACTCGACCTTCTCGCCGACTGGAAGCACCGTCATCGTGTACGACGAGCGCGGCAAACTCGTCGAGTACATCAACGGCTTCAACTTCATCAGTCCGTTTACGGTGATTGTCCCGCACCTCGCCGTCAACCCCTCAAATCGGACGGGATACGTCAACGACTTCAACAACCCGAATCTCAACCAGCTTCAGGAGTTCAGTTACTAAACAAGGAGACTTCGAACATGCGTCGGCACTCCATGCTCGGTTCTGTTGCGTTCGCGGCGCTCGCCGCGTGCGGCGCACCGCAAACGTCAACCACGCCGCCGGTGCAACAAAATGCGCCGAGCGCGCAAAACGCCGGCCGGGAGCAATCCTGGATGCTGCCGGAAGCCAAGAGCGAGGACCTGCTCTACGTCGCGAACGTCTACACGATTACGGTGTATTCGTATCCGAGGGGCAAGCTGGTGGGGACGCTCCAAAACTTTTATACGCCGTACGGCGAGTGCGTCGACAAGACCGGCGACGTCTACATCACCGATGGCAAGTTTGGGAAGATCTACGAATACGCACACGGCGGCACGAAGCCGATCCATACCGTGAACGATCCGTCATATCGGGCTTACGGCTGTGCCATCGACCCGACGACGGGAAATCTCGCGGTGGCGAACTATTCGGACAACTCGGCTCGCTCGGGTAACGTCGCCATCTATCGCAAAGCCAGGGGATTTCCAAAATCGTACGTTGGTTACGGTTTCTACTACTATTATTACCTCGGCTACGATCCGAAGGGGAACCTTTACGTCGACGGCCTCTTCGGCTCTTACGGCGACGGCTTCGAGTTCGGCGAGCTGCGCAAGGGAGGCGGCAAGATCAATCCGATCCTGTTGGGCCAGAGTATCGCGGGGCCGGGCGGCATCCAATGGGACGGGAAGTACGTCGCACTAGGCGATTCTGCCGGCGCGGCAATCTATCAGTATACGTTCGCCGGCAGCAAGGCAACGCTGCAAGGAACGACGCACTTAACGGGCGCAGGCGACCCCGTCGGTCAGTTTGGGATCGTGGGCTCGAGCGTCGTCACGGCCAATCAGTTCTTTAGCGGCTCGGCCGTCTTAGTGTATCCCTACCCCTCGGGCGGAGCGGCGACGAAGACGATTACTAACGGCGTTTTCTATCCGTTCTCCGCAGTCGTTAGCCCCGCTTCCAGCCGCTAGGTCGACGCTGCTCCGGCCCAAATCATGACAGATATCCGCCGTCTATCGTGAAGCTCGTGCCGGTGATGAAACTCGACTCCGGTCCTACCAAATAGGAAACCAGGCTCGCGATTTCATCGGGGGTGCCCAACCGTTGCAGTGGGATTAACTTTCGCAAGGTCGGGATATACTCTTCGGGCGTCATATCGGTCTTCGTCGGTCCGGGCTGCACGTTCACAACGGTGATACCGCGCGGTGCCAGGTCGATCGCGATTCCGCGCACCATCGACGCGACCGCGCCCTTGGTCATCGAATAGACGCTCGCACCCGGGAACGCGGCGCGCTCTGCATTGACGCTCCCGATCGTAACGATGCGTCCGCCGGCAGGCAAATACGAGACGGCAGCCTGCACCGCAACGAATACACCCCGGACGTTAACCGCTAGCATGCGGTCAAAATCTGCGAGCGAAACGGCGTCGATAGCACCTGTGATCAGAATCCCAGCATTAACCACCAATATGTCGAGCTTCCCATTGGCGCCGACGACCTTTTCGACCGCAGCGGCGATCGCGTCAGCGTCAGAGCTATCCGCCCAAACCGCGCGTGCTCGCAAACCCGAGGCACAGATCTCCTTTGCGAGAAGCTCCGCCGGCTCGCGGCTCGCCGCATACGTGAAGGCTACGGTTGCGCCTTCCGCCGATAGTCGTCGTACGATTGCGGCGCCTATGCCCCGCGAACCACCTAGGACGAGCGCGACCTTGCCCTCTAGGGCGCGCGCGCCAGTCGCAACAGTCGTGCTCATGCCACAGTCTCCTCGGTGCACAGCCCCCTCACGAGCGTCTTGGCGATGGAACGAAGCTCCGAGGGCGGCGCTCCGCCGCGCGCCGCGACGCGCAGCCCTAGCAATACGCAGTTCACAAGCCGTACGACCTCGTCCACGTCGAGCGATTGTCGCAGTGCGCCTTCCGCTTTTGCGCGCGCGACGACGTCTCTGAACAGCGCCTTCATCGCGCGCGCCGTGGCGTTTACGACGGCACCGACTTCGGCATCGTCGCCTGAAAACGTTGACGCCGCTTCAACACCCAGGCAGCGGAGCGAGCGTTCGCGGGCGCTTTCACGCGCCGTCGCGACCAGAACTTCCGTTATGCCGTCGAGCGCCGACGGCGCATCCGCAATGAGCCGGGTGAAGAGCGCCAGTCGTTGGTCGTTATAACAGCGGAGTGCCTCGACGTACAGGGGCTTTTTCCCACCGAAGGTGTCATAGAGGCTCTGACGACCGATTCCGATGGCGTGACGCAGATCGTCTGTGGTAGTTGCTTGGTAGCCGTTGGTTCGGAAAACCGCGATCGCGGTCTCCACCGCCGTGTCGCGGTCGAATTCTTTAGTTCGAGGCATTGCGCCAATCAGAATAACACATTCTGGACAATCTTGTCAAGAATCGCCCGGAGCTGCCGAGCGAAGCTAACTCCGGCGCCGCAACCCCGGGTGACCCAGGCCGGTCATGCGCCGGTATGAAAGCGTGGATTGCTGATGGCTACGGCCCGCCTTCGCAGCTTCGTTTTGGCGAAATCGAGTCGCCGCAGGTCGAAGCGGGCTCGGTGCTCGTGCGCATGCGCGCCGCCGCGGTCAACCCCTTTGACGTAAAGCTTATTAGTGGCGCGGTGAAGGAATTCGTGCCCATAAAGGCCCCGTACGTGCCGGGCATGGATGGCTCCGGCGTGATCGACACCGTCGGCGGCAGCGTGACGGAATACGCACCGGGCGACGCGGTGCTTGGATTTTTCACCGCTGGCGGAACGCTTGGCGAATTGGCCGCCATCTCCGCGCGCGCAAGCGGCCTCGCGAAAAAACCTGACGCGCTCGATTTTGTTGATGCAGCCGCAATACCCGAGGCGGGCCTAACGGCGATGACGATTCTTCGAGCGCTCGACCTGCGTGAGGGCCAGCGTTTGCTGATCATTGGTGCGACCGGCGGTCTCGGACTCTTCCTTATGCAATTTGGGCAAATGCGCGGCGCTCACATCATTGCCACGGCGCGACCCGAAGATACAGATTATGCCCGCTCGCTCGGCGCCGGTGAAGTCGTTGACTACACTGCCGGTGACGTCGTCACCCAAGTGCGCGAGCGCTATTCCGACGGAATCGATGCCATCGCCGACGTCGTCGACAGCGGGGAAGCGCTCCTGGCCACGGCGAGTGCGCTTAAAAAGGGAGGAACGCTGGTCTCCTCGCTGTACGGGCCGGAGCAGAGCGCCTACCCAAACGGCGTGCAAGTGCATTACATTCAGAATAGGCCGCAGCCCGGTGACCTCAGCGAACTCGCACGCCTCGCTTCAACCGGCGAGTTGCGGATCGAAATCGGAAAAACCTATTCGTTCCAGGAAGCGCCAGAGGCGTTATCGGATCTCGTGGATCCGACGAAGCACACACGCGGCAAGCTGGTCGTGAGAATTCCCTAACTTACCAAAGACAGAAGGATCGCGAATAGTTTCGTTTCAGGCCCTTACCGAACGGAACGTAGCGCGAACGTCTTCGCAGAAGAGTTGCGGCTGCTCCCACGCGGCAAAGTGGCCGCCTACGTCGTGCTTCTTGTAGTAGACGAGTTTGGGATAGGCTTTTTCCGACCAGCTGCGCGGTGCCTGGTAGAGTTCGTACCGGAACGCGCTCACGCCCACCGGTATCGTAACACCCTTGACGTCGAAGAAGTCGAGTCTATCTTCCCAGTAGAGACGGGCCGATGGAACTCCTGAATTCGTTAGCCAGTAGAGAGTGACGTTGTCAAGCACGTCATCACGCGAGAGGCCACCGGGATTCCCAAAAAATGCAGGCGCGATCATCTCGTAACTATCCTTGTCGTGATCGAGCATCCAGGCCGCGAGCGCAATTGGCGAATCGCTGAGCCCGTAGAGCGTTTGCGGGCGGTTCGACATTTCGACCGAGTAACCGAGATGCTTCGCGTAAAAATCGCTCAACTGCTCGAAGGCATGGAGTTCGTCGCCTGAGAGGACCACCGGCGACTTGGTGCCCGATTTAGCGGCAGCCAAGATGTCCGCAGGGACCGTACCAGGCATGTTCGTGTGGATGGCCATCACTTTGGTCGGGGCGAGCAACGCTAACTCTTGGGTGACGTTTGCTCCCCAATCACCGCCTTGCGCGACAAAGCGATCGTAGCCAAGTCGGTTCATCAGTACCATCCATGCCTTTGTGATGCGCACGGGATCCCAGCCCAATGTCGTGGGTGCCGGCGAAAATCCGTGTCCCGGCATCGACGGGATTACGAGATCGAAGGCGTCGCTTGCGCTCGCACCGTGCGCCGTTGGGTCGGTCAGCGGTTCGATGATCTTGAGCTGCTCGATGATCGACCCCGGCCATCCATGTGTCACGATTAGCGGCAATGCTTTCTCGTTTCTTGAGCGCACGTGAATGAAGTGGATCTCCTGCCCATCGATCTCGGTCAAGAACTGGGGTATTGCGTTCAGCTTTGCCTCGCACGCTCGCCAATTGTAACCGCTGCCCCAGTAATCCGCGATCGCCTGCGAGGTGGCCAGCTGCACGCCTTGCGAATCGTCCTTGACCAACTCGCGCGACGGCCATCGAGTCGCCTTGATCCGACGACGGAGATCGTCGAGCTCCGAGTCCGCAACGTTCAGCTTAGGAAACGGACGGATCGCGGTCGCGCCGCTGCCGGTGGGTTCGAGTGTTTGCGTCATAGTGCTCGTCCTTTCGGTCGATTCGTTCGTTGAAGTGGATCGTGCGCAGCCGACGACGCCAAGCGCAGCCGCGCCGAGGCCAACGGTCGCGCGGTTGACGAAGCTACGGCGATTCATGCCTTCCGCTGCGCTTTCACTTGGTCCAAGGGAAATACGTTACGGGCAATACTTGTTGGCAATCTCGAGAAACGCATATCCCACGTGTCTGCCGCGTGCATTTTCCCCCTCAAACTCCAGGATGGCGCGCCCGCAGTAACTGCCCGACGTAATCAGCCACTGAGTCTGACCGCTGCCATACCGCGCTACGTTGTAGCAATTGTAACCGCTATAGCACGACTGGATGGTGCCAAGCGCAGAACTGACGACCCTGGGCCCGCTCACGGTCACGACGATACCTGACTTTGTGTGCCGGCCGAGCCGGATTGGGCATGGCGTAACCTTCACGCCGTGCACTCCTCCGCAGCCCTTATCGGGCGCTATCGAAGATGGAGAGCTCACTCTTTGCGCAGATGGCGCGACGCCCGAGCCCGCCTGGTAAAAAGGTTGGCCTGATGCGCATGCAGTCAGTATCGAAATACCTGCAAGTACTGCGAGCGTCTGGACCTGTCGAAACATATCGGAACCTCCTAACGGAGAGCTAGCAAAGTTCCACGCCGCGCTGGTAGTCCCTAGAGGCGACCGTTACTGAATATTCAGGCGCAGCCCTCGCAGTCGTGCGGACAAACCTGCTTACGAAGTTTAAAATTATATTGGCGCCCCGATGCTCGACTCAGAGCCCCGCACTTCACCGCCGCCGCGTTTGCGTCGAAGAGAGACGAAGACCTCGCAAGCCTTGACAACGGCAGCAAAAGGGCGCATGGTGGGACCGAGGGTTCCCGAATGCGTCGAATGGTTTGTTCGTCGCTGTGTCCTTCTCGCCGCGCCGGTCCCTTCCGCGCCAGTCCTGCGATCTTCGCTTAGGCCTCGATGACGCGCGGTCCACTCTTCGGAAGATGTATCGCAGGCGCATAATCCATCCCGGAGCCGTAAGACGAGCTTCGGAGAGTAGGATTCGAGCTCATGAAACACCGCTACAATTTTGTCGGAGCATGTCTCAGTACAGGGCTTTTGGTTGCATGCGGCGCCGGTAGCAGTCTCTCCCCGTCGGTGCCGACTAGCCTCGCTCCATCACAGTCCATCGCCCGAAACTCGGCGTCACTCCCCGCGTTCGCGCGCGTCAATTTGTATGTCGCAAACACCGGCTCCAGCAGTAGCACCGTGACAGTCTACTCCCGGGGCAAAACGTCATTGCTGCGGACGATCTCCCAGGGCCTGAGCAGGCCGGAAGCGCTAGCGTTTGACGGCGCGGGCAATCTCTACGTCGCAAATTATGCCAACAGCACCGTGACGGTTTACGCTCCGGGCCAAAAGTCCGAACTCCGAACGATCTCCAATGGCGTGAACCAACCGAATGCGCTCGCGTTTGACGGCGCCGGCGATCTCTATGTTGAAAACTACGGCAGTGGCAGAGTAACGGTCTATGCCCCGGGCAGCAAGAACGTGCTGCGCACCATCTCCGAGGGCCTGGACGGGCCGTCCGGGCTGGCTTTCGACAGCGCCGGCAACCTCTACGTCGTAAACTACATTGGTAACAACGTAACGGTTTACGCCTCAGGCACGACGTCGGTACTGCGGACAATCTCCCAGGGTGTAGGTGATCCGCTTGCGCTCGCGTTTGACGGCACCGGCAACCTCTATGTCGGAAATCGGATCAATAATACCGACGTAACGGTCTACGCACCAGGCAAAAAGTCGGTGCTGCGGACGATCTCTCAGAATGTGAAAGTGCCGCTTTCGCTAGCGCTTGATCACGCCGGCAATCTCTATGTTGCAAACCAGTATGGTAAGGTTACAGTCTACGCCTCGGGCAAAACGTCGTTACTGCGGACGATCCGCCAAGGCGTGCACCACGCGGGTATGCTGAGCTTTGACGGCTCGGGAAATCTTTACGTGGCAAACCAAAACGCGAACGCCAGCAGCGTGACGGTGTACGCGCCTGGCCACAAGAACGTGCTACGCACGATCTCCCAAGGCGTGAGCAACCCGACTGCATTAGCTTTCGGCCCATAAACTCTTGGGCTGCCTGCCGCCGGGGGAACGTTAGGGAGACGCCAGTGTTTGACGTCGGATCGGCGCCGAGCAAGACCTTCGACGTCAATCTCGTGCCGATGCTTTCACCTTGCTCGCCGCGAACTTCACGATGCGATCGACCAACGCCAACGGCAACGGCTCGTCGAACGGAAACTGCACCGAGCCCTTCGCGCTCTTATACCCCGACAGTTCTTTCTTGAAGGCCGCGAGCGCCGCTGCGCCCGGATAAAAGCCGATGTGCGATTTGAACGCCGCGAACCACACGAACCTCTTGCCGTTCAAAGTGAACGCCGGGATTCCGTAACTTATCGCCTCCTGCGCGTTCGGTGCCGCCTTCCTGATCGCAGCTCGCATCTTCCGCAGCAGGCTCTGCACCTTCGCTGGAAAACGGCCCGCGTAATCGCCGAAGTCGGCCGGAGCTTTACCAGCGGATGACGATAACGCCATCGCCCGTCGCATCTTTCCAGCCGCGCCACTGGTGTTGCGTCAGCGCGCTCGGCTCGACGTACGATGAGCCGCCGCCACCACCGCCTCCGCTCGCGCCAACGAACGAGTCGCTGCCGCCGCCGCCACCGCCGCCGCCGCCAAAGTAACCGCCGCCGCCACCGCCACCGCCGCCCCCGGCGCTAGAACCATAGCCGGCGGCCGCGCCTCCGCTTCCGCCGCTGCCGAGCGATCCGCGAACTCCGGGATAACCGTAAAAGTAGCCCGCATTTCCACCGGCGCCGGCATGGCCGCCGCGGTGCTGCGTACCGCCGCCGGCCCCGCCTCCTGCTCCAGTCGAACCCCCGCCGCCTTGGCCGCTCCCGCCGAAGCGAGCGCCGCCGTTTCCACCCGCGCCGCCGCCCGTGCTGGCGCCGGTGCCGCCCGTGCCGCCGCCGCCTGCAGCAACGAGAATGCGATCGGATAGCTTGTCGCCGCCCGCGCGTATATCGGACGCGCCTCCCCCGCCGAATCCGCCCTGTCCCGGCCCCGAAGGTCCGCCGCTCGCGCCGCCGTTGTAACCGCCGTTCGCAGCGTTACCCTGTCCACCGACGTACACGGCCAACGTCTCTCCCGGAGTGACCGGAATGGTTGCTAGCACGCGCGCTCCGGCGCCGTTGGTTCCGGCTCCCCTCGCACCAAGAGCATCAACCGTAACCTTCGATACGTTCTGCGGAACGTTGAACTGCTGCGGTGTGCCCGTATACGAGAACTTCTGCTCGTGCGTCGGCGATGTCGCAAGGCCATTGCCGGAGGGAAGCGTTCTGTTATTTGTCGCGCTCTCGCAAGCCGATAGGAACGCAACTGCAGCAGCCAGTGTGGTCGTCGCTATGATTCGGCCGCCGGGATATGCAGTCACGGGACTCTCCTCGCGCAAGATCGACGCTGCGTTCGGCGGCTTTCCGCACGACCGCGGTTTAGTCCTGGAGATCGAGCGCGGCGAACGGTGCTTGCACCTGAATCACTGCCGCCGCGTTCGCTACCAAAGCGGTACGCGCGGGTAGCGCCGTTTCAGCACGGCATCGAGCCCCCACACGCGCCCCGCGGCGCCTACGCCGACGAGGATCGCCAGGACGATATCCGCGGCATCGTTGCTCGCTGGGCTCCAAAAAGTCATTCCCTTGGCCAACATATAGTTTAAAAGCAGCAAGATCGCAACGCCCGCGGCAAGGCGCGTTGCACCCCCGACGAGCATCGCGACTGCCACGAACGTCTCCCCGATCATCACGAGAATCGCAACGACGGGTGCGTTCGGCAAGACGACTGCTCGCGCAAACGCTTGATATGCGCCGGTTGCGTTCGGCAACGTCTGGTCGAGAAACGCCGCGAGGTGACTCGGGAATCCTCCGCCGGCAATCTTGTGAAACGCGGCGACCGAAAAGATGACTCCCAAGAAAAGGCGCGGGAGTATCAATATTGCCCGTGAGATCATGACGTCGACCTCCTTAGCCTCTCTTTACCAGAAAGGCTGCTCTAGATCAACGTCACGCCAATTTGATAACTCTTGATTTTCACTGCCTCAACAAGAAGGTGTACGCGAAGTAGATCTGGCGCGGCGGGATGCCATACGACTCCGTCGCCCCCGCGCCGATGAAGGGCGCGTACTGCGCCGCCGTCGCATAGTGGTTCATCGCAAGAGGCAGGCCGTAGCCGATCAGGCCGTTCCACTGGGCGTACTGGTTCCACAGGTTCGTCACCGCAACGTTGAACCTGCCCGATCCCCAGGGTACGTTCGCGCTCAGCTCTCCGTAGTTATACGCGCCGATGTTCTTCGAGTTGTTCGCTCCGACGTAATACTGAGTCAGGCGGAGATCTACGTTCCTGCCGACCGTAACGTCGGCGGAGACCTGCCACTTGTGCGCCGGGACGCCGGGCAGCTGCGCGCCGACGATGTACGTCGGGTTGTTCTGCAACAGCACAACGTCGGCCGATTTCAGCACCGCGTTCTCGATCGAATAGCCGTAGTCGAAGAATAAATTGCGGGTGACGCGTTGACGCCCCTGAATATCGAGGCCCTGCGCCAAAAGACGCCCGATGTTGTGATACGAGTTGACCCCGAGCGCTCCGGTGCCTGGCTTACCGCCGCACTGCGAGTTGACGTAGCTTTGGTACTTCATCGTGTTGATGAAACCGGCGGGAAGCGTATTGACGTTGATCGGCTCGGGGAAGATCTTGCTGTTCACGTTCTCGCTGTAGGCCTCCGCCTGGATGAGCGAGTCGAAACCGAAGCGGTGCCCGTAGCTGATGTCGACGTCGTCGGCGCGCTCCGGAAGCAGCGTCGGATTCCCGACGGATCCGATGATCGTGAGACCGGAGCAGTTGACGTTGCCCGCGAGCGCGCCCACCGCAACCAGCGACGCCGGGGTGAAGATCATCGACGCATACGGCTGCGTTTCCGCGGAGCCCGCCGCGACCCGGAAAACGTCGTTGCGCGTCAGATTATAGACGAACGCGAGACGCGGGTTGAACGCCCACGTCGTCGTGGTAGACGCGTAGACTTGCGCGGCATTGAAATACACTGAATAGGGCCGCTGCTCGGGATGATACACGTACTGCATGTAGCCGTACGCGTCGTTGACGACCGGGTCCGAAGGGGGCAAGCCGATCGTCAGCTCCTTATACGCGTAGTTGTTGGCCGCAATACCGAAGCCGAAATCGCTGGTGCGCCCGAAGAACTCGTCGGTCGCGCTCAGACCCGTCGTCGCTACGGCGGGACTCGTAAAGTACGGGTTCGGACCGTATCCGGCGCCGCCCGGCGCCGTCGCGGGAGTGAACGGCAACTGGAACGTCCGATCGTACAGCTGGAACCAGTTGTTGGTGAACCCGTCGACCACGAGCTGCCCGGTCGGGGTCGGCGTATCGAACCGCAGGTCGTACTGGCTCATGTGTAGCGCCTGCCACGTCGTGCCGGCGCCTTGCCAGCCGCCCGCGAAGTTGGCGTACTGATTCGGCGTCACGCAGTGCGGGCCGCCGTCGGGCAAACCATTCGTACCGAAGCCGTAGGGGTTGCCGTTCACGCTGAACCCCAGGAACCTTCCGTCCGGGCAGTTCGGAAGGTTGCTGACCGAGTACGGCGGCTTCGTCGGTTTTCCGGGCGAGTAACTAGCCAACAGGGCCTTGCCCAACGCAAGGGCAGTGCCGTACGGCAGATAGTCCTGGTCGCCGTTTCCGGTCTTGTCGTCCCAGTAGTCCGACCAGGTGGCCGAGGCGGTCAGGTGCGACGGCCTTGACATATCGCCGAAGACGTACTGAAACTTCGCCATCGCTCCGCGGTTCGCGACGCCCGTCCCGTACGGATAAACGGCGAGGTCGTACACGGCGGAGTTGCGCGGCGCCGCCTGATCGTATGCCGCGCCGGGTTGATAGAACGAGTCGTTTCGGTAGGGCCCGTAGATGCCTTGCGTCCCGTACGCGACCGCATAGCCGAAGTGCTGACCCAGCATGCCGGTTCCCGTGATCGTCGTCGCCAGCTTCGAGAACGTGCCGTAGCCCTGGGTGAAGCTCCATTGCGCCCTGGGCGTCGGATCGAGCGTGACCATGTTGGCCACCCCGCCCAGCGCGCTGTACGGCGAGAGTCCGGTGAGTCCCGAGCCGTAGACCACGACGACGTCGCGCAGCGCAAACGTAGGCGACGACTCCCAGTTGTATCCGAAGTTCTTGCCTCGATTGAGTCCCCCACCGATCGGATGCCCGTCGAGTAACGTCGTCGTCTCTAGGTTTCCGATGCCGCGAAAGTCGAGGTACTGGTCGTCACCCGGCGAGGGCGTATCGCTGCCGCCGGTCGTTCCGACCGCCATGTTGATTTGGGGCAGCGTCCGCAGATAGTCGCCCGTGCGAAAGAATCCCAAGTTCTGGATCGTCTCCGCGCTCACCGATTGATAGATGACCGAGGAACGCTGCAGAGCCTGCGAAGCGCGCGTGGAGGTGTGGCCGATCGTGCGAAGGTCCGTCGCACCCGAGCTTTGCCGCGCGAGCACGAGCGTGACGTCCGCGCCCTGCGCCACGGTCACCAGCACGCTGTCGGAGATGGCCGTCTGGTAGCCGTGATGGCCCACGCGGAGCTGATACCGCCCCGGCACCAGGCTCGAAATCGAGAATCGTCCGTTGCTATCGGTCGCCGCCGACTCCTTCGTCGCTCCGATCGTCTCGACCGAGGCGCCCGCAATCGGGAGGCCGGTGGATTGATCTAACACGCGGCCGTTGATCAGCGTCGTCGCCATCGCGGTGGTCGCTGATGGGCTCTGCGCTAACGCGGGCATCGCAGCGGAAGCAAAAAACAGGACACAGGCAGCGAGAAACGGGCGCACGAATCAATGCTCCTCATCCGGAAAAGAGTACGTATGTGCTAAGTTACCGCGCTCGACTTATCGGCCGGTTAAGAACAGGCTAACGCGACTTAAGTGGCTCTTAAACTCCGGCGGCTCACACCCGCGATCGGCGCGACTGTCGAGGGCCTCGATCTCGCCGCGCCGCTAACCGACGAGCACGTCGCGGATATCCGCGACGCCCTGGGCGAGCATCTCGTCCTCTTCTTCGAAGAACAGACCTTGACGCCCATCCAGCAACGCGACTTCGCCGCGCGTTTCGGACCGCTCTACCTTCACCCGTTCTACGCTGGACACGACGAAGCACCCGAGATCATGATCCTCGAGCACGACGCGGACCATCGCGCGAACAGCGACCGCTGGCACAACGACGTCACCTACCTCGAAACCCCGCCGCTGGGCGCCGTCCTCTACGCCGAAGAGATCCCAAGGCTCGGTGGCGATACGCTCTGGGCGAACATGTATCTCGCGTACGAAAGCCTGTCGGCGCCGCTTCAGGACCTCGTGTCGAGGCTACGCGCCGTTCACTCTTTTGCGAAGAACTTCACGCCCGACCGCTTCCGCGCTCTCGGAATCGAAGATCGGCGCGATCAGATATACGCGCGGCATCCCCCGGTCTCGCATCCAGTCGTGCGAACGAATCCCGCGACGGGGCGCAAGGCGCTATTCGTAAACGCGGACTTCACCACGCACATCGAAGGCGTAAACCCGCGCGAGAGCGACGTGCTGCTGCGTCTTCTCTTCGAGCACATGGCTCAGCCCGAGTTCCAGGTCCGCTGGAGCTGGCGCGCCGGCAACGTCGCGTTCTGGGACAACCGCTGGACGCAGCACTGCGCGCTTGCGGACTACTATCCGCAGCACCGGCGAGTGCGGCGTGCGACGATCGTGGGCGAGCGACCTATCTAGCGGTTAGGTTTTCTTGCGCGCAGGATGGGCTACCGTTCCGCTCACGCTCGTGCTGAGGCTCGGGCTGACGCTCGTACTAACGCTCCTGCTCCGTGATGGTGGCGCGCAATTCACGCCCCCCTGAACTACTCGACATACCTGGTGAGTAATTCGGTCGATGCGGTACACGACGCCGTTGTCGAGCATGTACTGATACCGCACGAACAGTTGGACGCACGCTGCCAAAACCGCGATGAATACCAAAGCTCCGAGGATGAAGGCGATCCATGATGTGTGCCGGCTCCTCGGATATTCGGCGCGCAGCATGCTCGGTTCGATGATCTTCTCCATTATCGTCTGCTCCGATTCTTATGCATCTGTCTAAATTACCTTCCGCCCACATGCGTTATCAAGTAGTCGAGATAACGAAAGGCGGCGCACTGTTACTGAAGCTTAACGTTAATTAAAGTACTTTACTCGGTCATCAATCGAAGGCTAGGAGACCGCGCATGAAAAAGAAGGATCGCCCGCGAGATGGGCGATCCTTGCTCCCGGATTCCCCAAGCGTCGGAGTAACACAAGGAGCATCGCAGCGGTTCTGCGCGATTTTCGCGTGCCCCTCGAAGATGTCGACTAATCCAAATACTTTTCTTGATTGCATTTAATTTGTAGTACGTTCGTACTATTTAGCTTCAACTCTGTCACAACGATCGAGATGCGCTTCGCATTCCATTTGCGTTTGCGGGCGATCTTTGCGTCATTTCAACTGCGCAGAAATCGACGCGCATTCTCGTCGAGGCCTCATTCGGAGAGCGCTGTTTTCCGGCAGCCGATGCCCGCGCCCTTCAGACTTTTTTGACAAAGCAAGGCAAGCATGCGATTGCCGCGTCTACGGCGTACCTGCTACAGACCGCCTTTCCGCAGGATCTTTCCGGTCTTCACCACCTCGAAGGCGCTATTGGGGACGTTTTTGAGTTGGTCCAGATCGTTGTCGTTCCAGCAGGACGAATTCGTGCCGCCCTCGCCCTGGAAGTACCAGTTCGAGCCGTTGTCGGCTACGAACATGCCGTATTTCTTCATCGCGACGGCGATGACGTAGGACTGTCCCGTGATGCCCGAGATGTTGTACGACGCCTTCATCCGGATGCGCAGCCCCATCGGCGGGAGGGTCTTCTTATAGCTGTTGCTGGCGAAATGCGTTGCCGGATGAATGTAGCCTCGCTGCGTCGCGCTGAAGGTCACGCGCAGCGCGTGTTCGATGAGTCCAGCCTTGACTTCGTCGCACTTTACCAGCGCCGGCAGGATCGGCAGCCCGGCGGCGTCGGCTGAGGTCCAGCCGTCGGGGCGAAGCTTGTTCGTATTGAGCGGAAAGATCGCGCCCGAGCCCGCCGTCCATCGCTGGCCGTGATTGTACTCGTGCGCGTCCCACATCTCGTAAAGCTTGCACGTTCCCTGCTGCAACACTAAGACGTGCCGGTCGCCGGTGGACTTTCGACCGCCTTCGATCTGCGCGTTCTTCGGAATCGGGTACGGCCCGGGATCGCTCTGCGATTTGTAGTAGAACTTGACCGGCACCTTTTTCTGCGTGCTCGGAACGATGTTGAACGGAATCCCATAATCCGGATTCTGGCCGAAGTCGGGATGCAGATTTCCAGGTAGCGCGTTGATGTAAGCGTCCGAGAGCGGATCCAACGGATAGTTGGAGATGTCGGTGTTCCACCAGTTATCCGCGGGAAAGATTTGGCAGCCGCCGACGATCGGTATGGTCGGCGTAATCGTGTGGCTCACGCCGAGTCCGACGGCGTTTTGCGGAATCGTCGGTACGCCGGTTCCTCCGCACGATACTAGGAATAAAGCCGCGAGGATCAGTGTCAGGGTGCGCATTCGGCAAACCCTCCTTTTTCATTGTCATCCTGAGCGGAGTCGAAGGATGACCGATTCCCATTGTACCACTAGTGTCGTCCCGAGCGAAGCAGTGTCATCCCGAGCGGAGCAGTGTCATCCTGAGCGGAGTCGAAGGATGACGCAATGCTTGCCACGGCGCTCGTCGCCGCGCTATCGATCGCACCGCCCAACTGCTCGATTACCGTATTTCCGCGCTACGGAACGTATGTTGCAACGGCGCGGCTGCACGGCCCGGGCCTGCTGCTGGACGGCGCGGGCGCGTTGGAGGCGCCCAACTCGTCGTTGCGATGGCTGCATCGGCGGCTGTTAGGAAATACGAACGCGCGCGGCGGCAATATTGTCGTATTGCGCGCGTCGGATCGAAACATCTACGACCGTCCGTTCTACGAATATGGGAACTTCGCGTCGGTGCAGACCGTCCTGATCCCGCCCTGCGCGTCGAGCGCCGAGGTAGATTCGGTCGCGCCGGTCGTCGACCGCGCCGACGCCGTCTACTTTGCGGGCGGGGATCAAGCGCATTACGTCGCGTGGAAGGGCTCGGCGCTCATCGCGGCAGTCAAACGCGTCTACGCGCGCGGCGGAGTCGTGGGCGGCGGCAGCGCCGGCTTGGCGATCCAAGGCGCGGTCGTCTACGATTCCGTAGCCGCGGACCGTCTGAATCACGATACGCACACGCGCGATGCCGTCGCCGATCCGCTCGAGGCGCGCATAAGTTTTACGACGGGACTCTTCGCGTGGCCGGTATTGGCCGACACGATCACCGACACGCATCTCGTCGTGCGCGACCGCTTCGGACGAATGGTCGTCTTTCTGGCACGAATTCTCCACGATCGCCTGCTGCCGAACGCCTCTGTGGTCTACGGGCTGGGCATCGATCAGGCGAGCTCGGTCGTCGTCGATCCCGACGGGACCGCCACGGTGCTCAACGCCGCGGGCGGACGCGGCGCCTATCTCGTACGCGCCGCGACGCCCCCGCTTCTCGAGCCGGAGCGGCCGCTTCGCTACACGGTTGGCGTCTCGCACGTGGCGCGCGACGGCGAGCGTTTCGACCTCCTGCGCAAACGCACGGCGGATCCCTGGTTTACGCTCACTGTGGACGGCTCACGCAAATCGATCTACGCCCCGAACCCGTACCCGCTATGAATGCGACGGCATCCTACGACCAGCTCGAACGGCAAGTTCGCGAGCTGCTCGCCGAAGAGACCGACTTCATCGCCAACGCGGGAAACTTCGCAGCCTTCGTCTATCACGCGCTGCCCGACGTCAACTGGGCCGGCTTCTACCTCGCGACACCCTCCGGCGATCTGTCGCTCGGCCCGTTCTGCGGACGCCCCGCGTGCACGCGGATCGCGGCCGGACGCGGCGTCTGCGGTGCAGCGGCCGCGCAGCGCTCGACGCTCGTCGTCGACGACGTCAGCAGCTTCGCCGATCACATCGCGTGCGACGTCGCCTCGCGCTCCGAGATCGTCGTGCCGCTCGTCATCGACGGCGCGTTCGCCGGCGTCTTCGATTGCGACAGCCCGCGGTTGGCGCGGTTCGGTGAAGCGGATCGCGCCGGAATCGAACGTCTCGTGAAGGCGTTTAGCGAATCGGTTCGGCTGCCGGAACGGTTCGCACGCTAAACCAAACCCACGCGAAGTTCGCCAGCGCCATCGCGCCGATTGTCAAGAACACGGCCTCGAAACCGAAGCGCGCGGCGATCGTTCCGCCGAGCAGCGGCCCGGTAAACATCCCCAAGAACGTGGCGCTCGAAGTGATGCCAAAGACCTGACCGCGTCGTTCTCGCGGAAAGAGCCGGCCGATGAGCGCGTTGGCCGTCGGCAGGACGCCACCTAGAAACAGCCCGACGCCGAAGCGCAGCGCGATGAATGCCGCGATGCTGGGCGCAAAGGCTTGCGGAATCGTGAAGCACGCGACGCCGACGAGCGATATCAGCAAGACGCGGCGGTAACCGATTCGATCGCTGCGTTTTCCCAAGAAGGGCGACGCGATGAGGTCGGCGAGCCCCGTCACCGCGAACGCAAGGCCGGCGGCGGTCGCGAGCCAGGGTCCGCTGCCCACCAGCGCCCGCACGAAGAGCGGCACGATAGGTTGCACGCCGAACGCTACGACTTGCGCGAGCAGTACGACCACGAACATCGGCGCGAGCTGCGGGTGGCGTGCGATTTCGCGCAGACTCTGCCGGAACGACGTCTGACCTTCGGACCTATCGGCGCGCGCGAATCGTTCGCGTACGAACAGCGCGCAGACCAGCGCCGCGGCCAGCGTGAACGCGGATGTGACGAAGAAAATCTGACGGTAGTTGTGCATCTTGTCGGCGAGAAATCCGCCGAGAAGCGGACCGCACAACCCGCCGATCAGCTGACCGGTCGCCATCCACCCGAGCGAAAATCCGAGGCTCTCCTCGGGCACCTGCGTCCCGACCATCGCGATCGCGGCGCCCGAAAAGCCGCTGAAGATCCCCATGCATGCGCGGGCGGCGAAGAGCTGCCACACGTTTTGCACGAGGCCCATCAGCGCGGTGAACAGCGAGATCGCCAGGCACGAGCGCAGGACCATCGCCTTGCGCCCGGTCCGATCGGCGATGCCGCCCCAGAACGGCGAGAAGATCGCGGCGAACAAGAAGTTCGCCGACGCGATGACGCCCGCCCATAAAGAAACCTTCGCGATCGGCGTAACGCCGAGCTGAATGACGAAGAGCGGTAGAAACGGGCCGGAGACGGAGAAGGCGAAGGACATCAACGCCTGCACCGTCACCATGAGCCAGAGCGTGCGCTGCCATGAACTTGGCCTCACGCCGCTCGCTGTTTCTTACCTCGGCGGCGGTGCACCCTCCATGTGCATCATGAAGTGCCCGTGATCGCCCATCTCCATCATCTGCGGACGCGGCACGAGCACGCGAAGGAGTAGCGTCCCGGCGTCGAGCTGCCTGGGCGCCATCTCGTGCTCGTCCTTCTCGTGATTCGCGAAGCGCGACTGCATGTCGGCCGGCATCTCGCTGGTCAGCTCGGTGCGCATTTGGTCGTGAAGCTGGCGGCTCTGCGACTGGAAAGCCGAATGCGCGGCGATGATGCGCTGCCGCTCGCCCGGCGAGAGAATCGCGTCGAGGCGCTTCGCGGCCGCGACCGGATCCGGATTGGGCTCGATCGCGAGGTCGCCGATCGTGGCAGCGACGGCCCGGCGCTGCACCGGCGTCATGGCCGTGAGTATCTGCGCCCGCATCTGCTGGTGCAGCTGCTTTTCTTGTGTGGCGAAGCGTTCGAAGGTCTGCTGCATCGCCTGCCGCTGTGCTGGGGTCAGTTGGGGCGGCGCGGCGTCGTCGGCCCGTGCCGCAACTGGAATGACGCTGAGCGCAAGCGCCAGCGCGAGAAAGCTTTTATTCATAGTGCAATCCTACAGCCAAACGACGTAGAAGTTACTGAGAAACCGCCTGCTTCACCCAAATGTCATCTAATCGAGCGCGCGCTTCAAGTGTCATCCTGAGCGGAGCGAGCGTGAGCGAGCGGAGTCGAAGGACGAACTGCCCGTGTCGCCCTGAGCGAGCGCAGCGAGTCGAAGGGTGACATCTTTCATGGCTGACAAAACGTTAGCGCCGAAAACTTAGCAACCGAAACTCTCGGCGGTTTTTATTGTCGTCTACCCAGTGACGCGCTGGAATCGTGCGCTGCCGTGGATCGCGCTCGTCGTCGTCTATCTCGTGTAGGGATCGACGTATCTGGCATTCGCGTCGCGATCGAGACCGCTTGCCTAGCTGCTAGGCTTGGCTTCCATTTCCGTCCGGCGCCTCGCTGGGAAACACTTTGACGGTCGAGTTATCGACCACGTGCTGCTGCCCGCATGCCGCGCAACGGACGCTATTGTTGTCCAGCGTGGTATTGTCAAACGTCGCGAGAGACCCGAATACAATCCCTGTTGGAACCGCTTTGCCGGTGTTTGGGCATCTGATCATTGCTTGAATCATTCCGAAATATTCGGGCCTGGTGTCCCGACACCCCACTCGGTCGCCGCCCTCCCGGGTAACGGGCAATGTCGCGTGCGAGAAGCAAGCGGGGAAACCGGCTATATGATAGACTCTCTGAGGAGGCCGTATGCACACACACCCGCTTGAGCCGCGAATCGCGCACCTGGAAGGCGCCTTCGATCAGATCAACGAGCGGCTCGGCAACATTGACCGTAGGCTTGAAGGCGTCGACCAGCGGTTCAATTGGGTGATCGGCACCATCGTCGCTACGTGGATCACTACGATCCTCACCATCATCTTTCATCGCTGACAAGCGTTAGCGCCAAAAACTTAGCCGCCGAAACTCTCGGCGGTTTTTCATTGTCGTCTAGCCAATGACGCGCTGGAATCGTGCGCTGCCGTGGATCGCGCTCGTCGTCGTCTACTTCGTGTGGGGATCGACGTATCTCGGCATTCGCGTTGCGGTCGAGACCATTCCGCCGTATCTCATGACGGGCGTCCGCTACTTCGTCGCGGGATCGCTGATGTTTGCACTGCAGTGGGTCGTGACGAAGGGGAAGCCCGCGCTGCCGAGCCGGGCGGAGCTCGTGCGCATCGCGATCGTGGCGGTGCTTCTCCTGGTGCTCGGAAACGGGCTGCTCTGCGTTGCCGAGACGCGCGTCGAATCGGGAACCGCTGCCCTCTTGCTCGCAGGCACTCCGATTTGGATGTTGCTTCTCGACGCGTTGCGCTCGAGAACTGCGCCTAGCAGCGCGGCAATCGCCGGCCTCGTGCTCGGCACCGCGGGCATCGCGATACTCGTCGGCAAGAGCGCCGGTCACTCGGACGTGCTCTTTGCCTGTATCATTCTCATTGCGTCGATCTCGTGGGCGACCGGATCGGTCTACGCCCGAGGCAACGACTATCAACCGACGACCGCGGCGTTAGAGATGACCGCTGGAGGCCTGTTTTGCCTGGTCGTCGGCCTGGTCACTGGAGAGCCGGCGCACTTGAAGATCGCCGCGATCTCAGGTCCTTCGCTATGGGGAATGGTCTGGCTGATCACTGCGGGCGCGATGCTGGGTTATAGCGCGTTCGCTTACGCCGTTCGCACGCTGCCGACGGCCACCGTCGCGACGTACGGCTACGTCAACCCGGTCGTTGCGGTCATCCTGGGGACGCTCATCTTGCACGAGCCGGTTACGTGGAGGATTCTCGCCGGCGGCGCCGCGGTTATCGCTTCCGTCGTATTAATTCTCCTCGGAAACCGAAAGCTCGCCGATGAAGAGGTCCTAAAGCTCACCCAACCAGATCGTTCCACGTCGTAGCCTTCATGTCGATGCCGAAGTACTCGGCGGCCGCTTTGATGTTCGCGAAGGCCTGAGCGCGCTCCGTATCGTTGACGCCGCGCACCTCGGCAAAACGCGCGATCGCACTGCGCACGTGTGCGGCGTCGGTCAACGGCTCTTTCCGCTCCTCCGGAAAAGCGAACGCGCTGCTAGGCAGGCCGGCGCGCTCTCCATCGCCGCCGTCGCGAACCGGTTTCCACGTGATATGCATCCCATCAGTGTAACCGCGGCATATGAACGGCACGTTGCCGCGGTATTACCGCACCAAATTAAGCAAAACGGCGTTGGCGGCGCGTTTTCCGGGAAAGCCGCTGACGCAACCGCCGGGATGCGTGCCCGATCCGCATAGATACAGATTGCGCACCGGCGTGCGCGCGGCAAACCGGTCCTCATAAATCTGTCCCGGAAGCAGCTCGCCGTGAAAGATGTGGCCGCCGATCAGACCGAAGCGCGCCTCGAGATCGGGCGGAGCCAATACTTGGCGATGCTCGATCGCGTTCGGGAGATTCGGCGCAAGTCGCGCCAGGATCGCGACGATCTTGTCGGCCGCGGCCTCGCGCATTGCTCCCGACCAGCCTCCGGCGCGATCGTACGGAAAATACTGCGCAAAAACGGAGAGGATGTGTTTGCCGGGCGGCGCGAGCCCGGGGTCGGTCGGCGTCTGCAGGAAGCACTCGATCAGCGGCTCGTCACTCTCTCCACCGGCGCGCGCATCCTCGTAGGCTTTCTGTAAGTACTCGATGCTGGGCGCGACGTGAATCGTCGCTCGATGATGCGGCTGCGCGTCGCTGCCGGGGCGGCACGTAAAGTTCGGCAGCTCGCCGAGAGCCAAATTCAACTTCAACGACGGGCCGCTGCTCTTCCAACCCTCAACCTTCGAAACGAAGTCGGCGTCGAGCATCGTAGGATCGAGGAGCTCGAAAAACGTCGTCCGCGGATGCGCGTTGGAAACGACCGCCCTCGCCCTCGTCACGCCATCGTCGACCTCTACGCCACACGCGGCGTCGCCGTCGGAAACGATTCGCGTCACCCCCGCATCCGGAAAAATCTCCGCACCATATGAAATCGCGGCCGAAGCCAGCGCGCGCGAAACCGATCCCATCCCGCCCCGCACGTACGCCCACGCGCCTTGCGTGCCCAGCAAACGGCCGGCGAGGTGATGCGCGAGAACGTAGCCGGTCCCGGCATCGCGCGGCCCGAGATACGTTCCGATTAAGCCGTCGTTAACGAGTTCGGCTTGGAGTACGGAGGTCGAAACGAAGCGCTCCACCAGATCCGCCGCGGAGCCCCGCAGCAGCCCCTGCGTCTCGGCGTCGAAGCGATCGAAACGCGGTTCGTCGTCTGAGAACGAATCGAACAGCGCCCTGCCCAGGCGATCCGTGCGTTCGACGTAGGCTTCGAAGCCCGCCACGTCAGCGCGGTCGAATGCGGCGATCTCGCGCGCGTTGCTCTGCCGGTCGGTTCCCAGGAGCAGCGACCGCCCGTCCTCGAGCGGCGTAAATGCGTAGGGATCTTTTCGATAGTACGACAGGCCGTGCGATCGCAGGTCGAGCACCTCGACCAGCCACGGGTCGAGCAGGCTGCACACGTACGACGCCGTCGACAGCGTGTATCCCGGCCAGATATCGGTCTCGCTGACCGCGGCTCCACCGATCCGCGCGGATCGCTCGAAGACCGCGACCGAACGCCCCGCGCGCGCCAATAGCGCAGCGCACGCCAGGCCGTTATGGCCTGCGCCGATGACGACTGCGTCGTAGGAGCGCTTAGGCGGTGAAGAGCTGCGTGGCGTCAGTGATACGACGGGCGCGACGCGAAGCAATCCCGGCAATAGACCGGTTTATCTCCGCGCGGGTTGAACGGAACCTCCGCCACGCCGCCGCACTGGCTGCACGTCGCCGTAAACATCTCGCGGGGACGCCCCGTGCGATCGCCGCCGCCGCCGCCGCTGGAACGCATCTGCTTGCGCGCCTGGCGGCAGTCGGGACAGCGATTGGGCTTGTTCTGGAACCCTTTTTGCTCGTAAAAGCGTTGTTCGCCCGAACTGAAGACAAACTGACGTCCACAGTCCACACAGTTGAGCATTTCATCGACGTACACGGAACCCGAAACTCCTTAGACTCTGCCTACCGTGCGGACTTCGCAACTGAAACTTCCGAGAATCCAACCACGTGACGAGAGCAGCATTTGTGCCGCTTCCTGCGACCTCCGCCTTGCCCGTCCCTGCCTCCACCGCCCTTCCCCCTACCACCCTCAGCGGAGTCGAAGGGCCACACGGGAATACGCCACACTCGATGGCCGACACGATTCCCGACGTCATCCAGCCCGCCTCGTTGGCGGACTACTTGGAAGTGATGACGCGGGCAGTGTTCCAAGCCGGCGTCAGATGGAGCCAGATCGCTGAACACTCGGGCGCCTACCGAAAAGCGTTCGAAGACTTCGATCCGGCCAAAGTTGCGGCGTACGACGATATCGACGTCGAACGCGTTCTCGCGACCCCCGGTCTCCTCAAGATCCGGCGTAAAGTTCGCGCCGTCATTCATAACGCCCGAGCGTTGCTCGAAACCGACCGTGAGTTCGGCGGATTCGCGAACTACCTGCGATCGTTCGAATCCTATGCCGTGCTCGCAAAAGATTTCAAGAAGCGCTTCGCGTTCATGGGCGACATGAACGTGTGGTACTTCTTGTTTCGAACGGGCGAGACCGTGCCGCGCTTTGAATCGTGGGTGAAGACGATACCGGGCGAACATCCGCGCATGCGCGAGATGGTCGAACGCGCACGTGAGTTGGGCCGCTCGCGTGAAACCGGCTAGGCGGCGCGCAGCCCGATTCGTCCGGCGTACGCGTCGAACCGCGTAGCATCGTCGGTTTCGAGCGCGAGTCCCACGTAGCCATCCGGCCGGACCAAGTACATCGCATCGCGCGGGAAGCCGGCGCGCCGCGCATCCTCGTTCCAAGGAAACGAATAAACCGGAACGCCAAGTCGAGCGCAGCTCGCGCTGACGTTCGTACCAGCCTGCCCGTACGCGTGTAACTGCCAATCCAGCGAACACAGCGGAGCGAAGTTGTGCAGGCTCGCAACCCACAGCAGACGATCGCCGCCGAGCACGGCGCCGGCCTTGCCTTCGCTCAAGCTCGAATGTGGATAGCGGATTCTCGTCTGCGAAACGACGCGGAACAGCGCGTGACGCACCGCCGCAAAGCGCGTGGCGAAGCGCATGATTAGCGGCAACATCATCCGACGCGTCAATTCTCCCCTCTCGCCGCGTGCGATGATCGCCGTGAACGCGCGGTCGGTCGTTTCGACCAGCGCTCGCGCGAAGCCGATGCGCTCTTCCTCGAACGAATCGAGGACGCCCCGCGCCGTCCTGCCGCGGATGGCGTCGGCTAACTTCCAACCCAAATTCACCGCATCGCCAATGCCCGTGTTCATTCCTTGGCCGCCGACGGGGCTATGAATGTGCGCCGCATCGCCCAGAATAAAGACCGGGCCGACGCGGAATTTCTCGGCGACGCGATGATGGACGCGGTAGGTCGCAAACCAGTTGACCTCGCTGACCTTGATGCCCAAGAATGGTTCGATTCGGTCGCGGATCGCGTCGAACGTCACGCTTTCACCGTTTGAAATGCCCGCCGGTACCAGGCCTATCAGCCGATGCATGCCGCTCGAGCGGACCGGCAGTATCAGCACCAACGTATCTTCGCCCAGCGTGAAGATGAGGTCGGTGATGAAGTCGCCTGCGATCTTCGCGTCGCACACGAAGAAGTGCTGGTCGTACGTCGTGCCGGCAAATCCGACGCCGAGCGCCGTGCGCACGACCGAATGCGCGCCGTCGCAGCCGCACAGATACTGCGCCGCGATCTCCTCGCTGCCGCCCGGCCCCTCGATCGTCGCGGTCACGGCGGCATTGTCACCCTGAGCGGCATTGTCACCCTGAGCGGAGTCGAAGGGCGACAATGCCGCAAGCCTTGTGTTCCACTCCACACGGACGCCCAGCTCATCCAACTTCTTTCCCAGGAATTTCTCGTGATCGTCCTGCGGATACGTCAGCGCGAACGGGTATGGGCTGATGCCGGCCCCGATATCCCGGAACGTTAGTGAGAAAACCTCGCGCGGGCGCTGGCCGCGATCGGTTACGCGCATGCGCAGCTGGGGCACGACGATCCCTTCGGCGATTACCTCGTCGGCAAAGCCGAACTGTTGGTAGAACTCCAAGGTTCGCGCCTGCACGACCATGGCGCGCGAGTGTTCGCCCGGACCGTCGGCTTCGTCGATGATCCGAAACGAAACGCCGCGCCGCGCGAGACTCAGCGCGAGCACTAGCCCGGTCGGCCCCGCCCCGGCGATCAAGACGGGAGTCGCGTTCATCCGCAGAGCGTCCTAAACATCGCCGGTAGCGTTCTGGAAGTCCGTCGCGCGCCCTGGCATGCTTTGAGCGCGCGGTTGCCTAAGATGCGTGCAGTGCGAGACTTCCAACGAACGGAGGCTCAACGTGTTCTTGGTAGCCGTCGTCTTCAGTATCGCCGCCGCATCCGCGTCGTCGCCGGATAATCAGAATGCTCCGGTAACGCTCCATCACGTTGTCACAACGTCCGATCCGCACGCACAGGCCGCCTTCGACCGCGGGCTGCTCGACTACTACGCCTACGATCCTGAGGCTGCCGAACACGAATTTTACACTGCGGCCGACCTGGACCATCATCTGGCAATGGCCTATTGGGGCATTGCGCTGTCGAACGCCGGCAACTTGAACGTCGCTTCGACGGACGATCGCGAGCAGCAGGCAGCCGAGGCGATCGGGCAAGCGCAGACTCTCGAAGCTTACGCGTCGCCCGAGGAACGGGCGTTGATCGAGGCTGCGGCCTTGAGATTCAGCGAAGATCCGAAGTCCGACAGGGCGGCGCTCCTCAAGAAATATCGCGACGCGATGCGACGCGTCAACGCGTCGTATCCTGGCGATCCGGACGCCGCGGCGCTGTACGGCGAGAGCGCACTGTACGTCGCAGTCGCGGGCGGCGCAAACGCCAAGGACACCCTGTCACAGAAACAACGGATAGCGTACGTTCAAAGCGTTTCGAAGCTACTGCCGTACTTCCAAGCCGAGCTGGCGCGATTCCCAAATCACGCGGGCCTCCTGCACTTCTTCATCCACACCGCGGACGAGGCGAACGAGCAGCAGCTCGCAGTCGACGCGGCGAGACGCCTCGGCTCGTTTACGTTGCCGCCCCAAGACTCGCATTTGACCCATATGCCCGGCCATATCTTCTTCAAGGTCGGGCTGTATGACGAAGCCCTCGACGTCGCTCGGCGATCCGTCGAAATGGACTACGCCGATTTCCGATGCTGCCACCCGGGTTACTATGGAGCAGCTCGCTACTACCACTTTCACAACGTGGAGTTTTTGCTCTACGCGCTGACGGAAACCGGAAGACTTCAGGAGGCGGTCGCGGCGGCAAGACAGGCCGGCGAGCCTGTGCTGCTCGCGCGGCAACTTCTCGCCGAACAAGACTGGCGCGACGTGCTGACGGTTCCCTTTACGAAGGGGCAAAGCGATACGATTGAGTTCACACGCGGCGTCGCTTTCGCCGAGTTAGGCGACGTGGCTAAGGCAAAAAAGTCGCTCGGCGAGATGCCGGCAGCTCCGCCGGATTCTCCCTCGTGGGCCGACACCGTCAAGGCGATGCGATTGACGCTCCAGGCAGAGATTGCCGGTGCAAATGGCAATGCTCGTCTGGAAATCACGCTGTTGCAGCGTGCGTCTGCGATCGCAGATAACGGCGATCGTTTGACCTATGCCGAGTTTCCCGCATTGTACTTCGAGTCACCGCATCTCGTGCTCGCGGACCTTGCGACGCGCCTCGGCAGGCCCGACCTAGCAAAGCAGGCTCTCCAAGGCGAGCTCGCGCTGAATCCCAAGTCACCGATCGTCCTGAAGCGGCTGTCGCAGCTAACGAATGAATCCACCGCGCGCTAATCGCGTCATGAGGGTAATGTAAAGCCCCGAAGAACCCTTGATGCTCGGGAGGACGGCCATGTGCTTTTTCGAGCTGAGTGAAGCTGCCGGCATCTCACGTGCCGACGCTATCAAGCGACTTGCCGCGCTCGGGAGCCTGCCGCTCATCGGCGGCATTACGCCAAGGCTCGTCGGCGCATCGCCGGTCAACGACGGCTCGGCGACGACCGCGCTGGTCGGAGCCACGGCCTTCGTCGGGGACGAGCTCTCCGTCGTGAACGACGCTACGATCGTGCTGCAGGGAGACCGCATCGTAGGCGTCGGCCCATCTACCAGCGTCACGATTCCCAGCGGCGCGCAGCGCATCGCACTCCACGGGAAGTACGTGCTTCCCGGGCTCATCGACTCGCACGTTCACTTCTTCCAGTCGGGAGGACTGTTCACGCGGCCGGACACGATCGATCTGCGATCGGTGCGGCCGTACACCGAAGAGCTCGCGTGGATCGACGCGCATCTCGAAGACACGTTCGCGCGCTACCTGCGCGCCGGCATCACCTCGGTAAGCGACGTCGGCGGACCTTTCTGGAACTACGACGTGCGGGCGCGCGCCGCGCGGACCGCCATCGCTCCGCGAGTTGCCGCCGCGGGTCCGCTCATCTCCAGCATCGACCGATCGATCCTCTCGCCGCACGGCGACCCGCCGATCGTGATGATCGAGTCGCCCGATGCGGCGCGCGCGCTCGTCAAGCGCGAGGCCGAACGCCAAACCGATTTCGTCAAACTCTGGTGGATCGTCACCGACGAGCATCCGGCCGCGGCCTTCGTGCCGGTGGCCCGGGCCGCCATAAATCAGAGTAGGGAGCTCTCGCTGCGCGTCGCCATCCACGCCTTGGAGTTGGAGACCGCGCGCTACGCGGCCGAGTCGGGAACCGACATCCTCGTCCACAGCGTGTTCGATAAAGACGTGGACGATTCGTTCGTCGCGCTCTTGAAGGCGCGCAACATCGTTCTCTGCCCGACGCTTCGCGTGCTGGGCGGATACGAAACGACGTTTGCCGAGCGGCCCGAGTTATCGATCCAAGACTTGCGCATCGCGAACCCGGAGACGGTTGGGACGCTCTTCATGCTCGTCGATTTGCCGAACGCCGAAACGCCCGCGCAGCTCGCCGCGCGGCAAAAGGTCGATCCGGTCGAGCGCAGGGCCGCGGCGATGCGCAACCTTCGCCGGTTGCACGACGCCGGCGTCACGATCGCCGCGGGCACCGATGCGGGGAACATCGGCACGCTGCACGCCTCCGCGCTGTACGCCGAGCTTGAAACGATGGTCGAATCGGGAGTTTCCGTCAAAGACGTCCTCATCTCGGCCACGCTCAACGGCGCCAAGCACATGGCGCTCGATCACGAGCTCGGCACGATCACGCCCGGAAAGCTTGCCGATCTGCTGGTCCTCGACGAAAACCCCATCGACGACATTCGCAACGTCGCGTCGGTGCGGCTCGTTGTCAAGGACGGGCTGGCGTACGATCCGGCGGAACTAGTCCGCGACACGCCCGAGCAGATGGCTCAGCGGCATGTCAACGCCTTTAACGCGCACAACGCCACGGCGCTGGCGGAGCTCTACGCTCCGAATGGCTCCGTGGACGATCGCGGCGCGGTGGTGAGAACGCCACAGCGCATCCGCGCCCACTACGCGGCGTTCTTCGCACAAAACCCGGCCGTTCACGCGAAAGTCACGGCGCGCACGAGCCAAGGTTCGCGCGTCGTGCTCCGCGAGCAGATCTCGTCGCTGAGCAACGCCGGCGTCATCGAACAAGAGGCTACTTTCACGGTAAGCGGCTCGCGGATTAGCGCGTCGCGCGGTCGTCAAGTCAACCGGGGTGCAACTTCAGGGTGACGGCGAAGGCGAATTGCCGGGAACGACGGGCCGATTGTTGGGTCGAATGAGGTAGATGCCGAGGCCGGTCGAGTAGTTTAGTTCGGGCGCCGGTTTACCGGCGAAGCCGCGCTGCGTGAGCTCGTCGCTCGTCGTGGCGGCGATTCGCCCGCAAAACACCAGCGCCGGAAGGACGGTTGGATCGCCCGGGTCCAGCTCGTACCACGTGCCGGCCTTCGACGCGTGCGCGGTGATCGTCCAGCTCGGCGTGGGCGCTCCGGTGGCAAAGTGGTTGCGCAGCTCGTTCAGCGACTGTGTCGCGAGATTCTTTACGTCGCCGGTGCACGACTGTGACGCGCGCACCGCAAACGGATCCTTCGGCGGCGTCGCCGGGAGCTTGTAGACGCGGAACATCTCCTGACCGGCGCGCGGCTGGCGCGCCACGACGTACAGGCCAACGGCGGGCATGAAGTTCAGCTGCGGCACGAAGAAGAGTGGACTCGAAGGCGCGAAGAGCTTGCGCTGCGTCACGTCGTCGCTTTGCGCGACGTGCAGCGATAAGCAGCCGGCTACCGCGCGAAGCATGCCGCTCCCCTTCGGCGTGATCGCGAGGGCATACGTCGTGCCGAGCCCGTGATAGGTGATCGTGGCGTCGCTCAACGCGGGCGCCGGCATCGTCGCAGGATAACCTGCGGCGGTGCGGGCTGCCTCGATTTGCGCGACGTACGCTTTGAGCTCCGCCGCCAACTGGCGCGCCTTCGTGCCGTTGGCCGCACTGCACGTCGTCGGATTTGCGACGACCGCGAAGGGATCCGCCGGCGGCGTCTGCGGCAGCGGCGAGAAGAGCGACTGCAGGCTGCGCCCGCCCGGCGCGCCTCCGGGACCGCCGCCCGGGCCGCCAGGCGCGCCTCCGCCGGGTCCGTTGTCGCCGAAGCCGCGCGCGCGGAAAGCGGTCGCGGTCTGCGACGACAGCGTGCCCTGTCCGAACTTCACCGAATACGTCACCGAATAGGTGCGCGGAACGAGCGGGCGCGCGATGTTCGCGATCGTAAATCCTCCGGCGGTCGTGAACGGCACCGCGTTCGCCGGACTCGCGAAGACGCCGGAGTACGTGTTCGTGATGTTGCTTGCCGCGAAGGTCACCGTCCCGCGCGAGAGCTGCGCGGTGACGCCGGCATCGAACGTCGTGTACGGCGGCAAGTTGTTCGGATTGTTCGTACCGACGTGCTGAGCGTCGGCGAGCCATTCGAAGATCGAGTGCGGCGCCTTGAAGTCGAGCACGACGCCGGCTCGCTGGAGCGGCACGTTCGGGAGCTGCTGGCCCGGAATCGTGATCGACCATGGGTTGTCGAAGATGTAGTTGTTGGAGTTGGCCTGCGCGCCCGTCAGGTTGTAGTATCCCTGGACGACGAGGTCGCCGAGCGTGACGTACCCGGTGAGCTCGGCGCCCTGGTAGAGCCGCCGCACGCCCGCGATCGGCGTATTGAAGTAGAGTTGCTGCGCGGTAAAGGGCGTGCCCGCCGGCGCGTTGCACCCGGCCGGCGAGTTGTAGAGCGCTTCAACCTCGGCGAGGTAGCCCGGAGGCAACTCGCCGAGCTGATTGAGCACGACGCCGTCGACGTATACCGGCAGCAGCACGCCGTTTTGCAGCTTGCCGGTAGAGCGTCAGCGAGACGTTCCCGCCGTGCAGCTCGTGCGTGTAGCTGACGCGAACGGAGTTCGACGAGCTGTTCTGCGGCGACTGGCCCGGCGCGCTGCCGTATGCCACCTTGCCGTTGCAATCGAAGCGCAGCGACGCCGGGTCGGTGAGAATTTGAAGGCGCCCTTGCGTCGCCGCGGCTCCGCCAAGCGCGAACGAAGCGCTGTACGCATCGCGCGCCGTCGGACGCCACGTCGCCGACACGCTGCCAAGCTCGGAAATCGCCGCTGTTACCCGTCGCCGTGCTGAGGCCGGCCGAGCCCGCCAGCGTCAGCTTATCGTTCGAGTGAATCGTGTCGGTCGCTTGAACCACCGAATACTGCGTCGACTGCGACCCGCTGTAGAACGCGACGGCTCCCGGGACGAGCGGCGTCGTCGTAAATTGCGACGAGGTGCCGTACGTTTGAAAAGAGATCGTGTGCCGCTGCTGCGCCGGCAACGTGGCGTTGACCACGTACCCGCTCGACCGCGTGTCCGTCGAGAAGCCCGTCGGTGACGGCAGACCGTTGACGTACCGCGCCAACTGATTCATCAGGCTCGTCGCACTGAGCGAAAACAGCGACGTCTGGACCTGCGTCGCGCCGATCAGCGCGTTGTCGGTAAGCGAATACAGCTGCATATTCGTGGCGTCGGTGTTATGCGGGCCGTAACCGCACGGCAGCGTCGTCGCCGGGTCGCCGTTATAGCGCAGACACACGACGTCCGTGTTGCGGTTGGAGTTCATGAACATGCCGCTTAGCGAGTTGGAATCGCCGAACTCGTATCGCGCGCTGAACAGGCTTCCCGCAACCGAGCTGTCGCCGTCGTGCACGTAGTCGAGCCCGCTGGCGTCTTCATAGAGCGAGCCGTCGACGAGGCTCGGATAGAGCCGGTTGACGGCTTGCAAGGCGACGCCGAGCTTGCCGACCGATCCCGTCTCCGCGGCGGAGTAGCTGTAGCGGCCGTTGCTTCCGGTCGAAAGCTGCAACTGCGACACCCAGCTGAGCGTGGGTTGAAGGGTGCTGAAGTTGACCGATCCGCCGAGGCCTCCGAGCGACGGCCCGGTGCGAACCGACGCGCCTTGAAAGAGATCCGTTGCAAAGCCGGCGAGGTTTCCCGCCGAGCCGGGCGCGTTGAGCGGAATTCCATCGAGCGTCAGCTGCGTCTGCGTCGGATCGTGCCCTTCGAGCGAGATCGTCTGCGTGGCGTCGCTGTCGTCGCTCGACGTCGAGACCGTCACTCCGGAGAGCTTGTTCAGCGCGTCGGCCAAATCGGTCGAAAGCCGGCGCTGCGCAGAGTTTTGGTCGATGCTGCTCGCCGAGATCGTCGCCGACGCCTTGGCCGTCACCTGGCCGATCACTTTCAATCCGTTGTTTGCCAGCGCCAGCGCAAAGCTGACGGTCACGACTCGCCCGTCCAGCACTTCGAACGACGCCGACGTCAAGCTGTCGTATCCGCGCTTGACGATGCGCGCGCGATAGATGCCGTCGGGGACGTCGGTGAAGACGACCTTGCCGTTCTTTCCCGTCAGTTCCGAGGTAATGACCGGCCCGTCAAGCAGCACGCGTGCGAGTTCGAGCGGTTGCTTGGTCGTGACGTCGACCACCACGATGTCGATCTCGGCCGATTCCGATTGCGCCCGCGCACATGGCGTGACCGCAGCAAGAATCAGAAGCAGAGAAAATGCCGGCGCGACGGTGCGTCGTAGCATGCCTCAGCGATTATAAGTGATTGCCGCTGAGTCTAGCCTTGAACCCGGCTGTGAAATTCCGCTTTTACAGCGTGATCGTTACCGCCGTGCCATGCCCCGGCGCGCTGTCGATGGCGATATCGCCGCCGACGCGTTCGACCGCGCGCTTCGCGATCGCCAAGCCGAGGCCGCTGCCGGTGATTTCGCCGCGCTGGTCGCCCCGGTAGAAGCGCTCGAACGCGTGAACCCGCTCCGACTCGGACATTCCCGGCCCCTCGTCACGCACTATGATCACGGAATGGCCGTTGTTGCGCGCCGCGCGCAGATGGATCGGAGCATCGGGCGCGTACTTCAACGCGTTCTCGATGACGTTCCACATCGCTTCGGCGAGCTCGCCGCGGTCGGCTTGGACACTCTCGACGCCGTCGACGCTGTAGTCGATCACGCGGCGATCGTCCAGGCGGCGAGCGGCATCGCACTGACTACGTAAGAGCTCGGCGACGTTGACGCTTTCGATGTGCGGCGGCTCCTCTGAATCGAGCCGTGCCAACCGCATCAGGCGATCGATCAGCCCGCGCATGTGCTCCTTCTCGAGCGACATCGTCGCGAGGATCTGGCGCGCGATTCTCGGTTCTTCGATCGCGCCGCGGCGAAGCACGTCGATATATCCGCCGATCACGGTCAACGGCGTGCGCAGCTCGTGCGAGGCGTCGGCCGCGAACTGCCGCATGCGCTCTTCCGCGTGTTTGCGGTGTTCGATCGCGGTCGCGACGCTCGCGGCGGCATCGTTGAACGCCGCCGTCAGGGACGCCACCTCGTCTCCGCCGCCCATCACGAAACGGCGCTGCGTGAAGTCACCGTCGGCGAGCAGTCGCAGGGAATCGCTCACCTCGTTGATCGGTCGCAACGATTGCTGCGCGAAGAGCCGTCCGACAAGCCATGAAAGCAAGATCGCGGCGGCGCCGATCGTCAGCACGATGCGCCAATATGGGATCAGCGAAACCAGAAGGAGCGGAAACGATGGCGCGAAGCCGACGTACCCGCCCTCGACGTACGTGAGCGAGAGGGGCTCGAGCCGCGTCGGGTCGGCTGACAACGGGGGAATGGGGCCACGATAAGGATTCGTGCGCGACGCTTCCCGCTGGGGACGTTCGTTGAGCACCGTCGGAGCGCGCATCGATGGCGGAATGAAGTGCTGCATGCCGCCGGCGGCGAGCACGCCCTCGAGCGGCCTCGGGCGCAGCGTCTTATCGCCGGCGAGGTAATGCCCTTTGAGATCGAAGACGGTGACACGCAGTCCGATTCCGCCTAAAGCATTGACGATCTCCGGAGCTGCTTGCTTCAGGCTCATTCCTTCGCGCCGGTATTGATCGACGAGAATGCGCGCCTCTTCGTGCTTTGCCACCATGACGTCGCCCGAAAAGCGCCAGAGCTCGAACACCAACGCGATCGACGAAGCCAGAATGACGATAACGACGGTGATGCCGAGCAGCGCCGCATACAGCGCGGAGAGCCGTGCGGCGAGTTTCACGGTTCGCTACTGCGAGAGACCGTAGCCGACGCCGCGAACCGTCCGAATGAACGACCCAGGCTCACCGGCGCGGTCGATCTTCGCACGCAAGTAAGAAATGTAGGTTTCGACGATATTGGGGCCACCCTCGAAATCGTGGCCCCAAACGATTTCGAGCAAATGGTCCTTGCTGAAGACGCGCCGAGGTTCGCGCATGAAGACTTCGAGTAGATCGAACTCACGCTGCGTGAACTCTAACGGATCCTTGCCTCGCCACGCCTCGCGCGTGCCGGGGTTGATCGAGATGTCGCGCCAGCGTAGGACGTTCTCTTCAATTAACTGCGGACGCCGCAGCTTGGCCTGAAGGCGCGCGATCAACTCTTCGAAGACGAAGGGCTTGACGAGGTAGTCGTCCGCACCGGAGCTCAGCGAGCGGACCTTATCTTCGGTCCCTCCCTTCGCGGTCAGCATGAGGATCGGCGCCTGCGTAATCTCGCGCAACCGCGGAAGCAGCGTGACGCCGTCGATTTTCGGCATCATGATGTCGAGCACGATCAGCTCTGGATCGAAGACCTTTACGAGCTCGAGAGCTGCCAGGCCATCCATTGCCGTCCGCACTTCGTAGCCCTCGCGGGAGAGCCCCAGTTCTAACATCTCCCGAACCATACGGTCGTCGTCGATAACCGCAACGCGGGCATTGGGCATAATCTGCATTTCTACGCTGCATCGTGCTTTCTCACCCTTGGAGGCGCCTGAACGGGACCCCACCGCTCTATCCGCTGGCCGCTAATTAAGGCAGCCTGGCCGATCGCTTCCAACGGATGGGCCGAGATTCGGACCCCGCACGACCCGAGTTGAGCGCTCATGGCTTCGTCCGGACGCCAGTGAGCAAACAGGTGGACTTCGTCGGTTCCGGCCGCCTTGGCGAGGACCGCGACGACCTCGGCGAACTCGCATTCCCGGCGAGAGAGGAGCGGGCGCACCACCTCCGTGTGAAAGCGCCCGCCACTCCACCCGGCCGCGACGACAAGAATCCGCGAAAGCTCGGTCGCCCGCGTAGCCTCGAAATCGATGACGGCGGCCTTGACGGTCCCTGCCAGCCCTGCCGCGGGCTGGGCATGGAGGGTCGCGGCTGCAATCGAGGCGCTCGGCCCGGCCGTCAGGAGCGCTCCCGCCCCTATAAAGTACTCGTCCATGCCGCTATCCTGGCATGGACGAGTGCCAACTGGGTGGCGCACAACCCGCGGCGCCACGGGAAAGGTTTTCCTGGAATCTGCGGGCGGCTAGAAAGGGTCGGCGGGCGTGACAGCCAGCGCGATGATCAGCGCGAAAAGCAAGCTGAGCATGTCGTTCTCCTTAGATCGAGACCGGATGGCCGAGTCTACTCCTCGGACCCGGCCACTCCTTTTTGTTACCGAAATGTTACCGTGCATCGTCGACAGAGTTAGATGAGGCCGCGTTCTCTTGCAGCCAGGATTGCTTCTGATCTACCATGACATTCCAGTTTTTCAATGGCGCTGGCAATATGCACACGAATTGTGTGAATACTGCGTGTCGTTTCTGTCGCAATTTCTTTTGGGACCATACCTGAAGCTAGAAGCCGCAGCACCTCCCTCTCTGCCATCGTGAGGCAAGAATCGCCTGCCAGCCGATTTGTCCGGCGGAACAGCTCCTGGAAGACCGCACTTAGTAGACGCGCTACGTCGCCGTAGCCCAGCTTTCTCAGAACCTCGATACCTTCCACTACGCTGCGCGCCGACTCGGAGCCGCCGCTGCGACAATGTCTGAAGACACTCCTTGCTATCTGTAGCGCCGTTACCTGCACGCTATCGTCTGCGCGAAGTGGCCGCACAATGCGCTCAGCTTGCGTAACGCGACCGTTGCGTACCTCGGCAAGAGCGCAAAGGACGTGGCTGATGGTCATTGATCGCCTTCCGAAAATGCTGGAGATCTTTAAAGAGGCCGCAAGCGCTAAGACCTCCCGTATCACGGCCATCGACGTCTCACGGCAATCATCGAGCGCCAAGAACAGCGCGTGGTGCGCACCGCAGGAAACGCGATCGAAATCAAAATGCATCTGCGCCCAGCAAGGTGCCATCAACTGGCTAGCATCGCCAAAGTGGCCGTCCCATGCACAGCGAATTGCTCTAAAAAGCGAAAGATATCGGCTCGCTGACTCGTCCGTCCTAACTGTCGCCAATCGCTGTTCGATAGCGATGCTCTTCTCGACGTTGCCATGGCGCATTTGCGCGCTGAGGATCTGGAGCAACGCGGTCTGGAGCGCAAACGCATCGCCGGCCTTCGTCGCCGCAGCTGCTGCCAACTCAGCGTACCGCAACTGTCGCTCAACATCGTCCTGCTCATGCAGCGCTAAATTGGACAATACAGCGCTTACACGACTTCCAACGCTGTAGAGATGAAGGTCGGCGGCCAAGTCAGCGGACTGGCACAACGTTCGAAACGCGCTCTCAACCTCTCCAGCATGATGGCTGACAATCCCAAGGTGATGCAAAACCTTTGCCCGCGTCACATCCGACTCTACATCTGCTAACAACTCCTCTATCTGCGGGACGGAGCTCTGGGCTAAGGAGACGTCGCCGACTATCGCCTGCCGGGCCGCAATAAGTGACAAGGCCTCAGCGCGGTATTCTGAGCTCTGCGTCTCGTCGCTGGCCACGGGACTCAACACATCGGCCACATCTTTGCCTTGATTCCCCAACAAGATAGCGAGACGCAAACTCGTGATCGCCACTAGATCGCGGTTGTCTCCGGCTCGCGCGAGGGAGCGGCGCAGAAGCGATTCCGCTCTCGCGAATTTGCCGGCGATCGCTTGTAGCGCACCTTGTAGGGCCAGCACCGTGGCGTTATCACGACGGGTGGACTCCCCGAGCGAGTCGATCGCGCGGGCGACGACATCGCCGCGAGCCCGCTCCAGCAGATCGAAGCCGCTCTGCTCGAGCGAGCGAACGACGTCATTTGGCGAAGCCGCCAAAGCGTAAGCGGCGATCGCGTGTTCCACGTCCCCACTCGCCTCGAGGGCCCGCGCCGCTCGCTCGTAGACCTGCTGCTGCGCGCGCTTGCCGCGGAGCGCACTTTCGTGCCGCAAGAACTCACGAAATAGCTCGTGGCATTGGTAGATGCCGGGCGACTCTTCATAGATAAACGCCGTTCGCTCGCGCAACCGCTCCGCAATGGGCAGCGCGCGATCGAAACCTGCGCGTTCGAGCACCTTGACATCGATAGCCGGCAAGGCGATGGCCACCTCGAGCAGGGCTCGCTCGTCATCGTCAAGCGCGGAATAGACCTGCTCGGCAAGAAATCGATAGATCATCTCTCGCGTGATCGCCGAAACGTTGCGCAGATCGGAGGAACGCGTGGACGTGCGTAGAGCAAAACTGATCGCCGCAGGCCAGCCTTCCGTCAGCGCCAGCAGATCGCTCAGCTCTTCGTCGCGAATCCCCAATCCGAGACCGCTCGCGGCCGCGCGTACCTCATCCAGTGTGAACCGAAGCTCTTCTTCTGCAATCGGCAGATCCGCGTCGCGGTACGCGAGCCAGGTTCCGAGCGGCAGGCCGGTCGTCGAGCGTGAGACAACGATCCAGCGCACCTGCCCCTTCGTGCGCTCGATCAAAGAGTTCAAGAATTGAACGACTTCGGGATCGCCGTCGGCCGCATGCAGGTCGTCGATGGCAACGACGCCGCGGAACGATTCCATGTGCGCGTGCATCCACCGCGCGAGGTCCGGGCTGCGGGTCGGCGACGCCGTCGTGCGCTCGTAGGCCCCGGCGAGCGCCGTGATCGCGTGCGGAGCGCTCGCGCGCAGCGCCTCGGCGAGCCCACGCAAGAAGCTGAGCAGCGTCGCGTGCTCGCCGCGCAGGCCGAACCGCACGTGCGGATCCGCTACTTGCCGCAAATACTGACGAAGCACGACCGACTTCCCGTAGCCGGCCGGCGCAATTACTAGCGTAATCGGATAAGTTGCAGACGCTGCCAACCGTTCAACCAGGCGTGGACGCTCGATCGGCACAAAGCCGCCGTCACCCCGGTTTTCGACCTGGAGAACCCGCACGAGGCGTTTGTTCTAACGTCGCTTTCGTGCGGCCTGTGCGTGATATCTTCCCGGATCCGGGACATCGCCTTTCCCGATCAATACGCTCAAGAAATGCGCCAGCAGCGCTCCTTCCCAGCGCAAGCGCGGCGCTAGCCACGCACGCTGAGCGGGGCAAGTGATCTCACCCAACTCGATCACCAGACTCGCGTCTCTCGCTTCGACCTGCCGAAAAGCATAATAGCCTCGGAGGTGAACGGTGAAGTTGTCGGGCTCGAACCCGAACGGCCAGTATTCCGCGTACAACTCGCGCCATGCACGCGCTGCACGTGCATCGCTATCGAGTGCGTAGCCGATGGACGCGCGACTGTTGCACGGCGGGTCCGAACCGTCGAAGTGGATGAAGATCGCCGCTTGAACGTGATAGTTTCCGGCAAAATCTGCCGGCAACCGCGCGACGCTTACCCCGTGCTGTCGCAGCGTTTCAGTTGCCGCGTCGGCAACGACCGGCGTCCAAGCACGTTCGCCGCTCGCTCCGAGATTACAATGACGTTGCGGAAAATGGGCGCAGCTCGCCGGTCGCCCTTCATGACCGGCTGAGATCAGAACGTCGTAGGTAAAAAGCGCGACGCCGAGCAGCAACGCATGCATTACCAGCTGCCCGACGCACCTCCACCTCCGAAGTCGCCTCCGCCGCCGGAGAATCCGCTGTCGAAGTCGCCACCGCCGCCGCCACCGAACGAACTCCCGCCGATGATTGCTCCGCCCGCCCAAGCCGGCCAGCTCTTCATATCTTTCTGCGCAGCCTTGGGACCCTCGCGCAGCGCCAGAAAGCCGTACCGAATCGCCCGCACGACTTGCATGACGATCATGAAGATCAAAAATACGAAGAAGAGCCCGACGAGAATGAACAGGAAGATCGCGATGCCTCCGCCGTTGTCGCTGCTCTGCTGGGCCGTCGACGCGCTTTCCGGCGGATACGTAGCGCCTTTATAGGATGGCGTGATCGTCGTCAAAATCGCGGCGACGCCGCCACGCACTGCCGCGTTCGGATCGCCCGCCTTCATGCGTGGCACGATGACGTCCGCGATGATTCTGTGCGAGTCGGCATCGGTGAGGGAACTTTCCAGACCATAGCCGACTTCGATCCGCACCTTGTGATCGTGCATGAAAAGGAAGAGCACGGCGCCGTCGTCGTGGCCTTTGCGACCGATCTTCCATTGGTGCGCCGCCTCGCCGGTCCACGTCTCCAACGGAACGTCGCCGGTCGTTTGCCCGATCCAGACGATGACCTGATGGCCGGTGGCGCTTTCGTATGCCTTAAGCTCGTCCTCGACCGAAGTGCGTGTATCGCTCGAAAGCACGCCCGCGTTGTCGGTGACGCGGTGGTCGGGCGCCGGTGGCACCTTGAAACCTTGGGCGGCTGCCGCTGCCGGCCACGCGAGTGCGGCCGCCGCGACAAATGCCAGAGCGGAGCGCGCGATCACGGCGCCGGCTCCTGGTCCGTCTCGGGGAAGTGCCCGTGCAGCGCTTCGCCGATCCGCTTGATCGCGTGAACGACTCCCTCCGACACCTCGCCGCGCGCAAAGTACGGGCTGGTCTCCTCGACTATGCTCTGCCAAAACGCATCCCCGACACGCTGATGCAGTGCACGATCGCCGATCACCGCAAATCGCCGAGCTTTCGGTGCGACCAAGATTAGGGCGGCGTTTGCCGGACGGTGCCTGTGCAGCTTGACTTGCACGAACTCGCGGCGCGCGCGTTCAAACGCGTCCACGGCTCGGTCGGGAATGACGCGCACCGCAATGCGGCCGGTCGTTCCGTCTTCGGCCTCCGCGAGGGCGCGTGTGATTCGGTCGCGCTCGTCTCGCGTCACGGCGAGAAGTTCACGGCGGGCGCCTGAGCCGCTCCCGGCTGCGCCTGGAAGTAGGGTTTTTCGTTGAAGCGCGAGCCGAACAACCCGGCGATGAACACCGTCGGAATCGTGTCGCGCTTCGTGTTGAACGCGCGCGCGACGTCGTTATATTTCCGACGCTCGAACGCGATGCGATTCTCGGTCCCCTCGAGCTGCGCTTGAAGAGTCTGAAAGTTCTCGGTGGCTCGGAGCTGAGGATAATTTTCCACGACCGCGAGCAGCCGCGAGAGAGCCGAGCCTAGCGTATCCTGCGCCTGCGCGTATTTCGCAAAATCCTGCGGATTGTTGATAGCATTTTGAACGACCTGCGGTGAGATCTGCCCGACGCTGGCCCGCGCCTGCGCCACCGCCACATACGTGCTCTTTTCGAAATTAGCCGCGCCCTTCACCGTCGCGACGAGGTTGGGAATGAGATCCGCGCGCCGCTGGTAGACGTTTTGGACTTGTCCCCACTGCGCGTCGACGGCTTGGCCCAAGGTAACTAGCGAGTTGTACGTGGAGCCTATCATCAGGAAGACGATGGCGACGATCGCGATAACAACGATCGGCCCGACGTATGAACGACGTTGCTGCATGCGAGAGCTCCTTATGTGCCGCTTCATGCGCCATCGCGCCCCGAGCCCCTTCTCTCGCCGCCTCGCAGAGGGTGATGCCCGCCCCATCGCGCAAATCGCGCAAATGCTTCGGGCGATACTTGCCGCGGTTCCGATCGCCGCGCTTACCGTCGCCGTGCCGCTCGTCAATCGCGTCGAGCCGCGTATCTTCGGCGTGCCGTTCCTGCTGGCTTGGACCGTCGCGTGGGTCCTGTTCACGCCGGCCTTCCTTTGGACGATCGGCAGAATCGAGCGGCGCTGGTGATCGCTCCTCCGACCACGGCGCTCGCCATCGTCGCAATCGTCGTACTGGGATCGATCGTGCTCGCACTCCTGGCGGTGCGGCGCATCAAGATGAACCCGCAGCAGTATATCGTCGGCGGACGCTCCTTTGGAACGGTCTTCCTTTGGGTACTGCTCGCCGGCGAGATCTACACGACGTTCACGTTCTTGGGGATCGCCGGCCTCTCGTACTCGCAGGGAGCGCCGGCATTCTATGTGATGGCATACGGTGCGTGCGCCTACGTGATCGGCTATTTCTTGACACCCGCCGTCTGGCGCGTCGGCAAAGAGCGCAACTTGCTCACGGGCGCCGATTTCTTCGAGACGCGCTTCAACAGCCGCGCGCTCGGAGTCGCGGTGGCGTTGCTGCAGTTCATCATGATCGTGCCGTACGTTGCCTTGCAGCTGAGCGGCCTGCAGATCCTACTGCGCATCGCCGGCTACGGCGCCTACGACGCCACGACGTCGGTTTGCATCGCGTTTCTCATTCTAGCGCTGTTCGTTTTTACGGCCGGGCTGCGCGGCACCGCATGGGCGAGCGTCGTCAAGGACGTCCTCGTCTTGGGCGCCGTGATCTTCGCGGGGGTTGCGATCCCGATACGCTTCTTCGGTTCGCCGAGCGCCATGCTCGATCACATCCTGGCGTCGCACCCGCAGATGCTCGTGCTGCCTCCCGGCAGTGCTTTTCACGGCACGATCTGGTTCGCTTCGACGGTGCTCTTGTCGGCAATCGGCTTCTACATGGGGCCGCAGACGTTCAACGCAGTCTATAGCGCCCGTGGCGAGGAGCCGCTGCGACGTAACGCCATGCTGCTGCCGCTGTATCAGGGCTTCTTAACGTTGATGATCTTCGCCGGTCTATCGGCCGCGCTCATCAATCCCGGCTTGAAGGGCACGGCCGTCGACCAATCGTTCATGCTCGTCGTGCAGCATTACTATCCGTCGTGGGTTCTCGGGCTGGTCGCAAGTGCCGGGGCTCTTGCCGCGCTCATCCCGGCGTCGGCATTGCTCCTCGCCGGCGCGAGCGTCATCACCAAAAATGTCGCAGGCGACGCGCTCGGCCTAGCGACGAGCGACGCGGCGCGCACTATGCTGACCCGCATCCTGGTGCTTGTCGTCGCCCTCCTCGCCCTCGGAGTCTGGCTCACCGCTCAGCGGACGGTCGTAGAGCTCCTGTTGCTTTATTACAACGGAATCACGCAGTTTGCGCCGGGCGTTTTCGCGACGTTCCTCTGGCCCCGCGTCACCGCATGGGGCGTCGCTGCCGGCATCGCGACCGGCCTCGCAATCGCGATTCCGCTCGCCGCAGTAAACGCAGCACCTTGGGGCATCAACCCCGGCTTCGTGGCGCTGCTCGCCAACGTCATTGTAATGATCGCAATCTCGCTCGCCACGCACTCCAAGAGCGCACCGTCATCCTGATCTAAGCTTCAGTGTCATCATGATCTAAGCTTCAGTGTCATCCTGAGCGGAGCGAGCGCAGCGAGCGGAGTCGAAGGACGCGTTGAGCTCGGCCCTCCCTGAGCGAGCGCAGCGAGCCGAAGGGAGGCAAGAAAATAACCTCGGCAATCGACACTCAACTCGCGAAGGCGCCGCACTGAGGCAAGAGTGCAGCGGATAGCGCGGGCGCCGAGTCAATATGAGCGGTGATCTGTGTCGTAAAGGAACGGTTTAGGGATACTACGCGTCGTCGACTGCGTGGATAGCGAGTATGCCGGACGCTTCAGGCAGAGCGATTCTTTTCTCGTTCGGCCCCTGTTGCTTGACGGCGTATCGGGCGTTGGGAGAGTCGCCCGAAACCAATTGTCCCCGGAAGGTGGCGCCGTCGACGAGCTGCACCGCTACGAAACAGCCAAAGTATCGTCGCACCTCTGCATCGGTCATCACGAGATATTCCGCGGCTAGGGGTCTTACCCTATGCTATCGAGGCGAGGTAGCGATTCGGGCTCGGCAAAGGGGAGTGTTCCGCGGATCGCCGGTGAAGGTTCGAGCTGGTCCGCAAGGAGGCTTCCACGATGCGCTTTTCCGCCGTGCGCGTAATGCTTCGTCTGGGCACGATCGCGGGTTGTGCGCAGCACACCATTTCATCGCGGCTCTCCGGCGCCCCTCGCTTGCGCGAGAAGTGCCGATCGCTCGGTGGCTCGTTTACGGATACTCGCACTTGACGGACCTTAGGTTAGACGTCAAGCGATATTCTGTCGTGAAGGGCTTAGTGTATTTTGTCATCCGTTGCGGGCGAGTCCGCTATCGCCGGCGGGCTACTCTTGGGTGGCTCCATAGTGAAATGTTCTTTTCTCCATTCCTCGAGCGCGTCGCCAAAAAACTGCGGGGTAAACGGTTCTACGATTGAACGATAGATGAGGCGCATACCCCAAAGCAGTGCGGCACCCGCAGTCGCCGTAATAGTCCTAGATGACGGGAAGACAAACACCACCAATGCTCCGAAAGCGATGGCCATCCAGTAAGGTCCGCCATGAACGAAGGAGACGAGCCAGTCGGAGAAAGCGTCGGTGCTCTTAGTAGAGATCAACGTCTCCCGCTGGGTCACCTTCATGTTTGTTGCCGTGTCTCCTGAAGCGTAGAAGAACTTAGTCTCTTTCATTGCGTCAATGAGAGAGGCTTGAAATCGTCCGAATATCCCGGCAGTTAGCGCGATTGTCAAAAAGACCGACCGCAGTGCGGTACCGCTTAACCCCATGGGCAGAACTGCAATCAGCAATGCAAACGATAAGAGACGCAGACCGAAAGCGCGTCTGGGTGTCACTCGTTTACTAATGGTAAACGCTACGAGACTGCCGGCCCAGGCGGTTATTGCTCCTGTTACTATAACTCCCAGACCAAAGAAATCTGTAATTTCCGTCGTGGAGTACCAATGCCAAACCGGTCGAATGCTGATCACGGCAATAACCAAGGCCAAGAGGCTGGGTACTCCGTAGAGGAGCATTCGGAAGCGGCCTCTTACGGCAGACGTCCTGAGCGGCGCCAGCTTACCACGCCAGAAATGGAACTCGATAAAACCCGCCAAGCAGGCCCACAGGATCGCAACTAATAGCCAGCCTCTCGGGCCAATTGCAGATGGAAACATCACTTCTTGATACCAGTGAGTAGGCCCATGAAGAACGACCTCAACCGCCACAGATACCTCTCGTCCTCGCGAGCCGTTCGCACCTGCACGAGAACGGGGCGGAGGTCACGTTGGCTGCGTCATATTCCGCCGGAATGCAAGAGCTTGAAGGTCCCGATGACGCCCACCGAACCCCCGCTATATGATATGCCTTGACCATGATGGAAATCGCGAGGCTGGTCGGGTGGCCCGTTGGTCTCGCCATTGTGGGCGGCGCAATCGTCGGTTACGGGCTGCTCATGATTGACGTTCCGGACGGCATTCTCTTGGTGCTGATTGGTCTAGGGCTTATCGGTGCAGCCTTTAGTTTGACGATTTGGACCTTTTGGAGAGCCAGATCAAGATTCTAAGCCGCTTCGCCTCCCATCGTGGCCGGGAGGCGCCAGAGATCGCGCAGATCGCATCAACCAGTACGCTGTTACCATGCGCCAGAAGGCGTGAAAAGGACACCGAAGGACCTGGTTGTTTAGGTTTAGAGCGATGGGCGAACGGAATCATGACGAGACTGCCGTCAAATGCCTTTCGCGATGCGCATCATTACCGTTTCGCCAGCTCCTCGACGCGCAGGGGCACGCCCTCGAACGACGTCGAGAGAACGACGAGTGTCACGATGTGCACCGATGCCGGTTCCAAATGGTTCAACAGTTCCTCGAGATGCGTCACGTCTCGCACAATCGCTTGCGCGATGAACGAAAACTCTCCGGTAACTCGATAGCATGCAAGGATCTCCGATCGTTCGCTCGCGATTTTGATGAAGCGCGCATCGGGCCCCTTGGGGCGCGCCAAGATGAAAGCGGTGACGGGATAACCCAGCTTCGCGGCGGAGAGCCGCACCTGATAGCCTTCGATCACGCCGGCCTGCTCGAGGCGCCGGACTCGCTCCGCAACGCTCGTCGCCGACAGGCCCACCGACTTGCCGATCTCCGAAAATGAATCTCGGCCGTTTCGTTGCAGCGCGCCGACGATCGCACAATCGACTCGGTCCAGGGCGTGAAAACGCGGGCTTTTTGCCAACGATCTCTCCTATTTAACGGTAGCGAGGGAGCTTTTTCGTTGCTTTCTCCATGGTCTCCGTCTGCGGTCTAGAGTACGATTTTAGCATGATCGACTGCACGCTCGTGACCTGCGACGTCGTGCCGGGACTCGACCCGGACGATCGTCTGTTGCTGCACGAGCTGCGGCGTCGCGGCCTCACGGCCTCGATCGAGATCTGGAACGACCCACGCGCCGACTGGAGCTCGAGCCGGATGTGCATCCTGCGATCCACGTGGGACTACCATCGGCGCTATTACGACTTCATGGCCTGGATTGACCGCGCCTCGGGCGCGACGGTAATGAAGAACGATCTAAACCTGCTGCGTTGGAACGCGCACAAATCGTATCTCCTCGACCTCGAACGCCGCGGCGTCCCGATCGTGCCTACGACGCTGATACGCCGCGGAGAGCGGTGCAGCTTGGAAGACCTCGCCGCGGCGCGCGGCTGGCCTGACGTCGTGCTCAAGCCCGCGATGGGCTCGGCAGCGCATAACGTCACGCTGGCGCGCGGCAACGGAGCATCGTTTGCACTTGCTCAGGCGCAGCTCGACCGGTTGACGCAGAGCGAAGACGTGCTCGTCCAACCGTACCTGGATGCCGTAGTGAGCTATGGCGAACGCGCGTTGATGTTTTTCGACGGTCGCTACTCGCACGCGGTCGTGAAGAAGCCGTTCGACAGCGTCTTTGCCATCAGCGACGAACCGTCGTCTCGCGTTGAGGCGACAGCGCCGGAAATCGACGTCGCGACGCGAGCGGTCGAGGCCGTGCCGGGGAGGCCGCTCTACGCCCGGATCGATCTCCTGCGCGACGCCGTCGGAAACGCCCGAGTCAGCGAAGTCGAGTTGATCGAGCCCGCTCTCTACCTGGCCGTCCACGGACCCGCGCGCCAAATCTTCGCCGACGCCATCGAGCGCGAATTGGCAATCCACGGTCGAGGGCCGCGCTTTCCTTGATTTCCTGCGAAACGCGGCGCGAAAGCTTGTCTTTAGACGCCCCGTCGTTGCACCGCGGTGCTATCATGGAATTACCACGTGCTACAGAATCGGAGGAGCTATGCGTCCGTCGTTTTTCGCGCTAGGAGTTCTCGGTTTAGCCAGCCTGTTCGCTGGTTGTGGCGGTAGCGGATCGTCGTTGCAGCCGGCAGTCGTGCAGCAGGGTGCCCCGGGGTCGCACGTGCCGGGGCGATCCTGGATCTTGCCGGATGCGAAAAATAACGACTTGCTCTATATCTCCGATTTGCTCGCGCAAGTCGTCGACATCTACACGTACAAATCGGGTCACAAACTCGTCGGACAGTTGACGGGCTTCTTCAATCCCGAGGGCTTGTGCGTCGATAAGGCCGGCAACGTCTACGTGACGAACGACACCAGTCTAGGCGTGTATCAAATTACGGAGTACGCCCACGGAAGCACGGTTCCGATCCAGACGATAAACGATCCCGACGGCAGGGCGAACGGCTGCTCCGTCGATCCGACGACCGGAAACCTCGCGGTCGCCGATTTCTGGGGACCCACGGAACGGATCGGCAACGTGGCAGTATGGCCGCACGGAGGCGGTTCCCCGACATCCTATTCGATTCCGAACATCTATTACTACTACTACTGCGCGTACGACGACCAAGGGAATCTGTTCGTCGACGGCGAGACTACCGGCAGCGTCTTCGGTCTCGGCGAGCTTCCTAAGGGCGGCGGCTCGCTGAATTTCATCAACGTGAGCCAGACGATCTATCTGCCCGGCGGCGTGCAATGGGACGGAAAGTATCTCGCCGTCGGCGATCAAGTTGCCGTGAAGCACAGCTTCACCAGCACGATCTACCAGTTTTCGATCAGCGGCAGCGTCGCGACCGAAGTGGGCACGATGGTGCTCAACGGCTCCAAGCAGGTTGCGCAGTTCTGGCTTCCGCGCGTCGCAGGCGGTCCGAAGCACCCCGACGCCACCCACGTCATCGCTCCGAATCAGAACGGCGCGGACACGCTGATCTACGATTACCCGTCCGGCACGAGCCCGATTCAAACCATCCCCGGCGAAACCGATCCCCTCGGCGCAACGGTCAGCCGCGCCCGAAAATAGCGATCTACCCCCCGCGGCAACGTAGAGCGGGTTAGCCTCTACGTTGGTCCTCAGCTTCCGCGCAGGGCTAGCTAAAAGGGTTGCACCCTACCGTCGCCACCGTCGCCAAACGGTGCCTTCGGCAGAAGTTTGCGCCTGTCAATCTCGCATGAAGCGAAGCGCATCTTCGAGCGTCTCAACGATCCGGCGACCCTTACGCCCAAAGCCGAGTTCGTGTGCGGCCTCATCGATAATCTCTTCGTCGGTGCGAAGCACGCCGTCGCTGTTGATCCACGATATGACCTTGTAGAGCTCCGCGGAACTGTATTCCGATATCGCAGAGTAACGTGGAATTCGCGGCCTCTTAGTACGTTGGCGAGCCGATTCAGAAGCATCCTTCGATCTCGGGATCTCGAATGACGCGGCCTGCCGCTCGCGTGACCCGGTAGCAAGCGCCGCGGCGTAGGCTACCTTTGCGCGGTCGATTTCTTCGGCGCGACTGTGGAACCAGTCCGTTGACCATATCCGATGAAAGCGCCAACCCAAAGCTTCGAGATGTTGCTGCCGAAGTCGATCACGATCTCGTGCTGTAGGGCTCCCATGATAGCTTGCGCCATCGCACTCTACTGCCAAGAGAAACTGGCCTGGCTGGTTTGGATGCTTTACGGCAAAATCAATTCGATAACTTGAAACTCCATATTGCGGAATCAAATCAAAGCCTTCGGCGGTCAGAGCTTCCGCGATGTCCGCTTCAAAGTCGTTGATCTCAACGTCCTCGACAGGACCTTCTCGACCTAAGTTTGTCCCCTGCGACTCAGCATACTGGACGTACTTTCCCAGCAGCTTCGCGCCCGCTTTCCGTAGGCGTTGAGGATCTAGATCGACGTGCCTAAAGGAAGATACCACGGTCAAGCGGTTTTTCGCCCGTGTCACCGCAACGTTCAACCGGCGCTCTCCCCCGTCGTAAAGGAGGGGTCCAAACCGATAGACCATCTTGCCAGATCGATCCGGTCCGTATCCAACGGATAAGATGATGGCGTCCCGTTCGTCTCCCTGCACTCGCTCGAGGTTCTTGACGAAGAAGCTCTCAAGTTTATTTTCGGCGAAGAACTCGTCGAGATCTGGGCGAAGTAGCCTTTCGTTCTGCAAAGCTTCGTCGATCCGCCGCGCATGCTTTATGCCCATGGCAATAACACCCAGCGACTCCTCTGAATGCATTTCGGCGTGCTCCAAAATGAGCTTTACAACTCGGCTTACCTCCGCGGACGAACTGAGTTCCTGGCCGTCGGTGAGGACCGGAGGCACGTAGACGTGCCGCACGGCCGGCTCAACGCCCCCGACTCCCGGAAAAGTTAGCAGCCGGTCATCGTACAGGTAGTGGTTACTGAAGGCTATGAGGGCCTCGTCCCGCGAGCGGTAGTGCCACTCCAACGGGAGTGGCTCAACAAAACCGCTCATCAACCCGAGTATACTCTCCATGCCCGTCGCCGCAGCATCCGACTCCTCGTCATCCTCATCGCGGTCCGTTAACGCAAAGAATGTCGTTGGCGGCAGCTGCTTCTGATCACCCGCGACGATCGTATGCCTACCGCGGATAATCGTAGGAATCGCGTCCTCCGGAAGCACTTGGCTCGCCTCATCAAAGATCACAAAATCGAACAAGACCCGTGCGGGAAGCAGCTGACTCACTGAAAGTGGACTCGCCATGATGCAAGGCGCCACAGCGCTAACAACATCGGGCGCCGTGGCCATTAGCTTACGCAGCGACATGTGTCGTGTCTTCTTGTTTAATTCGATACTCACCGTTGCGCGTTGCGAAGGGTTCGCGTTCAACGCATTTATATATCGTTCAGCAGCGACACGGCGGACCCGCAGCGCCGCTTCAGCTAGCCGCGCACGATCGAGACGCTTGAAGTCCTTCACGACGTTACTATGCGCTGATCCTTTGAACGTTGCGAGCACCGGATCGGTCGCCAAGATGTGGTCGAGATGCGACTGAAACCACGCCTTTTCAAACATCGCCACCCACGTGCTCACCTCAGGCTTGTCGCCTGCCAGCTCCCGAATAAAAGAACCAGCGGCGAGATCCCGCAACCGACCCTCTTTCGCGCGCACCGACGCCACGAGATACGCATTGCGACTGCCGTCTCGCAGCACGGTGAGTTCACCTTGAAGCATGGCTAAGTCGTCTGATAGGCCATGCGACAGTGTCGCGGCAAGCCGCGCGACGGCGGATCTTATCGTTTGAGTAACGTCAGAAAACGACGAAACAGCGTCGCCACTAGCGGCGCGAGCGAGCGACGCAGTACGCCATTCCGTCGGCTGCTCCGCAAGCTCGGACAGTAGATGTTGTGCGTCGCGGGGCCGCTTGACATTTCCCGTGCAGCGCTTCTTTACCGCTCGCCACGCCGTGCGATACTCCGAACCCGTCAGAGCAAAAAGATGCCAAAGGATACCACGCGATGCGGGCCGCAGTGCGTCCGAAAGGCGCTCAACGTTCTCCTCGCCGATATCCTCCCCTAAGGCCGTCGCGCATGCACTCAGCTTCCGCAGGCGCTCAGCGCCATTGCTCAGACCCGAAACAGTCGTAGGCGTCACGGCGCCATCCCGAGCAAAGATCGCCACGCATTGCCTCTGTATGTCATCGATGGATTCCTGCAGCCCATCGATCTCGGTAAGGGCCGCAGCTGTCTGATCGTTTGACGTCAGATCGGCGTTGCTCCATGGTACGCCTGGCTCGCGCAGGAAAAGCTCCGCATTCTCACTCAGTTCCATAACGATCTCGCGCGCTTCGCGATACCGCTCAGGCGTAAACTCCTCAACTGCCTTACCCTTCCAGCGAGTTCGCGTTTTGACGCTTCGCAGTCTCGTAAGCGCGGCAAGCATTTCGTACGCGCTCTGCCCGCATGTCTCGCGTACTCTGTTCACCGAGCTAGCGTAGGCGTTAAGCCGCTCCCGAAGCTTTAGAACGTTGCCATCGAGCTGCTGTCCATCTGGCTCTGGAGAATGGCGCGCCGCTGCGTCACTCGCTCGCAGCCGTTCATAGATCGTTTTTCGCTTAACGTCGCCTCCGTGGAGATCGAGAACGAGGTGCCCGAGGCCAGCGTGACTCAGCCGTTTCTGCACGACCTCCAGTGCGGCGCGCTTCTCGGCAACGAACAAAACCCGTTGACCGCTTCCAACAAGTGCGGCAATTAAGTTTGCAATGGTTTGACTCTTTCCAGTTCCCGGAGGTCCCTTTATTACCCCATGCGCAGGACACCACAAAAATGAGTGGATCACACGTTGTTGACTCGAATCGGCGTCGAGCACAAACAATTCTTCGGCAGGGGGGATATGATCCAACTCCTTGGGATCGATCAACTGTTGCGATTCGGCGATGTCTTTGCGGGCAGCTTCGTCTCCAGAAATTGCCTGGACGAGATCGTTTTCGGATAACAACTCAGCATTGTTCCGAAGGTCCTCCACCATCGCCATCTTTTGAAAATCGAAGTTGCTGAGTACGCAATCAGTGGAGATACTTACCTTACCGATTTGCGCAAGTTTGTCGGAAAACGTGCGGAAGGAAGAAGCGAAATCCGGCTCCGCGTCTTCGGCAATAATGTCCTCGGGCTCGATTGTGACATGCAGCTCGTCGTCGAGTTTTGCTAGCAAGACACGATTCACGGCGAGGTCGCCGCCTGCTTTGAGTGTTAGCTCTCCTGTTCGCAAGTTATGGATGACGTTTACGGGAAGAAGAAACATCGGCGCATTGGCCGGACGGCCGCCGTCCTCTGCCGGCCATGTTGCAAAACCCAGCGCGCAGAAAAGGGTCTGGAGGCCGCGCTCTTCTTCATTGGCCTTAGCTCGCAGCCGAATCTCTCGAACCTTGGCCCGGTCCTGCGCGGTCAACTCCTCGCGTCGAAAGTCAGCGACGGGGCATGTGGCGCCTTCCAAGAGCCGCACGATCGTTTCATCGCGTGTGTGGCCGAGCGCGAATGTTCCGGTTTTAAGCTCGCGGTGATAGATCAGCCGGTTGTTACGACTGAAATCTATGAGGCGGCGGACCCAATTATCCCGCAACTCCAACAAGGCCGCGGAAAGAGCAGTGGCGGCGCTCGTCAGGGCCCGCTCGGCGTTCTCCATTGTGCAACCTTACTCTGAACAATTTACCAACCCATGGCGGCGGGTGGCAGCCTGTTTCATTCGGTACTTTCCAGGTCCCGGTCGTCCGTCCTTGACTCGCGCAGCCCGGGCGGTTCAGTTGGTCGACCAGTTTTGCGCCGATGCGCTGGGGGATGGGCTTCCAGTTGGATCGCCAAACAGTTGCCGTCGATCGCGATCAAACACGACCGGCGACGACTACCGTTCCGGGAACCGCCACTGTGGCACGAGTGCCTCGGCGACATCGACGTCGAGGATGAGCACGGTGAGGTTATGGCGTGCCCATCACATTTCGCGGCACGGCGCGTTATGTACAACAGGTTCTTAAACGTGTCCATTTGATAACGAAGACCTGCTTTTAGGGGAGGCTCTCCGTGAAAAACGTCGCGTGTCTCGCGCTTGTTCCGATGCTTGCTTCTTGTGCCGTGGCCTACGGCCAGGAGCCCAAGACAAACCCCTACCCGACGATGGCGCCGATCGCAAAGTACCTGATGCCCAGCGTTGCCGCCGAAATCGCCTTGGCTCGCTCGGCGGGGCCGTCATCGATCTCCGCTCATGCTGGAGTGCTCTTCTTCACGAAGCAAGGCTACGTCGTCGGGGTGAAGGGCACCAACGGCTGGGTCTGCGTTGTCGGACGCTCGTGGACGGCAGGTTTCGATGATCCCGAGTTCTGGAACTGGCACGGTCTCGGGCCAGCATGCCTCAATCCGCCGGCCGTGCGAAGCGTACTCCCGTTTTACCTTGCACTGACGAAGTGGGCGATCGCCGGCGATACTCGTGAAGAGATTGCGGCGAAAGCGAAAGCCGGGTATGCCGACCACCAATTCACCGATCCCGCTCCCGCCTCGTTTGCGTTCATGCTATCGAAAAACGGCTACCTACTCGGAGCCGACGGACCGTGGCGTCCGCATGTCATGCCGTTCATCGCGTACGACCAACTGGCCACGTGGGCCGCGAGCTTCAAGGGGTCGCCGATCCTAGCGCCTCCTCCATCGGCCGGGTTTCGCCCGTACCAGCCGGTGACGCTCGCTATTCCGGTCTCCCACTGGTCCGACGGTTCGCCCGCGCCAAAGTGAAAGGTCCCGCCGGAGCGAGGTCCTAAGGGCGACCCGCCTCCGCGTAGTGCACGTTAGGCGGTGGCACGAAGAGCGACGGATCGTCGGCTAAACCGGTCTGATACACGTCGTAGCGCAGCACCATCGTCAGGGTGCCTTGATGATAGTAGCGCGCGTATGCGGGCGCGACAGTGCCGGGACGCTCGAGGAGCTCGATCGCATCCGGTCCGTCTTCGAACCGATAAACATCGAAAGTAGCCGCGCCAACTTGATCCGACCGCACGGGTTTGGGGCCGTTCGCGGCGATAAAATCCGCCTCGCAGCCAAACTCTAAACCGATCAGTTTGCTCGAGAGCCCTTCGATGCCGAAGATCGGCGCCTTTGCATAAAACGTGGGACCGGGATCGACGATATGCTTGCCGGTGCTGTCGTAGAGGTTGGCCATCCAAATATTCGGCTCGGCTACCACGATGATTCCGTGGATCCGATTGGCTGAGTCGAGCGCCTCCTCTATACGCAGCTTGTCGTTGCCGATGCGATAATAGTTCTTCGGCTGCGCCGCGAACGACGTCGCCGCAACGCTCGGCGTGACGTTGGCAACGAAAAGGCCCCGTGTTCTCTACGGGGCCTCGTTTTCGTAACGTATCGCGGGGCGATTTCGTCGCTTACAGGTCTTCCGGGTTGATGCCCTTCAGACGGTCGTACTGCGTTTTCTTCGGACCGGCGTGCGGACTGGCGTGGTCCTCGATATCGCCCTCGTACTGGACCGTCAGCGGCTCGCGGTTGCGTTCGTACGCGCTGACCAAGCGAGACACGCCGTCGCCGTTGCCGCCGCCCATCACTTCGGCCAATGCAGCGTCGTCGGCCGTCATGGTGGCGTAGGGCATCTCGTACTCGTGGCGCGGGCGGCCATCGTCGTCGATGTCCTGTCCTTGCGGAACGATGTCGACGTTGCGATATCGCGACATGCCCGTTCCCGCCGGGATGAGCTTACCGATGATCACGTTCTCCTTCAACCCGAGCAGCGGATCGTATTTGCCTTTGATCGCGGCATCGGTGAGCACGCGAGTGGTCTCCTGGAAGCTCGCCGCCGAGAGGAACGACTCCGTCGCGAGCGACGCCTTCGTCACGCCGAGAAGCACCGGATTCGCCGTCGCCGGCTCCTTGCTGGCCGCGCGCATCCGCTCGTTAGCCTCGTGGAACTGTGCCGCCTCGACCAACTGGCCGGGGAGCAGCGCCGTATCGCCGCCCTCGACGATCTTGACCTTGCGCAACATCGACCGCACGATCACTTCGATGTGCTTGTCGTTGATGTCGACGCCTTGCGAACGATAGACCTTCTGCACCTCTTGAACGAGGTAGTTCTGCAGCGCGGTCTCGCCCTTGACGCGCAGAATGTCGTGCGGATTCAGCGAGCCTTCGTTAAGCTGATCGCCCGACTCGACGTGCTGTCCGTCCGATACGAGCACGTGCGTGCCCGGTGAAAGGACGTACTCGTGTTCTTCGCCGCCGGCGTCGGTCACGAACGCGACCCGCTTGTTCCGCTCGTCGCCGAGACGGATCGTACCGGCGACCTCTACGATCGTCGCCTGTCCCTTGGGCTTACGCGCTTCGAAGATCTCTTCGACGCGCGGCAGACCCGTGATGATGTCTTCCGTCGCGACGCCGCCGGTGTGGAACGTGCGCAGCGTGAGCTGCGTGCCCGGCTCGCCGATCGACTGCGCCGCGATGATGCCGACCGCGGTTCCGATGTCGGCCTTGCTTCCCGCCGCCAAGTCGCGGCCGTAGCACATCGAGCAGACACCGTACTTCGATTGACAAGTCAGCACCGAGCGAATCTTCACCTCGGTAATGCCCGCATCGAGCAGCGCCTTGGCTTTTTCTTCGTCGATCTCGGCGTTGCGCGTGACGATCGCAGTCGTCGGACGCTTCGGGTCGAGCCGGACCTCCTCGGCCGCGCGCCGGCCGATGATGCGGTCCAGCAGCGGCTCGATGATCTCTTTTCCTGAACGGATATCGCTAACGACGATGCCGTTGGTCGTACCGCAATCCTCCTCGCGAATGATCACGTCTTGAGCAACGTCGACCAACCGGCGCGTCAGATATCCCGAGTCGGCGGTGCGCAACGCGGTGTCCGCGAGACCCTTGCGCGCGCCGTGCGTGGAGATGAAGTATTCGAGAACCGTCAGCCCCTCTTTCAAAGAAGCCTTGACGGGAATCTCCAGAATCCGACCGGACGGATCCGACATCAACCCGCGCATGCCGCCGAGCTGCTTGACCTGCGCGATCGATCCGCGCGCGCCCGACGTCGCCATCATGAAGACCGGGTTGAGCGGATTCTGTGAGGCCTGCATCGAGGCCGTCACTTCGTCCGACGCCTTCGACCAGACGTCGATCGTCTTGTTGTACTGCTCGTCTTCAGAAATGAATCCTTGCTCGTACAGCCGGTGCAGCTCGTCGACCTCGCCCTGCGCCTTACCGATGATCTCGTCCTTATTCGCAGGAACGATGACGTCGTTGATCGAGACGGTGGTGCCCGACAGCGTCGCGTAGTGGAAGCCGAGTTCCTTGATCGCGTCTAGGAAGCGCGCGGTCTCCGAATTCCCGTACGTGCGGTAGCAGTCGGTAATGATCTTGCGCAGGCCGCCTTTGTCGATAATGCGGTTGACGAACTCGTGGTTCCACGCCTCCGGGAAGGCCATGTTGAAAATCACGCGGCCGACGGTCGTCTTGATCAGCTCGCTGCCGAAACGTACGTAGATCCACTCTTGCAGACCGATCTGCTTTGTCTCGTACGCTATCACGGCTTCTCTACCGTCGGAGAAGGTCGGAATGGCTCCCGCAGCATCCGCCGCCGGCGCGTTCTTCTTCTTCGCGCGTTCGATGCGCTCGTACTCTTCGGGAATCGCCGCCTTCGCGGGCCCGGCGTACTCGTCTCTCTCGAAAGTCAGGTAGTACAACCCGAGCACCATGTCTTGCGTCGGAATCGAAACCGGGTTGCCGTATGCCGGAAGCAAGATGTTGTTCGACGACAGCATCAGGATGCGCGCCTCGGCCTGCGCACCCGCCGATAACGGGAGGTGCACGGCCATCTGGTCGCCGTCGAAGTCGGCGTTGTACGGCGTGCAGACGAGCGGATGCAGATGCACCGCCTTGCCCTCGACGAGCACCGGCTCGAACGCTTGAATTCCCAGGCGATGGAGCGTCGGCGCGCGGTTGAGCAGCACCGGGTGCTCCTTGATGACCTCTTCGAGGACGTCCCAAACCTCCGGGCGTACGCGTTCGACCATGCGCTTCGCGCTCTTGATGTTGTGCGCGAGCCCGCGATCGACGAGCTTCTTCATCACGAACGGCTTGAAGAGCTCGAGCGCCATCTCTTTCGGCAAGCCGCACTGATGCAGCTTCAGCGTCGGCCCGACGACGATGACCGAACGCCCCGAGTAATCGACGCGCTTGCCGAGCAGATTCTGCCGGAACCGTCCCTGCTTTCCTTTTAAGATGTCGGAAAGCGACTTCAACGGACGGTTGTTCGGACCGGTCACCGGGCGTCCACGCCGGCCGTTGTCGATCAGCGCGTCGACCGCCTCTTGCAGCATGCGCTTTTCGTTCTTGATGATGATCTCGGGCGCGTTGAGCTCCAGGAGGCGCTTCAACCGGTTGTTGCGGTTGATCACGCGCCGGTAGAGGTCGTTCAGGTCCGACGTGGCAAAGCGGCCGCCGTCGAGCTGCACCATCGGGCGCAGCTCCGGCGCGATGACCGGAACCGCTGCGAGCACCATCCACTCCGGACGGTTTCCGCTCGACAAAAATGCCTCGACGACCTCGAGGCGCTTGATCGCCTTGAGCCGCTTCTGTCCCGTCGTCTCCTTGAACTCTTTGCGAAGATCTTCTTGCAGGCGGCGCAGGTTGAGATCGCGCAGCAGCTCGCGGATCGCCTCCGCGCCCATGCCCGCCTTGAACCGATTACCGAACTTCTCGCGCGCCTCGCGATACTTCTGCTCCGAGAGAACCTCGCGCTTCGTCAGCGTCGTGTCGCCCGGATCGATTACGACGTACGCCGCAAAGTAGATCACTTTTTCGAGCTGACGAGGCGACATGTCGAGCAGAATCCCGATGCGGCTCGGCACGCCCTTGAGGTACCAGATGTGGCTCACCGGCGTGGCCAGCTCGATGTGGCCCATCCGCTCGCGACGCACCTTGGCACGCGTGATCTCGACGCCGCAGCGATCGCAGATCATCCCCTTGAAGCGGATTCGCTTGTACTTGCCGCAGTGGCACTCCCAATCTTTGGTCGGACCGAAGATCTTCTCGCAGAAGAGGCCGTCGCGCTCGGGCTTGAGCGTGCGGTAGTTAATCGTCTCGGGCTTCTTGACTTCCCCAAACGACCAAGCGCGAATTTGCTCTGGCGACGCGAGGCCGATGCGCATTGCGTCGAAGTTGTTTACGTCGATGAGGTTCAAAAGGAAGGGACTCCGCTCGAGCCCGCTCGTGGCCGCCGCCTACGCAGGGAAGTCGCATCTCACGTCGTCACGTAAGGGCTCCCACCGTCGCCGCTGGCCTAGGGCACGGCTTGAGAGTATACCACGCCGCCCGGCGTCCTTCAATCGGAATTCCGCCGGAGGCGCCCCCTGGGCGCCCACCGGCCAAGCGACCAACGGCGTACTCAGTTTGTCCTCAGGCCGGTTGGGTACCCAGCCCAAATGAATATAGGAATCGTTGGCTCCGACGACCGCGCTCAGGCTATTGGCCGCTTATTGCGGAGCGGCGGCCACAAAATAACCTTCGGCGACCCCATTGTGCCCGACCGTGCGACGCGCGCCGCCGCCGCGCTCGGGACGCAGAGCGAGACTCCCTATAGTCAGGCGATGAAATCCGATCTGCTGCTGCTCGCGGTACCGCGCGAACAGGTCGACGACGCCGTTACGGCCGTCGGCTCGGGTGCCGAAGCGGTGATCGTCGACGCCGTGGAGGGCGAACGAGGCAACGGATCGCGCAGCGGCGCCGAGATACTGGCGCATAAGCTCGACACGCACCGCGTCGTGCGCGCGCTCATCAACATGCCGCAATCGGGCTCCAACATCCCAATCTGCGGCGACGACCCTACCTCAAAAGTGCTGGTGAACAAGGCGCTGCAAACGACCGGCTGCGTCACGACCGATCGCGGACCGCTCGCGAACGCAACCGAACTCGAAGCCCCCGCCTAGCTGACCTTATTTCTTCTTCGAGGATTTCTTGCGCGCCGGGACTTTCGCTCCCGACGCGCGAGCCTCGCTCAAACCGATCGCGATCGCCTGTTTTCGGCTCGTCACCTTCTTGCCGGAGCGCCCGGATTTGAGCTCGCCGCGCTTCATCTCGAGCATCGCGCGCTCGACATCCTCCTGCGCCTTGGGGCCATACTTACGCGCCGCCGTTTTCTTCCGCATTGCAAAGTTACTCCTCTCTTGGAAGGCTACACGCGCGCGCCTCGGCCCGTGAGCAGATTGATCACGATTAGAACGAGCACGACGAGCAGGATGATGTGGATCAGGCCCCCTGCGAAATGGGCCAAGAATCCAATCAGCCAAATGACAAACAATATCACGATGATCGTCCAGAGAAGCCCTGCCATATTCCCTCCTACCTATCGGTTCCTGACTGGCTGTTGGAAGCTATCGTTCCCCGATTTTCGCCACATAACGCGCCTACCAATGGAATCTTCATCGGCCCAGCGAATTTAATTAAATAGCGCGCAGCATGAAGCAGACTGACAAACGCGAGTCAAACCCGCAGACTGCCGCCGAGCACGGCTTTCATTCGGTTCGCGTCGTCATCGCCCGGATGGCAGAGGTTCTCTGGCAGGCCGATGCGGCCGGAAACGTCACCGGTATAACGCTCTGCCGCCCGGCGCTTCCCGAGGGCGAGGGGACGCTCGACGAGACCGAGGTTTCCCAGATCGAACAGTTATGGCGGAAGTGCGTTCGCTGCGCCGAGCCCTTCAGCGCGATCTACCATGTCCGCAGCCCCGGAAGCTCGCCGCGCACCTTTCTGGTGCAAGCCGTGCCCGTACTCGACCATCGCGACGACGTGCGGTATTGGTCCGGAAACGCCGCCGAGGTCGATCGTTTTGCCGATGCGGGAACGCGCTTCATCTCCGAAGCCGCCGTAGTGCTCTCCTCTACTCTCAATCGGGGCACGATCGTCAACCGCCTCCTGCAAACGTCGGTCGATCACTTCTGCGATATCTGCGCGATCCACGCGTTCGATCGAAAAGGCGCCGTCCTAGAAGGCATCGCCGATCGGCGGGGTCGGCGCGACGTGCAGCCTGGGCTGCTGGAGGAGGCCGCCGCCGAGGTGCGGCGCACGCGCCAGCCGCTGCTCTTGGTTCCCGGCGCGGCCGGCACGCGCTCGACGATCGTCGCGCCGCTCTTGGCCGGCGCGACCTGCATCGGCACGCTCTCGTTTCTCGAATCGGAGCGAGCGGCGAGTTTCGGAGCGCGGGACGTCGACGTAGCGGTCGTCGTTGCGCGACAGTTGACGATGGCGCTCGAGAATATCAAGACCTTCGAGCGCGAGCAGCAGGCCACCGAGCGTTTTCGGTTCCTGGCGCGCGCGACCGAACCGCTCTTCTCGACGCTCGATTCTACGAAGATGCTGCAGCTGCTGCTCGATTCGCTCGTCAACGAATTCGCCGACTATGCGATCACGGCATCGCTGAACAATACGCGCCTGCGCATCCTCGCAGCATCCGGAACGAAGGTCTTAGCGTTTCGCGACACGAGCGTGCGCGAGATGGTGACGGCATTGCACGACCGGCGCTCGATCTTGGTCGGCGCGGAACACAACCTGCGACGCGGGCTCAATAACGGGCCGCTTGCGGGCACGGAGCGGCCACGTTCGTGGATGATGGCGCCGCTCTTCTCCGGCGACTCCGTCTACGGCGCGCTCATATGCTGTTCCAACACGCGTTACTACGACCTCGGCGACTTAGAGCTGCTCCAGGAGGTCGGACGGCGGGCGTCTCTCGCGCTCGAACGCGCGGCCAGCTTTGAACGCGAACGCCGGCTCGCGCACACGCTTCAGCAAGCGACGCTTCCCACGCGGCTGGCCAGCGTCGAGGGAGCCTCGCTCAGCGCCGTGTATCGCCCGGCCTCGGCGGAGATGCAGGTCGGGGGCGATTGGTACGACTCATTCGAGCTCGCCGAGGGACGCGTGCTACTCACCGTCGGCGACGTAACCGGTCACGGCCTCCAAGCCTCGATCGTGATGGGCAAACTTCGCCACGCGATCAACATCGTGGCGCTGTACGAGCCCAACCCGGTGCGAATTCTCGATGCCGCCGAGCGCATTTTGGTACGCCGCTATCCGGGTTCCGTCGCGACCGCCTTCGTCGCCATCATCGATTCCCGCAAGGGGACCATCGCTTATGCCAACGCCGGCCATCCATACCCGATCTCCGGCCGCGAAGATGGAACGCTCGAGGAGCTCGAGGCCGAGGGACTGCCGATTGGATTACGTTCTTTCGCGCCCACGGCCGCGCCGATTACGAAGCGCCTCGACGACGCGCGCCTTCTTGCGTTCTACACCGATGGCCTAACCGAGGCGTCGCGCGACATGCTCGCCGGAGAAAAGCTGCTCCATCGAGCTCTTACGACGCAAGCCATCGCCTATGTTGAAAGTCCGGCCCGATTCGTCGAGAGCTTCTGTTTACAGGGTCAATCGTTCGACGACGTAGCGATCTTGGTCTTGAACTTCGTGCAGGCGCAGCGCTGGACGTTCGAATCGAAAAACTGGCGCGCAGCCCGCCTCGCGCGCCGCGAGTTCGTCGCGAGTGTCGAGCCGCGCGCCGCTCGCGACAGCGATCTGAAGTCGGCCGAGCTGATCTTCGGCGAGCTCGCCGCCAACGTCGCCCAGCACGCCGCGGGTCCGATCGAAATGGCACTCGATTGGCAGGCGGGTCACGCCGTGCTCCACGTGATCGACCGCGGAAACGGCTATGCCGGCTGCGACCCGACGGAAGCCGACCTCTTGAACGAACACGGACGCGGGCTGTGGCTCGTAAAGCGACTTGGAGCGCGTCTGGGGTTCGAAGCGCTGCCGGGGTTCGGCACGCACGTTTATGCCGTCTTACCGATCCGTGAACGCACCGACTGAGAATTGGGTAGGAAGCACGCATGAGAGCAACTTGGAACACGAAAAGCACGGCCGCTTGACGCGGCAGAGCGATCTTCCCGACAGCGTCTTTGCGTTCCCGAAGCAGCGCAAGGAGCCGCTGACCGACGCGCGCCACGTGCGCAACGCGGTCGCTCGCTTCGATCAAGTGATCGACGTTTCGGATGAAGATCGCGCCCTCGCATTCGCCAACATCACGAAGGCCGCGAAGCACTACGGCATCGACGTATCGGCGAGCTCGAAAGCGGAGTTGGGAGTCCATCCTCAGCGCCACCGCAAGGAAAGCGCGCGCAAGGCTGCGGCCACGCGAAAGCGCAAGGGCGTTGCGAAGAGCGCAGCGCGCAAGGCCCCGACTACGCGCAAGAAGCGGTCGCGATAGACGCTCGTGCGGATGACGATTCACCTTGCGCAAGATCGTCATCGCTCCGGATAAGTTCAAAGGCAGTCTCACGGCCTATCAGGCCGCAGACGCGATCGAACGCGGGATTCTGCGCGCCGACCCACGGGCGCATTGCGTCCTTTGTCCGATGGCGGACGGCGGCGAGGGTACCGTCGACGTCTTCCTGGCACGCGGCGCGTCTCGCCATACCGCGCGAGTAGCTGGACCGCTCGGGGATCCGGTCGAGGCCGTCTACGCGATCTGCGACAAGACCGCGATTCTCGAAATGGCCGGCGCCTCGGGACTCGAGCTGCTCCCGCGATCCGAACACGATCCGACGCGCACCGACACGTTCGGCACCGGGCAGCTAATCCGCGCCGCGCTCGACGCGGGCGCGACACACCTCATCATCGGCGTCGGCGGAAGCGCCACCAACGACGCGGGAACGGGCATGCTGCGCGCGCTCGGCGTGCGCTTTCTCGACCGCGACGGCGTCGCGATCGACGGCCCAATTTTGGCGTTCGAGCGTTTGGAATCGATTGACCTCGGCGGGCTCGACGCACGGCTGAAGCGCGTCCGCATCGAGGCGGCAGTCGACGTCGACGATCCGTTATCCGGACCGTCGGGCGCGTCGTACATGTTTGCCGCACAGAAAGGCGCAAACCCCGACCAAATACGCCGGCTCGACGCCGTCCTGGGACACATCGCGGACGTCGCGGCCGCGGCGCTTGGCCGCGATCACCGGAACGACGCAGGCGCAGGCGCGGCTGGCGGGCTCGGCTTTGCGTTAGCGGCGTTTCTTGGCGCGACGCTCGAACCCGGCGTGGCGCTCATCGCGCGCGAGTCCGGTCTCGAGCAACTCCTGACGGACGCGACCTGCTGCATGACCGGCGAGGGGAAAATCGACGATCAGACGTTGCACGGAAAGGCCGTCGCCGGCGTCGCTGAGATCGCGAGCAAGCATCGCGTGCCGGTCATCGCCTTCTGCGGCGTCGCCGAGCCGGAGGCCGTCGCCGCGCTGGCCAAACGCAACGTGCGCGTGATCCCGATCGCTCCGAAAACGATGTCGCGCGAAGAGTCGATGCGCTCGGCCGCTGCGCTCTTGGAATCGGCTGCGATGGCGGCTGTGCGGTCGGCGAATGGTTGAAGAGTGAAAATGACAGCCGCGGTCGCGCTTTGCGTCGGGCTAGCCGCGTGCTCGAGCCAGCAAAAGCTCGCAAGTCGATTTCAATGGTGACGGTCTGGTACGATCCGGTAAGTTCGGTCGTCGATGGCGTGGACATTGGCGGCTCGACGGCGTTCGTCCGCAAACCGTAATGAGGCGGCCTTAGGCTTCCCGTCGCCGTGCGTTTTGGTGCGCCGCCCTCGCTACGATAAGGGCCTCAACACTCAAAGCCGTTATCGGCGCTTAAGGAGATTTCAATCCACATGACGAGGGAACTGAAGGATTTGTGGTTGCTCGCCGCCTCGGTCGTATTTGCCATGAGCTGCACCTTCCTTGCCGGCTCTTGGCACATCCAGTCGTACAGCGTCGTCGGAGCATCTCGCGCTAGCGCGAACGCAGAAGGCCCGTCCAGAAAAGACGCCGTCATCGCCGTGCGGTAGCAAAAAGGCTCGCGTGCGGAACAGGACCGCTTTGCCTCGCTCGATCGGTATTTGTTTACAAAAAAGCGCGAATGCAGTTGCGGATTTTCTAAGACTCGAATCGCGGTTTCGTGGCGAATTCCACGCGACGCAAGATAGTAGCCATTTACGCGCTCCTGATCGGCGCGAACGTCGCCGTTTGGGTCGCCGCCTTCCTTCTGTTTGCCCCAGGCCACGCGGTGCTGCTGGGGACGGCGCTGCTCGCTTACACGTTCGGCCTGCGCCATGCGGTAGACGCCGACCACATCTCGGCCATCGACAACGTCACCCGTAAGTTAATGCAAGATGGAAAGCGAGAGGTGGCGGTCGGATTCTTCTTCTCGCTCGGGCATTCGACCATCGTCGTCGCGCTGACCGTGCTGATCGCGCTGGGAGCCGGGGCCGCAAAGGCGTACTTGCCGAATCTTGGCGGCGTCGGCGGCGCCGGCACGGCGATCTCCGCGGCTTTCCTGTTCTTGATTGCGGCGATCAACGGATTCGTGCTCGTCGACGTCCTCCGCGGGGGTCGAACCGCGCCGGGCGGACTTCTCGGCCGAATCTTCAAGCCGGTGCTGCGTCTGGTGTCGTCCAGCCGCGACATGTATCTCGTCGGCGTGCTCTTCGGTCTGGGCTTCGATACCGCGACGGAAGTCGGGCTGCTCGGAATCGCCGCGATCGAGGCCGGAAGGGGATTGCCGATCTGGTCGATCCTGATCTTTCCGGCGCTCTTTACGGCCGGCATGTCGTTGGTCGATACGACCGATGGCGTCCTGATGCTCGGCGCGTACGGTTGGGCCTTCGTCAATCCCGCCCGCAAGCTGTACTACAACGTCACGGTCACTTCGGTATCGATACTGGTGGCGCTGCTCGTCGGCGGCTTCGAGCTATGGAGCATCACGCGCGGGACGCCCATCGCGGGATGGCTCGGCTTCGCAATTGTCGCGGCATTCGCGCTTATCTGGGGAGCGTCGGTGCTGCTGCACGCCGAGCGCGATTACGGCCGCGCCGGACCGCCGGCCGGTGTGGAATCAGCCGTATCCAACGGCGTGATCCCCTCTGCAACGAGCCAGGCCTCCAGATGCTTCACGTACGCGCTTCCAAACGAATCGGCGAGCGCGCGAACGTACGATTCGTAGCCGGCCGGATCGTTTGCGCGAACGAGCCCCTCGAGCGCCCGGCGCTGACGCAGCATATATCCCTTTTGAAGGCGCAGCCCGCCGTGCAGCGCCTCTAAGAGGATATCGCTCGCGGGCCGCCGAGCATCTTCGCGCAGGCGCTGTTCGAACCAGCGGTCGAGTTCCTCCGGCAGCCGCAGCGACCTAACCGTACCGAACTTTCCCGAGCCCTTAGGTCGCGGCATCGCGGCCCGCCCCACGGTGCTTGTGTTCGTGCTCGTGGTCGGGATCCGAGCCGTCGTGCGTGTGCTCGTGTTCGTGGACCGTGCCGTCGTAATGAGCGTGTTTGTGTGAATGATCGTGCGTGTGCCCGGGAAGGGCATCGTCGTGCACGTGCACCGTGCCGTTCTCGTGTTCGTGCGGCAAGTTCTTCTCCATGATCGAGTCTCCCGGACCTATTATACTCCCTAGAGTGCTTGGCGGCTGATGTCGGCTCGCAAGCCGGCCAGGTGTGTCGCATAGCATTCGGTCACCAGTTGCCATCGCGCGTCGCTGATTTCGAAGATAGCATAGGCGGCATTTTCCGCTTTTGGCTCCCAGAGTTGCGCGAGCGGTCGATTCGTGGCTGCGAGAATCGCAAGCCGGACGAGAATATCGTGCGTAACGACGATTGCATCAGCGTCGGTTAGGCGTGATGCCACAAACGAACGCCAGCGCGCGTCGACGTCGGCGAGCGACTCGCCGCCATCGAAGGACACGTGCTGCGGGGCCGTTCGCCACGCGTGCATCTGCGCCGCGTCTTCACGCTCGACCTCGGCGCGCAACCGTCCTTCCCAAGTTCCGTGCGCAATCTCGATCAAGCGGTCGTCGCACTCCAGTGGGACGCCGAGACGCGCGGCAACCGGAAGCGCCGTTTCGACGCAACGACGCAGCGGGCTCGAGATCACGCAGGCGACCCTGCTCGCACCCAGCGTGCTTGCCAAGGCGGCCGCCTGCTGGTGGCCGAGTGCGCTTAGTGGCGAATCTTGCCGACCTTGATAGCGGCCTTCGCGATTAGCCTCGCTCTCAGCGTGACGTGCGACGTATACCGTCGCCATCACACTTCGATCGACCGCACCGATTCGATACCGGGGACCTCTGCGATCTGGGCGAGCACGCTGCGATCGACGCTGCGGTCGACACCCAGGACCATCATCGCGCCGCCGCCGCGCTCTCTGCGAGCAACCTGCATTGTCGAGATGTTGACGTCCGCATTGCCCAGAATCGTGCCGATTCTACCGACCATTCCGGGAACGTCGTGATGGCGCGTAACGAGCATCGCCCCCTCGGCAACCGCGTCGATTTCGAAGCCGTCGATCTCAACGACGCGCGCGCCGTGCGCTAAGACCGTGCCGATCAACCGGTGCTCGCCCGCGGCGAGGCCGAAGGAAGAGCGAAACGGCGCTTTGGCGCCTTCGCGCTTCACCGTGCTGCGTACGCCAAGCTGGCTCGCAATCGCGTTTGCGTTCACCATCGTCACGCGCCGATCGGTGATAAATGGCAACGCGCCAGCCAGCACGGCGGCCGCGAACGGCGCGGGCTCGAGATCCGCGAGCTCGCCTTGTAATAAGATGGCGAACTCGTCGCGCAGGACGCCTTCGAAGAGCTGCGGTAGCATCGCCCCCATCGCAAACGCCAAATCGACGAACCGGCTGGGCGTGGCGCCTAACGCCGGCGCATTAACGGCCCCGCTCGCGGGCCGGCCGCTCAAAACGCGCACCACGTCTTGAGCGAGGTCGAGCGCGATTCGCTCCATGGCTTCGAACGTCGAGCCGGCGAGATGCGGCGTTGCGACAACGCGCGGATGCTCGAGTATTCGCGCGGATGCGGAGCCTTTGGGCGGCGGTTCTTGGGGTAGGACGTCGAGCGCAACGGCACGCAGGCGCCCGGCATCGAGCGTCGCGAGCAGCGCATCGAGATCCACGAGTGAGCCGCGCGCACAGTTGACCAGCACGGCGTCGTCGCGCATCAGCGCGAGCGCGTGCGCGTCGATGATCGTTCGCGTCTGCGGCGTCAGTGGGACGTGCAGCGTTATAACGTCGGCCCTGAGCAAGAGCGCGTCGAGCTCCAACAGCTCGATGCCAAGCGCGCTCGCTCGCGAGGCGGGCGCGTACGGGTCGTGCGCAACGACTTGCATACCGAAGGCGGCGCCGCGAACCGCGACGCCCTCGCCAACGCGACCCAAGCCGACGATGCCCAGCGTCTTGCCGTAGAGCTCGTGCCCGACAAACGCCTTGCGTTCCCACCGCTGCGCTTGCAACGCCGCATGCGCTTGCGCCACATGACGTAGCGACGCCAGCAATAAAGCAAAGGTGTGTTCCGTTGTCGCCATCGTACTGGCGCTCGGCGTGTTAACGACGACGATGCCCGCGGCGCTCGCAGCCTCGATATCGATCGCGTCGGTGCCGACGCCGGCGCGAGCCACCACCTCTAACTGCGGCGCACACGAGAGCAGCTCGCGATCGACGCGCGTTTCCGAGCGCACGATCAGGCCGCGCGCTCGGCGCAGTTCCCCTTGCAGTGTGTCGCGCGGCGCGCCGACGCAGGAGATGACGTCGGCGCCCGCGCGCTGTAAGAGCTCGATCCCTCGTTCGTCAAAGGGTTCGGCAACCACGACGCATCCAAGATGCGGCTCAAGCATAACACCACATTCGGCCGAGCTCGAAGCCCTCTTTCCCAGGCAAGGAAAACCTTTTGAGACAAGGCGATTTCTGGTAGCGCCAACGGGAATCGAACCCGGTCCCGGCTAGTCCCGACGAATCCCGACGAGTTTTGCGGAATCCGTTAGACGGCCGTTAGAGGAGCAGGCGCTTTCCTATGAGCTTCGGACCCGCTCTCTAAGACCCTGATTTAAGAAAAGCGAAGCCCGATATGTCTTAGCGCGCTTCGCACTAGCCAAACCGATCCGCGCAGGTCAAGAAAAAGGCGGAGAACCGTGGTTAGGATCCCTGACGCACGCCCAACCAACGAGCTATATTGCGGACGTAGTCTTTAAATATCTCCAACCGAGCCGGATCGCGTTTTATCTCGTCACCGGGTTTGTCGGTCACAAAACTTGGCGCGCCTCGATCCGTGTCCCAGTTGAGGTCGGCCAGGTGGTGGAACGTCGAAACGGCGACCGCGCGCCCCAGGACTCCGCCGTCGAACGGTTCACCTTCGACCGCAACGGCGAGATTGAACTGCCGGCCGGTTACCGTGCTCGTTCCCGTCGCAACGACACGGGCAAACGCGGTACCTTCGGCCACGCCGACGACCCCCTCGTGCGGATGGGCGGGAAAATACTTGATTGTTCCCCCATCTGCTTTCGCGCTCTTGAGGATGGGATGTACCGGCGCGACCGCCGAGATCTTCTGATAGTTACCGTTTGCACCGGAGTGGTAGTTGGGATAGGAAATGTTTGGATTGTCCTGGTCGTCGTTCTCGGTGCGACCCGGCTCGAGGTTGTACGTGTGAAAATGATTGAACCGGCCGAGCGAGCCAAGATGACAGAGACAAAGCCCAAGATCCTGGTGGTCGCGCGCGGTCAAAACGCCTCCGCCCCGCTTGCGGAACTCAATAATCGCAGCGCTTTCTGCTTGAGTAAGGCCGTCGCCGGTGTCGACGGCCATCAACCAAAGCTGGTCGAAGTCCGAGTCAGGAAGTCGCATGAGCACACGATCGTTGCAGTTTGCGTCCATCTCTTCGTTTCGCGCAACTACCTCATGGCCGTCAGCTTCGAGAGCTTCCCGCAAGAGGGAAAAGCGGGAAACGTTCCAGTCGTCCTCCGCGAACGGAATGGTCGTTTGCAACAATATCCTCGCCATTTCTCATCATCCTCACTAGGCAACACCTATGATGTACGACGCTGACCGCGCGGTTGCGCGATCCAAGATTTTCGGCGACCATACGCAGCTGCATCTTGGCCCTCAGGGCAGGTCCCATCTGCCCACGGTCGACCTCGCGTACGCGGAATGCGTCACTTGGCGACGGACCGTGCCGCGCTGAGGATTACTTCCGTTACGACGCTCGGCTTGGAAAGCATCACTACGTGACTGGACTCGACTTCCGTTACAGTCGCACCCATCCGTTTTGCAAGGAACCGTTCCAATTCGGGTTGGACCGTGCGGTCCTTAGTCGCAACGATATACCAACTCGGCTTCGACTTCCAGGCAACACCTGGGGCGTTTCGAGTGAATAGGTCGGCGGCCGGCGCTCCGAGAGATCTCCAGCAAAGCAGACGATGTCGTCGGGCCGAATCCAAAGGCGCCCGTCCGCAGCTTCGACGTACTTGAAAATGTCGGTGTCGGGATATTTCTGAATTTGGCTCTGCGACGTTTCGCCGGCGTCGGGTGCAAGCGCGGAGGTAGCGGACGTTTAACCCGGAGCAGTCGAGATTACACGTGGCGCCCGGCGGTTTTGCCGCCTGCCCGAACTTCCCAAACGACCCCGTACCCGGAACCGCCCACGTTGGTCGTGCCGAAGATGTTGCCGTGAGAATCGAACGCCGGATTGCTGAAAACGTACTGTCCGTCGGTTCCGCCCGTGAAATCGTACAGGTCGACGTAGTTGTAGGTGCTCCCCGAGCGCTGCAGCTCATACACCGACCCGGAACTGTACTGACCGTCGCAATGGGTGGTCCCAAAGATATTGTCGCTCGGGTCGAGGTAAGCGGTGCGGAATTCGCCCGAGATCCCCCATCCTGACAAACTGTAGATCGTGTTGAACGACCAGCTTCCGTTCGAAGGCGTCAGTTCGAAAAACGTGCCCCCCCCCGCTGCCCGGACCTTGGGTGGTCGCGCCAAAGAGATTGCCTTGCGCATCGAAGCTCAGGCCGGCGTACGGAGTCCCGCCGTCGCTTACGTTCCCGAACGTGTGGATGATCTGTTCGGTCCATTCGCTCTTCGAATGGGTCAGCTCAAAGACGGTGCCGTAGCCTTCGCCGCCGAGCGCGGTGGTGCCGTAAATGTTTCCTGCCCGGTCAAAGGTGACCCCGGCGTACGGCTGCGTACCGTCGTTTGAGTTCGCACCAAAGCTGTACAGGACTTTTTCCTTATCGGCTCCCTTTGCGGGCGACAACTTGAAGACGGTGCCCTGCCCGTAGGCGCCGCCATGTTGCGTGGTGCCGTAGATTGCGCCGTTTGAGTCGATCGTCAGGTCCCCGGCGGACGGATTGGCGCCCTGGACGCTCTGAGTAAAAGCATACAGCACGCGTTCGGTACGGCGCGCCTTGCCCGGCAGCAATTCGAAGACCGTTCCGGCTCCGCCGCCGCCGTTCACGGTAGTCCCGTACAGTTTCCCTCCGGCCGCCATCAAGCGGGCGTAGGGATTCGCGCCGTCGCTGCCGCCGGCGAACGTATGCAATACGACGTACTTATATCCTTTGGCCGTATTCTTCAGCTCGAAGGCGGTGCCGTAACCGCTCCCGCCCGAGCTCGTCGTGCCGTAAAGGTTTCCCGCGCTGTCGACGGTCAGGCCGGCAAAGGGGTTTCCGCCGTCGGCACTGTCCTGGAACGTGTAGACGACCTGAAAGCTCGCCGAACCGCCTCGATGGGAACGAACGGTTCGCCCGGAGACCTGCACCGCCGGGGAAAACGCCGCTTGATTGGCGGGCGCTGATGGAAGATTAGCGACGCCGCTGCAGCCAGCGACCGCGATCAAAAGTGTGACGAACCCGACCGACAAGCGATAGTTCACAGGTCCTCGTGCTCTGGGGTTAACCGTGTTTTCGGCGTTTTCAGGGGCCGTCATTAGCCGGCCCGCAGAGCGGGCGTATTTCGAAAACATAGCATGAGCTCGCTCGGTTTGACAAGCAGTAAGGCTCCGGACAGCGTTAGCTAGGACTCTTTTATTTAACGTGGCGGCGGCGAGGGCGGTCGCGTGGCGGTCGCCGGCGACAGCGACTGCACGTGCGGGGTAAGCAGTCCGGTGGGCTCTTCGAGTGTCTGCGTTGACTTCGATCGCGGTACGTTGCGAATTGCACGCTCATTGGAGCGCGTGACCGTGCGGGCCGCGAAGCGCACGAGCTACAAGCTAAACTTCAAATCGCCGAAAACGAAACGATCGCGCAGAACGGTCACGCTGCCCGCCTTTGCCATTAGGGCCAAATCGTTTCCAGTGGCGTCGAGGTCGCGTTCTCAGAATCTGCCTTCCAGATCGACCGTTAGACGCTCGTTAGACGAGAATCAGTCGAATCTGGAAAAGTGCAAGCAGAGTAACCAGTTTTCCGTTAGCGCCAACTGGAATCGAACCCGCGTATCGGGGTCCCGGCTGCTCCCGTCTCGTACCGGACAGTCCTTTCCTGTACGGATTTTCGCCTTTTCTAGTCCCGCCTAGTCGCGAATAATCGCGGCTAGTTTTGCGCAGTCTGTTAGACGGCCGTTAGAAGAGCAAGCGCTATCTTCTCCGGTACGGGCTAGATCAATACTCCCGCTACGATCGTGAATAGCTCGGATCGTGGATGTCGCCGTTCGACTCCGAGTTCTGGAATTCGAAAATGCGCGCCGATCGCCTCAAAGCTGCGGTTGCCAAAACAGTTGACGACGCCGGAGCCGGGTTCGATGTCGTATACGATGTCGAAGGGCGCTGCCCTGGGGCGTCATCGGACCGTGGTTTGTCGCACTTCATGTTTTACGCGACTAAAACACACAACGCTCAAGACGGCGCGGGCTTGCCGGGCTCGCCAGTCCATACTCGATCCTTTACACCGCGTCGTACCCGAGGCCGAAACCATCTTCATGATCCCCGTCATCGCTCGATAACGACCTCAGGCCTTGCAGCGTTCGGTCGGCCGCCAATTTGGAAGCCTCGGTCCACGGCAGCTCGGCATCACCGACGACGAAGAAGAGCGCATCCCGATTCGCCGTACCGGTGACTGTGAGTTTCATGGGCGTATTGGCGGCGGCGAAGGAACTTTGACCGGCGCCCGCGCGAAGCGCACCACCCGGCACCTCTAGGCATTGCGCGCCAGCCAGCAAATACCACGCCTCTGGGCCTGGGTGCGTGTGCACTCTCGTGGTAGCACCAGGGCGAGAGTACGCTTCGCCAACGACGATTGCGTAATGTAGAGCGCGCGGAATGAAGATCGGCCCAATCTCTGTGACAAAAGTGCCGCCGGGAGTTCGTTGGCCTTTTGTTCCAAGTGTCAATAACCAATTTCTTGCGCCGGAGCGAACGAAAACGCTCGCCCTGCCTTCGGCGCGTCGAGCGTCCGTAGCGTTAGCAAATGTTTCCAAGCGCCAAACGATCGGCTCCCGGGGAAGCGATTGGATCTGCTTATGAGCAAGAAGCGCACACTCCATTTCGTTCGGGCGGGTTCTGTAAATTGGCGTTTCCTTGCAGATGATGATGTGAGCTTGGGTGCTAGGTAGGCTTGCTAATGCAACTGCGCGGAAAGCAACGCTTCCAAAAAAGACCGAACTCGCCAAAGTGCATAGTAGACGTCGCGCGGAGTGGCGAATTTCGATCATTGCCATTGTCCGGAGCCTACGCCTGGCCACTGAAGCACGATTCGCGCACGCACGCCGCGTCGTTTGCTTGCTTTACAGGCGCGCTCCTTCCGCGAGGCTAAACCGCTTAATCGTGCTCCTACTCGGAATCGAAACGTCGTGCGACGACACGGCGGCCGCGGTAGTGCGTGACGGACGCGATGTGCTCTCGACCGTCGCGACGAATCAGGACGCGTTCCACGCCAAGTACGGCGGAATCGTCCCGGAGATCGCAAGCCGCAGACACGTGGCGTTGCTCTCCGCGGTCGCCGAAGACGCCCTCGAGCGCGCCGAGCTCACCTTTGCGCAACTCGATGGATTCGCGGTAACTCGCGGCCCGGGTTTGATCGGCAGTCTCGTGGTCGGCGTCGCCGCGGCGAAGGCGCTCGCGTACGCGCTGGGCAAACCTCTCTACGCCGTCAACCATTTGCACGGCCACGTCTTCGCGGCGTTTCTCGACCGCGCCGAATCGCCGCCCTATCCGTTCCTAACGCTGTTGGTCTCGGGCGGTCACTCACAGCTCGTCGCGGTCGAATCGGCGACTCGGATGCGCGTTCTCGGGCGCACGCACGACGACGCCGCCGGCGAGGCCTACGACAAGACTGCGCGCCTGCTGGGATTGCCGTATCCCGGAGGTCCCGAGCTCGATCGGCTCGCGCAGCGCGGCGACGCGCGCGCGTACGCGTTTCCGCGTCATCGCGCCGCGGGCGACTCGCTCGATCTCTCGTTCTCCGGCCTCAAGACGTCCGTACGTTACTTCTTGGAATCCGAGGCCGGACGCGACGCAAAGCGTGAGGATGTCGCGGCATCGTTTCAAGCTGCCGTCGTCGACGTCCTAATGACGCGCGTGCAGTCCGCATTCGAGCGCGGCGCGTACAACGCAGTCGTGCTCTCCGGCGGCGTGGCGGCAAACTCGGCGTTGCAGCAGGCGTTCCGCGCGTGGAGCGCGAGCCGCGGAATACCGGCGTTCATTCCCCCTCCGAAATACTGCACCGACAACGCCGCGATGATCGCCGCCGCGGCATACCAACAGCGCGAATCGGCGCGCGTCGACCCGCTGACGCTCACGGCCGACCCGAACCTCCCCTTTTCTTTGTCTTAGCGCTCGCCGTCTCGTCCGCCTACATATAAATTGCGCCGCGTCGCGGGCAGCTCGACTCGCCCGCTCTCGTGCGGCTTTGCGAGGAGCGATTGGAAGACGCCGAGTCGTGCCGTGCGAAAACCCTGCGCGCTCCCGGCGAGATAGAGTCGCCACGTGCGATAACTCTCCTCGCTCGCGGCGGCGGCGGCCGCCGCGTGGTTGCGCTCGAGATTCGAGAGCCACGCGCGAAGCGTGCGCGCGTAGTGTTCGCGCAGATTCTCGACGTCGCGCACCTCGAAACCGGCATGCTCGGCGATCTGCAACGAGTCGGCGACCGCCACGAGCTCGCCGTCGGGAAAGACGAAGCTGCCGATGAATCCGCGCACTCTGCCCTCCCGGCGGCCGGGGCTCTCGTCCGCGATCGCGTGGTTGAGAAAGAGGCCGCCCGGAACGAGCGCCTCGTACGCGACGCGAAAATATTCGGAAAAGCGAGCTCGCCCAACGTGCTCGAACATCCCGACGCTGACGATCTTGTCGAAACGCTCGCCGCGCAGCTCGCGGTAGTCGCGCAGCTCGACTTGAGCCCGATCCTCGACGCCCGCGGCCGCAATTCGCCGGTTCGCCTCTTCGTATTGCGGGCGGCTGAGCGTAACACCGAGTGCCCGCGCGCCGAATCGCTGCGCCGCGCGTATCACCAGCGCACCCCAGCCGCAGCCGATGTCGAGCAGCCGTTCGCCGGGGCGGACCCGCAGCTTGCGCAGCGTGTAGTCGAGCTTCGCCGATTGCGCGTCGTCGAGCGTCGCGACGCCGTCATCCCAATACGCGCACGAATAGACCATATCGCGATCGAGAAACGCGCGGTAAAATTCGAGCGGCTGATCGTAATGGAATCCAATCGCGGCGCGATCGCGGGCACGGGAATGAACTCGCCCGTGCAGCCGCGCTTTACGCATGCGCGGCGTCGCGAGCTTCGGCAGTCGCCGCAGCAGCGGCAACAGGCGCAGGAGATCGCGCGCGCGCAGCGCTGCCGTCGCGCGCTGGAACGCATCGAACGCCGGTTCGAGCTCGCCCTCGACGTCGAGCAGTCCGCTGCCGAACGCCCGCCCGGAGTTCAGCTCCAGCGGCGGCGTAAAGGCCGCGCGCAGCGCTCCGGGAGCGGTGACCCGCAGGACGAATCGCTCGCCGTCCGAGCCGCGGACCCGCGTGCCGTCCCACAGCGCAATCCCGAATTCGCGGGCATATGCGTCCGAGAAGATCGCGCGCAGCACGGCGATCGCGATGCGCGCGTGCGGGTCGCGCGAAGCGAACTGCTCAGCGCTCAAATGCGACGATCTGATTCGCCTCGCGGTGATTCGTCCAAAACCGCGCGCCGTCGTAGGCGAGCGCTCGTGCCGCAAACGGAATGCGAGCGAGGTCCTTGCTCGCACCGTCGGAAGCGACCTTCGTCAAGAAATACTCGCCGCTCTCTTCGTCGTCGGTCGTCACGAGATAGAAAGCACCGTCGGCGTAGCACTGTCCGCAGACTTGATGCGGCAGATCGATCTGACGAACGATGTTGCCGCGTTCGTCGAGACCGAGCAGCCGCCGATTATACCATTGGCTGACGTAGAGCCACGTGCCGTCATAGCTGAGCTGCGAGCCCGTTCCGTCCGGACAACGGAATGCCGGCTGCGATTTGAAGCCGTGCCCCGGCACGAAACGCCGCACGACGCGATCGTCGTCGTCACCCTCGCCGCAGATGACGCGCAGCTCGTCGCCGAGCACGGTGATTCCCCACGGCTTTCCGGGCGCCTTATCCTCTTCGATCAGCGTCCATTGTCGCGGATCAATGGCGTAGATCCGGCTCGTCTCGATCGATCCCATCCAGAGTTTCTCGCCGTCGAAGGCGATCGATTGGGGTCGCGGCGCCGGCGATGGTAAGCGCAGCGATTCGGTTACGTCTCGCACGATCGAACCTCTCCTGCCTTCGCCGCGGACAATCCTCCCCGAAAAGGAATCGAGGCCCGCGGCACGGGCCTCGATAGTCTCTTGCGTACGTAAGCTAGTGCATTGGTCGTCGCCTCCGCGTCACTTACCCTCTCGTTGTTCCCGCCGCGCGGGGGTTTGAAACGGTTAGCCGGCGATGGCTAGCGAGGCGCGAGCGGCCGGCTCCCCGTCGTCATCGTCGTCCTCGTCGTCGTCGTCATCGTCGCTCGGCGAGATTTGCTCGAGGACGGCGTGAATCTCGCGATACATCGCCCCGATCTCGCGGCCGACCTCTTGGCCGCTGCTCGCCGATGCGTTTTCTAGCCAGCGGTCGACTGCGGCGATCGTCAGATTCATAGCGATCACGTCGTTGCTTGGAGCGTCGAGCTCGAATTGCATTCGCTTCATCCTTTCCAGAAAAGCGCTAGATGCCGACCTTCACGGTAAGCCAGTATTGACGGAACGGAAGTCCGTACTCTTCGCTGCTCTGCGCGAGTCCGCTGGTCGCGCCGCCTTGCGCCGCTAAACCGTAGAAGTTTTGCGGGTGGTAGATTCCGTAGCCGATGTACCCGTACTGCTGCGCTGCGCTGTTGAAGAGATTCGAGACGCCGACGCCGACCGTGACGTTGTTGCTCGTCTTCGAAACGCTCGCATTCGCAAACCAGAACGGGTTGCGATTCCAGCTGTTGTTTCCCCCGATATACGTCGCGTCGATGCGGGCTCCGACGCCGTTGACGTCCTGATACGAGAAACCGGTCGTGCCCTGGCGCAACGGTATGCCGTTTCTCTGTCCGCCGTCGATCAAGTCGGTGTTCGCGATCAGGATGTCCGTCGGAACGCCGAGATATGCCGCCGACTGCACGTCGAACGAGGCGTTGAACGAAACGTTGCGCGTGATCCCCACGTTCGTCGAAAGAACGATCCCGCGGTAGCGACCGGACGCCGCATTGAAGGTCGTCGCGAACGCGAGGTTCGCTTCCGTCGGATGGAGTCCGGGGCAAGAGCTGAGCCGCTGCAGCGCCTTGTCGATGTATGACCTGGGGACCGTGATCCCGGGGAAGCCTACGATCGAGACGTTACCGTTTAAGAGCGCTTGGCTCTCGTACGACTGATAGACGTCGGCCTGGATGCTCGTCGTCGCGTTGAAGCGGTGCCCGTAGGCGGCCTCGAGGTCGGTGGCCGTTTCGGGCTGCAGCTCGGGGTTGGCCACCGAGGCGATCGAAGTGAGCGCGCCGCTTCCGGTCAAGGCGGGCGGGCAGTTGATGCTCGACGGCGCGCCGTACACCGGCGGCGCGAAGGCGAGCAGCGATGGGTCGGGCTCGCTGTACGAACGCCCCGAGGTCAGCCGAATCACGTCGGCGCTATCGGGCCGGTAGATGAGCGAGACGCGCGGATCGAAGTGCGTCGAAGACGTGTCCAGCGACCGTTGCAGCCAGATGCTGCCAAAGGCCGAGAGCTTGTCGTTCGGCGTCCACGCGTCGCGTACGAAATAGCTCGCGGTCGCGAGATACAGCGGCGGGTTGTTCCCGAAGGTGTTGTACGTCACGCCGTTGGCAAGCGAGTACGGAAACTGTCCGTTAGTGTTCGACTGATGCAGCCAGCTGTAGCCGAACCCTAAGTCGTTCTTCGACATCGGAAAGTCGTCGCTCAACAGATAGCCGCGATTGCTGTACAGGTTGAGAAAGTTCGGACCGGGCCCGTACGGGCCGATCGGCGCCCCGGGGCCCTTCTGCTGGTTGTAGTTGTAGGCGTCGGCAAAACCCTCGACCGTAATGGTGCCCGCGCCGAGCTGTTGCTGCGCCCGGGCATCGTAATCCTGATTGCCGAGCGTGCGCCAGCGGTCGATGCTGCCGCCGAACGGTCCGTAGAAGCTGAGCGCGTACTGTACCGGAGTCATGCACGAGTAGCCCTGCGCGTTGTTCGCGAGCACCGCGATGCTGTCGTGGCACGACCGCGGCTTGCCGTTGACCAGAATCCAGTTGAGGCCGCGTTTGGTCGCTTCGATCCCCTGGAGCGTCTGCCGTGCGCCGAAGAGCACGTACGGGAAGGTCTCGTAGTCGTTGTCGCCGTTTCCCGTCGAGTTCGACCAGTCGTTCGCGGAGTAGGCGGTGAACTGCAGCGTCGTCTTCGGCGAGAAGCTGTAGACGAGCTTACCGACGAAGTTGCGCTGCACGTAGCCGCCGCTGACCGGGTAGTAGTTGACCTGGTTGAATGCGTTGGCGTGCGTCAAGTCCGGCGGGGGCGGGCTCGCGTTCGCGGCCGGCCGATACGGCGGCCCGATGCCGGGATTCACGACGCTTGTCTGCAAGAGCGCCGTCTGCTGGATGTACCCGCCGGGAAAACTGCCGGTCGTGCCTTGGCTTCCCCACGCGATCGCGTATCCGAGCTTCCCGATCGTTCCCGTGCCGAGCAACCCGCTCATCGCCTTGTTATCGCTGCCGACGCCCTGCGTGACCGAGAAGTGATTCTGAGGCGTTGGGTTGATCGTTTGGAAGTTCACCGCGCCCGCGATCGTCGTCGCGCCGAACAAGCCCGTCGCGCCCGAGCCGAACACTATGTCCGCCGTGCTCAGGCCCCAGAACGGCGAAACGTTGTAATTGTAACCGTTGCCGAACGCGCCGACGGGGCCGATCGGATGCCCGTCGAGCAGCGTTGCGGTCTCGGTCGGGTCGAAGCCCCGGATCGAGAGCGACATGTCGTCGCCGACCGACGAGCTCGTCGACGTGATCACGCCAGGCACCGTCGTCAAGACGTCGCCCAGTCGCTGGAAGTTCTCGCTCTGAATGATGTTCGCGTCCACGTGCGTGTTGATCGTCGTGGTCGTCTGCAGCGCCGTTCGCGCGCTCGAAACGACGTATCCGATCTGCTTCAGTCCGCGCGGCTGGCGTGCGACCGCCATTTGGAACGAGACCTCGGAAACGTCCGAACCAACAAGCAAGTCGGGCGCAAGGCGCGTCGTTTGGTAGCCCGATGCACTGATGAAGACGACGTAGGTGCCGGGCGGCACGCCCGTAATCCGAAAGGCGCCGCTGGCGTCGGTCACTCCGGACGCGACCGGGGCGCCGCCGCGATCGAGTTGCACCGTCGCGTTCGGGACCGGCAGACCGCCTTGCGTGTCGAGGATTCTCCCTGAAACGGTCAACCCGTCCGCCGCCGCCGCGGGCAGCGATGCCAACAGGAAAGCAAAAAGCAGCCACGGCGTAAAACGCCGGTGCTCGTTTATCCGAGAAGCCATACCGTGACAATGCCGCACCAAGTTTATGACTGCGTTATGTCAGTCTTAACCAAACGCATAAGAACAGCTTCATTCTGCGTTCATCTGCGCGCCGTAGAATCGCAGGATGCTGCTTCTTCGCCGGCCCGGCCGAGCGGCGCGCCTTTTGGCCGTCGCGACGGCGTTCTCGCTGGTGTCGCCCGCCATGGCCACGGGTCAGGAAGACGTCACGGCGGCGCTGCGCACCCGCGTCAAGCACATCTTTGTGATCTATCAGGAGAACCACTCGTTCGATAACTATTTCGGCACCTTTCCGGGCGCCGACAATCTGGCCTCACCCGAGGCGCAAGCGCACGGCTTCCGCCAGTACGATCCGATCGGCAAGGCGTGGGTGACGCCCTTTCGCATCACCGACCCGGATACCGAGGGACCCTCGCAATCCCGCACGATCGTCTCCAAGAAGATGAACGGGGGACAAATGGACGCGTTCGTCTCGACGCAGGAGGCCCTGTCCGCGCGGCGTTTCGCTCCGGCGGGCGCGCGCGACGTCGGGTTGCTGACGATGGCGCATTATGACTGCGACACCATCCCCTTCCTCTGGAAATACGCGCGGCGATTTGCGTTGTTCGATCGGATGTTTAGTGCGATGACCGGCCCGTCGACGCCCGCGGCGGTCGCGCTGATCGCTGGTCAAGCCGGCGAGACTCAATGGGCGCGCGACCCGCAATCGGCCACCACCGCCGAGAACGGACCCGGAGTGCCGGTCGTGAACGATCTCGACCCCGCCTACGGTCCGTACGATCAATCGGAACCGAACAAGCAGCTTCAGATTCCGCAGCGCTACGCGACGCTGATGCTGGCGCTGGCAGGCATCGATGCGACGAAAGTGACGAACGAGACCGAGGGGGTCGCGCAAGATCTCGGTGCGGTCGCGACGAGCGCGCGCGCGCCGATTCCTTGGGGCTGGTATCAGGAAGGCTATGTCTCGCCGACGCTCGCGCTGCCCGGTTACGAAACGCACCACAACGCGCCGCAATACTTTGCGTACCTCCGGCAGAACGACGTCTTCTGGAATGACGTCCACGAGGTGCACGCGATCCTCCCGCAGCTTCGCGACGGCACGCTCCCCGATCGCGGAATCTTCTACATCAAGGGCGGCTCGCAGAACCGCTTCGGTTGGAAGCCCGCCAATCCCGATCCGGCCGTGCAGTCACACTACCTCGGCGACGACGACCACCCCGGTGCGGGAGATACCGACGCGCAGGTCGGCGAAGCGTTCGTGGCCACCTTCGTCAACGCGATCGCGCGCAGCAAGTACTGGAACGACTCCGCCATCGTCGTTACCTGGGACGATCCGGGTGGCTTTTACGATCACGTGCCGCCGCCGCAGGGCGAAGCCTGCGCCGACGCGCGCCCCTGCGGCGACGGTCCGCGCCTGCCCTTCATTTTGATATCGCCGTACGCGCGCGACGGCGCGATCGTCCACGATGCCGGCGATCAGACCTCGATCATCAAGCTCGCCGAGCGGCTCTTCGACCTGCCTCCGCTGGCCTCGCTGCCCGAGGAAAAGAAGTATCTGCCGCGCTGCCCCCGCGACGGCGATCCTGCGATCACCGACCTCTTCGGGGCCTTCGATCCCGCGCGGCTGAGCGGCGCCGCTGCGCCGATTCCCGCGTCCGACGCCGATATACCCGATGCCGTCGTGAATACGTTTCCGGCGGCGATGAACTGCCGATCGTTGAACGTAACCCCGGTCGCGCTCCCGAACGCGCCCTCGACGCCGCCGCCGGGCTTCACGCCGCGTCCACATCGCCTACCGCCGCCTCCGAGGAGCAACTAATGCCGATTACCGTAGCAGCCCCGCCCCAACGCGTTCCGATCTTCAGCGGCTTCGACTACGTCGCCGTCGACGAGGTTCGCCATCGCGCCTACGCGGCGCATACGTCGAGCCACCGATTGCTGATCGTCAACACGACGAACGGAAAGGTGGTCGGGCAAGTCGACGTCGGCCCGATGCACGGCCTCGCGGTCGAGCCTTCCACGGGCGTGGTTTTCACCGGCGACGGCACCGATCAGGCGCTTTCAAAAGTGAATCCCACGACGATGCAAGTCCTGGCGAGTGTCACCGTTCCGGGCAACATCGACGCGATCGTCTACGATCCTTCGCGCAACCGGATCTACGCCGATCAGGATGGCGGCCCATCCGTGTACGTGATTGACGGCGCGACGATGAAGCGCATCGCCACGATAACGATGCCGGCCGACGACCTCGAGTCGCCCGCCGTCGATCCGAAGACGGGCGTCCTCTACCAGAACTTGGCAAACGGCGGCGGTTTCGCCGTCGTCGATCCCGCCACGCTAAAGGTGGTAAAAGTCGTCAAAACGCCCCAGCTGCAAGACAATCATCCCCTGGCCTTCTCTCCCGCCACGAATCAGCTGATCGCCGGCGGCGTCAACGGCGTGCTCTCGGCCTACACGCCCGACGGCACCCACGTCGGCGACGCGCAGGTCCAGCCGCACATCGACCAGTGCAGCACTGGCTCGAAGGGCGACTTGGTCGTTTGCGCCGGGCGCGGGATCGTCACGGTCGTCGCCGTCAAGAACGGGGCTGCGCCGCGCGTCGTCGGCCGCATCGCTACCGGGCACCGCTCGCTCCACACGGTCGGGATCGATGAGACGACGAACGACATTTGGGTGGTCTACGCGGACCCCAGCGGCGACTGGGTCCAGCGCCTGAAATGGAATCCGTGAGGTTCGGCCGCCGCGAGCGTCGTACAGTCTCGTGTGCGTATCCTCATCATCGAAGATGACGAGCCGTTGCGCGCACTCCTCCGACGAGGCCTGTGCGAAGACGGCTATATCGTCGACGCGTTGTCCGACGGCCGCGACTGCGACGAATATCTCGCCGGCACGCACTACGATGCGATGGTTCTCGATCTGAACCTTCCCCTTGAAGATGGGCTCTCGATCTTGCAGCGCGTGCGCGCGCAGGGCCACCAGCTCCCCGTCTTGATCCTAACCGCGCGCGACGGCCCGAGCGACGTCGTCGCCGGACTCGACGCCGGAGCGGACGACTATCTGCGCAAGCCATTCGCCTTCGACGAGCTCGAGGCGCGGCTGCGATCGCTCGCGCGCCGTCCCCCGAATCGAATCGACACCATATTGAAGGTCGGCGACTTGGTCTTCGATTCCGAGACTCGCCAGGCGCATCGCGCGGGCCGCGACCTCCTGCTCACCGCGAAGGAGAGCCTCTTCCTCGAAGTGCTCATGCGCAACGCGGGTCGGACGGTGACGCGCCGGATGCTAGAGGATCGTCTGTGGGACCGCGAGAGCGACCGCGTCTCGAACGTCCTCGACGTCTACGCCGGCCGGTTGCGCAAGAAGCTCACGGAACGCGGCGAGCCGCAGCTGCTCCACACGCTGCGCGGGCTCGGTTATCGTCTCGACGCTCCAGGAATCTCATGAGCGTCCGCACGCGATTCACCGTAACGGTCGTGACGATCGTCGCCGTTACCGTCGCGCTCTTTGCGACGCTCTCGATCGTCGCGCTCGACCGCACGTTGCGCTCGGGATTCGACGCTCGTCTGCACTCCGGCGCGCAGACGATCGCGACCGCCGTCGACGTGCACCAGGGCCGGATCTCGCTCGATCCGAGCGACCTGCGCGCCCTGGGTTCGCTTCATACCGACACGCCGTTCGCGGTCGAAGATCGTGACGGTAAACAGATTGCCGGCGACGCTATCCCGGCCGGCCAGCGCGCAGCCGGCCTGCAGTTTTCCAGCGTCCCCGTGAAGCGCGGCGATCGCACCTTCGGAAGCGTGACCGTCTGGCAATCCGCCAGCTGGATCGGCGACTTCGATCGCAACGCCGCGATCGTTTCGATCGCCGTCGGCGCGCTCTTGATCGCACTAGGCGTCGTCGCCTCGCGGCGCGTCGCTCGCAGAGTATTAGCGCCGGTCGGCGAGATCGCATCGCTCGCCGAGCGCATCGAAGGTTACGACCTCTCGAGCCGGCTGCACGCCGACGGTAACGACGAGCTTGGCAGACTGTGCGCTTCCTTCGACCGCATGCTCGACCGGCTGCAATCCGCATTCTCGCGCGAGCGCCGCTTCGTCGCCGATGCATCCCACGAGCTGCGCGCGCCTCTCGCCGTTTTGCGCGCCGAAACGGAGCTCGCATTACGGCGCGAACGCACCGCCGACGAATACCGCGACGCGCTGACGTCGATCGCGCGCGAAGCGGGGCGTTTGGAAGAACTGATCGACGAGTTGCTCGCGGCGGCGCGCGCCGAAGTCGATGCGCGCCAGCAGCAAACCGTCGACGCGAGCGAGCTCGTGCGCACGCTCGGCGAACGCGTCCGTCCGGCTGCGGCAACGCGCGGCATGGCGGTGCGGGTCGAAACGCCCGGCGCCATCTTAGCGCGCGCGAACCGCGCGACGCTCGAGCGCGCCGTGCTGGCCGTCGTGCACAACGCCATCGAATACGGCCGCGATGCGGGAACCGTGCAGTTGCGGACGCTTCGTAACGCGCGCGCGGTGAAGATCGAGATCGCCGACGATGGCCCGGGGTTCACGAAAGACGCCCTCGCCCACGCGACCGAACGGTTCTGGCGCGGCGACGCCGCGCATCCGCGCGGAGGCACCGGCCTCGGTCTAGCGATCGCCAGGACGATCGTCGAGGCCAATCGGGGCACGCTGCAGCTCGCCAACGCCGCCGGCGGCGGAGCGGTCGTGACGATCGAGCTGGCCGCGCCGGACGACACGCTCGCGTTCACGTAGCGTTCATCGTCCATGGGTAGGCTAAGCGGATGAACCCGGCGCGGTTTTCGCTTACTCATGCCCGGGCCGTCCTCTTCCTGACCGTAGCGCTGACCTGCGCGGGGCTCTGGGCGTATATACGCACGCCCGCTTCCATCTTTCCGGAGATGCATTTTTCGCGCGTCGACGTCGTCGCCAGCGCCGGCGACCTGCCGCCCGAACAGGTGCGCGTGGCCGTCACGCTGCCGCTCGAACGGGCCTTTCTCGGATTGCCGTCGGTGCAGCGCGTCTTGGCGACGTCCTCGCAAGGCAGTTCCGAGCTCGTCGCGCAGTTCGATCCAAAGACCGATACCGTCACCGATCTTCAATACGTCAACTCCGCGATCTCTCAGACGCGCAGTCAGCTTCCGAGTGACGCCGCCGTGGCGGCGAACATCGTTACGCCGCAGTCCGAGCCCGTGCTCTCCTATGCGTTCACGTCGAAGACGCTCTCGCAGACGATCGTGCGCGAATACGCGTTGCGCTCGCTCGTGCCGGCGCTGTACGGCGTTCCCGGGCTTGCGCGCATTCTCGTCGTCGGCGGCGCGCAGCGCGAATATCAGGTCGAGCTCGACCCTGCGGCGCTGGCCGCCGCCGGAGTGTCGGCACGCGACGTCGGAACCGCGGTCTCGCAAGCCAACGACGTCACTGCAGCCGGCCTGGCGCAGAACGAATCGCAGCGCAGCGCGATCTTAGTCGACGCGGGCTTGCGCAACGCCGGACAGATCTCGCAGATCGTCGTCACCAGCGCCGGGGGACGTTCCCTTCCGTTAGGCTCGCTCGGGAGCGTGCGCCTGGGCGTCGCGCCGTTGACGTCGCAGATGTCCTTTGACGCCGAACACGCCGTCGCCCTGAGTTTCTACGCCCTTCCGGGCGCCGACAACGTGCGCATGGCACGAGCGATCAAAGCGCGTCTTGCGAGCCTCGCCAATGCGATGCCGGCCGGCCTCGTGGCGAACCGGTACTGGGACGCCACCGATCTCATCGTCGCCTCGCAGATCAGCCTGCGCGACGCGATCCTGATCGGCGCGCTGCTCGCCCTCGGAGTGATCTTCTTCTTCCTGCGCAACGCGCGCATGACGCTCGTCGCGGCGCTGGTGATTCCGAGTGCGATGGCCATCGCGATCCTCGCCGTTTCGCTCTTCCGCGAGACTCTCAACATCATGAGCGTCGGCGGCCTCGCGATCGCGGTCGGATTGATCATTGACGACGCGATCGTCGTCGTCGAAGGCATCGCTCGCACGCTCCACGACGCACCCGATCTCTCCTTGCGCGACTCGATCGTTGCGGCGATGCGCCGCCTGGTCGCGCCGATGATCGCCTCGACCTTCGCTACGACCGTCATCTTCATTCCGCTCGCGTTGTTGAGCGGCGTCTCCGGAGCGTTCTTCCGCGCGCTCGCGTTGACGCTCTCGTGCGCGCTCTTCGTCTCGCTGGGGCTCGCGATCTTCGTAACGCCGCTCATCGTTCGCACGTTGCTTGGCCGCCGCACGCCTCACGAAGGGAATCCCGCCGTTGCGCGGGTCCTCGACCGCTACGGGTCGATTCTGCGCTGGGCGCTCGCGCGGCGCGCGCTCGTATATTCGATGGCCGGCGTCGTTCTGGTCGTCACCGTCGCGCTGCTCGTCACCATTCCCAGCGACTTCCTCCCGCGTCTCGACGAAGGCCAGTTCGAGATCTCGTATCGCATGCCGGTCGGCACGACGCTCGCCGCCAGCGACGCCGCCGCGCTGGCGCTGGAGCGCGAGGTCCTCGCCGATCCCGCCGTCGCCGGTGAGGGACGGTTCACCGGCATCGACACCAACGGGTTCTCGCCCACGCCCGCGCGCGCCGGAATTCTTCGCGTGCGCCTGAAGCCGCAAAACGAACGCGCCTCCTTCGAAACGGTCGCCGATCGGCTGCGCGATCGGCTCAACGCCGTCGTTCCGGCGGCGCGACTCACCGTTCACCAAATTCTCGAGGACCTGATCAACGACATCTCGGGAGCGCCGGCGCCGATCGAGCTCGTCGTCGACGGCCCCGATCAAACGACCCTCGTCGCGACGGCGACGCGCGTCGCAGACGCGATATCGAAGGTGCCGGGCGTCACCGACGTCTTCTCCGGCGTCGACCGCGACGATCCCGCGCTGCACGTCGTTCCCGACTTCGCGGCGATGGCGCGCGCGGGGATCGACACCGGCGGCCTAGCCGCGAGCATTGCAGGCGCGACGCAGGGAACCATCGCGACCGATCTTCCCGAGGCCTCCACGCTCGTGCCCGTGCGCGTTCGCGTCGCAGGCTCCCAGACCGCGCTGCCGTCGACGCTTGCCTTTGCGAACGGGGCGGTACCGCTCGGCCAGCTCGCTCGCACGAGGCTCGATCGCAGCTCCACCGATATTTCCGAGATCAACGGCGAGCGCGTCGCGCTCGTCAGCGCGAGTACGAGCGGCCGCAGCCTCTCGGCAACGATCGACGCGCTTCGCGCCGCGCTCGCGCGCACGAGTCTGCCGCCGGGCTATCGCATCGCAATCGAAGGCGCGTACCGCGCTCAACAGCAGTCGTTCGCGGAGTTCGCGCTCGTGATCGCGATCGCGATCGGGCTGGTGTTCTTCGTGATGCTCGCGGCGTTCGGATCCTTTCGTCAGCCGCTCGTGATCCTGGCAGCCGTGCCCCTCGCGCCGATCGGCGTCGCGATCGGACTCACGGTGACGCATACGACCTTCAACGTCGCGTCCTTCATGGGACTCTTGCTGCTCGTCGGCCTCGTCGTGAAGAACGGCATTCTGCTGATCGACGCCGCGAATCGCCGCCGGCGGGAAGGTTTCGTCGTCGCCGACGCGCTCGTTCTCGCCGGCCGCGAGCGCCTGCGCCCGATCCTCATGACGACGCTGGCGGCGATCGGAGCGTTGCTCCCGCTCGCGTTCGGTATCGGGGCGGGGGCCGCGATGGAACAGCCGCTCGCGATCGCCGTCGTCGGCGGCCTGTCGACCGCGACGTTTTTTACGCTTGTGCTGATTCCCGTGCTCTACGCGAGCCTCTATCGGCATGAGGTCGCGACGCCATGATCCTGGGAGGCATCCTGCTCGCGGCCATTCCGGCGTTTGCGGCACTCTCGCTCGCCGACGCGCAGCAACGCGTGGCGACGAACAGCGTCGACGTTCAAACCGCCTTGGCTACCGTGCGGCAGCGCGATGCCGCGCTGCACGTCGCGCAGATTACCGGCATCCCACATCTCGTCGGGGATTATTCGGTGTCCCCGCAAGCCAACGCCGCCAACACCGGTACGGTCGAGCAGCACTTCGTTTCGGTCGGCGTCGGGGTCTCGATCAACGACCTCTTCGCGAATTCGCCGGCGGTACGCGGCGCGGCCGGCGAGCTGCTCGCGGCACAGCGCAACGCGGATGCAGCGATGCTGGCCGCGCGACAGAATGCCGCGAAGCTATATTTCGCGGCGTTGCAGGCCGTCGCGATCGAGCGCGCGCGCGGCGACGCCGTTCGGGGCGCGCAGCTCGACCGCAACGCCGCCGACCTTCGCGCGCGCAGCGGCGAATCGCCGCAACTCGACGTGATTCGCGCCGACGTGACGCTCTTGCAGGCGCGAGCGGATCTCGTTCGCGCGCAGGCCGACCGGGCCGACGCGATCGATGCCCTCGCCTCGGCGTCGCGCGTGAGTCCCGCGCAGCTCGCGACGATGACCGCGTCGCCGGCGCCGCCGCCGAAGTTTCCCGACGAGGATCGCGCCGTCGAGCGCGCACTCGCGCTGCGTCCCGAAGTCGCCGCGCTCCTCGCGACGATCGATGCGCGCAACGCCGGCGTCGCCGCGGCGCGCCGCACGGCGCTCCCGACCGCCACGATCCAGGGCGGATACCAGCGCGGCGTAGATACCGGTATACCGGTCAACGGTCCGCAGGTCGCCGCGCACCTCGACCTGCCGCTCAGCTCGCCCAGCGGCGCGCAAGCCGCCTCCGCGCAGGCGTTAGTCGACGCGGCTCGCGCCCAGCTGACGGAAGAGCGCCGCACTCTGACGCTCGACGTGACGAGTGCGATTCGCGATGCGCGCGCGGACGATGCCGCCGCGGCGGCCGCGGAACGCGGCAGCGCCGAGGCGCTGCGCGCACTCAACGCGGTCGAAATCGGTTACCGCGAAGGCGCGAGCTCGAGTCTCGACGTCGCCGAGGCGCGCCGCACGTACGACCAGGCCGCGGTCGATGCGTTGGTCGCGGAGTACCGGCGCGCGCTTGCGTACGCAATCTTGGAGGTCATCGTTCCGTGAAGCCGTTTGCGCGAGCGCTCGTCGTAGGCGCCATCGTTCTGATCGTCGCGGCGATCGTCTGGCGATTGTTCCTCTCTCACCCGGCGGCGCCGGAAACTCCGCGCCAGCCGCAGGTTCCGCTCGCGACCGTGCGCGACGGAACCGTTGACGAGACGATCTCGTTGGTCGGGAGAGTCGGGTCGCCCGCCGGAACGCAGATGAAGCTCGCGTTTTCGATTCCGGGATCGGTCGAGCGCGTCGACGTAACGTTGGGCGAGCACGTGGAGCAAGGCGCGCCGCTCGCGCAGCTGAACGCCACGTCATACGCGCTGGCTGCGCAGCAGGCAGCGGCCGAAGCCAACGCCGCGAGCGCCGGGAGCGCGCTCGCCGGCGTCGATCGCACGTCAGTTAAACTGCGCGTCGATCAGGCCGAGCTCGCGCGCCGTCAGCGGCTCTACCAGGCCGGCGTCATGGCCTTGCGCGACGTCCAAGCAGCTCAAGGCACCGTCGCCGCCGACCGCGCCGACTCGCAGGGCGCGCGCTTGGCGCGCGCGCAAGCGCAGGCGCAATCGCGTGCGGCCTACCTGCACGCCGACAGCACGAGCTACGACGTGAACCGAACGACGCTGCGCGCGCCGTCCACAGGCGTCGTCGTCGGAATCTTCGTTCAGGCCGGCCAGGTCGTCGATACCGCCACCGCAGCGGTCGCGCTCGCGTCGGAGAGCCAGGGCATCGCGACGCTCGACGTTCCGGTCGCGCAGCTGCCGCGCGTGCAGACCGGCGATCCGGTAGAGGTTCGCGCCAACGGCGAGCTCTGGCGAGGCCGCATCGGCGGCGTCGCCCCCGCGGTCGATCCCGCGACCGGACTCGCGATGCTGAGCGTCTCGGGTGTACCGGCCGGCACGGCCGCCGGGACGCCGCTCGACGCGACGGTCATCGTCGGCCGTGCGCGCGGTCTCGTCGTTCCGCACAATGCGGTGATCCAAGATCCGCAGACCGGAGCACATCTAGTGTTCGTCGCGGAGCGACAGGCCGACGGCTCGTTGCGCTTCGCCGCGCGCACCGTGACGATCGGCGCGCAAGACGAAAAACTCGCGCGCGTCACGTCGGGCCTGCGCGCCGGCGAGAGCGTCGCCGCCGAAGGCGCGATCGATCTTCTGGCGCCCTCCGGCGAGTAGAGGCTTCTAAGGCGAGGGCGACGGGACGGGAACGTTCCCGCACAGTACGGCGCTCGACATGACCGCCTTCGCCGCGTCGTTCTCACGCGTCTGCGCCTGATCCATCGACCAGGTGAGCCCATCGACCAGATGCGTCACCTGGTTGTAGCCGAGCGTCAAGCCCGGAATCGTCGCCGGATCGATCGCGTACGGATTCGGCGGGAGTCCCGCGTAATTCGGGTTCACCGTGAGCGGATTCGGGCCGGGAGTCGCGCTGCTCGCGTGCTGCGTATCGGGCTGATTGATCGAGCTGATGTATCCCTCGTCCGAGTGCTGGAGATCCGCCATCTGCTGCGTATCGACGAAGCCGCTGATGATGTCGAGCGACGCTTTCTGCGCCGCGAGCGCCCTGAGCAGCTTCGCGCGAATTTCTTGCAGCCGCTTGTCGTCGTCTTGCCGCCCAGTTCCGTTCAACAGCTCCGGACTGTCGAGCATCGTTTCTATCGCGATGACGTTGTTGGCGATCGGCCGGATCAGATTCTCCATTCCGAGCAGCGCCATGTTCTGCGATATGTTCATAGTGCCGGCGCCACCGCTTCCGGGATCGCGGGTTAGCGGATTCTTCTGTCCGGCCTCGCCCGCGTCGGGCCCGTTCAGCGCGGCAAGGTTGTACTGTTTGAAAAGAGCCGGGCTCTTCTTGATCGTCGTGTCGTTCTGCAACAACATGCCGATGGCCGGCGCGATGCGTTCGTGCAGCTCGCTGCACAACGGACGCGTCACGATGTGATAGATCTGCGGCGGCGGCGTAGCCGTGCTCGCAGCAGCCGTCGTCGCCGCCCCCACCGAGAGCGCGGGTGCAAGCGCCAGAATGGCCGCCGTTACTGCGAAAGCGACTCGTAACATGCCAAACATACCTTACTGTTCATACGCCCAGAAGCCCCTGCTTGTGACTCCGCCCGCCCTTGTCACCCTGAGCGGAGTCGAAGGGCGAAGGACTTTGTCACCCTAACCTGTCATCCTGAGCGGAGCGAGCTATGCGAGCGGAGTCGAAGGACGAAGGCCCTTGTCACCCTGACCTGTCATCCTGAGCGGAGTCGAAGGACGAAGGGCGACAAGGGGCACGCGCGCTGACCACTCCACGATGCACGACCTCTGGGCGAGCGAACACACGCGGCTTCGGTGTCTGACGACCACAGTAGATCATGCCGCCCTAGCCCGGGTCCCGGTCCTCGTCCGCGCGCGCGGGTCCTAGTCGTCGCTCGGTCTGCACAAAGGGAGCAAAAACCAGGAGAGAAGTTAGTTCATATGAACGTACAAGAACAAATCAAAGAGTATATTACCAGCCAACCTGAACCAAAGCGTAGTGATATGCAAGAGTTGCACCACCTCATACTTCAAGTTTTACCAGGTTGTAAATTATGGTTCGACAATGGTAAAAACGGCGAAAATAAAACTGTTAGTAACCCTACTATAGGCTATGGATTTCACACCATAAAATATGCTGATGGAAAGACCAGGGAGTTTTTTCAAATTGGTTTGAGTGCAAACAAAACCGGAATCTCTGTCTATATCCTCGGTATCAAAGATAAGACATACTTAGCCCAAACGTATGGAAAAAAATTAGGCAAGGCGAGCGTGACCGGGTATTGCATTAGGTTCAAAACGCTAAAAGATATAAACATTGATATACTTGAAGCGGCAATACGATATGGGGTAGAGGTGGCGCCGTAAGCCGTATGCGCGGATAGTCAGGGTTCCGCCTGGACTAGGACCCCAGCGCGTGCTTCCCGACCTCTACACCGACTGCGCAGCGCTGAGAATTACTTCGACCACGCGGTCTGGTTGCGAGAGCATCGGCACGTGACTCGAATCGAGTTCGGTCGTCTTGGCTTTCATGCGTTTCGCAAGAAAACGTTCTAGATCCGGGTTGACGGTGTGATCCTTCTTTCCGACAATGTACCAACTAGGTTTGGTCTTCCACGCAACGCCCGGCGCATCGTGCGCGAAGATGTTGGCAGCCGGCGCGCCCTGCGTCGCCCACACGAGCTGCTGCTCAGTCGCCGAGAGATCCCCGCAGAAATACTGTAGGCCTTCTTTGGTCAGCCAGATACGTCCATCGACGACTTTGATGTGCTTGAGCACGTCGGTCGTGGGGAACTTCTGCTGTATGCTCTGCGATGTCTCGCCCGCAGCAGTATCGGGAGCAAGCGCGTTGATATAAACGAGGGCTTTCACGCGCGGGCCGGTTCCGGCGGCCGTGATCACCGTGCCGCCATATGAATGTCCAACAAGCACGATAGGACCCTTCACTACGTCCATCGCCCACTTGGCAAAAGTGACGTCATTTTCGGGTGTGTTGAGGGGGTACTGCGCAGCAATGCAATCGTAGCCTTGCGCTTGCAACGGCCCCATCACTTTGGTAAAGCACGAGCCGTCGGCCCAAAGACCATGACAGAAAACTATGCTCGGCTTGCCCGCGCCGCTCATCGTCGCAGCCACCTTCGTTTGCGCCGATGCAGAGGAGTAGCTCGCCGCGGCGGCACCGATCGCTGCCGCGCTCGTCGCAAGGAATCGACCGCGTTTGATGCTTGTTTTCGAACGCATACTATCACTCCCATCGATGTAGTACAGGACTCGTTCAGTTCACAGGTGCTCAGAATGTCCCTCCCCTCGAAGACGTACTGCCAATGATGGACTCACGCACTAAAGGACCCTGGTGCTTCGCTGAGTTCCCATCTCAAATAAGTATGGGGGCAAGCAAAATGCAAAGTAAGGGTTCAGTGGCGTCGGTAGATTCTGCTCTTAACTTAGGATTTAGCACTGTCGCGTAGCAGCCGACCGCCTGGAGGGAGGTGCCAGCCGGCAGTGCCACTTGGCTCAGTGCCGCTTAGCCAGCTCTGCGATCGCCGCCGCTATGCCGCGCAGCCGCAAAGCCCCGCGATGCATCGCGGCCTCGCGGTCGCGAAGCCGTGTGCAGTGCAACGCGGCGCGCCGGGACTCACGGCCCGAACGCCAGCGCAGCAGGCTTGTTCACGCCCTTGGAGATCGTCCGCACCACGAATGTTTCGCCCGGAGCGTACTCCGTCACCGTGCTATTCCCAAAGTTTGCGACATAGAGATAGCCAAGGCTGCCAATCGCCAACGCATAAGGAACGGCCACGCCCTGGGAGATCGTCCGCAGCGGGTACGCGCTGCCCGGAGCGTAGACCGTCACGGTGCTACCGCCAGCGTTTGCAACATAGAGATTGCCGGAGTTGTCAAACGCCAACGCTAGCGGGTAAGACACGCCGTTGGAAATCGTCCGGAGCGGGTACGCGCTGCCCGGAGCGTAGACATTCACGGTGCTATTCCCAAAGTTTGCGAGGTAGAGATTGCCGGAACCGTCAAACGCCAACGCATCCGGGACGGTCACGTCAAAAGAGAGCGTCCGCAGCACCGACGTTTTGCCCGGAGCGTAGACCGTCACGGTGTTTCCTTTATAGTTCGCAACATAGAGATTGCCGGAGTTGTCAAACGCGAGCCCAGCCGGATCGAAGATGCCTTTGGAGATTTTCCTCAGCGGCGACATTGTGCCCGGAGGGTAGACCGCCACGGTGTTATTGCCGGCGTTTGCGACGTAGAGATTGCCGGAACCGTCAAACGCCAACGCTAGCGGGCCGGAGATGCCTTTGGAGATTTTCCTCAGCGGCAACGTTTTGCCCGGAGCGTAAACCGTCACGGTGTTATTGTTTGCGACGTAGAGATTGCGCGAACCGTCAAACGCCAACGCATCCGCATGTTGAACGCCCTTGGAGATCGTCCGCAGTACTTTCGTGCTGCCTTGGGCGTACACTGTGACAGTGGAGGCGTAGTTGTTTGCGACATAGAGATTCGGGTTCGTCGCAGGGGCCTCCGCCGACGAACTTGATTGAGAGCCCTTCGCCTCGGCAACCATCTGCCGATTCGCTTGCACGTGCGGCATCGCTCCGGGCGCTCCGATCGGTGTCCGCGATCCGCAGCCTGTGGGTATAGCAATGGCCGCGCAGATGCCCAATGCATAGCGGCTCAAATTTGAAATCTTCATTTGCCTTGCTCCACTCTCGACGCCAACGCGCGCCGAAAGGCTAATCACGTTCTGCCGACAAGGCCTCCAGCAAGCGATGCGGGCTCAGCCCCATCGTAGCACCGAAGCCCCGATCGCGAAAGCCACCTCGGCCACGGCTCCGCGGCCACCTCGCCGATCGGCGGCGCTTCGTTGCTATGCAGCTGGCTCCGGTCGAAGCCGCAGGCATGCTCCGGGCTCGGATAAATCCACGCGGAGCCGAGTGCCGGAGAGCCGCGGATCCGGCGAAGGTCTCAGTCAGTCAGCTTAAGTACTTTTTCAGCCAATCCAAGATCAAATGCAGTCGTTCCACGCGATGGATCGGCGCGCCGGTGCGCGACAGGTCGTGGTTTTCGTTGGGAAATGCGACGTACTCCACGGTACGCCCCAAGACTTTCAGACTCGTGAACTCCTGCAGCGTCTGGTCGATCGGCGCACGCGTGTCGTTATCCGCGTGGAGGATCATCACCGGCGTGTGCACGTTGGCGACGTACGTGAGCGGCGAGAACTTCGCGTAATCCGTGCTTGCCGGATCCCATGCTGGTCCCCACGTGTAGTAGCCGCCGCCGAGCCCGTTCTTGGCGGCAAAATCGGCGGCGAGGTTCTCGCTCTGCAAGTCGCTCACGGCGCGCTCCGCGACCGCGGTCTTGTAGCGATCGGTATGCGAGATCACCCACAGCGTCGCATACCCGCCGTACGATCCGCCGAGAACGGCTAATCGCGACGCGTCGACGTCGGGCCGTTGTACGGCGGCATCCATGACCGCCTGAACGTCTTGGAACATCGCGTCGCCGTAGTTGTTCTCGAGCGCCTCTTCGAAGGCGTATCCGTGTCCCGTGCTGCCGGCGGGATCCGAAAAGACGACGTTATACCCGCGCGACGTGTAGAGCTGGAACTCGTGAAAGAACGTATCGCCGAACTGCGTCTCCGGTCCGCCGTGAATATCCAGGATCGTAGGATGCTTCGCTCCCGGCGCTCCACCGGTCGCCGGCATGAACCACGCCTGCACGGTACGACCGGACGGATCCTTAACGGCGAACTCCTGCGGCACCGACAGCGTGATGCTCGCCAGATACGCCGCGTTCACGTCGGTCAGCCGTCGCGGCGCGCCGCCCTTCACGCTCGCAACGTACACGTCGGCCGGATGCGTGAAATCGCTATACAGATAGGCCACGCGCGTCCCGTCGTGCGAGACCGTGCACGACCACGCCTCACCCTTCGGCGGCGTGACGTCCGCGAGCGTGCCGTCGGTCAAATCCATGGTGCGCAGGTTCGCATAGCCCGGACCGTCGACGTTGAGCAGCGCGCTCTTCCCTCCCGGCAACGGCCACGCGCAGAATCCGCCCCCCTCTTTCATGTCGGCCAGCAGCGTATCGCCAAACGAAACCGTATTGTGCGCGACGATGGTGCGCCGGTCGGAACCGTCGCGGTTCGCGGAGACGAGCGCCGGCAGCTCTGCGGCGTCCTTGACGTCGGCGCTCCCGATGTAGACCCGACTGCCGTCGGCGTTGAAGAAGAACCCGCCGTTGCTCGGCAGCGGCGAGGCGACTTTTTGCATCGTCCCACCACTAGAAGGTATCGTGTAGGCGTCGCCCGCTCCGCCGTCGACCGAATCGTAACGCAACGAATCGAAGAGAATCGCGCTATCGTCCGGAGACCACGCGTCGAAGTTCTCGGTGTACTTTCCCGAAGTCAGCTGCTGTGGGTGCGAGCCATCGGCCCGAATCGTCCAGATGTGCTGATGGTCGCGGTACGTGTAGCCCTGGCCATTCGTCTCAAAGAAGAGTTTGTCGATGATCGCGACGTCGCTCTTCTTCTCCGAGCTCTTCGGACGGAAGCCGGCATTGGCGAAGTCGATGTACGCGTCGTGCGCCGAATCGCTGTCCGTAACGGCGAGCGCGATGCGATCGCCTGCGTGTGAGACGACCGGCGAGGACACACCGTCCTTGATATGAGTGAGCTGCACGATCGCGCCCGTCGCGAGCGTGTACCGATACAGCTGAGGCTTCTGCTTCTCCACCGTCCGGACGAAGACGAAGCTCCGGCCATCGGTCATCCACGCGTAGTCGCCGTCGCCGGTGTGCTTGGTCACGTTGTGCGTGAGCTTACCGCTTGTAACGTCGACCAGCTCGATCGAGCGGTCGTACGTGTTTTTCGGCCCGTTCATCTTCGAGGCCTCGACGAGCACGTGGCCGCCGTCGGGCGAGATCGCAGCGGCGCTCAAGAACGTGAGCTTGAAGAGATCTTCCGGCGCAACCGGCGCCGCCGCAGCGGCGGCGGTAGAAAGCCCCAGCATGAGGGCGGCAAAAATTGCAGCGCGCATATCCGTCATACGGCGCAGCTTCGGCTTACGTTTCGCCCTCCCATGCAGATCACGTCCCCTTCTCTCCGCCCGCGTAAAAGATGAGCTTGAAGAGGACCTGCGGGACGGTAATGAGGGTGTTTGGATTGCCATAGGCGGCGTAGATCTCCGCGCGGCGCAGACGCAGGTGGTAGGCAATCGAGATGTTCGAGCAGGTACCCATGCAGTTGCCGCCGCCATTGGGCTGCGGCGGAAAGCCGACCACGCGCCGCACGCCGATCGCGAACGACGAGTTCGAGCTGACCTGATAGGCGTACGCGATCTGTTCGAACCATTGGATGTTGGCCGGCCCGGAATGGAAATACTGCGCGGTATCGTCGAGCGTCAGGGTCAGCGCTCCACGGGTGCCCACGCGGATCGTCGAGTTGCGAAACCACGTGTCGAGGCGGCCGCCTAGGCCGTAGTTGCCCGTATACCATTGAATCGAGGTCGGCGTCGCCGACGATCCGTGCGCCGGAAAGTTGTTCAGGTTGTTCTGCATGCCGCTGTGATACGTGATGCTAACGCCTGCGTTTTGCGAGATTGGCGTAAGTTGGGAGCCGAAGCGCCAATAATCCGATCCCGAATACAGCTGCAAATCGATGGTGCTCTTGGTGAGAAAATCGAGCAGCACTTGATTGTCGCTCTGCGCCAGGCCGAACGTGGGTCCTTGATAGCGATCCATGAATCCCGAGACTCCGAACGACGATAGAAAATCGCTTCGGCGCAAACGTCCAAACCCGCGCTCCGTAGAGCCCATATCCGACGATGCCCGGATGAGAGTCGAAGCCGTCGACCGGGTTGAAATAGGTGCCGACGTCGCGAAAAGAGCCGAAGAGCGCGTATTGTTGATTGGAAAAGCCGGCGCCCCCATCGAACCAGTTCCCCTGACCGGGATCGAGCACGTTGGTTCCGCGATCGGTTGCGTAGTTCGCGTACGCGCTGAGATACTTTCCGTTGAACCAGCTGACGCCGGCCTCGTTGGAAACGTCGACAACGCCGGGGACGTCGGCGACCACGTGCTGCAGCGAGGCGTTCCAGTGATTATCGTTGGAAGTGTAGTTCAGCGCGGCCGCCGAGTCGTTGCGGCCGGCGCCGATCGCGTCGAACGCCGCGAGTCCAAATGAACCGTCCTTTCCCTCGAACGCGTAGCCTTGCGCCGGGGTAGGAATCGCGGGCGTATAGAGCGTCGTGCGAAAGCCGCCGCAAACGTCGCAGTTGAAATTGTTATAGTACGGTCCGGCCTGCGTAAAGAACGGACGAACCTCCGAATAGACGCGCTGGTAAACCGTCGGCGAGATCGTCTGCTGGTCGATCTCGACGTTTGAGTAATCCGGGTGAAGCGTTCCGAAAATCGCCGCCGTTTGCGCGACCGGAATCGAAAAGTCCGCGCCGACGCGCGACGTGCTGCCCCCGGCCGAGGCGCTCGCGACCGCGCCGAGCCCGTAGATGCCCACGCGCGGTCTGGGCAGCGGCGGTCTGGCGATCGACGGTATGTTCAGCTGGCCCGCGCGAGCGGGATCGTCGGGATTCGTCTGCGATTCATCGTAGGACCAGACGTCGAGGGCACCCGTGGAGCGCACGTAACGGACGAACTGCGCGCGCCATATTCCAGGATGTGCGCCGTGAATGACGCCGAGCGGAATCGCCATCGTCACGACGTAGCCGTCGGAGGTCGTCGCGCCGTGCGACTGCCACGCGGGCGCAAACGCCGTGTTCTCAGTGGAAGCCTCGTTATGCGCGCCGTTGGGATTCGATTCGAACTGATATTGAAAGCCCGCCGGTCCGGTCGGCCACAGATCGACCCAGACGACGTCGTCGGTCCACGCAATACCGCCGTTGATGTTGCTGCCGCCCGCCACGGTATCGTCGCTGTGCTGTGCCGCAATGAGCTGCTCCCGCTGCTGTGCGTCGAACCGGACGTAAAGGAATTTTCCGTCGGTGCTAACGTGCACCGTCGTCCCGTCTTCTGCAGCGTGGGCGTGCCCGACGTCCCACTTCAGCGCGGCGGATGCGCTGCTGTTCCACGCCGCGACGGCAGCGGCGGCCTGCAGCGGCGGCGGCGAAGATTGCGCGACGGTTAGCGGCGGGGTCACCATTAGAGCGTCGCTCCATCGAGCGTCGACTTCGTGTACTGCCGCAGGGTCTGAGCATCGACCGGCTGACAGGTGCGCGGTTCGCGGCCATTCGCGCAGATCAGCGCACCGCGAAAATCCGCCCCGTGGACGTCGGCGCCGCGAAGATCGATGCAGCCGATCCGGTCGCCGAAATCGTAGCGATGCGTGTCACGAGAGCAGAGCTTGGCGTTGCGCAGGTCGGCGTTACGCAGATCCGCCTCGGCGAGGTCGACGCCCTCGAGATCGGCGTTTTCCAAGCGCACGCCGCGCGCCTTAGCGCGCCGCAGATCGCCGCCCGCGATAGAGATGCCGGAGAGATCGCGCCCCGCGATGTCCGCGTCGCGAAGGTCGCAGCCCGCGCAGCGGCCGAGTAGGGCACGCGCGTCGGCGTCGCTCACGTCGTTGATGACGCCACGCAGATCGATCCCCGCCAGGCTCGCGCCGGTGAAGTTCGCTCCCCGAATCCGCGCGCCGCGCAGGTTAACGCCGGCGAGTCTCGCGTCGCGGAAATCCGCTCCGCGCAAGTCCGCGTCGCTGAAGTTCGCGCCCGCGAGGTTTGCGCCGCGCAGGCTTGCGCCGCGCAGATCGGCTCGAGCGAAGTCTGCGCCCACGTACGCGACCCCGGAGAGGTCCGCGCCATGCAAGTCGCGTCCTGCGAAGGAGCAACCGACGCAGTTCGAGGGCAGGCCCGAGCCATCACTGAGACTCAACGTCACCGCAAAGAGCATCGCTACAACGTTTATCATCTATACCTTTCCTTTCAGTTCTGCGCCGTAAGGGACGCAGCGAACCAGGCCTCTACCGCGAGGCTTTATTTTCATCACTACGATGGGTCGGCGTCTACGCCGGGATTATTACTGCGGCTCTTTGCCCGCTGAGAAGTCCATGCCGATCATCCTCGTTTTCGAAAGGTCGACGCGACTCAAGTCGACGCCCTGTAAATCGCACCCGTTGAGCGTGGCGCCCGCGAGGTTGGCGCCGTCCAGCCGCGCCTTGCCGAAGTCTATCCCGGTGAGCTGCGCGCCGGCGAAGTTCGCACCGCGCAGATCGGCGCCGCTAAAGTCGTCGCCGTTTGCGCGCACGTTGGAAAGGTCGAGGCCTCGCAGGTCCGCGTGGCCGAAGTCGCAGCCCGTGCAGCTGTTCAGCACGTCGCGCAACTGCGACGAGCCAAGCCTTGCATGCGTAAACTGACCGCCCGAGATCTTCGCGCCGGTAAAGTCCACGCCGCTCAGATTCGCATTCGAGAAGTCGGAGCCGGTCATGCGGGCGTTGCGGAACGAAGCTCCAGCGAGATTCGCGCCGGAAAAATCAGTGCCACTGAACGAACCACCGGAGAAATTCACTCTGGTAAGGTTTGCATTCGAGAAATCCACGCCGTTATAGTTGCCGCCGTGCAGGTCCCTCCCGGCCCAGTTGACGCTGGCGTAATCGCAACCTACGCACGAGTTGCCCTGTGCGATCGATGTGCCGTGGAGCCCCTGCATCACGCCTGTAGCAATCTGGTGCGTGATACTGTCGGCCAGTCGCTTAGCGTCGAAGCCCGCCTTTCGTGCGTCGACTCGCGCTTTAGGAACGTCGACGCTGATCTTCGGAATGTCGACTCTCGTTGCGGGAACTTCGACTCTCGTTGCGGGAACTTCGACTCTCGTTGCGGGAACTTCGACTCTCGTCGCGGGAACTTCGACTCTCGTTGCGGGAACCTCGACGTGCACCGCCGGCACCAGCACGTGAATCTTCCGCGCAGGCGTCGCTTTCGCCGCGGGGGTCACTGTCGCCGCGGATGTCACTGTCGCAACGACGCGCGCGACTCTCTTCGCTTGGCTCGCGTGAGTCGCAGGAACCGCGATGGTTCCTTCCGCCGCGACGATCGGCGCAGCCGCGACCGACGGCGCAACGAATGCGATGAGCACCGCACCTGCGGTCACGATCGCCGCGGCCGCCGCCGCCGGGGCCGGCGCGAAATTCGTCGCGATGTTGCGTCCGACCCCGAGGAGACGCTCGATGCGGAGCGAGATGTGCTTGCGCGTAGCGAAGACGCCCGGAGCCGGAATCGGACGACGCGGCCACGCAGCGCTCTCCGCCATCTTCGTCAAGCAGAGCGCGTACGGACGAACCTCGCGAACGTATGAGAGCACCCAATCGTCGCACGCGACCTCGCGCTCGAGATCGAGCTGTTGCCCGACGAACTGCGCGGCCGGATTCCAGCCTAGCAGCGCGTTGATGATGCGCTGCACGCCGTTCGTCCAGTCGTCCGCGCGCCGCAGATGCGCGAGCTCGTGCAAGCAGATTTGATCGACTTCGGGTTCGGAGAGACGATCGAGCAACGAGCGCGGAACCAAGATCATCGCATCGAAAAGGCCGACGGCGACCGGAACGTCAGTTTCATCGCTGACGCAGAGTCGTACGTCGCGCACTCCCTTATTTGCGCGTAGCCATTGAAGCATGCCGTCGCGGTATTCGACCGGGAGCGGCAACGCGTCGCGCTTGAGCTGTTCAAGGCGCAGTAGTCCGATCGTAAGCCGGACGAGCGCATAGACGACCAGCAAAAGCCAGAGGGCAAAGATGGTGATCGCGAGCGGTGCGGACAGTGTGACGCGCAGCCGTTCCGGCGCGCGCGGGATCGATCCCGTGAACGCCGGGCGCGCAGTCGCAGCTTCCTGCGCCGGCGCGCGAACCGGCGCCGTCGCCGTCCACGTCGTTCGCCTCGCGCTCGTCGAAATCGTTCGCGCGGGCGTAAAGAACGCAGCCGTCGTCGCAACCGGCACTATGAAAGCGGCCGCAAGCGTGGCACTCCACACTACGTAGCGCGTCGATGCGTTGATCTTCGGCCACGCACGCAGGAGCAACCAAACGCAGACGACCAGAAGCGCATCCTCCCAAAGGGCATTGAGCACCGTAGCAGACACCGCGCTGGCGACGGTAACGAGTTCCGGTTTCCAAGCCATCATTTCGGCGGTTCCTCGTACTGCTCGATTAGAGCCTTGAGCCGGTCCAACTCCTCATCGGAGGGACGTTCGTTCTCGATCAGGCGCAGCGCGAGCGTGCCGGCGCTGTTGTCGAAGAAGCGCGACAGCACGTGCCCGACCGCGTGTCCCGCGGCCTCTTCGCGTGCGACCAGCGTCCGGTACAAGAAAGCCCGGCCCGCCTCGTCGTGGGCGACGTAACCTTTGCGCTCTAAAATACGCATCGTAGTCAGCACGCTGTTGTAGGCGAGGGGCGGGGGCGGCAGTGCGGCCGTGACTTCGGCCACGGTTGCCGGTCCCCGCTCCCACAGCACCTCCATCAGCCGGAGTTCGGCCTCGGTCAGGGTGGCGGAGCGTCGTCGTGCCATGCTTAGACGGTCGGGCCCCAGCCCTGGAAGATGCGGGTTGAGGCCATAGAGTCCGGCAGCCGCACGCGCGTCCGCGCGCTGCGGGCGAGCTCGGAGCTCGTGGAATCGGTCTTGCGGGTCATTGTTGCCTCCTGGTTCTCCTAAAGATTTAGTTGCATGATAGCCGATCCCGAACGGCCTGTCAACTAATTATTTAGGATTAGAAGAATGGCGCCCGGCGTCGTGCCTCCGGGCCCCCGTGCGGGAAAGCTCAGGCCTGCTGCCAATAAGGCCTTGCTAATTCATCGCCCAACGATATCCGAGGAGGAGAGTTTGTTGCGACCGGCGCGCGTTTTGCTCGCATTTCTGACGGTCGGCCTCTTGGCCGCGTGCGGCGGCTATGGCGGCGTCGTCACGAGCGCGACGCCGACGCCGTTTCCGACGCTGGCGCCGCGCGTTACGGCCGAGTACAAGATTCCAACTGTGAAGAGCCAGCCGGAGGGCATCGTGCTCGGGGCAGATGGAAATCTTTGGTTCACCGAGTTCGCGGCGTCTAAGATCGGTCAGCTCAATACCGCCGGCAAGATCTCGGAGAACGTCACGCCGTCGAGCAAATCGACGCCGAACGGAATCGCGAGCGGACCGGGACCGAGCCTCAACTTGTGGTTTACCGAGACGAACGTCTCCAAGGTCGGGCAGATAACGATTCTCGGGCCGCCCTACAACGAATATACGCTCCCCGATACAACCGCGCGGCCGGTCGGGATAGCGCTCGGCGGCGACGGCAATATGTGGATGACCGACCCCGGCACGAACTCGATCTGGCGAGTGCAGCAAATCAAAAAGAAGCCGTTCGTAAAGTTCACGCAATACCACCTGACCGGCAACGCGCAACCGCTCGCGATCACCAACGGGCCGGACGGCGCGCTCTGGTTCACCGAGCCGGGCACGAATCACATCGGCCGCCTGCCGATCGGCGGCGGGTCGCTTACCGAGTACAAGATCCCTACGCCGGGCTCCATGCCGGTCGGAATCGCGCCCGGCACCGACAACGCGCTGTGGTTCACCGAACAGAAGGGGCGCAAGATCGGACGCCTTGCAATCACGGGGAAAGTGATCGCCGAATACCCGCTCAACGGAGCGATGACGCCCGATGCGCTCGTCCAAGGGATCGACGGAAACTTCTACTTCACCGATACGGCGTTGAACAAGATCGGCCAGTTCTTCCCCAGGTCGCACCGGACTAGGTTCTACGGGATCCCGACCGCAAACTCGGCGCCGACCGCGTTGACGTTGGGTCAGGACAGCGAGGTCTACTTCGTGGAAACCGTCGGCAACAAGCTCGCCCAGTTCAGATACTTCAACGTCTAACGGGTAGTTCGTCCGGCTCGAGCTCCGCGAGCGTGACGATCCCACAGTTCGTGGCGCCCACGAGAAAGTAGCGCGTGCCGACTCGCAGCACGTGGATTGCGGCGTGTTGCGAGAGCGCCGTCGATTCGATCACGCTCACGCACCGGTTGGGCGAAGCGAACAGACGCGTCTCCCGCAGCCGTCGCGCGAGCAGATAGAGCGCGGCGAGCACGAGCGCGACAATCGCGAGCTTCGCGCCGTAGCCCGCCCAAAAACTCACCGGCACCCACTGTCACCCTGAGCGGAGTCGAAGGGCGCGGTTGGCGTCATCTAGCTCTCGCTCTTCGCGGCGCGCCCGTAACGCTTCGAACGCGCGCCGCCGGCGTTCGAGCAATTTCTCGATGACTCGGCGGTCGCGGCTCGCCGCGATCAGCTCCTGGCGTGCGTGTTCGAGGGGCGCGTCGAGCTCCGCGATGCGGCGACGCTGCGCGCGGATCGCGCCGTCGAGGTACGCGAGCGGAGCCGCACGTCCCGATCCTGTCGCCGCCGACGCAAGCGCGGCGTTGAGTCGCTCCATCTGGTCCGCGAGTTGGTCGAGCTCGCGCCGTCGCGCGGCGTAGGCCTGCTGCTTAGTTTCCTCGATGCGCTTGCGCCGATCGAGCAACGGCTGCAAGCCGAAATGAAACCTGACCGCCATACTGGAGAAAACTCCCGCGGCCCGGCCTCATCGAGCCAACTGCGAGCGCTCCCGTCCGACCGAAACGAGCTCGATCGGGACGTCGAGCAGGTCGCGGATGCGCCCGACGTACGCGCGCGCCGCATTCGGAAGATCCGCGATCGTCCGGCAGGCGTCGATCGGCTCGCTCCAGCCGTGCAGCTCTTCCAGCTCGACTTCGAGATCCGGCGCGCCGGCCGCCGCGAAGGATGCGGACGCTCCGCGCACGCGATAGCCGGTGACGATCGCTACGCGTTCGAAGCCGGACAGCACGTCGAGCTTCGTGATGACGGCGCTCGTCAATCCGTTGAGTGCGGCCGCGTACCGCGCCGCGACGGCGTCGAACCAGCCGCAACGCCGCGGGCGGCCGGTAACCGTGCCGTACTCGGCGCCCTGCCGGCGGAGCAGTTCGCCGCGCTCGTCGTGCAGCTCGGATGGGAACGGCCCCGCGCCGACGCGCGTGGAGTACGCCTTCAGCACGCCGATCACGCGTCCGATCGCGTTCGGTCCGATGCCCAGCCCCGTACACGCGCCGCCCGCGATCGTGTGCGAGCTGGTGACGTACGGATACGTCCCGTACGTGACGTCCAGCAACGTGCCTTGCGCGCCCTCGAGTAGCACGCGCTTACCTTCGCGCAAGCGTTTGTGAATGTACGCGACTCCATCGACGACGTGCGCCGCGAGCCGTTCGTCGGAGCCCGCAAAATCGGCAAACGTGATCCCGGTTCGCGCGACACGATCGACGTAGGCCGGCCCGATGCCGCGGCCGGTCGTACCGATCGCCGCAGCGCGCTCCCGCTCGGCGGCCGCATCGCGTGCGATGTGATCCGGCAAGACGACGTGCGCGCGATCGGAGACCTTGACGCGCGACGTATCGATTCCCATCGCATGGAGCGCGTCGAGCTCCTCGACCAGCGTGCGCGGGTTGACGACGGTGCCTCCTCCGACGAACAACTCGACGTGGGGATGCATCACGCCTGACGGCACGATTCGCAGCGCGAGCTCGCGGTCCCCGACGACGATCGAATGGCCCGCATTATCGCCGCCTCCGAACCGCGCGACGACGTCGTAATCCTTGGCGTATAGGTCGACGATCCGGCCCTTGCCCTCGTCCCCCCACTGCAAGCCGAGAACAATATCCGCTTTAGAACTCACCGCTTTTTCCGCCGGCAAACGCTGGGACGAAGGCTATTCCGTTCGGAACTCGAGGTCGCTCGTGTCGCCCATCGGGATCTGAGCCGTGCCTTCGAACTGCGTCATGATGAACTCCGAGAACAAGGCGTTCGGCCACCCGAAGTTGCGCCGAGTGTATTGCTGCGGATTATCCGGGTTGAAGGACTCGTGCAGCAGATGGTCGCCCGGATCGCTCGCGAGCAGCTGGGTCAGCACGTCCTGCTTCTCGGCGCTCGTGGTCGCGGTCAGGCCCTCCATGATCAGAGCGAGCGGCCAGACCCAGTGATCGGGAGTGTGGTAGCTGCCGATCCCGCGAGCCAAGTGGCCTTGATAGAACGACGGATTATCTTGCGAGAGCAAGAAGCGCCGCGTGTTCTCGTAGTAGCGGTCGCCCGGCGTGGTGTAGCCGAAGTACGGCGCGGCTAAGAGGCTGGGAATGTTCGCGTCGTCGGTGAGGGTGGCGTGGCCGAGGCCGTCGACCTCGTAGGCGTAGATATAGCCGTATTTCGGGACCAGGACCAGCCCATACGTTTGAATTCCGCGCTGCACCTCGTCGCGCAGGGCACGCGCCTCGCGCGCCTTGACGACGTTGTGATACACGTTGAGCTCGATATCCGACATGTCGCCCAGCGCGACGACCGCGAGCATCTCGGACGGAATCAAATAGTTGTAGTAGCAGGCGTCGTCGGACGGGCGGAAGCCGGTCCAGATCATGCCGGTGTAGCTGACCGCGCGCCCCCTGCCGTCATTGAACAACTCTTTGTGCGTGTAGCGCGAGTCGCGGGGATGGTTCTGCTCGCGCTGCATCGTGACCAACACGCCGTCGAGCATCTTGGAGAAGTCGCCCGTAAAGATCGACGTGTCGCCGGTCGTCTTCCAGTAGCTCCACGCTAACGCCGTCGGGTAGGCGAGCGAATCGAGCTCGAACTTCTGTTCCCAGACGCGATAGTCCAACGTGTACGCGTTGGCGTACGGATCGATCTGCAGGTACTTGACCATGCGGTTGATGATCGCGCGCAGCAGGCTCCTGACTTCCGGGTCTTCCTTCGCGAAGAAGAGATACGGGCGCGCCTGGGCACTGGCGTCGCGCAGCCATTCGGCCGGGATGTCCCCGGTCATGATGTAGGCGGTGCCGTCGGGCGCGTACTGCGCGAGCTTGCTCGTGTCGAGCAGCGCGGCGCGGAACATCTCTTGAAGGCGTTCGTTCGGGCTACGGTAGTCGGCGGCGGCCTGCTCGATCGACTTGAGCTCGAGCGCGAAGCCTGGAACGGGCAGCAGCATGGGAGCGCTCGCGCAAAACAGCGCCAAGAGCGTCCCGATGCGAAGATAACGGCCCATTTAAGCGGGCCAGCTTCCGTGTGCGTACAATGCAGGCAACTCCCGATAGCGTCCTAGATAATCGAGGCCGTAGCCCACCACGAATACGTCGGGGACCTCAAAGCCCCTGTACCTGATCTCAATATCGACGATCCGTCGGTGGGGTCGGTCGAGGAGGGTGCAAACGGCCAGCGACGCGGGTCCGCGCTCGTGCAGCGTCTTGACCACGTACTGCAGCGTCAGACCGGTGTCCACGGTATCGTCCACGAGGATCACGTGGCGCCCCTCGACCGGGATCTCCACGTCCTTTTCGAAGACGATGCCGTCACCGTCGCCAAACTTGTTGACCGAAATAAAATCCAAGTGACATGGGATGGTGATCGCTCGCTCTAGGTCGGCGAGGAAGGTTGCGGCCGCTGCGAGCAGTCCGATCATGAGCGGCGTCTTACCCGCGTAGTCGCGGGATATCGCGGCCCCGATCTCCGCCACCCGACCGGCGATCGACCCTGAGTCGAAGAGCGGCTCGCCGATCATGAGGCTCGCTTCATCGAGCGCGAAAAGACCCGCTCGACGTCGCGCCGCGTAAAGAGCTTGACGTTGACTCGGGGATGATGCGAACGCATCAGCCGAACCTTCCGATTCTTTCGCGAGTTTCGAGCGGGTTTGGCAACCGTAACCTCGATGTAGAGGTCGTACTCGGGAAGATAAAAATCCGGTGTAAAAAACTCCACCGGACGGCCTTGCTCGTTCCATACTATTGGGAAACTCCGTGGTTCGTACTCCCAGACGATCCGATAGAAGGTGAAGAGTCGCGCGAGCTCGGCCTCACTCGCATGCGCGAAGGTCACCCGGGACATTGCCACGGGCTGTTATCTACGACACGCCCCGCCTCTCATCCCGCTGGGACGCGTAAAACTAGACGGCCCCCCATTAAGGCGCCCTTAAACTGCCCAGGAGTCTCGAAGCACAGTGCGAAGGCCGCGCGTGAAATCGCAATGCAAGAAAGTAAGCACGAATTCAAGTCGCCACAAGCTGTGCTCGACGCCATCCAAGCTGCGCGCGAGGCGCAAGAGCGTTCGTGGGAGGCTTGGTTTGCAGTGCACGATGTAGATTCAGCTGAATTCGAATCGGCGCGGCAGGCGTACACGGACGCTAATTTGGAAGTAAATCGCCTAATCGAAATCTACGACAGCTTCCGTCGTCATCGATAAATTTTACCGAACGAGGTTCGACGCCTCTCCAGGGAAGAGGCGTTGCGCTACGACGGCGTCTTGTCCTCATTCCGAGCTTCCTGCAACGCCGCGCGAACGAGTTGAAGGCGCGAGTTGACACCCAATTTTCCAAAAATCGACCGCATGTGCGTCGCCACCGTGTTTGGCGAGAGGACCAGTTGCGCCGCCGCGGATCGATTCGTGTGACCTTCGGCTATAAGTCGGGCGACGCGTTTTTCGGTTTCCGTGAGTGCAGCCCAGCCCTCCGTGGGCCGATGCGGCGCGACAGCCCAGCGACGCCGCCGAATCCCGGCAGCTTGCAGCAACCGCTGAACTCGGCGCGCTTCGCCGTTCGCGCCAAGCCTGCGGAAAATTTCCCAAGCGCTATCGAGCGCCGCCACGCCGCCGCTTCGTTCGCCCGCTGCAAGCAACGCCGACCCGTAATCGGCTGCAGCGCCGCCGCGCAGCAGCGGCCTCGGGCTCGCGCGCATGACCTCAACGGCGCGGCGCAACAATCCGAGGTCGCCCGTCGCGAGGCCCGCAGCCTGCGCGGCCGTACCGGCGATGGTGGCGACGTTGGGATTTCGTTCGGACAGCGACCGCGCGAAAGAGACGGCGTCCTCGGCTAGGCGCCGATCGCCGCCCTTTGCGGCGATGCCGGCAGCGGCTATGATCCAACCCGGTTGCCAGCGCCAGCGGTGATGCAGCGTCGAGCGCGCCTCGAGGATCTGGCGCGCGGCCGCGAGGGCGACGTTGATATCTCCGTCGCTTCCCTCCAACCATGCGCGCATGAAGATCGCCATCGTCGCGAGATTCTCATTGCCTCGATGCTGCACTTCTGAGTGCGCGAGGTACGCGCGAGCGCTTTGTACGTCGCCGCGCAACTGCGCAATACGGCTGAGCATCAAGCAGGCCTCTTGGCCGTAGGTGTGATCTCTAAAGTGATCGCAGTAGGTCATGATCGTTTTGGCATCAGCCTCGGTGTCGTCGAGCAGTCCGAGACTGTAATCTTGCCACATCTGCGCGAACGCAACATCGGGCACGCGCGAGGGATCGCCCTGCACCACCACAGCGTGGGCAGCGGCGAGCAGTTCGTGACTTGCATCGAACCGATCGACGAGTTGCAGCGAAAGGATCTCGTCACCCAAACGCGCTTTGCCCGGCAGCGCGTGCAGCTGCCTGAAGTACTCGAGCGCGTCGCCGTTGCGGCCGTCGTTGCGCGCCGTTTCGCCCAGGGCCCGCAGGGCCGTTGCCTGCGCATCGCCGTCGTCGACCCGTGCGCTCTGTGCCAGTGCTGCCCTGCCCGCAGCATCCGCTACTTCGGCGTCCGCCAGACGCGAAAGCACGAGCGCTTCGAGCGCGAGCAGATTCGCTCGGCTCCGCCTGGATATGCCGTCGAGCGCCAGGGCCGATCCGATGCGGTGGCTCATCTGCGTAAGGAGCCCGGCTTCCCACAACGCCTGAGCGGCTTCAGCTTGGATTCGTGCGGCATCTTCGTTGGACAGACTCGTCGCGAGGAGCTCGTCGGCCACGGCGATAGCGGCGCTAGTGCGCCGCGCACGCGTGAGGATGTTCACCGCTTCGCGGCCCACTTCGGGCCACAAAGGATCGGGCGGAGAGATCAGCCGCAAAGCGCGCTCGATCAGCTCGGCCGCTGCGATGGGCATCATCGATACGACGAACGCCGCAGCATGCCGCAAGATGTCTACCGCCTCGCGATCTCCCGCAGCGGCGTAAACCAGGACGTGAGGAGCGGCATCGAGCGCGCCGCGTCCGCTTTCGAGCAGCCGTGCTGCGGCGGCGCGATGCAGCGCCTTGCGAACTGACGGCGGAATATCTTCGTAAACGGCTTGTCGAAAGAGATCGTGTCTGAACGATAGCCGCTGGCCGTCGTCTTCGAGCACGCCGGCGCGGATAGCCAGTTCGACGAGGGGCAGCAGTGCCGTTGACGGCTGGCCGTCCGTCAAGGCAGCTGCGTCTTCTATTGAAAAGGCGCGACCCAACACGGCGCCGACGCGCAACAACTGCTGTGCCTCGCTCGGAAGAGCGGCGAGTCTCGCGCGTATGCCGGCGACGAACGCACTGGGCAATCTGCCGTTTGCAGCTTTACCCTTGACCGCGAATCCATCAAGCAGCTCCACCGCTAAGAACGGGTTGCCATCCGCGCCCTCGAGCAGCGAGAGGACGCGCTCGTCCACGTCCGCGCCGAGGCGATCCCGTGCCAGCACGTCGATGGCGTCTTTGGTCAACGGTCCGAGATGAATCGTCTCCACCGGCAGGTCGCGCGAAGCGGCAGCGATCAGCTCGCCTACTACGGCAGTTTGCGGGCGCGCCGCAACGAGCCAGACGACGGGTGATCCGGCAATGCGGCCGGGCACGAATTGCAGCGCAAAGGCTGTGAGGCTATCGACCCACTGGACGTCATCGAGAGCGACGAGCAGCGGGGACCGGGTCGCCTGTTCCTCGAGCATTTCGGCGATACGATCGACCAGCCACACGGGCTGATCGTCGAGCGATGCGAGTTCCGCAAAGGCGCCGCTGGAGAGAATGGGAATCGGTCCCGATCGCAGCGCGGCGAGCAACGGCGCGAGCGGAGAGATCTGTCCGACTTCTTCAGCTTTGGACAGGCCGATCGCGAAGCCCATCTCTTTGGCTTCTTCGGCGATCCGATCTAACAGCGCGGACTTGCCGATCCCCGGCTCGCCCGAAACGAAGACGACGGCTCCTTGACCGTTGTGCTTGGCGCGGCGCAGCGTTTCGCGCGCGCGACCGATCTCGGCGTCGCGGCCGCGCAAGGTGTGGGTTCGGGGTGACGCGAGCGGCGTCGTCTTCACACAAACATCCAGTTCGAGTCGACCAGCCGCACGAGCCTGCTGAGCGCGCGAACGCACGAGCGCCTCACCCAAACTGGTGACGAACAGTACGGCCCTCGCAGCCAAAAATACGCGGCATTTCGCCTGTCCAGGGGATTCTTCGTCCGGCCAGGCTGTGCTTAGATGAACGTAGTGGATTACTGCAAAGGAGAATGGTCATGAATCAGCTTGCCAAAAACGTGGTCTTGGTGCATGGGGCTTTCGCCGACGGCTCCGGTTGGGAAGCCGTCGCTAACATCCTCAAGAATGACGGGTACAAGGTGTCGGTAGCGCAACCCCCCGAGACCTCCTACGCCGAGGACCAAAAGTACACGAAGGCGGCCATCGACGCCATGGACGGGCCAGTGGTTCTGGTGGGCCACAGTTATGGCGGATCCATCATCACCGAGGCCGGCAATCATCCGAAGGTCGCGGCGCTTGTCTACATTGCCGCATTCGCACTGGACACTGGGGAAAGCTGCGCCACGATCGAGCAAGCCTTACCGCCGGCCTCCACGGCGCTCAAGCCGGACAGCAACGGCAACTGGTGGATAGAACAGGAGCATTTCGCGGCCGACTTCGCAGCGGACGTTCCGGAGGATAAGGCGTGGTTCATGGCTGTATCGCAGGTGCCGATCTCCACCGACTCGTTCACCCACCAAGTCACGTCGCCCGCCTGGAAGAGCAAACCCACTTGGTACATGGTGGCCACCGCAGACCGGTCGATCAATCCCGACCAGGAGCGCATGATGGCGAAGCGCGCCAAAGCTAAGACGGTCGAAGTGAATGCCAGCCATGTGGCCTACATCTCACATCCGAAGGAAACGGCCAAGCTCATCGAAGAGGCTGCCACCTCCGCGCCGGCCACGGCAGCAGTGTGAACGGTGAGACCGAATACTTCGCGCACGAAGTGACGCGTTTGACGATCCCGACCGGGCAGTCATTCGTTGAGTTCCGGGGCCGGTACGAGGCAGCGGTGCCCGCGTTCGATCCGCAGCGAAGCGCCGACTTCGTCCGACGCCACGTTTCTTGGAACGACGTCATCGCCGACGCCGCGTCGTCCGCGCCCCACGGATTCTTCATGTATTGGAGAATGGATAACGCTCCATTGATGAGCCTAGCGGGGCACACTCGAGGCAGCACGCAGTATCTCATGGGCAACCACACAATCGCAGAACGGATGTTGAGGCACGCTGCCGGGGTGATGCTCTACGCGCCACTGCGAACGCTGCTCTACGAGGCTGACGATGGAAGCACGCACGTCGTCATCGATCAGCCCAGCACGGTGTTCTCCAGTCTCGATAACGCGGCGATTGCCGCCGTCGGCGTCGAGCTGGACCAGAAGCTCGCTGCTTTACTGGGATTCTTGCAGGTACGTGCGCCCGCCGTGCTGGGCACAAAGTGAAGGATAGTTCATCATGACCGACTCGGAAACGCCGATCCGAATCGTCGAGGAGTCGCCCGCGTTCTGGAGAGCCGTCTTCGACCATCCGCCCTTCAACGTCGTCGACGCAAGCATCTTCGATGCTCTTCAGGGCTTACTTGGGCGGATGGACGCTAGCCCCGATCTCCGCATCGTCGTGTTCGAAAGTGCGATCCCAGACTTCTATCTCTCGCACTTTGACATGACCGGTAACATCGGAAACGCCCTCTCTGCCGTAGGCCCGTCGGGGCTCCCGATCCTGATCGATACGTTCGTCCGCCTCACCACGAGCCCGGTGGTCAGCATAGCGAAGATCCGAGGATGCGTCAGGGGCGCGAGCAGCGAATTCGTGCTTGCGTGCGATATGCGCTTCGGTTCGCGCGAGAACATGCTGCTCGGTCAACCGGAAGTGGCGGTTGGAGTGCATCCCGGCGGCGGCGGCGCGGAGCGCCTCCCGCACCTTGTCGGTCGCGGCCGCGCACTTGAGATCGTGCTGAGTGGAAACGATTTCGACGGCGACACCGCGGAGCGGTACGGATACATTAATCGGGCGCTTCCGGACGCGGAGTTGGATGGCTTCGTCGACGCGCTCGCTCGACGGATCGCGACCTTCGACCGGCCGGCCATCGCCGCGGCGAAAAACCTCATCAACGAGGTGTCATTGCCGAGCGCGGATCACCTCCTCGACGCCCTCAACTCTTTTGAGACGGCCCTGACCTGGCCCCAAGCGCAGCGACGATTCCAAGCGCTGCTAAAACTCGGTCTCCAAGGAGACGCCGACTTCGAGAAACGGTGGCCTGCAGTGCTCGGCACGCTCCTCGAGACGCGGTGACCTTGCCGCAAAAAGTAAGCCGCTGCACCTGGGCGGGCGACGATCCGCTGATGCTCCGGTATCACGACGAAGAGTGGGGAGTTCCCGTCCACGACGACCGGCGTCTTTTCGAGTTCATGGTCTTGGAAGGCGCGCAGGCCGGTTTGAACTGGATGACGGTCCTGCGCCGCCGGGAGGCCTACCGCGCAGCTTTTGCCGATTTCGATCCCATTAAAATCGCGCGCTTCGATCGCCGAAAACTCGAGTCTCTCATGCGCAACGACGCGATCATCCGAAACCGCAGAAAGATCGAAGGCGCAATAAAAAACGCCCGAGCCTACCTATCGCTTCGCGAAAACGGCACAACGCTCAGCAACTTCATGTGGGAATTCGTCGGCGGAAAGCCCATCGTCAATCGCCGGACGAATATCTCACAGATTCCGGCCTCGACGCCCGAATCTGATGCGATGAGCAAAGCGATGAAGAAAGCGGGGTTCACCTTTTTCGGAACGACGATCTGCTATGCGCACATGCAGGCCGCTGGGATGGTGAACGACCATCTCATGACGTGCTTCCGGTATCGTGAGCTTCTCCGGGCACGATAATCGTAACTAGACTTTAGGGCGCTCCTAGCGGGTGTTTTGCGCGCGCATCGTGATGATGCGAAGCGCCTTCTTCCGCGGTCATCGGTTTGGAAATCGGATGTGTCTTGAAGTATTCCAAAGCTCGGCGGATGTCTTCTAGCAACGCGTCGGCGGAGTCAAGGCTAAAGCCGTGCCGAATCAGGACGCGCATAACGGCCATGTCGGTGATGTTGGGAACCATCGTGTAGGCCGCGACTTGCCAGCCGCGCGCGCGCAGGCGATCGGAGAGGTCGAAAAGCGAATACTCGCCGCTCGCGTTTTCGCGCATCGTCCAGGATACGGCGGGGATTCCGTAACGGCTGTCGCCGTCGAAGAGCAGCTCGAACGGCCCAAATGCAGCGATCTGACGCGCGATATGCTGCGCGACGTCGTAGCAGCTTTGATGAATGCGCCGGTAGCCGTCCATGCCCAGGCGCAGCATCAGATAGTATTGGCAGACGACCTGCCCGGCCGGGCGGGAAAAGTTGAGCGCAAACGTCGGCATGTCCCCGCCGAGATAGTTCACGTGGAAGATCAGTCCCTCGGGCAGATCGCTCGCCTCGCGCCAAATCACCCATCCTACGCCCAGCGGCGCCAATCCAAATTTATGCCCCGACGTGTTGATCGATCGCACGCGCGGCAGGCGAAAATCCCACAGGATCTCCGGCTGAACGAACGGCGCGATGAATCCGCCCGAGGCGGCGTCCACGTGTATCGGAACGTCGAGCCCGGTTTCACTTTGCAGCTTGTCCAGTGCTTCGGCAATTTGCGCGACGGGTTCGTACTGGCACGTAAACGTGACGCCGAAGGTAGGCACCACGCCGATCGTGTTCTCATCGACGCGTTTGATGACTTCCTCCGGGGTCATGCCCAAGCGATCGCGCTCTACTGGAATCTCCCGCAGTTCGACGTCGAAGTAACGGGCGAACTTGTGCCAACAGACCTGCACCGGACCGGTAATGAGGTTTGGCTTGTCGCTCGGTTTGCCGGCCATCGCGCGCCGCTCGCGCCATTTCCACTTCAAGGCGAGGCCGCCGAGCATTGCGGCTTCGCTCGAGCCGGTCGTCGAGCATCCGATCGTCGTCCCGGCTGCCGGGGAATTCCAAAGGTGCGCCAGCAGGTGCACGCAACGGCTCTCGATCTCGGCGGTTGCCGGATACTCGTCCTTATCGATCATGTTCTTGTCGAGACTGAGATCCATGAGCTTGTGGACCCCATCGTCGAACCAGGTCTGACAAAACGTCGCGAGATTTTGCCGGGAATTGCCGTCCAGCATCAGTTCGTCGAAGACGAGTTGCAATGCCACATCGGGGCGTAAGCCGTCGGCGGGGACGCGGTGCTTGGGAACAGTCGCATCCATGGCGCGCGTCGCGTAGACGTCGGTGGCGGCGACATCGCGTGGGTGTTTCTGTCGCTGCAGGGGCACGACTTTCACCCTCCTTCTAAGAGTGCGTCGCCTCGTTTTCGCGATGCGTGCTCCTAAATACCTTGTAAATGAAGCACGGCCACGCGGTTGCGCGGCCGTGCTTGTCGCTGCTGAGGCGGTAACTAGTCTTTGATCGGATTACCCCCGCTGGCATCCCCACCTTCGTCGCGATGCGGCTTCGTCAAGCCCGTGTAGTCCCCCACAACCTTTGCGTCGTACGGCGCATTGAGTTGATTAGATCCGTTGCCTGGGTTGTTGAGTATGCCCTGCGTGAATACGATCGTTCCGCCGGTCGAGCCCGATTTGCGAACCTGAATCACGCGATCGTTGAATTGATCGCTGATTAGTGTGTCGCCGTTACGCAACCGCACGGCCCGCGTGGGCAGCGGATTACTGTTGCCGCCGGATGCTAGCGTGGAGTACGTCCACACTACGTTCTTGTTGCTATCGATTTCCACGATGCGATTATTGTTAGAGTCGGTGATCAGCGTGTTTCCATTCGCCAAACGGCTGGCAAAGGCGGCGCCGTTCAGCTTATTCTTGTCGGTTGGATCGGGATATTGCCACACTATGTTCTTGCCGTGGTTTACCTCGATCACGCGATTGTTGTTCTCGTCGGCGATAAGAATATGGCCGTTTGTCAGCAGTTCGGCGCTGTTCGGATTGTTCAGTTGGTCGGGGCCGCTGCCGCTGACGCCCGTCGTACCGTATTGCCAAACGATGTGCTTGCTATGCGTTACCTCGATTACGCGTTCGTTTACCTGATCGGTGATTAAAACGTGGCCGTTCGGCAAGTACGTGTTTTGCACCGGCGTGTTCAGCTGGTCGGGTCCGCTTCCCGCGACGCCCGTCTGACCGTACTGCCAGACGATTCGTTTATTTTCGTCAACGAGGATGACTCGATTATCCGGGCATCCGCTGCCACATCCGGGTTCGAATGGCGGGCTGGCGGGCGGTACGCCCGTGCCGGCCATCAACGTAAAGCAGCCGACGCGTTCCGCGTCGTTGGTTCCGACGATTGTGTGCGGTCCTGCCGTCGAGGATCCGCCGAAGGTCCAAACGATCTTATGCGAAGGCGGATCGATCTCGATGACACGGTTATTGAATTGGTCCGCGATGACCATGTCTCCGGAAGATTGAACCCCCGCTGATTGCCTTGGCTGTTGTCGCCTTGGCAGTCGCCGCCCTGACCGTTGCCACCCTGCCCGTTGCCGCCTTGACCGTTGCCGCCTTGACCGTTGCCGCTGTAGATCGGCGATGTTTGCGGTGTCATGCCGAGACCGCTCGACGTCTGCGATCCCCCGTTGCATGCGGACAAAACAAGCGCCAGCATGGCGCCGGCGGTCGTTATAACCAGAAAGCGTCTTTTCATGCGTTTCCTCCAGTGGAGCCAAAGTTAGGCTTGAACTATGAAGAAATTCTGAAAGCGCGTCGCGTCCGCGAGGACTGCGGCGTGGCCTCGCCAGGGCGAACGCATGTTCGATGAACGAATCCTAAAAGCGCATCGCACCGGCAAAAAGAAAGCCAGGGTCATCAATCGGCGCGTCGAACGGGCACGACAAATGACTCTAGTCAATATTGAGATCGTTCTTGTCGGGCTGCTCGTGGGGACCATTGTCGGGCTGACGGGGGTCGGCGGAGCGAGCATCATGACGCCCCTGCTGATCCTCGTTCTAAAAGTCAATCCGCTGGTCGCAGTTGGAACGGATCTCTTGTACAGTGTCCCGACCAAACTGTACGGCGCATTTCTTCACAACAAACAAGGCACGGTAAAGCCCGAGATCGTCAAGGCTTTGCTCTGGGGCGGTCTTCCCGCCTCACTCGTCGGCTTGGCGGTTCTGTTTTGGTTGCGCCGCCATGTAGACGTGAAGGCCGTCGAGTTGTGGACGCGCCACGCCATCGGGTACGTGCTGTTCATCGCGGCCGCCGTCATCATTATCCAACCCTTCATCAAGCGTCGCCTCCTGCCGATGGTGTCGCAAGAGTTCGAGTGGCTTCCTCATCAACGCGCACGCGTCATCGCGATCGGTGCATTGGTTGGCCTGATCGTCACCGCAACGTCGATCGGAAGCGGGTCGGTCACGCTCCCGTTGCTCGCGCTCACGCTGCCGTTCGTCGGCATCTCGCAACTGGTCGGCTCAGACATTGCGTTTGCTGCGTTCTTGATCCCAGCGGCCGCGGCGGGGCGTTGGTCGATGGGTGACGTTAACCTTGCGTTGGTCTTGAAGCTGTTGATCGGGTCGCTGCCCGGCGTGTACATCGGCAGCAAACTGTGCGGCCGAATGAGTCAGACGTGGCTGCGCCCGGTCGTGGCGGTGACGCTCGTTTTCGTCGGAACGCGTTTGATTTAACGGAGCCGAGCGAACGTCGGAATCCCTTTATGGTAAATAAAAGGAACGCGGTCGTTTTGCGAGTGTACGTGGTCGCGGCACTCGCGATGAGTGTCGGATTGCTAGTCAAGGCTTCCGCTCCACCGCTGCCCGTCGTGCGGAGCGCCGGCGGCGACGCCGTCCGAGCGATCAAACTGCCGCAGCGTTCCGTTTCGCCGCCCCATGACCCCTGCAACACGTGCCCGTACATCGCCCCCTTTGCGTATGTACCTTATGGCCTTGATCCCTTTCCGCAGAATGCAACCGACGCCGCGCATGGTGACGCCGTTCCTTGCTCAGCTATTAGACCGCCGCCTCGACCCCGAGCTCGACTCGACGATTCGCTTTGATTTCGAGATCGTCCGCGAGCGTCCGTGAGAGCAGCTGCAGCAACTCGAATAATCGCCGCTGCCAAGCCGGAAGTCCGCCACGACTTCGTCCAACGATTACGAGATTGGCATAAACGAACGCTGTAGTGTCCTTGTCGATCTCCAAATCCGCCGCGCCACAAGCGCGAAGGATCGGCACGATGCGTGGTTGTTCCATATAGCCGAATGATGCAAAAACGCGCACGAAGCGGTCCGAAACGCGTTTGATCGCTACGCGCTCGCTGTCGGGTATGCGCGGGCGCGGCACGGAGATCACCGTCAGCGCGACAACCAGTTCTTCGCTAATGAGCTGGCCGAGCCAGCGATGCTTGCTAACGAAGGGAATGCCGGTTGGATCCCCGGTTAGAAGGACGACCGCCCCTTTAGGAGGATGCGTCAACGGCCCGTATTCCGACAAGAACTCCTCGACGGGCTCGTGTTGCTCGTGCAGCGCACGCGCGACCGAACGACGCCCCGTGAGCCACGTGATGGCGATCAGCGAAATCACCGCGGCAATGGCAACCGGGACCCAGGCGCCCTCGACGAACTTCGGCAGACCGGCGAGCACGAACGTGGCATCGAGCAGCGCGAACGCGATGCCCAGCGTAAATACTACGACAGGCCGCCAGTGCAGTGAGCGCAGTGCGACGACAATGAAGACGCAATCGGTCGCCAACATCGTGGTGGCGACGGCGAGGCCGTACATGGCCGCGAGTCGATCGCTGCTGCGAAATGCAACGACCAGCAGGACGCAGACGATCGCGAGGATCGTGTTGACGATCGGAACGTAGACCTGACCACGCCGATCCTCCGAAGTGTGCATGACTCTCATCCGGGGACACAGGTTCAGCGCGATCGCCTGCTCGGTCAGCGTAAACGCTCCGGAAATGAGCGACTGCGACGCGATGACCGTCGCAGCCGTTGCAAGCGCCACCATCGGAAGAAGCGTCCAGCCGGGCGTCAGCGCGTAGAACGGGGAACCCAGCATTTTCGGATTCGCAACGACGATCGCGCCCTGACCGACGTAGTTCAGCACGAGCGCCGGAAGAACGAAGACATACCACGCTAACGTGATCGGTATGCGGCCAAAGTGCGACATGTCGGCGTAAAGTGCCTCGGCACCAGTCATCCCCAGAATGATGGCACCGAAGATGAGAAAGCCGAAGACTCCGTGATGCGTCACGAACCACGCCGCCCACAGCGGATTGAGCGCGGCGAGAATTGCGGGGTGTGCGACGATCGCGATCGCGCCGCTGACGGCAATCGCGGCAAACCATAAGGTCATGATCGGGCCGAACATTATTCCGACACGCTGGGTCCCGCGCGACTGAATCGCGAACAGCCCGAGCAAGATCCCGGCCGCAAGCGGAACGATGAAAGGTTGCGCGGCCGATGTCGCGGCGCTCAGCCCTTCGACCGCCGAGATCACCGATATTGCCGGCGTAATCATCCCGTCGCCGATGAGCATCGCTCCGCCGATCACGACCACCCAAACGAGCCAATCGGCGCGCATTGGAACTCCGAGAATTTTCGGCGGCTCCGCGCGGGCGAGCAGTGCGAGGATTCCGCCCTCGCCGTCGTGATCGATGCGCATCAGCACGGTGACGTACTTGATGCAGACGACGAAGATGAGCGTCCAAATAAGGAGGGAAACGATACCGAGCGCGTTCGCTGCAGTGGGCGCCACGTTGGCGGTCGTGAAGCACGCCTTGATCGTATACAGCGGGCTCGTCCCGATATCTCCAAATACTACGCCCAGTGCAACGACCGCTACGCCGGCGGGCAGCGGGCGGCGGCTGGAGGCGAGACGCGAGCCCGGTGCCTCGCTGGGCTGGTTCACGCAGCGGGCCGTTAGCCGCGAGGCCATCGCGTCCCCGCCATCGTGAAGCCTGGACAGCGGTCCGCTTTCGCGAAACCATGGCGACGCACCCGACCCACGATCCTCATCCCCACGCGCACGGGGAACGTTGCGGACATCCTACCGCAACGGCGCGGCACGCATGGTAAGGTGAGGCGCAGCACAGGTAACCGAGCGATGCCGCAGAACGACGGTTAATCCCGAAGCATCTCGGCAGGCCGCTTTTGGTCGTGCCGTCCAGTCGTTTTGCGACTGTAGGAGGCACCATGCGCCGTTTGAAGCTTTTACTTTCAGCCTTAGCGTCTGCAGCTCTGCTCGAATCATGTGCAGGAGGCGCCGGCACCACGCCGCTCTCCAGTGCGGCCGGAATCGGTACTGCAGCGCTTGAGCCAGGCGTGGCTAGTTACAAGATCTACGTCGCAAATTTCAACAGCAACGCGGTGACGACGTACACGTCGACAGGAGCGCCGACTACCCCGACGATTACTACTGGCGTTAGCGAGCCGATAGGCCTAGCAGTCGACGAAAACGGAAAGATTTACGTCGCGAACTTTGGCAGCGGCAGCATCACGACGTACAAGCCTAACGGAACGCAAACGACTCCAACAATTACGGGGCTTAGCTCTCCCAACGGCGTGGCAGTCGATGAGAAGGGCAAGATCTACGTTGCGAATGCACGCAACAACACCGTGAGAACGTACAAGCCAGATGGAAAGCGAACGACTCCGACGATCAGCGCCGGGATAAACTCACCGGACGGGGTCGCAGTCGACGCGAACGGAAAAATCTACGTGGCGAACTATAACACCAACACGGTGACGACCTATAAAGCTGACGGTACCCAAACCACGCCGACGATCCACGCCGGAGTGACCTCGCCGGACGGCGTGATGGTCAACGCGGCCGGAAAGATATTCGTCGTGAACTATTTCGGTGACGGAACTAATGACTTTGGCTCCTTGACGACTTATAAGGCAAATGGAAGTCGGACCGCACCGACGATCCTTGTCGGGCTTGACGGTCCCCAATACCTTGCACTCGATGCGCGCGGAAAATTCTTCGTCACGAACCTCCAGAGCAATACGGTGACAACGTACAAGGCCGATGGAACGCAAACCACGCCGACGATCACCGGCCTGCAAGGGCCCAGCGGCATCGCGCTGCACTAAGCTCGTCGCCTTAGCCACTCTCTGCGTACTTATTTGCGTAGAATCGCCATGATAGCCCGTTTGCCAAGGCTTAGGCCAAGCATTTTATTCGTGCTTTTCGTCGCGCTGCCGGCGTGTTCGAGTGGATCGCAAAGCTCGGCTCAGCAAAGTCCGGCCGCCCAGCGGAGGGCTCCGGCCGAGCTACACTGGGCACCTTGTCCGGACGTGCCCAAAACGCAATGCGCAGGCTTGCCGGTGCCGGTCGATCCGGCAAAGCCCGACGGCGCGAAGTTTACCTTGCGCATCGCTCGCGTGCCGGCACTCGATCCGAGCCGCAAGAAAGGTGTGCTAATTCTTCTTCCGGGCGGTCCGGGCGCCGGCATCGTGCAAATCATCGGCGGTAACGGGAGAAAAGAGCAGCACGTCGACGAGCTTCGCCGCGAATACGACGTCGTGACCTTCGATCCGCGCGGCATCGGCGAGAGCAATCCCATCCGCTGCTCGCCCGATGCCGTGCCGTCGCCAAAGCCGCCGACGGGCCAGGCTCTGACGGCGGACGAATTTAACGCAATCGCCGATGCGAACGCGGCGTTTTTCAAGAGTTGCTACGCATTAACGGGCGAGCTCTTCCGCCACCTCTCCGCGATGGACACCGCGGCCGACGTCGAGCAAATGCGGCTGGCGCTCGCGCCCAACGACGGCCTGATTGCGTATGGCGGATCGTATGGCTCGCACTACGGGCAAGCCTACCTCGAGCGCTATCCCGATCACGTCAAGGCGATGGTAATCGATGCGATCGTCGATCACAGCGTCGACTTGGCGACGCTATCGGCGCGCAACGTCACGTCGGTCGCCGACTCCTTCGACCGCTTCGCGCGGTGGTGCGAAGGCGCGGCGTCCTGCGCGCTGCACGGCCAACACGTCAACGCCGTCTACGACTCCGTCACCACGAAGAGGTCCGAGACCCGCGTCCTCATTTCACAGTTTTTGTCGGCGGGCAGCGACCCCGATTTCGGCTGGTCAGTGATTGCAAAAATGATGGCCGAGGTGAACCGCGGCGATACGTCGGTACTCAAGTCGATGACGGGCACCGGAGCGGCAGCCACGGCGAGCACGTCAGAAGATCCAGACCTTCGGGCGGGCAAGAACGGGCTTTTCCCCGGAGTCTTCTGCGCCGACTATGGACCGCAGAACGATTACAACGCGCTGCTGCCGACGGCTAACGCAATGGCAACGGAAGCGCCGCACTTCATTTGGAAGTTTTGGGACGCCTATCCGATCGCGCACGCATCGCTGGGCGTGCCGGACTGTGCTGCGTGGCCGTGGGCGGCGAGCAATCCACCGCACAGGCTTACCGTGGGGCCGCACCCGAACGTGATGGTCATGAATCCGGCGTACGATCCGGCAACGCCGCTGGCCAGCGCACTCGCGGTCTGGCTGCAGATTCCACAAGCGCGTCTGCTGATTGCCGATGTCGACGGCCACCAAGCCTGGATCCTCTCGCACTGCGCGTTCCAGGCGGCTTGGCGCTTTCTCGACGACCCCTCGTCGACCCAGCGCACGACGCTGTGCGCGAAGTGAGCTAGCCTACCGGCTTGAAAATCCTGCCGTTATCGCGGTACCATGCAACGCCGCCGTCCGGCCCGCGCACGAAATCGCTGCGTTTGGACAAGCCTTTCGCATCGGTCGTCATCACGTAGTCGGGCCGCTGATAGAACTTAAGCGATAGCTCGAGATCGCCGGTCGCGCGCAGACCGCCGTCGTCGGCGCGTAGCTCGACCGTCAGCCGTTCGGGTTTCTTCGGCGAGCCGTCGGGTGGAACGGTCCAGGCGTGGTAGCGCCCTTCGTACGCCGAGAGCGCGCGCGACGAAAGCGCCCTGGGCAGCGCCGGCGGGTTGTGCAATCCCGCGAAGCGGCTCAGTGCCCAACCGGAGCGATCGACGTCGGCGATGACCATCGGTCCGCTCGTGGAGTTGGTCAAAATCGACATCGCAAAGCCGCGCGCCGGAACGATTACGAGATCCGCATTTTGGCCGCCCCACGACCCCAGATGCGTAAAGACGGGAACGCCCTCGGCGGTGCGCCGCTGCCACCACGTCACGCAAACCCCGTCGACTTCCATGCTGAGCGTCCCGCCGGGACCGGGATCGCGCTGCATTGCCGGATAGCCGAGGTGGAAGCGCGCGTACCGCAATTGATCCCGCGCGCTGGAAATCAAACCGCCGGTCGGATCGAGCGAACGCGGAAAGTTCCACGACGCGGCATCGACGACCGCGTGGCCATTCTTCACGTCGTGGGACGCCGCGATCTTATCGCCCGCAAAGCGTTCGGTGAAAAAGCCGGAATGCGTCAGACCCAGCGGTTCGAGCACGAGCGTTTCTATCGCTCGCTCGTACGACTTGTTGGTGACGAGCTCGATCACACGACCGGCGAGATCGACGGCCGCATTGTTGTATGCAAGAATCTCGCCTAACGGCGTGAGCTGCTGCAGCCAGCGCATTCCGGCGACGTACTTCGCGAGCGCATCGTTGCCCGATCCGTAGCTCGCGTAATCGTCGCCGAGCCAGCCAGCGCTGTGGTTGAGCAGTTGCCGCACCGTCACGCGTCGCGCGACCGATTCATCGGCGAGCTGGAGGTTGGGCAGATACGAGCGCACCGGAGCGTCGAGCGCGAGCTTTCCCTTCTCTACGAGCCGCATGATTGCGGTACCGGTGAAGGTCTTGGTGACCGAGCCTATGCGAAAGAGCGTATCGCCGTCAACGGCGCTAGGATGCTCGACGTTGGTCGTACCGTAGCCGCGTATGTACTCGCGGCCTTGGAAAAAAACGCCCACGGCGACGCCCGGAACGTGGTAGCTTGCCATCGCGGCCTCGACTCGCTGGTCAAGCTCGCGGAAGAGCGCGTCGGCCGTTGGCGCCCCGGCGCTGCATGCCGGGAGAACTCCTGCGGCGGCCACGCCGGCCGTGGCGCTGAGCATATCGCGGCGCGAAAGCAACATTAGCGCGAAAGGTTCGCGCGGACCGCGCCCCCACCTCGCGCTGCAATTATCAGCTTCGATGCTCGACGAACGGCTGTTGGAAAGCCTTTTATCCCGCTGGGAAGCGTAAAACGAAACGAGCTCCACCGAGGGTCGAAGGCTCGACGCGTACGTCGCCTCCGGCGCGCTCTGCGATTGCCTTGACGATCGCGAGTCCGATCCCGCGACTCGACCGGCCCGGAGGCGCGCTGCACACGCCCAACGCGAAAATGGATTCGTGGCGCGCGGGAGCGATGCCCTCACCGTCGTCCTCGACCGCGATCTGCACGAAACGGCCTTCGCAGATGCACCACACCTCGACCGTACCGCGCTCGCTCCCGTGCTTTACCGCGTTCTCGACGAGATTCGCGACCGCATGAACGCACGCATCCCCATCGACTCGCGCCGCCGCGCATTCGGGCAGATGCGAGCGAATCGTCACGCTGCGGGCGGCCGCCAGCGGCGCGACCATGTCGATCGTCGCGTGAATCTGCTCGACGACGTTGCACGACTCACCCTCTTCGCGCTTCGCGAGATCGAGCATCGAGAACTCGAGCATCCCTTCGACCAGACGGCTTAAGCGGAGCGCCTCGCGCCGAGCCGTCTCCAAAAAACGCCGCGAGGTGGGTTCGTCGACACCGCCCTCGAGCAGCGTTTCGATATATCCGCGAATCGAAGTCAGGGGCGTGCGCAGTTCGTGACCGACGGTGGCGACCATGGCGCGGGCGAGTTGCTCGGGGGTCACCGCGGGAGCTTCTACGGGCGCAAGAACTTATAGCCGAAGCCGTGAACGGTGCGCACCAGCGGCGCCAGGCGCCGCGGTTCTTCGATCTTCACCCGCAGCCGGTGCACGTGCACGTCGATCGTTCGCTCGTCGCCGTTAAAGTCGAAGCCCCAGACGCGCTGCAAGAGCCAATCGCGCGAGAGCGCGACGCCCGCGTTGCCGGCGAGCTCCATCAGCAGCGCGAACTCACGGGGTTTCAGTTTGACGTCGGTGCCGTCGACGCGCGCCTCGCGGGCGCCGGCGTCGATCTCGAGACGTCCGAACCGCAGGACCGGCCCGGATTGCGCGACGGGCCGGCCGCTGCGGCGCAGGATCGATTTGATGCGCGCGACGAGCTCGCGCGGCGAAAACGGCTTGCAAACGTAGTCGTCAGCACCGAGCTCGAAGCCGAGCACGCGATCGATCTCGTCGGAACGCGCGGTCAGCATCACGATCGGCAACGTGCGCTCTTCGCGTCGCAGTGTCCGAGCGATGTCGTAACCGTCAACGCCGGCAAGGCCGACGTCGAGGACGAGTAGATCGGCCCCGCCGCGCGCGCGGCGCAGAGCCGCGTGACCGTCGGACGCGCCGATGACGGCGAAACCCTCGCGCTCGAGATGATGCGTCAGCAGTTCCCGAATCGCCGCATCATCTTCCGCCACGAGAATCGTCTGCGCCGGCATGAGCGGGGAAGTGCCCGCCGCGGAACGCTACTGAGACACCTCGGCCACCCATGTCATCCTGAGCGGAGCCGAAGGGCCGCACCGCCGCTGTCATCCTGAGCGGAGCGACCGCAGGGAGCGGAGTCGAAGGACCAAACTTGTGTCATCCTGAGCTTGTCGAAGGGTGACACTCTACTCCGGCTCGCGGTTGACGGTCTCGCGAGCCGAACGCCGGGCGCGGGGGCATTGCGCTTTGAGGCCTTGCAGCTGCGCGGCATAGCGGCGCCGGTCGCATAGTTTGCTGAGCGGCGTCGATCACGGCGCCGCTTAAGCCAAATCAAGCCTCCTGAGTCCTAGGTGCTGCAATTCCGAGGCGCTGCTAGCGGGACTCACGGCCCGAACTCTAGCGCGTCCGGATGGATACGCCCTGGGAGATCGTCCGCAGCACCGACGTTTTGTCCGGAGCGTATTCCGTCACGGTGCCGCTCTGGTGCTTTCCGACGTAGAGATAGCCGAGGCTGCCAATCTCTACGTCGCAAACAACGGTCCTTACACCGTTACGGCCTACGGCCCGGGCAAAACGTCAGTGCTGCGCACGATGTCCCAGGGCGTGAGCGGGCCGGATGCGCTGGCGTTCGGGTCGCGAGTCCCGGAACTACTTTCGCCTTACCTCCGGATACGTGCAAGCGATAGGACCTTAACCGCAAGATTCTTGCGTTCTCGTTTTTTTTAGCGCCCTAACCGGCTCGTCGACCGAGTCACCCGAAAAGTGCTGACAAAAACAATGACATCGACGGACACTAGCCAAGCCTCGTAAAGGATGGTCCGATATGCCCAAGAAGGACAAATTCTCAGTTACTTCTCGTTCGGAAGGATTTAGGAACATGCGGATACTTCTCGTATCGATTCTAGCAATAGTGGCTCTCATCGGACATTCGAGTCCGGCTCAAGCACAGGGCAGTGTGCTCAGCGGCGAAATGGCCTATGCCAATTCGCTAATGGGTGGACCGTGGAATTGTACTACTGCGGTGCCCGCCATGATGGGGCACCCCGCGCACACGGATCAGGTAACGGTCGCTTTTGACGTTGTGCCGGGTAACGTATTTCACGACCACGTAGCGAGTAGCACCTACGTCGGCGACGACTATTTCGGCTATAGCTCTAAGATGAAGGTCTACTGGAGCACGAGCGCGGACAACCAGGGCGGTCATGGCTTCGCAACGTCCACGGACGCAAAAACCTACACGGGAACAAGTGCGATGGGCTCCACGAACATGAACGTTACCAGCACCTATGGCATAGCGAGCGCCAGTAGCATCAGCCTCCACCAGGTCGTGTCGGGAAACGGAGAGCAACAAGTCTTCGATAGCCACTGCACGCGGTAGCAGAACGAAGCCGCTTTCAAGGCATAGCCGTATAGTGCAACAAAGGCCAATAGAAATCGCAGGCCGCTTTTGACCGATTCTGTGTAGTGAACGGTGTAGTGAGCTGCCCTCTCGTTAGGAGCAAATCGTTTCCAGTGGCATCGAGGTCGCGGAGCGTGCTTTCCCGATCGACCGTTAGACGCGAGTAGCATGTACGCCCGCGGGCATTAGCCTGGCCGCTACGGAGCATTGAAGCGATCGGGATCAGGGCGGCGTCGCGGCGATGTTCTGGCGCAAAGCCGCGACCGTCATCGTGTACGTGCCGCTCAATAATTTGTTGCCCAACTCGGCGTCACGCAATTATCATCGGGGCATCCGCCAACCGTTAGACCCGTTGCGATTCTATGGATGTTGGTTCCGTCGGTTTTCATGACGAAGAGATCGAGGCCGCCCGGCGTTAGGCGATTGCTCGAGAACGCGATCTGCTTCTCGTCGGGCGACCACGACGGCGCTAAATCGTAGAAGAGGCCAGGCGGCGGTTCGGTGAGCTGCGTGACGCTGGCGTCCTCAAGATTCATTATCCCGATCCGCCTTCGCAGAGGCGCGAAGTACTCGCAGTGATTCTGCACGAGAACGCGCCGGCTGTCGTTTGAAACCGTTAAAGGGCAGAATGCAGGTCCGGCGCGGCTGATGGCTCGCTTTTGGGTTCCATCAAGGTTCATCGTCCAAACCGCTGAGACGACGCCGCCGTCCTGAGTATTGTAAACGATATGCTTTCCGTCCGGTGTATACTCGCCGTAGTAGCTGGTAAGCAGATCGCCGGTTAGCGGCGTTCTCTTGTCAGGGTCGTTTAGCGGAACCGTAACGAGGTACGGTTTTCGCTGGGTTATCACCGATTGCGTCGCATAGATTAATCGGCGGCCGTCCGGCGACCAGGCGGGAAATGACGAGACGCCGTCGTGGGTTAATCGCTTCAGACCGGTGCCGTCGATGTTGACCACGTAGACGTTGGTTTGAAATCCGTAGCTGGGGTTCGCCGTGCCGTAGGTGAAGGCAATCCGCGCGCCGTCGCGCGATACGAGGGGGAACCACGCATCGTAGGTGGTCGCCGGCATCGTAGTTATTTGCTTCAGGTGGCGGCCATCGGGGTCAATGCGGTAGATCTGCCACCCCGACCCTGTGTTTGCGCAAATAATGATGGGGCCGTTCTTGCGGGTATCCGGGAAAGCAGCGGATGCCCTTCTGAAGCCGGCAAGACTTGTGGGCGGCGTTTGGGTCGCCGGCGGTGTGCCGTTGCCGCAACTTGCGAGCGTTACGGCAAGGATCGCCAAGGATCCGTAGCGAGCGAACATCATCTTCATCATCTCCCCGGCCCCCAACGCGGAAACCCTCCGGCGTGAATCCGACCCATCAGCGAACCGGACCGAATGGGCGCCGGCGCACGCGTCGCAAAAGTCAGTCTCGTGGCAACCGTTCCGCTTCGAGGGTTCATGATGACGATGGAGCGCTTCGTGTACGGTCCGTTGTCACGCTCGAAAACGATCACATCGCCTGCCGGCGACCATGACGGCGCAGAGTCGTGCGGTGCCGCTAGGTAGACGCGCTTCAGCGAATCGTTGATTCTCGTAAGCTGCTTGAGATCGTTGCCGTCGGGATCGATCGACCAGAGCTCCTCGTTCTGCGAAAAGTCGCCAAGAAATGGATCGTAGGTTTGGAAGACGATACGACTGCCGTCGGGTGCCCAATCGGGCTCGTCTCCTCCTAGCTCGGGCGGCGTGATCGCATGAAGGCCTGAGCCATCGGCATTCATGAGGTAGACCCGCGACAAGTACCCGTCGCGCAGAATGCTCGTAAAGGCGATCCGCGTACCGTCGGGCGAGTACACGGGGAAGAAGTCCTCGCTTTCGTCTTCACTGGTCGTTACACGGGTCAGTCCTTTACCATCGATGTCCACGCGATAAAGCTTACACGGGTACGGAGACTTGAACGAGCAGCGCGAGAAGATCACCTGACTTCCCGACGGGCTGAAGCTCGGAGTTTGATCGACGTATTTTGGATCGTACAAGAGCTTGTGCTGGCCTGTCCCGTCGGCATTCACGATCCACAGCTCGAAGGGCGGAGATGCCGAAACGCTGTACTGCTCGTACACCATTTGCGATCCGTCGGGCGACCAGCTTTCGTAGTTGGCCGTCTTGCCGCTCGGGCCGAGGTTCGTAACCTGTTTGAGCCCCGTACCGTCAGGCTTGATCGTGTAGATGTCGTTCGTACCGGACGCACCTCCGTAAAGGAACGCAATGCGGCCGTTCTCACCGGGAAATGCGGCGTGCCCGGGGAGCGGAAGCAGTGAACTCATCCCGGCGATTGCTGCAAACGATAGCAGTACTGAAAGTCTCTTCATGTCAAGCCTTTCAACCCTGTCATAAGTCCGGCGCGTAGCCGGAAATGGCTCTTAATGCACGACCGTAATGGAAGCGGTAGCTGCCCCAAGACGGGGGACCCGCGCAGTAATCGTATAGCTGCCCGTCTTCGATGCCGAGAAGTCGGCCTGTTTTCCCGAAATTAATTACTTTGAGCGTTCCGCCGGTGGCTGACCATTGGGCTGGGATCGGGCCCGTATAACACAAACCTTGCCAAGGAAAATGTTGGTACGCGGATAGCAGCTGCACTTGGTTTACGTGAATCGTGGCGGACCGGGGAACGATGAAAACGCCCCTCTGGCAACTATTCGGAATCGCCGCGGTCGCCGCAGGCTGTACTGGTGACGCCGGCGTCCAGCTTCCCCCGCAGCCTGTCAGGACAGCCAAGAGAAGACCGGGCGCCGCTATTGTAAATTCTCTGCGCTTAAAGTGCCGCGTGGCTCGTAGGTTTCCCATCTGTTTTACGCTCCATCTCAGGGTGAGATCCCCGGTGCTCTCAGCTTAGAATGGAGGCGTTCCCAGAGCGTTCCGGATTGGCCGCGTTACGATTTTTTCGGGAGGCCGCGGCCGGAGAGAAAGGCGATCACCTCCTGGTGCCAGGGCAGCGCGGAGTAGAATTCGCCCGCGTCGGCACTCAGTTGAAGAGCGTCTTCGACGAACGCACGCGCCGACTCGGCGGCGAGCCGCGAAGCAGCTTCGTCGTCGCCCGCGTACGCGTAAGCGACGGCGAGATGCCATGTCGCCTGACTGCGGTCTTGGATGGGATACCGTTCCATCAACGCTCGAGAGGCGCGAGCGTCGGCGAGGCTCGCGTCAAGATCTCCTTGCTCGGCGTGAAGCCGCGCCGACAGGGCGCGGAGCTCGGCGCAGGAGCCGGGTTGCTCCAACGCGGCGAGCTGTACCAGCACCTCGTCGAGTACGCGCCTCGATTCGACGGCGTCACCGGCCAACCACAAAGTCTCGGCAAGAGACGCATCGGCCTGAGCGACACGTACGGGCATGTTCAGCACGGACGCCTTTTGCCGCGCAGAGCTCAGCTCGGCGACGGCTTTCTCCAGATGGCCTCGCCGCATCTCGATATTTCCTCGTATCAGCGCCGGGATTACATGGATCGCAGCGTCATCGGAGCTAAGGGTCTGCAGCGTGCGAAGCGCCCCTTCGAAATCTCCATACAACGCTTGCCATGCGCTCAGATTTAAGACAGAGGCAGCGAGCCCTTCGGTATCTCCGACATCACGGTAAGCCTCGATCGTCGCCGTCATGTGGCCGCTAGCCTCAGCAAATCTGCCGAGCATCCCTAGTAGTGACTCAACGGTTTGGCGTGCTCGGGCCTCCGCATAACGATCGCCAACGCGCAACGACAACTCCAGCGAGCGGCGCGCATCGGCGAGTGCATCCTCGAGCCGTTCGTTCCCCACGGCGGAGGAAGCGACGCGATAGAACTCCGCGGTGAGCGGAAGGTCGTCGGTCTGTTCGAAAAAATTTCGTACCTCAGCGACAGCGGCCTCCGTGGCGACAAAATCGTTGAGCATCCCCAGCATCGCGATATGCCGAAGCCGCGCGACTAGCGCCGCGTGCGTGTCGCCGAGCCGTTCGAGCCGCTGCGATGCCCCCAACGCAATGTCTCGAGCCTGCGCGTAATCGGTCCGCAGGTATGCTTCCGTGCATGCGACGCGTTCGTACGCAGCCGCGCAGCGATCGCCCTTGCCCGCCAGCTGAGCGAGCTGCTCGAGCGCGTCGCGGCGCGTCCCCGGCTCGTCGCGGTAGCTCTCGAAGACGCGCTCGAGCGCTTCGCACCGTCGTTCCACATCGTCGCCGGCGCATTCGAGCAGGGCGACGCTATCGGCCCGCCGCTCCGATAGACCGCCGATGCGTCGCGTGGCGTCCTCGCGAATGCGCAGCAGATCGTAACGCAGCGACGCATTCTCACCGGCGAGAGCGATGCCGGCCGATGCTGCCGAGCGCGCGTCGTGGTTGGCAAAGAGCGATAGTGCGTAACGCGCCGCCGATAACCAATAGCCTGCAGCGCGCTTCGCCTCTCCCGCCGACTGAAAGTGGCGCGCAACCTCGCCCGCGCGCGGTCCTTCGCTCGAGGGCAGTGCGGCGATCGTACGGCCAATTACCGCGTGTGCGCGAGTACGATCGTTCGGCTCGATTCGTTCGTACGACGCAACCTGAATGACGTGATGAGTGAACGCGAACGCAATCCCTCTCCCGCTCGCGGCGGCTCGCACAAGGCCCAACTCAGCAGCGTCGGCAAGGGCATCGATGACTGCCGCATCGGACCAACCCATTGCGGCCGCGAGGATGCTGAGCTCGAACGTCACTCCGATAGTCGCGGCGTAGACGAGCGTTGTACCGGCGGCGGGAGTGAGCCGGCCAAAGCGATCTCCGACGAGCGCCCCAATGTCCGCGTGCGCCACCGATCGGCCCGCGGCAATGTCGCGCACGACCTCCGTGAGGAGCAGTGGCACACCATCCGCCCAACTCACCGCTCGAGCGATCTCCGAACCTTCCGCGTCGTGCGGCAAACCGGCTTCGATCGCGTTTTTGGCCTCGGCCTCGTCTAGCCGGCGCAGAGTAACGATCTCAGCGATATCGTTGCTCTCAAGCTGACGGCTGAGCCGGCGCAAAGGATGGCCGCGCGGAAGTTCGTCCGTGCGCGTCGTCACGACGATGAAAAGCGGTATCGCGCTAAGCCGAAGCGCCACGAAGTCGAGCAGCTCGATGGTATCCGGTCCCGCCCAGTGGAGATCCTCGAGGATGACCGTGAGCGGCCGCCGGTTTGCGAGATCCGCCATTTTGCGGCGTATCGCATCGAACAATCGCACGCGCGCGGAACGATCGTCGGTTAGCGATGCACTAGCATGTTCTCCGAGAAGCTCTTCGACGGCGGCCTGCGATGCGCTGTGCTGAAGCGCATCCAAGAACGCTTCGTATGGAACGCGCTCGGCAACGACGGAGGTTTGACCGCGCATCACCGATCCGCCCTCCCGCTCGATCGCGCGCGAAAGCTCAGTCACGAACCGGCTCTTGCCGATGCCGGCCTCGCCGGCTACGAACAGCAGTCCGCCGCGTCCGTCCGCCGCCATATGCCACCGCTCGAGCGCTGTCTCCATCGGTTGATCGCGGCCCACGAAGGGAAGACCGGGTTCCGCCGTCGAGGTCGGCGGTGCCCGCAGCGTGGCCGATCGTTCGCTGGAAGCAAGAAGCGCACCGCGCATTACGGCCTCGCGAACCGCAACAGTCTCGGGCATTGGTTCGGTGCGCATCTCCGTTCGGAGCCGCGATGCGAAACGCTCGTACTCGGCAAGGGCGCCGCTGCGGTCGCCCGCTTCGTGCCGAATGGCGATGAGCAGTCGAACGATATCTTCCCGCCAAGGGTCCTCGTGCAGCAGAGCACGCGCGAGCGCAGTGGCCTCGTCGAAACGGCGTCGCGACCGCTCGGCTTCTGTTTTGCGCTGCAAGACGTCATGAAACTCGCCGCGCAGCCGTTCGCGCTCGGCCGTCGTCCAATCGGCGTAGAGTGTGGGAAGAAGCTCCCCCACGTACAGACCGATGGCGTCGTCATCGCGGTGTTCCGTTATTGCCCGTTCGAACTCGTCGACGTCGACTATGGCCGGCGCTTGGGCGTTCCAGGCGATCGTCTTACCGTCTGTGAGCACGAAGGGCGTTTTCGCTGGCGCTTCCGGAAGCGCGGAGAGAAGGTAGGAAAGGTTGCGCCGGAGGCTTCCGCGCGCGAGTTCCTCCTCGTCGTCGGGAAACAACGCGAATGCAACGGAGCTGCGGGGCATCGTTCGGCCCCGGTTGAGGAGCAGATAGGCGAGAACGTCGAGGGTCCTGCGAGGCAGCGGATAGACGACCGCAGCGTCAGTTGACGTTACTAGCGGTGTGCCGAGAAGCGCAATGCGTACGGGCAACACGCCGTCCGGCTGCCCCATCTAGTTAAAATTCAGGGGGCTCGCTAGGTTTCCCTGGCTCGTTAGCGCCCGCGACGTAGCGCGCAATGAAGCCGATCAGCTCGTTTGGACCGGTAAAGTACAGGCGCCGCTTCGATGTAAGGTGTTCAACGCTGCCGCACCACAATGGCGATCCCTCGGATTCCCCTTCATTAGACTCGCTCCAAAGCGTCACAAGAAAGGAGTTCTTTCCGCCGGTTCCCACCGCCCTATCGTAGCGGAGCGTCATTCCGGCGGCGTTCCGGGCGACGCCTTAAGTGCGCATCCTGCCGGAGGCTCTCCGGATCGGCTCCCACTCCAACAGCCGGCGCCCCACAACGCTCGGAGGTCGCGCCGACCACACGTTTAGCGGCGCGCATCAGCACCCGGAGTTCGCACCGCCGGCCGGCGTCTGGCGTCAGCTCGTGACGAGACCCGTACTCGCGGCTTAGGTGCCTACTGCCGGTCGAATGACGCCGCCGGAAGGTCGAAATAAGCCTAACCTATCGAGAAACCGCGGAGTCAATTCATGAAGTCTTTACCGCGGACCAAGCCACCGTCAAGACCGCGCGCTCGCACGGACGCCAATCGACGAGGGGATTTCCTTGCCCACGTCTTACGTAGCGCTGCAAAGATGAAGAAACGCTGAACGCGATTCGCGCTTCAGACATCCGCACGCGCGTGGCGCGGCAGTTCCAGTAAATATGGCACAAAACACGGCACTTTGGTGCTTGAGACTACGGCGCGAATGTGCTGCGCTTCGCGAACAGCTTCATAGGTTTCTTACGAATTCGATCTAAGCTAGCGAACAGAGAAACGTCTCTGGAGGGACTTAGCCATCAGGGAGCCGACGCGACGATTTTTCTTTGCACATCTGCGAGACGGCCAATCGCTGCGCAAGAGCCCTTTGACCTGGCTCGCCGTCGGCGGCGACGCGGAGTTCTTGCCTGAACCGCTGCTCGTCCGCGCCGTTGCGGATCGTCTCAGCCATACCGTTGATGAGATTTGTCGGCGCCTTCTTTTCGTGTCAAAAGGCGATCGCGCACGGCGGTTCCGTACAATCTTCGACCGGTATATCTTGGGCGCCGAGCACTGGTCGTCGCTCGCATCCAAGCTGTGCGTGTCCCGGCGACAATTCTTCCGTGAGCGCGAGCTGCTTTGTGACGAGCTTTGCTCGCTGCTGGAGGCCGGCTCGCAATTTCGTACGAGCACCGTTCTCGTGCAGCCGAGCGCAGAGGACCTCGTATTCAACGACGCCGCTTTGGCGCTCCAATCGGGCAATCCGGACGTCGCCGAACGGATCCTAGAAACTCTTCGTGCCGACCTACCATCGGGCGAGTTGCGCACTAGGGCTTTGACGCTCGCGGCCGATTGCGCACTCGATGGCCTTCGTTTCAACGTCGCCTTAGCCCGCTGCGCACTCGCCGCGAGCGCCGCCGAAGAGATCGCCGACTTTGAGGATCGAGCGCTTGCGTCGGCACGCGTCAATGTGACCAGAAGTCGCTATTTTTTCGGGCTGCCGGATTACCGCCGAGCTCGCCTGGAAATGGACGCGGCGTTGCATAGCTTGTCGGAGCTGTCGCCCGCATTTAACGACAGACGCTCCAACCTGATGCAAGCGATACTCGTGCGCCAGGCTGAGATAGCGATTCACGTTGGCGATTTTAAAGGTGCCCTCGAGCAAATGCACCGTGCAAAGTACGCGTTAGGCCGGAACGGCGGCGCATCTGAAGCGGCCTTCGACCTGGCTTCGATAGAAGCGTTGACGGAAATGTTTGCGGGCCGGCTTCAGAGCGCGTTGACCACGCTGGCCGAGGCCCTTTCGTCTGCGCAACGCCTAGGCTTTAATCGCCAAATCGTGAGTCTCGCGATCGAGCGGGCATGGGTCGAAATCATAGTCGACCGTAGCCGTGGACGGTTCTTAGCGCCACAGATCGCCGGTCTGGCGGACGCCGTCCGGGTTCCGGAGCTCGCGCTGGACGCCGCGCTTTTTTGCGCCACGAATGAATCGCCGGTTAATGCACTAGAAAATGGATCGAAAGCGCGCGCCATGGCTCCGCACGACTCGATGTGGACAGCTCGCGCCATACTCGCGCAAGCTGCTGCGTGTTTCAAACTCGGGCGGATCGCCGACGCGTGGAGCTTAGCTACGGAGGCGGAGCGTTTGACGGGCCGGCTGGGACATCATCGCGCCCGCGCGTGGTCGCTCGGACTCATGGCCAGAGTAAGACTTAAGTGCGGAGACAAGAAGCCGGCGATGCTCCTCGAGAGCGACGCAAAGGAACTATTGCGACTCTATGGTGCCGCTCCGGAGCGCAGTAGACTCGAGGAATTGACGTCGACGAAGTGAGCAATATCTGTCAGCGAGCTCACGCCCCGGGAGCCGCCGGCGCTTCTCGCTTACTAAAACGAGTAGCAATGCTTGAGCGAGAACCTTGGTTCCCCGGTCGAATTCGTAACGTACCGGCAATACTCTTTCATCGCGAAAGTGCCGGATTCTCCCGTGCAACCGCGCACTGCCTTATACGAACCGTTCAAGCTATGGTCGCTGTACATCGCGGTTTCGGATACCGTGCAGGGATCGCCCAAGAGTGTCGCTGCCTCTCCGTTTCCCGTCAGCGTCGTCCCTTTTACGAGGAACACGTTCGGGTCTATGAACACCGTCGATCCGTACTCAAAGATGATGGTAGCGCCGACGGCATTGTGGTATTGGACCACGTCTGCGTATATCCGACCACTCCCATAGAGACTGTCCTTGACCGTTCCGGTATATTCACCGCTGAGGTTTGGCATGCTCGCATCATTTGAGATCAAAGACGGTGCCGCCTGAGCTTGCGGAGCAAGGTTCGGCGAAACACCCGCACCGCCGCATGCAGTCAGCGCCAGGCCGGCCAGCGCGAACCCGAGTAGCGTAATCAAAGCGTGTCGATTAAGCATTAGATTCTTCCTCCAAGTCCACATAGGTTGATTACTAGCAATGCTTGAGCCCGAACCCCGGTTCCGCGATCGAATCTGAAACGTACTGACAATACTCTTTCATTGTGAACGTGCCGTTGTCTCCAGAGCAACCGCGCACTGCCTTATACGATCCAGTCAAACTGTGGTTACTGTACGTTACGGTTTCGGATATCGTGCAGGGAACGAGCGAGAGCGTCGCTGACTGACCGGTTCCCGTTAGCGTCGTCCCCTTTAAGAGGAACACGCCCGGGCCTCTGAACGTCGTCGATCCGTAGGTGAAGGTGATCGTACCGGCGACGGCATTGTGGTCTTGGACCAACTGTGCGTATATCCGACCACTCCCATAGAGACTGTCGTTGACCGTCCCGGCGTATTGCCCGCGGAGGTTTAGGGTGCTCGGCGAGGCACCTGCGCCGCCGCGTGCAGTCAGCGCCAGACCGGCCAGCGCGAACGCGAGCACGGTAGTCAAAGCGTGTCGATTAAGCATTAGATCGTCCCTCAAAGTCCACATAGTTTGATTTACTAGCCGTGTCGTACCGCGCCGCGAACGACTCACCGCCTTCGCGAGCCAGATCCACGGCACTGCGTATCCCGGTCCAAAGAGTTAGCACAAAAATCGTGAAGAAAGCCTGAAGTACAGTTTGATGTCGCCGGTTATGGCACGAAACGTGGCACTACGAAAGCTTACGTGTGATTGTCGGTCAGCCGCGCCCGTCTACTCGATCGCGATTCCCCAGACGCACGCGACGCTGTCAATGTTCCGGTTCGTATAGTTTAGCGTTGTAGCTCCCAACGCTGATGAGGGGCGTGAACGAGCCCGCCGTAGCGAGCCCGTTCACTATGGGTTCAGCAGCCGTTCTTCACGCCGAACGTCAAGTCGCCGGCGTCGAAGTTTGACCCGCCCCTGATATCTTCGAAGACGCCTTGGCCGATGTGGCCGCGGCTGGCGGGAGCGATGAACATCAAGGCGCCGTTCTGACCATATAGCGGTTCTGAGATATTCACCACGAGGATGCCGCTGCGAACTATGAATGACCCGTACGGGTACTTTTGGCCGCCGGCGACCAGCGACGCAGAGCCGCCATGACTTCCACCGTTCAACGTCAGGCAGTCCGTGCCGTTGTCGAATTGCGAATGGGTTACGGTCACCGGCCAGTTGCCGCTGTAACCGAGCGACGCTGGGAACATCATGCTTGTGGGGCTGCCGTAGTAACCGTGCGCCATAACGGCGCCGGCTGAGGCAACCATTGCCAGTGTGGCAACGGCGCCGATGAGAATTCGTCGCGAAAAACGCATGCCGGTTCTCCTTGGAGGGCAGAGAGAAACGATGCCCAGAGCCTAAGCACGGTTGATGAAAAAAGCCTGAAACCGAGTCCCTAAATTGCCGGCGGCGACGAGAGCCTGCAAAACTCCTGTCAAAAGTCCTTAGTAATCTTGGGACTTTGTCTTGCGATCGTGGTAAAAAGTGTCGCCCTTAATACCGTTTCCCTCGGCACTATGAAGCGCCGCACTTACTGCGTCACTTCGCTCAGTCTGTCATCCTGAGCTTGTCGAAGGACGGCGAGCGGGCCGAATTTGGAGGCGTGGTCGCGCAATATGCGATAGATCGTAGCGGCTGGGAATCCGAGGCGCTCGAGGCGACGTGCCGCCGACGGATACGCAATCGTTGGACGCTTTTCCACCAATCGCTCGAAGGCGGCGACGCAGCGCGAGCCCTCGTCCGTTTCGAGCGACACTACGGCCTCGGCTGCGGCATCGGCGTCGATTCCCTTGCGAATCAGCTCGCCGACGAGCCGGTCGTTGCCGACCGCCTTGCGCTTTCCCTCGACGTAGAGTCGCGCGTAGAGGCGATCGTCGAGGAATCCGTCGCGCTTGCACCGCTCGACCGCGTCACGCGCGCTCTCGTCGTCGAAACCCTTGCGCTCCAGGTGCTGCCAGAGCCGTGCCTCGGTGCACCGCTGCCTCGCTAAGAACGCCAATGCGACAGAGTACGCCCTCATGTCATGCAATCTGCCCTCATGTCACCCTGAGCTTGTCGAAGGGCGAAGGGGGTCACTCAATCGCGACGGCGGCGGGCGCCTTGCCGTTGCTTGAAGCGGTCTTGCCCAAAGCTTCGCGGATCTTCGCTTCGATCTCGACCGCAAGATCGGCGTGTTCTTCCAGGAAGGCTTTGGCGTTCTCGCGACCTTGACCGATGCGCTGCTCGCCGTACGTGTACCACGATCCGCTCTTGCCGACGATGTTCTGATCGAGCGCCACGTCGAGAATCGACCCCATCTTCGAGATTCCGTGACCGTACGTGATGTCGAACTCGGCCTGCCGGAACGGCGGGGCGACCTTGTTCTTCACGACCTTGACGCGCGTGCGCGTGCCGACGGCGTCTTGGCCGACCTTGATCGTTTCGAGTTTGCGCACGTCGAGGCGCACCGATGCGTAGAACTTCAGCGCGCGTCCGCCCGAGGTCGTCTCGGGATTGCCGAACATGACGCCGACTTTTTCGCGCAGCTGGTTGATGAAGATCATGACGGTCTTGCTGCGCGAGATCGCCGCGGTGAGCTTGCGCAGCGCCTGCGACATCAGCCGCGCCTGCAGCCCGACGTGCGCGTCGCCCATATCGCCTTCCAGCTCGGCGCGCGTCACGAGGGCCGCGACCGAGTCGACCACGACGACGTCGACGGCGTTGCTGCGCGTAAGCATCTCCGCGATCTCCAGCGCCTGTTCTCCGGTATCCGGCTGCGAGACGAGCAGGTTGTCGAGATCGACGCCGAGCGCCGCCGCATAGTTTGGATCGAGGGCGTGTTCGACATCGATGAACGCCGCGGTGCCTCCGGTCTTCTGGGCCTCGGCGATGGCGTGCAGCGCGAGCGTCGTCTTGCCGCTCGCCTCCGGGCCGTAGATCTCCACGATTCGCCCGCGCGGAAAACCGCCCACTCCGAGCGCCAAATCGAGCGCGATCGATCCGCTCGGTATGATCTCGAAGGCCATGCGCTCTTGAAAGTCGCCCATGCGCATGATCGAGCCTTTGCCGAACTGCCGCTCGATCTGAGCCAGCGCGTTCGTGAGGGCGAGTTGCCGTTCGTCTTCTGCTGCCATGTTGTTCCTTTCTCTAACCGTTCCTTATCACGCTCTCACGGCGGTGTGCCAAGTGGTTGGCATTCTTCTTCGAAGAGCGCGTCGATGAACTCTGCGGGGACGAAGGGCCGCAGATCCTCGGGTGCTTCGCCCAGACCGACCAACTTGATCGGCACTTCGAGCTCGTCGACGATCGCGACGAGCACGCCGCCCTTCGCCGTCGAGTCGAGTTTCGTGATGACGATTCCCGTGAGCTCGGTCGCGGCGTTGAAGAGTTTGGCCTGCGAGATCACGTTCTGACCGTTCGTGCCGTCGACGACGAGCAGCGTTTCGGCCGGAGGCTCGCCGAGCTCGCGCTCGATCACCCGCCGCATCTTCTTGAGCTCTTCCATCAGGTTGGTCTTGGTCTGGAGCCGGCCGGCGGTGTCGACGAGCACGACGTCGGCGCCGCGCGCTTTCGCGGCGCGGACGCCATCGAAGACGACCGACGCCGGATCGGCGCCCTCGGTGCTGCGAATCAGAGCGCTGCCGCTGCGCTCGGCCCAGACGGCGAGCTGTTCGGCGGCTGCCGCGCGAAACGTGTCGGCGGCAACGAGCAGCACGCGCTTCTTCTCTTTCTGTAAGCGAGCCGCCAGCTTACCGATCGTCGTGGTTTTGCCGCTGCCGTTGACGCCGACGATGAGCATCACCGCCGGCGTGCGATCGAGCCGCAGTTCCGAGCCGGGCAGCGTGAGAAAGCGTTCGACGTCTTTGCGAAAGCGCGTGACGACTTGATCGGCTGTCTTCCATTCTTCTTGCTTCGCCACGGTCCGCAGCCCGGCGACGATCTTCTCGGTCGTGGGCACGCCGAAGTCCGCGAGGATCAGCGTCTCTTCGAGCTCGTCCCAGAACTCGGGAGTCAGTGGACGCTCGGGGCGCCCGAGTCGCGCGACGGCGGAGAATGCTTCCCGCGCTTTACCCAGTGAGGAGCGCAGACGCGAAAGCCAGCTCACTGGGCGGCTCCCTTCGCATTCACGATACCGACTCTACCATGCGAACGTATGTTCGTCAAATAGCACGCTCATCCATGCGCTATACTTCCCTCGGGAGGGCGCGATGCAATATCGATCGATTCTCGGAGCAGCGCTGATCTTGGCCTCCGCCGCGGCCTGCGGCGGGAATCGCGGCCTCCCGGTAACGCCGCCGCAGACGCTGGCGTCCTTGCAGCGACCGAACGCCTCGCAGAGTCGGATCGTCGAGCTCGACGCGACTTCGAAGGGACCGACGGTAGCGCCCGACCTCTACGGCGCCTCGCTGGACACCTGGTACGATTTCCTCCGCGGCTTCGTCAACCCGTCGCTGCGTAAGACGAAAATCCATCTCGTTCGCTTTCCGGGCGGATCCGAGTCCGACGCGTATCACTGGGAACACGGCGGATCGCTCTGCAACAATCAAGGCTACATCACGCCGCCGTCGACGTTCGATCACTTGATGAAGCGCGTCGCGCGGCCGTTGCAGATCGACATCGCGATCACGCTCAACTACGGAAGCAATCGCGCGTGCAACGGCGGTGGCGAGCCGAGCGAAGCCGGCGCCTGGGCAGGTTATGCGAAGAGCCGGGGTTATCACGTCTCGTTTTGGACCGTCGGAAACGAAGTTTACGGGTCGTGGGAGTACGATCTGCACCCCCACCCGCACGATCCGCAGACCTACTCCGATGCGGTGCGTACCGGCTACTATCCGGCGATGAAAAAGGCGGATCCAAATGCCCAGGTCGGCGTCGTCGTCGACACGCCCAACGATCGCGCATGGAACGACGTCGTTCTGCGCAAGGCGCAGCCGTTCGATTTCGTCGAAGTCCACTACTACCCCGAGTACAACAACGACAGCGACCGCTTTCTCCTCGGGAAGGCGATCGATAACTTCGCGCACGATCTCGAGGGCCTGCGCGACGAGATGACCGCAGCGGGGCTTCCCGCGAGCACTCCGATCTATCTCGGCGAGTACAACAACGACGCCGGCAAAGAGGGCAAGCAGTCGGTTTCGATCGTCAACGGACTCTACGTCGGACAGATGCTCGGCACGCTGGCGAACGCCGGAGTCCCGATGTCCACGTTTTGGCTGGCGTACGGGAGCTGCGATCAAAACGGCGACTTCTCGCAGCAGCTCTACGGCTGGCAGAACTTTGGAACCGAGGCGCTCTTCTCGGATACGCTACCGGAATACGGCTGTCAGGGCGCACCGAAGATCCCGGGCGGCACGCCGTTTCCGACTGCGCGCGTGATGGCGCTCCTCGCCGGCGAGGTACCCGGCGGTTCGCAGGTCCGAACCACCACCGTTCCACCGTCGCTCCACCCCGCGGTGCGCGCGTACGGCTTCGCCGAGGGCAACGGCTACGCGTTCGCGCTCTTCAACAACACGCTCTCGAAGATCGACGTCGAGGCGCAAGTAAAGAACACGACGAGAACGAGCTTCGCGGCCACGCTCGCGACCTATGGCAAGGCTCAGTACGATAAATCGAAGGGCAATCGGTGGGTGGGTCCGGTAAAGCGCAGCCTCGGGAACGTCGGCGCGACGATACCGCTAGCGCTGCCGCCCTATAGCGTATCGGTGCTGACGCTGAAATAGCCGGCTAAGAAACGGCCGACGTCGCTGCCGGTGAGGCCGCGGCGTTTTCGCGCTTGCGCTCGCGCAGGAAGTGGAAGAACTCGACTCCCTCGCGCAGACGCCGTTTCATCACCTGACGATCGCCGATCATCCCGCCGAGCAGCGAGAACATCTTGCGCGGCCGGAAGTAGAAGCGGCGATAGAACTCGTCGACCGATTCGAACATCATCGTCGACGTCAGCCCGGGATAGTGCAGCGCGGCGTGCTGCACGCCGTGCGTGTCGACGAGGTCGCTGCTCTGCGCCTCGAGCCAGCCGTTCTCTTGGGCCTGCTTGTAGAGGTACGTCCCGGGATACGGCGCGGCCAGCGAGACCTGAATGGTCTCCGGGTCCATCTCGCACGCGAAGTTGATCGTCTCGTGAATCGTCTCCGGGGTCTCGCCGGGCATCCCCAGAATGAACGTGCCGTGCACCTTGATGCCGAGCTCGCGGCAATCTTTCGAGAACCGGCGGATGATGTCGAGCCGCGTGCCCTTCTTCATGTTGTTGAGCACCTGCTGGTTGCCCGACTCGTAGCCCACGAGCAACAAGCGCAGGCCGTTGGCCTTCATGATCTCCAGCGTCGCGCGCGGTACGTTCGGCTTCGCGTTGCACGACCACGTGATTCCGATGCGGCCCAGTCGCCGCGCGATCTCTTCCACGCGCGGGATGTTATCGGTGAGCGTATCGTCGTCGAAGAAATACTCGCGCACCTCCGGGAAGAGCGCCTTCGCTCGCGCCATCTCGGCCTCGACGCTGTCGACGCCGCGCACGCGATAGAGGTGCCCGCCGATCGTCTGCGGCCAGAGGCAGAACGTGCACCGCGACTTGCAGCCGCGACCCGTATAGAGCGAAATGTACGGGTGCTGCAAATATCCGTTGAAGTAGTTCGGGATCGTTAGGTCGCGGCGGTAGACGTCGAGCACCGACGGGAAGGCGTCCATGTCCGTGATCGTGGGGCGCTCTGGAGTACGCACGATCTCGTCGCCGTTGCGATACGCCAAACCATCGACTTCGCGATACGGTTTGCCCGAAGCGACGTCGACGCACGTGTAGTCGAACTCCCCGACGCTGACCCAATCCACCGCCGGCGCGCCGCGCAGCGACTGTTCCGGCAGCACGCCGACGTGCGCGCCCACCATTCCAACCAGAACGTCCGGGTTCTCTTCCTTGAGGCGCGCGGCGAAGCGCGCGTCGTTGTTAAACGAAGGCGTGCTCGTGTGCAGGATGATGAGGTCGTACTCTTTTGCCAGCGGCGCCACCTGATCCACGCTCAAGTCGTCGGGCGGAGCGTCGATGAGCTTGCTGCCCGGCACCATCGCGGCGGGCTGCGCGAGCCACGTCGGATACCAGAACGACCGCACCTCGCGGCGGCACTGATAGCGCGACCCCGCGCCGCCGTCGTAGCCCTCAAAGCTCGGCGGATTCAGGAACAGGGTCTTCATGGCGTCCGGCATCTACACTCTCCTCCGGCGTCACGGGTTTTGCGTGGGGATGACAAAGCCTGCCGTCAGGAATTTGGCAAGGCCTGAAGCGCGCTTTGAAGGTCGGCAAAGCGACGAAAATCGGAGTAGGTGAGCGCGACGGTGCCCGCGCCGGGGAACGGCCCGTAACTCCCTTTATAATCCTGCGTCTCTTGGGTCACCGCCCAGTACCCCGGCAGCACCTCCGCGCGCCGATCCGTTACCGAGCCCGAGCTTGCATGCGGCGGCAGGACGTTGGGCTTGTACGTGTACGTGAGGACGTTGTCGCCCGCATCGTACGAAAAGCTGCCGTTTCCATGCGCCGCGTCTTGCAGATTCGACGTGAATGCGATCTTCTGCGGTCCCGCGCTCGCGTATTGATACGCGCCGACGTAGCGCGAATCGAACGGAGCGTTGAAAACGGCACTGGGGTTGGGATGCTCGTACGACTGCGTCAACGCGGCCTGCGTTGCCGCGTCGGCCGGTTTACCGTCGATCGTGTAACTCGAGATATGGACCTTCGTCACGACGCCGTCGCTCGAGATTCCGTCCAGTACGAGATCTTCATGGCGGCTCGAGAAACCCGCATGCACTTCGAAGGTACGATGCAGACGGAAGCTGACGACGCCGCGGCTTGTTTCCGCGAAGCGCTGCGCCACGAGCGTCAGGTCGGGCGGCGCGCCGGGAGGCAGTGTCATGACGCCGCCCTCATACCCGCCTCGCGCTCGCGATAATCACCGGAAATCGAGCGGGCGGGCGAACCCTAACCGGCCGTGGCGAAGTACAGCCACCGCTTTTGCAAATCCAGCGTGAAGACGCGGCCGGCCCAGAACGCGTTACCGACGTTGCAGTCGTAGATCAAGTTCGCAAAGGTCACGCTCGGCTGCGTAATGTTCGTCTCGGGAGCGCCCTCGAGGCCGATCGTCGAGATTCGCGCCTTGACCTGATCGCCGGTCGCCGCGCGCACGTGCTCCAGTCTCGGATCGTTGAGATTGACACCCAACGACGGCGCCAGGCTCTTGTCGATCATGATCCCCTGCGAGCCCGTGTCGATCTCGCAGAGGCCCGTCTTCCCGTTGCCGAAGTCGAAGCGCGCGAAGACGCCGAGCGCGATGCCGAGATCGTCCTGCAACATCAGAGGGAGGCGAATCGCGGTGCGCGTGCGTTCGGGAAACGACTGAGCGTCTTCGATGATAATCTGGTGATTTCGGAAATCGAACGTCGTCGTGATGTCGCGAAACGCGGTCGCGGAGATCAAGCCGGCGACTCCCATGCCGTCCAATCCATTCCATATGCCGACGTGCGGCGCGTCCACGTGCACGCCGTTCAGGGCCAGCGAAACGATCGTTCCGATCGGAAGATCGACGCGCTCCCCCGTCAAGCGCAGGCTCACGTACTTGCCCTTCACGACGACCAAGCGGCGCCCGATCGTAGTCGAGAGCACGTCGACGCCGGCGCCCAGATCGACCAGCATCGACACGGGCGACTCTCCGTCGACCGATCCTTGGACCTGGATCAAGCCGCCATTAACTTCGGTAAAGGGAATCGTATCGATTGCTGCAACCGGCCACGGAATCATGCACGCAATCGCAGCCGTCGCGGCCGCGATTGCCCGCCCTAGGCCGGCCTTGGAGAGCGGAAAGCCGTTAACCACAGTCATCGGAACGACTCCTACAAGATTTTATCTTTTCCTGCGTCGAATACGCCGGAAACGGAACTCGTTACCCGGAGGTCGTCATGAAACGTTATTATTTCTTTCTGTGCGCTGCGCTGTTCGCTCTCACGAGTTGCACGAGCTCGAGCGGGAGCATAACGCCACCGCCGTCGTCGCCGCCGTCGAACTCGATTCAGCACATCGTCGTGATGGTTCAAGAGAATCGCAGCTTCGACAATCTCTTCGCGGGTTTTCCCGGCGCCGACACGACCTTGCAGGGTAAGTGCAAGCCGGCTCCCTGGTGCAAGGGATCGCATATCGTCAACCTTCGTTCGGTGAAACTCGCCACGGGTGGGCTCAACACCGGCGTCGACATCGACCACAACCACACGACCGCCTTCGAGGTCGAGTGCGATCCCAACGCATCGAAGGTCTGTCAAATGGACGGCTTCGATCTCATCAACTTCGGACAATCGGGCGGCGGGCCGCCCGCCAAGCTCTATCCGTACGCCTACGTCGACCGCACCGAGACGAAGCCGTATTGGAACCTCGCGCACCAATACACGCTTGCGGACGAGATGTTCTTCAGCGAGACCGCTTCGAGCTTCATCTCCCACCAGATCCTGCTCACCGGCAGCGTGAAGCTCAACGATCGTGAATCTGAGACCGATCAGCCCACGCTTCCGCCGTGGGGCTGCGACTCGTATCCGGGAACGACGACCTCCGTGATCTTCAAGGACGGTACCGTGAGCCTCAACGGGCCGTTCCCGTGCTTCAACTGGGCCTCGATCGCCGACTTGCTCGACGCGAAGAGCGTTTCCTGGCGTTACTACGTCGATCGCTGCTGCATTCAAACGCCATTCGATTTCTCGGGCGGCGTCTGGAACGGTTACCGGGCGATCCGCAAGATCTTCCACGGTCCGGACTGGAAAGGGAACATGAGCTCGCCCAACACCAACATCTTCAGCGACCTCAAGTCGGGCAAGCTTGCGGCCATGTCCTGGGTCATCCCGACGCTCTACGATTCCGACCATCCCGCGAGCGGGTGCGACGGCGGACCGCAGTGGGTGACGAAGGTCGTCAACGCCATCGGCACGAGCCAGTACTGGAAGAACACGGCGATCGTGCTGCTCTGGGACGACTGGGGCGGCTGGTACGACAACGCGCCGCCGGCGCAGATCAACTACACGGAGCTGGGTTTCCGCGTACCGATGATCGTCATCTCGCCCTTCGCCAAGCCGAACAGCGTTTCACACACGCACTACGAGTTCGGCAGCATCCTGAAGCTCATCGAGCAGACCTTTAATATCGGTTCGCTCGGCACGACCGACGCGTCCGCGCCCTCGATGGAAGACGTCTTCGACTTCACGCAAACCCCGAATGAAATTCACCGCGGCGCCGGTCCCGCACGCATTGCCGTGTGCGGGCAGGGTGACGAACGGGGCCGGTGCGGACGGGATGCGCCAGGTGATCGAGCACGATCACGGCGTTCCGGAGTAGCGCGTTCGCGGCGCTTACCCTAACCGTCGTCGCGGGTTGCACGAGCTCGGCGGCAGGCCCGAGCGTCCCGGGCTCGCCGCCGCACGCGATCGCGCACGTCGTCATTTTGTTGCAAGAGAACCGCAGCTTCGACAATCTCTTCGCGGGCTTTCCCGGCGCCGACACGGCGATGCAAGGACTATGCAAGGCCGGCCCGGCGTGGTGCAAGGTAGCGCGCGAGGTTCCGCTCAAGCCGATTCCGCTCGCCGAAGGCCCGGCCGGGCTCGGCGGCACGGACATCTGCCACTCCCACCAGTGTTTCGAGCTCGAGTGCGATGCCGACGCGGCAAACGTCTGCCGGAACGACGGCTTCGACCTCATCGACCTCGGCGAGAGCCAAGGCGGGCAACCCGCAAAGCTCTATCCCTATTCGTACGTCCGGCGCTCCGACGTCGCCGCGTACTGGAAGCTGGCCAAGCAGTACGCGCTCGCGGACCAGATGTTCTTTACCGAAACGGCCGCGAGTTTCGTCGCGCACCAAGCGATACTCTCGGGGACCGCGCGGCTGAACGATCGCGAATCGCTCACGGACCAACCCGACGGAATGCCGTGGGGCTGCGACGCGCCGCTGGGCGCGGCGACGGCGGTGATCTTCAAGAACGGTCGCGTGAGCGAGTTCGGCGGCCCATTTCCGTGTTTCACTCAATACCGCACGATCGCCGATCTTCTCGACGGGGCCAACGTCTCGTGGCGATACTACGTCGACTCGTTTAGAGTCTCGTATCCCGACCTCTCGAGTTTCGCTTGGAACGGCTTCGATGCGATCAAAAAAGTGCGCTACGGGTCGGATTGGAAACACGACATCAGTTCCCCGAACACCAACGTTCTCGCCGACGTCGAGGCGGGTACGCTGCCGGCGGTCTCCTGGGTCGTTCCGATTCTCAACGACTCGGACCATCCGGCGAGCGGCTGCAACGGCGGCCCGCGGTGGGTCACCAAGATCGTCAATGCGATCGGCACGAGCCGGTACTGGAAGAACACGGCGATCGTCGTTCTGTGGGACGACTGGGGCGGCTGGTACGACAACGTGGCGCCGCCGCAAATCAGCTACACGCGGCTGGGCTTCCGCGTGCCGATGATCGTGATCTCCCCGTTCGCCAAACCGCACGCGGTTTCGCACACGCAATACAGCTTCGGCAGCGTCCTGAAATTCATCGAGGAGACCTTCCGCCTCGGCTCGCTCGGAACGAGTGACGCGTCGTCCAACTCGATCTCGGACGTCTTCGACTTCACTCAGGGGCCGACGGTCTTCACGCCGGCGCCCCTGCCGCGCGCCCGCGCCTGCGCCGGTTCGACGCCCAACGACCTCGAGCGGATCATCCAGCAGGATGGGGGACCCCCGGACTAGGGAAGACTCCCTCCATGCAGCTGTTCGCGGACCGAGCCGATGCCGGTCGGCAGCTCGCCGATGCGCTGGCCGAATATGCGGGCGATCCGAGCGTAATCGTGCTGGCGCTGCCCCGGGGAGGCGTTCCGATCGGCTACGAGATCGCACGGCGGCTCGGCGCTCCACTCGACGTCTACGTGGTGCGCAAGCTGGGCGTTCCGGGTCATGAAGAGCTCGCGATGGGAGCGCTCGCGAGCGACGGCACCTGCGTCGTCGACGACGAGCTCATAGCGTCGCTCGGCATCGAACCGGCGGCGCTCGAAGAAGTCATTCGGCGCGAGTTCGGCGAGCTGCGCCGTCGCGAGGTCGCCTATCGCGACGCTCGCCCCGAGTCCGACATTACGGGCAAGACCGTGATCGTCGTGGATGACGGGCTTGCGACCGGAGCGACCATGCGCGCCGCGGCAACGGCGCTGCGAGAGCGCCGGCCCGCCGCGATCGTCGCCGCCGTCCCGGTGGCGGCGCCGCGCACGGTCGCCAGCCTGCGCGGCCTCGTCGACCGCGTCGTCTACGTCCAGACGCCCGAACCGTTTCACGCCGTCGGGCTCTACTATCAGAACTTCGAGCAGACCGGCGACGACGAGGTCCGGGTGCTGCTTTCGAAGGCCGCCGCCGAGCTGCAAGGTCGGCGCATGAGCGCGTAGTATCACGTTCAGATGAAACGCCCGACCGCCGCCACCGCGGCCTTCCTTGTAATCCTCGCCCTGGCCGGCGGCGTCGCCTCGGCCCAGACGATCCTCTACACGTTTACCGGCCTGCCGGGGGCGGTCGACACGTGCAAGTGGTTCGACGACAACCTCAACGACCGATCGATCGGCGCGCTGACGCGTCAAACCAACTTGCTCTACAACCGGATCGCGCTTCCCGCCGACGCGGCGGTCACGGTGCGCGGCACCGCAACGACGGACCAAGGCGAACCGCTCGTCGACTTCAACCTCGGGTCGAAGACGTTCTGCACGGCGGCCGAGGCGATTTACGGGCCCACGCCCGAGCCTTCGACTTCGCCCACGGCGATGCCAACTTAGCGAACGTCCCAGGTCTCCGCATCGACGGGATACATGAGCATGTTCCGTTGGAATCCGCGCACGCGATCGCTCACGACGTCGACGTTCGATGCGAAGGCGATCGGCGCGACCGGCACGTCGGCGCGAACGATCCGCTGCATGTCGACGAAATCTTGGCGCCTCCGGCGCGGATCGGCAGTCACCGCTTGATCTTCGAATAGCGCATCGAAGCGCCGGTTGCAGTAGTTCATCGAGTTGTTACCGTTGGGACCGCGCTGGCTGCACGCGAAGATCACCGATTGCTCGGGATCGGCGGCGCCGATCCACTGCGCCGACGCGACGGTAAAGTTGCCGCTTCGCAGCGGGCCGTTCGGCGCGTTGAAGAGCGCCAACGGATACGGCTTGATCTGCGCGTCGATGCCCGCCATACGGAGCTGCTCCTGCGCCATCACCGACATCCACTCGCCGCGCTCGGGCGCAATCGTGATCGTCACGCTCAGCGATCGCCCCCGTTTGGTCCAGCGGCCCTCAATCTTGCGCCAGCCGGCCGCGAAGAGCTCGCCCGCGACGCTCGGCACCGGCCCTCGCGCGGCATCGTGCCACGCAAAGACCGGCGGGAGGAACGAGTCGGCGCCACGCAACGCGCCGAAACTGCCGCGAACGATCTCCAGCCGGTCGATCGCCGCGGAGATGGCCCGGCGGACGTGCGCGTCGTCGGTCGGAGACGCCGTCGTCTGCAGCATCAAGAGGTAGACGCCGTTGACCGGCGTGACGATGACGCGCGTAGCGGGAACGTTGCGCGCGTCCGGCAGCTGCGCCGGATCGATCTCCGCAACGTCCACGCCGTGCGAGCGCAGAGCGATCAACGAGGCCCCCGTCGTCGGAATCAGCGCGAAGACGATGGCGCGCAGCTTCGGACGAGGGCGATAGTACGGATTGGGCTCGAGCACGATGCGATTCGCGCGCTCCCACTTCACCACTCTGAACGGTCCCGTTCCAAACGGCCGCTGATTCCACGGGGCACGCGTTACGTCGGTCGATGCGAATGCGTGCGCGGGAAGGATTCCAAACGCGAAGTCTGCCTGCGCGAAGAGCTCCGCGACGGCGGCATTCCAACGCCGCTTCAGGCGCAGCACGACGGTGTAGCGGCCCGGCGTCGCGAGCGACTGCACGCGCCGGTACGCGTCTTCCGACTCCACCGGATTTCGCGGATCCTCGATCGCGCGAAACGTGAAGGCGACGTCGGCGGAAGTGAGCTCGCGTCCGTCGGCAAAGCGGACGCCGCGGCGTAGATGGTAGACGATCGCTCTGCCGTCGGCGGAGACGTCGCCGTTCGCGCGGGTCGGCACGCGCGTGACCAGCACGGGAACGAGCCGGTTATCCGCGGATAGGCCGACGAGCGTCTGCGTGACCAGGAGGTCGTAACCGATCGTGTTCTGATCGTGTGCCAGCAGCGGGTTGAGCGACGTAGGATCGGAGTTATCCGCAATTCGCAAGACGTGCTGCGCGGCCGGAGCGGCACCGCGCGCGCAGCCGCCCAGCGCCAGCGCGCCAACAACGACAGCCGGCGCTATGCGCATTTAGCGCGGGCGGACGCGCAAAGCGACGCTTATGCGCGGGCCCACCGGCGTGCGTGTCTTGGGAACGCCGTGATCGTAGTGGAGCTGCGTCTCGTAGCTCATGAGCAGCAGGCTTCCGTCCTCCAGATCGATGTCGAACTTTCGGCGGCGCAATTTACCTTTGCTGCGGATCGTCATGAGCCGTGTCGCGCCGAGCGAGACCAGTGCGATCGGATGGGGCGCGACGATCTCGTAGAGATGATCGTTGTGCGGCGCGACGCTATCGCGGCCGTCGCGATAGTAGTTCAAGCCTGCCGAGTTGAACGGCGTTCCGGTGGCCTGCCCGACGCGCCCCGCAGCTTCACCGAGCGCCGGCGGCAGAGCCGCGTCGTCGAGTTGATAGCGCGCGACCAGGCGCGGCACGTCGACGTCGCGATCGTACATGCGGCGGCGTTCGCTCTGCCAGGGCACCGCGTCGCGGAGATCGCGAAACCATTGTCGCGAACTCTGCGAATCGACGAACGCGGGGAGGTACACGATGGAGCCGGTTTCGTCGTCGACGAGCGTCCGCCGGCCGGCTCCGAACAGCCCGAGTTGGGTCAGGCAGGCTCCTACGGGTAGAGGCCGCGGAGCTTCGTCGCCTCGGCAACGCGCGCGACTGCGACGCAGTACGCGCCCTTGCGCATCGAGACGCCGTGGCGCTTCGCCTGTTCGTGCGCCTCGCGGAAGGCGCGCGTCAGCTTGCGCTTGAGGCGCTCGTTGATCTCGTCTTCTTCCCAGAAGTTTGCCTGAAGGTCTTGCACCCACTCGAAATACGATACGGTGACGCCGCCCGCGTTGGCCAAGATGTCCGGCAGCACCATGATGCCGCGATCGAAGAGGATGTCGTCGGCATCGGGAAGCGTCGGGCCGTTGGCGGCCTCTGCGACGATCCCCGCCCTGATGCGCGGTGCATTCTCGCGCGTGATCACCTTTTCGAGCGCCGCCGGCACGAGCACGTCGCAGTCGAACTCCAGCACCTCGTGGTTGTTCGTGCGTTCGCCGCCGGTGAATCCGACGACGGACCCGGTCTCGGACTTATGGGCCATCAAACCTTTGATGTCGAGGCCCCGTTCGTTGGCCACGCCGCCCAGCGAATCCGACACCGCAACGACGCGATAGCCACGTTCCGCCATGAGCTGCGCCGCGTACATCCCGGCGTTCCCGAAGCCCTGAATCGCAACGCGGGCGCCCTCGATCGTCTTTCCATGGCTCTCCATCGCTTCGTCGACGACGTACATGCAGCCGCGGGCCGTCGCCTTATCGCGACCGAGCGATCCGCCGATCGCAACCGGCTTGCCCGTGACGACCCCCGAGATCGAGTACCCGTGCTGCATCGAGAACGTGTCCATGATCCAGGCCATCATCTGCGGCGTCGTGTAGACGTCGGGCGCAGGAATGTCTTTCTCCGGACCGATGATGATCGAGATCTCGCTCGTAAAGCGGCGGGTGAGGTTCTCGAGCTCCTGCATCGACATGTGCTTGGGATCGCAGATGACGCCGCCCTTCGCACCGCCGAACGGGATGTTGACCAGCGCGCACTTCCAGGTCATCCACATCGCGAGCGCCTTGACTTCGTCGAGCGTCACGTCCGGGTGAAAGCGAATCCCGCCCTTGCCTGGCCCGCGCGACAGGTTGTGCTGCACGCGGTAGCCGGCGAACATGCGAAAGCCTCCGTTGTCCATGCGGACGGGAATGGAGACCTCGAGCACGCGTTTGGGCACGCGCAAGTAGCCGTGCAGCGACTCGTTGAGGCCGATGAGCAAGCCGACCTCGTCAAGCTGGCGCTGGGCCATGTCCCAGACGTTGTCGCTCGCTTGAAGCGCAGAAAGATCTTGAGTCATAGAGAATTTATACCGCGTCTAATTCAAAAACCCCGCCCCCGGTGACGACACCGGGGCGTTCTTTTGTTAGTTGCTATTGAGCGTAGAGCGCGCGTTGTAACGCCGGCAGGTGCGGATTCTTCCACTTCGTGCCGTCGGCGAACGTGATCTTCAGCGGAACGCACTTCGGCAGTCCGGTGCGAAGCGGAAAGACGTTGCGATTGAGACCGAACTCATGCTTGATCTCGATGCCCGGTGAAAACGTTCCAACGTCGCGCACTTCGGCTACGAGGTGGCCGTTCGCGATCAGTCCGAACTCGATGTCCTTCATGACGGTGCTCGTCGCGTTGACGTAATCGATGCCGAGCGTCGGGTTTCCGGCGACTGGATACTGGTAGTACCGATATCCGTAAACGGACGGCCAGCCCCAATACGGACCGATCCCACCGGGATAGTACGCCGGAGCGTAGCCCGCGTAGCCCGTCGCCACAGAGTTGTTGCGCTGAGGATTGCAGGTGTTCACGTTGATCGGGTGGGCCATGTGCTGCGTGGCGCTGACCGCCGGTCCGGATACGACCAGGCAGAGCGCTGCGACGCCTAACGAAAAGCGTAGCGTGTTCATTTGAATGTCGGGCTCCTTGCAGAAGTGCCGTGAAGAAAGCTAAGACCGCGTTTCTGCAAGCGAAAGGGCGGCGCCTTGGCGCCGCCCCATTCATCCGGGCGAGGTCCCCACTTATTGGGGTGGCCGGCCTCCGCCCCTGCGATCGGAGCCGCCACCGCCCCCGCCCGATCTCGGCGGAGCAGAGACTGCGCCGCGCGAGTACGAGGGAGCCGGTCCACGTGAGTACGAGGGCGCCGACTGCCGCGAATACGAGGGAGCGGATTGCCGCGAGTATGAGGGATACGAACCGTACGAGCCCCGCGAGTACGACGGATAAGATCCGCGTGAATACGAGGGAGCCGACTCGCGCTGGTACGGCGATCCGTACGATCCGCGCGAGTACGACGGAGCCGACTCGCGCTGGTACGGCGATCCGTACGATCCCCGCGAGTACGAAGGAGCCGACTCGCGCGAGTACGCTCCGCGACCGGTCGAGACCGGAGCCGCGAAGTTACCGCGAGTCTGTGAGAACCTGCTCCAGGAATCGCTGGGTGCCCGGTCCTGCCGCGCGCCCATGTTCGTCACGGGTGCACGTACGCCCGATTCCGGTGCGCGTACGCCCTGCGATGCACGCCCCACACCCATGCCCGAAGTCGTGCCCTCGGAACGCGGCGCGAAGCCGTTCGTGCGTCCCTGCACGCCTCGCGAGTCGTTGAAGCGCTGCCACGAACCCGACGGAGCGCGCGAGACGGAGCCGTTCTCGCGAGTTACCGGCGCGTTCTCACGCATTACCGGCGTGGTTCCACGAAGCGTGCCTTCACTGCCGCGAGTCATCGTGGTTCCACGAAGCGTGCCTTCGTTGCCGCGAGTCATCGTGGTTCCATGGAGTGTGCCTTCGTTTCCGCGAGTTACCGGTGCTCCGGCGCGCGCGGTCGTGGCGTGAATCGCTCGCGCGGTTTCGTGCTGCTGCACCGCGAAGGACGTGCGCGCCGCAACCGTCCGGTTCATCGCGAAGCGCGGCGAATCGAAGGCTCTCGAGAACCGCACGCCACGGACCGACCCGTTGGAGAAGCGCAGGTTCGCAAGGCCCGGCCGTATCGGTAGGGCGCCACGGATCGATCCGACGCGGCCGCCGATGTTGCGCGACGTGACCGCAATGGTATGGCCTCTGACGGTGCCGCCGCGGAATCGGCCGACCACCGTACCGCTCCCGCCGCCGTGGCGGAAGTTACGGTAGATGTTGTAGATGTTGGTCCTGTTGATGTTGACGATGTTGCCGCCGTAGAAGCCTTGATAACCGAGGCCCCATCCCGGCCAGCCCCAGCCGAATCCTAGCCAACTCCAACCCGGATACCACGGGTAGTACGTCTCATACGGCGCCAGCGGGCACCAGCCGATATACGGATAGCCGAAGCCGCCGTAACCGCCGTAGCCGCCGTAGCCGCCGTAACCGCCGTAACCGCCATAGCCGCCGTACCCGTAGCCGCCGCCAAAACCGATCGAGACGCCGACGCCTCCGCCGAATCCGAAGAATCCGACTAATGCGGGCGACCAAACCGGCGCGGACGACACTGGCGGATACCAGGCCCAGCCCGATGCTCCGCAGCCGGCGCAAGAGTACCAGTTGCCGTAGTGATACGGCGCCCAGCCCCACGGCTCGTTGCCGACCCACGTCCAGCCGTAGCCGCCTTCCCAGACCCAAGAACCGTTACGATACGGAGCCCATCCTGAGGGCTCGTTCGGTACCCACGACTGGCCGTAGCCCGAAACGTCCTGCCACTGACCGTAGGCGCCGAGGTTATCGTAGCCGGCGATGTCCGAGTTCAGGTTGGGACTCGCGTTGATTGCCGCGATCATCGTCTGATCGCGCTTGGCGTTGAAATCGTCGAAAGAGTCGAATGCGACCTCAGTCGTGTAGGTGATCGAAGGATTCGAAGCCGATCCCCGCGCGACGAGCGTCCTGCCCTGGCTGAGCGTATAAGTACGCTGCGGCGTGATCACCTCGCCGGTACCGCGCCGAGCGGTAACCCAGCTCGAGCCGTCTCGCGCGATCGTGACACGGTAGTCGCCCGCCTCTTGGGCGCGCACCGTCAGCGAAGGCGTATCGACGTCGATGGGCTGCGCGGCGCGCACGACGGCGACCTCGATCGTGCCGTCGGCCAGCTGCACCCTCCGATTGTTCGGATCGTTGTTGGTGATGCGAGCCTGAACGTTGCCGCCGAGTCGAACGGCGGTGTAGCCGTCGAACTGCAGCTCGGCACGCGACGTCTGCCCGGTCGAGATGTAGTCGCCCGGGAGCAGCGGCGTGTTGAGCACGGCGGCGCTCTGCGTCTTGCTGTCGCCGCGCTGGACTACCGCCGAGCCTTGGATGATGCTGACCCGAGCTACGCCGGGCCCGTTCTTGTCGGGCGCCTGCTCGGCCGGTGCCGGAAGCGCACTGGTAAAGGTCACCCCAATCAGGGCAACCCCGGATATCACGCTTGTGAACCACTTGCTTGTCATACAGTCTTTGTTTCCCCTCACGCCAATTGAAACCGAATCTCAAAGACAAAGCATCGGATAGCCGATTAGCGTACCATTAAGCTCCAGTGAGAGAGGATCGGGATGAGAATCCCCATCGTTCGCCAACCTCCCAGACGGAGGTACCACCGGAAGTGACAGACTCAAGCAACCCAATGACGCGCGGCAAGTTCGTTACGGCAGCGGTTACCCTGCCCGCTCTCGCCGGACTCCTCTTAGCCGAAACGACGACGGCCGACGCCAAGGGCACGAAGGCGCAGTTCAAATATCAGAGCACGCCGAGCGGCGGTCACCAGTGCTCGGGGTGCAAGTTCTTCACCAAGGGAAGCTCCGCGACCGCGAACGGCACGTGCCAGCTCATCGACGGATCGATCAGCCCGAAGGGCTGGTGCACGGCCTGGGCCGCAAAATAATAAGCGGCCTCACGGCAATGTCATCCTGAGCGGAGCGAGCGACAGCGAGCGGAGTCGAAGGACAGGCGAGAGTCGTAGTCCTGAGCGAGCGCAGCGAGTCGAAGGACGACACGTGAATTTGGCTCATTGCCGCTGCGCGGTGCCCACCGCCATCGGCGTCCACGTCTTGCCCGAGTCGGCTGAATACTCCGTGCGCCACCGATAGAGCATCGGACTCTCCCACACGTTGAGCGTGCGGATCGTGACCTGTTTGCCTTTGTCGGTGAACGAGTTGCTGTAGGTGATGGTGTCGCCCTCGACGGAAATGACCGAACCGTCGGCGCCGTCCGTGCCGATGTTGAAGAATCGATACACGCTCTTCGCGGTGTCGTAGGTATAGATGCTCAGGGCGTTGTTGGGCTTTCCGTTCAGCGTGATGCTCTGCTGGCAGATCATGAACACGTGATCCTGCGACCACGCGCAGGTCGTCGTCGCGGTTGCGGTCCCGGCCTTGCTGTACGGAGTATCGTACAACGTTCCCGGGCTCGTCCACGTGCCTAAGTAACGACCGAGCTCATCGACGCCGGCAGCCCTTACGGAAACCGTGGCCACAGCATAAATCATGAGGGCGACGAGGTTGACGCACAATCCTTTCACGGTTACCTCCAAATCGGGTTCGTTGGCCGTTCTTCACTTCGTAACATACCGGCTAAGGGACGGGTCTGCAGCCAACCGCAGCGTCATCTCGCCGATCGCGTATCTGATCAAGCCGCCGTGGTAGTCAAATATCTGCCAATGGTCGGCACCAGGCATGATACCGAACTCGGCGTCGCTATCTAGGCGCGTCAACGCCGCCTTCATGAGCTTCACCGAACCCTCCAGGTGAAAGGTGTCTTCCGCCCCGACGAAGACGTGAAGCTTCCCCCGTAGTTTCGGAGCCAAAACGCTCCATCGCTTCTCAAGAACTCGCGTGATATCGTAATGCTCTTCCCAGTAGTCCGCAACTGCGGAATCGATCACGCCGGTCGTGCGGTCAAAGAGCGGAGCGGGAGTTCCATCCAACCGTCTGGGGCTAAAAACCTCATCGTAAGTATCGATTTGTCGCACTCCCCACGGTTTGCGGCCAGGGGGCGGCAAAACCGCGTAGCAGACCAGGCTGCCCGATACGAGAGCGCGTAGCGTTGTCATATCGTGGCCGTACCTGCGGCATATTGTGTACATGTTCCCGAGACCATCTCGATAAAAATTCTGCGCCGGATTCGTGAGATCCGGACCCAGAAAAGCGTGAAAGTCCACCGGGTCAGGAGCAACTGCCCATACTCCGTTGAACGCATCAGGATAGTTGACTTGCAGCCAAAGCGCCGACCATCCACCCGATGAATGACCGAATAGAAATGTCGTTTGGCTCGTTCCAAGTGTTCTGAAATGCGCGTTTGTCGCCGGTATGAATTCTGTACGAGCGCAGTGCCCCACGGCCCGTCGTTTGCAGAGTCGGCAAACTGCTGGTGTAGATCTTCGCCGTCTACTTCGATCATGCCATCAAGGATGACAACTATGAACTGCGCGCCAAGAGCTCGCATTGGGCGCTGCCACTGTAATTCGGTCGATTCGTCAATCGTTGACGGGCCGTCAAAACCTGGAAATACATATACGACGGGGTAGCGGCGTGTTGTCGCTTTGTAATAATCATCAGGTAGCAGTACGCTCGCATTGAAGCCGACCGGTTGCTTCAAGAACCGTGAAAGAAGTGTGCTCTGAAGTTGCACCTGAAGAAGCTGAGGCTCAGCTGCCTCGGCAGCGCCGGCACTGAAAAAGAACGACGCACAAACTACTGCCGCGAGGGTCGGCCCTCTCATGCTAGCTCGAATAGCGCCGCGGCGCCGATGCCGCCTGCGACGCACATCGTGACGACCACGTACTTTTCGCCGCGCCGCTTGCCCTCGATCAGCGCGTGCATCGTCATCCGCGCGCCGCTCATTCCGTATGGATGGCCGATGGAGATCGCGCCTCCGTCGACGTTGAAGCGGTCGTTGGGCAGGCCTAGCGTATCGCGACAGTAGACGGTCTGCACGGCGAACGCCTCGTTGAGTTCCCATATCCCAATGTCGTCGATCGTCAGGCCGTGAAGCTTGAGCAGCTTCGGAACGGCGTAGATCGGCGCGATTCCCATCTCGCCGGGCTCGCAGCCGGCGGCGACGTAGCCGCGGTAGATTCCGAGCGGCACGAGGTTTCGCTGCTGTGCGTACTTTGCGTCGACGACCGTGACCGCGGCCGCGCCATCCGAGAGCTGCGAGGAGTTGCCCGCCGTAATCGAGGTGTCGGCGACGCCGGGAACGGCGCTCTTCAACGCCGCGAGCCCCTCCAGCGTCGAATCGGGCCGATTCCCCTCGTCTTTGCGCAGGTCGACGCGCTGCTCGCTTACCGCACCGGTCGTCCTGTCCTGCTCGTATTTCCAGGAGGGCAGCGGCACGATCTCGGCGTCGAAGCGCCCCGCGTTCTGTGCGGCCGCGGTCCGCTGCTGGCTCTGCAGCGCGTACTCGTCTTGGCGCTCGCGCGAAACTTGGTACTTCTTCGCCACGAAGTCGGCGGTGTAGAGCATCGGCGTGTAAAGATCGGGAACGTGGCGCGCCAGCCATTCCTCGGCAAGGAAATGCGTGTGCACCTCGTTCTGCACCATGCTGATCGACTCGACGCCGCCGGCCACGACGACGTTCGCGCCGTCCGCGATCACGCGCTTCGCCGCCGTCGCGATCGCGTCGAGGCCCGATGCGCAGAACCGGCTGATCGTCTGCCCGGGGACGGTCACCGGACATCCGGCGCGCAGCGCCGCCGTGCGGCCGACGTTGTTGCCCGTTGCGCCCTCCGGTAACCCGCAGCCCATCACGACGTCGTCCACTTCTGCGGGGTCGATCCCGGCGCGCTCGAGCGCGTGCTTCACGACGTGTCCCGCCATCGTCGCACCGGGAGTCTGATTGAACGCGCCGCGAAACGCGCGGCCGATCGGCGTGCGCGCGACGGAAACGATCACGGCTTCAGGCATGAGTTAGCTCGAGGGTAACGTCGGCAAGCTTGCCGCTCTTGGACGCGACGCCGGCGAGAAGCGCCGACGGCCTCCATTGCTCGCCGAACTGCGCTTCGAACTCCAGAATTCGCGCATAGACGTTCTCGACGCCCACTTCGTCGGCATACCACATCGGGCCGCCGTGATGCGGCGGAAAACCGTAGCCGTACACGTACACGATGTCGATGTCGCCGGGCCGCAGCGCGACACCCTCTTCCAACAGGTATGCGCCGCGGTTGACCAGCGCGTACAGCAATCGCTCGCGAATTTCGTCGTCGCTCGCTTCGCGGGGTGCGATGCCGGCGCGCCGCGATTCTTCCGCGAAGAGCGCCTCTACCTCGGGATCGGCGATCGGCTCGCGCCCCTTGCCCACCGCCTTGTCGTACTTGAAATAACCGGCCATCGTCTTCTGTCCGAGGCGGTTCGTTTCGACCAGCCTCTGCAGCACGTGGGTGCGCCCGGCCGCCTGCTCGCCGCGCGCTTGCGCGATGTGCCAACCGATGTCGAGGCCGGAGAGATCGCTCATCGCGAAGGGACCCATGGGAAAACCGAACTCTTTCATGACGGCATCGACGCGCGCGGGCGTAACGCCCTCCTCGGCGAGCGCCGTCGCCTCGCGCACGTAGTCGAAGATCATGCGGTTGCCGATGAAACCAAACGCGTTGCCGGAGAGCACGGCCTTCTTGCGCAAAGCCTTGCCGAGTGCGAAGGCCGTCGCGAGCGCTTGCGGCGACGTTTTTCGCGCGCGAACGATCTCGAGCAGCGGCATGATATTAGCCGGCACGAAGAAGTGCAGGCCGAGCACGCGGTCGGGCCGCTCCGTCGCCTCGGCGAGCTTGTCGACGTCGAGCGTCGATGTGTTCGTCGCGAGGATCGCTGCGGGCTTTACGATCGAGTCGAGCTTTGCGAAGACCTCGCGCTTGACGTCGAGATTTTCGAAGACCGCCTCGACGACGAGATCCACGCGTGCGAGCTCGTTCCAATCGTCCGTGAACGTTATCGATTGAGCGCGCTTCCAGGCATCCTCTTGCGTGAGCCTGCCCTTCTGCACTTGGTACATGAACATGCCCATTACGGTCTGCCGGGCCTTGTCGACGGCCTCGTCCTTGTTGTCGACGACGACGACGGGGATGCCGGCCTGAGCAAACGCGATCGCGATGCCGCTCCCCATGGTTCCGGCGCCGATCACGCCCACGCGCTCGATCGGCAGTGGCGTAGCCGATTCGAGGCCCGGAATCTTCGACAACTCGCGTTCGGCAAAGAAGATGTGACGCAGCGCGAGCGAGGGCTTCGATCGAACCAGCTCCTCGAAGAGCCGTGCCTCACGCGCGAGCCCGAACGGAAACGGCAGCTCGACCGCAGCCTGCACAGCGTCGATCAGCTTGTGCGCGGCGAGCCCGCCCTTTTCTTCGGATGGAACCAGCTTATGCGCTTGCGCAACGACGTACGGCGCGGCGATCAACGGGACGTCCGGAGCGATGATCGCCGGCATCGCGGAGATGCGCCGCTTGGGCGAATTGCTCCGCGCTTTCGCAATCGCGCTCGCGACGACGTCGCCCTCGACCGTCTCATCCAAAATGCCCAGCTCCAGCGCGCGTTCCGCGCCGGCCGAGGAGCCCTTGAGCATGAACTCGAGCGCCGCGCGGCCGCCGATAAGGCGCGGAAGGCGCTGCGTTCCGCCGGCGCCCGGCAGCAGGCCGAGGCGAATCTCGGGCAGACCGAGCTTCGAGCGGCTCGTCGCGATGCGATAGTCGCACGCGAGCGCGAGCTCCAGCGCACCACCCAGGCAGTTGCCGTCGATCGCCGCGATGTGAACCTTCTCGCTCGTTTCGATCGCGTGAATGACGTCACGAATCGTGATCGCGCCGGGCGGCAACTCCATCTTGAAGTCGTTCACGTCGGCGCCCGCGCTGAAGAGGCCGTTGGCCCCGGCGAAAACGACGGCCTCGACCGCGTCGTCCGCGTGTGCGGCCTGAAGTTCCGAGTAAAGCTCGGCGCAATACGAAAACGAAAGCGCGTTGACCGGCGGATTGTCCAGCGTGATGACGCGGACATCATCCCGAGGCGCCTGAGGAATCACTAGACGCTCGCCGGGAGTTTGCGGTCGAGATCGAATTGCGTCTCGTTCAGCGTCATCACGTCGCCCGAACCGTCCATGATTTGACGCTGATACCAGGCGCACTGCGAGAGCACGTGCGTCGCGTAGAACGCGGCGGTCGCGAGCTTGGCGCGGTAGAATTCGGCGTCGGGATCGCCCGCCGCGATCTTAGTCGCCGCAATCTGCGCGGCGCGCGCCATCTGCCAGCCGCCGGCAACGGTGCCCCACAGGCGCAGATACGGAACCGAACACGCGAAGGCTTTGTGCAGGTCGCCCAGCGCGTTCATGCCGATCCATTGCGACGTTTCGTTCAACGTCGCCAGCGCTCTGCCGAGCGCCTCGCCGATGCGCTTGACGGTTGGATCGGCGTGCGCGGCAGATTCCTTGGCGACCGCCTCCATCTTCTTGCCGACGCTCGTCGCGGTCGCGCCCATGTCGCGCAACAGCTTGCGCCCGATCAGGTCGAGCGCCTGAATTCCCGTCGTGCCTTCATAGATCGTGATGATGCGAACGTCGCGGTATTGCTGCGCGATGCCGGTCTCCTCGATGTATCCCATCCCGCCGAAGACCTGCAGCGCCACGGAGCAGAGCTCGACGGCGCTCTCCGTGCACCAGCCCTTCACGACCGGAATCATCAGCTCGACGAAGGCCTTGTGCTCTTTGCGCACGCGCTCGTCCGGATGGCGCTGCGCGTAATCGAGCGACGCGGCGGTAACGTAGGCGAGACCCCGCATCGCCTCGATCGTCGCCTTCTGCAGCATCAGCATGCGGCGCACGTCCGGATGCTTGATGATCGGCTCGGGCGTGCGCGAGCCGGGCTTGATGTCGCGTCCCTGGACGCGCTCCTTCGCGTACTCGAGCGCGCTCTGATAAGCCCGATCGGCGAGCGCGATGCCCTGCACGCCGACCGAGAAGCGCGCGGCATTCATCATGATGAACATGTACTCGAGCCCGCGATTCGGCTCGCCGACGAGATAGCCGACGGCGCCCTCGCCCTTTTCGCCGTAGTTGAGCGTGCACGTCGGGTTGCCGTTGATGCCGAGTTTGTGCTCGATGCTCGCGCAGACGACGTCATTGCGTTCGCCGAGGCTGCCGTCGGAACGCACGAGAAACTTCGGAACGATGAAGAGCGAGATGCCCTTCGTTCCCTCCGGCGCGTCGGGCAGTCGCGCGAGCACGAGGTGAATGATGTTCTCGGCCATGTCGTGCTCGCCGAACGTAATGAAGATCTTCGTTCCCGAGATCAGGTGATGATCGCCGGCCGGCACCGCGCGGGTGCGTACCTGCGCGAGATCCGAGCCGGCCTGCGGCTCCGTGAGGCACATCGTGCCCGTCCACTTGCCCGAGACGAGATTTGGAATGAAGCGCTTCTTCTGCTCCTCCGAACCGACGAGCTCGATCGCCTCGATCGCGCCTTGGTTCAGCAGTGGGCCGTTTGCGAAGCCGATGTTGGCCGCGTTCCACATCTCCAGCGTCGGGCCGAGCAGAATCTGCGGCAGACCCTGGCCGCCGTACTCCGCCGGAACCGGCAAGCCGATCCATCCCGCGTCCGCAAACTTCTTATACGCCTCCTTGAAGCCGCGCGGCGTCGTGACCGCGCCGGCATTCCACGTACACCCCTCCTTGTCGCCGATCCGGTTGAGCGGATCGAGCACGCCGGACGCGAACGCCGCGGCCTCCTCCAGCACGGAGTCCAGCACCTCGAGGGTCTCCTCACAGCCCGGAAGCGCCGCGATCGCCTCGATCCCTGCGAGTTCGCGCAGCGCGAACTGCATGTCCGACAGGGGAGCTCGGTAGGTGCCCATATGACCTCTCTTTCTCGTCTAAGGGCCGAGCCACTTCGCGGCTCGGCCGGCGCTACGCTGCAATTTCGGCGCGTCGCGCCCCGGCCGTGGGTACACACAAAATTAGGAAATGCCTAAAAGATAGCGCCTGCTTGCGGGCGACCGAGACGCATGCGGTTATGCTACACGTTACAACATCGCCACTATCGCAAGGAGATTACACGAACACGATGATCCTGATGTCACTCCTCCTAGCTGCGCTCACCTTCGCTCCCGCGATGGCGCCGCATCCGCTCGGCGCCACCGAAGGAATCATCCAAGCCCGCGCGGCATCGCCGGACGCAAATTGCGCCCCCGGCGCAATTTGCGCATCGACGACCGTCCATCGCAATGCCTGTTTCTACAGCAACTTCTGGCAGAAGGGAGTCGTCGGCGGCACCCCGCTGACCATCGACGTCACGCAGACCGGCCCGCAGGGAAGCCCGACGTACCTCTATTGGGTCAACGCCACGAACAAGACTATCACGATCACCGGCGGCTCCACCCAAGCGAAGTTCGTCTGCTTCTAACGCGCCCTCGATTCGTCGACTGATCGCGAGAATAGAGCGGGTTGGAAAATTCGACCCGCTCTATTCGATCAGCTTGACCTCGCCGCTGCGGAGGTGATACACGCCCCCCGCCACGCGCACTCGCCCCGCTTCCACTTCTTTCGAGATCAGCGGCGGACTCGCGCGGAACGTCGCAGTTGCCGCGCGGACGTTTGCCTCGATCGCCGAGTCGATGCTGCCGCGAGCCGCAACGACGCCGGCGATGCCCGGCGCTACCAGCTCTTGGATCGACGACAGATGCGGCGGCAGCTGGACCTTGTTTTCGAGGGCTGAGTAGACGGCCTTGACGGCGCCGCATCCCTGATGGCCAAGCACCAAGACCAGCGTAATTCCCAAGTGCTCGATCGCGTACTCGATGGAGCCGATCACCAAACCGTCGGGATAGTTGCCCGCCACGCGCGTCACGAACAGCTGACCGATTCCCGAGACGAAGACCAACTCCGGAATAACGCGCGAATCGGCGCAGCTGAGGACCGCGGCGTACGGCGCCTGTCCTTCGACCACCAGCTCGCGCTTCTCCGCAACGCGATTCACTTGCGGAAAATCGTTTTCGACGAAGCGCCGGTTGCCGGCCAACAGGCGCCCGAGCAGCATCTCGGGTGTGGCGCCGGCGGGCGGCGGGGTCGCGCCCTCGGCGCGTTCGGAAAGCGCCGCGCTCGCAACCGCGAGCGAGCCCGTTAGAAAAGTCGCGCGATTAAGACGCATTTTTACTGACCCACCTTTAGAATAGAAGCTGCGCTGCGTCCGAACTGTTCGGGCGCATCCAGTAGGTACGCGCGCGCGCCAGGCCAAGCGAACTCGCCCGGCGTTACGGAGCGTACGAGGTAGTGCAACTCGTAGACGCCGGGATCGAGGTGCTGCGCGTACGCCACGACGCGGTCGCGATAGATCTGGCTCGTGTCGATCTCCCAGCTGTTGCTTTGCGGAACGATCGCCTGGAGCGTCGTGCGGAACGTCGTGTCGACGGCTTCGAATCCGGCCGGCAACGGATCGTCGATGACGATTCGGTCGACGGGGTGATCGACGATCGCGCGCACGCCCACATCGAAGACTCGGCCGGCGCCGACATCCAGCGGTTGCGCCGGCGCGAGATCCATCGTCGCCAGCGGAGCGGGCGTCGCCGAGCCGTTACCGGCAGGACTGCTCACGGTCCGCACGACGCGGAACGCGGCGAGCTCGCCGGGCGCGTCACGCGGCACCGGGTACGTGTAGAGCACGATGTAGTGCACCGTCCCGCCGGTCGTTTTGATCGCGAGGGCGTTGCCTTTCAGCGTCGCGGCCGGCACCGTGAAGCTCTGCGCCGACGCCGTCGAGCCGAATTGCGCGGTCCCGATCGTGCGGCTTCCGACGCTCGCCGTTGCGACGGCCGGCGTCAGCCGTTCGGTCGCGGCGTATGCGGTCAGCGCGATCGTCGCCGACGCCGTGTCGTCGATCGTCGGCCAGCCGCACTTGCACTGCTGCGCGACGAGCGCGCGCACGGCGCCGTCGAGCAACTCAGACGTTGCGCGCCGCTCGAGCAGCAGCTGGAGCATCTGGGACTGCGCGTCGACGAGCGAGCCGCGCCAGCTCCACCGATCCGCGAGGTTCGCGGTGGCGTACCGGCCGGTCACGTAGAGCGTCTGCTGCAGCCGGTCGGCCAGGGCCGCACCCTGACCCTGCCAGCCCGAGGTGCGAAGGAGGAAGCGCGCGATCCGGATCTGCGTCGCGCTATCGAAGCGATCGAACTGCGCGACGATCTCCGCGAGGAAGTCCGTGCGCGGGCGCCCCGCGGCTGCGAGCGCCCACAGCGCTTCGAAGCGCAGACGCGTCTTGCAGAACGGATAGGCCGCACACCACTTGAAGCGTGCGGGGTTCGCGAGCGCCTGTGCCATGAAGTCCGCGGCCGATCTGACCGCGCCGGAGTCGACGGCAACCCCCTGCGAGCGCGCGAAGGCGAGCGAGTCGAGCGTCGAGGCGGTCGTAAACGGATCGCTCTCCGGAGCGTTTGCGAACCAGCCGAAGCCGCCGTCTCCACGTTGATACGACATCAGCTTGTCGAGGTTGGCTGTAATCGCGGCGGCGGGATCGAACGCGAGCTTGAGGCCATACGGCGCGCGCAGCCGTTGCAGCGCGCTCGCGATCGCCAGACGCGACGCGGCTTCGTCGGCAAGCGGCAGCGCGTCGTCCAGCATCGCGCGTTCGGACGGGACGACGAACTGCGGCACGATCGAGTTCGCCAGCGTGACCTGCAGCGTTCCGCCCGAGGTCAGCGCAATCGGGACCGAGGCTTCGCTCGCGGCGCCGCTCTCGATCACCGAATCGGTGATGGCGCGGTCGCTAGCGGCAAACGGGACGCTGAACGCATCGCGTTGCGTACCCAGCGCGGCGTTCGTTTGGAACTTCGTCGGCGCGGGCGTCCCGACCGTAACCGGGAAGCGGAAGGCCTGCATTCCGGTCGTCGCGTTTTCGGTAGAGCGAAGGCTCTGCGGGTTGCCCTGCGCAAACGCCAGCGCACCCGTCAGAGAGAGGACGAGGTCGAGCGCGCCGCCGGCGCCGGTCTGATTCGCCACCGATACGCCGAGATCGAAGCGATCTCCCGGGCGCGCGAACTGCGGCAGCAGCGGATTGGCGATCAGCGGTTGACTCGAGATGAACGTCGCGTCGGCCGTCGCAAACCGCCCTGCGCTGAGCGGAGTCGAAGCGTCTTGCGAGAGAGCGACGGCCATCACGCGCCACGTCGTCAGATCGTCGGGCATCGTGAAGTTCGTACTCGCGTGGCCCGCGGCGTCGGTCTTCAGCACGCCGTAATATGCCAACGGTCGAAAGTTCGCGCGCACGCGCGTGCCGGCGGCGCCGGCGAGATAGCCGCCGCCGTAGCCGAAGCCCTTCTCGAGCGGCGGCGTCTGCGTCTTCAACGTGACGTTTTCGCGGTTATCGGCGAAAATCGTCGAGATCGGCTGCGACGCGAAGACGGTCTGCACCAAGTCCGGCAAGCGATATCCGGAAAGCTGCAAGATGGCGTCGTTGACGACCATTGCAACGATCTCTCCGCGCGCGGGCGCCCCGTTAGGCGCGGTCGCCGTGAAGTCGACGCGCTGCGCAGCGCCGGGTGCCACGGTCGGGTTACGCGGCGCGATGCGCAGCCGCAAGTACCGGCTCGCGACGTCGACGTCGAAGCCGGCCAAACCGGTCAGCGCGAGCGTATCGGGGCCGCCCTTCTCGGCGCCCGCTCGCCGCCGCACGACGATCGCTTCGAGCGCCGCGTTCGGCAACATCTCCCGCGTGACTTTGAAGTTCGCGTGAACCGCGCCGCTCACGTCATGCAGCGTCGTGCGATAGAGCGCGTCGCCCCGCACGACCGCGAGGTACACGTCCGCATGCTTATACGGCGATGCGACGAGCGCGGTCGCCGAGTCGCCGATCGCATACTTCTTCTTATCGAGCTTCACCGCGACGGCGTTGGGATCGGAGAGGCCCCAATCCGCTTCACCCGCCCCGAAGGCGAAGACCTGAACGTCCGTGATGCTCGCGCCGGCGCTCGCGCGCACGCGATACGGGCCGGCGTCGGGCGGCGTTAAGGCCGCCGTCACCGGTTGGTCGCCCGACGTGACGTCGGCGCTCGCGACGGTATCGTACTTGATCGATTGCTGCGCGTTCTCGCCGCCCTCGACTTCCTGCGTCGCCGACGTGTACGTCATCTTCTGCATCTCGAGATGCACGCTGCGCCCCGCTACGGCCTTGCCGTCCGCATCCGTGACGATCGCGCGGAACTGCATCGGCACGCCGGCACGGCCGACCGTGTCGGAGGCGAGGCCGATCGCGACGTCCGACGGCAGCGCGAGAAAACTCTGCGAATCCGCGACCGAGAGGTGCGAGACGTCGGTGGTCTCCATGTCGACGCGATACGTCATCGGGAACGGCAGGTTCGCGGGCACGGAGACGTCGAGCGTGGTCGTGCCGTTCGCGTCGAGCACGAGGTCGCGCTGCAGGACGTCGGTGTCGAACGACGGCGTCTGCTCCGGATAGAACCATTGCGGTCCGAACGAGAAGTCGTCCCAGCCCTTCGGCTGCAACGTCGCGACGTCGCGCGTGACGTAGGCGTGCGTCGTTCCGCCTTGCAGCGGTGCGCCGAACAAGTATGCCGCCGCAACGCTGGCGCTCACCCCTTTGCCGGCCGTCGCCGACTTCGCGCTTAGCGTCAGCGTGAGCTTGAAGTTCGGCGGCTGGAACTGCGCCACGCGCAACGACCCGTTGATGTCGTTGCCGTTGGCACCCTTCGCGTCGACCGTGTAATAGCCCAGCGCCTGTTGTTTCGAAAAGACGATCGGCATCGAGAACACACCGAACGCGTCGGTCCGCACTTGCCCGAGCGAGGAGGCGGCGTTGTTCGGATCCGTCAAGCTGACTTTGTAGAGAGCGTTGGCATCGGCGACGACGCCGGCTCCCTTCACGTAGTAGGCGACGCCGGTGAGCTCACCACGCTCGCCGGGCTGATACATCTGACGGTCGGTGAGGATCGTGCCGCGCGACAATGGCGCGCCGCTGGTCCATCCGCCCGAAACGTCGAAGCGCGAGACGCCGCTGTAGTTCCAGGTCGTGACGGTGGCGACGTCGCTTCCCTGCGTCACCACGAAGCCCAGATTCGGGGCCTGGTTGGGCTTTGCCGTAGCCGAGCAACGCTCGACGTCGACGCCGCGGAGATCGAGCTCTCCATTGGAATCCGTCGTGCCCGTCGCGCACTGCTGCGGCGCCAGAACGTTATCCTCATCCAGGCGATACACCGTGACGCCGGCTCCGCTCACGGGTGCGCCGTCGCTGAGATGCTGCACGAGCACGAGCCCGTGCGCCGGAAACCATTGCGCGAAGACGCCGAGATTCGTCAGCTGTACGACGCCGGTATAGCCGGCTGAGTTCGGCGAGTCGAGCGCCGTTCGGAAGCCGTATGCCAGTGCTCCATACCGGCCGCCGAGTTGCGCCGCCAGCGGAATTTGCACGACGCTCTGCGCGTTGCGCCGCGCGGCGGCGAGCGTTCGCGCGGGCCACGCGTTCGTGGAGGGCAGCATCTTGAGCGGGTCCGCCCCGCCGAGAAGTCGCGTCGCGCCGACTGCTGCGTACGCCGCGTTGTAGGCGTTGCCGGGCAGATTCGTCGCGTAGAAGTTCAGCGCGATCGGAGCTCCCGCCGGTATCACGTTCGTTCCGCTCGGCGCCCACGCGCCGGCCGCGAAGTCCGAGGTGCGGAGCGTCACGCGTTGCTCGCTGCCCAGCGTCTGTCCGAAGACGTCCTTGACGTTCGCCCCGATCGTCGCCGTGTACGTCGCGTCGGGATCGAGCGCGTAGGGATCGATCGCGATCGTATTCGATTGATCTGGCACGCTGAAGAGCGTTTTCGCCCCACCCGGAGCGGGAGAGATCGTCACCGCGCCGGCGACCGACTTTGGGTCGAGCTGATTGCTAAATGCGACGACCGGATCGCCCTGCGCGAATCGGCCGCCCGAGTTGGGACTCGGCCGCGGCGTCGTCACGATCGCGAGCGCATCGTACGTCTTGATCCCGCCGCTGAAACTCTGGGCGGTGCCGACGTTTCCGTAGACCGGCGCAACGCCCGCGCGTATCTGGAGCGCGTACGTCGTCGCTCGGCGCAGATCGCGCGCCGGCCGAAGGCGATACGTCCACGTATCCAGCGATGGATCGAACAGCTCTTGCGCGTTGCCGCCGGGAAGGGGCGTCGGCTGGGTTTCGAGCGTCGCCGCCACCCCGACGTTCTCGCCGCCGCCGCCGAGCGTCGCGTGCTCGGCCAGCGAGGCCGTATCGACCGCCGCGTTCGCGGTAACTTCCAGCGTCGGACGCAGTCCTACCGGAGCCGGCGTCGACTCCTCGTCCGCACCGGTGAGTTGCGGCAATTTCGTAAAGCTGAGCGGCTCCGTATCGAACGTCCACGAGAGATCCCGCTCGAGCCTGTCGCCGTCGAGATCCTGCAAGCCCGCGGCCAGCGTTATCTGCACCCGCGTTCCGATCGGAAGCGCCTGATCGGCAACGAAGCCGATCATTCGCGGCGTGAGCACCGCGAAGTGGCCGCGCAGCGCCGGTTCGATGCTCACATGGTCGAGCACGTCGCGCGGACCCGGTCCCGAGAGCGCCGTAACCGGCGCGACCGGCTTGGCAAAGATGACGCGGATCTGGGCGAGCGTCGCCGACTTGCCCGTCGGGGAGATCGATGCGATCCAGGGCGGAAGCGAGGGCTGGGCCAACGCCGCGACGGGCGCGAGCTTTGCGTTGCGCACCGGGCCGCTACACGCGGCGACGGCGACGGCTACGAAAATGACTACGTGCAGACCCAAAGAGCGCAATGACGGTCTCCCTGATGAAGCAACTCGGCCCCCGGCCGTCGTAGATTCCGTGCACCGACGATGAAACTCTTTGCGGTTGCTCTCCCGGGTTTTGCGCTGGCGGCGCTCTTCGCGCTCCACGTCGCCGGGATCGATGCCGCCCGGCTCAACGTGCCGAGGGGATCGGTGACGTACACCGATCGCACCGGCACCGTGCTCGGAACCGTGCTGGGCGCGGATTCTCTCCACGCGGTGAGCGTGCCGCTCGGTGCCGTGGCGCCGGTCTTCCTCGAGGCGATCGTCGCGGCGGAGGACGCCCGCTTTTGGCAGCACGGCGCCGTCGACGTTCCCGCCCTGCTTCGAGCGGCGCGGGATTTCGCGATCTTCGGGGAGGCTCGCAGCGGCGGCTCCACGATCGAAATGCAGTTGGCGCGCCTGCTCTCGCCGACGCCCGGCACCATTCGCGGAAAGCTCGCGCAGATCGCAATGGCGCAGCGGATCGCGATCGCATCGAGCAAGACCGCGATCTTAGAAGCCTACGTCAATCGCGTGCCGATGGGCGGAAACCTCTACGGCGTGGAGGCCGCGGCGCGCACCTATTTCGGCGAGCCTGCGAGCGACCTCGATCTCGCGCAAGCCTCGCTGCTCGCGGCGATTCCAAACGATCCCCCGCGACTCGCGCCCGACGCCGGTTGGGCGGCGTTGCGCGCGCGTCAGCGCTTCGTCCTTGCGCGCATGGCGCAGCTCGGTGAGATCACGCGAGCTCGCGCGGACCGCGCCTTCGCCGAAACGCTCGCGGTGCGCCGGCACGATTCGGGCATCGCCGACGCCGCGCACGCGCTCTTCCATCTCTATCGCCAGGCTCCGGACGCCGCCGGACGCGTGCGCACCACCCTCGATCGAAGCCTCCAACGTTTCACGCAGGCGCAGACGCAGGCCGTCATCGGCGCGCTCGCGCGCTATCAAGTCTCGGACGGCGCCGCGCTCGTCGTCGACAATCGAACCGGCGAGGTGCTCGCGTACGTCGGCTCGCCCGACTACTTCTCCGACGAGGCTCTCGGCCGCAACGACGGCGTGCAGGCGCTGCGACAGGCGGGCTCGTCGCTCAAGCCCTTCACCTACGAGCTCGCCCTGGAGCGCGGTACGATCGCTTCGACGACGATTCTTGCCGACGTGCCGGCGGCGTATGCGATTCCCGGCGGCAAGCTCTATCAGCCGGCGGATTATAGCGGGCGATTCAGTGGACCCGTGCGCGTGCGTTACGCGTTGGCGAACTCGCTCAACGCGCCCGCCGTGCAGGTTCTCTCCCAGCTCGGCGTCGGAGGACTGCTCGATCGGCTGCACGATCTCGGCTTCAGCCACCTCGACCATCCGGCGTCGTACTACGGTCTCGGCCTGACCCTCGGCAGCGGCGAGGTCAGCCTGTGGGAGCTGGCGCAGGCGTACGCGACGATTGCGCGCGGCGGCGCGTTCGTTCCGCTCCATCTCGTCGCCGACGTAGACGCGTCCTCGCGCACGATCGGAGAGACCGGCGACTGGGAGCTGATCACTGACATGCTGGCCGACCCGCACGCACGCGCAAAGTCGTTCGGCGTCGGCTCGGTGCTTCAGTTGCCGTTCCCATCGGCGGTCAAGACCGGCACGTCGTCGGACTTTCGCGACACGTGGACCGTCGGCTTCACGCGGGATTACACGGTCGGCGTATGGGTCGGCAACTTCAACGGCGCCCCGATGCGCGGCGTCTCGGGAGTGACCGGCGCGGGTCCGCTCTGGAACCGCATCATGCTACACCTGTACGACCGCAAAGACGATCCGCCGCCTTTCGCGCCGCCGCACGGCTTCGTCCGCGCGGCGATCTGTGCGACGACCGGCCGTGCGCCGTCACCGGAGTGCCCGGCCGTCGTGCAAGAATGGGTGCTGCCGCGGAATTTCGCGGCGCTCCGTCCGCAGCGGCTCGCAGCGACGCTGCGCATCGTCTTTCCGCGCGACGGCGACGTCTTCGTGCGCAACCATCCAACGACCGCGCTGCAAGGGCGCGAAGAGCAGCTCGCGCTTCGTGCCATCGACGCGACGGGAACGGTGCGCTGGAGCGTCGACGGCGCACCGCTTCCAATCGACTCGAACGGAAACGCGTTTTGGCCGCTGCGTATCGGAACGTGGCGCATCGAGGCGTCCGATGGATCGCGACGCGATCGCGTGACGATTCGCGTCCAGCCGCCGCGCGTATCGCCCGAAAGAGGTTTCACGCGACTATGACTCGATCTTGAAGACCGTTGCCGAGCGTGAACCTGATCCTTAGGGCGAGTGCTGCATCAAGTCGAGTTGCGTCTTCACCGGACTTAGGTTCACCGTTACGAATCCGCTATTCGGGCGGTCATAGTCGATCATCATGTTGATGACGATTACGTAAGCAAGTACGTAAATCGCGCTCAAGACTACAGTACGGGGCCACATAGGCCGAAAAGCAGAACGCGCACAGGCGTGGTAGTTCCTGCGCGCGTTCACTGGGCTTGATCCATTCGGGCAACCGCGTGGCCCGAGCTAGCCTAAGACGGCAAGATGTTGAGACTCATTTCTTGTATCCCGTGAAGTCCTCGCCGACTTTGATGTTGGGGTATTCTCTTACACTGCGCTCATATTCGCCAATGATCTTGAAAGCGGGCGCAAGCATCCAGCCGTTGGTGAGATCTGAGTACATTAAGTTATTGTCTTCGTGCGGATCGCTGCTGAGATCGTAGCACATCGGAAGCTGCGGCTTGACGTAGGGCTGCTCGATCGCCGGCCGCACCGTATTTTCGGTATAGCGGAAGATCATCTTATAAATCTTCCATTTGACCGACAACAGGCCGCCGTCCGTACCGAAGAACATGTAGGAATCGCGCCCGGTCGTTTCGCTGTTGCCAAGCACGAAAGCTGAGGCGTCGACGCCGTCGATGGGGCGATCCTTAGGTACGAGGTTCGGCGCACCCACGATTCCGGCCAGCGTCGGTAGCCAATCCACGGCAGCGAGCATTTCTTGAGTAACAACCCCGGCGGGCGTCTTGCCGGGCCAGCGAACGATGGCCGGAACGCGGTGGCTTCCTTCAAACGGCGTGTTCATAAAATCGCCCCGCCAGGGCCCATTGGAACCCGGCCCGACTTGCGTAACGGCACCGCCGCCGGCGTTATCGCTGCTCAGAATAACGATGGTGTTATCGTCGACGCCGGCCTCCTTGATCGCGTCCAGGACTTGGCCGACCCGGTAGTCCATCTCGGCGATTAGGTCGGCGAATAGCCCACCGCGCGCGCCGGACTTCCCGACGAAATCCGGGTTGCCTATCACCGGCGGGTGCATCTGCGTGTAGCCGACATAGACGAAGAACGGCTGTTTTGCCTTCGCGTTCCGCTTGATATGCTCAATCGTCTTCGGGATGATGTACTTCCCGTCCATGAACGGGCGCACGTTCAAGTCAAACGGCATCACCGCCTTGGAAGACTCGCCCTTCTTGCCTTCCCAGATCATAGGCACCGGCACACCACTTTCCTTAAACAGTGGCCAAGCGGTATAAGCCGCCTCGTCCGAGGTGTTCTTAATACCCCACCACTCGTCGAAGCCTTGGTCGTTTGGAAGGCGCCCCTCGGTGTCGCCCAAGTGCCACTTGCCGAACATTGCAGTAGCATAACCTGCGTCGGAAAGAAGTTCGGCGATCGTGTACTCCCAGGGCACCATACCGCTCTCTCCCTGTCCTGGAAACGGAACGGAGGTCGTCCCCGATCGCACCGGATGTCGCCCGGTCATGATGGCCGAGCGCGTCGGCGTACACTGGACCTCGACGTTGTAGTTATTGAAGCGGATGCCCTCTGCGGCCAACGCATCGATGCGCGGCGTGGGCGTCGTGCCGCCGTACACACCGAAATTGCCCCAGCCGACGTTATCCAGCAAAATGAACACGATATTGGGCTTGCTATCAGTAGCAGCGCTACTCATGAATAATTACACCTCCGGTTCACGCCGTTGTTTCGTCGCATGAAGCTACTGCTGGGGTTCCTCCGGCAAGTTGCTCTCCCCGAAGAGATAGTTGGCGCTCGCACTAAAGAGCGTGGGATATGCCGTGGCCGACGCGTTGATCAATCCGTTGAGCGGACCAGTCGTAGAAACTGAGTAGTTGAAACCGCCGTAGCCGAGGGCTAGTTCGAAATGTCGCCCGAAGAGTTGTCCGAGGCTGAATATCACAGGCGTGGCGTTCGGACTAAAGTTATGCTGCACGACAAGCGCTAGGAGCGTGCCGCCGTGAGATTGCCAATACGGCACGACTTGTGGCGAAAAGCCCCAACCGCGCTGAATTGCTCCGGGCGTACAAACGATGTGCCGGTCCATGCGCACGCATGTCGGCGCATTTTGGCTCGCCGAGTTGTTGACGGGGAACGCGAGTGTCAGACCCCAGCCGTGGGGCAGGGGCTGGGTAGCAATGGGGTCGAGCGTGTACGCTGGGAACCCCGCCAAGAGTGGCGACCCCGTCGGTGCCTTGTAGGCAAGGTCCAGGGCAACCATAGTGAATTTCTCAGGATTGAACCAAAGGAGCTCCTTGTACTCGAACTTCATGTCGCTGGCGCCGGCGACTAAGGGGTTATTCCGGGTTAGTCTTGGCCCCCCAGTCGCGTCGATTTGAACGAACGAGGGCGGAGTGAAGACGAATTGCGACCTGGGTCCGACTCCAACGTAGATGACCGACGCAGGGAGTCCAAATGCGTGCGCCGCGGCGGATAGGCTAAAGCTGCGGTTTATCCTCGACGTGCGGAAGCTGATCTGTGAATTGACGGGAATGTTCGCGCTCCCGTACTGCGCAATGGCGGCCGCCTCGCCGGCGACGAAGACGCACGCAGTTCCGTTACCGATCTTGTTGAGGAGCTCCAGCGGACCGCCGCACGGATCGAAGTTGTGCGGCATCTCTGGCGGGGCCCCATGTGGAGCCTCAGGCGCAGTACTCGGCGTTGCGCTGGCCGATGGCGTTGCCTGAGCTCGACCGGCTGGGGGCGAAACGGCTAACACGAGGGTTATGGCCACAGCCGCGCACCGAGCAACGTATTTCGGCAGCACCAGCGGATATGTACAAGCCATCGCTCCTCCTGATGGGTGCTTTTTGCGCCACTCGCGGCATATGAAGCGAATATAATGCGGGGGAAAAGCGAAAGGATGTTTGGACCTTCGGAGGGTTACGACCTGCTCTACGGCGGGGCGAGCGCGATCTGAAACGCTCTCTCAATGATGTGAGGATGACGCTGGATCAGTACGTAAACTGTTGCAGTTGGTTAAAGCCCGGCCCAAAAACCCAACCGGTGCGCGTGCTGGGATTGACGACCGGCGCCGGCTGGCCGGGATAGAATTTGAAGCCGGTGATCGTCTCGACGGAGTGGCCCTTCTCATCGAAGACGACGATGGCGCTCTGCTGACTGTTGCAGCCGTAGTACTGTTCGGTTACGAGAAAGAGGCCGTTGACGGGATCGTTTGCGAGGCCTGAGCCGCTATTGCTCTGCGAGGAGTTGCCGGTGCACGGAAGCTGTGCGGATATCCCGTTCTTCTTTGCGAGATCGTAGAACTCGACTTCCGCGTTGAGCTCGGTCGTCGTGGCTGCGATGCCCGTCGTCGAGTCGACGGCCAGGCCGTTGACGTAGCCGGCTCCGAACGGCCCGTTGTTGAGCCCGGTAAACTGCGACTGCTTGCCGGTCTTCAAATCGATGAGCACGTTGACCGGCGCCGACCCGCCCACGCGCCCGCCGTCCGGCGACAGCGCGACGACGCCCTGATTGGTGGTGAAGTCCTGATCGAACTGCGGCCCGTTGCCGCCGCCGAAGAGATTCGGATCGAGCTTAATCGTCTTGCTAACGGTGTCCGTGGCGATGTCCGAAACGACCACGACCGGCTGGTCGCCGTTCTTCAGCTCGATCGCAAAGAGCGCGCTCGTGCTGGTAGTTTGGTTGATGCCGGCTTGGAGAACGTCGATATCCTTAATCGGGGGCGTCCATTGGCCCGTGAATTTCTTCGCCGTCACCGGATTCATAACGTTGTAAAAGCGCTTCGCGTAGATCTTCCCCTTGGGCACCACGTAACGCGTCACGAGCGCTACGTCGCCCGCGAAGATTCCGTCCACTTTGTAGGAAGTTCCGGGAGGAAGCTTGCTCGGAAACGAGGCCGTGATCTTTCCGCTGCCCTGGTCGAACGTTTCGACGTCGAAAGCGGTGGCGAGCACGCCATCGGTACCGCTCCGGTCGATGTCGTAGCCGAAGACTTGCTGGCCGTTTTTTGTCGTGAGGATCTTCCCGAGCCCTGCGCCGTGTTTCACCGAGGACGTTGACGGCGTCGGCCCGGAGGGGCTCAGCGGCGGCGCCGAGGCTCCGCTGCTGCACCCCCCTAGTATCGCGGCAACCGCGCACGCGTGCAGCGATTGTCGAACCGACCGGATTTGCATCAACCCTATCTTTCTAAGACCCGTAGATCGTTATGGTTGTCGTCGTTGAAGTAGATTCTCGCGTCCGCGCCGTTGTTGCCGGTCGCGACGAGGCCGAAGATCGACCCGGCCGCTCCGTGGTCGACGTTGCGCGTCGCCAAGATTACCCCGCCGGGCGTCATCTCGACCAGGATGTTCCGGCCGGTCTTATTGGTGGTGTTGCCGATAACGAGATTTCCGTTGAAGAGCAGCGCCGAGCTGATCGGACCGTTGAGTGGAGGGCCGGCGTAGACGACGCGGGCGTCGGAGGCCGACGGACCAGAGAAGTGCAGGCCGTCCTTCGAGACCGTGATGCCGCCCGCGGGGATCGTGCTGACGTTCACAAACGCGTCGACGGTATTGTTCGTTCCGTCGACGATATAGAGCGTGTCTTTACGATTGTCGTACGCCAATCCCGACGGCCCGAGAATACCGCCCGGCGCTCCGCGGTTGATCGCAAAGCCGTTGGCAATTACGTCGTACGTGAAGCCCGAGCCGAGGTTGATGCGCACGATCGTTCCATTTCGCGCGTTGGTCTCGTAGAAGGTCGGGGCCCCGGAGACACCGCCGTGCGCGGCAAAGATCTGGCCGAACGGATGATCGAACGGCTTGCCTGAGATGTTGACGAGCAAATTTCCCGAGGAGTCTAACACCGGGTTGTCGTCGGCCTTGAACGCGGCCGCCCAGATCGTATCGTCAGGTGCGAGCGCCAGCGCGTCGCATCCCTTCAGCGTCTTGCTGTCGGAGATCAGGATCGGCGTCGAGTGAGTCTTCGGATGCAGCGCGACGATCGTATAGCCCGTGCCCTGCACGTTGGCGCTGTTGTTGAAGTTGCAGACGACCAGATCGCCCTTCGTGAAGAGCCCGTTCGTCGACGGCGCCACCGTCAGGCCGTAAGGATTGAGCTGGTGATGGATCGGATCGACGGTCGATCCGATCACGCGTTCTTTCGTAAGAACGTCGAGGATCGAATAGTCGTGGCCGGGCAGCGCCTGGCCGGCGGCCTGGGGCGCTGAGGCCGATTGCGTGGGGAGGGCGCCGCTGTGGACGCAGCCCGCGACCGCTAAGGTCGCGATTGCCGCCACGGCGAGCCGCCGCCACATGTGAATGCTGAACATACAAAACCTCCAGAGAATTGGCAAGGGGGATCTTTTACCGTATCTCCACCCGAGGTGAACCCTAAAGCCAAGGGATGAAAAAATCCTGAAGCGCCTCGAGCGCCGGCGAGGGCGGGCCGGCGCTCGAGATCTCCAGGACCTCCCAGTGTCCTTTGGAGGCTATGCTAGTAGAAGAACTGCTGCAGCTGGGTGAAGCCGCTCCCGCCGACGGCGAATCCGGTCCGCGTGCCGGGATTAAGGACCGGCGCGGGTTCACTGATCGAGAACTTGAAGCCCGTGAGCGTCTCGACGAGATTGCCCTTCTCGTCGTAAACGAGAATGGCGCTGCCGCCGCCGGCGCAGGCATAGTTCGGCTCGGCAACGAGGAAGAGCCCGTGAACGGGGTCGCTGGCGAGGCCGGTGGCGCTGTTGAACTGCGCGACATCGTTCGTGCACGGAAGCTGCGCGAACGTCCCGGTTTGCTTGGCGAGATCGTAAAACTCGACTTGCGCATTGAGCTCCGTCGTCGTCGCCGCGAAGTTGGTCGTCGAGTCGACCGCTACACCATTGACATATCCCGCATGGAAGAACCCGTTGTTCAGCCCGTTGAACTGGGTCTGCTTGCCGGTTTTCAGATCGATCAGCACGTTGACCGGCGCAGCACCTTGAACGGCTCCGCCATCGGGCGAGAGCGCAATGACCGCTTGGTTGGTCTTATAGTTCTGAGCGAACTGCGGTATGTTGCCGCCGACGAAGAGGTTCGGATCGAGGTGAAGGAGCTTGATGAGCTTATTCGCGCGGACGTCGGTGACGACGATGTCGGGCTGACCCTTCTTTTCCGTGGCGAAGAGCGCGCTGGTGGTCGTTGTCTGATTCACGCCGATTTGATCGACGAGAACGCCAAGCGGCGCCGTCCACTTGCCCGTAAATTTCTTCGCACCGACGGGATTCATCACCTCATAGGAACGCTTGGGGAAGATTTTTCCCTTTGGTATAACGTACCGCGTCACGAGCGCTACGTCGCCGGCGAAGATTCCGTCCACAAGGTAGGACGTTCCGGACGGGTTCCTCTGCGGGAAAGTACCGGTGATCGTCCCGCTTGTTTGATCGAAGGTCTCGACGTCGGAAGCCGTCGCGAGGACGCCGTCGGATCCGTTCTGGTTGACGTCGAAACCGAAGATTTGCGTGTGATTTTTGGTCTGGACGACCTTGCCCAGCCCAACGTTATGCGTCACCAGTTGAGACGCTTGGCGCATCGGTGTGCCCAAGGATGTAGTGGAGGGTGTCAGCGGCGGCGCCGTAGTTCCGCCGCTGCAGCCCGCTAGGATCGCCGCGACCGCGCTCAGCGGCAAGGCGTATCCAAACCTACGCAAGATTCGCACGAGAGTGTATCCTTTTCAAAAACTTGTAGCTCGTTTCGCGCCACGGTACGACCCGGGGGTAAAAAACTCTGAAACGGCCGCGTTAACTTGCGGCAACGTTTCTGCGCGACGATGGCGCGGATGCAGAACGACGCAATCGCGAGCGCCCGCCGGCTTTTCGGCTCCGATCGCAAGCGTCCCGCAGAGCCTCGAGTGATCGACACGCTGCTCCGGTTCGGCCAGGGTGCGCTCGCCTACGCGCTGCGGAGCCGCATTCGAATCATGCTGCTCCGATCGGGCGAGCTCTATCGCGAGGCCTCGCCCGCGCTGGCGCGTTTGGGAATCGACGTCGACGCATGGCCGGCACCGCCGGCCGGACTCTTCGTCGTCGAAGAACGCTCGCTATTCTTGCGGTCCCGCAGCCCGATGACCGTCGCGCACGAGTTCGGCCACGCTCTGGACTGCGCGCTCGGCGGCGGCGTCTATCGCAGCGGAATCGATCCGCAGATACGCTCGCTCTTTGCCAACGCGAGCGCCTTCGTCACGCCCTACGCGGCGACCGGCGTCGACGAGTACTTCGCCGAGTCGCTCCGCGCGTACGTGGAAGCGAACGACCCAGCGTCGCCCTGGCCGCGGGCCACCCGCGCGCGTCTATGCCATGCGGATCCCGCGATGTTCGAGTTCATCGAGGTTCTCTTCGAGCGCGAGTTCGGCGAACGATTAGCAATCGAGTCGGTCGCCTCGATTTGAAGCACCGCCACTTGTCATCCTGAGCGCAGGACCCTGAGCGTAGTCGAAGGGGCCGGAGTCGAAGGACCCACTAACACCGTAGTCCTGAGCGAGCGCAGCGAGTCGAAGGACGAAACGCAAACCTTTTCCCTCACTGTGCTGGGCGCCATAGATAAGCATTAGTCGATCATGGTCGCACTTCGACTCAGCCTGTCCTGAGCGAGCGAAGCGAGTCGAAGGGCTCAGTGCGACTAAGCTAGCCGATCCTTCGGCTCCGGCGCTACGCGCCGTAGTTTATCCTGAGCGAGCGAAGCGAGTCGAAGGGCTCAGGATGACAAGTGGCTTGCAATCGAGTCGGTCGCCTCAATCTAAGTTGGAACGAGCGGGTATGCCGCCCGAGCGATTAACCTGAGAATTAGCGAGGGCGGCATACCCGGAGTTCCAAATCGGCTGCATCATTTAATCGCCTTCACGTCGGCGACGCTGACTCCGGGTGCGCCGTTGTGCCAGGAACTGCGAATGTACGTGATCACCGCCGCGATCTGCTCGTCGGCGAGCACTCCGTTCCACCGGGGCATGATCCCGCTGTACGTCTGACCGTTGACGACGACGCGGCCGTCGAGACCGTTATTGACTATTGCGATCACGGCGGTCGGATTTCCGGTGACCACCGGGTTTCCCGCGAGGGGAGGAAACGCGCCGTGGACGCCTTCGCCGTTGGCTTGGTGACAACTCGAGCAGTTTGCGAGATAGACGACTGCGCCGTCGCTGGCCGACGCGGGACTCCTCGCCGCCGCGGATGCCGACGCCGAAGCCGACGCTCCGTTCGAGCTCTTCGCGCAGCCTGCGGCGAGCAGCCCAATCGCGAGCACGCAAACGATCCTCATCAAATCCTCCGGGGGCGTGCGCTCATCGCCCAAACGAGTGCGACCAAGAGAAAGTTCGCTACCAGCGAGCTTCCTCCGTACGACATGAAGGGCAGCGTGATACCCGTGAGCGGAAGCAGGCCGATCACGCCGCCGACGATGATGACGACTTGGAAACCGAGGGTGGCGCCGAGGCCCGTCGCCAGGAGCTTCGTGTAAAGATCGGGCTGTTCGAGACCGGTCGCAAATATTCGCCGTACCAAGTCGAGGAATATCGCCAGCACGACGAGCGCGCCGATCACTCCGAACTCTTCCGCGAACGCCGCATAAACATAGTCGGTTGCCACGTCGGGAATGAATTCGGGATGGCCGAGGCGGTATCCGCTCCCCAACAAACCGCCCGCAGCCAGTGAATAATAGGCTTGCGACGACTGATATCCGGCACCGAGCGGATCCAAAAATGGATTGCGCCAAACTGCAATGCGCGCGTGCACGTATGGATAGTGATGCACCGCCCAGAACGCAGCGAGCGCGAATAAGGCCGCGCCGAACAGCACGATGTCCAACCGGCGCGTCGCGACGTAGAGCAGCGTCGCGAACGTCGCGAGCAAGAGCGTTGCCATCCCGAGGTCGCGTTGCAGCACCAAGATCGCCATCGATGCTCCCCAACCGATAAAGAGCGGCCCGAGATACTTGACGTTGGCGCGCAGCGACCACGGCCGGGCGTTGCCGATCACGTCCGCCATCTCGGCGAGGTACGCCGCCATGAAAAGCACGATGAAGAGTTTGATGAGCTCGATCGGTTCGTATTGGATCGGCCCGAACCTGATCCATAGGCGCGCGCCGTTGACCTCCTGCCCGAAAAAAAGCAGCAGCGCGAAAAGCACGAGCGACGCGACGACCCAGAGATATTTATACGCGGCGAACCGGCGAAAGACCGAGAATGCCGGCGCCGCCGCGATCGCGAGCGCGAGCGAGATGAGCAGCCATAGCTGTTGGCGCTGCGCTAGCTCCGGTGAGAGTCTCGCGACGATCGCGAGGCCGAGTGCGGCCAGAACGACCGCCAGCGCCGGCAATACGTCGTCGCGCACCGTCGTCGCGGGTTGCCACAGGACCCATGCCATCGCGAGCGCGGCGAGCAGCGCCAGCATCCACGGCGACCCGATCGCCTGGCGCGGCGCGAGCGACAGGATCAGCGCCGCAACCGCAAGCGCGACGGCCATGGGCGCGGCGCGCCGCACCATTAAAAACGTCACCCTGCGCCAGAGCCTGTCCTGAGCGAGCGCAGCGAGTCGAAGGGAAGGGTCAGTGGGTGACGACCGCGGCGATCAGGAACGCGAGCGCGGCCGCGGCGCGAGCGACCACCGGAGCGCGACTTGCGCGCGGCCCGACGTATGCGGGCGCGTCATCCGCCAGCGTATCGTCGCGCTCGAATCGCGCAACGAGCACGTGTTCTCCTGGATCGCTTGCATCCAGATTTGCGAGCAGCGCGCGGCGGTCGGCATCACCTCGCAGTCGCCGCTCGAGCAAAACGATTGCATCGCCCTGCACGAGGGCCGCGCTCGAAATCGTTACGTCGAGCGACGACCCGGTCATGAAGGCACGACCGAGCAGCGGCCGGCGCCGATCGTCGAACACGTCGTCGCCCGAAAGCGCGACCAGCTCTCCGTCGTGGGCGAGATATGCGGCCGTCGCGCCCGCGTGCAGCACGTACGCATGCCCCGCGACGACGACGACTGCGGTCAACGATGCCGCCGCCGTCACGTAGTCCTCATGACTCGCGGTGCAGGCATAGAGATCGCCGTTGACGCGCGTCAATACCGCGTGCATCGCCATAGCTGCAGTCTGCGGGCGATCGATCGCGCGACGAAAGCGCGCGCTGCGCACGCGGCGCTCGCATTCGGCCCGAAGCCGAGCGAGCAGCGCCGCCTCGGTCGCGAGCCCGCCGATGCTGCCGAACCCGCGCGCGACGGCCAGGAGCCACGTGCGCGGCCCAAGCTGCACGCTTAGGCAGGATGCGCGATCGCCGCGAATCGCGAGCGTCATGCCGGACGCACCGACGTAACGGTGAGACGCGTCGTGCCCACGTCGATTTCGTCGCCCTCGCGCACTTCGATGGCCTCGGTCACGCGGCGGCCGTTGAGAAAGGTGCCATTACTGCTCGTGAGATCTTCGAGATAGACGACGCCCTCCTGCGACTCGAACCGGGCGTGCCGCCGGCTCACTTCGGGATCGTGCAAGACGACGGCGCTGCTCCTGTCGCGCCCGAGCTCGAAGGGCGGACGCCCCTGATAGGCGCGTCGCCCGCCGCGCTCTCGCACGTCGAGATCGACCCGCATCGGCGTCACGCGTCCGATCTCGGCGGCGGTACGAACGCGCGGTCGCGCCGCCAAGACCGCGACCAGAGCAAGCGCAACGGTGATTTCGAGCGAGCCCAGGCGCATCTGCTGCTCGAAACTCGCGCTCGAGCCGAGCAGCGGGGTCACGACGACTCGAACCGCATCTTCGTGCTCCCGAAGACGAGCTCGTCGCCGTCGCGCAAGGACTGCGCCCGGACACGCCGGCCGTTCACAAAGGTTCCGTTCGTCGATCCGAGGTCGCGCACGACCGGCTCGCCGGCGCGTATCTCGACGACGGCGTGCTCGCGCGAAACGCTCGGGTCTGCCAGAACGATTTCGCTCGTTTCGCTCCGTCCAATTCGCGCTTTTCCCCCGATTGAATATACCCCATCCGGGGGCACGCCTTCGACCATCCGCAGGCAATACTCCGGCTCGGGGCGCGCTCGTTCGCCGACCTCGACGGCGATCGCACCGAGCGGCACGCTCGAGCGCGGGGCCATCGCGACGCGCGCATCCCCCTCCTCGAAGACGATGCCGACCGTGCCCGCAAGGTCGCGCAAGAGCTCGGCCCAGGTTCGCTCGAGATACTCACGGTGCTCTTCTAGCCGCTCGAAGTCCGCCGGATTCACGTAGACGGCATAGCAGCCCGGCGCGCTGTGCCGGCCGTCGGTGTCGCGCGTCTGAGCCTCCATCGTCGAGACGAGCTTGCGCGCGATTTGCGCCGGCTCGACGTCGCTCGGAAAGCTCTTCGCGAAAGCGCGCTCGATAAACGTCGCGCAGACTCGTTCGAGCTTTGCGAGGAAGCTCATGGACGCCGGTCGAGCCGCGCGATGTAAAATCCATCGCGGCCATCGATTCCCGGCGGAATCAGCACGTCGCCGTCGGCCGTCAGCAGCCGCCCGTACGCGGCCGGTATCAGGCCGCGCTCGAAATTCTCTCTCGCCAGGAAACCATCGATCACTTCATTCGTCTCGCGTGGATCCGTGGAGCAAACCGCGTAGAGGAGCACCCCTCCCGGGTATACGTGGCGGGCCATCGCATCGAGGAGAGCTCGCTGCGTCAGCGCAAGGCGTTCGCCGTCGCTGCCCTCCTTCTTCCAGCGCGCCTCCGGATGGCGTCCGACGACGCCTACGCCGGAACACGGCGCATCGATCACGACCCGATCGAAGCGTCGCTCGTCGGGGATCGCGCCGGCCGTCGCATCGCCCGCGACGATCGCGGCGACGACGTCAGCTTCCGCCAATCGGCGCTCGAAAATCTGCACTTTGCGCACGTCACGTTCGATGCAGGTCAGCGACCCTTGGCCGGCTAGCCGGGCGCCGATCTGCAGCGCCTTATTACCTCGACCGCTGCACGCGTCGAGGATGGCCTCGCCCGGCTGCGGCCCGAGCACGTCGACCGGCATCGCCGAGCTCTCCGACTGGATCCACCAGTCGCCGTCGCCGGACGGCGCGGGGAACCCGCGGTCCACGATCAGCACCTCGGACACGATCGGCGACGGATGCGTCTCGACTCCGGCCGCGGCGAGCCGTGACGCAACCTCGACGTTAGCCGCCTTGAGCGCGTTGACGACGATCGCGGCGCGAGGCGGTTCGTTGACCGCGGCGCAAACGCTCTCCAGCGCCGCGCCGAAAACCTGACGCCACTGGCGCACCAGCCACGTCGGAAGCGAATAGCGCGTCGCCAGATACTCGTCTTCGCTTGCAAAGTCGTCCCGCTGGGGCGGCGCCGGCCGCTCGCGCAGAAAGTTCCGCAGCACCGCGTTGACGAGATTCGCCAATCCGCGGTGCGCGCAGCGCTTGGCGAGATTGACGAACTCGAAGACGGTCGCGTACTCGTCGGCGCGCGTGTACGCCAACTCGTACACGGCCAAGCGCAGAATCTCGCGGATCGTCGCTGGCAACTCGCGTTGCGAACCAATGAACTTCTCGAGATACCAGTCCAGTGCGCGCCGCATCTTGATCGCGCCGTATGCGAGCTCGGCCGCGAACGCGCGATCGCGGTCGCTCAGCTGCGCCCTGCACACGCGATAGTCGAAAGACGCTTGCGCGCCTCGCGCGATCGCCGCCGATCCGGGCGGAGGAAAGACATCGCTGACGACGCGCAACGCCAGCTCGCGCGCGGTCATCCCGATCTCGTCGAAAGGCGCGACCGGAAGTACGCCTCGCCGCTCATTCTTCCGCGATTCGGCGCGATCAGCTCGTCGAGAATCAGCTTTCCGTCGGGCCCGACGTGCGCCCGCAAAATTTTCACGGTTTCGCCCTCGATCGAGGCACGCGCGGCGGGCCGCGGAGAGAAGGCGCGCACGTGATTGACGATCCGCTGCGCCGGCCAGTTCCAATCGATCCGCAGATCGTCTCCTGTGATCGGCCGCGTCAGGCTCGGCTCGCCGGTCTGCGGACTGCCCTTCAACTCGCCGCGATCGGCCAAGTCGAGCGCTCGCGCGAGCAGCTCCGCGCCGATCTCCGCGAGACGGTCGTGCAGCTCGCCGTATGCCTCCGACGGTTCGATCGCGACCTGCCGCTGGAGCACGATATCGCCCGTGTCGAGCCCATCGTCCATCAGCATTATGCTGACGCCCGTTTCGGTCTCACCGTCGCTCAGCGCGGTTTGAATCGGCGTCGCGCCGCGGTACTTCGGTAGGAGCGACGGATGAACGTTGAGCGCTCCGAGCCGCGGCAGCTCGAGCAAAGAACGCGGCAAGATGCGTCCGTACGAGGCCAAGACGATCAGATCGAGCCGCTGCGCGGCGATCTCGGCGGCGAACTCTCGCAGCCGCGCGGGTTCGTAGACGCGAACTCCGAGCTCGATGGCGGCCGTCTTTACGGCGCTCGGCGTCAATCGCTGGCCGCGGCCGGCGGGACGATCCGGCTGCGTCACGACGCCGGCAAGCTGTGCGCGCGCCGCCACGGCACGCAGACTCGGCACCGCGAACGCGCTGGTGCCGAGAAAGAGCACGTTCACGTTTCCGCTATCTCTTTCTCCTCTTCGCTCACGGCAGGGCGAATGTTCTTCGCGCGGTCGATGTAGAGTGCGCCGTTGAGGTGGTCGATCTCGTGCTGCAGGCATTGCGCAAGCAGGCCTTCACCCTGGATGCGAATCTTGCGGCCTTCCCGATCGAGGCCCGTCACGACGGCGCCTTTGAAGCGCATGATATCGCCGATCATTCCTGGTACCGAGAGACAGCCTTCGCGCAGCTCGACCTCTTCGGTAAGCTCCTCGAGCTTGGGATTGATCACGACCGCGGGCGGGTGCTCGTCGTCGTTGACGTCCATCACGAACAGGCGTTTCGAGACGTTGACTTGCGGCGCGGCCAGCCCGACGCCGGGGGCTGCGTACATCGTCTCGAACATGTCGTCGATCAGTTGTTGAAACAGAGGCTCGCCGATCTCTTTAGGATCGACCTTCCTCGCCACTTTGCGCAGCGTCGGGTGATCCTGCGCGATGATTTCGCGAATAAAGGGCATCGCGGGCGGCTATTCTTCGTCGTTACCGCCCGCTACTGTTGCCCCCGATATGCGGCTCTACTACGTGTGGAAGGAGCTTACGACCACGTGCGGCGTGCAGCCCGTGCCGCTGTCATTCCAAAACAGGCTGACGGCTTGACTCGGCCCGATGAAGTAGCTTCCCGGAAGCGAGCTGGCATAGTAGACCGGATTCGAATACGAGGGCGTCGCGTGCGGGGTCGGTATCTGCGACTTGCTGATTCCGAAGAAAGGCGACGTGAACGTCGAGCCCCCGTTGGATTGCACGAGGAAGAAGTTGAAGCCGTTGCTCGGCGGCAACTGTCCCTTGGTCGAGACGTAGATATTGCCGAGACCCGGCGGAGCCTTCTTCGAACCGGGAATGGGATAGAGCACCTCGAGCTGGCTTGCAGCCGGCGGACCGCCGCAGTTCGAGCCCGTTCCCGGCGGGTTGTTGACCGCGTTGTTCCCCCCATTGCATGCCGCCAGGAGACTCGCCACGGTGAAAAGAGCGAAGAGCGCGCTAGACGACTTTTTCATGCTGAAAGCAATCCTCTTTGCGGTGGCTGCGGCCCTGCCGGAGCCTATGTGAATTCCCTTAGAGAATGTACCCCGAAAGGTCGGCGTTCGCCACCACGTCCGCGAGCCGAGCGCGCACGTACTCTCCGTCGATCACAACGGTTCCGGTCTTCTCGGGCGCTTCAAAGCTGACATCTTCGAGGACCCGCTCGAGCACCGTGTGCAGCCGGCGCGCGCCGATGTTTTCAGTCTGCTCGTTCACCCTCATCGCGAAGGTCGCAAGCTGCTCGATTGCATCGTCTCTAAATTCAAGCGCCACGCTGTCCGTAGCAAGCAACGCCTTGTATTGTTCGATAAGCGCGTTCTTCGGCTGCGTGAGAATCGTTTTGAAATCCTCGGCGGTCAATGAGTCCAGCTCGACGCGAATCGGCAAGCGGCCTTGCAGTTCCGGGATTAGATCCGAAGGTTTGGTGATATGAAATGCACCCGCCGCGATGAACAGAATGTGATCCGTCTTGACCGTGCCGTACTTCGTGTTGACGGTCGAACCCTCGACGATTGGAAGAATGTCTCGCTGCACGCCTTCGCGCGAGACGTCGGGGCCGCCGCGCTGCTGAGATCCCGCGACCTTATCGATTTCGTCGATGAAGATGATCCCATCTTCTCCCGCGCGACGCAGCGCTTCGCGCTTGACGGCATCCATGTCGATCAACTTGGCCGCCTCTTCTTGTTCGAAGATTTTCAGCGCGTCGGCGACCGTCACTCGCTTTTTCGTGCGACGCTTGGGAAGGATGCCTCCGAGCATTTCACCGATGTCTCCGCTCTGATCGAAGCCGCCGCCGATCACCCCGATCGGCAGGCTCGGCGCCTCTTCGACTTCGATCTCGATCAGGCGCACGTCGTAGAAGCCGCGCTCGATCTCGCCGCGCGTCTGATCGCGCACCCGCTGCGCGTCCGGAGAGACCGCCGATGGAACGAACTGCGATTGCTGGTTCGGGGCGCCGGTTCCGAAGATCGAACCCAGCGCGGCGCCGAAGGGGTTTCCCTGCGACGCCGACGGCGGGCGGGTCTCGGGATGCAAGACGTCTATCACCCGCTCGACCGCTTGACGCGCGGCGAGTTCGCGAACCTCTTCGCGCCTCTCGTCGGTAACGGTGCGAATTTCGAGGCTTCGACCAGGTCGCGCACCATCGACTCCACGTCGCGTCCAACGTAACCGACTTCCGTATATTTCGTTGCCTCGACTTTGACGAACGGGGCGCTCACTAACGCAGCGAGACGTCGCGCGATTTCGGTCTTGCCGACGCCCGTCGGTCCGATCATCAGTATGTTTTTCGGCGTGATCTCCTCGCGCAGGTCTTCGCGCGCGTGGGCCCGCCGGTAGCGGTTGCGAAGAGCGATAGCGACGGCGCGCTTCGCTTTGTTTTGCCCGACGATGTATTTGTCGAGCTCGGCGACGACCTGCTTCGGCGTTAGGACGGTAGGATCGAGCGTGGTCAGCGTGCTCGTCATGGGAGGCTCTCTACGATGATATCGTCGTTTGTATAGATGCAGATTTCCGCGGCGATCTCCAGGGCCTTCCGGGCAATGTCGACTGCGTCGAGCTGGGTGTTGCGCAGCAGCGCCGCCGCCGCAGCCTGCGCGTACGCGCCGCCGCTTCCGATAGCGGCAGTCCCTTCGTCGGGTTCGATCACGTCGCCGGTGCCCGAAAGCACGAAAAGATGCTCCGGATTGCCGACGATCATCAATGCTTCCAAACGGCGCAGCGCGCGGTCTTGGCGCCAGTCCTTGGCCAGCTCGACCGCGGCCCGCGTCAGGTCCTTGAACTCGGCGAACTTGCCTTCGAACTTTTCGAGCAGCGTGATGCCGTCGGCCGCCGAACCCGCGAAGCCCGCCAAAACTTTTCCGCCCGCGATCTTGCGTACCTTACGGGCTCCGTGCTTGACGATCGTCTTATCGAGCGTCACCTGACCGTCGCCGGCGATCGCCAGCTTTCCGTCACGGCGCACCGCCAAGATCGTCGTCGAACGAATCTTCATGCTAGCGTCAGTACCCTGCCGGCGCGTAGAGAGTTTCAGCCGCGAAGGTTTCGATCGCCGCAAGGGCGCGTTCGGCCATGATCCTCCGCCGCTCCCGTTTCGTCGTGTCACCCTGAGCGGAGTCGAAGGGCGACACGACGCTGAACGCTCCCCACGTCACGTTGGCGGGTTGAAAATCCGGCGTGTGCCGGTTTTGCAGGTGCGCGACCACCGCGCCAAAGGCGCTCTCGCGCGGGAAGTCGACCGGTTCCAATCCCAAAATCGAGCGCGCGGCATGGATGCCCGTCATCATGCCGCACGCAGAGGCTTCGACGTACCCTTCGGCACCGGTAATTTGCCCGGCAAAATAGAGCGCGCGCGTCGCACGCAGTTTCAGGCGCGCATCCAGGAGGCGCGGCGAATCGATGAACGTGTTGCGGTGCATCACGCCCAAGCGCAGCCATTCCGCTCGCTCGAGACCGGGGAGTTTTGAGAACGCGGCGCGCTGTGACGGCCACGAAAGCCGCGTTTGAAAACCGACGAGGTTGTACGCCGTGCCCTCGACGTTCTCTTTTCGGAGCTGCACGACCGCATGCGGCGTCACGTTAGTGCGCGGATCGCGTAGACCGACCGGCTTCAACGGCCCGAATCGCAGAACGTCGTCGCCGCGATCGGCCATCTCCTCGATCGGAAGGCAGCCCTCGAAATACCGCGCGGACTCGAACTCCTTTGTGGGGTGGCGTTCGAGCGTTCGCAGGTCCGCGACGAGCTGCGCGTATTGCTCCCGATCGAGGGGAATGTTGACATAGTCGTCGCCATCGCCCTTGTCGTAGCGCGACTTGCGGTACATCTGCGACTCGTCGATCGAATCCGCGGCGACGATCGGCGACGCGGCATCGTAGTAATGCAGGCGCTTTACGCCGTCACCCCGCGCGGAGTCGAAGGATGATGCAAGCACCGCGTCTAGACTCGCCAAGAACTCGTCGCTAGGGAGCGGGCCGCACGCTACTATCGCCGGACGGTCGAGCGGAATCTCGCGCACTTCCTCCCGATGCAGACGGATTCGGTGTTCGCCGGCGATTCGCGCCTCGACGCTCGCCGCGAATTTCTCGCGGTCGACGGCGAGCGCGCCCCCAGCCGGCACCGCGCTCTCACGCGCCGACGTGACGATCAGCGAGCCCAGACGCGCGAGCTCCTCCTTGAGCAATCCGACCGCGTTTTCCAGGGAGGCTCCACGCAGCGAGTTGCTGCACACGAGCTCGGCCAGAGAGCCGGTGCGATGGGCCGGCCCGCTGCGGAACGGGCGCATCTCGTAGAGGTCGACGTCCACTCCGCAGCGCGCCGCCTGCCACGCAGCCTCGCAGCCGGCGAGCCCGCCGCCGATAACCATCAGCCTGCGCTGAGCGTAGTCGAAGGGTCCCATGACCATTGCGGTTTAGGATGAGAGGGCGGTGGGTTCCTCGATGGCCTGAGCTGGGGCGAGCGCAGAGACGTCGTGGGTGCGATCGGCCGCGCACTGGAGATGTATGGCGCCCCCGCGGCGCGTCTTGGAGATGACGTACGACCCGCAGACCGGGCAGCGTTCGGGGATGACGGCGTCCCACGAGATGAAATCGCACTTCGGATAGTTGCCGCAGCCGTAGAACGTGCGCCCCCGCTTCGAGCGGCGTTCGACGACGGCGCCGCCGCACTTCGGGCACGCCGCTCCCGTCTCTTTGACGATCGGCTTCGTCGTCTTACACTCCGGATAGCCCGAGCACGAGATGAACCTTCCGAATCGCCCGGTCTTGATTACCATCGGGCGCCCGCAGTTCGGGCAGATCTCGTCGGTCGGTTCGTCGCGCAGCTCGAGGCGCGGCAGTTTCTCTTCGGCGGCGACGAGCTCGCTCTCAAATGGACCGTAAAACTGGTGCAGCAGCTTGACCCAATCTTCACGGCCCTCGGCAACTCGGTCGAGATCGCCTTCCATGCGTGCAGTGAAGTCCAGGTTCACGATATTCGGAAAGTGTTCGACCAGGAGATCGTTGACGGCCGTCCCGATGAAGGTCGGCACGAACCGCCGCTCTTGCTGCGTGACGTAGCCACGCGCTTGGATCGTTTCGACGATCGTCGAGTAGGTGGAGGGGCGGCCGATGCCGTTCTCTTCGAGCGCCTTTACGAGGGCCGCCTCCGTGAAGCGCGGCGGCGGCTCGGTAAAGTGCTGTTTCGGATCGAGCTTGCGGCACTCGAGTTCTTCGCTTTCCTTTAGATCGGGGAGCGGCGCGCGCCCTTTGGCGGCTCCGTTCTCATCCCGACCCTCGTCGTAGACGCGGGTAAAGCCCGGAAAGCGCATCACCGTTCCGGTCGCTCGAAAGCCGTACTCGTTCGCGTCCACTTCGACGACGGTCTGGTCGAACACGGCGGGCGTCATCTGTGAGGCTACGAAGCGCTCCCAAATCAGCGCGTAAAGACGAAGCTCTTCGCGTTTGAGCACCCCCGCCAGCCGGTCGGGCGTGTGCAGCACCGACGTCGGGCGGATTGCTTCGTGTGCGTCTTGCGCGCCCTCGCGGACGCGGTGTCGGGTGCCGGCGTGGAACTCGGGGCCATAGGTCCCGGCGATAAACTCACGAGCCGCTTCGCGCGCGGCGTCGCTGATCCGCGTCGAGTCGGTCCGCATATAGGTAATCAGTCCGACGGTTCCCTCGCTCCCGCCGAGATCGACGCCCTCGTACAACGCTTGCGCCACCTGCATCGCGCGGCGAACCCGCATCCGCAGCTTTCGCGAGGCTTCCTGCTGCAGCGTGGAGGTCGTGAACGGCGCGGGAGCGTTGCGGCGGACTTCGCGCTTCTTGACCGACGCAACGCGATAGGTCGCGCCATCGAGCGATTGCAGGGCGGCGTCGGCAGCCGCCTGCGTCAGGATCTCGAGTTTCTCGCCCCGGTGTGCGACCAGCTCGGCCGTGAAGGTCTTTTCCGCGTCTAGCTCGTTCGCGAGCAGCGCCGTGATAGTCCAATATTCCTTTGGAATGAAGGCCGTTATCTCGCGTTCGCGGTCGACGATGAGCTTGACGGCCACCGACTGTACCCGTCCGGCCGACAGGCCGCCGCGCACCTTGGCCCAGAGCAGGGGCGAAATTTTGTATCCGACGAGGCGGTCCAGAATTCGTCGCGCCTGCTGCGCGTTGACCCGGTCCATGTCGATGTGATGCGGGTGTTTGAGCGCGGCCAACGCCGCGCTCCTCGTGATCTCGTGCAACTCGATCCGTTTAGGATCGGGTAGCTTTAGGAGCTCCGCCAGGTGCCAAGCGATTGCCTCGCCTTCGCGATCCGGATCGGTCGCGAGGTACACGTCCGTCGCGCTTTTTACCGCGCTGCGCAGCTCCTTGATCACCTCGCCTTTGCCCTTGATGGTCAAGTATTTCGGCGCAAAATCGTGCGCGACATCGACTCCGAGCGTGCTCTTTGGAAGGTCGCGTACGTGTCCCACGGACGCTTTCACCGCATATCGCCCCGGCAGAAACTTTTTGATCGTCCGCGCCTTCGTGGGCGATTCCACGATGATCAGGGGCTTTTTCACGGGGCTTAGTATACCGCCGGGGTCAAGACCCGGCAAATTCTAGAGCGTTGCGCGGGCATTACGCGGGCGTTACGCGGGCGTGCGAATTTGCATGATTCGATAAAATCCTCTATGATTCGCTCAAAAGCGCAAAACGCGCTGTCCACTAAACGTTTATCGTCCCCGGGGACGAGGAGGAATGAATGGACGACTCCATGCTAGGCGGCCCGACGATGGAAGAACCGAAACCGCGCCGCAAGGGTGGACGCCGCAAAGCGGCAGCCGCCGGTCCGAAGAAGTCCACCAACGGACGCAAGAAAGGCGCGCGCAAAGTGCGTAAGGCCGGCCGGAAGGTCGCACGTAAGGTCCGCAAGGTCGGTCGCAAGGTCGCACGTAAGGTTCGCAAGGCCGGTCGCAAGGTTGCGCGTAAGAAACGCAAAGCCGGGCGTAAAGTGCGCAAAGCCGCACGCAAAGGCGCGCGAAAGGTTCGTAAGGCCACCCGTAAGGCCGGACGCAAAGTACGCAAAGGCGCGCGCAAGGTCGCGCGCAAGAAACGCAAAGGCGGCCGCAAGAAGAAAGCCTAGCCCATTATTGATGTGAAGACGGGCGGTCGCGATGCGACCGCCCGTCTTCATTTAACTACCGAGACGAGCTCCGGACCGCGTCCGCCGTGCTCCTCGACCCAGTGGCACGCGGCGAAATGCCCGGGCGCATATTCGCGCAGCGGCGGCTCCTCAGCGACGCATCGCTCGAACGCCACGGGGCAGCGCGTGTGAAAGCGGCATCCCGCCGGTGGGTTGACCGGGGAGGGTATGTCACCCGTCAGGACGATCCGCTTGCGGCGTTTCTCCAGCACCGGATCGGGAATCGGGATCGCGGAGAGCAACGCTTGCGTATAGGGATGCAGGGGATTGAGATAGAGCGCGTCGCGATCCGCGAGTTCGACGATCTTGCCGACGTACATCACGGCCACTCGAGTGGAAATGTGCCTGACGACCGAGAGGTCGTGGGCGATGAAGAGATACGTCAGCTTGAATTTCGCCTGCAGGTCCTCGAGCAGGTTTATCACTTGGGCTTGGATCGAAACGTCGAGCGCGGAGACCGGCTCGTCGCAGACGATGAATTTCGGGCTTACCGCTAGGGCCCGGGCTACTCCGACGCGCTGGCGCTGGCCGCCGGAAAACTCGTGCGGGTACCGGTTGGCATGGTACGGCTGAAGCCCGACCAGTTCGAGCAGCTCGCGCACGCGAGCGTCGATCGCCTTCCCCGTTGCAAGCCCGTGAATGCGCAGCGGCTCGGAGATGATCGTGCCGATGCTCATTCTCGGGTTCAAGCTGGCAAACGGATCTTGAAAGATTATCTGCATCGAACGGCGCAGCCGGCGGAGCTGCGCCCGGCCCAACGCCAGCACGTCCTGGTTTTCGAAGAGGATCGAGCCTTTCGTCACCGGCAGCAGACGCAAGAGCAGCCGCCCAATTGTCGTCTTCCCCGAACCGGACTCGCCGACCAACCCGAGCGTCTCGCCTTCTTCGATCGTAAAGCTGACGCCGTCCACGGCGCGAACGTCGGCGACGTGGCGTGAGGTCAGTCCGGCATAGATCGGAAAGTACTTGAAGAGGTCTTTGACCTCGAGCAGCGCGCCGTTGCTCGTCATAAGTGACCTACGGTTGGCAGCGCCTGCGCCGTGACAGGCCGCTGATCGCGCGCGCGCTCGTCGTAGAGATAGCAGCGCGCGACGTGGCCCTGGCCGAAGTCGTAGAGCGGCACGGGCTGATCGCAGATCGGCATGCGATAAGCGCAACGCGGCGCGAACGCGCATCCCGGCGGAAGCCGCAGCAGGTTCGGCGGCTGTCCTTGGATAGGTTCGAGCCGGCGGTGCTCGGTGTCGTCGAGCCTGGGCAAGGACGCCAGCAACCCCTGCGTGTACGGCATGCGCGGCTCGCTGAAAATTTGTTCGGCCGTCGAGTATTCGACGAGATTCCCGCCGTACATGACGAGCACGTTCTTGCAGAACTCCGCAACGACGCCGAGGTCGTGCGTGATTAGGATGATCGCCGCGCCGGTCTCGCGTTGCAGATCGTTCATCAGCTCGAGCACCTGCGCCTGGATCGTGACGTCGAGCGCCGTCGTCGGCTCGTCGGCGATCAAGAGCTGCGGGTTGCACGACAGCGCCATCGCGATCATAACTCGCTGCCGCATCCCGCCGGAAAACTGGTGCGGATAATCCCCCAGCCGCTTCTCGGGCAGCGGAATACGGACTTTGTGGAGCATCTCGATCGCCCGCTCGCGAGCCTCGCGCTTATCCGCGCCGAGGTGGAGCCGCACGGCCTCGGCGATCTGCTCGCCGATCGTGAGCACCGGGTTGAGCGAGGTCATCGGGTCTTGAAAGATCATCGCGATCTTGTAGCCGCGAATCCGGCGCATCTCGCTCTCGCTCTTTGCCTGGAGGTCCTCGCCGTTGAACGCGATGCGATCGGCCGTTACCGCGGCATTGCGCGCGAGGAGCCGCATGATCGAAAGCGCGGTGACGGATTTCCCGGAGCCCGACTCTCCGACGATGCCGAGCGTCTCGCCGGCACCCAAGCCAAACGAGAGACCGTTGACCGCAGTAACGGGGCCGTCTTCGGTTCGAAAAGTCGTCCGAAGGTTACCGACCTCGAGCAGCAATTAGATACCCGTGATCGACAGCACGAAGCCTGTGGCGACGAAGAACACGGCGACGATTCCCGTGAGGCGCTTGAGTTGTTCCTCGGCTCCCAGGCGCCCGCGATACGCAGACTCGACCCGGCCGCCGATCGAGCCCGTCAGCCCTTCCTGCTTCGTCGTTTGGACCGCGAGAAGAAAGATCAGCGCGATCGCCGAGAGGATGAAGATTCCGGCGATGCCGTGCGTCAACCAGGGCGCGTGTTGCGCGATCCACGTGGTCGGCGGAGGCCCCTGCGGGATGACCGGAACGTTCGGCGGGGTAGCTCCTTGAGGCAAGGCACCCTTCGGCAACAGCGTCGCCACAACCGATGGTACGGCCTTGGGGACCGCCGCGGCGGCGAGTACGAGGAAATTCAATTGGTTCGTCTCTTCCTTAGTAAAAAGGTGATCGCGGGATGCTCTCTACGACCGGCCCCCCGCCCCCGCCTGCCGAGACTCCTAGGAGAGTCGTAAGCTGAGCTACGAAGGAGCCAGGCGTGCCAGAAGGACCGCTCCCGCAGACGCCGCTCGCGGTCGTTCCGATTAAGAACCGGCGGGTCTGGCGCGATCTGGCGCGCATTCTCTCGACGATCTTCAATCCGTTTCTGACCGCGCTCGCGCTGTTCGTGATCCTGGCGCACATCGGCGCCAAGGATACCCTGGACTTCTGGCGGTTGCTCTTCGTCTCGACGTTCTTTACCTCGCTCGGACCGATGCTTTACGTCTTCTGGCTCTACGCGACCGACCGCATCTCCGACCTCGACATGTCGCTGCGGCGCGAACGCGAGATGGTCTTCAGCGCGTTCGTGGTCTTCGACGCTCTCGGCGCTGCCGGGCTGTGGCTGGTCCATGCGCCGCGCTTGATGATCGCGGCGATGCTCGGGTACCTAGTCTCGACCCTGATCGTGCAGTACATCACGCGCTACTGGAAGATCAGTACGCATGCGATCGGCATCACGGCGCCGCTCGCCGCGATGACGCTGCTCTACGGCAGGCAGCCGATTCCATTCATGGTGCTCATCCCGATGGTCTGCTGGGCACGCGTTTATCTGCGCGCTCACAACGTCATGCAGGTCGTCGCGGGCGTGGCGCTCGCCATCGCGACGACGGCCTTCTTCTTCTCGTTATTTCACGTTGGCTTGCTGTCGGCGCGCTAAGGGGCTCTTAGTGCCGGATGATCGTGCTGTGCAGCCCCAAGGGCTGGCCGCTCAGTAGCACGCCGGCGGTTTGGACGACGATCGCCCCGACGAAGTAGGTAACGGGGATCAGCGGCAGGCCCGCGACCACGAGTTGCGCGGCGCCCGAAAGACGTCTCGGACCGCGCTTGCGCCAGAGCCATGCGATCCACGTTCCCGCGATCGACACGATGCACAAGGCCGGAAACGAGACCACGATCAGCGCGTTCGCCCACGCGGCGGGATTCGCCATCGAGCCCGGAGCGTCGAAGAACATCGGCGAGAGCGCCGCGCCCAGGAGCCCGGGCAATAACAACACGCCCCACAGGGCAGTCGCGATGATCGCCAGCGTCGGCCGGGGTTGGCTTCCATCCGCCATGCGCTATTGCTTCGTGCAGGTCGTCGTTGCGGTCTGAACGTTACCGTTCGCATCGTAGAAGCGGCTCGACGAGCGAAGGACGTCTCCCGCACGCTCCACCTGGATCTCAAAGCGCTTGCGGCCTTGATTGTCGAGCGGCGGCCACATCGGCGTCCAGGTTGCGTTATCGGGATCCAGCGATGCGGTCCGCTCGACGTCCGACGCGCCGGAATCGAACACCGATACCAAGACGTAGGATTTGAGCGCGTGGCTCCAGCGTTCGTACGTGGTTCGATCGTCGCCGCCGGTCGCGCGCGCAACGAACCAGTTACCCTGCTCCGTTTCGTTGGCGAGCACATAGAGCGCGACGATGAGCGCCGGACGCAACAGTCTCGGCCTCATAGCTCGCAGGCCGGGACGGAGAGCGCGCGCATCATTCGCGTAACGCTCAGCGCAAATGCGGCCTCGTCGCCGCTGGTAACGTATGTTATCTCGCCGCTTCCGCGCGAACGGCCCCCGAGAAGTTCGGCCGCGCGTTCGGCCTGCACGACGGCGGGGTCGACGAGTGCAACGTCGTCACCGAGTATCGCGCTGAAATGCGGCGCGAGAACGGGGTAGTGCGTGCATCCGAAGACGAGAGCGTCGAGGTCCAGCGGCAAGTGCGCGCAGACTTCGGCCACCGCCGCGCGCGCCGTGGCCCCCTCGATCTCTCCGGCTTCGACCAGCGGAACCAACGCGGGCGCGGGAACTTCGACGACGTCGATGCCGGCAATCCGCGCGCGCAAGGTACGGCCGTACGATCCGGCCCCGACGGTCGCGGCGGTTGCAACGACGCCGGCACGCCGATATCCGTCGCGCTCTACGGCGATTGCCGCGGACTGAATCAGATCGAGCACGGGAGCGCGCGACGGCGGCCAGCCGTAGCGCTCGGCAATCGCACACGACGTATTGCAGGCCATCACGATCGCCTCGACGCCGTAGCCGTCGAGGCGCGCCAAGTTCGCGGTCAGCAAGCGCAGCAAGTCGCCGTGCGTACGATCCCCGTACGGCACGTGGGCTTGATCCGCAAAGAAGACGATGTCCGCCGATGGCAGGCGTTCGCGCATCCGCGCTATGACGGTCAGGCCGCCGAGGCCCGAATCGAAAAGCCCGATCATGCTACTGAGCCGGTTGGTTCGGCACGGGATATGCCTGCGCGTATTGGCCGATCCCGTCGGCGATCTCTTGCGCGACTTTCTGCCGCCAGGCGGGAGAGACGAGCAGCGCGTAGTCGCTCGGGTTCGTCAAGAAGGCCGTCTCGATCAACACGGCGGGCATCCGCGTGTGGAAGGTCACGTACAGATGCGACTTGATCACGCCGTCGTCTTTGGTTCCGTCGGAAGCCAGATGGGTTTGCACGATGCGTGCAAGGGCCACGTCGTCGGCCTTCGAGATATACACGGTCGTTCCATAGGGACCCGAGTTCATGTACGCGTTGGCGTGAATGCTTACGAAGAGTCGAGCACCCGCCTTATTAGCCACGTCGACGCGCGCCTGCAGCTCGTCGCGCGCGGAGTCGTTCGGCGCATAAACGTCAACATCCGTATCGCGGGTCAGCTTCACTTGCCAGCCGCGCGCGATCAGGATATCGCGCAGCCGCTTGGCCATGTCGAGCGCGAGGTCGGCTTCGGCCACGCCGCCGTGCATCGATCCCCGATCGCTGCCGCCGTGCCCGGGATCGATCACGATCAGGCGCGGATTCGTGGGGACGTAGTTGCTGCGCGGGCCGAACTTCCAAGCTCCGTTGTCGGGCGCACCGTAGGAGCTCTCGTCGAGCGGCGCCGGCGTGACTGCCGCGACATTGGATTGACTCTCCGAGACGACGGTTCCGATGCTGCCGCTTCCGCCGCGCGGCGTGTCGGCAACGTCTTGTGCGCCGACGAGGATTCCGAGACCGGTCGCCGAGGGGACGACCGAAATCGATTTCGGCCCTTGCAGCGAGACGGCGATGCGGACGGTGGCCGGATCGCTTTGACGCACGCGCATCGAGACGAGCGGCGCCGGCTCGTTCTCTTCGATCGCCGGCCCGGCGAGTTGCGCGCCTTTGATGTCGACCCAAAAACGATTGTCGGGATCGTGCAAGCGATGCCATTCGTATGAGGCGTTCCCGGTGACGGCGATCGTGAGGGCAACGCCATCCGCGCCGGGCTGCACCGTGACGCCCGTCACCGTCGCCGCGGCGTTCGGCGATTGCAGGGGTGCTGGCTCGGGCGTGGGCGATTCCTCCGCGACGGCGGGCGCGGCCGCCACGACGCCGTCGAAAGTCAGAGTGACGTCGCGGTCTTCGGCGCGCGGCGCCTCTGCCGTCGCACCGGCTGCGAGCTCCACCGTTACGAGCGTGACCGGGTCGCGAACGCTCCCCGAAGTCGTGATCTCCACGCTACGCACGCCGCCGGCGTTGATCTGGCGCGTTCCGCTTAAGGTCGTGCCGACGCCGTCGAACTCGTACGCTATGGAGGCGGAGCTCTGCTTGACGATTCGCGGGTGGAGCGGCGCGGCGCCGTGCGCCAACAACGTAACGCGGTTACCGTCTTGATGCACGTCGAGCCGGGCGAGCTGCGGCTGCAGCACCGCGGCACCTCCATCCCGGCGCAGCGCCAAGTCCAGCGCGCGCAGCACTTCATCGAACGGCAAGTATGCCTCGCTGCCGCGCTGGTACGGTGCGAATGACGCTTCAAGCGAGATCGGCCCGACGTCGTAGCGGCGATCTCCTAAGGCGAAGCTCACCACGACCGGTGCGGCGGTCGTGATCAGAACGTAGCGTTCTCCCGGCTTCCACGTAAGGAGCGCGCCCGTAGCGCGCAAGAGGGCTTGGAAGCCGGGATCGTCGACGCCAAGCGCGGTCGCTCCGCGCGACTGGTCGACGTGCGTGAAGCGTATCGTCTGTCCCTGATAGAGCGCGCTGAACGACGAACCGGCGACCGCCGGAATCGCGAGCGCCGCCGTCAGCGCGACGGCGAAGCTAAAAGTCCGAACGATGGAGCGGTTGATCAAGTTCTAAGTGTCCCCCCGGGAGTGTTTCGAGCCGCGCGCCTCCGACGACCACTTGCACGGCATCGATGCCGTGGATTTGAGTCAGCGTGTAGACGAGGCCTTTGAACTCGCCGCTCTCGCCGTACGTCCCGCCGGCTTGGCTCCCGACTTCCTTCGAAAGATCGACGGTCGCGGTGGAACCGTCGACGCTGATGCCGAGGACGCGCGTGCCGGGCGGAAACCGAATCGCGCGAATCGCGTTCGGCGGGCCCGCAACGGCCTGCACGGCCGCGTACAGCAGGGTGTTGTGCAAATGCTCCGCTGCGCTTTCGCCGGGCTGTTGCGGACGCATCGAGACGCGCACGTCACCGAGCGTCGTGCCGTCGGCCTTCGTGAAGTAGACGGCGATGGTTTCCGCGTTGCGCGCCGCGCGATGGGAGAGCGAGTACCAAGTGCCGGCGGCGATGATTGCCAAAAGCACGACGAGAACGGGTAGGCGCTGCGATCTCACGTCTGAAACGTCAATTCGCGGAGGTCGCCGGAAATACCCCCGTCGAACGCCGCTGAGTGCGACATGAAGTGGCTGGCTAAAACAATTCGCGAAGAGCGGCGCGCGCTGGAGCGCGCACGCCGGCGATTCATCCGCAAGCCGAGCGAAAAGCGTTTGCACGACGTGCGCACGACGGGGCGCCGTTTTCGATCGCTGCTCGAGGACGTCGCCGACCTCGCGCCCGCGAAGCGGCTCCTGAGCCGCATCAAGCGCGCGGCTGCGGCTACGGATGCGGCGCGGGACGCCACGATCATTCTGCGCCTGCTCGAGCGCAGCGTCGACGCGATCGAAGTCGAGGCCGCTCAACCGCTGCTCGACGAGTTGCGCAAGCAAGAGGCGCTCGCGACACGCCTCGCGCGCACGCATCTACAGCGCGCGCGCTTTTGAAGCCGCACCGCGTCGATTTGCGCGACGTTGCCGGCCTCCACGAGGTCGTCGAACGCGTCGTGAAAACTCGTCTGCGCGAAGTCCGCGCGCTCGCGGCCGGACTAGAAAGGCGCGATCGTCAAGGGCTGCACGATTTTCGCATCGCGAGCAAGCGCCTGCGTTACGCTCTGGAGCGCTTCGAAGCACTGGAGCCGTCGCTTCAAGCGGCGGCGGATCGGCTGGCGTCGCTGCAGGACGCGCTCGGCGAGGCGCACGATCGCGACGTGCTGCTTGCGATTCTTCCGCCGGCGATGGGAGCGACGCAGCGCCGTCTTCAACGCGAACGAGAAGAGAGCGTCGACCAAGCGGTGGGCCTGTGGAACGCTCTCTCATCGTATTTGAATGACTCTCTAATCGGCTAAATCGAATGCCTTCGACGCCGGCGTGGTAAGGAGAAGGCATGATGAATTTACGAAGCCTCCTCCTCGCCTGTGCGGTCGGCGCGGTCGCGCTCGGTACGGCATTGCCGGCGTCGGCACAGGTGTATGGCGGCGCGTACGTCCAGGTCGCTCCGCCGGCGCCGGTCTATGAGACGGTGCCCGCGGTACCCGGCCCAGGATACACTTGGGTCGCTGGATATTGGCGCTGGAATGGTTACCGCTACGTATGGGTTCGCGGCCACTACGTGTATCCGCCGTATGGCGGTGCCAGCTGGCATCCCGGACATTGGCGTTACGGCCCAAACGGCTGGTACTGGGTTGCCGGCCACTGGGGACGTCCGTACTAAACTGATCGCGTAATGGAATCGCCCACCGATCGAATGATCGGTGGGCGATGCGTATGTGAGCGTGGAACGTCGCTCACCCATGCAGCTCCGCCGCTCGCTGGGTTTAGTCGACGTGGCGCTTTTCTTCGTCGTCGCGGGGTCCAACTTGCAGTGGGTCGCGACCGCTGCGGCCGCCGGAGCGAGCTCGATCTCCGTTTGGTTGATCGGCTGCGCCGCGATGTTCGTTCCGCTCTCGATCTCCGTGGTGTTCCTTTCATCTCACCATCCCGACGAAGGCGGCCTCTACGTCTGGAGCAAGCGCGCCTTCGGGCCGTTCGCCGGATTCATCACCGGCTGGACGTATTGGGCCAGCAATCTGCCGTATTTTCCGGCGCTGCTCTACTTCGCGGCCGGGAACGCATTGTTCGTCGCGGGCTCGAACGGCGCCGCGCTCTCCGCTTCGCCGGCGTATTTCATCACGGTCGCGATCGGCGGGTTGACGATCGCGACGGTCGTCAACGTCTACGGTCTGCAGATCGGCAAGTGGCTGAACAACGTCGGAGCCGTCGCGCGCTGGAGCTTCACGCTGCTCTTAATTGCGCTCGGCGCGCTGGCATGGTGGAAGTTCGGCCCGGCCACGCCGATCGATGCGGCGACGATTCGTCCCGGGCTCGCAGTCAAGGACCTGATCTTCTGGTCGGTGATTGCCTTTGCGTGGACGGGCCCCGAATCTCTGCCGTTCATGGGCGGCGAGATCAAGAATCCGCGGCGAACGATTCCGCGCGGACTTCTGCTCGCGGCGCCGGCGATCGCCATCATCTATATTGCGGGCACGTTGAGTGTGCTCGCGGCGCTCCTCCCGCACGACGTCAATCCGTCCGCCGGGGTAATGCAGGCGGTGGCGCACATCGCGGGGCGGCTCGGCTGGAGCGTGTTGACGCCGATCGCGGCGATACTGGTGGCGATAAGCTGCATCGGCAGCACCGGAGCCTGGCTCGGATCGGTCGCGCGAATTCCCTTCGTGGCCGGAATCGACAACTATCTCCCGCGGGTCTTCGGGCAGATGCATCCGCGCTGGGGATCTCCGGTCGCCGCGTTGATCACGCAAGCCGGAATCGCGGCGATCTTTATCTTTCTCGGTCAGGGCGGCACGAGCGTCAGGGGCGCGTACGACGTTCTCGTGAGCTCGACCGTCGTGATTACGATGCTGCCGTTCCTGTTCTTGTTCGGGTCCGCGCTCAAATTTCACGCCGAACCGGCGACCGCGCAAACGGTTCGCATCGCCGGAGGAAAATGGACGGTATTGGTTGCCGCGATCGTCGGGCTCGGCACGACGGTCGTCGCGCTCGTCTTCGCGGGCTTCCCGGCGGTCGACGATCCGAACAAAACGCTCGCGGTCGTCAAAGTAATCGGCCTCACCGCGTCGATGTTGTTGAGCGGAGTCATTATTTATCTTTTTGGCCGGCGAAAAGCCGCCGAGCGCCCCTCGCACAGTTCACCGCACAGTTTGTAACACAGTCGAAACTGCATGATTACGGAGGCCGTTGCCGGGTGGTATGATTCACCGGCGCGTTGGTATCCCGCCGGCAACGCGCGCGCCTTTTTCAGCACCGTCTATTTTTAAGGAGAACAACGAAAGTGGCTATATCTTCTTCAGCCCGGTTTGTGCTCGCCGCATTTACCGCCGCTGCCGCCGCCGCCATGATCGCCGGTTGTAGCGGATCGCCGTCGTCGCAAGTCACGCCGACGGGCATTTCGCAGCAGCCTTCAGTCAAGGGACACTGCCCCGCCCACGGCGGCGTGCGCGCTACTCCGTGCTCGGTATCGTTTAGCGTTTCGAGCCCCGGTCCCGACACCGTTACCGTTCGCACGCCTGAAGACAAGAAGGGCACGCTGAGTGAATCCGACAATTGCGGTGGCGCCTCCGGCATCGCGACGGTAACTCAGGGAACTGGCGACGACTGGACCGTGGCCGCCGGTTCGACGACCGGTTCGTGCACGGCAACCTTCGACTATACGAACAAACGCGGCAAAGTCATCGGTCACGCCGACCTTTCCATTACGAATAGCATTTAATTCCCGGAGCTTCGCAACTTGCTCGTCCCGTAGCGCTCTCGGTACGTTGCGGGACGAGCAGCCTTTCCAGGTATAACCTGGAGCGTGTTGGAAAGAACGTAGCGTGTCTATCGGCGCCATCGGCCGGCTTGTAGTCGGCGCACTTTTATCCGTTTCGCTCCTCTACGGCTGCGCAGGCGAGTCGACGGCTAGTTTGCCGTCGGCTTCGGTGCTTCAGTCGTTGGCATCGCCGCCGGCAGGCGATCCGCAGGCGCGCGTCAATCTCGGGAAGTGGATTTACACCGTTCAGCTCTACGGCGAAGATCTCACCATCTACCGGCGCCACGCGTTAACGCTCACATTCGATAAGACCCTCACTAAAGGTGTATCGTCGCCTCTAGGGACCAAGGCGACACCCAGCGGCTGGTGGTACGTCTCCAACGGCGGACACTCCAACGTGCTCGTCTATCGCACGACGAGTCGTGGCCCGGAGGGGCCCGTCGCGACGCTCGACGATTACGGGCAGATTCCATCCAACGTCGACGTGATTCCGAGCCGCCGCGTCGTCGCGGTTTCGAATTATTCCACGGTCGGCGGTGGCGCCGGTAGTGTGAGCATCTACTTGAATCGTCAGGCCGAGCCGTCGCGAACGCTGACGTATGGAAGCGATCCGCTGCAAGGCACCGGCGTGGCGATCGACCACCAGCGCAACTGCTACTGGAGCTTCAACGATCCGACGACCGGAAACGGCTCGATCGTGAAGTTCACGAACTGCAGCGGAAAAGGCACCGTCGCAGTTCCGGCGATCGCAAGTTCGGCCGGGCTTACCTTCGATCAGCGCGACGACCTGTATTATGTCGACGAAACGGTCGGAATCTATAAATGTCGCAAAACCTCCGATTGCCACGTCTTGATCGGCGTCTCGAAACACCTCGGGCTTCCCGTGAGCATCAACTTCGACCAGAAAGACAAGCTTCTATGGGTTGCCGACGCGAGCGGTTACATTGATGCGATAGACCCGACGAGCGGCGCCATCAAGTATCACAAGCCCGCGAACGGCGGTCCGACAGATCCTCCCTTCGGAATAGCACCCGCGCCCGGCGGGTAGGGCGTGGAAGAGACTCTCGAGTTTGCCGCGCTGCTCAAACAGTTTCGAGTGCGCGCGGGCCTCTCGCAGCAGATGTTGGCGGACCGCGCCCTCATCAGCGTCCAAGCCGTCAGCGCGCTCGAGCGCGGTTACCGCAAGGTCCCGTATCGCAAGACGCTCGAGCGCCTCGCCGACGCACTCGGCCTTGCCGCCGAGGCGCGTGCGGCACTCGAGCTCTCCGCGCGGCGAGCCCGCGGGACACGTTCGCTAGAGCACGAGGCGCCGCCGCCGCATAACCTGCCGCGTCAGCTGACGTCGTTCTTGGGCCGCGACGACGTCGTGAAGGAGATCGCGCAGCTCGTCACGGCCGCGCCGCTCGTCACGCTCGTCGGTACCGGGGGAGCGGGAAAGACGCGGACCTCGATTGCGGTCGGAACGCAGCTCCTCAACGAGTTCCCCGACGGTGTCTTTTTCGTTGAGCTGGCTCCGCTCAACGATCCGTCGCTCGTCGCCACGGCACTCGCCGCCACGCTCCGCGTGCAAGAATCTCCGCAGCGTCCGTTGTTGACGACGCTGCTCGCGTATCTCGCCGATAAGCATCTCCTCATCATCTTCGACAACTGCGAACACGTCATCGCGCAAGTTCGCGGCATCGCGGGATCGCTGCTTAGCGATTGCCCCAGCATTAGTTTGCTCGTTACGAGCCGAGAGCCGCTGACGATCCCCGGAGAGCGCGTCTACAGGATTCCGCCGCTGGCCGTTCCCGAGCACCGTCACGTATCGCCCGAGGAAGCTCTATCGTACGGAGCCGTCGCCCTCTTCGCGGATCGCGTCGAGGCCGCGGACGCGCGCTTCGCGGTGACGCGCGAGAACGTGGAATCCGTCGTGGAAATCTGCCGGCGTCTGGATGGGCTTCCGCTCGCGCTCGAGCTCGCGGCCGCGCGCGCCACGGTGCTGTCGCCGTTGCAAATCGCGCAGCGCCTCGATCGGGTCTTCGATCTGTTGGCGGCGAACGGTCACACCGCCTCGGCACGGCACCAAACGATGCGCGCGGTGATCGATTGGAGTTACGCGCTGCTCTCATCCCAGGCGCGCCTCCTCTTCGATCGGCTCTCGGTCTTCGCCGGAGGATTTACGCTAGAGACCGCAACCGCGGTCTGCGCCGACGAGAAGCTGCCGGAAGGCGACGTCCTGGAACTGCTCGCCACCCTCATCGCGCAGTCCATGGTGGCGGCCGACTTTTCGCACGGCAACGCGCGCTATCACCTCCTCGAAGTAACGCGGCAGTACGCGTTGGAGCGCGTGGCGGAGCGGGGCGAGCGCGCCGCGCTCGCGCAGCGTCACGCCCGCGCCTTTCTCGCGGTCGCGCAGCGGCTCGATCGCGATTGGTACACGGCGCACGAACGCGCGTGGTTCCAAGAGGCCGAGGCGGAGCTGGACAACTTCCGCTTGGCGCTGGGCTGGTCGCTCGGAGAGGGGCACGATCGCGAGGAGGGACGCGCGCTCGCCGGAGCGCTCGCACGGGTCTGGTACTCGATCTCGCCGCTCGAGGGCCGCCGCTGGGTGCGCGTTGCGATCGAATCGATCGACGACGCGACGCCGGCCCAAACCGTTGCCGAGCTGCGTATCGCGGAGGCCCGCCTCTCGGGTGCGCTCGGCGAGTTCAAAGCGTCGCTCGCGGCGGCCGAACGCGCGCTGGAAGTCGGCGACAAACTCGACGAGCTGCAGACCGCGCGGGCCCGCGAGGCCGCCGGCAGCGCGCTAAGCGCACTCGGGCGCGGCGCCGAGAGCGAGCACCTGCTCAACGAAGCGCTCGCGAGCGCGCGCCGTCTGAGCAACCGCGGTCTCGAAGCACTGCTCCTGGGCGATCTTGGAACCGCGCGCAACCGGCGCGGCGACCTGGAAGGCGCGCGCTCGTTCTACGCCGAGGCGCTCGCGCACTACATGCCGCTAGGGCTCGAGCGTCCCGCGGCCTCGATTGCCGGGCATCTCGCCGAGGTAGAGTTCGCCGCGGGAGACGCGGCGGCCGCGCTGCAACGCGCCGAAGAGGCGCGGATCGGGCACGAAGCGACGCACAATCGCCGCTCCGCCGCAAACGACCTGAGCAATATGGCGGCCTATCTCGTCGCTCTCGATTGCTTCGAAGATGCCCGCGTGCATGCGTCGCGGGCGCTCGCCGCAGCTCGCGACGTCAAGGCGACCGTCCTCACCGCGTGCATCCTGCAGCACTTCGTCGCGGTAGGGATTCTGGATCGCTCCACGGACGCGCGCCGCGCCGCGGCACGCGAGCGCGCGGCGATGTTGCTGGGATTCGTCGATGCGCGGTTCGCCGCGCTCGGAGCGCGGCGAGAATATACCGAGCAGCAGGAGTACGATCGCATCACGCGCGCGCTGCAAGATAGTTTCGAGAAACGGCTCGCCGACCTGATCGCTCTCGGCGCCGAGTGGAACGAGGACGGCGCGGTCGCCGTGGCGCTCGAGCTCTAAGGAGTTCTCGAGTTACGGCGGCGCTTTGGCGAACGAATCGCTACTGAGGTGAAAATCGTACGTGCCGTGTCCGGAGCCCGCGGTTCCAACCGACTGAACCTCGTCGTGAACCACCGTCGGGACTTCCATCGTTTGATCGTACGTGATCGCGACGTCTTCCGTCTGGCTGCCGAATCCGCCGTTGTGCAGCGACATCTTCTTCTTTTCGCGAATCAGCGTCTGTTTGTCGTTGGTCGCGTCGGTCAGCGTAAAGTCTTCGACGAGCAGGTACCGCGGAGTGTCCTGCTTGCGCTGCCAGTGGCGCTGCGCGTCCCAGGGAGCCCCCGCGACGAACTGACGCCCTAAATAGCTCAACAGCACCCATTCCGCATCGCTCGGAGCCGGCACCGAGGGGCACAGGACCGCGGTGCTGCCGTAGACCGTGCAAGTGTAGCTTCCTCTGGGATGCGGCTCGTTCTCCACCGACTCTGAGATCTTCACGACGAGCGCGCCATCCGGCGTGACGGAGAGTATGTCGACGGACATCGTCCCGCGACCGCCGATGCTCGAGGAGACGTCGCCGACCCCGCTGCTTGTCTGAATGCCGTTGCCGATGCCGTTGAAGTGATACTCGGAGACGCCTTCGAAGTCGTCGGTGAACTTGTATTCGAGGTGACGCAGCGGCTTCGACGCGGAGGGCGCCGGCGTCTGCGCCGTCAGCCCAGCGAAAGCAACAACGCAAAACGCCAGAGCAATCACACTGCGCACGCGTCTTTTTTCTGCGCGCGCGTTGGGATTCCCGTCAGGGGTTCCTGGCGTCGCAGCACGAACGCCGATGCCGCCTGCTCAGGCTGACGCGCTCGGGTGCCGATCCATCGTAGACGCGCCGCCCGCCGAAATACGTGCCGACTATCTTCGTTTGCATGATCGCTTGCGGCGCGACGCTCATCCAGTCGCGGTCCATCACCACGAAGTCGGCATACTTGCCCGGGCTGATCGAGCCGAGGACGTGCTCCTGGAAGTTCGCGCGCGCGGCCCAGATGGTCATCGACGCGAGCGCTTCGCGGCGCTTCATACGTTGCTTCGGGTACCATCCTCCCGCCGGTTCGTTCGCTTCGTTCTGTCGCGTGATCGCGGCGTGGAAGGTGCGCAGCGTGCTCACCGCCTCGACCGGCGCGTCCGTTCCGTTCGCGATGATGACGCCGGTGTCAAGTAGCGAGCGCCACGCGTAGGCGCCGAGGATTCGCTGCGGACCGAGCCGGGCTTGCGCCCACGGCATGTCGCTGATCTGGTGGGTCGTCTGCATCGACGGGATGACACCGAGCTTGGCGAGGCGCGGAATATCCTCGGGCGCGATCACCTGAACGTGCTCGATGCGCAGTCGCAGATCTCCGTTCTTGCCGGCACCCTGCAGCGCCGCCTCGTACGCGTCGAGCACCATGCGGTTCGCCCGATCGCCGATCGCGTGCACGCATACTTGGAATCCGCCGCGAATCGCTTTCGCCGTCACCTCCATCACGTGGGCTTGCGGCGTGACGATGAGGCCCCGGTTCTTGGGATCGTCGCTATACGGTTCGATCAGCGCGGCTCCGCGCGAGCCGAGCGCTCCGTCGGCAAACATCTTTACCGCGCGCGTCCACAGCCGGCCGTTGTACGCGCCGTCGACGGGGCCGCTGCGGACGTGTGCGTCGATTAGACTCGCATCGTCTGCGAGCATCGCGTAGTTTCGAATGGAGTACTCGCCGCGCTCGATCAGCTCCGTATGGGCCGCGATGAACGCGTCGTTCGTCCCCGGCTCGGCGACGGTGGTCAATCCCCAACGATTGCACTCCACGATCGCCGCGCGCGTCGCGCGCACGACCTGATCGTGCGTCAGCTCCGGAACCCGGTCGTAGATGAGTCGTTGCGCGCCATCCAGGAAGACGCCGGTCGGATCGCCGTGCGCGTCGCGGAGGATGCGGCCGCCCGGCGGATCGGGCGTCGACCGGTCGATCCCCGCGATTGCCATCGCTCGCGCGTTGGCGAGCACGGCGTGCCCGTCGACGCGAGAGAGCGCGACGGGGCGATCGGGAATCGCGCTGCTCAGCAGCTCGTGCGTCGGGAACGCCTTGCCCGGCCAGAGATTCTGATCCCAGCCGTCGCCGAGGATCCACGAATCGGAGCGCGTTCGCGCGGCGGCCGCCGTGCGCTCCACGACTTCTTCGAACGAACGCAGATGGTAGAGCGCGACCTGATCCAGGTCGATTCCCACGCGCGTCAGATGCAGGTGCGCGTCGATCAATCCCGGCAGCACGGTCGCGCCGCTCAGATCGAGCACCTGCGTAGCGGGACCGCGTAACGTCATCGCGCCGGCGACCGAGCCGACGTAGACAAATCGATCGGCGCTGACTGCGAATGCCTTCGCCGCCGGATGCGCATCGTCGACAGTGTGAATGGTATCGCTCAGGACGATGAGATCCGCGGCTCCCTGCGCCGCGCGCACCGCCGCCGGCGTTCCGGCCGCGGCCAGCAGGCCGCCAAGGAACAGCTTTCGCTCCATTTTCGTTGCTTCGATAGCACCGGAGATGGCCCCGTTACGCGGAAATCTCAAACGCTACGGGAGGTTACACATGAACAGATATGGCGTCTCGCGCTCGACCAGCGCCGCACCCGCAACGGTCTGGAGCATCTGGTCGGATCCGAATAATTGGAGCCGTTGGAACTCGGGCATTCGCACCGCCGAAGTCGACGGACCGATAGCCGACGGCCGCAAGGGCAAGATGACGACGAATCGCGGCAGCACGCACGACGTGACGTTTCACGACGTCGTCGAGGGACGTGGCTTCAGCATGTCGATGGCTGGTCCGCCGCTGACGACGTTCACGTTCAGCTGCGAGATCGCGCCGGACGGCACCGGCAGCACGATCGCGCAGAACGTTGCGATGTCGGGACCGCTCGGGTTTTTATTCGGCGCGATGATGGGCAACGAGATGGCCAAGCACTTCTTACCCGTGCTCGACGACTTGGCGCGAACCGCGGAGACGCAGCCGGCGACTTAGCTCGCAATGCTGGATCTAGAAAGACGCGCAGGAGGAGGCCTCCAAGTCAAATCATACGTATCTTGGTAGCGCTGTTCTACTAACCGTTATAAGGGGTTGACTATGCTTATTCTTGCTGCGAAATGCGTCGGAAAGCCCGAGCGCAGAACTGACATTATGCGTATTGCAGCAGCGATCATCCCTCCTTCGAGAGCGGAAGCAGGCTGCATTTCGTACGAGGTTCACGAGCGGCTTTCCGGTGGAAATGAATACTTGTTCTTCGAGGAGTGGACGGACCAGGCAGCTCTTGATTTCCATTTTAAAACGCCGCATTTTCAGGAGTTCATAGGGGAGTTCACGCAACTGCTTCAGGCTCCGCCGAACATACGCATCTACGAGGTTGCCGAGGCTCGCTCCCTGGAGCTGTAGCCGGCACTGCCGCGGGGCTGTCGCCTGTAGTAGCGTTGCAAAAGCTAGCTTTTACGCTGAAACTGAGGCCATCGCGCCTTATCCTGATTGACAAAGCCAACAAGAAGGCGCATGGTGCCTCTCAGAGGGGTTTGTCTCGATGCGTCGCGGCTTTGGCCCGCCGCGTTTGTCTCATTGAGGCATTTCGGAAATGATTGGAGACTCTGTGAAACATTTCAGCAATCTCGCCGGCGCGTGCCTTAGTGCAGCGCTGTTGACCGCGTGCGGCGGCAACGGTCTCTCTCAATCAACGCCGACGTCGATTGCGCCACTGATCGGTGCACCGCAATCGGGCGCGGCAGGGTCGGCGACACTCCCCTCTACCGGCTCCGTCGAGTTTACCTATGTGACCAACTATGGCTCCAACAACATTTCCGGCTATAAAATCGACGGGACCACCGGCGCGCTAGCGCCGCTGGCGGGGTCGCCGTTTAAAGCGGGCACCGGGCCGCGTGCCGTGGCAGTCGATCCCGGGGGCAAGTTCGCGTTTGTGGCCAACGGAGGCTCTGCCAATGTTTCCGCCTACAAAATCAACGCAACTAGCGGCGCGCTGACGCGGGTGACGGGGTCGCCGTTTAAGACCGGCAGCAGTCCCCTTTGGGTAGCAGCCGATCCCACGGGCAAGTTCGCCTATGTGACCAACGATGGCTCCGCCAACGTTTCCGCCTACAAAATCAACGCGACTAGCGGCGCGCTGACGCCGGTTAAGGGGTCGCCGTTTAAAGCGGGCAGCCTTCCCTATGCCGTGACCGACGATCCTAAGGGCAAGTTCGCCTACGTGGTCAACTTTGGCTCCGCCAATATTTCCGCCTATACCATCAACGCGACTAGCGGCGCGCTGACGCCGGTTAAGGGATCGCCGTTTAAGACGGACAACGAGCCCTTTGGCGTGGCAATCGATCCTAACGGCAAGTTCGCCTATGTGACCAACTATGGCTCTGCCAACGTTTCCGCCTATAAAATCAACGCGACCAGCGGCGCACTGACGCCGGTGGCGGGGTCGCCGTTTAAAGCGGGCTTCGAGCCCGACGGTGTGGCAGTCGATCCTCAGGGCGAGTTCGCCTATGTGGTCAACTTCAGCGACGACACCGTTTCCGGCTATACCATCAATCCCAGCAACGGCGCGCTGACGCAGGTGAGGGGATCGCCGTTTGCTGCGGGCCTCGATCCTTATGGCGTGGCGGTCGACCCTACGAGCAAGTACGCTTATGTGGTCAACTATGGCGACGGCAATGTTTCCGCCTATGCCATCGCAACCAGCGGCGCACTGACGCCGGTGACGGGGTCGCCGTTTGCGGCACTCGTCGATCCCTTCGGCATAGCCACGTGCCGCCGCGTCGGTAGCGCGTGCAAGCCACCGCCATTGTAGCTGACGCGGTTCACGATTTTGACTCTGGGCGGTCGGACGCGCTCCGCAACGGGACTCACGGCCCGATCGCCAGCGCCCATGGATCACTCACGCCCAGAAAAATTGTTCGCACCGGCGACGTTTTGCCCGGAGCGTATTCGGTCACGGTGCTAGCAGGACTAGCAGGATCGGTGTTTGCGACGTAGAGATAGTCGGAGGGGCCAATCGTCAACGCACTCGGATCGGAGACGCCCTGGGAGATCGTTCGCAGCACCTTGGTGCTGCCCGGAGCGTAGACCGTCACGTTGGAAGCCACCGTCGCGAAGTTTGCAACGTAGAGATCGCCGGAGCTGTCAAACGCCAACGCATCGGGCCCGTCGACGCCCTGAGAGATCGTTCGCAGCACCTTGGTGCTGCGCGGACCGTAGACCGTTACCGTGGTACCGTATCCGGAACCCCCAAAGTTCGCGACGTAGAGATTGCCGGAACTGTCAACCGCCAACGCATGGGGCGCGTCGACGCCCTGGGAGATCGTCCGCAGCACCGACGTTTTGCCCGGAGCGTAGACGGTCACGGTTCCGAAGCCGGACACCCCACCACCATGGTTTGCGACATCGAGATTGCCGAAGCTGTCAAACGCGAGAGCGACGGGTCGGTTAACGCCCTTGGAGATCGTCCGCAGCACCTTCGTCTTGTCCCGACCGTAGACCGTGACGTTCCCGCTCGGGGAGGCATTCCGGTTTGCAACAAAGACTTCGCCGAAGCTGTCAACCGCCAGCGCAGCCGGACCCTTGACGCCCTGGGAGATCGTCCGCAAGACCGACGTCTTGCCCGAAGCGTATTCCGTCACCGTATCGGCATCGAAGTTTGCAACGTAGAGAAACTTCAGGTTGCCAACCGCCAACGCCTCGGGGTCGTTAATGCCTTTGGAGATAGTCCGCAATACTTTCTTGTTGTGTATGCTTCTGGCGTAGACCGTCACGGTGTTATTGCCTCGGTTTGCGACATAGAGATGCGTGTTCGCTGTGGGGGCCTCGGGCGAGCCTGCGGCAGCAGAATGCAGCACAACGGGTAACCGCGCGATCGACGGCGGCTCCGAGGAGACGACGTTGCTGCCGCCAGCGCACGCGGCCAAGAATCCCGCACTGAGACACGCACCAACGAGGCTGCGTAGGTGTTGCATGTTTGGTCCTTTCCTTTGCGTCCTCGCTAAACTAGCACCACGGCGCTTGGCAACATTCCAGCCTGGCCGCGCTCAGTCCATCATAGCACCCAAGCTTCGATCTTAACAGCCGCCTTGGCCCAGGCTGCGCGGTCACGGCACCGATCGGCGGGCCTTGGTCGCCGTGCAGCTGGCCTTGGTCGAAAGCTTCTCTGCTGAAAGTCCATGGTGAATAGCGCGCCATGCTATGTTGCTAAGGTAGCAGCGTACTGTTTGTCCGCGCTATGCCACTTGTTCGATAAGAGAAGTCTACGAACGTTTGCCGGATAAGAACCAGATGGGTACTTCGCGAGCCAATCCTTTGCGAGGACAGTGAGGTACTCGAAATTCTCAAAGGCAGCTTTGCCTTCAGCTTCACGCACAATCGCCGTGAACTCACTGAGCGCGTCCCACGCAATGACAATGCCATCGCTGTGCATATCGCACAGGAGATCTCGGTCAACTAGTTGTGTCTTCGCGAGCAGTCCCATTTCTTCGAAATAGCTTCCTACGATGATTGCGTTGGCGATGAGCTGAGTGTTCTCTCCGCTACGTGCCGCCCTGCTTACGACCTGATGACGAAAAGCTGGATCTTGCATCTTCTCGGGCAATCCACTGAAAACAAACTGTCGCGCTGATACAAACTCTGGAGCGCTTAGCCTTTCGAATAGATCGCTCAGGACGGCGATCTGATTGCTGCGGCGCATGTGGTGCAACTGCCACAGGGCAGCGATTGCCGTTAGCGTAATGACCACGGCCGTGAACCAGGTTCCAGCCAGATTCATCTCCTGAAGAAACATGGCCAACCCTCCACAAAACGAATGGTTAGTCTTCCTTCTTCTGCAGGCCGCGAACGCCTCGTAACGCACTCACGTCGCGATCGTGAAATCGTTCTCGCATTGCAGCCTCGCTTTGCGTTGCTGCACAGCGGCGCGACTCTCGCGGCTGCCTCGCAGCTCAGCGCTGCGCCTTGCGGGTTTGACCCTGACCTAAGCCCCTAAAAGTATCCCAACGGATTGGGCGGTTCCGAGGCGTAGAAGCCACGCGCTTCAGTGGCTGCGAGGGTTATTACCAGCGGAACGGACCCGCCGCGTGCGGCTTCACCCACACGATCAAATCCCACTGCGTGGGAAACTCGAAGATCGTTGAGATGTAGTCTGCGCTCGGCACGCGGCCGATCTTGGCGACGGTCGCCGCCGATGGCTTGGCGAGATTCCCGCCGGCGGCTACGAAGTCGTTGTTCCAAATCCATTGGTCGTAGACCGTCTTGCTGCTGCCCGGCTCTTTGATGACGTAGTGGACGTGCCCGTTGAACTCGTACCAGCGCCCCGGGTTGATGCCCCAAACCTGCGGCCTTGCCTCGCCATTGGGACGCGGCACCGAAAAGTCCGCGCCCATCAGATTCCCATCGTTATCGTACCAAAGCTGACTCGGATGCGTCGGATCCGACACCCACTGCTGATTCGCGTAGCTGATTGCTCCCGTATCGTCGGGCGCCGTATAACGAACGTAGCCGGCCTTTTCGGCATCGGCGACGCGCGCAAAGCGCGCGACGAGATCGCGCCTGACTGACTCGAGGAACTGCGTCTCGCTCGGCGAGAGCGGCCCGGTGTAGGTCGGCTGCTCGTCGGCACGTGCAGCGCTGGCGTAACCGAAAGCGCAGAGAACCGCCACGATGGCGGCGATCGCGGGTAGCTTCATTCGAACTCCTCCTGGTTTCTCGAGTGCTAGAAGCGCCGATCGGCTCGGACTTGTGACAAGCCAGGCCTACTGGCTTCCGGCGTATGCGAAGAGCCGTTCCAGGTGGCGATAAATAGGCATTACGCCGTCAGCTCGAAGTACGTCGAGGAACGTGCGGCCCCCAAGCGCGTCGTTCTTGTCGCGGCTCGGCGACGCGAGCGACGTCGGCACCGCGGCGCGGAGGAATGCCGTGCGCGCGCCAGTGCGAAACCGCTTGCCGCGTGATCCCGAAAAGGGAGCCAATTTCCGTCTCGGACAGATCGAACGCAGCGCGGATCTCGTCCAGCGCCGCAATCCGCTCCCTCGCTCCTAACTCCAGTGCCATAGCACAAGTCTAGCGCAACATTCCGCAAGCGCAACAATTACGCAAGGAAGACCGCCCTAGCGTACGTCCGTTAGGCGCCAGAACGGCGCGGTCAGTCCGAGCTCGGTGAACAGCGCCTGGGCCTCATCGGCGGTCCGCCGGCGCCAGTTCGGGTCGCGCCGGTCGGCCGCGTACCACTCGCGCGCCAACCGCCAGCACTCTCCGAGCCGCAGCACCGCGCCCCGCTCGAAGCGCCAATCACGGCACCACTTGTCCACGTGCTCCTCCGACCGGAAGAGCAGCATCGTCTTTCAATTGTAGACGACGTCGTCCCACCAGCGTGCTGCGGGAATCGCGAAGTGCGCGACGCGCCCGTCGTCGTCACGGCAATCGCGCGGCATCGTCATATTCAAGGCCGTTCCGCAGCAGCCGCACGAAGCGTCGAGCCGCGCATCCAAACCGAGCATTGCGGCGAGCCCCATCGAATCCCAGATGCAGTTCGCGTACCAGCGACGCGGTCCGATCGTCACGACGAACGGCGTGGGCACCGCGGAGAACGGATTCGCCATGAGAACTTCGCCGCTATCGCGCTGCAGCACGAGCATGTGCGCGTCGGCCAACTCACGAAGCGTGCCGTCGACGGCTTCGAGCGAGCTTCCGGTCGCGTCGGCCAGCTCATTCTTGGAAGGGATCGCGCAACGCTCGATCGCGTCGTCGTAGACCAACCGGCGTATCTCGAGAGCTTCTTCGCTAAGGGATGCCATCGCGATGCTCCTTTCCGCGGTAACGCTAGACCATGTACGTCTTTGGAGGCGATTCCATCTGGAGAATCGGTCGATCGACCCTGAAGGGGTTCGCTCCGTCATCCTTTGACACGCTCAGGATGACATCGCTGCTCCCATCCAGCGCGAACTCGCTGAGGATGCGGCCGATGACGCTTGCGAACTTGAACGCGTGCCCAGCGCCGATCGCGACGCTGACGTTCGGATGTTCGGGCACTCGATCGATCACGAAATCGCGATCCGGCGGCAGCGTGTAGAGACACGTTTTTACTAGGCGTATCGGCCCGAGCGCGCCGGGAAGATAGCGCTCGAGAAAACCCGTGACGCGCGCCGTGATCTCGCGATCTTCTTCGAAGCCGCGGCTGTCGGCGTCGACCGGTCTGCCGCCCGCGTCTTGAGTGACCTTCACGCTGTCGGGCTCGCCGAAGACTGGAAAGCCGTAGTATGCGGGATCGTCCATCCAAATCCAGATCGGAAACGAGCCGAAGGCGAAGCTCGCGAGATCGCGCGATTCAAAGTAGATGACTTGTTCCTTCGTTACCTCGAGCGGAATCCGGACGCCGAACTGCGCGAGCGCCCACGCGCTCCACGGGCCCGCCGCGATCACGAGGCTCCCGGCGCGATAGCGCTCGCCGCCCGCCTCCACCATGATCTCGTCTCCGGCCGGATCGATCGCCGTGACCGGCGTGTTGTCGCGCAGCGTCGCGCCGTGCGCGCGCGCCGCCCGCTGATGCGCCGCCGTCGCGCGCATCGCTGCGACGAGCCCGCCGTCGGGCTGCAACAGGCCGTGAATGTCCTCGCCGATGCGCCACGCCGGCCAGCGCTTGCGAATCTCGGCCGCGTCGAGCCGTTCGAACGGAACGCCGCACGCTTCCATTGATGCGGCGTACGGCTCGAGCGGAATCGCGCCGTCGCGTGGACGAATGTCCAAGCCGCCGGTTTTGAAGACCACGCGCTCGCCGGCGTCGCTTTCGAGCGATTCCCACGCCGCGTAGGCGGATTTCGCCAGCCGAACGTATGCGGGCGAAAAATAGGAGTAGCGAATGATGCGCGAGTGATCGTGCGATTCGCCGCGCGCGTGACCGAGCTCGAACTGCTCGAGCCCCAGAACGCGCGCGCCGCGTTTTGCGAGCCAATAGGCGGCGCCGCTGCCGATGCCGCCCAAGCCGAGCACGATGACGTCGTAGTCGCGCGTCATCGCATGCGGGATTCGATATAGCGACGAATATCGAGGCTCGCGTCTTCCATCGGCGCGTAATAGCCGTGGCGAAAGGCACGCGATCGCATGCCGGCCTGCACGCCCTCGCAGACTCGCCAATCTTGTCGGTTGACGAGGTCCCAAAAATCCGCGACGTCGCTCGGATCGAAGCTCGGCTTAGCGATCTCGTCGGGATGGAAGAGCAGATCGCAGACGATCGTCGTCTCGCCCGGTCCGCGCGGCCACAGCGAGAACGCCGCGACGTGTTCGGCCGCCAGGCTCAGCATCATGTTGGGATAGATGAGCTCGCCCTTATGGCGCACGCGCTCGTCCGAATTCAGCGCCGGAAATGCCGCGCGATCGCTCGTGCCGCTCGCGGTGAACGTCCACGCGCCGTCGCGGTGAGGAATGCCGCGTTCCCAGTCGAGAGCCGCGCCGCCGCGCGTCTTGAAGGCCGGAACGATGCGGCAGAGCTCCGGATGAACGCCCGCGCAGTGGTAGCACTCGTTGTAATTCTCGAGCAAGACTTTCCAGTTGGCCGCGACGTCGTACGTCATCGAGCGCGCGACGCTCAGTTCCGCCAGCGGATAGCGCGCGACGCGTTGCGGAATCGCGCCGAGCTGCGCCTCGAGCGTCTCGCCGGTGTCTTCCGCGCGTTCGGGCGTGAGATGGACGAAGACGAACCCTCCCCATTGCGCGACGCCCACGCGATGCAGCCGACGCGACTCAGGCGGAACGGCCTCGCGCGCAATGAACGGCGTTGCGATCAGCCTGCCGTCGAGCCCGTACGCCCAGCCGTGATACGGGCAGCGAATCGCGCCGCGAACGACGCCCTCCCCGCAGAGCAGCCGGCTTCCGCGGTGCCGGCAAAAATTGAGATGCGCGACGAGGCCGTTGCGATCGCGAATAAGGATGACGCTCTCGCCGGCTACGTCGAGCTCGCGATACGCGCCGATCTCGCCGACCTGCTCGACGCGCCCCACGCAGAACCACTGATCCCAGAAGATCGCGCGCTGCTCTCGCGCGAAATATTCGGCGTCCCAATACGCCTCGCGCGGCAGCGAAGGCTCCAGCCGTTCCGCGAGCCCCTGGCCGACCAGATCGTTCGGCGTGTCCGTTAACTCTTCCGAAGGTTTCACCGCAAGACTGCCCAAAGACCCGAATAGAGTGCTGCTTTGCGGCGGGTTCCGCCAAATGTTGAGGAACCCTTCGCGCCGTAACTGCAAGGAGGTGCGATGGAGACGTTCGTGAGACCGAATGTCGGCGCCGGCGCAACGACGCTGGCCGCTTCCTGGTACACGTCGCCTGACGTCTTTGCCTCAGAGAAAGAGCGCATCTTCGGTCGCGCGTGGCTGTGCGTCGGACGCGAAGAATCGCTTGCGCGGCCGGGCGACTTCTTCACCGTCGAGCGCGCCGGCGAGAGTCTGATCGTCACGCGCGACGGCGCGGGCAACGTGCACGCGTTCTTCAACGTCTGCCGCCATCGCGGAACGCGCATCTGCGAGGCCGCATCCGGACGCTTTGCGGGCTCGATGCAATGCCCGTACCACGGCTGGACCTACGGGCTCGACGGCGCGCTAAAAGTCGCGCGCAACATGAACGACGTGGCGAACTTCGACCGCGCCGACTACCCGCTCAAAGAGGCGGCCGTCGCGCTGTGGGAGGGGTTCGTTCTCGTCAACCTCGACGCGGGCGCCACCCCGTTCGATCAGGCGTTTGCGCCGCTCATCGGGCGCTTCGCGCGTTGGAACATCGGCGCGTTGCGTACCGCGCGCACCGTTACCTACGACCTCGCGTGCAACTGGAAGCTCATCTTCCTCAACTACTCGGAATGTTATCACTGCCCGCTCGTGCATCCGCAGCTCGATAAGCTCTCGCCATCGGACAGCGGACGCAACGACCTTTCCGACGGGCCATTCCTCGGCGGCTACTCCGAGCTGCGCCGGCCCGGGACGAGCCTCACGACGAGCGGCCGCAGCTCGCGCCCGCCGATCGGCACCGTTTCCGGAGCGGATCTCGATCGCGTCTACTACTACACGCTCTTTCCATCGTTCATGCTGAGCACACACCCCGACTACGTGATGGTCCATTACCTAAAACCCATCGCGCCCGATCGCACCGAAATCGTCTGCGCGTGGCTCTTCGATCCGCAAACGATCGCGCGACCCGACTTCGATCCGAGCGACGTCGTCGATTTCTGGGATCTCACCAACCGGCAGGATTGGCACGTTACTCAATTGACTCAGCTCGGCATGCGCTCGCGGGCGTATTCGCCCGGTCCGTATTCCAATGCGGAAGGCCTGCTGAGCGCCTTCGATCGCCACTATCTGCACGTAATGGAGGCATAGCCGACGCTGGGGCTGCTTCTCGCAGCCGGCTTGGTCTTGCCGCCGCTGCACGACATCGCGTGGAGAAACGTCGGCCCCGCGGTCGCGGGCGGACGCGTTAGCGGCGTCGCCGGCACGAACGCCGATCCGAACCTCTACTACTTCGGCGGCGCCGACGGCGGAGTATGGAGAACGACGAACGGCGGATTGACCTGGCGCAGCGCTTGGCCCCAGGATGCGGCGGGCGCGATCGGCGCGATCGCGGTCGATCCGCGCGAAAAGAACGTGGTTTGGGTGGGAACTGGCGAGCCGAATCTGCGCAACGACGTGTCGTACGGCGACGGCGTTTGGGTCACGCGCGACGGCGGCGCGACGTGGCACAACGCGGGGTTGCGCGGCACGTGGGCGATCGCTGCGATCGCCATCGATCCCCGCGACCCGCGGCGCGTTTGCGTCGCCGCAGTCGGCAACCCGTACCGCGACAGCGGTACGCGCGGCATCTATCGCACGACCGACGGCGGGCGCAGCTGGCGGCACACGCTCTACGTCGGGCCGTCGAGCGGCGCGTCGGATATCGCGATCGATCCGCGCAATCCCGACGTCGTCTTCGCGGGCATCTGGCAGTTCCGCCGCGTGCCGTGGACCTTCAGCAGCGGCGGTCCGTTCGACGGGGTATTCAAGTCGAACGACGGTGGCGCGACGTGGCATCGATTGCGCGGCAACGGATTGCCGGGCGGTTATATGGGACGAATAGGATTGGGTGTTGCGGGAAAGCGCGTCTACGCGCTCATTCAATCGAAAGAGGGCGTGCTGTGGCGGTCGGACGACGGCGGAAATCGCTGGCGCCTCATGACGCGCGACACGCTCGTGAATCAGCGGCCGTTTTACATGAGCCGGCTCGCGGTCGATCCGTCAAACGCCGATCGCGTCTTCTTCTCGTCTGAGGATCTCATCGAAACGCGCGACGGCGGCAGGACGTACGAGGACGTCGAGACGGCGGTGCATCAGGATCATCACGGCCTGTGGATCTCGCACGATGGACGCCGCATCATCGAAGCCAACGACGGCGGCGCGCCGATCTCGATCGACGGCGGCAAGACCTGGGATTGGCGCTACAACGTCGCGCTCGCGCAGATCTACCGTGTCGGCTACGACGAGCAGAACCCCTATCGCGTCTGCGGTGGAATCCAAGACAACGATTCCTATTGCGGACCGTCCGATTCGCTCAGTCCGCTCGGCATCGAGAACTCGGATTGGCGCGACGTCGGCAACGACGGCGACGGCTCGTGGGTCTGGCCGCAGCCCGGCGATCCGTCGTCGATTTGGAACGTCGGCGTCAACGAGCTCAACGGCCAGCTCGGCATCTACGACATGCGCTCGCGCCAGAACTACGACATCACGCCCGACGTGACCGATACCAACGGCCGCGCGCTCGCGGGCCTCGCCTTCCGGTCGAACTGGGAGGCGCCGATCGCCTTTTCCTCGAGCGGCAACGTCGCCTATTACGGCGCCAACGTGCTGTTCGAGACGCGCGACCGGGGCCGAACGTGGCGGCAGATCAGCCCGGATCTCACACGCAACGATCCGAGCAAACAGCGCGTCGCGGGCGGCCCCATCAACACCGACGTCTCGGGCGCCGAGTTCTACGACACGATCTTCGAGATCGCGCCGTCGCGCTTAGAGCCGGGACGCATCTGGGTCGGAACCGACGACGGGTTAGTGCAGCTCACGACCGACGGCGGCGCGCATTGGAAAAACGTGACCCCGCCGAGCGTCGCGCCCTGGGGACGAATCGACACGGTCGAGGCGTCGAGCTCTGACCCGCGCCGCGCGTACCTCGCGATCGATCGCCACGTGATGGGCGACCCGCAGCCGTACGTTCTGGTGACCGACGATTCCGGCGCGACCTGGCGCGCCATCGTCGACGGATTGCCGCGCGATCAATATGCGCACGTCGTGCGTGAGGATCCGGCGAATCCCGACGTGCTCTACGCCGGATTGGAGCAAGGCGTCTGGATCTCGCTCGACCGCGGCGCACGCTGGGAAAGCCTACGACTCAACATGCCGTCGGTCGCCGTGCACGACATGCGGGTTCAGCCGGATCGCCACGATCTGCTCGTCGCGACGCACGGACGCGGATTCTGGATCCTCGACGACCTCGGCGCGATCGGCGGCCTGGGCGGCGCGCTCGCCGACGGAACTCCGAGCATGTTCCCGCCGCGCACGGCGTACACGTGGTATCGCTGGTGGACCGGCTACTACGGAACGCACCCCGACGAGTGCTGCTTGAGCGCCGGATCCTTCAGCGGAGAAGATCCGCCGGAAGGCGCCTCGATCACGTACTATCTCCCGACGCGCGCCGAAATTTCGCTCGACGTGCTCGACGCGCGCGGCCGGCGCATTCGCTGTCTCGACGCGCCGGGCGAAAGGGGCATCGATCGAACGAGCTGGGACCTCACGGAGGCGCCTCCGGTTCCCTGGCTGCGCGCCCGCGCGTGGAATCGCGGCGGCGCCGGACCGACCGTAGTTCCGGGGCGCTACACGGTCGTGCTGCACGCCGGCGCCGCGACGACGCAGCAGCCGCTCGAAGTTCGGCCGGATCCGCGCGCCGCGTGGACACAAGCGCAGTACGTCGAGCGCTATACGTTCGTGAGGTCGCTCGACGACGAGCTCTCCGCGATCGACGTCGCCTTGAACAGGCTGGACGCGCTGCCGTCCTTCGACTCCGCTCAGGATGACATTGATAGGAAGCACATTTACTCCCTGTTCACGTCCGGAGTCGTGAACTCCGAGGACGATCAGCTGATGCCGGATCGGCTGCGCGAGCGGCTCACGATTCTCCAGGGCGCGATCGCGCTCTCGCAAGGTCCGCCGCTGCCGCCGCATTATCGAGAGGCGGCGGCGATTCGCGCGCAGTTCGACGGCGCGACGAGCGCCTATCACGCGTTTCTCTCGGCCCATCACTTACCGCCGGATCCCACACATGAGGTTTGCACCTGATGAAGTATCTAGCCATAGCGCTGTCTCTCTGCGTCGCCTCGACTATCGCGGCGCGGGCTGGAACGACCGGCGGCATCAGCGGCATCGTGGTCGAAGCCGGCACGTCCACGCCGATCGCCGGCGTTATGGTCAGCGTGACGAGCCCGTCGCAGAGTGCGAGCACGACGACCGACGCGCGCGGACACTTCGCCTTCGTCTCGCTTGCGCCCGACGAATATACGATCGCCTTGCAAAAGAGCGGGTACGCCCCGATCTCTTACGCGGGCGTCGGAGTCTTTGCCGACGCGCAGCAAACGCTCACGCTGACGCTCCACCTCGCGCTCAAGACGATCGCGAGCGTCACTTCGCGCGCCGCATCGAGCCTCGTTCGCCCCGGCACCACCGCCGATCTCTACTCGGTCAACGCGGCGCAGCAGGAGCGCACGGCCGTGCTCGGCGGCGGCGGCGCGCTGAACAGCGCGTACTCGGCGATCGCCTCCGTGCCGGGCGCGTACGTGCCGGCGGGTCAAAACGGATACCTGCAGGCGGTGCACGTGCGCGGCGGCGACGCCTACGAAGTCGGATACGAGTTCGACGGCGTTCCGGTCAACCGCGCCTTCGACAACTTTCCGTCGGGGTCGCTCTCGTCGCTCGGTCAGCTCGAGCTCCAGGTCTACACCGGCGCGACGCCGTCGAACGCCGAGGCGCAAGGGCTCGCGGGTTTCGTCAATCAGGTCATCAAGACCGGAACCTTCCCCGGTTACGCAACGCTCAACGCGAGCGCCGGCACGCCGACCTTCTATCACAGTCTGAACGTCGAGGCCGGCGGCGCCACCCCCGATCGCACATTCTCGTACTACCTCGGCATCGGCGGCTACAACCAGGATTACCGCTACATCGATCAGTTCGGCGGCGCGGCGTATAGCAACGAGTTCGGACAGCTGATCGGAAACTGCCCGAGCCCCAGCGCACTGGCCAAGACGTTTCTGCCGTCGTGTTACACGAACGGCGCTCCCAACGTCGGACTCAACGGCACGCCGGGGTGGATTCTGGGTCCGATCGGGTTCGGTACGATCAACGCGGCGAACGTCGCGAACCGCACGACCGTCGCCAACTTCCACATCGCAATTCCGCACAAGAGCGACGGGCTGCGCGACGACGTCCAGCTGCTCTACGACAACGACGAGATCTTCACGACCTTCCTCAGCTCGCCCAACGACGAAGGCCTCATCAACTGGAACAACACGGTCGGCGCGTTTCCGCCGTACTATCTCGACAGCTATCAGTATCGCGGGCCGATCAGCAAGTTCTTGCCGGCGAACTACGCGTCGCTGGTGACGCCGTACTTGTATCCGTCCTCGCCCCCGCACTCGCTCTTCGGACCGATCCCCGACCCGTTCAACCAGCGCGACCGCGGCTACAACGGACAGGCGATCGTCAAGCTGCAGTATCAGAAGAACTTCAGCTCCAGCGCTTTCCTGCGCGTCTACGGCTACACGTACTACTCGAACTGGATCGAGAACGGGCCGATGATGTCGCTCCAGCCCTACGCCTTCTACGACTCGGGCGACTACGAGATCAACAATCACACGCGCGGCGTCAGCGTCGCCTTCACGGATCAGATCAGCCCGCAGAATCTCATCGAAGCGGAGGGCTCGTATACAACGGCGAGCGGGGCGCGCATCTACAACGAGCAGATGTTCGGCTACGGTGACAGCTTCGCGGTGCTCGTCAACCCGAACAAGCTGGGCAGCGGCACGTGTTACGCCGTCGTCGGCTCGGGCGGCTCGCGAACCACGGAGCCGACGACGTGCAGCGACGGCGGCGGCAGCGGCGTCACCTACGGAAACGTCCTGCCGACGTTCGCGTCGCTCTCCGGCGTATTCTCGGGATCGCCGCCTCCGAGCGTCACCGGCCTGAAGTGCGGTGGAGGCCCGTGCGCCTACTACGTGGTCGAGAACGGCGCATACGGACTGAACAACACCGTCACGCCGTACTTCGCGGGCTATTCGATCTCGGACGAATGGCGCCCGAACGACCGCCTCTACTTCAGCGCCGGCCTGCGGGTCGACAACTACAATTTCGTCGGCGCGAACACGGCTCTCGGTCCGGCGCGAAGCTTCTGGTTCAATGCGTTCAACCAGGACACGTGCTATGACACGCAGACGCTCACGCTCGTCGACCGCAGTGCGTTGGTCGGCTACGGCAGTTGGAGCACCAATTCGCAGAAGCCCTGCTCGGCCTTCGGCAAGCAGTACGTCAACGCGCACCTGCAAAATACGCCGGGCAGCTTCGACTACAACATACCGCAGCCGCGCTTCGGCATGACGTATACGCTGAGCCCCGACACGGTGCTCCGCGCGAGCTACGGCAAGTATAACGAACAGCCGAGCGGCGCCTACGAGCAATACAACGGCCTCCAGCAGAACCTGCCCGACACGCTCGCGCAGTTCTACTCGCTCGGCTTCACGACGCCGGGACATCAGGTCGCGCCGTCGGTTTCCTATAACAGCGACCTTTCGATCGAGCACCACTTCAAGGGAACCGACATGTCCTTCAAGCTCACGCCGTTTCTGCGCCAGACGCAGGATCAAATCGAAAACTTCTACATCAACTTCGTCACGGGCCTGACGTCTGGCCTCAACGCGGGAAATCAGACCTCCTCGGGCTTCGAGTTCCAATTCGACAAGGGCGATTTCAGCCGCAACGGCTTCTCCGGCCAGCTTTCGTTTGCGTACACCTACGCCACGGTCAAGTACAACACGCTGCCGAACGGCACGACGGTGCTCTCGCCGATCAACGCCGGCATCTCGGGATACAACGCCTACACCAAAGGATGCGCCCCGGGCGGCAGCGAGATCGGAAAGCGCCAGTTCGGGCAACTCGTCTGCGGCATCACGAGCGACGGAAAACCGCCGGCCGCATGCTACACGACGAGCGGCGTTCCGGATCCGAGCTGCAAGACCGGCTCGATTGCGAATCCCTACTGGCTCTCGCCGGCGTTTTCGCTCTACGATCCAAAGGCGTCGTATCTGCCGTTTTCGATCTTTCCAGGACCGGTCGGCTCCGGCGTCAACGCCTACAACTATCCGTACGTCGCGACGCTGCTGCTCAACTACAAGCACGATCGGCTGACGATCACGCCGTCGTTCCAGTTCGTCGCCGGCAATCGCTACGGCGCGCCGCTCACGACGCCCGGAATCGATCCGGCATCCGGTTGCGCGCTGCTGTCGGGTTCGACCAAGGGCGATCCGCGCTATCCGTACGGCTCAGCCGGCGGGGGTCCGTTCAACGCCGTCCCGCCAGGCTCATCGAGCAGCGTACCGTGCGCGGCGACGCTCTCGATTCCCGATCCCTATACTGGACAGTTTGACGCGATCGGCGCGTTTCGCGAACCGGCGCAACTGCTCGGACACCTGCAGATCGGCTACGAGGTCTCGCCGCGCGTGAGCCTATCGGTAACCCTGGCGAACTTGCTGCAGACGTGCTTCGGCGGACAGCACACCGCGTTCACCTACTATTGGAGCAATCAGACGTGCCTGTATACGAATCTCATCGGCGGGCCGACGACGCCGCCGGTCGGGAACGCCTACAATCCCCGCGCCAACGTTCAAACCTTCCTGCGCTATCCGTACCAGCCGTTGTTCGGAACCTACAACGACCAGACGAGCTCGCTGAACACGCCCTTCAACGCTTATCTGAGCGTTAAGGTGAAGATCTAGTGGCGAAATACGATGCGATCGTCGTCGGCGGGGGCCATAACGGGCTGGTCACCGCGGCGTATCTCGCGCGCGCTGGGTGGCGCGTGCTCGTGCTCGAGCGCCGCTACGTCGTAGGCGGCGCGTGCGTGACCGAGGAGACTTTTCCCGGCTTCAAAGTGTCGACCGCGGCGTACGTCAACAGCCTCTTTCGGCCCGAGATCATTCGCGATCTGCGCTTGGACGAGTTCGGCTTCGAGGCGATCGAACGTAATCCGGCGTCGTTCTCGCCCTTCTTGGACGGGCGCTACTTGATGCTCGGGACCGGCAGCTCGAAAGACGTCGAGGAGATCGCCAAGTTCAACACACGCGACGCGGAAAATTATCCCAAGTACGAGGCGATGCTGGAGCGCGTCGCGTCGGTGGTCGAGCCGACGCTGACGCAAGTTCCGCCCAATCTCGCGCATCCGACGCTGGGACAACTGCTCGAGGCCGGCAAGATGGGGCGCGCGCTCCAGCGGCTCGGCCCCGCGATGGGCGAGGCGGTCGAGGTGCTGACCGGCGCGGCGCGCCCGATTCTCGACCGGTGGTTCGAATCGGAAGAGCTCAAAGGAACGATCGCGACCGACGCGATCATCGGCGCGTTCATGGCGCCGTCGATGCCGGGCACGGCGTACGTGCTCTTCCACCACGTGATGGGCGAGACGAACGGCAAGCGCGGCGTCTGGAGCTACGTGCGCGGCGGAATGGGCGGTCTGACGCAGGCGCTCGCCGCGGCGGCGCAGGCGCTCGGCGTCGAGATTCGCACCGACGCCGAGGTCTCGAGGATTCTCACGCGCAACGGCCGCGTCACGGGCGTCGCGTTGACGAACGGCGACGAGTTTGCCGCCAAGCGCGTCGCCAGCGGCGTCGATTGCCACGTGACGTTTGAGGAGCTGGTGGACTCCGCCGAGCTTCCGGCGGAGTTTCGCGCCGCGGTCGCGCGGATCTCCTACAGCAGCGCGTCGTGCAAGATCAACGTCGCGCTGGAGCGGTTGCCGAGCTTCACCGCGCTGCCGGGTCACGAGCCCGGACCGCAACACTTCGGCACGGTCCATCTCTGTCCCGATCAAGACTTCATCGAACGCGCCTACGACGACGCGAAGTACGGCGGCTTTTCGCGCGAGCCGGTGGTCGAGTGCACGATGCCGTCGTCGTTGGATTCGACCGTCGCGCCGCCGGGGAAGCACCTGATGTCGATGTTCACGCAATACGCCCCGTACCGGCTGAAGGATGGCCCGTGGACGGACGCTCTGCGCAACGAATACGCGGATCGGTGCTTCGATATCGTCGAGCGGTACGCGCCGGGCTTCAAGGCCTCGGTGATCGACCGCCAGATTCTCACCCCGGTGGATCTGGAGGAGACGTTCGGCCTCACCGGAGGGAGCATCTTTCAAGGCGCGATGCCGCTGCATCAGCTGTTTGCGTTTCGCCCCGTGCCCGGCTACGCGAGCTACGCCACGCCGATTCGAGGACTCTACCTCTGCGGCGCCGCGGCGCATCCGGGCGGCGGCGTGATGGGCGCGGCGGGTTGGAACGCCGCGCGCGTGATGCTCCGCGGCAAAGCATAACCGCTCTCCAGTGTCATCCTGAGCCCTTCGACTCGCTTCGCTCGCTCAGGATAAACTTTGCGAGCGCAGCGAGCGAAGTCGAAGGACAGGCCATTAGTCGCACTGAGCGACGGCGCGACGCGCCGGAGTCGAAGTGCGACCCCGCTCAGCAACGCGTAAACGCTCCGCAGCGCCATCCTCAAGAGATCGGAATGACGTAGCGAGCGTCGTTTTTCGACGACTTCAGCATGCCAAAGGCTGCCCATCCTGAGCGTAGCGAGCGCAGCGAGCGAAATAATGTCATCCTGAGCGCAGCGAGCGAAATAATGTCATCCTGAGCGTAGCGAGCGGAGCGAGCGAAGTCGAAGGACCGGCTATATCAGTCGCACTGAGCCCTTCGACTCGCTTCGCTCGCTCAGGACAGGCTGAGTCGAAGTGCGACTGCGATGGGAAGGCGTTACCCAACTGCCGATCTCGGAAGCCGTCTCGGCTAAAGCGGCGAACTGCACCGCATGTTGCAGCATCTTGCGCAGATTCACCCTTTGCTCGCGCTCGGCGTCGCCGTCAGCACGGCGGCCACCGACGCCGTCTACGTCTTCTTCACCGCCGCCGTTTCAGGGCGACGACGAATCTCCGCGGCGACGTGGAGCAGCGTTTGGTACTTGCTGTCGTCGTTCGCGGTTATCACGTATACGCGCGATTGGACCTACGTGATGTTCGCGGCAGCCGGCTCGTGGATCGGCGCCTATCTTTCGATGTCGCTGCTCCACGCGCCGGCGCGCAATGCGCCGGCGCCCGTCGCCCCGCCGCTGGAGTAGTTAGTCCTGGTTCTGCGCGGCCGCGCTCGGTACGACGTTCGGATTGTGTTCTGCGAACGCGCCAAGCGGATTCGGCACGAGCCACACCTGGAGATCCCACAACGCCGGAAACTTGAAGACGAAGGCTACGTCGCTCGCGCTCTGGGGCTTCGCGATTCCAAGCTTCTTCCAGCGCGGAAGTTTGCTGATCTTCAGGATGTCGGCCGCCGTCGGATTCTCGACGGAACCCCCGACCATTCCCATCGTCTTCGTTCCGACGCCGCCGTACTGCAAGCCGGACGCGGTCTTGATCCCGAAGTGCACGTGCGCGGGCGAAAAGTCGATCCAGCGCGCTGCCGAGATGCCCCAAACGTTCGGCCGCGGCGGATTCGCGCCGCTCTGCAGCACCGAGAAGTCCGCGCCGATCAGGCGGCCCTTCACGTCGTACCAGAGCTGGCTGGGATGTTGCGGATCGCTCTGCCAGGAGCTGGTATTCACCCAGCTGATCGCCCCGGTTTGGTCCTCAGTCGTGTACTGAAAGTAGCCCGCCGCCGTAGCCTGAGCGGTCGTCCCGAAGCGGCTCTGGAGATCGGTCGTGGCCGAGCTCACGAACTGCTTTTCGCCGGCCGATTCGGGCGGCGCAGCGGTCGGCGCGGGCGAGGGGGTTGGGGCCGCGGCTCGGATGCCGGCCGGTGCCATTAACAGAATGGAAAGAATTACGAAGGCACGATATGCAAGTCTTTTCATAATGCGCAGCGATTCAACTAACGGAGAGGACATGCCTTGAACGCACGCCGGCGAGCTACGCTCCATCGCATCGCGGCGACGTTCGCGCCGCCGGACGCGCGAGTCGAGCGCGTCACTGAGCTTGCGACGCGTGCGATCGACGGGCTGACGCCCCGACGGCGGCGCGAGCTGTACCGCCTTTTCGATCTTCTGTGGCTGCCGATGAAGGCGAGCGACGGTACGCGCGCGTCCGTGCTGCGAGCGTTGGCGAATTCGCGGGTAGGAAAGTTGCGCACGGGTTTTGCCGCGCTAAAGCGCCTCGCGCTCTTCCTCGCTTACGCCGAGAGCGAGCCGGGCAGCGAGAATCCGACCTGGACGCGCATCGGCTATCCGGGGCCGCGTCACGACGCGAACGCCGACAGCCCGCGGCTCCCGCTCGCGATCGCGCGCCACGGCGAACGCGTGCGCGCCGACGTCGTGGTGATCGGCAGCGGTGCGGGCGGCGGAGTCGCTGCGTCGGCATTCGCGCGCGCCGGCAAACGCGTCGTCGTGCTCGAAGCCGGCGGCGCATTCGAGGCGCGCGGCTTCACGCAGCGCGAGATGACGACCGCGGAGCTTTATCTCGATGCCGGGCTGACGTCGAGCCGCGATTTGGGGATATCGATCCTCGCCGGTGCGACCGTCGGCGGCGGCACGACCGTGAACTGGTGCACTTCGCTGCAGTTGCCGGAGCGCATCGCGCGAGAGTGGGAGACACAGAGCGACATCGCGCGGCTCGGTGAGGAGCTCGCACCGCACTTCGATTCGGTGCGGGAGCGACTGAACGTCCGGCCCGCGGCGCGTCACAACGCGAACAATCGCGTGATCTTGGATGGCGCCCGAGCACTGGGCGTGCACGCGGAAGAGTCTCCGCGAAATGCGTCGCGCGAATGCGGCGACGGCTGTGGCTTCTGCGGTTTCGGCTGCGCCTACGGCAGGAAGTGGTCGACGGCAGTGTCGTTGCTGCCCGACGTCGCGGCGAACGGAGGCGCAATCTACGCGAATACCGTTGCGTTTCGAATCGAGACGAATGGCAAGCGGGCCCGAGCGGTCGTCGCGCGCCAAACGATCGCTCTGGACGACGTGCGCTCGTTTGAGGTGGAAGCCGACGCCGTCGTCGTTGCCGCCGGAGCGTTGCGGACGCCCGGCATCTTGGCGCGAAGCGGCATCTCGCACCCGCTTCTCGGCAAGCGGTTATTCTTGCATCCGGTCGCGGCGTCGGTCGCAGAGTTCGATCGCCCGATCGAACCGTGGATCGGTCCGATGCAGAGCGCCCATTCCGACGCATTTAATTATCGTTCCGGCAACTACGGCGCGAAGATCGAGGTCGCGCCGGCCCACCCGGGGTTGGCGGCATCGGCCGTGCCGTGGCAGAGCCGCGCGCAGCATGCGGAGTTGATGGAGCGCATGCGCAACGTGGCTACGCTTTTCGCGTTGACGCGAGATCGCGATCCAGGCTGCATCGATCTCGACGATGAGGCCTACATTCGCTATCGCGTCTCGCCGCACGATGGCGAGAATCTGTTAGCCGGGCTCGTCGGCACATTCGACCTGGCCTTCGCCGCGGGCGCGACGCGCGTACTCACACTTCACGCCAAGCCACTAGAAGTGCGCCGTGAGGAGTGGACGTCGCGCTATCGTGAAGAGTTTCTCGAGCGGCTGCGCTCGATCGGCGTCGGGCCGAACCGGCAGATCTTCTTCTCCGCGCATCAAATGGGCACGGCGGCGATGGGCGCGGATGCGAATCGGTCGGTCGTCGATCCGGCGGGGCGCGTTTGGGGCTACGAGAACTTGCTCGTCGCCGACGCGTCGATCTTTCCGCAATCGAGCGGCGTCAATCCCATGCTGACGATCATGGCGATGGCAAGCCGAATCGCAGAGCAGCACGGTGGAGCTTCACCATCATCTTGAGCAGAGCTTCAATGTCATCCTGAGCGGAGCTTCAGTGTCATCCTGAGCGGAGCGCCCTGAGCGTAGTCGAAGGGCGCGGAGTCGAAGGACGGGCTAGATCGCAGCCCTGAGCGAGCGCAGCGAGTCGAAGGGCGACCTACTTCGGCGTCCGCTTGGCAAGCTTGTTAGTGAGATTGAAGTTGGCGCTGGTGAACACATCAACCCGTAGATGACGCCGCGCCGTTGATGACATTTGATGTTAGCTTGCAGTAGGATGGTCGGGACCTCTGATGCAAAATGGCGCGCGGCATTTTTCAATACCGGCGACGATCGCGACCGTGGTGCTCTCGTTGACACTAACCGGTGCAGCGGCACCGCAACCTTCAACTGCTGATGCTACCGGTGCCGGCGAGTATGTCTGGGACCTCTCCCCGTTATTTGCCTCTGACGCGGCATGGGAGGCCGAGCGGCAAGATATCGCCCAACGCTTAGGGCGAATAGCGCGGCTTCGCGGCGTCATGCAGAACATGCCGACCTTTGCGCAGGTGATGCGCCAAACCACGAGGCTCCGTCAAGACGTCGCCAATCTCACGAACTACGCGTTCCTCGAAGCCCTGCTCGACGTGCGTTCGCCGGAGCGTCAAGCACGATACGCCTCTGCCGCCGCGCTCGAAGCTTCCGTCCTGACCGCCGTCTCCTTTGTCAACGACGACGTGCGCCGGCTGGGCCCCGCGAAAGTAGCGGCGTTTCTACGTGCAAACCCCCAACTGAACGAGTACCAGTCTCGGCTTCACACGATCTTCGTGGAAGGCCCGCACTCGCCCAGCCCCGCGGCTGCGGTCGCGCAAGCTGCACTGGTAGACTGGCAAAGTTCCAGCGGTACGCTCTGGCAGTCGATGTTCGAGCGCGGAATTCCGTGGCCGTCGCAGCTCGTCGACGGAACGGCGGTGCGGCTCGATAGGACCGAGTACGGCGTATTGCGCGAGTCGCCGAACGCGACAACGCGGCGCGCAGCCGCGAGCGAATATTTTGGAGAATTGCGAACCTTCGAGGATCTCTTCGGAGTCCTGCTTACCCAACGGATTTCGGCCGATCTAGCCCTCGCAAGATTTAGGAAGTTCGACGCTGGACTGGAAGCGGCGCAGTTCGACGAAGGCGTCCCCGCGGCGGCAACCAAAACGATGATCGAGGCAGGCCACGATCACCTGTTCTTGCTGCACCGGTATGTCGCGCTTCGGATGCGCGCGCTGTCGATAGAGCACCCATCATATTACGATCTGCGAGCCCAAGTCCCAACGACGCATGTCTTTAGCGTGCAGGAGACGCTTGCCATCACGCGCGCGGCGGCCGAGCCGCTCGGCGAAAAATACCAAGCGCGAATGGATAGCGTACTCGCCAGGCCGTGGCTGCACGCGCCGCCCTGGCCGCAGAAGCGCGACACGTATGGCAATTGGGGGAACTTCATCGGAGGAAAGCCGACATTCGGCTTCATTCGCTATCAGGGAAGGCTTCTCGACTCTTGGCGCCTTGCCGGCCTGGTATTTTCGCTGATGGTAAAGACGAACATCCCCGCCGACAGGCCCATCGATCAGCGCGAAGATCCGGCTATCTATGGAAACGCCATATTGATGGCCGGGCAGATATTGCACGACGATTACCTCGTCGCGCACGCGCAGACCAAAGCAGAACGCGTCGATTACTTGCTCGCGGACCTCGACCACATGGCGTCAGACTGCTTCGACGACGTACGGCTCACCGAGTTCGTCACGGACGTCGAAGCCGAAATCAAAGCCGGCTCCACGCCAAGCGGTTCCGATCTTTCCGGTCTCTACCGGCGGCTGTTGCGCGCGTACTATGGCGATGATCTCGACATCGATCCCATTTTCGATCAGGGTTGGATTTCGGAGCCGTACCTGTTTTACGGCTATATCGATCAGCACTTTCCCGCCTCGATGGCAGCCGCGACGCTGCTCGTCGAGCGGGCTCGAGCGAATGACGGCCAAGCGATTCGCGGTTTCGATCACGTACGCGGTCGCATCGGCAGCGACTATTCGTACGACCTCCTCAAGGCCGCCGGCGTCGACCTCGCCGCCAATGCTCCGTACGATGCTGCGTTCGCTCGCATGAGCCATCTGCTCGACTTACTGGAAGCGAACTTAGGTAGTCTTACTCCGGAACGACGCATTCGGCCCATTCGCGGACGACCCAATTCGAGACCACACCGTTGAGCACGAACGGATCGTCCTTGGCGAATTTTTCCGCGGCGTCGCGTGTCGTAAAGACTCCCATCGCGCCTTCTTTCGGGTTTGCAAAGGGGCCGATCATCAAAAGAGTGCCGTTCTTTAGGAAGTCCTTCCAGTGCGCGCGGTGCGCCGGACCGTGGATCGGCGCCTTCTCGAGCACGTCGGGCGCGGATTGATAGTAGAGAACGTACTTCATTGCGCCGTTACGGCGTCGGCGTTGGGGTCGGAGGCGCGAGAGCGTCGGCGGCGGAGCGCGGAACGTCGTCTGGTTTGGCGTTGAGCACGCGGGAGTCGTGCGCACCGATCTTCCACAGAACGAGCGCCGCCTCGGCGCGCGTGACCGGCTGCTGCGGGCGAAGCATCGCGATGGCGCCGAAGGCCCGCGGAACGTTTCCGATCACGAGTTGCCGCTGGCCTTGCGCGACGGCGTAACGATCGAGCCCCGCGTCCTCGGCTATCGCGCCGCGGAACTGTTTGTTGATCTGCTGTTTGTCCTTCCAATCGGGCGTCGTTGACTCCCAGAAGTTCACGTAATACTTGTCGACGCCGCCGCGGTCCACGCTCTCTTTGATCGCGATCATCTGCTCGCGCGTCAGCGGGCTGTCGGGCCTGAAGGACTTGTCCGGGAAACCGATCGCGAAGCCCGCGTCGTACATACCCTGAATAAATGGAAAATCGGGATGTGACGTCTGGACGTCGGGATAGTCTGACGTGCCGTTCTGCGAGGGCCGAATCTGCTTCTCGGGCACGCTCGCCCAGATCAAATTGTTGGCTTGGACGAGCCATTTAACGAACTCGGCGCGCGTGATGGTGCCATTGGGACTGAACGCTCCGGTCGGCGCTCCAAACGTGCCGAGCGCAGCGAGATCCGTGATCTCCTTCTGTCCGACCGTCCCGGCAATGTCCGTGTAGGCGACGGTCTCGGGTTGGACGCCGGCGCTAGCGGTCGGCGAGGCGGCGGCCATCGTTTCGGGCGCTGCCGCTCCCGAAGGGGCGCCTGACGCCGAAGCCGACGCGGCAGGCGACGCCGACGATTCCGCGTTTTCGCTCCGCGAGCAGGCGTTGGTCACGGCACCGATGCCGATGAGCGCAATAATGGCAATGCAAGACCTATACATGAGGTCGCTTGCTTCGTCGGCGTCGAGTTCGACTCCCGTAATAGTAACCGGCGGGGTCGCCGTATACGATGCGGCTCTTACTGCGCTTCCTTGAGCAACTGGCCGATGTCTATTCCGCGTTTGACTGGCCAGAGCAGGCTCCACTGGATGCGTAACTGCGTCTGCGGCGAAGCGAGCGGACGAGTCACATACGTATAGTACGATACCGCGACGGACATTAACTGATCGCCGGCCTTAAACGTCTTTCCAACGCTACCGCCCAGCGGAACGGCCCATTTGTTTTGCGTGGCATTCCAGTTCGCGGTGATGCTCGGCGCGACCGATATGGCCCAACCATTCTTGAGATTGTAGTTGACGAATGGTTGAACCAGAAATGCGCTAACGCTCGGGCGACCTGCTTGCCCGGCGAATGACCAGAGTTGCGTCGCGAGCGCCCCCAGCACCCACTTTCCCGGCATGATCAAAGCAACCACATCTGGACCCGCCGACCATTTCCCCAATCCCAGAAAGCCGGGCGACGCTGTTGGAACCTGGAAGATTGGCCCCACCGCCCAAATGAGCTGGCCGGGTTTGGTCTTTGGTGCGAAAAATAACTGCTCTTGGAAGTCGCCGATACCCCACGTGGACCCGCACCCAAATGAGGCGCACACTCCAGGTGGCGCGGCAGACGGCTGGTTGACAACCGGCATGATCGTACGCGATATGAGGTTTATGCTGGGAGAAAGCATGATCGGGATGACCGGTTGCACGTTGAGGTTGTACTGGAACCTCGTGTATGGACCGAAGCCGTAGTTGAAATTGTTTTGGAAGGGTGCGATCGTGATGTTGCCGACCGGATTCTGGGAGGTCTTGATGACGGCCAACCGTAGAGCGGCCTGCTGTTCCGGCGTCAGCTTGCTGACGTCAAAACCACCTGCCGACGCATCCGGTGCGCCTGGAGTAGCCGTTGCTTGCGGACCGGGCGTAGGCTGAGCTTGCGCGAGAGCCGCCATCGGGAGCACCATAGCGAGGCACAGAGTGACGACAATCCGAGCGATTTGAAACACAGGCGTTTACTTAACGACGTAACCCTTGGATTCAAGGCAGGCGGCATACGCGCGGCGGAAGTTGTTCATACTCTGCGACTGCTGCGCTTGCGCGTTAGCTTGCGCGTAATGCTGCTCGGCATTGTTAGCGGCGGTTTGCGTGCGGCGCCCCCGAACCGCTCCTAGCGTCGCCCCGATCCCAGCACCCGTCCCCGCATTGCCGGCGATAGCGCCGACCGCCGCGCCGACGGCGGCACCTCCGGCGGCGCCGCGCACCGCGCCGCCTTGATGCTGGGTCACTGACGCAGGGGTCGCCGGCGGGAGATTTGCCGGATCGACGCCGGTCTTTCCCTTGGCTGACTTATAGCAGACTGATTCATCGTTAGCCTGCTGCGTCTGGCTTTGTTTGTTCTTCGGGTAAACGTAAACGCCAAACGTCGAGCTCAACGAATCTGCGAAGGCAGGCGCTATGGCAAAAATGAAGACGATGGCGACAGCGACTGAACGGATCAACAAAGATCTACCCTACTGGCGCGCCATGATCATATTCATCACTTGTTCGCGGTCGAGCAGGTGGTCCGTGCTTTCACCGCTGGTTTCAATAACGACGGCATCCACCGTCCCATTGAACGCACTCTTTCCCGCAGGCATGTCCGGCGTTATAGGAGAGCCTCGCTTGATGCCGACGTCGGACGTCTCGTCGGCGGAGAATACCGCTGGAACGGTCCGTTCAACGCGACCCTGGCCCACGGCTTTTCCGTCGATGAAGAGCGTCACGTTTCCGCCTTTGGCGAGACCGCCGCCGTCGTAGGTAAACTCCATCCGTATCTGATGCTTGCCCGGAGAAAGCACTTGCGTGGAAGCTACGATGAACTTTTGAAGGCCAAGGAAGTTGTAGATGTATGTGAGCTTGCCGCCTTTGACGTAGAACATCCATCCACCGCCGATCCCGCCTTGCGACAGAATTACCCCCTCGGCAGGCTCTCCTTCGGGAGCGACGACCTGAGCCGTAATTGAATGGCTCTTGTTCTTGATATTGATGAGCCCGTTCTCGTTGAGGCCGCCCATGCCGCTGGCCAGGACCTGTGATGTGCCGCGAACGAGTACCGGGCGTCCCGCAGTGTCGGAGTTCATTCGTTCCGCCTGCCGATCGTCCATCGGTAGGACACCGTTACGCGTCGCTTCGATGATCCAGAGGCGTTGAAGCTCGTGGAGCTTATCGGGCATCTCCTTCGAGAGCTCGTGTGCCTGCGTCCAATCCTTCGTGGTGTCGTACAGCTCCCACACGTCATCGTCGAAAGGTACCGTTCCCGCCGTCATGATCCACGGCGTGCGGTGACGCGTGACCGCTGTCCAACCTTTGTGATAGATACCACGATTGCCGAACATTTCGAAATACTGGGTTTCGCGGCGTTCGGCCGCTTTTGCGTCGTCGAAACTATAGCGCATGCTGACGCCCTGCATCGGAACCTGTCCAACGCTATTTACCATGTATGGCTCCGGCAGTCCAGCCGCCTCAAGAATCGTCGGCGCTACGTCGATAACGTGATGAAACTGATGGCGAATCTCGCCCTTGCCATTGATCCCTTTCGGCCAGCGGACAATCGTACCGTTGCGCGTGCCGCCCCAGTGCGATGCGACCTGCTTGGTCCATTGATACGGGGTATCCATGGCGTGCGCCCAGCCGACTGCATAGTGATTGTAGGCTTCGATGCCGCCGAGCTTGTCGATGCGTTGCGTAAGAAAGTCGGCCGTTTCAAGGGCGCTCATCCCATTAAAAGGGATCATTTCGCTGAAGGTGCCTTGTGGCGTGCCTTCGGCCGACGCGCCGTTGTCGCCGATGATGTAATAAATCAGCGTATCGTCGAGCGCCTCGACCTGTTCGAGCGCATCGATCAGCCGGCCGATGTGATAATCGGCAAATGAAAAGAAGCCGGCGTAGACTTCCATTTCACGCGCCAGGACGCGTTGGAACTCGGGTGTCTGAGAGTCCCAGGCGGGAATTTCTTTCGGGCGCGCCGTGAGCTCGCAATCCTGCGGAATGACGCCGAGCTTTTTCTGGCGAGCAAACGTCTCTTCGCGCAGTTTGTCCCAGCCTTGATCGAACTTGCCCTTATACTTGTCGGCCCACTCTTTCGGTACGTGGTGCGGTGCGTGTGTAGCGCCGGGGGCAAAATACATGAAGAACGGCTTATCGCCTGCGAGCAGTCGCTGCTGGCGTACCCAGGCGATCGCGCGATCCGTCATGTCTTCCATGAAGTGGTAGCCCTCTTCCGGCGTCTTCGGCGGCTCCACGATTTTCGTGCCCTCGTGAATCGCGGGATACCATTGATTGGTCTCACCCGCAACAAAACCGTAGAAGTACTCGAAGCCCGATCCCGTCGGCCAGCGATCGAACGGCCCGACCGGGCTGGCTTCCCACACCGGGACCTCGTGGCACTTGCCGAACTGCGCGGTCGAATAGCCGTTGAGCCGAAGAATTTCGGGGAGCGGCGCCATCGAGTTAGGCCGCACCGAACTGTAACCCGGAGCCGAGGTCGCGATTTCCGTGATGCCGCCCATTGCCACCGTGTGGTGATTGCGCCCGCTTAGCAGCGCGGCGCGCGTCGGCGAGCAAAGAGCCGTCGTGTGAAAGCGCGTGTAGCACAGGCCGTCCTTCGCGACTCGTTCGGCGGTGGGCGCCTGGCACGGGCCCCCGAAGACGCTCGATGCGCCGAAGCCGACGTCATCGATCAGAACGATGAGCACGTTTGGGGCGCCTTTGGGCGGCCGCAAAGGCTCGATCGGCGGAAACTTCGAGTCCGGATCTTTCGCGTCGTAGGCCACGAAGCCGGCGTACGGCTTATCTGGAATCGGCAGCACTTCTCGCTGCACCCGTTCCGACGAATCTGCTTTAATAGGTGAAGTAGACATCGTAAATCTCCAGAATACGTGGCGGCTCAGCTCGTCGCCGGGCTTAGGGGACGGGGAGCATACTGCAAGAAACGCCGCACTCCTGTAAGGCAACGCGAGGCGCTCGAAGGCCGCAGCCTTAATCCTACATAAGGTGCGTGCCGCGACAATCGCCGCGCACGCCGCGTCTACTGTTCGCGAGTAAAGTCGCCGGGAACGCTGAAGATCGGATCGTTCGGCGAGATCGAGCGCACGTTGCCGCGCTCCGTGACGAACGTAGCACCTCCGCGTTGACCGCCGCCGATCGTCGCGGCTTCGTACATCGCAAGTTTCCCGCGTGGCAGCGGTGGTCCGCTCTGTTTGAGGCTGACGCGCGAGCTGAGACCCGCCTGCGAAAGCGCGCGCATGAAGCGGGCGTATCCGCCGGTCATCGCTGAGAGAGCCTGTGCACCGTTAGGACCGCCTTGCGTGTTGCGCGACGCACCTCCGATAGGCGAACAATCCGGCGTGGGATTTGGGTACCGGCTATAGTAACCGACGAGGTCGCCGTTATAGCTTTGGGATTCGCCCGAAGCCTTCGTTTCCGTGAAGCTCATGTCCGAGCTGAATCCGTTGGTGGGCTCTCCCGCCAGTTCGCGCGACCCGAGCGCCTTATTCGCGATGGTGATCGCGACGCGCGTGCCGTCGTCGGTCGCGCGCGGTTGCGGCGCCGGCGCCGTTCCGCCGCTCGCGCTGGGCGCGGAGCCGGTATCCATCGACACGACCCGATACGTCTTCTTGCGCAGATCGAGCGTCGTGATCGTGCGCGCCGCGCAATCGATGATCGTAGCCGTCTGGTCGGAGACTTGATCCGTGCGCTCCTTCGAACCCGCCACGTAAAGCCGCTCGGCGAAGCCGTTTTGAAGCAATGCCTGCAGGTGCTGCCCCATCGCCATCGCCTGGTTCATCTTGCCGAAGACTCCGCCGCCGGTGGATTCCGGCGGAGGCGGCACGGCCGCGGCAGTCGCGTAGTCTTGATCGAACGAACCGGGTTGGAGCGACGCCGCGTCGGTATTCCTCGAGATCTTCGTAACCGAATCCCAGGCCAAGCCGCTCGGAGATGCCGGCGCCGGCAGCCGAGCTGCGGCGAGCGCTACGATTGCAAACAGGGTGGCGGCAGCGAGATGGTGTCGATGCATAAGGGCGTTTTCGTTCGTCGCAGAACGCTGCGCCACCCTTTTAAGTTTTTGCTACATGCTCTGCATCTGCCCCATCGCATTCAGATGGTAGACGGAAGCGAGATCCTTCATCGCGGTGGTGAGAATCACGTGGTATTCCTTGTCGGCGGCGAGGCCGTACTTCGAGTCGATGTCGCCCATCACTTGAAGGTGAATCGGATGCGAAACCGCGCGATCCAGCATCACTTCGACGTTGTAGCCCTCGCCGGTTTGGCCGGCCGCCCACAACGCGCCCGCAAGCGCTTCGCCGTCCTTCGGATCGGGACTCGGCTTGCTCGGGAGCGCGATCTTCTTCTCCCCAACGATCTTCAGCGAGTCGGCGATCACGAAGTCGAACGTCTTGAGAAACTGACCGACTTGGTCCTTACCGTATTCCTTCGTGAGTTTCGCGACTTCGGCATCGAACTTCGAGCCCGTCAGCGTCTTGAGCAGTGTGACCGTTTGGAAGTTGCTCGGACCGCCGCCGGCCTCGACCATCGAGAGCGTCACTTGCAACGCCGGCGCCCCGGTGTAGACGCAGCAGGGTCCCGTAAAACGCGTCGGCTGGTCGACGACGCTGGGCAGCATCTTGGCCAACGCGATGCCGGTTCCGATCGTTGCGAGGGCGATCGTCAACATCGCGGTCAATCGCAGGTTCTTCATGGGTTCCTTTCCGAGCCGCAGCTCTTCGCTGGAGTAGTAAGTCAGGAAAGGAACGCGCGAGTGAGGCGTTTGGATTTAGAGCGTGACCATCGCGATCGGTTTGCTCGTCGGTTGCAGGGAACCGCCGTCCGGCTCGATGCTGACGGCCACGGCGGCGAGCGTGGTGGCCGCTTCGGGCAGTTGCACGACGGTCATGCCCGTGCTCGCGGGCATGAACGTCATCGAGGGTTTAACGGTCTTCTCCCCCTTCGTCATCGTCCAGGCCTGATAGACCTTGCCCTTTGGCGGCATCGGCATGTCGTGCATCGCGATGTAGAGACGCTGGCCGCGCACGAGCACCTCGCCGTGAGCGAAGGTGTGCCGCTTCGAATCCGGGGCCATGAGGTCGGCGATCGTCTGCGCCTGCTGCGCGCTGCGAGCCTGATCGCGATCGAGCCGGTCCTTCAGCGACAGGTCCGCAAGGCCGGTGACGATCGCGAAGACCAGGCACGCCGCCGCGAACGCGTATGCGGGCCAAACGCGGGACGTGGGCCGCGCGCTGCGCTCGGCGTCGGCTCGAACGCGCTTCATTATTCGCGCTTTGAGCAGCGGGCTTGCAACTGCCGCGCCCGATGCGGCATCCGCGCAGACTTCGGATGAATATGCGACGGCGGTTACCGCCGGCCGCAGCAAACGGTACTCCCGTTCGCACTGTTGGCACGTGCGCAGGTGTGCGACGACCTCCGCGGCCTCGTTGGCGGGAAGGATCCCCAGCGCGTACGCCGCGACGCTATCGAGCAGCTCGTCGTGCGTGGTCATACGGTGACCGCTCCTTCCAGCACGTTTCGCAGCCTGCGCAATCCGGTTCGAATGCGAGTCTTGATCGTTCCCAGCGGCATTCCCGTCTGCCGCGCAATCTCCGATTGCGTGGCGCCGCCGAAGAATCCGAGTTCGATCGGTTCGCGCTGCTCGCGCGGAAGCTGCGCGAGCGCGTCGCGCACGCGCGCGCCGTCGACGTTGGCGATCGCCTGATCCTCAATCGAATCGTCTAGCGGCATCGCATCCGGAAAATCGCCCTCGGCGCGCACGGCGCGGCTGCGCAATACGTCGAAGCAGCGGTTGCGCGTCACGCGAGCGATCCAGGCACCGAAATTTCCGCCTCGGAAGAGCGCCGGGCTATCCCAAATTTTCAGGAACACGGCTTGGGTTACGTCTTCCGCGCCGCCGGGATCGCCCAGGACGCGCAGCGCCAAGCCGTAGACGAGGCGATGATACTCGTCGTAGAGCGCCTCGAATGCAGCGGCGTCACGGGCGCGCACGCGCTCCATGAGGCGGCTTGCTTGTTCCACCGCAGCACCCTTCGCTGCACTCGTTGCTCCGCACTCCTCCTTGAACGCTCGCGAAGGCCGCACGGATTTGTCGCAGGCATCGCGGGGTTCCTTGACGCTTGCGCTTCTCGGATTGACGGCTGGGAAGCCTCGTCGGTAGAATCGAGTCGAAGGGAGCCCTAACGAAACCTCATGAACTTTACGAAGCAACTCTCGCTGCTGATGGGCACGATCCTTGCAGGCGCCGCCGCCGTCGGAGTGGCGCGCGCACAAGAGACTCCTGCATCGCCCGCTCCGACCCCTAACGCTGTCGCGTCGCCGACTCTCATGGACCGCGAGTACGACGGCCAGCTGCACGTCACGGCCGCGCCGTATCTGTGGGCTCCCACGGTGGGCGGAACCTTCCAGTTCACGATTCCCCATCTGCCGCGGCGTTCCGGAGGCAAGGTGCAGCCCAGCGCGCAAGTTGGGCCAAGCAGCTATCTGCCGCATCTCAGCTCGGCAGTAATGTTCGCGTTCGATGCACGAAAGGGCGGCATCGACCTCTTTGGCGATTACATCTACGTGAACGCTCAGGCAACATCATCGGCGTTTGCGACCATCAGCGGGCGCCGCGGCAGAGTTCAAATTCCCGTCAGCTTGAGCACGAACGCCCGTCTACGCGCGTCGATATGGGAAGCGGCGGCCGGTTTCACCGTCGCGCGCGGCCACGACGCGGATCTCAGCCTCTTTGCGGGAATGCGTGAGTATCCGCTCAGCACGAGTTTCGGGTACACCGCGAGCATCGGCCGCCGGCGCCCGTTCTCGCGTTCGGGTTCGATCCAAACCGGAGACATCGCGCAAGACGTCATCTTCGGCCTGCGCGGAAAAGCGTTCTTCGGCGACAGCCATTTGTTCGTGCCGTACTATGCCGACCTGGGCAGCGGGATCGGGATGCTCAACAACCAGACGTGGCAGGCCTATTCCGGGGTGGGCTACGGCTTCAATCACGGTCAATCGCTGCTGCTTCTGTACCGCGATCTCACGTATACCGGATTCGCGCCGATCTCTCACGTGCAGAAGCTGTCGATGTACGGTCCGCTCTTAGGGTATACGTTCAACCTGTAAAACGATGAAGCCGGCGGAGCTCACGGCTCTCGAATTCTTGGCGCGCCTGGGTTTCGCCGCGCTCTTGGGCATCGCTATCGGGTTCGAACGCCAATGGCGCCAGCGCGCGGCGGGGTTGCACACCAGCAGTCTGGTCGCGGTCGGATCGGCGCTCTTTGCGTTGCTCGATCTCGAGATCGGAGCGGGCGACCACACTCGCATCGTCGCCGGCGTCGTGACCGGTGTCGGCTTCATCGCGGGCGGCGTCATCTTGCGCGGCGGAGTCACCATCACCGGGCTCAACACGGCCGCGACGATCTGGGCGACCGCCGCGGTGGGAGCGCTAGCCGGCTTCGGTCTGTGGTTGGAAGCTGCCGCCGGCGCCGTGACCATCATTCTCCTGAACCTGGTGCTGCAGCCGCTCTCCGACGCGATCAACGCGCGAACGCAGCAGAAAGAATAAAGGCCACCGACGAGAGCGTGACGATTCCCGTCACTGCCCAACCCGAGCACACCAACGGAAGGCCGACAGGCCGATCTTGCATTACCTTTCGGTTCCGCGCAACCAGCATCGTAAACACTAGGGTAATCGGCGTTGCGAGACCCGCTGCAACCGAAGCCCAATACAGCAGTGAGAGCGTAGGGATCGGCAGCAACGCCAACGCCGCGGCCACCGCTAACGATGCGAAGATCACTCGATAGAAAAGCCCCGCCTCTCCAGGTTTCAGCGTCAGGCTCGCGCGCATCCCGAAGGTCTGGGCAACGACGTAACCGTTCGTCGCGGCAATCACGGGAATCGCGATCGCCGCCGATGCGAACAGACCGATGCCGAACAACATCTGATCGAACGAACCCGCGAGCGGCCGCAGCGCCGCCGCCGCCTGCGCCGCAGTCTGAATGGCCGTGTGGTGCTTTCCGATGGTCGCCGCCGTTGCGACCAAAATGAAGAGAAAGCTCGAGCCCGCGACGAGCATCCCCAGCACCGCATCGGAGTTGACCGCTCGCAGCTGCGACTGTTGCGGTCGCCGCTCGGCAACCTCGATCGATTCCCAGAAGTACACGTAGCTCGTAAGCGTGGTCCCGAGCAGCGCGAGCGCTCCGGTGATAAATATCGGCGAGAAATTGAGGTGTGGTATAAGAACGTTGCGCAGTACGTCACCCCAGTCGGGCCGCGCGTAGATCGCGGCGCCCACGTAGCAGAGAAAGATCAGCGTAAAAGACGCGAGAATTCGCTCGATGCGCAGGTACGACTTCGTCGCTAACATCCAGCCCGCGACCAAAACCAGCAAAAAAACGAAGTAATAAAACGGAATGCCGCTAAGCAGCGTCAGTGCTTGCGCTCCGGCCTGGACGTCGGCGCCGAGCGTAAGCAGGCAGATAACAACGATCGACGCGACGGCAACCAGTGCCGGCCCCCGCCCGTACGTTCGCACAATTGCCTGCTGCAAACTCATCTGCGACACCGCCGCAACCGACGCCGCTATGGCTTGAACGAGCGCGAGCATCGGAAGCAGCAGCACGACGAGCCATGCCATGCCGTAGCCGGTCGACGCGCCGACCACCGCGAGGGAGCCGACCGTTGTGGGATCGTTGGCCGAGGCTCCCGATACGAGCCCCGGTCCAAACGCCCAAGGAAACTCTAGTCGCTTACGCAGCGGAAGCCGAGGTGCGACATGCCGGTATCGATCGCCTGCGGCGAGCGCGCGGCGGGCCTGAAGCGCAAACAGTAGCTGGGCGAGCAGAGAAACGATCCGCCCTTAAGCACCTTGCGCGGAATGCGGACTTCCGGCTGACACGGATCGTAGCTCAGCTCGCGCGCGTCGCCGGCGCAGCATGGAGATTCGACCGCTCCGCGATCCGCGACGAACCAATCGGTGGTCCACTCCCAGACGTTGCCGGCCATGTCGTAGAGTCCGTATCCGTTCGGAGCGAATGCGCCGACCGGGATCGTGCGCGGTCCGTGGCGCGCCGTGCTCTTCCACGGAAACTCGCCTTGCCACGTGTTGGCAGCCGGCTTTCCGCCGGGTTCCATCTCGTCGCCCCAGACGAAATCTTTTCCGTCGAGTCCCCCGCGCGCCGCGATCTCCCACTCCGCTTCGGTGGGCAACCGCTTGCCGGCCCAGCCCGCATAGGTTTCCGCGTCTTCGAACGCGACGTGCACGACCGGGTGATCGGGCCTGGAATCGATCGAGCTGCTCGGACCCTCGGGATGCTTCCAGCACGCGCCGGGAACCCACGACCACCACTGCGAGAAATCCCGCAGATCGACCGGGCCGGCCGTCATGTGAAAACAGACCGCGCCCGGGACCAAGTTTTCAGCCGGCGCTCCAGGATAGTCCGCCGGATTGAGCGCGCGCTCCGCAACCGTAACGTAACCAATTTTGCGTACGAATTTCGCAAACTCCGCATTCGTGACCGCATACGGGTCGATCCGGAAGCTCTCGACGCGCACCTCGCGCACCGGCGCTTCCTCGGGGTAGAAGTGATCGGACCCCATCCGAAAGGTTCCCCCCTCGATGCGAACCATGCCTTCGCGTGCCGTATCGATCATATGCAAATATCTTAAGGGTTGCGGACGGGCGACGCAACAACGGCCTTTCTGCGGGCGCCTGCACTTTTAGGATAGTAGGAAGCGGTTTCTTTAGGTAGACTCTTCGTTACCGAGTTCACACAATCAGGCCGCATGCGCGCGCGAAGGCGGCCTACGATTGCTGCCATCGTAACCTTACGTAGGGAGCGAACAAAATGCCTGATAAGAAACCCAACTTCCTGATACTCTGGGGCGACGACATCGGCATCTGGAATATCAGCAAGTTCAGCAACGGGATGATGGGATACCGAACCCCCAACATCGACCGCGTCGCCAACGAAGGCGCCCTCTTCACCGATTACTACTCGCAGCAGAGCTGCACGGCCGGCCGGGCCTGCTTCATTTGCGGTCAAAACCCGATCCGCACCGGGCTCACCAAGGTCGGCATGCCCGGCGCTACGGTTGGCCTTCAGAAAGAAGACCCAACCATCGCCGAAATGTTGAAGCCGTTGGGCTACGCCACCGGCCAGTTCGGCAAGAACCATCTAGGCGACCGCAATGAGTTTCTGCCGACGGTACACGGTTTCGATGAGTTCTTCGGCAACCTGTACCACCTCAACGCCGAAGAGGAACCCGAGCTCCCCGACTATCCCAAAGATCCCAAGTTCAAAGCCATGTTCGGGCCGCGCGGCGTCCTGCATTGCAAAGCGAGCGACAAAGACGACGCGACCGTCGACCCTCGTTGGGGTCGCGTCGGTAAGCAAACGATCGAAGACACGGGCCCGCTGACGAAAAAGCGCATGGAAACCGTCGACGAGGAGATCACTGCTCGTGCGCTCGCGTGGATGGAGGAGCAAGCGAAGGCAAATAAGCCGTTCTTCCTCTGGTACAACTCCACGGCTATGCATTTCCGAACGCACGTCGCGGAAAAGAATCTCGGAAAGAGCGGCCAGGACCCCTACAGCGATCGCATGGTCGTTCATGACGAACAGATCGGCATGATGCTCGACAAGCTCGACGAGTTGGGCATCGCCGACAACACGTTTGTTATGTACTCCACCGACAACGGACCGGAGAACGACACCTGGCCGGACGGAGCCAACACGCCGTTCCGCGGGCAGAAGGACTCCAACTGGGAAGGTGGCTGGCGCGTGCCGTCGTTCATTCGCTGGCCGGGCAAAATCAAGCCAGGATCGGTCTTCAACGGCATCGTCTCACACATCGACATGTTCCCGACGTTGCTCGCCGCCGCCGGCAATCCCGACGTCACCAAACAACTTCTCGACGGCTGCACGGTCGGCGGACAAAAGTACCATGTCCATCTCGACGGCTACGACATGGGACCGTACTTCTCTGGGCAGGTCAAGGAGAGTCCGAGACAGGCCCTAGTGTACTTCAGCGACGACGGCGACGTGATCGCGGTGCGGGTCGGAGACTATAAGTTCAACTTGTCTCTCCAACGCGCTAACTCCACGGATCAGTGGGCCGAGCCGTTCGATAAGCTTCGTTTGCCGCATATCTTCAATTTGCGGCGCGATCCCTTCGAACGGGCCGACTTCAACTCGAACAGGTACTGGGATTGGGTTATGGAGCACGTGCCCCAGCTGTACCTCATGCAAGCAGTAGTTGCGCAGCAGATCGACGACTTCGTCAAGTTCCCGCCGCGGCAGAAGCCCGCGTCGTTCAACCTTGACTCGGTGCTGGCGGAAGCGAGCAAACCGCACGGTTAAGACATCGCGCTAGCTCAATGAGCCGAGCCTTTCATACCTGGTTACATTGACCCGGTATGGGAGGCTCCTTGCCCGACCAGCGTTAGTCGAACTCAGGCGGCCGCGTGTGTCCCAGCCCCTGCGGGTCGGCCTGAAGCGCGAGCGCACGGTCGATTGGATCCAGATCCGATCGCTCAATCATTGCGTCGAGATGTTTCAAGTATCTTCCAACTACATCGACTCGCGCGGGCTCTGTCAGGGAGGCGCTGAGATCGATCAGTGCGGCCCGCATGCGCCGAAGCACCTGGATCGTACTTGCGCCGTAGAGGCGAATCTCGTCGAAAGCGAGTCCGAGATACTCTTCCCAAGTCGGCATCGGAAAGATCACACGCAACTCCCCTCGGGCGTCTTTGACAAATCCCGTCTCCAAGACCCGGCCGCCCAGCCGATGCAGCAGGTCTTGGATCTGGTCGATCGCCTGGACCGCGGTCGTTGGGTCGTTGACCGCAGGCGACAACGCCATGATGGCCGTGTCGACCAGAAGCCGGAGCGGATATTTGGGGTCTTGCTCAAAGGCGCGCTCCCGCGCTAAGACGATGCCTTGCAAGAGCGAAGGCTCGGCAATTGGAGTCTTCCCCCCGTACACTTCGAGCAGCACCGTTCCTTGCGCGATCGTATCGCCAAGGCCGCATTTCACGAGGATCGTGCTGCCCGAGGCTTCGGCCAGCTGCACGAGGTCATCGATCCGAAAGTCTGCGATCGCCAGCGGCACGCCACCGTACGCGACCCTTTGCCGGGGCGCCTCCACCCGCAGCGCGTCCCGCTTTTGCCGCAGCGTGGCGATTTCTTCAGCGACCTCGTCTTCGAGCGGCGGGAGCATCTTCGAGATAACGGCGCGACCCTTGTCTCCAATGAACTGCAGTATGTACGTGATCCGGAGCAGGGCGACGCGCTGAACGAGCAGAGCGAGGAATACCATGCTCACCACCAGGAGAACGGTGGCAAACTCCATCGATAACCAGGGCACCTTGCCGTCGTGATTTCGATCGACGAATTGAAGGACTCCCAGCGCGCACAGAAACGTCGCGCTAAACACCCCAAGCGCGTGCAAGCCTAGGGGATGCCCGGAAAAAAGCAGGATGAGGCGCTTCGAGTACGCGCTCATCGTCATCTGTATCATCATGAACATGACCGAAAACACGAGCGCGGTCAGCGTTATCATGCCAGATGACATCGCCGAAAGATACGCTTGTGCCGATCCGACCGACACCATATGACCGAAGGCTGGAAAGTACGCGTACTCGATGCGGGGAAGCACCATGCTGGCGGCGATGGCTAACAACAGGTAGGGTATTGGGATCAACCAGAGAGGCCAACCCGCGCTCGCGAACCTATGCTTACCCACTTGCCGTTCTTGCGTGGCCCGTGCTGCTCGCCCTGCGTGCTCATACCGGGTTACGCCGACGCGGCATGGAAGGCTCCCTGCACCTATGAGTGACGCAAACATCGACGCGCAGGTGGGTGCGTTTTACGAGCGCCATCCGTACCCGCCGCCTGCAGACGACTTGGAAGCGTACCGTCAAAACTGGGACGACCGCCGACGGCGCGCCGATTCGCACCTGTTCTGGCCAAGCGAGCCGTACCGCGACGATCGCAGCGTTCTGATCGCAGGCTGCGGCACAAGCCAGGCCGCGCATTACGCGGTGCGCTGGCCGCACGCGCACGTCGTCGGAATCGACGTCAGCGCGACGAGCGTCGAGTTCACCCGCGAGTTAAAACGCAAGCACCGGCTCGACAATCTCGAAGTGCGCGAGCTTCCGATCGAGCGCGCGGCCGAGCTCGAGCAAACCTTCGATCACGTCGTCTGCACGGGCGTGCTGCACCACCTAGCCGATCCGGACGCGGGTCTGCGAGCCCTGCGCGACGTGCTCGCGCCGGCCGGCGCAATCAACTTGATGGTGTACGCTCCCTACGGCCGCGCGGGCGTCTATATGCTGCAGGAGTATTGCAGGCGCCTCGGCATCGGCTGGTGCGACTCGGAAATCAAGGAGCTTGCAGCGAGCCTCAAAGCGCTGCCGCCCGATCATCCTATAGCATCTCTCCTGCACAAATCGCCCGACTTCGCGAACGCAGCCGGCGTAGCGGATGCGCTGCTGCATCCCCGGGACCGCTCCTATTCGGTTCCGCAGTTTATGGACTTTATGGACCGAGCAGACTTGGTTTTCAGTCGCTGGGTGCGCCAGGCGCCGTACTTGCCGTACTGCGGCGCGTTAGCATCCTCACCTCACAGATCAAAGTTGATCGAACTCACTCCAGAAGAACAGTATGCGGCGATCGAACTCTTTCGTGGGACGATGGTGCGCCACGCTGCGATCGTCTACCGAGCGGATCTAGAGCCGCTTCCATCAATCAGTTTCGAAGGTGATGCGTGGCTCGGCTACGTCCCCATTCGGCTGCCCGACACTATTGAGGTGCGCGATCGCTTGCCGCCGGGGGCGTCGGCCGTGCTGATAAACCGCCGTCACACGTATACGGACCTCTATCTTCCCATCAGCGCGCGCCAGGAACGCCTTTTAGAGGCTATCGACGACAAACGAACCATCGCCGAGATGGGCCGAGCGCGAGTCGACCTGAATCTCGCGCGCAGCTTCTTCGAGGAGCTCTGGAGGTGGGACCAAATCGTCTTCGATGCCTCCGGGGTGCCTGCAATTTCGGGATTGCCGCCGCGCCCGCCCCAGGGTTAGAATGAACGCGAAGGGAGATCATCGTGAAGCGTCTTGCTTTTTCAGTATTTTGCGGCTTAGCGATTGCCGCGCTGTCGATGGCCGCGGCGGTCGCGAGCCCGCCCAACATCACCGGAACCTGGACCGTCCAGCAGACCGGCCTCAACGGCACAACGACGTCCACCGTCACGTTAACCCAGTCCGGCATGGGCGTCGTCGGAAGCAATGCCAAGAACGGTAATGGGTTCACCGGCACGTTCGTCAACGACACGCAGATCAACGGAAAATGGCACGGGCCGGGGGGCGCCGGTTGGTTGACGGTCTACGTCAGCCCCAACGGCCACAGCCTCAACGGCACGTGGGGCTACAACGGCCGAGCCGCAAACGGGTCGTTCGTCGGCAACAAGATTCTGCCGCCGTCGCCGATTACCGCGGCCGGAACCTGGAACACGACTGGTGCGGGCGGCCCAACCGCCTTCATCGGAAAGATGCGCTGCACGCAATCCGGACCAACGGTCGTCTGCCACGTCGGGGCGGTCATCCTCATCAACGGGAAGTTCGTGGCGAAAGACAAGGTACGCGCGAAATGGACGAGCCCGACCGGGTCGGGATGGTTCTCGTTCTGGTTCAACGGCGACAACAACAGCTTCAACGGTATATGGGGCAACGGGAAGGACACGACGCCGCCCGTCGGTCGAGTCGTCGGCCAGCGATCGCTGGGGGGCTGATCGTCGATAGCGGTTCGCGATTAATGCCGTGACGTGACGGCTAGCGGCCCCGCAGGTAAAACTCGGGGCCGCGTCAGCCGTAAAAATTTGCTAGTGCTTCGACTGCGAGTCTTTCGTTAGCTTCAGCTCGACGAGATCGTTACTGTAGACGCTCCTCTGCGGCACGTGCGTACGCACGTCCCGCACGACGACGGGGATCTTCGCGGCCGGGTCGTACGCGATCCGCATCTTCGACGTCGCCTCGAAAAAGCGCCCGCCTTGCTGGTCGAGTCTGCCGGTCGACTCGATCAGGATGGTCCCGCCGGCGTTGGCTATCGGGCCCTTCCCGTGCAGCGTATACGTGCAGTTCCACGTAGTTAGTTGGCCCGCAAACCCGGATGCGCCGGGGAGGATGGCGGCCTTGACTTGGTAGGTGTGCTTCCACGTACCGCTAGGCGATAGCTGCTTGAAATAGCTTCGCCCGAGCAGCGGAAACAGCGTCAGCTGTATAGGCGACAACGCGTACGGAGCCTGCGAACAGGAAACGGTGCCGCCCGCGTAGACTTCGCACGTGTTCGTCGCGCGGGGCCGCGCCGTGTTCCACCAGTAGTCGGTCCCGCTGATCATCACGCCGCCGTCTTTGGCCGGCCCGAGGATGTCGACGGTCGTGGTCCCGGTTCCGTTTCCGGAGCTGGCGACTGCCGTGTTGTAACCGAATTCGTAGACGAGGTGGCGCAGCGGCGCGGGAGATTGTCCGCTGAGTGCAACGACGGCGATCAACAAGAGTCCTGTCTTCCATTTCATTTCTGAACGTCTCCTTAAGTCACGACCCGGCATCGCCGTAGATGAGCGCGGTCTTCGTCGTCCCGCTGGAGAGATAGTCGACGAGCGGCACCTGGAGCGCCTTGAAGAACTCGTCCGCCGCCCGTTGGCCCTTCTCTTCCCGGTCGTCACGAGTTACCACGTGGGTCGAGAATCCGAACTCAGCGACCAACGGCTGGAAGCTATCGGGTACCGGGCGCGCCCAGAGCGCGAGCGTCGCGCTGGCGCTGACCCCATGTCCAAAAAACAGAGTCCCCAGCGTAGACTGAATCTCGAAGACCTTCGCCCCGGCCACGATCGAGAGCGGCTCGTCCATGTTCAAGCCCAAGGTTTTCAAGTGCGGCAAGGCATTCGCCAGGCGCGACAGCGGAAACTCCATCTGAATGTCCGGATACTCGACGATGACGTTGTTGGAGAAGATGCTCGCCATCGTGCCGGGCGTCTCGCCGCGAATCAGCTCTTCCTTGAACTTCTTCTTCTGAAGCTTCGTTAGGGTCGTGTTGGTGTCGAACGCCGCAGCCTTTTCGTAATCCTGCGCTCGGCACTTGAAGGTGAGCTCCCAGCTCTCGTCGGGCCAGCCGCCTTCCCGGATCTGCCGTACGCGGAAGATCAATTTATTCTCTCGTAGTTGCTCGCTTTTCGTGTCGTAGAATTGCACGATCCGGAGCTGCGAGTCGATCGACTCTACCGGCTCGTAGCGCACTCCTAGCTTTCCCGCGCTTTTTTGGAGCAGCTCGTTGAAGGCGAGGAGCGCGCGCCGATTCGGAAACTTCTCCGGTTTCAGCAGAAGCTTGAACTCGCGGTGCGTTACCAGCGGCGTCGACTTTTGCGTTGCGTCGGTCTTACTCATGCGTCTATGCTCCGTTCTTCGGGCCCAGCTCAGCGCGTAATCCTTCGCCCAGCGTCTTTCGCGCCTTTTCTCCTCCAGTTAGATCTTCGGGCTCCCAGGGCTCCCACTCTTCCCAGCCCAGCGCCTGACACGTGAGCCGGAAGCCGAAGCCCACGACGAACGCGATCAACGTCGACGCGATGACCGACCATCCCAGCGCGGCGTTGCACACGACGTATGCTATGCCCGTCAAGCCCGCGGCGAGCACGAAAAACTCGCCGCGCACGAGCTGCTTTGGAATGACGAGACAGGCTGAGTCGATGATCCAGCGTCCCGCCGTCGTGGCGACGATGCCGATGAGAACCGCCGCCCCATACCCGAGATGCGCGGCAAGGGCCGCCTGTGCCCCGACGATCGCGTACCACGGGAGCGTGAACGCGGTCATGAACTGGAACAGGCCGTCCTTGAACTTTTGTGCGCTGTTGAACTCGATCACGAGCGCCAGTACCGCGGCGGCGGTGCAAAGGATCAGGTACCACGGATTGGTGAGCGGCGACGGCACCTTATTTAGGAGGACGTCGCGCACGATGCCTCCGCCGATGCCACCGGCAAACGCCAGAATGATAATCCCCGCGACGGTAAAGTGCCTGTAGTGGTCGGGGCGGCGAGCCAGCAGCGCGCCGTTGAACGCATTCGTCGTGGCCGCGAATAGCGAAATGTAGTCGACGAGCGTCAGCGTCTGGAACCCAAACTGCGAGAAAATCAACGGCGTCATGCGGTGGACCTCGCGGCGGTGCGCGTGAAGTAGATGCCGACGACTGCCGTGACGACGATTTGGATCAGGAGGTACGCCAAGACGGCCGCGGCGACTCGCGTCCCCTCGAAGCTCGTCGTCGCGATCAGGGCGGCGAGGCCGACGTTGCGCAGGGTCGTCCCAATCCCGAGCACGCGGCGGTCCGCGCGTGCCGGTCCCCCGAGCGCCCAACCGGTCGCCATCGCCAAAATGGACAGACAGAGCATCGCCCACATGCCGTTCGATCCGTAGACGGCCGCCACGCCTTCGGCAAGCCTTGGGGCGTATAGGATCAGAAAGACCAGCACCGATGCGATAAAGACGTAGCGAAGAAACGGCTCGAGTCTAGACGCAATCGCCGGCGCTCGGTAGCCGACCGCGATCCCCGCGAGGAGCGGCACCAGCTGAAAGAGCAGCAGCGTCACGACGAACCGCGCGAGCGGGAGCTGCGCGACCGCCTCCGTCGGAAGAACCAGCGCGGCGGTGAGCGGAACGGTCACGATCGAAAGGAGGGGCAAGAATAGGGCGAGCGCGACCGCGAGCCCCAGACTCCCACCGCGCTTACGGACCGAGGCGAGTACGAAGGGAACGCCCGGGGCGATCGCCATCAAGAGAAAACCGGTCGCCACCTGCGGCGGCAGCCGGAAGAGCTTTGCGAGGAGCACGCCCAGAATCGGGACGATCACGAAGTTTGCCAGCAGCGCCCGCCCCAGCAGCCCAACATTCTTGAGAATCGCGATCAGGTGCTCGCGATCGACTTGCAGGCCCGCACCGAACGTCAATGAGACGAGCATAACCACCGCGACGAGCTTATCCGCGTTCATGCGAACAATCAGCGTAACACCCGGGCGGCGGCCGGGTCTATCCGAAAATTGCCAGCGGCCCGATTACAAAAAGGGAAGCTCCGCCAGGCGAATGCCGCCGTAGGTCAACCCCACTATGCCGATGCAGATGAGGATCAGGTGACTCGGATACACCATCTTCGTGCTCATCCCGCCCAAGAACGACACGCCGGCGAAGATAACGGTCAAGAGCAAGTAATCATCGGCGTGCTGATTCGCCTTCTGCGCCTCGGCGAAGCTGGCGGCGGCGGCCGCGTCCAAGCGCCCCGCATCGATGCGAGTCTTGAGCGTATACTGGGGCATCACGAACGGAGAGGATGGCGCCTTCGAGTTCGTCAGCGGTTTCGATGCCAGCCAGGCGGCCATGGCCGGCCGCATCTCCGGGCGCAAGCGCGCGTAGATGAACCGCTCTTTTCGCGTATCGTGGGCGTCTGCGGCGCTGATATAGCTCAGGAACAGCCCCACGTCGATGAGCGTCAAAGTGTTGGCTCTGGCGGCGGCCTCAGAAGATTGAATGCGGCCAGCGTCGGCGGCGTTATACAGTCGAGCCTGTTGCCCGCTCCATCGTCCGGACTGATAACCGCACAGTGCCGAGAGGACGGCAGCGACCGAAATCAGCGCGACCGATGCGACGTCGACGACTCGATCGACCTTCTGGTGCCCCGTCATCTAATGTTGGAGCGCGATGAGGCCGACGACGGCGCCGCCCAAGATGAAGAACACCGGATTGACGTGCGTGCGCGCGACCGCGAAGAACGTCGCCAGCCCGATGACGAGCGTCAGCCACCCGGTGACGGCACCTTTCCCAAACGTGATCAAGCCGCCTACGGCGAGACCGATCGCAACCGGCGCCAAGCCCTTTTGAATGGATGCGCGCCACGGCCACTGCGCGAGTCTCGTCCATAATCGCCCGACCAAGAACGTCAATATTCCGGTAGGCACGAAGAACGCGAGCGCGCAGACGAGCGCGCCGGGAATGCCGCGCACGAGCTGACCAACCTCCGCTACCATCATCATGTTGGGCCCGGGCGACATCTGACCGGTGCTATAGACGTGGAGCAGCTGTTCGGCGGTCAGCCAATGATGAACGTCGACGATCTGCACCTTCATCTCGGGATAAGCCGCCATTCCGCCGCCGATCGTCAGGAACGACAGATACGCAAAGACGCGAATCAGTGCAGGGATCTGATCCACTCTTCTTCCTCCTCGGCAGGTTTTTCCGGTGCGGTGCGCGGGCGGTAGGCAAAAATCGCAAGCGCGCCGACGGCGAGCAGCGTGATCGGCACGCCCCACTTGAAGTAGTTGATTCCTAGGATCGCGGCGAGCACGAAGAACGCGTCGTAGAATCCCCGCAGCGACTTCTTCCCGATCTTGAACCACGTCGCGGCCAGCAGTCCGGTAGCGGCAGCCGCCACCCCGCGCAAAGCCGCATTCGCCAGCGGTCGCGCGTGCCCGTCGCTATACACCATCCCGGCCGCGGTCATGAAGATGAAGGCCGGTAAGCACATGCCGATCAGCGCAAGCGATGCGCCGGCCCATCCGCTCAGGCGATCGCCCGCGAGGATCGCGATGTTGGTCGCGTTGAGACCCGGCAGCGAATTGCTGATCGACGTCAGCTCCAGGAATTCGACGTCGTCGAACCACTTTTTCTTGCGCACGAGCCCGTCCCGCAGATACGCCACGACGCCGCCGCCGAAACTGACGGCGCCGATCTGCAGAAACGTCAAGAATATCTCCAGCGGAGACGCCTTGCTCGGTGCTGCGGTCACGAAGCCATACTAGCAGCCGGAGGCGCGGCGCTCTATCCCAAAAAAGCACCAGGCACGAATTTGCGGGCCTTTCAATTCCGGGATAACGCTTCGTGGACGAAGCCCATACAATAGAGCCCTGACGTGGACACGTCGCTATACTCCGCACGCATCGGAGAATCGTTCTGCCTCGGGGAGGAGATGTCGTACGACGCGCTCCTGCGGAACGTCATAGAGTTCACGGTGCGCGGCGCCGTCGCCCGATCGATCGACGAGGGCGAGTGGGAACACGAAGAATTACGCCGGAGAGGTTTAGCGGCGATCCAAATCGTTCGCAATGGTAAAGCGGTCTGGATGGACCGCGACACCTTCGAGGCCGAGCTGGCCGAGGCGCGGCGCGAGCACGTCGAGGCGCGATTTTTGGCCGCAAACGAACTGGACCCGGCACTCTGCGAGCGGCTCGATCGCGAGCTGCGAGCTCGCTGGCGTCTTGCCGGGTACGAAACTCCCTCGCTCCTCAACGACATGAAAAAGCTCTTTCTCGAGCTTCAGCGGGATGCGGCCGACCGAGCCGCAACCGCAAGAGAGCGCTTGGTCGGTGACGTCTTGCACGCTCAACTCCGCTAGCGAATTTTCAACGATCCATTCGTCTTATTCACACGAAGGAGTTTCCTTGTGGAAGCTTCAACGTGCAGCCGGGCGCCGGGGGGCGTTTTGAATGAATCTGGAGCACTCGCACCTCCTGGAGCGCTCGGCGCTGGGGGGAACGTACGCTCTCGAGAGCGTGAAATGGGCGCAACTCGAGCCGGGCAGGTTCGCGGTTCGCTACGGCGTGCTCGACGCGGGTCCAGTTCAACTGGCGACGCGTCACGTCAGCGTTGGATTCAAGATTCAGGCCGATGTGTTACCTAACAAATTCATGCTCGGTGTCGTCGCCGACTCTCACACGCACGCTCGCTGGTTTGGTGCTCACGTCGATAAAGGCAGTATTTTCGCTACCGATTCGTCGATCGACGTAAGTACCCAGGGGCCGAGCTGGTTCCACCGGATAACCATCGACGAACCGTCCCTTGCGGTGGACTTTCCGAACGCACCCGACGTGCTTGCGTTAATGGAAGGCGTTCGCAGCGTTACGCTGGCACGAGATCGCGTACACGCCGCACGCGTTCGAGCGTTCGTGCAACGCCTGTTCGCAATCGGAAACGACCTTCGCACTACTCTGCTTCCACGCGTACTGCCGCAGAAACTGATCTATGGCACGCTCGTACCGCTGCTCGCGGCAGCAATAGGCGGTTTCGGCAGCCACGCGATCCATCCGTCCCGGTGCACGAGCCGGCGCCTTGCCGCGGTCCGCGCGTGTGAAGCCTTCATGCGCGAGCACGTCGACGCGACCGTGACGCTCCTCGACCTCAGCGAAGCTTCAGGGATGCGGTCGCGCTCGCTGATCAACGCGTTCGAAGCCGTTACCGGGTATAGCCCGATGGACTATCTCAAGCGGCTTCGGCTCAACGGCGTTCACGGCGCGCTGCAGGGCGCGGACAAGACACAAAGCCGGATCATCGACGTGGCGACCGACTGGGGATTCTGGCACATGGGTCACTTCGCAAACGACTATCGCTTGATGTTCGGGGAGACCCCGTCGCAGACGCTGCTGCGTTCGTGAATTGCGGCGCGCTCCTGACTCTTGCGGCGTTCGTTGCCGGCACCGGAATAGCGTCGGCCCAAACGCCGCCCGAGAGCGACGAAGAGAGCACGGTCGCGGAGCCGAGCCCGACGCCGTCACCGCCGCCCAACTCGGTGACCTATCGCGGATACGTCCGCTCGTTCTACTTTACGCGTCAGAACGCATCCAACAGCCCCGGCGCTCAGTTCGACTACTCGCCCCACGCTAAATATAACTCCAACGCCGTCAACCAGGCGACCTGGAACACGGGCGTTGCGCTTCACGGCGACTACGCCTTTCCGGGCGGGCAGTGGGGCATCGGCGGCACTTATTTCTACGCCGACCCGATTGACGGACCGTGCGTCGTCGCGGCCAACCACGCGAGGGGCGCAGTTTGCGTGACGCAGATCCCGCCGCGAACCAATGCCGACGATACGCTTCCCGGCTTCACACTGAGCACGTTCGACGAAGCCTACCTCGCATACAAGGCTTACGGGTTCAATGGGAAGATCGGCAACCAGCTCTTCACGTCGCCGTGGGCGAACCCGTCCGATTCGCGTCTGAAGCCGGCGGCCTTTCAGGGTGCCGATCTCGCGTACTCCGGCGCGTCAAACTGGACGTTTAGAGCCGCCGATATGCTGACGTTCGAAAACCGGACGAGCTCCGACTTCAGTCAACAGACGCTGCTCACGAGCTATCCCGCCGGAGGGAGGGGTCTACCCGACAACATTAATATCCCGGGCGGTCAAGGCGTCAGGACCAACGGTTTCGCTTATGCGGAAGCGGAATATTCGAACAAGCCTCTTGGCCTCTCGATCGGCGGCGTTTTCTACGGAATCAGCGATCTCGTCAACATCGCCTGGTTCGATGGGAGGTACGCGCTGAACAAGAGCCGCTGGGCGCCGTTCATCGCGCTGCAAGGCGGCTTCGAGAACAACGCCGGACTTTCGTATCTGGGAAAGATCGCGAGCCAGGACGTCGGCGCGCAGTTGGGAGCGAAGCTCGGCGAAAACCTGCTCCTGACTGCCGCCTTCGAATCGATCCCTTGGCGCACCGATACCATCTTCTTGCCGAAGAACGTGACCTGCAGCAACTCCACCTACCAGATTACCGCAAAAGGCGCGACGCTGGCATACTTCCTGCCGTTGAACGCGGCGCAATGCTTCGACAATCCCAACGGCACCACGCAGATTTACTACGGCGGCTGGGCCAGCCCATACACCGACAGCTACTCGACCGATCCACTCTTTACGACCAGCGTCACGCAGGGCATGGCGGATCGCCGCGCGCCCGGAACGTCGTGGAAGGTCGCTCTCACCTTTACCTCGACCGATAAGCGCTTTGTCTTTCTCGCGACCGACGCGTGGTACGACTACGGCAATGCGCTCGCGCCGCAGAACACGCGCATCTGGACGCTCGACGGACGCTACTATCTGAGTCCGGTCGAGAAGGGGCGCTATCGCGGCTTCTTTCTGCGATATCGGTACGCCGAGAGGACGCAATCGAACACGGCGACTCTGGGCGGGTCGCCGCTCTTCAAATACAATCGCGCTCAGTTAGAGTACGATTTTTAGAAGTCCGATCATTGCGAGACCGCTTCGGGGAGATCGGCCGACCCGGTTAGTCCCGTCGGCAAGCGCACGACGCCGCGCTCCATGTCACTCCAGGCCTGCGCGAGAATCGATCGCAACGAATAGAGCTGGTGCGTGCCGTCGGCTTGCGAGTAAAACGTGACCGGCAGGCCGACGTCGCGCAGAAAGATCGCGGTCGAAGTCGGATAGAGGGTCGGGACGTTGTCGTCGCGCGCCCCGGTCAACACGTAGAACCGCGCGTGCCGAAGCGCCGATACGGCGTCCGGCGCGCGCGAGGCGAGCAGCGATCCCGCGATGGACATCACCGCCGACCAGTCGTTCGGATGAATCGGGGCGAGCCTGAAGACCGAGAACCCGCCCATCGAGTATCCGGCGAGGTAGCGCCGGCGCGGGTCGATCGCGAAGGCCTTGACCGCCGCGTCGAGCGCGTCGTACACGTCGCTCTCCGCGCCGCGAAAGTCGTAGGCGTTGCGTCCGTACGGCGCGACGACGATCGTGCCGGTGCTTTCCGCTATGTCCTCGATGAACGCGGGCGCGAGCAGGTGCGATTCGGCCTGCAGTCTTCCATGCAGGAAAACGACCAACGGCGCCGGTCTCTCCGGCGAATAACTCGACGGCACGTAGACGGCCACCGGCTGCATCGTGCCGTCCTTCGAGGCGCGCACGAACGTCTCGCCCAGGCCTCGAATCGCGCCCATCGGTTCGTATGAATGCGCCAAGAGCTGCGTGGCCAGGCTCAGATCGAGCTGCGCGGCCGCCCGCACCGTGCTCTGCCACGTCTGCGCCGGATAGCTGCCGGGAGCGGATTGGTTCAACAGGTCGGCGTCGTCGAGCAGACGCTGGTAGTAATCCATTGTCGCATCCGGCCCCGCTTGCGTCTCGACTTTCCCGGCGTTGGCATAATACGCGGCGGCCACCGAACGCAGACGGTCGCTTAGACCCGCCGCGCCGGCCCCAAGTAACGATAAAACTGCAGCCGCCGCCGCGAGAATCCTCACGATGGAGTAACGTAAACGGCCTAGGCGGAGTGACGCACGCTCCTGTGGGAGAGCGCCGCGAGCGCGACCGCCACGACCGCCGCGAGCGCCACGATGTTCGAGATCAGCGTGAAGCGGTCGTTGATCGCCATCGATCCCATCGACGCACCCCCGAACGTGCTGCCGATGACCCGTTCCATAATCGCGCCCGCGAGCATCGCGCCGGCCGCAAAGAGCGCCACGAACGTCCACGTGACGCGAGCCGGAAACGATTTGCGATAGATCGCGATGAGCGGGAGAATCAGCAGATCGCCGTAGATGAAGCTCGTGTTCGCGCCCAGCGGAATTCCCGCGTTCGCCAGAAAGCGCGCCACCGGTACGTTGCCCATCGAACAGATGAACGTCGCGACCGCGATCAGCAAGCCAACGAGCAATAACAGCACGTAGCCGATCACCGGCACCGAGCCGACACTGACGAGCGCCGCCGAAAGCCAACCCTGGGGGATCAGCGCGGCGGCGAAGCCCGCGATGAGATAGCCCGTTATGAGTTCGGTCCGCAGCATGCGCACGTCGGCAAGCGCGGTCGACGCGACGGCGCGCCATCGCGATTCTGCGTGCGCGTCAGCGTGACAATGTTGGTGTGATTCGGATTCGCCGGAAGCGCGAATGTAGTCGCGCTGTAATCGTTCGAGCTCGCCTCTTCGAAACAGGAGAGTGAATCCGAGCGTCACGACGACGATGATGATGACCCCGCCGAAGAACTCGGCGAATGCGAACTTCCAGCCGAGCAGCGACCAAAAGAGAATGAGGATCCCGACGTTCATGTTCGTCGAGGATATCAAGAATGCGAAGACGGAGCGCGCGTCGGCGCCGCTCCGATAGAAGCCGCGCGCGGCGGCGGCCGCGCCATACGAGCACGCCGACGAGATGATTCCGAATCCGGCGCCGTACAGCAATCCCCTGAGGTTCGGCCCGAGATAGCGTTCCATCTGCGCCGGCGTGAGCATCACCTGGACGATCGCAGAGACGAGGAAGCCGAAGATCAGCCCGAAGAGACTGTCCCAAAAGAACGCGGCCGCCGCGGTGATTCCCGCGATCAGCGCATGCAGGATTGCGCCCAACGTCAGCCGCCGACCGAAACCGGACCGTGCCCGAAGAGCGGCGGAACGAAATGGCCCGCGAGATACGAAATGGCGAAGACGCCGCAGCCGTACAGCGCCACTTCGAGACCCTTTCCAATTGGGCTGCGCTCGCTCAGCGTTCCCGCGTAGTATCCCACTCCAAAGAGCCCCACGAGCGCGAAGAGCAGCGAGGTGAGCGTCGACGCGAGCATCGAGAGCGGCAGCATAAACGCGAGAATCGGAACCAGGGAACCGCCGGCGAAGGAAACCCCAATCGCCAACGGAGCTCGCAGTCCCGGTTCTTCGGCGACGCGCGGATCGATACCGAACTCGTCGCGCACCATCTCGTAGAGATAGATGTCGGGATGCTGCGTCAGACGCTTCACGATCATCTCGGCTTCCTGCGCGCTGAAGCCTTTGAGTTTGTTGTATGCGACCAGCTCCGAGAACTCGCCCTGCGGGTCGTCGGCCATTTCACGCTTCTCCATGTCGATCGTCGCCCGGACGACTTCGCGCTCGGACTTGCGTCCGAGGTACTCTCCGACACCCATTGAGAGCGCGCCGGCGAGTAGCGCGAGAAAGCCGCTGATGAAGACCGCAGCGCGGTCGCCCTCGGCGACGCCGACGCCGGTAATGATGCCGAGCGTCGTCAGAATACCGTCTTGCACGCCGAATACGATCTCGCGAACGCTGCGGCGTCTTTCGAGGGTGCGCCGTTGCTGCGTATCGGGAATTCGGGGCCGCACTTGCTGCCATTCCGGCACGTCGACGACGACGTCTTCGACCGGTGGCGTCAGTTTCGACCGTTCGCTCGGCTCGGTCATGCTCTGGGCTTGAAGTTCGGTTGCCCTAACTCCTATGAAATTGGCGACGAAGCGCAAGCCTGCCCCGCAGTACGTTGCTGAGAACCAGCCGAGAAGGAAGATGTCCGACCAATTCAGGAAAGCGTTCATCCCCAACATAGCGTTACCGAGGCGCATATGCGAATGAAGAATATCAGTTATAGGGGGTTCGCTGCGATAATCGCGGCTGCTCTCGCGGCGTGCGGCGGCCACAGCGGCCTGGGTCAGTCCGTGATCCCGCCCGCCGGAGCCGGCCCGAGCTCCCTGAGTCCCGCGGAAGTTCCGTCGCCGATCAAACACATCGTCATTATCTTTCAGGAAAACCGAACGCCCGACTATCTCTTTCAAGGCATTCCCGGCGCCGACATCTCGAAGACCGGCAAGACGTCGAGCGGGGAGATCGTGCGTCTGCACGAGGTCTCATTAGCCGCAGGGTACGACCTCGGGCACGGTCACAGCTCCTTCGTCCAGGACTACGACAACGGCAAGATGGACGGCTTCGACAAGGGCCTGCCGCAGCGGTTCCGTTTTCGTCCGTTCGGCTACGCGCCCGAATCGGAGGTCCAGCCGTATCACGACATGGCGAGGCAGTATGTCCTCGCCGACCACATGTTTCAGAGCGATCAGGCCCCCAGCTTCCCGGCACACCTCTACATAGTTAGCGGAACCGCCGGCGACGAGTCCATCCAGCCGGATAAAGTTGTCGGCAATCCTCACGACCGGCTGACGGGCGAGCCGGCAAAAGCCGGGTGCGACGCGCATCGGACGACATTCGTGGACACCATCAATCCCCAAACCGGAAACCCCGGGCCTCAACCGTGGCCGTGTTTCGATCGCCCCGTGCTTCCGGATTTTCTCGTCCCTAAAGGTATCTCGTGGCGGTACTATCAGAACCACGCCAGCGCGGGAATTTGGCACGCCTTCGACGCGATTCGGCATATCCGTTTCAGCGAACAGTACGAGAACGTCATCGTGGGGTCGCCTAAGGTCATCAAGGACATTCGACAGAATCGGCTCGCGGGCGTGTCGTGGGTGATGCCCGGCGATCCGTGGTCGGATCACGCCGGCCGAGCGAGCACTACCCAAGGGCCGGCGTGGGTGGCGGCGATCGTGAACGCGATCGGTCAGAGCCAATTCTGGGACACGACGGCGATCTTCGTGACGTGGGACGACTGGGGCGGCTGGTACGATCACGTGACGCCGCCGATTCGCAACTATAACGAGCTGGGATTGCGCGTGCCGCTCCTCGTCATCTCGCCCTACGCGCGACGTGGCTACGTCTCGAAGGTCCAACACGAGTTCGGCAGCATCTTGGCGTTTGCCGAAGAGACGTTCGGCATCCCGAAAGGCTCGCTAAAGTCGACGGACGCCAGCGCGGACGATCTGTCGGACGCGTTTGACTTCAGCCAAAAACCGCGCGCCTTCAAACATATCAACGCGCCGCCGTTCAGGGGTTCGGGCTCCCAGAGCGACAGCGAAGATCCCTAGATCCACGCATGCGCGCACGCGCGGGCGTTATTTGAGCGTCAGCACGTAGGATGCCACATCGTGCAGGTCGCGCGTCGTGAGCTGCCAGCGCGGCATCACCGGATCGAGCGGCTTGCCGTCGTTATCGATACCGGTCGAGATCGCGCGTTCGAGGAGCGCCAGCGTGTAGGGATGGCGCTGCCGCGTTACCAATGCGGCGTGACGCAGGTCTGCGCTGACGGCTCCGCCCGGGAGATGCACGCCCCCCGCGCCGTTGGCTCCGTGACAGGCGGCGCAGTAGGGCCGCAACGGCGGTTGTGCCGCGGCAATCTGCACGCCGTCTAGGTCCTTGCCGGTGAGAAAGATCGCCCGGCCGTTGTCCAGCGGCGAGCGGCTCGAACAGCCGGCGCAAGCCAGGACGGCCGCCAAAACCAGTAACGTTCGCATTCCTAGGCGTTCGCACGCGCGGCATCCAATCTTGCACGATGGCCAGATTGCTAACGACGTTGGCCGCCGTCGCCGGCCTCTCGTCCGCGACGATCCTCCCCGCGGCCTCCGCGAATTGGCCGCTCTTCGGTTACGATTCCTCGCGCAGCAGCTTTAACTCCGCCGAACGCACGCTGACCGTCGGAAACGTACATCGTCTGCGCGAGCGCTGGCAGATTTCGCTGGGCGCGGTCGCGGATTCGACGCCGATCTTGCTGCAGCGCGTGCGGGTCGGCCGCGGCTTCCGATCGATGCTGTTTCAAACGCGCAAGGACGGCGTGACGCTCGGGATCGAGGCCAACTCGGGCCGTATCGTATGGCGCTTCACGACGCACGGGCCGAACATCACCGACTCGACTCCCGTCGCGGATCCGGACGGAAAGTCGATCTACGTGCCGGGCGTCGACGGCAAGGTCCGCAAGCTCGCCGCGGCCACCGGCCGAGAGGAACGCGCACCCGGCTTTCCCGCGCGCATCACTCGCATGCCGGCGACCGAAAAGGATGCGTCGCCGCTGAATCTGGCCAACGGCTATCTCTACGCGGTGACGTCGGGCTACAACGGCGACGCCACGCCGTACGACGGGCACATCGTCGCCGTCAAGCTCAGCGACGGCGCGACGACGGTTTTCAACTCGCTCTGCATCAACATTCGCACGCTCCCGGGGCCGCACTCGTGCGCGCAACAGCGTTCGGGAATCTGGGCGCGCGGCGGCGCCGTGGTCGATCCCGACCCTTCGATGAACGGACGCATCTACGCCGCCACGGGAAACGGCGACTTCAGCGGCAACGTCGGAGGCCACAACTACGGCGACTCGGTGATCTCGGTGAGCGCGGACCTGGACTCGTTCTTGGGCAACTATACGCCGACCGACTACGATCAGCTGGAACAGGGCGACACCGATCTCGGAAGCACGTCGCCCGTGATGTTGCCGCAGCAGCCCTCGAGCCAGACGCCGTGGATGCTGGTGCAGGGCGGCAAAGATGCAATCCTCAAGCTCGTCAATCGCGCGGCACTTCCGGGCGTCGGAAACGAGCTGCAGCTGATCGATCTGCCGGGCGGACTCTTCTCCACTCCCGCCGTTTGGACGGACGCGTCGAGCAACGCGTGGATCTTCTTGGGATTCTCCAACGTCGTCGAGGGTTATCGCCTGCAAACGAAATCCGGCGTGAGCAAACTGGCCTTGATCTGGCAGTCCAGCGTCGGTTCGACGGGCGGTGAAGGCACCTCGCCGGTCGTTGCCGACGGCATCGTCTTCGTCGCGTTCGACAACGCGATCGTCGCGCTCAACGCGAGCAACGGCAATACGCTGTGGAGCAGCGCGATGCACGGCGCCGGGAAAACGATCGGTCCGGTACATTGGGAGAGCCCGATCGTTGTGAACGGCTGGGTGTATTGCTCCGACGAAAACGGCCAGCTCACCGGCTATTCTCTGCGGTAGCGAAAGAAGCCGTTAACGGTGCGAAGCTCGCGGGTTTGTGGCCGATCTCGCGCGGGCCGAACGCCACAATGGAACTAAGCATCGATCTCGAACGTGCCTGCCTTCGACGCTTTTGAAGCAGAAAAGAGATGGTGCCATGAGACCTTCGAATTTGAAGGGTCGTCTAGTCGCTATTGCGGCCGCTGCTGCAATCCTGGGTGGCTGCGGCGGTGGATCGATGTCGCAACTCGCGCCATCGGGCCCGTCCCGCCCGAGCGGCGCGCTGCTACGGCTCGGTTCACTCTCGCAGGTTCCGCATCCGAACCACAGCCGATCGTGGATGACTCCCGGCGCAACAACGCAAGACTTGCTCTACGTCTCCAATTACGGTGACAATGAGGTCCTGGCTTACTCCTACCCGCAGGGTAAGCTGGTAGGAAAGCTGACGGGCTTTGCCGGCCCGGAGGGCATCTGCGCCGATAAGAAGGGCGACATCTGGATAGTGAATCACACAGGTCCCGACGTCGTTGAATATAAGCACGGCGGAACGAAACGAATCGCAACACTGCACGATCGCGGCGAATCTCCCATTTCGTGCTCCGTCGATCCGGCAACGGGCGACCTAGCCGTCACAGACTTTAACTTGGCCGACGTTTCAATCTACGCCCATGCCAAAGGCAGCCCGAAGCTCTACGCTATTCCCAATTCGGAGTGGACCTATTTCTGCGGCTACGACGACAAGGGGAACCTCTTCGTCGACGGCTGGACCGGGGCAACTTTGGGGTTCGTATTCGCCGAACTTCCCAAAGGCAAGAAGAGCTTCACGGTCATCCACTTGACGGGCGCCATAATCTACTTTCCCGGCAACGTTCAGTGGGATGGTAAGCATGTGGCTGTTGGCGATGAGGAATACCAACATACGCCTTCGGGGTACTACGAGTCGGCTATTTACCAGACCACGGGAGCAGGCGGAAAGATTGTCCACAAGACAGTGCTCTCCGGTTCAGGGGATATCGTTGAATTCTCGATCGAAGGTAACACGGTCATCGGGCCGGATTTCCAATGGGAGGGCGCAAACAGCGTGTATTTCTGGAGTTATCCGGCCGGGGGAAAGATCAAGCGGAGTCTCAAGAAGGGCTTCAGCGAACCCATCGGCTCCGCGATCAGCCTCGCTCCAAACTAAATCCGCGGCTTTGGTGGTATGACTCAGTTGAGCGGGGGTCGGAAGAATCTGAGCCGTTATGGCGTGAGCGAAAAGACCACGCCGTCACCATAAGACCCGCCGTATGCCGTTGCGCCGAAGAAGCTTCCACCCTTGTAGGCCAAATCGCCCAGGGGACTGCTACCATCGGTTCTTCTGCGGAAGTCGTGCAGCACTTTTTCCGCCCCGCCCGTTGTGATGGAGAACAGAGTTCCCAAGCCGTACGCACCGCCATGTATTGTCGCGCCGTAGAGCGTGCCGCCTACATCGATCAGGCTCCTGTAGGGACCACTGCCATCGGTTCCTTTGCCGAAGTTATGCAGCACCCTCTCCTTGCCGTTAATCGTAACGCTGAAGAGAGTGCCGGAGCTGTTGTGCGTCCCGCCGTACGGGGTCGTACCATAGAGCCTGCCTTTTACGTCGATCAACTCCGATGCCGGATTCGCTCCAGTAACGCCGCCGAAGCTATATAGCACTTTTTCCTTGCCGTCCGGCGTGATGCTGAAGACTATGCCCTGAGCGTACGCACCGCCTTTATACGTCGTGCCGTACAGCGTGCCGTGCACGTCGATAAGACCTGCGTCGGGAAACCGGCCGTCGTGTCCCTTACCGAAGTTGTGCAGTGCCCTTTCTTTGCCGCTCGTGGTGATGCTGAAGACGGTGCCGCAGCCGTCGGAGCTAGCGCAAAAGTTCGTGCCGCCGGCAGACGTCGTGCCGTAAAGCGTGCCGCCTACATCGAGCAGGACCGAAGAAGGATCGTAGCCGTCGGTTCCCCTACCGAAGCTATGCAGCACTTTTTCCTTACCGTCCGGCGTGATGCTGAAGACCGTGCCATGGTCGAACGCACCGCCGTACCCCGTGGTACCGTAGAACGTGCCTCTTACGTTTACCAAGCCTCCGTAGGGTTGCCTGCCGTCGGTTTTCGTGCGGCCGAAACTATGCAGCACTTTCTCCGCGCCGCTGATCGTAATACTGAAGACCGTTCCACAGCCGCCATAGCCACGGCCGCAATCGTGCGTGCCACGGCCGCCGCCGTACGTTGTGCCGTAGAACGCGTCGCCGGCGTAGATCAAGCCCGCGTTGGGGTAATCCCCGTCGTGAGTTGAGCCGAAGCTATGCAACACGCGGTAGCTCGGTGGGCCGGCCCCGCGGTCAGGAACGCCGTTGACATTTGGAGTGAACTGAAAGCGCGAGAACCCCGTCGTTTGCGAGCACGCCGCGATGGCAACGCTGCAGACGCATAACGCGTACAGACACCAACCTGAAGTCTTCATCTGCTTTGGCTCCTTTCGCAGATGCATCCGCGACTCGGAGTTTCCGACACCGTGGGTTCTATCGTAGCACCCAAGCCGCGATTTCGGAAGCCACCTAGTACCCGTAAAACGGCGCAATCGCGCGCTCGAGCGCGTCGCACTGCTCCGGCGTCAACGCCGGCTGCGGCGGCATCCATCGCTGCCACGCCGGCTCTTCTCTCAGCGTTGCCGTGAGATAGCGCACCGCGGGAACGAACGGAACGCCGTCCAGAGCCGCACGCGCGCGCGTCAGCGTCGCGCCGCGTTCTTGGTCGTTCGTCGCGAATGCCGCGTGCGCAAGCTCCGGCCAGAGCGCGACGCTCCCCGAGATGCATCCCGACACGCCGCGCGCCTTGGCCGCGAGCAGATCGCCCTCCGACCCTGGGAGAACCGCCAGTTCGGGATGGCGCGACAGGATCTCGCATTGCAGCTGCGGATCGTTCGAGCTGTCCTTCATGCCGGCGACGATACCGGGGAATTCCCCGAGCAGGCGATCGACCAGGTCCGCGCGGAACGCGATGCCGCTCATGCGCGGGAAGTTATAGAGCAGCACGCTGTTGGGGCGCGCGCCCGCCCGGCCTAACAGCCCGTCAAAGAATCCGACGATTCCATCGTCGCCTGCGTCGCGAAAGAAGAACGGTGGCATGATGAGCGCCGCCGCGAAACCGCAGTCGAACGCGCAACGCGTGAGGCGGACCGCGTCGGCGAGGGATGCCGCGCCCGTCCCGGCCATCACGCGTTCCTTTGGTACGCCACTTGACGCTACCGTCTCCATAAACGTCACGCGCTGATCCGCGCTGAACGACATCGCCTCCCCGGTCGTGCCGAGCAGGTTGATTCCGTCACAACCGCGCTCCAAGAGATATTGGTAGTAAGGGATCGCTAGCGCGGCGTTGGGAGCGAGATCGGCGGTTATCGGCGTGAGTACCGCCGACCAAATTCCGCCGATCATCGCGGAATCAGCGCATTCTTAAGGAAGAAGCCGAGGTTGGCCGGGCGTTCTGCCAGGCGGCGCATCAAATACGGAAACCAATAATCGCCGTACGGGATCGATAATCGCACGCGGTAGCCGCGCTCCACCAGGCTGCGCGCCAAAGGCGTTGCAATGCCGTAGAGCAGCTGAAACTCGAAGCGTCCGCGCTTGGCGAGCCCGTGCGCTAAGGTGAACCGCTCCACGCTGTCGATCATCTTGGAATCGTGCGTCGCGATGGCGGTATAGCCCTCGTGCGAGAGCGCAAGCTCGGCGAGCCGCATGTAATTTTCGTCTACGTCGCGCTTCTTGGGATACGCGAGCGAAGGAGGCTCCAGGTACGCACCCTTCACGATGCGGACGTTTGGCGCCAGCGGGAGCAGCGCCCTGAGATCCCCCTCGCTTCGGTAGAGATACGACTGCAGCACGAAGCCGACGTTCGCGTAGCGTTCGCGCACACGCCGGTAGACGGCGAGCGTTCGATCGACGTACCGCGACTGCTCCATGTCGAAGCGAACGGTGTTCCCGTGTTCCGCCGCCACCGCGACTATTCGCGTCGCGTTCTCGAGGGCGAGCTCCGGATCGATATCGAGACCGACGTGCGTGAGCTTGAACGCCACGTTCGCGTCGATCCCTTCTTCCGCGAACGCGCGCAGCAACCGGCAGTACTCGTCCGTCACGGCGACGGCCTCCGCGCGGTCGCGCACGCTCTCACCGAGTAGAGTCGCCGCCACGGCGAAGCCCTGCGCGTTCGCGGCTCGCGCCACCGGCAAGAACTCGTCGGCGCTTTGCCCCGCCACGAAGCGGCGGGCGCCAAGCCGCATGCCGTAACGCGTGACGACCCGGCGCACCAGCGCGTTGTCCGCGGCGGCGAGGATCGCCGAGCGCATCGGCCGATCGAGAAGGGAGCTCACGACCCGGCAGTTCTCGGCGCGGGTAAAAGACCGCTGCCGCAGCGAAGCTCTTCGCGTGAAGATTCCGTGGGTGCTCGTCGCGGCGATTCTCGGCTCGGCGATGAGCTTCATCGACAGTACCGCGGTCAACGTCTCGCTTCCCGTGCTGCAGCGCGAGCTGCATACGACGACCGGACAAACGCAGTGGGTCATCGAGGGCTACGCGCTCTTCCTCTCCGCGCTGATTCTGACCGGCGGCGCGTTGGGCGATCTCTACGGACGGCGTTTGGTGTTCGCCATCGGCATCGTGCTCTTCGCGGTTGCGTCGCTCGCCTGCGCGCTGGCCGGCACCGTGGAAATTCTCATCGCCGCACGCTGCGTGCAGGGCATCGGTGGCGCGCTCTCCACTCCCGGAAGTCTCTCGCTGATCAGCGCTGCGTATAGCGGCGAGGCGCGAGGCCGCGCCATCGGTCTCTGGTCGGGGTTCTCCGCGCTCACCTCGGCGGCCGGACCGATCATCGGCGGCTGGCTGACGCAAACGTATTCCTGGCGCTACGTCTTCATCATCAACTTGCCGATCGCAGCGATCGTGTTGCTGATCCTCATCTTTGGCGTTAAGGAGAGCCGCGACGAGACGGCCGACCGGCGCGTCGACGTCGGCGGAGCGACACTCGCGACCGTCGGATTGGGGTTGCTGGTCTACGGACTGATCGAGATGAACGCGGCGCGCATCACCCCGCTCGCCGTCGGCACCGCCGTCTTGGGGCTCGTGGTGCTCGGCATCTTCGTCCTGTTCGAGCGCCGCGTCAGCGACCCGATGCTCCGCTGCGATCTCTTCGCGTCGCGCGCCTTCAGCGTGTCGAACATCTATACGTTCTTCCTCTATACGGCGATCGGCGGCAGCCTCTACTTCGTGCCGTTCGTGCTGATAAACGTGCACCACTATTCGCCGACCGCGGCAGGCGCCGCGCTCCTTCCCTTCATCGTCATCATGGTTGCCGCGTCGCGTTGGTCGGGCGGGCTGGTCGCGCGTGTCGGCCCGCGCATGCCCCTGCTGCTGGGAGCGATCGTCGCAGGCCTCGGCTTTTTGGCCTACGCCCTGCCGGGCACCGACGGATCCTATTGGACGACGTTCTTCCCCGCGGCCGCGGTGCTCGGCTGCGGCGGCGCGCTCTTCGTTGCGCCGCTCACGACGACGGTCATGGACTCGGTCGGCACGGAGCATGCCGGCGTCGCATCGGGAATCAACAACGCGGTCGCGCGCACCGCCGGCCTCATCGGAGTCGCGCTGCTCGGCGTCGTCGTCACCGCCGCGCCCTCATACCTCTTCGGGTTTCGCGGCGCGATGATCGCTTCGGCGGCGCTCTCGTTCGCGGCGGCGGTTATTGCCGCGATAGGGTTTTCGCGGAGCAGTCGTCCAATGGTAGCTGCGAAAGAAAGTAGGGCTTCGACATGAAATGGGTTTTCGAACCGGGACACAGCGCGGCGGAGTTCAAGGCACGGCACATGATGGTGTCGTGGGTACGCGGGGCGTTCAAGAACGTCGAGGGCACGCTGGATTTCGATCCGGCCGAGCCGCAACGGCTAGCCGTCGAGACCACGATTGCCGCGTCGACGTGCTGGAGCGGCGTGACGATGCGCGACGACCATCTGCGTAGTCCGGACTTCCTCGACTGCGAGAAGTATCCCGACATCCGTTTTAAGAGCACGTCCGTGGTGCTGATCGGTCCGGTTGACTATCGGGTAACGGGCGACCTCACGATCAAGGGCGTCACGAAGCCGGTGACGCTGAGCGTCCGCTATCTCGGCACCTGGCAGACGCCGTGGTGGGAAGACGGCGTCGACAAGGGCCCGAAGACGCGCGCCGGCTTCACCGCGCGCACGCGCATCGATCGCTACGATTTCGGCGTCAATTGGAACGACGACATGCCCGACGGCGGCGTCGTCGTGAGCCGCGAGCTCGAGATCGTGCTCGACGTCGAGGCGATCGCGCAAGATTGAAAGGGCGCCGTCCAATCGCGGACGACGCCCAACGGAGAATACCCGAAGGTGGTCAGATCGAGTTCGTGACCCGCAGAACCGCAAAACCTACTTTCGTGCCATTGTTGAAATAGGTGAAGCGCGCCTTGCACGAACCGGTCGTCGGCCCTGCCGTAACGGTCCACGAAGCGCCCGAGCCCTGCGTGATCGTAGCGATGCCCGATGCGCCGCCGCACTTGTCGCGCTCGAGGAGCATGCCCTTCTCGCCCTTGGGTCCACGCACGATCACCGAATCGGGCCCCGGATTGGAAACGGTGAGATGGATCTTGCACGGAGCTACGCGCACGCCACCTCCATTACGGCAAACGTCGGGCTCGATGGGCGAGGAATGCGTCGCGATCGCTGCGTTCGCCTGGGTTGGTCCCTGCGGACTGAGAGCCTGGGATCCGCCGCACCCTCCGAGGAAGGCGGTCGCCGCTATGAGGGCAACCGCTCCGAGAGTGGGGCGCACCGGTAGGCAACGTGATGTAGCCACTTCGCGTTCTCCTTAAACTTCTTAGCGTTGAGAGTATATCGCGCCGGGCTCGTTCAAACAGCGAGCGCCGACGCACCGCGCAATGATATCAACTAAAAGCGGAATGGCAACCACACATGCATCACTGTATAACAAACTGTGCGATCGAGTGGTACAAACATACTACGGCTTTGTGAAGAAATCTTCAAGCTGGTGCAGAATACACTCGGAATGTACTTGATCCTGAAGCTGGTTCACGTGGCCGGCGTGGTGCTCTTCCTCGGCAACATCACGGTGGGCGTCTTCTGGAAGCGCGCTGCCGACAAAACCCGCAACGCGGTCGTCATGGCGTACACGATGGACTCGATCATGGCGGCGGATCGGATCTTCACGATCCCCGGAATCCTCCTGTTGCTCGCCGGCGGATTCGGCGCGGCCGCGGTGAACGGCATTCCGATTCTGTCGACGGGCTGGGTGCTCTGGGCGCTGATCGCATTCATCCTCTCCGGATTGGCGTTCGGACCGCTCGCGCGAACGCAGCGCGCGCTCTCGGCAGCCGCGCACGGGTTGAATCTCGCGGAATACGATCGGCTATCAAAAGGTTGGGATCTCTGGGGGACTATCGCGCTCGTGCTGCCAATCGTGGCGTTTGCGATCATGATTCTCAAACCGGCGCTTCCCGCATTCCATCGGTAAGGAGCGGTGAGCCGAGAGCTGCGCGTCCACTCGATGCCGACGCGGCGGCCGAGACACTCAGCGTCTACGGCGAAAAAATCGTAAATCGCCCTGGAGCAGTCCGCCGGTTGGAGTCTCCGGTCCTCGCCCAGGTCAATGCCGACGTCCCGCGCACGTCTATCCCGTTGTTTTGGTGGATCGCAGAGACTACATAGCCAGGGCTCCGATTTCACCAAAGATCCCCGTCCGAATCGTAAAGGCGCGGCTAGGGGCATACGACCTGCAGTCGTCCATCCGCGAGGGCGAGTACGACACGGAAGACGAGTATCCGATACGGCCCTGACGCTTACGGCCCGGCCGCGCAGGCGTGGTACTTGTTCGAGTACATCGGCTGGATGCTGTAGACGATTCCGTCGATCGAAACCTTCCACTGATACGTCTGACAGAGGTCGCCGATCTCCGATCCGAAGGTGAAGTTGAACCAGGCAAAGGCGGGCCCGGGGTCGGTGATCGACTCGAACGTCTCGTGCACGAGCGTCGAGGCGGTAGAGTTGGTCAGCGCGCTCGCGCCCGACGACGCCCGCGACGCGCAAAATCCGACCTTCTGATACGGCTCGATCGAGACGATGACGGTCTCCGAAACGTCCTTGAACGCGACACTCTCGTGGTACGCGCAGAAGGCATTGGTCGCCGGATGATCCGGAGAATAGCACGAGCGCGTGCGGTCGAAGCACGTGTCGGTGCCCTTCGGCAGGAAGACGTGGTACATGTTCGAGTACCCGGCCTTTTTGCCGTTCTTGACTAGGGCCGCGTGCAGAACGGTCAACAGATCGTTCTGATAGAGAAGTCTTGTATACGTGTGATACTTCACGGAAAAGGACCCGCCGAACGTATATCCGGTCGGGGGAGATGTCGTGTACTGCTTCAGCAGAGCCGCAAACTGGCTGCCGGTGAGATTCTTTTGGAATCCCTCCGGGTCGCCCCAGCAGGTCTCGCCGCCGGACGCGCAGTTCACGTAGACGTTGAACGATGCAGCCGACTTCATGATCGGGCCATTCTTCCGAACCAAGTCGGAAGGATAGCGCAGGCGAACTTCGCCGTGGACCACGCTGCGCTGCTGCCCGCGTAAACGCATGACGTGGTACGAGAGAACGCGGGCGGTTCGCCCGCTCTCCACGTCGTTCGAAGTGACGGCGAGCTCCGATTGAGTGAAAGCCCCCGAGTTCGGGGGCGCCGGGACGAACTGGTGCGGCGCGCCACACGCCGCCAAAACTGTACCGCAAACCGCTGCGCCAACAAGTCGCGCGAAGAGTTTCATAGCAACTTTCCTCCTGCGCGATAGTTGGGCGATGGGGGACGACTCGCCCCCTCCTGTGCGATCGCCCCGCGCAGGCAGCCGGCCTGTCGCGGGGCGATCGCTCTCTGGAGACTATCCGTAACGATTGTTAGTGTTCGAGCACGTGGACGCTGTTGTCGTTGTCGTCGTTGAAAAAGACTCGCGCGTCGGCGGCGCTCGTGCCGGTCGCGACGATACCGAAGAGCGCTCCCGCCGTTCCCTTGTCGACGTTGAGCGCGTCGAGGACGTTACCGGCGGTCGAGACTTCGATCAGGAGATTCTTTCCGGTCGGATCGAGCGTGTTGCCGACGACGAGGTTGCCCGTGGGCAACAGTGCCATGCTGATCGGGCCGTTCAGCGGCTTGCCGGCTAGCACGATGCGCGCGTCCGCGGCGGAGGGCCCGCTAAATTTCAGGCCGTGATCGTACGCTTTGATGCCGCCCTTGGGGATCTTCGAAACGTTCTTGAACGCCACGATCGCGTTGTTCAGGCCGTCGACGAAGTAGAGCGTGTCGATCTTGGGATCGTAGGTAAGTCCGGACGGCGCGAGCGCGGTCCCCGGCTTGCCGTGGTTCACGGGAAATCCCGTCGCGATGACGTCGTACGTGAACTTGGAGCCGAGGTTTATTCGGATCACGTCGCCGTCCCCGGCGTTGGTTTCATAGAAGGCCGAGTAGGATTTGTAGCGGGCCAAAATCTGTCCCCAGGGTTGGGTGAACGGCTTGCCCTTGATGTTGGCGATCAGCTTGCCGGTCGTGTCGATTACCGGGTTGTCGTTGGCAACCATGACCGAGGCCCAGATCGTGTCGTCCACGTCCAGCGCCAGGGCGTCGCAACCCAGCAGCGAGCCGATCGACGACACGTGAATCGGCTTAGATTTTGCTATGGGGTGTAGGGCGACGATCGACTTGCCGGTCCCCTGCACGTTCGATTTCGCGTTGAAGTTGCAGACGACCAGGTCGCCCTTCGTCAGCTTGCCTGCGGTTTGCGGGGCCACCGTGAGGCCGTAGGGATTCTGCGCCCCGTTCGCGGGGTCGACCGTCGAGCCGATCACGACCTGTTTGTCGAGTTGTTTGAGTAAGGAGACGTCCGGCGAGAGGTCCCCGCCGAAAGCCTGGCTCAGAGGTTGGGAGACTTGCGTGGAGGGCAGCGTCGTGTGTCCCCCTGCATTGCAAGCGCTGACGGCAAACGCGGCCGCCGCCGCGGCCACAGCGATTCGTGCATTTCCTGGCCCGGTCTTGAACATTGAAGCACCTCGAGGAATAGTGGAGTGGAAAATGGTTTCACGCCACGGTATGGCCTCGATGTAAAGAAAGTCTGAAAAACTCGGCCGCTTGCAAAGCTCTTCATGAAAATTAATTCATGAAGATGAATCCGCCCCTCTACATGTCGGTATCGGTTGGGAAGAACGACGGCTTGCGCCGGATGAAGTACTCCTTGGAGTGTTTCGACGCGAACTGTTTAAACTTGATCGGCCGCTGCGAGTAGTTGAAGCAGTCGACGATACTCGTCGCGCCTTGATCGCTCGTTCCGAGCGACCCGAGATTCCAATTGTTCTCGACGTACTTGAGGATGCTGCCGAATTCGTAGTTGGTCCGCGAGATGTATCCCGCTTTGGCATACGGTGAGACGATGATGGCCGGCACGCGGAAACCCAAACCACCGTAGCCGTGTCTCTGTATGTTCGTATCCGGCGCAACGTTATCGTACAATCCTCCCCAATCATCCCAGACGATTATGATTGCGGTGGAGCTCCAGTACGAGCTCTGCCCGATCGCGTTGACGACGCTCGCTACCCATTGGGGCCCCATGTCGTGTGCGGTGCCGGGATGATCCGAATTGGGTTCGTCGGGCACGAGCCAGGAGACGGCGGACAGCGAACCCCCGGAGATGTCGCTGAAAATCTTGGTCTCCGGCGTAATGACGTTCTTCTTCCATTCCGTCCCGTTGCGCACGGGCCAGACGACGTCGAAGGCGCTCATGATCTTGCCGTAGTTCTTGTTCGACGGCGGCAAGTAGTACTTCCAAGGGATCGACTTTGCGTCGAGGAGGTCGCGCATCGTCGGGTACGACACGCCGAACTGCTTCGAGCACGGAAACGGACCCGGGCTGTTCAGCACAAACGTGCCGTTTTGGGTGACGAGATGCGTGGTCGTGCCCGGCGCGGCGTCGCAGCCCCAGAAGCAGTTGGCGCACGTGGGAAAATCAACCATGGCCCTCCCGGACTCGACGATGGTGCCGCCGCGAATCAGGTCTTGGTGCGCGGTAAAGCTGTCGCTGCCTTGCGTCGTAAACATGTGCTCCGCCAGCGTGTACTGCTGGGCCATCTGCCAATACTGTTGGATCTGCGATGGATCCGTGTATTGATAGGGATACGCGCATTCCGTTCCGATCCTATCGAACCCGTCCATGTTCCCGTGGTCGTCGGCGGTCTTATACATGCGGTAGCTGTGGTTCAGATCGGTCGTGACCGCGAGCGGAACCTTTTGCAGGTTGATCGTCCCCTGGGCGATCCGCGGGCTGCAACTCGAATTCGCCACGACCTTGCCGACCGTCGTCCCATCGGCTCCGGGATACGTTGCGAAGAAGTCGTTGAACGTGCGATTTTCCTGAATCACGATGACGACGTGCTGGATCGGACTCGTCGAACTCTGCGATACCCGTTGTCGCGCCGCGCCGCTTGGAAGCGTGGCCGAGCCGCCGTCGCACGCGACGAGAACGACCGCTGCGCCGGCGATCGCAACTGCGAGGCGCCTCGCGGAATGCGGGATCACATGGCCTCCTTGATGCCGGTGCGAATTAAGAGCCAATTCGCCGGATAGGACGTAATGAAGCCGAGGACCATCCCGATCTGCATCATGAACCAAAACGCAGGCTGAGTCGGCTCCAAGGGCGGGTGAAATAGAACGAAGTACGACAGCGCCATCCAGCCGAACAGGCCGATCTCAAACGCGGTCAGTGAGAGCGTGTCGGCCTTGATCGCCGCCCGTATGCCGGGCACGAACGACAGATGGCGCATTGGGGCGATCGCGAAGAACTGGAAGACCATGCCGAACGCGTATGCGAGAACGTAGTCGCCGACGTATTCGGTGGCGAGCATCGAACCAAACAGCATAAAACCGGTGAAGAATATCGCGAACTCGGCGATGATGTCGCCCAGTACGCAGCCCGCCCCGCAGTGCGAGGCGCTGACCGCGACGCCGGCCCAAAACGGATGCCCGCCCGATCGGCGGCTAAGGCGCGCGTACATCCAGACACCCAAAGGGCCGGCGTAGAGCGCCGTGATCGGCCAGACCCAGTTCATGATCGCCATTGGCTGCGGAAACCGGATGACGTCGACCAGGACGATCGCCGCGCATACTCCACCAAGCACGAGCGACGCGATCGACAGCGCGTTGAGCCAATCCGCTACCATTACTAAGGCCCCGAGCTTCCGCGACGCGTAACTATCGCCTTCAGGCGGCCTCCTCGAAGCGACGGATCGCATCTAGCGCATCGAGCGCTCGCGCGAGGCTTCGGCCGGCGATGTCATCGGCGAGCGTTCGAATGAAGCCGAACCGTGCTAAGCGCTGCCCGTACCGCCGCGCCGCGAAGGTCGCGAGCGGGATCACGGCGACTCCGAGCAACCCGTTTGCCACGAGCCAGCCCGCATCCGCCACCGCGTAGAGATCGACGCCGAAGAATCCGCGAAGCGCGACGATTAAGAGCGGCACCCACATCAGCGGCGCGAACAGCAGCGTCCAAAGCGTCGTGTGAATGCGGCGCACGCGGAGCTCCTCGAGCTTCTTTTGAAGCGCGACGACCGGCTCGTCGTAATCGACGCTCCAAATATCGACGATCTGCCGAACTCCCGCGGCGAGCAGCGCTATCGCGTAGATGCCGAGGGCGATCGCCGGCACGAGAAACCGGGGCTCGCGCACGTGATCGGCGGCGAACGATCCGAGCAGGACGACGGCAACGAGATTCACGGCGAGCTCTGCGAGTACGCCAAGCGACAGGCGCCGCAGTGAGGCCGCAGCCCTCTGAAGGTTGGTCTGCTGCAGGAGCAGCGTGTTGAGACGCATGCTCGCCTCGAGCCGGTCTTCGCTGCGCGCCCACAGGCCTTTGAGTTCTTCCATTTCCATAGCGTCCTCCGTTCTTATCCTCGGCCTTGCGCGGCCACAGTGCGTCTCAGGTGTTGTTTTAGGCGGCCGATCTTGGTCGCGACGTTCGTCTCGGAGATTCCGAGGATATCCGCGATCTCGGCGTACGGCCGGTCGTCGAGATAGAGGATCATCAGCGGGCGGTCGAGCTCGTCCAACCTGTCGATGATCTCGCGCAACAGCTCCATGCGCTCGTCGTACGGCTCTTGCGGCGCAGGAATCTCTTCCAAGAACGTGTTTTCGGCGAGCGCGAAATGGCTCGTCTTGCGTCGTTCGCGCGATGAAACGAGATGGCCACGTTGACCGCGATCCGGTACATCCAGGTCGAAAAGGTGCGGCGGCCGTCGAACGTGCGGTAGGCGCGCCACAGCTGCACGATCGTGTCTTGAGCCAGGTCCTCCCGACTGGCCGCGTCGCGGCAGTACGCGTTGGCTACCTTGAACAGTATGCCGCGGTGCCGGTCGAGGGCATCGATGAACGCGGCCTGTGAGGGGGTCGAAGCCATTTCACGGTACTATTCGCTCAAACACCCGCGAAAATCACACCGGCCGGGACAACCGCGGATGGCACCGAAAAGGGGGCGGGGTTAAAGCGACTTTGACCTCGGAGGGAATTGTGAAGACAGCGATTGCTGCAGTAACTCTCTTTGTGCTGACGCCGGCGTTTGCGGGCGCGTCCCCGCAGCAGGCCACGATCGCGGGGCTCGTTGGGACGTGGACCTGCGTCACCCACACGAGCGGCAACCAGACGTATCACGAGACGGATGTCGACAGCCTGTTCGGCAACTGGCTGCGGATCGACGCCACCTATCCGGCCTCTGCCGGCGCGCCCGCCAGCACTTCCGTGACGTTCCTCGGCTACGACTCGAAGCGTGGGCGGTGGGTCGTCACCGGCGTCGGGACGGACGGCAGCTATTTCACCAGCACGAGCACGTCACCGGCATACGACGGCTCGAAGTGGACGGATCAATTCCCGAACGACCACGGAACCGCGCTCGTCCGCATGACGCAATCCACGCAATATAGCCTGGACGTTCAAACACCCGACGATCGAGGCAAAATGTCGACCGCGCACGCCGTTTGCACCAAACACTAGCGTGATTGCGACCCGTCGCTGGGCGGGGTTTTCCATCACTCTAGCGGCGCTGGCAGGTTGTGCCCAATCGCAGTTCGCTCCGGCGACGCTTCCAAGCCGCTCCGAGCCGGCGCGCGCAGCTGCGACGAGCGCCCTGCTTTACGTCTCCGACGTCGGAACGAACGAGATCTACGTTTATTCTTATCCCGGCGGCTCGCCCGCCGGCTCGCTCAAGGGCTTCGCCACCCCGCTGGCGGAGTGCGCGGACGCGGCCGGTAACGTCTTCGTCGTCAACACCAATAAGAGCGACGTGCTGAAATACGCGCACGGCGGCAAGAAGCCGATCGCGATACTAAAGGATGGCGGACAACTGCCCCAGGATTGCGCCCACGATCGCGTGACGGGAGATCTCGCCGTCACGAACTATAGCCCGTCCGGCTCCAACGTCGGGAGCGTCGCAATATTCAAGCAAGCCAAGGGCAACCCAAGAGTGCTCAAGGATGCCAACGTTCTTCAATACTTATTCTGCGCGTACGACGGCAAGGGAGACCTCTTCGTCGACGGGTTGGACTTCAGTTTCAACTTCGTCCTCGTCGAGCTCCCTAGGGGCGGCACGAAGTTCACGAAAATCGCATTGAATCAGCGCTTCGCGGGGTGGGGCGGCGTCCAATGGGACGGGAAGGATCTCGCGATCGGCGACGCCGCCACGACGATCTACCGGTTTGCGATTAGCAAACAGAAGGCGACCCGGGTCGGCGTGACGCAGCTCAAACGCGCGAGCAACGTCGTCCAGTTTTCGATCCAAGGAACGAGCTTGATCGCGGCCGACGGGCCGAACGGCGGCAAGCGCGACGTCGGATTCTGGAAATATCCCGCGGGCGGGAACCCGATCAAGACGCTCCCCGGCAAATTCAGGAATCCGAGCGCCGTTGCGCTCAGCCTTCCTTAGACTTTGAGCGACGAGAAGGCTTGCTCGAGATCGGCGATGAGATCTTGCGTCGATTCGAGGCCGATGCTGAATCGCACCAAGCGATGATCGTAGGGCGGGCGATTCGGCTGCGGCGCGATGGTGTAGGCAACGGCGAGACTCGTCGTCCCCGCCCAACTATAGCCGATCTCGAAGAGCTCTAGCGCGTCGACGAAAGCGAACACCTGCTCGCGCGACGGTCCTGGTCGTAGGACGATCGAGAAGACGCCTGACGAGCCGGAGAAGTCGCGCCTCCAAAACTCGTGGCCCGGACAGGACGGCAGCGCCGGGTGCAGGACGAGTTCGACTTCGGGGCGAGCGGCGAGCCAGCGCGCAATCTCGAGCGCCGACGCTTCGATCGCCGCGAGACGCACCGCGAGCGTTTGAAGTCCGCGCAGCGCCAGACTGCAGTCGTCCGGCGAAGCGGCACAACCGATGACCTGTCGAGCCGCGCCGATGCGCCGGTAGATCTCGTCGTCTCGAACCGTGACCGAGCCGAGTAGCAGATCGCTGTGCCCGCCGATGTATTTCGTAATCGCCTGCATCGTGACGTCGACGCCGTGCGCAAACGCGTCGAAGAGCACGCCCGCCGCCCACGTGTTGTCCATCGCGACGGTCACGCCGCGTGCATGCGCCGCCGCCGCGATCGCGGGAATGTCTTGCACCTCCATGGTGACGGAGCCCGGGCTCTCCGTCCAAATCAACCGCGTATTCTCTTTCATGAGCGATGCGATCTCGCCCCCGATCGTGGGGTCGTAAAACGTCGCGCTCACGCCGAAGTGCGCAAGGATCGTCGTGGTGAGCTGCCGGTTCGGACGATAGACGCTGAGCGGAACGAGGATGTGGTCGCCGGCCTTGAGCAGCGCGAAGTCGATCAACGAGATGGCGGATTGGCCGCCGGGCGTCAGGAGCGTGTGCCGCCCGCGTTCGAGCTGGCAGATGCGCGCCGCGAGTTCGAGCGACGTCGGCGTGCCGTAGAGGCCATAGGTGTAACCGACGCGCTCCTGATCCCATTGGTCGGTCACGGCGGAAGCCGAGGGGAAAATAGTCGTCGAGCCCCGGTAGACCGGCGTCGCCAACGACCGATAGCCTTGCGGAAGCTGCGCTTTCGAGTGCAGGAGCCGCGTTTGCCAGGTTCTGCTCATGCCGGTTCTGGTTTCAGAGGCCATTCGCGCGAGCCTTTCGTAGTTGCGGGAATGAACTGCTATTTCTTACGCCACGGCATCGCGGTCGAGCCCGATGAGTGGAAGGGCAGCGATGCCGACCGGCCGCTCACGCGCGAGGGCTGCGCGCGAATGGAACGTGAAGCCAAGGGAATCGCGAACCTTTCGCTCGGCCTCGATTTGATCGTTACGAGCCCGCTGCTTCGCGCAAGGCAGACCGCCGCCATCGTTGCGGAGCGCCTGCGAATGGAGGGCGCGCTCGTCGAAGACGATCGCATCGCGCATCGGTTCAATGCGCAAGCGTGCCGCGCGATCTTGGCGGAGCATGCCGACGCGGAGTCGATCGTGCTGGTCGGGCACGAACCGACGATGAGCGCGACGATCGGCCGGCTCATCGGCGGCGGGGACATCGAGCTGAAGAAAGCCGCGCTAGCCGGGATTGAATTCGCCGACCGTACGTCTCCCGTCGGGACGCTGTTTTGCCTGATTCCGCCGAAGGTGCTCGCCGCGCTTGGAAAGCGTTAGTAAAGCTCTGAGGTTCCTTAGGTATTTGATGAAATTTTATTAGAGGTAGCGTATCGCGCGCTGCGAAGGCTGATCGCCTCATGAGGCAACATATCGGAGTAGCCACCGTCGCAGCGGCAATCGCATTGGCAGTTGCCGGCTGTGCGTCGATTGGATCCGCGCCCAATCCAACTACTAACGCGGCATCGCGCGCCGGCAACGTCACGAGCCAAAAGGGCCCAATCGTCTACGCCTTCTCTCCCGAGCAACCGCTCGTCGCATCGTATCTCGCCGGCGATCGGAACGACTCGAAACCGATAGGAGTGATCGAGGGAAGCAAGACGCAGCTGGCGACCGGCAACGGGATGGCAGTCGACGCCGGCGGCACGATTTACGTCGTCGTTTCCGGCGGACCGGCCCAGAGCTCGATGAACCTCCTGGCTTTCGCGCCGAACGCGCGCGGTAACGTCGCGCCGGAGCGCACTGCCCAGCTCGTTGCGCAGCTTCTCGCCGGTTATGCGGTCGGACTGGCGCTCGACGGTCACGGAAACTTTTGGCTATCGGCGATTAGACAGCTGCTGCGCTTCCCGGCGTCCGCCAACGGCGTGGCGAGACCCAACTCCTCGATCGCGGTGCAAATTGCGACGCCGTACGGTCTCATGTCCGCTCATTCCTCGAACGTCGCCGTAGATTCGAAAGGACGCGTGTACTGCGCGTGCGCCGTGGTCTATCACGGATTGCAAGCCATCGGGGTTTCGGAGTACGCGCTGACGGGCTCGGGCGCCAAGCTCGTGCGCAGCTTCTACGATCCGACCCTTCCCGAGGTTCCCCCTAGCAGCATCGCCGTCGACGCGGGAGGCACGATCTATCTCGCGTCCGGGCTTCCGAACACCGGCGTCTTTGCGTATGCTCCGGGGACCAAGTCGGGCCAGGTGCTCTACTCGCGTCACTTCGTCGGTCGTCCGGATACGATGATCGCTTCGCTGACGACGGACGCGGCGGGCAACGTCTACGTCGCCGCCGGATCGAGCATCCTGATTTATGGACCTCATGCCAACGGCCGTGCGCGGCCGATCGCGTCGATAATTGACCCGCGGCATCTTCACTACGGGGCGGGCGACTACGGCACGCTCTTGAACGTCCGCTGACGGCGCGTTAACCGGTCTTTCTGTTCGCCCGGAAGAGAAAGCTCTGCACGTCGCCGAGCATCCGCCGAAGCCGAGCGTTCTTCATGGGTCCTTGGAGCAGCGGCGAGTTCAGCATCGCTGGAAACTTTATGTTGTGACTTGCGATGGCCTGATGCGTTAGACCGACCGCTTCATCGTAACGCCCGAGCGCGATCAGCACCTGCGCGAGGCAGTGCGGCTCGACGTACTCGACGGCGGCTCGTTCGTGCAGTTCCTTGAAGAGGCGCGACGCGCCCAAGGTGTCACCCAGGAAGGCCTGCACGCAGGCGAGACGGCTGAGGTTACCTGCGGCGCGCGGCATCTGCTCGAGATCGCTGCTCGCCAGGTCGAGCCGGCCGTCGGCGACGTACGCTTCGCACCGCCCCTGACGAGCGATTTGGCAGCATGGATCGGCATCTAAAATCTTGGAGTAGGACGCAATGGCGTTTCTATAGTCGCCCTGGGCGGCTAAGGCGCCGGCGAAGATGCCGTGCAGCGCGATGTCGCCCGGAGCGATCGCCATGGCGCGCTTGGCGTTGACGACCGCCGCGTCTGATTCGCCTCGCCAAGCATCGAAAAACGCTCGCAGCCCGTACGCGTCGGCGGAGCGCGAGTCCAATTCGCCGGCCCTCTCGAGCGATCGTTCCAATCCCGCTATGTCCCACTGGGCCAATTGGATCTCGGCGAGCATGCAATGCGCCAGCCCCGATCCGGGATCGAATTCGATCGCCTTGGCGATCGCGTGCTCGGCGGACGGAAGCACTCGGTCCCACGTGGTAAACGCATAGTACGCGAGGTGCAATAGGTAGCCGCGATTCCGATCCACGCGGGAGCGAACGTGCGATCTATCCGCAGCGCCGCACTAAAGTGCCTCAACGCGAGGTTGAGACCGTTGCGATCGCGCCGTTCGGCCCAATGCTTGCCGCTAAAGTACTCGCGCCAGATCCTCGGCTCGCCGCGCTGGGAGCCGTCGCCGATCGCCTCGACGCCGAGCGTGACAAACGGCTCGCCATCGTGCGCCACGCGCGGAATGAAGCGATAGCCGACGCGCGGCACGGTCAAAACGTACTTGTGGCTCGCCGGGCGCTCGTCGAGCAGCTTGCGCAGGAGCGAGACGTGCTGCACCAGCGTGGCCTCGGACGTATCTTCCTGTCCCCACACCTCCGCGATCAGTTCGTCCTTCGTGACGGTGCGGCCGGCGGCTCGAACGAGGCAGAGCAGCACGCCGAAGATTTTTTCAGATAGCGGTATTACTCGCTCGCGCGCGATCAGCACGCGACGGTCCACGTCGAGGCGATAGTGTTCGAATCGATACCCGCTCATGCCGAGGCCACCTCTGAGCGAACCAACGCATCGACGTGCGGCGTTGTGACGGCCCTACCGGACCGGTCCGCACCAGCCGCTCGAATAACCCGGTTCCCCGGCCCGAAAGGCCCGTGCGGACGCGTGTGGGTCGCGCAAGCTTTGCGACTCGACCACGACGGGGACCGTAAGCCGATAGCCCTTTCGGTTGACGGCCATAACCAGGCCGTGGTCGCGAGCGTGCTCGCCCAGGATCTTGCGCAACAAATAGACGTGCTGCGCGATGTTTCCGTCTGCCACCACAGTGTCCGGCCAAACTTGCAACGCGATTTCGTCTCGGTGCACGACGCTGCCGTTCGCCTCGATGAGCATCAAGAGGATCTCAAAGATCCGCTCGGGCACCGCAACGACGTGACCCTGCTTGAAAAGGAGCCGGTGCGCCACTTCGAGCCGGAACTCTCCGAACCGGTACGCTGCCGGTCGGCCGCTTGGCGGCTGAACATCAAAGAGTTTCAATGCCACACCGCCACGCTATCATGGCGGCGCGCTCAAGTCATAAAGAAATCTAAAAAGCGTTCGCTTTCAGAAATTGCATGATCTTCGACCACGCGTCCTCGCTCGCGAGTTCGTTGGCTTCCGGAGTACCGCCCAAGGCAAGCTCGCCGTGCGCGAGCTCCGCCTTCGCGAACCCAAAGGGTATGCCGATCGAATGCCCCGCGTCCGAGTAACTGAGGAGGCGATCTCCGTAAGACCGCTTCGGGGATTTTAGACGGCGCATGATCGCGTTGGCCATCTGAAGCGACGGCCACAGCTCGTCCGAGCCGCCGGCGACAAGGAGGATCGGGCCGGCGATTTTCTCGACCGGTATGATGGCCGCTTCGTCCGTGTTGTTCTGCAACTGCGCGAGATACATTGGCGTGTATGCGACCTGCCGGTGATTCTTCCGGTCTGCGGAGATGCGGTCGTAGACGGCTTGCGGAACGGTGCCGTTCGCGAACGGGAGCGGCTTGCCGTGGTACGACCACGACGACGCCGCCGTCGCGGGACCGAGTCCGGAGAACACGACGGACGACGGCTTCATCGCAACGACTGCTCCGATGTCGCGGAACGTCGAGGCCGCGACCAGCGCCAGCTCCGCGCCTTTCGACCCGCCAACTATCGCGAGCCGCCGATTTCGGCAGACCGCGGCGTTCGCCCGCATGAAGACGATCGCCCTACTGACGGTTTCGATCGGGATGTTTTCGAGAAACTTCGGTAGACCGGCAGCGCCGAAGTACGCCAATGCGAGCGTAGTGAAGCCGTGCGACGCAATTACAGCGGCCTGCTCCTCGGGGACGCCGCCTTCGCTTCCACCGAGCACGATCGCAGCCGGCCGGCAAACTCCGTCCTTCCCGCTAAACAGCGTGGCTACGAACGAGCCATGGTCGACGACGGTGCGCAGCGTCGTTGGGTCGAGTGCCGTTCGCACGAGGGTCGAACTTTGCTCGGTGCCGCCGGCGCGTGCGGAGATCGTGTAAGGACGAGGATCCAGATCGGATGAACGATTGAACTGCGCGCCCCGCGCCGCGGGGTGCGTCGCTAGAGCGGACCAGAAGAGTCCCATGTCGTCGAGCGTGAACGTGCCGCTCGGCGGCGTTACAACCGTCGCGTCGGATTCGAACACCATCCCGAAGCGCTCGGTCTGCAAATGAAGCGCGACGCGGTTCCCCGGCGGCGCGTGAACGGCGATTGCGACCCGCCGATCGAGCATCGAGATTTGCGGCGTAACGGCTATCGTGACGGCGTTGCCCGACGACGCCGGCGGGGCGATTGCTGCTATCAGAAGGATCAGCATGCGATGCATGAAGTGGCGTCTTTCTTAACGTAAAAAGTGGGGCCTCCCTCAGGAAGCCCCACTCGTGGCGTTATGCGTATGTTCTGTGCGCTGGATTCGGATCGGTTAGATCTTCACCGTCGCGTTGAAGTAGACGTTGATCGGAGGCACTGAGCCGCCGATCGCTCCGTTGTTGCTCCCAAACGGCAAGTAGCTCTGCGTATACGCCGACCGCGCCTTGTTGGCGGCGAAGTCGTTAATGCCCGTGCCGTTGTAGAAGTTGCTCGGATAGAGCGTGCTGTTCAACGAACCGCCGGCCGGCAGATAGCCGCAGACCGCGTTGCTGGGAGGATTAGCCGTCGTCCACGGTGCCGACGTTCCGCCGAAGCACGAGTGGAAGAGGGCCACGCCCAGAACGCTCAGCCTGATCTTCGGACTCACGTCGTAGGTAATCTGGAGATTACCGAAGATCGAGTTCGGATTCTGGTAGTTGGTGAACAGGAACGATCCGACTTGCGGGTCCGGGATGTAGAGGAAGCCGAACGGTCCCAACCCCGGCGCCGTCGCCGAGAGGTAGTTGCATTGCAGCGGATTGGTGTGCGGTGACACCTTGGTGATGCCGGCCGCCGCCGAGTTCTGCACGCAGGTGCGCGGATCGAGCCCTTCCGTATCCAGCGGGCTGCCGTAGTAGCCGCCGGACTGGAAGTTGAAGCTCGGAGTGATCGCCAGCTTGTCGTGGCGCCAGTTGAGAATCAACGACGCAACGTACGGCGAGATGTAGGTGCTGTCCGCACCGCTGAGGTTCGGCGCGATTGCCGTCGTGTACGGATTGTACCAGCCGTTGGGATCGAGCAGTCCCTGCGACGGCTGATTGTAGTACGGGTTCAGGATCGTATCTTGCGTCTTGCCGTTGGGCTTGGAACACGAGACGCCCTGCATGCCTTGATAGCAGGGGCTTCCGCCGCCGGCCTTGGTCAACTGGTTGTACTGCGCGATCGCCTGATTGAGCGCGATCGTGGTGTTCGGCACGATGCCGCCGCCGCTCAGCCCGACGTTCTGGAACTGCACCTTGGAGTTGGTGTACGCAAACGACAGCTGTCCGGACAAACCGTTGCGAGTGAAGTCACCCTTGTTCATCTGGAACTCGACGCCGTAGTTGCGGTTGACGCCCACCGGCACTTGCGTTACGAAGCCCGCGCCGATGAAGGTCTGCTGCTGCCAGTTGGCCACCCACGTGTAGAACGGCGTGAGCTTGAAGCTCATGTCGGTCCCACGGAAGTGGTGCTCCAGCGACAGGTCGTACTGCGCCGACGAGATGCCCGGAATCGGATGGAAGGGCGAGTAGAAGCCCAGGTTCATCGTGTTGTTCCAGACCGACCGGTCATCGCCGGACGCGCTCAAGTATTGCACCGAGGCCGAGATCGGCGGCTGCGTGAAGCGGCCGGCCGAAGCGCGGAAGACGGTGTCCGGCGAGGCCGTGTAGGTCATCGAGAAACGCGGCTGCCAGTAGTTGAGCGTATACGAGCCCGGCGAGGTGGCCGTGAAGTTCGGCGCCTGGACGCCGTCCTGCACGGTGCCGTTGGGATGCACCCAGCCGGTATGTGGGCCGGTGGGATGCAGCGCCGTCGCGGCGGTGTTGCAGTCGCCCTGCACGTACTGCGCCGGGGCCGGGGGCGCTGCGCCGGGCGGCAGAAACGCCGTCAGTACCTGGTTCGTTGACGCGAAGACGCAGGTGTAGTTCGAGGTCATGTTCGCGAAGAACTGAGTCGCCGCCGTCAGCGAATCCGGCAGAACGTACGTGTAGTTGTCGTACCGGATCGCGGCGTTGAACAGGAACTTGTCGCTGGGCCGGAACTGATCCGAGAGCGACCCGTTGACGAACCGAGGTCGCACGGTATTGAGCGAACCGGTGACGTTGCCGCTCCAGAGGCTATCCCACGTCGCGCCGGCCCTGGCTGCCGGCGATCCCGTCGGAGCGAAGCCGGACGGTCCGCCTGCCGCGTTCGCAACCCACGTCGGGGCCGTGCCTGCGCAGGAGGGCTTCCCGCTCACCACCGCGGCGACGCAGTAGCCGCTGCTCAAGCAGATCTGCGGCTTGCCCGTCGTCGGATCGTAGCAGGTGAAGCCGTTGCCGGTCTTCGCCATGTACCCGATCGGCGACGTTCCGCCATTGGCCGTCGAGTTGTTGAAACGCGTCACGCCGGCCGTCGAGTAGTTTCCATCCAAGCTGAGCAAGTTTTGGTCGTTCAGCTGGTCTTGGAAATCCATCGCGCCGCCCGCCGTGTGCGTGATGAGCTGATACTGCGTCGAAAGAGGAAATGACGCAAGGGTGTTGGGGCCCGCTGCGGCATAGGTGGGCGACGTCAAGTACCAGTCGGAGTAGAAGGTGTAGCCGTAGAGCCGCAGATACGCCGCTTGGCTCAGCGCGTAGGTGTACTGGATCTTCGCCATGCCGCCGTCGTTTTGATTGAGGTCGATCGAGTTATCGAACAACGGCAGCGGTCCGTTGAAGGCGTGCGCCGGCGTATTCGGTACGTAGTACGCTCCCGGCGCCTTGATCGCTCCCGGACCCGTCGCGATCGGCGTGCCGAACGGCACGTTGTAGGTGACCGCGTCGGAGTAGCCGAGATACGTCGGGCCGCAGCCCAGAGTCGGGAAGCTCGACGGCGACTTGCCGCAGACGATTCCGAAGGGCAGCAGCGAGGCAATCTGTGCCGGACGACTAGTGCATCCGTTGACGGTTAGACCCGGGCCGACCGTCGTGGGGCCGCACACCGCCGGCGCGTAGTGCGTGTTGAAGAGCGAGTAGATGAACTGGTTGACGCCCGGGCCCATGTCGCTCGGGCTGTTGTAACCGTAGTTATTGAGCGCCGATCCGCTCCATAAGAGCTGCACGTCGTCGCGCAACCCGTTGTGCTTGGGAATCCCCATGTGCAGGTTCACGACGCTCTCGCGATCGCTGACCTGGGACGGACTGCCCGAGGTACCGCTGTAGTATTGCCAGCAGCCCTGGGCCGGTGCCGTCTTCCACGGAGCGGTGACCAGCGAACACATCGGCTTGACGCCCGAGCAGGTCGAAATCGTTCCGCCCAAACAGGTCGGACCGACGCCTAGGATTTGATTGCTTCCGCCGCCATAGCCGATGCCGAATCCAAGGGTATTGCCCGCGTAGATTCCGCCCGGCGTCATGTAGCCCGCGCCGTTACTGTTGTCGAAGAAACGATAGTCCTGGTTGTAACCGAGCAGACCGACGTAGTAGCTGAAGGTCCGATCCGGCGTCGAGCCGCCGATTTCGACCTGTGCCTGGTGATAGAACGTCGGCGTCGCGAAGCCCAGGTTCGCCGTGGCGAAGCCCGGGAACGTGCCGGTCTTGATGACTTGGTTGATGAAACCGGCCGTGCCCGACGTCGCGACCGACGACGGTCCGCCGCCGGTGTAGACCTGCAGTTGCTGCAGACCTAGGCTCGATTCGGTTCCCGAGTTGTAGTTGTCGAATGCGCGGTTGATCGGAATACCGTCGTACTCGAACCCGGTGTAGTAGGAGTTCTGGCCGCGGACGTATGCCGCGTTGAAATCCCAGCCCATGCCGCCCTGCGACGTTTGCACGCCGGGGACGGAGGCCATTGCCGAGTACGCGTTGTTCAGGTTACCGCCGCCGCCTAACGCCGCCGCGGCCGATGCCTGCGCGGCGTTGACGGTGTAGAGATCGCTGCCGACGCCCGATTTCACGAGCGCTCCCCCGGCCGCCGACGTAACGCGCGCGATGGTCTTGAGCGTTTTCGTCATTGTGTACGCGACGCTTTGCGTCTGGTCGGCAAAGACCGTCACGCCCGGGATTGCGATGCTCTGGTAGCCCGCCTTGGTGAGGTTGATCGTGTAGGTATCTGGGGCGAGCGAGAGGACGATAAAGTGTCCTCCCGCGTCCGTCGTCGCGGATCGAGACATCGACGGAGCGATAGCTTCCACTTGCACGTCGGCAACTGGAGCGCCGCTCGTATCTCTGACCGTACCCTGGATGTTGCCGGTGACGCCTGCCAGTGCCCATGTTCCCTGGCCTGCGATCAACGCTAGCAACGCCGTCAAGGCAACCAACGAACGCGGGAACGATAGTCGTTTCATGCGTTTGGTTCCTCCAGTGAAACGTTGAATAGCTAACGCGAACTTGTCGCGCATGTTGCTGCGCTTCAGCGACCCAAACTTGCTTCCTATAAAACTGAGTAAAGTGTCACATTGCGTGTCACTTCTAAGTGGCGGCACAACGCATATCAATCAAAACTTATCAAATGCCGGCACTCATCATTTTTGAAAACGCGCGACATTGATAACGCTTTGATGACTGGCCGCCGTACACTACTTATACTAAAGACGTATGGCAGTAGCGCTATCGCTTACCTACATGCGGACGAGCGTTCAGCCGCGTGACGGCATGCAGCTGCGCATGGAAGCCGACGTCCGGCGCTTGCTGCGGCGTGCGAGCAACCCATTCTTGCTCGCCTCGTGTCCGCTGGCGCAAGCGCTATGCGAAACGACCGGAATCCCAAACGCTCAAGCGGCTCTGCAGTACGCCATCGACGGCGCCTTTCAAGAAGGCGCTCGGGAAGCCCGGCTGCGCCAGATGCTGTTGTCGTCGCTGAACGACGGCACACCCGCGAGCGATCCGACGGAGCTGACGCGCGTGTCGAAGCGCCATTTTCAGCGACGCCGGGCCAAAGCCGTCTCGATTCTCGCGCTGCACGTTCGCCGCCTCATCGGCGGCCCGCATCTCGCCGCGGTCGATGATGCGAACGCCGCTGCCGCAGACCCGCTCGAGACAATCGCCGAGCTCGTTTCGAGCTTCGAACCCGCAATGGCCTCGCAGATATTTCGCCTCGGCGGGCCGCACTCGGCGGCGAGCGCGAACATGCTCGCTCTGCGCGACCGGGTCGACGTAGGCGCCGATCTCGATGGCGTAGCCGGCGAGCTGGGAGACATCTCACTGCCGCTCGTTGCGATCTTGAACGCGCAGGCGAGACTGATCTCCGGAAGGCACGCCGACGGTGCGGAGCAGTTATGGCCGCTCTTCGACCGATCTCGCCAAGATTCGACCGGCACCTTAGAAATGCGCTTCGAGCTGGAATGGCTGGCGTTTCTTCGCGCGCGTCAGCGCGGCGACGCCCGTCAGATGGATCGGATCGCCCGAAGCCTCAGGCGGCTCGCCGCGAATCGTGCAGCGTGGCTGCTGCGCGCCCTCCTCGCGCTGGCCGAAGCGAGGATTCGATGCGGAATGCTGCACGAAGCGGTCGCCATGCTCGACGAGGCGGATCGACGGGGTCTCCGAAACTTTGCCGTCACCGAGCTGGCCTGCAGCAGCGCGCTGCGCAGCGAGATATTCCTGCAGCAAGGTGACGATGCGGCGGCGGAACGGCTTGCATCAGGTGCGTACGTCGTGCTGCGCAAGCGCCACTTTGCCGCCTGGAGGTGTCAGACGACCGTGGCGCGCGCTCGACTACGGCTCGGGCGGGCCTGGAGCTGCCCCGACGATCTCGCCGAGCTCTCAAAGACGGCGTGGGATCGCGTGGCCTTGTCGATCGAGCACTCGCGTCACCGCTTAGCCGAAGGCGACGCGCGCGAGGCACGATCGGAGGCGCGCGAGGCGCTTGCGATCGCAGCAGCTCGCGGATACGACGCGCTCGCCGCTCGCGCCGCGGCCACCCTGGCCGCCACGTACGAGCGCGGCGCGAAAAAGCGCGAGTCGTCTCTGCAAGCGCTTTCGCTGCTTCTGGCGACGCGAGACCGCTCGGTCGCGTGCGATCTCTTCGCATGTGAAGAAGCCGCCTGCGATCGCGATCTGACGGCGCTCCTGCACGACAAGCTCGTGAACGCCATACCGCAGCTTCGCCCACACTCGGGAACGGAGACCGACGCCGCCCAGCGCTTCCTAGACCGGCTGCGCGCGCAGGCCGTAAACGGTTCCCTGCCCCCGCAAGAGTTCGATCGAGCGATCGAGGCACTCGACTCGCAAGCGCCGTCGTTCGCTCAGTATCTGCGTCATTTCTTAAGCGATGCCACCGACATCGTCGAGACGCTCTTTGCTGCCGTCGTCGCCCCGCAGCATCGCTCCGAGATGCAACAGAGGCTCAAAACCGCGTTACGGAGCCTCGCGGACTCGATGCGGCCCGACGATAACCTGAGGCGGTTTCTGGTCGGCTAACGCAGCGGCAGGACGCGCCTAGCTCTCAGCGTCATCTGTCACCCATGCGTGCAGGTGACGTGCTGCGCTTCGGCCGTTTCGCCCTAGACCGGCGGCGTCGCTTGCTCCTGCGCGACGGCGCACCCGTTCCGGCGACACCGAAAACGCTCGATCTGCTCGAGGTCCTCGTCGACCGCGCCGGCCGGACCGTCACGAAGGAAGAGGTCGTTCGTAACATATGGCACGACGACGCGGTCTCCGACGCGACCATCGTCCAACACGTGTTGATGCTGCGCAAAATTCTCGGTGACGAATACCATGCCCACGACTATATCGTCACGGTTCCAAAGCGCGGTTATAAGTTCGTCGGAAGAGTTCACGCCGCTGCGACGGCGGCCACGAGTGACGAGGCCTTTCGCGCGTATTGTCACGGGCAGTACCTCTTGCAGCAGCGCACGGCGGAGGGGTTGGACGAGGCGGTTCGCTGGTTCGAGCGCGCGGCGTTATTGGACCCTGCCTTCGCTCCCGCTCACGCGGGCGCGGCCGCCGCTTCGGCCATGTCTGGAATCTACATGCACTCCGCACCCACACGGGCGTTTCCGCGCGCGCGGCGTGCGGTCGAGAGGGCGCTCGCGCTTTCGGAGGATGCGAGCTCTTATACGATCCTTGCCGAGGTCTGCTGTTATTTCGAGCAGGATTGGAGCGCCGCGCTGGTCGCGCATCGCCGCGCCCTGGAGCTGCAGCCGGACTCGGCGCAGGCCCACCATTCACTCGCGTGGTTCTACGTCTGCACCGGCGACGTGGAGCGTGCGCTTGCGGAGATCACGCACGCTCTCGGACTCGATCCTTCGTCGTTAACGCTCGCCGCGAATCGTGGGATCGTGCTGACGTATCTCGAACGCTATGCCGATGCGCTCGAGCAGTTCGCGGTCGTGCTCGAGCTCTCGCCCCGGTTTTCCTTGGGGCGCTACCTGCACGCCTCCGCCCTGCTCACCGCGGGCGAATTCGATTCGGCCCTCAACGAGTTGCTCTTCGTGGAGGGATTTCGATTTCACACACAGGCTCTGGAAGCGGAGTGTCACGCGTACTTGGGGCACACCGATGCCGCGCGGCGCACGTTCGCGGATCTTCTCGCCGGCGCTTCGAGCGCGTATGTGTCGCCGTATTTCTTTGCGCGCATCCACGTCGCGCTCGGAGAAGCAGAGCAGGCCGTTACGATGCTCGAGCGATCGCGCTTGGAACGCGTCGCATGGACGGCGTTCGCGGCGGTCGATCCGACGTTCGGCACGCTGCGAGGGCTGCCGTCGTTCGAGCGTTTCGTGGAGAAGCTTCGTCAGCCGTAATCGGCGAATGGATCGGCTTTCACGGCGTCGCAGAAATTCTCGAGGTGAAAGCCCGGGACCATTCGGTACGCGACGTCGGTTACGAAACAGTTGCCCGTGGCATTCGGCTTTCGCTTTGCCACCACGGCGACGGCGTCCAGAAAGACGGGGATAAATTGCGTGCGCGGCGCGGCCGAAAGAACCGCGCGAACGTCATCGCGTTGCATTAAGTCCAGGTGGCCTCCAAAGTCGGCCGCCACGCCCGCATTTACGAGCATCACTTCCGGAGCCTTCCAGCGCGCGATGCCGCCCGAGTCGTGAAGGCTGATGGCGTCCCACACGAGGTCGGCGCGCGGTCCGGCCACGCCGTGACGCTCCAGCAACCGGCGCGATAAGTTTGCGCCATCGACCTCGAAACGCTCCGAGTCGCTCATATGTGCCGGCGCGAGTCCGGTGTCGTGAAGGATCGCGGCGACGTAGACGGCTTCGCCGTCGTGCGAAACGCCTTTGGCCCTCGCGATCAGCTCCGCGAAGAGAAACGTGCGCAGCGAGTGGTTGAAGATCTCAACCGGCTCGGCCGCCAACGCCACCGAAGTTGCTTCTTTGGCGAGCGGGGTATCGGGGATCTTTATTCCCGCGACCGTAGACGCGGGCGCCGCGCCGATAAGCGCGGCCGCACCAATCGCGGAGCATGCATTGATAAAGTCCGGACGCTGCATCGCGTGTTTCCTCAAATGTTTTCAAAAAAGTTTAGGCGGGATAAGAGCGCATCCACGCTACGGTCTGCGCCAGACCTTCTTCTACCGGGGTTTTCGCATATCCACCCAAACGTGTTTGCAGCGCTGAGTCATCGAGCACAAAGTCGCTGGCAAACAGATAGTACATCTCGGCAACCTCGCGCATGAACGGCTGCACGATGCCGACCGCTTGCAGCATGAACTTCGGAATCGTTCGGTACTTCGGCGGCGCGTCCAACGCCGCAAAGACTCTGTTGATGAAATCGCGCGCTTCGATCGATCGGCCGCCGAGATTCCAGCAGCGGCCGTAAGCGTCGTCGAACGTCGCCAGGCGTAGGAGCGGCTCGGCGACGTCCGGCACGTAGACGAACTCGCGCTGCGCGCCAAGCGGTCCGATGAAGGACGCGGTCCTGCCGGCGAGCGCTTCGCGCATAAAGGAATTAGCATAGCTGAGCTCGGCGTGCGGCCCGTAGAAGTCGGGCAGGTGCACGACCATCGTTGCGAACCCGCTCGCATTTCGTTCGAGGACGGCCTGCTCTTGCTCCAAACGAAAGCGGCCCTTGCGCGTATTCGGCACGTGTGGCTGACTTTCGGGCACGGGTCGCGTTCGTGGAGGGCCGTAACTGTATACGGGGGCCACGTGAATGAAGCGCTTCGCTCCGGCCGCCTGTGCAGCGTCGAACGCGTGGCGCAGCATGATCGGATGACGATAAAACTCCGTGTATGGCGCGCCGGCAAGGTAGAATACCGTATCGACGCCTTGCGCCGCCGCAGCCACGCCGTCGCCTGAGAAGAAATCCGCCACAAAAGGTTGCGCGCGCGGAAACTCCCGTCGGAGCCGCTCCACGTCGCGCCCGACTGCGCGATATGCGATCCCTTGACGTTCCAACGCGGGAGCGAGAGCGTGCCCTACGGCACCCGATGCTCCGAAGATGGCGACCGGTCCCGTCGACAATTCGTTGGTCATTGTTTGAGCATCCGGGACATTTTCCAGTCCGCCGGCATGACCTGTGAACGACGAACTGCGACGATCAGCAATGCGACTGCCGCAACCAAGCAAGTCAACATCGCCCCGAGGCCGGCTTCGGGGCCGAACGCTCCGCCGGTCAATAGCGTCGGTCCGCTAAACTGTGCCGCTACCGCACTCGTTCCGAAGGTATGTCCCGATACCTGTGCTCCGTAGATCGGACCTTCGGCGAAGTTCCACGCAAAGTGCAGGCCGATCGGAAACCACAGATTTCGCGCGACGACGTACGCCGCGCCGAGCAACACTCCGGCTTCAAGAGCGATGGCCAACGTTGAGACCCAGGTAGCGCCGGGATTGGCCGCGTGCACGAGTCCGAAGAGCGCTGCGGACACCGCCAGCGCAATCCACGTTCCGCTCCACTCCTCGATCAACCGAAAGAGGAGACCCCTAAAGAGGAGCTCCTCGATCGCTGCGCCCGGTAAGAGCAGCAGGGCCGCCATCGCCAAATCCGGGGTGAAGTGCGCTTCGAGTATGCGGTAATGGCCGCCGATCGTGAGCTCGAGCACGACGATGGAAAATAGCGCGGCACCGACCGCCGCGCCCAGTGCGAAGTCGCGCACCGCCTTGCCCGGCCCAAAGCCGATCGCCGCGAGAGACTTTCTCACCGTGAAGCGCTCGACCACCACAGTCGACAAGAGCAGCGCGGCAAGAAGGGCCCAACTCTGCGCCGCGCTCGCCCACTCGGAATGCTGCCCGCGCGTCGCGAGCACGAGCGGCGTGCTGAGCGCCCCGAAGAGCAACACGATCAGCACGAGCCGGACGATTGGAAAAGCGAGGAAGCGCCGCATCAGATCTCGGTTACGGATGAGCCCCGGCCAATGTTTCGAAACGAGAGGATTCGGTTAGTGGTGAAAAAGGATCGTCAGAATCGTGGTCACCCAGGTGCCGACGACGATCCCCGTCAACCAGTTGAAACGCGAGTCGACGTGATTGAAGCGGAAGTCTATCGTATCGAGCCGGCGCTCGATGCTCCCAAGCCGTTCGTTCACTTGGTCGAAGGCGCCCTCGACATGTGCGATGCGGGCTTCGAGTGGATGCGCGTGCATGATCCTCCGTTTCTATGGTCTACTACGCTGCCTTATCACGCACCTGGAAGCGGCGCAGAAGCGTCGACCGCATAGGGGAGATCGTAGTCGATCGTAAGCGGAGCGTGGTCGCTGAAGCGCGCTTCCTTATAAATGGAGGCTCCGCGAACGCTAGCTGCTAGCTCCGGAGTGACGAGCTGGTAGTCCAGGCGCCATCCGAGATTGCGGGTCCACGCAGCCGGCCAGTTCGACCACCAGGTGTATTGCTTTGGGGCCTCGTTGACGACGCGGAATGCGTCGACCCAGCCGAGCTGATCGACCAGCGCATCCATCCACGCACGCTCCTCGGGCAGAAAGCCGCTGACGTGGCTGTTACGGCCCGGGCTGTACGTGTCGATCGCTTTGTGTGCGATGTTGAAGTCGCCGCATACGATGTGATGCCGTCCCGAATGGCGCATCTGCGCGAGCACCGCCAACAACCGCTCGAGAAAGTCCATTTTGAAGGCCTGACGCTGCGGCCCCGTGATGCCGGATGGAACGTACAGCGAGGAGACCGTCACCCCGCCGAAGCCGGCCTGCACGAAGCGCCCTTCCGCATCCGTGTCGGGCCAACCGAGGGTACGGCGCACGTCGACCGGCTCTTGCCGGCAATACAGCGCGACGCCGCTGTAACCGCGCCGCTTCGAATCGACGAAGTAGCCGGTAAATCCCGGCAGCGCCACGGCTTCCGGCGGCAGCTGGTGCTCCTGCGCTCGCGTCTCTTGCAGGCAGATTACGTCGGCTTCTTGCGAGGCCGCCCACTCGAAGAACCCGCGCCGCATCGCGGAGCGGATGCCGTTGGCGTTGAGCGTAATGACTCGCACAGTCAGCGCAGGACTTTTCGGAACTTGACCAATCGTTCGGTTTCCTGAAAGCCTATTCGGGCGTGCGCTGCGAGTGACGCGTCGTTCCAAGGCTCCGTGTCGGACGCGAGTTCCGCAAAGCCGCGTTCGCGGGCCCAGTTCTCGGCGGCTTGCATCAACGCGCTTCCCACGTGCCGCCGGCGCGCGAACGGTTCGACGTACCAGCCTTCGACGTGCGGAACCGGCATCGAATCGCAGCCGTCAGAGAACGCACGCATAGCCACCTCGAGGAAGCCGAGCGGCACACCTTCTTCTTCAGCCAGGAAGACCGCCGCGATCGTTGGGACTTCGCGGCCGTCGAGAAACGCCTCCGCTTCGGCGGCGAGTTCTTTCGCATCGGCAGCGGGCCACAAGCGAGCGCGCAACATCACCCACGTCTGCGCTTCCCCTCGACGAATCGAACGCACGAGCACTCGGAGCATTTTACGATCGAGTCGGAACGAGCCTCTTTCGTGGTATGATTGTCGGCGTGCCGATCGGCGGAGATAAACGCGAGCGATCTCATAGCTACGAAACGTTCGTGCACTGGAACGCGGCGGGCGGCGAAGGCACGAAGAGTTATCGCAGCTACCAGCGGGATCATCGCATCGCCGTCGATGGGAAGGCCGAGATACTCGCATCGAGCGATCCCGCGTTCCGCGGCGACCCGACGCGATACAACCCCGAGGAGCTGCTCGTCGCCAGCCTTTCGTCATGCCACATGCTGTGGTACCTGCATCTCTGTTCGATCAACGGGATAACCGTGCTCGACTACCGCGATCGCGCCATTGGCACGATGGAAGAGAGCGCCGAGGGCGCTGGGCGGTTCGTGCGCGTTCTACTGCGGCCGGTGATACAGATCGCGGCGGGCGACGATCGCGCCCGCGCGCTCGACTTGCACCACGAGGCGCATCGTCTTTGCTTCATCGCTCGATCGGTCAACTTTCCGGTTGACGTCGAGCCGGAGATCACTTGAAACTATACGGGTTTAGCCTGACCCTCCGACGATAGGCTCGGGACTAACCTCTGCACCGAAGAGCATGGGATAGACGAGTCCGGCGATGCCACCCCCGATCAACGGCGCAACCCAGAAGAGCCACAGCTGCGAAAGCTCGGCCGCGCCCGCGAAGATCGCGGGACCGGTGCTGCGCGCCGGGTTCACCGAGGTGTTGTCGATTGGAATTGCGACGAGATGGATCAGCGTGAGCGCGAGTCCGATCGCCAAACCGGCGAAGCCGACCGGCGCCCGTTTATCCGTCGCACCCAAGATCACCATCAGAAAACCGAACGTGAGGACGATCTCGGCGATCAGGGCCGACGTCATCCCGTAGCCCCCCGGTGAGAGCGCTCCGTAGCCGTTGCTCGCGAACTGCCCGGCGACGAAGCTCGGCTTCCCGCTCGCGATCCAGTAGAGAACGGCCGCCGCCGCGATCGCGCCGAGCACTTGCGCGATCCAATACGGAATCACGTCGCGCGCCGGGAATCGCTTCGCGAGCCAAAGACCAAACGTAACCGCGGGATTGATGTGGCATCCGGAGATCGGTCCGATCGTATATGCCATCGTGAGCAGCGTCAGCCCGAAGGCTAAGGCGACGCCCGCGAATCCGATACCGAGCTGCGGAAACCCGGCGGCGATCACCGCGCTGCCGCATCCACCGAAGACGAGCCAAAACGTACCGAGAAACTCAGCCGAAACGCGTCTGGAGAGCGCCATCATCATTTCAACAGTTCCTTTCTGGGGACAAGGATTTACTTTTGCGGGCCGAGCTCGCTTCGTCCTCTAGGCGTAGTCGGCTGCCGTCGTAGAATCGATTCCGCGCCGCGTTCCCAGCGCACGCAGAAGCAGCGTTACCGCCGCGCAGACCACCAGATTGAGCGTCAGGCCATACAGCGCGATGAACCCGGTGAGCTGCGTTCCGAAGAACGTCAGCGTATAGTCGGGAGAGAAATGGCTCGCGTAAGCCATCGCGCAGCTCGCCGCGACACCGCAAGCCCAGCCCGCGAGCAGCGCCTGTGGATAGAGCCAGCGCATCCATAGTCCGAGTACGAACGCGGGCAGAGTCTGAAGAATCAGGCACCCTCCGAGAAGCTGGAAGTCTATGGCATAGGCTACCGGCATAAAGAAAATGGCGACCAATCCGAGTGCGCACATGCCGAGCGTGAACAGCTTCGCGATTCGCGTCTCCAGCGGCGTGCGCTCGGGGGTGAACTCGCAGCACACGTTGCTTGCGAAGAGATTGGCCGCGCTGATCGCCATGATCGATGCCGGAACGAGAGCGCCCACCACGACGGCGGCATCGGCGATGCCGGCAAACCAATCGGGAAAGAACCGCGCGAAGAGCTGGGGCACTACCCTGCTCGTGTCGTTCGTTACGATACCGGCCGCCACCGCACAGTACCCGAGCAGCGCGAGGAGCCCGAGCAGTACGCCGTACGCCGGCAGCAACGCGGCGTTGCGGCGGATCACGCCCTTGCTCTTCGCCGACAGGACGCCCGTGATCAGGCTTGGGTAGAGAAAGAGCGCGAGCGACGAGCCGAGCGCGCGCGTCGCGAACGTGAAGTATTGCGGCCCTGTCAGCAAGACCGATGCCGGATGCGGTCGCGCGGCAAACGTGCGCGTCGTCGCCGCGAAGATGTGCTGCCAGCCGCCGAGCTTGGCCGGGATCACGATGATCGCGGCGATCACGGCGACGTAGATGAGCGTGTCCTTCACGAAGGCGATCAGCGCGGGCCCGCGCAGGCCGCTCGTGTACGTATATCCGGCCAACAATATGAAGGCGATGGTAAGCGCCGGAAGACCGCCCGCGCTTTCAAAGACGCCGCCGAGCTGCAAGAAGACGGCCTTCATCCCGACGAGCTGCAGCGCGATGTACGGTATCAGCGCGACGACGCCGGTCAGGGCGATCGCGATTTCGAGGGTACGATCGCCGAAGCGGTCGCGCACGAAGTCGGCCATCGTGACGTAACCGCGCCGGCGCGCGACGGCATAAAAGCGCGCCATAACGACCAACACGATGGGATAGACGAGCGCCCCGACCGGTACCGCAAAGAACCCCAGTGCGCCGACCCCGTAGACGAGTGCGGGCACCGCTATGAACGTGTAGGCCGTGTAGCAGTCGCCGCCGATCAAAAACCACGCGACGATCGTGCCGAAGCTGCGTCCGCCCAGCGCCCATTGTTCGAGATTAGCGAGGTTCGCGTGGCCCCACCGGGCGCCGAGGAAACCCAGCGCCGTCACCGCCGCGACGACCGTCACCAAAACGATCGAAGCGCTAGACATCGTCGCGGCTTCGTGTCAGATAGACGACGAGCCCTAGGATTCCCGCGGTGATCACCACCCAGGCGAGCTGATACCAATAGAAAAACGGCAGGCCGAAGAGGCTAGGTTCCGCGCGATTGTAGATCCACGGCAGCAGCGTGGCGACGAACGGCACGATCAGCAGCAGGTATGCCGCTCTGTTGCGCCCCATCGCCCCGGAACTTCGGCAGGGCTTGCGAAGTTCCTAAAGCGTGCCCGAACTCCCCGACGTCGCCGCCTACATCGTCGCGCTCCAAGCGCGTATCGCCGGACAGACGCTGCTGCGCGTATCGATTATCAAGCCCTTCGTGCTGCGCACCGCGGCGCCGCCCGTTTCCGCGGTCGAGGGCCGAACCGTTACGAAGCTGCGGCGGATCGGGAAGCGCATCGCGATCGGACTGGACGGCGACTACTGGATCGTGCTGCATCTCATGATCGCCGGGCGGTTGCGGTGGCATCCCGGCGGAACGAGCGTGCGGACGCGCTCGACGTTAGCCGTCTTCGATTTCTCAAACGGCTCACTCGAACTCACGGAGGCCGGCGCGAAACGGCGAGCGTCGATTCACGTCGTGCAGGGCGAAGCTGCGCTCGATGCGCTCGACCCCGGCGGAATCGACGTCTTTGCCGGCGATCTTCAAGCGTTTCGCGATGCGCTCACCGTCGAGAACCGGACGCTCAAGCGCGCGCTGACGGATCCGCGGATTCTTAGCGGAATCGGCAACGCGTACTCCGACGAGATCCTGCATGCGGCGCGCCTCTCACCGATCGCCTTGACGCGCAATCTTGACGACGAGCAGTGGGGGCGATTGTTTACGGCTACGCGCCAGACGCTGCAGCTTTGGATCGACCGCCTGCAAACCGAAGCGCGTGCCGAGTTCCCCAAGAAAGTGACGGCGTTTCGCAAGGAGATGGCCGTGCACGGCCGCTATGGGAAGGCCTGCCCGACCTGCGGCGCGACGATTCAGCGCATCCGCTACGCGGACAACGAGACCAACTATTGCGCGCGATGCCAGACCGGCGGCAAGGTTCTGGCGGATCGCGCGCTGTCGCGGCTGCTGAAATCCGATTGGCCGCGCACGTTGGAAGAGCTCGAGGCGCTCAAATCCTAGGCCGCCTGAGCGCCAGGTTCGGCCGATCGTCCCATTGGGCGGATCCGCGCGTCCACAAAGATCTTTTGCAGCGAGGCGAAGTGCAGCATGGCGAAGAGCGGGACGCCGAACGCCGGAATCGACACTAGCGGCAGCAGCGACAGCAAATCCGTGGACGGATTCGTTAGAATCAGCCGCACCGGCGTCGTCGATGCGAAGAAGCCAACGCCGACCGCCGTGACTAGATCCAAGATGCCGGCGAGGTTGAATATCACACCCGCGGCCGGTGCGGACGGTGCGCGCGACGCGAACAGATACGCGACCGGCAGCGCCGCCAGCCCGACGAGGACATCTCCGATTCCCGCCGGGAGCGCGAACTCGGCCGGCAACCGCTTTTCGGCGAGTAGGATGATGAACACCATGCCGAGCGCGCGAAATGCCTGAATAGCGATTATGTTCTCTTGCGGCGCGGCCGCCACAGCCGCCCGCAGCGCCGGAGAAAGCGCAAAAATCAGCGCGCCGATTACAATTTGGAGCGGCCACCCCGATGCCGATAAACGGAATCGGGAAGCCAGGGCTAAATTGAAACGCGCCCGCCTCGGCCGCGAGCACGACGATCGTCGCCCACAGCGCCATGAGCAGAGCGATGCCCCGGATCAGAAGCCGCTGTGAGGGAGCGGATAGCGCGGAGGCGCTCGCGCCGCGAGCAATCGTCCATACGACCGACGCCGCGAGCCCCAGGGCAGCCGCGAGCGTCACGACCCAAAAACCGACATTTAACTGCATGAGATCTGCCTCCTGAAAAGAGTTACTGTGCCAATCCTGCGACTCGATTGAGCCCCTTCTCGAGCTTTTGCCAGTCGGTGCCGAGCGCGGTCAGTACGCGTGATTGCGCGCGCTCCCAGCTCGGCGCCAACTCGAGCATTTTCCGCTTCCCCGAAGCGCTCAGCCGAAGGTGACGCTCCCGCCGGTCGGTGCCGCGCTCGCTCTTGATCCATCCTCGTTCGATTAGCGGATGGAGGCTGCGCGTTAGCGTGGTGCTGTCCAAGCGGAGCAGCGATCCCAACTCGCCCTGCGTCAAAGAATCAACTTGCGCTAGCGCTTGCAGAAGCGTGAATTGCGTCGCGCGCAACCCGCTCTCGCGTAGAGCATCGTCGTAGAGCTGCGTCACCGCTCGGCTAGCGCGACGCAGCGTGGCACACGCGCAGGGCAGCTGTATCACGGGATTCTTTTCGATCATTATATATGTATATACATCTTTCTTCCAAAAGTCAAGCAGCCGAGCCTACTACGGGGAGAGTCAACCGTCTGATGCGTCAACGGGTTCAGTGATTCCATGAAAGCAGTACAAGTTCCAAAGCCGGGCGCGGATTTCGAGATCGTCGAGCGCGAGCTGCCGCAGCCGGGACCGCGGCAGGTGCGAATACGCGTTCTAGCCTGCGGAGTCTGCCACAGCGACGTCATCACGAAGGAAGGAGGGATGCCCGGCATTCACTATCCCCGCGTCCCCGGGCACGAGGTCGCCGGAGTGATCGACGAAGTGGGTGCAGGCGTCGAGGGTTGGCAGAAAGGCGAACGGGTCGGCGTGGGATGGCATGGCGGACACGATGGAACGTGCCTTTCTTGCCGGCGCGGCGATTTCGTCAACTGTGTGAACAAACAAGTCTGCGGGATCTCTTACGACGGCGGTTATCAGGAGTTCATGCTGGCGCCGGTGGAGGCCTTAGCGCATATGCCGGAGTCGCTGGATCCGGCCGAGGCGGCGCCGCTGATGTGCGCGGGAATCACGACGTTCAACGCGCTGCGGCACAGCGGAGCGCTGCCGAGCGACCTCGTCGCGATTCAGGGAATCGGCGGGCTGGGCCACTTGGCGATTCAGTTCGCGCATCGGTTCGGTTATCGCGTCGCCGCCGTTGGGCGCGGATCGCAGAACGCGGACCTGTCGAAGAAATTGGGCGCCGACGCATACATCGACAGCACCGCGACCGATGCCGCGGGCGAACTTCGCAAAATGGGCGGTGCCCGAGTAATCCTCACCACGGCCACGAGCGGCAAGGCGATGTCCTCGCTTATCGACGGCTTGGGGCCGAACGGCACGATGGTCGTCGTCGGAGCCTCAGAGGATCCGTTGCAAGCTACGCCGGGACAGCTGATCTTCGGCAATCGCGATCTTCACGGCTGGGCCTCCGGTACACCCACCGATTCTGAAGACACGCTGCGCTTTGCCGAGCTGCGGGGCGTGCGGCCGATGATCGAAACCTATCCGCTGGAGAAGGCCGGCGAAGCCTACGCGCGCATGCTGAGCGGCGACGCACAGTTTCGCGTCGTCTTGACGATGTGAAATGCTAGCCATCTCTCTCGTCGGCGTGTGGGCCGCGTCGCGGCCGGCCGCGATCGACCGCACGTGGGTGCCGGCCGCGCCTGCATACACCGAACACTACTTCCTGGTCGTCTCGCAAGCGTCCGACGGCGGGCTGACCGCCTTCATTCGTAATCCCGAATACAACCTGGGCGTCTACGTCGGAACCCGTACGGTGATCGCTTCCGGAGCGCAGCTCGCGCTCCGCGCGCCGAACCGCCCCGACATCGCCGGCGCGCAAGATGCCGACGGGACGATCCTATTGCGAAAGATCGCCGATGGTGAAGCGGACCTCCGGTTTCACCCAGCATCGGCGCAAGACCTGAAGTGGTTCTATCCTCTGCCGACTGCGAGCTGGAGCTACCGCGAACCGGCCCGCCTCGGCGACGGATGGCGCATCGGAACGCTCGCGAGCGTGGGGATGCGGCAAGCGCCGATCGCGGGCCTGATCGACGGGATCGTGCAGCTCCGTGCGCCCTCGCTGCGATCGCCGTACATCCAGAGCGTCGCGATCGAACGGCACGGCACGCTGGTGCTCGACCAATACTTCTACGGATTCTCGCCGGCGCAGCCGCACGACGTCCGTTCCGCCGGTAAGAGCGTCACCACGCTCGTTGCAGGCCGCGCAATCCAGGATACGAACGCCTTCTCCCCGTCGTCGCGCGTCCTGCCTCTTCTGCCCCAGTATGCTCCGGTAAAGAACGACACCCCGGAAAAACAGCGGATGAGCGTTGCGGATCTGATGACGATGGCGTCGGGCTTGGCGTGCGACGACAACGACGACGCATCACCGGGCAACGAAGATACGATGCAGAACCAGCCTGCCGGCACGGACTGGTATCGCTATACGCTCGATCTGCCGATGTCCAGCGCACCGGGCACGCATCCCGTCTACTGCACTGCGGGAATCAATCTGCTGGGAGCGATCGTCCAAACCGAGACGCGCGTGCCCCTCGATCGCTACTTTCACGACCGGTTTGCGGTGCCGATGCAGTTCGGGACCTACGCGATGTGGCTGATGCCGAAACCGCCCGGCGCCGCCTACATGGGCGGCGGCGATTACATGCGGCCGCGAGACTTCCTGAAGTTTGGGCAGTTGATCCTCGACCGCGGGCGCTGGTATCGGCGCCAGATCGTTGATCCGGCGTGGATCGAGGAGTCGATTCGTCCGCGCACGGCGCCGGCAGGCGAGGGCGACCTTTACGGATACGGCTGGCATCTCTCGCGCGTCACGGTCGACGGCAAAGGATACGACGTCGTCAGTGCCGGCGGAAACGGCGGCCAACTCATGCTCGCGATCCCCGCGTTCGACGTTGCCGTCATGGTAACCGCGGGGAACTACAATCAGTATCCGGTTTGGCGCAGCTTCCTACCGGATGTCGCGACGGCAGTGGTGCGCTCGTGCACGAACATGCGTTAATCGATCGTCGTTGACGCGATCGCGGCCAACGCGAGGTCATGCGGCACCCGCCAGCAGGGGCGATTGTCACGAGGGGATATGAGACAGAGCCCCGCAAAACGAGGCCCCCTCGCCGCGGCGGCCGGGCGGCGAGTCGGCTGCCGGCCGCGCCGGGGCTTACGGCCCGAACGCCAGCGCATCCGGCATGTTCACGCCCTGGGAGATCGTCCGCACTACGTATGTTCCGCCCGGAGGGTATTCCGTCACCGTGTTATTGCCGTAGTTTGCTACATAGAGATAGCCAAGGCTGCCAATCGCCAATGCATCCGGTTCCGAGACGCCCCTGAAGATCGTCCGCAGCAGCGACGTTTTGCCCGGAGCGTAGACCGTCACGGTCTTATTGCTGTAGTTTGCGACGGAGAGATTGCCGGAGCCGTCAAACGCCAACGCTGTCGGGCTGGACACGCCCTGGGAGATCGTCCGCAGCGGCGACGTTTTGCCCGGAGCGTAGACCGTCACGGTCTTATTGCTGTGGTTTGCAACGTAGAGATTGCCGGAGCCGTCAAACGCCAACGCAGCCGGTACAAAAACGCCCTTGGAGATCGTCCGCAGCACCGACGTTCCGCCCGGAGCGTATTCCGTCACCCTGTCAGATAGGGTGTTTGCGACATAGAGATAGCCGGCGCTGCCAATCGCCAGCGCACCCGGAGTGTAAATGCCTTTGGAGATCCTCCGCAGCGGCGATGTTTTGCCCGGAGCGTAGACCGTCACGGTGTTATGGCCGTAGTTTGCGACGTAGAGATTGCCGGAGCCGTCAAACGCCAATGCCGCCGGCTCGTTCACGCCCTTGGAGATCGTCCGCAGCAGCGACGTTTTGCCCGGAGCGTAGACCGTCACGGTATTACCGGAAAAGTTCGCGACGTAGAGATTGCCGGAGCCGTCAAATGCCAACGCAAACGGAACGCTGACGCCCTTGGAGATATTCCGCAATACTTTCGTGCTGCCTTGAGCGTACACCGTGACGGTGGAGGCGCCGTAGTTTGCGACATAGAGATTCGGGTTCGTTGCAGGGGCCTCCGCCGACGAACTTGATTGCGAGCCCTTTGCCTGGGCGACAACTTGCCGATTCGTTTGCATCTGCGGCATCGCTCCGGGCGCTCCGATCGGTGTCTGCGATCCGCAGCCTGCGAGTATAGCAATGGCCGCGCAGATGCCTAATGCATAACGGCCCGAAATTGAAATTTTCATCCGCCTTGCTCCATCTTGACGTGAACACGACGGCTTTCCCATGCCGCTTGGCTGCTTTATCTTAACACCTTAGCCGCGATCTCGGAACGCCATCTCGGCCCACCGGCTCCGCGGCCACCTCGCCGATTGGCAGCCAATCGTCGGGTGTACACCTAGCTTTGATTTTGATCCATCGTGAAGGAGACAGAGGCTCTCAAAACGAGGCCCCCTGGCCGGGCGTGGCGGTCGAGGCGCGACTGCCCGATCCAGTCGTTGCGATAACGGCCTCGCGGTCCCTTGGTCCTTCTTGTCGTCGCGCTAAAATAGCCAACCTTCCCACGGTAGCGGATAATGAAGAAGGCTTGGCCTTGAAGATAGGCTGCTCAAAAATTCGAACGAAATATAAGGCTGCGCTACCGAAAGTCGAGATGAGCTTCATCGGCTGGTAGTTGCAAGGTACATCTCTTCGATGGGCGTTCAGCTGGGAGAATAAGTATGGACAAAAGTACGAAGATTTCACGCCGCGACATAATCGGAAAGCTGGTGGCCGTCTCGACCGCAATCGGCGCGTTCGTCCAGCTGCGGACGCGCGCACAAGCAGCTCCGACCCCACAAGCAACTCCGACCATTGACCAGAAGACGGCGGACTACGTGTCGCATCCCGTGTTCGGAAACGAATGCTCCTGGTGCATACACTTCGTTTCGCCGAGTTCTTGTCAGATCGTGGAAGGCACCATCTCACCGCACGGCCATTGCAGGTTCTTCTCAGCGACGGTGCCGTAGCCGCCTCGCCCCGGTAGGGGCCTCGTTCGGCAGGGCCGCCCACTCCTTGGGCCGAGGCGGCTTCCGCCGGTCGAGGCTTGGGTGCTAAAATCAAAGGCATCATCGCGGAAGAGCTCCGCGCGGGCCCTTCGTCTGCGAAAGGAGCAGAGCAGATGAACACTTTGAATCTAAGCCGCTGTGGGCTACGTGTTTGCTTGGCGGCGTTTGCACTCGCGGGATGCGCTGCGCAGACACCAAATGTGCCGACGGCTGTCGGCGGCCGTCAAACTGAACACTCCACGCTGCCGCCTTCACTCTCAATGTCGCAGGGCGGCAGCAAGACCAATAATGCTGAGCACGCTCGATACAAGGTAATCGATCTCGGTTCGCTCGGCGGGCCGCAGGAGTACTTTAATGCCCATTACCTCGGATCGGCGTACGGCACTGCCCGGGTGCTCACCGATTCGGCTGTTGCGACCGGATGGGCTGACACACGTGAACGCGATCCATACATGAAATACTGTTTTATCTTCGATTGCTACGTTACGCACGCATTTCGCTGGACGCACGGCGATTTCGATGATCTGGGTGCGTTGCCCAGTGGCGAGAGTAGTTCCGCGTTGTTTATCAGCCCGAACGGACTTATCACAGGTAACTCTCAGAACGGCAAACTCGATCCGCTCCTCGCCGGCTTACCCGAGACGCACGCGGTTCTTTGGCGTCAGCGAACGATCACGGATCTTGGGACCTTGGGAGGGTATGAGAGCTTCGGTAATGCCGTAAACAGTCACGGCGAGATCGTCGGTGGTGCCACCAACTCGACGCCGGACCAGTGTTCGACTTTCTACCTGTTCCTCTACGGTTCCACGGCCGGCACGCAAACCCGTGCATTTCTTTGGCGCAATGGCAAGATGCGCGATCTCGGTACGTTGGGCGGTCCCGACGCTATTGCGTCCGTGATCAATGAGCGCGGCGATGTCGCAGGGAGCGCGTATCTAAATTCGCCTCCGAACTGCCTATCGGGTCTACCGACGTTTCACCCTTTTCTCTGGCGCCATGGCAAGATGCGCGATCTCGGAGATTTGGGAGGTACGCAAACCGCCGGTGTAACCGGTTTGAACGATCGCGGCGAAGTCGTTGGTGGAGTGACTGGACCCGGCGACCAAACCGAAGTGGCTTTCCTGTGGAATGGCACCAAACTCGTACAACTCAGTTCACCTGGGCAGGCCGAATGGATCAATAATAGAGGCCAAGTCGTTGGCGAAGGCGCCCCTAATGTTTGTGGCGGTTATCCGGTCCCAGGCTCTCACGCGTTCCTCTGGAGCGATGGGAAATACACGGACCTCGGCGTGCTTCGTGGAACGGACCGTAGTGATGCGGTGTGGATCAATGACCATCATCAGATCGTCGGTTTCTCAGGGACTTGTAACGGTTCCCCAGTTGCCATCTTGTGGGAAAACGGCTCGATTGCGGACCTAAATACGCTGATCAGGCAGGATGGTACGTTGCGTCTCGTTTTCGCGAACAACATCAACGATCGTGGTGAGATCGCGGGTATTGGTACGCTTCCAAACGGTGACGTTCGAGCGTATTTGCTGGTCCCGCGTGGCGACTCTTATTTCGATAGAATTCCAGAATGGGTTCAAGATATCGCGCCTCCCGGATCGGCGCGTCTTCAACGACCTACCCCGAGCGAGCTCGTCACGATGCGCGCACTCTTCGCACACCGGCATCGCGATTTTACCGGATTGTTACGGCACACGCTAATCGAATGATTGGCATTTTACGGACAGTGTGAGGCTAAGGTTCCATTGCAGTCTGTCGCATGACGCAATCTGACTCCGCACGAAAAACGCTATTGCGATGATGTGGGAAGCGCTTACTGCAATCGCCAGTGCGATAACAAGTGTTGTCTTAATCGCAACCGTTATTATGGCGCGCCATCAGCTGCAATTGCTCCGCCGTTCGACGCAGCTCGACGGTCTGATGCGTATTTTGGCTGAGATGGACGATCCGGCATACGTGGCGTCGTATCGTTTTGTTTTGGACGAACTGCCCGGAAAGATGCAAGACCCGATGTTCCGCCAGCGAATCATCGATGGCGAAACAGATGAGTCGATTCACCGTTATTTACCGATACTTGGGTTCTTTGAAAAAGTCGGCTCATTCGTAAAATTTGGACTAATTGATCCCGACGCGGTCTACTGTCAAGCCGGATCCCGTTGCGTCAGGGTGTGGAACGCCCTGCAAGAAGTCATTACATATGATCGAGCACGCGGCGGCCCTGGTGCTTGGGATGGAATTGAGACGCTAGCTAACGGAACGGTGCAGTACTACAGGCAAATGAATCCGAACTTTCCGCGTCCTTACCAATCTGATGCTCGCATTGATGCACTTCAATAGCCGCGTGCCCCGCAACGGGCCGCCCCGCGCAGGCCCGCTCGATGCAACCGCGGAAGCCGCTACCATGCCGCCGCGTTACGTTGCACTTTTAATGTTTCTCGTGCTTGCGGGTTGCGCGTCCGGCGCGCAATCGCCGTTGCCCTACATGCAGAACGTGGTAGCCCTGCGCGCCCTCAATGGAACCGGCGCCGGCAAGATCAAGCACATCATCTACGTCGTGCAAGAGAACCGAAGCTTCGATAATCTGTTCCAGGGTTATCCCGGAGCGCACACCGTCTCGCAGGGAAAGAACTCGAGCGGTCAGACGATCGCGCTGCAGCCGGTGTCGCTAAAGACAGTGTATCAAATCGATCATTCCGCGTACGCGATGTTCGCGGCCTGCAACGGAACCGGAAGCATCCCGGGGGCGAACTGCCGGATGAACGGCTTCGATAACGAAGGATCGTACGGAGGCCCAAGCAACCCGGAGTACGTCTACGTGCCGCATAGCGATTCGAAGCCCTACTTCGACATGGCGCACGAGTGGGTCGTCGGCGACAAGATGTTCCAATCCCAGCTCGACGAGAGTTTCGTCGCGCATCAGTACGTGATCGCGGCGCAGGCGCAGTCGAGCGTCGATTTACCGGACTCGCTGCTCTGGGGATGCGAAGGCGGAACCGGCGACATCGTCTCGACGATCACCCAGAGTCGCAACCCCGATGGTCCCGCGCAGCAGGCGTGTTTCGACTACACAACGCTCGGCGACGAGCTCGATAAGGCGAAACTATCGTGGCGCTTCTACGCGGTCCGCTACGGCGACGACCGCGGCGGCAACGGCGGAACGTGGTCGGCCTACCAGGCAGTCAGGCATATCTTTCGGGGTCCCGACTGGAAGAAAGACGTGATCTCGCCGAACTGGAAGTTCCTCACCGACGTGCAGGCCGGTAAGCTTGCGAACTTCACGTGGATCACGCCCGAATGCGCGGAATCCGACCACCTCGAGTGCGGTGGCGGCTACGGGCCGTCGTGGGTCGCCGCCATCGTCGACACCGTCGGAGCGAGCAAGTTCTGGGATTCCACCGCGATCTTCGTGCAGTGGGACGATTGGGGCGGCTTCTACGACCACGTTGCGCCGCCGTACGAGGACTACGACGGAGTTGGGTTCCGCGTTCCGCTCTTGGTCATGTCACCCTACGCCAAGCAGAACCACGTTTCGCACAAGCAGTACGAAACCGCAAGCGTGTTGCGCTTCGCGGAGGATCTCTTTGGCCTCCCGCAGCTGGCCGCAGCCGACAAGCGCGCGAATTCGCCCGCGCCCGACTGTTTCGACTTCTCGCAGAAACCGCGGCCGTTCGTGAAGATCGACGCCCCGTACCGCCGTCGTTCTTCATTCACCGCCACCTCGAGAACAGCTACTTCGCTCCCGACTACGAATAGTGCAGTGCATCGCCCGCGAGTGGCAGCGCGTTAACGCCTAGTAGGGAGCCGGCGGCGCGGGTGCGACGCCGGTCACGAGCGCGCTTGCCGATAGGTCGCCGGTGTCACTGTATAGGTACGTGCCCGACGGATACGCATACACGTCGAGCGAGCCGTTCGCCGCGTCGCCACAGTAAATATGCTGCTCGTAGTGGTCTAACGGACACCAGATCGACGCGCCCTTGAGGGTATACGTGGTCGGGGCTGCGGTGTAGGGCGGCGCGAAGACGTCGATCGTCATGCGCTCCCAGTCGCTGATTACGAGGTTGTCTTTCGAATCGAATGCGGGCACTCCGGGAAGGCCGAGCTTGACACCCGACAGTTGCGTGCCGGGCATCTTGCCCTGCGGAAACTCGACCACGATCCCCACGTTGCCGCTCGTCAGGTTCGAGACGAACAGGTCGCCCTTAACGTCGCTCTCGACGCCAAAGAGCACCGCAAACGATGGATCGCTGAGCGTGCGAAGGTGTTTGCCCGACGGCGCGTAGACGTTAACCGTCGGCGCCCCGCTCTTATTGTTGAGGTTCAAAATATAAACGCTGCCCTTGCGGTCGAAGGCTACGTCGGCGGGCTCCCCGGTGGGGTCCGGAATCGTCAGCTTTGCGGCGCCGCAGTTGGGTGCGTACTCCGTCGTCGTATTAGCCTTGCCGTTCGGCACCCAAAGATTGCCGTAGCGGTCGATGCGAATGCCGTTCGTCGAATCGGCGGGTTCGCATATGACCGGCGGGGCGTTAGTGCGATCGTTCGCCTTAAACCAGAGAACGCTCGACGAGCCAAACTGCGCCACAGCGACGTGGGCCTTCCGCCGGAGATGCGCCGGGGCGCTCCTCATCCAGCTCGGGCGCACAAAATTCGGACGAAACCACGCGGGAAGGACCGCAAGCGCGCCCTCCGGCGACCGGAGCGGCTGGTAGGCGCTCCCCACGCCCGACGAAGGAAGCGCGCCTGGGGCGAGCGGCTGCTGCGCGTTCTGCGAGCAGGCCGTAAGCAAACCAAGCGCCACTGCGGCGGTTGACGTGAGAGTGAAGGCGGAAATGCGCACGCGACCAATCTCCTCTTAGAACGTAGAATTTTTCATTGATAAGTTTATCGAAAGAGCGCGCTCGCTCCGGCATCTGAAGTCGCAGATTAGTCCCATGCCAAGGCGTAAACGTCTCACGACGCTGTTGCTCGACCTGCAATCGAGGCATACCGCCGCTCGCCGCGGCGAGCTGGGCGCCGCGCTTCCCTCCGTCGCCGAAGAACTCATCCAGCGGCTCGCGTCGGAGTCGGAACAACAGCGGCGCCGCTTCACCGTGCTGCGCCGCAGCGACGTTCTCGGCGAGTCGCATGCGGAGATCGCGCGCGACGTGGGACTGTCGCGCAGCCAGTTCTATCGCGACCTGCAGGATGCGCGCGAACGCTTAGCCGCCGAGCTCGAGCGCGCATTCAGCCTCCGCGCGGCAACGCCCGGCTATTTGCAGCCGGGTGTCGCGGCTCGCCGCGTCACCATCGAAGCCTTGCGCAACGGCGGCCGGTTCGGTCGCGCTCGCGAGGCTGCTACTAGCTGCATTCGGGAGGCCGAACCGGCGGAAGCGGTCGATGTGCTCTGCCTTCGCGCTGAGCTGGAAACGGAGTGTGGTGACTTTCCGGCGGCCCAGGAAACGACCGCGCAGGCGCGCGCGTTACTGCCGCGGATCGCCGAGAACCGGCTGCGCGATCTTCTCACGATCGCCTGCGATCTCGCCGATTTCGAGTCAGGACACTGCGCCGGAAGACCGGCCAGCGCGGCGCTGCGCGACGGCCGTCTCGCCGAGTTGCGCGTCCGGCATGCGTCGGGGGACCACGACTATGGCTCGCCGCTCGTTCGAGCCTTGGTTGCGGAAGCGTCCCTGCTCTTCGCGCAAGGCGACGAGTTCCGCGCGCTCGCGCTTATCGAGGAAGCATCCGCGCTCGTTCGGCGCGAGCCATCGATCGACGCGCGGCTCGCCGTCGACGTCCAGGTGCGCATCTCGGGCTTACACGCGTTACGCCCCGACGCACTGTCGGCGGCGTTGGAGGAGGCCGCCCGAATCGTCGACGCGGGCATGCGCTGGCGCGACGCGCGCACGCTGCGGCTGGGATTGCAGAGTGCGTCGGCACATCTTCTAACCTTAGGGCGGCTCGACGAGGCGAAGGAGTATGCCCTGCAAGCGCTGTGGCTCATCGATTTTTTTGGCGGGCCGCTCGATCGCGTCATCGTTCTATCGAACTTGGCCCGCATCGACGTCCATCGGCGCGACGGCGCGCAAGCCTTACGGTGGATCGGGCTCGCGCGCAGCGCCGGATGCGATGCGTTTCCGATCACGCAGGCCATCGCGATCTCCGAAGCCGAGGCGCTCGGGCTGGTCGATCAGCCGGGTCGAGCGGTGGATGCGGCGCGCGCCGCCGCCGATCGTGTCCACGACTGGCCGCGGCTGCATGCGCGCGCCAAGCTCGCCGAAGCGATTGCGCTCTCGACGGTCGCATCGAGCCGCGAGGCGATGTGGTGCAGCAACGAAGCCGTCGAGCTCGCGCGCGTGGCCGGTGGCCCGCTCGTGGAGCTGCGAGCGCTGGATCTGAACGTTAAGCTGACCGGAGATGCGAGGTCGAAGCGCGCGCTGCGCGATCTGCGCGCCGCGCTGAGCCCGGCCCCGACGACCGGCTAAGAGGCGCCGCTCACGCCGAACTCGCCGGCGGCTGCAACGACCCGTACTCCGCTTCGTAATACGTATCGCGGAGGTTGCCGAGCTGTAGATCGCGGGGAATGGGGGTTCCATCCCCGCGGTAAATCGACGCGCCCTTCACGAGCAAGAGGTATGCGCCGAGGCGCGCGTTCTTCCAATCCGAAACTTTCCAACGCTGTGGAGCCATCACCGCGTACTCATACGGCGGCAACGCCTGCCGCTTCGCGTCGAAGAGCTCGAACGCGACGCGAAATCCCTCGCGTTTGAAGATCGCCTCTTCAACCTGTGCTTTGCTGGCCATTGAAGCCTTCCGTGAAAATGGTGGAGCTGTCGGGGTACTGCCCCCCGAGTCCAAGCAGTCTGACCGGCGCGTTCTCCAGGCTCAGCCTCGAGTTTGTCTTGATCGACCGGACGCCTCGAAGCGTGGCTTACCGGTCGCTGCAGATCCTTGATCTCGCACGAGCGTCGGATCACGCGCGCGTGCCAGCCCGAGTTTGTGACCGGATGGCGAAGTGGTTCGGGCCGACTCTCCGCGTCCGGTGACTAGCCTAGATTAGGCAGCCAGTGCGTATTCGTTATTGGCAGGTATTGCCTGTGCGATCGTTTTAGGAGTGCTCGCAACTCCGCCTGCTGACGCCGACCACGGACTGTCCTGTCGAACCTATTTCAGCCCCATGATCGCCCCTTCGCCGTAGCCTGCCCTGAGCGTAGTCGAAGGGCTCAGGATGACAAAGAGCGACACACATTATAACATGCGGCCGCAAGTGGGGAGTTGCAAGGCGCCGGACCGCGGAGCGTCCGGCGCCTTGCATTCCGGGAACGTTTACGCGGCGGATTCCTGGCGGCTGCTCATCGCGAGGACCACCGAGACGATCGTCATGATGATCGCGCCGTAGAGATCGGCGAGCCATGGGTTGACGCCGCTCGATGGATCGTAGAAATTGATGAACCTCACGGTGATCACGAAGAGTAGATAGTTTATCACAAAGGCGAACAGGCCGTGCGTGATCCAGGTAAGAGGGAGTGAGATCAACTGAAGAATCGGGCCAATGAGCATGTTGACGATACCGAAGACGATGGCCGCGATTATGGCATTCCAGACGTTGACGTTATGGTAGAAGCCGGGGATGAATTTCCCGATGCAGTAGAAGACGAGGGCATTGATGAGAAACCGTAGTAACCAGTTCACTATCTGAAGCCTCCTTCCAGCTCTTGCTTTATCTTTGCGGCCAATGCAGGCGTCATCCCTTTGACGGCCGCAATTTCGTCGAGTCCGGCGCGCCGAATCCCCGCCGGCGAGCCGAACGCGCTCAATAGACGCTTTCGACGCACGGGCCCCACGCCGGAGAGCGCATCGAGCGCCGATCTCGTCATCGATTTGCCGCGTCGCTGGCGATGGTACGTGACGGCGAAGCGGTGCGCTTCATCGCGGATGCGCTGAACGAGGTGCAGCGCCGGCGAGTTGGCCGGCAACACGATCGGATCGGATTGATTCGGGAGGTAGAGCCACTCGTGTTCCTTCGCGAGGCCCGCGACCAGCAGACCCGTCATGTCCAGCTCCTCGAGCACCTCGACGACCGCGCTGAGCTGACCCTTCCCTCCGTCGATCAGCAGCAGGTCGGGCTTCTTGTTGAATTTCTCTTTCTTCGCCAGCGCGCGCTCGATCGGAGTCTCGGTGCGATCGGTCTCGCGCCGCAGGTAACGAAGCCGGCGCCGCAGCGTCTCCTGCATCATCGCAAAGTCGTTCGGACCCTTGTCGTATTGAATCTTGAACTTGCGGTACTCGCTCTTCTTCGCTCGGCCCTCGACGAAGACGACCATCGACGCCACGGGATTCGTTCCTTGGATGTTCGATACGTCGTAGCACTCGATCCGGTGCGGCGGTTCGGGCAGTTCGAGCGCGTCGGCCAGATCGGTGAGCGAACGCGCCTGCGCGGTCTCTTGCACCTCTTGATGCGCGAGAAACGCCTTGAGGTTCTGCTCGGCGTTCTTCTGCACGAGCCGCATATATTCGGCGCGCGCGCCGCGCTGCGGCTGAAGGATGCGGACGCGCTGGCCCTTGACCGTCGAGAGCCACGCCTCGATCGTCGCCCGTTCCTCGGGCATTTTCGAAACGAGAAGCTCCTTCGGCACCGCTGCCGCGCCGGCCGTGCTCGGCCGCCGCTTCTCCGGCACCGGGGCCTGATTGTCGCGCGCGATGCGTGCCGCCGAGAAGGGCTGGCTCCTCCGCGGCGCCGGCGGTGCGCGCGGTATAGAACTGCTTCAAGAACTCGCCCGTTAGAACTTCATCGGACTGCTCGTACACGCCCTCGAGGATGAAGTGTTCTTGCCCGATGAGCTTGCCGCCGCGCACCAGAAAGACTTGCATGCAGGCCTGGCCTTGGGCTCGCGCGCTCGCCACCAGATCCATGTCGAGCCGCGACTTCCACACGACGTTCTGTTTTTCGGTGACCCGGCGCACTTGCACGATCCGGTCGCGAATTCGCGCGGCCGCCTCGAAGTTGAAGTGCTCGGCGGCCTCCGTCATCTCGTCCTGCAGGCGCGCCAGCAACGAATCCTGTTTGCCCTCGAGGAAGAGCACGACCTCGTCGATCGTCCGGTCGTAATCCTCTTCCGTTTGATAGCCGACGCACGGTGCGAGACAACGCTTGATGTGGTATTGCAGGCAGGGCCGTTTTCGGCGTCCGTCGATCGGTTCGCGGCAGGTCCGCAGAGGAAAGACCAGGCGGACCAAGTCGATCAGCTCGCGCAAGCCGTGGGCGTTCGTGTACGGCCCGAAGTAGCGCGCCCCGTCGTTGCGCACGAAGCGCGTGAAGACGACGCGCGGAAACGGCTCGTTGGTTACCTTTAAATAAGGATACCGTTTGTCGTCGCGCAACCGAACGTTGAACGGCGGCTGGTGCCGCTTGATCAGGTTCGCCTCGAGGATCAGCGCCTCGACCTCGTTGGTGACGACGATCGTGCGCACGTCGGCGACTTTCTCTACCATCGCCGTCGTGCGCGGGTGGTGAACGGCGCCTTCTTGGAAATAGGAGCGCACGCGACTGCGGAGCGAGATCGCCTTTCCGATGTAGAGAATCTCGCCTTCGCGCCCGACCATCATGTAAACGCCCGGCGCGTCCGGGATCTGCGAGAGGGCCGGTATGTTCACCCCGCGCCGACGGGACGGCGGGCGCGCACGATGAGCACCCCGGCGACGATCGCGACGATCGCCAGGCCGAGGACGAGATATGCGCCGCGACGCAGGAGCGGCATCACGGTGTCGAGGTGCGCCCCCAGCGCGTTCCCCAGCAGAATCAAGCCCGTGCAGAATATCAGCGAGCCGAGGAACGTCCACAGATAGAACAGCCCCAGGTTCATTTCGGCGAGCCCGGCCGGAATCGCCGCTATTCCGCGCAGAACCGGCAAGAAGCGGCAGATGAAGATCGCAAACGTGCCCCAACGTTCGAAGAAGCGGTGGACGACGAGCAGCCGGTCGTGCGTCACGTGAATGTACTTTCCGTATCGTTCGACGATCGGGACGCCGCCGTACCGGCCGATGGCGTAACCGACCGATCCGCCCGCTAACTCACCGGCCAACGAAACGACGACCGTCAGCCAGAGGCTGCTGAGGTGTCCGGTCGCGGTCAACGCTCCGGCCACGGGCAAGATTACCTCGGTGCCGATCGGGGCGCCGAGGTTCCCGAGCGCAAGGCCGACGAACAGGCCGAAGTATCCATAGTGGTCGATGAGCGAGACGATGGCTTGCTGCAGATGCTCCATCCCGGGGACGTTACTCTACGGCCGAGGCAGTGTTTCGGGACGCGCGCCGAAGGATCTCGGCCGCCGAGCTGCCGCCCTCCGAGCGCAAAGCCTCGAAGAGGTCGATCGGACCTACTTCGCGTTGCCCGGCGCGCTCTTCCGCAATCGAGATGATCCGGCGGACGCGCGGCGTGATGAGGATGCCCTCCCAGAGGCGTTCCTCGCCGGTGCCGAGCGCTCGGCGCACTTCCGCGTGCACCTCCGGTACGTCGATGCCCGCGGCATCGAGCGCGCGCAGCGTCAGAGGGTCGCGCTCCTCGAGCAGCGCAACCAGCAAATGTTCCGCTCCAACGTAGTAATGGCTATGGTTGCGGCACTCTTGCTCTGCTAGTCGCAGCACGCGTCGCGCCGCTTGATTGAATTTCGAGAACAAGCAATCTCCCGCGCGGGAGCTGAGAATTTCGGGGCGACACGATTTGAACGTGCGACCTCTTCGTCCCGAACGAAGCGCTCTACCAAGCTGAGCCACGCCCCGAGGAACTTCGAAGGTTTCGCAGCTCCAGGACTCCCTCCTTTGCCCTCCTGCATCGGCGAGCCGCAACCAGGGTAAAACTGGGAGACTTCTGAAGCTCACTTTCTAACTCATGAGATACCTGATCGTCGGGTGCGGACGCGTCGGCTCCGCACTCGCGAAACTGCTGGACGCCGACGGGCACGAAGTGATCGTCGTCGACGAAAATCCCGCCGCATTCAAGCGCCTCGGCCAGAAATTCAAGGGCCACGAAGTCGTCGGCACCGGCATCGACTACGACGTGCTCAAGCGAGCCGGCGCGGCCACCGCCGACGGCTTCATCGCCGTAACCAACGGCGACAATCGCAACATCATGGCGGCCCTGATCGCGCAGCGCATGTTCAAGATCAAGCGCATCGTCGCGCGCATCTACGATCCGCCGCGCGGGCAAATGTACCGCGAGCTCGGCGTGCAGACCGTATGTCCCACGACCGTCGGGGCGAAGCTGATTCGCGACGTCTTGATCAAGGCTCCGTGGGAGACCCAAACTTTCGATCTCGGCAAGCTCACCTCGGTCTCGACGTTCGTGAGAGCCGCCGATGCGGGCAAACGCGTCGGCGAGATCGAGGACGCCGGGAAGAATCCGCATCGCCGCGGTCCGCCGCGGCGAGCACAACGTCATGGTCGCGTCGGCCGACCTCGTGCTTCAAGAGGGCGACGAGATCAGCGCGATCGTCGCGCCGGATGCGATCAGCGACTTCGCGAAACGCTTCTCCGACAACGACACGCGACCCAAGGTCTCGGCGTAGCAATGTTCATTCTGATCGTCGGAGGCGGGAAGGTCGGGTCGTACCTCAGTCGCGCCCTGCTCAACCAGGGCCATGAACTCGTCGTCATCGAGAAAGACGAGCGCAAGGCCAAGATGCTGGAACGCCTGATCGACCGGCACGTAACGGTCGTCGGCGACGGCTGCGATCCATTAGTATTGGACGCTGCGGGCGTCGCTCGCGCCGACGTCGTCGTCGCCGATACGGGTGACGACGAAGACAACCTGGTCGTCGTGCTCCTCTCGAAACGGAAATCGAAAGCGCGCTGCATCGCGCGGGTCAATAATCCGGCCAACAAGCTGATCTTCAATTCCCTCGATTCTGACGATCCGGTCATCGTGATTTCGTCGACCGAGCTCATTCTCGACGTGCTCAACGAACACGTCAACGCGTCGAAGTACCGGTCGATGCTCGAAACGATGCACCTCTTCGGTAAGGGCGACATGCAGCTGGTCAAGGTCGCGATTCCGGAGCGATCGCCGGTCGACGGCAAGCGCCTTGCGGAGATCGACTTTCCCCACAACTCGGTCGTCGTTGCGGTCGATCGGCCGAACCACGACCTCGAAATCCCAACCGGCGACACGACGCTGCGCGCCGGCGATGCCATGATCGTCATCGTCAAGAACGGCGCAGCCGAAAGAATTCGAGCGATCCTGGGCGCCTAGGAACCTAAATATAGCCCTTTCGGAGCGCGGTGACGGCGGCTTGCGTTCGATCGGCCGCCGAGAGCTTCTCGAGAATGTCGCGAATGTGTCCCTTGACGGTGCCCAGGCCGATGTGCAGGCTTTCGGCGATCTCGGAGTTTGCGCGTCCGTCGGAGATCAGGCGCAGAATCTCCGTTTCCCGCGGCGTCAGCGGAGAGAACCGAAGGTCGCGCTCTTTCGCGTGCGAGAATCGGGCCAAGACGACGTGCGCGATCGGCAGGGTCGAAGTACGCGCCGCCCTCGGCCGCGATCCGCACGGCATCGACGATGCGCTCCGGATCGGAGCTCTTCAGGCAGTAGGCGTCCGCGCCGGCGGCGAGCGCGGCGAGCACCTCGTCTTCGAGGTCGATCATCGTGACGATGACGACGTGCGTCGAAGGCAGTCTCGGCGCGCACCTTTTTCGTAAGCGCTACGCCGTCGAGCGCCGGAATACCGATGTCGATGACCGCAACGTCCGGCCGCTCGCGCTCGATCGCCTCCCAACCGGCTAGCCCGTCTGCCGCCTCGGCCACGACGTCAAACCGCGTCTGCAATGCGGTGCGAAGTCCCGCGCGGGTCAGTGCGTGATCCTCGACGATCACGACGCGAGTGCGGGCGTTCTCCTCCACTTTAGTAGTCCTGCACGGCCGGAAGCGTCATCGTAAACGTGCTCCCGTGCGGCTCTCGTGGCTCATACGCGACGCTTCCCGCATGCTTTTCGACGATCCGCCGAACGATATACAGGCCGAGCCCGGTTCCGCCGCGGAGCTGGCCGCCGCCGAAGCGCTGGAACAGGGCGTCGCGGCGCTCCGATGGGACGCCGTAGCCGTCGTCTTCGACGGTAATCGTAATCCGATCGCCGCCGCCGCAGCGCACGACGATGTGTCCGCCTCGCGGCGTAGCGTCGAGAGCGTTCGCCACGAGATTGACGATCGCTCGGCGGATCTCGTGCGGATCGCCGAGCGTTACCAACGACCGCGTCGCGACCTCCGCGCGAAGTTCGACGCCCTTGATCTCGGCAACCGGCTGAAACTCGCTTACGATGCCGGTGACCAGTTCGCCGCACGCCACCCGCTCGCGAACGTTCGAATCCTCGCCGGCTTCGTATCGCGCGACCAGCAGCAAGCGTCTCGACGATGCGCCGCTCGTCGTCGTTTGCCGCCAGCGCGGTGCTCAGAATGCCTCGATAGCGTTCCGGAAGGTCGCCGTACGCGCCGGCGAGGGCCTGATTCATCGTCACGTGCGAGGCGGCGAGCGGTGTGCGCAGGTCGTGCGCAAGCGCGTAGACGATGTCGCGAATGACGTCGCTGCGATTCGCCAGCTCGTCCTTTTGTCGGGCGATCTCCTCGTTGCGCTCGCCGAGCTGCGAGAAGAGCCGCGCCTGCTCGAGCGCCATCGCAGCCTGCTCCGAAAAGCTCCGCAGCGTCACGAGAGCGTCGGGGACGAACGTCCTTTCGCCGCTGACGGACTCGATCAAAACGTGCTCCACGGCGCCGCCGGTCGACGATCGGCGCCACGAACGCCTCGCTCGCGCCGAGCGCCTCCAGCGTGAGCCTCCCGAGGACGTCGTTGGTGGTGAGGTGCAAGACGTCGCGGGCCTCGCCGGCACGCGCCACGACCGACGCGATCTCGTTGGAGAGTTGGTGGCGTTCGACCGTGATGTCCGAATCGCCGGCGGAATACGAAAGCATGAGCGGAGATCCGAACGGCCCTTCGCGCGCGATCAGAGTGGCCTTCGAAGCACCCAGGAGCGCGACCGATTCGCGCGTGATCGTGCGCTGCACGAGTTCGACGTTGAGCGATTCGCGCACGCGGCCCGTCGCTTCGCGCAGCGCCTTCTCGATTTCGACCTGCCGCATGCGTCCGGCCGAGACTCCCGCTTCGCGCGCGTACTCTTGCGTCCTGATGCTCAGATAACCGACCAGGACGAAGGACGCGGCCAGGAGCAGCCGGTCTCCCACCGCGATGCTATCCCAATGATAGCCGGCCTGAGCCCCATTGACGTAGCCCGCGACGACGTTCGCGACCTCGGCGACGATTACCAGATTTCTCGTCAGCCTGCTCTGCAACGCAAGACTGCTGATCGCAATCGGACCGTTGAAGAGAATCGCGGCAATGAAGAGTTGAGGGGTTACGAGGTCGATGATCCAGGCCGCGACGAGCAAGCCGTAACAGAGCAGGGCCACCGCGCGCGTTTTCGGGCCGAACGGCGGGAGCGCCTTGCCTGAAGCGGAGAACGCTGCTGCGATGGACCGCGCGGCGAGAGCGGAAGAACTGTTACGTGAGCTCGGAGGACGTGCTCGGCTTGTAGTATATGTCGCCAGCGCACCCGGCTCGGGCAAGACGCGCCGGCTCTTGGAAGACGCGCGCCGTCTGTCGGCCGATGGAAAACGCGTCGTCATCGGCTGGATCGAAACGAAGGGGCGTCCCGATTTGGAGCGCCTGGCGCAAGGCCTGCCTCGCATACCTCCGCGTCGCGTAACGATCGGCGACCGCGTCTTCGAGGACTTCGATTACGACGCGGCGCTTCGCGAGAAGCCCGACGTGGTCGTGCTCGATGAACTCGCTCACGACAACTTGGGCAACGCCCCACACGCTAAGCGTTGGCAAGACGCGCTCGCGCTGAAGCGGCACGGAATCGGCGTCATCGGCGCGTTCAATATCCAGCACGTCGAAACGGTAGCGCCGACGGCAGAGGCCCTCATCGGCTATCCGGTCCGGGAGATCGTCCCGCTATCGTTCTTGCAGGCGGCCGACGAAGTCGTCGCGCTCGACGTTTCGCCGCGGCTGCTGCAGAGTCGCGTGAAAGCCGGCAAGATCGTCAACGAACAAGACGTCGATCGCGCGCTTAACGGCGTCTTCCGCGACCATACGCTATACATGCTGCGCGAGCTGCTCCTGCGCACGGTCGACAGCCTCACGCTTCCGGTCGTGAGGGCCGGCCGGACGTCGATGGCTGCCGCGTTCGTCTACCCGGGCATCGATGAGGCGCCGTATCTCAGGCGCACCGCGGCAATCGCGAATGCGCTCGACTTGGGATTGGAAGTCGTGCCGACGCGCGGCGTCGACCTCACGGCGCTCGAGCGGATCGCGCGCGAGGTCGGTGGCGAGATGCTGCACGAAATGGTCGATCCTGCAACCCTTCCCGGCGACTCGCTGCGCGCGTCGCTCGTCGCGCTTCCAAGTGGAAGAGTCGCGGCGAAGCTCGCCAATACGCCGCTGCCGTACGACCTCTTCATCGTCGGTTCGGGCCAGACGTACATCGGTGAAAATCCGGCGCGCTCGCCTTATTCGCAGACGGCCGGAGACCGGCTGCGGGTCGGCTATGGCAAGCTGACCGTCTATATCGGCGCGGCCGCCGGAGCCGGCAAGACGTACGCGATGCTGGATCGCGCACATCAGCTCCAAGCCGAAGGCATCGACGTCGTCGTCGGATTCGTCGAAACGCACGGAAGAAAGGAGACGGCGGCGCTGCTCGTCGGCTTGGAGATCGTGCCGCCGAAGATCGTCAGTGTCAACGGAATCAGCTACAAGGAGTTCGATCGGGACGCGTTGATCGCGCGCAAGCCGCAGGTCGCCCTCATCGACGAGCTCGCGCACACGAACGCTCCCGGATCGATCGCGCCAAAACGCTTCTACGACGTTCTGGCCGTGCTCCGCGCGGGGATCGACGTCATCACGACCCTAAACGTGCAGCACCTCGAGGGGTTGGGCGATACGATCTTGCGCCTCACCGGCACGATCGTGCGCGAGACGCTGCCCGACGGCATCTTGTCGCTGGCCGACGAGGTCACTCTCATCGACGTCACCCCGGAGACCCTCCGCCAGCGATTGCGGGAAGGAAAGATCTATCCCCCGGAACGCTGTGAGACCGCTCTCGCAAATTTCTTTCGCACCGAGAATCTCTTCGCGCTTCGCGAGCTCGCCTTGCGCGAGGCGCTCCGCGCCCGTCACCGCGAGCGAATCGCGTCGCCCTTCGAGCGCATCCTGCTGGCGATCGGCTCGCGCGCCGTCGATCTCCCGATGATCGCGCGCGCCGGCCGCATCGCCGCGCGCCTGGCGATCGAGTTCGCCATCGCCCACGTCGTCGAACGTCGTGCACGCGTCGATCCCGCCGCAATCGAGGTCTTGCGCGCCGAGGCCCGCAAGACGAATACCGAATGGATCGAAGAGGTGGCCGACGACGTTCCGCGGCGACTGCTCGAGATCGCGCGCGCTCGTCCCGAGACGACGATCGCGCTCGCGGGCGCGCAACGCACGCCGCGCTGGCTCGAGCGTCCATCCTTTCCGCGACGCTTGCTCGACGCCGGAGCGCGCGAGCTGCTCATTCTCCTCCCACCGGCTAAAGCAACATCGACGGCACTCCCAGAGGAATAGCGCCCCACCCGTGTCACCCGCCGTGTCACCCTGAGCGGAGCGAGCGCAGCGAGCGAAGTCGAAGGGCGAGTTAGGTGCGTCAGCCCGGAGCGAGCGCAGCGGAGTCGAAGGGCGACACGGTGCCAAGCAAAAGAGTAGGGCGTATCAGTGCGCCGTGTCACCCTGAGCGGAGTCGAAGGGCGACACGGCGAGCATCTATTTCCATTGCAGAATAACGCACAGAATGAAGAGCGTGAAGACCTATTACGTCTACATGCTGCTCTGCGCCGACGACTCATACTACGTCGGCGTTACCAACGATCTCGAGTTTCGGCTAGGGCAACACGAATTTGGGATCGATCCAGGCTGCTACACGTTTACGAGGCGCCCCCTCAAGCTCGTCCATGCTTCCGATTTTCACAACGTTGATGAGGCGATCGCGTGGGAGAAACAACTCAAGGGTTGGTCGCGCGCCAAAAAGGCAGCCCTAGTCGCAGCTGACTGGAATCGGATCCACGAGCTGGCAGAGTGCCCGAATGAGACCGCGTCGCGCTATCACCTCGTGTCGCCCTTCGACTGAGCCTGTCCTGAGCGAGGCGCGGAGCGCCGAGTCGAAGGGCTCAGGGTGACACGAGGTGAGGGCGAAGCACCTATTGCGGTTTGAGGCCGTCCAATGCGAGGTTCAACTCGAGCACGTTCACGCGCGGTTCGCCCAAAAAGCCGAACGTTCTCCCGCGAACGTGTTGCGCGATCAGCGCGTTGACGGCGGCGAGACTCATTTTCCGGGCTTTCGCGACGCGCGGCGCCTCCCAATATGCGGCTTCCGGAGTTATATCGGGATCGATTCCGCTGCCGCTCGACGTCACGAGGTCCATCGGCGGCGGGCCGTTCGCGGCGGGATTTTGCTTCTTCAGCTGCGCTATGGTCGCTTTCGTGGTCTCTTTGAGCTTCTTCGAGGTCGGTCCGAGGTTCGTTCCGCCCGTGGCGGTCGGATCGTAGCCCTTGCCGGCGGCAGATGGGCGCCCCTGGAAGTACTGTGGCTTCGTCCAGAGCTGGCCGATGATCGCCGAGCCCACGACCTTGCCGTTTACGACCACCATCGACCCGTTGGCCTGCCACGGGAACAGCGCTTGCGCGATCCCCGTCATCGCAAGCGGATAAATCAACCCGAGGAGGATTATCGAGACCACCGTGACCCGCAGTGCCGTGCCGAAATGTCTAATCATCGTCTGAATTCCTACGTGAGGTGGAGCGCAGCCAAGATCACGTCGATCAGCTTGATGCCGATGAACGGAATGATGATGCCTCCGACGCCGTAGAGCATCACGTTCTCGAAGAGAACCCGATTCGCGCCCTTCGGCTCGTAGCGTACGCCGCGCAGGGCCAAGGGAATGAGCGCGACGATGATCAGGGCGTTGAAGATCACCGCCGAGAGGATCGCGCTCTGCGAAGTGGTCAGCCGCATGATGTTGAGCGCCGACATCGCCGGGTAGGCCGTCGCGAACATCGCCGGCAGAATCGCGAAATACTTCGCCACGTCGTTGGCGATCGAAAATGTCGTCAGCGAGCCCCGCGTCATAAGCAACTGCTTGCCGATCTCGACGATTTCGATGAGCTTCGTCGGGTCGGAGTCGAGATCGACCATGTTGGCCGCTTCTTTAGCGGCCTGCGTTCCCGAGTTCATCGCGACGCCGACGTCTGACTGCGCGAGCGCGGGCGCGTCGTTGGTTCCATCTCCCGTCATCGCGACCAGCCGCCCCGAGCCCTGCTCTCGCTTGATGAGATCCATCTTCGTTTCCGGCGTCGCCTCGGCAAGGAAATCGTCGACGCCCGCCTCTTTCGCGATAGTCGCGGCGGTGAGAGGATTGTCGCCGGTGATCATGACGGTGCGAATGCCCATCGCGCGAAGGCGATCGAAGCGCTCGGTCATGTTCGGCTTGAGGATGTCCTTGAGATAGATCACGCCGATCACGAGACTGTTGCGCGCGAGCAGAAGCGGCGTGCCGCCGCTGCGCGCGATGCGCTCGATCACGGGCGCGAGTTCCGTCGACGGATTCCCTCCGGCCTCGCGCACCCACGCGAGAATCGAATCGGGCGCGCCCTTACGAATCTTGCTGCCGTCACTGAGGTCGAGCCCGCTCATGCGCGTGTAGGCGCTGAACGGGACGAAGATCGAGCCAGCCGGCGCTTCGCCGTTGCGCGCACCGACCTGCTGGGCGAGCGCGACGATCGAGCGGCCTTCCGGCGTTTCGTCGGCCAGCGACGAGAGATACGCGATGCGGGCCGCGTCCTTCGCGTCGATGCCGCTTGCGGTGATGATCTCGACGGCCTGGCGGTTGCCGAGCGTGATCGTCCCGGTCTTGTCGAGCAGCAGCGTGTCGACGTCGCCGGCCGCCTCAACCGCGCGGCCGCTCATCGCGAGGACGTTGCGCTGCATGACGCGATCCATCCCGGCGATGCCGATGGCCGAGAGCAGGCCGCCGATCGTAGTGGGAATCAGGCAAACCAGCAGCGCGATGAGGATCGTGACGCTCTGGTGCGTGCCGGCATAGAGCGAAAACGGCGCGAGCGTCGCGACCGCGATCAGAAAGATGATCGTCAGGCCTGCGAGCAGGATCGAAAGCGCGATCTCGTTGGGCGTCTTTTGGCGTTGAGCGCCTTCCACGAGCCGGATCATCCGATCGAGGAAGCTTTCACCGGGGTTGGCGGTCACGCGCACGACGATGCGATCGGAGAGCACGCGCGTGCCGCCCGTCACGGAGCTGCGGTCGCCGCCCGACTCGCGAATCACCGGCGCCGACTCGCCGGTGATCGCCGATTCGTCGACCGTCGCCGCGCCTTCGATCACGTCGCCGTCCGCCGGGACGATCTCGTCGGCCTCGACGACGAACCGGTCGCCTTTCCGCAAGGACGTGCTTGCGACGCGCTCCTCCGTTCCGTCGTCGCGCAACTTCCGCGCGTACGCGTCCGACTTCGTGCGCCGCAGCGCTTCGGCTTGAGCCTTGCCGCGACCCTCGGCGACCGCCTCGGCGAAGTTGGCGAAGATGACCGTAAACCAGAGCCATGCCGCGATGGCGAAATCGAAGCCCGGCGAGCCGATGTGACGAAGTATATCCCGCACGAAGAAGATCGTCGTCGCCGCAGCGCCGACCTCGACCACGAACATGACGGGATTGCGCGCTTGCCAGCGAGGATCCAGCTTTACGAACGAATCCCAAAGTGCGCGCGTGAGAATCGCGCGATCGAAGAGCGAGCGCGCTTTCGGACGTCGTTCCAGGCGCCGCCGACTCAACATCAGAAGGTCTTTCCTTGAAGCATGAGCAGATGTTCGACGATCGGTCCGAGCGAGTCGGCCGGCAAGAAGGTCAGCGCACCGACGATCACGATGACGCCGATGAGCAACGCGACGAATATCCCGGAGTGCGTGCTGAACGTGCCCGCACTTTCGGGGACCGCCTTCTTCCCGGCGAGCGCGCCGGCGAGCGCGAGCGCCGGCACGGCGACGGCGAAGCGCCCGAACATCATGTTGACGCCGGTCAGGAGGTTATAGAATAGGTTCGGGCCGAGGCCCGCGAAGGCGGAGCCGTTGTTCGCGTTTGTCGACGTGAACGCGTAGAGGATTTCCGAAAAGCCGTGCGGGCCGCCGTTACCGAGCGTCGCCACCCCCGCGGGGAGCACCGCGGCGATCGACGTCGGCACCAGACACAGCACCGGCGTCACCAGTGCGGCGAGTATGGCGAACTGCACTTCGCGTCGCTCGACCTTCTTTCCGAGATACTCCGGCGTGCGACCCACCATCAGTCCGGCGATGAAGACCGTTAAGACGACGAACACGATCATGCCGTAAAGGCCCGAGCCGACGCCGCCGAAGACGATCTCGCCGAGCTGCATGTCGACCAGCGGAATCAATCCGCCCAGCGCGGTGAACGAGTCGTGCATCGAGTTGACCGCTCCGCACGACGTATCCGTCGTCACCGTCGCCCACAGCGCCGACGCGGAGACGCCGAAGCGGCATTCCTTCCCCTCCATGTTTCCGCCGCTGACGCCGAGGTGGTGAACGATTGGGTTCCCCGCGGACTCCGCCCAGTACGCGACGGCGAAGCACGCGAAAAATAGGATCGCCATCGCGGTGAAGATCGCCCAGCCCTGCCGCGTATCTTTCACCATCTTGCCGTACATGTACGTCAGCCCCGCGCCAAGCGCGAAGATCAACAACAGTTCGACTAGATCGGACAGCGGCGTCGGGTTCTCATTCGGCGCAGCGGAGTTCGCGTTGACGAAGCCGCCGCCGTTCGTGCCCAGCTCCTTGATCACTTCTTGGGATGCCATCGGTCCGCCGGTGATCGTTTGGGCGAAGCCCTCGATCGACTTCACGCTTTGGTAGGCGTGAAGATTCTGCGGCATGCCTTGCCAGACGAGCAGGATGCCGAACACGATGGATATGGGCAATAAGAGGTAGAGCGAGCAGCGCGTTAGGTCCACCCAGAAATTGCCGAGCGTCTTGACGTTGGTCCGTATCAGACCACGCACGACCGCCACGGCGATCGCGATTCCTACCGCGGCCGAAACGAAATTATGCCACGCGAGGCCGGCCATCTGCGACAGATAGCTCATCGCCGTCTCGCCCGAATAGAACTGCCAGTTCGTGTTGGTCGTGAAGCTGACCGCGGTGTTCCACGCCAGGTCGGGCGTCATGTTGTCGATGTGTGCGGGATTGAACGGAAGCCACTTTTGCGTTCGCAGCAAAATGTAGAGATACGCGAGACCGATCAGTGAGAACGCGAGCATCGAGAAAGCGTAGGCGTACCACGTCATCTCTTCGTCCTCGCGGACGCCGCAGATCCGGTAGATGAACCGCTCGATAGGCAGCAGCACGGGGCTGAGCCACGTGCGCTCACCTTGAAAGACGCGCGCCATGTACGAGCCCAGCGGCTTCGTCAGCGCTAGGATGATGAGAAAAAAGACGATGGCTTGCAGCCAGCCGATCGCGGTCATTCGCTAAAACCTTTCGGGCCGCAGCATCGCAAAAACGAGATACGCGAGTCCCGCAAGCGTCAGGACGAGTCCCAACGCGTCATCGAACCCCATCGCTACACCTTTTCACAACCCAGCACGTAGAGGTCCAGGACGACAAAACAGACGATCGTGAGCAGCACGATCCCGATTTCGAGCAACATCTCGCCTCTAGAATACCCACTGCCGCGGGCGGTGCCATCCGCCGAACGGATGATCCGTTGGGATATCCGGATGGATCATCCGAGTGACGGCTGCTGGTCTGTCGCCTTCCGGCCTTATAATTGCGGTATTATGCTTCGTGCTCTGCTCCTAGGGGCGGCTGGTCTCGCCTGCGGACTCGTCGCGATGACGGGCCTCGCTTTGGGTCAGCCGACGGCGCCCCCGTCAAGCTCCCCAACTCCGGCGGTCTCCCCTTCGCCGACGCCTAGCGCTCCCAGCGATCCATGCGGATCGATCCTTTCGATCGTGAATCGTCCAACGGTCACCACCGGAGTTTGTACCGTCCGCACGGGACACTTCGACGTCGAAACCGGTTACACGAACACGACTACGAGCGGCGTCGGAGGCGGCAGCAACGCGAACTATCCACAAGCCCTGATACGCGTTGGTACTGCCAATCCGCACGTCGATTTGGAGTTCGGTCCGCCAAGCTACGAGACGACCACCGTCGGCGTACCCTTCACGAATGGTTCGAGCGACGTGAACCTCGGCATGAAAGCCGAGCTCGGCTACAGCGCAAACGCGGACTGGGGTGCCAATTTCGTAGTCGCGTTTCCAACGGGAAGTCGCGCATTCACTGCGGGTAACGCACAGTTCACCGGTAATCTTAACGGAGGCTACACGATCAACTCGGAGTTCAGTCTAGCAGGAACGCTGAGCCTCAACGCCTTGAGCGCGATCAATTCGGGCGGAACGGCACAATCGTACTTTGCTTTTATTCCGAGCCTGGAACTGAGCGCGGCGCTGCCCGGCGGTCCTTCGCAGCTCTCCGCGGAGTATGCATACTTCTCGGCGGCGGGCCCGGGGCTGGGCTCCAAAAGCCTGATCGACTTTGTCTACCAGCGCGACTTCGGCACTCACCTCCAATTGGACGTCGAGTACGGCTTCTCACCGACCCTCCTTAACGGGCAGAAGCAGCACTACATTGGAGCCGGCCTATCCTTTATGAATTAGCGGAAAATCGCGGGCCATTATCTAAGGGCGCATCGGGCGCCCTTTTTTCATTTGTTAGCCGGAGGAATCTCGATGAACGCTACGTCGATTCCCGTCAATGTCGGCAACACGGGGTTCATGCTGCTCTGCGCGAGCCTGGTCATGCTCATGACGCCGGGGCTCGCCTTCTTCTACGGTGGTCTCGTCCAGCGCAAAAACGTGCTGACCATCATGATGCAGAGCTACATGTCACTCGGATGGACGACGGTTTTGTGGTTTGCCTTTGGGTACTCCGAGAGTTTCGGTCCGGACTGGCACGGTATCATCGGCAACCCCGCGACGTACGCGTTCTTACACGGCGTGACCCTGCATACGATGTTTACCGGCAACGACGCCGGCATCCCGCTGGTCGTTCACATCGCTTATCAAATGATGTTCGCCATCATCACGCCGGCGCTGATCACGGGAGCCTTTGCAAACCGCGTAACGTTCAAGGCCTACTTCTTGTTCCTTACCGCCTGGCTCATCTTCGTCTACTTTCCGTTCGTGCACATGCTCTGGAGCCCCGACGGCGTCCTCGCCCGCTGGGGCTGCCTCGATTTCGCGGGCGGCCTAGTCGTGCACGCATCGGCGGGCTTCGCGGCGCTCGCTTCGGTGCTCTACGTCGGAAGACGCCACGTCATCGATAACAAGCCTCACAACGTTCCGCTGATCGCACTCGGCACCGGCTTGCTGTGGTTCGGATGGTACGGCTTCAACGCCGGCTCGGAGCTCCGCGTCGATTCCGTAACCGCAGCGGCGTTCCTCAACACCGACATCGCCGCGTCCTTCGCGGCGATCGCGTGGCTGCTCGTCGAGTGGGCCCGCGGGCGTCAACCGAAGTTCGTCGGCCTGCTCACGGGTGCGGTCGCCGGCCTCGCAACGATCACCCCGTGCGCGGGCTACGTCTCCCCGACCACCGCCGTGATCGTCGGCATCGCCGCGGGCGTCGTCTGTTACTTCGCCGTTACCCTCAAGAACGGGCTAGGCTGGGACGACGCGCTCGACGTCTGGGGCGTCCACGGTGTCGGCGGATTCTTGGGCATCGTCCTGCTCGGCGTATTTGCGTCGACGCTATGGAATCCCAACGGCGCGGATGGTCTCTTGCGCGGAAACCCGGCGTTCCTCGGCAAACAGTTCGTCGCCGCTCTCGTCTGCAGCACGTGGGCATTCGTCTTCACCTATGCGATGCTATGGCTCATTAACTTGGTAACACGCGTCAAGGTCGACGAAGTCGCCGAACAGAGCGGCCTGGACGTCGTGCTGCACGGCGAGGAGGCCTACCCGCTCGGAATCTGAACGGATCGTCCGTTAGGACGCTGCCAAAACGGCGGCATCTTTCCTATAATTGCGCCCTAGTGCCCTGGATCAACGCGGTCGTGTTCCTGGCAATACTCCTCCTCGCGGCCGCGCCGCTGGCGCGTTACATGCAGGCCATCTTCGAGGGCCGCCTCCGGCTCTGGGGGGAGGCCGCGCTTTTCAGAATCTGCGGCATCAATCCCGAGCGTGAGATGGGGTGGCCCGAGTACGCCGTCACGGCGCTCGTGTTATCGCTCGTGGCGACCCTAGGGGCATACGCGATCATGCGGACCCAACAGTGGCACGGGCACTTTTTCAATCCGCAGGGATTTCCCAACGTGGATCCGTGGATCGCCTGGAACACGGCGGTCAGCTTCGTCACGACGACCGACTGGCAATTCTACGCCGGCGAGAACACCATGAGCTACCTCTCGCAGATGGCCGCCCTGGCATGGCTGAACTTCGTAGCGGGCGCGATCGGTCTTGCCGTCGGAGTCGCGGTCATCCGGGGCTTCGCTCGGCGGAGCTGCTCGACGCTCGGAAATTTCTGGGCCGATTGCATGCGGAGCTTATTCTACGTCCTCCTCCCACTCTGCGCGCTCTTCTGCCTGCTCTATGCATCGCAGGGCATACCGCAAAACTTCTCGCACTATGTCTCCGCGACAAACGCACAAAATGTTACGCAAAGCATCACCGGCGGTCCGATCGCGTCGCAAGAGGCGCCGAAGCTGCTCGGGGGGAACGGCGGCGGATTCGTCGGCGCAAACCCCGCCTCGCCGAACGAGAACCCCAACGGCATCTCGAATCTCCTCGAGCTCCTCGCAATATGGCTGCTCCCCGCGGCCTTCCCGCTGCTTTTCGGCCGGATGATCGGAAATATGCGCGCCGGACGAACCCTGCTGGTAGCGATGCTCGTCTTGGGCATCGGGTCATTCGTTGGAGCGCAATTCGCGGAGCAGGCCGGGAATCCGATCGTGCACGCGCTCGGCGTGCACGGCGATAATATGGAAGGCAAAGAGACGCGCTTCGGGGTTGCAAACGCGGGTCTCTCGCTCGCCGTCGCGACCGATTCAGGGACCGGATCGTCGAACTTCGCCTACGATTCGCTCACGCCGCTCGGCGGATTCTTTGCGTTACTGAATCTCGAGTTCGCCGAGATCATCTTTGGCGGCGTCGGCAGCGGTCTCTATGGAATGCTCGTCTTTGCGATCGTGACCGTCTTTCTGGCGGGCCTGATGGTCGGGCGAACACCCGAGTACCTGGGCAAGAAGATCGAGCGGCGCGAAGTGCAGTTTGCGATGCTCGCGGTGCTGATCTTCCCGTGCATGATCCTCTTTGCAACCGCAGTCGCGGTGGTGCTTCCCGCAGGCACGGCGACGCTCGGTAACGGTGGCCCGCACGGCTTTACGGAGATCTTGTACGCCTTCGCCTCAGGCGCCGCGAACAACGGGTCGGCGTTTGCGGGTCTCGGTCCAAACGTCTTCTACGACGTCGGAACTGGATTGATCATGCTCGGTGGCCGCTTCTTGGCGATGATTCCGACGCTGGCGCTTGCCGGATGTCTTGCGGCGCGCCCCACCAACGAACTTGCGCACGCGGGAACGTTTCGTACGGACGGCGCGCTCTTCGTCGCGCTACTTATCGGCGTCATCCTTCTCGTCGGCGCGATAACGTTTCTTCCGGCCGATTTGCTCGGCCCGATCGTCGAACACTTCGAGCTCGCGCACGGCGTGACGTATTAGACGCGTTGGCGCGCGACTGCCGCGCGCCGCACGACCGGCACGAGCGCGAAGCTACTAGCGGCCAGCGTCGCGAGCGACACGGCGAACGTCGCGTCGATGATCGCTTCGCGATACGGTATCGTTGGAGGAATAGCCAGCGCGAGCGCGAGCGAGAGGCCGCCGCGCATTCCCGCTACCCGCACGACGTCGACCCACTCCCGCGGATACGGCCCTAACACCAGAAAACCCGACACGACGATCCGCGCGACCGCGATGGCCGCAAGGCAAGCGACGGCAACGGCCGGCGCGCCTGCGACGCGCCCGATCTGCAGCGCGGCGCCAACCATGAAGAATACCAACACGTTGGCGAGGAGCGCGCAAACGTCCCAAAACCGGTTGACGTCCTCGGCGATGCTCAGCGTGATCCACGAACGCTCGAAGAACCGCAGGGCGATCCCGCAAGCGATCGTCGCGAATATGCCGGAGAGCCGCAGGTAGTCGGCCGCAAAGTACGCACCGTACGCGCAGACGACTGTTGCGGCGATCTGAACTCTGGCGTCGCCGCTTCCGCGAAGGACGCGAGCGACGACGAACGCCAACGCAACGCCAAAGACTGCTCCTCCAGCTGCGCCCGCCAGTGTCTCGATCGTGACGAGCGCGATGGCGCCCACGCTGACCGTTCCTAAGGCGAGCGTTACGAGCACGGCGCGGTAGAGCGCGACCGCGACGGCATCGTTGAACAGCGACTCGCATTCGACGATGGTCAGGAGCGACTTGGGCACCTTCAATCGCCGGAAGACCGCGACCACGGCGATCGGATCGGTCGCGCTAAGAATCGTCCCGGCCAGGAGCGCCGGCCCCAACGGCACGCGGACGATCGCAAGAGCGCCCGCGACGAGTGCGGCGGTGAACACCACGCCGGGTCCGGCGAGCGCCGCAATCGCCACCCACTGACGTACGATCGCCCGATAGCTGAGGTTCCAGGCCGCCTCGAAGAGCAATGCCGGCAGAAAAACGTAGAGCGTCGCGTGTCCGAGCGCGTACGCAAACCGCCCCGGCGCAACGAAGCCGTAGCCAATACCGAGGGCGACGACGACGAGAATCTGCCAGAGTCTCACGTTCGTTTCGTTTTAGTGCGTGTGCGTGAAGTTTCCCACGCGAGTCAGCCTGCGAATCGTGTCGATCGCGTGACGCATGCCTAAGGGCGCGCGCGGCCGGCCGACGGCCTCGAAATAGATCGAGGGATCGATGTTGAGGGTCCGGGTCTGCACCATAGCTACCGGGCAGCCGCGCAGGAACGCCTCCATCGCGGCGATCTCTTCTTCATCGTCGGTCACGCCGGGATGCGTCAGCAAGTTCAGACTCACCCGCACGTTTCGTGCGGTCGCGATCCGGACCGACTCCAAGACATCGTCGAGGCCGTAGCCCACAGGACGGTAGTACGCGGCGTAGACCCGCGGGCGAAACGAGTTCAGGCTGATTCGCACGGCGTCGAGGCCCGCGTCGATACAGCGCAAGAGTGCGTCGGGTTGACTCCCGTTCGTGTTGAGATTGACGGTCCCGTTCGATCGTTCAGCGCGAATCTTCTCTATCGCGCGCGCGATCGCGATCGAGCGCAGCAGCGGCTCACCCTCGCACCCCTGCCCGAACGAGACGATCCCCTCCTCCACGCGCTCCAGGTGGTGAATCGCCACCGCAGCCAGATCGCGCACCGAGGCCTCGTCGGCGATGCGCGTCTGCGGCGAAGGAACTCCGGCATCGGGATCCAGTTCGGAGATGCATCCGATGCAGCGCGCGTTGCATTTCGGCGAAACCGGTAACGCGGCTTCGCCCAATTCCAGAAAAACGTTCTGCGCCGTGAAACAGCCGTACTCGCGCGAGCAGAGCGCGACTTGGCGCAGGACGCCGTTGTGCGGCTCCCGCGCGAGCCGCGAAGTAACGAGCGCTTCGAGTTCTCCGCGTGCGAAGCGGCGCGGCTCCCACTCCTCGCCTTCGTCGGTCGCCATCGCGGCAACGTGCAATCGATCGTCGACGACGCAAGCGAACGTGTAGCCGAAGAGCGGCAGCGCGGGCGCGGTGCGCTCCGCCGCGTACGCCGGCAGGAGCAGGCGCGTGTATCCCGCGGGCAGCGCGACAGCCATCGCGGTGCGCTCCGCGAGCGGCCCGATCGTCGTTAGCGGGCGGCGCCGCGGCAATAGCATCTCGACCGTGCCGTCCGGCGCCGGAATCAACTCATCGGGATGCGCCTCGCGCACGAGGCCGCCGTCGGCGAGCGGCACGAATCGCTGGTCGTAGAGAATTCTGCCGGCCTCATCGCAGGAGGCGAGTCGCAACTTCAACCTCCGTATCGAAGACGCGCACGGCGGGACCGACGAGCGTGGCGTCACCCTCGCCGTCCCACTCGACGACGAGCCTTCCGCCCGGAACGAATACGTTTACCGGTGAAGCGACGATTCTTTTCTCGATCGCGACGGCCGCGCACGCGACTGCGCCGGTTCCGCAGGCCATGGTCGGCCCAACCCCGCGCTCCCAGCTGCGCACGCTTATCGAATGCTCGTCGATCGGCGCGGCGACGTGCACGTTCGCGCCGTTCGGGAAAGCCGGGTCGCTCTGATATCCACTTGCCAACAACTCGAGGTCGAGGGCGAAGGCGTCTAAGCCCGCGTTGGTTTCGAAGATCACGACGTGCGGATTTCCGAGATCGACGACGGTTGCAATCGGAATCACAAGCGGCGTAACCGGAGAGATCCGCGGACGGCCCATCGCAACGCGCACCAGATATTCGGGTTCCCGCGCCACGATCTGCGTGCGAACGACGCCGGCGTCCGTTTCGAATGCGATGCGATCGCCTTCGCCGGCCTCGTCGAGCCGTCGCGCGGCGCAGCGTATCCCGTTTCCGCACATCTCGGCCTCGGTGCCGTCCGCGTTGATCGTGCGCATCCGGACGTCCGCGACGGCCGACGCCTCGAGCACGATGAGCCCGTCGGCGCCGATCCCGGCGTGACGATCGCAGGCCCAGCGCGCGAACGACGTTAGGTCCTCCAGCCGCGCAGCCCGTTGATCGAGGATCACGAAATCGTTCCGCGCGCCGTGCATCTTGGCAAGTGGCACGCGCATCATTTGCGCTTCGCAGACCACCCCAGCTTTTCCCGTGCTACGGCTCCCACGAGTTCCGGCGCAATCCAAAGCGTTGCCGGCTCGCCGCGAAACCAGGCTCGTTGACGGCGCGCGTAGCGTCGCGTCGCTCGTCCGAGCGAGTCGCAAAGCTCTGCCCGCGTGCTCCATCCGAGCAGAAATGCAAGCGCTTGCGGATAACCCACGGCGCTCGCGGCCACCGCATCACCGCCGACGCGTTCCGCTTCCTCGACCAATCCGGCCGCAACCATCGATCGCGCGCGCGCCGCGATGCGCCGGTCGATCGCGCCCCACGGGACGTCGAGAAAGACGAGCGTCCACGGAACTCCTTCGCTCTCGAGCGTCCTGCGCGGCTCTTGGCGGACGCGAGTGGCAGGTTTCGCCAGCGCGATCTCGAGCGCGCGCAGCACGCGGTAGGTATCCGAGGCGTGCAGCGCCCGCGCGCGCGCCGGATCGCGTTGTTCGAGCCACCCGTACAGAAATTCGGGCGGATGGAGCAGCGCCTCGCGCGCCAGCCGCGCGCGGAGGGCCTCGTCGTAATGAGGCGCGAGCGTAACGCCTCCCGTCAGCGCGCGAATGTAGAACCCTGTGCCGCCGGCGACGATCGCGCGCTTGCCGCGCGCGTGGATCTTCGCGACCGCCTCGATCGCGTCGTGCGCGTAGCGCGCCGCAGAGTAGCGCTCGCGGGGATCGAGAAAGCCGATCAGATGGTGCGGAATTGCGGCCAGCTGTTCGGGCGAGGGCGCCGCGGTACCGATCGGCATCGCTCGATAGATTTGTCGCGAATCGGCGCCGACGATCTCGGCGTCAAACTCGTGGGCGAGATCGATGGCGAGCTGTGTCTTTCCGCTGGCGGTTGCGCCGGCAACGATCAGAACCGAGCCGCCGGCATCTTTAGGCACGCTTGAACATGCGCGCGATTTCCTCCGGGCTAAACCTGACCATCGTCGGGCGCCCGTGCGGGCAATGCATCGGATTGCGGCACGACTGTAAGCGCTGCACGAGCGTTACCATCTCGTCGTGCGCCAGCGGCTCGCCCGCGATCGTGACGGAGTGGCACGCAAGCGACGACCAGATCCGTTCCCGCACGTCGCGCTGTTTCGGCTCCTCGCTCAAATCGTCGAGAAAACCGGCCAGATCGAACGGGCGGGCGCCGTACCCTGCCGGCGTCGCGACTATCCGATAGGTCCGCACGCCGAACGGTTCGATCTCGAGGCCACCCTCGCGCAGTGCTTCCACGGCTCGATCCAGCGCCGCGCTGCGCGCCGGATCGAGCTCTACCACGTGCGGAACGAGCAGCGGTTCGCTGGACGCGCCCTCCGCGCCGGCCGCGACGATCGCCTCATACGCGATCCGTTCGTGCGCGGCGTGTTGATCGACCAAGAGCAGCGCGTCGCCGTCGGTCGCGAGGATGAAGGTGCGGTTGAGCTGCGCCAGCACACGCAAGCGGCCGGCGTGATCCGATGCGGACTCGGCCGCCGCCGGTAGTAACTCCATCATCTCGCCGAATCCGTCCGCGTTCGGCGCGAAGGAGATACTCGGATTCGTCTCCGCAGCGACGTGCAGCGCTAGACGCTGCTTCGCGTTGCCTGCCAGCGTCGCGGCGATCGTGCGGCGCACGGCATCGAAGACTTGACTGCCGTAGCGCAGCCGAACGTCGCTCTTGGTCGGATGCACGTTCGGATCGACGTGCTCCGCAGGAAGCTCGAGGAAGAGCACGCCGTACGCGTGGCGTCCGAGCATGCTGAACGTCGAGTAAGCGCCCGTCCACGCGCCCGCGAGCAGCGCGCTGCGCAAGAGCCGCCCGTTGACGAAGAGCAGTTGCATCCGCCGATCCGGACGGTCGTGGCCGGGCGCGCTGACGAATCCGCTCAGGCGGCCGTCGAGCGTCCGCGCCGCCGCGCCGTCGAGCGGGAGAAGTGCGGCCGCTTGCCGCCCGAAAACCATCGCCAGCCGTTCGCGCTGCTCGTCGCTCGCCGGCATCGCCCACACGTCTTTGCCGTCGTGGCGCAGCGCGAACGTGACGTGCGAATACGCGAGCGCGAAGCTGGAGAGCCAGGACGAGATGCGATTGAACTCCGCGCTCGGCGATCGCAGGTACTCTCGCCGGACCGGCAGCGCTTCAAAAAGCCCGAGGACGCGAACGCGTGTGCCGACGGGGGCGGGCGCAGGCTCGACTGGGCCGCTTCGTTCTGCGTGCGCCGTGATTCGAGCTCCGATTGGATCGCCCGATCGCCGCGAGACGATCTCCGTCCGTGCAACGGCGGCGATCGAAGCCAAGCCTTCGCCACGAAAGCCGAGCGTCGCAATAGATTCCAACTCCGCGGCCGCCTGAAGCTTACTCGTCGCGTGCCGGCGCGCGGCGAGCTGCAAGTCGTCGGACGACATTCCGATGCCGTCGTCCACGACCTCGATCAAATCGAGGCCGCCGCCTTCGATATCGACCGCGATCCGCGTCGCGCCGGCATCGATCGCGTTCTCCACGAGCTCCTTGACGACCGCCACCGGTCGATCGATGATCTCGCCGGCGGCGATCTGACCGATCGTCACCGCGTCGAGCTCGCGAATGATGCTCACGTGCGACCGTTCGTGATCGGCGGATTCGCGTCCCGGCAACCGGCTACGCAACGGGCCAGAGTAGAAAAACGATTCCCACGATGGTGATGACCGCTCCGCTGATGACCTCGCCATAGCGCTCCAGCGGTCCTAGGCGCACGGTCTCGAGCGCAGCATGCGAGTAGACGCACAGCACGACATACGTCACGATCGTGCTGACCGCAAAGCAAGCCGCCATCAGTGCTAAGAGCCCGGCTCCGTATCTGCCGGCCGCAAAGAATGCCGGAATCCCTTCCACCATCGGCGACGATCCGAGAATCAACAGCAACGTCGTGCGCAGACTTCGCCGATTGGCTTCGACCGCGCCCGGCTTTTCGGCACCCTCGTGATGGTGATGTCCGGCGCGCAATTCGCGCAGGGACGCCACGGCGATCCAAAGGCCGAATGCGATGAGCGCGATGCTGGCAAACAGGGACATCAGATTGCCGTAGCGCGTCGCGACCGCCACGCCCGCGAGCCACACCACGACACCGATCGCCAGCGTCGAGAGAGTATGCCCGAGGCCGGCGATGGACGCCGCTCGAGCCGTTTGGCCCCGCGTCCAATGCGAGTTACGAGCCACGACGGCGATCGGCAGCCAATGATCCGGAACGAGCGTGTGCAGCACTCCAACCGCGATGACGGCGCCGACGAGCAGGAGCTCAGGCCCGATTCTCACTTCAGGTAGGATCTCACCACTTCGATCAGCTCGTCGGCGGCGGCGACGTTGGCGCGCGCTCTCGTCGAGAGAACGTGCGTCCTCACGTGGTCCTCGAGCACCTCCGACATCAGTCCGTTCATGGCCCCCCGCGCCGCCGCGATGCGTTGCAGCACGACGCCACAGCCGGCCTCCGACTCGAGGGCGCGCTCGACCGCTTCGAGTTGGCCGCGGATTCGACGTACCCGATTGAGGAGCTTCGCCTTGTTTGCGATAGTGTGGCTCATGCGGCCGCAACTTCGCGCGAGGGGCGCTATACCCTATGGGGGTATCGGATCGCGACAGGTCAGAGCCGCCGATTCGGGGTTGACCAAAGCAACGGACGCGAGTATCCTGGGTAAGGATTCCTCGTTAGGTGAGGCGTCTGCACGAAGAGATGCCGCTGCCCGGAAAGGTCGAGAGACCCCAACGGGTGACCAGATCCCGCCGAATCAAGGCGGAATCTAACGCGGCTGACCCTTACGGGTCTAGGTTGTGCAGTGCTAAAGCTCGACACTGAGGGAGCGAGCGCGGCCCGCCGCGCGAAGGTTCTCGAACTGTCGGCCTGCGAGGAGCGGCGACAGTTTTTTATTTTCGAAAGGGGGTGATGCGTCGCCATGGACGATGGACCAAGTAGTCGATCGCGGCTCGTAACGAGCCGTAACTTTCCTGCTGCGCTCGATCGTTCGGCGCGGCAAACCGTAACACATTAGAGGTACGTGTCATGAAAAAGGTCTTGACGTTTCTGTTCGGTCTTGCGCACCGCCTGACCGGCGGTTACGGGCCGATTCACAACGATGCATTGCGCGCCAACCAGGGCGATCGCGGTCCCCGCTTCAGCTTTTGGCGAGCTCTCGTCAGTTAGACAGCGCGCATGTTGCTCGGAGCTCTACTGCTCGCGGCGCTTCAAACTGCCGCGGCATCAAGCCCGGCGCCGTCGCCCTCACCGGCGGCGACGCCGCGCGTTGAGCTCAAGGTCAGCGGATCGAACGTCTTCATCGATCAATCAACCGGGGGGCCCGGTACGACGCCCCCGCAAGCCTCCGAGTTCGCTCACGGCTCCCCGATATCACCGATGTCGCCCTATGATTGGTTTTCGAGCGCCCCGGTGACTCCGGGCGTAGCCGGCGTAGCGCAATACGAGTTCTCCGGCGTCTACCATGCGACGGGATTCGACTTCACGGCGACGCTCGGCGTTGGCGGATTGACGGGAAGCACCACCAACGCGCTCTACTGGAGCGAGCCGCCGATCGCAAACCTGAACGCGCACGCGCTCGCGCGAATCGTTCCTTATTCGATCTCGTTCCCGACGCACGCGGGCCAAGACGATGCGAGCTTGGTCAATGCAAGCCTGCTCGGCGCGTCGGTCGCCGCAACGGACGGCAGCTGGAAGCTGCGCGGCGGATATTTCAATCTCGCGCAAACGGACCGGTTCGTTTTCGCGCCGCCGCCGCTGACGTCGGTCGTCCCATCGGTCGGGGTGCAGACCGCGGAAACGCTCGGCCCCGGCATGCCCTCGATCGGATCCTGGCCGACGAGCCCATCGTCGTTACCCCTGCTCGGGGCCGATGCCGTCATGCATTCCGGCGACGCGACGGCCGAGCTCACCGACGCGTTGCTGCCCGCCCTGCCCGGCACGAGCGTGCGCCTGACGATGGGTTCGGTCGTGTTCGATCGCGGGGACAGCGGACGCTTCTCGTTTCAGCTTGCCGATTTGTGGAGCAGCGGCGCGCCGATCTCGACGACCACCTTCTTTGGCTCCGATCAGGAAATTCACACCGGCCCGCAAGGGCGCCTTTTTACGAGCTTGCTGGCGAATCAGACGCAGACGATCGCGGGCGCCCGTGCTTTCTTCCATCCTTTGAAGGGCTGGGACGCACTAACCGAGCTCGGACGCGCGTGGTACAACGCCGGGTTGGTGGCCGATCCGGGCACGTCGCACTACGGCAACTACGAGCACTTCAGCCTGGCACGCCACCTCGGTTCCGACGTGGCGACGCTGGAATATCATCGTTTCGACCCGACCTACGCGACGATGATCCTGCCGTACGGCATACCGGAGAACGTTTGGAGCGTCGCGTGGTCGTGGCCGGGCGTGTGGCTGAAATCGACATATCAACTCGTCGATAACACCGTGATCGGCGCAAACCGCGCCGGCTTTCGCTTCAAATACGACCACAACGACAAGAAGCTCGAGGTGCACGCCAGCCTCGGCGACTGGCGGCAGCTCACTCCGGAAACCGAAGCCAACGCCGCGCAAGTCGGTTTCGTCGACGGCTTCTTTCTGCTCCAAAAAAATCGATTTCCGACGATCGGCCGCGATCGGCAGCTGGGGCTCTACGTGGCATGGCATCTTCCGCAGGACGACTTCGCATTCGACGGCATCGAAGATTATCTCGATCGGCCCGCCGATCCGGGCCAGGAGTTCGACGAGGTAGCGACACGCGCGCCGCAAGTGGTCTTTAGCTGGGGGCATCATTTCAGCGACAAGCTGCTCGCCGTAGGAGGTTACGGCCGTTACGAGCTTGCCGGAAGATGGGCGCTCACGCCGGTCGGTGCCATCTATGGCGTCGGTTTTGCGGGACTCCAACTCGCGACCGGACCCAAGACGGCGATCCTCGTCGAAGCCAGACGCTACGCCTTGGTCGGACTCCCGTCGATCGCCGGCGGTCTCCCGCCGACGATGCGCGGCACGGCTCTGATCGTCGATCAGAGGATCGCCTTATGACGCAGGTCTCGCTTCCCGTCGCGCGCATCGTCCGGCCGAACGTGTGGCGGTCGGTCGTCATGTTTCTTTCGATCGTCGGCCCGGGCATCATCACTGCGAACGCCGATAACGACGTTGGCGGAATCCTCACCTATTCGCAGGCCGGCGCGCAGTTCGGCTACTCGCTGCTCTGGCTGCTCGTACCCATAACGGTCGCGCTCGTCGTGGTCCAGGAGATGTGCGCTCGAATGGGCGCGGTCACCGGCAAGGGTCTCGCCGACCTCATTCGCGAGAATTTCGGGGTCAAGGTGACGTTTTGGTGTCTCCTCCTCTTCGTGCTCGGAGACGTCGGCAACACGGCAACGGAGTTTGCCGGGGTTGCGTCCTCGGCGCCGATTTTCGGCGGTTACCTGCACCTCGCGAATGCCGAGGCGCTCAAGATCGCGCTCGTCGTTGGTGCGGCTATTTTTGTCTTCCTCACCGTGACGCGCGGATCGGCGAAAGTCGTCGAAAGGGTCTTCTTCTTCTTTTGCTTCGTCTACATCGCGTACGTCGTCAGCGCATTCGTCGTGCGTCCCGATTGGCACGACGTCTTGCGTCAGAGCCTCGTGCCGCATTTTCAGGCGTCGAAGGCCTACATCATCATGATCATAGCGGTTATCGGAACGACGATCTCGCCGTGGATGCAATTCTACATCCAGGCGGCCGTCGTCGACAAGGGTGTCCGCGAGGACGATTACGGCTACTCGCGGCTCGACGTCGTCACCGGCGGAATTTGGACCGACGTGATCGCATATTTCATCATCGTCTCGTGCGCCGCCACGATCTACGTCCACAACCTCCATGCCACACATCCGATCGTGGTCAACGACGTGAGCGACGTCGCGGTCGCACTCCAACCGCTGGCCGGCAAGTTCGCGGCCCTGCTGTTCGCGCTCGGACTCCTCAACGCCGCTGTCTTTACCGCGTCGATCCTGCCGCTCTCGACCGCATACTACGTTTGCGAGGCGTTTGGGTTCGAGCGCGGCGTCGATCACCGATTTTTTGAGGCGCCGATTTTTTACGGATTCTATCTGGCGCTGATCACCATCGGGGCCGGCATCGTGATCATCCCCGGCGCTCCGCTGCTGAAAATCATCTTCTACTCGCAGGTGCTCAACGGAATGCTGCTTCCGATCGTGCTCGTGTTGATGTTGCTGTTGATCAACAACAAGCAGTTGATGGGCGCCTGGACCAACGGGCCGGCCTTTAACATCATTGCGTGGGCTACGGTCGTCATCGTCGGCGCTCTAACCCTCGTATCGACCGCTCAAATCATCTTCCCCGCACTAGGCTCTTAAAACACGGCGTTACTCCGCGTCCGGCGCGAGATCGGTGCCGATGACCAACGCCGTCTTCGTGCCCGCCCGAATCCGCGTCGCGAAGGTCTTGGCCAAGACCGTCGCGGCCGGCGACGCGCCGATCACAACGCTCGCGCGCTTGGCTTTTTCGTCGACGAAGGTGGGGACGTTCCAGCCGGCGCCGCGCAATGCGCCTATCAGGGTTCGATCGAACGCTCCATTCCCGGTGGCGTTGACGACCAAGACCTCGTCCTGCGGCGGATCGGCCTTGGCGAAGAGCAGTGCGCCGATTAGCTTGGCCCACCGGCGATCGGCGAACACGACGGAAGCGTCTCCTACCCAACCGGCGCGGCTCGGCAGCGTGAACGACCGGATGTTGTCGTCGGGGACGCTCCGGTAAATCGTCAGCAGCGACAGCAGCTGCTCGTTGCTTAGCGTCGTCTTGACCTGTTTGCGCGCCGACCGAAGAATCGCGGGGAGTTTCGCCCAGTTCTGCGGTTCGCTCAGTTGGTTCATGATCAACTTGAGAACCGTCTGCTGTCGCTTCATTCGCCCGAAGTCCGAGGTCGGATCGTGCCGAAATCGCACGTATCCCGCCACCTGGTCGCCGGTGAGGTGTTGTTCGCCCTTGTTGAGGTGAATATGGAGATCGCCGCTGCTGTCGTCGTAGTCCATAGCCTCGTCCACGTTGACGTCGAGGCCGCCCATCACATCGACGAGCTTCGCGGCGTCTTCGGGCTGCAAGGCGACGATTGCATCGATTGGGATGCCTCCCATGAGGTCGCCGATGACTCTGGCCGTCGCGTGGGCTCCTCCGAACGCGTAGGCCGAGTTGATCTTCATGGCGCCTTGCTTCGGAACCGGCACCCACGTATCGCGCGGTACCGAGACGAGCGTCGCGGTGCGCCGCCCGACGTCGAGATGAGCGAGAACGATCGAGTCGGTCGTCGCTTCGTCCGCCTGATAACCCAAAATCAGTAGGTTGAGTTTTAGTCCGCCAAAGGAGCTACGCGCAGTTTGGTCCACGATATGCTGCGCAATCGCCCCGCGAAACGCGAAAAAGCCGACCGCGACCGAAGCCGCGCCGACGACCGCCGCAACGCACCAGCGAAACCATAATTTTGAAAGCATGATAATTCCCCCATAGCCGCTCCAAGGAGTCGGGGCCGAGACGTAACGGGTTAGGCGGCTATGGGAGGCGCTCGCTCACCGATTCTGCAGAGAACCGGAGCGAGCTGTTTGAACGTGACCGCATCGGGCAGTCCGGCGGTCACAATTTCCTTAGAATGCGCGGCGCGAGTCGCGATCGCGCGAATCAACCGGATGACGCGCAGCGTGGTCGTGGCGAGCGATCGAATCGAGCGCGCGATCCAAAGCGCAACCGCGACGCAGATCGCGGCGTGAATGGCCAGGCTCGCGATCGCCGGACCGCCCAACCATATCGCGGGGCCCAGGGCGTGTCCGTACGCGACGAACTGCTCGCCCGTCTCCATGAAGTACAGAGCGAGAATCTGCAAGAGGAAAATCAACGGCATCTGGGACGCGATGCCCCGCGGAAACGCCCGATCGGCCAGGACCGTGCGGGCTCGTCGAACCAGATAAATTCCGAGCAGAGCGACACCCGCGAAGAGGGCGGGCACCACGTCCAAATTGCTGTGATCGGTAAAGTTACCGGCTCCGAACCAGCCGGCGTTGGAAGCAAACTCGACGAGCGGGTCGGCAATCGCCGCGGCCATGACGGCGAGAGCCAAGCAGAAACCGAACCGCGTAAAGAAACGTGTCAACTCAGTCGACTCTTCCGTCGGCCGGCGATTCAGCCCTCTCTAGGGTTGCAAGAGTGTAAGCTGGCGCTCGGGCGGTGCCGGCTTCGGCATCTTCTTTCGCAGCGGAACGCGCGCTTCGATGTCGGCGTGCCCGCCGAGCGCCTCGGCGACTTCCTGCGCGCGCTCGATGACCGCTTCGGGTAGTCCGGCCATGCGCGCAACCTCGATGCCGAACGAGCGCGACGAGCTTCCGGGCTGAACGCGATGCGAAAAGACCGGCGCGCCCCCTCGCGCGGTATTTTCTACCGCCGTGATGTGATAGTTGGCGACCAGACTCCAGTGCTCGCTCAACGCGCACAGCTCGTGGAAGTGCGTCGCAAACAGGACGAGCGGAGCCTGCTCTTCGAGCGACAGGAGAAATTCGCAGATCGCCTGAGCGATCGCGAGCCCGTCGACCGTCCCCGTCCCGCGTCCCACCTCATCGATCAGGAGCAGCGATCGTTGCGTGCTGCGGCGGAGGATGTTCGCCGCTTCCGCCATCTCCATATAAAAGGTAGACTGGCCCGAGGCGAGGTCGTCCCCCGCGCCGATGCGAGTGAAGATCCTGTCGACGACGCCGAGCTCCATCTTCTTCGCCGGCACGAACGAACCGATTTGGGCCATGATCGTGAGCAGCCCGGCTTGGCGCAGGTAGGTCGACTTGCCGCCCATATTCGGTCCGGTCAAGAGGATAAAGCGTTGATCGGCGACGCGCAGGCCCAGATCGTTCGGCACGAAGTGCGCGTGCAGCACCGCCTCCATCACCGGATGGCGCCCGTCTTCGATCGCGACGAGGCTCTGGTCGACGAAACTCGGGCGGACGTACCCGCGCTCGGCGGCGCACTGGGTGAGCGCGGCCAGCGCGTCGATCTGCGCGATCGCGTCGGCGGCCGTCAGCAGCCTCTCCACCTCGGCCGCGATGCGTTCGAGAAGTTCGGCGAAGAGTTGCTGCTCGAGGCGCTCTTGACGAACTTGCGCCGTCGAAATGGCGAGCTCGAGCTCCTTGAGTTCCGGCGTGACGTAACGCTCGCCGTTGGTGAGCGTCTGCTTGCGCAGATACTCCGGAGGGACCGCATCCGCATAGTTCTTAGCGACCTCGATGGCGTAGCCGAACGTGCTGACGTACTTCACTTTCAAAGACTTGATGCCGGTTCGTTCCCGCTCGCGCTGCTCGAGTTCGGAGAGCTTCGAGCGCGCGTCGGTCCGCAGAGCGACGCACTCGGTCAGCTCCGCGCTGGCTTGGGGGCGTATCGCGCCGCCGTCGCTCAATTGCGCCGGCGGATCCTCCGCCAGCGTTCGATGCAAATCGTCGAGCATCTCGCTGAAGTCGCCGATGCGCTCGAATAGAAGCGCCATCTCGGGAAACGCCAGCTGCCGCAGCGGACGAAGCATCTCGAGCGTGCGGCGCAGCGAAGCGAGATCCCGCGGCGCGGCGCGGCGAAAGCGCACCTTCTGCGCGATCCTTTCGAGATCGAAGGAGCCTCGCAGAATCTCGCGCATGGCGTCGCGGCGAGCGTGCTCCGGCAGCAACGCCGCGATCACGTTCTGGCGCGTGAGGATCGCATCCACGTCGACCAGCGGCGCGAGAATCCAGCGCGCCAGCATCCGCGATCCCATCGACGTCGCGCAAGCGTCCAGCGTCGCGAGCAGGGTCGCCCGCGGGTTCTGCCCCTGCGCGTGCGTCAGCTCGAGGTGCTTGCGCGTGGCGGGATCTATGGCCAGGAATTGCTGTCGCCGATAGACCTGCGGGTCGCTCAATCCCCGCGCGCCGTTCGTTACGCCGGTCCGCTTGACGAAACCGCCGAGCGCATCGAGTGCCCGGTTAATCGCCAACGACTCGTCCATCGAGAATCCCGCGAAATTTTCGCGCTCGCGCGATTCCACGAGGCTGAGGCTGGGCGTCGCCAGACGCGCGCCGATGTTCTCGACCGCGCTCGCGATCGTTGCGCGAAGGTCCGCCGGAACGTCGGCGACGATCTCCGTCGGAGCGATGCGCGCCAGCTCGGCGAGCAGCTCGTCGTACGAATTTTCGCCGGCGATTGCCGTCGCGGCCGAATAGCTGGTCGAGACGTCCGCGTACGCCAGGGCGAAGGTGTCGCCCACCATCGCGATCGCGGCGAGGTAGTTGTTCTGCTTGCCGTCGAGGAGCTGCTCCTCGATCAAGGTGCCGGGCGTAACTAGCCGGACGACGTCGCGGCGCACGAGCCGATTCGGCTGCGGAACCTCGAGCTGTTCGGCGAGCGCAACGATGAACCGCTGCTGCACGAGGCGCGCGAGATACTGCGCCAACGCGTGGTGCGGGACGCCCGCCATCGCGACGCGCTTGCCCGCGCCCGCCTCTTTGCTCGTTAGCGCGATCTGCAACGCGCGCGCGATGACTTCCGCATCCTCGCCGTAGGCTTCGTAAAAATCGCCGACTCGCGAGAGCAAGATCGCCTCGGGATGTTTCACCTTCATCCCAAAGTACTGCTCGAGCATCGGCGAGTACTTGGACACTACCGGCGTCAGGTCACCAAGTCGATGAGCGCGGGCGCCGCCGGCATCGCTGCATCTGTGAATCGGAAGGCTCGTCCGACGACTCTTCCGCTGCAGCCCCAGACGTGGCCGCCGTCGATTATCACGTCGAGCCAAGGGGCTCGCGCGTACGGATGCGTCGCGTCGGAACCGGCCGCGCGATAATCGAGCGGCTTGGGCGCGACGATGGTAACGTTATCCCCGGTCTTGGCGGTCAGATTGTTGGCATCTTTCTTGGAATCGCCGGCCATCAACGCGCGCACGACGGTTCCGATCTTGCGGTCGTGGTACTCGCGCGTCAGCCGGTTCTGAGCGTCGACCAGCTCGTCAAAACGCGCCCGCACGACTTCCTTGGGCACCTGATCCCATCGAGCCGCCGGCGTCCCGCGACGAGTCGAATACATGAAGGTAAAGGCGTTTGCGAAAACGCCGGTGCGAACGTACGTCAGCGTCGCTTCGAAATCCGCATCGGTTTCGCCCGGAAAGCCGACGATGATGTCGGTCGTGATCGCGCATCCGGGAATGCGGGCTGTTACCATCTCGACCTTTTCGTGAAACTGCGCCAGCGTATACTTGCGATTCATGCGCCGCAAGAGCGAATCGCTGCCCGACTGAAGGGGGAGATGGACGCGCGGACTCAAGGTGGCGATCCCGGCGAGGTCGTCGACGATCTTTTCCGTGAAGTCCTTCGGGTGGGGTGAAATGAACGTGAGCCGCTCCAATCCGGACAGCCCGGAGACGGCCTTGCAGAGATCGCCGAAGTCCGCACCTTCCGCGTCATGCCAGGCGTTCACGGTCTGCCCCACCAAAACGATCTCGCGGGCGCCCTGCGCGATCCGCCGGCGCGCATCCTCGAGAATCGCCGCCCGCGTCCGGTGATCGAAACGTCCCCGAACGTGTGGGACGATACAGAACGTGCAGTAATACGAACAACCGCGCTGCACGGTAACGAATGCGCGCAGGTGCGAGAACGCATCGGTCACGCCGTCGGCCGTTCCGCCGATCGCGAACCGAAGCATGTTATCGCGGCTATCGCTCCGCGGCGTCCCACGCCATTCCTCCAGCTGACCTGCAAGCCGTCCCAGTTCCTTCGTGCCGAAGATTGCATCGACGTGCGGCGCGAGTTGCTTCATGCGGTCGCGATCCTGTTCGGCCAGACATCCCATCACGACTAGGCGGCGGCTCGGATCGGCATCTTTGAGCGCTTTGAAGTGGTTCATCCGGCCGTACGCGCGCCGTTCCGCGCTTTCGCGAACGGTGCACGTATTGATCACAACGATGCTCGCCTCGTCCGCAGCGGTCGCAATCCGATATCCGGCGGAAACCGCGCGATCCGCGATGTACTGCGAATCGGCTTCATTCATCTGACAGCCGAACGTTTCGATATAGATGCCGGGCGCCGGCTCCTTCGAGCGCATCGGAGCGCAGTTCGCTGTAGGGCCTTGTGTCACCCTGAGGACTCGAAGGGCGACACATCTGGGGAACTCGCTTGGCTAACTCAGAAGTTACAGCTGGAATGCAAGCAGTGGAAGCGGTGCCCGAGGGAGGAATGCTCCGGCCGCCGACGGTGGCGATCGTGGGACGGCCCAACGTCGGAAAGAGCGCGCTCTTCAACCGGTTGATCGGGCGCCGCTTGGCTATTGTGGAGGACACGCCGGGCGTGACGCGCGACAGGCTTTACGCGCTCTGCGACTGGCGCGGCCGCATCTTTAGCGTCGTCGACACCGCGGGCATCGATCCTACGGCTGCGATTGCGCACGGCGCGGAGCTGGCCGAGGCGACGCACCTGCAGGCCGAGGCGGCCGCCGACGAATCGGACGTCGTCGTGATGGTCGTCGACGCGCAGACGGGGCTTCATCCGCTCGACGACGACGTTGCACGAATCCTGCGGCGAAAGGGTAAGCCGATCGTGCTCGTCGCGAACAAGGCCGAAGCGGATAGCGCGGCTGCCAGCATTTACGCCGAGTTCGGGCGACTCGGCTTTGGGGAGCCGTGTGCCGTTTCCGCCATTCGCGGCGAGGGCACGGGCGATCTGCTCGATCGCATCGTCGAACTCTTGCCTGCGCACGTCGGCGGCCCGTCGCCCGAAGGCGAGCTGGCGTTGGCGGTGATCGGACGCCCGAACGTCGGAAAGAGCTCGCTCGTGAACGCTCTCCTCGGCGAAGAACGCACGCTCGTCTCGCAAACGCCCGGAACGACGCGCGACGCGGTCGACTCTCCTTTCCAATGGCAGAATCGGCCGTTCCGGTTAGTCGATACCGCCGGCGTGCGAAAGAAGCCGGAAGCGCACGGCGCGATCGAGTACTACGCGGCGCTTCGCTCGCTCGGCGCCGTCGCGCGCTGCGACGTGGCGCTGCTCGTATTCGATTCGATGACCGGCATCATGGCACAGGATCGCCGCTTAGCCGGCATCGCGATCGAGGAACGTAAGGCGCTGATCCTGGTCGGCAACAAATGGGATCTCGTTCGCGAGCAGGAGGGTGACTTCACTCAGGCTGAATTGGCGAAAGCCGTCCGAGAGTCGATCCCGTTTGCGGCGTTTGCACCGATCACGTTCCTCTCCGCAAAGACGCGCCGCCGTTTAGGCAGCCTCATGCCGATCGTTGCCCGAGTCGCCGAAAACCTCGACCGTCGCGTCCCCACCGCGATGCTCAATACCGTGATCCGCGACGCCGTGTTCGCGCATCCTCCATCAGGGACTGCAGGGCGGCTGCCGCGAATTTATTATGCTTCGCAGCCGGCAACGCATCCGCCGCTCGTCGTCTTCGCGTGCAACGATCCGGAGCTCGTCCAGCCGCACTATAAGCGCTTCTTGGAAAACGTCATTCGCGCCCACTTCGACTTCGAAGGCGTGCCGCTGTCGTTGCGCTTTCAGCCGCGTCGAGAGTTGGGGGAGCCTCGCTGATGGACGTCGGAATCCCGGAAGCGACGGCTCGAGCCATGCTGGCGATCACGATCGCGATTCCTATCGTGACATTCATCGGAGCTTTCTTGATCGGGTCGATTCCGTTCGGCTACCTGATCGGGCGGCTTTTCTATCACACCGACATCCGCAGTCAAGGCTCGGGCAATATCGGGGCGATGAATGCCCTGCGGACGCTGGGCAAAGGCGGCGCGATCGTCGTCCTGCTGCTCGACGCGCTCAAGGGATTCGCGCCGACACTTTGGGCGTTGCACTTCTTCCCCGGTCATCTAGATTTCGAGTTCCTTCCGCCGGGCGAGCAGATCATGGGCGCGCTCGTCGCGACCGGCGCCGTGCTCGGCCATTGTTTCTCGCCGTGGCTGCGCTTGCGGGGCGGCAAGGGAGTTGCCACGTCGTTCGGCGCGATTATGGCTTTGTGTTGGCCGGCAGGGCTCGTCGCAATCGGCGGCTGGATAGCCGGCGCCGCGGTGACTCGCTACTCTTCGGTCGGTTCGCTGCTCGGCAGCGTACTCGCACCCTTTGCGATATGGACTTTCACGGCGTCGCTCCCGGAAACGGCGTACGGCATTTTCGCTGCGTTGCTCATTGTTTTTACGCATCGGGAGAATATCGTTCGGTTGCGCGCCGGCACCGAAGGACCGATTCGCCTGCGAAAGAACACCTCGACTCCATGATTTCGTCAAACGATCTTCGTAACGGCATAACCATCGTCGTGGACGGCCAGCTCTGGACCGTCATCGAGTTTCTCCACGTCAAGCCGGGAAAGGGCTCGGCCTTCGTGCGTACTCGCTTGAAGAACGTCAAGACTGGAACCACCTTGGAGCGAACCTTTCGCGCGGGCGAAAAATTGGAGCGCGCGCTCGTCGATAACCGTCAGATGCAGATGCTCTATAACGACGCCGACGGCTACCACTTCATGGACCAGCAGACGTTCGAAAACGTCACGCTCCAGCGCGACCTGATCGGCGATCCGGCCGATTTCCTGAAAGACGGAATGGTCGTCGACATGCAGTTCCACGACGGGACGCCGATCGGCGTCGATCTGCCGGCTCACGTCGAACTCAAGATCGTCGAGACGGACCCCGGCTTCCGCGGCGACACGGCGACCAATACGACGAAGCCCGCGAAGCTGGAAACCGGTGCGACCGTAAACGTGCCGCTGTTCGTCGAAAGCGGCGACGTCATTCGAATCGACACGCGCGACCGCCGCTACATCGGCCGCGCGAGTTAGGCGCTCAACGCTCTGAATTTTGGCGTCGAACTCTTCGCCGCCGCTTTCGTGGCGAGCGTCTTCGGTTCGATGGTTGGCCTCGGCGGCGGCTTCGTGCTCGTTCCGATCCTCCGGCTCGTCCTCGGCTTCCCGCCGGCCGACGTGGCTGGGACGTCGCTCGTACTGATCGTCGCGAATAGCGCGAGCGGCGCCTTCACATATCTGCTGCACCGGCGCGTGCATCTGAAGATTGGGTTGCTGATCGCGCTCGGCGGCCTCCCCAGCGGTATCCTCGGCGCGATCCTCTCGTTGCACATCTCCGCGCGCATCTTCGACGTGCTCTTGGCGGTGCTGCTGATCGCCGTGGCGGGCGACTTGATCTGGAATGCCGAGCGACATTTGGCCGGCCGCCCCGAGCCTGCGCGCCTCCAGCGAATCAAGGGTATGTCGTACCGCGGCGCCTTGGCGATCGGCTTCGTCGTCGGGATCTTCTTGAGTCTCTTCGGCCTCGGCGGCGGAACCGTCATGGTTCCGGCATTTCTCTATTTTTCCGAACTGCCGGTGCACGTGATCGGCGCGACCTCGCAGTTTGCGATACTTCTCACGTCGCCGCCCGGCTTGATCACGCACATCCTCCAACACGACGTGGTCGGGCGCGACGTCATCCCGCTCGTGCTCGGCGGATTACTCGGCGGCCCGATCGGCGCGCGTCTCTCGCTTCGCCTCAAGTCTCCGCAACTCTTGATCGTCGTCGCCGTGGCGCTGGTGGTCACGGCCATCACGTTAGTCTGGCGGCATCTCTAGGAGTCTAAGGTCAGCTGCGCGTTTGGGTACACCGCCTAGCGGGGCGAGGTCATCTCCGCCGGGACGACGATGCGATCGTACTGCTCTTCGGTGACGTGCCCGAGCGCGAGCGCGGCGTTCTTGAGCGTCGTCTTCTCGTGGTGCGCCTTCTTGGCGATCTCGGCCGCCTTGTCGTAGCCGATATGCGGCGAGAGCGCCGTGACGACCATCAGCGACTCGTCCAGATATTTCTTGATCTGCGACTCGTTGGGCTGCAATCCTTCGACGGCGTGTTCGCGGAACATCGTGCACGCGTCGCGCAGCAGCGTCGTCGAGTGCAGGAAATTGTAGATCATCACCGGGTTGAAGACGTTGAGCTCGAAATTGCCCTGCGTCGCGGCGAAGCTGAGCGCCAGATCGTTCCCGTAGACCTGCACGCAGACCATTGTCATCGCCTCGGACTGCGTCGGGTTCACCTTCCCGGGCATGATCGAGCTGCCCGGCTCGTTCTCCGGCAGCACGAGCTCGCCGATTCCGGCGCGTGGGCCGGAGGCAAGCCAGCGAATGTCGTTGGCGATCTTCATGAGCGCGGCGGCGAGCATCTTGAGCGCTCCGGACGCGAAGACGAAGTCGTCGTGCGACGCTAGAGCCGTAAATTTGTTCGGGTGCGAACGGAAGGGAAGGCCCGTGAGCTCGGCGATCCTGCGCGCCACGCGTTCGCCGAACTCCGGATGCGCGTTGAGCCCGGTCCCGACCGCGGTGCCGCCGATTGCGAGATCGTACAGCGGATCCAACGCCTCCTTGCAGGCCCTGATCGCGCGGTCGAGCTGAGTAACGTATCCCGAAAATTCTTGCCCGAGCGTGATCGGCGTCGCGTCCTGCAGGTGCGTGCGTCCCACCTTGACGATGTGCGACCACGCCTTCGCCTTCGCGTGCAGCGCGTCGCGCAGCGCCTCGACGGCCGGCAACATCGCCACCATCGCCTGCGCACCGGCGACGTGCATCGCGGTCGGGAACGTGTCGTTCGAGGATTGCGACATGTTCACATGGTCGTTGGGATGAACCGGCGTCTTCGATCCCATCGCGCCGCCGGCCAGCTCGATCGCGCGATTCGAGATGACCTCGTTGACGTTCATGTTCGTCTGGGTGCCGGACCCGGTTTGCCACACCCGCAGCGGAAAGTGCGCGTCGAGCTTTCCGTCGATGATCTCGTCGGCGGCCGCCGCGATGAGGCGAGCCCGTTCGGCGTCGAGCTTGCCAAGATCTTGATTGACGAGCGCGGCGGCCTTCTTGAGCACCGCCATCGCCTGGATGACCTGCCGCGGCATGACGTCGCGCGGCCACTCGCCGTCGCCGATGTCGAAGTGAACGAGCGAACGAGCCGCCTGCGCGCCGTAATACTTGTCGGCGGGGACCTCGATCTTCCCCATCGAGTCGCTCTCGACGCGGACCTTCGCGCCGTTCTTGGTCACGCTGCTACTCATACGCCTCCATCTTCGCCCCGTGAGGCGCGATTCTGCCCGGACGAAAGTCGCTTTTCGCACTCGCGAGCGGCACGCGCCCCCTCAAGCGTCGTCCCCGCGGCGCGCAGCTCCACGACCTCCAAGACCGTAAGCGGGTAGCGAGCGTCGAAGCTTCGCTTATTGCAGCGGGGACAGCTGGCCGGCCTGCGCGGCCGGCTGCGCCGCAGCACTTCAAAGGTGCAGTGCTCGCAGCGCAAGATGTAGCGTTTTCCCGACTCTTTGAGGGGAGCGACGCTGCCGAGATCGTGGTAGATCGACTTGATGCCGCATTGCCGCAGTTTCCGTTTGAAGCGAGCGCCGTGGCCCGTGTCGCGGAACCTCGCGTAACACCAGGCATGGACCATCTCGTGGAGGAGCGTCTCCTCCAACGCTTGCGGATATTGGCGAAAGTGTTTTGGCGAGAGCTCGATGACGAGCGGCGGTGCACCGTAGTTGATGCGCCCCGCCGAGTTCGAAAAACGCTCGTTGTAGCGAATCCGGCAGTCGGGAACCTCGCCGTTGAAAAACTCGTAGTTCAAGCGGGCGAAGAGCAACTGAAGGTCGGCCTCCGACTGTAAGTCTCTCACGCAAGGTTTTTTCGGCGCGCGTCCAACCGACTCTTCGTGCCGACTAACGCCTCGAACGGTCTGCCGCCCCGAATTTACGTGCCGATCGTTCTCGTGATCTCCGCCGTTTTTCTTTGCGCGATGGCGTATCTCGTAACCGTCGGATTCGGCGTGAGCGGATCGGTCTTTGGAGCGTCCGTCAAATCGCAAGCCAACGCGCCGGCCGAGTCGCAAGGATCGCAGAACCGCGTCGAAGGCGGGCCGCCCGCGCCCGTGATGGCGCAGTTGCAGACGTTGCGCCAGCGGATCGCAGCCCATCCGAGCGACGACGTCGCGCTGACGCAGCTCGCCGATATGTATCTGGCTGCCAATAAATTTGCGCAGGCCATTCCGTTCTACGAGCGCGCGCTCCGCGCCAATCCAAAGAACGTCGCGGCCCAGACCGGCCTGGCTCAAGCTCGCGAAGGCCTCCGCCCATGAACCTGTACATTTCGTGCGACATGGAAGGCACGGCCGGCGTCAGCTCTTGGAAGCAGTGCGACCCGAGCGACGCGCACGAATATCCGGTCTTCAGGCGCCTGATGACGCTCGAGGTGCGCGCGGCGATCGAAGGCGCGCGTGAGGCCGGCGTCCGCAGCGTGCTCGTGAACGACTCGCATTGGTCGATGCGCAACCTGCTCTTCGACGACCTGCCCGACGACGACGACCTGCGCGTGATCTCCGGCGCGCCCAAACCGTGGAGCATGATGCAGGGCTTGGATGCGCACGCCGGCGCCGCATTTTTCACCGGCTACCATGCGAAGGCGGGCGACCCGGCGACGCTCGCGCACACGTTCAGCGAATCCGTCTATCGCGTGACCGTCAACGGCATCGCGTGCAGCGAGGCGCTGCTCAACGCGGCGCTCGCGGGCAGCTACGGCGTTCCGGTCGCGCTGATCACCGGCGATCGAACGATCGTCGAGGAGACGACGCGCACGATGCCCTGGGCGGTGGGGATTGCGGTCAAGGACGCGATCGGCTATTCCGCGGTGAACTCGTTGACGCCGCACGCCGCCCGCGAGGCGATCCGGGCCGGCGCGCGCGAGGCGATGCGAGGGATCGGGCGAGCACGGCCCTTCACGTTCGATCCGCCCTTCGAGCTGATCGTAGAGACGGCGGGGGCCGAGCACGCCGACTTCATCGAGCTCATGCCCGGCTTCGTTCGAATCGGCGGCCGCGCCGTGCGATTCGCTTCGGATGAGTACCCGGCTGTCATGCAAGCCTTCATCGCCGCGACGCGCATCGCCGCCGCCGCCGACCCGATCGCGTGAACCTCTATATCTCGAGCGACATGGAGGGCGTCGCAGGCGTCTGCGCGTGGGAGCAGGTCGACGCGCGCACGCCGAATCCCGACTATGCGATCTATCGGCGCTACTACACGAACGAAGTCTGCGGCGCGATCGAGGGGGCGCGCGCGGCCGGCGTCGCCGGCGTATTGGTCAACGACTCGCACGGGCCGATGCGAAACCTCGCTGTTCGACGACCTGCCGCCTGACGTGCGCGTCATCTTCGGCAATCGCAAGCCGTTCTCGATGGTGCAAGACGCCGACGCCGGCTTCGGCGGCGCATTTTTCGTCGGTTATCACGGCGCGGCAGGCGATGCGGACGCGGTGCTCTGTCACACCTATACGCCGTCGGTGATCTACGAGGTCCGCATCAACGAGCATGCGCTGCAGCGAGGCGACGCTCAATGCCGCGCTCCTCGGCTACTACGGCGTGCCGCTCTTGCTCGTCACCGGCGACCGCACGACGATCGAAGGCGTTCAGGAGCAGATGCCGTGGGTGCGCGGCGCGATCGTCAAGGAATCTATCGGAAACTTCGCGGCGAATTCCATGACGCCGGCTGCCGCGTGCCGCGCGATCGAGCGCGAGGCCGAAGAAGCCGTCCGCCACGCCGGGGACGCGAAGCTCTTCGTGGTTGAACCGCCGGTCGCGCTCGACGTGCAGCTCGTCACCGCGGCGCAGGCGCACCTCGTCGCGACGATCCCCGGCTTCGAACGCACCGGCTCGCGCAGCGTGCGCTTCGTGCACGACGATTACGCGGTCGTGTTTAAGGCGTTCGTCGCAACCTGGCGTTTAGGCAGCCAGGCTTAAGCCGTGTCATCCTGAGCGGAGCGCCCGAAGGGCGCGGAGTCGAAGGACGGAAGCGCCCAGCGTCATCCTGAGCGCAGCGAGCGCAGCGAGCGGAGTCGAAGAACGGGTTAGCTTAGTCGCACTGAGCGACGGCGCTTTGCGCCGGAGACGAAGTGCGACCATGCATCCACCATTGCGTTCCGTCCTTCGACTCGCGTAGTTTATCCTGAGCGTAGTCGAAGGGCTCGCTCAGGACTACGATGCCAGCCCGTCCTTCGACTTCGCGCCTCCGGCGCTGCGCTCAGGATGACATTGATAGTTACCACGCTCACGCGCCGGGCTACGATGCTTTCGCGGGCGCTCCTAACGCGATCGCGATTTCGACGACGTCGTCTTCGTTCAGCGAGAGGCGGCGCATCGCGGCTTCGTAGAGCTCGATCGTCTCTTCGCTCCTGCTCGATGCGGCGCGCTCCTCGCGCAGGCGTTTGACCTCGTCGGTTACGCGATGCGCCAGCTCCGGCGTCGGTTCGACGCCCGCGCGGGCGAGGCGGTCGCGCCGGCGGCGCAGCGTGTCTTCGACGAGCGCGGCGCCGGTGTGTTTGCCGAAGACCCAGCTCGTCCCGCCGCCGACGAGCTCGGCTGGAACCGCTTCGTACATGCGGTGGTCGATCAGCATCGCCTGCGTGTGGATGCCGGACTCGTGCGCGAACACCTTGGCGCCGACGATCGGCTCGTGCTGCTGCAGCGGAATCCCGCTCATGCGTTCCATGAAGCGCGCGAGCTCGCGCAGCTTGCCGTACTTGAAGCCGGGAAGCTCGATGCCGTAGAGCACGCGCAACGCGACGACGAACTCGTGGAGTTTCACGTTGCCGGCGCGCTCGCCGTATCCGTTCGCCGTGACCGAAATGACCTTGAAGCCGCACGACGTCGCGACGATCGCGTTGATCGTGCCGAGCCCGTAGTCGTTGTGCAGGTGCGCGACGATCGGCAGTCCTTTCGGGAGGGCCGTGACGATGCGCGAGCAATACCAGCGCGCCGCCTCGGGCGTCAGCGTGCCGACCGTGTCGGGCCAAGCGGGGCGCGTTCCACCGGCCTCCAGCCCGGCCTTGAAATACTCGATGAAGTAGTCGACGTCGCCGCGGCTGCCGTCCTCCGCGCCGAACTCGACGCGCTCGACGCCGCACTCGCGCGCGTGGCGAATCGCGTCGCACTGCAAGCGGATGTTCGCCGCACGATAAAAGTCGAGCGGCAGCTCGAGCCATTCGCTCTCGTCGCGTCCCTCGTAGCGCAGTAGCGTCTTGCCGATCTTGTACTTCAGGTGAAGATCGCTGCCGCTCGTAAAGATGAAGAACGTCACCTCGCGCGGCTCGACGCCCACGTCGCGCAGCGTCTGCACGGTGATGTCGATGTCATTGCGATTGCTGCGGCACATCACGACGATCTCGACGTCGCCGAGCTCGCCGCGGCGCTTCGCGTCCATCACGAGCTGCAGCGTGCGCCGGTCGCCTTCGGATGCAGCGGGAAAGCCGACGCTCATGACGTGCACGCCGATCTCGGCCAGCTCGCGGGCGATCTCGAGTTTCTGCGCGGGAGTGTAGCAGACGCCGGGCATCTGCTCGCCGTCGCGCAGCGTCTCGTCGTAGATGCGGATCTCGCCGGGATCCGGGAAGTGGACATCGTCGGGTGAACTCCTTCGGGTCCCGGATGAGGCGATCGATCGGCTCGCGGAGCATGCAGATGCGTTCTACGAAGCGCGCCCTATCTCTTGGCTGCCGCGCTCTCGTCACGTTCGCCGAAGCGAAGCTCGGCCGTGTCTCGCGGAAAGAGCAGTTCGAGCGTCCAGTCGAACGCCACGCGCAGCTTTCGGTCGAGGCCGGGCAAGCGAAGCAAATAGTAAGTCCGCCAAAAGAACCAAGCGATGAAACCGGTGATCACGACACCGCCGGGCAGCTCCGCAACGGCTTTGCGACCGCCAAGCGCGGCCATCATGCCGAGTGCTTGGTAGCGAAACGGCCTCGTCGGCTTTCCGCGAATCGCGGCCACGATGTTGTCGGCCAGTTTCGGTCCTTCGCGGATCGCGTGCTGTGCGGTCATCGGATACACGCCGCCGTCGCCATCCGGAATCGAGGCGCAATCGCCGAGCGCCCAGACACCCGCAAACCCGGCGACGCTCATGTCGCGTTCGGTCCGTACCGCGCCGCGCTTGGTTCTCGGCAGATCGACGGCCGCGATCGTCGGCGACGGTTTCACGCCGGCGCTCCACACGATGGTTTCACTCTCGATACGGCGTCCGCTTTGCAACGTCAACCCGTGCTCGTCCGCACCCGTAACTCCGTCGCCGAGAAGCACTTCGACGCCGCGGCGCTCGAGAATGCGCCGCGAATACTCGCCCATTTTCGAAGGTAGGCCAGCGAGAAGCGTCGGTCCCGCCTCGACCAAAATCATCTTTACATCGCTCGCGTTCAGTCTTCGATAGAATCGCAAGACGCTACGAAAGAGCTCGACGATCTCACCGGCGGTCTCCACGCCGGTAAAGCCGCCACCGACGACGACGAGCGTCATGAGCCGGCGCCGGCGCGCGTCGTCGTCGATCGTGTCGGCCAGCTCCAACAGCCAGACCAGGTGATTGCGCAGCGCGTCGGCGTCTTCGAGCCGCTTGAGCGGCCACGTGTTCTCGGCGATGCCGGGAAGTCCGAAGGTCGACGTGGACGAGCCCAGCGCCAGAACGAGCTGATCGTACGGCTGTACGATTTGAACCCCCGTGAGGACGTGATGGTAGGTGACCTCGTGCCGGTTGACGTCGATTGCGTCGACGTCGGCCAAGACGAAACGAGTCCGCCGCAGCTGTTCGCGGATCGGCGTGACTACGTGGCGCACCTCGAGCTCGCCCGAGGTCACTTCCGGCAGCATCGGCGTAAAGAGCGAGTAGTTATCGCGGCTGAGGAGCACGATCTCCGCTTCGTTCGGCCGCAATCGTCGTTCCAGGCGGCGCGCGACGGCGATGCCGGCGAACCCTCCGCCGACGATAACGATGACCGGCACGACACGCGGTTGAAGAGACTCGCGTGGAATACCTTCCGCCCTCAACCGAGCCGGAGCCCGAAGCGCCGAAGCCCGCGCGGCGCCGCCCAACCGGGATCGGCGCCATCCTCGCGGCGCTCGTCGCCGCGCTGGTGAAGTTCAAATTTGTCCTTTTGGTCGGCGCCAAACTGCTCGCGGGCAGCTGGACGTTTCTGCTTTCGCTCTGGATCTACGTCGTGATCTTCGGCTGGAAGCTTGCCGTGGTCATGATGCTGCTCTTGCTCGCGCACGAACTCGGCCACTATTTCGCCTTCCGAGCCTACGGGTTGCCGGCGCGTCTGCCTGCGTTCGTTCCGCTGCTCGGCGCCTTTACCGCCGGCGCTCTCCCGGACGATTTGGAACAGGACGCGTACATCGCTTTAGCCGGCCCGCTCACCGGACTCGGGCTGGCAGCCGTCTGTTACGGCGTCGGTCAAGCAACGCAGGACCGCTTCTGGTTTGCGTGTGCGGATCTGTCCGCCTTTCTGAATCTCTTCAACATGATTCCGATGCCGCCATTCGACGGCGGCCGTATCATCGGCGCGCTTTGGCCGCCGCTCTGGATCGTCGGATTCGCGCTCTTCGTGCTCTTCGCAGTCTTCCTGCACATTCCGATTCTCTTCATCGTCATCATCGGCGTCCTCGGGCTTCCGGCAATGCTGGCGGCGTGGCGCGGACACGTCGATCCGCGCGCCGAGCGCATGACCTTTAACGCGCGGGTCCGCGTCAGCGTGTGGTATCTCGCGACGCTGCTCGGCCTGTTCTTCGTCATGGCGCAGTCGCATACGATCGCAACGTCTCACGCGGTGGGAAATGTGGCGTGGTGACGCGTCGATCGCTGCTCGCGTTTGCGCTGGCGGCGATCGCGGTAGCGGTGCTGTTCGCTCGCCCGCGTCCGACGCCCGGCCCGGTAGCGCGCGACTTCGAATCCTACTGGGCCGCGGGCGCGGCGTGGAACGCGCACGCCGATCCGTACGGAAGAGCGGTGTGGAACGCGGAGCGAACCGTCCCGGGCGTCGACGCGCAACGCGACGAGCTGCTGCCGTTCGTCGGTCCGCCGGCGATGTTGCTCGTCTGGAGTCTCTTCGCGCGGCTGCCGTACGCGATCGCGGCGGGCCTATGGTCCGCGCTGCTCGGTCTCGCGGTGGTCGCGCTCGTCGCGTGCGCGCTGCGGGCGAGCGCCGCGCACGTTAGCACGACGACGTTTCTGACGGCGCTCGCTCTCGCGATAGCGTTCGGGCCGGTCACCAGCGATTTCGCCCTCGGACAGCTCGCGCTCCCCGCATTCCTCGGCGCGACGCTCGTCGTGCTGTACGCAACGCGCAGCGTGGCCTTAGCGACTCCGGCGGCGTGGCTCGCCTTCGCCCAGCCCAATGCGGCACTCGGGCTCATCTCGCAACTCGGGCGCAATCGGGCGACGCTCGCGATCGTCTTGGGGGCCGTTGCGGCATACGCGCTCGGCACCGTCGCCGCAAACTGGGCCTGGCCGATCGAGTACGCGCGCGTTCTTGCCGCTCACGCTGACGCCGAACGCTTCGTCGCGATTCAGCTCAGCCCGGCGTCGATCGCGTATGGGTTCGGGGCCGCGCCGCGCGCAGCGGAGGTCATCGGAATCATCACGGCCGTGCTGGCCGTCGCGGCCGCAATGGCACTCGCGCTGCGCGTTCGCGACCGATACGCTCGGTTCGCCGCGTTTTCGGCGCTCTCGCCCTTTGCCGCCGGCTTCTTTCACGAGCACGATCTCGTCGTCGCCTACGCCGGCGTGCTATGGTGCGCGCTGCGCACGCGCGCGACGACGCGAGTCGTCGCCCTCATTGGGACGCTTCTGGTCGCGATCGACTGGTTAGGCCTCGCGCAGCGTCCGACCGGGGTCGCGCAGAGCTGCCTCCTCGCGAGCGCCGCATTCGCCGCGTTCGTCGCGCTCGGCGAACGGCTCGAGCATCGCGCCACGTCGGTCACCGGATTCGCGCTAGCAGTCGTTCTCGCGGGCGCAGCGTGGATCGGATCGCACCATCCGGTGCCGATTTGGCCCGACGCACTCGGCGCGTTTCACGCAACGGCAAGCGCCGGCCCGGCGACGACCTGGAACGCCGAGCAGCGCGTCAGCGGACTATTCGCCGCCGTTCCGGCGTGGGCGGCGCTCCGCTCGCTCTCGCTGCTAGGCTCTGGTCTTCTCGCGTACGCTATATATCGACATTCAGCATGCTGTCGAACGGCGTAAAAGAGCCGGGATCGTATCCGGTAAGGTTCTTCGAGTGCGCGTAGCCCGCGTCGAGCACGTAGAGCACGATCGTTGGGACGTTCGCGACGACGATTCGCACCTCGTGGCTCAGCAGCTCCGCCTGCTTTGACGTATCGTAGGTGAGCTTGACTTGTTCCAAGAGCTTATCCAGCTCGGCGTTACAGAAGTGAAGCACGTTTTGCCCGTTCGGCGGAATTTGATTGCACTCGAGCGTATTCGAGTTGTCGGCCACCGGCAAGCCTTGCCACGAGAACATCGTCATGTCCCACTTGCTGCCGTAGACGATCCCGCCGTTCTGATACGGTGCGAAGAAAACCGCGGGCGCGAACTTGCGCGTCTGGATCTCGATCCCCACGTCGCGCAGCTCCTGGCGGATCAGCTCGACCGTCTGGTCTGCCGTGGACACGCCGGTGTAGTACGGGAACTCCAGCGAGAGCCGCTGACCGTTCTTCACTCGAATGCCGCCCGGGCCCGGCACCCAGCCCGCCTGATCGAGCAGTTGCTTGGCCCTGGCGGAGTCGTGCTCGACGAACGGAATTCCCTTCGGCGCGAACGGCAAGGCCGGGGGAATGATGCTCTCCTGAAGGATCGCGTATCCGTGCGCGATCTTAGCGACGAGCTCGCGGCGGTCGATCGCGTAGCGAATCGCTTCGCGGACGCGCACGTCACTCACCAGCGGGCGAGTCACGTTGAAATCTAAATGCGAGTAATAGATTCCGGGGCGCACGTCGGTGTCGATTCGATCGATAGCCTTCGTCTGCACGATATAAGACGGCGGTACCTCCGGCCACAGCTCCACGTCGCCCGTCTGCAATAGCGTCAACAGCGTATCGCGGGATGGAACGAGCTTATACGTGATCCGCTTCAGCTTCGGCGTGCCGCGGAAGTAATACGGATTCGCCTCCAGCTCGATGCTGTCGGCGCGTTTCCAGATCACGACGCGGAACGGCCCGATGCCGATCGGCTTGGAGTTATAGGGAACATTATTGATGTTCGGATAGCCGGCCAGCAGATGCTTTGGAAGCACGGTCGGGTTCGCCCCCGCGCTCCCAAAAAATGTCGGAAGGTACGGCGAATAGGGATGCTTGAGGTGGTAGACGACCGTATATTTGTCCGGCTCGTCAACCTTCGTGATGAGATTCCAGCCGTCTCGTCCGACCTCGTTGTTCGCCGGGTTGAGCACGACCTGAGTCGAGAAGACGACGTCGTCGGCCGAAAACGGCGCGCCATCCGACCAGCGCACGCCCTTGCGCAAATGCCAGGTGATCGTCGCGCCGTCCGTGCTGATTCCTCCGTTCGCCTGCGTGGGTATGACGGTCAGCAGTTCCGGATATGGATGGTTCTGCGCGTCGTATTTCGCGAGGTACGCCTGGGTCAGCTGCGAGACGTAGCCCAGCGTCGTTTCCGTAAAGAGATGCGGATTGAGCGTCGGAACGTCGCCGCTTCCGTCCGCGATGGTTAGGTGGTGGGTCGGCACGGCTGGAGCCTGGCCGGCCTTCGTGCACGAACAGAGAAGGACGGCGGCGGCCGCCACACGCGCGATATTCGAAGATCTAACCATTGCCTCCAAGCTCCTTTACATGGCACAAGCGCGTCGAAGCGTTGAGAACCTTAGATCGAGTAGTTCCAGGGATCCCAAAATGCGGAAATGACCGGGGACGGATCGAAGCCTTTCAGGTCCTTGTTGTAGACGTACGGTACGCGGTTGAAATACAGGATGATCGTCGGGACGTCGAGCGCCAGCTGCTGCTGAACGATGACGTAATCGCGCTTCCGGCGCGCCTGATCGATCGTCTTGAGCGCGTCGTTCATGGCGTCGGTCGCGGCGCGGTTGGTCCAGAACATCGCGTTCTGCCCGTGCGGGGCCAGGTTGTCGCCCGAGTAGATCGCGCTATCGTCCGGGTCCGCCGCTCCGATCCACCCGAAGAGCGCGACGTCGTAATGCCCCCCTTGCAGAACTCCGTTTGCGGAGTTGTCGAAGAACTGGCTGGTCGGATAGTTCTTGACGTCGGCCTGAGCCCCGACGTCGCGCCACTCCCGCTGCACCACCGTTTCGTTCGCCTTTCCGTTGTTCGACTCGGTCTGCGTGCTGAGCGTGAACTCGAGACGCTGCCCGTTCTTGACGCGGACGCCGTCCGGGCCGACCTTCCAGCCGTCCGCGTCCAAGAGCGCCTTGGCCCTGGCGGGGTCGTACGGATAATGCGCGACGTCGTTGGTATATGCCCACGAGTAGTGCGGCTGCTGATCGGTCTCGGCCGGAATCGCCGAACCGTGCGCTACCTTCTGGATGATTTCGTTTCTGTCGGTCGCGTACGCCAGGGCGCGGCGCACCTGAACGTCGGATACGATTGGATGCCGCAGGTTGAAGTCGGCATGCGACCAGGCGAATGCATCGACGCGAGTCGCTATGAGACCGTTGCGCGGATCGGCGGCTAAGGCCGCATACTCGGGCCAGTGTAGGCTGGTTCCGAGCGCGACCATGTCGAGCTCGTGCGTCTGCAACTGAGTCACCGCGGTGTTTTCGTCCGGTAGTATCTTGTAGACGACCTGCTTCAACTTAGGCGCCCCGAGATAGAAGTCGGGGTTGGCGACCAGCTCCACGTCCTGCCCACGGTGCCATGCAACGACTTTGAATGGCCCGCTGCCGACCGGCAGCGAGTTGTACGGAGCCGTGTTGAACGAGCCTTTGGCGTCGTTGTATTTCGCCAGCAGGTGTTCGGGCAGTATCGGCGCGTTACCGTTGACGCTCCACAGCTGCTGAAGGAACGGCGCGTACAACTTCTTCATGCGGATTACGGCGACGTATGGGTTCGAGCAGTCGATGCTGCCGATGTCCTTAAAGCCGTCCGTCGTCACGACGTTGTTGTGCGTGTTCATCACGACTTGCCACGTGAACCGCAGATCCTTGCAGGTGAGCGGAACGCCGTCTTGCCACTTGATATTCCGGCGCAGCTTGTACGTCAGCGTCAAACCGTCTTTGCTCACGTCCCCGTTCGCGATCGTCGGTATTTCGCTGAGCGCATCCGGAAAGGGGCGCGCCTTACTGTCGTAGCGGACCGTCCACGAATAGACGAACATCGAGAGGTCGAGCGTCGGTGTACCGGAGTTCAACGCGGGATTGAGATTCTTCGGATCCGAGGACTCGGTGAAGCGCAGCACGCCCGGCACCGTCCAACTGTTCCCCGCGCCGCCGGCACCGCCGCCGTTCGAGACCTTGGAGCAGCCCGCGCCGGCGAACGCCGCAACGAGTGCGACGACCGCGCAACATGACCTAAACCTCACGCAGAAGCTCCTTCCTCGCCTTGCGCACGCATCGTTTCCGGATCGATACCGCGAGCTTCACAGAATCCACGGTACGCGCTCGGCGCGATTTCCGATGGTTTGATTTCGCTGCGGCCGCCCCAGAAGACGTTGCTATACGAAAAAGTAACGCCGGCTTCCCGCAGATGCTCGTCTATGGCGGCCTTATGCGCCAATACGGCCGGCTTCTCCATCCCGTGGGCTACCGCCATGACGTTGACGTCGTGAAACTCCGGCCCTCCCTCTCGCCAGTACGCGTGAGTGATGACGTAATGGCGCGCGACCTCGCAGCCCGCCTCGATCTCGCGGCCGGGTGGAACCGCCCAGTGGAAAAGCGCGTTGTAGCGCGTCACGCGCTCGTTCCCCGCCGTCGGCTTCACGTGTTCGAGGAAGGTCGAGAATCGCCCGATCACTCGGCGTGCGTCGAGCGATCGCGCAACCTCGACGAACGTTTCGAAATCGACCCCGGCCTCGCGAGCGCGCGAGGCCCAAAGATCGCGGACGATCTCGGCGGCGCCGAACTCGCGCTTGAGCGCAACGAGCACCCGCCACTCGAGCTCCGAGAGCTCGACGATCGACGTGTCGAGCGGCCGCGCCGGCTCCGGCGCGCGCGCGCCGGGCTCGAGGCCGCGGCGCCGCACGTGCCCGACGCCGAGCGTGAACAGTAGCCTCGCCGGCATCAGGCGAAAACGCTCGGCGCCGACTTGGCCGGCCAGCCACTGCGCGTGTTTACGTAACGAGAAGCCTTGCGGCACCTTCAGGGTCGTCCACAGCCGATAGGTGCTGCCGGCCGAGATCGCATCGGTCGTGCGGATCACGACGTGACCCGAGAACGGATCTTCGTGGAACATGAAGTCGAACGCCGCGTCGAGCCGCTCGGGGGGCACCTCCCACGCGCACAACGCGCCTCCGGCCAGGCTCGTCGACAACAGCGTCTGGCGAACTCGCCGAATCGTCCCCGCGCACACCATCGCGACGATCCGTTCGATGACGGTCTCGACGGAGATGCCCGTGCGCTCGGCGATTTCTGCGAAAGGATCCGTTTGGAATCCCGCGAGCCGATCTTCCGAAACTGCGAGGATCGCGGCATTGACGGAATCCGAAATCGTCGCCGGAACCTCGGCGCTGCGCATCAGTTAGAGTTGGACGTCGCTGACACCCGTCGCGTACAAGTAGTTCTGCTCCGCCGTTCGCACGCCGTAGAGCGCGCTAATGTAAGAGGATTGCGCGGTCGAGAGGTTCGCCTCGGCGGTAACGACGTTGATGATCGTCGTCGCGCCGACTTTATATTGCGCCTGCGTCGCATCGAGCGTCACCTGGGCCGACCGCAGCGCGGATCTCGCCTGCACGAGCGAGGCACGAGCCGAGATCAACGTTGCCAATGCCGAGCGCACGTCCGATTCTACGGTGAGTTTGGTAGAGTTCAGCGTGGCGATCGCCTGATCCAGCTGTGCCGCCGCGACGGCGATGTTGTAGTTGGTCTGGCCTTGATCGTAGATCGGAATGGTGAGGCTCAGGCCGAGCGCCTTATCGTTCGACCAGCTGTTTGGCCCCGGGCACGCGGAGACTGGAACCACGATTCCTTTCTTCGTCGTCTGCGTGGTCGAGAAGCAGTCGATGAACTGGCGGCTAACGCCGTCGCTCGCGCCCGCGGAGAGAATCGGAAAGCGCGCCAACTTCGCAAAGCGCAGGTTCTCCTGCGCCGACTGCACGCTGTAGCCTGCGGAGATGTAATCCGGGCGCATGATCAGCGCCCGCTTCAACGACACGGCGTAGTTTGGATTCGGGCCGAAAGGCTGCGCCATCAGTGGCTGCGGAACGACGAGCGCGTCGGCATCCAAGCCGAGCGCAGTGGCGAAGGTGCCTTGAGCGCCGATCGCATTGCCTTGCGCGGTAACGAGTTGTCCGCGGGCTTGCGCCGTTTGGAACTGAGCGGCGGCGATGTCGGAGCGCGCCGCGGCGCCGTTGCGAATCTGCGCGGCCACCGAGGCCTCACTGAGCTCGAACTCGCGAACCAGTTGCGCGTCGGCCGTCACGGTCGCGTTGTCTTCGAGAACCGTGTAGTAGGAGGTGGCGATATTGAAGGCGAGCGTCTGCAGCTGACGGAGCAGCGTCGCGCGCCCCGCGATGTCGGCCTCCTTGGCGGACCGTATCGCCGCGATGGTCCGGCCTCCATCGTAGATCAGCTGCGTGATCGTAATGGTCGCGGATTCGTTCGCCACCGTTGCTTGCGAATACGCCGAGGGCGTCGCTAAGCCGAAGGCCGCGTCGGGAGCGGGGCTCGGACTCGATCTACTCCCCGATCCACTTCCCCCTGATGCCGTCGTTCCGTTGCTGTAAGCCTTGCCCATCGTCGCGCTGCCGCTGACCGCCGGGAAGAGCGCTTGATACGCCGCGCCATACTTCGCATGGATCACCGCCCACTGGGCATTCTGCAACGCGAACGTCGGCGAGAGCGCGACGCCGACGCGAATTGCGTTGCCGAGCGAGATCGACTGCGGCACGCCCTTTGTAGGTGCGAGCTGCTCGACGTCCGGCGCCGGCGTTCCGTACGCCGGATAGGGGAGAGGCGTTCCGCTAATCGTAGGTTGGGGCAGAGGCGAGGGCATCTGTACGCCCGGGATCCCCTGGTCACCCTGATCCGGCGCGCTCTGCGCGAGCCCGACTCCGGTCACGAGCGAGCCCAGCACGAGCGCCGCAACGAGCGCTCGCGCGCGAAACCTGCTTCGATTCATCGTCAGTGCACCGCGCCGTTGCTCGACGTGCCCGAGCTCGCGTTGTTGACGGCGACGAGGCTGCCGTCTTTGAGCGCATCCGGCCGAGTCGTCACGACCATCGTGCCGGGCTGGATCCTCGGACTCGACACCTGAGCCATCGTATCGGTCTGCACCCCCACTTTGACGGGAACCGCCTGTGCCTTGTTGTCGGAGACCACGTAGACCATATCGCCCTGGGGAGTCTGCGCGACGGCGCTGCGCGGAACGACGATCGCGCCGACGGCGCGGGCCTTCGTCACCGTAACCGCGACGAGCATACCGCCGCGCAAGACGTAGCCCGGATTCTGCAACTCCATGCGAGCCAAGTACGAGAGCGTTCCCGACGTCGGCACCGAGTTCACGGTGTTGATCGGAGCCGAGAACGTCTTTCCGGGCAGCGAGGTGGATTGGAACGTCACGATGGTACCCGGATGCACGTACCCGAGATCTTCGTCGGGAACGTTGACGTTGATCCACACTCTGTCGATGCGCGCGACCTGCAGCACGGGCTGCGAGGGCGAAGCGAATGCTCCGGGATCGACCAGCCGATTACCGATGACGGCATCGTAGGGCGCGTATAGGTACGTTTGCGACAGCTGCGTGCCGAGGACGTGGGCTTGTGCGGCCGCCGCCGCAGCTCCGGCCTGCTGCGCCTTCACGTTCTGCGCGCTCACGACGTCGTTGCGCAAGCCGACCACCGCGTTGTTGTACGTCTGCTGCGCTTGAACGTAATTCGCTTGCGACTGTTGCAACTGCGTCTGCGAAACGTAGCCTTGTTTGAAAAGCTGTTTGTTCTGGTCGTAGACGAGCTTCGCGTTGTCAAGGTTCGCCTTTGCGCTTTGCACTTGGGCCTGATTGGTCTGAACTTGGACGGGATACCCCACGACGGCGCCTTGGGCAGACGCGGATTGCTGCGCGGCTTGGGCCTGCGCTTGCGAGAGCTGGGCCTGCAGCGTCGAGGGATCGATCCTCGCAAGTAAAGCACCTTTGTGCACCATGTCGCCGATGTTCACGGCGATCTCGGTGATCGTACCGCTCTGCTGGAAGGCCAGCGTGGACTGCTCGAGCGGCGCGATCTGGCCGTCGAGCGTAACATAGGTAGCGAGATTCTGGCGCGTGGCGGCAGCGGCGTCGACGGCCAGCGGCATCGGTCCCTGGGCCGGCTTCTTTCCGCATGCCGCGAGGCTCGGCAACGCGAAGGCCGCCGCCAGCGCCAGCAGCGTCGCCTTGGCGGGAGTCCGGGCGAATATCATCCTGAACATCTTTCTTTAATTAGTGCGGTCCTTCATGGTCTGATATACGGCGCCCCGCGCCTTTTGATTCAGGCCCCGCGGGACCCTATCTTCGGAGCCCGTAGTTAGAACCTCGGCATGAGGTAATCGGCTGCAAGGCGTATCTCACGGGGGCATGAGCGTGAAACTCGACATCGGGCGCTCGTATAGCCTTCAGAGCCGCGTCGAGGAGTGGATGACGGCCGAAAAGGCCGGTAACAAGGGAGTCGATGTGCTCTCCACATCGATGCTCGTGCAATTGGTCGAAAGCGCGGCGATCCACTGCGTCGAACCGATCTTGAAGCCCGGCCAAATTACGCTTGGAACCCACATCGACCTCGAACACAAAAAGCCCGTTCCGGTAGGGTTTATCGTTCGCACCGAAGTCGAAGTCGTGATGCTCGACGGACCGCGAGTGAGCTTCGCGGTCCAGGTCTTCGACGAGCAAGAAGCCGTCGCGGAGGGAACCCACGAACGCTACATCATCGAAAAGGGCAAGTTCCTAGCAAAACTCCAAGAAAAGCTTGCCTGAACCGGCTCCTACTGCAGGGGAGGCAATCGCCTCCTCCCGAAGAGGACGCCAAAGGCATTGCCTGACCTGGTCCCTTGGGCCGGCGAGGGCAGGCCTCAGTCTCCATTACCAGCTTAGGAGGACACATTGAAGCGACTGAGCACAGGAGTCCTGACCGTGCTGATGACGGCCGGTTTCGGATTCACCGCAGTCGCGGCCCATCCCGTCGCATCGCATGGCAACATTGGAACCAACGCGGTTGCGCAGGATCAGGGCGCGACGGCTGCTCCGCCGGCGAATTTCGGTTCGCCGCCGTCGGGTCAGTACCCGATTCTCTACAATGACCACCACGTCTATGCCAAGCCCGACATCCTGAAGCAGGGTCGCGTGCTCGCCGCGCTCGTGCGGGGCGGAACGCTCCTAATTCCGCTGCGCTCGATGTTCGAACAAATGGGCCCGCCCTATCCGACAGTGTCGTGGGACGGTGGCACCAAGACCGTGACGGTCAGCAAACCCGGCGCCGAGGTCAAGGTGACTCTCGGTAAGCCGGAAGTGATGATAAACGGCGAATCGCGTCCGCTGGACGTCCCGCCGATGATGTACAAGGGTGTCGTTCTCGTACCGGTCCGCGTGATCTCGGAAGGCATGGGCGCCTACGTGCTGTGGGTGGCAGACCGCCGTCTCGTAGTCGTACGCTACATTCCGGCGACTCCACCGCCTCCGCCACCGCCTCCGCCACCGCCTCCGCCGCCGCCGACGCCGACGCCGGTTCCCGTTGTGGCACCATACAACGACTTCTTCGTCGAGGGTGATTACATAATCTCACCCAAGGTGTACAACGAGTTCGTTCCCGGCACTTCCAGCAACAACAACAACGGCGGCTTCTCGTACCGTCTGCACGGCGCGTTGGAGTTCGCGATCGCCAACCTGCCCTGGATGGTCGAGGTCGACTACCGCCAGTGGAACTGGCAACACAACTGTGGTGGCAGCGGCGATCCGCAGTGCCTCGTTACCACGATCGGCGGACTCGACAAAATCGACGCATGCTGCGGCGGCACATCGTCGGTGCCGACGTTCGTTGGCCGCGACTACGACTTCGACGCACGGCTCGGACTTCGCATACTAAAGCCGCGCATCTATATCGTAGGCTCGTACATGTGGCGCAGAAACAACTACGGCTATCCGGCAGAAACGGGCGCCGGGGTCGGATTGGAAAAACTTCCGGATCTCGACCACGTCTTCTCGTTCTACGGCAGCGCGCTCTACTACTTCGGTGTCAACGGCAACTACTCGGCCACGCCGGGTGCGTGCGATAGCCGCACGGTTGGGTGCACGTACAACGTATCTTACAACATCCTCAAGTACGACATCGGGGTGTCGTACACGTTCCAGGGATTCCCGCTCTTTATCAAGGTCGGTTTCCTTGGAGATCGTGGCTGGAACCTCAACGCGGCACCGGTCGGTTTCTCCGAAAGCGGTCCGTACGCGGGTATCGGTCTGAAGATCTAAGCTTCTCTCCAATACCACAACAATCGAAGGCCTCTGCATCCGCAGAGGCCTTCTTCATTGAGCTACCTTCGTCATAGAAAGTCTATCCAGGTGGGGCCGAGGATTGAACGCAAGGCGACGTTATAATGACGACCGCCGGATGTCCGGGTGCGGGCGACGGCGTCGGCGTTACGTCCGGCGTCACCTCAGGCATGACGCCGACGCCTAGCGGCAACGGCGTCGGGCAGATCTGCGGCAATGCAAACCAGTGCTCGGTATACCCCTGGCTCAGGCTTGCTTTCATCACCTTACCGAAGTACGAACTCGGGTACTTTTTGACGAGGAGCTGCATGAACTCCCACGCCGTCTGTTGGTCGCTCGGCGTGTAGACCTTGCGTAAAACCTGGACGCCGAGGAAATAGGAGCGCGGCAGCTGGGGATCGTTGGGATATTTGGCGGCCCAGCGACGCAGCGCTTCCGTCGCGAAATCCAGCTTGGCGATGAGACTCGAATCCGTCGTGTACGCGCCCGCACTGACGGCTACGTCTCTAAATGTGTTGTTGATGCCCAGATAGCTCATCTTCATGCGGCCGAAATACTCGTCTCCGGGCGCGGAGCCGTTAAACTGCTCGCACTTTAAGTGCGCCCACTTGCTCTTGGTAGCGTCGCATGGATCTTTCTTCGACGAGGATGCAGCGGGCGTCGCTTTCGGCGCCGCCGCCAGCACGGGTGCACTACGGCCCGGAGCCATGTACAATAGACCGGTGCTTGCAACTGCAATCGTAAGCGATAGCGTTGGTAGCGTACGTCTCACGTGTGAAAACTCTCCCTTCGGGCGCCGCTCTCGCCGGCGCAGCCCTCTGGGGAATGATGGTTTCCTCGAATGCAAGCGGCCCGCCTTCCGAATCACGACACCGATGAGGGGCAAGAGTTCGCCATCTCGAAGCCTCGGCAAGCAATGACTCGCTTCATCCGCGCTGCAGCGATGCAATTAAGCGCGCACGATCGCGCTGATTTCCAACGCTCGCTCGACGGGACGATCGATTCCGTACGCCAAACGGCGAAACGTGCCGACTTGGTCGTGCTCCCCGAAGCGACGTTCCCCGCCTACGTGCTCGGGCATCGGCCGGTGGACGAAGAGGCGATGCGGAGCGTGCTGCGGCGGCTCGCGGAAGTGGCGCGCGAAACACAGACCGTCATCGTCGCGGGAGTTGCCGCACCCGTCGGCGCCACGGCGCGCAACAGCGCGTTCGTCTTCGATACGGATGGCTCGCTTGCCGGACGCGCCGACAAGCTCTTCTTATGGCATTTCGATCGGCGGTGGTTCGAGCAGGGTGACCGGTTGGCGCCGATACCCACCAGCATCGGCACGCTCGGCGTCCTCGTCTGCGCAGACGGGAGGTTGCCGACCATCGCGCGCGCGCTGGTAGACCGCGGCGCCGAGGCGCTGGTCATGCCCACCGCATGGGTCACCAGCGGTCGCAATCCGGACGCGTTGGAAAACGTTCAAGCCGATCTGCTCGGGCGCGTGCGGGCGTACGAGAACGGCGTGCCGTTCATCGCCGCCAACAAGTGCGGTGCCGAACTCGGAATGGTCGTCTATTGCGGGAAGAGCCAGATCGTTGACGCGCACGGCAACGCCGTTGCGGTTGCGAGCGAAAACCGTCCCGAGATACTCAGCGCCGACGTGGAGCTCTCGGGAGGGCGCCCGCGGCGCGCGACCCTCGCGCACTTGGCGCCTCGCGTTACGCAGCTCGAAGGCCCGCTGCGCCTCGCGATCTCGTACGACCCGCTTCCGCGCGACGTCGACGAGCGGCTCGAGCTGCTCGACGACGACTACGCGCTGGCGCCCGAGGATCGCGACCGCCTCGCCCTGCTCGACGACGCGCTCCCCGTCGCCTTAGTCGGCGACGATCTCGCGCTCGATCCCGCCGGCTTGATCGCCTATCGCAGCGCAGGATATCCGTTGATCTGCTGGGCGACCGATCTCGCGAGACCCTGGTCGGAGCGCATCGCGCGGACGCGCGCGCTCGAGCTGCGCATCTATCTCGTGGTCTACGATCGCCCGGCGCGTCGCGCATACGCGGTCGATCCCGATGGGACGATCGTCGCCGGCACGTTCGCGGACTATCGGCTCGCGAGCTTCTCCCTCGATCCGCGCAAGGTAACGGACACCGCGGTCGCTCCAGGCTCCGATATTGGCGAGGGTCTCGCGCGCATCGCAGCGATTAGCGAAGCCGAAGCGAAGTCGCCCACGTGAGCCGTACCTACGTGACCAGCACCAGCGAAGTCGATCGCGGCAACCGGCTCGTCTCGCTGGCCGCCGCCATCATCGCCGTCCTGGCGGCCCTGGGCACGCTTTTCGCGCACCATCGCTCGATTTCGGCCCTTTCATCCAAGAATCAGGCGATCTTAGACCAAGCGCGGGCGAGCGACACCTACAACGCCTACGAAGCCAAACAAATTCGCATCAACATCTATCGAGCGCTGCTCGACGGCGATCTCGTAACCGAGGCCCAAAGGCGCTCTCGCCTGGAATCGGTCGCGCAGAGCGAAGGCGCGACGGCGCCCACGCTCTTGGAGAAGGCTCAGCTCCTCGAAAAACGGGCGCAGGACGAGGATGCGCGCTCCGAGCAGATCATGAAATCGTACGAGATCCTGCAGTATGCGACGACCGCATTCGAGATTTCCATCGTGCTCGTCTCGATCTCCGCACTCGCGGGAGCACGGGCATTCCTTCCGGTCGGCTGCGCGCTCAGCGCCTTCGGCCTGCTGCTCTTCATCACGGGTCTGGTGCGCGGCGGCTAGTTTGAGGGAACCTCTGACGTCGCGCTACAGATCGCTCGCTCACGTTATCGCGCTCTTCGCTGCATCCGCCGCACTCACCGGAGCTATGGCGCGCGTTCCGAGCGCGCATTTGGCCGTCGGCAAGATCGCCGCGACCGCGTGGCCATACCTGCCCGGGAGCAGCCTTCCGCTGCGCGTTGACGGGTTCGCGGCCCCGTACCATGCCGCGCTGCTCGGGCCGGGGCGACTCTCGCCCGGCGGCGTGTATGAGATTCCGCAGGAAACCCTCGACGGCAGCGCCCTGCTCGTCGCCGGAAACACGCACGGTCTCGCAGCGACCAGCCTGCGCATCGCGACGCCGCCACGCGTCTCCCGGCCGTTCCTGGTCGTCGCGTCGTACGACGACGGCGTCATTTTTCACGACGCCGAAAACTTTTCGGTCCTCGGCGTCCTCGCTACCGGAGGCACGCCGAGCGATGCCGCTATCGACGCGCTTGGAAGAATCGCGGCGACCGATACGCAAGGCTCGGCGCTGACGCTCGCGACCATTTCGCCGTGGAGCGTGCTCCATATCGGCGGCGTCGCGCTCGGCGACGAAGTGGCGATCGATCCCTCCACGCACGCGATCTTCGTCACCGACCGCGACGTCGATGGAAGCGGAGCGCTGACGCGAGTGAACCCCGACGGAGCGGTCACCCGAGTCGTCACCGGCGCGACCGCCGAAGGCTTGGCAATCGACGACGCCCGCCACGTAGTTTACGTCGCAAATGCCAACGACGGCACCGTCGCCGAAGTCGACGCTCTCTCGATGCGCCTGATCCGCCGGTTCAAGGCGATCGAGAGAGTCTTCTCGCTCGCACTTTCGCCCGACGGCACTCGGCTCTACGCGATCTCGAATCAAAGCGCCGGGTCTCCGTTCGCCGCGCCCGGCAGAGCCGTCGCGATCGCGCTGCAGTCGCCGACGCCGCACATCGTCGCGCGCAGCGCCGATCTGGCGTTTCCGCTCGGAGCGGCTCTCGATTCGCAAGCGCAAACACTCTTCGTTACCGACGAAGCGTCGGCGCTCGTCGACGTGCTCGACGCTCAAACGCTGCGCCCGAAGCACGCCCCCCTCGCGACGTGCGCGACTCCGTGGAAACCTGCCTACGATGCCGTCGGCGCGCGTCTCTACGTTCCCTGCGCGGGAGCCGCAGCGGTCGATGTGTTCGACGTCCGAACGCTTCGCCGCAGCGCGAACGCGCCGTTTACCACCGGCACGTATCCGCTCGCCGTCGCCGTCTGGAATCCGCGTCAGGCATGAATCGCGCCATCCTCGGCGTGCTGATGGCCGTTTTTGCGGTGACGCCGATGGCCGCGCGCGCGAGCGCCCTGCCGGCAAGGATTGCGCCGGACGCGCCGTTTCCGAGGATCTTACAAGAGGCGCCGACCATCGAGAGCATCGCGCCCGGCGTCGAGTATGCGAACTATCAGCTCGAGACCGAGGTCGGACCGCTCTCGATTCATGTCATAGCCGTCGATCCACACCGCAGCGACATCAAGCTCGGCACGGTGCTTGCCGACGACGCGCTCGAATCGCGAGGCGAGACTATCGGCTCGATGGCGCACCGAACGCGGGCGGTTGCCGGAATCAATGCCGATTTCTTCGACATCGGCAATACGAATCGCCCGATCGGCATCGTCGTGCGGGCCGGCGCGCTGCTGCAACTGCCCTATAAGCGTTACGCGCTTGCAATTACGCGCACCGGGCTGGCGCAGATCGCCGAGTTCACCTTCTCCGGCGAAATCGAGATCGACCAACGCACGATGCCGTTGGAAGGGATCGATGAGTTGCCTCAAAACGGCGGCCTCTCGCTGCTCACGCCGGCGTACGGGCACGTTCGTCCGCAAGACGACGTAACGTTCGTGAGGCTCGAACCGCTTAGCGGAACCCCGCCCTTGGCGCGCTATCGAGTGACCGGCGTGGGCGACAATACCATCGCGCAGCCGCCCGGCTACTACGTCGCGATCGGACCGAACGACTACAGCTTCATCAACGTCCCGGAGGTGAGCAGCGTCGTCTCGGTGAGAGGCGACCTGTCGCCGCTCGGCGCCGACTCGATTACGTCGGCGGTCGGCGGCGGCGCCCTGATCCTTCACGACGGTCAGTGGTACGACGATACCGACGCGCCCTATCGGCGCGAGAACACGCGACGGATGCCGTGTTCCGGCGCCGCAATCACACCGGATGGCCGCCTCTTTCTCGTCGAGGTGGATGGACGACAGCCGGAGATCAGCGTCGGGGTCACTCGCATGGAGTTCTCGGCGCTCATGCGCTCTTTGGGCGCGGTCGACGGCCTGCTGTTCGACGGAGGCGGTTCGTCGACGATCGTCGTTCGCCGGCCCGGCGACACAGAGACCGCCATGACGAACTCACCGTCAGACGGCCGCGAGCGCCCGGTTTCGGACGGGCTCTTCGTCTATAGTACGGCGCGCGTCGGACCGCCGGTCCGGCTCGTCGCCCGCCCCGGCACCATCCGCGCGCTCCTCGGCGCCGACGTTCCGCTTCGGGTTGCCGCGGTAGATGCGGCGAATCACGTGGTGGTGAGCGGCGCCGGCGTGGGCGCTAGCGTCGAGCCGGCCTCGCTTGGCATCTTTCGGAACGGCGCGTTCCTCGCGCAGCATCCCGGCAGCGGGCGCGTTCTGCTGCGGGGCGACGGCCTCCATGGTAACGTCCCGGTCCAAGTCGCCGCGAATCCGGCACGCACTCGCATCACCCCAGCGCGGGCGAATCTCGATCCCAACGCGAGCATCGCGCTGACGGCTCACGCGTACGATTCGTTCGGCTACGCGCTCGCTCTCCCGCCGCGCTTGCGCTGGAGCGCCAGTGCGGGGTCGATCGATTGGCGCGGTGAGTATCACGCGGCCGGAAACGATGCGCGCGTCGCCGTGCAAATCGGGAGCGCGCTCGCAAGCACCCGAGTCACGGTCGGATCGCACGAAGTCGCGCTGGCATTTGCCGATCGCGCGCGCTTTACGACGGCGCCGCATGGCGGATCCGGGTCGCTCGTCAAGGATGCCGGCTGCCACAGCTGCGTGGCGCTCGCGTTCGCCTTTGCCGGCAACGAGCGCGCGGCCTACGCGATGGCGGACATGCCGCTTCCGCAGGGTACGATCGGACTCAGCTTCGACCTCCGCGATGATGGCAGCGCTGCGCGCGTCCGAGTCTCGATTCGAAACCAAATCAACGAAGACACGTTGATGGATGCAACCGAGCTCGGTGAGCCCGGTTGGCGAAACGTCGCCGTTCGGTTTCCGGTCGATACCGATGCGGTGCGCCTCGTCGCGATCTACGTGCTTCCGCCCAAAGGCGTCGAGTTAGCCGACGGCAACGTCGTCTTGCGCAACGTTCGAGCGATCGTAGCGGGTCGGTAGCGTCCTAGGCGACTAGCGCGACGAGCCCGGCTAACGCGAGCAGCGTCCCCATCGCGGTCACGACGCTGTTGGGCGCAGATACGATTTCGACCGATGGATACGTCGCGACCGTTCCGCGCAGCAACAGCCCGCCGGCGCTGACGGTTTGCCCGCCCGCGCTCAGCGCGATCGCGTGCGGCAGCGGGCGATCGTTTTCGTCGTCGACGGCAAACAGAACGGCGGATTCGCCGGGCCGCCCCGCGCCGTGCAACAACATTGCCGCTTGCGCGGAAGTGAACAAAACCGCCTTAACGACGCGGTGCGCGGCCGGAACGTTGAACGAGTCGAAGGGCAAGTCCAGCCCGGCAATCGTCTGCCGATGCTCCATCAAGAGCACCGGCGAGAGGAACGCCGATCCGGCGGGTTGCGTGACGGTCAGACGATTTCCGCGCGCGTCGCGGGCCTCGACGTATGCGACGGCGCGCGGGGAAGTCCAGAGGATGAAGTTTCCGGCGTCGCGCGGTTGGCCGTCGATTTCAATCGGTCCGCGCACAAGACGTTCGAGCGCGACCCGCGCGTCGCTCGGCAGTTCGGTCGCGGCGAGCGGAAAGACGAGCACGCCGAGACCCTCGACACGGATCCGCTGACCCGGCGCGCCGACGAAGCTCTGATCGTCGGGTCCAAGTAATCCGCTCGCCGCTCCCGCGATGCCGGTCGTCGCAACACCGGCCACGAGCGCGACGATGGCCAGCCGCGCGCGCGGGGTGCGGGCTTCGCGAAATCGCCTGCGACTCACCGCGATCGTAAGGATCACGAGCGCGCTCAACCCCACGTTGTACCATCCGGCATGGTAGATGGCGCGGCCGGGAACCGCGAGCTCCGCGAGCACCGCCGCGACGGCGGCTATCGCCGCGGCGAGAAAGAGGCTCACTCCCTCGTCGCCAATGGATCGACCGCCGCGCGCATCTGATCGAAAGTCAGTGCGCCGTCAAAGCCGCGAACGATCGTGCCGCGTCGATCGAGAACGATCGTCGTCGGCAGGCCCAGCACGCCGTAGGCACGTCCGTAGCGTTCGCTGCCGTCGACCCAAATCGGAAAGCGAACTCGCAGCGCGTCTGCAAAGACTCGGGCGCGCTCTGCCGACTCGCCTTCGTTGACGCCGACGACCGAAACTCCGCGCGTCGCGTAGAGACTCGCCACTCGCTGCAGGTCGGGCAGTTCCGCGCGGCACGGCGGACACCACGACGCCCACAAGTTCATCACGACGATCCGTCCGCGGTACTGATCGAGCGATACCGGCGAATCGCGATCGTCCATCAAGCTAAAGACCGGTGCGGGCTGACCTGCGAGTCCGGCCGGACCTGCCGTCTTGGTCGGGGACGAAACGAAGAACGGTTCGAAGATGACGACCAACAACACGACGGCCAGCAGCGCGATCGCCCAGACGAGATAGCGATACATTCGTGAGCCGCGTTACGGCCTCGGTCCGACAAGCTCCTATGTCAGTGCCGATCTCTCGACGACCTCGTAGCGCGATGTATTGTGCTCTCGGTCCGGGAGCGACTCAAATCTTTTGTCATCCTGAGCGGAGCGAGCGCTAGCGAGCGGAGTCGAAGGACGAAGCAGCGATCACGATGATCGAGTTCCGATGTCATCCTGAGCTTGTCGAAGGATGACCAATTCGCTCGCTGCGCTCACAACGCGAGGGCTGCCGTTTGCAGGATCTCGTAGCGGGATGTATTGTGCTCTCGGTCCGGGAGCGACTCAAAGAGCGTGAGCCGTTCGATCCGCAGCGGGATCGGCGCGACTTCGATCGATGGCAGCGGGCGCTGCGGCGCTTTGACGCGAGCGATGGTCACGTGCGCGACCGCGTCGTCCTTGAACTCGAACCCGAGCGAGGCGTAGGCGTCCCGGACGCGCTCTGCAAGCGTCCGAAACTGCGCGCCCTGTTCGAGCGCGCCGATGAAAACGACGCGCGGCCTCCGCTCGTGCGGAAAGGCGCCGACCTTGTCGAGCGTAACGCTGAATGCGGCGGTCTTCGCCGCCGCGGCGAGTGTCTCGACGACGTTCGCGCAACCCGACGGCTCGACGTAGCCAAGGAATGCAAGCGTGACGTGCAGCTTTTCGGCCGCCTCATATTTTGCTGCGAAGCCGGTCTTGCGCAGCCGCTCGGATGCGGCCGCACACGCGAGGCGCGATTCGGCGTCGAGCTCTATCCCAACGAAGAGCTTACGCTTACGCTCGTGCATTGAGATACGGGTTGAACTTGCGCTCCGTGCCGATCGTGGTGAACGAGCCATGTCCCGGGACGACTGGCGTGACGTCGTCGTACTCCATGAGCTTTGTTTGGATCGAGTGCACGATATCTTCCATGGACGTCCCGCCGAGATCCCAACGGCCGATCGACCCCGCGAAGAGGGTGTCACCCGTGAGCAGGCGCGTCGAGTCATTCTCCTCGACCGCGAAGCAGACGCTGCCCGGCGTATGCCCCGGCGTGTGCAGCACGCGAAAGCGGATCGCGCCGACCTCGATGACATCGCCGTCGCGCAGTTCGCCATCGAGCGGAACGATTGGCGGCGCGTCATCCAGCCCGAGCCAGCGCGCCTGCCACGCGAGCGTTAGATACAGCGGAAGGTCTGCCGGGTGGAGCAGCCCCTTAGCGCCGGTGAGGTCGCGAAGCTTGCCTAAGTCGCCGATGTGATCGATGTGCGCGTGGGTATGCACGAGGAGCTTGGCGCGCCAGCCGTTTCGCTTCAACAGCGCAACGACGTCATCGACCCCGTCACCGCCGTCGACGACGATGGCTTCGCCGCTCGTCTCGTCGGCCAACACGGTGCAGTTGCACGCGAGCGGACCGACCGCAAAGGTCTCCGCGAGCACGCCTCTAGTCCACGTGAATGCCGAAGTCGTGGAACCCGCCGTTGAAATATCCGAGCGGCGAGCCTGGCCGCGCGCTGCACGACACGACGTGTCCGATGAGGATCGAGTGCGAGCCGAAAAGATACTCGTGTGCGAGTTCGCAGTCGAAGTGCGCGAGCGCACCGTCCAGAACCGGCGCGCCGGTCGCATCCGTCCTGTAACCGATCTCGATGAACTGCCGGTCGCGTACCTTTCCGGAGAAGTGCTCGGCCAGGCGGCGCTGATCCCCGGCGAGCACGTTGACGCAGAAGACGCGCGAGGTCGAGATGAAGAGGTAGCTGCGCGCCTCGCGATTGATGCAGATCAGCAGCGACGGGGGCTCCAGCGAGACGCTCGCAAAGGAGTTTACCGTGATGCCGCGTGGTTCGCCGTCCTTCAGGCTCGTCACGACCGTAACGCCCGTCGGAACGTGGCGCATCGCGTGGCGAAAAGCCGTGGCACTCGTCATTGGCGCCGGGCGCCGATTCCTATGCCTTCGCCGAGCGGAAGGATCGTCGACTCGAGCGCCGGGTGGTTGAGAAACAGTTCCGGGAAGTCGCGGACGCGCAGGCAATCGTTGAAGATCGCCAGACCCGAAAGCTTGAGCATCGGGATCACGAGCTCGAGATAACGGCGGTAGCCTTCGCTGTTCGCGGCCACGAAGACGATGTCGAGGTTACGCTGCGGAAAGTTTTCGAGCAGCTCGAGAGCGGGCGTGTCGGAGAGCTCGATATAATCGTCCTCGCCCGCGCGCCGAAAATACTCCAGCGCGATCTTCGTCTGCGCCGCATCGGGCTCGATCGTCCAAATTCGTCCCACTCGCGGCTGAGCCAGGGCCATCCAAAGCGTTGAATAGCCGTATCCGGTGCCGATTTCGAGAATCCGATTGGCCTGCATTGCGGTGACGATCGTCGAGAGAAAGCGGCCGGTATCGCGCGAAACGACGGGAACGCCGTTTTTTTCCGCGTGCTGCTCCAGCTCGACTAACAGCGGATGTGGTGCGGGGTACACTACGGCGCCTTTGGCGCGCCGTAACGCGCGCCCTGCGCATTCTCGGCGGCCTTGACCACGTTGCGAAGCAACTCGACGTTGGTGACCGGACCGACGCCTCCGGGAACGGGCGTAATCGCTCCGGCGACCGCCGCCGCGCTTTCGAAGTCGACATCTCCTTTTATCGCTCCGTCGACGAGGGTCGTTCCGACGTCGATGACGGTTGCGCCGGGCATCAGATCGTCGCCGCGTATCAATCCCGGAATGCCCACGGCAGCGACGACGACGTCCGCCATTTTCACGTACGGCTGCAACCCATTCGATTTGCTGTGGAGGATCGTAACGGTTGCGTCCGCGGCGAGCATCAGCGTCGCGACCGGGGCCCCGACGACGATCGAACGTCCGATCATCGCGGCGCGCCGTCCGCGCAACGGCCAATGCGGACTGCGCATGAGCAGGCTCATGACCGCCGCCGGCGTCGCGGGAACGAACTCTGCCTTTCCGCTCCCGAATGCCAAGTGGCCCTGATTGATCGGATGCGCACCGTCGACGTCCTTGTGGAGCGGAATCGCGTCGGCAATCTCGCGGATCGCGAGATGCGGCGGTAACGGCTGCTGCAGCAACACTCCGTGCGTTTGCGGATCTTCGCCGAGCTTCTCGAGCGCGCTGCGCACCTCGCCGGGCGAAGCTTTCACCGGAAGACCGTCGACGGCGACTTCTACGCCCACGCGCTCGCCGGCGCGCGCGAGGTTGCGCACGTACGCGAGGCTCGCCTCGTCCTCACCTACGAAGACGATGGTAAGTTTGGGCCGAATGCCGCGCTCGCGGAGCGCGCTCGTGCGCGCGGCGAGCTCGGCGCGCAGCTCAGCCGCGAGGCTTCTTCCGTCGAGAATCAGGGCGGGCACGCCGTCGGCGGTTCGTCCATCGGCGCAGAGGGACCTCGCGAAGAAACATCAGTTCATTGGGTTTTGGGATCCAAAATGGGCCAAAGGATGGGACGATCCTCGCCCACAAATCCGATGCGATAACTGGGTTCCTACGATCAGCGTGATCGCTGCTGCGTCCTTCGACTGCGCCGCCGAGCGGCGCGCTCAGGATGACAAGAAGTTAGTGCAGTTTGATCAGCAGTTTGCCCGCGTCGCCATTAGTGGAGGGCGCGGCTACCACGGGTTCCTGCGGTGCCGGCGATTCTGCGCGAGGCATCGCGGAGTAGTCGGGAACGGCGCCGGCCGAAACTTTGCCGCGATAGTCATCGAGCGCGACGTGCAGGGCCTCGAGAGCGCGCTCCGGATAATCTTTCTTCTTCTCCGGATACCCCTGAAGCTGGGTCTCGATCTCGGTCGCCGTGATGCCCGCCGCCTCGTCGATCGTCTTGCCCTTCGCGAGCTCGACGACCAAGCTGCACGTCGCGGTGCCGAAGCCGCAGCCTGTCGTGAAGTAAGAGATGTCCTCGATTACCGCGCCCGGCCCGACCTTCAGGAAGAAGTTATACATGTCGCCGCACGAGTCGCTGAAGTACTCGCCGCTCGCCGTCGGGTTCTCCATCGTGCGGAACCCGCTTCGCTCTTCAACCAGCCGTTGAAACTTCGGAAAATCCATTAACTAACCGCCTCCTTAGGATGAAGCTCGAAGCGACACTCACGTCCGCCGTGCGCCAGAGACTCGGTCTGCGTGTGTTCTCCCCCGAGAGTTTCGTCGATCACGTGATGGATAACTTGGCAAACCTCCGGATTCTCCTTAGCCGCGCTAGAGTACGGGCAGCTATGTTCGTGCAGAACGAATCCGTCGTCGATCAAGCTATATTCCGCGACGACGCCGTTCTCGCGCAGCATCTCGGTAAGCTGCGCGACTCTCTCTTGCGGGTCGCTCGAGGTCATCTTGAGGCGGGCACGCTCGATGGCGCGCTTGGACAGCCCATCGAAGATCCGCTCGACCGCGGCGCCTCCGAACTGCTCGCGCAGCTCGCGCAGCACGGCCGTCAACATCTTGTCGTACGCCTGCGGGAAGAGCTTGTCCGCATCGGGGGTCAGAGAAAACTCGTAGGTCGGCTTGGTCGGACCGCGCCGCACGGAGGTCTCGGCCACGAGGCCGTCGCGCTCGAGAACCATCAGCTGCTGGCGAACTGCGTTGGGCGAGAGGCCGAAGGAGCGCGCCAGATCGGCCGCGGACGCCGAGCCGCGGCGGCGGAGCTCGCTGACGATCTTGCCGCGGGTCGTTTGAAAAAACCGGTCGACGTGCATCTTTGGCGATCCTAGCACGAACGGCGCCAGATAGTAAAGTTTTTCCTTGACTTTCTAAGAGAGGCTCGGCTACGATAAGTCGCATGCCTCAGCAAGGTCTTCGCATCTCCAACTTGCGCTGCCGCGTTGCCGGCAACGAAATCTTAAAGGGAATCGACCTAGTGGTCGAGCCGGGACGCATCCACGCGCTGATGGGACCCAACGGCAGCGGCAAATCGACGCTCGCCTTCTCGCTTACGGGCCATCCGCTATACGAGGTCTCGGGCAGCGCCGAGCTTGACGGCGAGGACCTGCTGGCGCTTCCGCCCGACAAGCGGGCCCGCGCCGGGCTCTTCCTTTCCTTTCAATATCCCGCCGCAATCCCGGGCGTCAAAGTCGCCAACTTCCTCCACGCCGCGCGCCAAGCGGAGCGCCCCGGCGATCTGCCTCCCGCGAAGTTTCGCGCGCTGCTGCTCGAGAAAATGGAGCAGCTCGGAATCGACCCGTCCTTCATGGGCCGCTATCTCAACGACGGCTTCTCCGGCGGCGAAAAGAAGCGCATCGAGATGCTGCAATTAGCGGTGCTCGCGCCAAAGTACGCGATTCTCGACGAGACCGATTCCGGTCTCGACATCGACTCTCTCAAAGCGGTCGGCGGCTCCATCGGCGCGTTGCGCGCGAGCGACGAGGGCAGCAACACGGGCTTCCTCATCATCACGCATTATCCGCGGATGCTCCAATACGTGACCCCCGACGTCGTTCACGTGATGATCGACGGACGGATCGTCAAGACCGGCGGGCACGATCTCGCGCATCGCATCGAGCGCGAAGGCTACGACAAGATTCGGGAGGAGTCGGCGTCCGTTGTCTAGCGCCCTGACGCTTCCGGCGAACGAGCTCTTCGACCGGCTCGCGTCGCTCGACGGCGCGCCCCTCGCTCGCGACGTTCGGACGAGCGCGCTCGAGCGCTTCTTCTCGCTCCGGAGCGGACGCGAAAAACCGGGACGCTTCTGGAAAGTCGATTTCGAGAGCCTCCTGCCCGACGCGGCGGCCATCGATCTCGGCGCCGCGAGCGTCAGCGTCGAGAATGCCGACTCGAGAGTGCTTGTCTGCGACATCGCTACGGCGGCGCGCGATCATCCTGAACTCTTCGCCCGAGCGTTCGCCACGACGGGGATCCCCGCCACGAAGTTCGGCGCGCTCGCAATGGCGTTTGCAGGCGCCGGAGTCTTCATCCATGTCCCGCCCGACCATTCGTGCGACGAGCCCATCGTGATTAGCTCCAGCGCTCCAGACGGCGCCGCAATCTTTCCGTGGAACGTCGTGCTGGCCGAGCGCGGCGCGCGCGTCACCGTCGTCGAGCGCCTGACCGGCGATGCCGGCGCGTTCATTTGCGGTGCGGCCGAAGTCGTAACCGCAGAGCATGCCGAGGTGACCTACGCAACGCTGCAAGCGACGGGCGAAGGAGTACGAGTCGTGTCGAGCCGCGCGGCCCGTCCCGGTCGCGACGCGTCGATCGCGTTGGCATCGGCCGAGCTCGGCGGCCAGGTCGCGGCCGGCGATCTCTTGGTCTCCATCGAGCAGCCCGGAGCGCAGATCCAAATCACCGCGCTGTTCTTTCCGCGCTCGTCGCAGCACGTCGATGTCGTCAGCACCGTCGAGCATCGGGCCGGCGAGGCGAGCTCGGAGACGATGGTAAAGTCCGCGGCGACCGAAAACGGGCAGGCGCGTTTCCTCGGAAACATCCGGATCGCTCCGCACGCGCAAGGCAGCGACGCCCGTTTGCGCGACGACGCGCTCCTGCTGTCAGCGACGGCTCACGTCGATTCGGTGCCGGCGCTCGAGATCGGCGCGAATGACGTCAAGGCCTATCACGGCGCGACCGTTGGAGCGATCGACGCCGAGCAAATTTTCTACATGGAAAGTCGCGGCATCGACCGCTCGGCCGCGGAGCGCATGATCGCGCTGGGCTTCTTCGAGCCGGCCATCGCGCGTTTTCCAACCGGAAGGCTGCGCGACGAGATCCGGGCCGCGTTGGCCGCGAAACTCTCATGACCCAAAGCACCGGCACGCTGCCTATCAACGCAGTTTATCCCGAGCGGAGTCGAGAGACCGACCGCGCGAAAGTCGAGCGAATCATCGCCGACTTTCCCATTCTGGCTCGTCCGACGTCGCGCGGGAAGCGGCTCGTCTATCTCGATTCCGCGGCGACGTCGCAGAAACCGCGCGCCGTGATTACGGCGCTGGTGGACTACTACGAACAGTACAACGCGAACATTCACCGCGGCGTGTACGAGATCGCCGCGCGCGCGACCGAGGAGTTCGAAAACGCGCGCGTCAAGCTCGCCCGCTTCATCGGCGCGCGGACGTCGGAGGTCGTATGGGTGCGCAACACGACCGAAGCGATCAACCTGGTCGCTTATTCGTGGGGCGGCGTTAATCTGCACCGCGGAGACGCGATACTGCTCACCGAGCTAGAGCACCATTCGGACCTCGTGCCCTGGCAGCTATTGGCGGAGCGCAGCGGCGCCGAGCTGCGGTTCATTCCGATCGACGACCGCGGCGTGCTCGTCCTGGACGACCTCGACCGGCTTCTGGACGGATGCAAGCTCCTCGCGATCGCCCACGTCAGCAACACGCTGGGCACGATTGCGCCGCTCGAGACGATCGTTCCCCGGGCGCATGCCGCCGGCGCGACGGTCCTCGTGGACGGAGCGCAAGGCGCGCCGCACTTGCCGCTCGACGTCAAGACACTGGATGCGGACTTCTATACCTTCAGCGGGCACAAGATGCTCGGACCCACCGGCATCGGAGTGCTTTACGGCAAACGCGAGCTGCTCGACGCTATGCCGCCTTTCTTCTCGGGCGGGGACATGATTCGCAAGGTCGAGTACGCGCACACGACGTTCAACGATCCGCCGCGTAAGTTCGAGGCCGGCACCAGCAACATCGCCGACGCGATCGCCTTCGGCGTAGCCACCGAATATCTCAAGGCGGTCGGAATGGAATGGGTTCGCGAGCACGAGCGGCAGCTCACCGGATACGCCCTCGAGCGCCTCGCGGAATTCGAGCCGCGCGGCTTGGCGATCTACGGTCCGCGGGATCCCGCATTGATTTCGGGCGTCATCTCCTTCAACTTCGCCGACGTTCACGCGCACGATCTCGCCTCGATCCTCGACACCGAGGGCGTCTGCGTGCGGGCCGGGCATCATTGCACCATGCCTCTAATGGAAAAGATGGGCTGGGCGGCGACGGCGCGCGCTTCGTTTTACATCTATAACACCGAAGCGGATATCGACGCGCTTTGCGGCGGAATCGAGAAAGCCGCGCGCGTCTTCGGAATCTAGCTTCGGAATCTAAAGATGGATGATTTCTATCGCGACTACATCCTCGACCACTATCGCAATCCCCGAAATTTCGGCACCCTAGAGCATTCCGACGTTGAAGCGGAAGACCTAAATCCGCTCTGCGGCGATCAGATTCGCATGCAGCTCGAGCTCGACGACGGCGTAGTTAAGGACGTGCGGTTCTCGGGCAAAGGCTGCGCGATCAGTCAGGCGTCGGCATCGATGCTCACGGAGACGGTTAAGGGGATGAAGCTCTCGGACGTCGCAAAGCTCCGGAAGGAGGTGGTCTTGGAGAACGTCGGCATCGGAATAAGCCCGACACGCATGAAGTGCGCGATGCTGGGGCTGCGCGTCCTGCGAAGCGCCGCGATCGGCGAGATCGCCGCGTGGCCGGACGAGGAGTAATGCACCATCTAAGAACCAGCCGCTGGCGAGAGCTCGCGGAGTCGCCCGAGTTTCAAGCGCTGGTCCGGACGCGCCGCCGGTTCGTCATACCCGCGACGCTCTTTTTCGTTGCCTATTATCTCGCACTGCCGATCTCGGTGGGGTTTTGGCCCGCGACCATGAGCCGCCCCGTCGTGGGCCCGCTGACCATCGCTTACTGTTTCGCGCTCTCGCAGTTTGCGATGGCTTGGATTCTGCTGGCGCTCTATCTCGGCCGGTCGCGCAAGCTCGATCTCCAGGCGGCTCGCATCCGCAAGCACGAAATGCGCGAACTGTTCGACGAGTCCTGAGCGTGCTATGAGGACGCAGCAGACGCTCGTGATGTTCGCGATCTTCGTCGGCATCACGCTGATCGTCACCTACTGGGCCTCGGGGCAGAGCACGACACGGCGCGGCTTTTACGCGGCAAATCGCCGCATCGGAGGCCTTCAGAACGGCTGGGCGATCGCGGGCGAGTACATCTCGGCTGCTTCGTTCTTAGGAATCACCGGCCTCATCGCTTTCTACGGCTTCGACGGATTCATGTACTCGGTCGGATGGTTCGTGGCGTATCTCACCGTGCTCTTCCTCGTCGCCGAGCCGCTGCGCAATACCGGAAAGTACACGCTCGCCGACCTCGTCTCGTTTCGGCTGCGCGGGCGCGGCGTCCGGGCCACGGCTGCGCTCTCGACGCTGGCGATCACGCTCTTTTTCTTGATCGCGCAGATGGTCGGCGTCAGCGCGCTCGTCGATTTGCTGCTTCCTCGGCTGGGCGACGTTGCCGCGATCGTCGTGGTCGGCGTGCTGATGCTGACCTACGTGCTCTTCGGGGGCATGCTCGCGACGACGTGGGTGCAGATCATCACCGCCGGGCTCTTGCTGGTGGCCGCTCTCGGTCTCTCGCTGTTGGTGGTCGTGCATTATCATTTTTCACTCGCGAACTTGTTGGGCGCGGCCGCGAGCGTGCCCGGCGGCGCTCACTCGGTCAATCTGCTTCAGCCCGGGTTGCTCTTTCACGGCGCTCACGGGGCTTGGAATCTCATTTCGCTCGGTCTGGCGCTCGTGTTGGGAACGGCCGGCCTCCCGCACATCTTGATGCGGTTCTTTACGGTGCCGTCGGCGCAAGCGGCGCGAACGTCGGTCGCGTGGGCGATGGTACTCATCGGTGCGTTCTATCTGTCGACGTCCTTCATGGGCCTGGGCGCCGCCACCATCGTCGGCAAGGAACACATCGGGCCGCGCATGTACGCAGGGCAAGCCATCGCCTATATCGCGCATCATCCCGATCAGGAAACCGCCCTGAACACCCAACTGAAGCGCGACAACTACATCGTCCCTCATGAGGATAGCAATCTCGCGGCTCCGCTGCTGGCCGGCGGGCTCGGCGGTACTTTGTTGACGGCGTTCGTCGCCGCCGTCGCTTTTGCGACGATCCTCGCAGTCGTTGCGGGCCTAACGATCACGGCGTCCTCCGCGTTCGCGCACGACATTTGGTTCAGCCTGATCCGCAACGGCAGCGGTGACGAAAGCGAGCATCTCTTCGTAGCGCGCGCGGCCGCATTCGCCGTCGGCGTCCTCGCCATCGTGCTCTCCATTTCATTGCGCGGCTTCAACGTCGCGTTTCTGGTCGGGCTCGCTTTTGCGATCGCCGCCAGCGCGAACGTGCCGGCGATCCTATTGGCGCTTTCGTGGAGGCGCTTCTCGCGCTCGGGTGCGATTGCCGGAATGCTCTCCGGGTTAATCGCGTCGCTCGTGCTGATCGCCGTTAGTCCGGTCTTCATGGGAGATCGAGCGCTCTTCCCGCTCGAAAATCCCGGCATCGTCTCGATTCCGGTCGGATTCATCGGGGCGATCCTCGGCACGCTCCTACTCCGCGACCGCGAGTCCGAGCAAATGTTCGATCAGCTGCAAGTCCGCGCCAACACCGGCCTAGGCGCCGAGATCTAAACAAAGATTACAAAGGGCCTGCTTTGGCCTATCTCTGAGGGTATGCTGCCCGAACGATTAACCTGAGAATTAGTGAGGGCAGCATACCCTCAGAGATAGGCCTTTTAGAGATAGGCCTTTTATTGTGGCTTGATTGCGTAGTGGTCGGTAATCTGTAGCCCGCTGGGGCCTGCTTCCAGCGTAAACGTGACGTAATACTCGCCGCTGCCGGTTTGAACGTCGGCGGTCACTTTATATTGTTCGGCGCCCACGTTGGCGGAATGAATCGACTCGATGCGCGAGCCGGCGTTCATGAACGTCTCGCTGGGAGCGCCGCTGGCGAGGAAGCCTGCCGCCGCGCTGCGATCGCCGCGCGCGAGCGCTTCGAGGTACGAGCGTACGACGCCGGCGGCGCGGTCGTCGCCCGCGACCACGCCGGGAGCGACGCGGGCCGGCTTCGGCGCAGGCGTGGACGGCGCTGGAGTCGACGCGTGCGTCACGGCGGGCGTCGCGGTTGCGATGACAATAGCCGGCGTGGCCTTTACCGCCACGCGCTCGAGGTTCGTATGCGGCGTCGTGACCGGTTTCGGCGTGGTGACGCTTTTCGGTGACGGGCGAATCGCCGGTGTTGTCGTCGGTGACGCGGACGCCAGGGGAGTCGGCGTCGCCGAAGGCAGCGGTGTCGGAGTCTCGCGGAGCCTAGGGCTCGGCGACGTTGGGACGAGCAGCGAATACGGCGTGGAGAGCGGCGTCGGCGCGACCGCTACGGGCACCGGCGACGCGGCCGATCTGGCGTTCGACCCGCCCAAGAAGTGCGCGAGCACGCCGCCGAGCAGCAGCCCCGCCAAAACCACGACGAGAATGAGCGGAAAAAGCGGCAGTCCGCCTCCGTTCGACTCGTCGCTCATGCGGCGGCGCCGCGGAGGCTCACGCATGTCGCGCCACGATCAACGCGTCGCGAATCTGAGACGGAAGCGTGTCGATGAGGTCCGGTCTCCGCTCGACGAAAAGCGCCGTCGATTCCTTCAACAGACCTGCATTGGTGCGCGCGTACGCCACGAGCGCCCTGGACGCCCCGCTCTCGCGGCGCGCGATGCTTTCGAGCGTCGTTCCGGCCGCCTCTGCGGCGTCTTCGGAGGATTCGCCGCGCTCGCGAAAAGCCGTAAAGATCGCTTCGATGAATGCGTGAAACACGTCCGAAGGCATCGTGGCGAGCTCACGCTCGTAGAAGGCGGCGAGATCGGCCTCGTCCATCTTCGCGAGAAGCTTCTCGACTGCGCCCGCCAGCATATCGGCCGGCACGTTCCCGAAGGACATTGGTCGATTCATTTATCCTCGGCAGCAGGCAGCTCCTCGATGCGGCAGAAAATGACGCCGTCATGATCCGCGTGCGGGTTCCGCTCGATCTCCACGCAGTCGCCGTGGGCGGCTCAGTGGCCTTCGCGCTCGCGACACCGATGCGCATCGGCGACTTGCTGCGATTCGCGGTTCGCGAGGCGATCGGTTCGCACGCGCCGCCCGATAAGTTTTCGCGTAGCCTTCGTCGCACGCTCGCGGGCCTGGCCGCAGGCGACTTCACGATCGAGATCGATGGGCGCAGCTTTACGGATCCCGACGCGATCGTCGTATGCGAAGGCACGGCCGACGTCCGTTTCTTCCTGAGCCAGCGCCGCCGCACCGCGCTCCGTAGGACGTAGAGAGCCGCGGCTTGCTCTTGCAGCGGGTGGTACTGTAGGAGAAAGATCTGCATCGGAAGGAACGGAGCTCACAATAAAACTTGGCGTTGCCCTGCTTGCCGCGGTCTTCTTAGCAGCACCGGCGTCTGCCGACCTGCAGTACCAAACCGCGGGTGAGGATTTCTATCGCGTTGAGTCGACCGCTACGGTTTCGCACGTCACGTACGCCGGCACCGAGCGTCTGTCGATACGCCGCGAAGACCGATCGATCCGTTTCGAAGCCCGGGCCCGATATCTCCGCACCGCCCCCGAGGGAAAGCGCAGCGCCGAGGCGTTTTTCGTTCAGGTACTCGATCCCGGCGGGGCGTTTGAAGACCGCGTGGACGAGGATCCCGATTTCCTGACGATTCTGAATCAGCCGTTCGCAGTGCAACTCGATGCGGCGACGCTACGCGACGTGCGGGAGCTCCACGGCCGGGTACCCTTCGCGGCTACGTCTCCGCTCGACGCCGCGACCCTACTTCACGGTTTCCTTCGGCCCGCTGCGGGCGGTCCGATCGAAGGGCGCCCGACCGTCGCGGTGCGTTTCGAAGCGGATGGTCCGATGAACGGTACCCTTCCGGGCCACGCCGATGCGATCGTCTCGGGCACGATGCGTATGGACGGCACGGCATACTACGCCCTCGACGGCGCCATCCTGCTCGGGCTAAACGTCACGATGACGATTCACGCGCGGCTGAACGAGAACCGGCAAGCGCTCTCCGTACCGGTCCGAATCACGTATCGCCGCTTTATACGCGCGATATAAACTAGAACGCGCCGATCAGTTCGACCTGAAGCGGATGTCTGAAGGGCTGCTCGCGCAGCTCCGTCAGCGGCGTAAAGGCAAGGTGATTCTGGTGGCAGTCGATCAACATCTCGATGCCGCGTTTCACGCAGCCGGTCTCCTCTACGTACTTGGCGAGTTTTTTCCTGAAGTACGTCTCCGGATCGTGGAGCACTTTCGCGTAATAGGGATCGTCGGTCAAACCTTGCGGATCGACTCCCTCCTTGGGAACGAGCCATACGAACCAGGGATCTTCGCTCTGACGGTACCCGATGAGCACGAGCGGCAGCGCTCGCGCCGAGTCTATCTTCGGTAAGAAACTGCAGATCGTGTACGCGTCCAGCGAAATTTCCGTCGGCTCGATGGCTTGCTGCATAGACTCCTACCTTTCGCTCTACGAACGATCAAAACAAAAACCGCTTGCTCCTAACGAGCGAAGCGGTTTCGAGCTTGGTTTCGGGCGAGACGCCCGACCAAAAGCGGCATGGCGATGCTTTAGAAGGAGGCGCCAAAACCCCTGCGCTGAGGGGTTTTCGTCCCCGGCGTGAAACCACGGCCCTAGCAGTGGTGGTCCGGGGCACTGTATGAGCGCGCTCGCACCACTCCTTACGGGAGTATTCGTGCCATCAGCGACTACGCCGGGACGGAGCGTACCGACGCGTCCCCCGGCCGACTCCGCCCCCAACGTGGCGAACTTCGAGGCGATCGTCGACGACTATCAGCGGCGCCTCTATGGTTTCGCGTTGCGAATGACGGGCAACCGTGAGGACGCCGAAGAGATCGTGCAGGACGCCTTCGTCCGCGCCTACCGTGCTCTGGGAAAGATGTCGCCGGAACAGCGCGCCGATCTGCGCCTCCAGCCCTGGCTCTACACCATCACGCTGAACGTTACGCGAAATCGCCTGCGCAGCAAGCGCCCGACCAACGTGGCGCTCGACGCGCTCGCCGACCCGGACGCGATCTTGCGCGAATCGAACGAGGGACCGCCGCAGCCGGAGACGATCGTCGAGCAGAACACCGAGATCGCCCTAGTCGAGCGGGCGCTTCTTCAGCTGCCTATGCACCTCCGCGCGGCCGCGACGCTGCGTTTCATCGAGGGGCGCAGCCATCCCGAGATCGCAGAAATTCTTCATCAGCCGATCGGCACGGTCAAGTCCCACGTCCATCGGGCGGTGCGCATCCTACGGCGCATTCTCGGCCCACAGATCGGACGATTTTCCCCCGAAGGAGTTCCCGCACATGCGTTGTCGTGAAGTAGAGGCACTTTGGGACGAGCTTCGCGGCGAGTGTCAGGCCTCGCTGAAGCAGACCGTCCACACCCATCTACACGCCTGTCCGTCCTGTCAAGCCATGTACGAACAGTACGAAGGCGTCGCGTTCTGCCTCTCGTGCCTCCCCAGGCCCGAGCCGTCCTGCGATTTGGCAAAGAAGGTCATCCAGCACATCGCGGCGCTCAAAGGCAAGGCCTGCCCGCCGATCGTGCTCTCCTCGGTGACGACGCCGTTCGGAAGACTCTACGTCGGTTTCAAGCCGAAGCGGATCGCGTATCTCAGCCTGGACACCGGTGAGCCGCCGGAAGAGGTCGTGGCGCGCGCCGAGCGGCGGCTGCGGCGTCCCGTCGTACGCGGTGAGGCGCCCCACTGGCTCGTGAGTGCCCTCGATAATTTCTTCAACACGTGGACGATCGACGACACCGTCGTCGACATCAGCGACCTAACGCCGTTCGAACAAGCCGTGCTTCGTGCCGCCGCGCGTATTCCACCCGGCGAGGTTCGCTCGTATGCGTGGGTGGCAACGCAGATCGGCCGGCCTCGAGCGGCGCGAGCCGTTGGCCGCGTGATGGCGCGCAATCCCTTGCCGCTTCTCTTTCCGTGCCATCGCGTCGTGGACTCCTCCGGCAATCTGCACGATTATTACTACGGTCTCGAAATGAAAGCTCGACTCCTCGAAATGGAGGGCTATCGCCGCTAAACGCCAACTTCAGCGAAGGTGGCGAATCGCGTCCCCAAGTCGGTCGCAGCGCGGCTCAATTTGAGCCGCACTCTTTTGGCCGAACCCGTCCGAGTGAGTGCACGGAGATGAGCGATCCTCGGATCGCGGCGATTCCGGACGTGCACGGTCACGCCAAGGGCGAACACAGGCCGTACGCCGAGGAGCGTCCGATCGCGTATTCGTCGCGTATGCTCTTCCTTTGGTTCTACCACGCGTGCCGCCGCGCTTCACCGCGATTCTTGATGGTCGCCGATCACGCAAACTATTTGACGTTCGAGGACCCGGGCGCGGTCAATACCGTTCGCCGCGCCTTGAAACTGGCTCAGGCCGGCGACCTGCTCGGCGCCGCCGAGACCGCGGGAGTCGACCTGGCCCACGCGGCCCTAGTGTCCGAGGGACTGCGCCGCGGTATGCGCTTTTCGATCGGTGCCGAAATGGATAACGATCCCCGCGCGCGTCCCGATGCGCAGAACATCATCGACGCGATGCGCCCGGATGGAATCATCCGGTCGGTGCACTTCGTCCCGATCCAGCATCCCGAGAAAGGCGCCGAGTGGCTCTGGCCCTTCGATAATGAGGAGTTCAGCCAGCTCTACGAAGTGGTCGGTACTGACCAGCTTTGGGAACTCTACGTGACCAAGCTGATCGACGACCTCGAAAAACTTCCGACCCACATCGTCGGCCACTTCTACGCTCCGGCCACCCTCGGGCGCTGGCCGGCCCAAAAGAAGCTCGAAGAGTACGAGGATCGGATGCTCAACGTCGCGCATCGTCGCGGCTTGGCGGTCGAGATAAACACGCGCTTCCTCTACCGCGACCATCCTGAAGATCGCACGAAGAAATATTTGGAAGCCAATGCGCGGCTCGTTCGCAAGGCAAAGGCCCGCGGCGTCGGGATAGCGATCGGTTCCGACGCGCACAGCCCGAAGGACCAGGGCAACGCATTCGACGTCGTTCTCAAACTGTTGGACGACGCGAAGATCAACGAGGTCGTCTTTCCGGTGGCCGGGCGTTTAGCGCGCGTAGCGCTGCGCGCCACCCGCGAGCACCTGGAGGCACAGGCACAAGCGCGACGCCAACCGATCACTCCGGGTAGCAGCATCACGGGGTACAGCCGCGCCGAGCTCGGACTGCCGGAGGAATATGAACCCGCGGCAGGGCGGCGCGGGCGCGACGCCGGCCCGAAGAAGCGGGCCGTCACGCCGGCGACCGGCAGCACCTCGCGGCGATCGCTCGACTCGACCTCATCGTCGACCAAGGCAAAGGCCGCGCGAGCCGCCAAACCGCCGCCGCCCGCTAAGAAGAAAGCCGCCGCGTCCGGCACGGCAGGCAGCAAGAAACGCCCGGCTCCCGCCCCGACGAAACGCAAGAAGCCGGCAGCAAAGCGGCCGGAGCCGGCCCGCAAGAAATCGGCACCGGCTCGCAGCAGCGCGAAGAAGGCCGCGGTACGCAGACCACCAGCCAGAAAGAAGCTCGCGCCCCGGGCGGGTCCCAAGAAATCCGGCGTCAAGAAAGGGCCGGCCAAGAAGCCCGCCGCACGCCGTCCAGTCAAAACGAAGCGCCTGGCAGCCGGGTACGCGAAGAAGGCCGTCAAAAAGAAAAAGCCCGCGGCGAAGCGCCGCTAGCACCCGCTTCTTTAAAAGAGGACAAAGATTTTGGCGGATATTGTGCGCCTAAGGAATATCGCTTTCGTCGGACCACATCACGCCGGGAAGACGACTCTCGTCGAAGCGATCCTCGCCCACACCGGAGCGATCGGACGGCGCGGCTCGATCGGCGACGGGACCACGGTAACCGATCACGAGCCCGAGGACGCTGCCCACCTGCAATCGACGACCGTGGGCTTCGCCCACACGACCGCCGACGACTACGACATAACGATCGTCGACGCTCCCGGTTTCATCGACTTTTTCGAGGAGACGAAACAGGCACTCGCGGGGGTCGACGCAGCCGTCGTGGTCGTTGAAGCCGATCCCGCTCGCGTCGTCCAAACGCACGCGATCGTCGACCATCTCGAAGCGACGCAGATGCCGCACATCTTCGTGATCAACAAAATGGACCGCCCGGGAGCCGATTTCTCGGCGACGTTGAGTGCGCTGCAAGAGGCTTATGGACGCCACGTCGTCGCGGAACAGTGGCCGCTCGGGAGCGCGGAACACTTCACAGGCTACGTTGACCTCGCGCACATGGAGGCGTTTCGGTTCGAGCCCCCGTCGGGCACGGGCAAGGTCGCCGAGACCGCGGAAGCCATTCCGGCCGATCTGCAAGATCTCGCGCAACGCAAGCATGCCGAGCTGCTCGAAGCCATGGCCGACTTCGACGATCACTTGATGGAGGAACTTCTCGAGGGAGTCGAACCGCCGCTCGAAGAGATCGATCGGGATCTTTGCACCGAGTGTTCCCACGACCAAGTCGTGCCGGTGCTCGTGGCCGCCGGGCTTTCCGGCGCGGGAGTCGCGGCGCTCGTGCGCGCGATCGAACATTGGTTCCCATCACCCCCCGAAGCGCCGCATACGGACGCGGAGGGGCGTCCGATCGAACCCGATGCGTCGGCGCCGGTGGTCGCGCGCATCATCAAGACGTCGATCCATCCGCAGAGCGGCAAACTCTCGATCGCGCGGATTCTCTGCGGTACGATCAAGGCGGACGCGACGCTGACGAACATCAGCAAGGGCGACGAGAAAGTGCGCCTGGGCGGACTCTACCGCCTCCAAGGCAAGAAACAGGAGCCGATTCCCGAGGCAGGTCCCGGCACGATCGTCGCGCTCGCCCGGCTCGACTCGGTCGCGACGGGCGACACGCTAACCTCGAACGGTTACAAGATTCTCTTGCCGCGCGTTCCGGTCGCGGAACCGGTCTTCGCCGTCGCGATCAAGCCTAAGGAGCGGATCGACGAAGCGAAGATCTCGCAGATGCTCACGCGCATAGTCGACGAAGACCCGTCGCTGCGGCTCGACCACGCGGAGGTGACGCACGAGCTGCTCCTGCTCGGGAGCGGCGAGCAGCACCTCTCCATCGCGGTCGAGCGGCTGGCTCGAAAATATAAAGTCGAGGTCGCCACCGCCGCCCCGACGATTCCATATCAGGAGACCATCAGCGGGGGGACGGAGATCCATTCGCGTTACAAACACCAGACGGGCGGCCACGGACAGTTCGGCGACGTTTGGCTGCGCTTCGAGCCGCGCGAGCGCGGCGCGGGCGTCACGTTCGAGCAAAAGATCGTCGGAGGAGTGGTGCCGCGACAGTTCATTCCGGCCGTGGAGAAGGGCGTGCGCGAAGCGCTGGCCCGCGGCGCGAGCGGCTATCCGGTCACCGACTTGCACGTAACCCTGTTCGACGGACAGTATCACGACGTCGACTCGAGCGAACAATCGTTCAAGACGGCCGCCGGCATGGGCGTACGCGAAGCGCTCCCGAAATGCAACCCGGTCGTGCTCGAGCCGATCTCGCACGTGCAGGTAATCGTCCCGACGAGCTATACGTCGACGGTAATTCAGCAGCTCACCGGCAAACGCGGTCAAATTCTCGGAATGAACCCCGCCGACCGCACCGGTTTCGACGTCGTCGAAGCGTACGTCCCGTCGGTCGAGCTCTCGCGTTACATCACCGAGTTACGGACGGCGACACAGGGCCTCGGCACCTATCGCTGGCGACACGAACGCTACGATCCCGTTCCCGGCAACCGCGTCGGCCCGAAAGCCGCGGTATAAGGCTCGGGGCATGCCGCCCTCGCTCTTTTTCAGGTTAATCGCTCGGGCGGCACGCCCGCTCGCGACTTTGACCCTGCTAGCCGTGGCGCTTACCGGTTGCTCGAAGGTCTCGAGCGGCGCGACCGGAGGGCGGCATAGCTGGACGCGCCCTGGCGTACTGCGCGTCGCGGTGCAATCCGATTTGAAGAACCTCAATCCGTTGCTGAACTCGAACACGACGGATGTCTTCGTCGATCGCCTGATGTTCGAACCGCTGGTCACGGCCGATGCGAAGGGGAATCCGTTACCGATGCTCGCTGACCCCGTACCGACCCTCGAGAACGGCGGCATCAGCCGTGACGGGCTCACGATCGCCTACCATCTGCGGCGCAACGCGCGCTGGACCGACGGCGTTGCGGTGACCTCCGCCGACGTCAAGTGGTCGTGGCAAGCCTTGATGAATCCGAACAACAACGTCGTCTCGCGCCACGGCTACGACTTCATTAGCACGATCGATACGCCCAACGCCTCCACCGCGGTCGTCCACCTGAAGCGAAGGTTCGCGCCCTTCGTCAACACCTTCTTTGCCGAAAGCGATCAGCCGTATATGCTGGCGCCGGCGCACGTGCTCGCCAAATACCCGAACGTCAACAACGTTCCGTTCAACAACGAACCGTCGGTTAGCAACGGGCCCTTCAAGTTCGTCCGATGGGCGCGTGGCGACCATATCACGGTCGTGCGCAACGACGCCTTCTTCATGGGAAAGCCCGGTCTGGATCGCATCGACGTCAGAATCGTTCCGGACGAAGACACGAGCGTGAATCTCTTGCGCACTCACGCCATCGACTATATGTTTCAGGCGTCGCAGGAGACGTACCAAACCATCCACGGCCTTTCGGACGTCACGATCGTCTGGGTCAACGTCAACGGCTATACGAACCTTCAGGTCAACTGCTCGGGGCCGTTCTTGAAAGATCCGCGCGTGCGACTCGCGATCGCGTACGCGCTAGACAAGAACGAGCTCGTTCGGACCCTGACGTTCAATACGCAAACTGTCGCGACCGAGGACATTCCGGATTGGATGTGGGCGTTCAACCCTCAGGTTCGCGCGTATCCTCACGACCCCGTCATGGCGAGAAGGCTGCTGCGGGATGCCGGCTGGTCGCCCGGACCCGACGGGTTCATGCGCAAAGAGGGGCAGCGCCTGACGCTCGTGATGGTCACGAACAACTCGAACGCGACGCGGCGGCGCGAAGCCCTGGAGATGCAGGCGATGTTCAGGGAAGTCGGCATCGACACCGAGATCAAGTACTATCCGGGTGACGTGCTCTTCGCGCCCGCCGGAATGGGCGGAATCCTGCAGCTGGGCAAGTTCGACCTCTCGGTCGCAGGTTGGTACGCGGGTATCGATCCCGACGACAGCACCCAGTTCACGTGCGAAAACTTTCCGCCGGGAGGCTATAACTATTCGCGGTATTGCAGCCAGGAGATGCAGCGCCTGCAGCGCATCGCGCTCTCGCACTATGACCGGCCATCGCGCCAGGCCGCCTATTTCGCGATCCAGGAGCTTCTCGCGCGCGACAATCCCATGCTCTTCATCTATTGGTTGCGACAGATGGAGCCGATCAGCGTCGACTTCAAGGGCTTCGATCCGAACCCGGTGGTCGAGTCGTGGAATGCGTGGCAATGGACCATATAGGGCTCCAGGAGCTGACGTGGCTGCGCAAGATCATCGTGGAACGCGCGCTGACACGCGGCGACTACGTGCTGGCGGGCGGCGCGCGCAGCGATTACTACATCGATAAATTCAGCCTCTTCTCGGATCCCCTCGTGCTGCGACGGATCGCGCGCCTCTTTACGGCCGTGATCGCAGAGGTCAACCCGGATCTCGTGGCCGGCACGGAGCTCGGAGGCGTCGTCATCGCGACCGTGGTCTCTCAAATGTCCGGAATCCCCATGCTCGCCGTGCGCAAGAAACCGAAAGCCTACGGCGCCTTCGCGAACGACTACGTCGAGGGTCCCTACGAATCCGGTCAGCGCGTGTTGCTGCTCGAAGACGTCGTCACGAACGGACGCGAGCTGCTGACGGCGGCGTCACGCTTGCGCGAGCTAGGGCTAACGGTAATGCCGTATGCCGTGATCAGCCGCGGCATCGCGCCGGTGCGCGCGCTCATCCAGTTCTCGCTCCCGCGCGACAACCCGCAGACCCACAACTAGGAAGCCTAAAGCGCTATCTCCACTCCATCTTGCGCGGCCACGATCGGACCGCGAAAGACGCGCTCCGCCTCCGCGACGAGGTCGTCGACCACAAACATAGCCTGATAGTGCGTCAGCACTAGTCGATCCGCTCCCGCGCGATGCGCCATCTCGCCGGCCTCGTACGCGCTGCAGTGCCCGCGCTCGCCCTCTTCTGAATCCAATCCCAACGCCGCTTCGCAGAGGAAGACCGACGTGTTCCGCGCCAGCTCCACGACGGCGTCGCACGGCGCGGTATCGGCGGAATACGTGACGCTTGCGCCATTGCGCTCGGCGCGCACCGCGAACGCAGCGATATAGTGGCGGGTCCTGCAAAAACTCAAGTGCAAATCGCCGATCTCTAGCGGCCGCGCCGGATCGTATTCGTCCACGAGATAGACGTCGTCGAAAAAATCCGGGTGCGCGCCATGCGAAGCGAGGTTCGCGAGTTCCGCCAACACGGCGCGACCGCCGGGCGGTAGCCACAGCGGAACGCGCCGCTCGCTAGGCGCCGGGCCGTATTTCAAGCCGTAGCGCAGCGGAACGAGATCCAAGAAGTGATCGGCGTGCATGTGCGAGATGACGATCGCGTCCAAACGCGACGGATCGGTCGCGAGCTGCAGCTTGCCGACCGCTCCGGGGCCGATGTCGAGAAGAACGCCGGTGACCGAACTGCGAACCAAGTACGAGCTGCACGCGCTCCCGGGCCGCGGCATCGCCGGACTCGACCCGATGACGCGCAACGCAAAGCCATGTTTCATGACAACACTACGAGCGGGTATGCCGCCCTAGCAGTTAGCCTGAACGAGCGGTATGCTGCCCGAGCGATTAACCTAAAAATTAGCGAGGGCAGCATACCGTGAGTGATAGGCGCGAGGGCGGCATACCCCGAGTTCCAAAGCGAGGGCGGCATACCCCGAGTTATAAGGACGCTAGTACGTCGTCCGCGTGCTCGTTGACGTTTACTTTCGGCCAGACCTTAACGATGCGGCCCTTCGCGTCGATGAGAAACGAGGATCGTCCGTTCACGCCGAGCGCATCGTACAGCTTCGACTCGGTATCGGCGAGCAGCGTGAACGGAATCGAGTATTTCTTCTTGAAGCGCTGGTGCGACTCGACCGAATCGCGGCTCACGCCCACGATGCGCGCCTTCTTCCCCTCGAACAGCGCGTAGCTGTCGCGAAACTGGGATGCCTCGCTCGTGCAGCCGGGCGTGTCGTCCTTGGGATAAAAGTAGAGGATGAGAGGCCCGCCTAGCAGGTCCGTAGTGGTGACCGGAGTTCCCTCGTCGTCGAGCACCGTCACCGCGGGAAGTTGGTCGCCTTCGCGAAGCATCTCTTTACCTTTCTCGAAGTAAGCCGTGTGCGCAAACCGCCTGCTTCGCCACAAGCGCAGGACACCATTGCTGCCCCGCATCCGTTGGTCGAACGGCTGCTCGAGCACGTGCGCGCGGGCCGCGTCCTCGATTTTGCCTGTGGAAGGGGACGCAACGCCGCCGCGCTGCGCCGTGCCGGCCTCTGCGTCGTCTCCATCGACGACGGCACGGCCGAATCGAGCGCGCCGCTACAGGCGATCGACGAGAACTTTGTCGCGGCGCTTTCAACGCATGGGCTGCTTCACGGCGCAGTGCCGCACGTAGCCGCGAAGCTTCGGTCGATCGCCGAGCGCCTCGTTCCGAACGGCCTTCTCTACGCGACCTTCGGATCGGCGGGCGACGCGCGCTTCGGCCACGGAGAGCGTATCGACGAATGGACGTACGCGCCTACTGAAGGCGACGAGCGCGGCGTGGCGCACGCGTTCTTCGACCGCGCGCGGCTGGAAAGGCTCCTCGAGGAACACTTCACGATCGAAACGCTAGAGGAGCACCGCGTCGACGAAGTCGCGGGCTCCTGGGCTCACCAGCAAACGCCGCTAATCGGCGCGGTTCACTGGTTCGCGATCGCCCGAAAGCGCTAGCCTAGGGCAAGATGAAGGCGGCGATGAACGCGATGATGAGCGCGACGGCCACGACGCCGGCGGCGGTGACGTGATGAACCGGCTTATGGTGCGTCTCGTGCGGACGCTCGCGAACCGCGACGGCATGACGGTGCATGGGAATGTAGAGCGCGACCACGGCGAGCGCGACGATCAACGGCGGAACGATATACCGCAGCGGATGGTGCATCAGAGAACCTAGCGCCGCTCGGCCGAGATCAGGTCGTGCATCGGACTCGACGCGTCGGCGTAGAGGCGCTTTTGCATCCGCCCGGCCAAGAACGCTTGGCGCCCCGCGAGGATGGCATGCTTCATCGCGGCGGCCATGAGCACGGGATCGCGGGCGCGCGCGATGCCGGTATTCATCAGCAGCGCGTCGACGCCGAGCTCCATCGCGATGGTCGCATCCGACGCGGTACCGACTCCCGCGTCGACGATCACGGGGACGTTCGCGCGTTCCTTGATGATCGTGATGGAGTACGGATTGCAGACCCCTAGTCCGCTGCCGATCGGGGCCGCCAGCGGCATCACCGCGGCGCAGCCTAGTTCTTCGAGTTGCTTGCACGCGATCGGATCGTCGCCGACGTACGGCAGCACGGTGAAGCCGTCGCTCACGAGTTGCTCGGCCGCAGCGAGTGTCTCGCGCGTATCGGGATGCAGCGTCTGCGCGTCGCCGATGACTTCCAGCTTGATGAGATCGGTTCCGAGCAACTCGCGCGCGAGCTGCGCGGTCAGCACCGCATCCTTCGCGGAATAGCACCCCGCCGTGTTCGGCAGAATCATATACCGTTCGCGATCGATATAGTCGAGCAGCGTCCGCCCGTCGGCGTTGTCCAAGTTGATGCGCCGGATGGCGACCGTCACCATCTGCGCACCGCTGGCGGCGTGCGCCGCCTGCATTACCTCCATCGAGGGGTACTTGCCGGTGCCGACGATCAGGCGCGAGGTGAGCTCGTATCGGCCGATCCGTATTGTGTCGTTAGTCATCGGTCAGCCGCCCGCCACCGCCGCAATGATCTCCAGGCGATCGCCGTCGCGAACCCGATCGGTACTGTATTGCGCTCGTCGCACGACGCGCTCGTTGCGGGCAACGGCGACGCCACTCTCCGGCGATCCGAGCAGCTTCAAGAGCGCGCCGACGGTGAGCTCGTCCGGCAAGTCGTGCACGCGTCCGTTGATCGTAGCCTTCACGTCCGTGTGCTTCGTCCCGCCAACGCAGCTTCCGTGCCAAGCCGGGCGATCGAAAAGGGCTCCAGCCCGGAAGCCGTGTCGGTCGCGACGGCGTCGGCGATCGACCGCGCGGTCGCCGGGGCAAGGAGAATCCCGTTGCGATAGTGACCGGTCGCGAGAAAGAAGCCCTCGAGCGCGGTCGGACCGAGGAACGGGAGTCCGTCGGGCGTGCCGGGCCGCAGCCCGGTCCAAGTCTCGGTGACCGCAAAATCCGCCAGCGCCGGCGCGGCGCTCAGCGCGGCGTGGAGCAGTTCGTGGACTCCCGACGCCGTCACCCGTTCGTCGAATCCCGCCGACTCGACGGTCGCACCGACGAGCAGCCGCCCGTCGTGGCGTGGGACGAGGTAGGCGCCGGGGACCCAGGTCGCGCGCCGCACGAACCCGATCGGGACCCCGAGGGCGATCATCTGCCCCTTTACCGGCGCTACCGGCGGCACGCACGAACTCGGTACGCCTGCGACGCTCGCCGCCCACGCGCCGCACGCGTTGATCACGGCGCGGGCCGGGACGAATCCGCGCTCGACGCGGACTCCGAGCACGCGCCGCGCGTCGCATTCCACGCTCACTGCGCAGTTTTCTTCGATGCGGACGCCGCGCGCGGCGCATGCCGCCACGAGCGCTCGCCCCAGGCGGCGGTTGTCGACGTAGCCCTCCCCACGCTTCAAGAGGGCGCCCACGAGCTCGGCGCTAAGCCACGGCTCGACCGCAAACGCGCTCGCGCGATCGAGCATTTCGCACTCGACGCCGCGCGCTTGCAACGCGCGCGCATGACGGTCGAGTGCCTCGAGCGCTGCGGCGTCAAAGGCGGCGTAGAGCACGCCGTCGAGATGCAAGCGCGCGTCAACGCCGCTCGCGGCGAAGACGCGCTGCACGAACGCGGGATACTCGGTAAGCGACGCCGCGCAAAACGCGAGCAACGCTTCGTTCGTTATCCGCTCCGTGTAGGGGGCCAACATGCCGGCCCCGGCCCACGACGCGGCGCGTGCGGGCTCGCCACGGTCGTAGATGCGGACGGTAGCTCCTCGCTCGGCCAGCTCGAATGCAATCGCAAGCCCGATCAGTCCGGCACCGACGACGACGACATCGCCCTCGGAAGTATTCACGCTACATGCCGGTATAGACGGGACCTTCACCGCCCTGCGGCGGCACCCACGTGATGATCTGATACGGATCGGCGATGTCGCAGGTCTTGCAGTGCACGCAGTTCGTGAAGTTGATCTGCAGGCGCCCTTGGAACTCGCCGTCGACCGGTTCGAACATCGGCTCGTAGACGGCGGCCGGGCAGAAGTATCGGCACGGATTTCCATACTCGACGGTGCAGCGGTCGCGACAGATGTCCGTGTCCGAAACGATCAAGTGGCTCGGCTGATTCTCTTCGTGCAGCGTGCCGCTGTTGTACACGTCGGTCAGCTTATCGAAGGTCAGCACGTTATCGATCTTCGCGCGCGGCGTCTCCTTGGGGGACCATCCCATTTTCTCCATCCGCGCGTAGCCGAGTTCGCCCGGCAGCTTATCGATGAAGCCGAATCCGGCGCCGCCGGTGATCGTGGCGAGGCCGGCGTTGATCAAGCCCGGCAGCAGCCCGTTGTGGAATCCTTGGTGGAAGTTCCGCGCGGTGCGCAGCTCGGAGTAAGCCCACGATTTCTTGAATCGATCTTCGAACGCGGCAAGCGTCGCGGCGTCGGAAGCGCCGGCCAGAATCGCGTCCCAGATCGTTTCGGCCGCCATCATGCCGGACTTCATGCCGAGGTGGATTCCTTTGAGCCGCATGCCGTTGAGAAAACCGGCCGAGTCGCCGACGATCAGCAGCCCGTCGGCGTATGCCCTGGGCATCGCAAAGAGTCCGCCTTCGGGAATGGCTTTCGCGCCGTATCGAATCAGCTTTCCGCCTTCGAGCATCTTGCGCACGATCGGATGCTCTTTCATTCGCTGCAGCTCGTTGTGCGGATCGGTCGTCGGATTCTTGTAATCGAGACCCGTGACGAACCCGATGTCGAGAACGTTCTCCCGCATTCCGTAGATGAATCCGCCGCCAAAGGTCTCGGGCGGTAGCGGATAGCCGAGCGTATGAATCACCGCCCCGGCTTTGAATCGATCGTCAGGAAGCTGCCACAGCTCTTTGACGCCCGCCGCATAGACTTGCGGCTCGCGCCCGCTCTCGAGGCCTAGCCGTGACGCCGCCTGCTTCGCAAGCGTGCCGCGCGGGCCTTCGCCCAGCACGACGACCTTTGCGAGAATATCGGCCCCGGGCTCGTAGTTCGATCGCGGCTGTCCGTTGTGGTCGAGACCCTTGTCTCCCGTTCGCACGCCGATGACTCGGTTTTCGTACCACAGCAGCTCTTGACCGGGAAACGCCGGAAAGACTTGCGCGCCGTTCTCCTCGGCGCGGTCGCCGAGCCACTTGCACAGCTTCTGCAGCGACGTGACGTACTTGCCGTGATTGTTCAGCGGCGGCGGCGTGAACGGCGCCTTGATCTTGCCGCGTTTGGTAAGAAACCAAAGCTCGTCGGTCGTGACCGGCGACTCGACCGGCGCGCTCTCGCGCCAGCTTGGCAGCAGTTCGTCGAGCGCGCGCGGATCCATCACCGCGCCGGAGATTCCGTGGTGGCCGATCTCACCGCCCTTTTCGATCACGAGGATCTCGAGGGCGCGCCCCGCCTCGCTCGCGAGCTGACCGAGCCGAATTGCCCCGGCCAGACTGGCCGGGCCGGCGCCGACGAAAAGAACGTCTACTTCGAGCCGGTCGCGTTCGGGCATTCGGCCTAGTTACACGGCGTCGAAGCGGACTCCTTAGAGCCGCCACGCAACCTAAAACCCATGCAGTCGCGAGTGCGCCGCAGCTTCGGCAGCGATAACAACGCTCCGGTGGCACCGGAGATTCTTCAGGCGATAATCGACGCCAACGCCGGCGATGCGGTCGCCTACGGCGAGGACGCATGGACCGCTCGCGCGATCGACCGCTTTCGCGAGCAGTTCGGCGAGGGCACCGACGTCTATTTCACGCTCAACGGCACCGGAGCAAACGTCGCCGCGCTCAGCTCGCTGCTGCGCCCTTGGGAAGCGGTGCTCGCACCCGCCACGGCCCATCTGCAAACCGACGAATGCGGCGCGCTGGAGCGCTTCAGCGGATCCAAGGTCATTCCGATCGCGACGCGTGACGGGAAGCTGCGCCCCGCCGATATCGCCCCGCGTCTGCTCTTTGGAGAAGACGCCCACTTTCCGCAGCCGCGCATCGTTTCGATCGCGCAGGCGACGGAGTTAGGCGGCGTCTACGAAATCGAGGAGCTCCGCGAGCTGACCGCGTTCGCACACGATCGCGGCCTGCTCGTTCACATGGACGGAGCGCGCATCGCCAACGCCGCGGTCGCGCTCGACGTGGCGCTGCGGGCGACGACGGTAGACGCGGGCATCGACGTCTTGACCTTCGGAGGCACGAAGAACGGGCTCATGCTGGGCGAGGCGATCTGCTTCTTCGACGCCGGGCTGCACCGGCGCGCGGCGCCGTACGTGCGGATGCAGGCGATGCAGCTGGCCTCGAAGATGCGTTACGTCGCCGCACAGTTCGAGGCGCTGCTGAGCGAGAATCTCTGGTCGCGTTACGCTCGGCACTCAAACGCGATGGCCGCTCGCCTGTACGAGCGCGTCCGGCGCATCGACGGCGTGCGCATCACGCGCCCCGTCCGCTGCAACGCCGTCTTCGCGACGCTCGACCGCGCCGCCATCGAGCGGATCCAGCGCGAGTTCTTCTTCTTCGTCTTCGTCTTCGACGAGCCGGTGCCCGAAGCGCGTTGGATGACGCACTGGGCAACCACCGAGCAAGACGTGGACGAATTTGCAGAGTGCGTCGCCGCCGCGCTCAGGAACCCGGCAAGACGCTAAGCCGTCCAGTCGAGCATCGCGCTCCACTCCGGTTTGGGGAAGCGCTGCTTCGACTTGATCGCCTCGACGTATTTGCGTTTCCCGGCGCGGTTTCCCTTACCGAGCATCAACCCACCGACCAGCCGATCCTCCCAAAACATGAGCGCGCGATACCACTTCTTTTCGCGATCGACTTTGCGAACGATCTCTAGGTCCGCGCGCAGATCGGTTCCGAGACCGAACTGCGTGATCGTCTGCCCTTTGAAGAGCAGCGACGAGTATTCCGGAACGTCGTGATACTTCTCGCTCCCGCCCATCATGTTGACGGCGACCACCTTGCCGTGAGCGCCGGCGTTGTTCCACGTGCCCATGCGATACCGAATCTCGAGAATCGGATCGAAAAAGTCGGCGACGTCGCCTGCCGCAAAGATCCCCTTCACGTTGGTCTCGAGATGGTCGTCGCAGAGAATCCCGTTCTTGCTCGTCTCGATGCCCGAGCCGTCGCAAATCTCGGTGTTCATGATCAGCCCGAAACCGTACGCGTAGCACTCCGCGGCGATCTCGACGCCTTTGTTCGTGCGCACCTTCGCGATCGCGCCGTTGGATCGCACGAATTCCTCGACTTCCTCGCCGTAGTGCATGTGGACGCCGTCGGCGGCGGCCGCTTCGTGGAGTAACGCGCCGGCTTCCTCGTCGATGATGCGATGCAGTCCCCTCGGGCCGCGCATCAGCCAATGCGTCTCGAGGCCACGCGATGCAAAGGCCTCCGCCAGCTCGTAGGCGATGAACGATCCGCCGATCGCGACGGCGGTTCGGCTTCGGTCGATCTGTTCCGAGATCGCGCGCGTGTCGTCCAGATATTGGAACGGGAATATGTTTGCCGCGCCCTCGGCGCCCGGCTTGCCGGTTGGATTCGGCCGGCCGCCGGTCGCCAGCAGCAACGCATCGTAGGGGTACGACTTCCCGTCGACCTCGACCACGCGCTCTTCCGGCAGGACCCGTTCGACGTGCGTGCGCAGATGCAACGCGATGCGGTGTTCCTCGTGCCAAGCGAGATTCCGGATCATGACTTTTTCTTCGGGGATCTGCCGTCGCAGCATCGGCGGAAGCGAGATGCGGTTATACAGCGTATAGGGCTCGTCGCCGAACAGCGTGATCTCGCAGGCCGGATCGTGCTTGCGAAGCTGCTCGGCTGCCGTCGTGCCGGCAAAGCCATTCCCGACGATAACATATCTGCGAACGTCCGAACTCACCAGGCGGAGCTTCGCCGCCGGCAGAAGTCGTCATTCCGATGGACGTTCGGCTTTCGCAACTCGCAGAGTCGTTTACCGGCGCTCAGGATCGATACGCGCTTGCGCGCCTCGAGTTTGCGCTGCGCAATCCCGGCAAACCGGCGCCGCCGCTCCTGGATCGCCTCGCCGAGCCGTTCGAGGTCGCGCTGCACGCCCAGTGGGCGCGGATCGAGCTTCAGCTTCAGGAAGCCCTGGCGTTCTTCGGACGGCTGGAACGCACCAAGGCCCGCAAGCTGGTGCGGGACGCGGGAGATCGGTTATTGCAGCAAGCGCTGCGCGAGCTCGATCAGTGTGCCCGCGCGATTCGCTGGGTTCTCACCGTCACGGAAAGCACGAACTACGACGTGTGAGTGTCACCCTGAGCGAGGCGTGGAGCGCCGAGTCGAAGGATGACCAGATTCGAATTTGTGTGCTGAACGACTACTGTGTGTCACCCTTCGACGGGGCTCAGGGTGACACGGCACGCTTTGCCCTTCGACTCCGGCGCTACGCGCCTCCGCTCAGGGTGACACTATGAATGCAGGCCCAGACCGACCATCATCTCCAAGCCCACCTGTAGCGCGCGCTCATCGATGTCGAAGCGCGCGCTGTGTTGCGGTTCGGAGCCTCGCTCCGGACCGCGGGCGCCGACCAGGAAATACGCGCCCGGCCGCTGCTGCTGCATGAACGACATGTCCTCGGACCACATCACGGTGTCGTGCGGATCGACCACGCCCTGCGGGCCGCGCAGCTCGCGCGCGACGTCGCGCACGACGGCGTTGATCGTCGCATCGTTGACGGTCGGCGGGTAGACCCAGTGGTACTCAAACCGGTACTCGAGCCGCATCGCCTCGCAGACGCCGAGGATGATGCGCTCGATACGCTCGGGAAGCGATTTGCGCACGGCCTCGTCGAACGCGCGCGCCGTCCCTTGCAGCTGCGCTCGCTCGGGAATGACGTTGAAGGTCGTGCCCGCATGCAGCGAGCCGACGGTTACCACGACCGGTTGTTGGGGCGCGATCTCGCGACTCGCGATCGTCTGCAGCGCCGTGACGAGCTGCGCCGCGCCCACAATGGGATCGACCGCCGCCTGCGGCATAGCCCCATGGCCGCCCCGGCCGATCAGCTCGATGTCGAAGCGGTCGGACGATGCAAAGAACGCGCCGTCACGCAAGCCGACCTTTCCGACGTCGAGCCCGCTATACAGATGCAGCGCGAAGGTGCGGTCGACGTGCGGATCTTCGAGCGCGCCGTCCTCGATCATCAGTTTGTTGCCGGCGTACCCCTCTTCGCCGGGTTGAAAGCAAAAGACGAGGCTCCCAGCAATCTCGCGCCGCCGGCCGCCTAAGGCGCGCGCCGCGGACAAGAGAATCGCCATATGACCGTCGTGCCCGCAGGCGTGCATGACTCCGTCGTTGAGCGAGCGATACGGCACGTCGCCGACCTCTTGCACCGGCAACGCGTCCATGTCGGCACGCAACAGCGTTACCGGCCCAGGCCGCTCGCCGCGCAGCGTCGCCAAGACGCCGGTCTTTCCGACGCCCGTGCGGATCTCGTCGATGCCGAAGCTGCGCAGCTCGCGCTCGATGAACTTAGCGGTCTCGAACTCTTGCAGCGACAGCTCGGGATGCTGATGAAAATGCCGCCGATAACGGACGAGCTCCTCCACTATTTCGCTCCTGTCGCGATTGGCTTGAACCAGAGCCGGCTGTTCGCGTAGTCGAAGATAAGGTTGAAGTTGCTAAGCGCATCGCGCCCGATGAGGCCATCGTAATCGCGCTCTTGCGCGTAGACGGCCGAGGGCACGACGACCTGCACGCCGCCGAAAATCCAATCTCCTATTACCAAGTCTCTCATCGTGATGTGCTTCACCCCAAACGGCCTCCCGCCGAGAGTGACCATCTCGCCGTCGTCCGGTGCGCCGCGGGGCACGAGATTGGGAAACTTCGCGAAGTAATGCGGAAATAACGTGGAATAATCCGCGCCGAGATCTGCGACGAAATAGCCCGACACGCCGCTATAGGCCGCCTTCACGAGCGGACCGCCGAAGTCGAGCCGCAACGGCAGCGCAGACCAGCCGGTTGCGGCGAGATCCCCCGGCACCCTGCGGTACATGGTCAGCGTTTCGTTTTGAAAGTTCACTTCGAGCGCCCCGCTCGCGATAAAGTCGGTGCCGAGTAAGCCTACGATGCGCTGCGCTGGTAGTTGTTCTTGAAAGCGGACAGTCGAGAACGTCACGCCCTTTGCCGTCAGCCCCGCAATCGAAAACTCCGGCGCGCTTGCATTCGCCATCGTAAAGTCACCGGCGAAGCTGACCAGGACTGCTCCGCTCGAACTCATTCCAAGTTGGCTCGCAATCTCCGGATCGATCACCAGATCGGATGAACCGGAGTCGAGCATGAAGTCCAAACCGCGGCCTCCAATCGAAACGTTGACGATGATGCCGTTGTCCGTGAATCGGGCCGGGATGCGAACCGCGTCGCGATTTCCCGGGTCGAAAAGCGCTCTGGAAGAGGGGATCGCCAAGTCCAGAGTGCGCGGTGAAACCGGCGCGAACGTCAAAACTCTGGTCTCCGACGCTACGCCTTCTCCATCGCGCTCGCAGTCGATCGCGTGCGCGAACGTGCTGCCTGAAGCCGTCCGATAGTCGCCGAACTTCCACACTCGCTTGTGCCCGTCATAATCGGTAATTTCCAGCCGCGTGAGAAGATACGTTCGCGCATCGTAGTAGCGGCGTTCAACGAGCCCACTGCTCGGTGTCACCTCGACCACGAAACTCGGCGAAGCATCCGCAGTCACACCCAGCATCTTGACGCCGCTCGTAGCGCTCTCGGACTGACGGATCGAAACGGCGAATGGATCCACCTCTTGATAGAGACTCGAGGTCGGCAACACCAAACCGTTGGCATCCTGCTGCCAGTGCCGGCCCCCGTACGAGCCATAAGCGGTGACGAATCGCCCCTGCCGGACCGTCGTTCGGTAGTCACTACCGTCCCGGAACGTTTCGGTCGTCCAAACGTCGCCCTTTTTCGATGTCGTCCGCGTGACAATGTGAAATGCGCCCGGCTCAACCGCCCCCGCGGAGCGGCGGCTGCGCTCGAAAAGCTGGGCGACGCTAATGCTCGCAGGCGCGAATGATTCCGCCGCAGCAGCCGGTAATCCAACGAACGCTGCCAGCGCCGCTAGCGCGACGGCGCTCATTCGTATCATTTAGTTTCCCGGCGCAAATCAGTCATCAGTATGGCGAGAAATCGGCGCGAAAGAGATAGTATCCATCGGCCTTCTGGCAGTATGACACGGCCGATTGATAGGACGACGCGCGAGCGGCAGCGAGAGCGCTCGCATCGATGTCAGGATTGCCCGACGACTTGTAGACCCAAGCGCCGAGGAGGTTGTCGGCGTTGCCGACCGCGACGTCTATTTGCGCCGAGTATGAGATGGTGCCGATAACGAAGCGCGGGAACAAGGGCTGCACCGGATGCGTAACGATGGCTTCCTGGAACGGGTGGGGGCAGCTTAGCGAAAAAAGCGGTGCTATCGGGGTCGCGGCTACGTGCGGAAAGCCTTCGGCAACCTGTGCTGTCTGCGGCGGGTACGAGGGCCGCCCAAACGACGGTGTGCCGCATGCAACGTCGCCCCAGGCGTCCCATCCGTAGGCAGTATCACCCGAGGTATGCGCCCTGAGAATCCAGGCGTGTCGCACGAAGACGGGCTTTTCGAAAACCGCAACTTGCCGAGTTGATTCTCCATCACCGATCGTTCGCAAGGTGAGCGCAACGTCGGAAATATCCCAGGTGTACCAGCCGCCGTCCGTGTCGGCGACAACCGTGGCCGAAACGATCGTCCTCGGAGAGTTCGCAAAGAGACCGAACACCAGGCCCGCCGAACGACCGTCGCCGGCAGCGGGGATAGCCGGCCGATACCAAATGCTCGCGGGGCAAAACTCCATCTGCGCTTTCGGATGCTGGGGCGCATCCGCGGCCCGTGCCGGCGCGAAAAGCGCCGTAAGCGCGGTAAGAACAGCCGCGGCCCGGACAGACATTTACTTGACTTTTGGGCGTACGGGCCATCGCTACCTTCGGCGCAGGATTTCGACCCGGATGGGGTGACTTAAGACCTCGGTGGCCATCAAGCAGACGACAGAATCAAAGGCGCGATCCTTTGAGCGCCACGGATTGACCGACGAGCAGCTCGTCGCGATGTTTCGCACGATGCTGACGCAGCGCACGCTCGAGAACCGCGGCTTTCAGCTCAATCGCCAGGGGAAGATTCCGTTTGCGTCGGCGAGCGAGGGGCACGAAGGCGTTCAAGCCGGGGCGGCGATGGCTTTCGAACGCGGCAAGGATATCCTCGTGCCGTACTATCGCGACCTCGGGTTGGCGCTCGGGATCGGCCTGACGCCGTACGAAGTCTTGCTCTCGCTCTTCGCGCGCGCCGCCGACCATTCGGGGGGGCGGCAGTTCCCGCACCACTATGCGAGCCGCGCTCTTGGCATCCAAACGATCAGCTCCGTCATCGCGGCACAGCTGCCGCACGCCGTCGGCGCGGCCTATGCGCTGCAGTATCGCGGCGAGAACGGCCGCGCGGTTCTTACGACGTTCGGCGACGGCGCGACCAGCGAAGGCGAGTGGCACGAGTCGATCAACTTCGCCGCGGTGCACAAACTCCCAATCGTCTTTCTCTGCGAAAACAACGAGTGGGCGATCTCGACGCCGCTTTCCAAGCAGATGGGCCAGCCCGACATCTTCAAGCGCGCCGAAGGCTATGGGCTTCCCGGGATCGTCGTGGATGGAATGGACGCGATCGCCTGCTACGCCGCGGTGCGTGACGCGCTCGGCCGAGCCCGCTCCGGAAACGGCCCCAGCTTGGTCGAGGCCAAGTGCTATCGCTTCTTGGCCCACACGACCGACGATGACGATCGCGCCTATCGTTCGCGCGAAGAAGTCGCCGAGCGCCGCAAGGACGATCCGGTCCCCCGTTTCGAACGGTTGCTGGTAGAGCACTCGGTCCTGACGCCGGAGGGCGTAGAAGCATTGAAACGCTCCATCCTCGAAGAAGCGAACGACGCGACGGACCGAGCCGAAGCGATGGCATATCCGGCCGCGGCAGACATCTGCGAACGGGTCTACGCCGAGGGATGCCAGCCGTGGCTCGAATGACGATTCAAAGGCGGAAAGAACGATGGCCAGCACCGACATAGCGACCGGGACGCTCGAACGTCATGGACTGCGAGACGAGCAGTTACGCGAGATTTTTCGCAACATGCTCCTGCAGCGCCAGCTCGACAATCGCGGCTTTCAACTCAACCGCCAGGGGAAGGTCCCGTTCGCGCTCGGCAGCGAGGGTCATGAAGCGTTGCAAGCCGGTGCCGCCATGACGTTCAACCGTGGCCGCGACATCCTCGCGCCGTACTATCGCGATCTGGGACTGTGCCTCGGCATTGGGCTCTCGCCATACGAGATCATGCTCTCAATCTTCGCGCGCTCGGCGGATCACAACGGCGGCCGTCAGTTCCCGAATCACTATTCGTCGAAGGCGGCCGGCCTGCTGTCGTTCTCGTCGATCTTGGCGGCACATCTGCCGCACGCCGTTGGCGCAGCGTACGCGATCAAGTATCGAGGCGAATCGGGACGAGCGGTCCTCGCCACCTGCGGCGACGGCACGACGAGCGAAGGCGAGTGGCACGAGTCGATGAACTTCGCGGCGGTCCACAAGCTGCCGTTCGTGATGCTCGTCGAAAACAACGAGTGGGCGATTTCGACGCCGCTCGACAAACAGATGGCACAGCCGGAGATTTGGAAGCGCGCCGTCGGCTACGGGATGCCGGGGCGCCGTTTCAACGGCTTCGACCCGATCGAAACGTACGACGCCGTGAAAGAAGCGATGGACCGCGCTCGCGGCGGCGGCGGACCGACCTTGGTCGAAGGAACGTGTTACCGCTACTTGGCGCATTCGACCGACGACAACGACATGACGTATCGGACGCGCGAAGACGTCGTCGAGCGGCGCAAGCAGGATCCGGTGCCGGCGTTCGAGGCGCTGCTCATCGAGCACGGGATCATGAACGCGGAAGACATTGCGGCGATGCGCAAGGACGTCTTGCGCGAAACGAACGAGGCGACGGATGCGGCGGAGGCCCTACCGTATCCGGACGCCGCCGACCTTTACACGCACGTCTACGAAGGAGCTTGGGAACCGTGGCAGTCGTGAGCACGAACTCGACCGTGATGAACAACGTCGAGGCGGTCCGCGCGACGCTCTACGACGCGATGAAGAGCGACGATCGCACGCTGATTTTGGGCGAGGACGTCGGCGCTCGCGGCAACGTCTTCTTGATCACCAAGGACTTCATCAACGAATTCGGGCCCGAGCGCGTCATCGACACGCCGATCGCCGAGGCTTCGATCGTGGGCATCGCGGTCGGCATGGCGATGGAGGGATTACGCCCGATCGCCGAGATCCAGTTTGCCGACTTCATCTATCCCTCGTTCAATCAAATCGTCGGCGAGGCGGCCAAGACGCGCTATCGTTCGAACGGCGAATATACTTGTCCGATGGTGATTCGGACGCCGTACGGCGGCGGCGTGCGCGGCGCGCTCTCGCACTCGGTCTCGATCGAGGCGCTCTTCTATCACGTGCCGGGCTTGAAGGTCGTCGCGCCCTCGTTCCCCGCGGACGTCAAGGGTCTGCTCAACACCGCGATCGACGATCCCGATCCCGTCCTGTTTCTCGAGCACAAGAAGACCTATCGGCTGATCAAGGGCGAGGTGCCGAACGGGCATTACACGATTCCGCTCGGCAAGGCGAACGTTTTAAAAGAGGGCAGGCAGCTCAGCGTCGTCTCTTACGGGCTCTACGTGCACTGGGCGCTGGAGGCCGCGCTCAATCTCGAGCAGGAAGGCGTCTCGGTCGAGGTCATCGATCTGCGCTCGATCCGCCCGATGGACAAGACGACGATCCTGCGCAGCGTGGAAAAGACGCGCAAGCTGCTCATCATTCACGAGGACAACAAGTTCGGCGGCATCGGAGCCGAGATCAGCGCGATGGTCGCCGAAGAGGCCCTCTTCCATCTCGACGCTCCGATCCGGCGCCTCGCCGGTCCCGACGTTCCCGCGATGGGCTACGCACTGCCCCTCGAGGAAGAGTTCATGTCGTCGCCAAGCGAGATGGCCGAAGCGATGCGAGAAATGGCGAAGTTCTAAAGGTGGAATTCTGATGGCGACTACGATCACGATGCCGCAGCTGGGTGAGACGGTCACCGAAGGTACCGTCGCTCAGTGGCTCAAGAAGATCGGCGACAGCGTCGACAAGTACGAAGACTTCGTCGAGGTATCGACCGACAAGGTCAACGCGGGCGTTCCCTCTCCGGTTACCGGAAGGATTCGCGAACTGCTCGTCAAGGAAGGCGAAACGGTCGCGACGGGAACGCCGATTGCGGTGATCGACGAAGCCGGCGGCGCGCCGGTCGCAGAGTCAGCGCCGGCGGCAGATGCCAAGCCGGCCGCTCCGCGAGCGGAATCGCCGCCTCCAGTGCCGCCCGCGCCGTCGGGGAACGGCGCGGCGGCGAGCGCCGAGAGCGCGTTGCGTGGCGCCTCGCCGGCCGTTCGGCGTCTGGCTCGCGAGCATCACGTCGACATCGGCGCGATCAAGGGCAGCGGAACGAACGGTCGAGTGACCGCCGACGACGTGCTGGCCGCGGCTCGCACGATCGTCGCGCCGCCGCCGATGCCCGGATCGTCGCGAACCTCGACGTACGCGCAGCCAATTCCGGGAACCGTCGTGCAGCTCACGCAGGCGCGGCGCATCATCGCCGAGCGCATGGTCGAGAGCAAGCACAGCGCGCCGCACGCGTGGTCCATGGTCGAGATCGACGTCACCGATGTGTGGAACTGGCGCGTGCGCGAAAAGGATCGGTTCGAGCGCGAGACCGGTTATAAGCTGACCCTGCTGCCATTTTTCATCCGCGCCGTCGTCGAGTCGCTCGCCGCGTTCCCGCTGATGAACGCAAAGTTCGTGCCGGCGAGTCAGTCGAGTCAAGCCGGCATCTACGTCAACGACGAGATCAACATCGGCGTCGCGATCGGGCTGCCCGCCAACCTCGTCGTGCCCGTGATCAAACGCGCCGACCAGCGCTCCATCAAGGGCATCGCGATTGCCGCCGGCGAGCTGATCGACAAGGCGCGCAAGGGAAAACTCGGCGTCGACGATCTCGCGGGCGGAACGTTTACCGTGAACAACAACGGAGCCAACGGCTCGTGGGCTTCGGCGCCGATCATCAACGCCGGACAGGCGGGCATCGTCACGATGGAGGCCGTCGTCAAAGAGCTCGTCGTGCGCGACGACGACACGATCGCGATCCGTCGCATGATGAACTCCTGCCTCTCGCTCGATCATCGCGTCGTCGACGGCTACGTGGCCAGCGGTTTCCTCGCCGATCTCAAACGGCGTCTCGAAGCGATGGGACCTCAGGGAGAACTGTAAGAGGTCCCCACGCAGATTCGCAAGCATTTCCGCTTCGAGGCGGCGCACGTGCTCCCGTTCCATCCGGGAAAGTGCGCTCGGATGCACGGTCACTCGTATCGCCTGGAGGTCGCCGTTCGCGGGCCGATCCGCACGCGCGGACCGGCGCGCGGCATGATCGAGGACTTCGACCGGCTCGAGCGCATCGTCGGCGAGAGCATCCTCGCGGTGCTGGACCATCACAACCTCAACGATTCGATCGACAACCCGACGGTCGAGAACATCGTGCTCTGGATCTGGAAGCGCCTCGAGCGCGACCTGCGCGGCCTCGACGAGCTCGTGTTGTGGGAGACGCCCACCGCCTGCGCCGTGCTCCGCCGCAGCGACATCGTGTAGAGTGTCATCCTGAGCGGAGTCGAAGGGTGACACTAAACTAATGCTTCAACTCGCCGAAATCTTCTACAGCATTCAGGGCGAAGGAACGTGGACCGGCACGCCGGCAGTCTTCATCCGCTTGGCGGGCTGCAATTTGGCGTGCGATTTTTGCGACACCGACTACTCGACGAAGTTCTTTGCGAGCGTCGAGCAGGTGATCGATGCGGTGCGCGAGGCCGGGCGGGATTGCCCGATGGTCGTGCTCACGGGAGGCGAGCCGTTCGCGCAGAGCGAGACGCGCGAGTTGATCGAGGCCCTGCGCCGCGACGGCCGCCGCGTTCACGTCGAGTCCAACGGCACGATCTTCACGGAGCTGGCGGACGACGTTTGGCTGTGCGTCTCTCCCAAGGAGCGCGTCGATCCGCGAATGGCAGTCCGCGCGAACGAGGCCAAGCTCATCGTGGATCGGCGAATTCCGGAGGAGCACTTCACGCTCTTTGCCGATAAGGCAACGATCTTGTTGCAGCCGGAGGGAAACAAGCCCGCCAACGTTTCGCTAGCGCTCGACTACGCGAAGGCGCATCCGCAGCGCTTCCGGTTGTCGCTTCAGACGCACAAGTTCATCGGCGCGCCGTGATTCTTCTGGCCAGCGCCGTCGCCGCCGAGCTGAAATTCTGGAGGTCGCGGGATGACGTGACGACGCTCTTCACCGGCGTCGGGCCGGTCGAGGCGTCGTGCGCCGTCACCGCGGCGCTCTGCCAGGCGCGCTATCGGCTCGTGATCAACGCCGGGCTCGCTGGCGCGTTTGACGGTACGGCGCGAATCGGCGACGGTGTGATCGTTTCGGAGGACGCGATGGAGCTGGCGCTCGAAGACGGCGCGGCGCTGAACCTTCCGGGCGGTGAAGCGATCGTCGACACGGCGCGATCGGATTCGGCGCTCGTGGCGCGCCTGGGCTCGAAAGGCTTTTCGGCTCTGCGCGGCGTCACCGTTTCGCGCGTCACGTCGACGGACGAAACCGCGCGCCGCCTTGCGGCCGAGCTCGCGGCGCAGGTGGAATCCATGGAGGGGTTTGCGGCCTTGCGCGCGGCCGAGCTCGCGGGCGTTCCGGCGATCGAAGTGCGCGGCATCTCCAACCGCTGCGGCGCTCGCGAATCGAGTGGCTGGGACTTCGCCGCGGGAATCGCCGGGCTCGAGCGGATCACCTTCGCGCTCTTCGAGCTCCTCTGATGGCGTATACGCTCGCGTATTCCCCCTGCCCTAACGACACGTACATCTTCGGCGCGTTGACGAACGGCCTGCTCGCGGACGCGCCGCAAGTGAACGTTCACCTCGCCGACATCGAGGAGCTGAACGACGCAGCGGCGCGCGGTCAGTTTGAGCTGACCAAGGTGAGCTACGGCGCCATCCCGTTTCTGATGAATCGTTACCGCATACTCCCGACGGGCGGCGCGGTTGGGCGCGGGTGCGGTCCGCTGCTGGTGGCGCCCCCCGCGACAGCGCCACCGCTCTTCAGCGATTTTGCGCGCAAGCGCATCGCGATTCCGGGAGAGCGCACGACCGCGTTCATGTTGCTGCAGCTCGCGCTCGGCACGCGCCCGAAGACCGTGCAGATGCGCTTCGACCGGATCATCGACGCCGTCGCGAAGGGTGAGGTCGACGCCGGACTCATCATTCACGAGTCGCGTTTTACGTACCGCGATGCGGGGCTGATCGCTATCGCCGACCTGGGTGAATGGTGGGAGAACATGACGCTGCTGCCGATCCCTTTGGGTGCGGTCATCGTGCGCGACGACATCGATGCGGCGCAAGTGCGTCAGATCGAATCCGCGATTCGTCGCAGTCTCGCCTTCGCGCGCGCCCAAGAAGATGCAGTGATGCCGTACGTACGAGAGCACGCATCGGAGATGAGCGACGAAGTCATGCGCGCGCACATCGCGCTCTATGTCAACGAGTTCACCGACGACCTCGGCGAAACCGGTCGTAATGCCGTCCATGCGCTCTTCGAGCGGGCGCGTGCGGCCGGAATTCTCAGAGCGCAGACGGAGCCCCGCTTTACCTAAGGCGAGAAGGAGGAAGAATGCGACGCCGCCGGTTCCTTGCGGGAAGCGCCGCGTTGACGATCACGACCGCCGCCGCGGTCGCTGCCGAGCCGCTGCCGCCGGCGGCGATCCAGCTCGGCGACGAGATTTTCTTGCGCCAAACGTGGCGCGAGCTCCGCGGCCGAACCGTCGGCGTGATCGCGAATCAAAGCGGCGTAACCTCGCGCCTCGAATCCATCGTCGACGCAATCCTCCTTCACGGGCGCATTGCAATCAAGGCGATCTACGCGCCCGAGCACGGCTTTCGCGGGGATCGCGGCGCCGGCGCGTCGGTCGCGTCGTACGTCGATCCGCGCACGCGTCTGCCCGTCTACAGCCTATACGGAGCGTCGCGCCATCCGAGCGCGGCGATGCTCGAGGGCATCGACGTTCTGCTCTTCGACATCCAAGACGTCGGCTCGCGCGCCTACACGTATATCTCGACGATGGCGTACGCAATGCAAAGCGCGCGCGAATACGACAAGGAGTTCTGGGTGCTCGACCGCCCCAATCCGACGGGCGGCTCCATCGTCGAAGGGCCCGTGCTGGAGCCGGCCTACGAGTCGTTCATCGGACTCTATCCGATCGCGATGCGCCACGGTATGACCGTCGGCGAGCTCGCGACGCTCTTCAACGATCGCTTCGGGATCGGCGCGAAACTGCGCGTCGTCAAGATGGAAGGATGGCGGCGCTCGATGCTCTGGCCCGATACGGGATTGCAGTGGGTGCAGACCTCACCCAACATTCCGGCTTGGCAGACAACGATCGTCTATCCCGGAACGGGACTCATCGACAGCGTCGGCATCAACAACGGCAGCGGCTTCACGAAACCGTTCTTTCTCGCCGGCATGGTCGGTATCGACGGGCCGGCGCTCGCCGTTCGGCTTAACTCCCGCAACTTGCCGGGCGTCTGGTTCCGGCCCGCGGCGTGGTCGCCGCTCACGGGATTTTGGGAGGATCACGAGCTTACCGGCGTCGAGCTCGTCGTATTCGATCCGCGCCGCTTCTTCGCGGTCCGCACAGCCGTCGAGATCCTCGTCGCGATTCGCGACCTTTTTCCGCGCGCAATCGACATCAAGAGCGTCAACGGTCTCGACCGCGACTGGGGCACCGACTCGTTCCGCCAGGCCTTCCTCGCCGGCGAGACCGCGCCAGCGATCCTCGCGCAGTGGACCGGCTCGGTCGCCGGCTTCGAATCGCTACGCCGCAGATATCTCCTATACTGACGGGGTTGGGGCGAACTCCGGCAAAGGTTCCGGGATGCTTCGCCAGCGCTTGGTCGATGCGCTCGGAGTCGACGCCGTAAAGACCGCTCCCGAGGATCTCGCGGTCTACTCGTTCGACGCGTATACCGACGGCGGAACGCCCAGCGCCGTCGTGTTGCCGGCGTCGATGCGCGACGTGAGCGCGGTCGTGAAGATCGCGCGCGATTGCGGCGAGCCGATCGTGGCGCGCGGCGCGGGCACCGGATTGTGCGGCGGCGCCGTCCCGATGGCCGGCGGCATCATTATCTCCTTTGCACGAATGAATCGGATGCTCGAGCTCGATGCGCCGAATCGGCGCGTGCGAGTGCAACCCGGCCTGATCAACCTCGATCTCTCGCGCCGCGTCGCGTCGAGCGGGCTCTTCTACGCCCCCGATCCCTCGTCGCAGCAGATCTCGACGATCGGCGGCAACATCGCGACCAACGCGGGCGGTCCGCACTGCCTCTCCTATGGCACGACGGTCAATCACGTGCTCGCACTCGAAGTCGTGGACGATCGCGGCGAAGTCTTCACGACGAGCATCGACGAATCGGGTTACGACCTCACGGCGGCGATCGTCGGCAGCGAGGGAACTCTCGGCATCGTTACCGCGGCGTGGCTGAAGCTGCTCGCACTTCCCGAAGCGGTGCGCGTGGCGGTCGCGGCGTTCGGCGACGTCGACTCCGCATCCGAGGCGGTTTCGGCGATCATCGCGGCCGGAATCGTGCCTACCGCACTCGAGATGATGGACACCGTCATCACGCGAGCGGTCGAAGCCGCATTTCACGCCGGCTATCCGACCGACGCCGGAGCCGTGTTGCTCGTCGAACAGGCCGGACTCGAAGAGGACGTCGCCGCCTCGGAGGCGGCGATCCACGCGATCGCGCAGCAGCATGGAGCGCGCTCGTGGCGCAGCGCCGCGAGTAAGGCCGAACGCGACGTGCTTTGGGCGGGACGGAAGGGCGCCGCCGGCGCGACCGGACGCATCGCGCCCAACTACTACACGCAAGACGTGTGCGTTCCGCGCAGTAAACTGCCGCAGGCGCTTCGCGCAGTGGAGAGCGCCGCAGCCGCAAACGGAGTCACCGTCGGGAACGTCTTTCACGCCGGCGACGGCAACCTTCACCCGCTGCTCATGTACGATAAGCGCGATCGGCGACAGGTCGCCGCGGTCGTCGAGACCGGCAACGCCATTTTGCAGTGCGCCATCGATCTCGGTGGGACGATCAGCGGCGAGCACGGAGTCGGCTGGGAGAAACGCGACGCAATGACGCGCGTCTATTCAACCGCCGACCTCGCGACGATGGGCCGCGTGCGCGACGTCTTCGACCCCGCGCGGCTGCTCAACCCGGAGAAGATTTTTCCGAGCGGATCGCGCTGTCCGGAGGTCGTGCCGGCATGACCGTCACCCAGACGCGCGAAACCCCCGCCGACGTCGCAGCCGTCAGCGACATCGTCGCGAGTTGCGACCGCGCAGGCCAAAAGATCTCGATCGTCGGCGGCAACACCCTCGAGGGCATGGGCTTCCCGCCCGAAACCTGCGATCTCACGCTCTCTACCGCCGAGCTGACGGGAGTCGTCGACAACGAACGCACCGACCTCACGATCGCGGCGCGCGCGGGAACGCCGCTTCAAAGGATCACAACGCTGCTTGCCGCGCAGGGACAGTTTCTTCCGTTCGATGCGCCGCAGCCGCGCTACGCGACGATCGGCGGCGCCTTGGCGGCCGGATGGCTCGGCCCGCGCCGCCACCTGTACGGCCGGATTCGCGAAAATCTCATCGGCTCGACGATCGTTCTCGCGGACGGAACGGTCGCGCGCGCGGGCGGCATGGTCGTGAAGAACGTCGCCGGCTACGACATGAGCCGGCTCTACGTCGGTTCCTTCGGCACGCTCGGCGTGCTCGCGCAAGCGAACTTCAAAGCCCTGCCGATGCCGCCCCACGCGCGGCTCTTCTTCGCGCCGCTTCCGGAGCACACGCGCGACCGCGCCGGCGCACAGGTCGCCGGGCTGGCCATTCGGCCGGCCGCGGCGTTCTGGATCGAAGGTTTCCATAAGGCAATCGACGGCGACGACGGACCCGAAGGACGCGTCGTGGTGTTGCTCGAGGGCAGCGAGGCGCTGCTCGAGCGGGCGACCCGCGATCTGCGCTCCGCGCTCGGCCGCGCGGGCGTCCCCGAAACCCGCGTCATCGATGCGGGTGCGCGCGAGTCGTTCGACCGGATCGTCGACGCGTACATCGCGTGCTTAGCCGAACGCTCCGTTACCTATCGCCTCTATCCGTTTCCGCACGAGTCGGAGCGCTGTGCGCTGCGTCTAAGCGAGCTCGCCTCGCGCTTCGGCCTGCGCACCGAGACGATCGTCGACGTGATGAACGGAGACGTCGTGCTGCGGGTCAGTGGAACCAACGCGCGCGTGTTCGGGGGACGGATCGAGAACTTCGACGACGCGCTGCACGAACTCGAGCCGCGCGCGCAAGTCATCGCGAGCAAGCACGCTCATCGCCAATATCTTCGCGTCTGGGGCGAGGCGCCCGCGGCGATCGAGCAGATGCGCGCCCTCAAAGCGCGCTTCGATCCCAACCGCACGTTGAACCCCGGCCGCTTCATCGGCGGAATCTGATGAAGATTCTCTTGCTGGGTGGTACCGGTTTCGCCGGAAGACACCTCGCGGCCGCGCTTCGCGAGCGCGGCGACGAGGTCGCGCTCGGCTCGCTGCGCGATCCGGCCGCGGCGGCGGCCGTGGCCGCCGAGTGTGACGCGATCGTGAACCTCGCGGGCGAACCGATCGCGCAGCGCTGGAGCGCGGCGGTGAAGGCGAAAATCGAAGCGAGCCGCGTCGAGCAACCGCGGCGCTTCCTCGAGGCGCTCGCCGCGCGTCCGCACAGGAGCCGAATCTACGTCAGCGCCTCGGCCGTCGGTTATTACGGTACGAGCGAGACGGAGACGTTCGACGAAGCGAGCGGGCGCGGAAATGACTTTCTCGCGCGGGTCTGCGACGCGTGGGAACGCGAGGCATTGCGGGCCGGCGAGCTCGGCATGCGCGTCGCCATCGTGCGTACCGGCGTTGTGCTGGGTAGGGACGGCGGCGCCCTGCAGAAGATTCTACCGCCGTTTCGCGCCGGGATAGGCGGCCGCGTGGGCAGCGGGCGTCAGTGGTTCTCCTGGGTACACGTGGGCGATCTCACCGGAATCTACTGCACGGCGATAGATCGCGTCGAAGGCGTCGTCAACGCAACCGCACCGAATCCGGTCACGAACGCGGCATTTACCGAGGAGCTGGCCGCGGCGCTGCATCGCCCGGCCGCGCTGCCCGTTCCGACTTTCGCGTTACGCGTGATGCTCGGAGAGGGCGCGGCCATGCTGCTGACCGGACAGCGCGTGCTTCCGCGCCGGACGCAAGAACTCGGCTACCGGTTCAAGTTTCCGGAGCTCAAAGCCGCGCTAGCGAATCTACTTTAAATTCGACGGCCTCGAGATACTTTTCGGCGTCCATAGCGGCGCGGCATCCGGCGCCTGCCGCGGTCACGGCTTGACGGTAACGATGGTCGTTGACGTCGCCGGCGACGAAGACGCCCTCGATGCCGGTTGAGGTGCCGTCCGGCGAGACGACATAGCCTCGTTCGTCGAGCTCGAGCTGCTCGGTGAACACGGCTGTGTTCGGCGTATGACCGATCGCGACGAAGAGCGCGTCCGCGGTGACGTCGTAAGCGCGGTCGTCGGCCAGGTTGCGCAGACGCAACCCGGTCACGTGCGAATCGCCGTAAACCTCCTCGACGACGGTGTTCCAAAGCACGTCGATCTTTTCTTGCGAAAGCACGCGATCCGCCATAATCTTGCTGGCGCGCAAACGGTCGCGGCGATGGACGACGGTGACGCGACTCCCGAAGCGGGTGAGGAAGAGCGCCTCTTCCGCCGCCGAGTCGCCGCCGCCGGCAACGAAGATGTGCTTCTCGCGAAAGAAAGCTCCGTCGCAGGTCGCGCAGCTCGAGACGCCTCGGCCTCGTAGTCGTACCTCTCCGGGAACGTCGAGCCAGCGCGCGCTCGCGCCGGTTGCGACGATCACCGTCTCGGCCTCGTGCTCGGCGTCGGGCGTTCGAACGACGAGAGGCCGCTTCGCGAAGTCGACCGACACGACGTCCACGTTTTCGATTCGAGCGCCGAAGCGTTCGGCTTGTTCCCGAAAGCGAATCATCAGATCGGGACCCATGATGCCGTCGGCGAAGCCGGGGTAGTTCTCGACGTCCGTCGTCAGCATGAGCTGACCGCCATAGAGGCCGCCCGCGAGCACGAGCGGCTTCAAGTTCGCTCGCGCTGCGTAGACGGCGGCGGTGAGCCCGGCGGGGCCCGAACCGATGATGATGACGCGTTCCATTCCGAGAATCTTCGACTCCGGCCGCTCCTTCCCGGTTGCAGACGTTGGGAAGGCTCCGTCGAAGCTCGTTGCATGAGCGATGGTCAGCTGCCACTCGAAGACACCTTTGGAGACATCCTGCGCAAGGCCATGCGCGGCGTCGGAATCAATGAAAAACAACTCGCGACCGCAACCGGCATCCCCGCCCAATCGATCGCCGAATGGCTGAAAGACAGAGGCGCCGCCGACGACGCGCAGGCGCGCGAAGTGGCGCTCGTGTTGCGCCTCGACGGCAGTAAGCTCTCGGATAGCGCCGCGCAGCGCTGGGCGCCCCCTCCGATCGAGCTCCTCGACGTCCGCCGCCATCCGCAGAAGCCTCACCCGAGTAACGGCTACGTCTTCTTCCTCGACCAAGGACGCCGCGCGGCCCTCGTCGATCCCGCCGGCATTCCCCAGAATCTTCTGCGCCTGTTACGCGAGGGCGACTACCATCTTCAGTATATCCTCGTCACCCACAAACACGAGGATCACTGCGACGCGACGGCCGACGTTGCGCGCGCCTATCCCGACGCGCAGATCGTGATGCACAAGCTCGACGTGCACGCGATCGGTCCCCTCGCGAGCAAAGCGATGCTCGTGCGCGACAACGAGACGCTGCCCTTCGGAGACGGCGCGTCGATCCGTATGCTGCACACGCCCGGCCACACGGACGGCTCGTCCTCGTATCTCTTCCAGGGCAGCCTCTTTTCGGGCGACACGCTCTTCGCGGCGAGCGTCGGCGGCGCGTATGGCGACGTCAGCACGTACGACGATATTCTCAACAGCGTGCGCAGCAAATTCTTTACGCTCCCCGGCGATACGGTCGTCATGCCGGGCCACGGACCGCCGACGACGATCGAACTAGAAAAACAACATAATCCGTTCTTCTAGACCTCGAACGTGATGCGTGGCGCGCCGGGACTCACGGCCCGAACGCTAGCCCTCGCGGGTTGGACACGCCCTGGGAGATCGTTCGCACCGAGTGTGTTCCGCCCGGCGCGTATTCCGTCACGGTGTTATCGTAAGCGTTTGCGACATAGAGATAGCCGAGGCGGCCAATCGCCAACGCATCCGGTTGTGAAACCCCTTTGGAGATCGTCCGCAGCGGCGAAGTTTTGCCCGGAGCATAGACCGTCACGGTGTGACCGATGCCGCTATGCCCATTGTTCGCAACGTAGAGATTGTCGGAGCCGTCAAACGCCAACGCAACTGGACCGGAGACGCCCTTGGAGATCGTCCGCAGCAGCGACGTTTTACCCGGAGCGTAGACCGTCACGGTGTTACTGAGGAAGTTTGCGACGTATAGATTGCCGGAGCCGTCAAACGCCAACGCAACTGGTTGTGAAACCCCTTTGGAGATCGTCCGCAGCGGCGACGTTCCGCCCGGAGCATAGACCGTCACGGTGTTATTGAAAATGTCTGCGACGTAGAGATAGCCGGAGCTGTCAAACGCCAACGCCTCAGGGTTGCCATTGGAGATTCTCCTCAGTAATTTCGAGCTGCCTTTGGCGTACACCGTCACGCTATTGCTGTTGAAGTCTGCCACGTAGAGATAGCCGGAGCCGTCAAACACCAACGCAACCGGGCCGGACACGCCCTGGGAGATCGTCCGCAGCAGCGACGTTTTACCCGGAGCGTAGACCGTCACCGTGTCATAGTAGAAGTTTGCGACGTATAGATTGCCGGAGCCGTCAAACGCCAACGCCTCCGGTTGTGAAACCCCTTTGGAGATCGTCCGTAATACTTTCGTACTACCTTGGGCGTACACCGTCACCGTATTATTGTAGAAGTTTGCGACATAGAGATTCGGGTTCGTTGCGGGGCCCCCGGCCGTACCTAATGCGCCCTGCCGATTCGTTTGCACCTGCGGGATCGCTCCGGGCGCTCCGATCGGTGTCTGCGATCCGCAGCCTGTGGGTATAGCAATTGCCGCGCAGATGCCTAACGTATAGCGGCTCAAATCTGAAATCTTCATTTGCCTTGCTCCATTTTCGAGTTGAAGACGTCGAAAAGCCTAATCGGGTGAGGCCGACGAGCTATTCAGTAGCACAGTGATTCACGGCCCGAACGCTAGCGCTTGCGGGTAGGACACGCCCTGCGAGATCGTCCGCAGCACGTATGTTCCGCCCGGAGCGTATTCCGTCACCGTGTTATCGTAAACGTTTGCGACATAGAGATAGCCGGCTCTGCCAATCGCCAACGCATCCGGGCCTTTGACGCCCTTGGAGATCGTCCGCAGCAGCGACGTTCCACCCGGAGCGTAGACCGTCACGGTTCCGTCTGCAAGTAACTCGTTTGCGACGTAGAGATCGCCCGAGCCGTCAATCGCCAACGCATCCGGGCCGTTGACGCCCTTGGAGATCGTCCGCAGCGGCGACGTTTTGCCCGGAGCATAGACCGTAACGGTGCTATTGTTGTAGTTTGCGACGTAGAGATTGCCGGAGCCGTCAAACGCCAACCCAAGCGGACCGCTGACGCCCTTGGAGATCGTCCGCAGCACCAACGTTCCGCCCGGAGCGTATTCCGTCACCGTGTTGTTGCCGTAGTTTGAGATGTAGAGATAGCCGGCGCTGCCAACCGTCAACGCATCCGGGCTGTTGACGCCCTTGGAGATTTTCCTCAACACTTTCGAGCTGCCTTTGGCGTACACCGTCACCGTGTTATTTTCGTTTGCGACGTAGAGATTGCCGGAGCCATCAAACGCCAACGCATGCGGGTCGGACACGCCCTTGGAGATCGTCCGCAGCACCGACGTTTTGCCCGGAGCGTAGACCGTCACGTTGGTTGCGTTTGCAACATAGAGATTGCCCGAACCGTCAAACGCCAACGCATACGGCTTGGACACACCCTGGGAGATCGTCCGCAGCACCTTCGTCTGGCCTGGAGCGTAGACCGTCACGGTGTTATTGCCTGGGTTTGCGACGTAGAGATTCGGGTTCGTTGCAGGGCCCTGCCGATTCGCTCGCATTTGCGGCATCGCCCCGGGCGCTCCGATCGGCGTCTGCGATCCGCAGCCTGCGAGTATAGCAACGACCGCGCAGATGCCTAATGCATAGCGGGTCAAATCTGAAACTTTCATTTGCCTTACTCCACTCTCGACGTCAACGCGCGTCGAAAGGCTAATCACGTTCTGCCGACAAGGCCCCCGGCAACCCATGCGGGCTCGGCCCCATCGTAGCACCCAAGCCTCGATCGCGGAAGCCGCCTCGGCCTACGGCTCCGGTTATGCGCGTAGTGATCAGCGTCGCAAAATGCGTAGCGTGTGCCGGGGCCGGCGCGTCGGGACTCACGGCCCGAACGCCAGCGCCATCGGCTTGTTCACGCCCTGGGAGATCGTGCGCACCACGTATGTTCCGCCCGGAGGGTATTCCGTCACCGTGTTATTGCGGAAGTTTGCGACAAAGAGATAGCCGAGGCTGCCAATCGCCAACGCAGCCGGGTTCGAGACGCCCCGGAAGATCGTCCGCAGCAGCGAGGTTTTGCCCAGAGCATACACCGTCACGGTGCTATTGCCGTCGTTTGAGACGTACAGATTTCCGGAGCCGTCAAACGCCAACGCGTCCGGGGCGGACACGCCCTGGGAGATCGTCCGCAGCGGCGACGTTTTGCCCGGAGCGTAGACTGTCACGGTGTTATTGTAGATGTTTGCGACATAGAGATTGCCGGAGTCGTCAAACGCCAGCGCTATCGGCTCGCTCACGCCCTTAGAGATCGTCCGCAGAACCGAGTTTCCGCCCGGAGCGTATTCGGTCACCCTGTTAATCCCAAAGTTTGCGACGTAGAGATAGCCGGCGCCGCCAATCGCTAACGCAGCCGGAGTATTGACGCCCTTGGAGATCCTCCGCAGCGGCGACGTTTTGCCCGGAGCATAGACCGTCACGGTGTTATTGAGGTAGTTTCCGACGTACAGATAGCCGGACCCGTCAAACGCCAGCCCTATCGGGTCGCTCACGCCCTTGGAGATCGTCCGCAGCAGCGAGGTTTTGCCCGGAGCATAGACCGTCACGGTGTTATTGCTGGAGTTTGCGACATAGAGATTGCCCGAACCGTCAAACGCCAACGCATACGGGGCGTTCACGCCCTTGGAGATATTCCGCAATACTTTCGTGCTGCCTTGGGCGTACACTGTGACGGTGGAGGCGCCGTCGTTTGCGACATAGAGATTCGTGTTCGTCGCGGGGGCCTCCGCATAAAAGCTTGGTTGCCGATTCATTGGCATCTGCGGCAGCGCTCCGGGCGCTCCGATCGATGTCTGCGATCCGCAGCCTGTGAGTATAGCCATGGCCGCGCAGATGCCTAATGCATAGCGGCCTAAATCTGAAATCCTCATTTGCCTTGCTCCACTCTCGACGTCAACGCGCGTCGAAAGGCTAATCACGTTCTGCCGACAAGGCCCCCGGCAAGCGATGCGGGCTCAGCCCCATCGTAACACCCAAGCCGCGATCCCGAAAGCCGCCTAGGCCCACGGCTTCGTCGCCACGTCGCCTTTACCGCGGGCGCTTGACCAGCCCGCCGGCCGCCGCGCCCAGGGCTACCCCAAACGCAAGGCCCAGCGCGATGTGATGCGACGCGGCACCCATTGAGACGCCAATGCCGGCCCCGAGCGCGATGAATACTCCCACCGTACTAGCGGTATGCCGTTGGGACTGTGACGGACGCGCCGTCGTCTCCGGTGATCGTCGCTCCGCTCTGCTTGGGCCCGGTGTTCGACTCCCGAATGAGCTCGAACTGAAAGACGGCCTCTCCGGAGCGCGGCAAGTCGACGTCGACTCGCTGCGGCGCGCAGACTCGCGGCGTGCAGAATGCGGCGAGCCAGCCGTCGGCGACGCCTCGCGCCTGCAAGCGTATCGTCGAGTTCGGTTTACCCGAGACTTCCAGGCGATACTTCGCGGCATCCGCGCTCGTCGTCTGTAGATCGGTGCCGGTCCACGGTTGGATCGAGAGATGCGTCGCCGGCTGCGACAAGGCAAGCAACAGCGCGATTGCGGTTAACGTCGTTTGCATATTCCTGTTCTCAAGTACGGAGTTTATACCCGATCGCGGTCATGCGCAACACCACGCCCAACGCGATGGCTGCGAGCACGACGATCATCGCAATCGAGAATGCCGGCGAAAGGTAGCTCTGCCCCGTATAGCTACGGCGGAACGCATCGATGGTGTAGAAGATCGGATTGAACAACTCGAAGTTGCGCAGCGCCGGCGGGAGCATCGTCGCCGACGTGAAGACGCCGCCGACGAACGTGAGCGGCGTGATGACGAACGTCGTCAAGATGGCGATGTGATCGAACTTGTCGGCGACCAGCCCGAAGATCAGTCCGAGCGCGGAAAACCAAATCGAGACCAACGCGATCACGCCGAAGTAGAGCACCCAGTCGTGGGGCCGGCTGTGCAGCAGCACGACGCCGAGAAGCGTTATCAGCCCAGCGATGAGCAGCGCGCGAGCTACGCTGCCCAGAATGTAGCCCGCGACGATCTCTCCCGCCGACATCGGCGCGATCAGGAGCTCCTGGATCGAATTCATGAACCGGCCCTGGAAGAGCGAGCTCGAGCACTCGCCGTACGACGAGTCGATGACTTGCAGCATGATGAGCCCGGGAATGAGAAACTGCGCGTACGTCACGCCTTGCACGGTGGGAATACGGCTCCCCAACGCTAGGCCGAAGACGAAGACGTAGAGCAACGTCGTGATGATCGGCGGCCAGATCACCTGATTGATGATCTTGAGAGTGCGAACGATCTCACGCTTGACCAGCGTCCAGAGTCCGATGGTGTTAATTGCGGGTCAACTCCAGAAAGACGTCTTGGAGCGAGGCTCCCTCGGCGACGAGCTCCTCGGTCGGCTTTTCGGTGACGATTCGGCCGCTGCGCACGATCGCGATGCGCCTGCAGAGCTCTTCCGCCTCCTCCAAGTAGTGTGTGGTCAGGAAAATTGTGAGGCCCTCGGCGTTGAGCGCCCGCAGCCATTGCCAAAGCTCGAGCCGCAGCTCGACGTCGACGCCGGCGGTCGGCTCGTCGAGAATCAGGAGCTTCGGCTGGTGAATGAGCGAGCGCGCGAGCGACAGCCGCCGCTTCTGTCCCCCCGAGATCTTCGTGTATTCGCGGTGCGCGTGCGGCGTCAATCCAAACCGGTCGAGCAGCATGTCGGCGCGCTCGGCGACGGCCTTTCCGTGCAGACCATAGTAGCCCGCGGAAAAGATGAGCACGTCGCGCAGCGAGAGATAGCGATCGAAATTGAACTCTTGCGGAGAGAGTCCGACGAGCCGGCGCGCCTCGCGCCATTGGCGCTGGTTGTCGTAGCCGAAGATGCGAATGCTGCCGCTGCTCGTGCGGGCCAGACCGACGATCGCGTTGATCGTGGTCGTCTTACCGGCGCCGTTCGGTCCCAGAAAGCCGAAGAACTCGCCGGCGCCGACGCGCAGCGAGATGCCGTCGACCGCTACGACGCTGCCGTAACGCTTAACGAGGCCCTCGACCTCGATCGCGGGCGAGACTACGGAGTTCGTCGAGCTAGTGTCTAAGGAATGAAACTCTTTAATCCTTTGTAACGGTGGCGGCGCAGAGTGGCGATCAGCTCCCCACTCTCCGGAATCCCGCAATCGGCCAATTGGGTTGCGACGCGTTTCGTATCGAACGCCACGCGACGGTGCTTCACTTGCCAGCCGCCCTCGCGCTCGGTGAAGATCGCGTAGCACGCGCGCGGGTCGCCGTCTTTCGGCAGGCCGGCCGACGCGACGTTGACCAGCAGCTTTCCGCGCCACATCCGCACGTAGGGTAGGTGCAGATGACCGAAGGCGACGGCCGACGCCCGTTCCTTTCCGATCAGCCGCTTCAAAACGGACTCGTCCGCGTCCGGCCAAAGGTGCTCGTCGTCGGTCTTGGGGTTGGCGTGCACGATCAGCAGCTGATTGTCGTCCTCGCCGATGCGCAGCGCGAACGGAAGCGCGTTGAGCCACGAGCGCCAATGCTCCCCCAACTCGCGTCGCGTCCACGCAATCCGGGCCGCTTCCGCCGAATCGTGTTGTCCCTTGCTCGAGTCGTCGCCGATATACCGGTCGGTGTTGCCGCGCACGCAAGCGGCCCCGATCTCTTCCAGACGCTGCAGGACCTTTTTGGGTTTCGGTCCGCCGAGACACATGTCACCGGCGACGACGATCGCGTCGGCTCCCCCTTGAGATGCGAGGTCGGCCAGACAGGCGTCCAGCGCGAGAAGATTACCGTGAATGTCGGATAGGACGGCGATTCGCATTACCCGCCGGTCTTACTCGCGCCGCAGCGCGAGCGTCAACATCGACGGTGTCATCCCGACTTTTGCGAAATCGTAGAGATCGATTGCCTCGACCGCGACGCCGGCGCGACGCATCGTCGCAAGCGCGGTACGGTAGCGGATGTCCGCCAACACGTGTCGCTCGTCCAAGCAGAGCACACCGGCGGCCTGCTCCTCGCCTCTTTCCAAAACGATCGTTCGAAAGCCGGCGAATGCGGACGCGTCGGCTTTGTCGCCGCCCAGCACGATCGTGTCGCTCGCGACCGCGCCGGCCACCGCGCGTAACGCGCTCACGCCCGGCGCGAGCGTCACCTCTACGACGCGATAGCCATGGGTGGCTGCGAGTCGCGCGAAGCCATCGCGCCCCAACTGATTTCCCCGCGGGCCAACTCCTACGAATGCGGTCGAGCCTACGAGAATCACGTCGTTCCCATCGAGAAATCCGGGCGCGGCGATATGGCCCGCGAGCGGGACGTCGATGCGCGCGAACTCGGCTTCCATTCGATCGACCTCGGCGCGGCGCGACATCGCGGTTAGGCGCAGCATCACGGCGCCGTCTTCAAACGCAATTGCGGCGTCGCCCGCCGCGGCTTCGTATGGGTCGGGTCCCCGCGAGTCGAGAACGATCGCTTCAACGCCGAAGTACTCGAGCGTCTTGCGCAGCACGTCGTGTTGTTCGAGCGCGCGCTCATGGACGGGCGCCGGCTCGCCGGGCAGCGGCGTGGCGTTCTGTATGCTGAGCGCGGGCCTCACGAGGATGGCGGCGCCGAGGCGACCCGTCGGCGTCGCGACCAGTCGAGGACCGAATCCCAGCGAGTGCGCGTGCGCGGTCATCGCACTTGATACGTTTCCGGCGCGGGAGCGTTGGTAAAGAAATCGCTCAAATCCGACGCGAGCAGGTCGGCCAAGGTGAGCGGCGGCAGTCCAAAGATCTCCTCTTCGGTTTTGACGACGCTCGCTGCGCTCAGGTGCTCGTCGCCGACGTAGCCGCGCCGTGACAGCGGAGAGACGACGAGCGCGTAGCTTCGCAGCGCGTTGACGTGATCGACCGCCGACGGCTCCAAGCCCTCGGGCACGATGAAAATGACCGTCGAGCTCCAATGCGGCGTACGCGAAATGAAATCGACGATCTTGCCGAGCGTACGATCTCCGGCGGTCATACTCGCTGAATCCGCTCCCGTCGGCAGTCGGACGTAGGTAAAGCTTGGGATCTGGTCGGACTGCACGTATCGCTGCATGTCAGTGGCAAACTGGTCGGCGTACGCGACCTGTCCCGTTTTAGGATTTGCGCTGCCGTAATCGAGGTCCACGTTGCCGTTGAGCGCCGCCAGCGCCGGGACGTCGAGATGATAGCGCGATCCGTCGTACCCCGAAAGCTGCAACAGGCCGCCGTAGTCGCGAAAGGATAGTCCGGCGCGAGCGAGCGCGTTGAAGAGGTAGCCTGCGCGCCCGTAGTCTTCGGGGTCGGCGCCGCGATCGTTCATCGGAGAGCGCGCCGCGCCCGCAGCCGCAACCATCTGCTGAAAGAGCGTCGCTTCGCCTGCGGTGGCAGAGGCTCTTGCGATGTCGAGGTCCGCGTCCGAGGCGTAGAAGTTATCGGCCAACGCGTAGGTTCGGGCCAACGCGTGAAGGTTCGGGGTCAGGCTCGCGCCATAGCGGCTCAACGATGCATCGCCGTTGCCATGCGGCGTTCCGGAGTCGTCTTTGAGGTCGCCTAGCATCGCGTCGTAGCCTTGCGTGCCGACGGCTATGTAGACGATGTGATCGATCGCGGTGCTCCGCTTGTTTGAGCGCAGTGGCGGGATCACGGAATTAAATTGCGCGACGTGCGGCGTGCGGTTATAGCGAAGTGCGGCGAGTGTTGCTTTGATGAGCGACGTGTGTTTCAGGTCGACGCGCTGCAAGATGCCCCAGCCGTCGACGCCTTTGGCCGCGGCGACGTAGAGATACCGCCCGTCACGCGATAGGGCCAAGGCGCTCGGATACCACGCGGTCGGGATGAGACCGTATCGGTATCGGGCCGGCCGGCGCGCGTCGAGTACGGCGACGGCGTTGAGCCCCGCCAGCGCAACGTAGAGCCGCTTTCCGTCAGGACTGAGTGCCAGGGCGCTCGGTTCGGCTCCGTACGGTGCGCCGGGATAGAGGCGCAGGTCGAGCCCTCGCACGACGCGCGGCGTCGTGCCGAGGTCGACTACAGCAATTCGATCGACGTTCGCAAGCGCCACGTAGGCGAGCTTCCCGTCACGGCTAACGACGGTCGCGCCGGGCGCGGCTCCGCCTACGGTCTGCATTCCGTCGGGAGCCGAATCCATGCGCACCGTAGCCGGATCCCCGATAACGCTCGAGTCCGAAAGCTCGAAGACGCTCAGCGACGAGGATTTCGACGGATCGAAAGCCGGCGCGGCGAACTGCGGGCGGGGCGCGGGCGACTGCACGGGCGAGTAACTCGAAAGTCCCGTACCCGTAGCGAGAACGGTGCGGTTCGTCGCCGCAACGTGAAATGGAAAATCGCCCGCCCCCGCGGCGCGCTCGAGCGACCGCGTGGAAAGATCGATCGGGATCACGGCGTTGCCGACGTTGTCGGCGACGTACGCCGTGCGGCCGTCCGGAGCGATCGCGATGCCCGCCGGAAAAGCACGGCCGCTCGCGCTCGTTGAGAGCGCGATAGGTTGAGCCTCCGGCGTAAGCTGTCCGTTCGTTTCGAGATCGTAGATGCGCACGACGCCGGCAGCGCCATCGGAAGCGAGAACGATCGTACGGGACGGATCGCGCGGATCGCGCGCCGCCGCGACTCCCATGAAGAATGCGGCCGCCGGATCGTGATAGACGCTCGTAAGCTTCATCGTTCGCGTTTCGACTACTGCGAGCGAGGAGCCGGATACCAGAGTTTCGCTGGAGCCGAGCGCCGTAGGTGCGACGCCCGCGCCGTCGTTGGAAAGAATGGCGTAGCGACCGTCCGGCGAAAGCGCCAGCCCCAAAGGATCGGTGCCGACGAAAAGGCTCGTTCCCACGGGCGAAGCGATGCGCCCATTGGGGAGAATTGCGCTGGTAACGTGAATTCTGTCGGCTCCTGTTGGGCGAGTGCCCGCCGGCGCCGAATAGACGATGAGAGGAGCCTGCGGACTCCCGGCACCCAATAAGACGGCGCCGAAGAGCGCCGCTGCCAGTGGTTTGAACGACACGGGAGGATGCCATTATAATGCAGGTCGCGTCTACCCTGCCGGGTGGGGGGAACGCTGCTCGATGAGTCCGCAAGCGCGCGTGCTCGCGGTCGCGACCGCCGTTCCGCCCTACGAGCTGGGTCAGACGGAAGTCACACGGCGCATCGAACTCGCGCTTGGGCCGCACTCCCGCGAGATCGTGCGGCTGCTTCCGATGTTCGGCAACACGGGTATCGACCGCCGCTACTCCTGCGTGCCGATCGAATGGTATGAAGGCCTCCACGAATGGCCCGAGCGCAATCGTGTCTATCTCGACTCTGCGGTCGATTTGCTCGAATCCGCGACGCACCGCGTTCTCGAACGCGCCGGGAGGCGCGCCGGCGAAATCGACGCGATCGTCGCGGTCTCGACGACCGGCATCGCGACGCCCAGCCTCGACGCGCTGCTGATGCAACGAATGCCGCTGCAACGAACGGTCCGGCGTCTGCCGATCTTCGGCCTCGGCTGCGCGGGCGGCGCGATTGGTTTGTCGCGCGCCGCCACGTTAGCTTCGAGCGAGCCTGGGTCGCTCGTGCTCTTCCTCGTCGTCGAGCTCTGCGCGCTCTGTTTTCGACGCGACGACTTTTCGAAGAGCAACATCGTTGCGACGGCGCTCTTCGGCGACGGGGCGGCCGCGGCGCTTATCTCGTCGTCGGGTGAAGGCCCGAGAATCGTCGGCGGCGGCGAGTACACGTGGCCCGATTCGCTCGACGTCATGGGCTGGGATGTGACGCGCGACGGCTTCAAGGCGATCTTCTCGCGCGACATCCCGGAGCTCGTGACGACGAAGCTGCACGACGTGACGGTCGCGTTCCTCGCCGACTACGGACTGAAGCTCGACGAGATCGATTCCTTCATCTGTCATCCGGGCGGCGCCAAGGTGCTCGATGCGCTGGAAATCGCTTTCGAATTCGAACCGGGAAGCCTCGGCGCGGCTCGCGACGTTTTGCGCGAGTACGGCAACATGTCCGCCGCCACGGTCATGTTCGTCCTGGAACGCGCGATCGGCGATTCGGTGCCGTGGCGGCGCGGGCTGGTCAGCGCGCTCGGCCCTGGATTCACCGCCGGTTTCACGCTGCTCGAAAACGGGTGAGCGTTCTCTACATCGTTCTGGCGCTGGTCGCGCTGCAACGCATGCTCGAGCTGCTCTACTCGACGCGGAACACGCGGCGGCTGCTGGCCCGCGGAGGCGTCGAGACCGGCGCCGTCCAGTATCCTTTCATCGTCGCGCTGCATGCGGCATGGCTCGCGAGCATGGCGATATTCATTCCGCCGTCAACAAATCCGAACTGGTGGCTCCTTGGAATGTACGCCGCGCTTCAACCCCTGCGCCTGTGGACGATCGCGACGCTGGGTGAGTATTGGACGACGCGGATCATCACGGTGCCCGGCGCACCGCTCGTTCGAAACGGCCCCTTCCGCTTCGTGCGCCATCCGAACTACGTCATCGTCTGCGCCGAGATCGCGCTGCTGCCGCTCGCCTTCGGCAGCGTCGAAATCGCGATCGTCTTCTCGATCCTCAACGCGTCGCTGCTCTCATGGCGCATCCGTGTGGAAGAACGCACACTCGTCTCGCGCCGCCCACCGCCAGTGTCACCCTGAGCGGAGTCGAAGGACGAAGCATTGTCACCCTGAGCGGAGTCGAAGGACGAAGCATTGTCACCCTGAGCGTAGCGAGCGCAGCGAGCGAAGTCGAAGGGCGAAGTTGCGTTGAGCCCTGAGCGAGCGCAGCGAGTCGAAGGGCGGAAGTGTTCGCGCGCTGTGTTTTCGTCATCCTTCGACTCCGCGCTTCGCGCTCCGCTCAGGAATGACGTTGTACTTTGTCCTTCGACTCCGCGCTGCGCGCTCCGCTCAGGATGACACTAGAGGCCACCTCGCTTCGCAGCGAAGTTTATCCTGAGCGAGCGAGGGGGTGTGCCGCCCGAGCGATTAACCTGAGAATTAGCGAGGGCGGCATACCCCCTCGCTCGCTCAAGGTGACAGGGCTTTGAACGCACGGGCGAGGCGGGCAACGCCTTCTGCCGCCTCTTCGATCGTTAAATGCCCGAAGGAGAGGCGTAGCGCCGGCGGTCCGTTGCGGGTCGGATAGAACGGCTCGGCCGGCATGACGAGCACGCCTTCGCGCGCGCATGCATCGAAAGCAGCTTGCGTCGAGACGCTCCCCGGAAGCGCGAGCCACACGTTGACGCCGGCTCCGGGCGAGCGCACATCGGTCCACGTCGCCACTGCGGAGAGCGAGTCGACGAAGGCGTCGCGGCGCTTCCGATATAGCGCGCGCGTCGTGCGAAAGTGCCGCGGACACGCGGGGCTATCCATGAAACGCCAGAGGGCGCGCTGCGTTAGCGTCGACGTGAAGACGTCCGCTCGCACCTTCGCGGCCTCGAGCGCCTCCGCGATTCGGCCCTTCGCGAAGAGATAGCCGATGCGCAGCGCCGGGAAGATCGACTTCGACAGACTCTCCATCAGGATGACGCGCCCGTCGGTGTCGTAAGCTGCAAGCGGCGGGGGAGCGGCCGCGTCATACGTCAGCTGCCAGCCCGTCTGATCCTCGAGAATGACGACGTCGTAACGCCGGGCCAGCGCGACGATCTGCTTCGCGCGTCGCGCGGGCAGCACGGCGCCGGTTGGATTTTGCGCGATCGGGTTGACGTAGAACAGCCGCGGGCGGTATTCCGCGAAGACGCGCTCCACGTCGTCGGTGCGCACGCCGTCGTCGTCGCCGCGGACCTCGACGTACGCGACGCCGCGCGCGTCGAAGACCCCGAGGCTTCCCCAGTACGTCGGGCTCTCGCTCGCGACTACATTACGCTCGTCGAGCAGCACGGTCGCAACGATGTCTGCCGCCTGCTGCGCGCCCGAGCAGACGATGATATCGCCGGAATCGGCGCTGCAGCCGCGCTGACGCAAGAACGACGCGAGTTTTGCGCACAACTCGCGATCGCCGGTCGAGGAGCGGTACTGCATCAGGTCGGGCGAATCGTCGAGCAGCGTGCGGTGGAAGGCGCGCGCAAAATCGTGAAGCGGAAAGGTCTCCGGGGCGGGATGACCGCTCGCCAGCGAGATCGCCCCCGGCTCCGTCGCCTGCGTGAGCCGTTCCATGACGCCCTCTAAGCGGACGGTCCGCGCGAAGCGGCCGACATCGGGTTCCCAGCGGCGCGCGAACGGCTCGTTGAGATCGGGCGGCGCTGCGACATACGTTCCCCTGCCGGGACGCGAAACCACGCGGCCCCGCGCGGAGAGCAGCTCGTACGCCTGCGAAACGGTCACCAACGCGCAATCGAGCGCGCGCGCGAGGTCGCGCATCGGCGGAAGCCGTTCGCCGGGAGTCACGCTCTCGCGTTCGATGGCCTCGACGATGCGGTCGGCAATTTGCACGTAGAGCGGGCGCGGGTCGCTCGGCTCGAGCTTCAGCGATTCGATCAGCCCGCGGGAGTGCTCAGACGTTTGCGCTGAGATCTTCTCCTTCGCTCTTTGCCGGCGTTCGGCGCGCGACGCCGTCTTCGGCAGCGGCAACCGCAACGGCCTTGGCAACCGCATCCACGACGCGGGGATCGAAGACGCTGGGAATGACGTACTCCGGGCTGAGCTCCTCCTCGGAAACGATCTCGGCGATCGCGTAGGCCGCCGCGAGTTTCATCCTGTCGGTGATGCGGCGCGCGCGCACGTCGAGCGCGCCCCGAAAAATTCCGGGAAATGCCAACAAGTTGTTGACCTGATTGGGAAAATCCGAGCGCCCGGTCGCGATGACGGCCGCGACGGGAGCCGCGACGTCCGGCATGATCTCAGGGTTAGGATTGGCCATCGCGAACACGATCGGATCGCGCCCCATGCGCGCGATGTCCTCGGGCTGCAGGATCCCGGGCGCGGAAACTCCGATGAAGACGTCGACGCCTTCGAGCACGTCGCGCAGCGATCCGCGCCGGTTCTCGCGGTTGCAATGCTCCGCGAGCCAGCGCCAATGCGGATTCTCGTACCGGTCGATGCGATTGAGCGCGCCGCTGCGGTCCACGGGAATCACGTCGCGCACGCCCGCGCCGAGCAGCATCTTGATCGTCGCGGTTCCGGCTGCGCCGCTGCCCGAGACGACGACCTGGAGATCCTCGAGCCGCTTGCCGACGACGCGCGCCGCATTGATCAAGGCCGCCATGATCACCACCGCGGTCCCGTGCTGATCGTCGTGCATCACAGGGATATCGAGCGCCTCGATCAGCCGCTCTTCGATTTCGAAACACCGCGGGGCGCTAATGTCTTCTAAATTAATGCCGCCGAAGACCGGGGCGATGCGCACGACGGTTTCGACGATCTCGTCGACGTCTTTGGTATCCAGGCAGATCGGAAATGCGTCGATGTCGGCAAACTGCTTGAAGAGCATCGCCTTGCCTTCCATCACCGGGAGCGCGCCGAGCGGCCCGATATCGCCCAGCCCCAGCACCGCGGTTCCGTCGGTGACGACCGCGACGGCGTTGCGCTTGACCGTGAGCTGAAAGGCCTTGCTCGGATCGGCGGCGATGGCCATCGAGACCCGCGCGACTCCGGGGGTGTAGACGGTCGACAGGTCTTGCCGGTTCTTAATGGCGATCTTCGAATCGACGCGAATCTTGCCGCCGACGTGCGCGAGAAACGTGGAGTCGTTCGCGAAGACGATTCGCGCACCGTCGATTGCTTCGACGGCGCGACGCACGTCATTGGCAACCGCGTCGGAGGCGACGCCGATCGTCACGTCGCGGACGATGCGCCCCTTGGCGACGGAGTGCATGTCGAGCGCGCTGATCGTTCCGCCGGCGTCGCCGATCGCGTTGGCGAGAATGCCGAAAGCGCCCGGCTCGTTCGGCATTTCGATGCGCACGATGAGAGTCAAGCTAATCGCCGGCTGAGCTGCCATATCGTACCTAATTTCCGCTCACGGTCATTTCGGCAACGCGAAACGACGGCGAAACGATGGAGGCGTCGAAACGCAAATCGTTCGCGACGGCATCCACGCCCGCCAACATCTCGGCGTACTGTCCAGCGACGGTGAACTCATCGATCGGATATGCGAGTTCGCCGTTCTCGATGAAAAAACCGCGCGCGCCGCGGCTATAGGTGCCCGAGGCGTGCTCCGTGGCAAACCCGATCGTGTCGACGACCAGCACTCCCCGCGGGGTCGCCGCGATGAGCTCCTCGAGCGACAGCGTTCCCGGCTCCAAATAGAAGTTGCTCGGGCCGACTCCGCCCCCGGTCGAGTTGCCGGTACTCGCGGCGCCGAGCTTGCGCGCGTAATAGGTGTCGTAGAGGAACGTGCGCAGCACGCCGCGCTCGAACACGGTAGTCCGGCGCGTGGCGACGCCTTCGCCGTCGAAGGGGGCGCTGCCCAGCCCGCCCACGAGCCGCCCGTCGTCGACGATCGTGACGAGGTCGCTGCCGCTGCGACCGCCCACGCGACCGCTCAGCCAGGAGTTCCCCACCGCGACGTTCGCGCTGGAGGCCGCCGCAAACACGTCGTCGAGGATCGAGGCCGCGACGTCGCGCTCGAAAATCACCGGCACACTCATCGTCGGCGGCTTGCGCGCGCCGAAGAGATCGACGGCGCGGCGCACAGCAGTCGTCGCGACGGATTCGAGTCCTTCCAGATCGTGAAGGTGACGCGCCGCCGTTCCATAGTGAGCGATGCGTTTGACGCCTGCGTCGAGCGCGACCGGCCCCGTCGACCTGCCGACCCGGGTCCACGTATATCCCGCGGCAAAGCCGCTCGTATTCGCGAGCGCGGTGGCCGCCAACGCGTCGGTGTAGTGCGAGCCGCTCGAGTTCACGACGCGCGAGTCCGCCTGGCGAATGAGCCGCTCGAGCTGCAACGCCTCCTCCACCTTCTCGACGTTGTCGCGCTGAGCGATCGCGGGATCGCAAAGCTCGAGCTCCACGCTGTCGCTAGCGATCTCCTCCGGTAAGCCCGCGTACTCGTCGATGGCGACCAAGTCCGCGTGCGCGACGGCGCGGCGAACCGCATCCCGCAGTCCCTCGCTCGAAAAGTCCGAGGTAGAAAGCGTCGCTTTGCGCCCATCCCGGAATACGCGCAGCAACAGGCTCTTGCCGGTCGATCCCTCGAGGCGGGCGACGGCGTCTTCCCGGGCTTCGACGTGCAGCCGGCGCGCGATCGACACCGAGGCTTCGGCGCTCTGCGCGCCGCACGCTTGCGCTGCCTCGAGCGCTTGCCGCGCCACGCCGATGGCTAGCGCTTCATCCATGCTGCGTTCCGCCCACGGTGATCGACGCGATCTTGACCGTCGGCATGCCGACCCCGACCGGAACGTATTGACCGCCCTTGCCGCAGGTGTAGTGGCGGCGCGCCAAACGGCTGTCGTTCCCAACGGCGACGACCTTCATCATCGCATCCGGCCCGTTGCCGATGATCGTGGCGTTGCGTACCGGCGCGGTGATCTTACCGTTCTCGACCAAATAGCCCTCACCGACCATGAAGACGAAGTCGCCCTTGCCGATCTCCACCTGTCCTCCGGAGAACGACTTCGCGTAGATTCCACGCTGCGTCGAGGCCAATATCTCCTCGAAGCTCGCATCGCCGCTGGGCATGTACGTGTTGCACATCCGAGGTTGCGGCGAGAATCGAAACGACTGTCTTCGCCCGCTACCCGTCGATTCCACACCCATCAAGCGTGCGTTCAACCGGTCCTGCATGTAACCGCGCAGTACGCCGTTCTCGACCAGCACCTTATGCTGGCCGGGCACACCCTCGTCGTCGACGTTGAGGCTGCCGCGTTCCTCTTCTAAATTACCGTCATCGTAGATCGTCACGAGATCGCTCGCGACGCGCTCGCCGATCCGCCCGCTGTAGAGCGACGTGCCGCGCCTATTGAAGTCGCTTTCGAGGCCGTGACCGACCGCCTCGTGCAGCAACACGCCGCCGCCGCCGGCGCCGACGATCATTTCCATCTCCCCTGCCGGCGCAGGCGAGGCGGCGAGATTGACCGTCGCGATACGCGCTGCGTCGGATGCGAGACCCTCCGGAGGGTGACGATCGAAATACGCCACCGACGTTCGTCCGCCGTCGCCGACGTATCCCGACCCGCGCTCCTTTTTGTCGCTCGCGACGACTTGAACTCCCAGCGTAACGAGCGGCCGGCGGTCGTGGACGAACCGCCCTTCGCTAGTAGCGATCCACACCTCTTGCAACTCGTCGGTGAGCTGCGCGTTGACGGCGACGACCTTTGGATCGTACCGGCGCGCCGTCGCATCCGCACGTTCCAGCAGAGCGACGTATTGCTCCGGATTGACCGAACCGGCGGTCTCGGAGTCGTACAACGACGGGACTCGGTCGGCGTGAAGCTCGGCGCTGCCGGCGCTATTTGCCTGCGCGGTGCGCGCGATCAGCGACGCCGCGTCGGCGGCCTGCATCAGTGCCTCGACGCTCAAATCGTCCGAACTGGCGTAACCCGCGGATTCGCCGACGACGACGCGGATGCCGACCCCCAGCGTGACGCCGTACGACGCATCGTGAATTCGTCCGTCTTGCAGGCGATAGGAGAGCGCCCTTCGCCGCTCGCAGAAGACGTCGGCAAACTCGCCGCCGCGCTGCAGCGCGCGGTGGAGCAGTCGTGAGAGCAGCGTCTCGTCTAGCATCGCGCCCTCAAAACTCCACCAAACGATCGACGGCGCGCACGATCGCGGCGTCGGGATCGCCCGGCGATCCGTCGATCAAAAAGGCGAAGGCTACGCGTCCGTGGTGGAACGTGGTTACGTACCCCGCGAGAGACGAGACGTTCGACAGATGCCCGCTCTTGGCGCGAACTCGGCCGAGCGCCGTCGTGAAATCGTAGTATTCCAGCGTCCCCTCGCGTCCGCCCAGGGGCAACAGCGGGTAGAGCGCGGGCTCGTCGTCGGCGAGCAGGCGCGCAAGCGTGATCGCCCCAACCCGGTTATCTGCGGAGAGACCGCTGCCGTCGAAGAGCCGCAGGCCCGGCGTCGGGATGCCGATCCGGTCCAGGTAACGGCGCTCCGCCTGGATGCCGCCGGAGTCGTCGCTCTGGCCGGCACTCTCCTCACCCACGGTTCGCAGCAGCTGCTCCGCATAGTGATTATCCGAGACAAACAGCATGTGCGTCTCCAGCGCTTGCAGCGGAGCGGAGCGATGATCCCAGAGTACGACGGTGTCGAGCGGCGCGGACCCGATGCTAGGTTGCAACGCCGGCACGATGCTCCGCGCGCGAAGCATTCCCTGCGTTTGGGTCGCAACGTAACGCGAAACGTTCTGCATCGGCGCCCACACGGTTTGCTCGACTCCGCCGACGACCGGGTGCGATTCGATCGTGTCGCCGTCGAGTGAGATCGCGCTGACCGGAGCGGCGTAGTCCTGTCCGTCGTCGTCGCGGTCCCAATGCGGATTGCGCTCGGGACCGGTCAGCGCCGTCGCGTCGACGACGACACCGCCGTCGATCCGGCGCAAGCCCGAACGGACCAGCAGGCCGATTCCGTTGCGAAGATCGGTCGATTGCAGCGACGGATCGCCGGATCCGATGAGCCAGAGATTTCCACCGAGACGGCCGTCGCTCCCGACCCCTTCGCGCGCGGCGAACATCGTATGAAAACGATAGGCCGGCCCGAGCGCGTCGAGTGCGCTAGCCGCGACGATCAGCTTCTGCGCCGAAGCCGGGGCGACCGCATGCTCCGCGCGGTCTGCATAGATCGGACTTCCGTCCCCACCGACGACGGCGAGGCTCCAGCGCTTCGCGTTCTCGATCGCGGGGGCGAACGCACTTTGCAGATCTCTCGACAGCCGGTCCCGGTCGCCGGCCGTCCACGAGGCTGGAGCCGCCCGTTCGAAGCGCGCCGTCGCGGCAGGGGCCGGAGGCTTTTCGGCAACGACGGATCTCGGCGCACTATGCGCGCGCGCGACGAGCCAAATTCCGACTGCGACTGCGACGAGCAGCGCGATCGCGAAAGCTCGCCGCTTAAGTCCGCGCGAGCGCTTCGATCTTCTCCTGTAGCCTACGCTGCTCTTCACGTAACTCATCGATGTCGTCCCGCAATGCCGTCACCTGCGTGGGAACCTTGGCGCCCTTTCGGATTCGAATGGCGGCTTCCATTGCGTCGCGTCGCTGCCGCCCGTCGGGGGCCTGATCCGAAAGCCGGTCGAGCGCAGGCAGGAATCGCGCGTCTCCGAGCGATTCGGCGGCGGCTATCGCGTGGATCGAAACGAGGAAACTCGTGTCGTCGACTCGCTGCTCCAGTTCTCCGACGACGCGCGTGCGCTCGTTCTCCAAGAGCGTTCCGGCGCGCCCCAGCGCCTTGACCGCCGCGATCCGCAAAGCCTCGTTCCGTTCCGGTCGGGTCGCATCGATCAGAAGCGGCAGCACGCGGGGATCGGCCAGCTCGGCTAGACCGGCGACGGCTCCGCCCTCCACGACCGAGTCCCAAGTCTCGCGTTGCGCCGCAGCAGCGAGCACGTCGAAGGCGCGATCGTCGCGAGTCTTCCCGAGCGCGGTGAGCGCTGCAGCCCGCACGAAGTAGGACGCCTGCTGCTGCGCGGCCGCGATGAGCGCCGTCGCAACGGCGGCATCGCGATAGTTGCCGAGCGCGGCAGCCGCGGCGCGAACGACCTTCGGGTGGGGGTGCGCCAGCGCCTCGAGCAAGATCGCTCGCGCCCACGGAGCGCGCGTCGCCCCGATCGCCGTTGCGGCTTCCGCGAGCACTCCCCAAAACGGCTCGGCGCGAAACGCGCTCGACAGGGCGTCGCGCGCGACGCGCCCGCCGTCCTTAGCCAGCTCGCGCGCGGCATAAATCCGCGCAACGACGTTGGGATCGCCGAGGAACGTCGCCGCGGCGAGGTCCGTGCCGAGCGCGTAAGTGATATCGGCCAAGATGAAGGCGCCGGGATCGAAGCGCACCAACTTCGGCTCGAAATCGAGCGGAACCGTCACGGTTTCGTGTTGTCGTTGCACGTGCGCGCGCACGCGCACTTCGATCGCGCCCGCGAACGCGATCTCGACGTCGAACTCGTAAGGCGGATGATCCGCATCGATCGTCTGCTTTTGATCCACGGTTAGGGTCGCGATCTTGCGGGCGGCGTCCCACGCCGCGCGCACCTCCAGCTTTGGATGGCCCTCGTGAAAGATCCATTGGCTGAAGAAGCCGCGCAGGTTGCGTCCCGTCGCCTCTTCGATGGCCCGCACGAGGTCGATGGTCTCGACGTTTCGTTGCGCGTTCTGGCGAACGTAGTGTTGGATCGCGCGCCAAAACCGGGCCTCGCCCAACTCACCGCGCAGCATGTGCAGGACCGCCGCGCCTTTTTGATACAGGTGGCGGTCGAAAATCTCGATCGGGTCGCGAAAGACGTTGCAGACGATCGGCCGGCGGTAGCGCTCCGAATCCTCTTTGAGGTAGGCGCTGAGCCCCTCGAAGATGTCGTAGCGATACTCGTCCTCGCCGAGATCGGCCTCGCGCCAGACGGCCTCCATGAAGGTTGCAAAGCCCTCATTTAGCCAGGCGTGCGCCCAATCGCGGCACGTAATTAGATCTCCGAACCACTGGTGCGCGAGCTCGTGCGAGACCAGCGGATCGCTGGAGAAATCGAGATGCGCGGTCTCGTCGTGGAGCGTTCGATCCGTCTGCGTAGTGGCCGTCGTGTTCTCCATGCCGCCGAAGATGAAATCCGACACGGCGATCTGCGAATAGCGCGCGTACGGATACGGCTCGCCGAGGCGCTCTTCGAAGAGCTCCAGCATCTTCGGCGTGTTGCCGAAGGCGCGCTCCCCGTCGTCCTCGCGCCCCGGCAGCACGTAGTAGAAGACCGGAACCGCGTTTTGACCCGCGGTTCCCTGAGCGACCTCGACGAACGGCCCCGCGACCAGCGTCATCAGGTACGTGCTATGCGGCAAGTCTTGACGGTAGCGAAAGGTCGTGCGGCCGTTGGAGTCGCGGCGCTCGATCAGCTCGCCGTTGCCGAGCGCGAACGTCCCCTTCGGAACGACGATCGTCGTCGACGTCGGCTGCTTTTCGTGCGGGTAGTCGAGACACGGAAACCAATACCGCGCGTATTGGTCCTGGCTCTGCGTCCATAAGTGTGCGATTTTTTCCGGATGCTCGGCGGTGGGCTTCACGAAGAAGAGCCCGGCGCGCGGCTTGGACACGCGGTAGTGCACGGCGAACGAACTCGTCTCTCCGGGAGCGATCGGCGGATCGAATTCGATCTCGAGCTTTCGTTCGCGTGGCGTGAAACGCACCGAGCGCGACTGCTTCGAACCGGACGAGACTTGGTCGACGCGCGAAACGTCGAGGTCGACCGCATCGAGGACGAGTCTCGGCACGGGCTCGTCGAGCCCGCGCACGGCGATCGTGCAAATGCCGTCGAGCGACTCATCTTCGATGTTCGGCGTAAGGTGCAAATCGATGTGCTCGACGGCGACGAGCTTGTCGGGCCCATATTGAGGACGCGCTCCGGGCAGCGCAAAAGCCTGACGTCCGTTCGTATCGTCGCGCATCGTGTGAGGCGACGTTACGGGGCCGGAGTTTCTTAGTCCTGTACCTCGGCGACGCTCTGCAACCCGCCGGCGACTTCGATCACTGAGCCCGTGACGAAATCGCGTTCGGCGGCGATGAAAAAGCGCACGACGTCGGCGACGTCTTCGTAACTGCCCAGTCGACCGCGCGGATTGCGCGCGCTGCGTTCGAGCGCCCGCGCGCGATCGATCTTCTTCTCGCGGATGTCGCCCGGAGCGACCACGTTCACGGTGATGCCGTGGCCGGCTTCCTCGATGGCGAGACTTCGCGCGAATGCGACCAGCGCGCTTTTCGCCGCCTGATAGAGCGAAAATCCCCGAAACGGACGAGTATGGCTCGAACCGACCGTTCCGAAAAAAACGATGCGCCCGAAGCCGGCCGCGCGCATCGCGGGCAAGGTCGCCGCCGCCGCCAAGACCGCGCTGCGAACGTTGCCCTCGAATGCCGCGCGATAGTCGTCGAGCGTCGAGTTGGCGAAGCGCTTCACGACCAGCGGCCCAACCGCGTGAATCAGCGTGTCGAACGGGCCATAGCGCAGCACCGCGTCGTCGAGCGCGCTCCGAACGACCAAGGGATCGTCTAAGAAATCGATTCGCAACGCGCCGGCGCCCGCGCCCGCAGCCTGGATCGCCGCCAGCGTCGCGTCGGGCGGCGTGGCGCGATAGGTAATCGCGACGTGAGCGAAGCCGTCGAGCGCGAGCGCGGGAGCGATTCCGGCCGCGAGTCCGCCGGCGCCTCCCGTGACGAGCGCGCGCCGTTCGCTCACGCTGCGCGCCGGCTTATCCGCGTACGAAGCTCGAGAAGAGATCGAGGTCGACGTTTATCGTACGATCACCCGCGCTTGCTCGCTGCCAAACGGCTCGCCTTCGGCTTTGACCGCACGCCAATCTGCAAGGCGCTCGAACCAGCCGATCCACGTATTGTAGATGAGCGGAACGAGGAAGAGCGTCAGAATCAGCGAGCTCGTGAGACCTCCGATGATCACCGTGCCCATCGCCTGGCGCCATTCGCCGCCCTCGGCGAAACCCAGCGAAAGCGGCAGCATGCCGAAGATCATCGCGCACGTCGTCATGAGAATCGGACGGAAGCGCGTTCCGGCCGCCTGTATCACGGCCTCGCGCACGCGCATCCCTCGCTTGCAGAGCGTGTTCGAGTAGTCGACGAGCAAGATGCCGTTCTTGGCCACCAGTCCGAAGAGCATGATGATGCCGATCATCGAGATGATGTTCAGCGATTGGCCGGCGTTCGGCTCGACGAGGTGCATGAACGAGAGCGAAACGAGCGCGCCGATGATCGCTAGCGGAACCGAGAACATGACGATTAGTGGCTCGACGAAGGATCCGTACAGGATCACCATGAGCATGTAGACGAGCATGAACGACGTGAGCAGCGCAATTCCCATGTTCGCCATGGTCTCGTTCATGTATTGCGTGTCGCCCTGCGCCGTCAGCTGCACTCCTTCGGGAAGGAATCCCGGTTCGTGGAGCTTCTTCTCGAGCGGTCCCGTAACGGCGCCGAGCGAGTATCCGGGCAGCGTGTCGCCGTACACGTCGACGACCCGCTGGCGGTTGAGCCGCTTGATTTGGAGCGGCGCCTTGGTCCACTGGAAGTTTGCGATGTCGGCGATCGGAACGAGCATTCCGTCCTGGGCGCGAACGCGCACGTCTTGCAGCTGATCGACCGTCGTGCGGTCCGATAGCGGGAACTGAACGCGAACGTTCACCAAGCCGTTCTCCGAGCGGACGCGCGTCGCGACGGCGCCGTCGACGGCGAAGCGCGCCGCGTTCGCAGCGTCGGCCGGCGCAATGCCCATGACTTCCGCTTTCTGGGCGTCGATGTTCACGTTTAGCCGCGGGGCTGCGGCCTCGTTGCTCGTCTGGACGTTGACGCTGCCGGGCGTGTTGCGCAGGTACTGCGCCACCTTCTCCGCCCCCGGCGCGATCTCGCTTTCCGGCCCGGAGAGCGAGTAGAAGATCGTCGCGCCCGAGCCGCCGCCGTTATCGCCCGAGACCTGAAAATCGCCGCCCGGCACGAGATAGGCGAGCTTCCGAATCTGATCGATGATCTTGTACGTCTCGTGCCGGCGCTCCGGCAGCGTCTGCGCGTCGAGCCGCGCATAGTTGTCGCCAATCGCGTTCCCCCAGCCTTGCGGCTTACGTCCGACGGTGGAACTGACCGACTTGATGCCGTCGACCTTCATGATGGCGGTCTCGAGCTGCGTGACGTATTTCTCCGTAACGAGAATCGGCGTGCCCGGCGGATACGTGACCGTCATGCTGATCTCGCCGTTCTGAACCTGCGGCACGAAGTCGAAGTTGATCGCACCCAAGAGCGGGAAGAGGATCGCCAGAACGACCGGCAGCGCAAACGTTACGAACGTCAAGCCCCCGCCGCGACCCGTGGCATAGAACCAGCGCGCGATCACGCGCGGCGTGTTCCGGAACATGTCGACGCCGTAGCGCAGCATGACCGCCATGCGGGAATGGCCGTTCGAGGAGGGCGTCCAGCGGTAGGCGAGGTTGGCTTCGGGGATCTTCCGGCGCAGCACGAACCCGACGCCATGCCAGATCGCCGTCAGCACCAAAATCAAGACGTCGACCACGATGGTCGAAGTGCCGGCGCCGGCGGCGAGGGTCAGCGCGTTGATCAGCAACACCGCGCAGACGAACACGACGAAGAGCCCGTGGCGCAATGCGTAGGGCAACCCGGTGGACTTGTACCAGTTCAGGATGCGGTCGTAGCGCTGCACGAACGCGTTGAGCACGAGCACCGCGACCAGCATGATCGGAACGATCGCCTTAATGTCAGGCACCGGCCACGGAATCAGATACGCTAGGATTGCGGCGGCGACCAGCGTGAGCTCGACTTTCCACGAGCCCAGCGCCACCATCCACCTCGGGCGCGCCCCCGAACGCTCGCGCACGCTCCAGCGCGCGGCCAGCAGCGGGGTGAGCGTGAAGGAAACAAAGAGCGAGAAGAGCGTCGCGATGACGATCACCGCGCCGAACTCGCGAAGATAGGCGCCGACGATTCCCGGCAGGAACGCGATCGGCAGGAAGACGACGACGTCCACCATCGTGATCGCGACCGCGGCGCTCCCGATCTCGGTGCGGCCGTTGATAGCGGCGTCGATCGGCTCCTCACCCAAATCTCGATGCCGCGTGATGTTTTCCAAGACGACGATCGAGTCGTCGACCAGGATGCCGATGATCAGCGAGAGCCCCATCAGCGACATCGTGTCGAGGTGGAAGCCGAACATGTTCATCAACACGAACGTAGCGAGAATCGAGGAGGGAATCGCGATCATGATCACGATCGCGTTGCGCCACGCGTGCAGGAAGAGCAGCATCACGATCATCGTCAGCGCGATGCCCTCGAGCAGCGACTGCCAGACGCCGTTGAGCGACTTGAGAGTGTAGTCGGCGGGTGCGTCGATCTCGCTGAACGTCAGGTCGGGGAATTGGACAGCGATCCTTTTGAGATTGTCCCGGAAGACCTGTGTCGTCGTAATTTCGTCCGAGGTGATGCTGCGGCCGACCTCGATGTACACCCGCGGTTGCCCGTTGTAATGCGAGATCGACGTCGGCTCGACGTGGCTGTCGAACGCGTAAGCGACGTCGCCTACCTTTAGCATCTTATTCGAGCTGCCGGGAACCGGGAGCGGAATGCCGAGCAGATCCGCGGCGCTATTGATCTCCGCGTGAACCGAAACGCTCGTCTCCTGCGTCTTCTGACGCAAGATGCCGCCGGGAAGGTTGGCGTTGTTCGCGGCGACGGCGCCGAAGACGTCTCCCAGCGTGGCGTTCGCGCCCAGCAGCCGCTCGGGAATCGGCTCGACGTGGAATTCGCGATCGCTCGCGCCGCGAATGTCGACGGTCTGGACGTTGGGGATTGCCTTGAGGATCGGCTGGAGCCGATTGTTCGCGAAATCTGCGAGCTGAGTCTGGCTGAGGGTCTTCGAGCTGATCGCCAGATCCATCAGCGGCTGGGACGCGCCGTTCTTCTCGACGGTCGGCGGATCGAGATCGGCGGGCAGGAAGACGCGCGCGGCGTCGACCCCGCTCTGGACGTTGATCGCCGCGATGTCCAGGTTCGTTCCGAGCTTGAACTGGATGATCACGGTCGCGACGCCTTCCTGCGCCGTTGCGTTCATTTGGTCGAGGTTGTCGATACCGTCGAGCTGGTCTTCGATCGGCTTGACGATGAGCCGTTCCATCTCTTGCGGCGAGGCGCCAGGATAAGACGAGAAGACCACCACGACCGGAAAGTCGGTGCCCGGCGGATCGGAGCTGCGGCCGAGCTTGTTAAAGGCGATCCATCCAAAAATGGCCAGCGCGATGAACACCATGGCGGTGATCACCGGGCGACTAATTGCGTAACGCGTCAACCACACGATATCTGTCCCGTCGGCTTCATTCGACTAACTTTACGCTCCGACCCAGCCGACTGTTTCAAGGATAATGCCCGATTCTGAAAAGTTCGTGACCCCGCCCGATCGCGAATCTGCGCAAGACTGGACTCGAACCAGCACGAGATTGCTCCCGCTAGCCCCTCAAGCTAGTGCGTCTACCAATTCCGCCACTTGCGCGCGAGGGCTGAGTTCCGTTCGGGATAGCCGGCCGACGCTCCCCGGGGGGTCCTGAGCGAGGAGAGCAAGCTTCCGCGCCTAAGCTTCTTTCGACTCGGAGGTAACCACCATGCTCAAGAAGCTCTTCGTTCCGGGCCTGGTCGTCGCGTTTGTCCTTGGGGTCGTGGCCGGGCGCAACCACGTGTTCGTACCGGTCGCCGACGCCGCCAGCGTCTCGCCGGCCACCGGCTTTACACTTCACGTCGATGCCGAGAAGCACTTCGGCGACGCGCATCCCACCGAGATCGCGCATCACTGGTGCAAGCCCGTCTCGGGAATGACCGAATGCCTCATCTTCGACAGCGACGCGCCCGATGCGCGTTTGGTCGAGGTCGAAACGATCGTCGCCCCGGCCGTCTACAAATCGTTCTCGCCCGACGAGCAGGCGTTCTGGCACTACCACAAGGTCGAGATTCCGAAGGTAAACGCAAAGCTTCCCGACATGACGCCGGAAGAGGCGGCCAAGACGATCGCCGCAATCAGCGATACCTACGGGAAGGTATGGATGCTGTGGGATCCGATGTCCAACGCCAATCCGGTCGGCTCGCCGACGGTGATCGTACTAAAATAGACGCGATTCGGCGCGGTCACGGCGAGAGGCGATAAATTGTGCCGCATCCGGTGAAGAAGGCGCAGTCCCCCGATCCGCCGCGCGCCGTCGCGCCGTAGAGCACGCCCCTGCGGCCCGCCGTCAATCCGCCGACCGGCTCGGCACCGTCCGGCGCGCCTCTGAACTCGTAGATCGTATTCATCGCGCCGGTGGAAGCATCGATCGCAAACGCGGTCCCGGCACCGTTCGGAAAATCGGAGCTCGTGTGCGAGCCGCCCACCGCCGTAACTCCGTAGAGCTCGTTGTCGAGCAAGAGCACGCCCGACGGCTCCGGCGGCGCTCCTCCGGGTGCCGGCTCGAAGCTCGCGAGAACCATTTCGGCGTAGTCTGCCTCGGAGCGAGTGAGTTCGAACACCGTGCCGCACCCGCCGTTAGAGCACTCGTTCGCTCCGCCGTCCAGGGTCGTGCCGTAGAGCGTGTCGCTGGGTACGTTCCGCACGAGCGAAATCGGGAACGCGCCGTCCTTTTCTCTACGTCCGGCAAAGCGATAGAGAATCACTTCGTTGTAACTCGAGCCGTGCACCTGAAGCTCGAAGACGGTCCCGCAACCTCTCTTCGACTCGGAGCAAGATCGGCCGCCGTTCACCGTCACGCCGTACAGATTGCCGCGTGAATCGAGGACGACTCCGCCAACCGGCGCGCTGCCGTCGGACCCGCCGCCAAAGCGATAAAGAACCTTCTCGCGATAGCTCGAGGCCGGCGGGCTCAGTCGAAAGACCGTCCCGCAACCGAAGCCGCCGCAACCGGAGCCGCCGCCGTAGCGCGTTACGCCGAAGATCGCGCCGCCGGCATCCACTGCGACCCCGCCGCTGGGTTCGATGCCGTCGGAGTCGCCTTGAAATCTGTGCAAAACCTCTCGTTCGAATGACGAGCCGGACGGAAGTAGTTTGAAAACCGTCCCGCATCCGCGGTGCCCCAAGCACCGGAGGTCGCCCCCCGCGCTCGTCGTCCCATAGAGTGCACCTGTCTTATCGGCGATCACGCCGGATGGATACGAGCCCGCCTTTCGGCCAAAACGCGCGATGACGAGAACTTCGTGCGTTTTCCGTATCAGTTTGAAAAGGGAACCTATGCCGCCGCGGAGTCCGGCAGTGGCGCTCGTGGCGCCATAGAGGGCTTCGTTTGTATCGGCTAACAGTACGCTGCTCGGAAATATCGGGCTCTTCGCTCGAGCGTTCAGCGGAAAGCTGTAGAGAACTTTCGCCGTGAAATCCGGAACGCCGGATCGTTGATGCGGCTGCGCGAGCGACGGCAGCGGCGATTCGGCTCGCGATGCGCTTTGCGACGAACAGGCGGCGAGCACGAGAGTTGCGGCGAGAGCCGCGTACTTCATCGCATGTTGGGATCGAGTGCGTCGCGGAGGCCGTCACCGATGTAGTTGATCGCGAGCACGACCACGAGGATGCACAGGCCGGGAAAGACCGCGGCCCACCACGCGGTTTGCAGCGTCCCCTGGGCGTTCGCCAGCATATTTCCCCACGAGGCCGTGGGCGGCTGAATGCCGAGGCCTAAGAACGAGAGTCCGGATTCGAGGATGATGACGTTTGCGACGTCGAGCGTGGCCTGCACGACGATCGGCGCGACGGCGTTGGGAAGCAAATGCCGGAAGATGATCCGACCGTCGTTGTTCCCAAGCGCCCGCGCCGCCTCGGCGTACTCCCGCTCGCGTAAACTCAAGAACGAGGCTCGCACCAAACGTGCAACGGGCGGCCAGGACAGTACGCCGATGATGAGCACGATCGTTCCGAAATTGAGTGCGGCTTTCGAGGAAGTCGCCGCTACGATCGCCGTAAGTACGAGCAGCAGCGGCAGAAGCGGTATGGAGAGAAAGACGTCGGTGACGCGCATCAGCGCGTAGTCGATCCATCCGCCGTAGTATCCCGCGAACGCTCCTAGCGTCGCCCCGATCAGAACCTCCATGATCACGGCGAAGATTCCGACGGTCAAGGAGATGCGCGCTCCGAATAGCAGCCGCGAAAGCAGGTCGCGACCGACGTCGTCGGTCCCCAGCGGGTGACCCCAGCATTGCGCCTTGTCTTCAAAGCAGGGCGGCAGCGGAGTACCGTTCCAGTGCGGCACGGCGGCGGTACCGTTGTCGATCGCATTTGGATCGAATGGCGAAAGCTGCCCCGCGAAGATCGCCGCGAGCACCATCAACAGCAGCACGACGATGCCGGCGATCGCGAGCTTGTGCCGCCGCAGCCGAGTCCAGAAGGTAACTTTCGAGATCTGCAGCTCGTCTTCGACGATGTCCCTGGGAAGCGGAAGGGTTGGTGCAGCCATCGTTCCTTACCTCAGTCGTACTTCACGCGCGGATCGAGCCACGCGTAGACGACGTCGGCTAGCAAATTCGAGAAGACTACGAAAGACGCGACCAAGAGCAGGTAGCCCATGAGCAACGCAAGGTCGCTCTGCGTGAGCGCGTTGTAAAAGAGCCGTCCCATTCCCGGCCACGCAAAGATCGTTTCGGTGAAGATCGCTCCCGCGACCAGACCGGGTAGCGAGAGCGCGGTGACGGTGACGACGGGGATGAGTGCGTTCTTCAAGCCGTGCTTGAACAGAATCGTTCGGAACGAAAGGCCCTTTGCGGCGGCCGTGCGCATGTAGTCCGTGCCCAGAACCTCGAGCAGCGAAGAACGCATGAAGCGACTGAACAACGCGATCTGCAATAGCGAGAGCACGAGGGCGGGCAGGATGAGGTGCAGGAGCCGATCGCCGAGATCGAACGTGTCGCCGCTCGAGATGCCCGCCGACGGCAGCTGAATCTGGTATCCGAACGGCAGCGGGATTCCGTGGACGGCAAACGCCAGCTGCATCATCAGCGCGAACCAAAAGACCGGCATCGATTGCCCGAAGAACGCGAAGGTCGTGATCGCGTAGTCGAGGGCCGAGTAGCGATAGACCGCCGAGATTATTCCGGCGCTGATCCCGACGATGATCGCAAACAGCAGCGAGGCTCCCGTCAATTCGAGCGTTGCCGGGAAACGCTCGATGAGCGCCTGGAAGACCGGCTCCGAGTTGCTGGTGGAGTAGCCCATGTCGCCGACCAGCACGTGACCGAGCCACTTCAGATACTGAATCGGAACGGGCTGATCCATGCCGAGATTGTGTTTTAACCGCGCGATGTCGGCCGGAGTGATGTGCGGGTTCTGCAAATAGGGCGCGAGCGGACCGCCCGGCATGTTGTAGAGAATGCCGTACAGGATGACCGAGATAGCCAGCAGCAGCGGAATCGCTTGAAGCGTCCGGCGCACGACGTATGTGAACAACCCGCGCGGTTATTGGACGGAAAGGCCCTCGCCCCTCGCAGCCAGCGCCGGCAACCCGAGCACCTTCCTGGCTTGGTCCGGCGTAGCGACCGGTCTGCCCGCCTCGGCCGCGATCCGCGCCACACGCGCGACGAGCTCTTCGTTGCGCGCCAGTTTGCCGCGGCTGTAGAACACGTTGTCTTCCAAGCCGACGCGTACGTGGCCGCCCATCGCGATGGCCGCCATCGCCATCGGGAGCTGCTGCCGGCCGATTCCGGCCACCGACCACGTGCATCCGTCGGGAAGATCGTCGACCAGGTCGCCGAGGTTCTGCACCGTCGCCTCGAGCCCGCCGGGCACGCCGAGCACGAAGTCTACGTGCTGCGGAAACGATAGGAGCCGTTCGCGCGCGAGTCGCCGCGCGTTGGCGAGATGGCCCTTGTCAAAGATCTCTAGCTCCGGCCGAACGTCGAACTCGTGCATCTTCTTCAAGATGCCGCGCATGATCGGAAAACTGTTTTCGAAGACGTCGTCGCCGAAGTTCACCGTGCCGCACGTAAGCGTCGCCATCTCGGGGCGGAGCTGCAGCACGCCGGCGCGTTCTTCGGGCGTCATCCCGATCGCGCCGCCGGTCGAGAATTGCACGATGAGATCGCTCGCTTCGCGAACCGCTCCGTACGCTTCGCGGAAGCGCTCGACGCTGTGCGTGTTCGAGCCGTCGTCGTTCCGGCAGTGCACGTGGATGATCGAACCGCCGGCCTCGCGGACCGCGCGCGCCGTCTCGCCGAGCAGCGCCGGCGTGTACGGAAGATAGGGCGTTTGGTCGATCCGCAACTCTGCGCCAACCGGCGCGCAGGTAATGATCAGCGGGTCCATTATCCGAGCGCCCGATACGCCGCATCGACGAACTTTTGGTCGATGCCCAGCAATGCCGTCAGCGCGATGGCATCCGCTCGAGACGCGTCCTCTGCGCCGACCTCCGCGACGCGGTAATCCATCGACGCGGCCAGCGTCGCGAGCGCATCGTCGACGTTGTCGGTTGCCGGAGGCGCCGGGATTCCGCGCAGACCGCGCACCGCGAAGTGACGCACACCGGCGGCCGCCGCAACGCCCTCCAAATGTGTCGCGAGCATCCCGCACGCGCGTCGCTCGCGCAGGCGCCCGAGCAGCGCCACCTGGAGCGCCTTTCCTTCGTGCGGCGTCGTCGTGCGCGCGAACTCGTCGACCAAAATCAGCAGCCGTGGCAGGTCGCGCGATAAGATCTCCTTCAGCGCTAAGACCTCGAGAGCGAACGACGACAGCAGACCGCCGACGTGCCCTTCGCGCCCCAAGCCGAGCCAGGCGATTTGCTCGAAGAGTCCGATGCGAGCGCGCGCCGCCGGCACCGGCAAACCGAACGCGACGCAGAGCGCGAGAAACCCGCACGTCAGCAAACAGACGCTCTTGCCGCCCATGTTCGGTCCGGTCAGTACGGCCGCGTCATCCAGCGCGAGATCGAGCGGCGTAAACGCGCGGCCCGCGGCCACGAGCTCCGCTTCGAGCGGGAGAAACCGCGCCCGTTCGAACTCGAGCACCGTCTCACTACTCACCTCCGCGGGCACGCACTCGCAGCTTTGCGTGAACCGAGCCGCTGCCACCATGAGGTCGAGATCGCCCAGCGCAATCGTCGCCGCGTTCAACCCCGCCGCGTTCCGTCGCACGGTCGAGGACAGCTCGGCCCGCACGCGCTCTTCGCGTTCGGCGACCGCATCCGCCGCTTCATCCCGGCGCTGCAGCGCCGCGAGGGCCGCTTCGCCGTAGTCGAGCGCGCAGAGCAGATACGTCGGCGCCTCGCGCTGGACGCGTACGCCGGCGGGCAGCGCGCCGCGGAGTTCCGCTCGCATCACGATGAACTCGTCGCTTCCAAGCTCCTCGCGTCCCAGCTCGAGCGCTACCTGCGCGCACTCGCGTCCGCGCACCGCATCCAGCTCGGCTTGCGCGCGAGCGAGATTTGCGCGCGCCGTCGCGAGCGACGCGTCGAAGGCATCCGCAAGATAGAATCGATCGTCCTCGACTTGTCCAACCGCCAGAGCGGCGCCAACCGCCGAGACTGCATCGTTTGAAAGCGCCGACTGTGCCGAGGAGTCGGCGATCAGGTCGTCGATGCGTTCGACGGTAGCGCAGAAGCGCCGCAACTCCAGGAAGGATGGATCGGCGAGCACGTCGCCCATCGAGGCGCGCGCGATCGCGCTCGTGGCGTCAGGCAACTCGACGAATTCCGCGCGGATGGCCTCGAGTCGCGCAGCGACTCGCGTCGCAAATTCGGCGATGCGTTGCGCCCGCGATTGCGCCTCGGCCTCCTCGCCTACCCCGAAGGGACGCAGCTCCGAAAAAGCGCGATCGCCGTACGGCGACGCGGGCGCGATCGCGCGCGCGAGCCATTCGAATCCCAGTACGTCCGCGCTGACGGCGTCGAGCAACGGCTGAGGTTTCATGCCGCGCGCGCGCCGCGGTAAACGTCGAACGTGGGAAGCAGCGTGGCCGCCGCAACGGCATCGGCAAAATGCACCGGTTCGAAGGTGCGCTCGGGCCCAATCGATGCGACCGTCGCGGCGACCACGCGCAGCGGCCGTACGCAGCGCAGGTCGAGCCGCGCGAAGGCCTCGGTTGCCGCCCTTCCGCTCAGCGCAATTTGCGTCGGATCGTGCACGACGATTTGACGCGTTTCGCCGCGCGCGAGCAATGCCGCGGCCGCATCGGCGGTGAGCGCCCCGTCGATGTGAATCGCCGGCACTCCGCTATCGAATGCTGCGACCCGCAAGCGGGTCACCAGTGCCGCAATCTCCGCGACGGCTTCGTGCATCGTGGCGGCTCCGGCCGCGCCGCCCGCGACGACGACGGCGCCGTCGGAGCCCGCGAGCGCCGCGACGCGGTCGACCGCGCCGTCGACGATCACCACGTCGCTTCGCGATACGAGCTCGTCGACGACCTCCCTGACGCCCGACGCGGTGGGCGGGCCGGCGAGTTCGAAGAATCCGCCGGCCCTCGTCCGTCCATAGAGCACGCCGCCGGCGGGACTGCGCAGCGGCGAGAGCTTGAGAACCTCGGCGGCCGGCGAGGCCGGCAGCAGTCCACGCGCCGTTGCGAAGATCGTGCGAGGACGTAACCACAGCCGCGGCTTTGGAAGCGCTTTCTGCGCCGACGCCTCACCGTCGCGGCCGACCGACGCAAGGCCGACCTGCGCTCCTTCGTTCCAAGCGGCTTCGTAGATCGCACGCAGGGCGGTCGTCTTGCCGACGTTGCGTCCGGTCCCGACCACGAAGATCGTGCGCGCGCCGATCGATTGCGCGGTCCGCAGGATCTCTGCTCCGACTCGCATCAGATTTTCTTCAGCTAACCGACGCGCAGGGCCTTGAGTACGGCGAAGAGGATGCCGGTGAGCGCGAGCAGCAGCCCGCCGACGAACGCGGCGTTTCGCTCTGCGTAACTCCCGAGCCAGCGCCCGAGCGTCAGGCCGAGCATCGTGGATGTCACGTTGACGGCCGCGATGACGATCAACGAGATCGGCATCGGTACGCCGATGTAAAGAATCGAAAATCCGATCCCCAGCGAATCGAGGCTGATCGCGAACGACGCGACGACGAGTCCGGGTCCACGCGAGAGATCGAGCCGCGACGACGCGCTCATCTCGGTGCGGCTTTCGCGGATCATGTACAGTCCCACGCCGAACAGGGCGGCGAATCCGAGATATCCGGCGGCGTCGCCGATCAGCCTTCCGGCAACGAGCCCCAGGCCGGCGCCGATCAGATTCATTCCGACCTCCGCACACGCAAACGCGATGCCGATTCGGATCTTGCTCAGGTTGGGCGTTCCGCGGACGCCGACTCCGACGCCGACGGCAAAGACGTCGAGCGCAAGCGCAAGCGCGACGACGAAAATCTTGAGGAAGGCCGCGCTCATGGGCACGCTTTGCGCGATAACTTGGTGAAGCTTCCTGCATGAGGCGTCCGTCGCCGGGCCCAATCTTTCTCTTCGCCGCGCTGCTGCTGCTCGGCGTCCTGGCCGCGCCCGTCGCCGCCGTGCTGGCGGCGATGCCGCCCGGGGACGCAATTCGCACCTTCGCGCGGACGGGGGGCGACGCGCTGCGCGTCTCGCTCATCGCGTCCGCCGGCGCGACCTCCATCGCCACCCTGCTGGGCGTGCCCGCAGGATATTACCTTTCGCGCCGGTCGCCGAGGCTTCGAGCGGCCGCGATATTCTTGCTGGCGCTTCCTCTCGCGTTTCCGCCCGTGGCATCCGGATTGATGCTGATCTACGTGCTCGGGACCAACGCGCCATTCGGCGCGTGGCTATCGGCACATGGATTGACGGTGCCCGACTCGCTCGTCGGAGTCGGCGCGGCGGAGTTTTTCGTTTCGGGGTCGTTCGTCGCCATCGCAGCCACGGCCGCGTTCGGAACGATCGACCCGATCTACGGGGATGCCGCCCGCACGCTGGGAGCGAGCGAGTGGCGCATCTTCTCACGTATCGCACTGCCCGCGGCGGCGGGAAGCATCGGCGCAGGAATCGCCTTCGCGTGGTTGCGCGCTATCGGAGAGTACGGCGCGACCAGCATCGTGGCGTATCATCCCACGTCGCTGCCGGTCGCACTCTACGTCGCCCTCTCCGCTTCGGGCGTACGCGAGGCGCTGGCGCTCTGCTATGGGTTCGTGGTCCTCGCCGCGATCGTCCTCGCGGCGGCCTGGGTTTTGCGGCGCGGCGTCGTACAATAGTCGCCTTGCTACAGAAGAACTTCTATTTTCTCGCGCGGCGTTTCGTAGCGGGAGAGACGGTCGATTCTGCCATCCGAGCCGTGCGCGAGCTCAACGGACGGGGCATGTCCGCGACGCTGGACTTCCTGGGCGAAGACGTGCTCGAACGCGAGGCGGCCCTGCGCGTGCGGGACGTCTACTTCGAGATGCTCGATGCGATTCGGGAGAGCGGCGTCGACTCCAACGTGTCCGTTAAGCTCACCGCGATGGGTCTGCTCGTCGACGAAGATTTTGCGTTGCAGAATCTGCTCGCGATCGTCGAGTGCGCGCAACGCAACCCCGACCCGTTCGTGCGCATCGACATGGAAGGCTCTTCGGTGCTCGAGGCGACGCTGCGCGTATTCGAGCGCGCTTTCGCGCAGCGCCGCAACGTCGGGCCGGTCTTTCAGGCCTACTTGAGACGCACCGCCGGCGACGTGGAGCGCGCGATCGAAACAAGCGCGCGGGTGCGCCTTTGCAAGGGGGCCTACGACGAACCCCCTGAAATCGCGTACAAGTCGATGCCGGAGATTCGCGCGAACTATCTCGAGTTGGCGCGCGAACTGTTCCTGCGAGGAAACTATCCAGGAATCGCCACTCACGACCGCCGGCTGATCTCGGCGATCAAGCAATTCGTTTCGGCGCAGCAGATCGGCACCGACCGTTTCGAGTTTCAAATGCTCTACGGCTGTCGCCCCGGCGTTCAACGAGAGCTCGTGGCGCAAGGGTATCGCCTGCGCATCTACGTCCCGTTCGGAACGCATTGGGCGGGCTATTTCTACCGCCGCGTCCTCGAGCGCCGCGAGAACGCGCTCTTCGCGCTGTCGTCGATCTTTTCGCGGTAGTCCTGAGCGGAGTCGAAGGATGCGGGCGGTCGTTCAGCGGGTCTCGCAAGCGCGCGTCCGCGTGGGTGACGCGACCGTCGGCGAGATCGGCGAAGGGCTGCTCGTGTTGCTGAGCGTCGGCGTCGACGACGATGCCGCCGATGCGCGCTCGATGGCCGAGAAAATCGCCGGCCTGCGCATCTTTCCGGATGACGCCGGGCTGATGAATCGATCGATAATGCAAACCCGCGGGGCGGTGCTCCTCGTCTCCCAGTTCACGCTGCACGGCGACGTGCGTCGCGGACGCCGTCCTTCGTTCGTAACCGCGGCGAAAGAGCCGCTGGCACGGAGGCTCTACGAGCTGGCCGGTCACACGCTTGAGACGATGGGCGTTAGTCTTGCGTATGGCGAGTTCGGGGCGAGCATGGACGTCGAGCTGGTGAATTCGGGGCCGGTGACGATCCTGCTCGACACGAAGCGGACGTTTTGATGCCGGGCGAGACGGCATACCAAGCAACCGCTCGCTCCGCAAGCACGCTCTCATCGCCGCTCAACCTTGCACCCAAACTTTCTACCCCAAAGCTGCGTTGTAGTAGATGGAGAGCGAAGCCGCCCTGCTATGGCGGCACAAGAAACATAGGTGAACAGAATAATGCCAGGGACTACGGATCAGAACCGTCGCGGCGGCGGAATGTCAGTGCGGGAGGCCGGCCAAAAAGGCGGCCAGACCGTCAAGCACAAGTACGGCGCGCAGTTCTACGAGGAAATCGGTCGCAAGGGAGGACTAGCTACCAAACAAGCCCACGGCCATGAGTTCTACGAACAGATTGGCAAAAAGGGTGGGAAGAAAGGCGGCGAAGCCACACGTGACCGGTACGGTCCGAACTTCTACGAACGAATCGGACAAAAAGGTGGCCAAAAAGTCAAGCAGCTCATTGAAGAGGGCAAGCGCGCCGCAAACGCTCAGAAGCAGCGCGCCAGTTAGGTCTGCTCGGCTCGGGCGGGGCCTGGGCCTTTTTCTCCTCGCACTCGTTGCGATCGGCGTGGGAACTGCAGGGGCGTATCCGACGCCACCTACTCCCATGCCGATCTCGTCTGCGAGCCCGTCGCCGGTGCCGTCCAGCGGTATCTTACCGTTCGACTCGACGCTGCTTTTCGTGATCGACGATCCCATTTCGTCAAAGAGTTCCAAGGCTGGGCAGACGATCCGCACGCATCTTAAGAGCGCCATCACCGTCGGCGGCCGCACCCTCGCGCCGGCCGGGACGCCGGGGACGATACGAATCGTGGATTCGTCCGGCGCGGATATCGCGGACACGTACGGTTTCGTGGACATCTTCTTCGAGCCGCTACGACTCCCCGATGGGCGCACGTTACCGCTGCGCGCGCCGGTCGCGCGTCTGTCGCCTCGCGTCACTTCCGGCCATGACTCGACGGTCGCGGCGGAAGACACCGTAGGCGATATTTTCGTTCCGTACTACCCGCTCTGGCAGATCTTCCGCAAGGGAAAGAATTTCGTGTTGGGAGCGGGATCCGAAGTGCCCGCGCGCACAGAAGCGACGATCACGGCGCAGACCGACGGCACGATCGCCATCGCGACGCCGCGACCGTTGCCGCTGCGCCCCGAAGTGCCAAGCTCGGTATTCCCGGTCGAGCCGATGGCGACGCCGTTGGGCGGCCAGCCGACACCGGCCCGCCCGCATCCACTCCCCTCGCCGACGCCTTCGCCTTCACCGACCCCGACGCCGTAGCGCGCGAAGCTTTCGGGGCGCAGTCCCCGAAGAGACCGCGGAGAAAGTGAGGGAACCCACCGTGTTCGTTCGGATAACGTGCGCTTTTGCAATTCTGGCGCTGACGACCGTCCCGGGCTATGGCGCCACACCCGCGCCGAAGGCGACGCTCTCGCCCGTGCCCCAAGGCACGGAGATCGCGTTCGTCCTGAGCATTCAAAAGGATTTGACGGCGCGCTTTCCAACGCCGGCCGACGCGCAACGAGCCGGATACTTCCGCTTCGGGAACGAGGACGAAGACGGTGCGATCAGCTACGCGAATCTGCATTGGCAAAGCGCTAGTCCGAAGCAGCCGTCGCAGCTTTGGTACGACGTTCACGGAAACTTGCTCGGAGCAGATTTCTCGGTGCTGCAGAGCGGCTCGCCGGCGCCGCCGTCGATGTGGGGCGTGAGCTTTCGGCGCTGGGTTTCGTTTGGCCAGCACGTCCATTACATTCTCGCTGGCCCGAACGGGAAAGAAACCTACGGCGCGACGAGCGCGAAGAAGTTCGTCGCGGCGGGCGGCAACGTCGACGATCCGCAAGCGGCTCCGCTCGTCAAGATGGGAATCGCCAAGAGCACCGCGGAGGTGAAGCGCGTCTTCCTGTTCCCATCACTCTGGGATCTCATCGTCTGGGTGAAGCCGAATCCCAACGGCGCGTTTGCCGACAAGAATCCGCTCGTGATCCCGAGCGCCAACGCCGAAAAACCCGACATGTAACGGTGTCGTGCGAAGGGTGACGCAGAAGCGGGCCGCTATTTTTTCTTAGGGATGCAATAGGTTTGGGCCGCGCTGTAGGCGATGTCGACCGCCTTGTCTTCTGACGCGGCGATGTTGCCGCGCTGCGCGTTGAACTTCAGGTAGCTTTTGACGTCGCGCATCTCGGGCGGCTCGCGCATCTCTTGCGGGTCGAACCCGCCGAGAGCGGGATGGACGCGCGAAATCGGATAGCGCAGCATCGAGATGTACATGTTTTGCAGGTCGATCGAGAGCTGCCGCTGGTGGTCGTAGGCCGTCTGCAGGTCCTGCGCGGCGTCGCGAATTTGCGCCGTCGCCTGAGGGTCGGTCGTCAGGGCCGCGCCGTTGCGCAGCTGAACGATCTCGGCCTTTATTTGATCCATCGACTGCATCAATTCCGTCTGCTGCTTCCCAAGCGTGTCGCGAACGTGAAGGAACTGCTGCTCGTAATTGATCGAGCTGAACAGATTATTGAGGTCGTCGAGCTGGACGCTGACGCCGTCGAGCGTCCGGTCGTTGGCGAGCATCGGAACGAGCGCTCCGTTGAAGTGGTCGGCGAGCGAGTTACAGTACGGCGAAGAGATGACCGTGATAATCGTTTTGAGCGGCTGCTGCGCCGGCGCCGCCGTGGGTACCGCTACCGCGAGAAGCGCGGCAAAGAGACTGATCGCTAACATGACATAAGACCGTGACTATTCGTTCGTCCAATAGTCTTTGAGCGCCTTGCCGCGCGACGGGTGACGCAGCTTGCGCAGCGCCTTAGCCTCGATCTGCCGAATCCGCTCGCGGGTTACCCCGAACTCCTGGCCGACCTCTTCGAGCGTTCGCTGATGACCGTCCTCGAGACCGAAGCGCAGAACGAGCACCTTGCGCTCGCGCTCGGTCAGGTTCTGCAGAACGTCCTGCATCTTTTCCTTGAGAAGCATGACGGAGGCCGCTTCGGCCGGGGCTACCGCTTCTTGGTCTTCGATGAAGTCGCCTAAGTGCGAGTCTTCCTCTTCGCCGATCGGCGTCTCCAGCGAGATCGGCTCCTGGGAGATCTTCATGACCTCGCGAACTTTTTCGGGCGTAAGGGCCATCGCTTCGGCGATCTCTTCGACGGACGGCTCGCGGCCGAGCTCCTGCAAGAGTTGGCGTGAGACCTTGATCAAACGATTGATCGTCTCGACCATGTGCACCGGAATGCGAATCGTCCGCGCCTGATCGGCGAGAGCGCGCGTGATGGCCTGACGAATCCACCACGTGGCGTAGGTAGAAAACTTGTAACCCTTGCGGTAGTCGAACTTCTCGACGGCACGAATCAAGCCGAGATTTCCTTCTTGAATCAAATCCAAGAACAGCATCCCGCGCCCGACGTATTTCTTCGCAATCGAAACGACGAGCCGAAGGTTCGCCTCGGTGAGCTGACGCTTCGCCTCTTCTCCAGCGTCGACGATCTTCCAATCGGCGCTGCCGTCGCGGCGCGATTCTAGCTCGCCGGCTTCGATGCGCATCGCCAGCGACTTCTCCTGTTCCATCGAGAGCAGGGGAACGCGGCCGATCTCCTTGAGATACATGCGAACCGGATCGTCGAGCGAAAGACCGTCCGGAATCGTCGCCTCGACTTCTTCTTCCCGCTCCGCCTCGGGCTTTTCGTCTTTCTGTTCGTCGACGATCTCAATGCCCGCGCTGGTAATCTCTTCGAAGAACTCGTCGAGCTGCTCCGGGCTGACCTCGTCGAGGACGTCGAACGTGCTGTTGATCTCCTCGTAGGTCAGGGAGCCCTGCGTCTTGCCGCGGGCGATCAGCTTCTTTTTTAATTCTTCCAGCGTCACCGCCGGGGGCGGCTCGGCCACGGATGTTGCGCCCTTCTTACGCGCCATGATTTTCGTTTTCACCTCCTCTCTGTAACTAACTCTTGTTCTCGTTTAGTTCTTGTTCTCGTTCTTTTCGCTTATCGCTTTAGTTTGGCGACCAGGGTTTCAAACTCTCCGCGCAGCTCCGCCGACACCGCTTTACCGCCGGCGAGCTTGTCGTCGATGAGGTCCGACAGCTCCCGGTAACGCCGCCGTTCGTCTTCGAGTTGCAATCGCTCGACCACCCGCTCGAGGTGGGCGCGGCGCGCCTCGGAGTCGCCGTATCGCACCGCCGAACTTCGGTCTCTCCGGCTGAGGTCCGCAAGGAGATCGAGAGTCTCCTGGTCCTCCGCGAAGAGCCCGAATAAGTCCGCCGTCGTCGGCGCCGTGTCGGCAAACGCGACGATCTTTTCATACATCCGGCGGTAGACCTCATTGCGAAAGCGAGCCGAATCGATCCGGTGGCCGTACTCCGTTCCGAGCGAGGGCTCTTCGAGCAAAATGCTCACGACCTCACGTTCGAATGAGAGGGATTCCACCGAAGTCTTGGCGTGCCGGCTTTCGGACGGCGCCGCCCGCGCGCGAGGCGCGAAGTTAGCGCTGTCGGCGAGGAACCGGCTATTCCGAAGGTCGTCCACGTTCACCTGCAGTCGCGCCGCTACGTAAACGCGCCAGCGATCCCATTCCTCACGGGGCGCTAATCTTCGAATCACGGCTTCGGCCTTGGGCGCGACCTTTGCGGGGGAATCGAATCCGGCGCGGAGCTGCTCGATCTGCGTATCGATCTTAAACTGAATCGCTGGTTTGGCTTCGTCGAGAAGCTCTCGAAATGCAGCCGGCCCGTGCGACCGCACGAAGCTGTCGGGATCTTCTCCAGGCGGGAGTAGTACGATTCGCACGGAGGATCCGGTGTGCTCGATTCCATTAGACGCCACGTCGACGGCTTTGGTTGCAGCCGCGCTTCCCGCGGCGTCGCCGTCGAAGCAGAGGAAGACGTACTCGGCGTACTTGCGGAGTTCGGCCGCTTGCTCCGTCGTAAAGGACGTCCCGAGCGACGCGACGGCGTTCTCGAAGCCCGCTTGATGCAGGGCGATGCAGTCGAAATACCCCTCGACGACGATGAGCGTGCGATCGGTCTGGGCGGCGCGTCGCGCCAGATTCAGGGCGAAAAGGTGTCGGCCTTTGGTGTAGACCGGCGTCGTCGCGGTGTTGAGGTACTTGGGCTCGCCGTCGCCGACGATGCGGCCGCCAAACGCGATTACTTCGCCTGTCGTCGAGTAGGTCGGCACCATGAGGCGATCGCGGTAAAAGTCGTAATAGCCGTGCTGCCCGCTCTTCAGCAGGCCGGCCCGGGCGGCCAGCCCGAGCTCGAAGCCGTTGCGTTCCAACTCTCCGGCCAGGCCGCTCCACGAGTCGGGGGCGTAACCGAGGCCGAACCGCTCGATGGTCGCGGGAGAGAAGCCCCGCCGGCGGCAGTAGTCGCGAGCCTGCGCGCCGGCTTCGGCCGCAAGCATTCGCGCGTAGTAGGCCGCTGCGACGCGGTTCACTTCGTAGATTGCCTCTCGTTCGCTGCGGGCGCGCGAGGCGTGTGGGCTCTCCGGTTCCAGCTCGACGCCGGCCTTGCTCGCGAGCATTCGCACGGCATCGCCAAACGCCGCATTTTCGAACTTTTGAACGAAGGTAATCACGTCACCGCCGGTGCCGCAGCCAAAACACTTGAAGAAACCGCGGTCCGGGTGCACGTGGAACGAGGGCGTCTTCTCGGAATGAAACGGGCAGAGTCCGACGAGGTCGTTGCCCCGTTTTTTGAGCGGCACGTACTGTCCGATAAAGCTCGCTATGTCGATGCGAGCGCGAATTTCGCGAAGAGGGCCCTGGTCGTATCTCACTCGTTAAACGTTTCCGTATGCGTAGCTTCTTCGCGGCGCGCTGGTGTCATCCTGACCCCTTCGACTCGCTGCGCTCGCTCAGGATAAACTTCGGCGCAAAGCGCCGAAGTCGAAGGACGACACCTCGGGACGGAGATCTACTGAGATACGCGAAGCCGTGATTACCGTGAAGCGCATCTTCGACCCGGTGCACCATTTCATCGAATTATCCACGGCGGAAGCGCAGTTACTCGACCAGCCGGTAATGCAGCGCTTGCGCCGTCTGCGCCAGCTCGGATTGGCGTATCTCGCCTTCCCTTCGGCGGAACACTCTCGATTCACGCACGCGCTCGGTGCGCTCGCGATGGGCTCGCGAGCCTTCGACCAGCTCGTTGCGCACGGCGGGGACCTTTTCGCGAACGCTGCGGCGGTCGCTTACCAGCGGCGCCTCGTGCGCGCGGCGTTGTTGCTGCACGATATAGGTCACGGTCCGTTCAGCCACTCGTGCGAGACCGTGTTGGGAATACCTCACGAGGCTCGCACGACCGACCTGCTCGCGCTGCCCGAGCTCGCAAACGCCGTCGCGGCGCTCGACGTCGATCCGGCCGACGTGTTGGGCTTGATTCTCGGCGATCCGGAGAGCCGCTATCCGGCGCTGCGCGAATTGGTGAGCGGCCCGAATCTGGATGCCGACCGAATGGATTACCTCCAGCGCGATGCCTATTTCACCGGCGTCGCAACGGGGCGCTACGACGCCGAGCAACTCGTCGCATCCCTCCGGCTCTACGAGCCCGCGGGCAAGCTCGTGGTCGGCATCGATCGCCGCGGAGTCGTAGCCCTCGAATCCTTCGTCATGGCGCGCTACATGATGTTCGCGTCCGTCTATTTTCACCACACCACGCGCATGTTCGAACACGTCCTACACGAGGTGCTGCATGAGCTCTGGCCCGATCCCGCCGTCCTCAAGCCGATCGAGGAGTTCTTGCGGTGGGACGACCTCCGCGTGCTCAACTCCCTCGACGACGCGCGCAGTGCGGCGGCGCGCGCCCTGCGCAATCGCGAACGCGTCTTCGCGGTGGCCTGGGAGTTTAACGGCGAGCGCGACCTCGGCGCCTTCGAGCAATGCGAAGCCGCGCTCAGCGAGCGATTCGGGAAGGAGAACGTCTGGGCCGATTCGCAGGCCCAGCTGTTGCATCGGCTGCCGTTTGGAATCGGCGAAGAACGCACCGTTTGGGTGGGCGGACTGGGAAGCCAGGTCGTCGACGCCCGCGAGGCTTCGGATCTCATCGCGAAGCTCAGCCGGGAGGCCTATTGGCGCAAGCTGTTCGTGCGGCGCTCCAGCACGGGCGACCCTTCGACTAGCTCAGGGCAGGCTGCGCGCGAGGCGCGGCGCATCTGCGCCGACGTCGTCGCTCGTTTAGGGAAGCTAGGTTAGGGCCCCGATTGATGACTGCGCGGCTGCGAGCCGCGCGATCGGCACGCGATACGGCGAGCACGAGACGTAATCGAGCCCCAAGCTATCGCAAAACGCGACGCTGCTCGGCTCACCGCCGTGCTCCCCGCAAATGCCGATCTTCAGCCCTTCGCGCGCTGAGCGGCCCAGCTTCACCGCCTGCCGCATCAGCTCGCCGACTCCGCGACGGTCGAGCACTTGAAACGGATCTTCCTTCAAAATCCGCTTCTCTAGATAGACCGGAATGAACGAGCTCTCCGCGTCGTCGCGACTATATCCGTAAGTCGTCTGTGTCAGGTCGTTGGTGCCGAACGAGAAGAATTCGGCGTACTCGGCGAGCTCGTCGGCGACGACGCAGGCCCGCGGCAGCTCGATCATCGTGCCGACGCGATATGCGAGCTCCACGCCCTGCTCGGCTAAGACTTCGCCGGCGACGCGCTTAGCCGCGTCGCGCGTAGTCTGCATCTCCTCCCTCGTCCCCACGCCCGGGATCATCACCTCAGGTCGCGCGTCGATGCCCTGACGCTTCAGCGCGCACGCGGCTTCGAAGATCGCACGCACCTGCATCTCATAGATCTCGGGAAATACGATGCCGAGCCGGCAGACTCGCAGGCCGAGCATCGGATTCTGCTCGTGCAACTGCTGCACGCGGCGTAACATCGCTTCTTTTCCGCGATATTCGGGCGAGGACGTTCCGCTCGTGAGTCGCAGCTCGGTGGTCTCGACGAGCAGCTGCTCTAACGACGGGAGAAACTCGTGCAGCGGCGGATCGAGCAGTCGAATCGTGACCGGCAAACCTTCCATCGCCTTCAGAATGCCGGTGAAGTCGTCGCGCTGAAACGGCAGCAGCTTCGCGAGCGACTGCCCGCGCTCTTGCGTGGTCGCGGCCATGATCAAGTGGTAGACGATCGGCAGCCGCTCGGGCTGCATGAACATGTGCTCCGTGCGGCAGAGCCCGATGCCTTGCGCGCCCAGCGAGCGCGAGCGGGCGGCATCTTCAGGCGTATCGGCGTTCGCCCAGACCTCCATCCTGCGCAGCTCGTCGGCCCAAGAAAGAAACGTGGCCAGCCACTCGGGCAGCTCGCGCGGCGGCTGTATCAACCGGAGCTCGCCTATCGCGACGTTGCCGGTCGTGCCATCAATCGTGATCCAGTCGCCCTCGTGCAGCTCCCTGCCGTCGAGGCTCGCGCGCTTGTTGCGATAGTCGACCACCAGCGCGTCACAGCCGACGACGCACGGCTTGCCCATGCCGCGCGCGACGACCGCGGCGTGCGACGTCGCCCCGCCTTTGGCGGTGAGGATTCCCTCCGCCGCGATCATGCCGTGCACGTCGTCGGGGTTGGTCTCGGTGCGCACGAGAATCGTCTTGCGGCCCTGCTCCTTCCACGCGACTGCCTCTTCCGCCGAGAAGACTACTTGGCCGGCGGCGGCGCCCGGCGATGCGTTGAGCCCCTTGCACGCGACGTCGCCGCGATCGTTTGGATCGAGGCGCGAGTGAAAGAGTTGATCGAGCGAGCCGGCGTTGACCATCCCCACGGCGCGGCGCCGATCGATCAACCCCTCGCGGACGAGGTCGAGCGCGATCTTCACCGCCGCCTCGGCCGTACGTTTGGCGCTGCGCGTCTGCAGCATGAAAAGCTTCCCGCGCTCGATCGTAAACTCGAGGTCTTGCGCGTCGCGATAGTGCCGCTCGAGCCGATTGGCGATCTCCTCGAACTGCGCGTAGATTTTCGGTTGCTGCCGCGCCAGCTCGGCGATCTTCTCCGGAGTGCGAATCCCCGCCACCACGTCTTCGCCTTGCGCGTTGGTTAGATACTCACCGAAGAGTACGCGCTCGCCGGTATTGGGATTACGAGTGAAGGCGACGCCGGTTCCGGAGTCGTCCCCCATGTTGCCAAAGACCATCTCCATGACGGTCACCGCGGTGCCCCAGTCGTCCGGTATCTTATTGAAGCGGCGGTAGTCGACGGCGCGCTTAGAGTTCCAGGAATCGAAGACCGCTTCGATCGCGCGTTTCAACTGATCGCCCACGTCCTGCGGGAAATCGCGGCCGGTGCGCTCGCGGACGATTTCCTTGAAGCGCTCGACCAAGACTTTCCACGAAGCCGCATCGAGCTCGGCATCCGTCTTCGCGCCCCGCGACTTTCGAGCGGCCTCGATCAGCTCTTCGAATCGATCCTTGGGCACGTCCATCACGACGTTCGCGAACATCATGATGAAGCGGCGATAGGCGTCCCACGCGAATCGCTCGTTTCCGGTTAGCGACGCGAGCGCCGCGACGGTTCGATCGTTGAGACCGAGATTCAGGACCGTGTCCATCATGCCCGGCATCGAGACGCGCGCGCCGCTGCGCACCGATACGAGCAACGGGTTCTCGACGGAGCCGAACTTCTTGCCGGTGCGTTCCTGCAACTCGGTCATCGCGACGTCGATCTGCTCTTGAAGTCCCGCCGGAAATACGCGACCCGCTTCGTAAAAGCGCAGGCACGCGTCGGTGGTGATCGTGAAGCCCGACGGGACCGGCAACCCGGCGGAGCTCATCTCGGCGAGGCCCGCGCCCTTGCCGCCGAGCAGCTCCCGAATCGTCGTGCCCGCTGGGAGCGCGATGCTCTGCCCTTCTTCGAAGAAATAGACGTACTTCGTTCCGACCTGCACCATCGAACTCTTCGCTCCTAAAGCCGCTCTCCGAGATACGCGCTCAGCGCGTCCGCGTTGACACGCTCCTGTCGCATCGTATCGCGCGCCCGAACGGTCACCGTGCCGTCGTCCAGGGTTTCATAGTCGACCGTGATGCAAAATGGCGTTCCTATCTCGTCTTGGCGACGGTAGAGCTGTCCGATATTACCCTCGTCGTATTGCGTTCGAACCGACGGGCGGAGAGCCCCTTCGATATTGCGCGCGCGCTCGACGAGCTCGGCCTTGTTGCGCGCCAGCGAAAATACCGCCGCCTGCACGGGGGCGATCTGCGAATGAAAGCGCAGAACGGTGCGTTCGGTCTCCTTGCCGTTGGGATCGACGCTGCGCTCGCGCTCGTACGCATCGATCATGAAGGTGAGAACGGTACGATCGATTCCGGCGGAGCTCTCGATCAGCAGCGGAGTGTAGTGCGCCTTCGTTGCCTCGTCGAAAAACTGCAGGTCTTTGCCGGAGAGCCGCATGTGCGCGTCCAGATCGTACGTGCCGCGATGCGCGATCGATTCGAGCTCGCCCCAGCCCCACGGAAAGAGATACTCCACGTCGATGCCCGCTTTGGCGTAGTGAGGACGCTCCGATTCACCGAGCTCGTAGAAACGCAACCGCTCGGAATCGATGCCGTAACTCGAATACCATGCCTTGCGGCGCTCGACCCATTCGCGAAAGGTCACCATGTCTTTGCCGTCGTCCGGCACGAAATACTCGAGCTCGGCCTGCTCGAACTCACGAACGCGAAACGTGAAGTTGCCGGGCGTAATCTCGTTCCGAAACGACTTACCGATCTGCGCGACGCCGAATGGCGGGCGCTTGCGCGCGCTTTGATAGATGTTTTTGAAGTTGACGAAGATGCCTTGGGCGGTTTCGGGGCGCAGGTACGCGATCGCCGAGGTGTCTTCCATCGGGCCGACCGACGTGCGCATCATTAGATTGAAGGTGCGCGGCTCGGTGAAGGAATCTTTGCTGCCGCAGTCGGGGCACTGCGATCGATCCGTCACGTGGTCGGCGCGAAAGCGATGCTTGCAGACCTTGCAGTCGATCATCACGTCGACAAACGCGTCGACGTGACCGGAGGCCTTCCACACGAGGGGATGCATGACGATCGCCGAGTCAAACGCGACGACGTCGTCGCGCAGCTCGACCGTATCCCGCCACCACGCCCGCTTGACGTTCGCCTTCAGAACCGCGCCGAGCGGACCGTAGTCCCAAAACCCGTTGATTCCGCCGTAAATTTCGCTCGATTGAAAGATGAAACCGCGGCGCTTTGCGAGCGCGGTGATCTCTTCCATGCTCACGCGTTGAGCCGGCGCGGTCGTTTCCATCGATGGGCTAGATTTATCGTTAACGCCCCAAACCCCCGCCGTGCGGCGGTCAAGGAAAGCGCTGGACCGCGCGGATGATTCGATCACGCATGCGCAACGGCAGCAGCGCCAAGATGTTCCCCGCCTTCGCCGAGCCGAGGACGTAGCGCGCTCGCGGATGCGCGCCGGTTAGCGCGTGATGAATCGATTGCGCGACGGGCTCGGCCGATATGCCCGTGCGCTCCTCTACCTGGGTCATCCGCATCAGGGTTTCTACCGCGCGATAGTAGTGCGGCCGCGCGGTGCTGCCCAGCAGGGCGGCGAGACGATCGCGCGACGCACGTCCCTTGCGCCAGATCGGAGTGCTTACCGAGGGTGCCTCGATGAGCGAGACCGCGATTCCGGCGGGCGCCAGTTCGATCCGCAACGCGTCGGCCAGTGCGCGCAGCGCGAACTTCGAAGCGCTGTACGGAGCGATGTAGGGCATCGCCAGGCGCCCTGCGATCGAGCCGACAAAGACCACGCGGCCCCCGGGGGAAGGAAGATGCGGGAGCGCGGCCTGCACGAGGGCCAGCGCACCGACGACGTTGACGTCGAACTGCCGTCGAAGCTCGGAAACCGGAACGTGCTCGAGCGGCCCGCCGACCGCGATCCCCGCATTGCTGACGACGCCGATCAACGGCGTTCCGCTCCGAGCGACCTCGTTTATCGCCTCCGCGATGCTCGCCTCGTCCGTGACCTCCAGGAAGAGAGGACGGATGTTTGCGTTTATGTCGCGCAGCCGCCGCGCGTCGGCCTCGTTGCGTACGCCGGCGAACGCGACATATCCGGCGCGTGCCAGCATCGTGACCGTGGCCTCGCCGATTCCCGTAGACGCTCCGCTGACGATAACGCCCGGCGGAGGATTCAAAGCGAGACTCGTTCGGCCCGCTCGGCGCGCGCGTCGCGATTGAGACGCTGCTGAATTCGCGCGTCGCCGAAGACTCGATCGACGAGTCCCGGGAAGAGCTTCGCGATCGCGACCGGAACCGCGTAGTAGCGCGGAACGATGACGCACCGCCGCGGGCGCAACACCGCTGCGACAACGGCGCGAGCCACGATGTCGGGGCTCGGCAACCCGTCCCCCATCGCCGCGTTCATTCTGCTCCGCACGAAACCCGGCTCGATGAGGGTCACGCCGATCTTCGAACTGCGCGCCTCGCGCCGGACCGTGTCGGTGAGCCCCCGCAAGCCGAACTTCGAGGCGGAGTAAATTCCCATCACGCCGGCTTCTCCGGCGACCGAACCGACGTTGACGATCGCGCCGCGCCGCTGCGCCTTCATCACCGGCAAAACGGCGTGAATCGTGCGCGCACTGCCGAGCAAATTGACCTCGACCACGCGCCGCAGCTCTTCGTCGGTGTCGTCACACAGCGCCGGGCTCGAGCCGATGCCGGCCGCGTTCGCCAGCACGTCGATCGACGCGAAGGCCTCCAGCGTCGAGCGCACGAGGCGATCTATGTCGCTGCGAACGGTCACGTCGGTAGGGACGACGAGCGCGCGAACGCCTCTGACCTCCGCTTCAGCGGCAAGCATCTTTAAAGCAGCGGTCTCGCTTACGGGAGCGGCCAGGACGACGTTGGCCCCGGCGGCCGCGAGCGCGCGCACCGTCGCCGACCCGATGTCGCCCGATGCGCCCATAACGATCGCCGTACTGCCGCCGAGTTTCAACTGTCCGCTCCGATGCCGGCCTTCTTTAGATACGCATCGGCGGCGCGCTTGGGGGCGCGCACGAGCCATGCCTCGACGATGAGATCCTTTAGCTTAGCTGACGCGATCTTTTTTAGCTGCACTAATACAGCTGGGTAGCCGTCGAAATGTGGCGTCGTAAAGAAGACGCCGCGATCGTTCGCGAGCAAGACCTCCTTCATTTCCAGGTCTGCGACGCGCACGCCCAGGATCGGACCCTCCGGCGCCTTCTTTCCGAGCGCCTTCAAATCCGAGGCTCGCAGCGGACGATCCCACACGAAAAACTTCTTGTTGACGAGCCAGGCGGGTTTGCCCCGGTTATCTTCTTCGGTCGTGCCGGGTAAGGCAAGCGCAAAGCGACGCACGTCGCGCCATGTAGCCATGACCGACTCCTTTGACACCCACGCCGGGGCTCCGCCCGCCTAACTTTGATTCGCCGATCAGCCGGAAATTGGTTCGCTGAAAATTAGCCGGTTGCCAAACGGGTCGACCACCCGCAGCTCCCGCATTCCCCACGGCTGTTCTTGGATCTCTGGGTTCATGTACCGGTACTTCTTGCCCGCCAGCTCGGCGCTTAGGTCGTTCAGCCCAGACGTGTCGATTCGCACGTGCGCGCCGGGGCTGCCGTCACCGTGGTGCTCGCTTAGAAACAGTGGAAGGCCGTCACGCGAGATCCCCATGAAGAGAGGGGCGCCATCGTGGAACCTATGCTCGAAGTCGACCGAAAAGCCGAGGTAATCGAGATAGAATTCACGGGCTTTTGCAACATCGAAGATTCGCAGAATGGGGATTGTTTGGTGAAGTGTCACGCTCATGAGGGCTGTAAATCTACTAAAAGCCTCCCCGGGTTCCTTCGGCTGTTGCGAAGTCGCCGTGCTCCGGACAGGTCGTATTCATACATGACGATTTCCCTCGCCCGCCCTTCGGCCGACCCGTACAGCTTGCGCGCAGCGACATTGTCTAACTCGGTCAGCACCCATGCCTCTTCGCAGCCCTTTGCCTTGCCGATCGCGAACAATTTGCGCAACAGCGCCGTGGCCAGTCCCCTCTTGCGAAAATCGGGCGTGACTCCAACTTCGTCGACGAACAGGTCCGTGTGCTTATCGGGATGTCGATGAATGACACCGGCCGCTTGTCCGACCACCCTGTCCTCGAAAACGGCTACGACCATGAGATGTTCCGGCGAGCGTAGATAGGTCGCGAGTCTCGATGCGTCGATCGGCTCGTCGAAGACGTCCGGCGCAACGTTTTCTAAGACGTGCGCATTCGAGCGCGTCACGCGTACGATCCCTACTGCGGAGAGTAGGTTGCTATTTGCCACTCGTTCCCACATGGGTCGACGATCATCGCGCGGCGATCCCCGTAAGGTGTCGTTTGCGGCTCCTCGACGCAGACCGCACCGGATTCCAACGCCCGTCGGAACGTTTCATCGGCGTCATCCACGTAGACGTGCAGAAATCCGGTCGTGATTTTCCGGAAGCCTGCACCGCTTATCATGATCATCGAGTCGCCGATTCGAATGACGGACGGCGCATCCGTCCGGAGCTCGCCGGTCGCACCAAACGTTGCTCTCAAGAACTCGATGAGTCTCGCCGGGTCTTCTACGACGATTCTCGGCGTGACGGTATGCCATCCATCGGGTAGAGCGCTTGCCATAATTCCTCCACTTACCGCATTGTGCACCCCGAGTCGAAGGGCTCAGGATGACAATGAGGCGTGGTGCGCCTTCGGCGGCGTTTCTGCCTGCGGCTGCCCGCAGGTCACGGAGTGAGCGAACGCCGTCGTCTGGTGTCGCGACGTCTTACACCGGGCAGGTCCGGGTTCGATTCCGGGCGCTCCAGCCCAACGGCCAAGCCGTTGCGAAGTCGTTGTAGGTGTGCTACAGTGGCCTGCGTATCAGGTCGGCGGTCCACATCGAACGCGCGAGGCGTCGCAGTAATGCGGCGCCTCGTTCACGTTGATACCGCGGTGCTCTTCCTCCTTCGACTCCGGCACTTCGTGCCTCCGCTCAGGATGACACGGGAGTTGCGTGATGTGCTTTCGGCTGCGTTTCTGCCTGCAGTTGCCCGCAGGCGGCAGCGATGTCGCGGCCCATGTTCTGTCGCACGGTCACGGGCACGCGGGCCTCGTCGAGGATCGCGGCAAACTCCCATATCTTCGCGTCGGACGTCGCCACGAATGGAGCATCCGGCGTCGTGTTGTAGGGAATCAGGTTCACGTGGTAGAGCCGCCCGCGCATCAGCTCTGCGAGCGCGCGCGCGCACGCCGCGTCGTCGTTGACCCCCGCGAGCATCACGTACTCGAAAAAGACCTTCCGGTTCGTCTTGGCCACGTATCGCTCGCACGCCGCCATAAGAATTGGCAGCGGAAAACGGCGATTGACCGGCATGAATCGCGAGCGAAGCGCGTCGGTCGGCGCGTGCAGCGAGATCGCGAGATTGACCTGCAGATGCTCGTCGGCGAACGCGTCGATCTTGTCGACGAGTCCGACGGTAGAGATCGTTATGTGGCGGTGGCCCAGTCCGAAGCCCTGGGGATCGTTCAGCAGGGCGACCGCGTCAATCACGGCGTCGTAGTTGTGGAATGGCTCGCCCATTCCCATGAACACGACGTTCGTCAGGCGCTTTCCGTCGGGCGCAATCCGGCGCGCGAAGAACCAGGCCTGATCGAAGATCTCGCCGGCAGTGAGATTGCGGTTGAAGCCGCCCTGTCCCGTGGAGCAGAACGCGCACGCAAACGCGCACCCCGCCTGCGAGGAAAGGCAGAGCGTCGTGCGTCCGCCGCGGTGCTCGATCAGCACCGCCTCTACTTCTTTGCCGTCGTCCAGGCGAAAGAGGCCCTTCGTCGTCTGACCGTCTTGGGAGTGCTGCAAGACGATCGGCTCGATCGCCGAAAACGCGACGCCGCGCGCCACAAGCGCCGCGCGCAGGTCCTTCGGCAGCGTCGTAACGTCGTCGACGCTTCCGAGCAGCTCTTTCGTCGCCGCCCGATAGAGCTGGCGCAGCCGGTAAGGCTTCAGCTCGAAATGCTGCGCGAACTCGTCGACGCCGCAAAATCCCGCGCGTCCGACGACGTCGTGCAGCCAAATCGCAAGCGGATCGCGCGTCACTCGAAGAGACTCGCCTGCTCGATTTCGACCACCTCGACCTTCGGCGCGGGCGGCTCGTCGAGCTTAGTGCGCACCGCCCTGAGATCGTCCCAGACCATGCGTTTGACGCCGTCGATCTGTCCGCCGGTCTGGCGGAGAATGTACGCGGGATGAAACGTAACCATCAGCGGAGTGTCGCGCGGGCCGAGATACCATCGGCCGCGCATGCGCGTGATTTGAAAGTCGTGACCCAGGAACCACTTCGCCGCGGGTGAGCCGAGTGCGAGGATGACCTCCGGCGCGACGATTGCAATCTGCTCCTCGAGAAACGGCCGGCAGTTCTCCGTTTCCTGAGAGTCCGGCGCGCGATTGCGCGGCCCGTTGGGGCCATGCAGGGTCGGCCGGCACTTGACGGTGTTGCAAATGTATACTTGTTCGCGCGGCAAGCCGATCGCCGCCAGCATTCGATCGAGCAGCTGACCCGCTCTACCCACGAACGGGCGTCCAACCTCGTCCTCGGTCTCGCCCGGCCCTTCGCCGACGACCATCAAGCGCGCGCACGGATCCCCTTCGCCGTAAACGTTGTTGCGGCGTTCGTATCCGATCGCGCATTTTCTGCATGCGGCGGCGGCAATCGCCGCTTGTGAAAGCAGGGGCTCCCGTTCTACGGCGTGCGACTCGTTCAACGCCCTGGATCTGCCTTGCTCACCGCGACGGCCTGACCGAACGCCACGACCTCACACGCGCCGTCGCCGCCCTCCGAGACGAAGAACTGCAGCCCGATAACGGCGTTGGCGCCGAGAACCCCGGCGCGCTTCCGTAGCGCCTCGAGCGCCTCGTTACGCAACTGCTCGGCATCGCTGAGGAACTCGGCACTCGCCAATCCGATCAACATGCCGAGGCTGCGAAACGTCGAGCGTAAGCGGTTCCGCGGACGCGATGCCGCCCCCGAGACATAGCCGAAGCTGCGCGTCGTGCGGTAGCCGTCGAGCTCGTCGAACGTTACGACGTCGTCGCTGGCGATCACGGGGGACCCAAGAAGCGAAGACGCGCAGTAACGAGCATGCCGGAGGTTTCACCGTCGGTGCTGATCATCCGCCTCGATGCAATCGGGGATGCGCTCGCTCTGACTCCTTTGCTGGCCGCGTTGCGACGCCGGTCCATTCCCGTCGACGTCGTCCTGCGGCCCGCCAATGCCGGCATTTTTGCCGCGCGCGCGGTGCGGCACGCCGTGACGAGCGACGTTGCGTTGCGCTCGAGCGCGAGACCGAACCTCGCCGCCATCGAATCCCTCGGCCGAACGTTGCGCACGAGCGAGTATTCGCACGTGTTGGTCGCGACCGAAGATCCCGCGGGGTATCGGCTCGCCGGCGCGATCGGCGCGTCGCATCGCATCGGCTTCACCAACGCTTGGGGCAAACCGCTCAAGAGCCTCTGGTCGCGCGGCTTCTTAACGCAGGGCGTCTATCGCAGCGCGGGCCTCGATCCTAGAGCGCCGCACGAATGCGAAGTGCTCTTTCGACTCTCCGAGCCGTTGATCGGCATCGAACGGCCTACGCGCGACGTTGCGGAGCTGCGGCCGCTCGTGCTGGAAAGCGAGCCGGCACCAGACGTTCGCATCGCGATTCAAATCACCGAGAAGTGGGAGCGTCTCGGGATCGCGTTCGACGGCGTGGTCGATCTCGTGCGCCGAGTCGCGGGCAACGGCGCGCCGCATCTTCTGTCGGCGCGAAGCGAGGCCGCGTACGCAGAGCGAGTCGCGCAATCGACCGGCCTCGCGATCGGCTACTTCGACGACACTGCGTCGTGGAAGTCGGCCATCGGTGCGGCGCCGGCGATCGTCGCACCGGATTCCGGCGCGCTGCACGTCGCCGGAATGATCGGCACGCCGATCGTCGCCGTCTTTCCGCCGGAGCGCGACTACGCGTTGCAGGTTGCGCGCTGGGCGCCGTGGGCAGCGCTGCACCGTATCGTGCGCGCCGGCCGCGACTGGCCGGCTCGCGCTGCCGATGCGCTCGTCCAGATCCTTTCCCTTTAAGCGCTAGCGGCAGCGGTCGGCTCGGCGATAAAGCTCGATCCCGCCGGTACGCCCGACCTCAACGTAGCGGCGATCTCGAACCAAGCGCGCAAGCGCGTCGCCATACTCCTGTAAACGGGCAGAGCCAGGGAAGTCGCGGTCGATCAGAATCAGACACGCGCGCGTCTCGCTCTGCGAAGACTCCGGCAGCAGAAGCGCGTACGGATCGAGGAGCGCGAGATGCGTGTACGCCTCTTCCTGCGTGGCGATGCCGGCGTCCGCGGGGAGCGTCGTCAGAAATCGATCGAGCGCGACGTCGCGCGGCTGCACTGCGCGCAGATTGAGCCCCGGGTGCAGCGGATCGGCGACCGCGAACTCGGCCAAGCAGAGCGCGATGCAGGCGAAGAGCGCAAATCGCGCGCCGCGCGGCTGGAGCGTTCTCGCGCCGCATGCAAACGCGACCAGCACGTAGCCGATCCAAGCTCCGGCGTAGTGCGTGCCCATCGTAAACGTCGTCGGCAGGCTGGAAAGCAACACCTCGAGCAATGGTGCGACGGCGAGCCACAGCATGCGCGAACGCAGCGGCAGGAAGAGCAACGGCACGAACGCGAGCAGCAGAAATCCCAACCGCGCGGCGATTCCGGCCAGCGTCGCCGGCACGTCGCCGTGACTCCATGCGTAGAAGCGCTGCGGCTGCCATGGCACGCCGGCCGACGCGCCGGCGTGCGGTTGAATAATTGCGAAGAACGCAACGAACACGAGCGCGCTGACGAGCGCAATGACCGCGGCGACCCGCCCCGCCTTCGTGCCGCGATAATACCACGCGCCGAGCGTACCGGCGACCGCGAGGAAGATTGCCTGATCCTCTTTGATCGCGAGCGTGACGAGCGCGCCGGCGAACGTCCAGAACGTCGAACCGGCATCGAAGGCGTAGAGCGTCCACGCGACGGCCGCCGGCGCGAATCCGTTCTCGTGAAAGTCTCCGAAGATCAGTCCGGCCAGAGGGGGATAGAGCCACGCCACCACCGCGGCGAGCCGCGCCGCTCCCCGGTCGTTTCTCGCCCGCAGGACCAGCGCGTAGACCGGCGGCGCGACTAAGGCGCCGGCAATCGCTTGAAGCGCGATGAGCGTGAGCGGCGAGCGCAGGAGCGCTACGGCGAACCCGACCGGATACAGTATCGGCGAAAAATGGAACGCCCAGTGGCTTCCCTCGATCGGATTGCAAAAGCACCCAAACGCGGCCGCGGCCGTCTGCTCGAAGATGCCGAAGTCGACGAGATTGCGATGGACCTCGTACTTCTGCCAGCCCAAGTAGGTAAAAAGCGCCGCGTAGAGCGGGCACCCTAACCACAGAAACCTATCGCGCACGTTTTAGCCGGTCAGACCAAGACGGCTCTCGACACCGTTGTTTCCGGCGAATGCCGCAGCGTTTGATATACGACGCAATAACGCTCCGTCAAACGAATGAGCGTATCCAATTGATCTTCCGGGGCCTCGGTATCTAGATCGAAGCGGAGCCGTATGCGCGAGAATCCGACCGGCACGTCCTTCGTGAGGCCCAGCGTTCCGCGAAAGTCTAAGTCACCTTCGGCGTTTACGCGCGCGTCGCGAATCTCGATCCCCATCGCGGTCGCGACCGCGCTTAGCGTGACGCCGGCACACGCCACCAGCGCCTCGAGAAGCATGTCGCCGGAACAAGCGCTCAAGCCGTCGCCGCCCGTACCGGGATGCAGCCCGGCTGCCACGAGCGCCTTGCCCGTGCGGACGTTGCACGTGATGCCTTCGCCGAGGCGGCCCTCCGCTTTCAGCGTGATCGAAGCCGACTCCGGCTCTTCCTTATACCGTTCCTTGATGGGCGCCTGAATGGCGCGAAGTTCCTGCGTATTCATTTTAATGCCGGTTCCTTAGCTGGATGATAGCGCGCGACGTTGCTGCAGATAGGGCCAGATGAACGTGTCGATTCCGCCTTCGAGCACCTCGGCGACGTTGCCGGTCTCCACGCCCGTCCTATGGTCCTTGACCAGTTGGTATGGCTGCAAGACGTACGAGCGTATTTGAGATCCCCACTCGTTGGCTTGGCGCTCGCCCCGAAGGTCCGTCAGCTTCCGTTGGCGTTCTTCGGCCGCGCGAGCGACCAGCTTCGCGCGCAGGATTCCGAGCGCGACGTCGCGGTTTTGGGCCTGCGAGCGCTCCTGCTGCGACGCGACGACGATGCCGGTCGGCACGTGAATCACGCGCACCGCCGATTCGGTCTTGTTCACGTATTGGCCGCCCGCGCCTCCGGATTTGAACGTCTCGATACGCAAGTCGTCCGACTTGATCTCAACGTCGCCGCTCTCGGCCGCATCCACCTCCGGAATCACATCGACCGCCGCGAAAGACGTGTGGCGACGGTGCGCCGCATCGAATGGCGAGAGCCGAACCAAACGATGCACGCCGCGTTCGCTCTCGAGCATCCCGTACGCGTTGCGTCCGCGCACGAAAAAGGTGATCGACTTCAGGCCGGCTTCTTCGGCCGGCGACTCGTCGACGATGAGCGTCGAGAATCCCTTGGATTCCGCCCAGCGAAGGTACATGCGCGCGAGCATCTGCGCCCAATCGGCCGCATCGACGCCGCCCGCGCCGGCGAAGATGCTGACGATCGCGTTGTGCGAGTCGAACTCGCCGCTGAAACTGGCGGCCACCTCCACGCGCTCGAGCGCCTCCTCAGCCGCCGCGAGATTGTGATCGGCTTCGCCTTCGGCCGCCGGATCGCCGGCGAAGAGTCCGAGCAGCTCTTTGGCCTCGCGCAGCGATTCGGCGATGCCGTCGACGACCGCGGCCTCTTCGCGCAGCTCGGCCAGCTCTTTCATCACGCGCTGCGCCGATTCCGGATCGCTCCAGAACTCTTGCGAACGCGAGCGCTCGTCGAGTTCGGCTATCCGGCGGCGCTTTGCAGCGTCGTCAAAGACGCTCCTTGAGCGCCTCGAGGCGTTCCTGCAGGCGCGCGATGCTTCCCAGTTGCGTGTCGCTCATTTTAGCGAGTTCGATTCTCCCGGGGAGATAGGGCTCCCCTTGTCGTGGAGTTGCGTCGTCGTGATCGACCCGCACCTATCACAACGGAGGTTATCATGTACGTTCAACCGCTCGACGGGCCGCTCGGACCCAACCCGCTTTCGGCGCAGCTCGGAAATGCCGAAGGGCAGGGCGTAGCGCTGCAAGGATCGGCCGCGCCGGCCGTGGGCGACAACATCTCGCGTTTCGTTCCACCCTGGTCGAATCAAAGCAGCGCGGCGATCCCGTACGGCGACTACGGGAACTCCGGCTCGCTCCAAGGCTTGTTCGGCCCGCTCATGGGCGTGCTGCAGCAGCTTATGCAGATGTTGCAATCGCTGATGGGCGGATACGGCTGCAACAATCCCTACGGCGGAAATGGCTGCCCGCCAAACGGCAACGAACGCTTCTTCCAAAACGCGACCGGCTCGAGCGAAGGCGATCCGCATCTCTCGTTTAACGGCGCAAAATGGAACGCCATGCAGTCGCAACCCGATCTGCTGAGTTCCAACTCGTTTGCCGGCGGTTTTCAAATTTCGACGCAATCGACGCCGGCGAACGGCAAGGGCGTCACTTGGAACCAATCGGCGACCGTTGCGTTGAACGACGGCTCGACGAGAATTAGCATGAACGATCAAGGTCAGCCGACGATCACGAGCGGAGGGCGGTCGATCCCCATCTCGCGCGGTCAGACGTTGCAACTCGGCGACGGCGATTCCGTGACGTACGAACAGAACGGATCGCTTCGAGTCTGCGCGCAAAACGGGATGGGCGGCCGTATCGATACGACGCTGACGGCCCAGGGCCACGGCGTCAACGTAGACGTCAGCGCCCACGACGTCGATCTGGGGGGCGCCCTGGTCAACGGTTACGAACGTCGCCCCGATCGCGACCCGGTTCCACTGCCGATCTCCGGGCCTATCGTTTCCAACCCGATCATCGGCCCGACCCCGCTCCCAGCGATTGAGCCGCAGCCGTTCGGCAACTAGACCGCTTGCTTGTCCCCGCGCTCGACTTGCCTCCCGGAGCCAAATAGGCTTCCGGGAGCTCGGCGCAGGGGAGGCACTCCCTCCCGATGAATGCGCCACCTTTCCCTGCTAGGTTCTCTCTAGCTACTCCTTATTACGAGAGGTTGATTGCGTATGTATAGGCGCTCGCGGCTTGCTGGCATTTTAGGATGCGCGGCAACGCTAGCAATGGTCGGCTGCGCTGCAAACTCCGGCGTTACACCCTCGAGCGGGTTGACGACGCAGCAGCAGGCGCAGAGTATGGTGCCGTCGGGTCCCGGATGGAAGTATGAAGGCGGCGTTCTTTTCCACGTTCCCCACTACATGGCGACTCGTTCAGCGGCGAGACAACAGTTCACACCGGCGATCACGCTGAACTACGGTGGCGGGCCCGTGCTCGTGCACCCGAAAGCCTACCTCATCGTCTGGGGTTTCAAAACCTACGGCGATCCGGATGGCGTCGAAGCCCTGCTCAAGACCTATTCGAGAGTAATGGGCGGCAGCGGTCACAACAGAATCTACACCCAATACTCTGAGAAGGTCGGCAGCAAGACTATCTTCATCAAGGATGGTCTCAAGCAGCTCGGCGGCGTTTGGGAAGATAACACCAACGCCGTTCCGTCGAATCCGACCGACGCGCAGGTCGCCACCGAGGCACTTGCCGGCGTCGCGCACTTCGGCTACAACGCTAACGGTTCATACGTCGTTGCCACGCCGACCGGGCATAGCAGCTCCGGATTCGGAACGCAGTGGTGCGCATATCACAGCGCAACGATGAGCGGCGGCAAGCTCGTATCCTACACGAACCTGCCGTACATGCCGGATGCCGGCGGCAACTGCGGTGCCAGCATCATCACCCCGCCGTCGGACGAAACCGCGACCGACGAAGGCGTGACGATCGTCGAAGGTCACGAGTGGGGCGAATCCGTCACCGATCCGAACCCGCCCACCGGCTGGTATAACTTCAGCCAAGGCGAGATCGGCGACATCTGCGCGTGGCAGAACATCCAGAACGATCCGTTCCGGACGAACTCGTACACGATGCAGCCGATGTTCAGCAACAAGACCCAAACCTGCGTGCACACCTACCCGTAGTACGCAACGCCACACGGCTAACGCCGTGGGCTACCTCGATGCGATGGGCCGCTAACTCTAGCGGCCCATCGTCACTCTCACAGGAGGATGGTTATGCCACGCTTTGTTGTCGAGCGAACCTTTCCCGACGGCCTGCAGATTCCGGTAAACGATGACGGCACCCAGTTGGTGAGAAAAGTCTGCGAAAAGAACGCGGCGAGCGGGGTCACGTGGGTGCACTCGTACGTATCGGCCGATAAGAAGAAGACGTATTGCATCTACGACGGTCCCGATGAGGCAGCGATACGTGAAACCGCCGAGCGTAACGGCCTGCCGGTGGATTCAATCGTGCCCGTTACGGTCCTCGATCCTTATTTTTACCACTAACTTTTAATTCAAACGTTCGGTTTGATTCGGCCGCCTCGGGGAACAATGCAGCCCGAGGTATGAAATAGTGCATGATGATCGAACGGTAGTCGTCAAGGGGAGTTCGGCCGGCCCAGTCGCTTGGGTGATCGGCGTCGCAATCGTAGTCGCCGCAGTACTGGTCGTGCTGTTCTATTGGCACCCGTGGGGCACGACGTCAAGCACGAATAGCACGACGACCATCACCCAACCGGGGAACGGCGATACGCAGAAGAGCAACTCTTCATCTACCACAAACACCCAGTCGACTCCGTAGCCCACTTGGCTGAGTGCGACGGTCGAGCCCGAAGGCTTTTGCCATTCGGGCTTTCTTACATGCTGATGTATAATCGACACGATGAGCGCGTTCGACTATCTTACCGTCCTCGTATCGATCGTGCTGGGTCTGGCGATTGCGAACGTCCTCACGCGCTTGACCTCGGTCGTCACGGCGCGGGAGCGTGTCGATTTTTATTGGCCTCCCGTCGCATGGGCGATCTGGCTCTTCTTTATTTCGGTGCAGCACTGGTGGGCGGAGTGGGGTGAGCGCCATACGGCGCAGTGGAACTTCGGCACGTTTTGGCTGGAACTACTGATACCCGTCGACCTCTTCGTTCTCTCCTCGCTCGTGCTCCCGGAACGCGAGGAGAATGGAAAGATCGATCTCGGCGAGTGGTTCCTTCACAATCGAGCCTGGTTCTTTGCCTTTCTATTCCTTCTGCCGGCGTTGAGCATCGCCGGAGAGATCGCGCGAAGCGGGCACATGGCCTCCGCGCTAAACTTCGGATTCTTGCTTCTGTTCTCAGCGATTACGATCGTGGCGTATTTCCTGCGATCGCGGCGGGCGCAGGAATGGATCACCGCCCAAACGATGGCGCTGACCGTGCTCTATGTCGTTCTGCTCTTTCTGCGCATGCCGAGTTAACCTCCAAGGAATAGGTTGCCCGGTCGAAAAGCTAAGACCGATGTTTCGTTACGTGCGTACCGCTTTCAACTGTGCAGGCACGGCTGTGCTGGCGCTTGCGCTTGCATCGTGTTCGGGGTCGGGTCGCACGTCGTCGTATGGGCCGGGCGATCCGAATCTCGCCGCTGCTAATCCGGGCGGCGGCCCGATCGATCCGTTCTTGACGAACGGGCAGGCCGTATTGCAGGCACTCGACGCGATCGCGGCGCGCTCCGGAACACCGTTGCGCGTCACCGAGATCAGCGCCGATCAGCTCAACGGTTTGTCCGTCGACGTGGTGGAGCCGGCGAAGCACATCAACGTCGACCGCTACGTCGTCTCTCCCGACGGCACACTCTCCGGGCCGACGCCCGTGAAACTGATGTCGCTCGACGGAGGTCCGATCACCGCGGCCGAGGTAGATCGGCGCGCATTCGATCCAAAGGCGATCGCGTTTGCGCGCCTCACTCAGACGGCGCGCGAGGCGATCGCGAAATCGAACTATCCCGACGCTCGCGTCAAGCAGTGGGAGTTCGGTGGAATCGGAGCGGACGACCGCAAGTACATCTATCTCGATGCCGCGCGCGCTCGGCCGGTCGCGGAAGTCAACCCTCAGCTCAAGATCCTGCGAATGTCGTTCTAGGCGTGGCCCTTCCCTATCGCGCCGGTTGCTGCTATAGTCGGGTAGCACCAAACGGGCGCTCGCCCGGGCCGAAACTTCGCGACGCCCTTAAGTTAGGAGATTTGAATGCGTTTTCTCAGTACATCGCTCGCGATCGTCGTGGCATTCGTTGCCATCACTGCGTGCAACAGTAAGTCCTCGTCGAGTTCCGATCAATCGAACGCAGCGGCAACGGCGGCAGCCACGGAAGCCGGCGCCGCGGCCGCGAGCTCCTCAGCCCCTGCCGCAGCAGGCGAGGCTCCCTCGTACCCGGGCGCCGTCACCCAGGCTTCCGGCAGCAGCTCGAACATGATGGGATCGGCGGCGGGAAAGGTCCTGATGACCGATGACTCGTTCGACAAAGTCTACACGTGGTACCAACAGAACATGCCTGCCGGCTCCGAGAAGTCACACGTGACCGCGCCGGTTGAAAGCGCCGTCTTCACCGTCGGTGAGCCCGGCAAGGGACAGACCTCGGTGACGCTGACTACCTCCGGCGGCAAGACGATGATCACCATCGCCAAAGTCAAGATGTAAGCCTCTCCGTGCTCCAAGCGAGCGTGTAGGACGCACCGGCCGCTCTTCGATCGCCTGCGAGAGCGGCCGGTCGCGTCCGCGCAGGTCAACCCGTTAACCCGGCAAACCTGGGCATCGTAGCGGGGAGACAGCTCTTGAAACTTCTGCATTGCATCGCCGGTGCGTCTCTTGCCGGCCCACTCTTAGCTGCTTGCAATGCGGCTTCTTATGTTGCGCAGCCGGTTTTGTCTGTGACGCCGGCGCGCGTCGCATCGGGCTCCAGCTATGGCGTGATCTACAAATTCCCCGCCAGCAAGGATGGGGAACACCCACAAGCGCCGCTCGTAGCGAGAGGCGGTCTCCTCTACGGCACCGCGTATCAAGGTGGCCGGTACATACAAGCGTGCGGATATAACCGTTGCGGAATCGTTTTCGACATCAATTTGGTCGGCAGCGAAAGTCTTCTTTACAACTTCAAAGGTGGTTGCACCGCCGGTTGCGATGGCGCGAACCCCGCCAGCGGCCTAATCGGAATCACTCGCAACGCCGGCACGTTGTACGGAACGACGAGATTCGGCGGCCTCGCGTGCATCAGCGGTATAAGTTGTGCGCTGCCCCAGTGCGGATACGGCCGGGATTCGGGGTGCGGCACCGTCTTCGCAGTGACCACTTCCGGTTCAGAAAGAGTCCTCTATCGCTTTCAAGGCGGCAGCGACGGCAAATGGCCATTCGCGAGTTTGATTTCGCGCAGCGGCGCACTGTATGGAACGACGTATGAAGGCGGAACCACGGACTTCGGCACCGTTTTCGAGATCGGCACTTCGGGAGTAGAACGCGTCCTCTACCGCTTCAATGGTCCGCCGGACGGCGAAGCGCCGTTGGCACCGCTGCTCGCCGTCAACGGCTCGCTCTTCGGCACCACCTACACCGGCGGCTTAGGGTACGGGACGGTCTTCGAAATCAACGCGAGCGGCCACGAAAGCATTTTATACGCGTTCAAAGGCGGTCCTGACGGAGCGAGTCCGGTCGGCGGCCTGGTCGCCGACGGCGGCGCGTTCTACGGCACCACGCTGCGCGGTGGCGCGAATCTAAACGGAACAGTCTTCAAGGTCACCGCCTCCGGCGTCGAGAGCGTCCTCTATAGTTTCGCGGGCGGAAGCGACGGCGCGTTGCCCGCCGCCGGGTTGACCACCGTGGCACATGCGCTCTACGGGGTGACCGAAAGCGGCGGCGGCTCGACCGCCTGCGCCGGCGGATGCGGCACGATCTTCAAACTGACCCGGTCGGGGCGCGAGACCGTCCTCTATAGCTTTCTCGGCGGCACCGACGGCGCTATACCCGTTGCGCCGCTCGTCTACTACGACGGTGCGCTGTTCGGAACCACCTCGTATGGCGGCGACGGATACGGAACGATCTTCCGAATCGTGCCCGTAGTCACGTCACGATCCTGACGCTGCCAAAGCGGTTCTCGTCGCTCGACGTTCGGCCGCTCCTGCGATTAAGGCTGGCCCCTCACTTGAGGGCTTGAGCCAGCGGCCAGCCGATGGGCGAGCCGATGCCGGTGACGAGGTCGTAACCGCGTAGCGCTCGGAACCCGCCGTTGTCGCCCTTCGTGATATCGTGGAAGACCGTTCCGTACGACGGTCCCTGTTCGAGCGCATATAGCTGGGGATTCAGAAACCCGATGCGGCCGCCGATGTACTGGTCCGTCTGCCCCTCGAGACCGACCCAGAGCGGACCGCCGATCGACGTCCCGCCTGCGCCAACCCAGATGTGATGCCAGCGCCCCGCGAATCCCACGTGCGGATTGGCGTCCAGCGCAACGTCGGGAATGTTGCGTCCGGCTCCGATGACGTGAGGGACTCCGCGCTGGTAGCTCGGGATCGGAAAGACGAGCGACACCCCGCCCGCGCTTCCATGCCACGCCGTTTCGGTCACCCAATTCCCATTGCCGTCGACGCGCAGCGTCGTTCCGCCGATGGCGAGCGCGTGCGGAGCATCATCCGCGGTCGTAACGTCGATGATGTGCTTCTGCGTGCACGTTACCCATCCGAAGTCGCCCGTCGCAATCGCGAACGTCATGCCCTTCGCGGCCCCCTGTTCGAAGATAAGGTTTGCCAGTTGCGCGTAGTAGTGACCGAGTCTCCGCTTCTTGAAGTATTCGCAGCCGCCCCAGCTCGAGTTGACGGCGTCGACCAAGTTGTCGTCGACGACCGCGTTGTACGTGTCCGCCGCGTACGCCTCGGTGAAGTCCGGGAAACTGTACATATACACTTGCGCGCCGGGCGTTGTGCCAATCATCTCTTCGAGGTCGACGGTCGTTTCGATGTCGCCGCGCCCGAAGCGTCCGCCGTCGACGGCGACACGGTGCAGCGAATGCGCGGGCTTGATTTGAAAGTAATCCAGGAACGCGTCCAGGTCGTCGTTGTTGATGTCTCCGGACATCGTGTTCGCGACCGCGCGCCCCGTGCCGTCGTATCCGTGTTGGGCCGGCTCGTCGTATGCTATCTGGAACCCGAGCGGGCCAAGCTCGCCGTTCGGCCCGCGTAGCCGCGATCGCCCTGCCCCGGGCACGTCTCCGCGCGAGACGACCTGCACGCGCGGCGCGAACGCCACCAAGTCGTCGAGGCCGGCCACGGCGACTACGAGCCCCCCAAGCGATGCAGGTATCAGCGCGTCCGTCACGTTCTTATAGCGCTGCCCGTGGCCGACCTGAATTCCGTAGTCGATCCTCGTTGCGAAGAGGCGTTCCGCGGCGGAGCTCGGGCCGACGGCCTCGACGATCGTGCGGTTCTTGAACGTGTGCGCGACCCTCAGCCCGGCCGACGTAAGAACGCCGATGACTTCGCGCTCCGCCCGAGCCGGCGGCGCGAAGTACGCGTTGAACTCGGCGTTGGTCAGGTAGCGGCGGAAGTACGGCGATCCGCGATCGGATTGAGCCTGCACCAGTGCCTCGAGCTCGCCCTCGTGCTGGTAGCGCAGCATGACGCTCAGCCGCACTTTCGTCGCACCGGGTGCGTGCCCGAGATCCCGGAAGTCCGGCGTGCTCTTGACGCCGGCGGCGTAGAGGTTGCCGTCCGTCGCGTCGCGCGACGCGGCGAACGAGGGCGCACCCGCCGAAATCGGCGACGGCGGAACGAGTGCGGTACTGCCCCCGCCACACGCTGGTAGCAGCGCGGCGCTGAGACTCGCTCCGGCCAGGATACGTACGATTTTCATGAGTCGCCTCCGAGGGGGAAGCGATTCGTTAACGCCCGAGGTACTTGGTCCCTGTCCGCGCCCGGTACGGCGATTGCGTAAGCGCTGCGGAGATGAATGTGGCCCGCATATCGAAGAACATCAACATGGACGAAACGCTCGCTCCGGTCACGCCGATAACGACCGACGCGATCGAAGCCGCCCGAAAGCGGATCGCCCGTACCGTTCTGCGGACGCCGCTGGTCAGGCTCGACACCGGCGCGACCGACTGCGAGATCTACCTCAAGCTCGAAAATCTTCAGCCGATCAACTCGTTCAAGCTGCGTGGCGCGGCCAACGCGGTCGCGATGCTGCCGCCGGATCGGCGATCGCGGGGCGTGTGGACGATCAGCGCCGGAAACGCCGGTCAAGGCGTGGCCTACGCCGCGCGTCAGGCCGGCGTGCCATGCACCGTCGTAACGATCGAGACGGCGCCCGAGACGAAGGTCGCGCGAATGCGAAGGCTCGGCGCGCACCTGGTAAAGGCGTCGTTCGACGACTGCTGGGAAGCGATGGAGCGACGCGCGTTTCCCGGCGTCGAAGGCACGTTCATCCACCCGTTCGACGACGACGACTTCATCGCCGGAAACGCGACGATGGGTTTGGAAATCGCCGAGGACCTGCCGGAGGTCGACACGGTGATCACGGCCATCGGCGGAGGCGGTTTGATAACCGGAGTCGCTTCGGGTTTGCGCGCGCGCAAACCGAACGTGCGCGTCTTGGGCGCCGAACCGGAGACCGCCGCGCCGGGCGCCGCGTCCTTTGCGGCCGGGGAGGCGTCGGTCTTTCCGAATTGGGAAGCGACGTTCGTCGACGGCGCGGGCGGCAAGAGCGTCTTCCCGCGAATGTGGGAGCGAATGCGGCCGGTAGTCGACGGATCGATCGTCGTTACGCTCGAGGAGACCAAGAATGCGATGCGCGTGCTCGCCGACAGAGCGCGAATCATCGCGGAGGGCGCCGGCGCGCTGTCGACCGCGGCCGCGCTGAGCGGCAAAGCAGGACGAGGCCCGATCGTAGCAGTCGTGTCCGGCGGCAACATCGAGTTGTCGACTTTTTTCGAGTTGATCGCTTCGCGATAGCCTTCGTTGACAAAAGTTATCGTACCGTAATCATCTTTAGAGTAAATTCTTTACGAGTCGGCTTGACTCGGCATCCTCGCGCTCATTAGACTTGATTTAATTCCCGTTGAAATTGATTCGGAGGGTGGCAGGATGAATTGCACGCGACTCCCGGCCGTTGCCGTCATCGTAGCGCTCGCGGCCTGTTCTCAGAACTCGACACTCGGGCCGTCGCTGACGCCCGGGACCGGCGCGCCGGCGGTAAAAGACGCCGGCATTCATGTATTCGGTAACGCCCGGACTCGTCAGCGCCTGACGTCGAAAATTCAACACGTCGTCATCATCTTTCAAGAGAATCGAACGACGAACGATCTGTTCAACTTTCTCGCCGGCGCGGACACCGTGCGCACGGGCAAGAACTCGCTAGGCCAGACCGTGCAGTTACAGCCGCGGCTGCTCACGGAGCCCTACGACATCAGCCACGCGCACATCGCCTTTACGACCGAATACGCCAACGGGGCGATGGACGGCTTCGACCTCGTCGGCTCCACCTGCCACAAGGGGGCGAAGTGTCCGCCGGCTGATATCCGCGCGTACGGATACGTGCCGGAGCGCGAAGTGGAGCCCTACTACGTCATGGCGCGCCGTTACACTTTTGCCAACAACATGTTTCAGACGAACGAGGGACCGAGCTTTCCGGCCCATCAGTACATCTTGAGCGGCACGTCGACGATTTCGGATGGCTCGACGCTGCGCGCTTCGGAGAACCCGCTCACGCCGACGGAGAAACTCACCGGCGGGTGCGATTCCCCAGCGGGTTCCCTGGTCAAACTCATCGATCCGTACGGAAACGAAAATCAGCAGATGTATCCGTGCTTCGATCGCAACTCGCTGATCCAGTTGATCGAAGCGCAGAACCTGAGTTGGCACTACTACCAGAACCATCTCGGGGCCGGCCTCTGGGAAGGCCCCGACGCGATCAAGCCGGTCTGGAGCAGCCCGCAGTTTGCGACCGACGTCGTGGCGCCGCCATCGCAGGTACTCAACGATATCGACGCGGGAAACCTGGCAAACGTCGTTTGGGTGACGCCGACGCCGGCCGAATCGGATCACGCCGGGATTACGGATGGCACGGGTCCGTCGTGGGTCGCGTCGATCGTCAACAAGATCGGAAAGAGCCAATACTGGAACAGCACGGCGATCTTCATAACGTGGGACGATTGGGGAGGATGGTACGATCCGGTTGTGCCGCCGGTCTATAACTCTTACGAGCTCGGCTTTCGCGTGCCCCTCATCGTCGTATCGCCCTATGCCAATCAGCACTACATCTCGCCGGTGCAGCACGAGTTCGGAAGCATACTGAAATTTACCGAAGAACAGTTCAACCTCGGCTCGCTCGGCACGACCGACGTACGCGCCGACGATCTGTCAGATTGCTTTAACTTCTCGAAGGCGCCGAGCAAGTTCAAGTTGATACCCGCACCGCTTCATGCCGACTACTTCCTGAAGCAGCCCGTCTCCGATAAGAATCCCGACGACGACTTCTAACTTCTAGAGGAGAGGGAGGCCACAAATAACCCAGAGCCTCGAGCCGGCGCTTGCCTTGGAGCGCTCTGAAGCGGACCAAGTCCAAGGCTAAACCGGAAAACAAAATCGAGCGGCGAACTCCCAGCGTCCCAGACATTGCAGACACGCTAGGAGCAAGCACATGAAATTGTCCGGTATTGGCAGCTACGCATTGGGTCTTTGCGCCGTTGCTGCAATGTTAGCGGGCTGCGGCGGCTCACAATCGGCACTCGCGGTTCCGCCGGCGATGGGCTCGGGAGCCTCGAGCAGCGGCTTCGGCATCGCCGCGGGCACCGAACAGGTGCTTTACAGTTTCTCCGGCGGTAACGACGGCGGCAATCTCGCAACGGGGATCGTCCTGGACAGCCACGGTAACCTCTACGGCACGACCGTTCAGGGGGGAACGAACACCTGCGGAACGGTGTTCAAGCTGGCGCCGCAGGCCAACCCGCCGTGGACGGAGACGGTGCTCTATAATTTCGGCTGCTTCTCGGACGGGAAGAACCCGCACGGCGGCGTGACCTTCGATCCGCAGGGCAATCTCGACGGCACGACGGTTTCGGGAGGTTCTGGCCCGTCGTGCGGCAGCTACGGCTGCGGTGTGCTCTTTCAGCTGACGCCGACGACCGAGAACGTGTTGCACAGTTTTAGCGGGGGCAACGACGGTTTTGGGCCTGGCGGCGCGGTCGTGCTCGATTCCGCAGGCCATATCTTCGGAGAGACTCCTGACGGCGGCTCGCACGCGCAAGGGACGATCTACGAGGTTTCGGGCACCGGTACTCACTCGCAAGAACGAGTCATTCACGCATTCACCGGCGGTAAAGACGGCGCCACCGGTTCGCTTGGAACGCTGTTGCTGAAATCCGGCGCGCTCTACGGTGTTACCGAGACGGGTGGAGCGCACGCGAAGGGCACGGCATTCAAGCTCTCGATTCCCACGAGGAAACTGGCGACGCTCTATGCCTTCAAAGGCACGCCCGATTCCGGTTCGCCGTACGGCGGCCTTGTGATGGATGCGCACGGCAATCTTTACGGAACGACCTACGACGGCGGCGCAAACAATATGGGCGCGGTCTTCGAGCTGAGCCTCGGCGTCGGCGGCAAGTACTCCGAACGCGTGCTGTACAGCTTCAAAGGCGGCAACGACGGAAGCTCTTCAACCAGCACTCTCGTTTTCGGAGCCTCCGGCGAGCTGTACGGCACGACGTCCGCAGGCGGCGGAAGCTGCAACTGCGGCACGATCTTCAGAGTAAATGCGAAGACGGGCAAGGAGTCGGTGGTGCATCGCTTCGGAGGCGGAACCGACGGACAGTATCCGTACTACGGGCTCACGAAGGGCTCGAACGGGACCTTGTACGGTGCGACGTCGTATGGCGGCACATCGAATCAAGGCGCGGTCTTCGAATTCAAGCCGTAAATCGTACCGCGAAGTAGCGACGCCTGCTATGATCCAGGTAATTTCATAGGCCGGCGAAGCCGCGCGGCGGCCTTGCGGGAAGCGTAAGGATAAACATGCTGCCGGTTCCGGGACGGCTGTTGACGGTGATGTCGCCACCGTGCCGGCGCGCCAAGTCGCGCGCGATCGTCAAGCCAAGCCCGATCCCGTCTTGAGACCGCGTTCGGTCGGCACGCCAAAAGCGGTCGAAGACGCGATCGACGTCGTCGGCCGCGATTCCGGGTCCGGTATCCGCAATCGTGACGCGTGAACCCGCGCGATCCTTCGCGCATTCGACGATCACGATTCCCCCGGCCGGCGTGTATTGAACGGCGTTTCGAACGATGTTGCCGACGATGCGCTCGATTTGATCGGGATTGCCGTAAACGCGTGCGGGCTCGAGCGCCGTGGCTTGGAGCGAGACGCCCTTGCTCCGCGCGGAGTCCGAGTAGAGCGCAACGACGTTTGCGACGCACGCATCGAGGTCGACCGCGAACAACTCGCGCTCGAGCGACTGTTTCGCGCGCGCGAGCGTAAGCAAGTCTTCCGAGACGCGGGTCATCTGCGCGGTCGCGCTCGTGATGGACTGCATCGCGCCTCGTTCGATGAGAAAATTGTTGCCGGCGACCGGAACCGCGGTGGCGGCGTTCGCGGCGACGACCGTCAGCGGACCGCGCAGCTCGTGGGCTGCGTCCGCGGTGAAGTCTTGGAGCGCCTTCATGCTCGACTCCAAATTCTGGACGAGGCGATGCGTCAGCCATCGTCCGGCCACGAGACTGCTGACGATCGCCACGAACAGCGCGCCAAGAATGCTCAGGTCGACGAATCCGAGACGGCGCGCGTACGCGGCCTCAGACAGGTACGCCTCGATCACGACGGGGCGGCGTTCCGGCGGACCGGTATCGGTGGCTAGGGTGAAAACGCGCAGCGCCTGACCGGTTGCCGTCGCACCCGGAACGAGCCCGTACGCCGCAACGACGCGACCGGAACGATCGCGCCAGCGCACGCCTTCGACGCTCGAGTCGAACGCGCGAAGCGCCTGATCGCCGAGGTCGACGGATATCCCGGACGACGTCGCATCGACGACGCTGTCCGCGGCCCCCGCCATGGTGCGAACTCGCTCCGCCGCTTCGCGCTCGAACACGACGGTAAACGCCACGTGAGCCGCCACGGCGAAGATCGTCAGCACGGCGATGAAGACGGCCATGTACGAGAGCAGCAGCTGCTGCTCGAGGTCGGCCGGGACGGCGGATCGCCGCCTATAAGTCCGCGAGGCGGTAACCGCTGCCATACAACGTTTCAATCATCGGCTGCCTAACGCCGGCCGCGCGTATCTTTCGGCGCACGTTCGCCACATGGGTCTTGATGCTGTTGTCGCCCGAATCGCAACCGAGCGACGTCACCCGTTCGAGGAGCATCTCGCGGCTAAATACTTGCCGCGGACTTCGCAATAGCGCTTCCAGGATCGCGAATTCGGTTGGCGTGCAGGTCACGGGCCGACCGGCGGCGCTGACCCGCTTGCCGGCTACGTCCAGCTCCAATGGACCGTAACGCAGAATCGGTGCGCGCTCGAGCGCGCCTCGCCGGCCGAGCGCGCGAATCCTTGCTGCCAGCTCAGCGGGATCGAATGGCTTGGTGACATAATCGTCCGCGCCTGCGTCGAGCGCATCGACCTTGTCCTGCACCGTGTCTCGCGCGGTCAACATCATGACCGGCGTCGTCAGGCGCTCGGCCCGCAGCCTGGAGCAGAGCGTCAGTCCGTCGAGGTTCGGCAGCATGACGTCGACGAGCAGCAACTCATACGGAAAATCCTTTGCGAACTCGTATCCCGCGCTGCCATCGTGCACCACGTCAACGGCATGGTTTTGCCGGCGCAGATACTCGGCTATCGAGCGCGCGATTAGCTGATCGTCTTCCACGAGCAGAATTCGCATCGGAGATCTTGACGATTTCTTGACCTCGCGATGCTACCCTTCGCATTGAGCCGCAAAAATGGAGGCTCCAACCGATGACGAAATCGACCGGCTACGCGTCGCTCGTTAATCGGTTCTTTTACGACAACGATGTTGAAATGAAAAGGGCCGCCGGTTTGGCGGCCCTTTCTTGTTTCGTCGTGCGTCGTTCGTTACGGGTACGAGTGAACGCAGGATTGAGTCGCGTTGCTGAACATCGGCTGCATGGTATACGATTTCGAGCCGAACGGATCGTTCTGGATGTTCTGCCAAGCGCAGATGTCGCCGATCTCGCCATACGAGTAGTTGTACCAGCCGCTCGGGGGATTGGGATCGGTTACGGATTCGCCCTGCTCGTGACCCCCGACGATCGTCACGCCCTCATCGGCCGAGGATTCATCCGAAGGCGGGCTGATGATGCCCGACCCGCAGTTCCCGCCGGCGTCGGGCATATACGGGAGGTCGGTGTACGAGACGAGCTTACCGCCGGTCGTCGTCGCGCTGTGATAGGCGCACCACTGCGTTCCAAATCCGGACGTGCTGCGGCCGTGCGGGGTCGCAACGACGTACGAGGCGTTCGCATTGTAGCCGAAATGCGTTACGGCGCGCAGTGCCTCAGCGGCGATTTGCGAATCGGTGGGGTGCCGCGGAACGGCATTGGTCTCGTCGTCCCAGGTGCCGCCGTACTGACTCGACGGATTCGTAATGTACGTCGTCTGGCCGTTGACGATCTGGTAGTACTGAGTGTAAGTGTTGTTGTGGCCGCTGCCGCCCATGCTTCCAAAGTAACTTTGTAGCAGCGCTTTTACGTTTTGCCGGTCCCCGTAGTGCGAGTAGCCCCAAGTGATCAGGAAGACCGTTGGCGTAACCTGCACGACGCCGCCGCCGTACGATAGAACGATCGCCGGCGAAACCTGGCCGCGCGCCGCGCTACGAGTGGCCATGTAGTGAGGCGCGTGGTAAAGGACGCCGTCTTTCTGGATCCATCCCGGGCCGAACGTAAGCATCCCTCGTGCTTGCGGCTGGACCATCGACCCTGTTGCAGGCGCGACTCCGCTGCTGCCGGCGCAAGCGGACAATCCGAGCGCCGCAACACAGCCGAAGACTCCTGCGAACCGCGACAACTTGTACATAGATCGCAATCTCCTCTTCAAGCAAGGCTAGGGTGCGCCTAGCCGGGTTGGTTTTGTATTTGTCGCTCGAACGGATCTCCCTACGCGACCGCCTCGACAAAGGAAGCGCCGGCACGCTAAGGGACGATCGCGATAACCCGAGCCGGAAAGCCCGAGCCGGCGCGCGGTTTCGGAAAGGCGACCATGACGAGGGAGCCGGCTTCGGGCACGCGATCGAGATTGGTTAGCAGCTCGATCTGGTAGTGTCCGTGATGCAATATCCAGGATTCCAGTGAATAGTCGCCGCGCGACGCGTGCGTTCCGGGATCGGTGTCGGTCGTCTCGTGCCCGGTTGCGACTACCTGGCGCTCCAGATAGAGATATTGCAGCACCGGTAGGCTCCAGCCCGGATAGTGCGCCACTCCCTTAGCGTCTCTGTTCTCCATCGCCGTCTCGCTCGGCCATCGCTTCGACCAGTCGGTGCGCATCGCGACGAATGCTCCCGCCGGAACTTTGCCGTGCTCCGCCTCCCACGCGCGAACGTCGTCCATCGAGAGGACATAGTCGGGATCACGCGCGGCTTTTTCGTGAACGTCGAGAACGACGAGCGGCAAAAACATCTGTTTGGGATCGATTTGGTCGACCGTCTTGCCGCCCGGTGCGAAATGCGCCGGCGGGTCGACGTGCGTTCCCCACTGACCGACATGGCAGAACATCTGCGCGAAGAAGCCATCCTTTTTGTACGTAAAAAGCGTACGCACCGTCTCGTTCGGAAAGCCGGGCCAATGCGCGACCCCGGGGCCGAATGCGTGGGTAAGGTCCACGAAATCGCGGCTCGCGATGACGCGGTACGCGTCCATCAACTCGGCGTTCGAAGCGGCATGAGTTCGGTGCGCCGAAAACGTAAGTCCTAAGATCACGCCGCAAAGTGTAAGAGAGGCCGCTAACAGAATCTGTCGCATTGGTCGATGGTAGCAATCTCCCTAACGCTCGGGCAAGGGGAGAGCGAAGTGAAGGCCAATCGACCACCTACAGCTTCAAAGAGCTTTATGCGAAGGGAGATCTTGATGTCCGGTTGGATCCGGCGAGTCGCGCTATGTTTGGCGACGGCCGCGTTGTTTTCGTCGGGCGGTCCCGCTGCGGCAGGCACCGCGAGCTCATCGCTGACATCTGCGGCGACGCGCGCGAAGATCGTCGCCGCGGTCGAACGGGAGCGCAAGAGATTCGGAGGCCTCACTCCCGTGCCGGGCGTCCTGGTGGGCGTCTGGGACGGCGCGGGACACAGCTTCATTCTCCCGGCCGGCTACGCCGATCTCAAGACGCGCCGGCCGATGTCGCAGGCCGATCATTTCCGCATCGGAAGCAACACGAAGACGTTCGTCGTAGCGGTCATCCTGCAGCTCGTCGACGAAGGGAAACTATCGCTTGACGATCCGCTCAGTAAGTTTTCCCTCGGCGTCAAGGTCCCAAATGCACAGAACATTACTGTTCGCGAACTCTGCGATATGCGCAGCGGTTTGTTCGAAGCCTTCGATGCGCCGGAGCTAGCCAAGATCAACGTCAAACCCGATTCGATATGGGATCCGCGAAAGATCATCGCGTGGGGCGTAAAGCAGAAGCCGTACTTCCCACCGGGTGCCGGATATCACTATACCAATACGAATTATCTGCTGCTGGGACTGATCATCGAAGCCATTACCAAAGATACGGTTGGGAATCAAATCCGCACGCGTGTTATTACGCCGTTCGGGCTGACCGGGACGAGCTATCCCGCGACGATGAGCATGCCCGATCCCTGGGCACACGGCTACGGCCTCGACAAACACCGCAACTGGGAAGACGTCAGCAACACGGTGCCGGTGACGTTGATGGGATCGGCCGGCGAGATGATCTCCGACATGAACGACATGAAGCGCTGGATTCAGCTGTACGTAGACGGAAAGACCAGCAAGCCGGCAACGCACGCTGCGCTGATGCGGTGCGTACCTACCGGCGAAGGAAACCTCGCGTTCGGCTTGGCGCTGGGATGCAGCGCAGGATGGTACGGCTACACGGGCGGACTGCCCGGGTACAACACGGCGAACTACTATTTTCCGAAGACGGGCATAACGATCGTGGCCTGGGTGCCGCTCCAGGCAAGCTCGCCGCAGCCGGGAGTGGCCAACACGATCTTTCGCGACATAGCGAGCATCATGACGCCGAAAAACATCCCGTTCCAAATGGGTGGCACCGGGAAATCAGGACTCTGAAGGTAGACTCGCTCGGGGTGACGCGTCTCACTCTAGAACTTTTCCAGTCGCGAATAAAACGCGCGCTGAAGTAGACGACGTTGACGCCGCTGGTTTGCGTATGGCTTCCGTTTTCGTTCACGGCCACTTTTGCAGGGGGACGCCGAAGGCAGATGCCAATTTTGATAGATGCATGTTCCCACGGTCGCCTGGCAGCCAAACGGCTTCAGACGACGAAGTCTTAAGCGAGGTGCGTGTTGCTAACGACAGTTTACTTCCTCCACGTCCTTTTCGGGTTCGCGGCTGCGGCGTTCTTGGTCGTGCCGGGGTGGACGTTGGAAATGATTGCGCATACGCGCGACGTGCCGTTCATTCGCCGGTCGTATCGAATGGGAAAGATACACGGTCAGATCGGCGGCCCGCTCGCGTTTCTGACTGCGATCTTTGGGCTGATCACGGCGTGGCGTTACGGATTTTCACTGACCTCCGGATGGCTTATCGCGGCATACATCGCGTTCGTGCTCGTTATCGCGCTCGGCATCGGCTACCACACGCGACGCGTGAACCGCATAGACGCGCTGGCGCAGGCTTCGCCCGACGCTGCGCCGTCGCCCGAACTTGTCGCCGCCATCGACGACCCGCTGAGCACGCCGGCGAACTGGACTAGCGCCCTGCTCTGGATTTTCCTCATTTGGCTAATGGTCGCGAAGCCGTTCTAACGGGACGGGCACAACGCAAAAAAAAGTGGGAATCCCGTCAGGGATTCCCACAAGTGCGGTTTTAGGCGCTTTTCTTAAATTCGGCCTCGCGGCGGTCTGCGTCCGCCGCCACCGCCGCCGGGACGACCACCAACGGCGCCACGCGAATAACCGCCGCTCGCACGACCGCCGTACGTTGCGTGCGAGTAGCCTCCACTACTACGACCGCCATACGTTGCGTGCGAGTAGCCTCCACTACTACGACCGCCGTACGTTGCGTGCGTGTAGCCGCCACTAGCACGACCACCATAGCCGGCGTGCCCGGCATGCGTATAGCTGCGCGCGCCTACGCTGCCGCGCCCACCCATAGTTGCGTTGTGATGCGCCGCTGCGCTCACGCCGCCGCGCCTCATCGATGCGCTGTGATGCGCGGCGCCGCCGACGCTGCCGTGCCGCATCGTTGTTGCGTTGTGATGCGCGGCCGCGCTCACGCTGCCGCGCCTCATCGTTGTGCTGGGATGGGCGGCTGCGAGCGCGTGCTGCATCGTTCGCTGCGCGGTTCTGCGATCGGCGGCAGTGATCGCGTGCATGTTTGCCGGATGATGCGTCGCGCTCAAAGGCCTCTGCACAGCCGCCACGCGTGGATGCCCGTGGTTCACGGCGGCGAGAAGCCCGCGATCCCGCGCGGCTACTCGCTGGTGAGCGCGTTGCGCGGCGGTTGCGCCAACGGCTCCCCGGCGTGCGGCGAGTTGCGCAGGCGTCGCCCTTGCTCTGACTCCGCCGCGACCGCCGTTGAAGCTCACGCGCGAACTAGTGATGGTGCCCCTACTGATGACTGTCCTATTAACGAAGGTGTTCCTGATGACCGTTCGGTTGACGTTGACGACCGCGGTGTTGTAGTTGAAAACGCCGCCCGACCAATAGCCTCCGACGTACCCGACGCCGAAGTAGCCGTAGCCGTAATTAATTCCACCGTAGAAGCCGACAGTGGGACCCCAGTAGCCCGAATTCCAATAGTAGCCACCGTTCCCGTAGCCCCAGTAGCCCGGCGTCCAGTAGAGACCGACCGCGGGCGGAGCCGTCCAGTAACCCGGAACCCAATAATAGCCGTACGCTCCCCAGCCCCAGTAGCCCGGGCACCACTGCCAGTTCGGGTACGGGGCAGGTGGCATCGCGTATGCCGGCAATGCCGGCGGGGAGTATGCGGCGAAGCCGACGCCCCATCCCGGACCGCCGAAGCCGACGGCGAGGCCGATGCTGACTTGCGCCGACGCGGCCAGCGGCACGGACGCAAAAAGAATGGCAGCGATGATTGCAGAAAGCGATCGTTTGATTCGCATTGTGCCTCCTTTACAGAGATCGATTTGGCACATTTATAACCATCGTTTCCTACCCGTAATGGAAGTTCGTCAACTCGTCCCTAACCCGATTTTCAGGTTGCTTCCCGACATGGCTAGGAGTGGCATCGCATAGCGGGGGAGCGGGCGCTCTCCGCAGGGGCACGTGCACGCGCCACTAACGTAGCCGACATGAAGTCGAATTTGGAAGCGACGGCTCGAGTCTACGTGAAAAACATGACGAGCATTCGCAGCCGATGTCGCGAGTACCGATCACGCTCGCGTTACCAATCTGCTCCGATCTCTTGGTAACTAACGCTCCTCGCTCAAAGCGATGTCGAACGCTTCGCGCAGTAGCGGGAGCATCGGCCGCAAATCGCCGGCGGTGCGAAGAAGAACGACGTGTGAGACGCGCTTACCGCTCCGACCAACTTTGATGAAGTGCGATCCGCCGGCCTCACGGTCGAGGTGAGTCACCAACCGCAGCGCGTCCCGCATCACCGTGAGATCCGCGAAGATGCGCGTCGTCCGAAAGAGCGCGTACCTGTCACGCGTCACGACTTCGACCCCGTCGCCGAAGGCTCTCACCGCACTCTCGAGTCTGCGGTAGAGCGCAACGAGCGCGGCCGGCCGGTCTTTGAGCAGGCTCGATGCATCACCGATGCCACACGCGTGCCGCTGCTTTACCTGGCGAAAGGCCCGTCCGCACCGCGGACACGTCCAACTTGCCAATTCGTTTGCCATAATTCGCTCTGCGGACGCTCCTTCCGCTCCGCCCGCGGAGATGTCCGGGCTCGCGACATATTTAAAGGATAGGTAATCATGCGAATCGGTATTCTCGGATCCGGCCTAATGGGAGGGAAACTAGGCACATTATTCGCCCGCGCCGGTCACGACGTGACATTCAGCTATTCGCGTGACCACAAAAAGCTCCAGCGGCTAGCGCGAGACGCCGGCGGCAGAGCTCGAGCCGGCTCGCCGGCCGAAGCGGCAGACGACGCCGATGCCGTGCTCGTGGCGGTACACTGGTCGCGGCTGAAGGATCTGCTCGACCAGGCGGGCGATCTTTCAAAAAAGGTCGTCGTGAGCTGCTCGCTGCCGATGAACGATGACGATAGCGACTTAGTCGTTGCTCATACGTCATCGGGCATAGAGGAACTTGCCCGGATCGTGAAAGCTCCGAGGGTCGCTGCGGCCTTCAACACCGTTCCAAGCGAAGTTCTCTTCGTGTGTTTGACAAGCGCCATCGCAGCGATCGACCATCAATGTTGTACTACGGCGATGACGCAGAGGCGAAGCGTGTGGCGGCCGGGTTAGTGAGCGATGTGGGCTTTGATCCCGTAGATGCCGGCCCACTCCGGACTGGGCGCTATGCGGAGCCGTGGGCGCTGCTCGTGGCGCAGATAGCGTACGAAGGAACGCGAGGCCCGGAGCTCGCGTACCGACTCGAGTGGTTCGGTGGAGGCGGATCAACCAGCGCCGGATGAACCAGCACCGCCGCGCCGAACGGTCCAGGGGTCGCTTGACGTTCACGAACCACGGAGCAAGAAAAATGAGGATTCTACGATTAAGCCGCTATGCGATCGGACTTTGTGCGGCGGCGTCGATGTTTTCGGCATGTGGCGGCAACGGTGTGGCGTTAAGGAACTCGCAGCCGATGATGCCCCAGGTGCTTCCAGCACCTCAAGCAGCGACGAGCGGGCTCTATGTCGGCGACTTCGATGCCACGACTATCTACGGCTATCGCGCGCGCAACCCTCGCAATAAGCCGCCAGTTTGCACCGTCCCCGGGGTGAGTTATGTGAACGGCCTGGCCGTCGATGGCAAGGGCGACCTCATCGATCCCGACGGCGGCACTCGCAAGGTGATCGTCTTCAAGGGTCCGGAGATGTGCGGAGCAACGTTGGCCTCACTCAGCGATCCGTACGGGATGCCGAGCGATGCCGCAAGCGCCGACGCCGCAAGTGGAGCAATCGTCGTCGGAAACATTTTCGACGGGCCTACTAGTCATCCGACCGCCGGAAGCATCTCGATTTGCACGGTTGCGGTCGGCTGCGTACAGAACCTCACGAACCCCCATATGTACGAGGTCGTAGGAGTAGCTCTGGCTAGGAACGGCGACTGCTGGGCCGACGCGAGCGCCACTTCCTCCGGCGCCAATGCACATCTCATTTATTTCAAGAGCTGTTCCGGATCGGGCCAAGTCGCAAAGCACTTTCTCAATAAAGACTACGGCGGCTTGGACATCGATGGTAACGGCAATCTACTTTCAATCGACTACAGTCAACGTTCAAAGCTTTACGTCTATCACGGCTGCAATCCACGCTGCTCGCTCGTCGCTGGTCCGTTTAGGCTTCACGGCCCGTCGGTATACGGCAAGGTAGACCAAGATTCGACGCACTTTGCTGCCGCGGACGTCACTCACGAGCAGGTGGACGTCTATTCATATAGTCGGACGAGCGTACGGTACCAGTACAGCTTCTGGAATGGCCTAAATCGAAGTGGTGCCATCGAAGGTATCGCATACAACCCACGTTCGAAGGAGTGACCGTAAGACCCAGCTCGATACTTTCGATCTCGCTGCTGACGGTGGGCCTGCTGACGCGGGCCGCACTCTACTTTCCACCGGCGATGTTTCAAATCGATCCGGACGCCGTACTAGCCGGACTGTGTGCGTTTCGCATCGCCGACGGTCAGCACCCGATCTTCTTCCCCGGAGGTACGCGCCTGAGCGCGGCAAGTTGCTACGTTACCGCTGCGTACTTTCACGTCTTTGGGACGGGGAGAGCCGGCTTGGCTCTGACCGGCTTTACGTGGGGGGCGCTGTACCTCGTCTTCATGTTGCTCTTTCTGCGCGCCTGTTTAGGTCCAAGGTCCGCCTGCGTCGCCTTTCTGTTTGCGATCGTGCCTTCCGAGCAGTTCATGACCGTCACCTATCCGCCGTGGGGATACGGCGAGATCGCGGCGTCGTGCGCGGCCACGCTGTGGCTCGCCGCCCTCTGGCGCCGCGAGGGCGCGCTCTGGCAGCGGCTGTGCTTCGGATTGAGCGTCGGAATCGGCATATGGTTTTCACTGCAGACGCTGATGATCGTGCTGCCGGCAATAGCTTGGATTGCGTTACGGCGCCGCTCGGCCATGTTTGAGGAAGCGGTCCCCAGCATTTTCGCCGCCGCGATCGGCGCTCTACCGTTTCTCGTAGGCAACGTGACCCACGGGTTTCCGACGCTCACGCAAAATTGGGCCTCGCGTACGGTGCCGAGCATCGAGGTGGCGTGGGATAATTTCGTTTGGCTGCTCACCTATATGCTGCCGAAACTGCTCTTTCGATCCGCGGGCTGGTGGTCCGAGACGACGGTCCTCATCATCGCCTACGCAGTCGCAGCGGTTGGTTTCGCGGCCGAACTTCGTCGCAATAGCTCCGATCCAACGCGGCCCTATACCCCGCGCGAGCTGGCGGTTCTATTGCTTTTCGTCTTCATCGCAACGGTTGGGATCTTCAGCGCCTCGCAGGCCGGAACGATTCGCGGATGGACCGTACGCTATATCGCGCCGCTGTACGTCGTCGTGCCGATCTTCTTGGGTCTGGGCATCGAAGGTCTGTGGTCCGTCAGCCGAGTCCTGTCGATCGCAACGGTCGGCGCGCTGCTAATTCCAAACCTTTTAGCCTACGGCCTACCCGGTAGCGCGTTGCGCGCGCAGCTTACAATGGAGTTGTCGGATTACACGCGCCTGGAACACGCGTTGGTCGACCACAAAATTCGGATGGTTTACGGCGACTACGCGTGGGTCTACGACCTAAACTTTGACAGCCACGAGCAGATCGCCGCGATTCCGAAGGCGCCCGCCGTGGACTACCTAGACTACGGAGGCAAGCTTGGGAACTCGTCCGTGCGATGGGGGGCGATTGGAGCCCCGGATGAAGTAGAACGCCTGGCTCGAAGCGCAGGCGCGCACGGCACGATCGAGAGATACGGCCAGCTATGGCTCTTTATCGCCGATCGCCCGGCACCGGACGCTTCAGGCCTACTCGCAACGCTGCGAGCGAGCAGGATCTAACGGCGTCGACATGCACTCGCAACCTCACCCAAATAGGAGAACAGAATGAACTCGGTTGGTCTCATCATCTATCCCGCCTCGGACGTAGCAAAGACAACGAAGTTCTTCGCCACGTTGCTCGCTACCGAGCCCTACGTAGAGAGCCCAATGTACGTCGGCTTCAAGGTCGGGCATATGGAAATCGGGATCGTGCCGCAAGCAATGCAGCGCAGCCTGACGGGAGCTCTCGCGTACGTCGACGTCGGCGATATCAAAGGGGCGCTTGCGACCCTCCTCGCGGCCGGAGCAGAGAAGGTGCAGGACGTCACGGACGTCGCCAACGGACTGTTGGTCGCGAGCTTCAAGGATCCGGATGGAACGCCTATCGGTCTTCGTCAGTTCCCGAGCTCGTAAGCAAGGCCGCGGTGACGATTCAGAGGCGGCTAGGACCCACGCAGCCTGGCTGCGACGCTGGGACCGAGCCGCGCCGCGCCGAATATCCGAAGCCGCTAAGACGTTTCCAAAGAGCTTTAACTTTGGTGAGGTGCGGCTATGGATTTAGGGGTTATTTTCGGAGCCACTGGTATGGCAATCGGCATGCTGTCGCTAGTGTATGCGCGGACGCAGGCGTTGCACGCGCGTAGGCAGGCCGACGCGGCCCATCTCGCCACGACGCTCGAAGTGCAGCAAGCGATGGCGAAGCGGATGTATCAGACGCGACTGAATCTCACCAGCAATCCCCGTATTATGGCAATGTACCTGGAGGCGAATCCAGAAATGCGCGAGTTATATCCGGATGTCGCGAGTGTCGAGTCTACGGTCGTGGTGCGCAATATCATCGACGCCCTACAGGACATGTACTTTCTGCGTAAGATGGCGATAGTCGACGATCACTTCTGGCGAAACTGGATGGCCTCGTTCGTTCCGGTCGCCCGCATGCCGATCACGCGTGCCGTTTTCGATAATGCCGTCGAGCGCTCGGCGATCGAGCCGGAGTTTGCATCGTTCCTGCGCCCGATCTTCGAATCCCAAGCACTAGAAGATCCCAAGTTAGCCAACGCCGAGCGCTGATCGAAAAGATTAACTCCCTTAACGGCAACCTAACGGACACGCCCAAGGGGCATCTAAAAGCGCGGCCGGCCAGCCATCCTGCACTTTTGGGATATATCTCTAACGCGCCGTAGCGTATGCTGGAAGCTCCAACTCGAGCACGCGGAGGTACACGATGAGCACCACAGGTTCCAACGGCAAACCGATAGTCGCCCCGGGTTCTCCCGGCGCTAGCGAAACGATCGACGGCAAGTACCTTCCGCCGGTACAGGCGCCGTTCGGCGGCGAGATCAATCTCAGCGCGGAAGAATCGAAGCCGTTTTGGCCGCCTAAGGTTGTTCCTCCGGAGGGGGCTCCCAACGTCCTCCTGATCATGACGGACGATGCAGGCTATGGCGTTCCGGGAACGTTCGGCGGCGTCATACCGACGCCCGGCCTGGATCGAGTTGCAAAGGCAGGATTGCGCTACACGCAGTTCCACTCCACCGCGCTCTGCTCGCCAACGCGAGCGGCACTGATCACGGGTCGCAATCATCACTCGGTCGGCTTTGGCGTTATCACCGAACAGTCGACCGGATATCCAGGCTACGATTCGATCATCGGTCCGGAAAACGCGACGATCGGTGCGATCCTCAAACACAACGGTTATGCGACCTCGTGGTTCGGCAAAGAGCACAACACGCCGAGTTTTCAATACAGCATCGCCGGTCCATTCGAACAGTGGCCGGTCGGTATGGGATTCGAGTACTTCTACGGTTTTATGGGCGGCGAGACCGATCAGTGGCAGCCCTACCTCTTCCAAAATCAAACGCAGATTTTTCCATGGATCGGGCGCGCGGACTACAATCTTACGACCGATCTCGCCGACGAGGCGATTAACTACCTGCGACAGCTCGACGCATCTGTGCATGACAAACCCTTCTTCCTTTACTTCGTGCCCGGCGGCACCCATGCGCCGCATCAACCAAAGCCCGAGTGGATTGAAAAGTTCAAAGGCAAGTTCGACATGGGCTGGAACGCTCTGCGCGAGCAGATCTTCGCCAACCAAAAACGCCTCGGCGTGATTCCGCCTGAGACCGAGCTGACACCATGGCCGGAGAAGGATCTCCCGATGTGGGACTCGCTCTCCGCAGATGAGAAGAAGCTCTTTGCGCGCCAGGCTGAGGTCTTTGCAGCGTACGCCGCCTACACCGACCACGAGATCGGCCGTGTTATCCAGGCCGTCGAGGATTTGGGCAAGCTCGATAACACCCTCATCATTTATATCAGTGGCGACAACGGCTGCAGCGCGGAAGGCACGACTATCGGCACGCCCAATGTTATGACGGGATACCAGGGCATTAACGTCCCCGTCGAAGTTCAACTGAAGTACTACGACGTTTGGGGATCCGATAAAACCTATCCGCATATGTCGGTCGCCTGGTCGTGGGCATTCGATACGCCATTCAAATGGACGAAGCAGGTGGCTTCCCACTTTGGCGGCACGCGCCAGGGGATGGCGATGGCGTGGCCCGCCCGCATCAAGGACGCCGGTGGCATTCGCACCCAATTCCATCACATGATCGATATCGTGCCGACGCTTCTGGAGGCGACCGGAATTGAGGCGCCCGTGATGGTCAACGGCGTCGGGCAGAAGCCCATCGAAGGCGTCAGCATCGTATACACGTGGGAGAAGACCAATGCCAATGCACCATCCGCGCGCACGACGCAGTATTTTGAGATGTTCGGCGATCGCGCGATTTACCACGACGGCTGGATCGCCGCCACGACCCCACCGCAGCCGCCGTGGATGATGGGCATGGGCAAGATGCCCGAGGTTGTCAACGGTTATACCTGGGAGCTGTACAACATCGCGAAGGACTATTCGGAAGCAAACGATCTCGCAGCAACGATGCCCGATAAGCTGCGCGAGTTGCAGCAACTCTTTCTCGTCGAGGCGGCAAAGTACAACGTCTTCCCGCTGGACAACTCCGTCGCTGCGCGCCTCATCGCCCCGCGGCCAAGCGGAACGGCTGGGAAGAACGTCTTTACCTACTCGAGTGCGATAACCGGAATCGATCCAGCCTTTGCTCCAAATCTACTGAACAAGTCGTACACGATCACCGCCGACGTCGAAGTCCCCCAAGGCGGCGGTGGGGGAATGATCGCAACGTTGGGCGGGCGCTTTGGCGGCTACGGGTTATATCTGCTCAAAGGCAAGCCCGTCTTTCTCTACAATCTGCTCAATGTGGAGCGCTTCCGTTGGGAAGCACAGCAGGCACTCACGCCCGGCAAGCACACGATCGTATTCGAGTTCACGTATGACGGACCCGGCACCGGTAAAGGTGGAACCGGTGTGCTCGGGATCGACGGTACGGCAGTCGTCAATCAGGCGGTACCGTACACGATTCCGTTTCTCATGACGCTGGATGAGACGTTCGATATTGGGAGCGACACGCGTACGCCCGTGGACGACAACGACTATCAGGTGCCGTTCCCGTTCAAAGGCACGATTCATACGCTGACCTATGAGCTCGGCCCGGAGCAGCTGACTGAAGCAGACCACGCGGTGATCGGTCCCGCGCTCGCCAAGGCACGAGACTAGTCAACTGCGATGGCGTCCGAGGGGTAAGTGTTCCGCGCGGGAGCTTACCCCTAAGCCATCAGAGTGACGCGAAAATGCGACTGAGACTAACGGCAGTCGCCGCCGCCGTCGAAGCGGCTACCGGCGTCGTACTGATCATCAATCCGCAACTGGTCGCGTGGCTTTTGCTGGGCGCCGACTTGTCCTCCGCCGGGCAGGCAGTCGGCCGCGTTGCGGGTTTTGCGCTGCTTGCGTTAGGGCTGGCCTGCTGGCCCGTCCCGGAGACCGCGAGCCGGAAGAGCGCAGCCGCTCGCGGGCTCTTCGCTTACAACGTGCTCGCAGCTATCTTCTTCCTTTACTTAGGAGTCCGCGGTGAATTCGTCGGCTTGCTGCTATGGCCGGCAGTTGCGATTCATGCGGCCCTGGCGATCTTGCTCGCTCGCATCGCCGTTCTCTAAGGAACGCGGAACGCTACGGCAAGAAAGGCGGCGATGCCGACGGCGAGCACTATCAGCGTGACCGGCAGCACGCGAGAATGGCGGCCTCGTTCTTCGCTTAGGCCCGCAATCGGCTTGAACGCGGGGCTCCACAGATAGTCGCTAACCGCACGGTAGTCGAGTACCGCTAAGAGCATGGCGACGATTCCCGTGCCGATCAGGATCAAACCAAGGTCGCGCGCAGCGTGGGGGTGCAACGCTCCTTCGCGCTGCGGCAGCTTTGCGAGCACCTGATAGATTGTGAAGCCGAACCCGATCAACGCGACGCCGGTGCGGACCCATGCCATCTGCGTTCGCTCTAACGCCATGCGGGTGCGAACCCATCCGAAATGACTGTCGGAGGTGACCCGCACTTCGAAGCGATCGGCGCCGTGCTTCGCCGTGTCGCTCATGCGGCGAAGCTCCGACCACTGCTATCGCCCTTGCGGCGACCATCTGCTAGGCGCATTGCGGCCAAGATTTATGCCCTTCTTCAGCCTTGCTCCCCGATGCATGAACGCATCGGCTACTTGGGACGTTCGGCCCGTGGCGTTTTAGTTCCGGCGCACCGGACTAGCCCGGGCGGCGCCGAATGAAGCTGAGCGCTGCAGCGTTCTTGCAGCATGGGGAGCAATGAAGGCAGCGTTGATCGAAGCGCCCGGCGACGGCGCGCATTACGGTGATTTTGCAGAGCCGGGCGAGCATGAGGGGCGGCAAGTCGTCGAGCTTGTCGCGGCGGGCATTCATCCGATCGTGCGTGGCCTTGCAAGTGGCCAGCACTACGGAAGCAGCGGCCAGTGGCCCCTTATTCCCGGGGTCGACGCCGTCGTTCGCTCCGCAGAGGGCGTGCTTGCGTTCTCCGGTTTCCCACAACCGCCTTACGGCACACTCGCGGAACGCATCTCCGTGCCGTCGTTCCTATGGACACCACTACCTGAAGGCGCCGACCCGGCGCGGGTTGCCGGCGGCGTGAACCCGGGTCTTGCATCCTGGCTACCCCTCCAAGCACGCCGCACGGAGATCGGTAGACTCGATAACGTTCTAATTCTTGGCGTCACCGGGATGGCGGGACTTCTCGCAATACAGAATGCGCGCATTCTCGGTGCAACGCGCGTTGCGGGCGCAGGTCGTGATGCACAAGGCCTGTCCGATGCGGTCAAGGCCGGCGCTACCACTGTTGCGTTAAGCGGCGATCGCGAGCGCGACGGGGCAGCAATCCTTCAGGCTCTCGAAGGGTCGTCTCCCGATATCGTGCTCGATTTTCTCTGGGGTGCACCTGCGGAGAGCACGTTTGCAGCGCTCGGTAGACGCGGGCTCGAGGCTGATCGCACCGACATCTCGTACGTTCAAATCGGCGCTGCCGCAGGCTCGCAGGCAGCAGTTCCCGCCGCACTCTTGCGTAGCCGCAAGCTACGCATAACGGGAAGCGGCGCGGGCTCTGCGTCGGTCGCCGATATCATAGCTGAGATTCCACGCTACATTCAGTTGATCTCGGACGGCGCAGTTGACGTACCGGTTCGAACGTTTCCATTATCGCTGGTGAGCGAAGCTTGGGATGCCGCGCAACGTGGTCGCCCGCGAGTGGTCATCCTCGCGGGTTAAGCTCATGTCGAAGATGATCTACGCCACCAATATGTCGCTCGACGGTTACGTGGAGGACGAAACCGGTGCCTTCGATTGGGTCAATCCCGAACAAATATTCGCGTTCATCACTGAGTTGTTGCGGCCGATTGGGACCTATCTCTATGGGCGGCGACTCTATGAGACGATGGCCTACTGGGATGCGCCGGTGGAGGACTATCCGCCCGAACACCGTGACTTCGCTCGGATCTGGCAGAAGGCCGAGAAGATCGTCTTTTCACGAACGCTGACGGGCGCTACGACGCGCAACACGCGTGTCGAGCGGGACTTCGACCTCGAGGCTATTCGGAAGCTCAAGCGGGAATCGGAGCACGACATCAACATTGGCGGCGCCGAGCTTGCGGGGCTTGCGCTCGAAGCCGATCTCGTCGACGAATGTCACCTGTTTCTCAACCCGGTGATCGTCGGCGGCGGAAAGCCGGCTTTCCGAGCCGCCTTACGACGGAATCTCGAACTCCTTGAGACGCGCCGGTTCGGCACCGGAGTAGTCCACTTGCGCTATCGGATAAGAGGGGCGCGAAAGGGAGAGTAGCCTGCGGCGTGAGATAACGTTACGGTGGACTTACTTAAGACCGTGGCCGAGTGGCCGTTCGTCCACGGTTTTCTCTTCGTAACGCTGGCCCTGTTCCCGATCGTCAATCCGCCGGGCATGGCGCCCATTTTCTTGAACTACACGGAGTCCCTTGACGAAGCCGTAGCGAGAAGCCTCGCCCGGCGCGTCGCGATCAACGCCTTCATTCTCGCGGCGGCGTCCTTGATCGTCGGTCCGCTCGCGCTGAAGTTCTTCGGTTTGAACCTCTCAGCGGTGCGTGTCGCCGGAGGCCTGGTCCTCGCAAGTGCGGGTTGGCATCTGCTCAGCAAGGGACAGGAAGACTCGAAGCATCGCGCGCCGACCGCTTCTGAGGACGAAGTGCTCGGCGGCGCTTTCTACCCGCTGACGCTGCCGCTGACGATCGGTCCGGGATCGATTGCGATCATGGTGACCATCGGCAGCAGTATGCTCGCCGCTCCGGGAAGCTCGCTCCTACTCGATGGCCTCGGCGCCTTGGCGGGCCTGGCGTGCATCTCCATCGTGATCTATCTCTGCTACAGCCAAGGGGAACACGTCTTACGAAAGCTAGGGCCAACCGGCGTCAACGTATTGCTGCGGCTTTCGGCGTTCATCTTGCTCTGCATCGGCGTGCAAATCGCCCTTGAGGGTTACACCGCGATTCTTTCGGCGCGCCCCTAAGCGGTCACAAATCGCGATCACGTCGACGCGCGACGACCCGTCAACCCCGACGTCGGGCGACCCCTGCCTATGGCCTCGCGAGCGTGGAGAGGAAAATGAATCCGCAGAAATCGATTAAGCACCGAACCATGGTGCATGCGTCGCCAACCGGAGGCAGCGACCCGACAACTAAGAACCTAGCTGTCACGAATTCTAGCGTTTAGTCGGTCCTAAGCCGCCTTTGCGTTCGTGAAGCGAGGAGCAAGGGAGATGAAAGTTTTGGTACTTAGGCTCGACCGCCGCACCTTTTTCGGCGCTGTGGCGACCGTTGCTGCGGCATCAGCCTCCTCGCTATCCCAGTCGCGGCGGGCGATTCGGATGCACCCTGCGTCGCCCAAAACAGTGCCGGTGACAAGAATGATGGCGGCAATGATGATCAAGCCGTCTGGAGACGTCGATGAAGACTTCGTCGCATCGATGGTACCGCATCATCAAGGCGCAATAGAGATGGCGCAGGCTGAACTGCGCTACGGGCACAACGAGACTATCCGGCGGATCGCTCAGGAAATCATCGTAACGCAGCAACAAGAGATCGCGGCGATGCGCTTAGCGCTCGGAGAGCCGCTGCCCCCGTCCGCGCCCGCGCCCGATCAAACACCGTAGTAATAGGAGCAACAAGCCGATGCGTTTCTCGATCGTATCAATGGCTGCAGGCGTCGCTTGGGCCGTTCTGTGGCCCTCGCCCGCTTTTGGCGGGCAGGTGCCGTTTGCCGCTTCGGCTCCCGACATTCCGATCAGCCATCGGGACAGAGTCTACGCGGCAGAACAGTATTCCAACACCGTCTCCGTTATCGACCCCGCAAGCAATAAACTGTTGGGCGTAATTCGTCTCGGCGACCCAAGCCCGTCGAGCTTGAGCCCGCTCTACATCGGCCAGCTCCTGGTTCACGGAATGGGCGTCTCGCCCGATCGCCGTACGCTTGCGGTAGTCGCGATCGGTTCGAACGCAGTCAACTTTATCGACACCGAAACGAACACCGTCAAGCACGTTACCTACGTCGGACGCTCGCCCCACGAAGCGTTCTTCAGTCCCGACGGCTCGGAGGTGTGGGTGACGGTTCGCGGCGAGAACTACGTCGACGTCCTCGACGGTACGACGTATGAGGAGAAGACGCGCATCACCGTTCCCAACGGACCGGGGATGACGATCTTCTCCCCCGACGGCAAGTATGGCTACGTCTGCTCATCGTTCACTCCGGAAACCGTCGTCGTCTCGGTGGCGACGCACGAAATCGTTGGGCGCGTGCCCCAGGCCAGTCCGTTCTGCCCGAACATCGCGGCAACGCCCGACGGCACGCAAGTATGGTTCACACTCAAGGACACGGGACAGACGCAAGTCTTCGACGCACGGCCGCCGTTCGCACTGCTCAAGACCCTCGACACTGGGCCCATCACCAATCACGTCAACATCGTGCACAACACCAACGGAACGTTTGCATACGTGACGGTCGGCGGACTCAACGAAGTCAAAGTCTTTCGCACGAGCGACTTCGCGCAAGTCGCCACCATCCCGGTCGGCAATCTGCCGCACGGGATCTGGCCGTCCGGCGACGGAACGCGCGTCTACGTTGGACTCGAGAATGCGGATCGACTGCTGGCCATCGACACGTTGAAGAATACCGTCATCGCATCGGTGCCGATCGGCCAGGCCGCTCAAGCGGTCGTTTACGTGCCCGGCGCCGTGCCGTCGGGCGACGGCCTGCAACGGCTTCAGCCGCTCGGCCTCGCTGGCCAGGCCGCGCACTTAACGCTCGTTTCCGTGTCGGCAGGCGCGTCTCGCACCGGGAAGGCCCCGACGAACGTCACGCTCTTCGATCAAGGTCTCGTGCAAGTGCTCGAAGCGGCGGTAACCGGCCTTGACGCGAAGAAGCCTTACGTCCTCGCTCTTTCGCGGCATTCCAACGGAAGCGGGCCCCTCAATCCCCTAACTGCTTTCGTCACGAACGCCGCCGGAAGCGCCATCGTCAATGCGATCGGCCCCATTCGGCAAATCGTCCGCGCCGAAGAACATGCCCAACGCCGCTATCTCGTAATCGTTTCTGGAACCGCAAATCAGCTCGGTCCTGTCGTGCAAATCCAATCGCCATGAGGGCTGCGGCGGATCGCAGCCGCCGATTGGCGCTGTCGGCTTTGCTCCTTCTCAGCTTTGCGCAGCTGGCTTTTGCGCCGGAATTGAGCTTATCGCTCTGACACATTGACAAAGCTGGCAAGAAGGCGCATTGTGGCTTTGAAGGCGCAAGCGCCGTTGGCTTGTCGCTTTTTTGTGCGGCCAGGCCGCGCTTCCCGAAGGCAGGTTAGAACCCATGAGCGACCGTTTAATCAAGCTCATCGGCGCGTGCCTAAGCGCAGCGTTTTTAGCCGCGTGCTCGACGCAGGGTGCGACGATTGCGCCGCAACCGATGCCCAGCCCCCCGGCGCACGCACTCGTTCCGCTGGCGCTCAACACGGGAACCAAACCCGGACTGAACGTTTCCCTGAGCGTCGGCGGTGCATCGACGCGGCGGTTTCTGCTGGATACGGGATCGACTGGATTATGGGTCTATCCCAACGCGATTGGCCACTATTCAAAAACGCGCTACGCTGTGAAGAATTCCTACGGCAGCGGCCTGGTGTACGAAGGCATCCTGGTCTACACGACCGTCGATTTTGGCAATGGCGTCGTCACGGGAAAGGTGCCGGTCGCGCTCGTTGCGCGAGCCACGTGTTTGCCGAGCGTGAAGTCGTGTCCCGCAACCCCGAATAAGCACAACTGCCCCGGCGTCAAGCCGGGCCGTAACGCCGGGATTCGCTGCTTGGAAGTCGGGCGTAAGTTGTTCGGCACGTTTGGCGGCGCGCTCTTAACCATACCCGTTCCTAAAGGAGGACCGGTCACCGAACTCTACAACGTTCTCTTTGGAATCGCCCAGCCATGGGCGGGTTCGTTCATCGTTACGCCGCAGGCGATCGAAGTCGGTCCCTACACGACCAATGCGTTCGACACGACGCCGCTGGCGCTCCAGTCGCCGGCGCCGGCTCAACCGATCCCCAGCGGGGCGCGCGGCTGGTCGAAGGGCGCTACCCTATGCTTTAGGGTCGGGAGGATTCGGAACTACTGCATCGAGACGACCTTCGATACCGGCGCTACGAGTATCGACTTTCTCACGGCCGTCAAGCTGCCGCTGAAGCAAACGCAGTGCGGCGAACGCGTAAAAAACGGTACGCCCTTCGCGATGCGCGCACAAGACGGCACCGTGCTGGCCGACTTCGATGCCGGCCAAATGACAAACTGGAACGTCATTACGGCTCACGGGCCAAATGGCCACCTGCGAGTCAATACCGGCGTTACATTCTTCAACCGCGACGAGGTCTTGTTCGACGCGATCAACGGTCGCATCGGCCTGCGAAAGCTGACCACGCCCGGACAAATCGCGCGCACCGGTTGCAGCGGAGGATAAGGTGAAAATGATGAACATTGCCCGCGCTCCCAAGCTCGTCAAGTATGCGGTTGCCGCGGAGGCGGGCCTGCTGGCGTCGGCCGCGCTCGCGGGCTGCTCGACGCTGGCCCTTTCACCATCGCAGACCATTCCGACGATACCGATGAATCAACAAGCAGCCACGCGTGCCGCCAACGCCTCGTGGAGTAGATCGCTCATGCGCATACCGCTTCCGAGTGCGGGCTGCTTCAAAGCCTCGTACCCCTCCATGACGTGGGAGCGCATCGCCTGCTCGAAGCCGCCGGATCTCTTGCGTGCGCTCGCGTCGCAAGCGCTCTTCTCTCCCGGTAACGAACTTAGCGCGCAAAGGAACTCGAACATGCCAGATCGCGCCGAAGCTCGACGCATTCTCGCTCAAAGCGATCGCAAAAGCGACGGGCTTATCGCTCGCGGCGTGCTCGCGCATTCGGGCCGGCGCGAAGGTGCCGCATCCACGCCATTGGGAAGCCTTGGGTAAGCTCGCTGGGCGCTAGTCTCGCTAGGCCAGCGCCCGAATGTGGAGAACATATTCACCTCCCGACCCGTTCGGGGTTCAGAAGAGCGCTTGTAAATGCAAGGGGCGACGCCCCTCGCTGGGGACTGACCAGCGCCCTCCTGCTGTATTTACGTAGCACGTTCTTCCACGGTGTCATAAAGAAAGTCACAACAATGTCGAACAAATCGAAGGACGGCGGCGTCGATCGCAGAGACTTTATGATCGGAGCCGCCGTTTCCGTCAGCGCGTCGGCCGTTCTCGGCACGAATCTCGCCGAGGCCAAGACTCAAGAAGCCGCGGCAGGGGGTGCGGTCTACACCGGCGACGTGATCCAGGGGAAGCGCGTCATTAGCGCGCTCGACGTCAATGCACTACAGCCCGGCAAGTACTTCTTCTACTTCCAAGGCGTGCAGATGCCGTCAGGGCAGCATTGGTACGTCTCCGTCATCGTTGCCAAGGGAACGAGGGCGGGCAAACGCATCACGCTCGTGAGCGGTGTCCATGGCGATGAAATGAATCCGATAGTCACGGTCCAAAGGGTCATGCAACAGCTCGATCCGGCGCAGATGTCCGGCACCGTGATGGCGGTCCTCGACGTATCACGCCCCGCCATCGAGGGCATGGCACGGAGATGGCCCAATTCGGGCCGCGGAATCGACCTCATCGACATGAATCGGGAGTGGCCGGGAAATGAGAACGGCCCCAACGCGACGAGCCGGCACGCCGCGCTTGTTTTCAACAGGCTCTTGACGCCGAACTCGGACTACGCAATAGATTTCCACTGCGGTACCACGGGGATGGACGTAACGGCATTCAACCTGGCGCGGATGGAGCTGCCCGAGGTCCGCGCGATGGCAGAACTCTATCCGATCGACCAGATCTTCGACAATCCCGTCTATCCGACGGTCTTACCGAATGCGCTTATCCACGCGGGGATTCCCGCGTTTACAACTGAGATCGGTCCGTCGCGGGTCCTCGACCACGCGATGATTGGCTTGTTCGTGGAAGGCACGCTGAACGTGCTCAAACATCATAAAGTCATTGCGGGCCCGATGGGTCGAACCGGGCGCGATACGGGCGTCTTTGTAGGCAACAGCGGGCACAACATCCTTTCGACCCACGGTGGATTCGTAGAGTTTCTCGTCAAGCTGAACGAAAAGGTTCACGTCGGCCAAAAGGTCGCCACTCAGTGCGATACGTTTGGCGAGGTTGTCGCAGAATACACCAGCGGTGTAGCCGGCGAAGTCGGGGCCTTACGCAGCGACGCAACGGCTGAGCCGGGGACGCCGCTAGTCACCATTCTCTACAACGAGGTGCCCCATGAGGACCCAGTCGACTTCGCGGAGTGACGCGGGCTTCGACCCGATGCCGGTTCGCTCCAGCTAGCCCCCATCTCACGCTCGCAAGGCCGCATCGCGCTAGGGCCTTGGAGCTTTGCTCGCGTTGCAGCTGCGAGCGCCTCGCATGCGGAAGCTTTGCTCGCGGCGGCCTCGCAGTTCAGCGGCTTAGATCGGCGCGGTTAACGAGTTGCGGTTTGGATCGCGGCAGCCCAGCCGGCTCGGCTAGCCAGGAGGGGGCGCTCAATTTTAGGGGCCTAACTCTTATCCCCTTTACGCAGCCGCGCCGTGACATTTTTTGAATTTGCGTCCGCTGCCGCAAGGGCATAGTTCATTGCGGCCGACTTTCGGCGACTCCCGATGCACGGGTTTGGCCGGTTCTTCCTCGTCCTTGTTGGTGTGGAGTTGTTGAACGCGGCGGCCGGTGCCTGGCATCGGACCGAGCAGTTGTTCGACCTGCTGCGGCGGTAGAGCATTGCCGACGGCGACGGGTTGCGGAATGAGTTCACCCGATGGAATCGGCTCGAACTGCGGCGTGCCCGGCGGCATCATCTGCGGCTGCGGCGGCCCGTGCTCGATGACGACGCGGAAGACGCCCTTGATCGCCTCGTCGGCGATGTTGTTCTTCAGCGACTCGAAGATCTCGAACGCTTCCTTCTCATATTCCACGCGCGGGTCTTTTTGACCGTAGCCGCGCAGGCCGATGCCGGTCTTGAGGTGGTCCATCACGTAGAGGTGATCCACCCACTGGCGATCGATGATCGGCAGCAATAGGTAGCGCTGCTCGACGACGCGCAAAATCTCCGGCGTAACCTCGGTTTCCTTCTTCTCGTACGCCTCGCGCGCTTTCTCGCGCAGCACGCGCCGAATCTCTTCGCGATCCTTCCCCGCCAGATCGCCGACCGAAAGCACGCGCTTGACCGGGAAGACCAGCTCGAGCGCGTTGAGCATCTCCTCGAGATCCCACTCCTGCGGGTGGACGTTCTCGGGCGCATTCTCCTCGACGGCCTCGTCGACTTTCGCCTCCAGCGTCTGCAACATGAACGTCCGCGAATCGAACGTCCCTTCCAAGATCGCACGCCGATCGCCGTAGATGACCGAACGCTGCTTGTTCATCACGTCGTCGTACTCGAGCACGTGCTTGCGAATCTCGTAGTTATGATTCTCGACCTTGCCCTGCGCGCGCTGAATCGACTTCGTTACCAATCCCGACTCGATCGGCTGCTCGTCGGTGAAGCCGACGCGCTCCATGATGTTCGTCATGCGCTCGCCGCCGAATAGGCGCATCACTTCGTCTTCAAGCGACACGTAGAAGCGCGACGAGCCGGGATCGCCTTGGCGGCCGGAGCGTCCGCGCAGCTGATTGTCGATGCGCCGCGACTCGTGGCGCTCGGTGCCGATAATGTGCAAGCCGCCGTTGCGCGCGACGCCGTCACCCAGCTTGATGTCGGTGCCGCGCCCCGCCATGTTGGTAGCGATCGTCACCTGTGCCGTTTGGCCGGCATCTTTGATGATCTCGGCTTCCTGCTCGTGGTACTTGGCGTTGAGCACGTTACACTCGACGCCTTTGCGCCGCAGCAGCGTCGCCAGCAGCTCGCTCTTCTCGATCGAGCGCGTGCCCACCAAAACGGGGCGGCCCTTGTGATGCTCGGCGATGATCTCGTCGACCACGGCGTCGAACTTGGCTTTCTCCGATTTGTAGACGATGTCCGAGTTGTCTTTGCGGATCATCGGCTGGTTCGTCGGCACGACGACTACGTCGAGCCCGTAGATGTCGCGGAACTCGCGCTCCTCGGTCTTGGCCGTACCCGTCATACCGGCGAGGTGCTCGTACAGACGGAACAGATTCTGGAACGTGATCGTGGCGAGCGTCTGATCCTCGCCGCGAACCTTGATGCCTTCCTTCGCTTCGATCGCCTGGTGAATGCCGTCGGAGTAGCGGCGGCCGTACATCAACCGGCCGGTGAACTCGTCGACGATGATTATCTCGCCATCCTTGATGATGTACTGCTGGTCGCGATGGAAGAGATTCCACGCCTTGAGCGCGGCGTTGAGCTGATGCGCCAGCTCGATGTTCCGCTGCTCGTACAAGTTCTGAATGCCGAGCATCTTCTCGACTTTGGCGACGCCGGCTTCGGCGATCGGAACCGCGTGCGCCTTCTCATCGACCGTGTAATCTTCGCCCTTCTTCAACCGCGGCAGGATCTGCGCGAACTTGTCGTAGAGCTCGCCCGACTCTTGCGAGGGCCCGCTGATGATCAGCGGCGTGCGCGCCTCGTCGATCAGAATCGAGTCGACTTCGTCGACCAGCGCGAAGTAGAGCTCGCGCTGCACCAGATCCTCGACCTGCCACGCCATGTTGTCGCGCAGATAATCGAAGCCGACCTCGTTGTTCGTGACGTACGTCACGTCGCAGTTATACGCGGCGCGGCGCTGCGCTGAGTCGAGGCCATGCTGGATCACGCCGATGCTCAGGCCCAAGAACTCGTAGATCGGACCCATCCACTCGGCGTCGCGCCGAGCTAGGTAATCATTCACGGTGACCACATGCACGCCGCGCCCTTCGAGCGCGCGCGCATAGACGGGCAGCGTCGCGACGAGCGTCTTGCCCTCGCCGGTCTTCATCTCGGCGATGCGGCCCTCGTAGAGCACCTGACCGCCCATGATCTGCACGTCGAAGTCGCGCATGCCGACGGTGCGCTTCCCCGCCTCCCGCGCGACCGCAAAGATCTCGGGCAGCATCGCATCGAGCGATTCGCCCTGTTCTAACCGGTTCTTAAACTCCGGTGTCTTGGCTTGGAGGTCGGCGTCCGAGAGCGCCGACATCTCCGCTTCCAGAGCATTGACGGCGCGAGCGGTGCGTCGCAGGCGCGCGACCTCCCGCTCGTTGCCGTCGATTATCGTCTTGAGAAAGGCCATACTCGTACTACTACGGCACGATCCCCAATCCGGTTACGGTGCCCGGTGAAGAGTAGTTGGTCGGCGTAACGTTGTGATTGCCCGGACCGCCGGCGCCGGCGGCGTAGATGTAAATTATGCCGGCCCCGGTCGTCGTCGAATCGGCCACGTATGTGATGCCGGCCGAATCGACCTTGACGTCGGTCGGCGCGTTGAGCTTCGTATTGCATCCTTGAATCGTGCGAATCGGCTTAGTATACGGCTTCTTCGGATTAAAGGGCGGGAAGACCAAGATCGCCGGTCCGTGCACTGAGTGGCAGCCTGCCTTCGGCAGCCCCTGGTCGGCGATATAGATGTTCCCACTCGCGTCGAGCGCAACCCCGAACGGCGCGGCCACGCCGTTCTTCGCGCTGATCGTGAAGCGCGGGAAGATGTTGATCGGCGTCGGTGTCGGCGAGGGTGACGGCGTCGGGCTCGGGCTTCCGGTCGGCGTCGGAGTCGGCTTCGGCGTCGGCGTCGGTTTCGGCGTCGGCGACGGCGTGGGGACGACGAACTGTGAAACCGTGGCGCCCTGAATATTCGCGACGTACACGTGCGCCTGACTGTCGATCGCGAGCCCGGCCGGCACGTTCAGACCCGGTCGCGGTCCGCCGATCGATTGGTACGGCGTCGTCGCGCCGGCCGTAAAAAGGAAGATGCGGCTCGGATAGGTCTGCTCCGGAGCGACTAACGAGATCGCCATAATGCTGGGCGGTGGGCTTGCCGAACTCGACGCCTGAGGACTCACCTGTTTGGGCGTAAAGGCGATGCCCCGCGGACGCCCCACCAGCGGCACCGTTACTAGAGGAATGACGTTTCCGGTGGCGAGCGCTTCGAACTCGATCAACATCGACCTGTTCGTGCTGGGATTGTAATTCGTTACCCAGAGGTTCCGGCGGCGATCGAAAGCGAGGTATTGTGGACCGTTTAGCCCGGTGTTCCCGCCGCCGATCTGAAAGGCGGGGCCGCCGCCGCTCTTGGTGCCGGTGGTGTAGATGCTTATCGCGTTTTGGTTGCTGTTGGACGCGTAGAGCGTCTTCGCCGGGAAGTTGGGACCGACGTTGACCCCCGTGGTCGAACCAAGATTGCTGCACGCGACAATCGCCGCGGTCAGTGCGAGCGTCAGGAACGCGATGGTGTGCCTAGGCAAAGCTCTTTTCCCCCAACGTAAGCGCCACGTTCGGGACCCCTTTCTGTGCGGACAAGTACAGCGGTGATGCGCTTCCCCCAGCGGCCCGACTTTCCTGGCCCCGCGCGCGATGAGCGAGGAACCACCCGGCGGCTACCAGCAGGACGAGGATCAGGAAGGTGACGACCCAGCGCCGCGCGCGCCGGCGCTCGTAGGCCGGGCGGCTCGACTCCGTATCGATGATGTGACGCGGCATCGGACCGATTAGACCGCGCGACGCAGCGGATGGTTGAGCTCGGCGCTCTGCACGAGCTTGAGCAGCTCTCCGACAGTCACGAAGCGGTATCCCGCTCGCTTGAAGCGATCGACGACATACGGCAACGCCTCGATCGTGGCCAACTTGCCGCTGTGCAGCAGAACGATCTCGGGCGCCGTGGCATTCTCTAGGAGGTGGCGCTGGAGGCGCTCCACGGTGACGGTACGCCAGTCGCCGCTATCGTCGGTCCACAGGACGACGGAATATCCGAGCGCCTGCGCGACGCGCAACGTGCGCTCGGTGTAACGGCCGTGCGGCGGACGCATCAGGGTTCGCACCGCCGCGTCGTGGCTCAGTCCCCACAGCACGTCGCGTCCTTCTAAGATTTCCTTGCGCACGGCATCGACCGGCTCTTGGTCGAGATTCGGATGCGAGTATGTATGATCGGCGATCTCGTTGCCGTCCGCCTCGATGCGGCGCGTCAACTCGGGCCATTGCTGCGCGTCCGCGCCGATTAGAAAGAACGTCGCGGGCACGCCGAGGTCGCGCAACACGTCGAGGAGCATGGGCGTGAACACGGGATAGGGTCCATCGTCAAACGTCAGCGCGATGAGCCGCGGGCGGCTGCCGCGATCTTCGCTCGGCAGCTCGTGCATCACGCGATAGAGACGCGGCACGACGCCGCCCGAAAACTCCATGTGCACGTTCGTTTGCGGCGTCACCAACGCCGGCGGCACGCTGCTGCGGTGCACGATGATGCGCCAGCCCGCGACGATCAATCCGACTGCGAGTATTGCTACGACGGCGCTCTTCACGCGTGCCGACACTGGTTCCTAAGAGTGCGCGAAGTCGCCGCCGACGATGACCGTCACGTCGCTATTCGTCGACGCAGCTGCGGAGGGTGAGCTGCTCGGCGCGTCCGGTAGGACGGCCGCCGCGCGCAGACGTTGCGGCAGCGCGCTTCGCACTTTCGCCCCGGCGAACACGACGCTGGAATGCTGGTGGATCTCCGTCGCCCCGTAATCGGAGCGATCGGCGTCGCCAACCTGTCCGATCGTGAAGCCGGCTTGCTTCAGCACGGTCGCGACGTGGCGCGCTGCCCCGCTGACTCCGCTTCCGTTCTCGATGTCGACGCGCAGCGTCGAAGGCGCGATGGCCGCGAGCGCGATCGGATCGGGCGAGGGAATCGGCGTCGGCTGCTCGATCAGCATCTTCGCGACCAGCCGCGCACGGGCGTCGGTATCGGGCACGAGCGAATCGCCGTAGCCCGGCAAGTTGATGTCGTCGGTGTACGGCACCTGATCGCTCACGATCGACGACTGAGGAAGGCCTTGGAAGTACGATGCGATCGAGATCAGCTCGTTATCGGCGAAGTCGGTCTGCACGTACTTGCGAAAGACGCCGAGCAGATCGCTCAGGTGCAGAAAAGTGTTGACGCGATCGCCCTTGAGCTTGTCGGTCAGCGCGCGCAGGACTTGCTGCTGGCGCATGATCCGGCACGGATCGCTGCACCAGTCGTGCCGGAAGCGCATGTAGGCAACGGCGCGCGGACCGTTGAGATGCTGCAGTCCTTCCTTTAAATGGATGTGCAGGTGGCCCCAGCTGTCGTCGTAGTCGAGCGTGTCGCCGGTGCAGCCGGTCTTGTAGCGCAGGCAGTTGGACGACTTGACGTAAACGTCCACGCCTCCGATGGCGTCCACGAACGCCTGGGTCGCATCGATCCGCAGGACCACGTACCGATCGAACCCGGGAATCCCGAGCCACTGCGCGATGACGCTCTTGGCCTCTTTGACGCCACCGTCGGACTGCGCCTGATTGATCTTGGCCCGCGTGCCGTTGGGCAGCGTCGCCACCATGTCGCGTGGGATCGAAAGCTCGTCGATCCGCTTGTTGGCGAAATCGAGGTTGACCGCCCAGATGACGTCGCTGCGCGAGTTGGTCGAGAACTCCTCGTCTTTCGCAGTGTAGTCGTAGTCGAGGCCTTCGACCAACACGAGCAGGTTCGACTTGCCGAAGACTTGCTGCGGCGGCGGAACGAAGATCTGCGAGATGGCGGTGACGGGATTTCGGTGCTCGACGATCGCGTAACCGACCAGCGTCGACGCTATACCCAGCGCGATAATACCGAAAATCGTAATCAAGCGCTTATTCAAGCGACGTAACCCTCTCGTCGCACCGTACGGCCGAAGAAATCGAATGGGCCGTGCCCGTCGAGCCGCACATCGGCGAACTCGCCAATCCGAGCCTCGCCGGTGAAATAGATTCCGCCATCGACAGCGGGCGCTTCACCCTCGGAGCGTCCGAACCATGCTCGCGCCGCGCCGAGATGCCGGCGGAACTCGTCGCGCTCGCGCAATCGGCGCGATTCTTCCACCAAGACGCGTACCGTCGCGCCGCAGCGTTTGTTGCGCGCGCGTTCCGAAGCCAGCCGCTGCGCTTCGCGGAGGCGAATAAGCCGTTTGCGACGCGTACCGACGTTTACGCGGCCGTCGAGCTGCGCCGCGGGCGTGCCCTCTTCCGCGCTATATTCGAAGAAGCCGACGCGATCGAGCTCGGCGCGCGCGATCCACTCCTCGAGATACGCTACGTGCTCGTCACATTCGCCGGGAAAGCCGACGATGAATGTCGAGCGCATCGTTATGCTCGGCACACGCGCGCGAAACTCGTCGATCAGCTCGAGGTAGCGTTCGCCGTTGCTGGGGCGGCGCATCGCGCGCAGCACCTCCGGATGCGCGTGCTGCAGCGGCATGTCCATGTACTTGCAGACTTTCGGCAGCCGCGCGATGGCATCGATCAATTCGCTCGTGACGGTGGCCGGATACAGGTAGAGCAGGCGAATCCAGTCCAGGCCGTCGATCTCGTTGAGTCGCTCCAAGAGTTCGGCCAGGCCGCCGCGCCGCACTCCGCGATCCCGCCCCCACATCGAGGTGTCTTGCGCGATCAGTATCAATTCTTTTGCGCCGCCGGCAACGAGCGCTCGCGCCTCCAAGCAGATCGACTCCATGCTGCGGCTGCGGAACCGGCCGCGCAGCGTCGGGATGATGCAGAACGTGCACGGATGGTCGCAGCCCTCCGCGATCTTGAGATACGCGGTGGCGCGCGGCGTCGTGACGAGACGGGGCAGAAAATCGTGTTCGGGCTCTGCCTCGAGATGGAGCCGTACCGGCTTGCGGCCCGCCTCGACATCTTCGAGGAGATCGACGATGCCCGCGTACGCACCGGTGCCGACGACGCCGTCGATTTCGGGGATCAGGCTCTGCAGTTGCGCGCCGTAGCGCTGGGCCAGACAGCCGGCGACGATCAGCTGTTGTCCGGGGCGCTTGCGCGTGGCGTGCTCGAGGATCGTCTGCGTCGACTCTTCCTTCGCGGGATCGATGAAGGCGCAGGTGTTGATCACGACGGTATCCGCGCGGCTCGCCTCCGATTCTAGCTGCCAGCCGGCGCCGCCGAGCTTGGCGATCATCACCTCGGTGTCGACCAAATTCTTCGCGCAGCCGAGGCTGACGAACGCGACGCTTCGCACGCTATCGATAGTTCACGAACTGCAGCGGCAGCTCGAACTCCATCGCTCGCAGCGACGCGATGACTTTTTGAAGGTCGTCCTTGTTCTTACCCGACACGCGGATCTGCTCGTCCTGAAATTGGGCGTTGACTTTGAGCTTCAGACCCTTGATGTGCGCCAGCAACGTCCGGCTCTGTTCCTTCGAAATGCCGCTGCGCAACGAGACAACCTGACGGACGGTGCCGCCGGAAGCCGGTTCGACTTCGCTATAATCGAAGGCCTTGACGTCGATGCCGCGCCGAACCGCTTTCGTTTGCAGGACGTCGACGACGTTGCGCATCTTGAGCTCGTCGTCGGAAATGAGGGTGATTTTCTTCCCGTCGAAATCGATGTTCGTCTTGCTGTGCTTGAAATCGAAACGGTTCTCGATCTCCTTACGCGTCTGATTGAGCGCGTTGTCGAGCTCTTGCTGGTCGACGCGCGACACGACGTCGAACGAAGATTCGCTCGCCAATCCTTACCAAGCTCCTCTCAAAGTGTAAACGCGTGCTCGACGACGTCGCCGGATTTTCCCAGCTTGCCCAGATCTTTTCCGTCGACGTAGACTTCGACGCCGCCGGCGTTCCCGATCCGCACCAAGGCGCTCTTTCCGTAGAACGTCTTGGACGTTCCGGCCGGAAACGTGCCTTCCATGCTAACACTTCCGTCAACCGTGACCCTGAGCCAGGACGCAGCGGAGAGGACCAGGGCGAGCGACCGCGGGCCGTCCGCCGCGGCGGCCGGGCTCGACGGCTTTTCCGATGGCGGCGGCGTCTCCGAGGCTGCCACGATGGGACCGGGCGCGATCGGCGAGGCGCTCGCCGGCGCGACCTGCGGGGCGGTTCGGCGGGGCATCGTCAGCTCGGTGAACGTGACGAAGGCGATGAGCAGGACGGCCACGATGCCCGACGCCCACAGCAGGACCGAAGTCGCCCACACCGGCGTCGCGCGGCCTTCGCCCCGCTCATCGCTCTCGGCGGAGGCGGCCGGGGCCGGGGCCGGCTGCGTCCGATTGAACGCCGCGACGGCCTCCTCCGGATCGAGCCGGAGGAAGCGTGCGTACGTCCGGAGGAAGCCGCGAACGTAGACGGGCACACCGATCGCGCCCCAATTCTCCTCCTCGATCGCGGCCAGGTAGAGGGAGCGTATTCTTATCTGCTCGGCGACGTCCGAAAGCGACATGCCGCGCGCCTCGCGGGCCGCGCGAAACCGCTCACCCAACGTCTCAGACGCTCCTGACATTTGGGCTTTGAGTTAGCCTCGCCCTAATGTTATCCTGTTCCAAGTCAAATGCCTAAGGAACGCGTAATTGCTGCGATGAGCGGCGGCGTAGACTCCGCCGTCGCTGCCGGTCTCTTGCTCGAAAACGGTTACGACGTCGTTGGAGTCACGATGAAGATGTATACTCCGTCGCGACCTGCGCACGCAAAAAGCTGTTGCGGCATCGACGATTTCGACGATGCGCGGCGCAGCGCGACCGAGCTCGGCATTCCGCATTACGTGCTCGATTTCGAAGAAGCGTTTCGCCGCAACGTCATCGAGCGTTTCGTTGGCGACTACGCCGCGGGACGCACGCCGAATCCTTGCGTCACGTGCAATAACTTCGTCAAGCTCGGGACCCTCGCGTCGTATGCCGACCGGCTTGGTGCGCGGTTTGTTGCGACCGGACACTACGCTCGTATCGAGCGCCGCGACGACGGACCGCATCTCTTTCGCAACGCGCACGACAAGGATCAATCGTACGCACTCGCTCAGCTGACGCCGGCGCAACTCGGCCGGCTGCTGCTTCCGCTCGGCGAGTTCGACAAGGCGACGACGCGCGCGCACGCGCGACGACTCGGCTTGCCGGTTCACGACAAGACGGAATCGCAAGACGTGTGCTTCGTCGAAGGCGGGGATTATCGGGATGTGGTTTCGCGGTTACGCCCTACGATTAACGAGCCGGGTGCCGTGATGGCGACGACCGGCGAGCGCGTCGGCGAGCATGCCGGCGTTGCGAACTACACGATCGGTCAGCGCGCGAAGCTGCCCGCGAGCAGCGACGGACCGCGTTACGTGACGCGCATCGACGCCGCGACGAACACCGTCGTGATCGGACGCGAAGAGGAGCTGCTGTCCAACGAGCTTATGGCCGGCGAGCTCAATATGATTCGTCCGGAGCGATTTAGTCGCGATGCAACGCCGGTGCGGGCCATGATCCGCTACCGCGCCGCGCCGGCTCCGGCGCTCGCGACGATCTGTGGTGACGGCACGCTTTCGTTGCGGTTCGAGCGCCCGCAACGGGCAATCTCACCCGGCCAGCTTGTGGCACTACTCGACCCTGCGACCGACGAAGTATTAGGAGCGGCAACGATCGCAACCGTGTCATGCTGAGCCTGTCGAAGCGTGACATTGCGGTAAGGTCGCCCTTCGACTCGCGCGGGGCGCTTCGCTCAGGGCGACTCAGGCCGGTCCTTCGACTCCGGCGCTTCGCGCCTCCGCTCAGGATGACACTGAACCACCACCGCAACTGTGTCATCCTGAGCGAAGCGAGGCGCAGCCGAGCGTAGTCGAAGGACGCTTTTGCGCTTGTCGTCCTGAGCGAAGGCGCGAAGCGCCGAGTCGAAGGACGACACGGAGCCACCATCGCAAAAAAGTTAGCGCGCCGCGCGGTTAGCCCGCGGTCGCGAGAGCCAGGTCGTTCCTTAAATTCCAATACGTGTCGCGGACGACTGGTTTGAAGCCCGCGCCGATGATGACGTTCTCGATGTCGCGGCGCGTCGCTTCGTTCGTACTGCCGGCGTCGTGCACGACCTGCTCCTCGATGATCGTTCCGCCCATGTCGTCGCAGCCGTAGAAGAGCGCGAGCTGGCCAAGCTTCAGCCCCGGCGTCAGCCACGATGCCTGCAGGTGCGCGAAGTTGTCGAGGTAGAGGCGCGAGATCGCTAGCACGCGCAGGTAGTCGAGTCCGGTCGCCTCTTTTCCGCGCAGCGGCGTCTTGAACGGAACGTAGTACCATGGAATGAAGGCGGTGAATCCACCGGTCTCGTCTTGCAGCTCGCGCAAGACGTGCAGGTGTTCGATGCGCTCCGCCGCGGACTCGATCGAGCCGAACATCATCGTGGCCGTCGTCGGCATGCCGAGCTGCTGCGCTTCGCGCATGACGCCGAGCCATTCGTGCGGCTGCACCTTGCGCGCCGAGATGCGCTTGCGGACGCGCTCGACCAGTATCTCCGCGCCGGCCCCTGGCAGCGACTTCATCCCGGCGGCCTTCAATCGCGCGAGCGCGTCGCGCGTCGATATTCCGTCGACGTGCGCGAGACCGACGATCTCCGAGACGGAGAGCGAATGAATGTCGGCCTGCGGATACTCGCGCCCCACGCGCTCGAAGAGCCGTTCGAACCAATCGATACCCAGCCCCGGATTGACGCCGCCCTGGATCATGATCTGCGTCGCACCCTGATCGACCGCGTATTTGACGCGATCCAAGACCTGGTCGTGCGACATCGTGTAGCCTTCTTTATGATGCTCGGGCCGGAAGAAGGCGCAGAACGTGCAGTGCACGTTGCAGACGTTCGTGTAATTGATTGTCGTGTCGACGACGTACGTAACCGTGTCGGCCGGATGCATCCGCATGCGGCGCGCGTGCGCCGCGGCGCCCAGCTCGTGGAGGTCGGCTTCGTTGTACAGACGGAGCCCCTCGTCGAACTCGAGCCGGCCGCCCGAGGCGGCGCGGTCCAGCAGGCTAGCTAGCGACACCGGCAGCCTCGTGCAGCTCCGCCGGGAACGAGCGAATCGCTCCGATCTCGACCAGCTCGCGGCAATACGCGGCCAAGCCGTTCTTCGCGGCAACGTGCAGCATGAAGTTGAGTTTCCCGAAATACCTTTCGTAGAATCCCGGCTCGCGCGCGATCACGCGCTGCGCGAGGGCTACCACTTGATCGCCGTGCGAGCGCGACCACGTATACGCGTCGGTGAGCGCGTGCATGCAGGCGAGCACTCCAGCTGGGTCGCGCTGGTACGCGTCGCGCCGCGCGGCCCAGACCGCAAACACCGTTTGGTGTCCGCTCCATTCGTGCCAGAGCCTTCCCAAATCGTAGACGACGTCGGGAGAGAAGCGTTCGATCGCGTCGATTGCGTGGTCGCCGATCAGCAGCGTCGGCGCACCCGACAGCGCCCGCGCGAACGGTTCGGCTTCGTCGACGTACGTGGCGCGAATGCCGTAACGCCTCTCGAGGATGATTCGCAACAAGAAACGACCGCTGGCGGACTCCGCACTCACGAAGATCGGCGCTCCGTCGAGCAGCTCCGGCCGGGCCGGCGAGACGAGCACGACCGAGACAACTTCGTCGCGCGCGCCGATACACAGATCCGGCAACAGCATGAGCTGCTGCCAGTTCGCCGCCCACGCGAACGCGCTCATCGGGCTCAGATCGAGCTCACCGCGCAGCAGCATCGCGTTCAGGCGAGCGGGTACGTCGGCGTGCAGCGTTCCAGGATATTCGATCGCTCCCGCATCGAACGCGGCATAAATCGGGAGATCGTTGGTGTATTTAATGCGCCCGCAGCGAAGGGTCACGATGACGCCAATGCCGGTTCGCGCGACGCGGTCGGAGGCGTCCAATCCCAGGGGAACGTTTCGTACGTAGAGTTGCGGCGCACGGGCACGTAGCCGGCCTCCTCGATCAATCGGCGGAACTCACGGTCGTCGACGTATTGCCCGGATTGCGTTCCGGCGGAATGGTAGATCATCTCCTCATCGGTCGAACCGTGCGTGCCGTCCATATCGTCGGCGCCGAATTGCAGCGCGACCTGACACACCTTCAGGCCCTGAATCATCCAATACGCCTTGATGTGATCGAAGTTGTCGAGCATCAGCCGAGCGACGGCGAAGGTGCGGATGTCGTCGAGTCCGGTCGTCCACCCGCAGTACGACAGCTCGTTGCCGTCGGGATGAAACGCGAGCGGAATGAACGCGTTATATCCCGGCGAGCGCGTTTGCGATTCGCGGAGCCGAATCAGATGATCGACGCGCTCCTCGATCGATTCGATGTGCCCGTAGAGCATCGTCGCGTTGCTCGCGATGCCCTGCCGGTGAAGCTCCTCGTGAATTACGAGCCAGTTCGCCGCCGAAACTTTATTCGGGCAGATCTTGCCGCGCGTAGGCTCGCCGAAGATCTCGGCGGCGCCGCCGTTGACGTTATCGAGCCCGGCTTCCTTGAGCATCGCGACGATTGCCGGAAAGGGGAGCCGGTGGCGCTTCGCCATGTACTCTATCTCTGCGGCGGTGAAGAGCGAGAGTTGGACGTGCGGCAGCTCGGCCTTGAAGCGGCGCATCAGCGGCAGCCAATAGTCGAGCGAAAGCTGGCGCGGATCGTGTCCGCCGACGATGTGAATCTGATTGAAGTTCGTGCCGGTCTCGACCGCCTTAGAGAAAACCTGATCGGCCGTCATCCGGAAGACGCGCTCGGGCTCCTTGAATTCATCGGCCGCGAACGAGCAGAACGTGCATCCGGCGAAGCAGACGTTCGTCGAGTTGATGTAGCGGTTCAGGACGTAGTAGACATTCTTGCCGCTCTTGCGTTCTTTCACGGCGCGCGCCATGCGCCCGAGGCTGTGGATATCCCAGGTGCGATAGAGCGTGAGTCCGTCTTCCAGCGAGAGCGGGATCTCCGCGTGCACCTTCCGCTCGATCTCCGCGAGCGCCGGATCCGCGAATGCCATTGCGACCCTATTCTGCCGCGCCGGAGAGCCGCCCCGCAACGACCTTGGCGAATATCACGCGGGGAACGATCGCCAGGCCGGCCGAGACGAGGGCTACGCCGAGCAGCGCGCCGCCGATCAGGTCGGTGATGTAGTGGGCGCCGAGCGCGAGGCGCGACCAGCAGATCGCAACCGCGAAGAGCACGAGCAGCGTGCCTGCGACTTTTCGCGTAGTGCTGGGCAGTTCCGACACGAACAGCATCACGCCCCACAGCGCGTAGAAACCCGTCGCGATCGCGGCGTGCGAGCTCGGGTACGAGAACGCCGTTTCGTGCTTGACCACCCAATCCATGGGCCGCGGCCGAGCGAAGATGTGCTGGAAGAGATCCGCGCCGCGCCAGCACAACAGCAGCATCACGACGCTGAACAGAATGCGCCCCCGCCACGCGGGCGCCAGCCATGCGGCGATCAGCAGACCGATGGCTACCGGAACCAAGACCTGGACGTAGCACGACCACGTGAGCCACCACGCCACGAGCGTCGAGTGATTGACGAGCGATTGTTCCCATGCGAGGAGCGCCACGGGTTCGCCGCGATAGACGACGTGCCAGCCGAGCAGGACGAAAAGCGCGGCCGCGACGATCGCGACGATCAGCCAACGAATGGAAGGACTCACGCTTTTAGTTTCGCTAGCCTCCGCTCGCAAAGAGATTCTGTTGGCCGCCTTGATCCCGTCCCAAACGTGAAGCCATCAGCTCCAGCTCGGGCAAGCCGATCAAAATCTTGCGCGGCTTCGTCCCCTCATGCTGGCCGACGACCTTGAAATCCTCGAGCTGTTTCATCACGCGCACCGCGCGGGGATGGCCGATGGAGAACTGCGATTGCAGCGCGGCCGTCGATGCGTAGTTCGCCTCGATGATGAATTTTGCAGCCTCGTAGCAGAGCGGGTCCGTGTCGCGGCGCGCAAACTCTTCGTCGCCGACCGGCACGACCTCGACGTCGAGCAGGTTGTCGGGACGCGACTGGCGCGCCCAGAACTCGACCAAGCGGCTTACCTCGGACGCGGTGATGAACGCGCCCTGCGCGCGAATCGGCTTCGGCGCGTCGATCGGTAGATAGAGCATGTCGCCGCGTCCCAGCAGCCGTTCCGCCCCGTTCATATCGAGTATTACGCGCGAATCCGCTTGCGAGCTGACCGCGAATGCGATGCGCGATGGGACGTTGGCTTTGATGAGCCCGGTGATGACGTCCACCGACGGGCGCTGGGTCGCGACCACGAGATGGATGCCGGTCGCGCGCGCGAGCTGCGCGAGTCGCATGATCGTCGTCTCTACCTTTGCGGGTGCAACGAGCATCAGATCTGCCAGCTCGTCGATGACTACAACTACGTACGGAAGCCGTTCCTGAGGATACTTCGCGTTGTACTCCTCGATCTTGCGCACGCCGGCCTTCGCGAATCGCTCGTAGCGCGACTCCATCTCCTTGGTCATCTCGAAGAGCGCCCCGGCGGCGAGGCGCGGGTCGGCGATGACCTCCTTGACGAGATGCGGAATGCCGTTGAATACGGCAAGCTCGACGCGCTTCGGATCGATCATCAGCATTTGCACCTGATCCGGCGTCGCACTGACGAGCAATGATGCGATGATGGTGTTCAGGCAGACCGACTTGCCCGAGCCCGTGGCGCCGGCGACGAGAATGTGCGGCATCATGCTGAGGTCGCCGAAGACGGGCCGGCCGGTGATGTCCTTGCCGAGCGCCATCCAGAGAGGCGGCACTTGCCCGCGATTGGGAAGCGCGTCGAGGATTTCGCGAATCGCGACGACAGCGACCGTTTGATTCGGCACCTCGATGCCGACGGCCGACTTTCCAGGAATCGGCGCTTCGATGCGTACGCTCGTTGCCGCAAGTGCCAGCGCGAGGTCGTCGGCCAGCGACGCGATGCGCGAGATCTTGACCCCGCGCTCGGGCTTGAGTTCGTAGCGCGTGATCGACGGGCCGCGCTCGATGTGCACGACCTTCGCGCCCACGCCGAAGCTCGCCAGCGTGTCTTCCAGGATATGGGTGCGATTCGAGTCGTCCACCGTCTGGCTGGGCGGCACGTCGAAGAGCGACAGATCGGGCAGGCGGTACTGCTTTCGTCCCTCGCCGACGCTCACTTCGCTCAAGACGACGATCTCTTGACTCATCGCGGGCGGCGCAAACTTGCTGACGACGACGGCCTGTTCTTCCGGTTCCGCGACGATCGCGGACTCGGCTGGCGGTACGACCTCCACGACGGGTTCCGGCGGAGCGGCGACGCTTCGCTGCATCGGCAGCGCGAAGGCTTCGCGCAGCGACTCATGTCCGCGCGGAAAATCGAGGCGCAGTTGCGGAAGTTTTGGCATCCCCGGCGGTCTCAAGCCCCCGAAGAAGACGATGACGCGGCCGATCATCTGCTTCAGGCTCGCCTTCGTCAGCCAGAGCGTCAGCGAGAGCGCGGCGAGCGCGAGCAGGATCCAGGCTCCGGGGACCCCGACGAGCGCGCGGAGCGCCCACCAGATGTTCGAGCCGACGACGCCGCCGCGACTGAGACCCCGCGCGCCGAGCATCGCGTCAATAATAAGGAAGTACGCAAGCGCGGTGCTGCCAAACCCCGCGATCATTCGGGGAACGTTTACTTCCAAGAAGACGATCGCACCGACCACCGCGACGAGGACGGGAAAGAGCGGAGCCGCGGTTCCAAAGAGCCCGTGCAACTCGGAGGCGGTCCACCCGCCGACGCTGCCGGCGCGATGCGGAAGCGCTAGAGCGATTCCGCAGAGGACCGCGAGTGTGACCGCGGTAATCCCAACGATTTCGAGGTTGAACCGCGTCCTCGCATTCGCCCCCCGGCGCGTGCGTGCCATGGAATCTACCTCTTCTTCATTACATCGGGAGTTCATTTTGGCCGATCCTACGCTCGTCGTCCTCGAAGGCGACCAGACCGGAGAAGAGTTGCTGCTCGAGGCGCTACGCGTTCTCGACCCTGCGGTCATCGGCACGCCACTGAAATTCGAGCGTTACGATCTTTCACTCGCGAATCGCCGCGCCTCACAGAACCGAGTCGTTCTCGATGCGGCGGAAGCGATGAAGCGCCATCACCTCGGCCTGAAGGCCGCAACGATCACGCCGGAAGGTCATGGCGACGTCGGTTCGCCCAACCGAATTCTTCGGGAGGCGATCGGAGCCGCCGTAATCGTCCGCACCGGACGAAAGCTTCCGCGCGTGCGTCCCGTCGCCGGCATTCACGCGCCGATCTCCGTCGTTCGCATGGCCGTCGGCGACGCATACGGTGCGAGGGAATGGCGCGAGGGCGACGGCATCGATCAGATCGCGTGCCGCACCGAAACGATCTCGCGTCGCATCTGCCGCTACGTTTCGGAGTACGCCTTCCAGCATGCCGAGAAGATGGGCGCTACCGTCTTCGGCGGCCCGAAATACACCGTGAGCCCGGTGTACGAAGGAATGCTCAAAGAGGAGATGGATGCCGCCGCGCGGCGCCATCCCGATACGCCGTACGATCCGCAGCTCATCGACGCGACGTACGCGCTTCTGCTCTCGACGGCGGGCGACAAGCCGCTCGTCATTCCGTCGCTCAATCGCGACGGCGATTGTCTTTCCGATCTGGTCATGCAGCTCTTCGGATCGATCGCGGGGGCGGAGTCCGTCGTGCTGGCGTTCGACGAGGACCTGAAGCCGGCCACCGTGATGGCGGAGGCGCCGCACGGCACCGCGCCGCGATTGTACGGCAAGAACGTCGCCAATCCGCTGGCGATGATCTTAGCGGCGGCCGCGATCCTCTCGTACGTCGACGATCCCCGCGCGAGCGCGGCTTCGCGCGCGATTTACGACGCCGCGCTCGCCGCGGTCCATGACGGCATCGCGACAGCTGACCTCGGCGGCCACGCAACGACAACAGAGTTCACCGACGCAGTAATCTCACGAGTGTCGGCCCACGTATCATCCTGAGCTCGTCGAAGGACGGCTTTGCCACCCTGAGCTCCAGTGTCATCCTGAGCGGAGCGAGCTATGCGAGCGGAGTCGAAGGACGGAATAGATTGCAGCCCTGAGCGAGCGCAGCGAGTCGAAGGGCGGCCTACTTCGCGTCCGTTTGGCAAGCTCGTGAACGAGGTTGAAGTTGCTGCTGACGAATGCCACCTTCTTCGCGCGGGACCAGGCTTTGAGTTGAACGAACGGTCCGCGCTCAACAGCATGTAGACGTAGTAGATCTTCACGTGTCCAGTGGTCTGCGCAGACGCGGTCGATTAACAATGGTTCCCTACCTCTTCGCCCTTCGACTCGCGTAGTTTATCCTGAGCGTAGTCGAAGGGCTCGCTCAGGGCTGCAATCTAGCCCGTCCTTCGACTCCGCTCGCATAACTCGCTCCGCTCAGGATGACACTGAGCCCATCCTTCGACAGGCTCAGGATGACATTGGCGGACGCTTAGACTTCCATTACCACCGGGATGACGACGGGGCGGCGTTTCGAGCGCGTGTAGATCGCTCGAGCTAACGCCCCGCGGATGTGCTCCTTCACCGTGTTGACGTCGCGCATCGCGTCGACCGAGATGCCTTCGATCGTCTCGCGGAGTTCCGTGCGCAACTCGTCGAGCACGCCGTCGGCCTCGGGTAAATAGAAGACGCCTCTGGAAATGAGATCGGGCCCGGCGATGACGCGCGCCTCTTCGCTGTCGATCGCCACCACCACCATCATGATGCCGTCGTTGGAGAGGGCCTTGCGGTCGCGGAGCACCGCTTCGCCGACGTCGCCGATACCGGACCCGTCGACGAAGACGTGGCCGCCGTACGTCTTGCCGATCTTGTCCGCATACTCGTGGGTGAACTCGATCACGTCGCCGTTTTCAACGACGAAGACGTTTCCGGCTTCGACGCCGGTCCGCACCGCGAGCTCGCCGTGCGCGGCGAGCATGCGGTACTCGCCGTGCACCGGAATGAAGAACTCCGGCCGCACGAGGTTGAGCATCAGCAGTAGCTCTTCCTGAGACGCGTGCCCGGAAACGTGGGAACGGCCGTCGGTCCCGTGAATCACCGTCGCGCCAAGCTTGCAGAGATTGTTGATCGTCTTGTGAACGCTCTTTTCATTTCCGGGAATCGGCGTCGCGCTGATGACGACGGTGTCGCCGGGAACGATGCGAAAGAGCTTGTGATCGCGTACCGACATCCGCGCGAGGCCGCTCATCGGCTCGCCCTGCGATCCGGTCGTCATCACGACGATGCGCTCGGGCGGGTACTCGTCGATCTCCTCGATCTTAATGGCCGTATCGCTCGGAATGCGCAAGTGCCCGAGCGAGCCGGCGAAGTGCACGACGTTGCGCATCGACCGCCCTAAGAACGCCACCTTTCGGTTGAAGCGCACCGCGTGGTCGACGGTCTGCTGGATACGCGGAACGTTCGACGCGAACGACGCGACGACGATGCGCCCCTTGGCGTGCGAAAAGATCGAGGTGAAGGCCTCGCCGACGATCCGCTCCGAGAGCGTGTGGCCAGGGCGCTGGGCATTGGTCGAATCCGATAGCATGCAGAGCACACCCTCGTCGCCGACGCGCGCGATGCGCGCAAAGTCGGCCGGCATGCCGTCGATCGGCGTCTGATCGAACTTGAAATCACCCGTGTGAAAGATCGTGCCGACCGGGGTCCGTATCGCGAGCGAGCAGGCGCCGGCGACGGAGTGGTTGACGTGGATGAACTCGGCCTCGATCGCGCCGTATCGCACGCGGTCGCCGGGCTTCACTTCATTGAATTCGGCGTCCCCCAAGCGATCCTCGCGCGACTTCGCCTTAATCAGCGCGATCGTCAGCGGCGTGGCCGCGATCGGCACGTCGGGAAACTCTTTGACGAAGTAGGGGATTCCGCCGATGTGATCTTCGTGACCGTGCGTCACGAGCAACCCCCGCAGTTTGTGCGCGCGTTCGCGCACGTACGTGAAGTCGTTGATGACGATGTCGACGCCGTACATCTCGTCGTCTGGAAACATCAGGCCGCAGTCGACGACGACGAGGTCGTCGTTAGTCTCGATCACGGTCATGTTGCGCCCGATCTCCCCGCAACCGCCGAGCGGAACGATCCGAAGATAGGCTTGCTCGGGGGGCGGGGGCACGGTTAGGCCATCGGAAGTCACGAGCGGAGCTTTTTGCCCCTCGTCCTTGCTCCCCCGCGCCTTCACCGTGAATTTCGTGCTGGAGGTACCCATGATCAAACTCCTTGCGCTCCTAACGATTCTGCTCGCGGCCCGCCCGAACGACGCGGGATCGGCCCCGCTCGCGCGCCCGACGACGCGGCCCTCTCCGGCGCCGCTCTCGCCGGACGCACTCTTTTCGCGCCGGGCGCTGCGCCGCGCGAAGCTGCTGATTCAGATGCGGATGTTCCAATTCCGCAACGAACGTTTGGAGTGCGTCCGCGCCGCGCTGCTCCGGCAGCTTCCGCCGGATCTCCGCCCGCAAGAGCCGGTGACGGCAAGCCCCTCGCCTGCTCCGGACGCTTGCTTGCGCTAAGATCGCATCCATCTGCGACTTTTTTTCGTTTGTCGGGTAGATGGCAATAAGAAAACCCCTCCCAGAAAACGGAATAGTTTTGAGATGGTAAAAACTCGCGTACTCCCGACTCTTATCGTGGGATTGGTGGGCGCCGTTGTCGGCAGCTTCCTAATGATGCTCTATGCCAGCAGTCATTTCGGCGGCGCGACCGGCCCGGACCGCACGCCCCCAGCCGTGGCGGCGGTGCCGCTAAGCGGCGTCAGCGACCAAGACCGCATCGTCAGCGCCGTCAAGCGGACGAAATCGTCCGTCGTCGCGATCACCGAGGAAGTCAACGGACAACAGATCATTCCGGCGGATCCGTTCTTTCAGCAGTTCTTCGGCGGACAGGGCCCGGGCATCGTCCAGCCCTATCGCGGCGAGGCCTCGGGCTCCGGCTTTGTCATCGACGGCCGCGGCGACATCGTCACGAACGCCCACGTCCTGCAGCCGCCTAACGGCGGGAAGGTGACGAAACTGACCGTCGTCTTTGCGAACGGCGATCGCGTTCCGGCGCGCGTCCTCGCGTACAACCTCGCCGCCGACGTCGGGATTCTGCGGGTCGACAACTACGCGAAGCTCCCCCCGCCCCTGGAACTCGCCGACTCCAGCCGGCTCGAGCAGGGGCAGTGGGCGATCGCAATCGGCGAGCCCTTGCAGCTCCAGCAGACCGTGACCGTCGGCGTCGTCTCCGCCTTTAATCGCTCCGAGCCGATTCCGACCGAGAACGGCGGCGAGATCGACTTCAAGGGTCTCTTACAGACCTCCGCGCCGATCAACCCCGGCAACTCGGGCGGCCCGCTCATCGACATCGACGGACAGGTCATCGGGATGAACCAATCGACGGTGAAGTCGGCGTATGCGCAAGGCATCGGCTTCGCGATCCCGTCGAACACCATTCGCAACGTCGTGGCGGCGCTCGAAAAGAATCCCGGCGCGCACCAGGGAACCGACACCGGCTTCCTCGGGATCTACATGGCCAACCTGACGGCAGGCGTCAAGAACCAGATCGGCTACCAGGGCAGCTCAGGAATTGCGGTCCAGCAAGTCTTCTCCGGCTCCCCGGCGGATCAAGCGGGCATCCAACCCGGCGACGTCATCCTCGAAGTCGACGGAAAAACGTTTAGCACGGTCAAGACGCTCCACGACTACATCGGCTCCAAGAAGCCCGGAGACACGATTCGCCTGAACATGTGGTCGCAGGGCATGAAGAAGCTCGTCGCGATCAAGCTCGGCGAAACCCCGGCCGAGCAACCGCTTTCGGTCCAGCAGCAGCAGCAACAGCAGCAGCCGGAGGAACAGCAGCCTTAACGGGGGTGAGCGCGCGAGCCGGCCTTCGACAACCTCAGGGTGACAAGGAACCGGCTCTTCGTGAAGGAGGGCCCTGCAACCGCGGGGCCCTCAAATGTGTCCGAATTGTCGAAACAACTCTTACCGCGCATCGTGTATGATGGTGCGGCATTCATATCCGGCCTTTCGTAAGCGGCAAGGCGCCGCCGGCGATCCGGCGCACGGCTATCACCTCGGCCACGCGCCATCGTCCGGTTAGCTGGTCCAGAGTCGCCGGGTAAATCTACCAGAGATCGAGGTATAAAATTTCATGGCAAAGACGGTCGGAATCGACCTCGGCACGACCAACTCCGTCGTCGCCGTTATGGAGGGCACACAGCCCGTCGTTATTCCCAATGCCGAAGGCTCGCGTACGACGCCTTCGGTCGTCGCGTTTACGAAGACCGGCGAACGTCTCGTGGGGCAGCTTGCGAAGCGTCAGGCGATCACCAATCCGGATCGCACGATCAGCTCGATCAAGCGCCACATGGGCGAAGCCGACTATCACGTAAAAATCGACGGTAAGGATTACACGCCGCAAGAGATTTCGGCGATGATCCTGCAAAAGCTCGTCAACGATGCGAGCAACTATCTCGGCGAACGTGTGACCAAGGCGGTCATCACGACGCCCGCATACTTCAACGATTCACAGCGTCAGGCGACCAAGGACGCCGGCAAGATCGCGGGACTCGACGTTCTGCGCATCATCAACGAGCCGACGGCCGCGGCGCTCGCCTACGGACTGGACAAGAAAGGCAACGAGACGATCCTCGTCTGGGATCTCGGCGGCGGAACGTACGACGTTTCGATTCTCGAGGTCGGCGACGGCGTCTTCGAAGTCAAGGCGACCAACGGCGACACGCATCTCGGCGGCGACGACTACGACTATCGCGTCGTCGATTGGCTCGTCGATCAGTTCCGCCGCGATCAGGGCATCGATCTGAGTAAGGACAAACAGGCGATGCAACGCCTGACCGAGGCAGCCGAAAAGGCGAAGATCGAGCTTTCGTCGGTCGTGCAGACGAGCATCAACCTGCCGTTTATCACGGCCGATCAAGAGGGGCCGAAGCATCTCGACTACACGCTGACGCGCGCGAAGTTCGAGGAGCTGACGAGCGATCTCACCGATCGCTGCGTCGGGCCGTTCCGCAGCGCGATCGCCGACGCTAAACTCGACATCTCGAAGATCGACGAAGTCATCATGGTCGGCGGCGCGACGCGCATGCCCGTCATCCAGGAACTCGTACGCAAGCTCACGGGCAAGGAGCCGAACCTCACCGTCAACCCCGACGAGGTCGTGGCGGTCGGTGCGGCGATTCAGGCCGGCGTGCTCTCGGGCGAAGTGCGCGACGTCGTATTGCTCGACGTTACGCCGCTCTCACTGGGACTCGAAACGCTCGGCGGCGTCATGACGCGGCTGATCGATCGCAACACGACCATTCCCACGAAGAAGTCGCAGATATTCACGACCGCGGAGGACGGCCAGACGTCGGTCGACATTCACGTGCTCCAGGGCGAGCGTCAGATGGCGAACGACAACAAGACACTCGGGCGCTTCCGGCTCGAGGGCATCCCGCCCGCGCCGCGCGGCGTGCCGCAGATCGAAGTGACGTTCAACATCGACGCGAACGGCATCGTCAACGTCAGCGCCAAAGACCTCGGCACCGGCAAGGAACAGGCGATCACGATCACGGCTTCCACGAACCTCAGTAAAGAGGAAGTGGATCGCATGGTCCGCGACGCCGAGCTGCAGTCCGCAGCCGACAAGGCGAAGCGCGACGAAGCCGAAGTGCGCAACAACGCTTCGAGCCTCATCTACTCGACCGAGAAGTCGCTGAAAGAAGTTGGCGACAAGCTCGACGCGAGCGCGCGAGCCGAAGTGGAGCAGGCATTGGGCGAACTCAAGCGCGTCAGCGAGAACGGCACCGTCGCGGAAATCAAACCTGCGATCGAGGCGCTGCAGCAGGCCAGCTACAAGATGGCCGAGCTGCTCTACAAGGCGTCATCTCCGCAAGGCGAGCCCGCAGGAGCCGCCGGCGGCGATGGAGCCGCCGGAAACGGCGCGGCTTCGGGTGCCGCCGCGGGCGGTGAAGACGTCATCGACGCCGAGTTCAAGGAAGCTCAGTAACGTCTTCGGCCGAGGATCTCTCAATGTCTAACGACCCGCTGTTAAAGACGGAAGCCGGAGAGGCCGAAATCGAAGAAGCCGCGGCGGAGCAGCCCTCGCTGGAGGAGCAGCTCGCCGCGGCCAACGCCCGCGCCGACGAGAACTACGCGAAGTTCTTGCTGGCCGTCGCCGATTTCGACAACTTCAAGAAGCGAATCGAGCGCGATCTCGATTCGATGGTTTCGTCGCGCCGGCGAATGTTGATCGAGCGGTTTCTGCCTGTGCTCGACAACCTCGAGCGGGCGTTGCAATCGAGCGGCGGCGGCGACAAGCTCCGCGACGGAGTCGAACAGACGTTGCGCGGCTTCGAAGCCATTCTCGCCGGCGAAGGCGTAAAGACCATCGACGTGAAGGGTCAGCCGTTCGATCCGCGCGTAGCCGAAGCGATCGGAACGTCGGTCGTCGCAAACGGAGTGGCCGAGGATACCGTCGTCGACGTCGCCGAGAAAGGCTACACGCTCGGCAGCGAGCTGCTACGGCCCGCAAAAGTGATCGTGGCTAAGCATTCGGCCGAATGAATTTCCGGGACTACTATTCGATCTTGGGCGTTCCAAAGAACGCTGCCGAGAAAGATATCAAGTCCGCCTATCGCAAGCTCGCGCGCAAGTGGCATCCCGACGCCAACCTCAATAATCCGAAAGAGGCCGAGGAGAAATTCAAGGAGATTTCCGAGGCCTACGAAGTCTTGGGCGATCCCGAGAAGCGCAAGAAATACGACGTACTCGGACCGAACTGGCAGCAGGCCGCGCAACAGGCCGAACAGCAGCGCCGGTATCGCACCAACGTCGGCGGCGAGGAGTTCGAGTTCGACTTCGGCGGGCCGGGCGCGCCGAGCGGCTTCTCCGATTTCTTCGATGTCTTCTTCTCCGGCGTCGGGCGCCGTCAGACGGCACAGGGGCCGGGCATCGCACGGCGGGGACAAGATCTCGAGACGACGATCGACCTCGATCTGCGCGACGCGTACGCCGGCGGGACGAAGTCGATCTCGTTGCAAATCGAAGACGTCTGCCCGCGCTGCCACGGCACGGGAACCGTAAGCGGGCATCTCTGTCCGCAATGCCACGGCACGGGCCGCGTGCTCCTCAGCAAGCGTTTCGAAGTCACGATTCCGAAGGGCATCGGTGACGGTCAGCGCATTCGCCTGGCCGGTCAAGGGGGCGCCGGCAGCAACGGCGGACCCAACGGCGACCTCTACCTAGTCGTAAAGCTCCACGACGATCCCACTTATCGCCGAAGGGGCGACGATCTCTACGTAGATCTGCCCGTGAGCATCTACGACCTCGTCCTAGGCGGCGAGGTCAGCGTTCCGACGCTCAGCGGTCAAGTCGCGATGACGATTCCGGCTGGAACGCAGAACAATCGTCTGCTGCGCCTGTCGGGCCGCGGCATGCCGCAAGTCAAAGGCAAGGGCAGCGGCGATCAGTACGTTCGCCTCATCGGTCAGCTTCCGCAGAATCTCTCCGACAAAGAGAAAAAGCTCTTCAAAGAGCTATCTTCACTGCGCAACGGCAAAGTCTAAAAACCTATTCACTTTCTCCATGGGAGTATCGAATGATCAAAGAGATTGCATTTACCGCATATCCGGCCAAGGACGTTGCCGGGTTGCGCAAGTGGTACGAAGAGAAGCTCGGACTCAGCTTCAGTCAGCCGTGGATCGAAGACGGCGTGGAGAAATATAACGAAGCGAACGTCGGCGGCGGCTGGTTCAGCGTGCTGTGGAGCGACTGGATGGACCGCGCGCCCGGGAGCGCGTCGGGCGTCGTCTTCGAAGTCGACGACATCGACCGTACCGTCGCAGATTTGCGCGGCAAAGGCGTTGAGGTCGAAGACGTGTACGACACTCCGGTTTGCCGGATCACTTCCTTCACCGACCTTGAAGGCAACAAAGTCTCACTGCATCAACGCACGGCACCTCACTAGACGATGATGGCCGGCCACGGGTTGATGTGGTCGAACATTTATCAGCCCGAGACACCTAGAGTAAAGCGCCGCGTCGACTGGAAGCGCATGGGCGCGCTTTTCGCGCCCTACCGGCGGCAGCAGGTGACGGTACTCGCGTGCATCGTCGTGGTTTCGGCGCTCGGCCTCGTGCCCGGCTTCATCATCGCCCACATCATCGACGTCGCGATTCCGCATCGCAACTTGCGCGAGCTGGCGATCGACGTCGGCATAATTCTTGGTTCGGCGCTGCTGTCGGCGGGAATCGGCGTGCTGCAGGGGTTTCTGAATTCCGTCGTCGGCGAAGGCATCATGCGCGACATTCGAACCAGTCTGGTCGCGCATCTGCACCGGATGCCCCTGAACTTCTTCACCGGCACCAAAACCGGCGAGATCATGAATCGCGTGAGCAACGACGTCGACAACGTCGATAATGTCGTCACCGGAACGCTCACGACGATCGTGACCAACGTCGTCCTCATCGGGACCACGCTGATCGCGATGTTCCTGTGGGACTGGCGTCTCGCGCTCATGTCGATCGTCATCGTGCCGCTGATGATCTTTCCGCTCGGACCGGTCGGGCGGCGGATGTACCAGATTCGCAAGCAGACGCGCGAGAAGCGCGACGAGATCGAATCGATCACGCAGGAGACGCTTTCGATCTCGGGCATCACGCTCATCAAATCGTTCGCGCGCGAGGCCTACGAGCGGGCGCGCTTCTATCGCGCCGGCACCCGGCTCATGCAGTTGGAGATCGATCTCGCGATGATCGGGCGCTGGTTCTTGGCGTCCGTCACGGCGATGGTGGTGGTCGGGCCCGCGCTGGTCTGGTTCGGCGGGGGCTGGCTCGCGGTCGCCTCGAGCCTGAAGGTCGGCGTGATCGTCGCCTTCGTCTCGTTCATTCAGGGCCGGCTCTACGGGCCCGCGGCGACGCTGGCCGGCATTCAGGTACAAATCGTCAGCGCGCTCGCGGTCTTCGAACGAATCTTCGACTACCTCGACATGACGCCGGAAGAGTACGATCCGCCCGGAGCGATCGCGTTGCCCGGCGTAAACGGCGACATACGGTTCGAGAACGTGACGTTTTCCTACGACGGCACGCGTAACGTGCTCGACGGCATCTCGTTTCACGTGCGGCCCGGCGAGGTCGCGGCGTTCGTCGGACCGTCGGGCGCCGGGAAGACCACGATCACCGCGCTCGTGCCGCGCTTCTACGATCCTCAGAGCGGGCGCGTTCTCGTCGACTCACACGACCTGCGCGGCGTCACGCTCGACTCGTTGCGCCGCGACATCGGGATCGTCACGCAGGAGACCTATCTCTTCCACGACACGATCGCCAGCAATCTGCGGTACGGCAAGCCCGATGCGACGGACTCCGAGATCGAAGCCGCTGCGCGCGCCGCGAACATCGCGGATTTCATCGCCGCCCTGCCGGATCGGTACGAGACGGTGGTCGGCGAACGCGGCCACAAGCTCTCGGGCGGCGAGCGCCAACGGTTGGCGATCGCGCGGGTGCTGCTCAAGGATCCGCGCATCCTCATTCTCGACGAGGCAACGAGCTCGCTCGACTACGAAAACGAGGCCGCGATTCAAAAGGCTCTGGACGTCGTGCTGCGGGGAAGAACCAGCCTCGTCATCGCGCACCGGCTCTCGACGGTTCTCGCGGCGGACGTGATCTTCGTGGTCGACGAGGGGAGAATCGTCGAGTCAGGCCGCCACGCTACGCTTCTGGCCCGCGGCGGTCTGTATTCTCGGCTTTATCGGACGCAGTTTCGCGACCTTTCGGCGTGACCGCAGCAACTCGGTCGCTACGGCTACGAGCTGCGCGTACATCTTGGCTCGATAGAGGTCGCTTATCGGCGGATGCGGCAGCGGCGTTCCGTGCTGCCGCATCCGGACGTCTTCAACTATTGGGCGTACTGGATGCCCAGGTTGACTTCGTGAATCGCCTGATTTACTAGGTTGATCGCGCTCGCGCGATAGCCGCCCTTGTTCGCCGTGGCCGTATTGAGTTCGCTGAGTGCCGACTGCAGGTAGTTACGAGCGTTGACCATGTGATTCTGATATGCGGCTTCGGCAACGGCGCCGGCAAGCGCGAAGAAGATTGCAAAGACGAGAGCGAGTGCGCCAACATGGAGTTTGGAAAGTTTCATTGAGAAGGTTACCTCCGTGAGAACGAGTTGCGGTTTTTGTTTAAGCTTCGATGTGTGTCATCCTTCGACGGGTCAGGATGACAAGGGCGGGATATCCATTACCATCGGTTCGACCGGGACGTGCAGCTTCGGCTCGGTTGCGGCCTGAATCTCTTCGACGGTTACGCCGGGAGCGAGCTCGCGCAAGATGAGCCCGTCGGGTCCGACGTCGACGGTGCCGAGATCGGTGATGATGCGGTGGATGACGCGTTTTCCGGTGAGCGGAAGCGAACACTCGCGCACGATCTTGTGGACGTTACCCTTCGCGACGTGTTCCATCATGACGATCACGCGCTTCGCACCGTGAACCAAGTCCATGGCGCCGCCCATTCCCTTGACCATCTTTCCCGGGATCATCCAGTTCGCGAGATCGCCCCGTTCCGAAACCTGCATCGCGCCCAGCACCGCGAGGTCGATGTGACCGCCGCGAATCATGCCGAACGAGAGTGCCGAATCGAAAAACGAGGCTCCGGGAAGAACCGTCACCGTCTCTTTTCCCGCGTTAATCAAGTCGGGATCTTCTTCACCCTCGTACGGATACGGACCCATTCCGAGGATGCCGTTCTCGCTTTGCAGCGTTACGGTCACGTCGGATGGAACGTAGTTCGGGATCAGCGTAGGCAAGCCGATGCCGAGATTGACGTACTGCCCGTCGCGGAGCTCTTGGGCAACGCGCGCGGCGAGCTGGGTTCGCGTTAAAGCCATGTCAGCGAGCCTGTCCCGAGCTTATCGAAGGACGCGTCGTCACGCGCTCGACGCGCTTTCCCTGCGGTCCGACGTGCACGATGCGCTGCACGAAGACGCCAGGCAAATGCACGAGCTCGGGGTCGATCGTTCCCGGCTCGACGAGTTCCTCGACTTCGGCCATCGTTATCTTGCCGGCCATCGCGCAGAGCGGATTGAAGTTACGCGTTGCTTTGTGAAAGAGCAGGTTGCCGGTACGATCGCCGACCGATGCGCGCACGAGCGCGTAGTCGCAAACGATTCCCGTTTCCAGCACGTACTCCCGGCCGTCGAAGACGCGCGTCTCCTTCTTCGGTGAGGCGACGAGGACGCTGCCGTTTGCGCCGTATCGCCACGGCAAGCCGCCATCGGCGATCAGCGTCCCGTCTCCGGCGGGCGTGTAGAACGCCGGAATGCCGCAGCCCCCGGCGCGCAGGCGCTCCGCGAGCGTCCCCTGCGGAACGAGTTCGACCTCGAGCTCCCCGTGTAGATACTGCCGCTCGAACTCGCGGTTCTCGCCGACGTACGACCCAGTGGTTCTGCGAATTCGCTTGTGATCGAGGAGCACGCCGAGTCCCCAGCCATCGACGCCGCAGTTGTTCGAGACGGTGACCAGATCGGTAGCACCCTGCTCCAGCAGCGCCTCGATCAGGTTGTGGGGAATCCCGTTGAGGCCAAAGCCGCCCACCGCGATGGAAGCGCCGTTCGGAATGTCGGCGACCGCTTCGGCGCAGGAAACGTACACCTTTTCCATGCCGCCCTATTGCGCCGACGGAACGGGTACCGCCTCCGTGGAAGGTATGCACACTATGACGCTGGCACCGACGCAAATTGCAACCAACGACGAAGAGGCGATGATCCTTGCGGTCGTCCGCGAGCTGGTCGCCGAGAAAGTCGCGCCGCGCGCCGCCGAGATCGACGCTAAGGGCGAGTTCCCCTGGGATATCAAGGAACTATTCGCGCAGAACGATCTGCTCGGTATTCCGATCCCGGCCGACTACGGGGGCCTGGGCGGAACGTTCCTCACGTACGTCAAGGTGGTCGAGGAAATTGCCAAAGCCTGCGCGTCGAGCGCGCTGATCGTCGCCGTTCAGGAGTTGGGGATGCTGCCAATCGTTATCGGCGGCAGCGAGGAACAGAAAAAGCGCTTTCTACCAAAGATCGCATCCGGCGAGCACCTCGTCGCGTATGCGCTAACGGAAGTCTCGAGCGGCTCCGACGCTCTCGGATCGATGCGCACGCGGGCAGAGAAACGCGGCGACGTCTACGTGCTCGGCGGCCAAAAGATTTGGATCACCAACGGGAGCGTCGCCGACGTCGTCTGCGTCTTTGCCGTGACGGATCCTGCCGCGGGATCGCGCGGCGTGACGGCATTCGTGGTGGAAAAGGGAACGCCGGGCTTCACCGTCGGCAACGTCGAGAAAAAGATGGGCATTCGCGGCTCTCCCACCGTCGAGCTGATCTTCGAAGATTGTGAAGTCCCGGTAACCAACCGCTTGGGCGAAGAGGGTGAAGGATTCAAGATCGCGATGAAGGTGCTCGACAAGTCGCGACCCGGCATCGCGGCGCAAGCGCTCGGCATCGCCGCGGGCGCTCTCGAGTACGCGACAGGCTACGCCAAAGAACGCATCGCCTTCGGCAAGCCGATCGGTCAGCATCAGGGCATCGGATTCATGCTGGCCGACATGAAGACGGAAGTTGAGGCGGCGCGGCTGCTGCTGTATGAAGCGGCTCGACGCTGCGACAGCGGCGGACCGGACGTGACCCTTTGGGCCGCGATGGCGAAACTCAAATGCGGTGACGTTGCGATGTCGGTGACGACCGATGCCGTGCAAGTGCTCGGTGGCTTCGGCTACTCGGCCGACTATCCGGTCGAGCGCATGATGCGCGACGCAAAGATCACGCAGATCTACGAGGGCACGCAACAGATTCAACGTCTGGTCATCTCGCGCGGACTGGTGGGCCGATCGTAATCGCTCGCTCGCCCACGAGGGAAGCAACATCGCGCGCGTAATGCTTGGTATCGGAGGTAGCGAGCCCTTGAGAAAACTGAAATTCTTATTCGGCGTTAGCATCGCCGTGGTTGCAGGCTGCGTTCAGCAGACCGGCGCGCGAAGCATACCCCAAGGCGTAACGCCGGCGGATTCGCAAGCCGGCGTTTTTCAAAGCTCCGCGTCGCTTCGCAACGCGGTGAGTCCGCTGCTTTTGGGCAATGGAAAGATCACTCACGTCGTTATCATCTTTCAGGAAAATCGCTCGGTCGACAATCTCTTCCGCGGATTGCCGGGTGCGGACACGGTGAACTCGGGACCAAATTCGGCGGGCCAACAGGTCACGTTACAGCCCGAGCCGTTGGCGGCGCCGTTCGACATCGACCACGAGCACGCGGCTTTTGAGACCGCCTACGACAACGGCAAGTTGGACGGCTTCAACTTAGAGCGCTCGACCTGCCGCGCCGGGCGCAAGAACTGTCCCCAGAAGTTCGACCGCCCCTACTCGTACGTGCCGCGCAAAGAGGTGCAGCCGTACTTCACGATGGCCGAACAGTACGCGTTTGCCGACCGGATGTTTCAGACCAACTCCGGGCCCAGCTTTCCGGCGCACCAATACATCCTGAGCGGGACGTCGACGATCTCCGAGGGCTCGTCTCTCCGCGCCTCCGAGAACCCGATCACCGCGAAGCAAAACTTCACCGGAGGTTGCGACTCGCCGGCGGGAACGCTCGTGACGCTGATCGATGCCAAAGGCAGCGAGAGCAGCGAGGCCTATCCCTGCTTCGACCGGCCGGCGCTTACCGACCTCATCGATGCAAAACACTTGAGCTGGCACTACTACCAATCGGGTCCGGGCTCGGGGCTCTGGAACGGACCGGATGCGATCAAGCACATCCACGACAGCTCGCAGTTCGCAACCGACGTCGTGTACCCACCGCGGCAGATCCTCAAGGATATATCGATGGGAAATTTGGCGACTGTCGCGTGGGTGACGCCGACGTATGCCGCATCGGATCACGCCGGAAACACGAATGGAACCGGGCCGGCGTGGGTCGCATCGGTCGTCAACCGGATCGGCAAGAGCAAGTACTGGAATAACACCGCGATCTTCATCGCATGGGACGACTGGGGAGGCTGGTACGATCACGTCAAGCCGCCCCAATTCAACTCCTACGAGCTGGGCTTTCGCGTCCCGCTGATCGTCATTTCGCCCTACACTCCCAAGGGCTTCATGTCGCACAAGCAGCACGAGTTCGGCAGCATCTTGAAGTTCACCGAACAGGCGCTCGGCTTGGGATCGCTCGGCACGACCGACGTCCGCGCAGACAATCTCTCCGACTGCTTCAACTTCTCGCAGAAGCCGCGCCCATTCCAGAAGATCGCCGCGCCGCTCTCCGAGAGCTACTTCTTGAACGAACCGATCTCGACGCAACCCCCGGACGACGATTACTAGCGCTTGCGTTGTGTCACGGCGACGCTTTCTTTTGCTTCGCCTTCAGGGTCACCAGCTTTGCGATGATCGCCGGAGTGGGGCAGAGTTTGTTGACCGGGCAGCGCGGGCACAGCGGGGTCGGCGCCTTGCAGATCGCGCGGCCATGCATGATCAGCCAGTGCGTCGCGTCGCCCCATTTGTCCGGCGGCAGCAGCGCGGTCAGATCGTCTTCCACTAGACGCGGCGTCTTACCGACCGTGATCCCGAGCCGGTGCGCGACGCGAAAGACGTGCGTATCGACGGCGAGCGCCGCCTCCGCAAATGCGCCCGCCATCACGACGCTGGCCGTCTTGCGGCCGACGCCGGCGAGCGACTCGAGCTCTTCGCGATCGCGCGGCACCTTGCCGCCGAATCGTTCGACCAAGTCCCGCGCGCACGCGATGATGTTCTTCGACTTCATGCGGAAGAAGCCGGTCGACTTTATAATCGCTTCAACGTCGGACTGGCGGGCCGCGGCGAGCTTCTCCGGCGTCGGGTATTTGGCGAAGAGCGCCGGCGTCGTCATGTTGACGCGAGCGTCGGTGGTCTGCGCCGAAAGAATCACCGCGATGAGGAGCTGGAACTCGTTCTGATACGTTAGCGCGGTTACCGCATGCGGGTAGGTGCGTTCGAGGGTTTCCAGCTCCGCGAGCGCGACGCGCCGCGGCACTTTCTTGTTAGGAAACGGAATTGACGCCACGCGGCGTCATTCTCGCAGCGCCACGTGGTTTCCGTCGCGCGTCACCAGACCGTCACGCTCCAGCGCCGCGACGAACTCGTGAAGCTCGTCGATGGTGCGTTCCGGGATGGCCGGGCCAACGGCCCGATGAAGGTCGAGCAACGATATGCGCTCGCCCGGCGGCAGATCGCGCAGCCGATCGACGATGCGCCCGCGCGCGTAGCGAATCGTACGCTCGAACGGAAGCGCGTTCTGCGGCGAGCGCGGCCTCGTATCGAGCAGGCGCGCGCGATCGAGCTGCGCGGCGTCGATGGGCGCCGCCTCACAATCCGCGAGCAGCGGGCAGAGCAGGCACTTTGGCGCGCGCGCCGTGCAAATCGCAGCTCCGAGATCCATCAGGGCGGAGTTCCAATCGTGGGCACGCCCGGAAGGCACGAGATCCCGCGCGCGGCGGTGCAGTTCGCGCGCATCGGCCGCGGGCGGATGTTCGATTCCAAGGCAAAGCCGGTGGACGATTCGCGCGACGTTGGTGTCGACCGGCGCATCGTCGATATCGAAACCGAAGGCGCGAATCGCGGCCGCGGTGTACGGACCGATGCCCGGCAACGCTCGCAGCGCGCTCGGCTCGGACGGCAGAACGCCGCCGTGTTGCTCGACGACGGCGACGGCGAGACGCTGCAGGCGAACGGCGCGCGAGTTGTATCCGAGTCCCTTCCAAACGCGCAGGACCGCGCCCGGCGTGCCGCTCGCGAGCGACGCGAAGTCGGGGAACCGCGCGACGAACGCCTCGAACTTTGGCACGACGCGGTCGACTTGCGTCTGAGCGAGCATGAACTCGCTGACGACGGTGCGGTAGGGACTGCGCGCGCGCCGCCAGGGCAGCGCCGCGCGTCCTTGACTGCCGTACCAGCGCAGCAGACGGCGCTGCAACGACGTCACGAGCGGAGCGCCGAGATCGCTTCGCCGATTCGGCGAATGCCTTCGGCAATCTCGTGGCGCGCAACCGCCGTTAACGCGAGGCGGATGTAATGATCGCCGCCGGAGTTTGCGAAGAACGCCTCCCCGAAGAGGAACGACGCGCCGCGCCGCTCCGACGCATCGAGCAGCGCTCGCGCGCGGATCTCGCGCGGCGTCGACGTCCAAACGTAGAATCCGCCGGAAGGCCGGCTAGCCCGCAAGCTGGCCGGCCAATACTTTGCGATCGCCTCGTCTGCGAGCGTCCGCCGGTGCAGCAGCTCCTCGCGCAACTGCTCGACGTGCGCGTCGTAGTCGCGCCCCAGATAATCGGCGATGGCGGCCTGCACGTAGAGGCTGGTCGCCATGTCGTAGGCCTGCTTGCGCAGCAGCAGCCGCTCGAGAATCGTTCGCGGCGCCACCAGCCAGCCCACCCGCAAGCTCGGCGCGATCGTTTTGGAGAAGGTCGAGATGTAGACGACGTGATCGGGCGCGAGCGCGACGAGAGGAATTCCGGGCGGCCCGAGCGGTCCGTAGGGATCGTCTTCCACGATGGGAACGCCCGCGCGCCGGGCGATCGTGGCGAGCCGCTCTCGCCGGTCGGCGTTCATCGTGGCGTTCGTCGGATTGTGCAACGACGGCATCGTGTAAATGAAGCGCGGGCGGCGCGTGCGCAGCACCGCCTCGATGTGGTCGACGCGCATGCCGTCGTCGTCGACCGGCACCGAGATCGCGCGCAGCCCGTTGATTTGAAAGACTTGCAGCGCGCCGGGATACGACGGCGATTCGACGATGATCTCGTCGCCGGGCTCGGCTAAGCTCTGCGCGACGATCGCGATTCCCTGCGTCGACCCCGTGAGAACGATGACGCTGCTCGGCGCGACCGTGAGGGCGCCGCGCGCGTTCATCCGCGCCGCGATCGCCGCGCGCAGCGGCTCGTATCCCTCCGAGTCGCCGTAGGAGAGCACGAAGCGCGGGTCGCGGGCCACGCGACCGAACGACTTCGCCAACTCGCCGAGCGGCGAGGGTTCATCCGGCGCGACGCCTTGAACGAACGAGATTCGTCCCGGCTCGGGTTTGGCCGCGAGCTCCCCTAACACGTTGGGGAACTCGCCGACGCGCCACGGCGGCAGCGTGACCCACCACGGCACGCCGGCGGCACGCTCGGGTTGCCCCCCGCGTAGTTGCGGGACCACGCGCGAGCCGGAGCCCACTCGCTGCTCGATCAACCCCTCGCCGACGAGCTCGCGGTACGCGTGCACGATCGTGCTGCGGTTGACCGAGAGCCGGTCGGCCATCGTCCGCTCGGGCGGCAGTCGCGTCGATTCGGGGAGCGTGCCGGCGAGGATCGCCTCGCGGAGATGCTCGTAGATCTGGCGGTAGAGCGGAACGATCGAGTCGCGATCGAGCTCGGGCAGAACCGCTGCCCATCCAATCCTCGACATGGATGACTCCATTTCGCTCATTCCCTGGGGAACGCTGCCGATTGGGCGCGAAGCCTGGCGTATGAGCAATGCAGAGTACCAAGTTGACGCAGCCGTCATCGGCGCCGGACCCGGCGGTTATCACGCCGCGATCAGACTCGGGCAACTAGGCAAGAAGGTCATCTGCGTCGATCGTGACGAGGTCGGCGGCGTCTGTCTCAACTGGGGCTGCATTCCGACGAAAGCGCTCCTGCACGTCGGCGAAGTTATCCGGCACATCGAGCGCGCGGGCTCGCTCGGGCTCAAGGTTCCCAAAGCGGAAATCGAACGCGAAACCGTTGCGAAGTACACGAACGACGTCGTCAACGCGAACGTCAGCGGAGTCAAGACGCTCTTCAAGGCCAACGGCGTAGAGTTTCTTGCGGGCGAGGCGTCGTTCACGGGTCCCAAGGAGCTCACGGTAAAGAAGAAAGAGGGCGGAACCGCGAGGATCGCGGCCGACAACATCGTTATCGCTACAGGTGCTGCTCCGGTCGACGTAAGAGCCTGGCCGCGCGACGGCGAGACGATCGTCAACTCCGACGATGCCGTGCGGCTCGCGCGCATTCCAAAGAATCTCCTGGTGATCGGCGGCGGCGTCATCGGACTAGAGTTCGCGACGGTCTATCGCCGCCTGGGCGCGCAGGTCCTAGTCGTCGAGATGATGCCGCAGATTCTCACCGGCACCGATGTCGAGATCGGAAAGACGCTCGGACGAATTTTGAAAAAGCAAGGCATCGAGATCATGCTGAACACCAAGGTCGGCACGGTCGAGAAGCACGGCAAAGCCGTCCGCGCCACGATCAACGGCGAAGGAACCGGAGGAAAAGACGAGACGCGCGAGTTCGACATGGTGCTCGTCGCCGTCGGCCGTCGGCCCGTCACCGACCATCTCGCCCTGGAGAAGGCGGGTCTCGCCACCGACGCCGGCGGTTTCGTCGCTACCGATCGGCAGCAACGCACCTCGGTGCCGAACATCTTCGCGGTCGGCGACGTCACGGGAGCGCCGCTGCTCGCGCACCGCGCGATGAAGCAAGGCGTCGTCGCGGCGGAGGTGATCAACGGCGACAGATCCGCCGCCTTCGATCCCGTCGCCGTGCCGAACTGCATCTACACGGATCCCGAGGTCGCCACGGCCGGGCTCTCCGAAGAGGAGGCGAAGGCCTCCGGCCACGAGGTGCGCATCGGCAAGTTCCCGCTGAGCGCCAGCGGCCGCGCGCGCACGATGAACGAATCGGACGGCCTCATCAAGCTCGTCGCCGACGCGAAGAGCGATCTGTTGCTTGGCATGCACATCGTCGCGCCGCAGGCCGAGTCGTTGATCGGCGAGGGACTCATCGCGCTCGAGATGGGAGCGACGCTCGAAGACATCGGGCTCTCGGTACATCCGCATCCGACGTTCACCGAGGGCATCATGGACGCGGCCGAGGCCGCCCACGGCAAAGCGATTCACATCCTCAATCCCAAACCGAAAACTCCGGTGGGCGCTTAGTGTTGTGCGATTTTGAACGTTAAATGATTAGCGCGCGATTGATCGACCTCGGTTTGAGACCCTACCGTGAGGTGTGGGACTTGCAGCATCGGCTCCATGCGGCCGTGCGCGACGGGCGCGAGCCGGATACGTGGATCGTGGTCGAGCACACGCCGGTGATTACGCTGGGGCGACAGGCTAAACGCGAGAACGTCTTGCTTTCGGAGGAACGCTTGGCCGAGCGTGGCGTGGATCTCGTCGCGATCGAACGGGGCGGCGACGTGACGTATCACGGTCCGGGGCAGCTCGTCGTTTATCCGATTCGCAAACTCGAGCGTTTCCGCGAGATCGTTCCTTTGGTCCGCTCGCTGGAGGCCGCGGTGATAAATCTTTGCGGGCGCTTCGGCGTGCGCGGCGAACGCTGGACCGAGCACGCGGGCGTATGGGTTGGCCGCAAACAAATCTGCGCCATCGGCCTCGCGGTCCGGCAAATGGTCTCGCTTCACGGCATCGCGCTCAACGTTTCCAGCGACCTCGATTACGATCGGCTGATCAATCCGTGCGGCTTGAGCGATCGCGGGATAACCTCCCTTTCCGCAGAGGTGGGTCACGCCATGGATACGGAGAGCGTTAAGCGTACGATGCTCGAAGAGTTCGCGCGCTCGTTCGACGTCGAATTTTCGTGCGCGGAGCCGGCAGCGGCGTAGGGCCCAGTGACGACGACGGTTGATTTGATTACCGGTACGACGGCGCCGCTGCTGCGGAAACCGCCGTGGCTGCGCGTGTCGCTGCCGATCGGCGACGAATACGAACGCGTTAAGGCAGAAGTAAAAGCGCTCGGGCTGCACACGGTTTGCAAGGAAGCGGCGTGTCCGAATCTCGCCGAGTGCTGGGGCGCCGGAACGGCAACCATCATGATCTTGGGAGATCTCTGCACGCGCGGCTGCCGGTTCTGTAACGTGAAGACCGGCAACCCGCGCGGCGAAGTCGATTGGCTCGAGCCATACCGCGTGGCCGAAGCGGTGCGCGATCTCGGCTGGAAATATCTCGTCGTCACCGCGGTCGATCGTGACGACCTGCCCGATGGAGGCGCCTTGATCTTCGCAAACACCGTGCGCGCGATTCACGAGCGCGTCCCGGGATCGCGGGTCGAGATTCTCAGCGGCGATTACCGCGGCGACCTGTCGGCCGTCGATATCGTCGTGGATGCCAAACCGGACGTCTTCGCGCACAATCTCGAGACGGTGCGGCGCCTCACGCCGTCCGTCCGCGACAAGCGCGCCGGTTACGATCAGTCGCTCAAGGTGCTGGCGCACGTCAAGCGCCGAGTCCCCGACCGTTATACGAAGACGTCGCTGATGCTCGGCTTGGGAGAGACCTACGCGGAGATCGAGACGGCCATGGACGACGCCCGTTGGGTGGGCGTCGACATCTTCACCATGGGCCAATACCTTCAGCCGAGTAAGAAGCATCTGCCCGTCGTCGAGTACCTCACGCCGGAGGCGTTCGCGGAGCTGGGCCGGCTGGCCGCTGGGAAGGGGTTTCATCAGGTCGTTTCGAGCCCGCTCTCGCGCAGCTCGTATCACGCCGAGCAGGCATTCCCAACCGACGGAGTTTCGCAAAGTTAAGGTCTGAAACCACGCGCACCATGTTTAGGTTGGTACAGCTAACGTGACGAAGGTCTTCCTCAACCGGCCCGTCCTCGCGGCGGTCTGCTCGCTGCTTATCTTGATCGCCGGACTCATCGTGATGCCGGCGCTCCCGATTGCGCAGTACCCCCAAATCGCGCCTCCGGTCGTCACGGTCACGGCGGTGTACACCGGAGCCAGTCCTCAGGCGGTAGAAGCGCAGGTAACAACGCCGCTCGAGCAAGCGGTCAACACGGTTCAGGGGCTAAGGTACCTCAGCTCGACGAGCGCACAAGGCACCTCGACGATCACGTGTACCTTTAATTTAGGCGTCAACCTCGACATCGCCGCCGCCGACGTGCAGAACGCGGTGCAATCGTCACTCGGACAGCTCCCGGCGACGGTGCAACAGCTCGGCATCACGGTCGCCAAGAACTCCGGCTCCTTCGTGATGGGCATCGCGCTGACGTCCGACAGCAAGAGCCTCGACACGCTGGCGATGAGCAACTACGCGCAGATCAACATCGTCAACAACCTCGAGCGCGTGCCCGGCGTCTCGCAGGTCATCATCTTCGGTCAGCGCCAGTACGCGATGCGCATCTGGCTCAATCCCGTCAAGCTGGCGCAGCAGGGACTCGACGCCAGCGACGTTGTCAGTGCGCTACAGGAACAGAACGCCGAGGTCGCCGCGGGCAGCATCGGCGCTCCGCCCGCGCCCGCGAATCAACCATACACCTATACGGTCAACGCATTGACGCAGCTCTCCGATCCGAAGGAGTTCGGCAACATCATCTTGCGGGCGAATCCCAACGGCGGCTACGTGCGGGTTTCCGACGTGGCCCGGGTCGAGCTGGGCGCACAGAGCTATACGACCGATCTGCGCTTCGACGGCAGCGACAAGGTCATCGGCATGGGCGTCCTGCAGTACCCGAGCGCCAACGCACTGACCGTCTCGCGAAGCGTCTTCGCCGAGATGACGCAGCTCGCCCCGCAATTCCCAGCCGGAATGCACTGGGACGTGGCGTTCGACGTCACGACCTTCGTGAACGAGTCGATCAGAGAAGTCGTCCTCACGCTGCTCCTCTCGATCGTGCTGGTCATCCTGGTGATCTTCGTCTTCCTGCAGTCTCCGAAGTCGACGCTGATTCCGGCGGCGACGATACCGGTCTCGCTGATCGGGACGTTTTTCGTGATGGAGCTCTTTCACTTCTCGATCAACACGATCACGCTCTTCGGTTTGACTCTCGCCACCGGATTGGTCGTGGACGACGCGATCGTCGTCATCGAGAACATCGCGCGGCATATGGAGCTGAACAAGGGAAAGCAGAGCGGGATCGCGAGCGCCGCGGAGGCGATGCGTGAAATTCAGAGCGCCGTCGTAGCGTCATCGCTCGTCTTGCTCGCGGTATTCGTGCCGGTCGGCTTCCTACCGGGAACAACGGGCCAAATCTACAAGCAGTTTGCGCTTACGATCGCGGCTTCGATCGCGATTTCGCTCTTCATGGCGCTGACGCTGGCGCCGGTTCTCTCAGCCCGCCTCCTCTCGGGCGAATACGAGTCGAAACTGGCGTTCTTCCGCTGGTTCAACGCAAACTTCAAGCGCTTTAGGGATTGGTACGCGCGGGCGCTTCCCACTCTATTTCGGCGCCGATGGCTGGTCGCCGTCGTCTTCGGCGGGGCGCTATTGCTTACGATATTCCTTGCCGGAAGGACTCCGCAGGGCTTCTTGCCCGACGAGGATCTCGGTTATTTCATCACGCTCGTGCAGGCGCCGGAGGGAACGTCGCTCGAGGGCGAACAGCGCATCGCGCAAAAGGCGGAACAGATCATCGCCGCCCAGCCCGAGGTGCAGCATATCTTCGACGTCGGCGGCTTCGGCTTCTCCGGGTCCGCACCCAATCGCGGCATCATGTTCTCGCTGATGAAGCCCTGGAGCGACCGGAAAACGCCGCCTTGGTGTCAGCTCATCTTCCTCTTCGCGCATCCGCAGGCGTGCACGTCGCATTCCGTGTTCGCACTCGAGCAGCGGCTGAACTATGCCTTCTACTCGCAAGTTCCCGAGGCGCAGATCTTCGCGTTCAATCCGCCGGCGATCAACGGCGTGGGCAACTTCGGCGGCTTCCAGTTCGAGCTCGAAGACCGCGGGAACGTCGGGTTGCCGGCGTTGACTCAAACCGCGTACGCGATGATGGGCGCCGCGGCCAAGGATCCGCGGCTGCAGAACGTCTTCACGCAGTTCCGGATCAACTCGCCGCAGATCGAATCGAACATCGACCGGAACAAAGCGAAGTCGATCGGCGTCTCGCTGCAAGACGTCTTCACGACGATGGAGGTCGATCTCGGGTCGCTCTACGTCAACAACTTTACGTATCTCAACCGGTCGTGGCAGGTGGACGTGCAGGCCGACGCGCCGTTCCGAAACAGCGTCGCGTCGCTGGGTAACCTCTACGTCCACTCCAGTTCCGCGCCGGGAACTCTGGTGACGCCCGCGACGGTGTCCACTCCGGTCCCCGGGCTCGGCACCACCGGAACGACGGCAAACGGCGCGGTGATGACGCCGCTCTCGGCATTGATGACGATCCACCAAGTGCTCGGACCGCCCATCATCAGCCACTACAATCTCTACCGCAACATCGAGCTCAACGGCAGCAACGCACCCGGAACGAGTACCGGCAGCGCGATCCAGGCGATGCAGCAGATCGCCACGCAAGTCATGCCGAAGGGCGTAAGTTTCGAGTGGACCGGACTCCAACTCGATCAGATCGCGGCGGGTCCGCTAACGATCGAGATCTTCATCCTTGCGCTGATCTTCGTCTTCTTCGTTCTCTCGGCTCAGTACGAGAGCTACATCGATCCGCTCATCGTGCTGCTCGCCGTGCCCACCGCACTGCTGGGCGCGCTGCTCTTCATCAACCTGCGCCACTTCCCGATACCGTTTCTCTTCGATCCGACGCTATCGCAGGACGTGTATGCCCAGGTTGGCTACGTCATGCTCATCGGGTTGGCGAGCAAGAGCGCAATTCTGATCGTCGAGTTCGGAAATCAGCAGGTCCGCCAAGGTGCGAGCATCGTGCAGGCCGCGATGCGCGCCGCGCAGACGCGGCTGCGCCCGATTTTGATGACTTCAATCGCCTTCGTGATCGCCGTAACTCCGCTGGTCTTTGCCACGGGCGCCGGCGAAGCGGCGCGCCATTCCCTCGGCACCGTCGTCTTCGGCGGAATGTTGATGTCAACGCTTCTCAATCTCGGCATCACTCCGGTGCTCTACGTCATCATTAAGTCGTTCGAGTTGCGCGGCACCGGCGCCGGCCGCGACGGACAAGCGCGCGGCGAAATTCGCGAAGAACCTGTCGCACCGCCGGTCGGCGTGTAGGAGTCTGGAGGAACTCAATACTATAAGAGCAACTCTTTTGCGGAACGATTGATAGAATTAATAACCGCTGTCATCGTCGTCTCGCTTAGGAGTTCGCTTGCATGCTCGTTTATCTCTCTCGCGTCGTTACGGCCGCGCTCGCGGCCCTGTCGATTTGTGCTTTCGGGCTACCTGCAGCGGCGGACGACGGAACGGCTGACGTTTTTCAAAAAACAATCGTCCCCGGCGCGAACGATGCAATAAAGAGTACTCTCGACCAACAGAAGGAAGAGCGCGAACGCGCGCGCCGTCAAGCTGCAACGAACGGTAGTGGACCTGTAGCACAGGTTCCGCCGGTTCAGCAACGCCGGCACGGACCAAAAATGGAGCTCCCGGGCGGCAGGTTCGAGTATCGAGTCGATATCTCGGCCGCCTATCCGTACGGCGACATAGGATCGTACGGAAAGGGCTGGCTGATGGGCGGCATGGACGCGTCGCTCGGCTACGGCTTCAACTCGGGGACGCGAATCGTTGCAAGCATGTTCCAACTGCAGCACTGGCCGTATGGATTCAACAGCGGCACGGCGCCCGTCTATTTGGCGGGCTTCCGTAATCCGGTCGGATGCGCCGATCTCACGGGCGGGAACGCGTGCGGTCCGGGCGCCGGGCGAAACATCAACGTGCGCACGAAGGATACGTTCGGCGTCTTCATGCTGCAGAAGATGTTCGTGATCAGGTCGGATAAGCTGCCCGGCCCGATTCCGATCGTCATCACGCCAACGTACGTAGCTCGCGGCGGCCAGATCGGTTTCGCGCCCCACAACAACGACGTCGTGCCGTTCACGTACAACGTGCCGGACGGCCCCGTGATCAACATCCCGGTGCGAACGGCGCAATACTATGCCGTTGCGTTGACGCTGCCGTTCTTGAAGACGCCGAAGATGTTCGGAACGTTCACGGTTGCGCCGCAATGGCTCGTGCACACTGCGGGAGCCAACGTCGGCAACTCGATGCAGTTGCCGCAGGTGATCTATCTCGAGTACACGCCGGTCAAAGGGACGACCATCTTCTTCGAGCCGCAGAGCGCGCGCGACTATCTTCCGACCGACCCGTATCCCGAACATCTCATCGCGTACTTTCTCGGCGCCTCGCAACGCCTGAGCAAGTATGCGTTCGTGCAACTGTTGCTCAATAGCGGCGGCCCGACGAATCTCGGCCCCGACGGAATCACCGCGATCAAGTGCGTTACCGTCCAGCAGGCGCTCAACAACGCCTGCGGCCTCGCCATCGGCGGTCTGAAGGCGACGCAGCTGCAACTGCAGTTCGGCATCGGCTCACCCAGCGTTTTCCCGTTGTAGACTAAAGAGGCTGCATGAAACTCTCGTACGCGAAACTTCTCATTCCGCTCGTGCTCGGATCGCTCGCCGCGTGCGGCGGGCGAAGCGCCGTCCCAAGCGCGGGCGTCGTACCGGAAACGCGCCGTTTTGAACCGGCGCAGGCGCGGGTCGTCTCGAAGATCGTCGGCGTCGGCGACAGCCTGACCGCGGGCTATCAGGCCGGCGGTTTCCTCGGAGATACGGATGTAAACGATCCGTTCTACCCGGGGCTGACGGTTAAGCCGACCCAGGAGAGCGGCTGGTGGGCGCTCCTCGACGAGCAAGCCTCGAGCAAACCGCTCGATACCGCCATCGCCGGCATGTACGATGCGACGCTGAGCCCGTTGCCGCTGATACAAGGGCCGGGCCTCGACAATCAGATCGTGCCCTCGGTTAGCGCGTTCGTTCCGTTCGGTCAGCTCAAGACGCCCGACGCCTGCACCGCCTATCACGGCTTCAATCAGGCCGGATTCCTCTTGCGCGGATCCGCGCGCACGCGCATGAATCCCGCCGCGACGACGGTGCGAAACGTCGCCGTGCCCGGGCTGACGCTGCACGAAGCGAACGTTTTGCACCAGCCGCAGACGACGACGTGCAAACCGATTCCCGGCATCCCCGGGCTGCTCAGCAACGTCGTCTCCGAAGAGAGCGGCACGTTTTGGCCGGTGCTGCGCGACTTCACGAACCTCGGACCGCACCTCACCGAGGCTAACGCCGCAGCGTCGCGCCATCCGACGCTCGCGACGGTTTGGCTCGGAGCGAACGACGTGCTCAAGTACATGGGAAGCGGTGGGCGTTTCGTCGGGGGAGATCGCAATCCGGGCCAGGCCGCAAGCGACCTGAAGGCGACGATCTCGACGCTGCAGAATGCCGGCGCGCGCGTCGTCGTCGCGAACCTTCCGAACATCCTCGAGACCGGCTACTTCCAGCGCATGACGCTCGTGCCGAAGACGAAGCGCGACTGCGCGCTCGAGACATACGCGTCGTGCTTCCTGATGCCGGTCGGCGGACTTCCAGCTTCCGTGCTGCCGCAGATCGCGCATCAGTATCACTTGGAGACTCCGGGTGGCTGCGTACCGACCTCCGAGTCGAAGCCGTGCGGCTATCTCACGCTGCCTGCCGTGATCTTAATTGCGACCTACTACAATCCCAACGGAGGCGTGCTTCCGAATCTGGATTGCCCGAAGCCCGCGCCGGGATGCAAACCCAAGCCCGGCAGCGGTCTCGGCTCGAATTACATCACGCCGGCCTTCGCCGGCAAAATCCAGGCACTGAACGACGCAATCAACACCGGCATCGGCAACGCGGCATCGGAGACTCACGTGCCGCTCGTCGACATCCAAGCGATCTTCGAGGGACTGGCGAGCAAGAACCCGTCGAATCCATACTTCGCGCAAGCTGCCTCGATCAATCCGGGGATATGCTGTTCGATCGGCTACGGGGCCGGAATACTGAGCTACGACGGCCTGCATCCCTCGAATACCGGGTATGCGCTGATCGCCTACGATTTTATCGCGACGATCAACAAGGCCTATGGAACTCACATACCCGAGGTCGACGTGCGCGGGGTCTACGACGGCACTCGTTGCTCCAACAAAAAATATTGCTTTCCGGATCCGTACGCGCCGCACTAGGAGTTTAGCCCGGCAAACTCTTAGGGCGGAGGCGGCTCGTCCTCGATCTCTTCCTCGAGATCTTCGTCGTGGAAGCGCTCTAGGCGCTCCGCCACTTCCGACTTGACGTCGTCGGGGACGTTCGGGTTCTCGAGGAGCGCGCGGTCTTCGTCGTCGAGAAGCGTCTCCATCTCTTCGGCATCCGGCTCGTTTTCCGGCGGTCTCATCCGTGCGGCCCTTCACGCTTTTTTTACCGCTGCCCTCTAGGATCGACCGGTGAGACTTCATAACGCTTCGATAACACTTGCGCTATCGGCACTGGCGACGTTGGCCGCGTGTTCGAGCACGTCGCTCAGCTCGAACGGCGCCGGGCCTCTTCCCTCGATGCACCGCGCTAACGTGGTAACGCGCGCGCCGATGGTCAGACGACCGCCGTCTTCACAAACTCTTTACATTTCGGATCTGGTTGCGAGCTCGGTGACGCTCTTTCCGGCAAACGTCCCGAGTCCGTCTCCGATCGCTAAGATCACCGACGGCATCGACACGCCCGAGGGCATCGCGGTCGACGCGAAGGGCACGCTCTACGTCGCGAACTCTGCGTTCCTGGGCGGCGGGAGTCCGACGGTTACGCAGTATCCGGCCGGATCGGTGACGCCTTCAGTTACGATCAAGATGCAGTATCCGCCGATGAGCGTCGTCGCCGACGCGAAGGGCAACGTGTACGTCGGCGGCAACTCCGGCTCGACGGTCGAGATCGCCGAATACGCGCCCGGCGGCACCACGCCGATCAAAACCGTCTTCCCGACGTCGCTCCATGGCTTTCCATTCATGGGCGGACTCGCCGTCGATTCGCGCGATAATCTCTACGCCTCGTTCTTCGTCTACAATAATCCGCCCGCGCACGTCGTGAAGTTCGCGCCGGGCCTGAAGCACGAGCGCGACTTGAATCTTGCGCAATTGGGCGGCGCGAGCCTCAATCAGGGTCTCGGACGCGACGCGCAGGGAAATCTCTATGTGGGTGGCGCGCTCAACGGAATCAACGTCTACGCACCGGGATCGCACAATCCGTCACGCCTCATTTCGGGCGGCGAATCGCAGTTCTTCGCGGTAGGCAAAGACGGATCGCTCTACGATCCGACGCAGGTCGACGTCCTCGAGTTTGCACCGGGAGCCGGCAGTCCGGACGTCACGTTCAAAGGCTCGCTGGAATTTCCGCAAGGCGCGGCCATTCACTAGTTACGCGTAGATTCCTCGGAGTTTCGAGGCCTTGACGACGCGATCGATGGCCAGCGTGTAGGCGGCGGTTCGCAGGGTGGCGTGACGCGAGGTCGCAATCGAGCGGATCTCGTGGAGGTTCGTAAGGAGGAAGTCTTCGAGCTTCTCGTTGACCTCGGGTTCCTTCCAGAAGTATCCCATGCGGTCTTGCGCCCACTCGAAGTACGAAACGGTCACTCCGCCCGCATTTGCCATGATGTCAGGAATCACAATGACGCCGCGCTCGCGGAAAATGCGGTCGGCCTCCGGCGTCGTCGGGCCATTTGCGCCCTCGACGAGCAGCTTTGCCTGCACCTTGGCCGCGCTCTCGGGCGTGAAGACTTTTTCGAGCGCCGCTGGAACCAAAACGTCGCACTTGCTGGCGAGCAGCTCGCCGTTGGTAATCTTCTCTCCGCCCTTGAAGCCTTCCAGCGATCCGAACTTGGCGGCGTGCTCCATCGCTCCGCTGACGTAGATCCCATCCTCGTTGTAGTAGGCTCCCGTCACGTCGGAAATTCCGACGATCCTGCATCCGCGCTCCTCGAAGAGCTTCGCTGCATACTTGCCGACATTACCGAAGCCTTGAATCGCGATCGTCGCCTGGTCGGGGCGCAGGCCCATCTCGGCCATCTCGTCGAGCGCGCAGATCGTGACGCCGCGGCCCGTCGCCTCGATGCGGCCGCGCGAGCCGCCGATCTCCAGCGGCTTTCCGGTAACCACGCCGGGCGTATTTTGTCGCACGTGCATGGAGTACGTGTCCATGAACCACGCCATCACCTGCGGCGTCGTGTTGACGTCCGGCGCCGGGACGTCTTTATCCGGACCGACGACCTCCACCAGCTCCGCGGCGTAGCGCCGCGTGATGCGCTCGAGCTCGTTCGCGGAGAGCGTCGTGGGATCGCACGTGACGCCGCCTTTGCCGCCGCCGAACGGAAGATCGACGACCGCGCACTTCCACGTCATCCAGAAGGCGAGCGCGGTGACCTCGTCGAGCGTTACGCCCGGATGGTAACGAATGCCGCCCTTCGCGGGACCGCGCGCGAAATTGTACTGCACGCGATAGCCTGTGTAGACCTCGAACTCGCCGGAGTCGCGTTGAAACGGGATGGAAAAGATGATTTGGCGCGACGGATGGGTGAGGATCCGCCGCATGCCGGCGTCGAGCTCCAACAGGTCGGCCGCCTCGTTGAAATATGCGATCGCGTCGCCGAAGACGGAGACTTCGCGCACCGAGGCTTCGCGCAGCGCAGTGGTCATGCTCTAAGGGTTTTTCGGTTCTACGCCGGATGCCCTTGATTTATACGTTGAATCGAAAATTGACGACGTCGCCCTCTTGCATCACGTACTCCCTGCCTTCGCTACGGACGCGTCCCGCCGATCGCAGCGCTTCCATCGTCCCGTATTCGACGTAATCGTCATACGAGACGATCTCCGCCCGAATGAAGCCGCGCTCGAGATCGCTGTGAATCGTTCCCGCCGCCTGTGGCGCCTTCGACCCGCGCCGAATCGGCCAGGCACGGGCTTCCTTTTCGCCGGCCGTGAGGAACGTCATGAGCCCGAGGATGTCGTACGCGGCGGCCGAGAGCTCGTCGAGGCCGCTGCGCTCGATTCCGAACTCGCGACGAAAGTCGGCGGCCTCGACCTCGGAGAGCCCGGCCAGCTCGGCTTCGACCTTCCCACTCACCGCGACGGCGCGCCCGTCCTGAGCGCTCGCGACCTCGCGCACGACTTTGATCAGCTCGCCGGCCAGCTCCGACTGCGTTTCGTCCACGTTTGCGACGTACACCACCGGTTTCCACGTCAGGAGGAAGGAGTCGGCGGCGACTTGCGCTTCCAGAGAGCCGACCGCGAAGCTGCGCGCTGGACGCGCGTCTTCGAGCGCCGAGGTGAGGCGCTGCGCCGCGGCCAGATATTCGCGCAGCTCCGGATTGGCTCGCGTTTCCTTATCCAGCTTGACGAGCCGCCGCTGCATCGTCGCGACGTCGGCAAGCGCCAGTTCGATCCCGACGATTTCCGCGTCGCGTTGCGGCTCGGGATGGCCCTCCACGTGCGAGATGTTCTCGTCTTCGAAGCAGCGCAGCACCATCGCGATTGCATCCGTCTCTCGGATATGACTAAGGAACGCGTTCCCGAGGCCCTCGCCAGCGCTCGCGCCACGGGCCAGTCCGGCGATATCGACAAAGCGAACGGTCGCCGGAACGATCCTACGCGCTTTGACGAGTCGCGCGAGCACCGGCAAGCGCGGGTCCGGCACCGCGACCTCGCCGACGTTCGGCTCGACGGTCGCAAACGGATAGTTCGCCGCCAGCGCTTGAGCCGAGCGCGTGAGCGCGTTGAAGATCGTCGACTTGCCCACGTTCGGCAAGCCGACGATTCCGCATGAGAGTGGCATACTCGACCCCGCCCGTTCGGCTGCTCGCACCGCCCGCCCTTGCACGCCGGTGCCTGGCACGACCGGCGGCAAGAGAATCCGCCGGACGTGTCGGATAGGTCGGTATATGCGCCAAATGAAGGTCGACAAACTCGGCATCGACCTCCTGACCCACGATCCAGTGGTGATCCTCAAGGACATGGACGGCTCCCACTACCTCCCGATACTGATCGGTCCGTTTGAAGCGACTGCGATCGCGCTCGCACTGGAAGGCGCACCGGTACCGCGTCCGCTCTCGCACGACCTCATGCGCAATATTCTCGATTCGCTCAACGCCAATCTCGAGCAGGTCGTGATCCACGACATCAAGGACTCGACGTTTTTTGCCAAGCTCATCGTCCGAACGAACGGCGAGCTGCAAGAGATCGACGCGCGCCCGTCGGACGGCATCGCCCTCGCGTTGCGCGTTCCGGCCCCGATCTTCGTGTCGGACAAGATCGTCCTCGAAGAGGCCACCGCCGAAAAGAAGCCCATCAACGAGACCGAGATGGCGCGGTTCAAGAAATTCCTCGACGACCTGAAGCCCTCAGACTTTAACCGCTAACGAAGACTAGGAAGCAGCCGTGCGCGCGTACAGGATTACAGCGACGCTTTCTAGAGGTTAAGAGCGATGGCAGATGATTTGCGCGCCGACATCGGCGTTTTCGGCGGGTCGGGATTCTATGCGCTCATGGACAACTCGCGCGAAGCGTGGGTCGAGACGCCGTACGGCGCGCCGAGCGACAAGGTGGCGCTGGGTGAGATCGCCGGGAAACGCGTGGCGTTTCTTCCGCGCCACGGCAAGGATCATCGCTTTCCTCCCCAATCGATCAACTACCGTGCGAACCTGTATGCGATGAAGCAGTTGGGCGTGAAATGGATCCTCGGCCCCACCGCCTGCGGGTCGCTGAAGGAGAGCGTGCAACCCGGTTCGATGGTGGTCTGCGATCAGCTCGTGGATCGCACGAGCGGGCGCAAGGACACGTTCTACGACGGGCCGATCACGACGCACGTGAGCTTCGCCGACGCCTACTGTCCGACGCTGCGGCCGATTGCGATTGCGGCGCTGCGCGATCTCGGCGTCGAAACCCACGAGCGCGGCACCGTCGTCGTCATTCAAGGGCCGCGCTTCTCGACGCGCGCCGAATCGAAGTGGTTTCAGAGTCAGGGCTGGGAGGTCATCAACATGACGCAGTATCCCGAGGCCTACCTCGCGCGCGAGCTCGAGATGTGCTACGTCAACATCTCGCTCATCACCGACTACGACGTGGGAATCGATGGGATGCCGCCGGTCTCGCATCACGAAGTTATCGAAGTCTTCAATCGCAACAACGACCGCGTCAAAAACGCGATAGGCAAGATCGTCGAGAAGATTTCGGTGGACGCCGATTGCTCGTGCCGGCACGCGCTCGAGGGCGCGCGCTTCTAGGGACCTTTAGCCTCGATGCGGCGCCGCAGGCTTGGGGTCGACCTGGCGATGTACGCGCAAGCGATCCCGCTCTTGCTGCGCCATCCCACGGTTTTCGTGATGCCGCTGCTCGCGGCGGTGGTCGATCTGCTCCTAGCGCAGCTCGCACCTATCTTCACCGATCCGCTCGGCGGTGCGGGCAACTTTCTGTTTCAGATCGTGACGCAACTGGTCTACGGCTTTTGCTTTGGCGTCGCCGTGATCGGGGCAAACAACGTGTGGCGCCGCCGCCGCGCCACCTTCGACGAAGCGTGGGAGGAGGGCCGCCTCAAGGCCGGCGGGATTCTCATCGCCACGATCGGCTTCTATTTCTTGGTCTATGTGGCCGGATATCTCGGTCAGCTTTTGAGCATCGCCGTGCTGCAGATCGTGCTCCAGCTAGTCGTGGCGTTCTTTCTGATCTATACGATACCGGCGGCGGCCATCGGCGGCATGCCGGGAAATCTCGCCATCGGCGCATCTTTTCGCGCGGTGCGAGCGCAGCCGATCGGCACGGCGATCTTAGCGATCGTCTTCGTCCTGCTCTGGGTCGGATTGCCGCAGTTGATCGCGGTCCGCCTCCCGCTTAGCTTTGGAGCGATCGGATCCGAGCTCGTCCTGGCAGGCGTCAGGGCGATGGTCCTCGCCTATCTCGCGTTTCCGTTCGCCAAACAGTACGACGACATCGCCTTTACTTAGGAACCTAACTACTGGTGATCGCCATACGCACGAGCTCGCCGATCAGAGCCGCGCTGACGTTCGTGCGCGCGAGACGCTGCGCTTCGTCGAGCTTGGCGAGCAGCGCGACGGCCTGAGGTCCGCGCAGCGGCTTCAGGCGGCGAATGCGATCGGCGTGGTCGATCGAGACCAGCGCGACGCCGTCGTGACCGCTCGCGACGATCCAGTCGCGAACGAGCGTCTTGACCGTCTCCAAACCTTCGTCGAGCGTCTCCCGCGTCGCCCACGAATCCTGCGGCGATTTTCCCGCAACGCTTTCGAAGAACCAGCGCACGACCGAGGCGCGAAGCGATTCTTCCTCGGTTTCCAGCGCCGCGAGTGCGCGAGTCACGCTGCCGCCGCTCAGGGACGCACCCAGCTCGGCATCCTTGTCGCCGTAGTGCAGCCTGATCAAGATCTCGTGCACCTGCGCCGTTGAGAACCGCGGGAAGCGCACCTCGATGACGCGCGAACGGATCGTCGCGAGCAGCCGTCCCGGCGTGGCGGTCGTCATTATCATCGCTACGCCCTGGGGCGGCTCCTCGAGGAACTTCAGGAGCGCATTTGCCGCATGCTGCGTTGCGAAGTCGATGTCTCCCAGCAGCAATACTCGCATGCCGCCGCTGTAGGACTGCATCGAGAGCTGGCGGACGACGTCTCTCGCCGAGAGCTGATCGCCTTCGCCGAATCCCGCCGCTACGTCGCGGTCGCCGATTTTGAGCACGCCGTCGTGCTCGAGAAAATCGGGATGGTGCACGCTCTCCCCGCGAAAGAGCGCGCACGAGGAGCAGACTCCGTCGTATCCTACGACGCCCTCTTTCGGCGCGAGGCAGAGCAGCGATTGCGCCAAGCGCCGCGCGAACGTCTTCTTCCCGACACCGTGGGGTCCGGTAAAGGCGTAGGCGTGCGCGAGCTGCCTGCGACTCAACGCCTCGAAATAGCGTCTTGGACCCTCCGCGCCGACGACGTCGAAGTGCAGCTCGCTCACCGCGCTACATCTTTTCGCGCACGATCTCCCGCGCGGCCGCCAATACTTGCGGCGGCGGCTGCCCGCCGTCGAGCACGCGATGGCGCGGGGAATCGGCGAGCTTGAGAAAGCCTTGCCGTACGCGCTCGTGGAACGCGTCGGATTCGGCCTCGATCCGATCGGCGTCGTTCGCGCGCCCGCGCATGCGCGCTCGCGCAGTTTCGACTGGAAGGTCGACGATCAGCACGAGGTCCGGCTCGAGCCCGCCCGTGGCGATCTCACAAATCGCGCGCAGCGAACTCAGATCGAGGCCGCGCCCGTATCCTTGATAGGCCAGCGTCGAGTCGGTGAACCGGTCGCAGATGACGACGCGCCCCGCTTCGAGCGCGGGGCGAATCTCGTCCACGACGTGCTGCGCGCGCGCGGCGTTGACCAGAAAGCTTTCCGTCAACGCTGAGATCGCGATCCACCGGTTAAGGAAGATCTCGCGAATCGCGCTCCCGGCCGGCGTGCCTCCCGGCTCGTACGTGACGAGCGGGTCGTGGCCCACCGAGCGCAACCACTCCGCGAGCCCCGCCACGAGCGTGCTCTTTCCGCTGCCCTCGATTCCCTCGACGACGACGAACATCGACGCTAGGCGTCGGTCGTCTTGAAAATGCGAACGCGGCGGTTCGGCTCGAGGCCGGTGCTGCGCGACTGCAGCCGGTAACGCTCGGCCAGCTGATGCTGCATTCGCCGAATATACGAGGTTTGCGGCGAGAGCTCGATCGCCTGACTGGTCAGCAGCACCTGATAGATCGCTTCCTCGGCCTCGCGCAGCGCGATCTCTTCGTTGTCGATGGATCCGAGGTTGAAGACGTCGCGCAGGGCCGACTGAATCTGCGACGTCGTATTCGTCTTAATCGAGTAGATCGGCACGTTGTCCGAGGCGATCTGCTTGAGCTTAGGCTGCTCTTTGCGTTCCAGCGTCTTCAGCGTTAGCACGACGTCGGCGTCGTCCCAGTTGCGCGCCATCGAAGCGTTCACGCGCAGGTTTGCGATCGCGCGTTCGATCTTGTTGCGCGACACGCCGTAAGGAAAGATCGAGAGGGGCCGCTCGCGTTCGTCGTGCTCGCGATCCTGATCGTAGGCCTCGAGGCGCGGCATGGACTCGGTATCGGCCTCTTGCACGACCGTGACCGCACCGCTGGGCTCGCGCTGGCGAATCTCCGGCTGCGGCTGATACCCACGCAGCAATGCGTCGATCACGTCGGCGACGTTCTTGTGGATCGCCAGGCGATCCCGATCGTGAATCTCGATGACCACGTCGAACGTCGGCGGCGCTTTGCGTTCCAGCACGGTCTTGCGAGTGCCCCGCCGCCGCGCTTCTTCGTCCGAGAGCGTCACCGCGCTGATACCGCCGACGAGATCGGAGAGCGTCGGATTCATCAGCAGGTTCTCCAGCGTCTGTCCGTGGGCGGTTCCGATGAGCGTCACGCCGCGTTCGGCGATCGTACGCGCGGCCGCCGACTCGGCCTCGGTGCCGATCTCGTCGATGACGATGACTTCGGGCATGTGATTCTCGACGGCTTCGATCATCACGGCGTGCTGGAGGGTAGGATCCGCCACTTGCATCCTGCGGGCGAGTCCGATGCCGGGATGCGGAATGTCGCCATCCCCGGCGATCTCGTTGGACGTATCGACGATCACGACGCGCTTGCGCTCCTCCGAAAGCACGCGCGCGCACTCGCGCAGCATCGTCGTCTTGCCGACGCCGGGCTTCCCGAGCAGACAGATCGACTTGCCGCTGCGCAGCACGTCGAGCAGGATGTCGATCGTTCCGTAGATCGCGCGCCCGACGCGGCAGGTGAGCCCCACGATCTTGCCGCCGCGGTTGCGGATCGCGCTGATCCGGTGCAGCGTCTGTTCGATGCCCGCGCGATTGTCTGCGCCGAATGGCGAGATGCGCGAGCAGACGTGCGCGATGTCTTCGTGGCTTACGGGGGTATCGCTAAGATACTTGAAGTCGTGTTCGAAGCGCGCTTCTGGAGGGCGCCCGAGGTCGAGCACCACTTCGATGATGTCTTCGATGTCGTTGAGACGGACTAGCGCTTGTCGTATCGCGAGTGGGAAAATGTCGAGGAGCTGAGAGAGTTCCCAACTAGGGGAAACTTGCTGAACTCTGACCGCCAATACTGATCCTCGTTTCCGCGCCTCTCCCCCAAGGCACTCCGCGGGTCTTAAGCAAAAGGCATGCTACTCCTTCACCACGCGGACCTTGTGCAGCTTGTCGTCGTATGGTCCTTGAATTCGCACGCCGGCCTTCAGTTCGAGCCGCAGATAATCGATGATCTCCTGCGTGATCTCTTCACCCGGCGCGATTACCGGGATACCCGGAGGATACGGCGTCAGCGTTTCGGCGCAGATGCGGCCCTTCGATTCGCGAAGCTTTACGGATTCCGTGTCGGCAAGAAACGCCTCGCGCGGTCGCATCCGCATCGGAGGGATTGCGGGAAGAGAGAAGTTTCGGCGACGCAGGCGCTGCTCTAAAATGCCGGACGGTGCAAACATGTCGAGCTCTCGTTCGCCACGCGCCAGTTCCTCGAACGCGGCGACGAAGCGCTCTGCCGCGTCGCGGGTCGTGCCGATCGTGAACAGCGCGACGACGTTGAAGAGGTCGGCCAGCTCGACCTGAATATTATAGCGCCGGCGCAGAATTTCGGATGCCTCGTAGCCCGTGTACCCGAGCCCTTTGACCGTCACCGCGATCTTGGTCGGATCGAGATCGAAGACGCCCTTGCGCCCTCGCAGCTCCTCGCCGAAGCAGTACAGCCCCGCGATGCCGTTCAGGCGCGCGCGGGTCTCTTGCGCGAGATCGATCACGCGCGACAGCAGCGCCGTTCCCTCTGTCGCCATCTGCTTGCGCGCTACATCGAGCGAGGCGACCATCGGCAAATTTGGTGACGTCGAAAGGAACATCTTCAGCACCGATTGGAGGCGATCGAGCCGGACTCGGTCACCGATTTGGTGGAGCATCGCGCACTGCGAGAACGACGAAAGCATCTTGTGCGTCGAGTTTATGCAGAGGTCGACGCCTGCCGTCGTGGCGGAGAGCGGCAGGTCGGGATGAAAATGGAAGTGCGGACCCCACGCCTCGTCCACGAGCAACACCTTTCCCGCCCCGTGGACGATGCGTTCGATCGACTCGAGGTCGGCCGCGACGCCGTAGTAGGTCGGCGAGACGAGGTAGACGGCGACGACGTCGGGATGCTCCTGCAGCGTGCGCGTTACCGTCTCGGGTGTCACGCAGTGGTCCATGCGCATCTCTTCGTCGACTTCGGGATGCATGTAGATCGGCTCGGCGCCGCTCATCACGAGGCCGCCGAGCATCGACTTATGCGAGTTGCGCGGCACGGCGATCTTGTCGCCGGGATTCAGCGCCGTCATCATCATGCACTGATTGCCGCTCGTCGAGCCGTTGATCAGGAAGAACGTGTTGTCGGCGCCCCACGCCTCGGCCGCCAGCTGCTGCGCCTCCTTGATCGATTCGGTGGGCTGGAGCAGGTCGTCGATGCCCGGCATCGGCGTCAGATCGATCGCGCAGATATTGTCGCCGACGAACTCCCGAAATGCCAGGTCCATCCCGACGCCCTGAACGTGGCCCGGAGTATGAAACGGAAGCACGCCGGCGTCGACGTACTCGAGCAGTGCTTGAAAGTAGGGAGTCTTACTCTGATCCAACGGGCACGCCAGCGCTTCTACAAATAGACGACGACGAGTACCGCCCCGACGATCGCGAGCGCATCCTCGAGTAGCGCGGCGGGCACGCGACCGATCGCTTCGATCGCGCGCCTGCGCGCCGCCAGACCGATGTAGGCGCCGGCCACCGCCCCGACCGCCCCCAGCAGCACGCCTAGCAGCACGGAGCCACGGCCCATTAGGGCGATCGCGCCTCCGCAGAACGCGCCGCTCACCACGCGCGCCGCGAGCCCTATCGCCTGCGTGCGCGACGGTGCGTTCGGATGCAGATCTCCGGCATACTCTAAGATGGCGAGAACGCCAAGCAGATACGCCACCAGCGACCGATGCCGCGCGAGCAACAACACCGCCGGCGCGGTAAACGTTCGTAAGCCGGCGATGAATCCCAGGAGGAATGCGGCGAGTAATGCGATCATGCAGCACCGGTGCTTCGGTGCTGAGCAGCCGCCTCCCGTTTACGCTTTGAGGAACGGCAACACAACGATGGGAAGAAACTTTCCGGTCGACAGATCGAATCGCCCGAGGTTCGTAAAGAATCTCTGAAGCGCGGCTGCCGGGAGCGGCGCTCCGCGGACCCGAAGGGCCCCTCCGTGCGGCCGGCAACTACGATCTTTCTTGGAATGCTCCTCGCGAGCTGTTCGCGCGGCGTTATCTCACCGCCACTGCCGATCGACTCGGCGAAAAGCTCGTACGTGGAAGCGCCGCCAGCCGGATCGTTCCAGGTGCTCTACAGTTTCAAGCGGGGAAGCGATGGCAGCGTGCCACAAGGCTTTCTCGTCGACGTAAAAGGGATGCTTTACGGCACCACATCCGAGGGCAGGGGTCCGTGCATCCAGTGCGGAGCAGTCTTCGCGGTCAGCACGTCGGGCAAAGCGCGCCTCGTACACGCTTTCACGGGCGGCGCGGACGGCGGTTCTCCGGGATACGGCGGCTTACTCTCCTTCGGCGGAACGCTCTACGGGGCGACCGACTTCGGTGGTTCAAGCGGGGGCGGAACGGTCTTCCAGATGTCGACGTCCGGCAAGGTCCGGGTGCTATATAATTTTACGAACGGAGTCTACCGGCCGAATGCGGGTTTGCTCGGGCTCAAAACGATGCTTTACGGCACGACCTACGCGGGAGGCGGCAACAGGTGCTACCCGCGCAGTTGCGGGACGGTGTTTGCATTCGGCCCCGTAGGCTTTCGCTCGCGCTATCAATTCAAAGGCTATCCCCGCGACGGCGCAAATCCCTACGCGTCGGTGACCGCGGTCGGCGGAACGCTCTACGGCACGACGACCGGAGGCGGCGATGGCTCCGGATGCGCGCGCAGCGGTACCGGATGCGGAACCGTCTTCTCGCTAAGCGCTTCGGGTAAAGAGCGCATTCTCTACAACTTCAAAGGCGGCGGAAGCGACGGGGCCTATCCCATAGGCGGCCTGCTGAACCTCAACGGCACGTTGTACGGCGTAACGAGCAACGGCGGTAACTCCGGCTGTCAGTCTGGGTGTGGCACCGTCTTTTCGGTGACGATCGGCGGCAAGGAGCGCGTGCTCCACCGTTTCGCGGGCGGCTCGGACGGCGCGTATCCGGCCGGCGGCGTCACGGCAATCAACGGCACCCTGTACGGCACGACGCTCGCGGGCGGCGCGCAATGCGCGCCGAGCGGCCGGTGCGGCACGGTGTTCGCGGTGGACAAATCGGGCAGCGAACGGATACTCTACCGGTTTAGAGATCGCGCGGATGGCAAGTATCCGGGTGGCGGGCTGCTCGCCGTCAACGGCATGCTCTACGGAACCACATCCAGAGGCGGCACCGGCTGTCCCAGTTGCGGAACGGTATTTCGGATCTCGCCCTAAGTCAGAACGTCGGCGTTGCCGGTTATCCCGCGCTGGGATGGATCGTTGGACGATAGCCGGCGCCCACGATTGCCACGAGCGCCCTCGGCGTTAGGACGTCAACCTCGAGGCGCGCCGCGCGCGGCCGGGAAGCTGAGTAACCCGAGTCCGACCACGCGTACAGCTTCGAATCCCACACGAGCCACGGCGTAGCGTCCAGCGCGACGTACGTACCGTCGGGAAGACTTCCGAGCCGTGCGCGGTACGTGCGTTTACGTTTACCCTCGAGACGGTCGGCGTGAAGCCGATCGTCCATCGCGTCGGCGCCGGCGCGCTCGCCAAAATGCTCTTCCCAGATCGAGCGAAAACGCTTGTACTCTGCGTTGCGGCACTCGGCGCACGGACGATGTCCGGCGGCGAGCGCGGTTGCCTCGTCGAGAAAAAAGAGCTCCGTGTAACGGCGGGGGTGCATCACGCTGCGACGCCGGCCGCGGAACTCCAAAACGCACGCGATCCAGCGCCGAACCTGCCACGGCCGCACGACCCGCCGGGCGTCGTCGTGCAGAATCCCGCGATTGCCCATCATCGAGCCGCGTCCCGGCAGCGCTACGACATCGCCGTACGGCGTGACTCGATTTTGCAGCGGAATGGCTTGGGCCGCCGGCTACGTCTCGATGCGTTCTTCGATCGAAACGTTGTACAGGAAGAGGAACTTACCCCATTCGTCGGGCAGCGTGTTGCGCTTTATCTGAATCCATGGAATGTACTTCGGCTGTCGCGGCTTGCGCTTCAGCGACATGTTCGCTTCCTGCGGCATGCGGTTGTTCTTTCGGTTGTTGCAGCGCATGCAGGCGCAGACGAGATTCTCCCACGTCGATTCGCCGCCTCGGCTCTTCGGGATCACGTGGTCGACGGTCATCAATCGCTCGCCGTGCATGCCGCAGTACTGGCACGTGTGATCGTCGCGTATCAGTACGTTCTTCTTCGTCAGAGCGACCTTCTGCAGCGGACGCCGGATGTAGTAGAGCATTCGGATGATCGACGGCATGCGCATCTCGAACGTCGGCGACGCGAGAATATGCTCGCGGCCGTGCAGCATCTCCGCCTTGCCGGCAAAGATCAACTTCACGGCGCGCTGAAAGCTCGTGACGTTCAACGCCTCGTACGTGGAGTTGAGCACGAGCACTTCGGTCATGCGTGATTAAAACGAGGCATCTTTCCTAGGTGCCTCGCTTCCGAACGAACATGAGTCGCGTTTCGGTTAGCATTTGAGTTATCGCTAACCGCTGTTCGGGTCGTAACCTTTCTCTGACGCGCTCGAACGCGGAGCTCGCAACGTCAATGGCGACCTCGGCCGACTGATGATCCGGTTCGCGTCCTTCTGCTTCGGTGAGATACGCGTGCGCGGCGAGCGCGAGCGTCGTGATAACCTCGCTGAGCAGAGGCTCGACGGGCGGGATCTGGCCTTGAAATCCTCCCTGCGTTTGCTCGGAGGCGGCTTCAGTAGCCATCTCGGCTCTGACTTACGCGGCGGCGGAACCCTTCCCTTGCTCAACCATCCGGAGGAAGTAGCGGTGAACGCGGTCGTCGGCCGTCAATTCGGGATGAAACGCGGTGACCAGCACGTTTCGTTCACGAACCATAACGCCGTGGCCATCTCGCTCGGCCAGCAACTCGACCGCAGGGCCATGCCGCTCGACCCACGGCGCTCGAATGAAGATCGCGGGAAACGCCGGCTCGCCGAGCGCAGGGATCGGCAACGCAAGTTCGGCTGAATCGTTCTGGCGCCCGAAGGCGTTGCGCCGAACCGTGACGTCGATCAGATTCAGCGTCGGCTGATCGAGACCGGCGACGTCCCGCGCTGCGACGATCATCCCCATGCACGTGCCCCAGAGCGGCATCCCGGCGCGCACGCGCTCGACGATCGGTTTCTCGAGGCCGAATCGCGTCAGCAGCTTCATCACGGTCGTCGATTCGCCGCCCGGTATCACCAACGCGTCGACTGCGGCGAGGTCGCGCTGCGTCTTTACCGGTCGCGCGCGAGCCCCGGCGCGCTCGAACGCGGAAATGTGTTCGTCGACGTCTCCTTGCAACGCGAGAACGCCGACATTAATTGCCACGATGAGCCATCAGCTCGGCTTCGCTCAACTGCCGCACGTCGAGTCCCTTCATCGCTTCGGAAACGCCGAGCGAGCGGCACGCTTCCAGCACCACCGCGGGTTCGTTGAAATGCGTCGTCGCATCGACGATCGCTCGCGCGAACCGGGCCGGATCCTTCGACTTGAAGATCCCGCTGCCGACGAAGATGCCCTCCGCGCCCAGCTGCATCATCAATGCGGCATCGGCGGGCGTCGCGACGCCGCCGGCAGAGAACAGCACGACCTGCAGCTTTCCATCCCGTGCAACCTCGGATACGAGCTCGTACGGCGCGCCGAGGTCGCGCGCACGCGCGACGAGCTCTTCTTTCGGAACGACGCGCAACTCGGCGATGGCGTCGCCGATCGCGCGCATGTGGCGCACCGCCTCGACGATGTTGCCGCTCCCGGCCTCTCCCTTGCTCCGAATCATCGCCGCGCCTTCGGCGATCCGCCTCAGCGCCTCACCCAAATCGCGCGCTCCACAGACGAACGGCGTCGTGAAGGCGTGCTTGTCGACGTGGTACTTGTCGTCGGCGGGTGTCAGTACTTCGGATTCGTCGATATAGTCGACGCCGAGCTGCTGCAACACTTGCGCCTCGGCGAAGTGGCCGATCCGGACCTTGGCCATCACGGGAATCGTCACGGCGTCCATGATGCTGCGTATCAGCTCGATGCTGCTCATGCGCGCGACTCCGCCGGCGGCGCGAATGTCCGCGGGAATCCGTTCGAGCGCCATCACGGCCACGGCGCCGGCCTCTTGGGCGATCGCCGCATGTTCGGGGGTGACGACGTCCATGATGACGCCGCCCTTGAGCATCTGCGCGAGCCCGCGCTTGACCGTTACGGTTCCGGTGCCTGCCATGTCTCTATCATACCAACCGATCCCAATGAGAACATTGAGAACGCCGGTTAGACCGGCGGCGACGAGGCCGGACCGCCCGAGCCCTGCGCGGCCGGAGAAGCCGGCGCCGCGCTCTCCGCCGCAGGCGCGGAAGGCCGCGCGGTCGGAAGCGGCTTCTGACGCCAAATCGGAATGTTCGGGTTCGGCGTCGGCGTCGGAACCGGGGTCGGTCGGGGCTTCGGAGTCGGTAACGGAGTAGGTAGCGGCTGGGGTGGTACGCGGGGGTCCGGGAAGCGCGGATCGCCGGCCGCGGAGAGCGACTGCGAGCGCTTCCAGTCGGGTCCGTACGCCTGCGGCGAGCCATTCGGCGATGGACTCACGGAGATCGGACCAACCGATTGCAGCGTCTGTTCCGTCGCCTGCCCGATTACGCGATCGCCCATGCGTTCGCCGATCGCGACGGCGATCAGCAGCACGGCGGCCCCGGTGGCGAGCAGAATGGTCGGCAGTCTCCTCGACGGATCCATCGTTCCTACACCCGCGCGAGCGGTCGCACGACGTCGAGCTTCGCGGCGCGAGCTCGCCGATCGCTCGGCTTGCCGATCAAGTGCACCTCCCGCAGCTCGCCGGGCGCCATGTCGACACGAGCGGTGTGGCCGCGAAATTCGAGCAGCACGTTGCGCGCTCGATCGATATGATTGCCGACGAAGATGCGCACGGCGCCCTTTTCGTCCTCGAACGCAATCGCACCAACCTCCACCGGCGACGTGGTGACTTCGTCGCTCACGTCCCGGCCGGCGTAGATGCACGTGAACGGCTCTTCGGCCGAGAGCTCCGCCATGTCGCCGTAGATCGTGTCGTTGCGCAGATCCACGACGTAGGTGCAACGGCGGCCGCCCCAATGCACGCGGGCGGCGGCGACCCATTGCCATCCCTTCGGGCGCAGCGGCGCGAGATGCGGGCGACCGCTCGTGCGATAGCCATTCAAACCGCCGACCGTCTCGGCGACCGCCCACAGATACTTTGCGCCGGTCCAGGGCGAGAGATACATTCCACGATTACTCAACGACCCGCCGTCAAACCACTCCGCAAATTCTCCCGGCACGGTGTTGCGCGGGCTTCCGCCCTCCATCGCGGCGTACGTGGCATTGAGAAAATTCACTGCCGCATCGGTCATGCCGTTGCGCGCCAAAGCGACCGCACACCACAGCGTCAGATCGGGCCAGATTCCGCCAAGCAATCCGGACCCGTACGACGGGAAGTACCATGCATCCGCGGTGGAGATCGTGCGCAGACCGACAGGCGTTACGAAATCCGCCTCCATGAGCCGCGCGAGGATCGCCCGGCGCTGCGTTTCGTCGGCGATACCGAAGAGCACCGGAAAGATTTCGTCCGCGGTAAAGTTGTCCTGATAGTTTCCGCTCTGGTCGTAGTTCAGCACAAACGCGCCCGTATCGTCGTTGAAGAGATAGTCCATCATCGCTTCGCGCATCCGCTGCGCTTCGGCACCGTAGCGTTCCCAATGAGAGTTGTCGCCGACGATCGCGCAGAGCATCGCGGCCGACTCGAGCGCGAAGACCGCCTCGGCGTTGATTTCGGTGACGGCTCCGTCGAGCGTGTAGTACGGAATGATGTTGCGCCAGGACGAGATTCCATATAAATCGACGCCTTTGGCGCGACACGAGATCAACCCGTGATCGTCGCGCTGCGTCAGCATGTAGTCGGTGAGCTTTATCACCAATTTGATGTGCTCGCGCACCCAGGCGTCGTCGAGGGTCGCGTTATAGTGGTGCAGCATCGCGATCAGATGCAGCGGCGTGTCGTCGTTGATGTTGAGATCGTAGTCGGTCTTGTAGCCGCTGACGCCTCGGACATACTCGACCATGAGACCGCTGTCTTCGATGGCGCGGTTGAACACGTCGAGCGCGTTGCGGCTGAACTCGGGCCAGAAATAGTCGAAGCCGTGAACCAGCCACGAGGTATCGCGCGAGACGAGGATGTCCGAGGGAGGCGAGTTCGTCGCGCCCCAGCCGTTCGGATACTCCTTTACGATGCGTAGCATGTTGGATTTGGCCCATGCGACGCCCCGGCTGATCTCCGGCGACGGCGTCAAGAAGCGCGCGTCGGCCAGCCGATCGGTAAAGTATCCCTGCGTGTCGTGCAGTGCGCGTTGATCGCGGAGCAGCGCCTCCAGAACGGGTCGGCTGTGTTCGGTCCCGCCCTTATGGTAGACGACGGCGAGGCGGAGCGACTCGCGAGCGCCCGCGGCCACGGCGATCCGATACTCGAACGCGCCGAAGATGCGCCGGCTCACGAGCTCGGCCTGCTGCGGCGTCACGTCGCCGAACGTCTGCGGCGCCTCTTCTTTCGCGAGCGTGGCGCGACGCATCGACTCGAGCAAGACCTGCTCGCGCAGCGATAGCTCGACCGCCGCCGGAGCGCGCGACCCGCCCCACCACCGCTCGCCGCCGGTCTCGAGATTTTTCGAACAGATGAAGCGCCCGTCGTTCCACGCGCGCACCTCGTGCTCGGGCTCGCCGTAAAAGCGCTGCCCGACGAGCATGGCCCACGGATAGAGCGCAACGTCGACCTCCTGGGCTCCGGGGTTATAGAACGTAACGTCGACGACGAACGAAACCGCGCGATCGAATGCACCGCCATGCGGAATGTAAAAGGCCTCCGTCACATGAACCCGGTGCTCGAGCGTGAATTCGGAGATCTGCGCGTACGGCAAGAAGGTAAGGTCGCGCTCGATTTGATGCGGAAAGAACGTGCGGTCGGCGAGACGGTACGCGATGTGGTGAGTTCCAAAGATGATTTGATCGGTGTCGGCGTCCCATAGACCGCGAACGCCTCCCTTTGCCGTCGACTGCGCGTAGGTCTTGAAGTTGCCCAGCAAGAGACCGTAGGGCGTCTCCGATTCGTGCAGGACGTATGCGCAAAACTCGTTGCGTTGCGCGTCGTAACTCGAACCCATTTCCTTGGGCCTACTGCGGCGCCGGGCGCAAAGGCGCCTCCTAGGGCTGCGGCAAACGGAATGCAGGCCTTTAATATGTTGCTTCAGGCTCCCGCGAAGATCAATCTGACGCTCGAGGTTCTCGCTCGCCGCGCGGACGGATATCACGGCGTCCGCAGCCTCATGGTACCGCTCGAGCTGGCGGACGAACTGGCGATCGAGCCGAGCGATCAATTTTCTTTCAAGTGCTCTCGGCGCGAGCTCGAAGGCGAGCGGAATCTTGCAGTCGCCGCGCTGTGCGCGCTGGGCGAGTTGCCGCGTATGCGGGTCGAGCTGCGGAAACGCATTCCCGTGCAGGCCGGCCTGGGCGGCGGATCGAGCGACGCCGCCGCCATCTTACGCGCCGCGATGGAAGGTGCGTTCGGACCGCTCCCCCACTACGATTGGATGCGCGTCGCTCGGACGCTGGGATCCGACGTGCCGTTCTTCCTGGCAGGTACGGCCGCGCTCGTCGAAGGTACCGGCGAGCGCGTGACGCCTGCCGGCGCACTGCCCCCGTGGCACGTGGTGATCGTCAAGCCACCGGTCGACGTATCGACCGCACAAGCGTACCAAGCCTTGGACGCTCTCGATCGTCCGCAGCGGCCTCGCAACGGCTCGGTTTCCATCACGACGCTCGAGGCTTTTCAGCGCGCGGATTTCGACCGAGTCGAATCGCTCATGCAGAACGACTTCCACGACCTTACGGTGTCTCGCACGCCGGAAGTTCGCGCGGCGGTTGAGGCACTCGCGGCCGCGGGCGCGCGCAACGCGTTGCTCGCCGGCTCGGGCTCGTCCGTATTTACGCTGGTGCGCGACCGCGCGGACGCCAACGCGATTCTCGTCGCGCTCGCGTTGGGTGACTCGTACGAGCGTTATGCGTGCGGGTTCGCGACGACGCCCAGTTGGCGCGCTTCGTGATTGACGCCGTCGTTTTAGCGGGCGGACCGCACGACGGCATCGCCGCGCTCCAGCCCGGCGCGCCGAACAAGGCTTTCGTCGACATCGGTGGGACGACGCTGGTCGGGCGCGTCCTCTCGGCACTGCGCCCGTCACGTTCGATCGACCGTATCGTGGTCGTCGCGCCGCCGAGCGTTCACGGCCGTCCGGATCTGGCGCTCGCCGACGAGCTCCGCCCCGATGGCGTGCACATCGCCGAGAGTCTGCGCAACGGCCTGGATGGCTTTAAACCTGACGCCGACGCGCTGATCGTCGCGTCGGATCTGCCTATTCTCACGACGGCCGCAGTGGACGACTTCGTCGCTCGCGTGCGCGAGCTCGACGCCGACATCGACTACGGGTGCGTCGAGAAGCGCGTGCACGTGCAGCGCTATCCGGACGTTCCTCATACCTGGGCGAAGATGCGCGACGGCACCTTTTGCGGAGGCGGCATCGCCGGAATCAAGCCGCGCGCGTTACCGCTGCTCGAGCGCTTCATCGAACGGCTTGGCGCCGCGCGCAAGCACCCGTTCCGTCTCGCCTCCTTCTTCGGCTGGGACATGCTTTTGCGCTTCGCGCTGGGACAGCTCACGATCGCGGCGGCCGAGGCACGTGCCGCGAAGATCCTCGGCGCGCCGGTGCGCGCGCTCGTCTCGCCCTACGCCGAAACTGCCGTGAACGTAGATCGCGTCAGCGACGTGGAGCTGGCTCGCCGGCTAGTGCAGTCTTAGGGCGTGCGCCAGCGCTTGAAGAGCTCGTTGGCGATGCCGAACTGATCGAGCGCCTTGCCGACCGTGTGCGCGATGATGTCGTCGACGCTCTGGGGATTAGCGTACATCGCTGGGACCGGCGGGAGAATCACCGCGCCGATCTCCGCGAGTTGCGCGAGCGTGCGCAAGTGACCGAGATGCAGCGGCGTCTCGCGAATCACTAAGACGAGCCGGCGTTTCTCCTTCAGGCAGACGTCGGCGGCGCGAACGAGCAGGTTCGAGTTCATCGAGTAAGCGATTGCGCTCGCGCTCTTCATCGAGCACGGAATTACCAGCATCCCGTCGGTCAAGAACGAACCGCTCGAGATCGCGGCCGCCAGATCGTTGTCGCGGTGCGCGACGTCGGCGAGCCCCTCGAAATCTTCGGCCGTCATCTCGGTCTCGAGCTCGATCGTGCGGCGCGCGGCTTCGGTGAGCACGAGATGTGTCTCGATGCCGCCGATCGCGCGCAGCGCTTGCAGCACCATGTAACCGTAGAGACTTCCGCTCGCCCCGCTTATGCCGATGATGATCCGCCGCATCGGAGGGCGGTTATACGTTAGATGCAGGGGCGCCTGGTGGGAACTGTAACTTCAGAGGTGGTGGCCGACTCCGCGCAAGTTCGTTCGTTCGTCGAGGATACCGTCGAGTGGCGTCGCAGCGGCGCGGAGGAAGTCCTGCTGCGCCTTATTCGTTCGTCGTGTTCGGGCGTCGCGCACGATGTGGGCGCCGCGTACGCGACGCTGGCGGCAAGAACCGGCGCCTTATTGCATGCGATCGATGCCGGCCGTCTCGCATTGCCGGCCGCGGAGCGCGAGAGCGTCTTGCGTTTCGCGCAACGCGCGCGTCGCATCCGCGCCATCGCGGAAGATATCGAGCGCGACGCGCTGCGCGCAACGATCGTCGCGACGTTCGAGCTGTCGGCGACTGAGCGCGGTCGCGCAGCGGCGGCGAGCGGCGACTTCGAGTTGGCCGAACCGGTCGCCCCGGAGACGCCCGCTTCCGTGCCGGCGTGGCAGGCGCATTTCAGCGCGTCCGCGCTCAATATGTACGCCGAGTGCGCGCGCAAGTGGTTCTATCGATACCCGTGCGCGGCGGTCGAGGATCCAGGTTCGTCCGCATCCGCGTACGGCACGGCGCTGCACCTCGCGCTCGAAGACTTTCACGGCGACTTTCCGCGACCGAGCGCCCGCGACGAAGCGGCGATGCGCCGGCGCATTCGCGAGTGCGTAACGTGGGCCTTCGAGCGTCACCGCGACGGATTCGAGACGACGGTCGAGTTCGAGCTTCAGGTGCGCCGCGCGCAGCGCACCGCGCAGCGGTACGTCGACTGGCTGCTCGTCCAAGAAAAGGAGGCGCCGTTCGAGGTGCTCGGCCGCGAGGTTCCGGCGAACGTCGATCTCGAGGGCCGGGCGTTCGTGGGCTTCATCGACCGCCTAGACCGCGACGTGCGCACCGGCAACATCGGCGTCGTCGACTACAAGACGGGGAGCATCGCCACGAGCGCGGCCGAGTATCGCGAGCGAGTCCGCAACTTTAAGGATTTTCAGCTGGCTTTCTACTACTGGGCGCGCACCGCCGCCGGCGACCAAGTGACGAAGCTCGTGCTGATCCCGCTGAAAGATGCGTTGCTCGACGTGCGGCCGATCGTTCTCGACGTCTCGCCGCGCGGTACGACCGCGCCGCGCGGCAGCGCCTCCGCGCGCGGCACGATCGGCGTGGACGATCTGGAACGCTCGCGCGCGCGGATGGTCGAGCTGAGCGGCCGGCTCGCGTCGGGCGAGCTGCGTGAGTTCGAAACCACGCAGGATCCGGCATCGTGCACTTATTGCAGCTACGCGACGGCGTGCCCGCACCGGCCTCCCGCGGAGACCCGGCGCTTCGGAAGTTGATCGCCCTCGAACTCAGCGCCGCGCAGCGCAGCGCCGTAGATGCGGCCTACGACGCATGTTTCGCGATCGTCGGAGCGCCCGGTACCGGAAAGAGCACCGCCTTGAAAGAGCGGGTCGCGCGCGTTCGCACGCTGCATCCCGACGCGCAACCACTCGTCATTGACGCGCACGTCGGCCTCGATGCATATGCTGTCGAGTTGCTTGCGTCGCAGGGCGTCGCGGTGACGCTCGTCGACGACGTCGAGGCGGAGCTCCACTTCGCGGAATGCTGCGCGCCGCTCTTCGCGCTCGAGTGGGAGGAGTTTACGCAGAACCAACTCGATCCGGAAGTGCCGGGTCTGCGCTCGCCCGAGCGCTTTCTCTCGTCGGCATTTCGCCTGATCCGGCGCCTGCGCGACGCGGCCGTGACGCCCGCCGACTTTCTGGCGCGCGCGCTCGCCGGAGCGACCGAGTTCTACGCAAAGCCGCCGAACTTCGCCGATCCGGCGCTGCTCGCGGCGACGAAGGCGACCTATCACGACTCGCTCGACGTGATGCCGAAAGAGCTCGCGCACCAGCGGCGCCGCGAGATCGACCTCGCGAAGATTCTGACGAGACTCTACGAGGGTTACCTCGAGCTCGTGCGATCGAGCGGCCAGATGACGGGCCGCGACGTCGCGCTCGCAGCGGCGGAGCACGTTCGCGGCGACCCCGCGCTGGCCGCGCGTCTACGCGAGCGCCATCGCTTCGCCTTCGTCGACGAGGCCGCCGACTTGACCAACGCGCAGCTCGCGCTGCTGACCGCGATCTTCGGCGAGCGGTTGGAGGGCGTCACGTTGTGCGGGGATCCCGCATCGGCGATTTCGACCGTCCGCATGACGAATCCCGACGCCACGTTCGCGCTCGCGAGCGCGCGCGCGCAGCTAAAGCACGAGTACCGCGCGCCGCGCGTGGAGGTTCACCGAGCCGGGACGTCGAGCGAGGAGGCCGAGTTCATCGCGCAGCGCGTCCGCGCGTGGCTGGACGACGGCGTCGCGCCGGAGCAAATCGCGGTGATCTTTCGCTCGGTGCGCTGCGTCGAACTTTACGAAAAGGCCTTACTGGATCGCGACGTACCGTGCGTCGTCGCCGGCGACGCAAACATCTTCGAGGATCGGCGCGCGCTCGACGCGCTGGCGCTCCTGTGGAACGTGTACGATCCGTTCCGGCACGACTGGCTGCTACGGACGCTCGCCAATCCCGCGCTCGGCCTCAACGACGCGTCACTGGCGCTTCTCTGCAGCGAACCGCTCGATCCGCAGCGGCAGCTCTTCGTGTTCGACGACGAGCCCGCGCCGACGGCGCGAGTCAGCCGCTGGGATCCCAAGCGCGACTTGCGGCTCGGGTGGAACGTCATCCGTGGCGAGCGCGACGACGCCTTGAGTCCGGACGCCGCCGCACGCGTGCAGCGCTTCCGAATGCTGCGCGAGGGCTGGCTCGACGCGATGGACGCCGAACCGTTCGAAACCTTCGCACGTCGCGTCTGGCGCGAAGGCCTCGCGCGCGACGGCGAGCCTGGCTCCGCGCGCGCCCGCTCGCAGCAGATTGTATTACAACGCCTGCTCGCGCGTTTGAACGAGTTTCTTTCGCTCAATCCCGGTGCGACAATTGCAGAGATCTTGGGGTACGCGGCAGAGCGGACGGAGAGCGATCTGGAGAGCGCCATGCTCGGACAGGCTCGGCCTGACGTGGTGCAGGTGTTGAGCGTCGAGGCGGCGCGGGGGCGCGAGTTCGAGCACGTCATCGTGGCGAACGTGCGGCCGGGCGCTTTTCCGCTCTGGTATGTGCCTGAGGCGTTTCTCTTCAGCCCACGCCTCGGCATGATTCCCAAGGAAAACGTCGGCGAGGCGCACGCGCAGCGGACCGCAAAGTTCAGCTACTACACGTTCCGGTCGAAATCCATGCAGCATTACAACGAACGCGAGCGTCGCGCGTTCCAATTCGCGTTGCGACGAGCGCGCCGCTCTGCGCTGGTGACGGCGTCCGGGACGCCGACCCGCGGCATCACCGCGCCCGAGCTCCTCGAAGAGCTTCGCTAGAAATGAGGCTCAAGGAAATTCGGTCCGAGCAGTACGCGCGGCAGGTCTTGCCTCTGACCGCGCCGCTCTGGGCGGGGCGCCGCACGTTCGACGAATACGTGGCGCAGACGCTCGAGGTGGCCGCCAGCGGCTACGGCCGGCGAAATTACCGCACGATCGGACTCTACGACGGCGCCAAGCTCGTGGCGTCGTTCAAGCGCTACGAGCGCACGCTGCGCGCGGGATCCCGCCGGATGCGCGCCGTCGGCTTCGGCGCGGTATTTACGCCGCCGGAATTTCGTAATCGCGGCTACGCGAGCGTCATGCTCGCGACGGCGCTCGACCGCGCGCGCAGCGACGGCTACGACGTAGCGTATCTCTTCTCCGACATCCGCCCGCAGTTCTACGCCGAGCTCGGTTTTCGCGAGCTCCCTTCGCGCGAGCTCGTCTTACGCGCCGACGCGCTGTCGTGGCAGCGTTTGGAGATCGCGGCGTTAACTCCGGACGATTGGAAGGGCGTGCGCCGGTGTTTCGAGCTTTCCGAGCGGCGCCGGGAGAGCGCGTTCTTACGCAGCGTCTTAGTCTGGGAGTGGATCGCCACGCGCATGCATCACGCCTCGGAGCACGCGTCCGGCCACGCGACGAACTTAGTCGTGCGCCGTGGCCGTAGCGTTCGCGCGTACGTCTTCGGCGTGCGCGCGCCGGAGCGCGACACCTACGATTTCGACGAATACGGCTTCGCCGACGACGACGCGGCCGCGACGATTCCGGCGCTGCTGCGCGCGGCCGCCGGCGACCTGCGGCGCGTCACCGGATGGCTGCCGCCGCAGCACGCGCGCGCGTTGCTGCCGAAGGGCACGACGCGCAAGCGAAAGCGCGCCGTCTTCATGATGATGCCGCTGCGAGCGGACTGCGAACCGTTAATCGCCGCGATCTCACAATCGCGCGGCGATTTATGCTGGGCGAGCGATCACATCTAGCTAGGATCTTGCCCGACGAGTGCACGGAATTTTGCGCGCCGCGGCGAACGATCTATGCCGCTTAGCCTTTTATGGAACAAGGAGCGATGCAATGAGAAGCTTGGATCTCGGCCGCTTAGCGCTAACAACCTGCGTAGCTGCGGCACTGCTGGCTGGGTGCGGCGGATCGCAGCCGCCGATCGGCGCGCCGGGCGTAATGCCGCAAATCACTCGCAACGGGATGCCACGCTGGCAGGCGCAACATCTCGCTCGTACCGCGTGCCCGCAGGTCATCGGCAAGCCGACGTGCTTCGCGCTTGCGGTCCTAAAGGGCGGCGTCACGCCGCTGTGCTCGCCGTCGTCGAGCTGCGGCTGGACGCCGGCACAACTCGAAGCCGCCTACGGCCTCACCGGTGCGTTAGGCAAAGGATCGGGGACGAACGTCGCGGTCATCGAAGCGGGCGATCTCGCCAACGCCTCTTCCGATCTCTCAACGTACCGCAGCCAGTATGGCCTCGGCGCCGCGCATTTGACGAAGTACAACGAGACCGGCCAGCAATCCAATTATCCGCCGAGCTGCCAGAATTATGGCTGGTGTCTCGAGAGCGATCTCGACATCGACATGGTCTCGGCTGCCTGCCCGAAATGCAATATCTTCCTGATGGAAGCCAAGAACAACATCAGCGATTTTGAGACGGCCGAGGCGGAAGCCGTCACGCTCGGTGCGACGATCCTCAGCAATAGCTGGGGCTGCTATGGCAGCTCCGATTGCGGCGATTCGAACTTTCCGAAGTACTTCGACACGCCGGGCATCGCATATCTCGCCTCGACGGGCGATGCCGGGTCTGGAACCCTCGCCGGGCCGGCGGCTCTCGCCAGCGTGATTGCCGTCGGCGGCACGCAGCTCGCCGTGAGCGGTTCGAAGTATAGTGAAACCCTCTGGGACGGCGCCGGCGCCGGATGCGCGGATCCGAGCCACGTCGGAGGTAGTGGTGTTCCGAAGCCGTCGTGGCAGCATGACCCGGACTGCAGCTATCGCACTGTCGGCGACGTTTCGGCGGAGTCCGGCTGCTCGCCGGGCGTCGCAGTGTATGCAGGCCTCTACGGCGGCTGGGGGGGAGTCTGTGGCACGAGCGTTGCGTCGCCGCTCACGGCCGGCGTCGTAGCCCTCGCCGGCAACGCCGGTCAACTCGACGCCGCCAAAACGTTCTGGACGTTCAGTCGTAAGCGGCATAAGAGATTTTTCCATCATCCCGGCGGCAGCGGCTCCGGCAGCTGCGCCAACTACCTGTGCGGCGTCGGAAGATACAAAATCTACTATTCCGGTCCGGGCGGCTGGGGTACGCCCAACGGAATCAGAGCGTACTAGGACAGTTAGGGCCGCATGCGCGCCATCGGAACCACGAGCACGTGCGGCTCGAATCCCGCCGGCGGCGCGTCCGAGATTCCCTGTGGCGGCGCTACGGGACGAACGCCGATCGAGCTGCATGACCAGCGGCTGGGAATCCCGCGGACGACGTCGTCCGGAATCTCCGCCGTCTCCGCCGGAATCGGTGCGACTTCGCCGCGCAGCCGCGCGGGATCGAAGCCGGCGGAGAGGTCGCCGGTAACGTCGCTCGCGTCGCGCGGACCGAACGGCGCGTAGCGCGCCTCGTCGGGAAGCTGCGCGAGCGGCATCCGATTGAAGAGATGCTCGACGAACTTCACGGCCGACGCCTGATCGTCGAGCTCGTGCACGACGTCTGAACGCGCAAACGGCGAGATCAACAGCAGCGGAACGCGCTGGCCATTGCCGCACGGCCGGCCGTCGGGACAGACCAGCCACTTCGGCGGCGGAACGTGATCCCAGTAGCCGCCGGGATCGTCCCACGTAATCAAGATCGCCGATTGGCTCCAATACTTGCTGCGCGCGATCGTGTTGACGAGGCTCGCGACGTCGGCCTCCGCCACCTGCAGGTCCGATTCGCCCGGATGGTCGTCGTCGCCGAGAAACGTGTTCGGCGACGCGGCGGCCGGGCTCAATCCCAGGCTGCTCGCAAAGCCTCCCTTGAGATAGAAGACGCCGCCCGCGCCTAAGTTCCCCTGCCCCACGTCGGAAGCGAATCGCGTGATGTCGGCGACGTGACGGTCCATCGACGCGTTGTTCGCCACGTATCCAAAGTAGTGCGGGGCGAGATGGTGCGTCACGAGCGTTACGCGTTTCGGATCGGCCGGATTGTCGTATCCCTGCTCATACCACGTCCAGTTCACGGGCGTATCGCCGCGCGCGCGCAGCGCCGCGACGTCCTCGCGAATGTCCTGAGTGTAGTTGCTCAGATTCGACGCGCCGGTGCCCTCGAGATTCAACAACACGTTGGCATAAGTCTGATCGACTTGGTGCTGCGTGCTCGCGTCCGCGCTATTGTATGGGCCCCAGGCCGGATCGAGATCGACGAACATCGGCACTCCGCGGCCGCCCGCGCCGAGCGGCTGCGCCGTGTATGGCGGCCCGGCGGCGCCGTAGCGCGCGTACTCGGTCTCGCCGTTTTGCGCCGCGATGATCTCGACGTTGCTCGGCGTCGACGGAGCTCGAACGCCCTGAAAAAAGTCGTCGAAGAGCGCGAAACGGCTCGCGTACATCCACAGGTACGGAATCGTATCGCAGTCGACGTGCGCCATCGCCTCGTCGCCGACCCAAGCGGCCTGCACCGGATCGGTCATGCCGAGCCCCCGCTGCGCGGACGCCGACAGGCTCTGCACCCAGGCGACTTGCGCCGCGACGAAACCATCCATCGCGCCGCCATGGATTCCCGCTTCGACGGTCGCGCGCGAGTTGTTGAGCAGCCCGAGATCGGGCGTCGTCAACCGAAATGCCTGTGTGACGCGCTTCGCGACGGGATTGTATTGCCGCGCGCCGTGCGCCGTACCGTCCGCGGTGTAGATGCCGTTCGCGCCCGGAAAGGTTCCGAAGTAGTGATCGAACGACCTATTCTCTTGATAGATGACGAAGACGTAGCGCACGCGCTGGCGGATGAGTTGATCGGGCGCTGTCGGCTGCGCGCGCACCGGCGCCGCAAGAAGAACGACGCCGGCTATGGCGATGAGAGCGCTTCGCATACGAGCACTATACTCTAAAAGAGCCCGATCTGGAGCGCGTCGCCCTCCGTCAACGACGCGACGCGCGTCCCCAGAAGGCGGACCGGCGCGCCTTCCAGCGCCGCCCGGCGCAGACAATACACGGCCGCGCGAAAGATTCGTCGAGCGTCGCGCGTCGGCTCGGTGAGGTGCGTCTGGCGGCCGACTAAGGAGAAGTCGGCGCGCTTGATCTTCACGCCGACCGTCTGCGCGACCATGTGGTGACGCTCCAGCGTTTCGGCCAGCTCGCGCGCCTGCTCGCGCAGAAGATCGACGAGTTGACGTTCGTCGCGCACGTCGTACTCAAACGTCTCTTCCGTCGAAATGGATTTGGTTTCGCGTTCGGATTCGACCGGCCGCTGGTCGACGCCGCGAGCGAGGTCGTGGATTTCGCGCCACCACGATCCGAAGATTCCGCGCATGCGCGTTTCGTCGAGCGCCGCAAGCTCCCCGATCGTCGTGATGCCGAAGACGCCCAGCCGCGCCTGCATCTTGGGGCCGATCCCCCACAGTCGGCCCACCGGCAGCGGGGCGAGAAATCGGCCTTCTTCGCCGGGCGCCACGGCCAGCAGTCCGTCGGGCTTGCACGCGTCCGACGCGATCTTGGCGACCATCTTTCCCGTCGCGACGCCGGCGCTGACCGTCAGGCCGGTCGTTTCGAATACGGCGCGGCGAATCGTCGCGGCCAGCGTCTGAGCCTCGTCGAACGCCGTTTCGCCCACGCCGATGAACGCTTCGTCGAGCGACAGGCCCTCGACGGGCCGGCCCGATCGTTCGAAGACCTCGAATATCTGATTCGATACGTTGCGGTAGCGCTGCATATCCGGCGGAACGACCACGAGATCCGGACACGCCATCCGTGCCTTATAGAGTGGCATCGCCGAGCGCACTCCGAAGGGGCGCGCTTCATACGACGCCGTCAGGACGACCGCCCTGCGGCTGCGGCCTGCGACCGCGACGGGCTTGCCGCGCAACGCCGGGTTATCGCGAACCGCAACGCTCGCGTAGAAAGCGTCGACGTCGAAGTGCGCGACGAACCCCCCTTCGACGGAGCCTGTCCTGAGCGTAGTCGAAGGGCTCAGGATGACAAAGTCCGTTCGCGTGCGCGGCGGCGCTGGGCCTTGGCTTGATTGCCGCACGTCGCCATGCTGCACCACGCGCGCGACCCGTTCTTCGTGCGGTCGTAATACGCAAAACGGCAGCTGGCCCGCCGGCATGCCCGTAAACGCGGCCACGTCCCGAGCAGCTCCGCCTCATAGACGATCGCCAGCAGCGAGGCGATCGGTCCTTTGTCTTCGGGTGACAGCTCCAGCCCGCGGTCCCGGTTGACCGCTAGGCTAAGGCGAGTGCTCGCCAGGAAGGGCCGTAAGCGCTCCCAGGCCGCGGGCGCGTCACCCTCGCCGTTATTGGCGAACAGCAGATCGCGCAGCGTCTCTCGGAAGTCGCGCAAGAGCTGCAGGTGCGACTCATCTTTTGGGGGCGCCAGCCCGTAGCTCAAGCACCATGCGCGTGCGGTCGCCAGCGAATCGAGCTCGTCTGGGCCGCTTGGCAGCTCGACCGTGTTCACGAAGCGCCGCAGTAGTTCCAGGCCGCCGGGCGCCGTGTCGGCTACCGCGCTCACTGGACCCGCCGCAGCTCCGGAATCTTCACCGGCAAAATATGTTGACAAGTTACTGTCACCACCATATAATGAATGAAGGTTACCCGTTCCGTCAAGAGGTTTTCACAAATGTTCCGCGATCCCATTCGTACCGCTCCCCTCGTCTCCGACATCGGCGACGTCGAGCTGAGGCTACGCATCAACCGCGCAGACTCGGTTCTCTTCCTAGAATCCAACCTGCGCCTCCCGCACCTGCGCGTGGCGTAGCTTCGGTCGCCGGTCATGCTTTCGACAAGGTCAGCATGACACGGCACCCTTCTCGATTGCGAGGATGGTCTGCATGTTACGCAGATCATCCTCGTCGTTTCCGGGGGTCTCGAGAATAGCCGTCTTGTCACGCAGCTCGGGGTGAGCGAGGAGCGCCCGAAAGCCTTCAAACCCGATGTTGCCTTCGCCGATATGCCAGTGCCGGTCGCGGCTCCCGCCGAGCGGCACCTGCGTGTCGTTGAAATGGAACATCAGAATGCGCGCGACGCCGATCTCCCGGTCGGCGCGCTCGACGAAACGATCCACGCCCTCCTTGCTGTTGATCTCGTAACCGGTCGCCCACGCGTGCGCAGTATCGAGACAGACGCCGAGCTGCGGATGATCCAGCGCGCGGATCAGCGCGCCGAGCTCCTCGATCGTCCCCCCCGCAAGATTACCCGCCCCGGCGGAGTTTTCTAAAACCAAGAATACATCGGGCTCGATTTTCGAAAGCGCGCTTTCGAGCGCGCAGCATATCGCCGTAAAACCCTCAGTGCGATCGCGCGTGCCGTACGAACCGAGATGGGTGTTGACGAAACGCATGCCGCCGCGCGCCGCGACCGCCAGATCGGCTTGCAGCAGCCGCAGCGAGCCTTGCGCGATCTTCGCGTCGGTGCTCGCGAGATTGATGAGATAGGGGGTATGGATGGCGCAGGGATCGATTCCGGCTTCGCGCCGAAGCTGCGCGAACGCATCCAGTGCGGCAAAATCCGTCGCGCTGGTGCGATACGTGCGAGGATTGGTGGAAAAGACTTGCATCGCTTTGCAGCCGACCGCCTTCGCGTGCTCCACGGCCTTGACGTAGCCGCCCGCGATGTGCACGTGCAGCCCGATACGCACCTACGAAGCCTTCGAGCCTCCGAGATCGAACTCGAGGGGCTGTCCGGGCTCCAGCTCGAGCTCCGGAAGATCGTCGAGCGAGCGCAGCCCAAACGATTCCAAGAAGAATGCAGTCGTCTCGTATTGCATCGGCCGCCCGACGACGTCTTTGCGGCCGGCCTCGGCGATCAGACCGCGGTCGAGCAGCGTGCTGACGACGCTGTCGGAGTTTACGCCGCGAATCGATTCGATCTCGCTGCGCGTGACGAGCCGCAGATGCGCGACGATGGCCAGCGCTTCGAGCGCCGGGGTCGAGAGGGTCGTCTTGGGCGGCAGCAGATAGGCCTCGACGACATCGCGCGCGAGCGGAGAGGTCGCGAAACGGTAGCCGCCCGCAACCTCGCGGACCACGATCCCGCGATCGCCATATTCCGCCTCGATGTGCTGCAAGACGGCGGCGATCTCGTGCTCCTGCGCTCGCAGCAATTTGGCGAGCTGGGGAATCGAGAGCGCCTCGCTCGCAACGAAGAGCAGCGCCTCGACAGGCCGCTGCAGGCGGCGGACGGCCCCTTCGAGCTCGGTGGTCATGCCGCGACCTTTGCAAAGAGCCGAATATCGTCGAACGGCTCCGTTTGTTCGAACCGAATTCGGTGGCGCCGGATCAGCTCGAGGATCGCGAGGAAGGTGACGATGATGACGTCGCGAGTCATGCCGAGCTCGCCGCAGAGCTGCGAGAAATAGACTTCGCGCCGTTCCTTGATCGCGCGCATGATATAGTCCATCGAGGCGAGCAGCGAGATTCGATCCCGAGCTATCGATCGCTTCTCGGGTCGCACTTGGTTGAGCATCGCGATGAAGGCGCGCTTGAGCTTCTCTGGATTGATGTCGTAGCGCTGCACGCTTTCGCCTGAGGGGTCCCCGGCGTCGCGATAAAAGTACGAGCCGGCCTCGCTTTGTCGCTCGCGCAGCTCCTCGCCGAACTCGCGATACTTCGAATATGCGATCAAACGGCGCCGCAGGCGCTCCTCGACCTCTTCAGGCGTCTCGCCGGCATCCTCGACGAACTCTTGCGGAATCGGGGGCAAGAGCGCCTTCGATTTCAAAAACACCAGCGTCGCCGCGATGACCAGGTACTCCGCGGCGACCTCGATGTCGAGCGCTTCGATCACGCGAACGTACTCGAGGTACTGCGCCGCGACGCTCGCGAGCGGGACCGTCGCGACGTCGAGCTGCTGCTCCTTGATGAGGGTCAGCAGTAAGTCGAGCGGACCATCAAAGGCGTCGAGGCGTACGCGGAAGGCGTTGTGGACGGTCTCGGTTGACAATTCAGGACGACAACGAAGCCTGCGCCGCGACCGCCGGCTCGCCGAGTTCTTCCGGATTCGCGGCGAGAAACTCCAGTGCAAGGTCGATCAAGCGCTTTTCGTTGACGTATTTCAGCACTTTCCGGGCCTGCGCGACGTCGAACCAACGGGCGTCGTCGACTTCGTGATCGTGGTTTGCCGGATCGCCCGAGAGATAACGCATCAAGAAGAACGTCACCGACTTCCGGTGCTTGGCCTTGCCGACATAGAACCAATAGGCGATCTCGCTCAGCCGGGTGACGATCTCGGCCCAGCAGCCGGTCTCTTCGTGGACTTCGCGCAGGGCGGCTTGCTCGGTCGATTCCCGAGCCTCCACGTGGCCCTTGGGCAGGGTCCATATACGCGGCGGCGCCCCGCGTCCAATCAACAGGGCATCGTAGGTCGAGTCACGCCGACGCAGCAGCAACCCGCCCGCCGACACCTCGTACTTGATCCGCATGACGCTCCGCCTCTTGGATGTGGAAGGGGGCCGCTAGCGAGCCCCCTGATTACAACCATTATAACGTCCGGCCCCAAGAAGAGGCTGCACGAAGGGTCGTCTTTTTTGCAGCCTGCTTGGCTTGTCCACCGGGACAGCGCGAAGGCGGTGCCGCAGCCCTGGCCCGCGCCACATCCAACGCCGCCCCAGGCGGTCGTACCGTAGAACGTGCCCTCAAAATCGAGCATTTTCATCTGCTTCACGCCTCCTCGAGCCTAAAGAGTGCGTCACCCAAGCCTGCGACGCGGAGTTCAGCTTCGCCAGAATCCCAGACGCGACGAGCTCGGCCATGCTGCGGAGCTCGGGAACTGCCGTGGCCTCGAAACGAGAACCGCGGACGGGAGGCCCGGTAATCCAGAGCCTCTCGGTCGGTAAACCCAGCGCCCCGACCGCAACGAGATCCTGATTCGCGCGAAGGCCGAAGCCGCGTGGCTCGGCCAAGACCATTCCGTCGGCAAGCATACCGCCGATCAACGGATCTCTCTCCATCGTCGAAGCGCGGCCGACGCCCGAACAGTTGACGATCCAGTCGGGCCGCAGTGAAACCGCACCGCCGCTACGCAACGCGACGGACACGTTGCCGCGGTCCATCTCGACGATCTGCCCCGCATAGCTGCGAAGTCTTCCCGATTGCTCGTACGCTCGCCGCACGGCGTCTACTTGCTGCGGTGCGCGGTGCCGATGCCGTTCCCAACGCGCGCGTAGATGGCGCTCGAAGCGACGCCTCTCGAGCGGCGGCAGACGTCGCCACAACGTTTCGGCTTCAGGGCGAATCGCATCGACTACCGAACGCCAATCGAACCCGCGCTGGTGCGCTTGTTTTACGTGGCGTCGAAAACTGCGCAGCGCGCTACGCGCGTCGTGAGTATCGAGCGCGGGAATTACGTCGTAGGGGGCGACGTCGGCGTGCACTTCGGGGAAGCGCGCGTGCCGCGAGACGATATGCACCGCGCCGCGATGTCCGGACGCATTCAGCGCGACGAGCACGTCGAGCGACGAGAGGCCCGAACCGATCACGAGCACGTGACCGCCCACGACTCGATAATCGAACCGCCACGGGTCGCCGACGTAGCCGGGATGCATCCGAAGTTCGCGCGGTAGAAACGCGTCTGCGGGCAACGGATTTCCGGTAGCGAGCACGACTGCCTGAGCCTCGAAGCGCGTGCCGAGCTCGGTTTCAATCACGAAAAGGCCGTCCTCGCCGGGCCGAACGCTCCGAACGCGATCGCGCACGGCCGTGAACCGAGGATGCTCGAAGGCGCGACGCGCGATCTCACGGACGTAGTCGCCGTAGAGGCGACGCGAAACGAAGTCCGTACGCCCTGCGCGCGGACCGAGCCAACGGACGAAATGGTCCGGATCGTCCGGAAAGAGGCTCATCAAATGCGCACGCGTGTTGAGGAGGTGATGCACGTGTGGAGTGCCGTAGGCGGCCCCGCGGCCAAGCTCGTCCGGCTCGAAGAGCGCGAGCGAGAGACCGCCCGAAGCGCGCCGGCCGAGTTGAGCCGCGACGGCGCACCCGCTAAAACCGCCGCCGATAATTCCGACGTCGACCTGGATCACGCGCGCCCCGCCGGCGTGTAGGCCGAGAGCACCTCGTCGTATATGCCGTACGTGGACTCGCAGCGCCGCGAAAGCTCGTCGTAGATCAGATATCGCCGCAGCGGCGCGGCATAAACGTGCAGCGAGACCGCTGGGCCGTTGCGAGTAGCGGCAACCCGGTGAAGATCGAAACGGCCGGAGCGGGCATCCAGGCCCCCGGCCTCGAGCTCTCGGCAATCGGCGGGTTCGATATGCGCGTATCCGCTAACGTTACCGGGATCGAGTCGAACGTAGTCTTCGACCTGTAGCCGTCCGGCTAAGACGAGCATCCAACAATGCTGATCGCCGTGATCGTGCACGGGCGACGCGGAACCGGGAGCCCAGTTGAGCAGAAGCACCTCGAAGCTCTCGTCCCGGTATGCGCAGGTCCGCGTATAGGTGCCGGGGCGAGAGATTAGGGGCAGGCTATCGGCCCAGTCGCCGATTGCCTGTTTGAGGAGCCGGTCCATCTCGTGCGAGCCCCGCAATAACGGAGCCTGGGAACGAAGGCCGTCGACGAGCTGCCGAAGCACCAAGAAAATCCTCGCTGAGCGAAAAAGTAAACGCCGGTTAATAACCTGGGTCACCTTTTTGAGTGGAGCTCCGGCGGTTCCTCCCCGCGGCGCTACGAATCGATCAGGCCGAGACTCCGGCGGATTCCGGCCTCCAGCGCAGGTCCGGCTGGCGGGCCGCCCGCGTCTCGTCGACGCGACCGACGACCGTCGTTTTTGGCGCATCGAAGAGCGCCTGCGGGTCGCTGTTGGCTTGCTCGACGATCTGGCGAAGGGCGTCGACGAAGCCGTCGAGGGTCTCTTTCGATTCCGTCTCGGTCGGCTCGATCATCAAACACTCGGGGACGATCAATGGAAAATAGATCGTCGGCGCCATGTAGCCGTAGTCGAGCAGCGCCTTAGCGATATCGAGCGCGCGAACGCCGTGTTCGCGCTTGAGGGTTCGCGCCGATGCGACGAACTCGTGGCGGCACGTCTCCGGATACGGCGTTTCGAGAAACTCGGCGATCTTCACGCGCAAGTAGTTAGCGTTCAGCACCGCCAGCTGCGAGACGCGCTTGAGACCTTCTTCTCCGTTCGCGTACAGATACGCGAGCGCGCGCGCCGCGTGCGCGAAGTTCGACCAGAACGAACGCAGCGGGCCGATCGACTTCGGACGGTCGAAATCGAGCCGGAACGCAAGCCGGTCGCTCGGTGCGGCGTTCGGATCGCCGTTGGGGCGCGCGTCGCCGACGACGACCGGCGTCGGTAGGTACGGCATGAGGTGCGCGGCAACGCCTAACGGTCCGTGACCCGCGCCACCGCCGCCGTGCGGAATCGTGAACGTCTTGTGCGTGTTGAGGTGCATGAGATCGAATCCCATGTCGCCCGGGCGCGTGTACCCCATGATGGCGTTGGCGTTGGCGCCGTCGTAATACATGAGGCCGCCCGCACCGTGCACGGCGGCGGCGATCTCCGCGATCTCTTCTTCGAAAAGGCCCAACGTGTTGGGGTTGGTCATCATGCACACGGCGGTGTCGGGGCCGAGCACCCTGCAAATCTCTTCCACGCTGACGCGCCCGCGCGCGTCGCTCGGTAGCGAGATCACCTTGAAGCCGCACATCGCCGCCGACGCCGGGTTGGTGCCGTGCGCGGTGTCGGGCACGATCACCTTATCGCGCTGCGTCTCGCCGCGCTCTTTGAAGTATTTCTTTGCGATCAGCAGCGCACCGAGCTCGGCGTGCGCGCCCGCCGACGGATTGAGCGAGAAGGCCGCCATGCCGAATAGGGAGCTCAAGCTTCGTTCGAGCTCGTACATGATCTGCAGCGCACCCTGCGCCAACTCGTCGGGCGTGTACGGATGCAGCTCGGCGAACTCGCGCCGCGCCACGATCGCATCGTTGATGCGCGGGTTGTACTTCATCGTGCACGAGCCGAGCGGATAGAATCCCAGATCGATGCCAAACGTGCGATGCGATAGCTTGGTGTAGTGGCGCAGCACGTCGAGCTCGCTGTTGTCGGGCAACGGTAGATCTTCGCGCAACGCCGACGTCGGCAAGTACGTATCGAGCGGCTTGCCCTTCTCGAAATACCGATTCGCGCGCCCGTCTTGTCCGAGCTCGAAGATCAGGGGCTCAGACTTCTGCTGGGACATGCAGCACCTGTTCGAGGGCGGAGGCGAGCGCGTTGATGTCGGCCGTGGTGGTCAACTCGGTCGCGGTCATCAGGATGCAGGTCGCGAGCTCGGGATAGAACCGGCCGAGATCGATGCCGCCCAGGATCCCGCGTTCCGCAAGCTCGTCCAAGACGCCGGCCGCCGGGCGCCCGACGTCGGCGACGAACTCGTTGAAGAACGGCGCCGAATGCTTCAGACGAACGCCGTCGATGACCGCGACCGCGCTGGCCAGCTCGCGCGATCGCGCGAGGTTGAGCGCGGCCGCGTCGCGCAGGCCGGTCTTCCCCATGAGCGCGAGATAGATCGTGGCGATGAGCGCGCAATGCGCCTGATTCGTGCAGATGTTCGAGGTCGCGCGCTCGCGCCGGATGTGCTGCTCGCGCGCCTGCAGGGTCAGCACGTACGCGGTGCGGCCGTCGTTGTCGACGGTTCTTCCGACGAGACGCCCGGGGATGCGGCGCACGTGCTCTTGCGTCGACGCGATGAAGCCGGCATACGGCCCGCCGTAGGCTTGCGCGACGCCGAAGCTCTGAGCCTCGCCTACGACGATCTGCGCGCCCCACTCGGCCGGCGGTTGCAGCGCCGCGAGCGAGAGCGCCTCGGCGACGACGGCGATCGGAACGGTTCCGCTCTCGCGAACGCGCGCGAGCGCTTCGGACGAGAGAACGTCGACGTTGCCGAAGAAGTTCGGCGACTGGAGCGCGACCGCAGCGTACTCTTTCGACGCAATCGCATCGCTCAGCGCTCGCAGATCGGTCGTGCCGTTGTCGTCGAACGGAATCTCCTCGACCGCGACGTCGAGCCCGTCGCAGTACGTGCGCAGCACCGCGCGATAGTTGGGATGCGCGGCGCGCGACACGAGAACTTTCTTCCGGCTCGTCGCGCCGAGCGCCATGATGGCGCCCTCGGCGAGCGCCGTCGCGCCGTCGTACACCGACGCGTTGGCGATCTCCATCCCGGTGAGCAGGCAGATATAGGTCTGCCACTCGTAAATCGCCTGGAGGTAACCCTGCGAGACCTCGGCCTGGTACGGAGTATATGCGGTAAGGAACTCGCCGCGCATGGCCAGCGCCGCGATCGCCGGCGGCGCGTAGTGCCGATAGGCGCCGGCGCCGAGGAAGGAACGGAATTCGACGCCGGTATTCTTCTGCCCGAAGTGTTCGAAACGGCGGCCGATCTGATATTCTGGCAGCGCGGGAACGACTGCGAGCTTCTCCTTCAGCGCGATCGCGTCTGGGACGCGCAATAGATCGTCGAGCGACTTAACGCCGACGACTTCGAGCATTTGCGCAATGTCGCGCTCCGTGTGCGGTGCGTACATGTCTGTTCGGGGTTACCTTAGTCGGTGGCGATCTTCTCGTAGTCGGCTGCGGAGAGCAGCGCCTTCGTCTCGCTCGGATCGGAGGGACGAATCTTGAGAAGCCAGCCCCCGCCGTACGGTTCGCGATTTACCGCGGCGGGATCGTTGTCGAGCGCGGCGTTGACCTCGACGACCTCGCCGGAGATCGGCGTGAAGAGATCGGAGACGGCCTTGACGGATTCGATGACGCCGACGTTAGAGAACTGCGCGATCGTCGCGCCGACCTTCGGCAGCTCGACGTAGACGATATCGCCCAGCGCGTTCTGCGCGTAATCGGTGATCCCGATCGTCGCCGAGTCGCCGTCGAGCTTGATCCATTCGTGTTCCTTGCTGTAGAGCAGATCCGCCGGTTGCGCCACCTTGTCTCCCTTCGATTACTGCGCGCGCTTATAAAACGGAAGCGGTACGACCTCCGCTTCGTGCGTGGTGCCGCGAATCTCGACCCCGAGAGTCGTACCCGGGGTTGCAGCCTCGGGCGCGACGAGCGCGGTCCCGATGTTCTTGTTGCCCACCGACGGCGCGATCGATCCGCTGCGCACTTCGCCGACGGCGCGTCCGTCCTGCATGACGGGATAGCCTTCGCGGGCCGGCGCACGGCCGGACATCACTAGGCCGACGATGCGAGAATAGTCGTCGCGCTCGCGCTGCCCCGCCAGTGCGGCTCTCCCGATGAACTCGGGTTTGCTCAGCTTGAGCGCCCAGTTCAAGCCGGCCTGAACCGGCGTGATCTCCTCGGTCAGCTCGTGGCCGTAGAGCGGCATGCCGGCCTCGAGGCGCAGCACGTCGCGCGCGCCCAGACCGCACGGCTCGAGGCCCTCCGCGGCGCAGTCGCGCAGCAGCGCGCTCCAGAGCTCGGGCGCGCGTTCGCCTTCGACGAACAGCTCGAAGCCGTCCTCACCCGTGTAGCCGGTGCGCGCGATCACGGCGGGAACGCCGTTGACGTTGCCCTCCGTGCAGAAGTAGTAGCGCATCGACGCCAGATCTACGTCGACGTGCGGCTGCAGCATCGCCACGGAACGCGGACCCTGCATCGCGATGAGCGCCGCGCGTCCGTGCTGATTGTCGAGCGCGACGCCCGACGACGGCGCGAACGCGTTGAGATGGTCCCACATCTTGCCGGCGTTAGCCGCGTTGACGACCAGTAGCCAGCGATCGGGAAGCCGGTAGAAGATGGTGTCGTCGAGCGCGCCGCCGGCGTCGTTGCAGAAGATGTTATAACGAGCCTGCATCGGCTTCATCGTCGCCACCGCGTTGATCGTCAGGGTGTCGGCCCACTCCGCGACGCGATCGCCGCGGAGCCAGAACTGACCCATGTGCGAGAGATCGAAGAGTCCCGCGCGATTACGCACCGCGTCGTGCTCCTTCAAAATGCTCGAATATTGCACCGGCATTTCGAAGTCTGCAAAGGGAACCATCCGTGCGCCGGCGCGCACGTGCTCGTCATGAAGCGCCGTGCGCTTCATCCTTCCGCGGGCTCGGCAGGACGCTTTTTCTTGGGTTTCTCTTCCACATAGCTGTTGAGGAAGTTCAGCGTCGCGTGCGCGACGATCTTTCCGCCGCTGCGAACGTAGACCTCGCCGTACACGATGCGGCGTCCGCCGCGCAGGACTCGCGCTTCGGCGACCAGATCGTGCGGCGGCCCGGCCGGCGCGAGAAAGTTGCACTGCAGCGCGACCGTCGTCGTGTCTTGTTCGCGTCCGTAGATCGACGCGAGGGCGACGTAGAAGACGGTGTCGCAGAGACTGACGATCGCCCCGCCGTGGACCGCGCCGGTGCCGTTGGTGATCTCGGGACGATAGGGCATGCGCATGACGGCCCGCCCATGCTCGACCTCTTCGAGCTTCAAGTCCAGAAGAGCGACGAAGTTGCTCTTCTCCTTCTCCCAAGCGTGCGCTGCGCGCGAGTAATCGATAGCCATGATGGTCGGATTTCCGGCTAGAACGTATCCCCGCCTGCGGCCAGCATCCGGCGAAGGTAGAGCGGCAGCGAGAAGAGCCGCCGGTGGGTCACCGAGTCGTAGAAGAAGTTTTCGCCGGTCAGCCGCGCGCAGTACGCGTCGATCACCTCCGCGTCGAGGCGCGCGAGGTCGATGCGGTCGCTGCACGCCAAGAAGGCCCACTCGGTGTCGAAGGCCGGAACGTGCGTCGAGAACGAGACGACGTGTGCGTAGTGGCGGCGCAGCGTGCGCGCCATCATGCAGTGCAGCGCGGCGTTATGCACCGCGGCCGTGCTCGCCTGCAGGACGTACACGCCGCCGTCGGCTAAGCGCGATTTGATCAGCTTGAAGACCCCGTCGTTGAAGAGCGGGTGGCTGGGCGAATCGGCGAGCGGCTCGGTGAGGTCGGAAACGATAGTGCCGTAACGATCGGCATCCGAGCGCATGAACGCGAGCGCGTCACCGACGATCACGCGCGCTCGCAGATCGTCGAACGCGCCGGCCGACCATTCGCCGAGATACTTCTTCGAGAGGTCGATCACTAATGCGTCGATGTCGACCATCGTGGCGCGGACGACCTCGGGGCAGCGCAGCGTCTCGCGCAGCGTGGCGCCCTCGCCGCCGCCGAGGATCAGCACCTCGCGGCGATCTTGCGCCGCGGCCAGCGCCGGATGGACGAGCGCTTCGTGGTAGATCTTCTCGTCGGCCTGCGAGCTCTGCGTGTCGCCGTCGAGCACGAGCATCTTGCCGAAGACCGGCGAGCGAACGACCGCGACCTGCTGAAACTCCGAACGGCCGGCGAACAGCTGCTCGTCGATCGCGTGGTGATGCTGTTCGGTCGGCGCGAACTCTTCGACATACCACTGCCAATGCTGCGTTTTAGGCATGCGACAATCTAGATTGGCGCCGCAATACGAGAACCCCGCCGCGGGGGCGGGGTTCTTCGTGCTCTCTGCGCAACGGGGCGCGGTTATGTTAGAAGCAGTTGACGGCGAAGTAGAGCGGCGTCTTGGGACCCAGCTGGAAGCCGTTCGGAACCGTGTACTGAGTGATCGTGACTGTCTTACCCTTCACTTGCGCCTGAATCGGCAGGCTCGTCCACTTGAACGTGCCGTTGCGCTGTTTGGCGTACACCGCAGCGCCGCACTGCTTGCCGGGGATGCCCTTGGTGTCGGTGATCACGTATTGGAGCACGGGCACTCCCTGTTTCGCCTTCGGCTTGATCACTTGACTGCTTTGATTGATTGCCGCCGCATAGATGAAGGTCGTTCCGCGCCCGTTGTACTTAGGGAAGGTCTTGCCTTTGTAGTTCTCGATATCGCCCTTGTCGGTCGCGTCGACCAGATAGACAGTCGCCGACGTCTTCACGTTATTTGCGCCGATCGATCCCTTGATGCTGATGCTCATGTACTGGCCCAGCGTAAATGGCGCACCGTTGGGCTTCAGCGTGATCTTCGTGCACGCGCCCTTAAAGATCCATTGATATTGCGGCGGAGTGGTCGCGCACATCGTCAAGTCGGGCGAGAGCTGATCTTCCAGCGTCGTCGCACCCTGGGGCGCCATCGGGGTGAGCGCGCCCTGCGGCATCGGGTTGAGCGCGCCTTGCGATGATGGAACCATACCGTGACCCGCGCACGCGGCCAGCGCGATCGTGCTTGCTATCGAAATCACGCAAGCGCGAATCATAGAAAAACGCATCGAATTATATTTCACCTCACTCGAGAGCAGTCGCTATTGCAATGAAAGAATTGGACTAACGAGCGTAGCGAGCCTGCCGAATCTCGCTCTCGCAAAGGTGATAATTGCTGATGATATCGGTTAAGGAAACGATTGCTTACGCGGTTAGTACGCGCACGTCCTGATTGCGGGTGAGCACGTGCGTGAACTCGCCGTCGCTCTTTTCGATGCCGCGCTTGAGTTCGGTCGTGAGGACGCTGGTCGCTCCGAGCGCCTGCGCCGCGTGGTCGCAAGCGAGCCAGGGGTCGGTATGGTCGCCGCAGGTGTAGAAGTCCATGGCTGCATAGCCCTTCTCGGGCCAGGTATGGATCGAGATATGCGACTCGGCTAGGATGACCGTCCCCGAAACGCCCTGCGGCTCAAACCGATAAAAGGCGCTTTCCATTACAGTAGCGCGCGCGGCCTTGGCGGCCGCGATCATCATGGCGGCGATGCCATGGATATCGGAGAGTAGCGTCGGATGACAGCCGGAAAGCTCGCACACGATGTGCCTGCCGAGTGCCTTCAATTGTTCAGGTCTCCTTGGACCCTTGAGGAATCCCACCTCCGGACTTCGTCGGCTGGCGGCTGCTGTGCAGCCTCCTCCCCCGACCTATCGGCGAACTCTTGCCGGCGCTTTTGTGCGGTGCGCGGGCGACTCGCCGCGATGGCGCGTAAGGGCGCGCCTCCCTCGAACCGTGGACCCTCCTGGGTCCGTGGCCTCTCAAGCTACCTCTTGGCGGGGCGCCGCAAGCGCGAAATCCTGAGCGTAGTCGAAGGGACCGGCGCCCATCATACCCCCTCACCCCCCCGCTGTAAAGACCTAGCGCAGGAGCACCTTTTCCAAGGGAAAGTTAAGCTCGTACTTAACTATCTTGACTATATCCACCCCGGGGGGTACGCTCAGTAGGCCATGGCATTGAAACTAGAGACTCCGGTCAAGCCGGCCGAGATGGTCGAGGATTACCGGCACGGTTTCCACGACCCCGAGAACTACGTCTTTAAATCGGATAAAGGGCTGACCCCGGAGATCGTCGCGCGGATCAGCGCGATGAAGGACGAGCCCCAGTGGATGCGCGAGTTTCGGCTCAAAGCGTACGAGCTTTTCATGGCAAAGCCGATGCCGACGTGGGGCGACACGAAGCTCCTGAACGAGATCGACTTCGCCGACATCCACTACTTCGTGAAGTCCACCGATCAGACGGAGCGCTCCTGGGACGACGTGCCCGAGGACATCAAGCGCACGTTCGACCGCCTCGGAATTCCGGAGGCAGAGCGGAAGTTCTTGTCCGGCGTCTCGGCGCAGTACGAGAGCGAAGTCGTCTACCACAGCACGAGCAAGGCGCTGGACGAGCAGGGCGTGCTGTTCTGCGACATGGACACCGCCATCAAGAAATACCCGGAGATCGTGCGAAAGTATTTCGCGACGGTGATTCCGCCGGGCGACAACAAATTTTCCGCGCTGAACTCCGCGGTCTGGTCGGGCGGGTCGTTCATTTACGTGCCGCCGGGCGTCGAAGTGAAGATGCCGCTGCAGGCCTACTTCCGGATCAACGCCGAGAACATGGGGCAGTTCGAGCGCACGCTGATCATCGCGGACAAGGGCGCGAAGGTGCACTACATCGAGGGATGCACGGCGCCGAAGTTTTCTACTTCTTCTCTCCACTCGGCGGTAGTCGAGCTGATCGCGCTCGAGGGCGCGTCGATTCGGTATACGACGATACAGAACTGGTACCGGAACATCTTTAACCTCGTCACCAAGCGCGCGATCGCGCAGAAGAACGCGACGGTGGAGTGGGTGGATGGAAACATCGGCTCGCGCCTGACGATGAAGTACCCGTCGATCTATCTGATGGGCGAGGGCGCGAGAGGAGAGATCCTCTCGATGGCGTTCGCCGGCGAGGGCCAGCATCAGGATGCCGGCGCGAAGGTCATCCACGTGGCGCCGCGCACGACGTCGATGGTCACGAACAAGAGCGTAAGCGCTCATGGTGGGAAGACCACGTATCGAGGCTTGGTGGAAGTGCATGCGGGCGCGGTAGGCGCGAAGACGCGCGTTCGCTGCGATGCGCTGATCATGGACGAGGAGTCGTCGAGCGACACCAAGCCGACGATGAAGATCCACGAGCAACGCTCGACCGTCGAACACGAGGCGAGCGTGAGCAAGATCGGCGAGGAGCAGCTGTTCTACGCGATGTCGCGCGGCCTGTCCGAGGCGGATGCCACCGCTATGATTGTTAATGGGTTCTTTGATTTCTTCGTCAAGGAACTGCCGATGGAATATGCGGTCGAGCTGAATCGCTTGGTCAAGATGGAGATGGAAGGCGCCGTAGGGTAGGACTCCCGCGCCTCCGGTCGCGAACCGCTCCGGACGAATCTAGACGCCGACCTGTTTGAGGCTTCTAGGAGGAGGCGCATATGACAAGCTTGGCTGCTGTCCGTTACGCGCTTAGCATTAGCGTCGCAGCAACGCTGCTGGTGGCCTGCGAATCGCGGTCGCCGGCCGGATCTCCGAACCCGATACCACAGGTAAAACAAACCGTTACTCGCGCATCCGGCGGGACGCTCTTGTACGCTTCGGACGGATACAACGTCGACGTTTTCTCCTATCCGAAAGGGAGCCCGGTCGGTCAGCTGAGCGGCTTCGACAGCGGTTTCAGCAAAGAGGGCCTCTGCACCGATGGCGCCGGTGACGTGTTCGTCGCCGGCTACCTCAATAGTTCCGAAACCGGCCAGGTTTATGAGTTCGCGCATGGTGGCTCGAATCCAATCGCCAAACTCAGCGAACAAGGATTCGCCCGCAGCTGCTCCGTTGACCCTACGACGGGCAATCTCGCCGTGTCCAACGTTTTTACGCAGGGTTCTTCACGTAACGCGGGCAGCGTCGCTATCTTCGCCAACGCTCAGGGCCAGCCGACTTATTACTATGGCCCGCAGCCGTCGCGATTCAACTATTGCACCTACGACGGCGCCGGCAACCTGTTCGTGTCGGGATACTCCGCCGGCGAACTAATGGAGATGCTGTTGGGCGCGACGTCGTTTCAGGACATCCCCCTTAGTAATAATGCGTTCGTAGCGAGCCTGCAGTGGAACGGCGGAAAGCTCGCCCTCTCGAGTTGGCCAACGCACGTTCACGTCAAGCAGCCCGATTATATCTATCGCGCCCGAGTGGCAAACGGTAAGGGAACCGTCGTCGGAACGACAACCCTGTCAAGCCTCAAGCACTGGACATTGCCGGACTTCGGTCAGTTTTGGATCGACGGCTCGCATATCGTCGGCTCTGGAAGCAACGGCAGGCAGCTGGAAATGTGGAGCTATCCCGCCGGCGGCAACCCCACAAAGATCCTAGACCAATCCAGCGGCTGGATTGGCGTGACCGTAAGTCGCTAAGACAAGTACGATGAACGGCGTGGATCCTAACGGATTCTACCCGTGCATTGGCAGCTCGCCGCGCTTTGCCACTTCCGCAATGAGCGTGGCGCGGATGTTGAGCTGATAGGCTCGAAAGACTGCTTTGAGGTGATTCCGCACCGTATTAGAGCGGTCGCTTGCTAAAAGGTTACTGGATCAAGTGGCTGTCGCCGAACTCGTGGTAGAGGTAACCACGGTCGGCCGCCTCGGCGTAGGCGTCTTCCAAGAGCTCACGGTCGAGGAAGCTGTGCAGCATCGAGAGATGCGTCGCGTTCGAATCGTGGAAGCCGGAGAGTAGCGCGTCTACGGCTTTGAGCCGGCGCGTTTCGTCGATGAAGAGATCCGTCCAGCCTTGATACGCGATCACACCTTCGTCGGTCGCGGCGCTTTCGAGTGCACGTACCACCGTAGTGCCGACCGCGATAACGCGGCGGCCCTCCCGCCGGGCGGCGTTCACGCGAGCGGCGGCTTCGTGCGACACGATAAAGCGTTCCGTTCCCGGACGTTCCGGCGCCTCGAAGCTCGCCACGCCGCAGTGGAGCGTTACCGTCGCGATCTCCACGCCGCGACTGCGCAGCTGCTCGACAACCTGTTTTGTGAATGGGCGTGCGGCGGACGGCATTTCCGACGAACCGATCGTGCGAGCGAAGAGCGTCTGGTAGTCGCGCAGCGGAAAGCGGCGATCGAGATACGCGTACGTGATCGGCGTTCCGAACTGCGTGAGGTACACGTACATCGGCACGCCCAACCGAAACGCAAGATACCAGAGGCGCGGACGCCGCGGCTCGACCGGCGCAAGGACCGTCGCCGTTGCGCCGCCCGGAAGCGTCAGAATCTCGCCCGTTACGACCGGGCCACGGGGTTCCACCGTCCACAGCCGCTCGTCGATCTTCGTGCTGACGTGCAGCTGCACGATGTCGCCACCGCTGCGGCGAGCGGGGATTGCCGCCGGCAGCGTCGCCGAGTCGTTGACGACGAGCAGATCGCCGGGTCGCAGCAGCGATGGTAAGTCGTAGAAGTGCGCGTGCGAGTGCCAACGCTCTCGCCGATCGGTGACCAGCATTCGCACGCCGTCGCGCGCGATGCCGCGGTACTCCGGTGGCTCGGTCGCCTCGATCAAGCCGCGCGAAAACGCCGGTGCAGCCGTCATGCGGTGCTCAGATCAACGCGACACGAGGAGATCGGAGGCGCGGATTCGCTCGAACGGGTCTCTCATCTCCGCGATCGCGCGCAGCAGGGCTCGCGCGGAGTCTGCCGGATCGCGAAGCTCCGCCGGATCCGCATCGGGAATCGCATCGCGATGCATCGCCGTGTCCATGTCGCCGGGATCGAAGACCAGCACGCGCGTCGAACCGCCCTCGAGCTCCGCGGCGAGCACGCGGGAGACGTGCTCGAGCGCGGCCTTCGTCGCTCCGTAGCCTCCCCACGTCGCGTACGCCTCCACGCCCGCGTCGGACGTGACGTTCACGATCGTGCCAAGGCCGGATCGCTGCATCAGCGGCAGCGCGTGTTGGATGAGGTGAATCGGCGCGAAGACGTTGACGTCGAAGAGCGAGCGAAACGTCTCGCGCTCGAGCTCGGCGATCGCCGGTAGCGGCGTCTTTCCGAGCGTCGACGCGTTGTTGACGAGTAGGTCGAGGCGTCCGGCTCGCCTCGCGGCCGCTACGAGCGCGTGAACGTGCTCGGGATCGGCGACGTCGCCTTGGATCGCGGTGAGGTCGCCAATTCCCGCGAGCTCGCGGCGCGATCGCTCGAGCTCGAAGGGATCGCGTCCGTCGATGATGACGGTCAGGCCCTTTGCAAGCAGCTCGCGAGCGAGCGCCTTGCCTAATCCGCGCGAACCGCCGGTCGCGATCGCGACGTGTCCCGGTTGAAACCATTCCATAATGAGGACGAGTCTACAACCTCAAGTATAGTTGAGGTCAAGAGATGGAATATCTTACCGTCGGCGAGATCGCCAAACGCAGCGGCCTTCCGGTGTCGACGATTCACTTCTGGGAGTCGAAGGGCTTGATTCGCAGCACGCGCAGCGAAGGTAATCAGCGGCGCTTCGCGCGACCCGAGCTGCGACGCATTGCCGTGATAAAGATCGGCCAGCACGCGGGCATCCCGCTGGCGGAGATCCGCGAGGTGCTCGATACGCTGCCCGCGGACCGCGCGGTCTCCGCGCGGAATTGGGCGGCGCTATCGCATCGCTGGAAGCGCAGCCTCGACGACCGGATCGCCCGTCTCACTGCGCTGCGCGATCGCCTCGGACAGTGCATCGGCTGCGGCTGCCTGTCACTGAACAAGTGCTGGCTCCGAAATCCGTACGACGAGCTTGCCGAGGAAGGGCCCGGTCCACGCCTTCTTAAATTTGACGAGTAGCAACGCGTTCGAGGAGGGCGACTCCGGTGACTACTCGCGTTATTTTCGCCGTGACAACGTTAGCGTTCGTCACCGGTTGTGGCGACGGCGGTTCATCGTCCTCACTTCCCGCCGCAGGGCCGCAGGCCATCACTCCAGCGCACGCGCACGCCAGCGAAAAGGTGCTCTATTCGTTTACCGGCGGGACCGACGGCGGCGGCCCGGTGGGCAGCATCGTATTCGACACGTCCGGAAACGCGTTCGGCACGACGCATTTCGGCGGCATCGACACGTGTGGCGGCCAGGTCGGCGGCGGCTGCGGCGTCGTCTTCGAGCTGTCGCCGAACAAGAGCGGCGGCCGGACCGAGTCTCCGCTCTACGCTTTCGCCGACAGCTCCGACGGCGGTTTCCCCAACGCGGGCGTCATTCTCGACAAGAACGGGAACGTTTTCGGCACCGCGAGCACGGGCGGCAGCTCCCAATGCTCGATCGGCTGCGGCGTCCTGTACGAGCTGATCAAGAGCCATAAGTGGGCCGAGAGCGTCCTGCACACGTTCACCGGAAGCGATGGCGAGTTTCCGAACGCCGTGCTCCTCCCGGGAGCCGGCGGCGTGCTGTACAGTACGACTTGGTACGGCGGCAACACCGGAAACGGAACGGTCTTTGCTTTGACGCCGAGCGGGAGTCACTGGACGGAGAGCGTGTTGTACAGCTTTTCCGGAACGACCGACGGAAGCGCGCCGGCTGCCGGCGTGATCGCCGACGGCGCGGGCAATCTCTACGGGACCACCTACAAGTACGACGGCGCTAACGACGGCGTCGCGTACGAGCTGCAGAAGCGCAGCTCGTGGAAGGATCGCGTCCTCTACACGTTCACGAACAACGGCGGCGGCGAGAACCCGTACGCGGGACTGATCATGCCCGCGAAAGGTAAGCTGTACGGCGCGGCGATCGAGAGCGGAGCGAACAACGGCGGCGTCGCCTTCGAGCTCGTTCGCGCGAAGGGCGGAGTGTGGCAAGAGAAGGTCGTGCACGCGTTCGGAGCGAGCGGCGACGGCAGCTCGCCGTACGGCGGACTCCTTTCGGATAGCGCCGGCAATCTGTTCGGCACGACCGTCTTCGGCGGCGCGAAGAGCGCCGGAACGGTTTACGAGCTCAGTCCGGCGCGCGGCGGCAGGTGGACGGAGCGGATCTTGTACTCGTTCAAGGGCGGCAGCGACGGCGCGTATCCGAGCGGCCCGCTGACGCCGGACTCGCTCGGGAATTTGTACGGCACCACGAGCAACGGCGGCCAGACCGGGAACGGCGTTGTCTTCGAAATCACGCGCTAACGGAGGTCAAGTTATGCCGGCGAGAACAGCGTTCATCAGCAAGCTGATCGGGCTCTACGTGCTCATTTTCGGGGTGGCCATGCTCGCGAATCGGCCCGCCATCATCGCCGGCGTCGGTGCGCTCCTGCGCGACCCGGGGCTCGTGCTGCTCAGCGGCATATTCGCGTTAAGCGTCGGACTCGCCATCCTCCTCACCCATAACGTTTGGTCGGGCGGCGCGCTTCCGGTCGTCGTCACTGCGATCGGGTGGTTATCCATCCTCAAAGGACTCGTTCTGCTCTTCCTTTCGCAGGACGCGCTGGCGGGGTACGTGCAAGCGGTTCGCTTCGAGCAGTCGTACTATGTGTATGCCGTCGTGACGTTGGCGCTAGGTGCGTATCTTACTTACGGCGGCTTCAAAATGTCTCGCGCTCGTTAGGCTCAGCGGGAAGTCGGGAGTTTGGTCCACCCGCTGCCGCTTTGGATTTGCCACCCTTGGGCGTCGCCGGTGCGGCTGCGATACGTTCCGTCGCCGCCGGCGCAGCCGCCGCCCGCGCCGATCGCCTGCGCGCAAAAATCCGCGATGATGTACTTCCCGTCGTACTTTACGCGTTGCGACGTGCACACGGTCATCCACTTAGGATAGCTCGACTGGCCCCAATCCGAGGCGAGAACCACTTTCCATCCGACGATGTCCTCGTGCGCGGTCTGCGCCTTATACAGCACGCAGTCGTCCAAGCCGAAGAACATCGGATCGTGGTTCGCTACCGGCACGCGCAGGACGCGGCCGAATCGCTCTAGATCGCCCTTCGAGAGCTCGAACGGCACGTGCTTCGCGCAGCCCGTTGCGACGAGAACGAGAGCCACGCATGCGATGACGCCTCGTCGCACTCCGCTAACGCACCACGACGAATCTGCCGCCGTTCGTGAATAAGATCACCAGCAGCACACGTTTATCGGGCGGCGTCGAACCGCGCTTGCGCGTTCTTCACTTCTTCCATATGATCGTGCGCCCACTGCGTGAGGGAGGATATCGGACCGCAGAGCGTATGCCCCAGCGGCGTAAGTTCGTACTCGACGCGCGACGGAATCTCGGCATAGATCGTGCGTTTCACCAGTCCGTCGCGCTCGAGGTCGCGCAGCGTCTGCGTCAGCATCTTCTGCGAGATGCCTCCGACCATGCGGCGCAGCTCGTTGAAGCGGCGATGTTCCGACTGCGCGAGGATGCCCATGATCAGCGCCGTCCACTTGTCCGCGATCCGCTCGAGGATCAGGCGCGAGGGACAGGCCGCTTGGTTGTAGACCGCCGCGTCGGAGGGCAGGAAGGGTATCTCTTTGGTTTCCATTAGGTGCCTAGGCTACTTTCGAGTGCGTACTTGTGTTTGGCTGTCTGGTATGCAAAAGTTACTAACACAACGATAGCACACTTCGGCGCTATCGGCAACTATAAGGAGCCAAAAGACCCAAATGACCACCCAACTGCAAGAGAAGAGCGTCTATGCGCTCGATCCCGCCCACACGAGCGTCGAGTTCGTCGTCCGCCACCTCATGATCACCAAGGTTCGCGGCCGGTTTACCGCCTTCGACGGCCAGGTCGAGCTAGAGCCTGGCAGCGACCTGCCTACGGCTATCACGGCGACGATCGACGCCGCCTCGATCGACACCCGCGAGGATCAGCGCGACGCGCACCTGCGCTCGGCCGACTTCCTCGAGGTCGAAAAGTACCCCAAGCTCAGGTTCGAGAGCACGCGGATCGACGGAACGCCCGATGAGTTCCAGATCGACGGCAAGCTCACGATTCACGGCGTCACGCGCGACGTAACGCTCACGGGCACGTTTGAGGGCCGCATGACCGATCCGTGGGGCGGCACGCGCGTCGGTTACAGCGCGACCACCGCGATCAACCGTAAGGATTATGGCCTCACCTGGAACGCGGCGCTCGAAACGGGCGGCGTCGTGGTAGGCGACGAGGTGCGCATCGAGCTCAACGTCGAGGCGCTCCTGCAAAAATAATAGCGGCGCTCTAGGACACGCAGGCGATGATCGCCTCGATCACTCGCTTGGTCTCGTCGGGATCGCGCACTTCGATCGTATCCGTACCGGCCTGCAACGCCGGATAGTCGTTCCCGCCCGGGAAGATCGCATCGCCGATAAACAGCATCTCCGAAATCGGTATGCCCAACACGTCGCGCAGCTTGCGGATGCCGTAGGCCTTGTCGACGCCCGGGCGGGTGACGTCGATCGACGTGGTACCGCCGAGCCGCACCGAAAAATCAGGCAGCGTCTTATCGAGAATGGCTTGGATCGCCTTGCGCTTCGCGAAGTCGGGATCCCACTTCTCTTTCGCCTCGAGCGGCGCTTCCTGACCGAGCGCGGAGTACGTGATCTGCGTTCCGCGATCCTCGATGCGCTCGCCCCACGTTTCCTTCGGCTGAAATCCGGTTTGCGCCACGGCGCTCTCGAGCGCGTCCTCGATCTTCTTCTTTTGATCGTCGCTCAGGTCGTCGGAGTACAGCTTCCTCCACTGCCCGTCGTACTCGAAAAATTTCGTTCCCGACGTCGGCAAGATGGATAGATTACCGACGTCGCTCGAACTCGGGAGACGGTCGATCACCTGCTTCTGAAACTGCGGAAAATCGCCGCCCGAGATGATCGCCACTCTAATTACGCCGAGCAACCGGCCGAACAGGGCCGCCATCTCGTCGTCCAGAGCCGCTTTGCTCTGCGCGAGCGTGCCGTCCAAATCGAAAACGATGAGACGCTTCATGCAGCGCGTCCTTTACTGCGCTCGAGTTCGATTGCCTTTCGTTCTGCTCTACGTCGATGCGGCTCGAGGCGGATTGGCAGGCGGACTAGGCGACGAATCGGTCGTCGTCTGCGGTTTTGGCCCGGCCCTTCTTTGGCACTCCCCCCGGCGCCGCTACGGAAGCTCTTTGAAAGATTGCTTCATGCGGTACTCGCTCAGCGGGTAACGAGAACGAAGGTTGGCCCATTGGGTCAGTAGCTCGTCGCTGTCGGGATCGCGCCGGTAGCGCGCTACGCCGAGATAGTACCGAGCCTCGGGCGCGGCATAAGTCGTCGAGAAGCGAGTGAGTACGTCCACGTAAACCTCTTCCGCCTTATCGAAGTGCTTCAATCGCAGGAATCCCATGGCGAAGCCGCAGAGAGCGCGCGCCATGAACTCGGGCGGCGGAAGGAATCCGTCGAAGTGATAGAGCTCGAATCCGTCGTGGTAGAGAATCCGAATGTCCGGCGTCCAGATGTGGTGGATGCTGTGCAGAAACTTGTTGTTTTCCGCCTTCGAGTTATCGAATTGGATCGGAACGCTGTAGTCGAGAATCGTCTTGACGACGGGTGGTTGAGGATACGTCACGGTATCCAGCGCTTGGCATCCCCCTCAACCAGGGTTGAAGACGTCAAGGAAAACGAACTTCCGCTCCGACCTCGCCCGCTCGAGCGCGACGTTGTAGTCCGATTCCCAAGGAATTTCCGCCATCGTCAATCCCTCCATTGGCGCGATTGCGCCGCAGTTCGCCGTCGCAACTGAGGGCTCCCGGGCGTAACCGACAACCGGATCGTGTACCTCGAAAGACGCGTTTCGTCGGATTCATTCGTTCCGGAGACGATGAGTTCGTAAGCTCCGGTTTTTGGTAGCTTGGCGCTCCAACGATCGCGCGTCGATCCGGTGAGGGTGAGCTCGTTCTCCCCGGACCACAGCGAGATGCTCGGCCGCGCGGAGGATCGCATGAGCTCGATCGTGACGAGTTGGCCGGCTCGGGCATCGAAGACGTACTCTTGACCGAAGTTCAGCGCGACGCTGCCTGTCAGCGTCGCCGAGAACGCGCCGGGTGAGAAGCGCACCGCGAGGCGGTAGGGTCTGCGTATACCCAATCCGACGTCGTAGACGTGTGAGCGGCTCGGCGAAAACACGTAGCTGGTGCCGTTCCACACGTATTCGGATTCGAAGATCGTCTCCATCGATTCGTGCGTCGGAAGCGTCACCGTGCCGTCGCGGTTCACTTGGAAGAGGCCGGGCAGCGTGACGTCGTCGAGCACACGGCGGTACGCGCCGCCGGTCTGCTCGAAGATCGCGATCTTCGTCGCGGCGCCGCGCGTCAAACAGGGATCGGTGGCGACGGCGACCGTCATGCGACTGCCGTCGCGCAACGTGATCTCGCGCCGTTCAAAAGCCTCCGTGATGTAGCGGGTCGACGTCTTGCCGCTCTCCGATGCGCACGAAGCTACGCGCGGATCGCGCATCAGCGCGGCGACGAGCGCGCCCGCTGCCGCCGTCACGGAGGGTATGGTTCAGGACGCCTCGCGGAAGCCCTCGGATGTGGCTCGCCAAGCTCCGTAGAACAGGGCCGAAATGGCGAAGCACCGCGTCGCGAAGGTTTCGGAGGTTGCGCCGGGCACTACCCGGCGCGTGCTCGTTGATTCCGCCGAAATTCTACTCTGCAACATCGACGGCAAGATCTACGCCATCGAGGACGTCTGCACGCACGACGGCGGGCCGCTCGATCAGGGGACGCTCGAGGGCGAATGCGTCGTCTGTCCGCGCCACGGAGCGACCTTCGACGTCCGGACGGGCGACGCGCTCACGCTGCCGGCCGTCATGCCGCTGATGACCTTCGAGGTGACGATCGCGGGCGACGACGTCTTCGTCGACGCCTAAAAGCCCCGTGAGGCTTCTGTTACGGCTGCTCCTCGTCGCGCTTGTGCTGGTGTGTCTCGTCGCACTCATGTTCGCGATCAACGTTGCGAATGGACTGCGAGTGCATGCGCGCGATACGGGCTCGATCTCGGGACTGCTGCTTCGCGCCCCGGTAGCGGTGCTGCGCGACGACCGCGGCGTTCCACATATCATCGCGCGTAACGAACACGACCTCTTCTTCGCGCAGGGATACGTAGAAGGCTCGGATCGGCTGTTTCAGATGGACGTGCTGCGCCGCTACGTCCTGGGAGAGTTGGCGGAGGTTTACGGCGGGGGCGCAGTTCGGACCGACGAGGCGGAACGCGCGGTCCCGATTCGAGCGATCGTGCAGGCGCAGTGGCAGCGCCTCGACGTTCCATCGCGCGAAGTACTCGGAGCCTTCAGCGACGGCGTGAACGCTGCGATCGCGCGCGAGCCGCTTCCGGTGGAGTTTCGCATCCTCCGCTATCATCCGCGGGCGTGGACGCCGCAGGACTCGCTGGCGGTCGGGATGGTGACGGTGCTCGATCTCATCGACGACTGGGATGCGATCGAACCGCGCGACGTCGCGTATCGGCGCGGCGGGCTCGCGTTGTTGAACGAACGTTTTCCGCTGACCGATGCGTGCTACGACGCACCGGTCACCGAAGGGCTGGCGCACATCGCGCCCGGTCCGCACTGCGCGCGCCACGTCGCCGCGCTCGAGCGCGAGCTCGCGGATGCGCGCGCGCCGATGGGGAGCAACGAGTGGGCCGCAGGAGCGAACCACACGCCAACCCGGCGCGCGATCCTCGCGAACGATCCGCATCTCGGACTGCAGATGCCGGGCGTCTGGTATCTGCTCGACTTGCGCGCGCCGGGATTTCACGTCGCCGGCGCCGGGCTGCCGGGGCTGCCGGCGATCGTGCTCGGTCACAACGAAGGTCTCGCGTGGGGCGCCACCGACGGTACGGTCACGTCGCTCTCGGCTTTCCTGCCGCCGCCGCATCTGGATCCCGCAGGCTGGCAGACCGAGCGCATCGCGGTCCGGTTCGGGCGCGACGTGAGGAAGCGATATTACCGCACGCGACGCGAGTTCGGCGTCACGACGAGAGATGGCCGCCTAGTGCTCGTGCATTGGAGCGCGTACGACGATCCAATCACGCCCGCGCAAACGTTCCTTGACCTCGATCGCGCGACGTCGATCGCTGCTGCGACCGCGATCCTCGCGAAGTTCCCCGGGCCTACCCAGAACTTCGTGCTCGCCGATACGAGCGGGCGCGCCGCATATGCGCTCGCCGGACAAATTCCGAACGATCCGGTGCGCGCGCGCTGGTTTCATCCGCCCGCCGACCTGGCACACAGCTATCCGACGATTTCGTTCGCGCTCCTTCCGAAGGTCGCGCCGTCGCGCGACGCGATCGTGTGGACCGCAAACAACAAGATGTACGGCAGCACGTACCCGCTGCAGCTCAGCCCGCAGTTCGCGCCGCCGTATCGCGCGTACCGCATCGCGCAGCTGCTGCGGGCGCGAAAGATGTACGACGTGCCGTACTTTGCGCGCATGCAGATGGACGCGCTATCGCTGCCGGAGCATGAGTTGGCCGGCGACGTCGCGCCACAGATACGCAAGAGCGATCCGCGGCTCGCCGACGCGATCGCGGCGTGGAACGGTGAATTCGACGGCGACTCGACGGCGGCAACCGTCGTGGAAGGCCTGCGCCTGCAGCTGACCGACCGGCATACCGGCCGCATGCCCACGGTGCTGGCTGCGGGGCGCAGGAAAGGCAACGCGCTGCACGGCGTTGCGATGCCTTCCCCAGCTCCGTGGCGCATCGCCGGAGCCGTGCCGGTGCCGCACGCGCTCTCGAAGCTCGGCATCAACTTTCTCGATGGAGAGACGCTTCCGGGATACGGTGACAACTTTACGCTGCACGTGCAGTATCCGGGATATTCGCAGAGCTTCCGCGCCGTGTGGGACGTCGGTAACTGGGATGCCGGCGGCATCACGCTGCCGCAAGGCGAGTCGGGCGAACGCGGATCGGGCCACTACACCGACCAGGCCGAGGCGTGGATCGAAGGGCGGTTGTGGCCGCTTCCCTTCAGCGACGCAGCGGTACAACGCACCGCCGTGCAGCGCGAAACGCTGCTTCCGTGAACAGACGTAGCTAGCGCGCTACGCTAACTGCCGCTCCCACTGGATACGGCGTCTTGGCGATTCGCTTCGTCGCGGCGCCGCCCGCCGGGTAGGGATAGGCTTTTACGGTGCCCAGACAGTCGTCCGGAGCGACTACTTGCGAGCTCTGACCGTTAGCGAGCTTCGCAATCCAGAACTGCAGGACGTCGCAACTGGCGTCGAGCTTCGTCACGCCTACGATCGTCCCGATCAAACCTGAAACGGAGACTTGATAGATGGCGGATTCATGCTGGTGGTCGTATTCCTGGTCGCCGACCGCCACGTACTTGCCGTCCCATTGAACGCCTCCCGGGAAGTCGACGCCTCGGTTGAGCCTGATCTCTTTCAGCGTCTTGCTGCCGCGAGAGATCTCGACGAAAAGGGTGTTGTTGTTGACGTCGAGTCCGTCGATGAAGAGATTGCCTGCCTTATCGTAACCGCAAAAATAGACGTAGTGCAGATACGTACTATAGTATCGCGTCGGCGCACGCGCCCCTTTGGCGTAGATGGAGACGTGACCCGCCTCCCCTGCGCTTCCAAGATCGGTCGCGGCGAGATCTCCGGTCACGGGGTCTACCGCACAACCTAGCAGCGAGACGGCTTTGAAATCGTACAACGTCGTGATCCGGGTCGTACCGCCGTGAGGGTACTCTGCGAGCGCCGACGTCGGCGAGTTCACGATCCATACGTTTCCGGCTTTGTCGGAACAGAGGCCGGCGGGCCCAGCGAAGCCCGTCAAGGCTCCGACTGGCGTCCCAGCCGGATACGCATAGACCCGCACGTCACCATTTGCAAAGTCGGACAGATACAGCAGATTCTGCGCGACCGCGCCGCGAGCCATCCAGGATTCGCTGGGGTCGACGCGTTGTGCGCCTGCGATTCGCAGCGGCGGCTGCACGCCAAACGATGCGGACGTACTGCCACAACCCGCGCACAGCACGATCGACGCGGACGCCGCAACGCACGCAAACTCCACGGCCTTCATTATTCCGTTGTTCCAGATCCTCGCGCGCGTTCTTCCCGGATCGAGTCTTCGGCAGCAAGCTTATAGCGCGTACAAGCGCGAACGTAGCGAACATGGCCGTCGAGATTCGCCGAGCTAACAGCGACGTGGACTTCCAAGAGCTTTCGGAACTGCTAAGCCAATACGAGGCCGAGCTTGCGCCCGAGCTTCGGCATGGATCCGTCCCGAGCGCCGACGAGCTTGAGGCCGCCTACGCGACTGCCGGCGCGGCCTTCCTGGCGGCTAAGGGAGCGAGCGTCATCGGCTGCGTCGCGGTCACGCCGCTCGACGGCGAAACGGCGCTGATGATGCGGCTCTTCGTGAAGCCGGAAGGCCGCGGAGCCGGCGCCGCGCGAGCGCTCGTAACTGCGGCCCTTCGATCTCTGGAAGATTTGGGCTGCCGCCGCGTCGTTCTCGACACCGATAAGCTGCGCCTAAACGCCGCCTATCAACTATATCGATCGATGGGGTTCCAAGAGTGCGCTCCGTACGGACCCGTGACCTACGCCTGTCCCACGTTCATGGAGCGGTTGCTTAGCCGACGATCGGATTTGAACCGATAACCTATCGCTTACGAAGCGATTGCTCTACCGTTGAGCTACGTCGGCACATGCGCGCGGGGCGGTCCTGCGCGCCCGAGCCGGGCCGTCCTTCCACGGCGCTACCCGCGCCCCTCCCCGCCCGCACGCAGCTCGTCCTTTTTTGACTCGTCTTTGATAGCTCGCGGCAACGCTCGTTGCGATGAAGAAAGTCGAAAGCGCCGGCAGCGTCACCACGATCTTTCATTTTCCATCGATCTGCGATCTAATCGTGTGGGTGAACCCGAATCCCAACGGCGCTTTCGCCGACAAGAATCCGCTCGTCAAACCCTAATCGAGGCCCGAGGCGACAACGAGATGCGCTAAATCAGGCCTTCTCCGTGTCGTGGAAGGTGCCGCGTTTGGCGGTTTGGTCCAATTCGACGTCGTCGAGGAAATAGTAGACGATCTTGCGGTCGTCAAAGCCGATCTTGGCTAGCTGACGGCCGCCGATCTCGACGACCTCGTGGACGTGGCCGGTTCGGCCGGCGTACTCGTAGTTTATCTCCGTATAGTTGGGGTCGCCGGCCTTCGGATGCGGCGTTGCCTTGACGCCCCGCAACGGCGTCCGGTGGCGATGCATGGCGGCGAGGTTCGACGCGCTCGCCTGCGAAGCATCGCAGATGATCATCGAGTATCGTGGCAAGCGGCCCAAGATCGATCCGTCGGCGTTTATCGCGCCGACCGCCGTATTGATCGGCGACGTCGAAGTCGGGCCGGAATCGAGCATCTGGTTCGGCGCGGTCTTGCGCGGCGACAACGGTCCGATTCGCGTCGGCGCACGGACCTCGGTACAGGATAACGCCGTCGTCCACGTGAGCGAGCGCGGCGGAACGTTCATCGGAGACGACGTGACCGTGGGCCACTGCGCCGTGATGGAGGATTGCGCGATCGAGCGCTACGCCCTGATCGGGAGCAATGCGACGCTGCTGAATGGATGCACGATCGGCGAAGGCGCACTGATAGCCGCGGGCAGCGTGGTCGGCGAGCGAGCCGAGATTCCTGCGCGCGTCGTCGCCGCGGGGGCCCCGGCTAAGGTCAAGAAACACCTCGAGGGCGAGGCGGCTAACTGGATCGAGATATCTGCGGACGTGTACGTGAAGCTTTCACGGGCGTATCTCGCGCAGAACATTGGGGAGCCTACGCCGGATGCAAGGATGTCCAAACCAGGATCGCATTGAGGGCGAGTATCGCCGCGGCGGCGCCTACCGCCACGACCGTGAGCCAGCGCGCGTTCACCATGGTGCCCATCGCGCTGCGTTGCGCCGTCAGCCAGACGAGCGCGATCACGGGAACCGGCAGCACGAAACTCAAGATGACCTGACTGACGATTAACGTCTGCGTCACGTCGAAGCCGAGCCCGGCGACGATCACCGCGGGGAGCATCGTTATGACGCGGCGCACCCAGAGCGGCACCGTGAAGCCCACGAAGCTCTGCATGATGACTTGGCCGGCCATCGTTCCCACGACTGAGCTCGCGATCCCGGATGCCATCAGCGAGATGAGGAAGACGACGGCCGCCATGTTTCCGAGCAGCGGCGTCAGCGTGCGGTAGGCGGTGGCGATGCCGGCCACGTTGGCGTGTCCGGTTTCGTGGAAGACGGCCGCCGCCATGTACATCATCGCGAGATTGACGAGCCCCGCGATCGTCAGAGCGATGATAACGTCCATGTAGGCAAAACGCACGATCGGCGCGACGTGCCTGCGCGCTTCGGGCACGATGCGATCCTGCGTCAGCGCCGAGTGCAGATAGATCGCGTGCGGCATCACGGTCGCGCCGACGATGCCGACCGCGAGCAAAATGCTCGACGATCCGCCGAGCCAAGGCACTACCGAGTGGTAGAGCACCTGGCCCCAATTCGGTTTGGCGAGCAGCGTCTCGACGACGTAGCAGATCGCGATTATTCCGACCAGCGAGCCGATCAGCGTTTCCATCGTCCGAAAACCGTAGCGATGCAACGCGAGGATCGCGTACGTGACGATCCCGGTGATGATCGCGCCGGCGAGCATCGGAATGTGAAAGAGCAGAAAGAGGGCGACGATCGCGCCGAGAAACTCCGCGAGATCGGTCGCCATCGCGCCGAACTCGCTGACGATCCACATCCCGAGCGCCACGCTCTTCGGCGCGCGCTCGCGCGACAGCTCGGCGAGATTCTTTCCGGTCACGACCCCGAGCTTGGCCGACAGGCCCTGGAAAAGCATGGCCATCAGGTTTGCCAGCACGACGACCCAGAGCAGCCGGTAGCCGAAGCCCGCGCCGCCTTGAATGTTGGTGGCGAAGTTGCCGGGATCCATATATGCGATGGACGCGACGAACGCCGGACCCATGAACGGAATCAGCGCGCGCAGACCGCGCCGGTTGCCCGCCAGTACGTCGCGCGCGGCCTCCACGACGGCCGCGCTGCGCGTTCCGACGCCGTAGTTAGATTGCAATCCGCACCAAAGCGGCGTGACGGCGCCGCAACGAAACGACGCGGTTTCCGCGGCGTACGCGTACGCTGCCGCGTCCGGTGCTCTCGACTCGCAGCCGGGAACCGGGCAATATTCCCGCGGCGGCGAGAGCCGCCACGGCGTCATCGTCGCGGTCGTCGAGGCTCACGACGCGAGCCCGCGCCCCGGCATCGAGCGTGGCCAGACTCGCGAGCGGCTTCGCGTGCGGCAGCGTGTCGCCGTACGGAATCGGATGGCCGTGCGGGTCGGATTGCGGACGCCCCAACAAGCGGGCGATTCGCAACGCCACGTCGTCCGAGATGACGTGCTCGATCCGCTCCGCCTCAGCATGCACGCGCTCGAGCGGCACGCCCAACGAGCGGTGCAGAAAGGTCTCGAGCAATCGGTGGCGGCGAATCATCGCGATCGCGAGCTTGCAGCCCCGGCGCGTCAAGCGGAGCGGCGCGGACGGCATCCCGCCGGCCTCCAATAGTCCGTCGGTTTCCAGCAGGCGCTTCGCCTTGGAAACCGACACCCGGCTGACTTTCAGGTAGCGCGCCAGCGCCGCGGCGCGCACCGGTTCGCCCGAGCCAAGCTGGTGGATCGCCTTGACGTAGTCCTCTCGCGCCCGCGCCGGCGAACGATCCGAGCCTACCGTCAAGAGATCGCGCCGAAGCCTGTTAGCCATGGGTAACGCTAACCATGGTTAACAGCTTGCTCGGAGGGTGCCGCCTCCCCTTCTAGAGTTCCGCGGCGCTACGGGGTTGGGTAGTGCGATTCGTCGCCGTAGGGCAGAAAGAGCGTGTACTCGCGGTGGAATCGCAACTTCACCGCACCCGTGGGACCGTTGCGGTGCTTCGCGATGATGAACTCCGTGAGATCGGGCTCAGGTGACTCCGGGTTGTAGTAACCGTCGCGATAGAGAAATGCGACGACGTCGGCCTCCTGCTCCAGCGAACCAGAATCACGAAGGTCTGCGAGCATCGGGCGTTTTTCGCTCCGAATTTCGACGCCGCGGTTCAGCTGCGCGAGCGCGACGATCGGCACCCCGAGATCCTTCGCGGTAATCTTGAGCGAGCGGCAAATCTCGGAGAGTTCTTCGTTTCGGTTGACGTTGCGCGCGAGCACGCCGGGCCGCAAAAGCTGCAGGTAGTCGATGAAGATCGCGGCGAGGCCGACGGTAGATTTCAGGCGCCGGCACCGGCTGCGCACGTCGCTGACGGTCAGCGCGCCGAGGTCGTCGAGGTAGATGGGCAGTTCGTTGAGCACGCCCATCGCTCGCGAGATCTCCTCCCATTGGTGCGGTTTGATGTTGCCGCGGCGCATGTCGTTCATCGAGATCCGCGCCTCGGCACAGATGAGGCGCTGGATCAACTCGCTGTTCGACATCTCCAACGAGAAAAACGCAATCGGCCCCGACTCCACGCGCGCCGCCGAGACGGCCATGTTGAGAGCGAACGAGCTCTTGCCCATGCCCGGACGAGCGGCGATGATGACGAAGTTTCCGGGCTGAAAGCCGGTGGTCATCGCGTCGACGTCGCGGAAGCCCGACGTGAGCCCCGTGCGGTCGCCGCGCATGTGAAAGAGCCGATCGATGTGGTCGAAGGCATCCTTCATCAACCGGTTGACCGGCATGAACTCGGTGACGCCGCGCCGTTCGCCTATCGTGTAAACTAATTGCTCCGAGCGGTCGAGGGCCGCCGGAACGTCTACTTCGCCATCGTAACCGAGCTGCGTGATCTCCGTTCCCGCGTGAATGAGCGAGCGCAGCACCGATTTTTCGCGAACGATCGTCGCGTAATATCGAGCCGACCCCGCCGTCTGCACGGTATCCATCAGCGCGCTGATATACGAAAGGCCGCCGACGCGCTCGAGCACGCCGCGCCGGCGCAGCTCCTCGGAGACGGAGATCTTATCGAGCGGCTCGCCGCGCTCGTACAGCTCGACCAGCACCGAGAATATCGTCTCGTGCACGTGCGCGTAGAAGTCGCCCGGTCGAACGATCTCGCCTACGGCCGCAAGCATCTCGCGGTCGACGAGCACGGAGCCGATCACCGCCATCTCCGCCTCGAGATTGTTCGGCGGGATGCGTTCGATCGGCGAGGGGAGCGGTTGAGCTGTCATGGACCAAGCCGCTGTCCGGCGCTGCGGCGGCGAACGCCTTGTGTGCGCCTTGTGGGACGGTTGTGCATAAACCTGAATTTATGGGGAGAGAGTGCCAGACGTGGTGGCACACACCGAGAGCAACCTACCGCCGGCGCGTCGGCAAATCGCGAAGTACGTGCGCCACCGCGGTCACGGGGACGACCTCCAGGCCGGTGAGGCCGGCGTGGACTTCGCGCGCGTTCTCCTTCGGAATCAGGACGCGCCGCATCCCGGCCTGCCGCGCCGCGTAGAGCTTCTCGACGATGCCGCCGACGGCGCGCACCTTTCCTTGAATCGAAAGCTCTCCGGTCATCGCGACGTCTTGGGGGAGCGGCGTCTTCGTAACGGCCGAATAGAGCGCGAGAAAGATCGCGAGCCCGGCGGACGGACCGTCGATGTTTCCGCCGCCCACGACGTTGATGTGCAGGTCGAAGTCGGCGACGTCGATTCCCGTCACGGCGCGCAACACGCTGGTCGCATTGAACACGGAATCTTTCGCCATCGAACCGGCGGTGTCGTTGAAGCGAATCGTAGCCTTGCCCTTCTGCGACGCCGGAAACGCGACGGCCTCGATCTCGATGATGCTGCCCAGATGGTGCAACACGCCCAGACCGAAGCTCTTACCGATCTCGCGAGTCCCGCGACCCTTCACCAGAGTGTGCTGAACGAGCCGGCTCGTGCGCACGACCGCGTGCACGTCTTCCTCGAGAATCGACGGCTTCTTCGCGGTCTGCGCGTGCTTGCCGGGATACAGGCGATAGAGCGCCTGACCGTACGCGTCGGCGACGATCTGCACCGCCTTGCGTCCCTCGATCGTGTAGGACGCCACGAGTTGCGCGACTCGCCGCGCCGCCCTCGCGCCCAGCCGCTTGATCGCGCCCGTGACGATCGTGAGAATTTGATGCTGCGTCAGCGGCGAAAAGAAGATCTCGGCGCAGCGCGAGCGGATCGCCGGATCGATGTCCTCGGGCTCGCGCGTCGTGGCGCCGATCAGTATGAAGTCCGCCGGCGCACCCTCGCGAAATAGGCGCCGAATGTACTCCGGAATGTTTGGCGCGCTCTCGTCGTAGTACGACGACTCGAACGTCACGCGCTTGTCTTCGAGCACCTTTAGCAGCCGTGACTGGAGCGACGGGTCCATCTCGCCGATCTCGTCGATGAAGAGCACGCCTCCGTGCGCGCGCGTCACCAAGCCGAGCTTCGGCTCGGGAACGCCCGCATCGGCGAACTCGCGCCGGCTGCCTTGGTAGATGGGATCGTGCACGCTTCCGAGCAGCGGATTGATCGTCTCGCGCGGATCCCAGCGCAACGTCGTGCCGCTCGCCTCGACGAACGGGGCGTCTTTGGCGAACGGCGTATACGGTCGCGCCTTCGCAACTTCCAACACGAGCCGCGCTACCGTCGTCTTCCCGACCCCCGGCGGCCCATAGAGAATCGTGTGCTGCGGATAGGGCGAGCTGATCTTTGCCAGCAGCGCGCGGATCGCCGCCTCCTGCCCGACGACGTCGCGCAGCGTCTGCGGGCGGAGCTGTTGTAGCGCCGACGCCGCCAAATGCCGCTGCGAAAGGACTTGCAGCTCTTCGAGCTTCGCCTGCGACGCCGGCGTCTCCGGGCCGCCGCTCTCGCGCAGCGCCTCGAGCTTGAGATCCTTGACGTACTCTTGATGGCGCTCGGTCATCTTCTCGTTCACGCGCCGTTCGATCGCATTTTCGGCGTGGCGCTGCGCGATGACGTCGGCCATCGCTTCCTCGATCTCTCCCAACACCTTGCGCTGCTGCGCGCGGGTCGTCGCGCGTTCCAACGTAGGGTCTTCCAGCACGAGGCGCTGCAGCGCGCAGAGCCGGTCGGGAAGGCTCTGCGACCGCATCATCTTGAGCGCGTTCACCTTGCCCGCGCGCAACACGACCTTGTCTTGACCGATTACCGACGCGAGCATTTCGTAGAGCGCGCTGACGTATCGGCTGAGCTCGTCTTCAACGCCAAACTTGCGCCGAAAGCGCGTCACGTACACCTGCTGCATGTTGGGGAAACCGGCGACCTAAGCGGAAACGACGTCCACGACGGCCTTGGCGACGACGTTCTTGTGCACTTTGATCTCGACGGGGTACGAGCCGAGCGCCTTGATTTGAGAGGTGAGCTCGATCTTGTGCTTGTCGATCTCGACCGAAAGAGCGCCGGCGATCGCGGCGGCGACGTCTGCGTTGGTCACGGCGCCGAAGAGCTTGCCGTTTCCGCCCGCCTTCGCCTTGACGGAAAGTTTCGCCGATTCCAGCCGTGCCGCGAGCGCTCGGGCGTCGGCGAGCTCCTGCGCGTGGCGCCGTTCATGCGCTTTTTGCTGCGCGTCGAGCTGCGCCAACGCGCCTTTGTCGGCCTCGCCGGCCAGCTTGCGCGGAAGCAGGAAGTTGCGGGCGTAACCGTCCGCGACGTCCACGACGTCGCCTCGGTTGCCGAGCGACTCCACATCGCGCAGCAGAATCAGTCGCACGAACGCTTACTCCGACCCGAACGGTAGGAACGCGATGAGCCGAGCCCGCTTGACCGCGGTCGTCAGCATCCGCTGGTGCTTGGCGCAGTTGCCCGAAATCCGGCGTGGAACGATCTTGCCCCGCTCGGAGACGAACCTCCTCAACCGGCCGACGTCGCGGTAACTGACCGCGATCGCGCGTTCGGTGCAGAAACTGCATGGCTTCCGCTTGGGGCGCCGATCTTTGACGGCGCGCTTGATGGCGCGCTTGACTTTGGTTGGCATGGTATCCTCTCGACTAGGTGGTTGGCGGTCTCGACCGGGGTGAAGCGGCCTAAACCCTAGCCAGGTGGGACGACAGACTCGAACCACCACCGCCCTCCGACGCTGTCATCCTGAGCGGCGTCGAAGGGCGGATTTTGGAACGTATGTTCGGTAAAAGGGCCCGGCACCCTGCCGGTTTTCAATGACGCCCGGCCCTTAATGGTGTATAGTAGGTTGGTTACCCAGGTTTCGAAGTCCGCGCGGTTCCAAGGCACTGAGCGAGTCGGATCCGGAGAACAAGTTTACTCAAATCTTAGGAGATTCGCTCGTTTCAATGTATACAGACGAAATGCTCACCTGCGTTGACTGCGGACAGCAGTTCGCTTTCACTTCCGGCGAACAAGAGTTTTTCGCGATGAAGGGCTTTACGAATAAGCCCAGCCGCTGCACGGACTGCCGGGCGGCGCGCAAGGCCGGACGCTCGTCCAACGGCGGCGGCCGCGGAGGCGGCGGCGGCAATCGGGAGATGTTCAAGGCCACCTGCAGCCAATGCGGAGGGGTGGCCGAAGTGCCGTTCCAGCCGCGCGGCGACAAGCCGGTGTTCTGCCGCGACTGCTTCGCGACGCGCCGTTCCTCATATCGCTGATTCGCTCCGCGTCGCGGTCGAGTCGGTAGAACCAGGGAAGAGCCTGCTTTCAGCAGGCTCTTTTCATCTGTTAAGACAAATCGGAATAAGGCGATGAATCAGCTGGCCAGGTACGGCACCGGCGTCGGACTCGGATTAATTCACCTCGGCGCACTGGCGGCGTTTTTGCCCGCGTTCTTTCATCCTTCGAATCTCGCCGTCGCCGCAGTCGTTTCATATCTCACCGGCGCGCTCGGCATCACGCTCTGCTATCACCGCGTTCTCACGCATCGCAGCCTCCGCTTGCGTAAGCCGCTCGAATACCTCTTCGCCGTATTCGGGACGCTCGCGCTGCAAGGCGATCCGATCCGATGGGTGGCCGTGCACCGCAAGCATCACGCGCACGCCGATCAGGAGGGAGATCCCCACGACATTCGTTTAGGCTTCAAGTGGGCGCACGTCGATTGGCTCTACCGTCACAACGTCGCGCTGCCTTCGAACGAAGAGGCGATGCGTTACGCTCCCGATCTCTATGCCGATCCGTTCTATCGCGCGTTACAGTACCTGGGCGCTCCGCTTCAACTGGCGCTCGCCGCCGCGTTGTTCTTCCTTGGAGGCTGGCCGTGGGTCATTTGGGGCGTCTTCGTACGCCTCGTCGTCAGCTATCACTCGACGTGGCTCGTCAACAGCGCAGCCCATATGTTGGGCTACCGAACGTATCGTACGACGGATCGTTCGACCAACTGCTGGTGGGTTGCGGTGCTCTCTTTCGGCGAAGGCTGGCACAACAACCATCATGCGTTTCCGTTCTCGGCTCGACACGGCTTGAGCTGGTTTGAGATCGACATGACCTGGTGGCACGTGAAGGTGCTTTCGTTTTTGCGCCTGGCGGATAGCATCCGGATTCCGAGCGACCTGATGCGGCGGAAGCTCGCTTACGCAAACGTACGTTCGGCCCGCGCGAGCTAGGCCTGGCGGGGATACGGTATACTATGAGTGCACGCATCCGGCCGAGGAGTATTGCATGAAAAAGTCGCGTCTACGTTGGGAACGCCCCGACTTTCAAGAGCACCCGCTAGGCGCCGAGGTGACGGCCTATCTGACGTCACCGATCACGCCCAAACTCTAACCCCACATCGCGGCCAACCCCGAGCTCGTCGCGCGGCTCTACGCCGTGGGCGAGCGGCGTTATCACGACAAGCATCCCTTCCATCAGCGCCTCGTAGCGGGGACGCTCGACCGCGCAGCCGTGCAAGCGTGGGTCGCGAATCGCTACTACTACCAGAAGCAAATCCCGGTCAAAGACGCCAACATCCTCGCGAATCTGCCTTCCGCGACGCACCGCCGCGCGTGGATCGCGCGTATTACGGATCACGATGGCGAGGGGGATGGCGCGAGCGGTGGGACGGCCGCGTGGCTCGCGCTGGCTCGCGCGGTCGGGCTGGACGAAGACGACGTGCTTTCGGAGCGAGCCGTCGCACCGGGGACGCGCTTTGCGGTCGACGCCTACGTCGCGTTCGCGCGCACGAAAGCCTGGATCGAAGCGGTGGCGTCGTCGTTGACGGAGCTCTTCGGGCCGCCCGTGATGGAGCGGCGCATCGCCGCGATCGTCGAAAAATATCCTTGGATAGATCGTCGTGGACTCGCCTATTTTGAACGGCGCATCCCGCTGGCTCGACGCGACGCCGAGCTCGCGCTATCGTGGGTTCTCGAAGAGGCGCGAACGCCGGAGGTCGAGCGGCGCTGCGTCGACGCGCTGCGATTCAAGTGCGACGTTTTGTGGTCGATGCTCGACGCCACAGCGCTGGCGTGCAACGTCTTCAAATGAGCCCCGACGCCCTCCCGAAGCTAGGCAAGGGCGTGAAGCTTCGGAACGACCGCGACGGCAGCGTCATGCTGCTCGTACCCGAGGGCGCGCTCGTTCTCAATCGCTCTGCGGCGGCCGCGCTCGCCTTGGTCGACGGCCGGCGCTCGCTCAAGAATATCATCGAGGCAGTCGTCGAGCTGTTCGACGTGACGCCCGAGCGCGCCGCATCGGATATTCACGAACTGTTCGACCGATTGGAGCAACGAGGCTTCGTGACCGATGACCGCTCCTAGGCCGCTGTCGCTGCTCTGCGAGCTGACCTATCGCTGCAACTTGCAGTGTCCGTACTGTTACAATCCCCTCGCGTTGCGCGACTATCGCGACGAGCTCTCGACGGAGGACTGGCGCTCGGTGCTCGAACAGGCGGCCGCTTTGGGCGTCGTGCAGACCCATTTCTCCGGCGGCGAGCCCACGCTGCGCCGCGACCTCGCGACACTCATCGCCGCGGCTTCGCGCTTCGGCCTTTACACGAACTTGATCTCACAAGGCACCTTCCTCGACGACGCGCTGCTAAACGAGTTGATCGCGAGCGGTCTCGATCACGTCCAAATCAGCATCCAAGCGCCTGAGGCGGAGCTGGCCGATCGAATCGCCGGCGCCACGGTGCACGCCCGCAAGCTCGATGCGCTGCAACGCGTGCTCGAACGCGACGTCGCGCTGACGCTCAACTGCGTGTTGCATCGGCATAACCACGACGCGATCGCGGACGTAATCGCGTTGGCGGAAAGACTCGGCGTGCGGCGACTCGAGCTCGCCAACACGCAGTTCTACGGCTGGGCCTATCGGAATCGCGGCGCGTTGATGCCGACGCGCGCCCAAGTCGATCGCGGCGAGGCGGTCGTGGCAGCGGCACGCGAGCGTCTGCGCGGCAGAATGGAGATCGTCTACGTACTGCCCGATTACTTCGGCGAGTTCCCCAAGCCGTGCATGAACGGATGGGGAGGTCAGTTCATCACGGTTACGCCGAACGGCTACGTTTTGCCGTGCCCGGCCGCTGCGGCCATCAAGACGCTGCGGTTCGAAAACGTGCGAAGCAGCGCACTCGACGCCATTTGGAACGATTCCGATTCGTTCGGACGCTATCGCGGCACCGGCTGGATGCCCGAACCCTGCCGTTCGTGCGAGCGCCGCGAGATCGACTGGGGCGGCTGCCGCTGCCAAGCCTATCTGCTCACGGGAAATGCCGGCGCCACCGATCCGGCGTGTTCGCTGAGCCCCGATCATCCCACGGTCGTGCAACAGCGCGAGAACGCGCACTCCACCGAACTCGTTTTCCGGCGCGCGTGATCGTCCGCGTCCTCGGTTCGGCGGCCGGCGGTGGCGTGCCGCAATGGAACTGCGCCTGCGCGAACTGCTCGGCAGCGCGCGCGGGCCGCCGCCCAACGCGCTCGCAATCCAGCATTGCAGTCAGCACCGACGGCGCGCGCTGGCTGCTGCTGAACTGCTCGCCCGACGTGGCCGCGCAGATCGAAGCCTTCGCGCCGCTGCATCCGCGCCAACCGCGCGAGACGCCGATCGCCGGCATGCTCTTCACGGATGCGAACGTCGATCATCTCGGCGGTTTGACGGTATTACGCCAACATGGGACGCATGGGTTTGTGCTGCGCTCGAGCGCGGCCGTTCGCGCGATCGCCGTCGCGCAGCCGGCCTTCGCTCCGTTCGCGCGGCCGCCGCATCGCTGGCTCGAGGCGCCCCTCGACGCGCTCTGCGCGCCCGTCGACGCCGAGGAGCTCGTAGGCGGGCAGCTGACGGTACGCGCGATTCCGGTGGCGGGGACGACGCCCGGCTACGACGGGCGCCGCCACGTGCGCGGCGCGGTCGTCGCGTTGGAGATCCGTGCGTTGCGCGAGAGCGCACGTTTGCTCTTCGCACCGGTCTTTGCCGATATCGACGACGCGTTGCGCGCAGCGATCGAAGCGGCCGACGTCGCGTTCCTCGACGGCTCGTTTTACAGCGACGACGAGCTCGTCGCGCAGGGTCTCGCCTCCAAGAGCGCGCGATCGCTCGGACATCAGCCGGTAGGCGGCCCGAATGGGACGCTAGCGCGTTTGCGCGGCATCCGAACGCGGATCGTCTTCACGCATCTCAACAACTCGAACCCGATGCTCGATCCCGATTCGGAGGCGCATGCGCGCGTGCGCGAGCTCGGCGCCGAGATCGCGTTCGACGCGATGGAGCTAGTGCTTTAGGTACCTAAAAATCGTCGTCGGGCGGAATATCGGGGTCCTGACGATCGAGGAAGAATGAGATCTGGCGCAGCGACGGGATCGGCTCGAACGGCAGCGCAGCTTGAGCGAAATCGAAGCAGTCGTCGAGCCCGGCGGCACGATCGTCCGTTGTGTGCAACGACGGCAGCGCGAACGCCGTCTCCACGAACTTCAGGATGCTTCCGAACTCATATTGCTGATGCGAAACGTAGCGGTGCTTCGCCCACGGCGAGATGACGATGAAGGGAACGCGCGGACCGAGTCCCATCCGGTCGAGTTGGGGCGGCGCGACGTGATCGTACCATCCGCCCCAGTCGTCCCACACGACGAGAATCGCCGTGTCTCTCCAGAAGCGTGTGCGGCCGATCGCGTTCACGACCGACGCTACCCAGTCCGGTCCGTATTGCACGCGACCGCGCAACCCGACGTCTTTGCTCGTCGAATGAAACGGCAGCGCATGGTCGGAGTTCCGCATCTTGGGAACGATCCACGTGATCGCAGCCAGGTTTCCTGCGGCGGCATCGGCCATCACGCGCGTCTCCGGCGACACGACGTTACGCCAGCGCGACGAATAGCGAATGTGCGCGATCGCGTCGAACGCCGACCAAATGCTTCCCAGGCGATTGATCGCCGGCGCATAGTAGCGCCAGCTCACGCGCCTTTCGCTCGCTATGTCGGCGAGCGTCTCGAAGTTCAAACACGGGAAGATCCCGGGATCGATCTCGCGGCCGTCGGCGCCGAGCAGCGCGACTCGGGAGCCGAGCGGCGAGTCGCATCCCCACGCGAAGCGAGTCGTCCCGAGGCGATTGGGATTGTTGGCGGTAAACCCGGCCTGCCCGGCGACGAGATAGAGGTGCGCGGGAAAGCTCGGCCCGGTATTCGATTGAAACATCCGATCGGCGAAGGTGAATCTCTCCGCCATGGTCCAGTAAGGTTCTACCTGATTTTCCGGCACGTACGCGTACGGGAACTCGCGAGACTGCTTCGGAGTGGTCGCCACGTTTACGAAGCCGTCCATCCGCCCGCCGTCGTACTCGGTTACCCACGCGCGGTGCTGGTGATCCACGTCGGCCGGATAAGCCAGGTCGACCGGCCGCAGCAGCACGGGGCCGATGCGCCGGGCCCCGACGCGGACGGTGTCCGCGCCAGGGAATCCGTTGAAAAGGTTATCGACAGTGCGATTTTCCTGGATGATAATGACGACATGCTTGATGTGAGCGCGGACTTCTTGTCCGAAACCGGCGCTCGCGACCTGGCGCAAGCCGCCAGGCTCGGCGCTCGAGGCGGCGCTTGCCGTCAGCCAAATGAGTGCCGTCGCGCACGCTTTCAACGGTACGCCGCTCATATTCTCGCGCGCACCCGGGAAGACTTAAGTGCATGATGGTCCTGCTCGAACGACTCGCCGCGACCCTGACCATGGCGATCGTCGCGTGGACGCAGTTCCGCATGGGGCCTCAGAACAACGTCGTTCTCGGAGGATCGCTGCAGGCGACGTGGCGCACGGAAACGGGCGGACAGATCTCGGCGAGCCCGACGGTTGCCGACGGTACGCTGTACATCGGAAACAACATCGGTTCGCTCTACGCGCTCGACGTCAGCAGCGGGCAGGTTCTGTGGACGGCGCACGTTCCGAATCCGTTGATGAGCGCGCCGCTCATTTACGGTGACTTGGTGATCGTCGGCGAGGGTGACCCGACGTCTCGAACTTCCTCGCCGTCCGAACCGGTCATGGTCGGTCAGGGGCCCAGCGCCCTCATCGCGTTCGATCGCTCGAACGGCAAGATTCGCTGGCAGACGATGCTGGCCGGATCTGCCATGCCGACTCCGGCGATCATCAACGGAATTCTCGTGAATCATGACGGCGCCGGGTTCATCAACGCCTTGGATCCGTCGACCGGTGAGAAGCGGTACTCGCGTTCGATCGGATCGATGGCCTCGATGACGGCGATGCTGCCCGTCGACAACGACGACTTCATCACCGCAGGCGTGGGCAGCAACGCGGTGTGGCGCATTCATGCCGACGACGGAACTGTCGTGTGGCGCAGCGCGTTCTCGAAAGGCGCATCGGGAATCGGAGACTGCCCTCAAGTAAGCGACGGCACTCGCGTCTTTTGCGATTATGTTTCACCCGTATTCCCAGATACGTCGACGGTCATCGGAGACCTCGCGGTCGAGCGCGTCTATGCCCTGAACCTCGCCAGCGGCACGCCGGCGTGGGACGTCGCGCTAGAGGGGGGATCCCTTCCGATCCGCAACGAGGCCGCGATTCCGCTCCTCGCCGGCGGTCTGCTTTATCTAGGAAGCTCGATCGCGCCCTGGATGCACGCGATCGACGCCACGAACGGCATGCTCGTGTGGGAGATGCCGACGCGCGGCGCCGTGAGAGGCGGCGTCGTCGAGATGGACGGCACCATTTATTTCGGCGACTATGGCGGCTACCTCTGGGCGCTCGACGCAAAGACCGGACGCGTCGTCGGCGACAAGCTGATGCACGCGCCATTCAACGTGGGTTCGCCGATCGTCGACGGCAACACGCTGATCATCGGCACCGATACGGGAAGCGTCATCGCGATACCGCTGCAAGATATCCGCACCAGCCACGATTCCTAAGAAACTTTAAGCGCGGTCTTCCCTAAAATAGATTCCAGAGGTACTGGTTGTAGACTTCGTGGTGGTACTGCACCTCTTGCGCTTTGACGAACGTTCCGAGCTGACGCGGACAGCGATCGGCGCTGGCCTCTTTGAGGTCGGCGTACCGTTGCTTTACGTCGTCGCCGAGCAGCTTGCTCGTCCACTCCGAAGCGCGAAACGCCGCAAGCGCGTCGTAGATGTTGTCGGGTAGATAACGATCGGCTTGGCGCAGGTTTTTTAGGCTGCTCACCGTTCCTTCGAGTCCGGTTTTGAAAACGGCGAGCATCACCATGTACGGATTCGCGTCCGGGGCGACCGACCGAACCTCGGTGCGCATGCTGCGCTGGTTCCCGATCGGGATCCGAATCATCGCGCCGCGGTCGATCGCCGATGCCTTGAGCTGGTTCGGCGCCTCGAAATGCGGGTCGAGCCGCCGGTATGAATTGACGCTCGAGTTGAGCATGAGGCAAATGTCTTTTCCGTGCGTGAGGATCCGGTCGACGAACTTCCAGCCGAACACGCTGAGCTGCTCCTGGCCCTTCGGATCCCAGAAGAGGTTCTTGCCGTTCCTACTCACGGAGACGTTGGTGTGCATTCCGCTGCCGTTGACCCCTACGACCGGCTTGGGTAAGAAGCTCGCGGTCATGCCTAGCTTCGTCGCAACCTGCCGGCAGATTAGCTTGTAGAGCGCAATCTGATCGGCGGCCGCGACGACGTCGCCGTAGTTGTAGTTGATCTCGAACTGCGACGGCGCGACCTCGGGGTGGTCTTTTTCGTTCTGGAACCCCATCGCCCGCTGCACCTCGGCGACGGTGTCGATGAAGTTGCGCAGCGGATCGCCGGGAAGCGAATGATAGTAGCCGCCGGTGTTGACGTACTCGAACTTACCGGTGTCATGATAGCGCCGTTCCGCATCGAGGCCCTGGAATAGAAAGCCCTCGATCTCGTTGGCGGCGTTGAGCGCGTAGCCTTCCTTCGCATAACAATCGTTGGCGAGTTTCTTGAGCGCGCCGCGAATATCGCCGGCAAACGGCTTGCCATCGCGATCGAAGACGTCGCCGAAGACGAGCACTTTACCGGGCCCGAAGATGTCGGCCGGCCCCCAGTAGAAGGCGCTCCAGTCGAGCGAGAGACGGAGATCGCTCTCGCGCTGCGGCGTGAAGCCGCGAATTGAGGAACCGTCGAAGGTGAGGTTGTCGTGCGAACGGAGCAAGAACTTCTTGTCGTAATCCAACATGTGCAGACGGCCCTCGAGATCGCTGAATAGCACGGTCAGGGCCTTGATCCGGGGCTCGCTCGCGAGATACCGTAACCGTTCCTCCTGCAGCGCGTGGAGCGGGACGCGCTCTTGTCGCTGAGCCTTCGCGCGGAGGTTCAGCTCCTCGAGCTCCGAGTAGGGAAGCATGAGGAAGTCGCGCAACTCGGCGCGGGTCGGCATGGTCGTCGAATCCATCCTTCGTTCTCCTCGGCGTTGACGCGAGTGTGTTGTCGTCCGCTTGCACAAAGCGCCGTCCGCGCCTTTGTACAAATGGTAAAACTTCGGGCGCCCGGCGGCACTCGCGGCGCCAACACTTTGGCACTTTGGTGCATCTATTAGAATATGGACGTCGACGGCGCGATGGTCGAACGGGCGAGGCTTGGCGGCTCCGAGCTTGACTCGCTCATCGCGGCGATATGGCCCGACGCCTTCCGCGTGGCTTTTGGCATTCTGCGAGATCGCGGCCTCGCCGAGGACGCGGCCCAGGAAGCCTGCGCCACGATCGCACGCGATTTACCGGCGCTCAAACGGGTCGACGCGTTCCGCGCGTGGAGCTACAAGATCATCGTGACCCGCGCCCTTGCGCTCGCGCGGCGCCAATCTCGCGCTCTGCCGCTGGAGGCGATCACGGAGCAGGGGGTATCCTTCGAGCGCGGCGACGTGCTTGATCTCTATCGCGCCCTTGCCGCGCTGACGCCGGTGCAACGCGCCGCGGTGCTCCTCCACTACTACGGAGGTCTGCGCAGCAGCGAGATCGCCGAGGCGCTCGGCGTCCCGCCGTCAACCGTGCGATTTCATCTGATGCTTGCGCGCCGAAGCCTGCGCAGAGCGCTCGCCGTCGTAGATCCCGCAACCACGCCATGTATCGAGGTAGTGTCGGATGTTCACTGACACCCGCATCGCTGCGACCTTCGAATCGTTACTCGGCACGATACAGGCGCCGCCGGCTCCGCTGGACGCGATCCGTGAAAGAATCGCGCGGTCGGAGCCTTCCCCGAGACGCGGCGCGCCGCTGCGCTTCGCCGTCGCCGCCGCGGCAGCCGTCCTTGTCTTCCTCTTAGTGCCTTGGGTGGCGCCGGGCTTCGCGCAGACCATAAAATCCGAGATCGAAGCGCTCTTGCAATGGAAGCCTCCGCCGCCCGCACCGCGATCGGTATGGTCGGCGATGCGTCCGGCGGCTGAGACGCTCGCGACGGCGCAGGCGCGCGTTTCTTTCACGATCGTTCCGCCTACCGGATTGCCTAGCGACGTCGTCTCGGAAAAGGTCTCCACGATCGCCGCAGGCGTGTATTCGAAGGCGGTTCATGCTTGGAGCGTCGGAGCGCGAGCGGTGGCCTTCACCTATCGGCGCGCGGACGGCCGGTCGTTCATGTTGAAGGCCAGCTGGTTCGGCGCGCGCGAGGGAGCTCCGTCGAAGTACGTCTTCGATGCCGACGAGCGTGACGCGCGCGGTCTCCCGGTACGCCACGACGTCTTTAGCTGGCGCAATGGCGATCAAGCCATGAGCGCGGTCGCCGGAGAAGGCATCAGCGCGACGGAGATCGCGACGATTCGTGGCGCGATGCGCGGCATCGCCATCCGCGGCGCCTGGCCGCCGCCCAAGTCCGAAGGTCCGACCGTGGAGTACCGTCTACCTTAAAGCGTAGAAAAAGCGCACGACGTGATAGAACACCGGCGCGGCGAAGATCAGGGAATCCATCCGGTCGAGTATCCCGCCGTGACCCTGGATGAGCGTGCCGTAATCCTTTACGCCGCTGTCGCGCTTGATCGCCGACATCACGAGACCGCCCGCGAAGCCCAGCAGCGTGATCAGCAGCGAGATCGCGGCGGCTACCGCCGGCGTGAACGGCGTCAGCCACCACAGCGCGGTGCCGATCGCGGTCGCGCTCAAAACGCCGCCGAGGAATCCCTCCCACGTCTTGTTCGGGCTTATAGAGAGCGCGATCGGGTGGCGTCCCGCGAGCTTGCCCCAGACGTATTGAAGCACGTCGCTGAGCTGATCGACGATGACGAAAAAGAGCAAGAGTTTCGCGTCGGGGCCGTATCCGTGGATGTCGAGCGTCAGCAGCGCCGGCGCGTAGCTGATGCAATAGACGCAAATCATCAGCCCCCACTGGATCTTGGCGGCCCGCTCCAAGAAGTCACGCGTGTCGCCCGCCAGCGCCATTACGGCGGGCAGAAAGAGAAACGCGTAGACCGGAATGACGATAAAGAATCCGGTCCACTTGATGCTGAGCAGGTAGTACTGCAGCGGCGTGAATACGAAGAAGGTCCAGAAGAGCGTGTGGTGATCGGCTCGCCGAGTCGGCACCAGCGTCACGTACTCGCGCAAGGCGAGAAACGAAACCAGTCCAAACAGCACGAGCGAGCCGGTCGGCCCGACGACGAGCGTGAGCCCAAAAATAACGCACAGGACCCACCACGCTCGGATGCGCTGGTTTAGATTATCGATCGTTTTCTGAGCGGATGGCGCCTTCACGGCCACCCGCAAGACGAGCCCCACGATCGTGGCGAGCGCGAGCAAACCGAGAACGCCGCCGAAGGCCCAGGCTAACTGCGGGTCGAGCCGGTGCACGCCTAGCATCGTGGCGGTTTCAGCGCGCAGAGCGCGTCGCGAACGCGGGTCAAGAAGTGCTCCTTCGATTCCGGCGGCTCAAGAAACGTCGGCGACCCAAACGTGACGCGGCTGATGAACGGCACGGGCAGGAACTCTCCTTTCGGAAGAATGCGGTTTAGGTTTTCAATATAGGCCGGAACGAGCTGCAGTTCCGGCTTGCGCGAGCAAAGGTAATAGAGGCCGCTCTTGAACGGGCCCACCTCTTCACCCGTTCCACGTGTGCCCTCGGGAAAGATAATCAGCGAATATCGGTCGCCCATCTCGGCCGCGATGCGATCGATCGTGTCGCGCGCCTGGGGAACGCGAGCCGCCTCGCCTTGATGTCGCGCGACGAGGAGCGCGTTGAAGACGTCGACGGCGAGCTTGCGCCGCACGCCACCGCTCCAGTAGTCTTCCGCCGCGACCGGACGCGTCCGGGCGCGCAGGTCGCGCGGCAGCGACGACCAGAGCACCACGAAGTCGAGATGGCTGGTGTGGTTGGCAAAAAAAACGCTCTGGCGCGGCGGCGGAAGACCCTCGCGCCACGTGACCTGCACGCCGCTGATCAAACGAGCGGCGCCGGCGATTACGCCCGCGAGCGGATGGGCGTTCAACGAGCGTTCGTGTCGGCGATAATGCGCGCGGTGCGGCGCACGAGCGTGATCAGCGAACCGATGACGATCGCGGCCAACGCGGCCGCTATCACTTCTCCGCGCCAGCCGACGAGCGGCTCCAACGTGGAGAGTACGCATGCGATCGTCATCACCGCCATGCGCTGCGGCTTTGCCATCGGTCCAAGGAAATACTGACGCGTCCCGATGGCACCGCCCAGCAGCCGCACGTAGGCCGTCAGGATCGCCAGGGCCCCCGCCAGCCACCCCAACTCGCGGCCCCAACCGAACGCCGTCAGCGAATATCCCGCGCCGAGCAAGATCGCCAGATCGGCGATCCGATCGGGAAAATCGTTGAGGATCTCGCCGTGCGGCGTTCTGCGGCCGCCTTCGATCGCGACCATGCCGTCGAGCATGTTGCAGAGCAGGCGTAGTTGGATCAGCGCGGCGGCTCCGAGCAACTCGAGCACGCGCGCGACGCCGTAGCTCGCACCCGACTGCCACAGCAAGACCCCCGCCGCGACCGCGAAGACCATGCTGGTTAGAGAGATCGAATCGGGAGATATGCCCGCCGCATTAAGCGCACGGGCTAGCGCCTTTGCCCAGCCCCGCTCGCGCGTCGCGAGCGGACGCCGCTGCAAATCAGGCGTCAAAGACGCCCTGCGGACGCGCTAGAACGGAATCTCGTCTTCGAGCTCGTCGCCGGCGCTGCTCGCGCCGGCTGACGGCGCGCTCGCCGCGGCGCTGCGCCCGCCGTTGTAGCCGCTCCGGTCGCCCGAATCGGCGTCGTCGCGGCGCGAGGAGAGCATCTGCATCGTCGAGATCACTACCTCGGTCGCCTGACGGCGAATCGGCTGACCGCTGTCGTCGCGGAGCTTGGCATCGTCATACTGGCGGATCGCGAGACGGCCCTCGACCAAGACCGGACTGCCCTTCTTGAGATAGGTATTGCAGGTCTCGGCGAGGCGCTCCCAAGCGACGATGTCGACGTACATCGTATCTTCGGGCTTGGCGTCGCGCTTGTTGGGATTGACTGCGATGCGAAACTTCGTTACCGCGGAGCCCGAGTTTACGTACCGTATCTCCGGGTCGCGGGTAAGGTTTCCGACCAGAATGACCTTGTTGAACGAAGCTGCCATGCTCTAACTCTCTTTCAAAGGGTGGACTCCGGGCATCAGCTTATCGGTCCGGAGTGTCACCTGTATGGCACAGATGTTGCCGAAACGCTGCCCTCGTGCGATGGCGGCGGCGGGGCTGCGGCGACCAGCGCCGCCATGTGGGTGAGCATCTTCGCATCCAACCGAACCACGAGTGCCCGCAAGACGTCCTCGTGCAGCTTGAGCTGACGCTCGAGCTCCTTCGACGCGGCCGGTTCGCTCTTGAACTGCATCACGACGTAGTTGCCTTCGCGCACGTCCTTGATCTCATACGCCAAACGCTTCTTGCCGAGCCGCTCGACGCTCGTGACCTCGCCGCCTTGATTCCTGAGTATATCGGCGATCGCGTTGGACCGCTCCTCGACCTCGGCCTCTTCGAGCGAGGGCCGCAAAATGTAAGTTACCTCGTATTCATTCACCGCCGCCTATTTCGAGTCGGTCCTCGAATTCCCCATCGAGCCGCGCGGCGGGCGAAAGGGAGAAGCGGCCGAGCGCGGGGCCTTCTGCGGCTAGGAGGCTCCTCCAATAGGAGTCCGCTCGATGGCTTTGGAAACAGCCGCTCCTACGAATTTCTACCGTTGCTGACGAGGAAAGATAATGCCCTCCAGGCCGCTGATCGTTCTAGCAGCGCTGACGCTTTTTGCGGCGCCGGGCTGCGCATCTAATGGCGCCGCACCGGGAGGCGGCGGCTCGCCCGCCGGCGGGGCGGGTGCGCTTCCTGAGCTGCGGTCTGCGCTGCATCCTTCCACGAGCCAATACATCTCCCACGTCGTGGTCATCATCCAAGAGAACCGCAGCTTCGAAAACTTCTTCGCGGGCTTCCCGGGGGCGAACGCGCCGTTAAACGGCTGCGTCGCGCCGCACGCCAACGCCGGGGCGGGTTCGCAGCTCACGAGGTCCGCACCGTATCGACGCGCGTCGGGATCCGGATGCCCCTCGGGCGATACGGTCGTTCCACTGCACCAGATCACGTTCAACGGTCCCGACATGCGGCACGACTGGCATTCGTCGATGGTCGATTGGAACAAGGGCAACATGGACGGCTTTTGGCAATTCGGCCAGAAGCACGGGCAGTACCAAGCCTACGCGTACGTGCAGCAATCGCAGATTGCGCCGTATTGGAAAATGGCTCAGCAGTACGTGCTGGCCGACGCTATGTACCCGACCGAATTCGGCGGAAGCTTTACCGGGCACCTGACGCTGGTTGCCGGAACGGATAATCTCAGACCCCTAAAGGCTGAGGTCGACTTTCCGAGCGGAGTCGACGACGGGTGCGATTCGGCCCCCGGCACCAAGACGTCGTACGTGAGCGTCCACCGCGTCGTGCATCCGCTCCAAGGCCCGTTCCCCTGTTTCAAGCAGTTCAATAGCATCGCAAACGTGCTCGACGGCGGGGGTATTTCGTGGAAGTATTACACGACGAAAGTGCTCGACGGCGGCCTGTGGGAGCCCTTCGAGGCGCTCTCGTACGTGCGCAAGGGGCCCGACTGGGGCACGAGCATCATCGCGCCGCAGAACCAGATTCTGACCGACCCCGGGAACGGTCAACTCGCATCGGTGACCTTCGTAACGCCGAGCAAGATGGACTCGGATCACCCCAAAGCCCACAGCGATACCGGGCCGGCGTGGGTCGCATCAGTCGTCAACGCGATCGGTCAGAGCCCGTACTGGAACACCTCGGCGATCATCGTACTCTGGGACGACTGGGGCGGGTGGTACGACAACGCCGCCCCGCCGCAGCCCGATTACCGCGGACTCGGCATCCGCGTTCCGTGCCTGATCATCTCTCCATACGCCCGCGAGACTTCGCCGAGCCAGCCCGGCTACGTGTCGCACACTCAATACGAGTTCGGCAGCATCCTCAAGTTCATCGAAGAGACCTTCAACCTTCCGAGCATCGGACCGGGATCGGCCGGCTACACGGACACGCGCGCCAACAGCCTCAGCGATAGCTTCGACTTCACGCAGCCCCCGCGCGCGTTCGTTCCGTTCGGCTCGAAGTACTCGCGCGCGCATTTCCTGCACGAGCCGCCATCGAACGAGCCGGTCGACACGCAGTAAAGCGGTCGCGCCGCAAATGCAAACGGAACCTCTGAAAAGTTAGAGGTTCCGTTCTTGTTCCTGGGTTATTTACTGCTCGAGCTCGTGCACCGTGTTGTCCTTGGTAGTAGTGTAGAACAACACGGTGTTGCTGTCGGTCGTCCCCGCGGCATGCAACGCGAAGACGTGTGCGATCGAACTCTTGTCGACCGACTTGGTGCCGAGCAGTTTGCCGGCGGCCGATATCTCGACCAGTTTATTGCCGCCAACCGTGTTCGCGACGATCAGGTTACCGTTGGGTAGCAGCGCGGCGGCGACCGGCGCGTTGAGCGGCGAGCCGCTGTAAACGAGCTTCCCGCAAGTTACTTTGGGGTGCTTGCACTTGAAGGTCTTGCCGTCCGGCTGAACGACGATCTCGCTCGGCTGGAGCAGGTTGCTCGCATGGTCGATGGCCACGAGCGTGTTCTTCACGCCGTCGACGACGTAGAGCGTGTCGGCATGCTTATAATATGCTAATCCCGACGGACCCAGCACGCCCCAACCCGTTCCGTTGTTCACAGCGAAACCCGTCACGCCCGGATTCTCGTTCGGGTTGCCGTAGAGGTTGACGCTAAAGCTGACGATCGAGCCGTTCTTCGAATCGCCGGCGTAGATATACTCTGCCGCATACAGCTGAGGATTGGACGCATCCACCTCCGAAAACGGAGCGCTGATGTACGGTGAGCCGTAGCTCTTTATGAACTTGGCCTTTTGGTCGTATCCCGCGATGAGGCCGCTCGTCTGGCCCGCCGCGTAGACGTGGTTCGCGCCCGTAACCGCGGCGCCGTCGCAGCCGTTGAACCGGCTGTCCGTAACGAACGTCGTGGGTTTCGAACCGGGCGCCGGATTGAGCAGCTCGACCGTCGTTCCATTGCCCGCGGTCCCCGACGAATCGGCGAAGTTGCAGACGAGCAGCTGGCCTTTTTTGATTTTGCCATAGTTAAGGGAGGATTGTGAAAGCGAATGGGGACCGGTATCCCCGTTGGTCGGATCGACCGTCGAGCCGATCACGACGTCTTTCTTAAACTTTTTAAGTATCGATGTGGTGTCGGCCGGTGACGTCGCGCCCCCTTGGGGGACCGAGAGCTGCAACGCGGGATTGCCAATCCCTGCGCTGGACGGAACCGAGCCGTTTCCGCCGCACGCCGATGTTGCGAGAAGTGCTACCGCCGCGAGCACCGCCGCACGTTTGTTGAAAAGCGACATTCTAAGACCTCGCTATAACGCAGTGTATGACCGGATGCGCCTTCGAATCGGCTTTTTGCTCGCCCTGCAAGAGCGAGCGACCGCCGTCACCTTTCAGCGAAAAGTTCGTACAAAGAAAACTATAGTCATCGCGACCCCAATGGCGACGACGATGGTCCGCGAGACGCCTTGCGGCAAACGTCGAAAGAAGCGAGCGCCGAGGTAGCCTCCGAGCAGCGCCAAGACCGCCATCGGAATCGCGAAGCGCCAGTCCACGATGCGGGCCACGACGAACGGAATCAACGCGACGCCGTTGATCGAAACGGACAGCACGTTCTTAACTGCGTTTTGTGCGTTGAAGCTCGGCAACCCCGAAAACGCGAGCACCGCCAGCATCAAAATCCCCATTCCCGCACCGAAGTAGCCGCCGTAGATCGAAACGGCGAATTGCACTGCGAGCCGCCACGGCGCGTGTCGCGGCACGGCGATCGTGTCGTGCGTCATCCACGGGCTCGCCACGAACGCCAGCGTCGCGAAGAGCAGCAGCCATGGTATCAATCGTTGGAAGACCGTCGGCGGGGTGAAGAGCAGCAGACACGCGCCGATCAGCGCACCGGCGACGCTCACCGAAATCACGGGGAGCAAAAACGAGCGATGCTCCCTTACCTCCTCGCGATAACCGCGAGCGCTGCCGATAGTGCCGACCCACATCGCCGCGTTGTTCGTCGCGTTGGCAGAGATCGGCGGCACCCCTGCAAACACGAGAGCGGGAAACGAAAGAAAACTTCCCCCTCCCGCGACGCTATTCATGACGCCGGCCGCAAAGGCGGCTACTTCGGGAACAAGGTTCAACTAAGTGCCGTGCGTTCGCGTTTTGTCACGCGATAGACGCGGCGAATGTTCTTGAGCGATTCCAGCTTGGTCAGCAGCTTGTGCAGGTGATCCAGGTCGCGGATTTGCACGGTTAGGCTCGCCACCGCGACGCCTTCCTTGCGCACGCGCGCGTTCACCGAGCTCACCTGCGTCTTGAGCTCGGAGAAGACCGCCATGATGTCTTGCAGCAGGGCGGATCGATCCTCGGCCTCGACTTCGATGTCGACGCTGTGGGTCAAGCCGGCGTCGCCGAGCCACTGCGCTTGGAGGATGCGTTCGGGCGTCGCGTTCATGTAGGCGACGTTCGGACAGTCCGCGCGATGGACGCTGACGCCCCGTCCGATCGTCACGTAGCCGATGATCGGATCGCCGGGCACCGGCGAGCAGCATTTCGAGAGCCGGACCAAGACATCGTCGACTCCGGCGATACGCACGCCGCTCGACCTGCGCTTGTCCTTGCGCGGCGTCGGTTTACGGCCGATCTTGGTCAGGTCGACGACGTTGTCGTGTTTGATCTCATCGCGCAGCCGGTTTGCGACCGCCTGCGCCGATGCGTCGCCGAAGCCGATCGCCGCATACAAGTCGGTGGGCGTCGCGTAGTTGAGACGCGCTGCGATGCGCTCGAGCAGCTCGCCCCGCGCTACGTCGGTGCGCAAGCCCGCGCGCACCAGCTCGTGCTCCAGCGCCTCCTGCCCCGCCAAGACGTTCTCCTCACGCCGTTCCTTGCGGAACCACTGCTTGATCTTGTGCTTAGCGCTCGAGGTCTTGACGATCGAAAGCCAATCCAGCGACGGTCGCCCGCTCGACTTGTTGACGAGAATCTCACAGATGTCGCCGTTCTGCATCTGGTAGTCGAGGGGAACGATTCGTCCGTTGACCTTGGCGCCGACGCAGTGGTTCCCGACGTCGGTGTGAACTTGATAGGCGAAATCCAGCGGCGTGCCGGCGGCGGGAATCGAATAGACGTCGCCGCGCGGCGAGAACACGAAGACCTGCGAGTCGAAGAGATCCAGCTTCAGATTCTCCATGAACACTCGCGAATCGCGCATGTCCTTCTGCCACTCGAGCAGCGCGCGCAGCCAGGAGAGCTTGTTCTCGAACTGGTCGGCCTTGCCGCCCTCTTTATAACGCCAGTGTGCCGCGATGCCGTACTCGCTGGTGCGGTGCATCTCCCACGTGCGGATTTGAATCTCGAGCGGATCGCCGCTCGGCCCGACGACCGTCGTGTGCAGCGATTGATACATGTTAGGCTTCGGCATCGCGATGTAATCTTTGAAGCGCCCCGGCAGCGGCGTCCACATCGCATGCACCGCTCCGAGCGCCGCGTAACAATCCTTCACCGTATCCACGATGATGCGAATCGCGGTCAGATCGTAGATCGTGGAGAAATCGCGCCCCTTGCTGATCTTGGAGTAGATCGAATAAAAATGCTTCGGGCGCCCCTGGATCTCGGCGTTGACCGTCAGCGCCTTGAACTCGTCGCGAAGGCGCGAAATCGCCTGCTCCACGTCGGCCTCGCGTTCGTGGCGCGTCTTGGCGACGTGCTCGACGATCTCGTGGTACCCGGCCGGATCGAGGTAGCGCAGACACTCGTCCTCGATCTCCCACTTGATCTTCCAGATTCCGAGACGGTGCGCGATCGGCGCGTAGATGTCGAGCGTTTCGCGGGCGATGGCCTGCTGTTTGGTGCCGGGCAGACTCGCCAGCGTGCGCATGTTGTGCAAGCGATCCGCCAACTTGATGATGATGACGCGGATGTCTTTCGCCATCGCTAAGAACATCTTGCGCAGGTTCTCTACCTGGGCGTCTTCCTTCGACTGATAGGGAATGCGCGTCAGCTTGGTCACGCCATCGACCAAACGCGAAACCTCCTCGCCGAACTGTGCCGTCACTTGCTCGTTGGTCATCGCGGTATCTTCAACGACGTCATGCAGCAGGGCGGCCGCGATGGTCTGATGATCCATCTCGAGGTCCGCGAGGATTCCCGCGACGGCAAGGGGGTGCTCGATGTACGACTCGCCGGAGGCGCGGCGCTGACCATGGTGTGCGGCGACGGCGAGCTCGTAGACGCCCATCAACACCCCCGCATCCGCGGAGGGGTCGTAGCGACGAACTCGTTCGATCAGCTCGGCAATCGCCATAGGTATCTAGGCATTATCGCACATCAAAGGGGGCCCCGCGAAGCGGGGGGCGCGCAGCACCGAAGGTGCGGAGTGCCTGTTAAACCGAGGGGGCCCCCGGCGCGCGCAGCGCGCTGGGGACGGGGCTGGGGGAGGGCGTGACGGTCTCCACGTCGAGGCGGTTCTTGAAGAGGATCGTCGCGATCTTGCCTTGGGCATCGAAGGCGAGCCACAAGTAGATGTTGCCGGAGACGCAGCGCATCTGATAGATGTAGCCGCGTGCACCCGCGGGGAAGGTGGCGTCGATCCAGCGCCCGATGTAGACGACGTCGGTCAGGGCGCCGAGTTGCCCGAGCTTCGCCGACGCATCGGCGATTTGCGTGTCGGAAAGCTTAGCGAGCACTTGCTGCGCGTACAGGCTCTTATTCACCGAGCCCGCCTGCCACTGCACGAACTGCTGTCGCGCGACCTTCGTGACCGCCGGATCGGCGATGGGCGAAGGCGTCGGCGAGGGCGTCGGCGTCGAGTGCGGACGTGCGAGGCTGGGCGTCGCAAGCCCGCCGAGCACGAGCGCCGCTGCAAACACGGCGGCCGGCGCTGCAAACTTCACGGCCGCTCAGTAGGAGACAAACGAGACGACGTCATGGCCCGCAAGCGCTTCGCGTCCGCGCAGTGCCGTCAACTCGACGAGAAACGCGAACGCGTCGACGTGGGCGCCCAAACGTTCGAGAAGCCGCGCCGTAGCCGCGGCCGTTCCGCCGGTGGCAAGCAGATCGTCGACGACGAGCACGCGGTCTCCCGCGCCAATCGCGTCGGCGTGGATTTCCAGCGTGTTGGTCCCGTATTCGAGCGCGTACTCTTCGCTCAACTTATCGTACGGCAACTTGCCGGGCTTGCGAACAGGTATGAAACCGGCCCCGATTGCGTACGCGATCGGCGCCCCGAGGATGTATCCACGCGCCTCGACGCCGACCACGTAATCGATGCCGCGACCGTTGAATCGGTCGACAAAAAGGTCGATCATCCCCCGAAAGCCTTGCTTATCTTTCAACAACGGGGTAATGTCACGGAAAAGGATCCCGGGAATCGGAAAATCCGGGATCGCTCGAATCAGGGTTTCGATCTCCACGGAGAATCGGGGTTTGAGTCGGGAGATCGAAGGGCCTGCAGAAAGGATGAACATGAAGCAACCGCACGCCCTGGCTGCCGTTTTGACGGCGGCGCTCGCCGCAAGCGTGGTCACTCCCGCGCTCGCCAACGGCGCCGGCAGCACAACGACGATCATCGTGCTGACCGCTGCTGCCGCCGCCTCCGTTCCGCTCGTCGTCAACTACAACCACAAAGTACGGGAGAAGCGGATACAAGAGCAAGAGGTGAACCGGCGCCAAGACGCCTACCGCGATTGGTTCTACCACAAGTACGGCTACTACCCGACCTACGATCAATTCAGGCAGTGGTACCTGCAGACGTACAACACCAATCCGTAGTCTAGGCCACCGTCAACGAAGCGCCGAGCCCCTCCAAAGGCTCGGCGCTTTCCTCATGAAATCGAAGGACCGGCTGATCCTCGCGCTCGCGATCTCGATCGCACTGCACGAGATCGCGGCCGGATTGGTGCCGCGCGATCTCGTCGCGGGGCCACCCAGTCACGAACTCATCGCCGCGGCACGCGTCACGCGTATCTCCGTTAAGCGTACGCCGACGCCGACGCCACGCCCGCCGGCACGGGATCGAGTCAAACAACGTCGCACCGTTGTAGCGACGCGCTTTCGTCCCGCTCCGAGCTCCGAGGGACGGCCCGGCCGCCAGCACGCAACGGGCCGCAGCGCTCCGGTTGCATTCCGACCCACGGAGTTCGCTCGCTCGAAACCGGTGTGGGATACGAACGCCGGGACGGCCAGCGGATCGTCCACGCCGGCGCAGCTCGGAGGTCAGGGCGGCAATGGCTCGGGTGCGGCCGGCAGCGGCAACGACGCGACGACGGGAGAGCCGCCGTGCGGTTTCGTCGAGTTTTCGGACCCGCACGGCTCGCGGTACGACCGCCAGACCGGTGGATTCTATGTCGATATCCGAATGTCGGTGCACTTTGCCGACGGCTCGTCGCAGTCGTTGATTTTGGATTATCCCTGGTACTATCCGAGCGAAGCCGCGAACCCGTGGTCGGCCCGAAACCTCAAAGATCCGAACTTCCCTACGCGCTTCCAGCCGCCGCCGGTGCCGAAGCTGGTCGGTGAGCCGCCGCTCGTGCGATACGTCATCGCGCACAGCACGGCGGACGGACTCACCCTGCTCAAGGACTGCCCGGGGCCGGCGCCCACACCCGCCGCTTAGTTTAACTGCCGAGCGCGTTATCCGGACTGACGGACACGGGCCACTCCCCCGCATTCGTCGTGAGCTTGTTCGTCAGCGACGTTCCGTTGGGATAGCTCAGGGTCTGGATGATGAAGTTACTGCCGCTGAGGACGCTGACGTAGAGCGTCTTCTCGTCGGCGCTAAACGATAACGAAAACGGAAGGCCGCTCGTCACGTTGATCTGCTTCGACGGCTGGGTCTTGCCGGCCGGAAAATAGTCGATCGTGCCGCCGTCGAGAACGATGAGATTTCCGGCCTTGTCGACTTCCAGAGCGCTCGGAGAGCTGACGTTCAGTCCGAGATTCTTGCCGGTGGTCGATCCCTTCGCGAACTCCATCACTTCGGTTCCCACCGCCGCGTACAAATTATCTGAAGCGTCGGTCGCGAGATACTCGGGGACGCTGGGCAGATTAATGGTGAGCGACGGCGACGTCTGACCGTGCGGATATACCGTGATCGTGTCGTTTCCTACGTTCGCGCAGTAGACCGCGCCGCCCGCATCGACGGTCAGGCCGGTCGGCGAGTTGACGCCGTTGCTGATGGTCAAGAACGGCGAAGTCTGACCGGGCTTATAAGCCGTGATCGTGTTGTTGCCGATGTTGGTCGCGTAAACGTTGCGAAGTCTGTCGACGAAGAGCCGCTCGGGGTTGGAGAGGCCGGTCGTGATCTGGCCTTTCTCCTTCCCGTTGACGCCCACCGACGAGTAGATCGTGATCGTGTTCTTATCGTAGCTGCCCCAGTAGATGAGGCCGGCCCTCCTATGCCTGGCTTGCGGCGAGATCCAAGCGCGAGCGTTCGAGGCGGTCGCGCTCAAACGCGTGCCCTTGCCGTCAGCGAGCGCGCGGTAATCGGCAGCGGTGCGCGCACCGGGTTGCGCCGTACCGAGCGCGGGGTTTGCGCTTGGCGAGCCTGCGGCGGAGCAGCCCGCCGCCAACGCGCCGAGTAAGGAGATCGCCGCCCAACGGCGGCAAACGGAAAGGCTAGAGAGCAACGCGATGTCCTCCTAAAGAATTTAAAGGTAAAGGTGCAGCGGTCGGTTCGCGCCGCACGAACGAGCACCTCGTCTCGAGCGCCGAACGCTAGACTTTCAGTTCGATTTTTTCGAGCGCTACTTTCGTCGAAACGACGTGGTGGTTTAGGCGCAACGCTTCGGGTTCCAGACCGAACGCGAGTCCGAGCAGCTGCGGCAAGTGGAAGATAGGAACGTCGATCTCTTGCTTGAGCACGCGCGCCGCGTCAGGCTGCTGCCCATCGAGGTTGAGATGGCAGAGCGGGCAGGGCGTAACGAGTAGATCCGCGCCTTTCTCCTTAGCCTCGATGATGTGGTTGCCGCCCATTGCCAGCGCTTTATCGCGATTGAACGTCAGCATCGGGAAACCGCAGCACTTCGTGGCGCCGCGATATTCGACCGGCTCGGCTCCGAGCAGTGCAATCAGCCTCTCGAGGTACGTCTTACGCTCGGGGCGCTCGCGCAGTCCTAGCGCTTCGGTCGGCCGTAAGATATAACAGCCGTAGAACGGCGCGACCTTCAGGCCGGTCAGTTTATGCTTTATCGCAGCCTCCACGCGATCGATACCGATGTCCTCGAAAAGCATCCAGAGCAGGTGCTTGACCGTTGTCGTGCCGCCGTAGCGATAGCCTTGGTCGGCGATCGTCGCGTTAGCTCTCTCGAGGCGAGCTGGGTCGTTCTTCAAGTGGTAATTACGATCGGAAAGCACGCCCTGGCAGGTGCTGCAGATCGTCATCAGGTCGGCACCCTCGGCTTCCGCCATCGCCAGCATCAAACCGTTGAGCGCGTCGGTGAGGTCGGGATTCTGCTCGCTCAAAACGCCCGCGCCGCAGCATGGCGCCGAGTAGAGTTCGTGGAGCTCGAGGCCGAGCGGCTCCGCAATCGCCTGCGTCGAGACGTACAGCTCCGGACACGCGCCCTTTGAGACGCAGCCGGGAAAGAACGCTACCTTCACTTAAACCTTCCTCCGACACGTTGGAAAATCGCCTTGATGCGATTGAGCCCGGGAATCTTCTTGTGGATCAACGGCGGCAGCTTCCCCGCGCGCACCATGTTGAAGGCGCTCGGCAGCGTTTTTAGCTGATCGACGACGTTGAAGTAACCGATCGACTTCGGCAACAGGGTCAGCTCGTTGAGGCGGCCGCTATCTCTCACCGACTCGGCGAAGGCATCCGCGTGGCGGGTGCCGGGATTATTGGTGAATCCCGCGTCGACCGCCATTTTGCGCAGCTTTAGGATCTGCTCGAGCGGCGCGACGCCCTTGGGACACTGCGTGACGCACTCGTAGCAGTGCGTGCAGTCCCAGATTCCGCCGCTCTTGCTATACTCGCCGAGGCGTTCCTTCGTCTCTGCGTCGCGCGGATCGCCCGCATAGCGGTACGCCTGCGCGAGCGCTTGCGGGCCGAGAAACTCCGGATTAACGGCAAACGACTCGCAATCCATAAGGCAGGCGCCGCAGCTGATGCAGCTGACCTCCTGAATCAACTCTTCCATCGACGCGTTCGGCACGCGATACTCTTCATTCGACGGCGGCACCGGCTGCTTGTTCGAAAGCCACGGCTTTACGGCCAAGTGCTTCTCCCAGAACGGTTTCATGTCGCACACCAAGTCGCGAATGATCGGCATCGAAGGTGGGGACTCGACGCGAGTCTTGCCGTCTTTGGTGAACTCTTGCAGCTTGCTCTTGCAGGCTAGATGCGCGTGACCGTTGATCCACATCGCGCACGATCCGCAGATCGCGCTGCGGCACGCGCAGCGTACGGCGACCGATTGGTCTTGATACTCGCGAATCGCGATCAGCGCATCGAGCACGACCGCGTGCTCGGGCAGCTCGACTTTGTACGTCTGATAGCGGCGAACCGGCGAACGGTCCCAAGGCGGCGGGAACGGCGCGCCGGGGACGGCGCCATCCGCGTAGGTGCCCTCGGGATTGTAGCGCCCGACTTCGATCGTAAACTCCATTAGTAGGTGCGTACCTCGGGCTTCCAGCGAGTGATCGTGACTGGGACGAATGAGATTTCCACCTGTTCTCCGTCGACGCACGTCAATACGGTGTGTTTCAACCAGTCTTCGTCGTTGCGTTCGGGGTGTTCCACGTGCGTGTGGGCGCCGCGACTCTCCTTACGTTCGATCGCGCTGCGAATGATCGCGTCGCCGCAGTCCAGCAAGAAGCCGAGCTCGAGCGCGAACGTCAGGGCCTGATTGAAGACGCGGCTCTTGTCGCCGACTGCGATCGTCTCGTAACGCTTCTTGAAGCCTCGCAGCTTGTCCAGCGCCTCGTGCAATCCGGCGTCGGTGCGATAGAGGCCGACTTTGTCGTCCATCATAATCGCCAGCTCGAGGCGCAACCCTGCAGGCGTGTCGCCCGTATAGGGCCGCGCCAGCAACCCTTGCAGCCGCGCCTGCTCGGAGCGCAGCAACGCCTCGCCGCCCGCCGACGGCGGGTTGGCCTTCGCGTATGCGGCCGACGCCTTTCCGGAACGGCGTCCGAAGACGATCGTGTCGAGCAGCGAGTTGGCGCCCAGCCGATTCCCGCCGTGCACGCTGACGCAGGCGACCTCGCCGGCCGCGTAGAGACCCGGCATCGCCGTCGCGCCCTCAACGTTGGTCTTGATGCCGCCCATTTGATAGTGCATGCCGGGGCGAACCGGGACCGGTTCTTTGATCATGTCGATGTCGAGATAGTCGACGGCCATCTCGTGAATCTGCGGAAGCTTCTTGAGGATCACGTCCGGACCGAGATGGCGCAGGTCGAGCAACACGTTACCGTTGATGCCGCGCCCCTCTTTGATCTCCGTCGCTTCGGCGCGCGACGTGACGTCGCGTGCGGCAAGCTCCATTTTGTTAGGCGCGTACCTCTTCATGAAGCGCTCGCCCTCCGAGTTGAGCAGGTACGCGCCCTCGCCGCGCGCAGCCTCGGTCATCAAGAAGCCGCTGCCGGCCAGCGTCGTCGGATGGTATTGCACCATCTCCATGTCCATCAAAGGGGCGCCCGCGCGATAGGCGAGCGAGTAGCCGTCGCCGGTGCAGATCAGCGCGTTCGTGCTGGGCTCGTACAAGCGGCCGAGGCCGCCGCTCGCGACGACCACGGCTTTGGAGCGCAGCAAGTGCAGCTCGCCGGTAATCATCTCGAGCGCGACGAGTCCGCGACAGGCGCCGTTTTCGACGTACAGGCTCGTCGCGAACCACTCTTCGTAAACCTTGACGCCGGCCTTGAGAATTTGATCGTAAAGCGTTACGAGCAGCGCCTGGCCGGTGATGTCGCCGACGAAATAGGTGCGCGCCTGCGACGCACCCCCAAAGGCACGCGTCCCCAAGCGGCCATCCGGGCCGCGATAAAAGATCACGCCCATGTGCTCGAACTCGATGATGTCGCGCGGCGCCTCTTGGCACATCACTTCGACGGCATCCTGGTCGGCGAGATAGTCACTTCCCTTGACCGTATCGAAGGCGTGCGACTCCCAGGTATCGGTCTCGCTGATCGCAGCGTTGATGCCGCCCTGCGCCGCGCTCGAATGGCTGCGAATCGGGTGGACCTTTGTAACGATGGCGACATCGGCGCCCTCGCGCGCAGCCTCGAGTGCAGCGCGCATGCCGGCCAGACCGGCGCCGAGGACCAGTACGTCGTGATCCGCTATCACGAGCCGGTAGTTTCCCCCAAAGGCACCGCTACATTCCGAACGGCTGTTCTGTGCCGAGACCGATGCGTTTTCGCCAAGACTATTAGGATAGTACGCCGGCCCGCCGTGCGGGTATGCGTTTCGTAGCCCGCACGCGCACAGCGCTACGGCTCGGCTGCCGGCTCCAGGCCGGGCGGACGCCTCGCCGAACCTCCTAGGCTCGATCGAGAAAGGTGAGGTATCGCTATGTGCACCTGCCGCTCCAATCGCTGCGTGACCCTCTTCGGTCTTCCGCTCGTCAGCGGTATCCACTGCGGCATGGCCGGCGAGCCGCCGATTCGACGGCGCGACTGGCTTGGCGCGGTGGGTTCCGCCGCGGCACTCGTCTGGGCCTCGCCCGCGTGGGCCTCGGGGCGGCTCTCCGGCAAAACCACGCGTTACGACTTCGTTTCGTCGGGTGTCGTCAAAGGCTCGCAGACGACGATTCGACTGCCGGACGGCTCGCGTGAAGTGCTCTTCGAGTTCACCGACCGCGGCCGCGGCCCGAAGCTGCGCAGCACCCTCAACCTCGACGACGCGGGCTTCATTACGAAGCTGCAGACTACCGGATACAACTACCTAAAAGTGCCGGTCAACGAGCGCTTCGTCGCGCGCGGGGGTACGGCGACGTGGAAGAACTCGGCCGAACGAGAGACGCACGCATATTCGGCGCCGCGCTTCTACGTAAGCATGGACGGATCGCCCGAGGAGGGCGCCGTCATGGTCCGCGCGGCGCTGCGGGCGCGCAACGCCTCGCTGGATTTGTGGCCGACCGGAGTTACGAACGTCACCGCGGTCAAGACGCTGGCCGTCAGCGACGGTCGCGCGAGCCGGCGCGTCACGATGTACGAGGCGACGGGTCTCGACTTTACGCCGGTCAACCTTTGGCTCGACGAAAGCGGCGAGCTCTTCATGAGCGGCAGCATCTGGGGGGCGGTCGTTCAGCGCGGATGGAGCACCTCGCTCAAGCAACTCTTCGAGGTTCAGGACGAGCGAGTGGCGGAGCTCGGACGCCAGTTCGCGCGCACGCTCCCGCAGCGCGCCGGCACCGCGATCGCGATCACAAACGTGGCGCTATTCGACTCGGAGGCCGGACGTCTCGTTCCAAATGCGACCGTGCTTCTTCACGACGACGAGGTCGCGGCCGTGGGCGGCTCCGAGGTTAGCGTGCCGAGCGACGCGCGCCGCATCGACGGCGCGGGCAAAACGCTGTTGCCCGGCCTGTGGAACATGCACATGCACCTCGACGCCAGTTACGGCCCGCGGTTGCTCGCGGAGGGCGCTACGACAATCCGGGATCCCGGCAATGCGCCCGACTACATCGCGAAGACCAAGGCGCGGTTCGAGAGCGGCGAGCTCGTCGGCCCTCGCGTAATCATCGCCGGACTGATGGACGGCACCGGAAAGTATACGGCGCCGATCGGAACGACGACGGCTACCGCCGTCGACGCGATCGCGCAGGTGCGCCGGTGGAAAGACCTCGGCGCCGTGCAGATCAAGATCTACAGCTCGATGGATCCCAAGCTCGTACCGGTCATCGTGAAGGAAGCGCACGCGCGAGGCATGCGCGTAAGCGGGCACATTCCGGCCGGCATGCTGGCGCAGGATGCGGTGCACGAGGGTTTCGACGAGATCCAGCATGTCAATTTCCTGTTCTTGAACTTCATGCCCGACACGAAGGACCGCACGCAGACGCCGGTTCGGCTCACGGCGACTGCCGAGCGCGCCGGCACCATCGATCTCCAGAGCCAGCAGGTCAAAGACTTCATCGCCCTACTGAAGTCGAAGGACATCGTCAGCGATCCGACGGTCGGGATCTTCTACACCGATACGATGACGCGTACCGGCGACATGGCGTCGACGGGCCTCGCGGAAATCGCCGACTGGCTCCCGCCGCAGGTGCGGCGCGGGCTCACTACCGGAGGTCTTCCGCTCGGTCCCGGACTCGACGCGAAGTATAGCGCTTCCGCTAAAGCGTATCTCGCAATGGTTGCGCTGCTCCACTCCAGCGGCATCCGCATCGTTGCGGGCACCGACGATTTGCTGCCGGGGTTCGACCTCATCCACGAGCTCGAGCTCTACTCGCAGGCAGGCATTCCGAACGCGCAGGTGCTGCAGACGGCGACCATCGTCCCGGCGCGCGTGATGCGCATGGACGATTCGCTCGGCTCGCTGCGTCCCGGTAAGCTCGCGGATGCGATCGTGGTACACGGCAACCCGCTCGACGAGATCGCACAGCTGCGCAAGGTCGGCACGACGATCAAGGGAGGCGTGCTCTACGACACGCGCGCGCTCTACGCCACCGCCGGAGTCCAGGCTCCGGCCGTCTAGCGGGATCGGCTCAGGCGCGGCGCAACACGGCGACCATCGTCGGACGGTTTCTCGACGATACGTCGCCGCGCTTGACGAGGCCGCCGGCGCGGGAGGCGAGCCAGTACCCCTCGTGCAGTAGGCCCCACTTGCGCGCGAGCGCCATAGGAAAACTCTCGCGCCGAAGCACGCGGCCGGTGGCGTCGAGCTGCGGCGCGTGCACGCAGCTGAACGTATGCAGCACCGGATAGCGCGCGTTGTATGACCCGAAGTCGACGAAGTCCGCTCGGCAGCCTAGGCGCTGCGCCAGCACGTCGATCGACTTCTCGGAGAACCACCAGAGATGCACCGGCGGAAGATCCGTGCTCCAAGGCCGGTCGTAGCCGTAGTACGTACGGTTCGGAGTGGTTAGAACGATCGATCCGCCGGGTGAGAGCAGCCGCACCGCATCGGCGATCGTCGCGAGCGGATCCTCGAGATGCTCGATCACCTCGACCATCACGATGGCATCGAACTTTCTGTCGGAGGTCGCGGCGTACGATTCCAGGGATTCGGCCTTATAGAAGTTGCCGTAGGCTCGCGTCGCCTGTTCCACCGCCTCTTTGGAGATGTCGATGCCGACGACGTCGTACCCGCCGCGTTTGAGCGCGTAGGTGAAGTACCCCAGGCCGCAGCCGGCTTCGAGAACGGTCTTCGCGCCGTACCGGCGCAGCACCGTATCGACGCCCCAGGCGGCGTCCACGTGCGTCGTGAGATATCGCAGCGGGTCGCGCACGCGCACGATGTGACGGGCGTATTGAAAATACCGATCGTAGCCCGGCGCGCCGCCCGGCACGGCGTAGATCGCGTTGTAGACGTTGGGGTCGATTTTCCGCGGGCTGGCGACCATCGTCTTACAATTGTCGCAATCGAAGATCGAGTAGACGTTCGGTTCTTGGTACCCGGGAACGCCTCCGGCATCGTGGAGTTCGCGCCCGCATAAATCGCACGTCATCTTCGGCCTCTTCGCGTCTAGTCATCGAGACCCATCGTCGCAGTAGGGCTCCTGACACTCATCTCGGGAGGCCTCATGTTGCAGAACGTTACCGCCACGCCGTCGCGCCGCTCGCTCGAGTTCGGAATCTACCGAGACGGCGACAACAATCTCGACAGGATCCAGGAATCGACGCTCGCGCAGGCGCTGCGCACGAGCGACCGGGACTCACGCGTCGAGTTCACCGTCGAGGACACGACTCGGCTCCGGGCCGGCGGCGACGCAATCGCATCGGGGCCGCTTCACACCGAACAGTACACGATCGCCGACGGCGACGTTGCGCACGTGCAGGTCGGCAAGGCCCACGAGATGAGCGACGAGGCGAACCTCGCGCGTTTCGTCGCGCATACGCTCGACAACGCCCAGGGCTGCGGCGCGAAGCAGACGTGGATCGACCTCGTCGATCACGGCGGAGGCGACGGCGGCGGCTTGCAGACGCGCGACGGGAACTGTATGAGCATGCCCGACATCGCGAAGGCGATCTCCGACGGCGTTGCTCTTCACGCCCAAGCGCACCCGGAAGATGCTCAGCGCCGCGTCGACGGTGTCGTCGCAAACCAATGCCTTATGGACACCATGGGCTTCGCAGATGCTCTCTCCCGCGCCGGCGTGAAATATCTGGCCGCGAGCCCCGAGACGATGCTCGCGCCGGGCGTTCCGAGCGACGTCGCACACGCCATCGCGGCGCACGAGAGCGACCCCAAAGCCATGTCGAAGGCCGTCGTCAACGACGTCATGCGCACGAAATACGATCCCGGCGATTTCGGAGGGTTCGGGCCGGCTGCGGCGTTCGACGTGCTCGATCTCGACTCGAAGAAGATGGCGCACGCCGACGCGTCGATCAAGCGCCTCAACGACGACGTTGCTGCCGCGGCGGGCGATCGCGACGTCCGCGGCGCCGTTCGCGAGGATGCGGGCGCGATCGACGGCATGGCGCGCTTTCCGCGAGCGAGCACGGACATGCCGTGGCGCGCCGACCGGCCCGCGATCGCCTTTTACGACACGCTGGCCGAGGATGGCCGGTTGAACTCGACGCTGCGCGGCGACGCAAAAGCCGCGGCCGATGCGGTCCGCGATTTGGTGCTTTCACATCGCGAGAGCGCCGATTTCGAGCCCTTCGGCGACGCCGACTACTCCGACGCCGAAGGACCGACGGTGCACCTGCCGACGTCGCATCGCCAGATCGATCCATGGGCCGGCGCGGGAGTCACCGAGACCGACAACGAGTTCTACGATACGGTCGACGAAGGAAAAATGACGCGCGTGCTCACTTGAGCGCTTTTCCTGCGGGATGGTATCCTCATGGCGTGAAGGCGCATATCCCGCTGATCGCTAGCGATGCCGACGTCCTGCGGATTTCCGCCGAGAATCCCGGCTGGCGGATCGAACGTGCTGCGAACGGCGAGCTGATCGTGACGCCTCCGACCGGCGCCAAATCCTCCGAGCGAAATGCTCGCTTGACTCGGCTCGTCGTCGAGTGGGCCGAGGCGCACGACTACGTTTCGTTCGATTCCAACGGCGGGTTTCGCTTGCCCGACACGTCGCTCGTAGCTCCGGGCGCATCCCTGGTTCGAAAAGAAGCCTGGAGGAAGCTAAGTGAGGAGGAGCGCGAGGGCTTCTTTCCGGGCGCGCCCGACGTCGCCGTCGAGCTTTGCTCGTACACCGACAACCCGACGGAGTTGCGCGCTAAGCTCGAACGGCACTGCGCCACAAGCGTTCGATATCGATTTTGAAGAGCTTCTGAAATAAGATCAGCGGCGGAGCGCCACGCCCGACGGATAGATCGGCCGATTGATGATGCGCTCGAGCGTGGCAGCCGGCGCGCTCAACGCGAGGTTGGCGAAGTTGTTGAATGCTTCGCGCGTTGCCTCGCCTTCCGCATACCGCTCGTTGCGCTCCATCTGTACCTTTCCGCCGACGGGCAGGAATCGCACGAATCGCCCATCCTCGTCTTCGCCTACCTCGACGAGATCCGAATCCGAAAAGATGCGCAGCGCCGCGGCTATCGACCGGTCTTGCACTCGATCGATGTCCAAGAGCCCGGCGATCTCCGCGTTGTCGCCGCGCACGAAACTGCCACGCACGAGGCCTTTCATGCCGCGATAGATCTCGCGCAGGCGCGCCAGAGGCGGCGCATCGAGATCGATAAGGTACTCGTTGATGCCGCGATCGCGGTCGCCGTAGAGCAGGTGGATGCGCGCGTCGGCGCCGTCGCGGCCGGCGCGGCCGGCCTGCTGATTGAACTCGCAGAAGTCGAAGTTGAGATGGTACAGCACGACGTTGCGCACGTCGGGAAGATCGATGCCCTCGCCGAACGCCGAGGTCGCCACGACGAGGCGCAACCGGCTCTCGCGAAAGAGCTGCTCGACCGCCAGACGCTCGGTATTCGGCATCTTCCCGTGATAGAACATCACCTCGTTGCCGAACTCTTTACGCAACCGTTGCGCCACTTTGGTCACCTCGGGACGCGAGTTGCAGTACACGATGCCTTTCTCGCTTCGCGCCGCGTCCGACCCTCCGAATAACTCCGTTAAGTAACGGACCTTATCTTTCGTGCCGCGCGCGTCGGCGACGTGGAGATTCTCGCGCACGGTCGGGTCGATCACCCAGCTCTCGATGCGCAGGTCGTCGACGATCCGGCGGAACGCCTCGTCGGCGGCGGTCGCGGTGAGGGCCAGTACCTGACGCGCGCCGAGCCCCGCGATCGTCGCGGCCAAGCGGGCGTAGGCGGGGCGATGGCGCGACTCGTGCAGGTGATGGGCTTCGTCGACGACGACGAACGAGGGCGCGCTTCGCTCGCGCAGCGCGTCGCGATGAAACTCCAGAAACTCGGGCGTCGCCAGGACGATGTCCCATTCGCCGTCGGCCAGCGCCGCGAAGAGCGCTTCGCGTTCCTCGTTGTCGATCGAGCCGTTTGCGCGAAGACAGCGTAACCCCAGTGGGTCGAGCGTACGGCGCAGCGCCTCGAACTGATCGTTGGCGAGCGCGCGCAGCGGATACACCACGAGCGTCTTCCCCGCTCCCGCGAAGGCGCGCAACGCCGCGGCGAACTGAAAGCAGAACGATTTGCCGCGTCCGGTTCCCAGCACGGCCAGCGTGTTCTTGCCCGCGTCGAGCGACGCGAGCACGGCCCGCTGCGCTTCGTGCGGTTGGGACGCGCCGATCAAGGCGGAGCGCACGCGCTCGGCGACCTGCGACTCGTCGTTCAACCAGTCGCGCTGTACGGCGCCGGCCGGCCGGTTGGCGACCAGCGGTGCGACGGCGTCGCGCTCGACGAAGACGTTCACGCCGCGATTCTTCAACTCGCCCGAGAACGAGGCGCTTCCGCCCGTGAGCGACGCGACCCGCGCCCGATAACGGACGCCCGCGTCGATCTGCGGCGCGATATGCGCGGCAAGGCGCCGGTTGAAAAAACCGAGCTGTAAGTCGCCGTAGTGCACGGCGATCGCGTTGCGATCGTGAGGATTGTTCGGCTCGCGCCGGAGCTCGAGCGCGGCGTCGGCGCGCAGCCCCGCGATCACGTCTTGCCGTCCCTCGAATGAAACACCCGCGATCTTCGTATGAAAGCGCCACGCGTCGGCGATCGTCGAATACGGGTCGTGGAGATACTCCTCGCTCTTGGCGAAGACGCGTTCGACGAACTCGTCGGCCGACTCAGCGTCGCGCTCAACGGCCGTAACAGCGGCATCGAACGCGCGAAGCGCCGACTCGAAGGCGCGCTCCGAGGGAGTCGGCGCCGGGAGCGCCCTACTCCTTGGCTTGTCCTGAACTCGTCGAAGAGTCGAAATCTTCGAGGTTGAGCGCGATTTCCTCGTGGCCTTGCTCCAGCGCAGCGTCGTGCAGACCCGCCTCCTGCGCGTCGAGCGGGTCGATGATCGCTTCTTCTTCGCCGGCGTAGGGCTCTTCGATCGCGACCGCGCCAGTTGAATCGCCGCGCTTCTTGCGATAGCGCTGCGGAGCGGCCGGCGGAGTCGCGCGCGCCGACTTCGCCTTCTGCCGGCGTTCGCGCCGCGCGGCAACGATGTCTTCGCGCGCCACGCCGGTGCGGCTCTGCAGCGCGGTCGACTCCGACCGCGAGCGCGCCGTCACCGTGCGATCCTGACTCAGGCCGGCGCGGCGCCGCCGGGCTGCGGCCTCGAGTTGGCGCTTGCGGAACACGAGCACGAGCGGCGCCGAGTAGAAGATCGAGTGGTAGCCTCCGGAGCAGATGCCGACGAGCAGGGCGAACGCGAAGTTCTTCAGCGAGCCCCCGCCGAGGGCGAGGAGCGCGACCAGCGTGATGACGACCGTCGCGAGCGTGTTGAACGAGCGCGTCATCGTCTGCTTGATCGATTCGTTGACGATCGTCGCGTAAGGAGCGCCCGCCATGAGCTTCGTGTTCTCACGTATTCGGTCTAAGATCACGATGGTATCCATGACCGAATAGCCGATGACGGTCAGCACCGCCGCGAGAAACGCGTCGTCGGCGCGCCTATCCGCTAACGCGTAGATCCCGATCATCATCGCCGCGTCGCGCACGAGAGCGATGACCGTCACCAAGCCGAAGATGTAGTTCCAGCCGAAGCGGAAGGCGATATAGATGAACTGGATGCTCAGCGCGATCACCAACGCCCAAATGGCCTTGGTGAGGTATTCGCGTCCGAGCGACGGCCCGACCGAGGTAATTTGCGAGCTCGATCGATCGACCGGAGCGACCGTGTTGAGGGCGTTCCAGACCGGAGCCGAGTCGTTCGCGTACGCCGTCTGCGTTTGGATGACGAAGCCTTTGCCGTCCGAGCCGGCGGTCGTGACCGACTCCTCGGTCATGCCGAGACCGGCGAGGGCCGCTTTGACCTTGTCCGCAGTCGTAGGCTGCGTGAACTTGACCGCGATATCCGTGCCGCCCGTAAACGAGAGGCCGAGGCGCAGCATTCGGTTCGCGTGAAAACCGCCGCCGCCTGAAAAGCCGTGGTAGATCATCGAGCCGAAGCCGAGTGCGATCACGGCGTACGAGATGAACGAGACCACGCGGAACCATCCGACGATATTCCAGTTCAGTCTGCGAAAGAGCATCGGTTACGTCCCAGCCTTCGCGAAAATGCCGACGTCTTCGCGCTTGACGCCGTAGAACTCGGGCGCGGTCAACAGATCGTTGTCGACGAGGACGTCGACGAAGAAGCGCGTGATGAAGACCGCCGTGAAGAGCGAGACCACGGTTCCCCAGAAGAGCGTGAACGCGAAACCCTTGACCGTGCCGGTGCCGAGCGTATAGAGGACTCCCGCGCCGACGATCGTCGTGAAGTGGCTGTCGAAGACGGCCGAAAACGCGCGCTGGAATCCGACTCGCACCGCGGCGCGCATCGTCTTGCCGTTCCAGAGCTCTTCCTTGATGCGTTCGAATATCAGTACGTTGGCGTCGACGGCCATGCCGATCGAGAGCACGAAGCCCGCGATGCCCGGGAGCGTCAGCGTTGCGTGCGACAGCGCGAGGATGGCCATCATTACCAAGACGTAGACCGCCAGCGCGACGTCCGCCAGAAGGCCCGGCAGACGGTAGACGGCGATCATGAAGATCAGCACCAGTCCGAGCCCGAGCATCGCGGCACGCATCGATTGTACCAAGTCGAGCTTACCGAGCGTCGGGCCGATCGTCTCCTTCTCGACGATCTTCACGCTGACGGGGAGCGCGCCGGCGTTGAGCTCGTTGGCGAGCGTTATCGTCTGCTCTTGCGTGAAGTTGCCGGTAATCTCGCCGCTATCGTAGATCGCGCTCTGAATGATCGGCGCCGAGAGGTAGCGATGGTCGAGAAAGATGCCGAGCGGCTTCTGCAGATTCGCATTGGTGAGCTTGCCGAACCTTGCGGGATCCTTCGTCTGGAACGTGATGTCCGGCCGGCCCGCCTGGTCGTAGGCGGCCTGCGCGGCTTTGAGATCCTTACCCGAGTACACGACGGGCCGGCTGAGGTCGAACGCGGTCTTCGAGACGTATTGCTCCGCGTCGGCCCGCTGTTTCGGCGTGCCGTTGCCGCTCGCGAGGAGCGTGACGGCGGCATCGGCCTTCTGCATCACGTCGAACGGCACGATCTCGTACTCGAGCACGGCGACCTGCTTGAGCACCTGCTCCGCCTGATCGGGGTTCTTGACGGCCGGAAGCTCGACCAAGATTCGATCGACGCCGACGTTGCTGATCGACGGCTCGGCGACGCCCAGACCGTTGATGCGGCGATCTATGACCTCGCGGGTCTGCGCCTGGACCTCCGTCGTGATGTCGGGCACCTCGGCCGTCGGATAGAGTTGGAGCAAGAGCCGCGCGCCGCCCTGAAGATCGAGGCCGAGATGGATCTTGCTCTGGACCGGCAAGATCGCCCAGATCGAGATCGCAACAATCGCGACGATGACTAGCGCCTTGAACGGCGCCTTCAAATTTTTCCAGTTCATTGGAGCCGCTGGAGCTTAGCTTTCCGCGGGCGTTGCGCCTGCCAACGGGCGCCACAGCCGGCGTCCGGTCGCGAGCAGCCCGCAGATCGCCGCGACCGCGATCGCGCTCCAGATCGCGCCTTGGGCGCTCCTACCATAGATGAAAGCGCCGGTCGCGAAGAGCGCGCCGTAGACGGACGCCAGCCCCAGGACCCAACCCAGCAGCGCCAGCGGCAGCGAATCCGGCGAGGCCGGCAGCCCGCTCCCCTTGCGAATCCGGCCCCATCCCGGACCAGCCGGCCGCACCTTGGCATAGAACGCTGCGAGCGTCCTCTCGTCTACCGGCGGCGTGAGAAACGTGACGGCTAGCCACACGACGGTCGTGATGCCGATCGTCGTCAGGAGCGTGTCGACGCTCTCGACCGCGTGGCCGAGCTTCGCGGCGACGAAGAAACCGATCGAGACGAGGAACGACGCGGCCATCGCGCTCACCTCGCTCCAGGCGTTGATGCGCCACCAGAACCAGCGCAACAGATAGATCAGTCCCGTGCCTGCGCCGATCGAGAGCAGCAGGTTGAACGCGTTGTGCGCGTTGTCGAGCGAGAGCGTGAACGCGATGCCGAGCAGCATCAAGAGCGCCGTCACGAGGCGCCCGGCGAAGACCAGCTCGCGTTGGCTGGACCCGGGGCGGATGAAGCGCTGGTAGAAATCGTGCACGAGGTAAGACGTGCCCCAGTTGAGGTGCGTCTCGATCGTCGAGCGATACGCCGCAAAGATTCCCGCCACCATGAATCCGGCAAAGCCGGCCGGAAGGAACACGAGCATCGCCGGATAGGCGATGTCGTTGCCAATGAGGCTCGGCGGGACGCCCGGAAAGCGCAGCTGGATGTCGTGCAGCGTCGGATAGACGATCGTCGAGGCGAGCGCGACGACGATCCACGGCCAGGGGCGCAGCGCGTAGTGCATCGCCTGGAACATAAACGTGCCGAAGAGCGCGTCCGACTCGGTTCGCGCCGCGAGCATGCGCTGTGCGACGTAGCTGCCGCCGCCCGGCTCGGCACCCGGATACCAAACCGACCACCACAGGACGGTCAGCGGAATCACGAAGATGCCGAGCGCCGTGCGCCAATTCGCGAAGTTCGGCACGATCGACAGAGCGCCGGCGTTGGTTTGCGCGACGTGAGCGATGAGCCCGTGCAAGCCGCCGACGCCTGGCGCGTGAATCGCGAAGTAGGCCGCCGCGAACGCTGAGCTCATCGTGATGCAGAACTGAATCATGTCGGTGACCATCACGCCCCAGAGGCCCGCGGTTGCCGCGAAGATGATCGGCACCGCGACGCAGATCGCGAGCGTTTCCGCTCGCGGCCAGCCGAAGAGAATGCCGGCGATCTTCACGAGCGCGAGGTTGACGGTCGCTATGATCCAGCAGTTGAAGAACAGCCCGAGATAGATCGCACGGAAGCCGCGGACGAACGACGCCGCGGGACCGGCGTAGCGAAGCTCGTAGAACTCGAGGTCGGTGAGCACGCCGGAGCGGCGCCACAACCGTGCAAAGAAAAAGACCGTCGCCATCCCGGTCAACAGGAACGACCACCACACCCAGTTCTCGGCGACGCCGCCGTCGCGCACCAGGTTCGTGACGAGATTCGGCGTGTCAGTGGAAAAGGTCGTCGCGACGAGCGAGATCCCGATCAGCCACCACGGCGCCTGCCGGCCGGCGGCAAAGAATTCGGTGATGTTGCGCCCTGCGCGGCGCGCCAGCACGATCGCCGGGACGAAACTCACCGCCAACGAAACCACGACGATCGCCCAATCCAGCGCCGTGAGGTGCATGGGACGAGCGCGTTCGGGCTCGCCTCAACGATGCCCTAGCCTCGGACTCGGGGTATGCCGCCCTCGCTAATTCTCAGATTGATCGCTCGGGCGGCATACCCGCTCATCCTCTGCTAGTGCCACATTCCTTTAAGATCCGTAGCTTTGCACGCGTTGGCCGTGCACGCAACTCCGGCGATGTCCTCGATGGTGCGCAGCACCGAGTAGTGGTCGATGTTCTGGCTGTATTTGCCCGGCGTGATCATCGGTCCGGTGAGGAGCGTGGCGATCTGATTCTTGCCGTTCGCGTCGGGATCGGCCTCGTCCCAAGTCAGGATCAGCAGCCCGTTGTGCGCCTTGTTGTAATTGAGGATCGCGGGCAGGTTCTTCTTTAGCCACGTGTCGCCCGTCTTCGTGGTGCAGTCGTGCATGTCGTGGCAGAGGTTCGGAACGATGATGTCGAGCGTCGACGGCGGCTTAACGAAGCCCTTGTACACGAGGTTCGAGCTCGCCGGAACGTTCGTGAAGTTTACCCACGGGTTGTGCTTGCGCGCGTACGTACCGGCATAACAGCCGGTGTAGCCGTCGGACGGCATCGACTCGGAGTAGCCGTCGAACGTCAAGCTGGCGCCGATGAGTTCTGCGCCGACGTTTGGCGTGCCGAAGCTGTGCGGACAGGAATCGTCGGTGACGCCCTGCGTCGAGCCCGAGAAGAACGCGAGATAGTTCGGCTGGCTGGGGTGCCCGATCGCGTGGCTGTTCGTCATCAGCGCCGACTCCGGCACGAGCGTGCCGTTGATGTACGGTGCGTCCTTGCTGCCGATGACCAGGTTGTAGTCACGGTTTTCCATCATGACGACGACGACGTTGCTTGCATGCGGTTTGGTGTTGCCCGGCAGCACCGTCTGCGCGTACATCGATGCGTTTGCGGCACCCGGCGCGACGGAGCCGAGAGCACCGCAAGCGGCGAGCAGCGTGAGAGCGAGGGTAATACACGATAACGAGGCCATCCTCGGCCAGTGGATCTCGGAAGAAACTTTCATGGTCGCTACCTCTCTAGTAGATCGCGGGTCTCACGATATCATAGACCCAGTTAAGAGGCATTTAAACGGTGATAAAGGTTAGCACAGCCGCGTTAGCCGCTCGGAACGAGCGCGTTCGGTTCTGGCTCCCCGATGACCTCGCTCGGCGCAAGCGTGATTTCGTTCGGCAGCTCGCCGAAAGCGTAGACGCCGATTCGCACGCCGCATCGCTGCAGGAAGTCGGCCAGTACCGGCCTCAGCGCGGCAGTGCAGACGATCGCCGCGCGATCGCGCGGCGTTCTCGCGGCATACGCGGCGATGCGGTCGCGCAAAGCAAAGGCCGTCGCCGGTTCGGCCGCATTCGATCCGTAGCGACACCAAGTCTCGACGAGCCTTCGTTCGAAATCCGGATCGAAAATTGCAGGCTCGAGTTGGGTGACGCTGCGGCGGCGCAGCAGGTCGGGAACGATCGCGCGGCGAGCCGCCTCCGCTAGCTCGGTTGGGTCGCGGGAGCCTGCTTCAAGCATCGCTTCGAGTACGGCAATCGGATCGCGTGGCCACGCGGCTTCGCGCAGAAGGAGTCCAAACGCGCGATGCAGCGTGCCAAAAGGAAGGATATCGCCCCCGACGTCTTTGACCAGCGCCGGAACCGTCGATCGCAGGTGCTCGAGCAGCGTCTGCAACTCCTGACGTCCGACGAGCTCGGCGGCGTGCGTGCGGGCGACCTCGGCGAGGTGCGAACCGAGCACCGAGATCGGATCGAACACGAGCGCCCCTGCGTTGACGGCGCTCTCGCGTGCTTCCGGCGCGAGCCAGGCCGCGGGCAAGCCGTACACGGGCTCCGCCTCGATGGGAGCGCCCAAATGTAAGAGGACGGATGTATCCGCGACGGCCAGCACACGTTCCAGATCGAGTCGCCCAATGCCGACCAAACGATCGCGCACGCGAATGCCGTACGTGCGAGGGTCGCGTGCGAGGTCGTCGCGCAAACGGACGCCGGGCAGGACGATGCCGATGTCGGCTGCCAGCGCGCGGCGCACTTCGCCGATTCGATCGAGCAAGGCGTCCGAAAGCGGCGACGCCAGCAGCTGCGCCAAGTCGGCGCCGATGTCGACCGAGATCGCGTCGACGCCGACGAGTCCCAGGGCGAGCTCGGGGCGCCGCATCGCGTTGCGTCTGATTCGCTCGCGCGCGGCGAGTGCTTCGCTCTCGCAGCGCGTGCGGTTGCGCTGTGCCGCCGCGGCCACGGCGAACGCGCTCGCGCCAAGGATAAAAAACAGCGGGCGCGGCAGGGCGGGCACCAACGCAAGCGCCAGCAAGAGGCAGCCCGCGCTGCGCAGCACGTCGGGCCGCGCGAGGAGCTGCGCGGCAAGATCGGCACCCAACGCGCCCTCGGATGCAACGCGCGTAACCATCATGCCCATCGCGGTAGAGATCAAGAACGCCGGCAAGGTGGTGACCAACGCGTTGCCAATCGAGAGCAGCGCAAACGTGTTCAGTGCCTCCAGCGGCGAGAGCCCATGATATGCGATTCCGACGAGGATGCCGCCGGTGAGGTTGAGCGCCACGATGACGAGCGCCGCGATAGCGTCGCCCTTGACGAATTTTCCGGCCCCGTCCATCGCGCCGTAGAAGTCCGCCTCGCGCTGAACCGCGTGGCGCTTGCGGCGCGCGCCTTCCGCGTCCAACGCGCCCGCGTGCACGTCGGCGTCGATCGCCATCTGCTTGCCCGGCATCGCGTCGAGCGTGAAGCGCGCAGCCACTTCGGCGACGCGTTGCGATCCGCTGGCGATTACTACGAATTGAATAGTGACCAAGATCGAGAAGACGATCAAGCCTACGACTAAGTTGCCGTGTACGACGAACGCGCCAAAAGCGGGAATGATCGCTCCAACCGCTCCCGGAGTCGCGCCCGACGTTAGTATCAATCGTGTCGCCGAAACGTCGAGCGCTAGACGAAACAGCGTCGCAACGAGCAATGCGGGCGCGAATGCGGAAAACTCCAGCGGATCGTCGACCGTAACCGAGAGCAGCAGGACGAGCGCCGAGCCGAACACGTTGATCCCGAGGAGCAGGTCGAGGAGCCACGGGGGAAGCGGAACGATCAAGATTCCGATGACCGCCAGCAGGAGACCCGCAAAGGCGTAGACCGCCCGCTTTCGCTCGATCACCCCGCGATCTCCGGCGAGCGCGACAGAGCCGCAACGACTTCCGCCACCGCGACGTAGTGCGCGTGCGGTATCGGTTCGCCGGTCCGGCCGTCTCGATACAGCGCGCGCGCCAAAGCGACGTTCTCGACTATCGGAATGCGAAAGGTCCGAGCGAGCTGCCGCACGCGAAGCGCCATTTCGTCGGCCGCGCGCACCAATAACCGAGGCACCGGAACCTCGGGGGGATGATATTCCAAGGCCACGGCGACGTGCGCCGGATTCGCGACGACGAACGCCGCTTCTTTGATGCGACGCAACCCGCTCCGCAAGAGCGCGCGATGCATCGCGCGGCGCCGGCCGCGCACGACCGCGTCGCCTTCTTCTTCCTTCGCTTCGCGCTTGCGCTCTTCGAAGCTCATCCGCAGCTTGCGAAGCCACACGCCGCGAGCGGCGCCGTACTCGGCGAGCGAAAAGAACAAACCAACCGTGACCGCGGCCACCGCGACCTCTTGTACGGCCTTCCAGGCGCCCGCAGCGGCCTGGTCAAGGCTCGCGGCAGGCAGCATCGTCGCCGCACCGATTACGATCAGCGGCGCCATTGCCAACGCGGCGCAGGTGAACGCAAGCGCCGCCCGCAGCGAATGCGCGAGCGTTTCGCGGGAACAGATGCGCTTGAAGCCCTCGACCGGATTGAGGCGCTCGATCTTCGGCGCGAGTCCGACGACAGTGAGACCGCCGGTCTGCAGTATGCTCGCGGCCGAGCCCGCCGCGGCCGCGCAGCCGACGGAGAGGAGGGCGAAGGCGAGTATCGAGGCCGATCCAAACGCCGGTATTCGTCTCGCTAGGCTAGACGAGAGCGCATTGCACGCCGCGGCGCCAAGTAGCGGCGCGTTTGCAACGACGGCCATGCCGGCGGCGGCAAAAGAAAGGTTGGCCGCGAACTCGCTCGACCGCGCGACGTTCCCCTCTCGTCTGGCCTTGAGAACGCGACGCGGCGTTGCCTCGAACGGCTTGTCGGAGGCGTCGTTCATTTCGCGGCTTGCGGAAACGCGAGCAGCGGTCTCGGCGCGTGCGCCGCTACGAGGGGAACCGCAATCGCGGTGACTATCAGCGCGGCGGCGAACGCGAGCGGAAACGCCAGCGTAAAGCTTCCAAAGCGCGGGACGACCCGCGAAAGAGTTCCGAGCGCAATTTGCACGACAAACGCGAGACCCACCGCGGGTGCGGCCACCTGTAACGCGACCGCAACGATCGTCGCGGCAAAGCCGGAGGCGAAGCCGGCCCATTCGCCGGTGTGCAACACGCTGCCGGGCGGAACGCGCGTGAAGCTCTGCGCGAAGGCGAGCAGCGCCGGCCGATATGCGCCCGATAGAAAAAATGCGCCCGTGAACGCAAGTGACCAAACCCGCCCGAAGCCGCTCGGCGCTACGAGCTGCAGGCTGGGCGCGATGGCCTTGACGCCGACGTAATCGTCGACGACTCGGCCCCCTGCGTAGGCGCCGTCGTAGACGAGGGAAGCCGCCATGCCGATCGCGCTCCCCAATAGAAATTCGGTAAGCAGCGCGGTAACGAACGCCGCTCCGTCGAGGTGCAGCCGCGCCGGCACGTGGCTCGGAGCGATCGCAATCGCAAGAACCATCGCGAAGCCCGCGCGTAGTGACGACGGGAGACTCGGGTGCGAGAGACCGGGGGCGCGGAAAACGAAGCCGGCGCATCTGGCATAGACGAGCAATCCGGTCACCATCGGTTGTCGAGTGCGGGAATCGCGGCCAGCGCGTGATCGAAAAGCGCGATCAACAGATGCATCGCGGTACCGCCGAACAACGCGACCGTCAAGCCGACCGCCACGATCTTCGGAAGCAATGTCAGCGTCTGCTCTTGCACCTGCGTCGCGGCTTGCACCACCGCGATCGCCGTGCCGACGAGCGCCGCGACCGCAAGCATCGGCAACGAGATCGCGGCCGTCGTCACCAAAGCGTCGTGCAGCAACCCGTCGAGGGCGTCCACCCGGTAACGGTACCGCGGTGTCGTTACGGACGCGTTACCGGATTGTTAGTGGCGTGGTAGCGATGTCGAAGGCGGGGCGCCAGGCACTTGCGGCCAGCAAGGAAGAAACGATCGCGCGAGTCGCCGGCGAGCGGTTGAGCGTGTAGAAATGAATGCCCGGAGCGCCGGCTTGCAGCAGACTTAAGGCTTGCATGGAAGCGTAGGCGACTCCGAGATCTTCGACCGCTTTGACGTCATCTTTGCGCGTCTCCATCTCGACGCTCAGCTTCGGCGGAATGCTCGCGCCGCACATCGCAACGAAACGTCGAATCTGACCGAAGTTCGTGATGGGCATCAGTCCGGGGAGCATCGGCAGGTCGATTCCCATGGTGCGGACGCGGCCCTCGAACTCGAAGAATCGGCGATTGTCGAAGAAGAGCTGCGAGACCAAGAAATCCGCACCTGCGTCGGCCTTGAGCTTGAGGTTACGCAGATCGTCTTCGAACGTCGCGGCCTCGGGATGCTTTTCCGGATAGCACGCCGCGCCGATGCAAAAGTCGTAGTTGCGCCGGAGCATGGCGATCAACTCGCTCGCGTAGGCAAATCCTCCGGCGGGCGCCTCGAACGACGCCCCCGCGGGGGGATCGCCACGCAGCGCGAGCACGTTTTCGATGCCGCCTCGAGCCAAGTCGTCGAAAAGCGCCCGCAGCTCGGACCGATCCGCGCCCACGCAGGTCACGTGCGCAACTACGGTGAGGCCGATTTCCTGCTGAATCTGTTTTGCAAGAGCCACCGTGCGCGCCCGCGTGGAGCCGCCCGCTCCATAGGTGATCGATACGAAAGCGGGGCGCAGCGGCTGCAGCGCCGCAATCGTCTCGAAGAGCTGACGCGAGCCGGCGTCGTCTTTCGGCGGAAAGAACTCGAAGGAGAAGAACGGCCGTTGCGTCGCAAGCGCTTCAGTTATACGCATCCTATTACCCCGGCATGCTTCGCACGCCGGGGACCCCGTTCATCTTTATGCTGGGCCCTCTATCGAAAGCTTGCGGCAACGCCTCCGCAGAGCAGCGCCCAGCCGTCGACCATCACGAAGAGTAGTAGTTTCACCGGAAGCGAGACGACCGGCGGACTCAGCATCATCATGCCGAGGCCCATGAGCATTGCGGCCACGGCCAAGTCGATTGCGACGAACGGAAGATAGAGCGCGAAGCCTATCGCAAATGCGTTGCGCAATTCGCCGACGACGAAGGCGGGGACCAACACGCTCATCGGAACGCGCGATGCCGGCTCGGGCGCGCGCCGCGCGACCCGCTCGAAGAGCGCGACGTCGGCGGTACGCGCCTGACGCAGCATAAACGCACGCAGCGGGCCGATCGCCCTGGTGACGGCCTGTGAAGCCGAAATCTTTCCGCGCGAGTAGGGATCGATTGCGTCGTGGCCGATGCTGCGCGCGGTCGGCGCCATGACGACGAGCGTGAGGACGAGCGCCAGACCTGTGAGCACCGCGTTGGGGGGAAGGGCCGAAGCCCCGATCGCCGAGCGCACCAGCGAGAGCACGACGACTATCCGCACGAACGACGTGCACATAACGAGCAGCAGGGGCACCAGCGAGAGCAGCGCCAAGCCGACGAGCAAATCGAGCGGCAGCGTCGCGTGGCGGTTCGTCGATGAGAGCAGAGCGTCGAGCGGCATGCTTGAGCGGATCTACAGTTGAAACAACTCGGTGACGCGCAGGCCGAAGTTCTCGCCTACCGCAATGATTTCGCCGCGCGCGATCGGCCGATTGTTGACGAGCAGGTTGACGGGATGATCCGCAGCACGATCCAATTCGACGATCGAACCCGTGCCCAGCTTCAGGATCTCAGCCACCGACATCGTGCAGCTGCCCAACTCCACCGTAAGATGCAGCGGGATCTGCATGAGCACGCCGATGTTTTCGGGCTCCCCCGCAGTCTTAGAATCGCCCACTCACATCGTCTCGCGCGCCGCGGTCCGCGGCAACCGCGAACCGGCCGTTGCGAACGCCGCAAACGCCGCGAGCGAGTCGCCTCCCCTGGGTGACGAGGCTACAGCGGCGAAGATCCACGGCTCGTATAGGAAGCACGGCACCGGTTCGCAACCGTGCAACCGCGGCCGCCTCCGCGATGCCCAAATCGAGTGATGCGACGGCTGCGATTCGCACGCCGGCGAGATGGCCGATTTCCAGCGCACCCCGCGGCTCCGGCGAGGGATCTCGCGAAAGTGCGACGCCAATGCGAGCCTCGACCGGTTTTTCGAGCATCAGTTCGAAAAACGAAACGTAGCCGACGATCGTACGAACCCGTTCCGCCGGGTGCCCGTCTCGCGCGCCGCAAACCGCGCCCAGATGCACGGCGATCGCGATCGCCGTGCGATCTACGACGTCGCGTTCGATGGCGGACAGCCCGCGCTCGGCCGGCGACGAGTCCGATTCATCGAAGACCGCATTCGCAAGGGCGATCGCGTCGGCCGGCCGGAGCACGAGCGCAGCATCCGCGACGCTGCCGCGTACTCGATAAATCATTGCATCGCGAAGTATCGCAAGCCATCCGCTTGGATCGGGAATCGTGGGCTCGAAGAGTCGTATGGCAACGGGTGCGCCAAGCAACCCCGTCAACGTTTCACGCACGCCGTTCGCGACGACGCAAGCGGCGCTCGCCGGCAGCGACGAACGAGCCTCGAATCGGGCGTCCCTGACCCGTCTGTGCCCGGTCTTCTGCCCGTCGAGCGGCGGTGAAAACCCGAGCGATCTCATTTGACCAGATCCATGGCCGTCTTCTTGAGATGCGCGTTTGCGGCTTCGGCGGCTTGCAGAGCCTCGAACGAAATGTATGCGTCTTTGAGCCGCGTAAGGCTCTGGTCGATATCTATGCGGCTGCGCTCGCGTTGCTGCGGTACGATCGGAGCGAAGTTCGCATCGCCGGGGAGCCCGAGCTCAGGTGTGACGTGCGGCGGCGTAGTCGACTCCCCCGCGTCGTCTACGGCAAGTCTGGTGCCGGCCGGGAATCTCGCAAGCACGACGCGTCCGACGACCACGCGCTGTGATTCGCGCATCCCGCTGCGAGGATCGACCGTCTCACGCTGATAAACGAGGCTGCCGTCTCGCTCGATATGAGCCTCACGCACTCGGCCGAGAGCTCCGTCTACGGGATCGGCGCGCAGCCCTCGGGGCGTCTCGCCGGCCGCGGCGACGCCGCATACCGCCCGCCCCGCCGCGTCAACGAGCGCGCCGTCGCGCAGCGAAAACGAGCCGTCGCGCGTGTACGCGGTCCCACCGAGTTCGTCGCGCGTTACGAAGTAGGCGCCCTCGGGGGCGCTGACCGCGAGCGGATCGAGCGTAAAGTCCGTCGCCATCCCCGGCGTCGCAACGTCGTCGTGTTGCGGAAGCGCGCCGGGCGTAAAGGCACGGCGCACGTCGGCGGCACGCTCGGAGATGCGGTCGAGCGCGGCGCTCATCGCCGCATTCATGAACATTGCCGCACTCCTTTCGTGCACAGTTCGACGCCGCGCGCCGCCAAGGCGAGCCGCGCTTCATTCAAGGCGCGCGCGACGATCGCTCGAATCTCCGGCCGGCACAGGGCGACCAATGTCGTGCGGGCTCCGTTCGTTTGAAGAATGACGTGAATTCGGGCGCCGCCGCGCCCCATCGAAAACGTAGCGCGCCGCGCGGGCGCGCGCGGATTGGCGAAAGCATCTCCGATCGCTCGCGCCAGCGGGGTAAGGCGCACGCGGCGAACTCCCGCGTCGCTCGCCGCATGGCTGAGGGACGCAAACCGATCGGCGCGGGCGTGCACGGCGGGCAGCGCCGCGTCGCGGGTGTCGGCCATTCCCAGATCGCTTCGAGCTTGCCCCAATCTGGCGACCGCGGCGTTCTGACTCGGCCGAGCGGGAGGCGTTGGGGCCGCCGGCCCGTCGCGCGCGAGACGCAACGCCGAATACCACGCCTGTGAGAGCGCTCGCCGATCGATCGCAGCCAAAGGTGCTGCGAGAATGCTGACTTCGAGTTGCTGCGTCATCATTGCACGATGATGGCAGCGCGGTGTGATCCACCCGTCATCGCGAGGTTGCCGAGTTGAGAACGCCGGCGTCAGCGGTAGGATTTGATCGTCCGGTAGCGCGACAGCACGTTGCGAACGTAGTTCCGCGTCTCGGCAAACGGTGGGACGCCGCCGTAGCGCGCGACGGCCGCCGGCCCGGCGTTGTACGCTGCGACCGCAAGCTCGACGTCGCCGAATCGGTCGAGCAGAGCACGCAAGTAGCGCGTTCCGCCTCGGACGTTCTGCGCCGGATCGTACGGATCGCTAACGCCGAGACTCGTCGCGGTCTCAGGCATCAATTGCATCAGACCGCGAGCTCCGGCCCTCGAAGTCGCGTTCGCATCAAAGCCCGATTCGTTGGCGATGATCGCCTCGATCAGTCCGGGATCGACCTGCGATGCCGCCGCGTTGGCGTTGACTAAGTGCTCGATTTCCGAGGGCGAGAGCGTAACGGACCGAAGCGGGATCGATGCGCGCTGCGCGTCTAGCGCCGCGTTCGCCAATGCACCAAACACAGGATCCGACATGACCGGCCCGGCCGCGATCTCCTCCACTCGCCGCCGGACAGCCGCAATCTCATTAACGATCTCCATCAGGGCTCAAGAGCTCGGCTATTTCGAAGAGCATCGCTAACGTCTCGCTTCGATCGGCTCGCGCGCGGCCCTGATAAAGGAAGGCGCCGAGCCGCTCTTCGGTCGCGATTGCGGCGCGCGCGCGATGGTCGCTAGGTTCGATCCCGAGCGAACGCGCGTCTTCGATGCGATCGAGCAATGCGATTGCGGAGCGCACCCGACGGGCCGCCTCTACCTGCGTGGCGGCGACGACCGATTCCATCGTTCGGCTCGTGCTGCCCAGGACGTCGACCGCCGGAAAGCGCCCGGCGTCGGCGAGCCGCATCGAGAGTGCGACGTGTCCGTCCAAAAGCGAACGAGCCGCCTCGCTAACTGGGTCGCGATCGTCGCCGTCGCTGAGCACCGTCGCGACGAGCGTAATGGAGCCATCGCACAGAGCCCCTCCGACTTCGACCAATCGGGCAAGTTCGGCGAAGACGCTCGGAGGATATCCGCCCCGCCCCGTGCTCTCGCCGGCCTTCGTAGCGATCTCGCGCAATGCCGCGGCGACGCGCGCGAGGCTGTCGATAACGAGCAGCACGTGAAGGCCTCGGCGCCGCAACGCATCCGCATGGACGATCGCGACCCGCGCCGCGATCACGCGCTCCTGCGCCGGGCGATCGCTCGTTGCGCACACGACCGTCGTGCGACCGTTGCGCGAGGCGATCCAGCGTTGAGCTTCGCGCCCGCGCTCGCCGATTAACGCCACGACCACGACGTCGGCGGCGCAATCGCGCACGATGGCCTCGATCAGCATGCTTTTCCCGCACCCCGGGGCGCCGAAGATCCCGACGCGTGCACCGCGTCCGATCGTGAGCAGGCCGTCGATGACTCGTACGCCCGTCCAAAACGGCTCGGTAATCGGCATGCGTTCGCCCGGCGCCGGAGCGATCGGGGCCAACAAGACTCGGCGCCCGGAGAGTAACGGACCATCGTCGAGCGGCAGGCCGCGCGCGTCGATCGCTCGTCCCAACGCACAGGTGCCGAGGTCGCAGCGTCGCGCCACGTTCATACGGCGCAGGCTGCGAGCGCGCTTTCTACGCGCGCCTCGACGCGCATGTCGATCGTGCCGCTGCGCAATTCGATTACCACATCGCCGCGTCTCAGCGCAGCATCGGAAGTACTCTCGATCCCCAGCTCGCGGATCGACTCGACGTCTTCCGGGTGCGCGCGGATGGCCAGCGCTTTTTCGGGCTCGAGCTCGCCGAGCGCGCGCCGGACAATGGCAGCAACGTCGGCCGGCGCAAGCGCGAGCTCGCGCGCAAGAACCTCGCGAGAGATAGCGTCCAAAAGCTGCGCGAGCGCCATGTCGAGTGCATCGGCTAGCGCCGCGCGGAAGCGGCGCGCTGCGCGAATCGCTTCCGCGAGCTCGTCGGAAGACGCCGCTCGCGTCGAGGTTTCCTGCGGCTCGATGTTTGCGGGCGGCTCCTCCGCAGGCGCTCGCAAGAAGGCCGCGAGGGAAACGAACTCGTCAGGCATGGCGTCGCAGCAGGTCGTGCGCGTCGTCGAGAAGCGGTGAGTGACGACGCTGCATGCGCTTCACGATGGCTTCCCGCTCGTCCGGCGGATAGAGCTCGAGGACGGCAGTCGCGGTCGCAGCGGGAAGGGCGCTGATGATTGCCGCCGCGGAATGCGGCGGCTCTTGCTCGAGAAACGTGCGTACCCGGCCCGGCGCAAAACCGGCGGCGGCCTTCGAGGTGCGCTCGAGCATCGAGCGCTCCATCAGCGAATGCGCGAGCGAAGCGCCCGCCGGAATCGCGAGACGCGTGCAGACGATCAGACCAATCGTCAGGACGAGGGCCGGTGCCAGCGGTACCAACGTGCCGTAAAGAAGCCACCAAGCATCACGCCGGGCAACCGGCGTGCGGCGGAAGTCGATCGCCTCGACCGCAAGCGTATCACCACGATGCGCGTCCAGTCCCAAAGTCGCCGCAGCGAGTTCCCGCACTTTTGCAAGATCGACGGCGCGCGTTGCATCCACGAATACGGCGGTAGAAAGGCGCTTGATTCGGCCCGGCGGCAACTGCGAGAACAGCTCGTGAGTTTCGGTGCCGCGATTTTCGCCCTCCTCGACATGACGGTACCGCTTGCCGCCTCCGTCGTAGGTCTCGGTGCGTCGCGCTGCGTCGATCGGCTGCATTCCCGTCGGAGTCCTCCGCACGTCACGTTCGGAGTATTGCGAGCCGTCGTATTCTGCGTGAACGCGAACGATCGCAACGCCTTCGCCGAAGGCCGCGTCGAGTGCGGATTGCAGCGCGCGCGCAAGCTCGCCGCCGTCGTCGCTTTCGCGCGACTCATCGCCCAGCGCGACGCCGCGGTCGTCCAGAATCGTGACGCGTGCGGCCTGCAGCTCGGGCACGCTCGCTGCGACGAAGGCGCGGATTCCCGCGACCGCTTCGCGCGAGAGCTGCGTTCCGGCACGAAGCCGCAGTCGCACGCTCGCGCTCGCGTCGTGGCTCGCTTCGTCCGCAAACTCCGGCGGTTTGGCTGGAGCTACGATAACGCGCGCGTCGTCGACGCCGTCGATGCCGCGCAAGCCCGCCTCGATGTCGCCCGACAGGCCGACGCGCGTCTGCGCCTCGACAACCGCCTGAGGCGTCAGTACGCCGATGTTTGCCACTGCCTCGCCCGTGCTGGTGAGATGCTGATGCGGAACTCCGGCTAGCGAGAGACGCAGCAGAAGGTCGCTGCGGCGCGCCGAGTCCACTACGATATTGTCGGAGGTCGGCGTGAACGGAACGTTCCATCCGGCCAATCGTTCCTCGACCTCCCCGATCTGCTCCGGAAAGAGTGGTTGGGCGAAAAGTGGCGAGCGCGGCGGATGGGTGAGAAGCACGCCGGCGATGGAAATTACAACAGCGGCGAGCACGACCGCCGTCGCGATCAGCCGCGCAGCCTTCGGCAAGAGACTCCAGCGCGTCAGCAGCTGCGTGGCGGCATGCATCGGCCGAGATTCCTTACACTTGCATGTTCAACACGGATTGGACCGCTTGCGTGATGCGCTGCGCCGTCGCGGTCGCAATCGAGAGAGCGACGTCGGCCTGCGCGCGCTCGTATACCGCGTCTTCAAGCGTCCCGCGACCGTAGGCAAAGGCATCTTCGGCATGATTTGCGCCGGTTAGGGCCGTGGCGATTGCATCCAGCGCCCGTGTGAATTCGTCCGCGCCGTCATCCGAGGCCGGCGCGGTCGGGGCGTCCGGGAGGATTGGCTCGACTCTCACAGGCGTTCTAGGTCAATCGTCTTTTCGGCGAGAGTCTTTCCGACGTCGAAGATCGACGCATCCGATTCGTAGGCACGTGAAGCGTTCATCACCGCTATCATCTCGCCAAGAACGTCGACGTTCGTTCCGCGTTCGAAGTGCGTGCCCATGAAATCAACATGAACGTCGCCGTCGCCGGAGTCGACGACTCGGAACTCCGGAACCATTCGCGCATAGTCGGCGTTGGGGCCGGCCGCCTCCGCCGCGGCGACGTTGCGGGCCGCGACGTCCAGAGCCGCGCGCTGCGCATCCATCCCGCTGGCGGCGGCCTCGAGCAGCTCGATCCTCATTTCGCCACCGCCTTGAGCTCTTCGAAACGCGCGTGTTCGGCGCTAATCAACGCTTCGGTAAAGATCGCCGTCTGTGCCACCTGCCCCATCGCCGCGTCGGCGGCACGTCCGCCGGAGCCGGAGTCTGCCGCCGCCACAGCGGCTTGCGCGTCGTGCAAACGGCGGCGCGCGTCGGTGAAAGCATCGCGAAGAGAATCGCCTACGTCGAACATGCGCCGCATCGTATCAGGAGCGAGTGACCGCGAAGCATACCCGGGATGGACGAATTATGTCGTGAGAGCCCGATGAAGATTAAGTTGGAACCGCCCCATTAACGGGTAAGAATCAAGTGAAACCGCTCTGGATGCTCGCATTGGCGGGTAAAGAGTCCCGGTGACTACGCTATAATGTTCTCGGGAAAAGGAGGAAACGTGCGAATTTTAAGATCGCTTCCCGCAATCATCGCGGCAATAATCATCACCGCAGCGCCCCTGCCCTCGCCGGCGCAATTTTCTGTAGGCGTGGGCTTTACAGTCGGCGTGCCGCCACCGGCGCTGCCGGTCTACACCCAGCCGGCCTGCCCCTATGCGAACTGGATCTGGACCCCCGGCTATTGGGGCTGGGGACAGGCCGGTTACTACTGGGTGCCGGGCGTCTGGGTGGCACCCCCGCAAGTCGGCGTCTACTGGACTCCGGGCTACTGGGGCTACTCGGGCGGCGGCTACGGCTGGAACGGCGGCTACTGGGGCCCGAGCGTGGGCTTCTACGGCGGCCTTAACTACGGCTTCGGCTACTACGGTTCCGGGTTCGTCGGAGGGGTCTGGGCCGGAAACGCCTTCCGTTACAACACGGCCGTCGTGAACGTCAATCGGACCGTCATCCACAACACCTATATCAATAAGACGGTCGTCAATAACTACCACTACAACAACGGCTCTCGCGTCGCTTACACCGGCGGCCGCGGGGGAGTCTCCGCTACGGCGACGTCGGCGCAAATCCACGCTCGCCAGGCCGGCCGCGCGCCTACGACCGCGCAGGTTACCCAGGCGAAGATTGCCGGCCAGGATCGCTCGCTCTACGCCAACGTCAACAAGGGCAAGCCGCCCGTCACGGCGGTGGCGAAGCCGATCAGCGACCCGAAGCAGCTGCCCAAATACGCGCCGGTCACGGCGGCCGACAAGCAGGCTGCTCAGACCCAGATGAAGGGCACCAACAAGGCCCCGACAACCATGGCCAAACCTGAGAACAAGGCTCCGGCTATGGCGCCTGCCAAGGCTCCGGCCAAGGCCCCGGTGACTACGCAGCATCACGCGGCACCGGTCAGCCAGCCGGCGAATAAGAAGCCGCCTTCGGGTGGGAACACGATGCACGCACAGGGCGGAACGCACCCGCAGGGCGGGACGCACCCGCAGGGCGCCATGCACTCCCAAGGCAAACCGCCGGGAGGCGCGATGCACCAGGGGCAAGCCCACCCGCAGGGCCAAGGCAAGCCCCCGGGCGGCGGCCAAGGCAAGCCCCCGGGCGGCGGCCAAGGCAAACCGCCCGCCAACGGCGGCCAGAACAAAGGCAAGCCTCCGCGGGGTTAGACTCCGCAAAACTGCAGGGACTCGAGAACTCTCGGGTCCCTGTTTTCATTCTCGGGCGGTCGGCAGACCCGCGGCGTCGAGCGGCACGCCCAGCATGAGCCGCGTCACCTCGTCGTAGTTTGCGATGCCCGACGCGATGCGATTGCTCTTTAAATAGGCATTGTACGTGCGCCACGACCAGCGCGCCAACATCACGTTGATGTGCCGCGCGTTGCGCGCGCGCAGCGCGGCGAAGTCGCGCCAGACCAGCGGCGCGAACTCGCGATGCGCGTAGTGCCGCTTCTGCGGTAGATAGAGAAAGAGCTCGAACCATCCCGAATAGCGCACTGCGGGATCGGGCGAACGCAGACACGTGACGATCGCCAGATAGTTGGCCTCGTCTTCGCGCGCGTACGCCGCGTCGTGACTCCACTCGTGCGCGAGGTCGAACGGCCGCTCGAACCACAGCAGATCCGACGCGAGCGCGACGTTCAGCGTGAGGGGATTGATGAATCCGCTCGTTCCGGTCGCGAGCATGAAGGGATCCGCCAGCGTCGGCTTCGCGCTCCCGACGTTCGGCATCCATTCGTCACCAGCGCGCTGCACCGCCGGCAGCCACGCGGCTTGCAGCGCCGTCAAATCCAGCGGCTGGTCTGCGCGCGCGTGCGCGGCGGCGGCGAGCGCGTTCATCTGCGACATCGCGCGCGAGCGCAGCGCCGCGCCCGCACTCGTCGTCACGCGAGTGGGCTCGAACCGCACGCGCGTTTCGAGCGGAGCGCGCGCGTAGTTCCAGCCCCAGCTCAGCTCGAACCACAGCGCGTAGAGCGCGACAACGACGGCGCAGTTGAGGAGTAGCGCCGGCAGCGACACGCGCCGGCTCGATCCGCGTCGTGCGAAAATCGCGATCTGCCAGACGATCGCCGCCGCTCCGGCGAGCGCCGCGGCGTCGCCGAGCGACCACGGAAGCGGCCCAGTGAGTGCAAACGCGACGTGTTCCCACGCCGGATACGCGCCGTTGGAATAGGCTCGTTCGATCCAAGCCGCGTGCGGCTGCAACGTCAATGCGACCGCGCCGAGCGCGATCGCAAAGAGCTTGACGGCGTTCGCTAGGAGCTTGCTCCTAGCGTTTGCTGTATTGGAAGCGCTTGCGCGCGCGCTTGCGGCCGTACTTCTTCGACTCCTTTTCGCGCGGATCGCGCGTCAGGAAACCGTTCTTGCGAAGCGGCTCTTTGAACGACTCGTCGATCGCCAGCAACGCGCGCGCGATCCCGTGGCGAATTGCGCCGGCCTGTCCGGTTACGCCTCCGCCCTCGGCCTTGACGCGCACGTCGAAGCGCGACCCGCTCTGGGTCGCCTCCAGCGGCTGGCGCACGATCTGCAGCAGTTGCGGACGCGGGAAGTATTCGTCGACCGGCTTACCGTTGACGGTGATGACGCCCTGGCCGAGCATCAGCTTGACGCGGGCGACGGCGCGTTTGCGCCGGCCGGTAGATTGAACGACTTCGACTGCGTCTTCCAATAACGTCTCCTAAAGTGTGGCCGGCAAGGGCTGCGGATTCTGCGCCGCGTGCGGATGCTCGGCGCCGGTATAGACGCTCAACCGGCGCAGCTGCACGTCCCGCGTGCGGTTCGTCGCTAGCATGCCGCGGACGGCGTTCTCGATCAAACGCTCGGGATGCTTTTCGAAAATCTCGCGCGCCGTCTGCACCTTCAGCCCGCCCGGGTAATTGCTGTGCCGGTAGTAGAGCTTCTGCTTCCACTTCTGCCCGCCCAACTCGATCTTATCGGCATTCACGACGACGACGTAATCGCCGTCGTCGATGTGCGGCGTCCAGGTCGGCTTGTGCTTCCCCGAGAGGGCGCGCGCAATCTGGACCGCAAGCGTGCCGAGGCGCCGGCCGGCGGCGTCGACGATATACCAATGATGATCGGTCTGCGCCGTCGTCTGCTGATAGGTGCGCACAACCAACGTATCCTACGGGAAAGCCTGGCCCCCGTCAAGCAGCGCCGGAGCGTCACCGCCGAAGGGAAACGGCTCGGAAAACGAGTCGTAGCCGTCCTCGTAACGGACCCCGGCCAGATAAAGGCCGCGGGCCGGAGCGGTCGGACCGCCAAACGGCCGGTCGCCCGCCGCGAGCATCTCCGAAGGCTGCTCGGGAGGCCGCCGTCCCGATCCGCACTCGAGCAGCGTCCCGACGACGATGCGGACCATGTGACGCAAGAACGCGTTGGCGGCGATCTCGACCCGAACCAGCTCGCCGCGGGGCTCGATGGTGAGGCGCTCGACGGTCCTCACCGTCGCCGTAGGATCGTCCTCCGGACCGGCCGCCGAGAAGGCGCGGAAGTCGTGCTCCCCGATTAGGCGGTTGCCCGCGGTGCGCATGGCCTCCACGTCGAGAGGCCGCGCCACGTGGCACGCATATCGCGCCAACAACGCGTCGCGCTGCGGCCGGTTCAGGATGGCATACACGTACGTCCGCGTCCGCGCGGAAAAGCGGGCTGAAAAGGCGGCTTCGACTTCGGCCGCCGCGCGAACGGAGCAGTCCGCCGGCAGCAGCGAGTTCAGCGCCAACGCGAGACGCCCAACCGGAAACGCGCGTTCCGCCGAAAACGAGACGACCTGACCGCTGGCGTGCACGCCCCTGTCGGTGCGTCCCGCACCGGTTATCTTGATGGGATCGCCGTAGAGCTGCGCGAGCGCCGCCTCGATGACGCCGGCGACGGTGCGGACCGACGGCTGCCACTGGAATCCGCAATACTCGGTGCCGTCGTACTCGACGGCGAGCCGCAGAGTTATTGCAGCTGCCCCGCGCGCGCCATCGCGACGAGATGCGCCGCGCGCAGCTCGGCCTCCGCCGCCGCAAAGTCGTGACGGAATCTTCGATCGTGCATCATCACGAAGGCGGCCAGCGTGCCCGCCGTCCATCCGGACGCGATATCGCTGGGATAGTGCAGCCCCAAGAGAATCCGGTTCACCGCGAAGATCCGCGCCTGCGCGAAGATCGCGTCGCGTTTCGCAGGTATGAGCTGTGCGAGCACGATCGCAGTCGACGCCGCGAACGCGGCGTGGCCGCTCGGATACGCGCCGTGTTTCTTGTTCGCGCCGTCGGGACGCGGCCGTTGCCAATACGCCTTCGCCTCTACGATTAAACGCTGAACGTCGGAGCTGATATGCGCGAAGAATCTCGCGGTCAGCGGGAGCCGCGCCTGCGTGAAGCCCGGGCCGATCGAGCGTGCGAAGAAAAAGACGCTGCGCGCCGAGGCGGCTTGCGCGTCGGCCAGTTCCGTCGGCGTCCGCGCGGCGACGGCGGACGCGACCTGCGCTTCGTCGGCGCGCAGTTCGGACGAGCCGAGATCGGGCGGCGGCGGCAGGAGCACCGTGAGCTCGACCTGCTGCGGATTCAGGTAGTAGTAGCGCGCCGGCGCCGCAGCCGCGGCCGGCGCAATCGCGACGATGAGCAGCAGAGCGAGCGCGATTCGGCGCGACATCAACCGTGCTGGCGCTGCAGGGGAAAGAGCAAAACATCGCGGACCGAGCGCTGATCGGTCAGCAGCATGATGAGGCGATCGACGCCGACGCCGATTCCCGCGGTAGGCGGCATGCCGTACTCGAGCGCGCGGACGTAGTCCCAATCCGGCTCGGGAATCTCCAAGTTTCCGGCGCTTCGCTCCGCGACCTGGGCGTCGAAGCGCGCGCGCTGATCGTCGGGATCGTTGAGCTCCGTGAAGGCGTTGGAGATCTCCATCTTGCCGCAAAAGAGCTCGTAGCGGTCGGCTAACTCCGGATCGCCGGCGCGGCGTTTGGCCAACGGCGAGATCACGACCGGATAGCCGGTGACGAACGTCGGCGCGACCAGATGGGGCTCGACGACGCGCTCGAAGATCTTGTCCAGCGCGTGTCCGTGCGTGGGCGACGGCGGTAGTCCAAGCTGCTCCAATATGGCCTGCGCGGCGGCCGGATCGAACAGCCGCTCGCGCGTGTATTTCCGCTCGCTGTATTGGAGCATCGCCTGCAAGTACTCGATGCGGTCAAACGGGCGCGCGAACGAAATAGTCGTCTCGCCGTGCGGCAGATCCGCGGCGCCATCGCTCGCGATCGAGACCAGATGCGCGATCAGCGCCTCGTTGAACTCCATCATGTCCGAAACGTCCCAGTACGCCGCGTAGAGCTCGAGCATCGTGAACTCGGGATTATGGGTCGTGTCGATGCCCTCGTTGCGGAAGATTCGGCCGATCTCGTAGACGCGCTCCATTCCCGCGACGATCAGCCGTTTCAAATTCAGCTCCGTGGCGATTCGCAGCTGCATCACCTTGTCCAGCGCGTTGCAGTGCGAGACGAACGGGCGCGCCGCCGCGCCGCCGGCGATGTGCAGCAGCGTCGGCGTCTCGACCTCATAGAAGCCGTATCCGTCGATGAAGCGGCGCATCTCCGCGATAAGCCGGCTGCGCATGATCATCGTGTCGCGCACTTCCGGATTGACGATCAAATCGACGTAGCGCTGGCGATAACGCTTCTCCACGTCTTGCAGTCCGTGCCATTTGTCGGGCAGCGGCATCAGCGCCTTGCCGAGCGTGACAAACCGCGTGACGTGAAGCGTCAGCTCGCCCATCTTCGAGCGAAACATATATCCGCGCACGCCGATGAGATCGCCGCGGTCGAGGTCGTTCCAGTCGGCGAAAGCCTCGTCGCCGATCTCCTGTTTGCGGAGGTAGATTTGCAGCTTGCCCGTGCGATCGCCGAGGTCTGCGAAGATCGTCTTGCCCATCGTCCGCTTCGTGAGGAGGCGCCCCGCCACGCTCCACCCCTCGGCGGACGCGTCCTGACCGGGCACCAGGAAGCCGTAGCGCTCCAGGAGCTCGTCGGCCGTCGCGTCGACCTCGTAGCGGCGCTGCGCGAACGGATCGTTCCCGCGCGAACGCAAAGCGGCCAGATTTTCACGTCTGGCCGCTACGAGTGCTGCTTCGGTCTTCCCGAACTCTTCCAACAATGCTCCTACTTTATGAAGCTCTTCGCGATTTATGAGGCTTTCTTCGCGGCCTTTTTGGGAGCGCTGCTCTTGATCGATTCGATCTTGTATTTTACCAGACCGCGCGGCGTCGCGACGTCGACGGTCGTGCCCTTCTTATGGCCCATGAGCGAGCTGCCGAGGGGCGATTCATTGGAGATGCGGCGATTCGGAGGATCGGCCTCGGCCGAGCCGACGATCGAAAACTCGTAGGTCTCGTTGTTCTTGAGGTCTTTGACCTTAACGACCGCGCCGAGGTGCACCTCGTCGGCGGCATACTCGGATTCGTCGATGATGCGGGCATTGCGAATCATCGCCTCGAGCTTGAGAATGCGCCCTTCGATGAACGCCTGCTCTTGTTTCGCGTCCTCGTATTCGGCATTCTCGCTCAGGTCGCCGTACTCTTTGGCCTGGCGAATGCGATCGTTCACCTCGCGGCGATGGACGCTCTTGAGCTCGTCGAGCTCGCGCTCCAGCTTCACTAGACCCTCGGCGGTCAGGACGATCTCTTTGTCGTTCAACCTATAGATCCTCACCGGGATTCATGGCGATGAACCCCACAGCATTCGATAGCGTAGTCTCCAACGCTGGCGCGGTTGGTTCTGAACGGGCCGCACCAAGGCCTCCTGCACTCCGGGGCCCCGCCGGGGCCGGGAGATTATACCCATCGGCCGCCTCATCAACCGAGTTCCACTACGCGGGGTTTCAGGCGCAGCTCCCGCAGCACACGCTCGTAGTCGGCTGGAACGACGTCGCTCCAGGCCTTCCCGAGCAGCGCCAAGAGCGCCGCCTCGAGCACGTTGGTGCCGAACGATCGGCCGGCGATGTCGGGCGTCGTTGTGATCAGCGTAGCGACGCCGCGCTCGGCAAGCTCGTCGATGTTGGCTTGCGTAACGGTGTTGGTAAGCACGATCTTTCCGTCGAGCCGATCCGGCATGAATTGGCGCATGAAGTGGAAGTCGCCGGCAACGATCTCGGCTTCTTGATAGTACTGCGGATACTTCGGCTCCGGCGGCTTATCTTGTTTCTTGCCGGTCGGATAGAAGAATTGAAACGGCAGCTTACACGCGTCGGGAAGATACTTCTCAGCCATCTGCTCGAACTGATGGAGATCGCGCACCGGCATGTCTTTGTCGAGCGCAAAGATGAAATCGCCGAAGAGCACGTCGGCTCCGGCGTCGACGAGCGCCTGCGCCATTCCGAAGCGATCCAGGGCGCTGACCATGAGCACGTGTTTGCCCCGCAGATCGATCGAAAGCTCGTTCTGCATGAACCGGACCGCCTCGCGCTCGAGCGTGTTCTTCAAGCCGCTGCCGTCGACGATCGGCGTCGTCTTGGCGGCTTCGAGCAATCGCAGACCGTCGCGCAGCGCGTAGCGACGGCGCCCGGCGTAGAGATAGACATCGATGCCGCCCAGACCGATCGCATCGACGCGCCCGTCGAGATCGCGCACTTTTCCGATCGCCGCGTCGAGCTTGCCGTCCGTCCCGACGCGCGAGATGTCGAACTCTTCACCCATCAGCGTCACGTGCGCGCGATGATCGCGGCTGCTCGAACCCAGGGATACCGAAACGACTTTTTTCACGCGCGCGACATCCCGGCGGCGCGGGTCGCCACGAGCTTCTCGGGAGTGATCGCCGCATCGAAAGCGCGCATGTCGGCGAGCGTAAAGCCGCATCGCCGCGCCATCTCCTCGATCTCGATCACCTTTTCGAGCCGGATGCCGCGCCCGAGCGTGTAGGGCTCGAAGCGGCCCTCGAGCGCCAGGATCATCGTCTCGCTCATGCACGCCAGAGCGGTGCGCGGCGGCAAATTCAAATCGAACTCCGTTCCCGGTTCGCGCACGCGCGCGAACCGCGGATTCCCGGGCACCAGCATGTTCCCGCCCTCGACGACCAGGACGTCGGGCCGCTGCTGCGCGACGCGCCTGCCCACGTCGTGCGGCAACGAGAGCTCGCAGATGACCGCGCCGGTCTGAAGATCTTCGGGCTCGATGATGTCCTGCGTCGACGTCGTGGCGGTGAGGATCAGCCGCGAGCGGCGTACCGCGCTTGCGATGTCCGTCGTGTGTTCGCTCGGGCAGGGCAGCTTATCCGCGATGGCCTCGTGGAACTTGCGCAAGCGGGTCTCGTTGCGCGCGACCAGGATGATCGAGCCGACTTTCGGCGCGATCAACTGCACGCACGCGGATCCGATCGAACCCGTCGCGCCGATGACCGCCGCGGTGGACGCGGCGGGATCGATCTCCATCTCGGCCGCGCCGCGAAACAAACTCTCCACACCGGCGGCGATCGTCAGCGAATTGCCGGTCGTCACCGGAATCGGCGAGCGCGCATTGATCGTCACTCCGGCGTCGCCGACGACGCCGGTGAACGCGCCCAAGCCGGCGACCTGCGCGCCGAGGTCCGCGCCGATCTCGATCGCTCGCACGACCCGCATGTAGACCTCGTCGCGCGGAAAGTCGACCAGCTGCTGCGGCAAGAGCGGCGCCGCGACGAACCAGCCTTCGGTTTCGCGGCCGTCCGGCGTGCGCACGCCGGTAACGTGCACGGCCGCGTACGACGGCATCCACTCCATGATCTTTCGCAAGATCGGCTCGCCCTTGCCTTTCGCGCCCGGCTCGTAACGCTCGATGTCCTCGAACGACAGCGGGTGAATGACGAAGCAGAACTTGTTCACGACGAAGAGTCCTTCTGCTCGGCTTCGCGCTTGAGCGCGGCCAGCATCATCTCGCTATTCTCGCGGACTTTCTTCTGCAGCGTGGGGCCGATCAGCTCGGCGAGCGTCGGCACGCCGAAATCATACTCGACGCCGAGGGCGACGTGCGTGACGCCGTCGCGATGTTCGAACGTCCAAGCGCCTTCGAACTTGTCGAGATCGCCTTCCAGCAGTTTGTAGTCGATGCGCAGCGCCGCGTCGTCGAAGGTATCCTCCTCCGTCCACTCGATCGGCGCTTCCTCGACGAGCGTCTTCCAGCGAGAGATCGCACCGTCGGGGCGCCGCTCGAGAATCGTGACCGTCTCGACGTCCGGCATGAATTTGGGGAAAGCGTTCCTGATCCTTCGCGAGCTCGTAGACGACTCGGGCGGGGGCGGCAATCACGACCTTGCTCTCGACATACGGCATCAGTTGCGCCTTACAGCTTGCCCAACTTGTCGTACGCGGTCGCGACGCCGGCGCGCAGGGCGGCGAGTGCGCTGTCGATCTCCGTCGCGCTCACGACGAGCGGCGGCTCGAGGCGTATCACGCGCTGCTGGTTGAGCGTCCACGCGGCGGTGACGCCGGCCTTGAGCATCTCGGGAATGATGAATCCGCCGTATCCCTCGTTGGTGAGCTCGACGCCGACCAAGAGTCCGAGGCCGCGCGCGTCGCGCACGACGTCGGGAAACTCGTCTGCAATCGCGCGCGCTCCCTGCAGCAGCTGCTCGCCGCGCTCGCGCGCCCGTTGCGCGAGCGCCTCGTCTTCGAGAACGTCCATCGCCGCGATTGCCGCCGCGCAGGCCAACTCACCGCCGCCGAAGGTCGACGTGTGGACGAGCGGCGCGTCACCGAACGCGCGATTCCAAACGTCCGGCCGCGCGATGAACGCGCCGACGGGAATCACGCCGCCCGAGAGACCTTTGGCGAGCGTCATCACGTCGGGGACGACGCCGTCGCGATTACACGCAAACCGGTAGCCGCAGCGTCCCAATCCGGTCTGCACCTCGTCGGCGATGAAGACCGTTTCATTTTGATCGCACGCCTCGCGCACCGCCTTCAAGTACCCCGGCGGCGGCACGTTGACGCCGCCCTCGCCCTGCACCGGCTCTACGACGAACGCGGCGGCATCGCGCAGCGCTTCGTCGAGCGAGTCCGTCTCACCGTACGGTATCGACATCGAATCGGCGAGCAGCGGGCGAAAGCGCGACTGGAAGTTCTCGCGACCGCTCACCGAGAGCGCGCCGAGGGTCTTGCCGTGATATGCATCCAGCGTGCTGACGATCTTCGCGCGCCGCGTCGCGGCGCGAGCGAGCTTGATCGCACCCTCGATCGCTTCCGTTCCACTGTTGCACCAAAACGATATTTGCAGGTCGCCCGGAGCGAGCTCGGCCAGCCGCCGCGCCGCTCGTCCGAGCAGCACGTTGAACATCGTCTTGCCGGAGAGCGAGATCTTCTCCATCTGCGCGCGCACCGCTTCGGTAACGCGCGGATGGTTGTAGCCGAGCGTGAAGACGCCGTAGCCTCCGGCGAAATCGAGATACGCTTTTCCGTTTTGATCCCAGATCGTGCAACCGCGCGCGCGCACCTCTACCGGCGAGCCCGAGAGCCTCATGACGCGCGCCAACGGCGGATTGACGAACTTCTTATAGTTCTCGTACGTCTCCGCGGCTAGAGCCTGTGGCGATTCTGCGCCGTAGAGTTCGTCGCGTTCCTCGATCATGCTGCGCGTATTATCATGCCGCGACCGGTGATGCGCATTCCAGTCGTGAAATCGTTTCGTCGATTACGCCAACCGTTTCGGCCGCGGTATCGGTGCGCATGATGCGTTCGCGCAGCGCGGCCGCGCCCACAATGCCCTTGAGATAGAGCGCGAGATGCTTGCGCATCTGCGGAACCGCGCGGCTCTCGCCGAGCTCGTCCACCATAGTGCGGTAGTGCACCAGCGCGAAGCGCAGCCGATCCGCGGCGTTGGGCAGCTCGCGCGCCGGCCGTCCCTCCATCAGGTCGCGAATTTGCGTGATGAGCCACGGATTGCCGAGCGTCGCTCGTCCGAGCATGATCGCGTCGACGCCGCTTTCGCGCATCCGCCGCATGGCCGCGTGCGGATCGTCGAGATCGCCGTTGCCGATGACCGGAATGTCGACGCCGCGCTTGAGCCGGGCGATGTGCTCCCAGTCGGCCTCGCCTTTGTAAAACTGCTTGGCGGTGCGCGCGTGCAGAGTGACTGCCTGCACGCCGGCGTTTTGCGCGCGCCGCGCGACGTCGAGATAGACGAGGGCGTCTGCGCTCCAACCCAGGCGCATCTTCATCGTCACCGGGCAGTCGACCGCGGCGACGACGGCGGACATGATCGCCTCGCAGCGATCCGGATCGCGCAGACATGCCGAGCCGCCGTTCGTCTTCGTCACTTTGGGTGCGGGACAGCCGAAATTGATGTCGACGATGTCGGCGCCGCACTCGCGCACGACCTTCGCCGCGAGCGCCATCGTCGCGGGATCGTCTCCCCACAGCTGCGTGGACACCGGCTTCTCCAGTCCGTGCTGATCGATCATCTCCATCGTGCGCCGGCTGCCGAACGCCAGCGCGTTGGACGACACGAACTCCGTCACCGTGAGGCCCAGGCCGAAGGGCCGGTAGAGCGCGCGCATCGTCCGGTTCGTCACGCCCGACATCGGCGCCAGGATCAACGGCGGCCAAATCTCGATCGAGCCGATCTTCAAGGGTGCTGGGCGCATAGAGTCTATTTAACCCCCGCGCGGTGGAAAAGCTGCAATCCGACCAGGCTCAGGTGCGGATCGACAGCTTCGACGATCGGCGTCTGCTTCGCGACGATGCCTGCGAGGCCGCCCGTCGCTACCACCCTCGCGTCGACTCCCATCTCGCCGCGCATCCGCGCGACGATCGCTTCCGTCTGGCCGGCGAAGCCGTAGACGATGCCGCTCTGCAGCGCCTCGTTCGTATTACGTCCGATCGCGCGCTTCGGCGTCTCGAGCGCGATCTGCGGCAGCTTGGCGGTGCGCCCGATCAGTGCGTCGATCGATATCGTCACGCCGGGCGCGATGGCGACGCCCAAATACTCGCCGGCAGCGGAGATCGCGATAAACACCGTGGCGGTGCCGAAGCTCACGACGATGAGAGGCGTACCGAAACGCTCGCGGCCGCCGATCGCGGCGGCGATGAGGTCGGCGCCGACCTCGGACGGATTCTCGGTCAAAACCGGCATCAGCTGCTGCGTCTGCGGGTGCAAGAAGACGGGCGGCGTGCCGAAGAAACGCCGGCACGCCGAATCCAACACCGGGTCGAGTTTCGGAACGACGCTCGCAATCGCGACCGCATCGACCGCGCCGCCTTCGACGCCGCCCGTCGCGAAGAGCTGCGTGAAGAAGACTCCGTACTCATCGGACGTGCGACGCAGTTCCGTCGTGACTCGCCACGTCTGCGACAACTCGGATCCCCAAAAGCATCCGAGTTTGGTCTCGGTATTCCCGACGTCGATCGTCAGGAGCATTCCATCAACTCCTCAACCGCGTCGAGCAGCCGCGCCGCAAGCGTCGTCTTGTCGGTGCGCCCCAGTTCGCGGCGTCCATCCTCGCCCCAGAGTAAGACGAGCGCGTTCTCACCGGTGCCGAAGCCGCGCTCGCCGCTCACGTCGTTCACCGCGATCGCGTCGAGATGCTTCGCGCGCAGCTTCTCGCGCGCACGGGCCTCGTGCTCGTCCGTTTCGGCCGCAAAACCCACGAGGAAGCCGGACTCTCTCCGCTGCGCGAGCGCGGCCAAGACGTCGGGATTCGGCGCCAGCCGAACGGTTAAATCCTCTCCGCTCTTCTTCAGCTTCGATTCGGCATGCTCGGCGGGACGCCAATCCGCGACCGCCGCCGTAGCGATCGTCAGGTCAGCGCCGACCGCGTGCTTCAACGCCGCATCGCGCAACTCGTCGGCGGTCGTGATGCGCACGACGTCGACGCCGGCGGGCGCTTCCAGCAGAGTCGGGCCGAGCAACAAGGTAACGCGCGCGCCGCGCAGCGCCGCTTCGCGAGCGAGCGCAATCCCCGTCGCGCCGGTCGACGCGTTGCTCAAAAAGCGCACCGGATCGAACGCCTCGCGCGTCGGTCCGGCCGTAATTGCCACGCGTTTGCCGCGCAGAGTCTGGCGGCGCGCGACCGCGCGCTCGAGCGCTTCGATGATGCGCTCTTCCGCAGCTAGACGCCCGACGCCGACCTCGCGCTCGGCGAGAAAGCCTCGCTCGGGCTCGACGATTTCGTATCCGCGCGCTCGCAGTGCCGCGAGATTCGCTTGCGTCGCGGAATCTTCGTACATCGCTTCGTTCATCGCCGGCGCCAGGATGCGCGGAATGCGCGCCGCGAGCAGCGCGGCCGTGAGGAGATCGTCGGCTATCCCGGCGGCGAGCTTCGCCAGCAGATTGGCCGTGGCCGGCGCCACCAGCGCCACGTCGGCCTCGCGCACGAGACGAATGTGCGGAATGCGCTCCGGCAGATCCCATAGCGACGTGTAGACCGGACGCGCCGTCAGCGACGCAAACGTGAGCGGCGTGATGAAGCGCTCGGCTTCGGCAGTCATCACGACGTCGATCGTAGCCCCTCGTTGAGCGAGCGTGCTCGTCAGCGCTGCCGCCTTGTACGCCGCGATGCCGCCACTAACGCCGAGAAACACCTTCATTTCGTCGCCAACACGTTATCGATCAAGCGCGTGTTGCCGAATCGCGCGGCGCCCACGATCAATCCCGGCGAGCGCAGCGCGTCGAGCGGCGCGAAGGTGTCGGCGTCGACGAGGTCGAGGTAGTCGAGTTTGGCCACCGGACTCAGCGCCGCGATACCCGCCGCGATCGCTTCGTCTTTCGCCGCGCCTCGCTCGAGCGCGTCGCGTGCCGCGAGCAACGCGCGATTGAGGCTCGGCGCGGCCGCGCGCTCCGCGGCGTCGAGATAACGATTGCGGCTCGACATCGCCAAACCGTCGGGTTCGCGCACCGTCGGCACGACTTCGACGTCGACCGGAAAGTTGAGCTCGCCGATCATCTTGCGAAGGACCGCGGCTTGCTGTGCGTCTTTTTGCCCCAGGAAGAGCACGTCGGGCTGGACGATGTTGAGCAGCTTGGCGATGATCGTGGTGACGCCGCGGAAGTGACCGGGCCGCTGCGCACCCTCGAATACCGTCGCCAGCCGGCCCGCCTCCACGAAGCTGCTAAAATCCGCCCCATACATCGTCGCGGCATCCGGAGCGAACAGAACGTCGACGCCCGCGGCTGCGAACTTCTCCCGATCGCCTTGCTCGTCGCGAGGATACTTCGCCAAGTCTTCCTGTGGCCCGAACTGCATGGGGTTGACGAAGAGCGACGCGCCGACCGCGGCGCATCTCGCGCGAGCCCGTACGACGAGCTCGAGATGTCCCGCGTGCAGCGCGCCCATAGTCGGGACGAACCCAAGCGGGCGCGGCGCCGCGCCAAAGAACGCGCGCGCCTGCGCGACCGTTACTGCGCTTTGCATAAGTTTTGGCTACGCGCGCGTTACCCGTAGGACGGTGCGCCCGACGACGAAGGGCACGCCGGCCGGCAATGGGACGTCCCCGACGACGGGCTGGCCGTTGAGCCGGGTGCCGTTTCGGCTGCGCAGGTCGGTCAGCCGAATCGCTCCCGCGTCGATTTCAAGCCGGGCGTGGGCGCGGGAGACGTACCGGTCGAGAGCGAGACAGGCCTCCGCCAAGGCGTCGTCGCGGCCGATCGTAATCTCGCGCTCGAAGGACCAAGTCTTGCCATCGAGCGGTCCGCTAAGCACTTCGAGCAGGTACATGGCCGCCAGCCCTTCTCTAGGCGCTCGGGGCGCCTCCTGGCGGACGGGATGCCCTCGACGGCACGCGGCCTAAGAAAACGCCCGCTTGAGGTCGATTACTAAAAAAGGAACGATGAACGACCGAATCGACGAGCTCCTGACCCTGATCGAAGCCGAGCCCGACGGATTGCGCACCGCCGAGTTCATTCAGACCCAGAGCGTGCTCGAGAGCCTGATCGGCAAGACCATCACCTGCGCGGCCATCGAAGAGACGCGCATCGTCGTCACGACCGCCGACGGTACCCGCTTCTACTTCTACGGCTTTTTAGGCAGTCGTTAGGCTGCGATCGCGCGCGCCGCGAAGAGCCCGCCGAGGTAGGCGTGCGCCGCACTGACGCCGCCTTGCACGTAGACCTCGTACGGAGGGCGCACCGGCGCGTCGCAGGATAGCTCGATCGTCGAGCCGCTGACGAATGCCCCCGACGACATCAGCACCGGATCGGCGTAGCCGGGCACTGCTCCGGGTTCCGGCCGAAAGCGCGCGTTGACGGGCAGCGCGGATTGTAGGCCGACCGCGAAGCGCATCAGCAACTCGGGCGAACCAAGCCGAATCGCTTGAACGATGTCGGTGCGCCGCGCGCCGGGTTTCGGATCGACCGCGAACCCGAGCGCTTCGAAGAGCGCTGCGATGAAGTCGAGGCCGCGCAAACATTGCTCGACGATCGCCGGCGCGAGAAAGAGGCCGTGAATCAGCGCGCGCCCGGTGCCGAGCGTTGGGCCCAGCGCTGCGCCGAGCCCGGGTGCGTAGAGGCGCGCCGCAACGCGCGAGACCAGCTCGGCCCGCCCGGCTACGTACGCCCCCGCGGGCGCGAGCGATCCGCCGAGATTCTTGATCAACGAACCCATCACTAAATCGGCGCCCGCGCGGGATGGCTCGCGCGATTCCACGAGCTCGCCGTAACAGTTATCGACCAGCACGATCACGTCGGGCCTAACGCGTTTGATCGCAGCGTAGGCCTCCTCACATTCGGCGACCGTCAGCGAGCGCCGCGGCGCATAGCCTCGCGAGCGTTGCACGAATACGCTCGCGACGTCGTGCGCGCCCAGCGCTCGAGCCACGGCGCTCAGGTCGATGCCGCCGTCGTCACCGAGCGCGATCTCGCGATACGAGATGCTCTCTCGAGTGAGCGAATAGGGCGCGTCGCAGATCGCGTTGCGCAGCGTGTCGTACGGCGTTCCCGAGATCGACAGGAGCGTGCGCTGCGGAGGCGTGCAGGCCGCGAGGGCGGCGACGATCGCGTGCGTGCCGCTAACGATCGAAAGTCGCGCGATCGCTCGCTCCGCGCCGAAAATGCGCGCCAAGAGCGACTCGTAACGCGCGCGTGCCGCATCGTCGTAGCCGTATCCCGTCGATCCCGCTAGATCGGTCTCGGCGAGCCCCTCGTCGACGAACGCCTGCAATACGTTGGCGTGCACCCGCGCTTGGGCGTCGTAGACGAGCGCGGCGGTGCGTTCGTATGCTTCGAGTGCGGCGCTCCGGACGCGTCCCTCGATCCCGAACCGCTCGCAGAGCTCGGTAATCATCTCCGCACGTCGTCCTGAGGTGACTCGAGGGACAAAACGTGGCGCTCGTAGGCGCGCACGAACGGATAGTAGATCAGCGTGGCCAGAACGATGTTGAGCGCGGCGAGCGCGATCGCGCGCGGGTCGAGCGTCGCCAGATACGTGGAAACGAACGTCGGCACGGAGGAAGGTACGTAAAAGGCTGCGCGCGCCACGAGTCCGCTCGCGACGGCTACGTAGGTTACCGTCGAGAGTACGAGCGGTGCGGCGACGAACGGAATCACCAAGTGTGGATTGAAAACGACGGGCGCCGCGAACAGCAGCGGCTCGTTCAGGTTGAAGAGCGCCGGAACGAGCGTCATGCGTCCGACGCGGCGCAGACGCGGAACGGCGGAGATCGCAAACAGCGCTGCGAGCGGAAGCGTCGCGCCCGCACCCCCCGGAAAGACGAAGAGAAAGAGCGACACGACGACGATGTACGGCAGCGGCGCGTGGAGGGTGAACGCGTGCGTATTTTGCAGCTGCATCGTCAGATAGACCGGGGTCACGATCGCTGCCAGCATCGCCGGTCCGTGCACGCCCGCAGTCCAAAGCAGCGTCTCGATGAAAACGATGACCAGCAGCGCGACGTACGTATCCCCGAGGCGCGCAACCGGTTCGATCGCGCCGGTGATTGCCGCCGGGAGCGATACGTGGAAGGCCGCGAGAGCGGCGAACGTGCCCAATCCCAGCAACGCGCCGATCCAGTCAGGCAGCGGGGCTCGCAGCCGGCGGGCAACGGCGATCCACCCGGCCGTGACGCCGCAAGCGAGGATTGCAATGAAGAGTCCCGACGCCCCGAGGTAGCGCAGATATGCGATAGGATCGGGGCCGAACGGCCGCGGCAGCGAGAGCGCGAATGCGCCGGCGCTTCCGACTAGCAGCGGTGGCAGTGCGTAGCGCGTGGTTCCCGCAAGCTTGATCGCGAGGATCACGACCAGCGTCGCGGCCATGATGCCGAACGACGGGAGCAGCGCGGCCGCGACCCGTAGGCCGAGGGACGGCGACGTCGGACCGGTGCCGGTGAGAAGTTGCTCGCCGAGAATCGCAGTAAACGCGAAGGCTAGCCCGATGAAACTCCAGGGGAGCGCGTCCCGCACGGCCGCGACGAACGCGAGCTCGCCGACCCGCCGCATGACGGGGACGGCTCTTTCTTCGAAGTAGAGGAAAGCTCTAGAGGCGGCGGACGACGGCTTCGACGCGACCGACGATCTCGACATCGCTCGCGTAGATTGGCGCCATCGTCTGATTCTCCGGCTGCAGCCGGATCCGTCCCGCCTCGCGATAGAAGCGCTTGACCGTCGCCTCGCCGTCGAGCATCGCGACGACGATTTCGCCGTTCTCCGCCGAGCGCTGGGGTCGCACGAGGATCAGATCTCCGTCGAGAATCGCAGCGCCTACCATCGAGTCGCCCTGGACGCGAAGCATGAACGCCTCGGAAGCGCGGGGTGCGAACCCCGCCGGCAGCAAGAACTCGCCCTCGATATCTTCTTGCGCGGTGATCGGAACGCCGGCGGCGACTCGGCCTAGCACCGGCACCACGATGACATCCTGCGCGGACGGTAGGGTTCCCGAACGCAGCGCGCGCGGCTTGGTAGGATCTCGCGAGATCAGGCCGCGCCGCTCGAGCGCCTTCAGATGCGCGTGAATCGTCGAGGAGGATGAAAGCCCGACGCGCTCGCCGATCTCCCGTACCGACGGCGGATAGCCATGCTCCACGGTAAAGGCCCGTATGATCTCGAGGATCCGGCGCTGCCGCTCGGTCGCGGGCTTCTCCAGCATCTCTTTGGACATTGCTCCCCCTGCGCCAAGTATGCCAACCGTATGGCACCCCGGGCGGGTATAAGACTACCATGGATCGCGACCCAAGGCAAACATACGTTCGAACTCCCTTGACAATGCTTGGCCGCCGCATGGTAAAATGTTGTGGACGAACAGGCGTTTGGCACTATATATAGGAGTAATGAAAAGAGTGGGTAGGCGCAGAAGGTTCACGTTGATGCCGGCGATCGCGCTGGCCTCCCTTGCCCTAATGGTCGCCCTGCCGACGCTCTCGAGCGTCCGGCTCTACGCCGCCACCGCTCAGCACTACGCCACCGTCACGGTGCGCCCGGGCGATACGCTCTGGGCCATCGCGGCCGCACGCGCCGGATCGAGCGCGGACGTCCAAGAGTTGGTCGACCGCATCGCCGACGCCAACCACCTAAGGACCGGCAGCATCCAACCGGGCCAACGGCTAAGAATTCCCCAATAGCAAAAAAGCCCTGATTTAGCGCTTCTCGTTGTCGCCTCGGGCCTCGATTACCGTAGTAAACTTCGGCCCGAGGCTCCTAGAGCTGCATCTAAATCAGGGCTTTTTTACGAGGACCACACTGTGGTCGCCATGGTCGGTGAGAAAGCCCAGCCCTTCCATCATCCATGAGTCGAGACCATTGCCGGAGTGACGCGCGACCTCTCGCACGACGTGTAACCGTTCTCTAAGCCACTGCAACTCAGCGCGGGTCGTCGTCGGGAAGATTGCAACCTCGCAATCTTCGCACTGATACCCGTGTTGCGCTATGTCTTCGCCATTGAGTCAGAGACGAGATTCAGCGTCGTCTGATAGATCGTCGTGCTCGTTCCTTGCACGCCGTTGTCGTGCCGCTGCGTCACGTACTCGTCCACGGCCGTCGGCACTGCCTGCGTAAAGTCATAGCCGATTTTCGTTTGGACGTCGGTCGTGAGGCTGCCGCCCCCGGACTGCCGAATGCTGCGGGACTCGCTGATCTGCATCTTGCCGTTGTTGTTGGTGTTGATCGTGTAATCGGCGTGAACGTTATTTCCTCCGCTGCCCTGCGAGACAGTCCAGTGGCGATTCGCGTCGAGCTGAGCCGGATTTACGAAGTTCCGTCCGAGAAAACGAAGCAGCGTATACTCTTCGGTGTACACAGTCTTGGTCGGATCGCAGATTACCATGGTGTTGCCGTAGACGACGCATTCGGCCGCGGGCGCCCGCCTGATGTTCTCGCCCTGCTCGCTGATGTTGACGACGACGGCTCCGTCCGGCTGCACCTTCACGACCTCAACGGTCATCGTCCCCTTGTCGTTCAGCGAGCCGCCATAATGGCTCATGCCGTTGTTACTGCCGGTATAATTACCCTCCGGATCGACGTTCTCGGCGTTGGTAGACGAATCTCTGGCGGTAGTGTTCTGATTCGAGCTATAGGTAAACGCGTAGACGAGCTGTCCCAGCGTCGAATCGGCACGCGCCGGAACGGGCACGCATAAAGCCAGAATCGCCGCGGCCAGACAAAGCTGCCCTAATCTCAACATATTCCAACCCCTCACGTTAATTGCGTATTCATTTGCCGCACTCGCTCAGTGCGGCGGTGATCGTCTTGCCCGCTGTATCTTCGCGTTTTTGAGTCTCACTCCTCAGCCAGTCGAGCCCGTCCTCGATCCGGGAGAGCGGATTGTACCCGACGGCCAATCCCGGAATCGTCGCGGGATCGAAGTTGTATGGGTTCGGAGAGAGGCCGGGCGTATTTGGGTCCTGCCATGGATTAGGCGTCAGCTTGACGACCGGCGAGCGCGTTCCGGGCTGCTCTTGACCGCCGATTTCCCCGATGTACTCTTGACCGACGTGCTGCAACTCGCCCATCTGCTGCGTCGCTACGAAACCGTTGATCAGGTCGAGTGCCGCGCTCTGAAAGGCGATCGTGTCGAGCAGCTGGCTCTTGATCTTCGCAAGCGTTGCGTCATCGGCCGGGTTGCCGGTGGGCTCGATGAGCTTCGTATCGTCGAGGAGCGTCTGGGCGGCGATGAGGTTCCGTGCGATTGGGATCACGAGATAGGACATCTGCTGCAACGCCATGTCCGTCTCGGGCGAATGATTGTACACCGAGTCGCTGCTCGGCGGAGCTCCCGTGCCGAACTGCGCGTTCGCGGGATCTTGAGCCGTCAGCGCGCCGCGTTGATATCTTTTGAAAAGAGGGCCGCCTTTTGCGATGCGCGTGTCGTTTTGTAAGATCATCGCCACGCTAGGGCGAATTCGCTCGCGTAACCGCGCGCACAAGGGCGTGGTCACCACGTGGTAAATCTGCGGCGGTGGAGTTTGGGCCGCGGTCGTCGCAGTTCCATCCGAACGAGCCGTCAGCGGAGGAAAGCCGACGCACGTCAGGACGCACGCCGACAGCAGAATCGCTCTCTGCATTGCAAGATTCTTTTCGTCGGCGTGGCCGGCGCGCCTGCCCCTAATTGCAGAAGCGGGACCCGCTTAGGGTCCCGCTTCCGTTTTCGCTACGCCTTACGCGAAGATTCGGATCGGTTAGATCTTCACCGTCGCGTTGAAGTAGACGTTGATCGGAGGCACTGAGCCGCCGATCGCTCCGTTGTTGCTTCCGCTCGGCAGGTAGCTCGACGTCCACGGCGTCCGTGCGCCGTTGGCCTTGAAGTCACCGATGCCGGTGCCGTTGTAGAAGTTGCTCGGATAGAGCGTGCTGTTCAGCGAACCGCCGGCCGGCAGATAGCCGCAGACCACGTTGCTGGGAGGATTGGTCGTCGTCCACGGTGCCGACGTACCGCCGAAGCACGAGTGGAAGAGGGCCACGCCCAGAACGCTCAGCCTGATCTTAGGACTCACGTCGTAGGTAATCTGGAGATTACCGAAGATCGAGTTCGGATTCTGGTAGTTGGTGAACAGGAACGACCCGACTTGCGGGTTGGGAACGTACAGGTAGCTGAACGGCCCTAACCCCGGCGCCGTCGCCGAGAGGTAGTTGCACTGCAGCGGATTGGTGTGCGGTGACACCTTGGTGATGCCGGCCGCCGCCGAGTTCTGCACGCAGGTGCGCGGATCGAGCCCTTCCGTATCCAGCGGGCTGCCGTAGTAGCCGCCGGACTGGAAGTTGAAGCTCGGGGTGATCGCCAGCTTGTCGTGGCGCCAGTTGAGAATCAACGACGCGACGTACGGCGAGATGTAGGTGCTATCCGCACCGCTGAGGTTCGGCGCGATTGCCGTCGTGTACGGATTGTACCAGCCGTTGGGATCGAGCAGTCCCTGCGACGGCTGATTGTAGTACGGGTTCAGGATCGTATCGAACGTGCTGCCGTTGGGCTTGGAGCACTTTACCGCCACGCCGCCCTGGTAGCAGGGGCTTCCGCCGCCCGCCTTGGTCAGCGCGTTGTACTGCGCGATCGCCTGATTGAGCGCCGTCGTCGTGTTCTGCACGACGCCGCCGGTGCTCAGCCCGACGTTCTGGAACTGCACCTTGGAGTTGGTGTACGAAAACGACAGCTGTCCGGACAAACCGTTGCGGGTGAAGTCACCCTTGTTCATCTGGAACTCGACGCCGTAGTTGCGGTTGACGCCCACCGGCACTTGCGTTACGAAGCCCGCGCCGATGAAGGTCTGCTGCTGCCAGTTGGCCACCCACGTGTAGAACGGCGTGAGCTTGAAGCTCATGTCGGTCCCGTGGAGATGCTGTTCCCAGGAGAGGTCGTACTGCGCCGACGAGATGCCCGGAATCGGATGGAAGGGCGAGTAGAAGCCCAGGTTCATCGTGTTGTTCCAGACCGACCGGTCGTCACCGGCGCGGCTGAGGTACTGCACCGAGGCCGAGATCGGCGGCTGCGTGAAGCGGCCGGCCGAAGCGCGGAAGACGGTGTCCGGCGAGGCCGTGTAGGTCATCGAGAAACGCGGCTGCCAGTAGTTGAGCGTATACGAGCCCGGCGAAGTCGCCGTGAAGTGTGGCGCTTGCACGCCGTCCTGCACGGTGCCGTTGGGATGCACCCAGCCGGTATGCGGGCCGGTGGGATGCAGCGCCGCCGCGGCGGTGTTGCAGTCACCCTGCACGTACTGCGCCGATGCCGGCGGCGGCTGTCCGGGCGCCAGCGGCTGCGTCAGGACCTGGTTGGTCGACGCGAAGACGCAGGTGTAGTTCGCGGTCATGTTCGCGAAGAACTGAGTTCCAGTCGTGAGCGAGTCCGGGAGAACGTACGTGAAGTTGTCGTACCGGATCGCGGCGTTGATCAGGAACTTGTCGCTGGGCCGGAACTGATCCGACAGCGACCCGTTGACGAACCGAGGTCGGACCGTATTGAACGAGCCGTTGGCGTTGCCGCTCCAGAGGCTGTCCCAGGTCGCGCCGGCCTTGGCCGCCGGCGATCCTGCGGGAGCAAAGCCCGATGGTCCGCCCGCCGCGTTCGCAACCCACGTCGGGGCCGCGCCCGCGCAGGAGGGCTTGCCGCTCACCACCGCGGCGACGCAGTAGCCGCTGCTCAAGCAGATCTGCGGCTTGCCCGTCGTCGGATCGTAGCAGGTGAACCCGTTGGTCCCGCCCTTGGACATGTAGCCGATCGGCGAAACGGCGCCGTAGGCCGTCGAGTTGTTGAAACGCGTCACGCCGGCCGTCGTGTAGTTTCCATCCAGGCTGAGCAAGTTTTGGTCGTTCAGCTGGTCTTGGAAATCCATCGCGCCGCCCGCCGTGTGCGTGATGAGCTGATACTGCGCCGTCTCGGGGAAGAACGGCACGTTAGTGCCGCTGCCGGCATAGCTCGGCGCCGTCAGATACCAGTCGGAGTAGAAGGTATAGCCGTAGAGGCGCAGATACGCCGCTTGGCTCAGCGCGTAGGTGTACTGGATCTTCGCCATGCCGCCGTCGTTCTGATTGACGTTGAGCGAGTTATCGGTCAACGGAATCGGCCCGTTGAAGGCGTGTCCCGGCGCGTTCGGCGCGTAGTACGCGCCCGGCGCCTTGATTGCGCCCGGACCCGTCGCGATCGGCGTGCCGAACGGAACGTTGTAAGTGATGCCGTCGGCGTAGCCGAGATAGGTCGGGCCGCAGCCGAGGAAGGCACTCTTGGCCGGATTACAGACGCCCACCGTGCCGAACGGCAGCAGCGAGGCGATCTGGCCGTTGCTCGTGCAGCCGTTGACCGTCAGGCCCGGAGCGATCGTCTCGGGACCGCAGGTCGGTGGCGCGTACTTGGTGTTGTAGAGCGAGTAGATGAACTGGTTGACGCCCGGGCCAATGTCGCTCTGGCTACCGTAGCCATAGTTGTTCAAAGCCGAGCCGCTCCACAGCAGCTGCACGTCGTCGCGCAGCCCGTTGTGCTTGGGAACGCCCATGTGCAGGTTCACGACGCTCTCGCGATCGCTGATCTGGAACGGGTTGCCTGCCGTGCCGCTGTAGTACTGCCAGCAGCCCTGCGCGGGTGCCGCCCACTTGCCCGTTACGAGCGGACACATCGGCTTGACGCCCATGCAGGTGCCCGGCGCGATGCAGGTCGGACCTACCGCGAGGATCTGGTTGCTGCCGAAGCCGTAGCCGATGCCGAATCCGTCGGGATTGCCCGAGAAGATTCCGCCCGGCGTTCCGTACCCGGCGCCGTTGCTGTTATCGATGAAACGGTAGTTTTGGTTGTAACCGAGCAGACCGACGTAGTAGCTGAAGGTCCGGTCCGGCGTCGAGCCGCCGATTTCGACCTGCGCCTGGTGATAGAACGTCGGCGTCGCGAAGCCCAGGTTCGCCGTGGCGAAGCCCGGGAACGTGCCGGTCTTGATGACTTGGTTGATGAAACCCGCCGTGCCCGACGTCGCGATCGACGACGGACCGCCGCCGGTGTAGACCTGCAGCTGCTGCAGACCTAGGCTGGATTCGGTCGACGAGTTGTAGTTGTCGAATGCGCGGTTCACCGGAATACCGTCGTACTCGAACCCGGTGTAGTAGGAGTTCTGGCCGCGGACGTATGCCGCGTTGAAATCCCAGCCCATGCCGCCCTGCGACGTCTGCACGCCGGGGACGGAGGCCATTGCCGAGTACGCGTTGTTCAGGTTACCGCCGCCGCCTAACGCCGCCGCGGCCGATGCCTGCGCGGCGTTGACGGTGTAGAGATCGCTGCCGACGCCCGATTTCACGAGCGCTCCCCCGGCCGCTGACGTAACGCGCGCAATGGTCTTGAGCGTTTTCGTCATTGTGTACGCGACGCTTTGCGTCTGGTCGGCAAAGACCGTCACGCCCGGGATTGCGATGCTCTGGTAGCCCGCCTTGGTGAGGTTGATCGTGTAGGTATCTGGGGCGAGCGAAAGGACGATAAAGTGTCCTCCCGCGTCCGTCGTCGCGGATCGAGACATCGACGGAGCGATAGCTTCCACTTGCACGTCGGCAACTGGAGCGCCGCTCGTATCTCTGACCGTACCCTGGATGTTACCGGTGACGCCTGCCAGTGCCCATGTTCCCTGGCTGAGGAATCCCACTAGTAACAACCCAGTTACGACCGCGTGACGGAGGGTTCGATATGAACTCATATTCTTTAACCCTCTGTTCGTTAAGTTATCAAAAGGCAAGCCGTCCTGCGCTCCCTCGCCTCATCGGCTCAGGAGGCTCACAGAATGACCCACTGCGCCAAGGATTTGCTCAGGAATGGGTCGGTTCCTTTAGATAGCCTTAAAGGGGAGCAGCCGCCCGTGGCGGCCGGTTTTACGCTCGAACGGAGAGCCGTTCTGAGAGCAGGCGGGGAATCTCCGACGGCCGGTCGGCGACGGGGACTCCCGCCGTGGTAAACGCGCGGATCTTGCTCTCCGGCGTACCGAAGCCGCCCGAAATGATGGCGCCGGCGTGACCCAGCGACTTGCCCTGCGGCGCGTTGCGCCCGCCGATGAAGGCGACCACCGGCAGCTCGGGGAGGTGCTCGGCGACGAACGCCGCCGCGTCTTCCTCGTCGGAGCCGCCGATCTCGCCGCAGATGACGAGGGCCTTGGTCTGCGGATCGTTCTTGAACTCGCGCAGGCACTCGACGAAGGTGGTCCCGATGATCGGGTCGCCGCCGACGCCCACGCACGTGGATTGGCCGAGCCCGGCTCGGCTCAACAGGTCGACGACCTCGTAGGTCAGCGTGCCAGAACGGGAGACGAGCCCGACGAAGCCCTCCTTGAAGACGCGTCCGGGCATGATGCCGACCAGCGCCTTCCCGGGCGAGATCAGGCCCGGACAGTTCGGGCCGATGATGCGCATTCCACGGGTCGTGGCGACGATCTTGAGCATGTCGTGCACCGGCACGCCCTCGGTGATGCAGACCGCCAACGCGATGCCGGCATCGTACGCCTCGTAGAGCGCGTCGCCGGCAAACGGCGGCGGGACGAAGATGCACGTGTGCGTCGCGCCGGTCGCATCGACCGCTTCTTTGACCGTGTCGAAGACCGGCAAGCCGTGCGGCGTCTTCTGCCCGCCTTTTCCCGGCGTCACGCCGCCGACGAGATTCGTCCCGTATTTCAACATACGGTCCGCGTGATAGGAACCTTCGGCTCCGGTGATGCCCTGAACGATCACCCTGCTGTTCTTGTCTAAGAAGATCGACATCGTTTCCTTACCGTAAGCGTCGCTACGACGCAGCCAGTCGCACGGCTTCGCGCGCGCCCTCATCCATCGTTTCGACGGGAGTCATTCCCGCCGCGGCGAGTATCCGGCGTCCTTCCTCTTCGTTGGTGCCGGTCAGGCGGATCACCAGGGGAATCCTACGCGACGTCGTCTCCTGCATCGCCTCGACGACGCCGCGGGCGACTTCGTCGCCGCGCGTAATTCCACCGAAGATGTTGATGAAGAACACGGTCGCGCCGGTATTGTTGACGACGAGCTCGTAGCAGTTGCGCACGCGCTGCGCGTTCGCGCCGCCGCCCACGTCGAGAAAGTCGGCGATCGCTCCGCCTGCATCGGTCACGGCATCCATCGTCGCCATCGCGAGCCCGGCGCCGTTGGCCATCGTGCCGACGTTGCCCTGAAAGCGGCGAAAGTTGCGAATGCCGACGCCGGCCTGCGCCCCCAAAATCTCGTCTTCGTCGAGCGGAAGGATCTTGCGCCACTGCTCGAACTCCGGATTCCGAAAGAGCGCATCGTCGTCGAGCTCTACCTTCGCGTCGGACGCTACGACGCGGCCGTCTGAAGTGAGCGCGAGCGGATTGATCTCGACGAGTTTTGCGCCGTAGCGGAAAAAGACGTCGTAGAGCGCGGCCGCGACGGCCGGAAACTGCTTGCGATACCCGGGATCGAGCTGCGCCCGGAACGCGAGTTCGCGCCCGATGAACGGCGAATAGCCGATCGCGGCATCGACGTAAAACCTCGCGATCGACTCGGGATGGCGCTCGGCGACCTCTTCGATCTCCATGCCGCCGAAACGGCTGACGATGAAGACCGGCCTGCGCGCCGTGCGGTCGATCGTAATCGCGCAGTACGCCTCCCGCGCGATCGCGAGCCGCTCTTCGACCAGCAGCGACTTCACGGGCTCACCTTGCGGATTCTGACGGTTGGGCGGCATCGGCGTCGCCATGATCTCCTCGGAGACGCCCCGCGCTTGCCGCGGGTCGGCGGCGATCTTGATCTTGCCGGCCTTGCCGCGGCCACCCATCAAGACCTGGGCCTTGATGACCCAGTCGCCCGGCGTCTGCTCCACGAACTCGGCGACGGCTTGGGGGGTCAGCGCGTGGTGACCGCGCGGCACCGAAATGCCGGAGCGCTTGAATAGCTCCTTGCCCTGATACTCCATCAGATTCATTGCGGGCGCAGGGGTTCGCGCACCTGAACCGAGACCCTGTGTCGCTTGCTCACCGCAGCGGCCGAGCTAATAATTCCGATCGCTCGCCGTCACAACGTCCTAGTCGCTGTCACAGCGCTCCTGGCCGCCGCGTTTCTGGAAATTAGACCCGCGGAGTCGCGGGTTTGACGCCCTCGCGCGTATAACGGAGCATTCACGCGGGCGGGCGCCGTTGCTGTTTGCGTGGGGAGCATTCCCTTGGGAGCATTCCTTATGAAGACGTTCTCGGGATCGATGCGTTGCGCCTTAGGCGTATGCGCGGCCGCGACTATTCTAGCCGGTTGCGGCGGATCGCAATTGCAAAATCTCCTTCCGTCATCGATGGCACGAAGCGCGCCGAATTCCGTCCGGCCGAATTCCATGCGGCCCGACTACACGCGTTCGTGGATGGCGTCCGAAGCGAAAAACGAAAATCTTCTCTACGTCACCAACGTCCCTCAAAACTCCGTCACCGTTTATGGCCTTTCCAATCATAAACTCGTCGGAACGTTGACCGGCATAAACGGTCCTTATGGTATTTGTTCCGACACGAGCGGCAACGTTTGGGTCGTCGGGTGGGGCAACGACACGCTCGTCGAGTACGCGCACGCCGGCACGAAGCCGATCAGGACGCTGTCCGTCCCAAACACGGACTTGTACGACTGCGCCGTCGATCCCACGACCGGAAATCTCGCCGTTACGAACTGGGGAGCCAACAACTGGTACCAAGGTAACGTGCTCGTCTTCTCTCCGGGCTCGACGAATCCGAAGGCGTACTCCGCCGAGGGCGTGTGGTTTTACTACGGTTGCAGCTACGACGACAAGGGCGATCTGTTCGTCGACGGATGGGACGCCTACCTCAACGGCTACGTAACGCTCGGCGAGTTGCCCAAGAACGGCCAGGCTCTAAAGAAAATCTGGATGATTCCGACCTTTCAGCCTCCGCTAATTGGGGACATGAAATGGGACGGCAAGTACGTGGCGGTCGTCGATTGGGAATCGATTGCGGAGTATAGCGTCAGCGGATCGTACGCACACTTGAAAGGCTACGCGCCCATGACCCTGCACTGGCCGATCGGGATGTTCTGGATCGTGACCGACCGGAGCGGAGGCAAGCAGGTCATCGCGCCCGACACGGCCGGGAAGCCCTATGCCGTTCAATACTGGAAATATCCGGCGGCCGGCCGGCCGACCGCGACGATCACCGACCGCCTCGACAGCCCCTTCGCCGTGACGACAAGCCTGGTGAAATAGCTAATCGAGCCGCCCGAGCAGCGAACGGGCGATGATCAGCTGCTGGATCTCGGAGGTACCTTCGTAGATCTCCGTGATCTTCGCGTCGCGATAGTGCCGCTCGACGGCGAACTCGGTGGTGTACCCGTAGCCGCCGTGAATTTGCAGCGCCTCGGCGGCGTGTCTGCGAGCCGCACTCGACGCGAAGAGCTTCGCCTTGCTCGCCGCGAGGGCGAAGGGCTGCGCGGCGTCGGCCAATGCGGCCGCGCGATATGCGAGCAACCTCGCGGCATCCAGATCCATCGCCATCTGCGCGATCTTGAACGACACGCCTTCGAACGCGCCGATCGGTTTGCCGAAAGCGACGCGCTCCTTCGCGAACTGCACCGATTCGTCCAGACACGCCGCGAGAATGCCGATCGCTTGTGCCGCGATGCCGATCCGCCCCGCGGTCAGTGCGCTCATCGCGGTGCCGAATCCGGCGCCCTCTTCACCGAGTAACGCGTCTTCGTCGAGCGCGACGTCGTCGAACGCAACGTCGCAGGTGTTGCTCGTGTGGATTCCGAGCTTTTCCGTCACCCGCTCGACCGTGATTCCGGGCCGATCGGGTTCGATGAGAAAGGCGCTCACGCCGCGAGCGCCGCTGCCGCCGGTGCGAAACATGCCCATGATCACTCCGGCGTAGCTGCCGGACGTGCACCACTGCTTTCGGCCGTTCAGCACGTAGCCGGCGCCGGAGCGTCTCGCAGTCGCGCGGATAGCCGCCGCATCCGACCCGGCGTCCGACTCTGTCAGCGCGAAGCCGGCAATGACGTTGCCGGTCGCGAGCGTTTTGAGCCAGCGCTCCTTCTGCCGCTCCGTGCCGAGCCGTAAGATCGCCGAGCAGATCATCGAGTGCACGGAAACGGTCACCGCGGTTCCGGCATCTACCCGCGCCAGCTCCTCGATCGCCAAGGCGTACGAGAGATAATCGGCGCCCGCGCCGCCGTACTCTTCGGGAACCAGAATGCCCATGATCCCGGCGTGGGTGAGCTTGGCGTACAGGTCGCGCGGAAAGACTCGGTCGCGATCCCACTGCGCGACGAACGGCGCGATCTCGCGCTGCGCGATCTCCGCCGCGAGCGCGCCGACCTGCCGCTGCTCGTCAGTTAATTCAAACTGCGTTCTCGCAGCGATATTTGACAGATTCATCGCGACGCTGCAGGACGTGGCGCCGAGGAGGCTGCGGACCGGCGAGCCCTTCGACTCGCTGCGGCTCGCTCAGGACAGGCTTCGCCATGGAGGGCGAGAGCGAGCCGGCCGCGCAGCAGGAGCGCCGCATGGAGGCGGCGCGACGAGCGTCTCCGAGGCGCCATGTCCTGTACCGTTGCGATTCTCGTCGTCAGACCGCTACGAGGAGCGCGTCGCCTTGGCCGCCGCCTGAACAGATAGCCGCGATGCCGAGGCCTCCGCCGCGTTTGCGCAGCTGATTGATCACCGTTGCAACGATGCGCGCGCCCGAGGCTCCGATCGGATGCCCCATCGCGACCGCGCCGCCGAATTGATTGATGAGGCCGACCTCGATCTCGAGCCGGCGCGACGACGTGATCGCCACCGCCGAGAACGCCTCGTTGATCTCCCATACGGCAATGTCCGAAACGCCGTAGCCGGTACGATCGAGCAGCTTTCGCGCCGCCATCGCCGGCGTCAGGCTAATGTACGGAGAGTCCCACGCGACGGTGGCGTGATCGACGATCGTGGCGAGAGCCTCGTAGCCGTGCTGCGCGGCATACTCGGCGTCGGCGAGGACGAGCGCGGCCGCCCCATCGTTGACGCCGGGCGCGTTGCCCGCCGTCACCGTGCCGTTTCGCTCGAGCGGGCGCAGCTTCGCCATCGCCTCGACGCTCGCGTCGGCGCGAACCGCCTCGTCGCGATCGATGACGATGTGCGGGTGCTCGCCGGTGACGAACGGCGCGAACGCCGCGTAGTCGAGCGTGAACTCTTGCGAGGGTTCGTGCTCCCAGACGCGGCTCGGCGCGCCGGCCGATACCGGTACGCGGACCTTGCCCTGTCGCGGGAGACGATCGACGACGACCTTATCTTTGGCTTTGCTCGCGACTTTGACCGGAACGATTTCGTGCGTGAAGTGGCCGGAGGCGTGCGCGGCCGCGGCTCGACGATGACTCTCGAACGCAAAGGCGTCCTGCTCCTCGCGCGTGAGCGCGAGCTCGGATGCGACCTTGCTGCCCTGCGTCGCCATCGTCATGGGAAAGTACTGATCCCAAAGCCCGTCGTAGATCATCGCGTCGACGAGCGCGCCGTCGCCGAAGCGATAACCCCACCGCGCGTCGCGCAAAAGATAGGGCGCGTTCGACATCGATTCCATGCCGCCGGCCGCGACGACGCTGTTCGCGCCCGCGTCGATCGAGCGCATGGCGTTGACGATCGCCAGCATACCCGACGCGCAAACCTTATTAACTGTATCGGCCGTCACCGTTTTGGCGAGACCGGACTTGAAGAGCACCTGACGCGCCGGATTCTGTCCCACGCCCGCTTGCAGCACCTCGCCCAACGACACGTGATCGATCTCCGACGGATCGACCTTCGAACGCTCGATCGCGGCCGTCAATGCAACCGCGCCGAGGGTCGTGGCCGAAAGCGGAGCGAGCGCTCCCCCGAGTTTGCCGAACGGAGTTCGCGCCATCCCGAGCACGACGGTTTTTGAATTCGTATGCATAGCGGGCGTGACTTTGGCGAGCGGCGGCGGCCGCCCTGTCTATTGGTCGTCGGGCGGGCGCAGCGACGGTCGCTGCGTGAGAAAATACGCGCGCGAATAGCGCGTCGCAAACGGCGTGAATTTGCGCGCCTTCTGCTTGAAGTCGAAAGCGTCGCTGATGCTGTAGGCGCGCTCGTCGGTATAGCCGGTTCCCGACCTCAGCGAGGCAAGGGAGGGCAGGCCGAACGCCTCTTCGACGAATTTCAAAACGCTGCCGAATTCGTAGCGGGTGTGCGAGACGTAGCCGCGCTTCGCGTACGGCGAAATGATAATGCAAGGCACTCTCTCGCCCAGCCCGCGGTAGTCGAGCTGCGGCGGCGGAACGCTATCGTAGAATCCGCCCCAATCGTCCCACAGGACGACGATCGCGGTCGAGCTCCAATAGCGGCTCTCGCCGATCGCGTTGACCACGTTTGCAACCCAGGATGGACCGGTATCCAAGGGTTCGCCGGCGTGGTCCGAGTTGTTGGCGTCCGGTATCACCCAAGAGACGTCTCGCAGGCTGCCGCCGGCGGCGTCGGCGAGCACTTGTCTAGCCGGCGAGATCACGTCGCGCGACCAGTCCCGCCCGTGACGGATGGCCGCGATTGCGTCGAACTCGGACCAGACCTTTCCGCCGATGTCCCAGCCGTGGACTGGAGGCGCGTAGTACGCCCATGAAACGTCCGCGGCGTCGAAGAGGTCGGCCATCGTTCGAAACTGATCGAAGCACGGAAAGGGACCGCCGTTAACGACCTCGCTCCGATTCGTGTAGACGATCGAGCTGCGCGTTCCGCTGGGCGCGTCGCAACCCCACGGCAGCCCGGACGGCGGGTCCGCCTCGGCCGTGCCGCTCTTTAGGTTCGTCGTGCCCGCGATCAAATCGAGATGCGCGCTGAAGCTGCCGCCGAGCATCGCCGGAAACATGTGGTCGGCGAGCACGTACTGCTGCGCCATCTGCCAGTACGGCTCGATGTAACGGCGCTCGACGTACTGATAAGCGTGACGTCCGGCCTCGCCGCCCGGCCCCAGCCGGTTCAAATCGAAGCCGTCCATCCGGCCGTGATCCCAATCGGAGAGCGCCTCGTGCCAGCCGTGAAAGATGTCGGGACCCATCAGGCTCGCGGGCTGCAGCCGTACTCTGGTTCCATCGTGCAGGTAGCCGAACGTCGCGTAACGCGCGCCTCTGAATCCGTGGAAGAGGTTGTCGAAGCTGCGATTCTCCTGGACCAGGATCACGACGTGCTTGATGCGTTCGCGCAGTTGACGCGGCGGCGGGCTGGGCGGCGGCCCGCCGGATTGCGGCGGAACGAATCCGCTCCCGCCGTTCGACGATCCGCCCGAAGAACAAGCGGCAACCGCCAACGCCAGCGCGATCGCCGAAGCGGCGCGCCGAGTCAGTGCCGTACGACGACGGGGCAACTCTCGCATTCGAACTGGATTGTAACATGGGTGATGCCGAAGTGTGCTTGCGCGCACTCGTCGATCTCGCGCAGCACTTCGGTCGCCTCGCTCAAGCGGCGGTCGTCGAGCAGCACGTGCGCCGAGAGTGCGTGGGAGCCGCTCCCGATCGACCACACGTGTAAGTCGTGAATGCCGCAGACTCCGCCGATCTTCGCGAGATGCTCGGCCACCAGCGAAGAGTCGACGCTTTCCGGAGCGCTCTCGAGCAGCACGTCCGTCGCATCGCGAAAGACTTTCGCGATCCCAACGACGATGATCGCGGCGACGAAGAGCGAGAGCAGCGGGTCGATCCAGGCGACGTGCGCGAATCCGATGATGATGCCGCCGGCGATGACCGCGAGCGCACCGAGCGCGTCGCCGAGCACGTGAAAGAGCGCGGCGCGGACGTTCAGGTCGCGCTTGCCGGCGCCGCGCAGCAGCAGTCCGACGCCGCCGTTTACGGCCAACCCCGCGGCAGCCACGAGCGTCATGGTGAGAGCGTGCGGCTCGACGGGCAGCGCAAAGCGCCGCGCGGCCGCATACACGATCGCGATCGTCGCGACGAGCAGCACCGTCCCGTTGACGAGCGCCCCGAGCACTTCGATGCGTCCGTAGCCGAAGGTACGGCGCGGATCGGCCGGGCGCGCCGCACCGATCGCTGCCAGCAACGCCAGACCCAACGCGAACGCGTCCATACAGACGTGCACCGCATCGCTCGTGAGCGCCAAGCTCCTCGAAACGGCGCCGCCCCAAAACTCGAGCAACGCAACGCACGCGGTCGCGACGATTGCCAGGATAAGGCGCCGCCGCGTCTCCATCAGATTCGTGCCATGGCCCGGAGGGCCAACGCAACGAGCATCACGCCGAAGAGCACGAAGGTCTTGCTCTCGGCCTGCAGCAGCACGTTGCGCCGCCACGTGCCGTTTCCGCCCGACGCCGGCCCGAGCCGCGGAACGATCCGCGGCACGCTGCTGCAATAGCGCTCGAACGCCTCGCCGAACTGCGCGCGCAAGAATTGCTCCTCGTGCGGGACGATCGTCGCGTAGACGGCCGCCATCACGGCGAGCGCGGCGACGATCAAGGCCGCGCGCTCTGCCGGCGCGTTGCTTCCCGTAAACGCAATCGCGAACCCGGCCGCCGTCGCGAAGTTCCCTAGATAGAGCGGATTGCGAACGTACGCGTACGGACCGGCGGTCACCAGCTCCGGTGCGGTTACCACGTCGTTGCGCGTCGTCGTGCCCGAGTATCCCACCGCCCAACAGCGCACCAACTCGCCCGCGAATGCAAGCGGTACCCCGAGCGCGATGCTGAGCGCGCTCGGCCGGCCGAAGATCACGAGCGCGACTGCGGGCAGCGCGAGCAGCAGCCCACGGTTCTTGAAGACGAAGGCCGCAAGCGCTGGGTTCCTCACGTCGACCTCGCGGCTTCGTAGATGTCGCGAAGCGAGCGCGTCAGCGGTATCCGCGGCTGCCAGCCGGTGCGCGACTGGAGCTTTTCGGAGCTTCCTACGAGCAGCGGGATGTCCGGCGATCGCTTGCGGGTCGGATCTTCGCGCACTTCTACCGGAACGTGAGCGATCGCGATCAGCTCCCGTAACACGTCACGAATCGCGACCGCACGACCGCTGCAGACGTTATAGACCTGACCGGACTCACCATCGCGCGCGAGCGCGAGATAGGCAGCGACGACGTCGCGTACGTCGAGAAAGTCACGCGCCGCGCTTAGGTTGCCGATGGAAAGCAGGGGCGCGCCGCCGGCTGCGATCCGAGCGAGCTGCGCGGCCATCGACGCGACGACGAACCGTTCGTTTTGTCCGGGGCCGATGTGATTGAACGCTCGCGCGATCACGACGTCGAGACCGAAGCTGCGGGATGCCGCCAGGAGCATCGCCTCGGCGGCCGCCTTGCTGGCGCCGTATGGCGTGATTGCACGGCAGTCGAGAGACTCGCTCAGGGGAAACTCGCTGGGATCGCGCACCCCGTAGACCTCCGCCGAGCTGGTGAAAACGATGCGCGGCGGGTCTCCGGCGTATTCGCGCACCGCTTGCGCGAGGCGCGCGGTTCCCATTGCGTTTGCTTCATACGTTTCGATCGGCGATTGGAGCGACTCGGGCACGAACGTTTGAGCCGCGAGATGGAAGACGTAAGTCGGACGGATCGTTTCGAGCGCGGCGCGCAGCGTGCGCGCGTCGGCCAAGTCTATCCTGAAGTAGTCGCCGTTCGCGTCGCGAGGGCCGCCACACGCCAATACCTCCGCGCCGTCGCGGCGCAGCGCGTCGACCAAGACGCGGCCGACGAAGCCGCTCGCGCCGGTCACTAGCGCTCGCATGCGGGATCCTTAGCCGCGCGTGCGCGACGAGAGACGCTCGAGGTCGGCTTCGACCATCATGGCGACCAGCTGCTCGAACTCGACCTCCGGCTCCCAACCCAGCTCGCGCCGCGCTTTGCCGGCGTCGCCGATCAGCCGGTCCACTTCGGCCGGGCGCACGAAGCGCGGATCGACCACGACGTACGGTTCGAACGAGCCGAGCCCGGCCGCCTCGAAGGCGATCCGCACGAAGTCTCGGACGCTGTGCGTGCGACCGGTTGCGATGACGTAGTCGTCGGGTTTCTCTCGCTGCAGCATCATCCACATCGCGCGCACGTAATCGCCGGCGTAGCCCCAGTCGCGGTGCGCGTCGAGATTGCCGAGCCGTAGCTCCTTGGCGAGCCCGAGTTTGATGCGCGCCACGCCGTCGGAAATCTTGCGCGTGACGAACTCTTTCCCGCGGCGCGGGGAGTTGTGAATGACGAGCTCCCCGACGCCTGCGTGGAAGCGGCCGGTCTCCGTCGTGAGATCGTAGAGCCAACCATCATAGTGTGGATCTTCGACGATGCGTTTGACGACGCGCAGGTCGCTGCGCAAGTGCGCACCCAATCCACGAGCGTTTGGCGAGCGCAAGTTGATCGAATAGAACGGACCCGGTCTTTCCGCGGGCCCGACGTCCACGTTCAAAACGCAATCCTGCTTGAGCGCGACGCGTGACATCCACCACAAGCCCATCGCGAGCACGGGTGAATTCGTCTTGAAGTTCTTGAACTTGTAGGCCCCGCTGCCGGCCTTTAGACCGTCCGTAGCGTTATATCCCTCGAGAAAGGCTAGCCATGCGTCCTCATCGGCGTTGAGTATGATCCTTGGCACACGCTTGTGGCCCTCCCGGGTGTAGCACTCCTCACGTAGCCATTCGACGAAGCGTGGAGCGCCGTTGAGTGCCAGCGCGCCAACCGTTGCGCCGGCTCTAAAGCCCGACGAGGTCGGTGAAAAGCTCGTAAAGCCTAGGGTCTGTCGCTGCCAACGATCCGAAAAGAGTGCGCGCAGGCTTTCGTTCGAATTGGTAAACCTTGCGTTGACGCGGCCATCGCTGATGTAGGCGCTGCCGTCCCCGACAAAAGCGCCTAGCATCCACGCGAACTCGGGGGTTACATCAGAAAAATTCGGAGCGGTCGGGAGTTCCGCTCGTAACACCTTGTCACCGTAAAGGACTCCACGCGCGGGGCAATCTCCATCCGAAAGAAAGATCACGTGGTCCGCCGTCAGGGTTACAGTTCCGCTTCGGGCCTCGATCCGGCGGACGCCCTTGTTGTCGACGCTCGGCCTGTGTTTGTAGGCAGTTCCTCCTCTAACATGGACGAAGCGCTCTCCGTCCCAGACTTCCACGTCATCGCCAAAATCGAACTTCTGGATTGTTGAGCCTTTTGCACGCACGTGCATGAGGTCGCCGATCGCGAGGACGTCTACGATGTTGCCTCGTCGGACGATGACGGGCGTGAGCGGCGGAACGGACTCGTGATTAAAGCATATGCCGCTGCACGCAAAGAGATCGTACGATTCGCGATAGTTGACGGTAATCCAATGAGCGTACACCTTGGCGACGCCGTAGGGACTGCGCGGATAGAATGCGGTGCGCTCTCTCTGCGGCGACTCGACGGCGTTGCCGAACATCTCCGAGCTCGATGCCTGGTAGAAACGTATCGAGGGATCCACGTGTCGAATCGCTTCGAGCACCCGCGTGACTCCGAGCGCCGTGAACTCCCCCGTCAGCACCGGCTGGCTCCACGAAGCGGGCACGAACGATTGCGCCGCGAGATTGTAGATCTCGCCGGGACGAACGTCGTTGACGATCGACGTGATCGAGCTTTGATCGAGGAGATCGCCCGAAACGATTTCGACGTCGTCCACGATGTGTTCGATGCGCTCGTGCACCTCCGTGCTGGTGCGGCGAGTCATGCCGACGACTCGGTATCCCTCCTTGAGGAGCAGCTCCGCAAGGTAGGAGCCGTCCTGGCCGGTGATGCCGGTGATGAGCGCGGTCCGCTGCAAGGAGCCTCCCAGTCTTACCGGCGCGCCGCGAGACGCTGGCGATCGGCGAGCGTCACCGCGATAAACGCTGCGACTTCACTCGGCAGCGTGCCGCGCCCGAACCCCGCGTCGAAACCGAGCTCGCTCGCCAAACGATTGGTCACGCGCGGTCCGCCGCAGATCAGGACGACGTCGTCGCGCACGCCTTCGGCTTCGAGCAGCTCGCTCAACGCCGTCAAATTTTTGATGTCGCTGCCCTTTTGCGTGACTACCTGAGATGCGAGCAGCGCGTCGATTCGGTGCTCCCGCGTGAAGCGTACCAAGTCTTCCACGGCGATCTGGCTGCCGAGGTTGAACGTCTCGAACATGCGGTATCGCTCGAGCCCGTAGTCGCCCTTGTAACCCTTCATGTTGAGAATCGCGTCGATCCCGACCGTGTGCGCGTCGGTCCCGATGCAGGCGCCGGCGACGCGGAGCTTGCGTCCTATCCGCTCGGCGATGAGCTCGTCGATCTCCTCCATCGACATCGCGTGCGTGCGCGCCGAAGGAGCCGCGATGTTCTCCACGTCGATCGCCTCAGGCGTGCTCGCGTAGAGCACGAAGAACGAAAAGCCCGACGCGATGGGCCGTCCGTCGACCACCTGCACGTCGGTGAAGCCCATCTTGCCGGCGAGCTGGCGCGCCGCCTCGTCGGCCGACTCGCTCCATTCCACCGGCAGCGTGAAGGAGAGCTGCACCTTGCCGTCGTTCTGCGTGTCGCCGTACGGCTTGACTAGCTTACTCATGCGCTCACGCTTGCGGATGTCGTCCTGCGCTTGTCATCCTGAGCGGAGTCGAAGGACGAAGGACGCAGGGCCTCTTCGAAGGGATTCCAATAATCGCCGGCTCGCGCGAAGACGCCCTCGAATCCGCGCCCGCCTTCGGGAGCGCGAGAGATATCGGCGAAGGCGGCCGACTCGATCGCGTTCATCAGCCCCATCGCGGCAACCCGCTGGAGCAGGGCTTCACAGGCGGTCAAAACGTCTTCGGCGCGGCGTTCGATGGCGCCGCCCGGTCGCAGTACGATCTCGTCGCCCAAGTGGCGCGCGGTACTCATGACGTAGCGCGCGTTTTCCAGCGCCAGAGCGCGGTCACCCAAGAAAGGTGTGTGAATCGCTTCGGTGAGCATGCCGCAGAGGTGGATGCTCTGTCCGGTGATGACCGACGTGAGATTGAACATCGCATCGATCAGGTGTCCCTTGAAGACGTCGCCCGTCATATGTTTGGTGGGCGGCATGTACTTCAGCGACGCCTCGGGGAAGATCTCGCGCGCTAGCTGCGCTTGAGCGACCTGGTAGAGAAAACTGTCCTCGAGATCCGGATTGATTTCGTAAGCGTCACCCAGACCGATCTGCCGATCCGGCAGTCCGGCGCGATGAGCGAACTCTTCGTTGATGAACTGCGACGCCAACACGGCGGGAGCCTGATCTACCGCGTCCGCCGTCGTGAGATAGTTATCCTCGCCGGTGTTGATGATGATGCCCGAGTACGCGTTGAGCATCCGGCTGAAATGCTGGTCGATGAAGGTCCGCTTCATATTGATGTCGCGGAAAAGGATTCCGTACATCGAGTCGTTGAGCAGCATGTCGAGGCGTTCGATCGCCGCCATCGCCGCGATTTCCGGCATGCAGAGGCCGCTCGCGTAGTTGGTCAACATCACGTAACGGCCGAGCCGTTCCGCGATCTCGTCGAGCGCGGTCCGCATGATTCTAAAATTCGCCTGCGTCGCGTAGGTGCCGCCGAAACCCTCGGTCGTCGGACCGAAGGGGACGAAGTCGAGCAAGGATTGTCCGGTCGAGCGAATCACGGCGATCACCTGCGCGCCGGCCTCGGCCGCCGCCATCGCAGCCGTCCGGTCTTCGTAGATGTTTCCGCTCGCGACGATGACGTAGAGCAGCGGCGGCGGCAGCTGCGGCAGGCGCTCGAGGCGCGCAGCTCGCTCATCGCGCTGCGAGTCGATTCGCGCGAGCGCGGCTTCGACGTGCGGCCGCAACGCGCCGCGCGCCGCGGCCTCCGGTGTTTGAGCGTACTCCGCGAGCGTGTAGCGCCCCAGCGCCATCGCCTCGCCGAGCGCTGCGGGGTCGAGACCCGTCTCGGCCAGCGCCTTGCCGAATGCGAGCGCAACGCCGTGGCCACGCTGGGCCGGGGGCTGCGTGTCGACGATCGCGTTGGGGATGGGGACTTCTTGGGGCGTGATGCCGTCGACGCCCAGCAGCCGCAGCACGGCGCGCTCCACGGAAACGGTCGAGTGCGCGGCAATGAACGCCTCGACGGGCGCGACGATGGCGGCGGCTAATTCACGACAGCGAGCGATGCGCTCGCGATCGACGTTCAATTGCACGGCGCTTATCTTAGGGAACCTCTGACTAATCCACTGCACCGATCGCAGCGAGCAGATTTGCCGCAGATCGCGGCGCGCCCGAGGGAGCATAGCAGCGCGCTCTGTGACCGAGGGCGCAACAAAGAGCTGCGGCAAATCTGCCGCTGCCCAGAGGGTTCGGGCGCAAAATCGCCGTCTGCGTTGTCGAACGCTCGGTCACAGACTGCTTGAGTATGCTCCCTCGCCTTCTCCTAGCATCCGGCTGTTTTGCGCCCGAACGATCGGTACACTGGATTGGTCAGAGGCTCCCAGCGGAACGATCCGGAGAACTCCCTAGGGTCCCTAAGTAGGCCGCGATCCCGGAGCGCCACGAAGGCATCGCGATCCCCAGGGAGGCGAGCTTAGCCGTGGAGAGAGCCGAAAATCGGGGGCGGAGCGCCGCCGCCTTCCACTCGTGCGCCGGGATCGGCTCGACGGCGACGTCCACCCCCGCCTGGCGCGCCGCCTCGACCGCGAACTCGTACCAGCTGACCGGGCCGCCGTCGACGGCGTGATACAGGCCGTAAGCCGGCCGGTCGATCAGGCCGCGAACCGCGTCGGCGAGGTCGCCCGCGAAGGTCGGCGATGCGTAGACGTCGGTGACGACGCGAACCGGGCCATCGCTTCGATCGCGCGCCAGCAGGCGTTCGATGAACGGACGGCGCCGGGCGGACGATGCGCCCGAACCGTACACGCCGCACGTGCGAACGACGAAGGCCCGAGACCTCAGGCTCTCGACGAGATACTCGCCGGCGAGCTTCGAGGCCCCGTAGGCCGATAAGGGATGCGGGGCGTCGGACTCGACGTACGGCGACTCCGTCGCACCATCGAAGACGTAGTCGGTGCTGAACGTTACGAACGCGACGTCCGCATCGCGCGCCGCTCGCCCAGCCTCGCGCACGGCGACGGCGTTGACCTCGAAAGCGCGCGCGGGTTCGGTCTCGCACCGATCGACGTCGTGAAAGGCGGCCGCGTTCACGAGAACGTCCGGCCGAATTCGCCGCAGCGCGTCGCACAGCCGTTCGCTTTGCTCGATTGCGAGCTCGGCGTGAGGAGGCGCGACGACTTCACAATCCGCCCAACGTTGCCGAATGGCCGTCCCAAGTTGCCCGGAACCGCCAATCAGCAAGACGCGCTTCACACGGTAGACCGGCGGCCCGCCGAGTTCCGTTGTGCGATCAGCGCAATCCCGACCGCGACCGCTGCCACAAAGTTTCCGACGACCATGATCTGCACGACGGTCGCGAGCGTCGGATGGATCACGGCGACCGCCCCGAGCGTACCGAACGTGCAAATGAAGAGCGGTACGGTGAAGGCGAGGCGGTGGGTTGCGATGCCGTAGTACGTCAACGCGTTCGTGAGCGCGAGCATGACCATCGCCAGACCGTAGGTCACGAGGAGCGGAGAAGCGGCATCGAACGCGCGCCCGACGAGCGCGTGAAGCACGTCGGTGCCGAAGAAACGAAACACGGAGAGCCCCAACAGCGCGACCAGACCAAACATCAACAAGCTTCCCGTCAAAACCTCGCGCGTCTGCGCTCCGCGAGCGTGCCGATCGGCCGCCTGCGGCAGCAGTACGGTCGCGACGAAGCCGACGAGATAAAGCAACATCTTTCCGCCGAGCGACGCGGCGGCATAGAGACCTGCCGAGTGGGCGTCGAAGAAATGCTTGACCAGCACGACGTCGGCCGAACCCATGAGCGATAGAGAAATCGTCGCCGCCGCGGCGCCCGCGCCGGCGTTGAGGATCCTTCGCCAATCGTACCGTACGCGGTGCGCGCTTGACGACGCGTAACGCTGCCGAAGTCGTAGTCCAAGATAGACGAGCGCGCACAGGGGACCCAAGAAGAATCCCACGATTCCGCCGGCGAGCTTGAATCCGATCGCGATCAGCAACCCGATGCCGCAGACTTTTGCGATGCCTTCGACCGAGTTCGAGATCGCGTATCCAAAGAAATCCTGCGTCCCTTGGGCGATCGCGCGCAGAGCGCTCACGAAAAGCGAGACGCCCGCAAGCAAGCCGACGAAGGGTACGGACCAGACCGGAACGTGAAGAAAACGCGCAAACGGAGCCGCGCCTAGCGTCGCGATCACCAGATAGATCAGAGCGAGCTTCGCGAATCCCGACGCGATGCTGTCCGTCAGGCCGCGGAGGTGACCGTCGTCGTGGAGCGCGCGGAATTCGGCGCTCAGCTGCGCGACGACCGGTGCAACGAACGCGGCGGGCAGCGCCGCGATTATCGCCGCATTAATTAGCGCGTAGAGCCCGCCATACATTGTAACGCCGAGTTGACGGCTGGCGACCGCATGTGCGATGAAGCCGCAGAGATTGAGCACCATGCTCGCGGAAAAAACGAGTAGGCTCTGCTTCACCATCGCGCTCGTGCGAATGCGCTCGAGTCCGCGTCGCAGCACCAGCGTGCTAGGCGGACTCACACTGCCGTTCATAGTACCCTCGTCCTCATGGAGATCGAGCATTTACCTCTCACCGGCGCTTTGACGCTTACGCTACGCGTCTTCACGGATGAGCGAGGCTTCTTTGCGGAAACGTACTCGCTCGATCGCTATCGCCAATGCGGCGTTGAAGAGACGTTCGTGCAAGACAACCTTTCGCTCTCGCGGCGAAACGTCTTGCGTGGCCTCCACGGAGATCCGCGATTGGCCAAATTGGTCGGGGTAGTGCACGGCAGCATCTTCGACGTCATCGTGGATATTCGGGTCAAAAGTACTACATACGGCCAATGGTACGGGGCCACGCTGACTGCGGCGCAGGGGCGGCAGATCTATGTCCCGAGGGGGTTTCTCCACGGCTTCCTCGCGCTCGAAGATGACACGACGGTGGCCTATAAGCAGAGCGCTCCCCACGACCCGGCGTTTGAGTTCTCGGTCGCGTGGAACGACCCCGATTTAGGGATCGAGTGGCCGCTCGGTGGACAGACCCCGATTCTCTCCGCCCGCGACGCGGCCAGCCCTACATTACGGACCACTCGACTTAAGGGGACCTCCGAGGCGTAACAAACGGCGCCGCGGCTAGGTAAGAGCCGCCAAAGGAACCAAATCGAGGAGGGATGGCATTCCGTGATCAGAGCGACGAAGCTCTGGTGCAGCGAGTGCGCGCCGGAGAAAGAGAGGTCTTCGGCGTGCTCGTAGATCGCTACAAGCGCGGCATTGCGAACTTTATCGGTGCGACCGTACGCAACTCGTCCGAAACGGCAGACCTTTCGCAAGAAACGTTTCTGCGCGCGTACGCGCATCTCGGAACGTTCAACCCGCAGCTCGGAAAGTTCTCGACGTGGATTTACCAAATTGCGCGTAACGTGATTCGAACGTATCTCGCCAAGTCGCTCCGCGCCCCGCAGATACACGAGCTCTCGCAAGAGCACACGTTGGAGACCGCGATTCCGGATTCGTCGCGCGAGGCAGATCCGGCAGGGGGCGTGTTGCGTGAGGAGGCCGAGCGCGAGCTGCGAGCCGCGCTCGCCGAACTCCCCGAACGCACGCGCACGGTTCTAGCCTTACGCTATTTCGACAATATGGAATATCAGACGATCGCGAGCACGCTCGGACTCTCGCTGGGCAACGTGAAAACCCTTATCCACCGCGGGAAGATTGCGCTCACAAAGAAAATCCGCGAGCGCGAACTGAGCGCCGTCGAAGCGCTCTCGTACGCAGCGCAAAAGGGAGGCACGAATGCGCTGCTCCTCGTGTGAGCCGCTGCTCGACGCCTATCTGGAAACGAGCCTCGGCCAGCGCCAAGGCGCGCAAGTTGCCGCGCACCTGCGCTCGTGCGTGGGCTGTTCGGCGCTGTTGGCGGAGCTGCGCGTGATCGACGCGCTGCTCGCGACGGCGAGTTCTCCGGGGAGCGTCGCCTCGAACTTTACGGCGAGCGTCGTCTCCGCTACGCGCGGCGCGACGCCGCGCTCGCACCGTCGCATCCCCCTGTGGCCGCCGCTGGTTGCGTATCTCGCGACCGCCTGGGCGCTGTTCGCCTTTGCGGCGTTCCGCGGCTACGCGCTGCGCGGACTTATCAGCGACTTCGCCGCTTCGGAACAGCGGAGCCTTGCCGCGCTGGGAGCAGCGCTGCGTGCGCTTGCGCCGGCGACGCCGTTGGCGGCGGCAGCGGTAACCGGCGTCCTGCTCATCGATCTTCTGCTGCTTTGCGCGATCTTCTACGGCTACCACCGTCTGCAGCCGGCGATCGCGCTCTACCTAAGGAGAGGATCTCGCTCGTGAACTCGCGCTGCCTAATTGTTTTCGCCGGATTCGTGGCCGGTCTCGCCCTACTGACGGCCCCGGCGCGGGCCGACACGCAAGCCGTCTATCACGGCGGGACCTATTTCGGTTCAGTAGTCGTCGAGCCGGGGCAAGTCGTCGACGGGGACCTGACGGTCATCTTCGGCGACGCGACGATCGCCGGTATCGTCGAGGGCGACCTCAACGTCGTCGGCGGCAGCTACGATCCGCGACCGGGCGGGGTCGTCACCGGACAGGTCCACGAAGTCGGCGGCGCTGTAACTCAGGCGGTGGTCCCGTGGGCGCCGAGCGAGTCGGCTTACGGTCCGCTCGTGCCCGATCACCGGCTGCTCTGGCGTCTCTCTTGGAACTTGCTGGCGCTGCTGATCTTCTTGATCTTCCCCCTGCGGACGCGCATGGTGCTCGACCGGCTGGAGCGCCATCCCGGACTTTCGCTTACCGCCGGGCTGCTGGGCTGTATCGCGGTGATCCCCCTCGCGGTTCTGCTCGCGATTACGATCCTGCTGATCCCCCTGATACTGCTGGAGCTCGTCTTCCTACTCGCCAGCGCGTTCCTCGGCACCGCGGCGCTCGCGCTCCTGATCGGGCGCCGGCTCTGCGAACTGGTTAGCCCGGCCACGACCCCCTCGCCGCTCGTCGCCCTGCTCGTCGGCATCGCCCTGATAACCGCGGCGGAGCTCGTGCCGGTAGTGGGGACCCTCGTATTGATGCTGGTCGGCCTCATCGGACTCGGCGCAACGATCCTCTCCTTCGCGGGCGATTCTTTCGCCCGGCCAATCGACGCCGGGCCGGCTCCGACGCGCGCCCCCATAAGCGGACCCCCAATGACCGCTGGCTAAAGTCTCCCGCATGACCACCGTGTCCCGCGTCGCGAAGTTCGCCGAGCGTACGGCTCACCTGCGAGCTTCGACGATTCGGGAGATGTTGAAGGTCACGCAGCAGCCGGACGTGATATCGTTCGGCGGAGGCCTGCCCGCGCCCGAACTCTTTCCGACGGCGGCAGTCGCGGAGGCGGCGCGCATCGTCATGGAGCGCTACGGAGCCGCGGCGCTGCAGTACAGCGTCACGGAAGGAATTCCGGAGATGCGCATCTGGGTCGCGGAGCGGCTCACTCGCCGGATCGGTGGCATCTTCGATGCCGAGAGCGTTACGATCGTCAACGGTTCGCAGCAGGGCCTCGATTTGGTAGGGAAGATCTTCCTAGATCCCGGCGACCACGTGGTGCTCGAAGATCCGTCGTATCTCGGTGCGATCCAAGCCTTCGATGCATATCAGACCCGTTATCTCACGGTCGATACCGATGACGACGGCCTGGTTCCAGCGTCGTTGGAGCGCGTGCTCGAACACGCCGATCCATTCCCGAAGTTTCTCTACCTCGTTCCGAACTTCGCGAATCCGACGGGACGCACGCTCTCGGGACCGCGCCGCAAAGACGTGGTTCGCATCTGCGAGCATTTCGGGTTGCCGATCGTCGAGGACGATCCGTACGGCGAGCTGCGCTTCGAAGGCAGCGATCTGCCGCCGTTGATTTCCTACGAGTCGAGTGCGCCGATCATCTATTCAGGCACGGCCAGCAAGATCATGGCGCCGGGGATGCGGATCGCATGGCTCGTCACGGCGGATGAGGAGATTCGCGAAAAGGTCGTGCTGGCAAAACAGGGCGCCGACCTCCATAGCGGCACGTTCGCGCAGTACGTCTTTCACCAGTATGCGAGCGACGACGACGCGTTCGACGCGCACGTGCGTAAGATTGCGCTGACTTACGCAACGCGGCGCGGCGTGATGGCGGAGGCACTGGGCGAGTTCATGCCGGATCGCGTGCGGTTCACGCGCCCGGGGGGCGGAATGTTCCTCTGGGTCACGGTGCCGGGCGTCGATACGAGCGAGCTGCTGCAGATCTCGGCTCGATCGAAAGTGGTGTTCGTCCCGGGCGTAAATTTCTATCCCCGCCGCAACGTGCACGACGGCATGCGATTGAACTTCTCGAACGCTTCGGAGAAGAATATCCGGATCGGCGTCGAACGGCTTAGCCACGCCATCAGAGTCTACAACGGCTAGTGGCAACGTAAGGAGTTTGTAACCCGTGGCAGCAGGTTTGGTCGTCGGCATATTTCCGCAATCCGATCCAAAGGCGCTCGAGAGCGCGCTTGCGGCGCAGCAGATCGATCTGAGCAAGGTCAAGGTCGTGAGCGGCACCCGAAGCGACACCGAGTCGTCGGCGCTGGAGTTCGTCGATGTTATGGAGGACATGGAATCTAACTCGTTTTCCGATGATTTGACTCGTGGCCTGGGCATCATGGGCGACTCGGGCGGCACCGGCGTTCCGGGTATCGGCGGGCGCCAAGCCTCGCTCGGTTCGTTCTCGTCGCGGGGCGGCGGGTCGCGCAGCGCTCTTACCAGCTTTGCGATTCCTCCGGACGAAGTCGACAACTTCGACCAGGCCGTAGCGGACGGTCGCGCAGTCGTGCTCTATCCCGCCGCCGGGGCCGACGCCCAGACGGTCATCACCGCGTTCAGAGCCGCCGGTCTGCGGAACGTTCGATCGTACTAAGGTGCTCTAAAGCACGTTATCGCCGGCGAAACGCGTTCATCTTTTCGGCCTAGCAACGATGCTCGCAAGCTGCGCGCCGGCGGCGCATTACGACTACGCGCACCTGCCCGCCGGCTATCACTGGCGCGGGGTGGTCGACGCGACCACAAAAGTCGTCGTCTTCTACGGCCGCGATCCGCTGACCAATGACACGATCTACGTCGGTCCCGATAACCGCTTCTACATCTTTCGTCATTCGGGAACGATCCGCGTGAAAGATCTCACGCTCCACTGGATGCCGCACGATGCGCGGTAACGAATTTCGATCGAGGCCCGTGAGGCGCATCCTGGTCACTGCTGCCGGAACCGTGACCGCTCAATCCTTGATCAAAGCGCTGCGCGACGACGGCCGCGCCGGATTCATCGCTGCCGGCGACATGAATCCGATCAACGCGACGCGTGCGTTCGTCGAAGAGTTCGTCCCTCTTCCGGCCGCGAGCGCTCCGGATTTCGCGGGCCGCTGTCTCGAGGCGGTCCGCCGGCTGGAGATCGACCTGCTCGTGCCGCTCATCGTCGAGAGCGAGTTCCTTCCGCTCGACTCAGAACGCGAACGTTTCGAATCGATCGGCTGCCGCCTCGTGGTACCGCCTCGCGAGATCATTCTGCAAACCGGCGACAAGCTCGAGTTCGCGAAGTTCCTGCGCGAGATCGGCGTCCCCGGACCCGCAACACAGCCCTACTCGCCGGACGTACGCGTCGGCCGGTTCCCCGCCTACCTCAAGCCGCGGCGCGGTTCGGGATCGATCGGAACCGCCCGAGTCGAGAGCCTCCCCGCGCTGCACGACGCGGCACGCGGGCGGAGCGACCTTATCGTTCAGGAGGCGGTCGAGGGCGCGGAGTTCACCGTCGATTGCTTCGCCGCGGCGCCGGGGCGCGTAGTGGCCGCCGTGCCGCGGGAGCGCATCGCCATCAAGGCGGGCGTCTCCGTGAAAGGGCGAACCTATCGCCACCCTCTCATCGAGCAAATCGTCCGCGGCGTCGTCGAAAAGACGGGCCTCAAGGGACCCGCCAACGTCCAAGGCATGCTTCAAACGGACGGCGGCTTTTCGATAATCGAGATGAACCCGCGTTTCTCGGGGACGCTGGCGTTGACGACGGCGGCGGGAATCAATTTCGCGTCGCTCTTGATCGACATGGTCGAAGGACGAACGCTGCCCGATCTGCTCGGGTCGCACGAAGACGGCCTCGTGATGATGCGCTACTGGAGCGAAATTTTTGAAGAACCCAACGGGGCGGTTCGAGCGGGTTCGCCGCTGCGCCGTGCGGACGGCTCAGTCGGCGGTCCTGGGCCTGCCGTCGTTCAAGCGCGCGAAGGCTAACATCACCGCCTGTTTCCAGAACTCGAATCCGAACGCCGCGCTGACGAACGGATGGTAGAGCCACTCGGAGCGCCGGTCCCGAATGAGACCGTACACCGCGGATGCGGACGGAAAGACGAAGCTGACCGAGTAGAACGGCCACAGATAGGCGCGTAAACGCTGGGCGCGACCCGTGCTCCGCAGCCGGCCCCAGATCGGTTGCGCCGTATCGGTCATGCGAGCTCGAAAGCGAGGACCGAATTTGCGGAGCGCGTCGCCGATCCCGCCGACCGTGTGATGCTCGAGCCGCGCGTCCGGGACGAACGCGATCTCCCGGCCCTGCGCGATCAGCGTCTCGACCGGCGCTACGTCGTCCTCGTCGGTGCCCGCAGGTTTTTGATACGGAAGCCTTATCGCAAACGCTTGAGCCAAGGCGATGAGCGGCGTGGGGCCGGCGGCGAAATCGTACACGATGTAGTCGGGCGTCGCGCGCTTCACGCGAAAGGTTCTGTGGTACGACGCTGGTGAGGTGGCGCCGCCGTACACGAAATGGTTGAACGGATCGCTGAAGGCGTTGAAGTATCGCGTCGTTGCGCCGTCGCGCGCGGTGTTGATTAGCGCCGGGAAGGCTGCCGCTACGCCTGAGTCGGCGAACGGGCGCGCAAGCTTGTCGAGGAAGAGCTCGTCGCTAAACACGTTGTCCGCGGCGAGGAGGACGCCGACGTCTCCGGTCGCGCGTTGCAAGAGTATTCCCGCCCCCGGCTCCGCGCGCCCGATCGGATTGTGACTGACCGTCGCCCCGAATTCGCGAGCGACGGCGACGGTACCATCCGTCGAGCCGCCGTCCGCAACCAGCAGCTCGATCGACTCGCGCGGATAGCGCTGCCGCCGGATCGAGTCGAGCAATAGGGGCAGCCGCCACTCTTCGTTCAAGGTCGGAAGGATCAGCGAGAAACGCACCGGCTTGGATTCGCTCACCGTTGGCGTCCTACAGATTCACGCGTGCGCTGTCGGATTGAGCCGAGCGCAATGCTCCCTCGATTACGCGCACGACGCCGGCGCCGAAACGTCCGTCCGACCGCGTCGGCTCACCCGTCCGGATCGCGGAGGCAAAGTCGTCGACCAGTTTCCCGAGCGCCTCGCGCTCGTCGACGAGCGGCACGTTGAGATCTCCCCGCCGGTATGAAACCATCTGCTGTTGCAGAGTCTTGCTGGACGGGTGCAGCACGACGCCCTTGTCGTAGATGTAGATCTTCTCGTTCGGATTGACGTCGTCCCAGACCGCCATCTTGCGGCTTCCCGAGATCATGGTTCGGCGCACCTTTACCGGCGACAGCCAGCTCAAGTGCGCGTGTGCGATGCAGCCGCTTGGATACCACATCGTCAGAAAGGCGACGTCGGGCGTCTCCGCGTGAACGCAGGAAGCAAGCTGAAGCGAGACCGCCTGGGGTTCTTCGCCCAGCACGTAATTGATGATCGAGACGTCGTGAGGTCCCAGATCCCAGAGTACGTTGCTCTCTTGAAAGAGTCCGAGATTGACGCGCACGGAGTCGATGTAGTAGATGTGGCCGAGATCGCCGCCTTCGCGCAGAGCCCGAAGTTTTTCGACCGAACCGGTGTAGAGAAACGTGTGATCCGCCATCAGGTGAACGCCGCGGCGCTCGGCGCGGGCTTGGAGATCGCACGCCGCGCCGTAGCTTTCGGTAAGCGGCTTTTCAACTAACACATGCTTTCCGGCCTCGATCGCCTGCGCGGCCAAGGTATGGTGCGTGCGCGGAGGGGTCGCGATTGCGACGGCATCGATCCGCGTGTCCTCGAGCGCCTGCTCTATCTTGGAGTAGGTCGCGATGTGCGGGTAGAGGCGCGCGAGCTTAGTTAGCCGAGCGGGGTCGTTGTCGACGATGCACGCGACTCGCCACTCTTGCGAGGCGTGAAAGTTCCGAACGAGATTCGGCCCCCAGTAGCCGGCTCCGACGACGGCTGCCACGAGTTCCTGCGCCACGACGACGTACTTAGCGGAAAGCCTACGCGCTAACCAGAGGCTGCGAGCTTTGGATCGCCCCCACGACGAGATCGATCTGTTCTTCCGTTAGCTCCGCAAACATGGGGAGCGACAGGATGCGCTGCGCGCTGCGCTCGGTGCGCGGGAAGGAGCCGGGGCCCAGGCCGAGCTCGCGGTAGGCGGGCTGAAGATGGATTGGAATGGGGTAGTGAATGCCCGTCGCTATGCCGCTCTCCGCGAGCGCGCTTTGCACGTCGGCTCGGTTTCCGACTTCGATGACATACAGGTGATAGACGTGCCCTTCGTCGTGCAGGCACGGCGGCGGTGCGATGCCGATCTGCGCGAGCTTGGCGTCGTACGCGCGCGCGTTTCGGCGCCGCGCTTCGTTCCATCGATCCAAGTGACGAAGCTTCACGTCGAGGACCGCGGCTTGAATCGTGTCGAGACGGCAGTTTCCGGCCTTTAGCAAATGCTCGTTCTTCCGGCGCTGTCCGAAGTCGCGCAGCAACCGTAATTTGTCCGCGAGCTCCGCGTCGTCCGTCACTACCCCGCCGGCGTCACCGTAGGCGCCTAAATTCTTGCCGGGATAGAAGCTGAAGCATCCCGCGTCACCAAAGGTTCCGACGCGCCGCCCGTTCCAGCGCGCGCCGTGCGCCTGGCTTGCGTCCTCGATTACGCGCAATCCGCGTCGCCGCGCAAAGTCCATTACCGGATCCATCGGCACGGCCTGACCGTAGAGGTGCACGGGCATGACCGCTCTCGTGCGCGACGTCAGAGCCGATTCGAGCAACGAAGGGTCGAGCAGATAGGTTTCGTCCATGTCGACCAACACCGGTTTCGCACCGACGGCCGATACCGCAATCGCCGAGGCGATGTAGGTGTTCGCGGGGATGATGACCTCATCGCCGGGCCCCAGGCCCAGCGCTTCGAGCACGAGCGCGAGCGCTGCCGTTCCCGACTCCAGGCTGACGCAATACCGGCTGCCCACGTAATCGGCGAAATTTTCCTCGAAGATGCCGACGTCCGGGCCGAGAATAAATTTCGCGTCTTCCATGACCTGCGTGACGCGAGGAACGATCTCCTCGCGCAACGCGCGAAATTGAGCCTGCAAATCTACAAAAGGAACGCGTGTACTCATCGTCACGGGGCGCGCTTCGTCGGCTCGCGCGCCGCCGCCTTCAATAACCACGCGAGAGCGACGATACCGCAGATTTCGGCGATGATCTGTACGAGGGAGGTCACCTGCAGCAGAATTATTGCACTCGACGAGGGCTGCGAAAAAAGCCAGCCATTCGCGTACGAGTCGAGGCGGACGTGCGGCACCACGCGCCACGCGCTAAAAGCGGTCCAAGCGGCGTCGTAGCGTTCGTTCAGTCGTAGTACCTGCGCGGCATCGACGCTGCCGCCGACGATGAATAGCCATGGGAAAATCTCGCGAAACGGCAGGGCGGAGGTTCGCGCAGGCGGAGCATTAAGAGGAAGTAAAGGAACTCTCGGCGCCTGCGCGACGAGCTCGCACAAACCCGCACAGCTCACCGATGCGACGCGCGGCGGAATCGCGATCCAGCGAAACTCACCTGGACTCTTCGCTAAAGTCCGTCGATCCGAATCGTTCAACCGCCCCCGCACGTAAGCGAGCAGCGCCGAGCCCGGTTCGACGGGGTGCGGAAGGGCCGACTCGGTGAGTACGCCTCCGATCCCTTGCGCGAGCACCGGCGTCGCGGCGAATCCGAGCCGCGCGTCGATCCACTCGGAGCGCGGATCGAGCGAATCCGAGTGCGCTTGGAACGCTCGGACTTGCGCGTACGGCGGGCCCGCATCTCCGAAGAAGAGCTGGCAGGCTCCCAAGCGATCTCCCAACGCGACTACGCGCGCGCCGTCACACGTGGAAACGAGCGGTGTTGCCGCGCCGATATAGCGCTCCTGCGCGGCGGGAGGTGTGGGGTGCGGCGGCGCGAGCGACGAAGCGGCTAGGCCGATCCGTCCGTTGGACAGCGAGAGCAGCCACGGCCGCGGCACGATGCGCGTCACTCCCAATGCGCGTAACGCGCCGGCATCGCCGCTCTGTTCGAAGCGAGCGAGGGCCGCGTCGACGGGATACGTCGGAAGATATTCGTTCAACGCGGTGACGCCGCCAGGATATCCATGCGCATCCGGATCTGCTCCGTCGCCGCCTCCGCTCCGCAGAGTTAACGGTTGAAACGCAGGCAAGAGCGCAACTCTGGAACCGAGCTGCGCGACGATGCGCGGATGCGGATACGAGTTTCCCGGAATCCAGAACCCGTTCGGCGGCGCGAAGAGCCACGCGATCGGCAGGACGATTCCCGCGCACAGCGCCAGATAACGCAGCGGCCTGAGCGCGCCGGCGCCGGCGCATGCGAGAACGGCAATCGATGCGGCGAAGATTCCGGCTAGATCGTAGAGCTCGCGAAAGACGCCGCTCTCGGGAGCGTGCCGAACGATCCACGTATACGGAACCGCGAACGGTCCGTGCACGCCGGCTACGATCGCGAAGAGCAGAGCGGCCCCCAACGTCGTGCCGATCACGGATCGCGAACGATGCCCCACAACGACGCCCGCAAACGCCAGCGCGAGCATCGCCCAAACCGCGAGCGCCGCCGTCAGGCCAAGGCGATCGGAATAGCCTGGAAAGTATCCCCCTAACGCCGAGAGCGCTGCGGGCGCGACCGATTGATTCGACTGCCACGTGAGATTGTAGGGAATCCGCAGATACGTGCCGCGTTCGGCGACGAGGCCGGCCATCGATGGCAGCGCGTAGACGACACCTGCAATCGGGGGCAACCATTTCCTCGTAACGAACGCGAATATCACGAGAGCGATCATCGCGACGATGAAGAATTGCAGCTGTATCGCGACGAGCGCGAGCCAGAGCGCGAGTCGCGCGGGAGAAGCGTCCCGCGCGCGCAGCATCTCGGCGAAAAGATTGAGGATGCCCGCGTACGCGAGCACCATCACGAGGTGTCCGGCGACGACCTCGTTGTAGACCCACGGATTGAACAGCGTAAAGAGCCCGACGCCCACCGCGGCCGGGGTCGAGTACTTCCAATGTTGTGACAAGCTCGCCGCGCCCAACATGCAGAGGTATCCGGCGGCGATTGCGAGCAGCACGAGGGCGGGAAGCGGACCGAAGAGCCACATTGCGAACGCAAGCGGCGCGGCAAGCATGTACGTCGTCGGATGAGCGCCCAGCGCTCCGAGGCCACTCGGCAGCCAGCCGCCGATCAATTCGTTCAGGAAGGAGGGAATCGCAACGCGGTCGATAGGCCACGCCCAATCGTGGCGGAGCGTCGGAACTCCCTTCGCGGTTACGAAGGCCGCAAATGCCAATGCGGCCGCTATCGCAAAGGCCCGAACCACCTTATTACTTAGCGTCGACGGCGCCGGCGCGTTTCACGATTGCGAAGCCTATCGCGTAGAGACACGCGCACGCCGCCAACGTCTCCGCGATGAGGCTGAACCCGCAAACCAGCCCGACGAAGAGAAGCAGTGCGACCGCGCCCACAAATTTCGCCCTCTCGCGCGGCGTGCGTCGCACTGGAACCGCGCTTTGCACGCCCAGGCGTTCGAGCCGCCACTTCACGGCGATGCCGAGACCGGCGAAGAGAATCGCCAAGTACGCGGCCGTCGCGAAGCGTTCCGCGAAGAGCTGCGGCGTCGAGGCCGCCAACACCAAAGCCGCGATCGCGACGGCTACGGCATATTCGGTCGTACGCGCGAAGATCTCGGCGCTTGCGGGAGTCTTCAACATCACGGCGGCCCGCGAGTACGTTTGCATCGCGAAAGCGCCGGCGCGCGTCGGCGCGAGCATCGATGCAGCAACGGCCACCGTTGCGACAACCGTCGCGGCGTAGGCGAGCCGCACGAGCCCTTCGGCGCTCCCGGACGCGAGCCACGCGCCCGCTCCGAGCGCTACGATCGCGGTGGCGATGGCGTATCGAGTCGCGGCCGCAAGCCGATCTCCGCGCGCGAGCTTGCCGCCGATCGCCCCAATGGTGCCTGCGCGTACGATCGCGCCCGCGCCGATCAAACCGAAGCACGCAGCAACCGCGCGCACTTCCGCACCGGGCTGCGAAACGAACGCGCCGCCGACGATGAGAAACAGCGCCACCCAAAGCGAGAACGTGAAGATCGCCGGAAAGGCCGGCCCGCGATGCTGCGCCGCCGGAGCCTGCGGAAGAAACCATTTGAGCGCGAGCACGAGCGCTGCAACGATCGCCGCCACGTACGCCGTCGTGGCGAAGCGCTCGGCGTCGTCTCCGGGGAACAGAATCGCCGCGATGAGTGCGACGACCGCCGTTGCGGCCGCGTATTGGAGCGCGCGTCCTAAGGCCCACGCGCCTGCGTTCAACGGTCGGATGCGCGCAGCGGCCAGAGCCGCGGGAGACAAGCGAGCACGATCATCAGGATGAGGGCGATCAGCGAGAGCAGCGCCGCGATGACGTAGTACCTCTGGCCGGCGAAGGTCAACGCGATCTCACCGCCATCCGGCAGGCTCGGCACGATCCAACCGTTGACGACCCCGTCAACGACGACGTGGGGAAGCGGTTCGCCGCCGAGCGTCGCCTGCCACTCGGGATGGTACGCCTCGCCGAAAACGAGGAGAAACGGATTGGTAGCGGCGCGCGCAGTCACCTTGAGCGCGGTGGGTGATTCTCGCTGCCACGTCAGCGCAAAAGCTTTAGTGCGCGGAAGCTTGACGGGATCGAGAGTCAGCAGCGTCATCTTCACCTGGCGATCCCCGCTCGCCACGGTGTGGCGGCCCGCGGAGAGGAAGACGGGCGCAGACCCAATCGTCCTCCCGTCGATACGAATGGGAAGATTCGTTAGCGATTGGGGACGCCGCAGCGCTCGCGCCGGCATCGCGTGCAGGTTGTAATAGATGGCCGAGAACTTCGGCCGCGTCCCGCGAGATACGAACCAGATGCCGATGATCCGCTGCGTCCCGTCGAACCAGCCGTCCGGAAACGCGTGCATGAAGTTGATATCGAACGTGCCGTCCTGCGCGATCGGGAACGTACGGTAGACGACGTTGACGCCGTCGGCCAGTGCGACGGCCAGCCAGACGGAGTGAACGTCGGTGCCTTCGACCGATCCGTCGATCTCGGGATCGCCGGCCAGACCCGTCGGCGGATTGTCGAGCGCGATCGATCGGAACGCGCTATCGTGCAGGACCGGCTGCGAAGCCGTCGTCGCCGAGCGAGTGAACGAGAGGTCGGGCGCCACCGCTGCCGAGATCACGCCCATCCCGAGATCCTCGCGCTCGCCGTCGTTCGGATGGAAACGGAACGCGATCTCGTTCCAACCGGGCTGCAGCGCTACGGGGAAGCTCACGGGCGCCGGGGGCGCCCCCGCGAGCTTCGCGATCGTATCGAAGGCTTGCGGATTCGCCGGAGATCCGCCCAGCGCCACGCTCTGCGGCGCACCGCCGTTGACCGCGACGGTCATTGCTTCGGCGATTTGCAAACGGCTAACGCGCATCGAGACCTGCGCGCGCGCGCCGCGCGAGCCGGGCACGAAGACGCGCACGCGCGCGTCGCGCGCGAAGAGGAACCACGACGCCGGGTCGCCGCGCTGCCACTCGTACGTGGAGGGATCCTGGCCATACCACTGCTCGGGCATCATGAGCGCCGACGTTCCGATCACGCCCCTGCCGAGAATATAAGGAAGCGTCGCCGAGAGGTCCGCGGGGAACGCGCCGCGATTCGCCCCTCCGCGCCGGAAATATGTTTGCGCCTGACCATCGGGGCCGAACGGGCCGACGGCACCTGCACTTACCCGATATCTCCCCGAAGCCGGCAACGTTACGGTCGCCTTCCCGGCGTAGACCAGACTCGTCGTTGCGCGATTCTGCGGCAGCGCTCGCTCGAGCGTGCCGATGCGATCCTGCCAGGCTTTGAGCTCGTCGACGCTCACGAGCGCGACAACCAAGTTCGCATCCGGATAACCATCCGAAACGAAGTGACTCCCGGCGGGCAGCTCCATCTGACCGTAGTCGGTCCATGCTCCGCCGCTCGTTCGAGGCGAGAAGTACGTCCCGTCGATCTCTAAGTTCTGCGCCGGAGACTTCTCGAATAGCAACGATTGCTCGCGCGAAAAGATCTCGTAAACGCCGCCGTCGCGCACCGCAAAGGGCGTGGTCCAACCGACGTCGGCCGGCGGCGGGTGGATCCTGATGCCGCCGTGCGAAAGCGCCTCGTTGACGGCCAGATCGCGAATCTGTTCTGGGGAGGCGGGCAAGATCGGCGACACCGACTGCATGACGGTCGAGAATTCGTCGCTCGATCGGGTAACCGGCTCGAACTGCGCCTTGCCCTTCGCCATCGCATCGACGTCGCCCAGATACCCGTCCGTGTACGTCGGTGCGGTGCTCATGACGGGGTGATTGACGCCATAGACGAGCGGCAGCGCCCCCGCGACGTGATACACGTGCAGCGGTCCGTCCGAACGCACCGGCGTTGCGCCGATCACGCGGTGAAGCAAGTCGTGCGTGAGCGTCGTCGTATTGAAGCGCCATTCTCCCGGCGAGCTAAAGTCGATTACCGGAATGAAATCGTCGCGCTGAAGGATCGTATCGACGCCCAACACGCGAAGCATGTCGCTCGCTAAGGGCAAACCTTCACGCGCTGCGCGATACGTACGGCGCACCCAGACGTCGGTGCCCTCCGAAGGCTCGCCCCCGAGCAGTCCGTAGATCATCGGACGGTTCACGAGGGAGTCCTCGATGTAGAACTGCGGCGACCCCCAATCGAACTGCTCGAGATACTGCGTTGGAAAGAGCGCTACGCGATGGCGCTCATCGTTCCCCACGAGTGCCTTTTCGCGGTACTCCCACGCGGGGAGCACCGGCCCCGGATAGTTCATCTTGGCGATCAAGACCGGAACGAATATCAAGATCGGAACGAGGATCGACGCCGCACCGGCGGCCGGCACCGTCCAGCTCCAAGCCTCACGCTCGCGCGAGGACGCTGCGGCAAGCCGTTCGCGCAGCAGCCCGACGATTGCGGCGACGGCGATTGCGTACAGTCCGCTGATGCCGAACTCGACGCCCGCCACCCACTTGTACGAAAAGCGGAACATCTGGAATCCCGGGACATTCCGGTAGAACGCGTTGTAGATGGGCGTCGTTACCGCGTCGCCGAGCGCGTCGTGATAGTAGCCGACCACGATCGGAACCGAGACGATCGTGACGATCAAAAAGAAGAGGGTCGCCGGCCGCTGGTTGCGCTTGAAGGCGATGCCGCCCAACGCGACGATCGGCACGAACCAGAGCAGCGCTCCGAAGAGCCCGGACGCGTACGACGCGGCCCACGGAAAATATGCGCGCCCGCCAAACGAGACGAACGTCGCCCAATGACCTAGGCCGCGCAGTACGTTATCGAACGACGTCGCCGCGTTGTGCATCGAGGGCGCTTCGCTGAGCACCCCGTTGAGGTAGACGCCGCGGAAGAAATCGACAAACGGGACGACCCAATAGAGGTTGATCGCGATCGCGGCGATCGAGGCGACGGCGATAAAGGGCACGGTGCGCCTTGCCGCCGCGACGGGTTGCGGATCGAAGGCAACCGTTAGTATGACGAAGATAGCGAGGACGACGACGTTGATCGCTACGAGCGGCGGATTGATCCCCGCGCCGAGCAGGACCAGCAACGCGATGAAGAGGCCGGCTCGCCACACGTTCATTTCGCCCCGCATCGCGCGGGCCGTCACGCCGACCATCGCCGGCAACGTGGCGTAGGTCAGGAGCCAAACGATCTGCGCTTGCGAGTTCAGCGCGACGTACATATTGAAGAGATACGCGCACGCGCCGGCGATTCGCGGAAACTCGTCGAGCCACGGAGTTACGTGTCGGAGGCAGTAGTACATCGAGAAAAGACACCCGAGATACACTGCGAAGACGATGACGTGCTGCGCGACGTCTTGCGGCACGTGCAGGATCTGCGCGACGCCGTAGGCCCACGCGTACGGTGTTTCGTACGGAAACCAGAAGCCGGTGTGCACGCCCAGATGCAGCGACGGGCTCCAAGCCGCAAGGAGCTGCGTTAGAAATTTGAGCGGATCGATGTGCAGCGAGGCTTGCCCGTCGTTCAGCTGCACGCCGCTGCCGTACCCGGTCGTCACGAGCAGGGCGAGCGCCACGAATAGCACCGGAACGGCGGCTTTCCGCAGCGCGTCGGGCATAGGCAGCGCTATCCCGCGCGCCCGGTCGCCGGCCGGCGCTCGCGCCTTCAGCCCGGCAGTCGCGGGATCGGCGGTCTGCTCTTTCAATCTAATAAGCCTTTCCGTACAGCCTGAATGGACCTTCCAAGCTCAACCTTTGTTCGACCGACGGCACCTCAAAGAGCCGGTCGACCTCCCGGTAAACCGCGTCCGCCTCGATGTCGCGCAGGATGCAGCGATACTCGATTCGCCGCACGCATTCGAATCGGTGCGATCCCTCGTCGTGGCAGGCCGGACAGAGCGACGGACGCAACGCGATCGTCGGCCCGACCGGAGCTCCTCGAACCTCGCTGGTCATGCCGAACAGCGCCAACGTCTTTACGCCGAGCCCCGACGCGAGGTGGCTGAAACCCGCATCGTTGCCGACGAAGACTTCGCATTCCGCCAGCCGCCGCGCGGCCTCCGCGAGCGGCTCGCGAACGATGCTGATTCCCTCGGCGCCCCAAAAGTCTTGCTCCGCGCGCCCGGCCTCGCGTTCTTCGTGCGGTCCGAGAAAGAAGCGGACTCGTCGTCCGGAGGCGGCCTGCTGACGCGCCAATGCAACGAACCGCTCGTAGGGCCAGCGCTTCGCCTCGTTTCCCTTGTATGCCATCGACCCGGGATGAATTCCCAGCATACCGGCGATCCGGTCGCTTCGCCAAGCGCGGGGCACCCAATACTCGAGATCGTCCTCACCCGACCGCAATCCGAGCGATCGCGCGAGTCGCAGGTTTTCGGCGATGCGGTGGCCGCCCCTGAGCGGGACGCGTGTATTGCGCGTAGTCCGCGCGATGATGCTCGACGCTCCGCCGTACTCGTGCATCCAGAGGCTCTTGGCGCCGACGCCGCGGGCGACGACCGCGTATTGCCATCGCGTCGCGGGAAACGGAAGGATCGAGAGATCGTAGCGGCGCCGGCGCAATCGCAGCAGATGCGCAAGCATCTGCGCCGGACTCGGCTGCAACGGCAGCTGAACGACGTCCCGCATCACTCCCAGCGCGAGCGTATATTCGCTTACCGGCTCCTGCCACGTCAACGCGTCGACGGTCCACGCTCCACGCGCGAGCCCGCGCAGGATGGGGCCCGCGGCCATCGCATCACCCAGCCCTGGTAGCAACAGCACCAGTGCCGTATTGGAGGCCAAGCGGGTTTTAGTCCCCTATAGCGACAGGAATGACGATTTCGTGCGAACCGGCGGCAAAATCGGTCCTGGCCGGCGCACGATCGGGCCGATCGTAATAATGCAGGATCCGCATTCGGTAGAATATCGCTAACGTATCGAGAAAGACATTCCAGACCGCAGGTAGACGCAGCCGGCTGCACACTCTCTGGAAGTTGAGCGTTACCGGTGCCTCGGCGATTCGGTAGCCGAAATGATGGATGTTCGCGAGAACCTCGAGATCGAACGCAAATCGCTTCACGAGTATTCGCGGAAGCACGCGGTCGAGCACCTTGCGCTTAAAGAGTTTGATGCCCGTCTGCGTATCGCGCACAGGCAACCCGAACAACGTACGTACGAGCAAGAAGTAAAAGAAGCTGTAGATACGGCGCAGCGGCGGATAGTCGACGTTTGATTGAGGATGGAACTTCGAGCCGATCACGACGTCGGCGCTGCTCGCGTTCATGATCGCAAAGAAGTTGGCCAGCTGCTCGGGATGCAGATCCATGTCGGCATCCAGAAACGCGACGTATTCGCCGCGCGAATAGGCGGAACCGCAGATTAGCGCGTTTCCCTTACCTTCGTTGCGCGTGCAGCGCACGACGCGAACGTGATCGGGCCAAGCCCGCAGCGCGACGCTGGCCGCCGCATGCGTGCCGTCCATGCTTCCGTCGTCAACAACGACGATTTCGAAATCCACTCCCATCGCGTGCATCGTCTCGACCGTCTCGCACACATTGTCGGCGATGGAATTAGCCTCGTTATAAGCGGGCATGAGGATTGAAAGCACGGGCCTGGAGTGTTGGCTCTCCAGAAATGCCGAGCCTCCTGGGAAAAAAGTAATCATAGTTAACTTTTTGGCGCACGTGGCGCCTAAGCGATGGGGGCTTCCCGATTCTCCGGCGGGCTGACTAAATTGCGCTCGAACTTGGCAACGATCGTCCGCCACGCAAGCTCCAGTTCTTCGACGTTAAGTATACGCGCAACGGCTACGAACACCGTTCCGCCGATCGCGATCTGTCCGAACAGGAACGAGCCGCGTGAAGCAAGCGTCGCTTCCGGCGTCACCCCGAGGGCCCCGATCCAGCCCAGCGCTGCAAGCATTGCAAGCGAGCTAACGACCACCTTCGCGGTGGATAGAACCAGAACGCCCCAATCGATTCCGGCGACGATTCGTGCGGTAAGCATGAGCAACAAAACGGCCTGCACCGTCTGGCTCGTCGAGTTCGCCAGCAAGAGGCCGCGCGCGCCCAATGTCGGCAGCCAGATTAAGGAGAGCAACACGTTGAGTATGACGGTAACTACGGAGATCGTGACCGGCCAGACCGTCTCGTGACAGGCAAAACAGCAGCGCGTCAACACGACGTTTGCGGCGAGAGCGACGAGGCCGACCGCGGCGTACGGCAGAAGCCCGGCCGTTAAATCGGTCGCACCGGCCTGGAAGTTTCCGCGTTCGAATAGCGCCTGAACCATCGGATGCGCCAGCATGACCAGCGCGCACGCCGCCGGAATCGTGATGAAGTTCACCAGTCGCAAGCCGGTTACGACGCTGCGCGCGACGCCGCGCCGGTTTTCACGCGCAAACTGTGCGGCGAGCAGCGGAAAGATGACGGTGGCGATGGCGGCGGCGAATATCTGCTGCGGGAAATTGACGAGCTTCGTTGCGTAGTTCATTCCGGCGATATATCCCGGCGCGAGCGTCGAAGCGAAGAACCGATCGAAGAAGAGTGCGAGTTGTCCGGCCGCCGAGCCGACCATGATCGGGCCCAGCAGGATCCAGATCTTACGCAAGCCGGGGTGGCGCAAGTCGATAATCGGCCGATACTTTCCGATCGAGAGAAACGACGGCAACTGGACCAGCATCTGCGCGGTCAGGCCGAGCACGGTTCCAAGAACCAATGCATAGATGCCGATGCCGTGGCTCAAGAGCACGACGCAGGCGATCGTGACGGTGTTCACGGCAACGCCGATCAGCGCGGCAGACCTGAACCGGTGATACGCGTAGAGCATTGCGGAGAGGACTCCGCTCAGACTCACCGCGACGATGCTGGGCATCAGCCAGCGTGTCATTCGAATCGCGACGTCCATCTGCGGCGCGGGGAACCCGTGCGCGATGAGCGGCACGTACCACGGCGCGGTGAAATACCCGACGATCGCGCAGCTCGTCAAGACGATCGCGAGCACGTTGAGCGTGGTGCTGGCCAGGCGCCACGCCTCTTCCTCTTTACGATGCGCGAGATACTCCGAGAACGTCGGTACGAGCGCGCTCACCAGCGCGCCGTTGAACACGCCGAAAAGAATCGTCGGTATGGTCGCCGCCGCCAGAAACGTATCCATCTCCCAGCGCGTGCCGTAGTAGCGCGCGCTCACGACCTCGCGCATGAAGCCGAGCAACGTCGACGCAAAAGTCGCGCCCATGATGAAGAACGTCGAGGCCGCGATCGAAATACGATGACGCGGCCGGCGGGACTCCGGGACGACTCGGAGATGGGGAAGGGAGCCCTTAATGAGCGCCATCCCTTCGCAAGACTGCCGGAATGGTCTTGACGATGATCAGCAGATCGCCCAGCGGCGTCCACGTGTCGACGTAGCGATTGTCGAGCTCCATCCAATGTTCGAAACTGACGTCGCTGCGGCCGTTGATCTGCCACAGGCAGGTTACGCCCTGCGGCACCGTGAGGCGGCGCCGCGCCGCGGCGTCGTAATGCTCGACCTCGCTCGGAAGCGCGGGGCGCGGCCCGACGAGCGACATGTCGCCGCGCACGACGTTGATGAGATTCGGCAGTTCGTCGATGCTGGTTCGGCGTAAGAACCGGCCGAGCGGATGGAGACGCGGATCGTTGCGAATCTTGAAGACGGGTCCGTCCACCTCGTTGAGGTGCATGACGCTGTGCCGCATGGCGTGCGCCCCGGTTACCATCGTACGAAGCTTGAACATCTTGAACCGGCGGCCGTGCATGCCAACCCGCTCCTGAGCAAAGAAGGGGGTCCCGCCGGTTGCGCAGCCGATCGCGAGAGCGGCGAGCGCGACGATCGGAGCGGTCAGGATCAGGAAAGAGACTCCGAACACGACGTCGATCGATCGCTTCAGCATCGACCAAACTTCCGGGACCCTGCGCTCCACCGGAGCGCTAACGGCTATCTGCACGGCGTCATCCCAAAAGCGCCCGCTTAACGGTTCGCCCGACGTAATCGAGACCCTCGATTTCGCCGAGTGCCGCGCCGGGGGCCGGGCCGAGGTGGATGAAGGGAACGTACTCGCGCGTGTGGTCCGTGCCCGGAGCGGTCGGGTCGCAGCCGTGGTCCGCGGTGAGTATCATTTCGTCGCCCCGGCGAAGCCGTTGCTCCACGCCGGGCAGCATTCCGTCGAGCTCCTCGAGTGCTCTCTTATATCCGCGAACGTCGCGGCGATGGCCGTACTTCGAGTCGAAGTCGTTGAGGTTGGTGAAGATAAAGCCGTGGTCGACGCGATCTAGCAACTCGAAGGTTTTCTCCATCGCATCGCGGTTATCGCTGACGCGAGATGACGACGAGATTCCTCGCCCGCAGTAAATGTCGCCGATTTTGCCGACGGCGTGGACGTCGACATCCGCGCCCTGGAGTTCATCGAGCAAGTTCGGGGGCGGCTCGATTGCATAGTCACGGCGATTCGGCGTCCGTTCGAAAGCCCCCGGTTTCCCGCGAAATGGGCGGGCGATCACCCGGTTGACTGCGTGGCGGTCCACGAGCATCTCCCGGGCCTGCCGGCTCCATTCGTAGAGGGTCGCCAGCGGTACGACTTCCTCATGCGCCGCGATCTGAAAGACCGAGTCTGCAGAAGTATAGAGAATGGGCCGCCCGCTTTGCGCGTGCAAGAGACCGAGCTCCTCGATGATCTCGGTCCCCGAAGCGGTTTTGTTTCCGAGCGGAGGCTTTCCGGTAATGCGCGTAAACGCGTCGATCACTTCCTCCGGAAAGCCGTCGGGGTACGTAGGAAACGGAACGTCCGTGATGACGCCCATCATCTCCCAATGACCGGTGATGGTGTCCTTGCCGCGGCTTCGCTCGCGCAGACGCGCAACGCGCGCGAGCGGTTGGGCAACCGGCGGCACGCCCGAGACTTCCGTCAGTACGCCGAGTCCGAAGCGTTCGAGATTCGGCAAGTGCAGTGCGCCGATATGGCGAGCGACGTTGCCGATGGTGTTCGCTCCCGGCGCATCGCCGTACTCGGCCGCGTCGGCAAGCGCGCCGACGCCGCCCGAATCGATCACAATCGTGACCACGCGCTTCATCTGGGACCTCGCGTTTCGGCCCGCGCAAATCCAGGCCTTCCGCATAGGAGACGCGGACCGCCGTCGAAAAAGCGTTGCAGCCGTGCCACGATTCGCATTGTCGGCGGCCCTCACGACGCTGATGCTCCTGCTCGCGTGCCTTGTGGCTTCCGCCGCACCGGCACCGAGCGCCAGCCCGGCGGTGCGAAGCACGCCCACGCCGCCCGTCACTCTGCTCCACTTGAGCGCCAAGCGCGTCGACTTCTATTACGATCGTTTCCTGCTAGAGGCCGACGGCGACGTGCGACTGCGAACGAGCGATGGCTTCACCGTCTCCGGCGACGCCTTCTCGATGGACTTGAAGCTCAATCGCTTCCTGGTCGCCGGGCACGTAACGCTCCACGATTCCACCGGAACGGTCAGCGGCGCCGCGATCTCCGACTTTCTCGACTTTCAGCGTATCTATTTCGTGCCCGTTACGAGCGAGCCGGACCGCTGGACGTTTCTGAACGGCGATCTCGCGCATCCGGCCAAGGGGCGGGTGATGCCCGACGACGCGTTCGAGTTTCCGAGCCTTCCGGTACAGCCCAGCATCACCGGAACCGGCGCGATCATCGGCGCGAAGAACTACGTGCGCTTCATCAACTCCCACACGTTTCTCGCCGGCGCTCCGATACCGCTCGGGTCGGACGTCGTGAACTTCAGCCCAAGCCAATATTTCGCGCAGAACTCACTCTCGGGTGCCACCGTCGACCTGACCTGGAACGTCGCGGGCAACATGAACTCCCTCACCGGTGTCCACTTGCGCTACGACCCGACGTACCACACCTATCTCTCGGTGGAGCAGCACTTCGTCGGCTCGCACGAGTACGCGATCGTGTCGGTCAACCCGGCGACGCGCGCCGAGAAGTGGTGGAACCTGATGCTCTACGAAAAGCTCGGCAGCCGTTTCCAGATCTCCACGTTCACGCAATACTATTCGCAGCAATCCTTCCTCAAGGAGCCGCGCGCCGCGCAGCAGACGACGTTCATCAACGCGACCTATGCGTTTCCGCACTCGTACGTGCAGGCCACATCGCAACTGACGAACTACAACGTCTTAGGGCAGGGTGCGTTAGAGGTGCCGAACACGATCGCCGGCAACCTTTCGCACCCGTCGCAGGTGCAGCTCACTGCGTCGAGCTTTCAAAACAAGATCGCCGACTTGCCGCTCTACGAGCAGATCTACGAGGGGTACGGCTTCAACCACGATTCGGTCGGTGGGCTCCAGTATCTGCAAGGGAGCCGGGGCATCCCGCCGATCCCGACGCCTGGCCTTCAAGCGTATGGCGCTCCCTGTCCGGATCAGCATGGAGCAAAGCATCCACCCGTCTATTTTTGTCCGGTCTACACGACGATCTGGAACACCGTTTTCGGCGTCAACCTCTTTACGCCGTCGCTGAAGCTGAACAATCCGCCGAGCCCCTACCAAATCTACTACTTCAACGCGAGCTTCAACAAGCAATATCAGTGGAACTCGCTGCCGCACTGGATCAGCAACACCTCCGAGAACTTCACGATCAGCCGGCAGTTCACGCGCGCCCTGCACACGTACGTCGCCTACCAAATCCAAAACATCGGCGATCACTACATCAACGGCGGCTACCTCCCGTGCACGCCGGTAAACTCGTTCTACTGTCCGTTGAGCTTCACGTCGTTTCGCGGCGTTCAGACCACTCACACGACGAGCCTCGGCATCATCGATGCGCCGAATCCCGAGTTCAACTTTTCGCTCTTGGTGCGCCACCACGTCGACTTTCCGATCCCGGTCCCCAACGTCTTCGGACCGCCTCCCAATAATATTCTGGGCCAGCCGCTCTACACGACCTATCTCGGACAGCCGCCGTACGACATGACGGCCGACGTTCGCATTCAAATTTTCCCGCACGCACTGTTGGACGTCTCGAAATCGCTCTACTGGTACGGCAATCCATACCGGACGCAGTTCTGGCAACCAGCCACGGTCGTGCAGGTGCTTCCGATATGATGCCGCGCGCGGCCTCGCTGCTCGCGGCGACGCTCGCGATCGTCTTGATCGCCGCGAGCTCGGCGATCGTCGTGAGCGGTCAGCTTCTCGCCTATCAGGACGGCTACGTCTTCTTCACGACGGGCGACGGCTTTCGCGCCGCTCGCGACATCGTGATCCGCGATGCCAAGACCGGCGGAGCCACGTCGATCAAGCCCGCCCCGCGCGTCTGGGCGCGTGCGACGTTCGATGCCGGCGGCGCCATCACCGAGCTGGATCTCTCCCGGTCGCCGCTGCCGCCGCAAGGCAGTTTCGCGGATGTCCAACGCTTCGCGGTGGCGATCTCATCGCCCGCGCCCAACCCCGACCTGCTGGCCTACGCGCCGACACCCGGGCCTGACGAGACGCCGTTACCCAGCCAGCACTTCTCCGGCCGGCCGGTGCTGGTAACGTTCATCGTGCAGGTGCCGCCGGTCACGCCCTTTACCTCGAGCGTCTACATCTCCACCGATCAAAGCGGATGGAGCGCGCAGGCGATTCCGATGGATCGCGTCGACGCGCTGCACTATCAGATCACGCGCCGCTACCCATCGGGCACGAGCTTTCGTTATCTCTACGATCGCGGCTCGTTTCAGCAGAAGGAAGTCTCGCAGAACGGCTTGGATCGGGCGCCGCGCAACTTCGTCGTGCCGGATGCCGACGTGCGCGTGATTCGCGACACCGTCTATGCTTGGAACGACCAGGTTCCCGGCGGCGTCCAACAGCAGCAGCCGCAGATCATGCCGACGCCATACAATCCCGCTCCATTCCCGAACCTGCCGCCGGGCTTCCCGTCGCCGCGGCCGCCACATCCGCCGGGGAAAGCCCCCGGCTTAGGGAACCTCTAACGCACTGTTAGCGGAATTGCGCGCGTGACGGCATCGCCGTGCGTATTGCGCGCGATCACTTGCATCGTGAAGTTTCCGCGAATGAACCACGGCAGCGGAGCGACGGTATACGTCAGCGCAAACCTTCCCACGCCGACCTTCGCAAGCGATACGGCGTAGCCACCGATGCGCGCCTCGACGCTCGCGACGTTCGAGCTGGTGACGACGCTGCCGGAGACGCGGTCGCCCGGCTGCACGGTCGTTGCGCTAATGGCGATGGCGAGTATTTGGGGTGCGGCGTCGGGCGCGAGATGCGGAACCTTCTTGGCGATCCGCGGCGCCGCCGGAGATGAAGTGGTCGACGCTCCGGGTGTCGGCGTGATGACCGGCGGCGTGACCGGAACCGGCGAAGCGGTCGGTGTGGGCTGAGCCGCTGCCGTCGCGGGAGGTGGCGTGGGCTGCGGCGATCGCGCCGGGGTCGCCGTGCGCGTAGCGTGGCTGCAGCTAGCGAGCGCAAGCGAATAGGCGGCGATACATAGGGCCGGCGCAGCGCAGCGCATGTCGAGTAGCTTCTTGAAGCCCCGCCGCATTCCGCTCCTAGGGAACCCAGCAAGCGCAGCAGGGCGATGCGTTGAAGGTCACGAGCGCATGCCCGACTCCGCCCGTCCGATGCTCAGCGTCGTCGTCCCGCTCTACAACGAGCGCGGAAACGTCGTGCCCTTGCTCGAGCGCCTCGGCGCCGTCACGCAGCGCCTGCGCGACGCTTACGATTTTGAGATCGTGCTGGTCAACGACGGCAGCACCGACGGCACGCTGACCGCGATCCGCGGCGAGATGCAGCGCCGGCCGCACATCGTCCTGGTCAACCTCTCGCGCAACTTCGGGCATCAGCTCGCCGCAACGGCCGGCATCGAGATCGCGCGCGGCGACGCGGTCGTCCTGATGGACGGCGATCTGCAAGACCCTCCGGAGCTGATCGATGCGTTCGTGCGCAAGTGGCGCGAGGGCTACGACGTCGTCTACGCGGTCAGGCGCTCGCGCCAAGGCGAGAGCCGTTTCAAGGTTTGGACCGCGCGCATGTTCTACCGCGTCATCAAGCGTCTGACGAAGGTTTCGATACCGCTCGATACCGGCGACTTCCGCTTGATGAGCAGGCGCGTCGTCGAGGCGCTGCGCCGTTCGCCGGAACGCCATCGCTTTCTCCGTGGAATGGTGAGTTGGGTTGGCTTCAATCAGGTGGCGATCCAGTACGACCGCGACGTTCGCCATGCAGGCACGACGAAGTATCCGCTTCCCAAGATGATTCGCTTTGCGATGGACGGCATAACGTCGTTCTCCGACATTCCGCTTCGCTTCGCTTCGTATTTCGGATTCACGGTGAGCGCTGTCGCATTTATCTACGCGCTGATCGTCGTCGCATTCAAACTCTTCAGCCTCAAGCCGCCCGGATATACGCCGGGCTGGGCATCGACGATCGTCGCCGTGCTCTTCCTCGGCGGCGTGCAGCTGATGAGCCTTGGAATTCTTCGGCGAGTACCTCGGCCGCGTTTACGACGAAGTAAAGGGGAGGCCGCTCTACCTCATCAGCGACATCGAACGATCTTGAGGCGCCTCTGACCTACCGTCCGGTCGTCGACCAGTTCGTCGTCCCGATCCCTCTCGATCCGCTCGCTGCGGCCCTCTTCGTGGCGGCGTTCGTCGCCGCCGCGCTGCTCACGTCGCGTCGCCCGGCATACGGGCTCGCCGCTCTGATTCTGGCGACGCCGTTCGCGTTCGCTCACGAGATACTCGGCACGACGATCACGTTGCAAAAAACCGTCCTGCTCGGCGTGCTCGTCGGTCTTTTGGCGTTTCCCGGCGCTGCGAAGACGCTGCGCGATCGTCCCGCACCGCTGCTGCTCGGCGCGCTCGGACTCTACGTCGTCGCGAGCGCGCTCACGCTGTTCGACGCGGTCCATCGGGGCGCCGCGATTCGCGAAACGCTGAAAGTCGTCGAGTATGCCGGCGTCTTCATCGCCGCTTATTGCTGTTACCGGCTGGACCCGGAGGACGCGCCGCTCGTCGGCAGCGTCGCACTCGCCGCGATCGCGGTCGCGTGGTCGGCGCTCGCGCAAGAGGTGATCGGCGCCCCCTCGGGCCTCTACATCGGGCCGGCGATCGTGCCGCGCATCGCGGGACTGCTCGAGGGACCGAATCAGCTCTCGGCCTACGCCGAGATCGCGATCGCGACGATCGGCGCGTGGAGTCTCGTTCGCCGGACTTCGCTGATCGATACGGCGCTCGTCTCGATCGTCTGCGCGGACGTGCTGACGTTTTCGCGCGCCGGTCTGTTCGGATTGGCGATCGTTGCGGCAATGCTGGCCATCGCCGGCGGCAAGGCGGCGTGGCACGCGCTGCGCTATGGATTGGTCGGCGCGATCGCAGGCGTCGTGGGATCGGCGTGGTGGGCAATCTACGCGCACACTCCCGGCGTGTTGCGCGTCTCCCTCGAGCCGAGTCTCTATGCCGGCGGCGTGGGAAATCGGGCGGAACTTTGGCGCGCGGCGTGGCGGATGTGGCTCGACCGTCCGCTCCTCGGCGTAGGTGCCGGCAACTTCGAGCTGATGCTCCCCGAGTACGGTGTCGCCGGCGTGCGCACGCACGCGAACAGCTGGTATCTTCAGTCGCTGGCGGAGGGAGGCGTCGTACTTTTGGGCGCGACGATCGCGCTGCTCGCCGCGATCTTCGCAAGTCTTTCGGGCAAGAATCTCATTGCGCGCTTACGCACCGGGTCTCCGTGGATCTTGGGCGCGCTCGCGGCGAGCGTGGCGCTCGCGTTACACCAAGTCGTCGACTATCTCGTTTTCTATCCCAAGGTCGGCGGCGCGTGGTGGCTGCTGCTCGGAATCGCCGCGGCGGCGCTCTCCCGCGCTTGAACGCGCCCGCAACGCAACCCCTCGTCGTCGTCACGAACTGGGGAACCCACGGAGCGCTTCTTCTCGGCGCCTTCCTCGCCGCGATGGCGGTTTCCGCATTCCTCTATCGGCGCGCGCTGGAGCGTGCGGCTTCGTTCTCGCTCGCCGGCCTGATCGCCATCGCCTTTCTGGCGCTGGCGGCGGCCTGGTGCGTGCCGGTGCTCTTTTCGAGCGACGTCTACGCGTACGCCGCGTACGGCGAGCTCGCGCGGCTCGGACTCAATCCATACGCGCACGCACCGAGCGGAGTGCGCGACGTGCTGCTGCAAGACGCCGCATGGCAGTGGGGTTCCGCGTTTCCGATCTGCGTGTACGGGCCCGCGTTCGTCGGTCTGGCGCGCGCCGTGGTCACCGCGTTCGCGCCGCTGGGAACGCTCGCGCAGCTCGATGCGCTTCGCGCCCTCGCGTCGGCGGCATTGCTTTCTTGCGCGCCGCTTGCATACGCTGCCTTTCCCGGCGATCGCGTAGCGAGGCTGCGAGCAGCCGCGACGATCGCGCTCAACCCCGTCGCGATCTGGTGCGCCGCCGAAGGCCACAACGATGCGATAGCACTCGCGATCGTTCTGGCCGGCTTCGCGCTCGTGCGATACGAACTGTATGGGATCGGAGCGACGATCGTCGCCTTCTCGGGCCTGGTCAAGCTGCCCGGAGCCGTTGCGGCGATCGCGTTGGGGTCGCTCGAGCGCCGCGCACGCGTTGGGGCGGCGATCGGAATCGTGCTCGCCGCACTCTTTTCGATTCCGTTATTCATCGGCATCAAAAGCAGCTTCGTCCCAAGCGCGCACTACGCCGCGCAAGTCTCGCTTCAGGGGATCGTCGCGCCGTTTTCGGCGCCGCTCGCCTTGCTCGTTGCCGCGGCGGCGTGCGTAATTTTGGCGGCAAGCGGAATCGCGCGGCTACGTAAGGGGAGCGACGAAGGCTGGGTGTGGCTCGGTCTCGCCGGATGGGTGCTGATTCCGAATCCCTACCCTTGGTACGGCGTCTGGCTCCTCGCGCTCGCGGCGTTGGCGCCGCGCTCGCGAGCTGCAACCGCCGCCCTGCTGCTCTCGTTCACGGCTTTGTTGCGTTATATCCCCGACGCCGTAGCGACGCCGAGTCCGGCGGAAGCGGCGGTCTTGAGCGTTGCGGCGACGCTGCCGCTGCTGGTTGTCCTTCCAGCCTGGTATAATGAGCGACCCGATGGCGCTTGAGACGATAGATCCGATTGCGCCGGCACGACTCGCCGACGAGCTGCTCGCTTCGGTGAGCGGCGCCCGCGCCTGGCAGAACACGATCGAACGCCTGCGCGCGCTGCGCCGGCTTCCCGGACGCAAGCCGGGCATCTACGCGCTTCACGAGACGATCGGCGCGGCCCGGCCGGCGTTCTTGGCTGCCGCGGCGCACGCGCTCGGCGGCACGTTGCTTGTCGTCGTTTCGACGCCCGACGTGGCCGAGCGCGACTTCGCCGACTTGCTCTACTACTTAGGGGAACGCGGCGATCGCGTCGCGCTGCTTCGTTCGCGCGACGAGGCCGTCGGCGCGATCGAGACTCCTTCGGAACGAAGTGCCCGCATGACGCTGCTCGCCGAGCTCACCGACGGCAGACCGAAAATCGTCTTGGCGCCGATTGCCGCGGCACGCCAGCACATGATGGCGCGTTCGCGCTTCGTCGCCGAACGCTTCGTGGTTCGCAGCGGAGACGAACCCGGCTGGGAGCGGCTGCAGGAACGGCTCTTTGCGCTCGGCTACGCTCGAAGCGACGTCGTGAGCGCGGTCGGTGAGTATGCGGTCCGCGGCGGGATCATCGACGTCTTCGCGGCGACCGCCGACGCCCCGGTTCGCATCGAATTCGTCGGCGACGCCATCGAGTCGATGCGCGCGTTTGCAATCGAATCGCAGCGCAGTAGCGAGCCGGTCGACACGTTGACGATCGTGCCGTGGGCCGACGACGTCGATGCCGGCGCTACGCTCTTCGATTATCTGCCTGCCGACGCGACGGTCGTTCTGGAAGAGCCGGCGACGATTGCCGCAACGGCGCGAGCGCTCGACGAGGAGCGCGCGCGCGAACGGCACACGCTGCTGGCAGACGAGGAGGCGTCGGAGTTGCTGGAAGCGCGGCTCGCGCCGCCCCCTGCCTCGCTGCTCGAAGTGGGCGATCTGATAGCGCAGCGCGCGACGCTTGCGCTTCCCGGAGCGATCGAGCTCGCCGCGCCCGCGATCGACTGGCTCCCGCCGGTGCTGGAATCCTTCGTCTTGGAATGTCTTCCGGTAGAACACTTCAACCGGCAGGTCGCGCTCTTCTCCGAAGCGCTGCGCGAGTGGATCGCGGGCGGCGAGACGATCTATATCGTTAGCGCCGCGGTTTCGCGCACCGCCGACCTGCTGCGCGCCGCGGGGATAGAGGTCGGAAAGCGAGAGCGCGGGGGCATTCTTATCGATCATGGGTCGATCGAAGCCGGCTTCAGAGTTTCGCAGCTGCATCTGCGCGTGCTCGGCGACCGCGAAATTTTCGGCGCGCCTCCAAAGCGTGTCAAGATGCGCGCCGTCAAGGAGGGCGTCCCCGTCACCCTGGCCGATCTTCGCGTGGGCGACTACGTCGTGCACGGCGTGCACGGGATCGGTCAATATCTCGGCCTGCGTCCGGAGACGATCCTAGGAGCGACGCAAGATTACTTGGATTTGCGGTACGCCGGCAGCGATCGAATGCTCGTGCCGGTTACGCAGATGCACCAGATCGCGAAGTACTCCGCCGCCGAGGGGCAGCCACCGCGTCTCTCCAAGATGGGCGGCGGCGATTGGGCACGCGCGAAAGCGCGCGTCTCCGAATCTCTCGCGAAAATCGCCGACCAGCTCGTCGCGCTGTACGCCGAGCGCGAGCTCTCGCGCGGCTTCGCGTTCGGCGCGGATACGACGTGGCAGGCCGAAATGGAGGAAGCGTTCCCGTACGATCCGACGCCGGATCAACAGAAAGCCATCGACGCGACCAAGGCCGACATGGAGCGCGCGCGGCCGATGGACCGGCTCGTCTGCGGCGATGTCGGCTACGGCAAGACCGAAGTCGCCATGCGCGCCGCATTCAAGGCGATCGCAGACAAAAAGCAAGTCGCCGTGCTCGTGCCGACGACGCTGCTCGCGGATCAACATTACCGTACGTTCAGCGCCCGCTTCGGCGCCTTTCCCGTGAGGGTTGAAGAACTCTCGCGCTACGTCTCCAAGTCCGATCAGAAGCGCATCCTGCGAGATCTCGCCGAAGGCCGGGTCGACGTCGTCATCGGGACGCATCGCCTTCTCCAAAAGGACGTTGCATTCGCGGACTTGGGTCTGATCGTAATCGACGAGGAGCAGCGCTTCGGCGTCATGCACAAAGAACGCCTGAAGGAGTACCGGGCGAGCGTCGACGTCCTCACGCTCTCGGCGACGCCGATTCCGCGCACGCTTCACATGTCGTTGATGGGCGTTCGCGACCTCTCCCTGATTCAAACGGCCCCTAAGAACCGGATGTCGATCAAAACGGTCGTCGTTCCGGCGAGCGACGCGGTCGTGCAGCGGGCGATCGCGGCCGAGCTCGATCGCGGCGGGCAGGTCTACTACTTGCACAATCGCATCGAATCGATCTACGCGGTTCGCAACGCGCTCGAGCAGCTCGTGCCGCACGCGCGCATCGGCATCGGTCACGGCCAGATGCGTGAAGCCGAGATCGAGCCCGTCATGCAGCGCTTCATCGATGGCGAGCTCGACGTGCTCGTCGCGACGACGATCATCGAGAACGGTATCGATATTCCCAACGTCAACACGATGATCGTCAACGACGCGGATCGCTTCGGCCTCGCGCAGCTCTATCAGCTGCGCGGCCGCGTCGGCCGTTCGAACCATCAGGCCTACTGCTATCTGCTCTATCAAGGGCATAAGTCGTTAACCGAGGAGGCCAAAGCGCGCCTCGAGGCGATTCGCGAGTTCGCCCACTTGGGCTCGGGCCTGCAGATCGCGATGCGCGATCTCGAGATTCGCGGCGCCGGAAACCTGCTGGGATCCGCTCAGTCCGGCTTCATCGCCTCGGTCGGTTTCGACACCTACTGCGAGCTGCTCGCCGAAGCGATCGCAGAGCGGCGCGGCGCGCCGGCGTCACTCGAGGAACGCCGCGAGGCGGTCATCGACGTCAAGGTCAACGCGTTCATTCCCAGCGACTACATATCTCAGGTATCGCAGAAGATCGCCGTCTATCAGCAGTTGGCAAAGGCCCGTACGCAGGCCGAGGTAGAGGAGGTCGAAGCAGGCGTGCGCGACCGCTTCGGCGCCTTCCCCGAGCCGCTGCGCAACCTGGTGGAACTGACCAAGCTGCGCGCTATCGCGCTGCAGAAGCACGTGACGCGCGTCGTGGTCGACGACGGTCGCCTGACGTTCGGAGTAGGCTCCGGCTTCGAGCTGGGCCCGACGGCGGTCCCCAAGTTCCAAGCGTTGACGAAGAACCGCTTCCGATTCGGCGACGGACGGATCGTCGTCGATCTGCCCCCGGCCGAGAAGCGCGGTCGCGACGCGCGGAGCGGCGCAACCGTAAGTTGGATGCCCCTCTTGAGGCAGCTGTTGGAAGCAATCTAGGAATACCTCGCCCTGCCGAGCCGCCGCGAGAGCAGGACCTGTACCGCTACACGCGAACCCAGGGCGCCGTAACGCGGGGCCATCGGCCCCGCTTCCTACGCACTGAACATTCCTACGGAGCAATGATGTCGAACGCCCAACGCATCACCGTGGGCCTTGCCGCCCTTATGATGGGCACGTCGCTCGCGGCGTGCTCCGGCGGCGCGGTCGCAACGGTGAATGGCGAACCGATCAGCCGATCCGCCTTCAACGCCAGGCTCGAGAGCAGTCCGATGGGACGCACCATTCTGCAGCAGATGGTCCAGGAGACGCTGATTCAACAGTACGCCAAGAATAACAACATTAACGTCACAGACGCCGAGGTCGACGCGCGCGAGGTTCAGATCAAGGCGAACTTCCCGAGTGGCTCGTGGGACGAGATGCTGAAGTCGCGCGGCCTCACCGAGGCCGACGTCCGCGCCGCGCTGAAAGAGCAGCTGATTCTCGATAAGGGTCTGGCAAAGGACGTCACGATTACGCCCGCTGCAATCAAGCAGTATTTCGACAAGAATCACGCGACCTTCGACAAGCCCGAGGAGGTGACCGCGCGCCACATTCTCGTTCCGAGTCTGGCGCTCGCGCAAAAGATCGAGGGCGATTTGAAGGCCGGCCAGAGCTTCGCAACGCTGGCGAAACAGTACTCGACCGACCCCGGAAGCAAAGACAAGGGCGGCGATCTCGGCGCGTTCCGACGCGGACAGATGGTGCCGGCCTTCGATAAGTACGCGTTCTCGGCGCCGATCGGGCAGATTAGCCCCCCGATCAAATCGCCGTTCGGTTATCACATCATTCAAGTCGAGTCGCGCACGCCGGGACAGAAAGCGACGCTCGCCAGCGCGACGCCGCAGATCACCGACACGCTTCGTCAGCAGCAAGAGGCCCCGCTGATTCAGCCGTTCCTGCAAGGCCTTCAGCAGAAGGCGGACATCAAGGTGAACGATCCGCAATTCCAAGGCGTGTTCACCACGCCGCCGCCGGCTGCTCCGGCCGCGAGCGCAGCGGCGAGCGCACCGGCGGCCGCCACTCCCGCGCCGGCCAAGACGAAGTAAGGCCGCACAGTAAACCTACGGGGGCGCTGCCAAAGCGCCCCCGAACTCCGTCGCGTGCTGGTTCGCATCGCTGGGCTGGGTCCGGGTGATCCCGGACTCTTGACGATCGGCAGCCTCGATGCGCTGCGCGCTATCGGGAGAGCCGTCCTCTTGCTGGCCCCTCCCGACTTGACCGCTTACCTCGAGCGCAACGGAGTCGAGATCGTTCGCGGAATGGTCGACGACCCGGCGCTGCTCGTGCGCGGCAGCGGCGAAGAGATCGCGCGTTTCGTACAACGCCTCGAACCCGCCGCACACGACGGCGCGCTCGGACTCGGCGTGCTCGGAAATCCACTCTCCGATTTTCCCGGGCTGCCTCCGCTGCTTCGCACGCTCGAAGCGAGAGGCGTCGCCACGGAGATCGTTCCCGGCGTGCCGCGTGCGACGCTCTCGGCATCGATCGCTATGCCGCTCGTACCTCTCCCGCCGCAGTCGTCGCATTATTCGTGGGACGATTTGGTCGAGATCATGGCGCGCCTGCGGATGGCGTGCCCCTGGGACCGCGAACAGACGCATCGCACCCTCGTCCCGTATCTCATCGAAGAGACGTTCGAAGTAGTCGAGGCGATCGAGCTTTCGCAGCTCGAGGGACTCTGCGAGGAGCTCGGCGATCTGCTGTTGCAGGTGCTCTTCCACGCACAGCTCGCGACCGAGGTGGGAAAGTTCAGCATCGCCGACGTCGTCGACGCGCTCTCCAACAAGATGGTGCGGCGCCATCCGCACGTCTTCGGCGATGCCGTGATCGAAGACGTCGACGCCCAGTGGCGCAATTGGGAGCGGCTCAAGGCCCTCGAGAAGACGGGGCGCCAGCGCAAGAGCCGGCTCGACGGCATCCCGAAGCATCTCGGCGCGCTCCAGCGCGGTCAGCGCATGCAGGAAAAGGCCGCTCGGGTGGGATTCGACTGGCCCAACGTGCACGGCATTCTCGACAAGATCTCGGAAGAGTTGCGCGAGCTCGCGGAGGCGCGGCGTCTGTCTCAAGACGACCCAAAGGTGCGTGAGGAGCTCGGCGATCTCTTCTTCACGCTCGTCAATCTCTCGCGCGCACTGGGCATCGACGCCGAAACGGCGATGCGCGAGGCCGACGAAAAGTTTTACAAGCGCTTCTCGTTCATGGAAGAACGGGCCGGCGCGAACGGCAAGAGCCTCTCGGATCTCTCGCTTGACGAACTCGAGGAACTATGGAAACTAGCGAAGGCCTGAGCTGCACGCTGCGCGTGCGCATGAGTTTAGCGGACGCGCACTACGGCGGGTCGCTCGTCGACGGCGCGCGGATGCTCGCGCTCTTCGGAGACGTCGCGACGGAGCTGCTGATACGGCTCGACGGCGACGAGGGACTCTTCGCCTCCTACGACGGTGTCGAGTTTCTGGCGCCCGTCTACGCCGGCGATTACATCGAGGCGCGCGGCACGATCGTCAAGGTCGGCAAGACCTCGCGCCGCATGGCGTTCGAGGCGCGCAAAGTCATCGCAGCGCGTCCCGGGATCAACGATAGCGCGGCAGATTTCCTCGAGGAGCCGGTCGTGGTGTGCCGCGCCACCGGAACCTGCGTCACGCCCAAAGCCAAAAAACGCAAGTAAGGAGCACCTACATTGAGCTTTCCGAGATCGGCGCAGCGCGCCTTTTGCATCCTCGCCACCTCGACGCTGCTATCGGGCTGCAACGCAGCGTACTCCCCGGCCTCACGCGGCGTGTCCGCGATCGCGCTGACCAACAGCTTGGGCGCGGTGCCGGTGCGGCATCTCAACCGCGCCAAGTCCTGGATGCGCAGCGACGCCGGCAAGCAATGGCTGCTCTACGTCTCCGATGGATCGAGCGGCACGATCGACGTCTACAACTATCGCGTGAAGGCCGGCAAACTGTACGGCCAGATCACCGGCCTGAGCTTTCCGTACGGTCAGTGCGTCGATCGCAGCGGCGACGTCTACGTCGTCGACAACAACACGTCGAAGATCTACGAATACGCGCACGGCGGCACGACGCCGATCGCGACCGCGACCGACGACTACGGCAGTCCGATCGGCTGCTCCGTCGACTCGACGACCGGCAACGTCGCCGTCGGTAACTTCAACGGTCCCGGCAGCGGCGCGGGCGGAATCGACGTCTTTGCCGGCGGTCTGAACGGAAGCCAAACCAACTACACCGACTCGAACCTCTTCCATCTTTTTCCGCCCGGTTACGATCCCGGCGGAAACCTCTTCGTGCAAGCCACGGATTACTCGGGGACGCACGAGCTCGCGGAGCTTCCCGCGGGGAGTGCTAAGTTTACGCTGCTCGGTGGACTGACGGTGGGATTTCCCGGGGCCGTCGCGTGGGACGGGTTCTATCTCACCGCAACCGATCAGAACTATCAGAACGCATACACGACGATGATCTACCGCATAACCGTGGCCGGATCGACCGTCAAGGCCGTGCGCGCCACGCAGCTCACCGACAACTGTTATCCGGGCACGAACTGGATGGTGGCCGTGCAACCCTTCGTCACCGGGACGACGGGCAAGCTCAATGCCGTCGCTGCCGGAAACCTCAACTGTCCCAACCGCCAGAACTTGTTCAACTACACCAACGGCGGCAACCCCAAGCGCTCGCTGCCGTCAGCGATCGCGCCGTATGCGCCGTACGGCCAGTCCGTCAGCCCTCCCGCCAGCGGCGCCAAATCGAACTGAACGATACGTTGCGCGGCGTCACGCCAAGAGCGAAAAAACGTAGGTAAATTTCCTGCGCTCGGCAAGAGGCACGGCGCCTGCTCGGCACGAAAGACGGACGCCCTTCGGCCAAGACTTTCAAGCGCTTGCTATGGCATCAACTCGCGGCCGACCGGTTCATTGTTAAACGAGGTCTCTCATCACTCACCTAAACTCTGGAGGACTCACTCAATGCGAATCGCTACCTTGAGCGCGGCGGCCATCGGCAGCGCGCTCATCTTACTGACGGCGTGCTCCGGCGGATCGCAGGGCTCGACGTCGGTCGTGCCGGGATCCGGAATGAGCATGACGAGCCATTCCATCTCGGAACTCGTGAAGACGGGCATCGCGCCCAAGTTTTTCCCGCTGCTGCGCTTCCATCGGACTAAGGTTCATCGGCTACAGGGAACCGGACCGAGGCACATCCTCGTGGATGACGCCGGAGCGGGCAACATTTCGGCCATCGACAACGACGTGACCTGGGCTAACGACGGCCAGATCACCTCCGGCGTCGCCGGGCCGGACGGCAACTTCGTGGACGCTAGCCATAATTTCTACGAAGCCGACTACGTCAACCTCGTCATCAACGAGTTTCCGCACGTCGGCGGGACCGACTGGATCGGCTCCACGCCGTCGTTCGTCTATAACTCCGGCCTGACCGATCCGATCGGCGTCGCCGCCGACAGCAGCGGCAACGTTTATGCGGCCAACTGGAACTTTGGAGCCAACGGCGCGGTGGTCGAGTACGCGCAAGGCAGCAACACTCCCATCAACACCTGCTCGGTCGCCGGTGGCGTCCAGGGCGTCGCGATCGACAAGGCCGGCGACGTCTTCGCGAGCGTGGTCACCAGCGCCGTCGGATCCATTGTGGAGTTCACCGGGGGCCTGAGCGGCTGCGCCTCGACGACGCTGCCGATTTCGTTCGGATTCCTCGGCGGCATCGCGATCGACAAGGGAGGCAACCTCCTCGTCTGCGATCAGACGGGCGCCGCTGTGGATGTCATCGCTCCGCCGTACACGAGCATCACGGGTACGCTGGGATCCGGCTACATCGCCCCGTTCCACGTGACGATCTACAAGTCGAACAAGGTAGCCTTAGTGACTGACGACGCTGCGGCGGCCGTCGACATCCTGAGCTATCCGAGCGGATCGCTCATCTTCCAGCTCAACAGCTCGGAAGGTCTTGTCGATCCGTACTCCGCGGTCTATGGAGCGAACGCAGTCTACTAATCCCTACTTTCGACCGGCTTAGGCCGGAGAAAGCAAACGGGGCGCGTCGCAACGGCGGGCCCCGTTCTTCGTCTATACTGGATTACACCAGGCGTTCGTGCGTCTTCTTTTTCCAGACGAGCTTGTAGTAGGAGAACTGCAGCGTCAGCACGACGCAGTATGCGATCGGGTAGCCGAGCCAGACGCCCTTGAGCCCGAGGTAATGCATCAAGATGATCGCCGCCGGAAGCTCGACGCCCCAGATCGCGAAAATACCGTTGATCGTCGGCCAGAGCACCGTTCCGCTGCCGCGCATGACGCCGCTGAGGACCGCTGAGTTTCCGAAGAGCAGATAGCTCCACAGCACGATCATCAGGAGCCCGTGCGCGATTCCCAGCGTGTGGGAGTCGGTGATGAACCATCCCAGGATCTGCCACGCGAAGATATAGCTCAAGCCGATGATGATCCCGCCGATGACGTAGTTGAGGGCGACCGCGGAGCGAATGACGCTGCCGAGCTTATCCTGGCGCCGAGCCCCGATACACTGCGCGGCGAAGATCGATGCCGAGATGCCGATCGAGATGGCCGGAAACTGCACGTAGCTGATGATCTGATTGACCGCGCCGTACGCCGCCGTCGCGCTGGATCCGAAATTGTTGACGAGACCGATGATCACGATCTCGGCAAGCGACACCATCATCACTTGCAGGCCGGTCGGCACGCCGATCTTCACGACCGCGAGCAAGATCTTCCAATCGATCAACATATCTTCGAGCGTCTCGCGATCGAACTTCAAAAGGTGATCGCGCCGGTCGAGGTAGTAGAGCAGCCACCCGAGGGCCGTCGCGTTGGCGACGCCTCCGGCGACGGCGGCGCCGGCGACGCCGAGCTTCGGCAGTCCGAAGACGCCAACGATGAAGAGCGGCGTGATGACGATCGCCAGCACGGCCGAGACGATCAGCGCGTAAAACGGCGTGGTCGAGTCGCCGGTTCCCCGCAGAATCGTCGCGTAGACGAAGTAGACGAAGAAGATCGGCATCGTCAAGAAGAGCACGCGAGCGTACGCGTCGGCCTGCCCGATGATGTCGGGCGGAGTGTGAAGCCAGCCGAGGATGGTCGGCGAACCAAGGTTGCCGATAACGGCGACGACGATGCCCAGGTAGAGCGCCGCCGCGATTACGGTTCCCGCGACTCGTTTGACCTTATGATGGTCGTTAGCCCCGAAGGCTTGGCCGACCAGCACGCTGGCGCCGCTCGAGACGCCGAAAACGAACGAGAACAGAAGAAAGACGATCGGGAAGACGGCCGAGACCGCGCCGAGCGCCTGAGTGGAGATCAGTCGGCCGATCCAGATGTAGGCCATCGTCGTCTGTGCCGATTGCAAGGCGTTGCTGAGCATCAAGGGCACGAGAAAGACGAGGAGGATCTGCCACATCGGCTTGCCCTCCTCGAAAACGTTGACCCCGCGGCGTTGCACCGCGCGCGCTTGCGCCATATCGCGAACCTCTACTCCTGGGCGAGTATTTCGTAAATTTCTTTGCGGGCTTCGTCTAGTAACTCGCGCACGCGCTCGATTGTTTCCGGCTTCGACGACGGACCGAGCTGCGAGATCGCTTGCATGAGCCTGCCGGCCGAATCGCGCAGGTTGTCTGCCCGGCCTTCGGACTCATCCTCATCCTCGTCCTCATCCTCGAAGAAGCGACCGAGGTCGGCGGCGTGCTCTTCGAGCAGCCGGCGCCCTTTCTCCGAAATCTCGTACGTTCGGCGATCGCCGTCATCGCGGCCGGTAATCAGTCCGGCCGCTTCGAGCGCCGAGAGGATCGGGTAGACCGAGCCCGCGCCGGCGCCGCCCCACCCCTTCTCGCGGAACGCCCGAATCAGGTCGTAGCCGTGTCGCGGCATCTCCGCCAAGAGCTTCAGCAGCACGAACTTCAAGATGCCCCGCTTCAATCGGCGTCCGTGGCCCCGGCCGTGCCGGGCGTGCCGGCCGTGCGCACTCCACCACCCCGAGCGGGGATCGCGCCAAAAACCCAAATCCATATCGTGAAACCTCCTGGAGTATCGCTACATTAAACGATATATCGCGATACTGTCAATCCTCCTGAGGCCCGGCCGGAATCTCCGTTGAACTCCAGGCTCGTGCGGTTGGACAAGTTCATGAAAGTCTCGCGCCTGGCCAAGCGCCGGAGCGAGGCGCACGAAGCGCTCGAGCACGGACGGATATGCAAGGATGGGAGGCCGTTGAAGCCCGGTTATCAGGTGAAGCCCGGCGACGTGCTCGAGATCCACTACGCAACGAAATACGTGACCGTGCGCGTGCGCGAGGTTCCTCTCCGCGTCACCCCGGCCGTCAAGGCTGACGACCTCTACGAGATGCTCGAATCGCGCAAGGACGAAGCGGAGTGGCTGTGATCTCGGCCGATACCAAAGACGCGTTGGCGCGCGACGTGCCACACGGCGTTCATTGCCGTCAGGCACTCCTTGCCGGACTCGCACTCTATGGAAGCGCGCGTGACGAGTTCGTCACGCACCGGAACGCGGTCGCCCGGCTCTTCTGGTCGCTGCTGGAAGAGCGCAAATCGCATCCGATCGAGACGCGCGCTCCCACGCGTCTGCAGCGCCTGCCGACTTTCGCAATCGCGCTTCCCCAGCGTCTGACTGCGATTCCACCGAAGCCGGTGCATAAATGCGATCGCCTGATCGAGGTTCGCGCCGCGTTTCTCGCCTGCGGTTCGCTCGCGGCGGGCGCGCACGGTTACCATCTCGAGTTCATAGCTCGTAGCGAGGGCGTCGGAGAACGGCTGCAATGGATGCTGCGCAGCGCGGGCGCGAAGCCGAAGCTCACGCGGCGCAAGGGCCGCGCCGTTCTGTACTTCAAGGATTTCGACTCGATCGTCGAGTTGTTGACGCGCATCGGTGCGTTTGGCACGGTACTCCAGCTGGAGGACGTGCGAGCGTTGCGCGAGACGAAGAACCGCATCCACCGGCTGGTCAACACCGAGGCGGCAAACCTGCAGCGATCCGCGCAGGCGGCGGCGGAACAGCGCCGGATCATCGAATACGTGCAGAGCGCGTACGGACTGCCGCGGCTTACGGCCGCGTTGCGCGAAGTCGCCGAGCTTCGGCTCATGCATCCGGACGAATCGCTCGCCGAGCTGGGGCGCCGCTGCAATCCCCCCATTGCAAAGCCGACAGTCAGCGGCCGGCTCGGGGCGCTCGGCCGGCTGGCCGAACAGCTGCGCGGGCAGGGGAGCGTGAAAGCGGGCAGGTAAAGCGCGCTTATGCGCATTGGGATCAACGGCTTTGGCCGCATCGGACGGAACTTCACGAAAGCGGTCGTCGAGCGCCAGCCCGACATCGACATCGTGGCGATCAACGACCTCATCGACGCGCAGCAATGCGCGCATCTCTTCAAGTACGACAGCAACTACGGGATCTACGAGGGGAGCGTCGCGGCGCAAGATGGCAACCTGACCATCGACCGGCAAAACATCCGGGTTTTCGCCGAGCGCGATCCGGGACGGCTTCCCTGGAGAGATTTAGGAGTCGACGTCGTGATCGAGTCGACCGGCCTCTTCACCAACGCCGAGAAGGCCCGGGCTCATATCGACAGCGGCGGTGCGAAGAAGGTGATCATCTCCGCGCCGGCGACCGGCGAGGACATTACCATCGTGCTCGGCGTCAACGACGCGAGCTACGATCCCATCAAGCATAACGTGATCTCGAACGCCTCGTGCACGACGAACTGTCTTGCGACGGCAGTGAAGCCGGTCGTCGACTCGTTGGGATGGGTCAAGGGCTTCATGACCACGATCCACTCCTACACCAACGACCAGAACGTGCTCGACGGACCGCATAAGGATCCGCGGCGCGCGCGCAACGCGGCGACCAACATCATCCCGACGTCGACGGGCGCCGCGAAGGCGCTCTACCTGACGATTCCGGAGGTCAAAGGCACGTTCGATGGATTCGCTCTGCGGGTCCCGACGCCGACCGTTTCGATGATCTATCTCGTCGCGCAGACCAAGAAGAGCACGACGAGAGAACAGCTCAATGCGATCCTGCGCGGCGCCGCCGAGGGCGAGCTCCAGAAATACGTTGCGTACACGGAGCAAGAGCTGGTCTCGAGCGACTTCAAGAAGAATCCGCACAGCTCGATTATTGACGCCAAGCTGTGCAACGCGAACGGCGACCTCGTGCAGATCGCCGCCTGGTACGACAACGAATGGGCATACTCGTGCCGTCTCGCCGAGCTCACGGCGATGGTGTTGACGACGATTCCTGCGACCGCCTAGGACGTCCGGGGTCCTTGGCGAGTTTTCGAAGGCTCGAGGAGCTCGACGTTCGAGGCAAGCGCGTGTTGGTGCGCGAGGACCTCAACGTGCCGCTGTCAGACGGCCAGATCCTCGATTACGCGCGAGTCGACGCCACGATCCCGACCCTACGCTGGCTACACGAGCACGGCGCGCGGACCATCGTCCTATCGCACTTGGGGCGCCCCGACGGCACACGTCAGCCGCAACTCTCCCTGCGCCCCCTGGCGCAGGCGCTCTCCGATCGGCTCGGCATCCCGGTCGCCTTTGCCGAGGACTGCGTCGGTGAGGCGGCCGAACGCGCGGTCGCAGCGCTGCACGACGGCGACGTGCTTCTGCTTGAAAACGTGCGCTTTCATCCCGAGGAGGAGCGCAACGATCCCGCGTTCGCACGGCAACTGGCCGCGCTCGGCGACTACTACGTGGACGATGCGTTCGCCACGGCCCATCGCGCGCACGCGTCGACCGAAGCGCTCGCGCATCTTCTCCCCAACGCCGCCGGCTTCTTGATGGAGGCCGAGCTGTCGGCGCTGTCCCGGTTAGTCGAACACCCCGCCAAACCGTTCGTCTGCGTGATCGGCGGCGCAAAGATCAAGGACAAGATCGGGATTCTAACCCACCTCACGGAGCTCGTGGACGCGTTCTGCATCGGCGGCGGAATAGCCAACACGCTGCTCGCGGCCTGCGGCGTCGACGTCGGAAGATCGCTGCGAGACGACGATCTCGCGCCGGCTCGGCAGATTCTCGACCTCACGCGACAACGCAAGGTCGATCTCGAGCTTCCGACCGACGTGGTCGTTGCGCCCGCAATCGACGCGCAGGACCTCGCGCACGTCGTCGCGGTAGGCGCGGTCGGCGACGAGATGATTCTCGACATCGGCCCGGCGACCGCGCAATCCTATGCCGCAACGATCGAACGCGCGAAGACGATCGTCTTCAACGGACCGATGGGCGTTTACGAAAAGCCGGCCTATCGCCACGGAACGCAAACCGTGGGCGACGCGATCGCTCGCGCGACTGCGGCCGGCGCAACCAGCGTCGTCGGCGGCGGCGACGCGGCCGCCGCGGCACACATGCTCGGCTTTGCCTCCAAAGTGACGCACGTATCGACCGGAGGCGGCGCGACGCTCGAGTATCTCGAAGGAAAAGTACTTCCCGGAGTCGCCGCACTTGAAAACTAGAACAGTTTTTGCTGCCAACTGGAAAATGCACAAGACGGCGGCCGAGACGCAGGCGTATCTCGACGTCTTTCTGCCCATGGCCCACGCGCTGGCCGAATACGTCGAGATCGTCGTCGCGCCGCCGTTCTGTTCGATCCCCGCCGCCTCCCAGCTGCTGCGCGATACGCGCGTGCGCCTGGGGGCGCAAACGATGCACTGGGAGTTGGAGGGAGCGTTCACCGGCGAGATCAGCGCCCCGATGCTGCGCGAATTCGGCGTATCGCACGTGATCATCGGACATTCGGAGCGCCGCGCCTACTGCAACGAAACCGATCGAACGGTGCATCTGAAAGTGCTCACGGCGCTCGAGCAAGGGATCACTCCGATCGTCGCGGTCGGCGAAACGTTGGACGAGCGCAACGCAGGGAGCACCGACGAGCGCGTGATGTCGCAAACGCTCGCCGCCTTCGAGGGACTCTCGGACGCAGATCTCATGCGCGTCGTCATCGCCTACGAACCGATTTGGGCGATCGGTACCGGGAAGAACTGCGCGCCCGACGAGGCAAACCGCGTCATGACGACGATCCGCGAATGCATCGCCGGGTTGAACGAAACGCCGATTCTCTACGGGGGGAGCATGAACGCAGAGAACGTCGCCTCGTACATGGCGCAGCCCAACCTTAACGGCGGACTCGTCGGCGGCGCGTCGCTCGACCCCGACGGCTTCGCGCGCCTAATCGCCAACGCTACGCCGCCGTACTGAGCGGGGTCGAAGGATGCGATACCGGCCCGTAGTGCTCGCGGTCCTCGACGGCTGGGGCTGCCGCGACGCCACGCACGGCAACGCAATCGCCGCCGCGAACCTGCCGCATTGGCGCGCGCTGCTCGAACGGTGGCCGCACACGACGCTGCAAGCTTCAGGCGAGGCGGTCGGACTGCCGAAGGGCATCATGGGCAACAGCGAGGTCGGGCACATGAACCTCGGCAGCGGCCGAATCGTTCCCCAGGGCGTCACGATCATCGACCACGCGATCGCGTCGCGCGTGCTCGGCGAGAACGAGACGCTGCGGCGAGCGACGCGGCACGTTGCGCGCACCGGCGGCTCGCTTCACCTAATGGGCCTGCTCTCGGATGGATGCGTGCACAGCTCGATCGGGCATCTCTTCGCGTTGATCGACGCGGCCGTGGCAGCCGGCGTGCCGATTGCAGTTCACTGCTTTCTCGACGGACGGGATACGCCGCCGCGCTCGGCGGCGGTCTACGTCGAGCAGTTGGAAGCGAAGCTCCGAGCCGTCGGGCGAGCCGGTTCGATCGCGAGCGTCGTCGGGCGCTACTACGCGATGGACCGCGACCGCCGCTGGGAGCGCACGCAGCGAGCCTACGATCTCTTGGCGAACGGCCGCGCCGAGCACCGCGCGAGCGACTCGGCCGCCGCCGTCCGCGACGCATACGCGCGCGGCGAGGACGACGAGTTCGTCACGCCGACGATCGTCGGACAGCCTCGTCCGATCGAAGACGGCGACGCGTTCGTCTTCTTCAACTTTCGGCCCGATCGCGCGCGTCAGCTGACGACTGCCTTCAATGCGGGCACGTCGCTGTACTACGACGACGGCTTCGGCGTCTTCGCCTCGAAGCGGTATAACGATCCGTTCTTTGCGACGATGACGAAATACGACGAGGAGTATACCAACCCGGTGCTCTTCGGGCCGCGTCCGCAGTACGACACCTTCGGCGAGATTCTCGCTCGCGAAGGCCTGCGCCAGCTCCGCCTCGCCGAGACGGAGAAGTACGCTCACGTCACCTACTTTTTCAATGGCGGGCGCGAGGATCAGTTCGAAGGCGAGTCGCGCGAGCTGATTCCCTCGGATCGCTCGGTACCGACCTACGATCTAGCTCCGGCGATGCGCGCGCGAGAGATCACCGATGCTGCGGTGAAGGCGATCGAAAGCGGTGAGTACGACGCGATCGTGATGAACTATGCGAACGCCGACATGGTAGGACACACCGGGAAGTGGAAACCGACGATTGAGGCCGTCGAAGTAGTCGACGACTGCCTCGCCCGGCTCACGGAGACGACGCTTCGCGCGAACGGTCTGCTCGCGATCACCGCCGATCACGGCAACGCCGAAGAGGAGATCGACGCGGACGGCAATCCGGTCACCGCGCACACGACCAACCCGGTGCCGTTCGTTCTGATCGCAAAGAATCTGCGCGGCAGCCTCGCCACGGGCGGAAAGCTGGGCGACGTCGCGCCGACGCTGCTCACGATCATGGGGTTGCCTATTCCCGAACGCATGACCGGCAGAAACTTATGGGAGGGCCAGACTTAGCTGAAATTCAGGGGAATCACAGCGCACTCTACGGCCCCTACCAGCATCACGTGAGAGCATACGGGTAGACTTTAAGAGGAGTTACCCGACATGCATCAGCGCAGCGAGATCCACGACGTACTCGTCTTCACGCAAGGTCTCATCTACTTCATCTTACTCGGCTCCGCCACCGTCGCAATCGCGATCGCGGCACACTTACGCTGATGCTCAAGCATCGGCGCGGTAGCAGCCGCTGGCATCGACCGCCACGCGCCGATCGGCGACGACGATCGATCGGATGCGATGATCCCAGAAACATAGTACTTGCAACGCCACCGGGCGCAGCTTCGCGAAGATTTCGCGCGCTCGCTGGGAGACCGCGATGGCATCCTTCACCCATCGCGGATGGTCTTGCGGCAGCAGCGCGGTCTCGAGCTCCGCCTCCGGCACCGCCGCGACGATCGCCTCGGAGCGGCTCGCGCCCACCTCGAGCGCTAATGCCGTGCGTTCCTCGAGCTCGATGCGGCGCAGCATGCTCCGATCCGATGCTAGTAGGCCGCCAAGCGCTTGAGCCCGGCGATCGCGCTCACGTGCAGCTGTGAGGCGCGCTGCGGCGAGATCGACATGTGTTTACCGACCGCGCGTAGCGATTTGCCGCCGAAATAGTGCAGCACCACGATCTGGCGATGGCGCCGCGGCAAGCTCGATATCAGAGCGTTCAGGCGAGCGCGTTCGGAGCGCTCTTCGACGATCCGCGCGGGATCGTCGCTCCAATCGCCCGCCAGCGATTCGCCGATCGGCAAAGGCGCGTCGAGCGAGAGCGGCTGACCGCGGTATGCGGCCGCAACGGCTCGTCCGTAACCCGGGCAGCGCCCTTCCATTTCTTGAGCCGTTGGAACGTCGCCGCGCGCGGCCGCGAGCGCGTAGCGTTGGTTCTCGCCGTCGCGAACGATGCGGCGCGCGCGCTCCGAGACCGGATCCATCCGGCGAATGCCGTTGAGCATCGCGCCGACGATCAAGCGGCGCGCGTACTCGTCGAGTCGCGGGCCGCGATCCGGATCGAACGAATCCACGGCGCGGATCAAGCCGACGCAGCCGTCGCCTACGAGGTCGTCGACGTCGAGGTTCGGTACGAGCCGCTTCAGTCGCCGAGCGAGCTTTCTCGTCATCGGCAACAGCGCCCGGATTCGCTCCTCGCGCTCCAGTGCTTCGATCATCGCAGCCGGGCGGCGACGAGCGCCGCGAATCCGCGCGCGTCGTGTTTGGCGATTTCGCGCGCCAGCAGGTCGAGCTCGTAATCCCCTAGCGTGCCCACGCCTGCGATCATCGGCCGAAGAATCGGAACCAGCAGCATCGACTCGAGCATCTCGCCCGCGCGGCGGGCCGTGACGCTATCCACGCCCATGCCGCGATGGTACCGCGCAACTATTGCAGAAGTGTCGCCTAGCCGTTACTTATTTCTTATTATTTTTTCCCTGAAAGGAACGCACTCAATACGGCGATCGTTACGCTGGGGTTCTCGTCCATCAACCAGTGACCGGAGTCCGGAATTACGCTCGCCTGTACGTTTACTGCAACCGCTTTGGCGAACTGAGGCATCAGCGCGCCCATCGATTTCGCGCCACCCATTGCTAACACAGGGATTCGCAGCGGCGACTTCGCAAACGCCACATCGGCGGTTGCATCCGTATCAAAGTCCTCAAAATACGTAAAGCCTACGCGCATGGCTCCCGGCTGCGCGTAGGATGCAGCGATCGCGGCGCGCTCAGCATTGGTGATCCGTTCCGGGTGAAGTGCGAATCTGTCCCAGAGCCAATCGAGGTAAATCCGTTCGCGACCAGCCGTGAGCCGTTCCGCGTACTTCCCGTAAAAGTGAAAGTGCCACGTGCCGGGTAACAGCAGCACCGTCTGCCAGGGACCGACACCTGGGATCGGCGCGTCCATCAGCGCAAGCCTCGTGACATCGCCGCGAAACTGCGCTGCGTACGCGTAGGCGACCATCAACCCGATGTCGTGACCCACAATGGCTTCGTGCTGCACTTTTAGCCGTTGCATCAGCGAGTGGATCGAACGCGCCACCGACGCCATATCATATTGCGCGGTTGGACTCTCCGGCCGCGAATTGCCGAGCCCGGGTAGATCGGGAACGATCACGGTGTGCGTCTTTGCAAGCACCGGAGCAAACGCTGCCCACATCTGTCCCGTATCACCGTAGCCGTGAAGAAGCAGCACCGCTGGGCCTCTGCCTCCTATTCGGTAGTAAATCGTTCGACCACCGGCCTGGACCGTGTGAGTCGAAAATCCGCGCGCAAACTGGGATGTCGTATCCGCATACGCGTTTCCAGCCACGGCTACAAATGCCGCAATGAGCAGAAAAGCCGCCTTCATCCCGTCACTCCTCTCCGCAAGTAGGTAAATCGGCGGTTTTGAGCGTGGCTTCGTGACCCCTTCAGGCTGGAAGCGACGGGTAGAGGGTTACGTTCGCTGCAAGTTGTTCGCGAGGCGCAGCATCTCGTCGGCAGCCTGCACGCCTTTGGCAGTGCATACAAAAAGCGGCTCGTTAGGGAGTGCGGCGGCGTTACCAAGGCGCTAGCCAAGGCCGCGGCCCGACGCGACGTAGCGAACGGGAAGTAGGCACACGGCATGCAAAATGTGTCGAGCATGCGCAACATTATCTACACGAGCAATGCGGCTAAGCCGCCCCCTGCGTACAGCCAGGCCGTCAAAGCCGCCGGATTAGTGTTTGTCTCCGGTACCGCCCCTGCAGAGCCCGAAACCGGTCAGATCCTGGGAACGACGATTCAGCAGCAGACTCGCCAGTGCCTGACAAACATTTCCGCTATCTTGGAAGCAGCGGGCAGTTCGATGGACAACATCGTCAGTGCGACCGTTGTGCTCGCCGACGAGAACGACTTCGCCGGTATGAACGAGGAGTGGGTGCGATGGTTTCCGAACGATCCGCCCGCTCGGCAAGGCGCTAAATTGCCGGCGCGCATACCAGGGCTCAAAGTTTCCATCGCCGCGATCGCCGAGTGCTAACGCAGCGCTGCGCGAGATCGCGGTTACCCTTATCCCCTTTGCAAGTTGTTGGCAATCCGCAACATCTCATCCGCTGCTTGGACGCCTTTCGCATTGGCTTCGTAGGCGCGCTGCGCGGCAAGAATTTGCATCATCGCGTCGATGATGGTGACGTTGGACTGCTCGAGCATTCCGAAGCGCAGCTTCGGTCCGTCGTCCGACCCGGGCGCGATGTCGCGCGGCTTTCCGGACTCCGGCGTGGCCTCGAAGATCGCGCCGCCGAGATCGCGCAGGCTCTCGGGTGCCGGAAACTCCGCGAGCCTGATCCGCCCGATCGTGCGGGCGCCGCTCGAGAACGTCGCGCGGACGCTGCCGTCGGCGCCGACCGTAGCCGAGAGGGCGTCGGCGGGAACGCGCACGCCGGCGAGGCGCAGATCTTGAGCGTTGCGCAACGTTCCGTCGGCCGCTCGCGAAAACTCGCCGTTGCGCGAATAGCGTCGCGCTCCGTGCCCATCGGCCAGCGTGAAGAATCCGGGCCCGTCGATAGCGAGATCGAACGGACCGGGGCTGCGCGCGAGTTTGCCTTGCGCGAAGAGCACGCGGGATCCAAGCGCGGCCGTACCGAGTCCGGGCTGGCCCGGTACGGCCAACTCCGCAAAAGTCTGAGCGGATCCCTTGAAGCCGACGACGTCGGAGTTGGCTAAGTTATCTGCGATCGTCTCGAGATTTCGTTGCTGCGCCGCCATGCCGCTCGCGGCCGCGAAAAGCGCGCGATCCATCGTTGCATGCCTCCTATTTGATGCGGGCCGCTTCGGCCGATTTTCGCCGCGACTCGTCGATCGCGACGACGGCTTTTTGGGCGCTCTCGAACGAACGCTCGGCCGCGAGCACGTCGATCATCTCGGCGATGGCATCGACGCCCGCGGTCTCCAGGAATCCGCTCTGCACGCGGCTCGTCGCCGGAAGGCCGACAGCGCGTCCGTCGACGCGCTCGTCCTTGGGGACGTGAAGCGCGCCGCCCGGACCGAGCAGCGTGCGGGCTTGCGAGTCGCGCAGCGTTCCGTCGGACGCGCGGGTGAACGCGCCGGCCCGGGTCTCGTAGACGCGCCCCGCTGCATCCCGAACGCGAAACGCGCCGTCGCCGACGATCGCGAGATCGAGCGTACGCCCCGTCCGCCGGAGCGCGCCGTGCTCGCGCGACGCTTGACGCTCGATCGAGACGCCCAACGCCGTGAGGAATCCGCGCGCGTCGACGCGGCGAAAGCCGTCGGTCGACACGTTAGCCAGGTTTTGCGTCGCGATTTCGAGCCTCGTTCGCGCGGCGACCATCGCGCTCGCGGCCCAGGCGATTCCGTCCATGCGCGCATGGTAGCCGATGGGAATGGCCGAATCGTTTCCGCACCATGACCGGCGTGCGTATCTTGGCGCATTTCATGTTAGCCGCACTCGTAGCGGCTTGCAGCTCGCAGACGGCGCAGCAACGCGTCCAAGCCGCCGAACTGAACGATCTGGCCGCCCTAAAGCATCAGTACCCCGACGTCGTGATGGGGTTCGACTTGCGGCCGCGTAACGTGCTCGTCATCAGCCTCGACCTTCAGAACTACATCGAGATGGACGACGACTCGGTCGCCGCGTTGAAGCGCGACGCGCTCGCCCGCTGGCGATCCGCGTGGGTCGGCGAACACCCGCACGAGCACGGGGTGCTGCGCCTGCGTTTCATCGACTTCATCGGCCGCACGGTCGCCGAGGAAACGACGCGAGTATGACGGGCTATCGAAGCCCGATCGCCTACAGCCTAGCGATGACGGCGCCGGCGAAGGCCTCGGTCGAGAGCGCTCCCTCGTTGCCGCGCGTCAGCTCCGCCGTGCGCAGGCCATCGGCGTAGGCGCGCTCGACGGCACGCTCGATGCGCTGCGCGTTGGCTTCGTCCGCGAAAGTGTAGCGCAACAGCATGGCGGCGGATAGAATCGCCGCGGTCGGATTCGCGCGATTCTTGCCGGCCAGATCCGGCGCGGTGCCGCCGATCGGCTCGTAGAGTCCGAACTGCCCCGGCTCTTCGACTCCGCTCAGGACAGGCTGCCGCGTTCCAAGACTGGCGCTCGGGAGCGTTCCGATCGAGCCGGTGAGAATCGCGGCCTCGTCGGAGAGAATGTCGCCGAACATGTTCTCGGTGACGATCACGTCGAACTCGCCGGGCCGCTGCACGAGCTGCATCGCAGCGGTGTCGACGAGGAGATGCTCGAGCCGCACGTCGGGAAACTCGCGTGCGACCTCGTTGACGATGCGCCGCCAGAGGCGCGACGTCTCCAAGATGTTCTGCTTATCGACCGACGTGAGGTGTTTGCGCCGGGCGCGCGCGCACTCGAACGCGATGCGGGCGATGCGCTCGATCTCCGGCGCGCGGTAGATCATCGTGTCGACCGCTTCGTCGACGCCGTTGACGCGGCGCTGCTCTTTGGGCTGGCCGTAGTAGATGCCGCCGGTCAACTCGCGAACGACGAGCAGATCGAGGCCGCGTACGAGCTCAGGCCGCAGCGGCGAAGCGCCTTCGAGGCCCGGAAAGACTCGAACCGGGCGCAGGTTTGCGTAGAGCTCGTAATCCCGGCGTAACAGGAACAGCGCGTATTCCGGACGCTCGGCGAGCGGCTTGCCGTCGTATTCCGGAAGGCCAACGCTGCCGAAGAGAATTGCGTCGCTGCGATCGCAGAGCTCGCGCGTTTGCGGCGGCAGCGCCGGAAGCCCTTGCGCCAGGGCGGCACCGCCGACCGGCCCTTCAGTGCATTCGACGTCGGGGCGAACGTGACGCAGCAGCCCGGCGGCGGCACGCGTAACCTCGGGGCCGATGCCGTCGCCCGGCAGGACCGCGACGGCTGCCAATCAGTAGACCGTGATGCGCGTCGTGTCTTCTTTCGGCGGCGACTCTTCGAACGAGTTGCTGTCCACCGCCGCCGGCCGCGGCGGTTCGCCGTTAGCCGCAGTGCCGTCGCCTCGGTCGAGCAATGCGAGATGCGTCATCAGCAGGCTGCGCAGCTCGCTGCGCGCCTTCTCCGTCTCCTCGAGCGCGCGCTGATGTTGGCGGCGCACTTCCGCGATCGCATCGTTGTAACCGGCGATCTCACGCTCGCCCGCCAAGCGCGCCTTCTCGCGAATCAAGTCGGCCTCTTTGTGCGCGGAGGCCTTGACTTCGTCGGCGGTGCGCTGCGCAAGCACGAGCGTGTTTTGCAGCGATTCTTCCATCGCCTTGAAATGACTGATGCGCTCTTTGAGGTCGGCGATTTCCGCTTCGAGTGCGGCCCGCTGCTGCGCCTCGTCCTCGAGCGTCTCGATGATTTCGTCGAGAAATTGGTCGACGTCCGCGCGTTCGTAGCCTTGCAGCGCCTTCTTGAAGCTCTTGTGCTGAATGTCGACCGCTGTAATTTTCTCCATCGCTCCCCCGTCCTACGTTCTGTTAGCCATGAAATCGAAAGTGCCGTCGGCCATCATCGACTCGCGCAGCCCAGCGGCGTTGACGACGATGCCCGCTGGTACGACGAGATAGATCGATTCGGCGAGTTTTTGGATCTTGCCGTCGATCGTATACGCGACTCCGGACGTAAAATCGACGACCCGCTGCAGAAGCGTCCGATCCGCGTTCTGCAAGTTGACGATCACTACTTGCCGGTTTCGCAAGGAATCGGCAATTTCGACGACGTCCTGATAAGAGCGGGGCGAATAGACGCTTACCTGCGTCCCGCCGCGCCGCCCGGCGCTCGAAAGCGGAACTACGCGCGCCGAAGCGACTTCGTCGCCGTAGAATTCTTCCTCGTCGTCACGGATCGAGAAGAACGATCCGATCTTGCTAAACATACTCACGGGTGCCTCCCTTTGCCGGTGCGCGAGCCAAAGAGCGCCTCTCCGATGCGCAGCATCGTTGAGCCGGCTCGCAACGCCTCACGCCAATCGCCCGACATGCCGATTGAGAGCGTAGTTCCACCTATGCGGGCCAACGTCATGGCTGCCAGCTCGAAAGCACGCGAGATTGCGTGGCGGTCGGTCGTCAGCGGACCCATCGCCATCACGCCCTCCAGCCGCAGGCCAGGTTGGCCTCGGAGCGTTTCGGCGAGCGCCTCCGCGTCTTCAGGGAGGCAGCCAAATCGCTCGGCCGGCGTGATATTGAGCTGCAGGAGCACGGGCAGCGTCTTTCCGAGTTCGAGCGCGGCCGCGGATAGTGCCGCGCCGGCCGCAGCGCGGTCGACGCTCTGCACCACGTCGAAGGCGATCGCGATCGCTTTGGCCTTGTTCGTCTGAACGTGGCCGACGAAATGCTTTCGCACGGGAGGCAACGCCGCGAATTTCCGGCGCGCCTCTTGCAGATAGTTTTCGCCGAGGTCTCCCAGCCCGGCCGTAATCGCCGCCGCCAGCACCTCGTTCGGTTGGCCTTTGCCGATACCGACCAGGGTGACGGCGCCGGGATCGCGACCGCTATTGTGAAGCTCGTCGTCGATCGCCCGGCGCAGCGTCCGATAGCGTTCGGCGACCCCGTCGGTCATCCAGACGACGGACGCGGCCGCGCAACGCCCCGCTCGGTCCGCGGTCCCGAGCGCGTCGCGCAGTAAACGATGCCGATGACGCCGATGATCACCATCGGAATCGCGTAGAGCTGCCCTCCGGTTAGGCCCAGCCACGTGAAGTCGGCTTGGCGCCAGACCTCCGCGATCGTGCGCGTGATGCCGTAGAGCGTGAACCAGGTCCAGGCGACGACGCCGTCTTTAGGTTTGAGCCGATACACGATCAAGAGAATCGGCAGCGTGAGAATGTCGAGAATCGCCTCGTAAAACTGCGAAGGATGCCGGTACGCCTGCACGCCGTCGACGAGCGGCGCCGCGGGGAAGATCATGCACCAGGGATGATCGGGGCGACAAACGTCGCCCCACAGCTCGTCGTTGATGAAGTTGACGATGCGTACCAAGGCGATGCCGACCGGCAGCATCATCACCACTTCGTCCCCGACGACGACGTACTTGAGGCCCGGGTGCTTGCGGATAAAGAGCCAGATCGCGACCAAGACGCCGATCAATCCGCCGTGAAAGGCCATCCCTCCATTCCAGACGGCGATGAAATTCAGCGGATTGGAAAAGTAAAACGACGCGTCGTGCTTGCTGATGATGTCGTTTATGACGAAGAAGGTCCGGCCGCCGACGAGCACGCCGATCAAGCCGTAGAACAGAAAGTCCTGGATCTGGTCGCGGGTCAAGCCAAGGCGGCGCTGCCCCGCCGGCCGGCTCATCCACAGGTAGACGCAAAACAAACGCCGCGAGATAGGCGATGCCGTACCAGTGAACGTTGAACCGTCCGAGATGAATCGCGATCGGGTCGATATTCGGATAGGTGAACCAGTGCTGCATTTATAACAATCTTCGGCGCATGACCGCGACGACACATATTACCGCCGGCATCGCCTTCCTTGCGGGCCTCGTTTCCTTCGTATCGCCGTGCGTCCTCCCACTCGTGCCGGCATACCTCTCGCTTCTCACCGGGGAGAGCGTCGAAGATCTCAAGGCACAGCCGATGGGAATGGCGCGACTGCAAACGCTCGCGCACGCGCTCGCGTTCGTGCTGGGTTTCAGCCTGATCTTCGTGATATTGGGCCTCAGCGCCAGCGCGCTCGGCGCCGCGCTCGACGCAAACCGCGTGCTGATCGCGCAGATCGGCGGCGTGATCGTGGTCATCCTCGGACTCCACATGATGGGCATGCTCCGCCTTCCGCTGCTGATGCGGGACGTGCGCGCGCACGTCGTGCGCGACCGCAGAACGTTCTGGACTTCCGGAATGGTCGGCATGGCGTTCGCGGCCGGCTGGTCGCCCTGCATCGGCCCGATCCTGGCCGGCATCTTAGCGATCGCGTCGCAGCAGCACAGCGGTCACGCCGCACTGCTGCTCTCCTTCTATTGCGCCGGCCTCGCGCTGCCGTTTCTGCTCGCGGCCGGCGCGATCGGCATCGTACTGCCCGCCCTGAACCGCATCAAACGCTCGTTGCCGGCGATCGAGTTCGCCTCGGGCGCATTCCTCGTCGTAGTCGGGCTGGTGCTCGTCAACAATGCTTTCCTCAACGTCGCAGGATGGTTCTATCAGTTTGTACCGCAACCGAGCCTTTAACGCAGCCGCCTTAGTCAACACGTTCGTCATCGCGGGCGTGGCGATCGTGGTCCTTTGGGCCGATCAGTGGAGTAAGCGCTGGATCACGGCCCACTGCGTTCCGGATTTCCCCGCCTGCCGTACGATCGTTCCGCATTTCCTGCGCTGGACGTACGAACGCAACGTCCACGGCGCGTTCGGGCTCTTCGGCAGCAACGCCGTCATGCTCATCGGCATGGCGATCGTCGTGCTCGTGCTCTTCTGGTTCAGTTTCCGCGACGCGGCCGCGCATTCGCGAACCGTACGGATCGCGTTCGGAATGATCGTCGGCGGCGCGATCGGAAATATCGTCGATCGCCTCCACTACGGCTACGTGATCGACTTTGTCGATTTCTATCGCATCTGGCCGAACATTTTCAACGTCGGCGACTCCTGCATCACGGTCGGCGTGGCGCTGCTTCTGCTTTCGAGTCTTGTTGCACGTCGTCACCGCTGAGCAAGCCGGACAGCGTACGGACGTCGTGGTCGCATCGCTCTCCGGCGCGTCGCGATCGCGCGTCGCGCGAAGCGTTCGTCAGGGCAACGTGTTCGTCAACGGCGCCGCCGCGAAGCCGAGCCGTCCGCTGGAGACCGGCGACGTCCTGGAGTTCGAAATCCCGGCACCTCCCGCGCTCGTGGCGCAGCCCGAATCGATCGACCTCGCCGTCGTCTACGAGGATCCGGATCTGTTAGTCGTCGACAAGCCGGCCGGAATGATCACGCACCCCGCGCAGGGTGCGATCGGCGGCACGCTCGTCAACGCCGCGCTCGCCCACGTCGAAGGCGAGCTTCCCGGCGACGCGTTGCGACCCGGCCTCATCCACCGCCTCGACCGCGACACGTCGGGATTGCTCGTGATCGCAAAGCGCGAGGAGAGCCTCGCACGCGCTGCGCGCCGCGATGAAAGCGCGGCGAATCGCCCGCGAGTATCTCGGCCTGGTATGCGGCGTGCCGGAGCACGCGCTCGGCACGATCGAAGGCGCGATCGGACGCGATCCCCGCAATCGCCTCAAGTTCGCGATCACGGCCGCGGGTAAACCGGCAGTCACACACTACGAAGTGCGCGAGGCGTTCGCGCGCCATGCCGAGCTGGTCTTTCGTCTCGAGACCGGACGGACGCACCAAATTCGCGTGCACGTCGCAGCGATCCGGCATCCGCTGCTCAACGACCCGCTCTACGGTCGAACGGACGCGCGCTTCGAGCTTCCCGGGCAGGCCCTGCACGCCTGGCGTCTGGAGTTCGCCCATCCGCGCACCGGCGATCTCATGCTTTTCGAGTCGGCTCCACCGCCCGAATACGCGCACGCTCGCGCGCTCGTCGCCGCGCCCTAGCGTCGCGTGTTCACGCTGCTGAAGCAAGACGGGGATGCGCGGCGCGGGCGGTTGCAGCTCACGCACGGCGTCGTGGAGACGCCGTGCTTCATGCCGGTCGGCACCGGCGCGTCCGTCAAGGGATTGACGCCGGCCGAGCTGCGCGAGGCGCAGACGCAGATGGTTCTGGCAAACACGTACCATCTTTGGCTGCGGCCCGGGCTGGAAACGATCGAAGCGGCCGGCGGACTGCACCGCTTCATGGCGTGGAGCGGGCCGATCCTCACGGATTCGGGCGGCTTTCAGGTCTTCAGCCTCGAGAGCCGGCGCACGCTCGACGACGACGGCGTCACCTTCCAATCGCATCTCGACGGCAGCACGCATCGGTTCACGCCCGAAAACGTGATCGCGTTTCAAGAGGCGATCGGCAGCGACGTCGCGATGGTGCTCGACGTCTGCGTGAAGCTGCCCGCCTCAAACGAAATCCTCGAAGAAGCGGTGCGTTTGACGAGTCTGTGGGCGCGGCGTTCGGCCGCGGCGTCCCGGTCGGAGCGAACGATGCTATTCGCGATCGCGCAAGGCGGGCTCGATAGGGACCTGCGCGAGCGCAGCGCGCGCGACGTCGTCGAGCTCGACTTCGCGGGCTATGCCATCGGCGGTCTCTCCGTCGGCGAGACGCGCGAGGAACTGTACGCGACCGCGCGCTTTACGGCAACGCTCTTGCCGGCGGCAAAGCCGCGCTACCTGATGGGAGTCGGAACGGTGCGCGATCTGCTGGCCGCGATAGACTGCGGCATCGACCTCTTCGATTGCGTCTACCCGACGCGCTGCGGCCGCAACGGTCGCGCCATGACGCACGCCGGCGAGCTCAACCTGCTCAACGCGGCATTCGTTCGCGACTTCTCGCCGCTCGATTCGCAATGCGATTGTTTCGTCTGCCGCACGTTCGAGCGTGCGTATCTGGCCCATCTCTTCCGCGCCAAGGAGATGCTGGGACCGCGGCTGCTATCGTATCACAACGTCTATCTCGTCAACGCGCTGATGCGCGAGGCGCGCTCCGCCATCGAAGCGGGCTCGTGGCCGAGTTTTCGCGACGGTGGCTTTAGTTAGGGCCTCAGTTCCCGTTCCTCCGAACGCAGCGCTCGCACGACTTGCGCGCAGTCGGCGCAGATCTCGGGATGGTCGGGGTCAGTTCGCAGCTCGCGGTATTTCCAGCAGCGCACGCACTTCTCGCCTTTGGCCGGAAGCATCTCGAACGAGACCACCCCGTCGTTTGCAACGCCGTCGTTCGCAACGCCGTCGGATCCGTCGCGCTGTTCCAGCGTGAGCTGCGATACAACCAGTGCCTCACGCAGGTTGTCGCCCAGCGCGTGCAGCTGTTTGTACGCGCTCGGAGTCACGGTCAGGCGCAGCGCAGCCTCGAAGTCGCGCGGACTCGCGACGGCCGCAACGCGTGCGCGCAGGGAGCGCAGCTGTTGCCAGAGGTCGAGATCGCTCTCGAGCGTGGCGCTCTTATGCCGATGGACGTCGAATGACGAATCGAAGACGCTCTCGGTCTCTTCACGCACGAAGGGCGGCAGCGACTGCCACGCCTCCTCGGCGGTGAACGAGAGCACCGGCGCGAGCGCGGTGAGAAAACGCGTCAGCACGTAGAGCAGCGCCGACTGCGCGCTGCGCCGGCGCGGGTCGGCGACCCCGCGCGAGTAGAGCGGATCCTTGAGCGCATCGAAGTAGAGCCCGGACATCCCGCTCTCGAACTCGACGAACTGCAGATAGGCGTCGTGGATCGCGCGCCGGTCGTACGCAGCCTTGACGTTTGCGACGAAGGCATCGGTCACGTTGCAGGCGAGACGATCGATCGGCTCCATCGCGTCGCGCGCGACGACGTCGCTCGCGGTGAGATCGTCGAGATTGCCGAGCATGAACCGCAGACGGTTGCGAACGTTGCGATAGACGCGCCCCACCTGATCGATCACGTTCGGTCCGAAGCGCACGTCCTCGATCGGTTCGACGGAAGCCGCCCAGAACCGCAGCAGGTCGGCGCCCCATTGTGCCATCGCGTCGCGCGCGTCCATGCCGGTTCCCCGCGATTTCGACATCGGCCGTCCCTGCTCGTCGTTGACCCAGCCGTTCTTCATCACGTGCCGGTACGGCGCGCGACCCTTGATCGCTGCGGCGGTGATCAACGAGCTGCGAAACCAGCCGCGAAACTGATCGCCGCCCTCGACGACGAGGTCGCTGGGCCACGGCATGCCGTCGCGTCCCAGCACGGCGAGGTGAGTGACGCCCGATTCGAACCAGATGTCGACGATGTTCTTCTCTTTTTCAAAGCTCGTGCCGTCGCAGGCCGGACACGCGAAGCCCTCCGGAAGATACGTTTCGACGGGATCGCTCCACCACGCGTTCGCACCGACTTCGGCGAAGCGGTTTGCGGCCAAACGCGCGACGCGCGGATCGAGAACGGCGTCGCCGCATCGCAGGCAGATCAGCGACGGGATCGGCGTTCCCCACGTGCGCTGACGCGAGAGGCACCACTCGGGATGCGTCTCGATCATCTGACGCTGGCGCGCACGGCCCCACTCCGGCGTGTACTGGACCGCGTCGATCGCGTCGATCGCGTGCTGCCGCAGCAGGTTCTGATCCATCGCTAGAAACCATTGAGTCGTCGCGCGGAAGATTACGGGATTGTGGCAACGCCAGCAGTGCGGATACGAATGCTCCGCCTCGCCGGCGCTCAGGAGCGCGCCGCTCGCCCGAAGGTCGTCGATGATCTTCGGGTTTGCATCGAAGATCTGCATCCCGGCATATGGCCCCGCTTCGGCCGTGAAGTGTCCCGTCGCGTCGACCGGATTGAGAATCGGCAAGCCGTATTTCATTCCCGTATCGAAGTCGTCGGCGCCGTGTCCCGGAGCCGTGTGCACCACGCCCGTTCCGGTCTCCAAGTCGACGTAGTCGGCGAGCACGACGACCGAGTCACGATCCATGAAGGGATGGCGCACCGTCAGATCGTCGAGCTCCTCTCCTCGAGCGCGTCCAATTTGTTCCGCGACCTCGAAACGTTCGCCGAGCGCCTGCGACGCGAGCGCCTCGGCGACGATGACGGTCTCATCGCCGACGCGATAGAGACCGTAGCTCGCGTCGCCGCGAACCGCGAGCGCCACGTTCGCCGGAAGCGTCCACGGCGTCGTCGTCCAAATGAGGAACGAAACCGGTCCGGTCTCGGTGGGCGCCTTCAACATGACGTCGAGAACGCGTTTGCGCTGCTCGTCGTTCGCCCTGAAGCGAACGTAGATCGAGGGCGAGACGCGCGGCTCGTATTCGATCTCCGCTTCGGCGAGGGCCGTTTCGTCGTGCACGCACCAGAGCGTCGAGCGGAGGCCGCGATAAATTTGCTGGCGCTCGGCCAAATCTGCGAGCGCGTTGACGATCGTCGCCTCGAAGGATGGATCGATCGTGCGATACGGCCGATCGAAGAGACCGAAGTTTCCCATGCGGACGCGCTGTTCGCGCTGCCGGTCGAGCCAGTAGAGTGCGCGCTCGCGGCAATCCTCGCGCAGCTTCAGCGGATCGATTTCGTGAAAGTCCTTGATCCCCAAGTACTTGAGCGTCTCGAGCTCTATCGGGAGACCGTGCATGTCCCACCCCGGCACGAACTTCGCGTACTTGCCGTCGAGCAACGCGATCTTGACCATCATGTCCTTGAGGACCATGTTGAGAAAGGTCCCCATGTGCAGGTTGCCGTTGGCGTACGGCGGGCCGTCGTGCAGAATCCACGGCCCGTTCGGCGCGTTGCGCTCGAGGCGCCGCTCGTACGTCCGGTGCTCTTTCCACCACGCGACGCGCTCCGGTTCGCGCTTGGGAAGCTCGGCCTTCATCGGAAAGGCCGTCTTGGGGAGGTTCAGCGTCGCTCGATAGTCCACGTCGGTACTCTTAACCCAAGAGTTCGCCGAGAACGTCGAAGTTGCGCGCCGCCGCGGCGCGGACGAGTTCGCTGCCCGCCAGCAACTGCGCCGAGATCGCATCGCGCTGCGACATTAGTCGGTCGACGAGCGCGTCGACTACGGTGTCGGCGAGACGCGGCTCTCCCGGCCTCCACAGCGGCTCCAAGGGATACTCGAGATCCTCGCAGAGGCCGGTGATTTTGGGATCGTACGCCATCGCGAGAAACGGAACGCCGTAGCGTGCCGCCAAGATGAGCGAGTGCAGGCGCATCCCGATAACGACGCGCGCGCCGCCGAGGATCGACGCGGCCTTCTGCAGCGAGCACTCGGGCAAGAGTACCGGATCGGAAGCGCACGCGCGGATGACGTCGGTGGAGACCGCGGCATCGGCGGCGCCTCCGAGCGCCAAGAACGCCGCGCGCACGCCGTGGCGTTCCGCGAGACGATCGACCGCACGCGCGAGGACCGCCGCGCCTTCGCGAAATCCGGGAGCCCTTCGCACGCTGATGACGGCGTAGGGGCCGCTCTCCGGGCCGAGCCCCTCCGCCGCGAGATCCGCACGGCCTTCCGGCAAATCGTAGAGGAAGACCGGATCGGCCGTTCGTTCGATCGGCGTGCGCGGCACCAAATGGTGGAGCAGCCTGCGCGACTGCTCGTCGCGAACCGTGGCGCGATCGAGCCCCTTGCAAGCCTGGCGGACGATTAGACGTCCCCAGAAATCGAGCGGCCCAATCGACTGCGCGAAGACCATCGTCTTGCGGCGCGTGCGAATCGCTTCGCGCAGAATCGCGCTGTAATAGAGCAGGCTGCGCAGGCTCGTCGCGCTCTGCAGCAAGCCGCCGCCTCCGGAGAGCACGACGTCGGACCGGGCGATCGCGGCGCGCACCGCGCGCCAGTCCCAGCGCGGCGTCGCTTCGACGCCGTATGCCGCAGCGGTCCGCTGCGGGGTCGCCGAGAGCACGTCGAGCTCCAGTGCGGGAAAGCGCGCGCGCACCTGGTCGACGATCACCTCGAGCAGCGCCTCGTCGCCAAGATTTCCGAAGCCGTAGTAACCGCAGAGAAGCACGCGCGCGCTCACGGAACGTTCGACGGAACGCGCCGATAGAGCCAAATCGCAAGCGCGCCGACGATCGCTCCAATCACGAGACCGTTGACGATGCGCAGCAACGACACCTCGAGCGGGGTGTGCAGGTGTGAGAACGTGTCGATCACGTCGCCCACGCCGACGCCGATCGCGAGCGCGAGGAGCCAGCCGATCGCGCGACGGTGCGGCGGCAGCAGCGCGGGAAGAAGCATCATCGCAGGAAACCCGATCAAGAACTCCTTGAAACGAGGACGCACGCTCAGCACGGCCGTGAGCCCGTGCCGCAGTGCGAGCTCGAAGGACGAGGGCGAAACGTCGCTCTCGTTGCCGCTGCGCACGAGCATCAGCGCGCCGGCCGCAACGATGACGATGCCTGCCAGAAGCTGGTAGGTCAGCACGGGCGAGAGAAAGACGTCGCGCGGCCGCTGGACGCCGGAGCCGAAGCGCCTGTCGAAGAGATAGAGCACCAGCGCGATCAGCGGCGGAAGCGCGAGGATCAGCCGCACTCCGCGGAAACGGTCGATCTCTTCCATCGTCAGCGGCGAGCTCAGCACGCCGACGACGACGAGCGCGCCGGCGAGTGCGATCCCCGTCGCCAGCAGCGTCCAGCCCAAGCTTCGCAGGAATTGGGTGCCGAATCGCGGCGCGGGCGTCTCGTTCCATGCGGCGACCAAGCCGAGCAACGCGGCGGTGGCGAAAAGCAAGGCGCCGGCGAGCGCGATTGCCGAGCGCGCAAACGCGTCGTGGTGCGACAACACGCCGTAGACGTAGAGCAGCACCGTCAGCGCGTACGCGGCAACGGCGAGGCGGCGCCGGTACCAGCCGAACGTTTCGAGCAGCATCACGAAGATCGACGGCACGGCGAGCGCCGCGATCCCGACCAAGACCCGATTGTTACCGCGATAGGGCGGAATCGGCGTCGCGCGCCCGAGCCTAAAACCATCCGCTTTGAGCTCGTCCGCGATGGCCTTGACCATTTCGACGTTGGTCGCCTCGATCGATAGGTTTCCGTCTTGGTGGCCCCACGGCCGCAGGTACACGACGCGCACGTTTCGTTCTCGAACGCCGAGCACGTACCGCGCCACGACCTCGTCGATCTTGAGCTTGTCGAGCTCCGTCTTCGCGATCGCCTGAACGCGTACCGTTCGACCGGGAATTAGGCGCGCGAGCGTGTCGTTGCCCTTCTGAACTTGACTCGGGTCGTACGTTTCGATCGACCCGAAGTTGAAGATGTGGCGCTTGAAGGCGTCGGCAGTGTCCTGCAAGTGGTCGGGATAACCCACGACCTGATTGGTCAGTCCGAAGAAAATAACGGTGGAAACCTTTGGATCGTAGCGCAGCACGTCCGCGAACATCGCTTCGATCTGCGGCGTTGCGAAACGCTCGTCGTTTTGAAAGCGCGGCACGACCAGCAGCGCCAGCCGCCGCGCCAGCTCGATCTGGGCGGTGGGGATGCCCAGCGCGATCGTGTTGAAGTAATCGATCTGCGTATGCACTTCGATCAGCCACGGGCGTTTGGCTCGCAAGATTCGCACGCTCTTGGGCATGAAGTGCAGCGCCAGCTGCGTGCGATAACGGTGGTACGTCGACGGATCCGACACCAGGAGATAGACCGCGCCCCGGTCGATCTGCCGAGTCCGCACGAGGGAGGCGAGCAGCGGATCGGTGATGGGACTGATGCGCGCTTGGTTGAGCAGCGCGGCCCCGGTCGTCGCGTAGGCCTTGCCGTCGTAACCGACGTTTGCGCCGAGCTCCTCGGTCAACGCGAGCGACGTCAGCCCGGCGCGCCGCAGGGCGACCAAGAAAGCCGCGGGATTGTAATTGTACGAACGCGCCAGCGCGTCGAAGTCGGTATAGTCCATCGCGAGCTCGACGCGGCGCGCGTGCGACTCGGCGCGGACGCGGAAGAACGCTACCGCGAGCGAGGCGATCAAGGCAACGAGCAAGACGATGGCGGCATAGCGCGTTCGCGTCGTAAAGAATGTCACGAGCGCCCGTAGTTCGACTCGAGCTGCGGTTCTTCCCTAAGGAACCTTAGAGGTTCCTAACATCACAGAAGGGCTCGCCATAGGCGAGCCCCCCTGCCGTCGCGTATGCGCGGATCCCTTTTTGTCGGGCCTCGCATACCGGGTGTGGGCGACGCTTGTCGATTCATCGCGGTGCTCGATGCCCACACGTCGAGCGTCGCGGACCCCCGTGTTTCAACGCCACTGCGGCCGGCGCCTTTCCAGAAAAGCCGAGATGCCTTCACGCGCATCTTCCTCGAGCGCGTTGGACGTCATGACATCTTTCGCGTAGTCGTACGCGTCCGATTGACTGAGATCGATCTGTTTGTAAAAAGCCGCCTTGCCGAGTCCGATGACGCCGCGACTCGACGTTGCGATCTTCCGCGCGAGCGCGAGCGTCGCTTCGCGGAGACGCTCCGGCTCGACGACGCGGTTAACCAGTCCCCACGCGAGCGCCGTCTGCGCGTCGATTGGATCGCCCGTCAGGAGCATCTCCATCGCGCGCTTGCGCCCGATCGCGCGCGATAGCGCGACCATAGGCGTGCTGCAGAAGAGCCCGATCCGCACGCCGGGCGTCGCGAACGTCGCTTCCGTCGACGCGACCGCGAGATCGCACGCCGCGACGAGCTGACACCCCGCGGCCGTGGCGACCTTCGCGACCTCCGCGATCACCGGCTGCGGAATCGCGGCGATCCTCGCCATCAAGTCGACGCACGTTTGAAAGATTGTACGATACGCCTCGACGTCGCGGTCGAGCAGCTCGCGCAGATCGTGGCCGGCGCAGAATGCCGGACCCTCGCCGCGCAGCACGACGACGCGAATCGCCGGGTCTTGCGCGATCTCGGCCAGTGCGGAGTCGAGCGCACGCATCATCTCCAGAGAGAGCGCGTTGCGCTTCTCGGGCCGATTCATCGAGATGACGGCAACATCGGCGTCGCGCTCGAGCGTGATCTCGGTCTGAGGAAGTGCCTTCATGCAGCCACCATGGTACGCGCATCGGGATGAGCCGACAAGCCCTCGCGCGCAAAAATACAATGGGCGATGACGGGCTCGAACCGCCGACTTCCTCCTTGTAAGGGAGGCGCTCTCCCAGCTGAGCTAATCGCCCTCGGAAAGTTCAGTGCCACCCTTCGACTCCGCTCAGGGTGACACTGCTTTCCTAGAAGCCTTTCGCTATCTTCTTCTGCAGCTGCGCGATTGCCGCGCGCAACTGCGCGTCTTTGTCGATGTCGCCGAAGTGCGCGTCTTTGTTCTCGATGACGGTGACGTCGGGATCGATTCCGCGCAGGTTGATGTCGTGCCGGTTCGGCGTGAGGTAGTGCGCGGTCGTGATCTTGATCGCGGCCCCATCGGGCAGCGGAGTCAGCGTCTGCATTACGCCCTTACCGAACGTTTTCGCGCCGACCAACACGGCGATTCCGTCGTCCTGCAGCGCGCCGGCGGTGATCTCCGACGCCGAAGCCGTATATTGGTTCACGAGCACCGTTACCGGCAGCCTGACCGACGGATTGCCGTCGGCGTCGATCGTCGTGGCGTGCTGTCCGCGCTCCTCGACCGTCAGAAGCGCCTTGTTTGCGATGAATCGCGAGCTGATGTCGAGCGCCGAGTTGACGTATCCGCCGCCGTCGTCGCGCAGGTCGAGCACGAGCCCGCGCGCGCCCATCTGATTGAGGTGCGCGATCGCCGTATCGAACTCTGCGGGAGTCGCGCGGCCGAATGCGATGATCCAAACGTAGCCGATGCCGTCGGAAAGCATCTTGAATATGACGGTCGGAGGCTGAACGTCCTGGCGCGTGATCGAGACGACTGACGACGCGTCAATGCGCCGCACGGTGACGGCGACGACGGTGCCGGCTTTACCGCGGAGCATTCCGCTCACGCTTTCGACGCTCAAACCTTTGGTGGGCGAACCGCCCACCGCCGTCAACACGTCGCCGATCCGAAGGCCCGCGCGCTCCGCCGGCGTGCCCGGCAGAACGTACGAGATGCGCACGCTGCCCGAGATAGGGTCGGGTTCGATCATCACGCCGATGCCGCCGATGCGCTGCGGATCGAGAGCCTCGTTGAACGCCCTATACTCGGCGGGCGTGAAGAACTGTGTGTAACGATCGTTCGTCGCTTTCGCCATCGCGTCGATCGCGGCGTAAGCGAAATCGCTCGGCTCGGCGTGCGCGGCGCGCGCGCTCGCTGCGATCGCATCGTCGAGCTGGCTGAGCGTGTCCTCGCGCTCCGTCGCGACGTGCAGCGTGGGCGGCGGAATAGTCGTGCCGTGTTTGCGAGCCGCACCGGCGAGCGCATCGCTTGCGGCCGCCAGCAGCGCCTGCGGATCGACGGACTCGTAATACGTCGTCGTCAACAGACGGTAGCTTTCGCCCACGTCCGCAGCCACTTGATAAGGCAGCGCGGGGCCCGCGCCGACGCAAACGATCGCGACGAGCGCACTAGCAGCAGCGGCGCGCCTGAAAAGCTCAGAACTCGGCATCATGGTCCTCTCTTCGTCTCCTAAGCGCAGAACGCATAGCAAGCGTGACGCGTTTCACCAGGCGGCCGCCGCGCGACTCAGCCGATCCATCATGGCAAGACCCAATCCGCGCTCCGGTAGCGGCTGGGCGTCGATTCGCTCGAGCCCCATCGCGTCGAGCTCGTGCAGCGTCTCGAAGAAAACCGCCGCGGCTTCCCGCAGATCGCCCCGCTCGGAGAGCCGGCGCGCCGCGGCATACCCTTCGAACGTCTCGTCCAACGTGAGCACGCCCGCGTCCGCGCGCTCGCCCATCGGAACGCGTTCCGGCTGTACGATCCTCAGGGGCGTTCGCGGCGCGTAGTGCACCGGTAGCTGTCCCGGCGCGAGCGCGGGCCCCACTGAGGCTCGGAGGATCAGCGGACCGATCGTCGCTTCGATCGCCTCGACTTCGATGGCGCCGACCCGCAGTAGCGCCGGCTGCGGCTCGAGCGCGACGATCGTCGACTCGAGCCCGAACTCGCTCGGGCCGCCGTCCAGAATCAAATCGACCGACTCGCCCAGCGCGTCGGCGACGCGTCCGGCGCGCGTTGGGCTCAGGCGCCCGAACGGATTCGCGCTGGGCGCCGCGAGCGGCTCGCCGACTTCCCGGAGCAGTGCGCGCGCGACCGGATGGGCTGGCATCCGCACGGCAACCGTCTGCAATCCGGCGGTGACGAGACTCGGAACCGCGGGTTCCTTGGGCAGCACGATGGTCAGGGGACCGGGCCAAAAGCGTTCGACGAGCGCTTCCGCCGCTTCGGGAAGGTCAGCTGCGACCCGCAGCAGCATCGCGCGGTCGAGCACGTGGACGATCAGCGGATCGAACGCGGGGCGGGCTTTGATCTCGAAGACGCGCGCGACCGCCCGCGCGTTCCAAACGAGCGCGCCGAGCCCATAGACGGTCTCGGTCGGAAACGCGACGACCCCGCCGTCGCGCAAGATGGCCGTCGCGCGAGCGATGCTCGACGGGGTGGCCGGAAGCAGCGGCACCCGCTGGAGCTTAGCGCCGCGGCGCTCCGAACCCCGGTAGAGCGACCGCCCGTCTGGGAAGGGATGGCACCCCCGCCCGGACGATAAGCTCCGGCAAGTATGAGCCGCCTGGTTCGCCTTATGCGACTGCTGCCTCTTTCCGTTCTCCTGCGTGCTACCGCGCTGCTTTTGCCGGCCGTGAGCGGCTGCGGGGGCGGCGGCGGAGGCTCTTCCCCTTCGGCGCCGTTCTTGCCGCCGCCGCCGGCCAAGCAGGGGAAGTACTTCACGCACATCGTCATCATCGTGCAGGAGAACCGCACGTTCGACAACCTTTTCGCTACCTTTCCGGGCGCAGACGGCACGACCGTTGGAAAGACGCACAACGGAACGCGGCGGCTTCGGAAGAGCAACCTCGAGTCGCAGATCTCTCCGAACAACGGCTATCGATTTTGGATCCGCGATTACAACCACGGACAGATGAACGGGTTCGATCGCGTTCCGATCGGCAGGACGCCCGGCACTTACGTCTATCAGTACGTCGACCCCGCGCAAGTGCGGCCGTATTGGCAGATGGCCAAGCACTACGTCCTCTCCGACCACACGTTTCAAACCGAGGGCAGCGGCAGCTTCACCGCGCATCAAGACCTGATCCGCGGCGGAACCGAGCTCGACTCGTCGCATAACATCATCGACTTCCCAACGCACGCGCCGTGGGGCTGCGACGCACCCGGCGGCTCGGTGACGTCGCTCATCACGGCGGACAATCAATATCTGGTCGATCAAGGTCCGCGTCCGTGTCTCGGCTACCGCACGTTGCGCGACACGCTCGACGCGAAGGGGCTGTCGTGGCGATACTACGCGCCGTTCGTCGGACAGAGCGCCGCGGGGAACTTCTGGAACGCGTTCGACGCAATTCGAGCGGTGCGTTACGGTCCCGAATGGTCGACGAACCAGGCATCTCCGGAGACCAAGGTGTTCACCGACATCCAGCGCGATTCGCTTCCGGCGGTGTCGTGGGTAATTCCCGACTTTCAAAACTCGGATCATCCCGGCGACGGTTCCGATACCGGCCCGTCGTGGGTTGCGAGCGTCGTGAACGCTATCGGCGCGAGCTCTGCATGGAAGACGACCGCGATCGTCATCGTCTGGGACGACTGGGGCGGATGGTACGACCACGTCGCGCCGCCCGGCGCGCACCATTACGGCGGTCTGGGCTTTCGCGTCCCGATGATCGCCGTTTCGCCGTTCTCCGAAACTGGGTATATCTCACACAACCAATACGAGCTCGGAAGCATAGTGAAATTCATCGAAGACAACTGGAGTCTGCCGCGACTCGGAACGACCGACGTGCGCGCGGCCGATTTCGTCGACGATTTTTTCGACTTCTCGCAGCAACCGCGCTCGTTCGTGCCGATAGGAACAAAATACTCAAAGTCATACTTTTTAAAGCAAGCGCCATCGAATCGGCCGGTCGACGACGAGTAAAGTAACCAGGATTACCGGATTAATGCTCGTTAACTCGATTATCGCGCAGGTTGGTCGGATGGAAGAACGGAGCAAACGGCGAAGGATTGTCGCCGGTTCAATATGCGTACGCTAGAGAAACTGCCGGATTCCACATCCGCGCGCACCGCCACGGCCGCCGGCACGATCCCGCAGCCGCGCTTGCACGCGGTGCCGGTCGTGTTGGCCGACTTCGAAAGAATCGGCGTAACGACCCCGCGCGAGCAAGACGAGCTCAAGACGATTCAAGGGCACTTCATGACGCTCGCGCAATGCGCGGCGCGCGGCGTCAGCTCCGAACGCGAACGCGAGCACATCGCGAAATCGATGCAAGAACGCATGGCGCGCTACGGCGCGTCGTCCGATCACATCGCACGCCGGCAGGTCAGCGTGCTGACCTCGCGTTTCGTCACGCCCGATCCGAACAACGAGTACGCGCCGATCCGGCGCTACGGCAACCTGCGCAACGGCACGGGCGAGCCGCTCAACGAGCGGATGAGCCTCTTCGAAGAAGTCGCATACGGCGTCTTCGAGCGCGTCTACGAGGACCCGAACGCGATTCCGCCCGACGACGTCATCCACGTCAGCTGCTCGGGGTACCTCTCCCCGAGTCCGGTGCAGAGTTTTCTCTCTCGCCGCGGGTGGCTCGGAGTCGGCGTGACGCATTCGTACCACATGGGATGTTACGGCGCGTTCCCCGCCATTCGCACGGCACTCGGATTGGTCGGAGCGTCGCACGTCTCGCTGCCGAAGCGCAAGCGCCGCGTCGACCTGGTTCACACCGAGTTCCTCTCGCTGCACTTCGATCTGCTCGGCGACGAGCCGGATAACTTCGTCACGTCGACGCTCTTCGCCGACGGGTTCATCAAGTATGCGGCCTATCCGCAGTCGGAGTTCGAGCGGACCGGGCGAAGCGGCCTCAAGATCCTGGCGCTCGACGAATACATTCTCCCCGATTCACTGCCCGAGATGACCCTGCGCCCCGGACCACTGCAGTTCGACATGTCGCTGTCCAAGCGCGTTCCGTTCATGATACGCGACTCGATCGGCGACTTCGTGACGGGAATCTGCGAGCAAGTCGGGCTCGATTTCGAGCGCGAGAAGGGCGCGATGGTCTTCGCGATTCATCCCGGCGGGCCGGCGATTCTCAATCAGATCCGCACCAAGCTCGGCATCGACGAGTCTCAAATAGCACTGAGCCGCAAGGTCCTCTACGAGCACGGAAACATGGCGTCCGCGACCGCGCCGCATATCTGGCAGCTGATAGTGGAATCCCCCACGATTCCAACCGGCACCAAAATACTGAGCATGGCTTTCGGTCCGGGCTTGACGGTAATCGGCGCACTCTTCGAGAAGCTCTAGCCCAAGCACCATGTCAGGATCAGAAACTTCGAAACCACAGAGATTCTCTGTGCCCGGGCCCTTCTATTGGAGCGTCCGCGGCGTCCATGCGGCGGCTCCGCTCTTCGTCGGCCTAGGAAACCTCGAGTCGGCGCTGCTCGCGCGCCGGTTATCGACGCAGACCGTCGACCGTCCGGTCTACATCTGCGGCCTGCCGCGCGCCGGCACGACGATTACCCTCCAGATGCTCAGCGAGCATCCCGACGTCGTCACGCACAAGTACGCCGACTTCCTCATGCCGTACATGCCGTACGCTTGGAATAAGGTCTTCCCGCGCATACCCGTCGACGCGATGCGCAAACCCGTGCCGCGCATCCATCGCGACCGAATCGAGGTCACCCGCGACAGCGCCGAGATGGGCGAAGAGATTTTGTGGGAGCACTTCTTTCCGCACATTCACGAAGAAAAGAACTATTCGGTGCTGGACGGGACGACGTCGAATCCCGCCTTCGAGCGCTTCTACAGCGAGCATCTTCGCAAGCTGGAGCTCGTGCGCGGACGCACGCGTTACGTCAGCAAGGCGATCATGTGCGTCGTTCGCATGCAGTATCTGCGCAAGCTCTTCCCCGACGCGCGCTTCCTACTCTACGTGCGCAACCCGGTCGACCACGTCGCCTCGTTGATCAAGCAGGACCGCATCTGGGCCGAGCTGCTGCGCGACGATCCGCGGCAGATCGAGATCATCGAGCTCACCGGTCACCACGAGTTCGGGCCGAATCAGGTCATGGCGAACGTCGGAGACCCGCACGAGCTGCAAGAGATTCGCCGGCTCTTCGACGCGGGGAACGTCGCGATCTCTCGCGCGCGCTACTGGGCCTACGTCTACGGCTTCGTCGCGCAGCAGCTGCGCGACGATCCGGAGCTCGCTCGCAGCGTCTGCGTCGTGCGCTACGAAGACCTCTGCACCGATTCGCTCGGAACGATCGATCGGATCGTGGCGCATACCGAGCTCGATCCCGAGAGTTTCGCCGCCACGCGCACCGCCTACAGTCAGAAGCTGTCGTTTCCCGACTACTACAAACCGAAGTTCGATTCGGACGAGCTCGCTAAGATCACGTCCGCCACGAGCGACGTCGCGAACGAGTTCGGATACGACGTTGGAGCGATCGCGCAGCAAGTCGCTGCGTCCGGTCCGCAGCGGCCCGCTTAAAACAATACCGGCAGGCTAAGCGAAAAGAGGCATCTCAATGAACCCTCGGCTTTGGGCTCTCCTAATGTTCGCCGGCGCCGCCTTTGCAGCGTGCGCGGGCGTCGGCTCCGCGCCCGGCGATCCGCCGAACCTGCTCCCGCCGACGCAACATCGCACCGGCAGCACGCCGATCAAGCACATCATCGTCGTGGTCCAAGAGAACCGCAGCTTCGATAACTTCTTCGCGACGTTTCCCGGCGCGGATGGAACGCTGACCGGACAAGCGGCGGCGATGACGTCGGATATTCAAGGTTCGTGCGCTGCGAAACACCAGCGGGTCATCACGGAGCCGACGAGCATTCCGTTGACCAAAGTCTCGCTGACCGGTCAGGGGTTTCCGAACAACTTCGGCTGGGACAACGACCTTGCCCACACGTACGTCCCTTACTTGGCGGAGTATGACAGCGGCAAGATGGACGGCTTCGACCAGGTGAAGTTCGGCGCGACCGGGTTCGGGCCGCAGGCCGAGTGCACCTACGCCTATCAATACGTCGATCCCAAAGATATCAAGCCGTATTGGGACATGGCGCAGCAATACGTGCTCGGCGACCAGATGTTCGACACGCAAGGCAGCTCGAGTTTCACGGCCCATCAGGACATGATAGCGGGCGGCACGGCGATCAACTATCAGGTTTCGCAGTACGGCGACAACAGCGTCATCGACAACCCCTACGGAACGCCATGGGGCTGCGACTCACCGCCCGGCACCACGACCGCACTCATTACAACGTCCAGCCAATACCTTCAGTTTAACGGACCGTTTCCGTGCTACGCGTACAAGACGCTACGCGATCTCCTCGACGCCAAGAAGATCTCGTGGAAGTACTACGCGGTCGCCCCCAAGGGGAGCGGCCCCGGCATCTGGAGTGCCTTCGCTGCAATCAAGGCGGTGTACAACGGCCCCGAATGGCACACGAACGTAACGAAGAGCCCGAAGGTCATCTTCAAGGACATCAGCAACGGCACGCTGCCAAGCGTCGCCTGGATCACGCCGGATGCCGCCAACTCCGACCATCCCAACATCAAGATCAACGGTCAGCCGTCGGACACCGGCCCTTCCTGGGTCGCATCGATCGTCAATGCGGTCGGCCAGAGCAAATATTGGAACTCGAGCGCGATCGTGATTCTCTGGGACGACACCGGAGGATTCTACGACCACGTCCCGCCGGCGTTCATCGACAATCAGGGCGGGTTGGGATTCCGCGTTCCCCTGCTGATCGTCTCACCTTACGTGAAGGCGCACGTCGAGCACACACAATACGAAACCGCGAGCGTCGCGAAGTTCATCGAGCAGAACTTCAACCTCGGCGGGCCGCTTCAGACGCCGGACGCGCGCGCAGCGTCGCTCACTAATGCGTTCAACTTCAATCAATCGCCGCGTCGGTTCAAGGTGATTCCGTCGACGTACTCGCCCGCGTTCTTCCTCAATCAGAAGCCGTCGGGCCTACCCGTCGACACAGAATAACCTGCCCGCGATGTCATTCTGAGCGAAGCTCCTCCTGAGCGAGCGCAGCGAGTCGAAGGACGGCCAAAGCTACAGTGCTTCGATAATTGTTCGAGCGTATCTCATCTCCCGCACTTCGACTCGCTGCGCTCGCTCAGTGCTACGCGGTTACTTCGTCCTTCGACTCCGCTCGCGAAGTTTATCCTGAGCGTAGTCGAAGGGCTCGCTCCGCTCAGGATGACAATAGCTCGGGCTACTGCGTGTCGGGAATGCGGTCGTCGTTCGGCTGACTTAGGAAGAAGTTCGAGTCCAACGGCGCCTTGATCGGCACGAACTTGCGCGGCTTCTGCGAAAAGTCGAAGCAGTCGGCGGCCGGCGACGTCGCGCGCCGGTCCGCATCGCTCAGCTGAGCCAAACCGAACAGATCCTCGGCGAAGCGTAGCACGCTCGTGGTTTCGTAGTGCGTATGCGAGACGTAGTTCTCTTTGGCGTACGGAGAGATCACCAGCAACGGCACGCGAAATCCGTCGCTGTCGTAGCCCTTGTAGGGCGGAGGGACGTGATCGTAGAGGCCGCCCCAGTCGTCCCACTGCACGAAGACCGCGGTCGTATCCCAAAACTTGCTCTTGCCGATCGCGTTCACGAGCGACGTAACCCACGACGGCCCGAGACCGCCGCCGCACGCGATGTGATCGGATTCGCGGCAGAGCGGCGTGATCCAAGTAAAGCTCGCGAGCTTTCCGGCCGCAATATCGGTCAAGAATTTCTTCTGCGGAGTGACGACGTCTTTCGCCCAATCCGGCCCGTTGTAAATGTGCTTGACGGCCTGATATCCCGACCAAAAGCCGCTGATCGGCACGCGATACGAGCTCGTATAAAACCGCCACGGAAGGCCCGCAGCGTCCAGCTCGTCGCCCAACGTTTTGTAGTTGAAACAGGGAAAGATCGAATCGCCGTAGCTGCGCTGGTGCGTCAGCGTCGCAACCTCGTCTCCCGGCGGCCCCTCGCATCCCCACTCGAAACCCGGCACGTTGACGGCGGAGTGCGCCTGCGCGGCGATGACGTACTGATGCGCGACGAAGCTCTCGTCGAGCTGCGATTGAAACATTCGGTCGGCGAGCACCCACTCGTGCGCCATGTCGAAGTACGGTTTCGTCTCGGCGTGCGGCACGTAAGCGTACTGCCCTTGGAGCGGACCGCCGTAGAGACCCTCGAGGTCGAATCCGTCCATCCGGCACTTCGTTCCCGGAAGCTTCCCGGTTCCGTCGCAGGCCGCGAACATCGCATCCGCCGAGTGGTTGATCTCGTACGTAACTTTCAGGCTCACCGGTTTGAGCTTGACCGTCTGGCCCTTTGAGTTTTTGCCGCTCGAGGCGGTATCTGCGCCGGGATATCCCTGGAACAGGTCGTCGAAGCTGCGGTTCTCCTGCACGATGTAAACCACGTGCTTGATTCTTCCGGCGGCGGTTGGCGCGAGCGCTGCGAACGCCGCCGCGTGCGAAGCGAGCGGAACGGCGCCGGGGTTCGCGCCGAAGGAGCACCCGGTTAGGCCCGCCAACGCAACGGTCAGCGTAGCGCAGGGGAGTTTATAGGTCACGGTAGAGCCCTGTTAAGTCGCTTCGCCACGAGCGTTCCCTTTCAAGGAACGTTAGAAGGGGTTTGCACGTTCCACGAGTGTAACCCATTCTTCCCAGACCTGTTGAGAAGGAAAAAGGAGCTTTTGTGAACGGACCAACCAAACTCATAGCGCCGCTTATCGCGGCGCTGGCCGTCGCTGCCTGCAACGGCGGCACGTCAAACCTGCCCGGCATGACCGGTCAGTCCGGCATGCCGGGCCAAGCGCCGCAGACGTCGCAGCCGGCCTCGCGCGTGTGCGCGGATACGCGCGCCGGATTTTTGAATTGCGACGTGTTGTTCAATAACAATCAATTCACGCCCAACATCGCCGGCTGGGCGCCGGTCGACTTCCAGACGGCCTACAACCTGCCGTCAGGAACCAAAGGCGCCGGCCAAATCGTGGGCATCGTCGACGCGTTCGACAATCCCAACGTCACTTCGGACCTTAAGACCTATCGCACGAACTTCAGCCTCGGAACCGCGAAGTTCACCAAATACAATCAAACCGGACAGAAGGGCAACTACCCGGTGGGCAACACGGGCTGGGGCCTCGAGGAAGACCTCGACGTCCAGATGGTATCGGCCGTCTGCCCGAAGTGCACGATCTATCTGATTGAGGCGAACGATAACAGCAGCACCAACCTCTACGCCGCGGTGAAAGAGGCCGTGAAGCTCGGCGCTCATATCGTCAGCAACAGCTACGGCGGCGGCGGCGGGAGCGCATCCGGCGGCGCCTTCAGTCACGCCGGCGTCACGTATCTCGCCAGCGCCGGCGACGGCGGATACGGAATGCAAGACCCGGCCGATTACGACACCGTCGTATCGGTGGGCGGCACCGTGCTCGGTAAGACCGGATCGAAATACAACGAAGCGGTCTGGTTCGACAGCGGCGCCGGCTGCTCGGTCGTGACGAAGCCGTCCTGGCAAAAAGATCCCAAGTGCACGCTCCGGACCGGCAACGACGTCTCGGCCGTCGCCGAGAACGCGGCGGAGTACGATAGTTACGGCTACGGCGGCTGGATCACGGTCGCGGGAACCAGCATCTCCTCGCCGCTGCTTGGCGGAGTCTATGGTCTCGCCGGCAACGCGAAGCTCCGTCAGAGCGGCAAGGCGTTCTGGACGAGCAAGAATCGCGCCGCGACGCTGCACACGATCAGCAAGGGCTTCGTTAGCGGTTGTCCTCCGAGCCTGAGCAGCACGTACCTGTGCAAGGCCGGCACCAACCAGTTCAAGACCTATTCCGGTCCGGCCGGATGGGGAACGCCCAACGGCATCGGTGCGTTCTAACAAGCGCTCGTAAGTAGCAAAGTGAAGCGGCGCCTCGGCGCCGCTTCTTTATCTTCTTGCATCGCGATCGTAGAGGTCGGGCGGCCGCCGGAAGGTAAGTGAAGATTGCCCCAGACCCCGCTTAACAACTAAGGAGCATTTGTGAACGGAACCATCAAACTTGTGGCGCCGCTTGTCGCGGCGCTCGCAATAGCCGCTTGTAGCGGCGGATCATCCATGCCGACAACGGCCGGTTTACCCGGAACGAGCCAATCCGGCGCGGGTCACTTCGTGCCCGAATGGAAAGCGAAAAACCTCGCGCATCAGGTGTGTCCAAACGAAGGGCCGCGCTTCGGCGAGTGCATGGTCCTTTTTGCGCGATCGAACGTCTCACCGGACGTCGCGGGATGGGCGCCTATCGACTTTCAGACGCGCTATGCGCTGCCGTCGGGAACGAAGGGCGCGGGTCAGATCGTCGCGATCGTCGACGCCTACGACAATCCGAACATCGCGTCCGATCTTTCCACCTATCGCACCAACTTCTCACTTGGAACGGCCACCTTCACCAAGTACAATCAGGTCGGTCAGCAGAGCAACTATCCGGTAGGCAACCACGGCTGGGGCCTCGAGGAAGACCTCGACGTTCAGATGGTATCCGCCGTCTGCCCCAAGTGCACGATCTACTTGATCGAAGCGAACAGCAACCAGACTAGCGATCTCGACACTGCTGAAAAAGAAGCGGTGACCCTCGGAGCACACATCATCAGCAACAGCTGGGGGTGCTTCGGCTCGAACTCCTGCGTCGACAGTTCGGCCTTCGACACGCCGGGCGTCATCTATCTTGCATCGGCGGGTGACTCCGGTTACGGAACCCAGGCGCCGGCCGCGCTCGGAAGCGTCGTCTCCGTCGGCGGAACCGTTCTCTCGAAGACCGGCTCGACGTACAGCGAAACGACATGGAACGGCACCGGCTCCGGCTGCGCAACCGGCGTCACGAAGCCCTCGTGGCAACACGACTCCGGCTGCACGTTTCGGACGATGAACGACATCTCGGCCGTTGCGTTCAACGCCGCGGAATACGACAGCTACGGGTACGGCGGCTGGATCACCGTCGGGGGCACGAGCGTCGCCTCTCCGATGATGGGCGGCGTCTTCGGGCTCGCGCAGAACGCGAGCACGCAAACCGACGCCAAGAAATTCTGGACGCAATCGAAACGCAGATACAAACACGATCTTCACGACATCACGACCGGAGCCAACGGGAGCTGCAGTCCGAGCTACCTCTGCAAGGCGGGGCCGGGCTATGACGGTCCGACCGGTTGGGGAACTCCCCACGGCGTCGGCGCCTTCTAAAAAAGCGACCCCGGACAATAAAGAGGGGCGACGTTCTTAACGTCGCCTCTTTATTCTGCGCAAAAGAGGGCGCCTGGCGCGACGGCGAGAGGTCGTCGGGGCTGCCGAATGTAACGCATCAGTCTCCGAAGTATCTCTAACTTAAATAGGAGCATTTGTGAACGGAACCATCAAACTTGTGGCGCCGCTCGTTGCGGCGCTCGCAATCGCCGCCTGTAACGCAGGCGGCTCGTCCAGTATGCCGGGGACGACCGGCGCAACCGGCCAGGCGCCGGCCGCCAGTCATGGAATGATCCCGGATTGGCAAGCTCAACATCTAGCGACGCCGGTCTGCGCCGACGCGCGTCCAGGCCGCGCCAACTGCTTGGCGCTGATGCAATCGCGAGAGGGCCTGCGCCCGAACGTCGCGGGCATCGCACCGATCGACCTTCAGACGCGCTACGCTCTCCCAATAACCAAGGGCTCGGGACAGATCGTCGCGATCGTCGACGCCTACGATAATCCGAACATCGCATCCGATCTCGCAGCGTATCGCTCGAACTTCGGCCTCGGCACGGCCACCTTCAAGAAGTACAATCAGCTCGGTCAGCAGAGCAACTACCCACAAGGGAGCACGGGCTGGGGTGTCGAGGAAGACCTCGATGTCGACATGGTCTCGGCCGGTTGCCCGAAGTGCACGATCTACCTGATCGAAGCCAACACCAACCAGACCAGCGATCTTCAAACGGCTGAAGCCGAAGCGGTAACGCTCGGCGCGCACATCATCAGCAACAGCTGGATCTGCTACGGGTCGAGCTGCGGCACGTCCGAATCTTCCTTCAACACCCCGGGCGTCGTGTATCTCGCCGCCTCGGGCGACGCCGGTTACAACCAGAACGGTCCGCCGGAGTGGTTCGGCAGCGTCGTATCGGTCGGCGGGACGGTGCTCTCGAAGACCGGCTCCACCTACAAGGAAGTCGTTTGGAACGGCGCCGGCGGCGGCTGCTCGAGCAACGGCGGCGGCAGCGGTCAGACCAAACCCACGTGGCAGAAAGATCCCAAGTGCACCTATCGCACCGACTCCGACGTCTCGGCGAACGCCTGGAACGCCGCGGAGTACGACAGCTACGGCGAGCCCGGTTGGATCACGGTCGGCGGCACAAGTGCTGCCTCGCCGCTCAACGCCGCGGTCTTCGGGCTAGCGGGTAACGCGAGCTCGCGGACGGCGGCCAAGCAGTTCTGGACGCTCACGGCCAAGAAGCTGAAACACGCCCTCAACTACATCAGCACCGGGAACGACGGTTCGTGCGGCAGCAGTTACCTCTGCACCGCGGGAACGCACCAGTACAAGACGTACTCCGGCCCGGGCGGCTGGGGCACGCCCCACGGAATCGGCGCATACTAAGAACTCGCCCGGTTCGACTAGAGAGGCCGCGCACATCGTGCGGCCTCTCTTTTTATTGGTCGTCGGGAATGCGGTAGTCGGGCGGCTGCGCCAAGAAGAAGTCGCGACTCTCCGGCGCCTTGATCGGCACGAACTTGCGCGGCTTCTGGTTGAAATCGAGACAGTCGCCGGCCGGTGAGTTCGCGCGCTCGTCGGCCGCACTCAACTGGTTCAAGCCGAACAGATCTTCGGCAAAGCGCAAGACGCTGGCCGTCTCGTACTGCACGTGCGAGACGTAGTTCTTTTTCGCATACGGCGAGATCACGAGCAGCGGAACGCGAAAGCCGAGGCCGTCGTAGTCTTTAAACGGCGGCTTTACCGGATCGTACAGACCGCCCCAGTCATCCCACTGCACGAAGATTACCGTCGAATCCCAAAACTTGGACTCGCCGATCGCGTTGACCAGCGAGGTGACCCACGACGGTCCGTGTCCTCCGCTGCAATTCGTGTGATCGGAGTTGGGACAGGTCGGCGTGATCCACGTGAAGCTCGCGAGCCTTCCCGCCGGAACGTCTTTGAGAAAACGCTTCTGCGGATAGATGATCTTCTTCCAGTCGGGACCGTCGTAGATGTGTTTGACCGCCTGATAACTCGACCAGACCGCGCCGAATCCGCTCGACGGCCTCCCGTACCAGCTCGAATAGAAGCGCCACGAAAGGTGCGCCTTGTCGAGCTCGTCGCCGAGCGTTTCATAGTCGAAGCACGGTCGCTGCGTCGGTCCATACTGCCGATCCTTCGTGATCGTCGTCACGAAGTCGCTCGGTCCCGGCGCGCAGCCCCACGGACCCTGGGGCAGGTCGACGCTCGACTGGGCCTGCGCGGCGATGACGTACTGATGTGCCACGAAGCTCTCGTCGAGCTGCGACTGGAACATGCGATCGGCCAGCACCCATTCGTGCGCCATGTCGAAGTACGGCTTCGAGTCGCTGTGCGGCACGTACACGTACTGCGGATACAAGACGTGCGAAATCCTCGCGCCGACCCACTCTTTATCGAAGCCGTCCATCCGGCACTTCGTGCCGGGCAGCGTTCCTGTACCGTCGCACGCTTCGAACATCGCCTTCGCCGAGTGATCGATGTCGTACGTCACCTTCAGGCTCACCGGCTTCAACTCGACCGTCTTGCCCTTTGAGTTCTTGCCGGACGCAACGGTGTACGCGCCCGGATAGCCCTCAAAGAGATTGTTGAAGCTGCGATTCTCCTGCACGATGTAGACGACGTGCTGGATCTTGCCGGCACCCGTGGCGTCGCGCCCGAGCAGCACCCCATCGCCGCGCATGCCCGGAACCGCCGGCTGCGCGCCGAACGAGCAGCCGGCCAGCGCGACGACGACGATCAGGCGCAGACGACGCAACGACATCTATTCGTAATCGGGCGCGCGATAATCGTTCTCCTGGCGAAGGAAGAAATCGCGACCCTCGGGAGCTTTGATCGGCACGAACTTGCGCGGCGGCTTCGAAAAATCGAAGCAGTCGCCGGCCGGCGAATTCGCGCGCGCGTCCGCCGCAGCCAGCCGATCCAGGCCAAATACATCTTCGGCGAATCGGAGCACGCTCGCGGTTTCGTATTGCACGTGCGACACGTGATTTTGCTTAGCATATGGCGAGATCACGAGCAGCGGCACGCGGAACCCGAGGCCGTCGTAATCCTCGAACGGCGGGTTCACGTGGTCGTATAGGCCGCCCCAGTCGTCCCACTGCACGAAGATCGCAGTCGAATCCCAAAACTTGGATTTGCCGATCGCGTTCACGAGCGCGGCGACCCACGACGGCCCGTATCCGCCGCCGCAGTTTACGTGATCGGAGTCGCTGCAGACCGGCGTGATCCACGTGAATGCCGCGAGTTTACCCGCCGGCACGTCGGTCAGAAAGCGCTTCTGCGGCGTGAGGACGTCGTGCCGCCAATCCGGTCCGTTGTAGATGTGTTTCACCGCCTGATAGCTCGACCACCAGCTTCCCTGTCCGCTCGACTGGCTGCCGAACTTATTGGTGTAAAAGCGCCAGGAAAGGTGCGCCTTATCGAGCTCGTCGCCCAAGGTCTGGTAGTCCCAGCAGGGAGTCTCGGGCGATCCGATGGTTCGACGCTTCGTAATCGTCGCCACCTTATCGTCCGGCCCGCCCGGACAGCCCCAAAAAGTGTACGGCAGATTGACGGAGGATGCGGCCTGCGCCGCGATGATGTATTGGTGTCCCACGAAGCTTTCGTCCAGCTGCGACTGGAACATGCGGTCGCCAACGACCCACTCGTGCGCCATATCGAAGTACGGCTTCGACTCGTCGTGCGGAACGTAGACGTACTCCGGATACTTGACGTGCGGCGGTCCCCCCGAGGCCGTCTCCCGGTCGAATCCGTCCATCCGGCATTGCGTTCCGCGCAGGCGCCCCGTTCCATTGCACGCCGCGAACATCGCCTGGGCCGAGTGATCGATCACGTACTGATAAGCCAAGCTAACCGGCGCAAGCGCAATCGTTTCGCCCTTTGAATCTTTGCCTTTCGAGACCGTATCCGCTCCGGGATAGCCCTGGAAAAGATTATCGAAGCTGCGATTCTCTTGAACGATGTAGACGATGTGCTTGATCTTCCCGGCGCCCGTATCCGCCAAGGCGCGGAAGACGGCGTCGTTGCGCATGTACGGCAGCGAGCCGGAAGAGCATGCTCCGAGGAAGAGCGCCGCGAGCAGCGGCACGGCGCGGAGCACTTGGTTAACTAGCGGCCCGCGGACGCCGCACTGACGGTCTGGCCGTAGCCGCCGAGGAGCGGCGCGATGCTCGACGGTTCGGTGCGCTTCGGATTGCCGCCGTTCGTGTAGTTCCAGAAGTCCAGCCGGTTCGAGCAGTCGTAGTTTCCCGCGACGACCGCGTTGAGTTTGCTCGTCGTTCCGGTCATATAGGGTTGCTGCGAGCCGATATACGGCAGGCTGCTCGGATAGCAACTATCGGTGAGACCGGTCGCGCGCACGAGCGAAGCCGTTCCGCCGGCGATCGTTACTCGGTAGATGCCCTCGGTGAACGAGCTCGGGCTCGGGTACCCTTGGTCCGCGAGCGCCACGTAGAAGCCATCCCACTGAACTCCGCCGGGGAACCCGATGCTGAAGCCCGAGAGGTTGATACTCGAGAAGCTGCCGCCGCCGGCGGGCAGCTCGTTGAAGCCGGGGACTCCGCTGACGTTGCGGCCCTCGACCCACAGATTGCCGGATGGATCGTAGCCGGGGCTCCACATGTTTTGGAGATTCGGGTTGGCGACGTTCGTCGCGCTGCCCGTGGCGCCCGTGTAGATCGCCATCGAGCCTTCGCTGCCGTAGCTCGGGAACGCCGCTACCGCGAGGTTGCCGGTCGTCGGATCGATCGAGCAGCCGACCGGGTCGCCGTATGGATCGGATAGCGTTTGAATCGGCGACGTTCCGCCGTGCGCGTATTCGACGACGTCGCCCACTCCGTTGTCGGTGATGAATACGTCGCCTGAAGCGTCGACGCACTCACCCGACGGTATCGAGAAGCCCGTCAGCTGACCGAGTAGATGGCCGGCCTTGGACTTATAGGCATAGACGTCGACGGTGCCGCTGCCGGCATCCGATGCGTACAGGAGATACTTAGTGCGTTTGGCGGCAGGGCTCGTCCACGACGCGTGATGGTTGAGGCGGATGTGCGGAACGATGCCGCGCGGATTCTGCATCGCCAAATAGCGGGCGTTCGTGCGGCCGTATTGATTGTCGGCTATGCTTTGCGTGACGCCGGGCGCGGAGGACGACTGCATTCCGTTACAGCCCGCGAGCAGCGCCGCGGCGACGACAGCGCCGGCGAGTCGAGCGGAACTCGACATCGTCACTAAAGGTTACGAGTTCGGCGCGAGGCTGATCGTTGCGCCCCAGGGATAGCGCAACCCGGAAATCTTCTTGGTGTGGAAGCCGCCGGCCGGGTACTTCCAAAACATGACGTTCGCGCCCTCGTCGTTCGGACCGATCACCGTCGAGCCCTCAATCCAGAACCCGATCGGAAGGAGTCCGCCTTTGAGATGCGTTACGCCGACCTCGGTGCCGGTGTCGCCGCTGACGGCAAACCGGTAGATCAGGTTTCGTTCGTAATCGCCGACGGCGACCGCGTTGCCGTCCCATTGAACGGCGCCCGCGAACTCTATACTCTCGCTCACCTTTATGTTGGTGAACGACCGTTGACCCTTCGGAAGCTCCGCCAACCCGAAGTTGCCGGTCTTCATTCCGTCGATGAAGAGGTTCCCCTTAGTGTCGTAGCCGCAGAACTCGTAGTACTGGATCGCCGAATCCACGTACCGCTTCGGAGGGCCTTTCGCTTTGGGAAAGACGAGCACGTCGCCGGCGCCCGTGTACGGCGGGCTGATGTTGGTCACGGCGAGGTTTCCGGTCGTTGGATCGACGGAGCAGTCACCCGGCTCCTCGGCCGGATCCTTCAGCGTCGCCATCGGCTTCGCCGCGCCGTGACGATACTTCAGGATCCGAAACGCCATCAAGTCCGTGATGAAGACGTCGCCGGATTTATCGACGCATAGGCCCGCCGGACGGGCGAAGCCGGTCAGCTTTCCCTTCAGCGTTCCGCTCGGATACGCGTACACGAACACGTTGTCGGTGCCGGCGTCGGAGACGTAGAGGAGATCGATTCCGGCGGCGTCGGGCGCCATCCAGGATGAGCCATGGTCGGTAGATGCCGCGTGCGTAAAGTTTTGCGGCTGCAAGGATGCCGAGGGCATCGCCGGCAGCCCGCAACCCGTAAGCAGAGCCAGGCCAACACAAAGCCGCAGTGCCAGGAAAGCGCGCGAGGAACTCATAGGACTTTGGTACATCGGACATCGCGCCGTCATTAACCTGCTTCGGCGGCCTCCGAAGGGTAGCTCGCCGGCGCGCCCAATAGCCAGAATTCTCAAGAAAGGAGCTTCACGCCACGTGCGTTCGAAACTCGTTGCGCCGCTGGCGCTCGCCTTCTCGCTCGCCGCGTGTGCCGGCACCGATTCGTACTCCGCTCCGGCCGCACTTGGGCAATCGCAGACGAATCACCGAGCCGTCCGCAGCGGAGCCGGATCACCCATTAAGCACGTCGTGTTCATCATTCAGGAGAACCGGTCGTTCAACAATCTCTTCGTGGGCTTCCCGGGCGCGAAAACGCAGAAGTACGGCTACGACAAGAACGGGACGAAGATCGTCCTTCAGCCGGAAAATCTCGCCGAGCTCTGGGACCTGGATCACTTCTCGCACGGGTTCTTCGCCGCGTGCGACGGGAAGGGCACGCTGCCCGGCACGCAATGCCGGATGGATGGCTGGAATCAGGAGCTGTTCGGTCGCGGCGCCCCAAAGAACGCGCCCTATTCGTACGTGCCCGAGTCCCAGGTCGATCCCTATTGGAAGATGGCCAAACAGTACGTGCTCGCGGACCGCATGTTCACGTCGAACCTCGACGGCAGCTTCATCTCGCATCAATACGTCGTCGCCGCCTTCGCCAGCCGAGGCGTCGATTCGGCCTACAGCAGCTGGGGCTGCGAGGGGGGCTCGGGCGACCTCGTTCCCACGCTGACGCCGCGGCGCAAATATGGCGCGCCGATCCGAGCGTGCTTCGACAATCCGACGATCGCTAGCGAGGCCGACGCCGCGGGTCTGACTTGGCGGTTCTACGCCGGTGGGATCTACCAAGACGGCGGCCTCTGGAGCTCGTACCAGGCGGACCACGACATTTACTACGGTTCCGACTGGTCGAAAGACGTGATCGATCCGCCGTCGCAGTTCCTCACCGATATCGCTATGGGAAAGCTCGCGGACGTCACGTGGATTACGCCGACGTACGCGAATTCGGATCACCCCGGATTGAACGCGAGCGGCGGACCGGCCTGGGTGACCTCGATCGTGAACGCGGTCGGCACGAGCCCGTTTTGGGATTCGTCGGCGATCTTCATCATGTGGGACGATTGGGGCGGACTCTTCGATCCGGTGAAGCCGGTCTTCGAAGATTACGACGGCTTGGGCTTTCGCGTGCCGCTCATCACGATCTCGCCCTACGCCAAGCGAGGCTACGTCACGCATCGGCGCTACGAAACGTCCAGCGTGCTGCGCTACATCGAAGACAACTTCGGGCTGGCGCCGCTGGCCCCCAGCGACGCGCGCGCCAACGACCCCGCGACCGACGCGTTCGACTACGCGCAGAAACCGCGCGCGTTCCGGAAGTTCGCAGGCGGCAAGAGCGACGTGTATTGGATCGAGCAAGACCGGGCGACGCGATCGAGCGTCAAGCCGGCGGGCATGCTCGGCGACGACTAATCCGCGAGTCCGGGGAAAAGAGAAATGGCCGGCGTGAGCCGGCCATTTCGTTTGCGGTTATCCCGTCGTAACTTCTAGGTTGTTACTTCGGGGAGCGCGGATTGTACGCCGCCGCTTCGACGATGTTCGACGGACTCAGCCCATTGCTGAAGCTGTACATGTACGCCGGAGAGCGAGACGGCAGGTAGCTGTACACGTCGACCGTGCCGGTCGAGGCGTTGCCGCAAGCCAGACGCTCGTTCTGTTTGCCGAGGTGGCAGTATACCGCGTCGCCGGTTCCGTTGAGGGACGTCGGGCCGGCTACGCTGGTGCAGGCGCCCGAGGCGCAATGCCAGACTTCAACCTGGCTCGGCGCGCCTTGCGAGGTCGAGACGACGTTGCCCTTGTTGTCGATGTCAATGCCGCCGGTGCTGCCGGTCGGCGAGCTGAAGCCAGTCTGCTCCACGCCGGTTCCGGTGCATCCGGCAAAGTACCACAGCGATGAGGCGAAGCTCGAGCTATCGAACGCGTTCGCATAGCAGTTGCCGGCCTTGTCCATGGCGACTTGGGAGAAGCCCGCGTCGTTGAGGGTAAGCGCGGTGCAGCCGCTCGAGATCGAGCAGGCCGTCACGATGCCGCTTGCATGGCCAACCACGATCGTTCCGTTGATCGCGTCTTGGGCAGCGCCATCCGCCGCCTGGCCGTACGAGTCGGTAATCGTGGTATTGAGCGATCCGCACATGCCCGGACCGTTGTAGATTTGGATGCCGCTGAAGGCAGCCGGGACGATCAGGTTACCGGCGGCGTCGACGCCGAAGCCGTTAACGTTGGTGCCGCTTCCTACGGCGCAGATCGGCGGCCCGTTGCCGCTGTTGTTCTTGGCATAGCCTTGAACCGAGGCGGTCGTCGAGAGGAACTGCTGGGCGTAGAGGCCGTTGTTCGGCGGCACTAGCCGCACGTGTCCGCGGAACTTGTGCACGAGGTACTTCGCTTCGACGGCCATCAACGGCTTGGCGTGATGCCCGAGCTGGCTGATCTTAGTCGCGTTGCCGACGCCGCTTGGGAGCGCCGAGCTCGGCGAGGATCCACTGCCCGAGCAACTGGCGAGAAGCGCGGCAGCAACCGTAGTACACAGTGCTGCTGATAAGAAACGCATACGGAGAATTCTCCTTATTTGTAGTTAGGGAACTGTTGAAAAGTGACCCCAGAACTGCCGGAAGCCGCGTCTACACTCCGAGCGACCCTCGAGATTCCCATTCGATTCGTTCCTTTTTCTTTGCATGAAACTGCCATTCCAGGCTCGATGAGACGGGGTTTCCGGTTGGGGCCGGACCCCTACAATGCGACCAAAGTTCACTTTCCCCTGCGGCCGAACGGCTTTTCGTTTCGGGCGCCGAGCCAAGCCTAGGCGGGGGATGCCGCCGCCGCAATCGACCTCTTGGCAGGTGGGCCGCCCCGCCCCTTATTCCGAAGAGCGCGGGTCGTAGGCCGCGCCTTCGACCAGCTCGCTCGGGCTGAATCCTTTGTTGAACCGGTATGCAAATTTGAGCTTCGTCGGAGCGTAATTGTAGACGTCGATTTCACCGTATTGATAATCGCCCGTCACGAGCTTCGTGGAGGTCGCGTTGAGATGACCGAACGTGGCCTCACCTCGTATCGCGAACGGCCCGCCGACGAGCGTGCACGATGGGTTGCACCCCTTGTAGACGTACAACTTCTTATCCGAATAGCTCAGCGAGACGAGATTGCCGCGTACGTCGATGTCGAGGCCGCCGTAGTACGCGTTCATATATCCGGACGCTTTCTTACCGGATCCCGAGCAGCTCTTGAAGTACGTTAGCGTCGGCGTGCCGTGCGAGTTGGTGGCGGAGGCCCAGCAGTCTCCATTCTTGGCTAACGCGACGCCGGCGACTTCGTACATGTCGGGATTTTTTAGATGCGCCTTGCAGCCGCCGGAGAGCGTGCAGCGCACAACGCTGCCGGCCTTCCTGTTGTTGTCGAAGATGTTCGCGACGACGATCATCCCGGTTGCAGCGTTCGCGCTCGCGGCGTCCGCCGGCTGACCGTACGGATCGCTCACAGAACCGATCTGTGAGCCGCACATCTTCGGTCCCTTGAAGACGATGATCGTGTGCGTCCCGCCGTCGGGATCGATCAGGTTGCCCTTGCCGTCGACGGCGATCCCATTGGCGCCGCTGACGTTCTTCACGGCACAGATCGCCTTACCGTTATGGCTGTTGTTGGCTCGAAAGCCCCAGATGTCGGTTCCATAGAACTCGCTGCCATAGATGCCGCCGGTCGTCGACGCCGGCGCGTCGGGAACGAACTCGAAGGGCATCGTGCCGCCCAGCGGCCGTTGCTCGGGCGGCACGACGGTGGCGAACGCCGACCACTCCGGCACGAATCGACCGTTGGAGAGGTGCGATTGCCCCTCGACGACGACGGGCAGCACAGAGCTCGGCGACGAGATGCTCGATCTCAGCGAACACGCGGCGAGAAGTCCCACGGCCACCGCCATGAATATCGCGCCCGTGCAAAAGCGAATCACGTGAAGTGTCATAACCGTGAGACCTCCTCACGGCGATTATCGCATCGATTGGCGCGTTAACGCGTCAACGCAATCGAGACGTTGAATTAGAAATCGGGCCCGCTAAGCGCCGGCCCGATTTCTAGCTTCTCGGTAAAGGGCTATTTGGCGCTGACCGCCGCACCGAGCGGTTCGACGAAGCCGCTATTGGTGTTGTTGTAGTTCGTCGGCGTCCCGCCGGCCTCGTACGGCCAGCGGTTCGCGGTTGTGACGGTATTGCCGCACGTCCCTTCGTAGTCGGAGCCCGCGACGTAGCGTTGGCCGTTCGCGGCGATGACGCCCTGAACCAAATCGCATACCGCGCCGCCTTGGTAGTTCGAGAGGTTTGTCGTGCCGAGATTCGTTCCGGTCGAGCCGGAGACCGCGATCCAATAGACGCATGCGGAAGGCATGCCGCCGCACATCTGATCGCCGAGCGCCACGTAGCCGCCCTTGAACCATTGGACGAAGCCGGCGAAGTGCAGCGTCGCGCCGCTGAGGCTGATCGTCTTCGTCGTGCTGCTCCCGACGGGAAGCTCCGCGAAATATGCCGCGGTGCGGCTCGTGCCGTTCTCTCCGTCGAAGAAAAGGTTGCCGCTGGGATCGTAGCCGACGAAGAAGTATTGACCGATGTTGGGATCGGTATATGAAGTTCCGCCGCCCGAGGCGTTCGCATATACGGTAATGTTACCGGCGCCGCCAGTAGTCGACTCGATGTTCGCGACCGCGAGGTCGTTATTCGACCAGTTGACCGCGCAGCCGGCCGGATAGAATCCGGGGGTGCTCAGCGTCTTCAGTTGCGAACCCGTGCGCGAGTATTGGATCAGCTGCGAGGCGCCGGCGTTTGCGACCCAGATGTTGCCGCTTGCGTCCTCGCACGCGCCTTCCGGGAAACTGAGTCCGGTGAGCGTGGCTTTGAGCACCAGCGCCGGCATCGTAAAGACGTAAATCGCGTCGGCGCCGTAGTCGGTCAGGAAGAGCAGCCGCGGGGCGCGCGCGATGTCCGGCGAGATCCACGATTTGTGGACGTTCCGGTGAAGCCGCACGGTCTTGGCGGCGGCGATCGCGGGCGGGATGTGGGAATGACTTTGCGACAGCGCCGGGTTGACGGCTGCGGGCGCGAGCCCGGATGATTGCGACGCGCCGTTGCAGCCGGCCAAGAGCGCGACGGCCGCGGCTACGGTCGCAACGCGCGCGGTCGAACGTGAGATCCTCATGTGCAATGCTCCTTGTAGCTTAACGAGTGGCATGTAGATTACTTCGTGCTGATCGCCGAGCCGGTCGGCAAGAGCGCGCTGCTGGCGTTGTAGTTCGTCGGTGTGCCGCCGGCCGGATAGCTCCAGCGGTTGAAGCCGCTGGCAGCCCCGCCGCAGTACTCGTAGTCGCCGCCGGCCACGTACTTCTGGCCGTAGGCCGCAATCGTGGCCTGAATCAGGTCGCAGACCGCGACGCCGTCATAGTTGAGGTAGGTGACGGGAGTTCCCAGCGCTCCGGAACCGTTGACCGTGTAGCTGCACGCGGCGCTCGTGCCGCCGCACGACTGATCGAAGACGACCCACGTGCCGGCAACGTTATCCCACATGACGGCGCCCGGAAAATAGATCGTTCCGCCGCTCAGCGGAATGGTGCCGCAGCTGGACGCGCCGCAGCCGGAGAGAATGTACGCCTTCTTTGACGTCCTGCCGGAGACCCACAGATTCCCCCCGGGGTCGTAGCCGACGAAGTAATAGTAGTGTTGCTTGGGATTCGTCAACACGGTCGGCTTTGACGACGGAGTCGCATAGACCAGAACTTGACCGGCGCCGCTGCCTTTACTGACGATGTCCGCAACGGCGATGGCGCCGTTCGTCGGATCGATCGCGCATCCGATCGGGTAGCCGTAGGAATCGCTGATCGTGTTCATGACGGAACCGCTGCGCGAAAGCTCGACGACTTGAAAGGCGTTCGTGTTCGTCACCCAGATGTTACCGGCTTTGTCCGCGCACTCGCCCTGCGGCTGGCTAAAGCCCGTGAGCGTTCCCTTCAGCGCCATCGCCGGCATCGTGTACACGTAGACGTCGTTGGTACCCGAGTCGGAAGCGAAGTATAGGCGCGGTGCCCGGAGCACGTCCGGCGAGACCCACGACTTGTGATGGTCCGGACGTACCGCGCCCACCATCTTTACTCCGGCGAACGTATCGGAGAGCCGATGACGCGGATACGAGGGGCCGTGCGTGCCCGCACTGGGCGTCAGACCCGAAGATTGTGGCGCGCCGCCGCAGGCGGAAAGCACCGCCGCGGCCGCTACGCAGAGAGCGTGGGCGACCGGCCTGGAACTTCGCATTCGAAAACGCTCCTTTTTTCTTTTCACGTGTGCGCGTTTTTCAATCTGGACTTCGACGGGAATCCTGCCAAGCATGCTCGAGAACCAAGTCATTTCTCATTCGCTGTCGACGGGCTCGTGCGACGCCGGCTGACGCTCGAAATAGCCGCGCGAATAGCGTGCCGGAATTCGCTTGAACTTGCGCGGCGACTGCGTGAAATCGAAACTATCGATGATGCTGTTCGCGCGAACGTCGGTCGTCCCCAACCGGCCCAAGTGCCAATTGTCTTCGATGAACTTTACGACGCTGCCGAACTCGTACCGCGTGTGCGAAATATAACCGGCGTGCGAGTGCGAGCCTTGACGCGCATAGGGTGAGATCACGAGCATCGGCACGCGGAACCCCAAGCCGCCCCAATCGTCGAAGAACGGCGGAGGAACGTGATCGTAGAAACCGCCCCAGTCGTCCCAAACGACGACGACGGCCGTCGACTGCCAGTACGAGCTTTCACCGATCGCGTCGACGACGCTCGCGACCCACGACGGCCCCGTGTCGTGGTGGTGGCCGGGATGATCCGAGCTCTTATTATCGGGAACGATCCATGCGACGTCGGGCAGCGTGCCGGCGGAGATATCGCTGAAGATCGCCGTTTGCAGCGCGACGTTCGTCTGCCACTGCGGGCCCTCGCGCACCGCTTGGATGGCGTCGAACGCGTTCCAGCGCGAGCCGGTTCCTACCGGTTCGGGCGGTGAATAGTATTTCCACGTGACGCCCTTTGCGTCGAGCAAATCGCGCAGCGTCGCGTACGTCAGGCAGGGAAAGGGCCCGCGGCCGTACTCGTGCTTCAATCCCGAGCCGGTGGCGACGAGCAGCGACGTCTTGGTGTCGCGTGGAGCGTCGCATCCCCACGGCTTGTGCGTTGGAAAATCGACGAGCGTCGCGCTCTTGGCCTTGTCGATCGTCGTGCCGCCGGCGATCAGATCTTGGTGCGCCGTAAAACTCCCGCTGCCTTGGGTCTGAAAGAAGTGATCTGCCAAGACCCACTGCTTCGCGATCTCCCAGTACGGCTCGATCTGGCCCGGAGCGACGTATTGGTAGGGCGCGGTGCCGACGTGGCCCGGGCAGTTCTTACCGCCGCCTTCGAAACCAAAGCCGTCCATGGCCCCGCCATCGTAATCCTGTCGGAACGCGAGATAGCCGTGCGCGAAGTCGCAGGGCTCGATCAACGGCACGGGCTTTAGCTGTACGGAGACTTCGCCGTTCGGCGTCTTCATGAGTCCACGCGTCGTCCCGTCCGCGCCCGGAAACCTCGCAAAGAGATTGTCGAAGCTGCGATTCTCTTGGATCATCACGACGACGTGCGCGATGCGCTTCGGCGCCGGCGCCGAACGCGCAGTCGAATGCGGCAACATCGTGCCGTTGTTCGCTCCGATCGACCCGCCGGCGCACGCCGCCATCGCCGACGCGGCGACCGCGGTCGCAACCCCGAGGACGAGCCTCATCGCTCGCGCAGCGCAATCGCACCGGTCGTCGTGGTGATTGCGATATGCGCGCTTCCGGATCCGATCCGGCCGCTCGCGCGCATGCCGACGATGTTTTCGCGACTCGTCGAGATGCCCGGTATGTCGCTCGCGAAGGCACCGACCGTGCTCGATCCGTCGACGGTCGCGCTGCTGCCGGGCGCGATCGAGAGCCTTATCGCACCGGTCGTCGCCTGCAAGTCGATCGAACGGTTTCCGTCGACTCGTCCGGCGTCGGCGGTGATCTCGCCGGCCTGCGTTTCGACCCGCACGTCACCCGAAACGCCGTTGATGTCGACGGCGCCGGCGATGTTCGAAATATCCAGCGATGCGCCGGTGGGAACCGAGAGGCGATAGCGCACGCCTCCGCTGTGAGTGCCGCCGCCGTAGCTGGTTTGGATGAAGATCGCGTCGCCTTCTTTGCGCACGCCGATCGTGACCGCGCGCAACGCCTGCTCGTCGTAGCCGTACTTGGTGGCCTGAATATCGACCGCCGCCTTCGACCATCCAACGACGCGTACGCTGCCGGCAACGTTTTCGACGTGAATCGGCGCCGCGGGTGCCGCCGCAATCGTTTGATGAACGTCTTCGTGCACGCGCTGGTCGAAGGAGCCGTTGCAGGCGCAGAGCGCGAGGAGTGCGGCGGCCGGAAATACACGGGTCATGGCTCGGCGTCTTTCGCGTCTCAAGCGTGCAAGACCGCTGCGCCGCGCAACTCGTCGTGCTTGAGCATCGCGAGCGCGCGGTTCGCATCCGCCAGGGGCATGCCCAGCGTCGCCGTCCGTATCGGAATCTCGCCGGCGATCTTCAAGAACTCCTCGCCGTCCGCGCGCGTGTTGGCGGTGACGCTGCGAATTTCTTTTTCATCAAAGAGATGACGAGCGTAATCGAGCGGCGGCACCGCCGTCAGATAGATTCCCGCGATTGCCAGCACGCCGCCGCGGCCCAGCGATTCCATGATCGGCGGCACCAACGCTCCCGCCGGCGCGAAGAGAATCGCCGCGTCGAGCGGCGCCGGCGGGGGATCGGACGCCTCGCCGATCCAATCCGCGCCGAGCTCGTACGCGAGTTCGCGGTGAATTCCGCCGCGGCTCATGACGAAGACGCGACACTTCCAGAACTTCAGTACTTGGAGCGCGAGATGCGCCGAGCCGCCGAAACCGTAGAGCCCGACCGTCGCCCCGGGCACGATCGAAGCCCGTTTGATCGCGCGGTATCCGATGATCCCCGCGCAGAGCAACGCCGCGGCGTGCTCGTCGTCGATCGAATCGGGAAGCGCGTAGGCAAAGTCTTCGCGAACGAGCGCGTACTCCGCGTAGCCGCCATCGGTATCCCAACCCGTGAAGCGGGCGTTGAGGCAGAGATTCTCTCGCTTCGATCGGCAGTAACGGCACGTGCCGTCGGTCTCACGCAGCCACGCTACGCCCACGCGGTCGCCGACCGCAAAGCGCTCGCTGCCGGGGCCGCGCTGCTCGACGATGCCGACGATCTCGTGTCCCGGTACGATCCCGTCGTGCTTCGGAGCGAGGTCGCCTTCGGTGACGTGTAAGTCCGTGCGGCACACGCCGCAGACGGCGACGCGCACGAGAATCTCTCGTGCGGACGGACTCGGTTGCGGCTTGTCGGTCAAGCGCAGCGGGTTCGTTTCGATCGGTGCCGGCGCCGCGAGCGTCATTGCGCGCACGGCGTGAAGATTCGGCGCGCCGTTCCTAAAGCGCTGTCTACGGAATCTAAGGCGCTAAGAAGAGGTGCTCGGTCTTTTGGTTGCAGCTCGCCGGACCGCCAAGGCACCGCAGCGAGAGCTTTGGCTTCGCGTGTCCCGGTAGCGGGAGGCCGTAGACGTCGAGGCTGCCGTTGGCGGCGCTGAGCGTGTAGAGGCTCGTTCGCGGCGGATCCGCCATCAGCGCCCCTACGAGCGTGTTAACGTGCGCGTCCGGAAACAGCCCCAGCTGCGGATTGAGCGGTTCCGCAAACTGACTCATCACGTCGACCGGCGGCGACGGCGGCGAACCCGGATGCGGCGAGCGCAAGGGTCCGAAGTACTGCCCCAAGAGGAGCGACGGCTGCTGCGGCGCCGTCGGCAGCCACTGGCTGGAATCGACGAAGTCCGCCTGCGCCAAGTTCAGGCCGATCGATCCGGGCGGCTTGGCGTACGGGAAGCCAACCTTGAAGACGCGGGCGCGCTGCGTCGAGCTTGCGTAGACGTACAGCGCGGCGTTGACGTCGAAGCGAGCCTGGATCAGCGTCGAGAATCCGGCCGTCTTCGAGCCCGGCGCACCAAACTCGATCGTGAGCGCCGCGACGCTCGATTTCGAGATCGGCGCGCGCAGCTCCGAGACCTCACCGCCGAGGTTGTTGAGCAGCCATAGGTTTTGGTTGGGATCGTACTCGATGTCGACGAGGTCGGCGCCCGAAACCCCGATCTCGGTGATCGCCGGCGTCAGCTTGAGTATCAGCTTCGCGCGCGACGCATCGAACGAAACGATCGGCGGATGAAAGAAGCGGATGAACCTCGGGCTCGCGATCGCGACGTTTCCGTAGGGATCGACCGCGATCTGCGGCGGAAGGCCCAATCCCGGCCATTCTTGCAACGTTCGCCGCGGCTTAGATCCGTTGGTCAGCGGCAGCGCGTATTCGTACAGCGTTCCGTTGTGGTCGACGTAGAGCCGCCGCGCCGGCGGCGTCGGCGTCGTCTGCGGAGGCGGCGGATTGGGGAGCCCGATCGGCGCCGGACCGGTTGCGCCGCCGCAACCCGAAATCGCTACGACGGCGCTCCCGATCCCCATGACGAACGCGAAAAGTGCTGTTGTTTTCATCGATCCAGACTCCCGAAGACCGGTCCGCTCCTGCTGCCGGCTTTCGGATCGAACAGAAAGAGCGAGAGACGAGCGGCTTGGTGGAACGGCAACACGTTACGCGAATCGAACGAGTCGATTTGCGCCGGCGTCAACGCGCCGAGCGGCGCGCCGGCCGGTCCGACGTAACCGCCGAAGTTCGAGACGCTTTTGCCGAGCGCCACCGTCGCCACGCTTCCGAGATGCGCGCTGCCGAGCCGTTTGAAATGCGAATGGCTCGATGCCTGAAAGCTGCCGAAATCGGCCGACGGCACCGTCGGCGAGGCCTCGTAGAACGAGAGCTGCGCGCCGCCGGTCTTGGGCTCCGCAAAGGCGAGCACGCTGTAGTTCGGATAACTTCCGACGACGACGAGCGTATAGCGGCCTCCTGCGGCCAAGCTCGCGGTCTTCAAAGGACCGACGAAGTATCCCACCGTGTCGAGGGCTTTGAGCGAATGCGCGCCCGCCGGCAACGTCACGAACGACGTGAGGGTCCCGTATGCGAACGACGAGGTGACGGTATGTCCGTCGACCTGGAGGTACGCAGCACCGATATCCGTCGGCACGCCGTTGACGAGCGCTTCGAGCGACGGCGCACCGTCGGCGAAGCGTACCAAGACGGTGCCCGGCGCGGCAGGCATCGTGGACGTTGCGCCGCTCGACCCTCCGCCGCACCCGCCGGCGGCGAGCGCACAACCCAAAGCTGCGATCTGGAACCGGCGAAACAATCTCATTATCATCGAACGTCTTTATTTCCATTTGAGTTTACGCGCGCCGCTGACGCGGCGCGCGTAAACGATTTGACTGACTATGCTATTGGAGACACGCCGGCTGGCTGCCGCCGTTTCCGTTGAGCGCGCTGACGATCGCGGTGTGAATCGACAACGACAGAGGGATGTATTCGAGCTTGTTGACGATCGCATTGGCCGCGCTGGACGTCGCCATCCAGTTGATTAGTTTCTGCTTGTCGGAGACGTGCACGCCGTTGTTCTTCCCGTAGAAGAGCCAGTAGCTGAGGCCGACGATCGGGTACGTCTTGGCCGGCGGACTGACGAAGTTCTTCGGGTCGATGTAGAGGACGCACCACGGCGCGCTCGTGCCGAGCGGCAGCCCGTCGCTGCCTTCGCCGTACGTGATGGAGCGCGCGGTCACTTTGGCGAGCGCCCCTTTGACCTCTTTCTTGATCGTCGGATCGGTGAAGATCGCATGGCCGTTGGCGAAGCCGTTTTGCAGCAGGGCCTGTCCGACGGGCGGGCTAGCCGACTTCGCGTACGCGCCCTCGACGTAACCCGTTCCGAACGGAGTAGACTGAATCGCTGCCAGTACGCCCGGGTTGCCGCTCTCACCCATGAAGCGCGGATTCGGATCGCCGGAAGAACCGGGTCCCGGCCAGAGGCTGTTGACGCCGAACGTCCAGGCGGCGCTGCGGCTCGGGCTGCCGTACGGCGGCTTGTTGTACGGCGCCTTGAACGTGACGTTGCACGCGGTGTTCAGATGGTTCGTGAACAGGAAGCTCGTTCCGCTGCTATCCGAACGGAAGAAGAACTGGAGCGTCTGCGAGACGCCGCCCGTTACCGACCCGCCGTTGTCGGCGCTGATCGCGCCGTCGTTCCAGTCGCTGATCGTGCCGTTGACGATCGCGCAGTACGTCCAGGTCGATAGTTTGATGGATGTAGTCGTATAGTCTTGCGGACGGTAACCGTAGATGATCGGTCCGCCGATCGTCGGGATCTCGAACGGCTCGCCCCAGCTCGTGCCGGTCGGAGGCTCGCGATTCGTCTTGTACGTCGTGTATTCGGTCGACGCCATCGCAACGTCGCTGCCGACGAAGTCGAGCGGATCCTGCCGTGCTCCAAAGCCGCTCGGGGAAGCGCCGAGCGGAGCGCAGGCCGACGTCGCGGTGCCGTTGTTTTGGTCGAACTCTTTGCGACCGTAGCCGCTGCCGGTTAGGCAGAAGTAGATATTGCCTTTCGTCGGCACGGCGTAGAAGAGCGAGCCCAGTCCCGGTCCCGGTTGGGTCTGGTTATACTGACCGACGGGTTGGCTCGCGAGGTTGTATGCGTACGCGGGGAAGGTGGCGCCGCCTGCGTGGAGATCTTGCGGCCCGGTATCGAGGCCGCGGACGCGCGACGAATGGGATACTTGGTGTGCGTTTGGCAACGGGGCGATTCCGGCGTTGCCTGCGCCGGCGCCGCCGTTACAGGCGCTCAAGATTAGCGCCGGCACGGCCGCAAAGGCCATCGTGGCCAGGCTTTTTTTCATGTGAACGTTCCTCATTGGGCGTGTAGTGCGTCAGACGGTTGTTTGACCGGCCCGGCCTGAGCCCGACCGGAAACTTTTGTGATGATCAGTGCGATCGGCGCGTTGAGCTGCGTCGCCGAACCCGCGATCGTCAAGATCGGATTGACCCTGCCGTTCGCGCCGGCCGGGAACTCATCGATCGCGTTGTTGAAATCGTCGGCGGCGAAGAGCGTCGTGCCGTACGTCGCTATCGAGGGAAAGAATGCCACGAGCGGATTGCGCGACGAGTTGCATGCCGAGCTCTGCGTGACGACGCCGCCGAGCGTCAAGATCCGCAGCGGCGGAACGTCGGTCTTGCCGCCGCCGGCACCTGCCGCATAGACGTTCGCGCGCCCTTGGCACGTGGTCGAGCTGCTGCCTTGCGCGAGCGAGTTGCCGATGAAGATCTCGCCGCTCCCATCGAGCGCGACGTCCGTCGTGAGACCCGGCGTCAACTGCGTCGTCGTGTCCCACGGAATCGTGCGCGCGGGATTGGCCTGCGGATTGCCGACGTCGGAAGCGGATGCCACGAAGAGGCCGTAGGATGGACCGAGCGACGTGTGCAGCGCGCCGTTGACGTAGAAGTTGCCGGAGCCGTCGAGCGTCAGACCCGGTCGGGCCGGCGTAGCGAATCGTCGGCAAAGCGAAGTTCCAGCCGTGCGCCGGAGCGGCCGGCCCCGAGCTCCCGGACGGATACGTCAGCACCGCATCGCCGGTGTTGCCGTCGACGGTCGTCGCTCCGTACGTCACGAGACCGCCGCCCGCGTTGAAGCTCATGAAGATCGGGAAGAGCGCCGTACTCGTTTTGCTGTCCGCCGTCAGTACGGCGGCCGGCGGCGTCTTGCCGCTCGCACCCGGCGCGTAGATCGCGACCTCGTTGCCGACGTCGGGAGTGCCGTTCGACGGCGAGAAGCCGAGCTGATTATCCAAAAAGCCGACGTAGAGATCGCCCTTCGGATCCACGGCGATGCTGCGCGCGTACAGCTTCGTGCTGAGCTGCAGCGTGCGCACCGGCGCAGCGTTTCCCTTATCCTTTCCATCGTACTCGGTGACCGTCGCGGCGAGGCCGTCGTTACTCCCCAGATTGAGCGCGTAGATCGTGCCGACCGGCGGGGGCGGCTGCTTTCCATGCAGCGAGAAGCGCGCGCTGACGCCGATCGAGCTCGGTCCGTTGACCGTGGCCTGCACCGTAATCGACGAACGCCTGCACGTTGCCGTCGTACGTCAGCTGGATGCCCGCCGTCGGCTTCACGATGGAGAGCGACGATCCCGACTTACCACCGGCGTGCAGACGAAACGCGCGTTGCACGTCGCCCTGGATGCTCAACGAAATCGGCGTAGCGAAGTCGCTCGGGCCGGCGATCTGTGCGCCCGTCGCGTCGAACGCGGTCAGCGTGACGGATGCAACCATCGCTTTCCCGCGCTTCGCGTCGTTGGGCGCGAGCGCGAGTTTGAGCGATGCGATCACGCCGTTGAGCGTCAACGAGAGATTGCTGATCGCGACGGTGCCGCCACCGGAGTTGATGCTTCGCCCGCACGGTGCCGACCGACAACACCGGACCGGTGGCGTCGCGTCGCCGCGTAGGTCGTAACCGAGAAGATGTCGTCGCCCGGCGAACCCCAGGCCGTCCCCGTGCAGACCGTGCCGCCTGGCCCTTGCGCGCAGTCGTGGGCTCCGCGAACGGTTTCAATCGTCGTCGCGTTGACGCCGCTCACGCCTTGGCCGTTGACCGACGCGAGCGCAATCACGAGCGATGCGGTGTTGGGAGAGACGTAATCGGGCCGCACACCGTGTACCGCCGGGATCGTCACCTTCACGTGCACCTTCACCAGCGGCGTCGGCGACTGTGGCGGACCGCCGGGTGAATTCACGGCCGGGCCGTTGGGCGTGCCGGGACCGCCGCCGCACGCCGGTCGCGCAGAGCAGCGCGGAGAGGACGATCGCGCCGCGGCGTCTCACGGATAGGCGCCGTTGAGTAGATCCGACGTCGACACGTCGGCTTGACCGCTAGGACCTTTGATCAGCGGCAGCTGCGACAGATTGTTGGGATAGGAAGCCTCGTACGCCGGATAGTCGACGGCGGCCGCATAGATTTGATAAGAGCCCTTGGGGCAGATCGTCGGCGTCTTTTTGCCGGACTGCGTGAGCGGCCCGAGATCGTCGCCGAGCACGAGTCCTTGCGAACCCGCGCGATGCGCGACGAGCGTGTAGAAGCTGTCGGTCAGATGCGACTGCACGCAGATGCCGACGCCGCTGCCGCCAACCGCGCGCACGATGACCAGCGCCTCCTTCGCGCCGGCCGGGACGGTCACGTCGACCGTGCCGCCGCCCTTGCGATCCGGGCGAAATGACGGCGTGCCGAAGGCCGGCAAGGGCCGCAGCGACGTGAGTTGAGCGGATCCGGCGAGGATGCCCGGCGGCGGCGTGGGCGTGCCGTTGGGGTTGGGGCTGGGCGTCGGATCCTGCGGAGTGTCGATACGCCGGCGGCACCGCCGCATACAAATGGTAGGCGCCGATGACCGGAGCGACCGCGAAGTCGGTGAAGCCGAGCGAGTAGCCGAGCCAGCCGAGCGCGCGCACCGAGGGTCCGGCCGACGGGAACGCCGGCGGTCCGCCGTACCAGCGCTCGTTATTGATTGCCGTAAATCGGCTGATTGAAGGCTTGGAAGAGCGGCGTGAAGCCGTTGCCCGGCCCCGAATCGGAGTTGCACGGACATAGGCCGTAGCCGAAGGCGCCGGTGCTCGAGGCTTTCGGCCCGCGCGGCGGACCGGTCCACTGCGTTTGGTTCAGCGTCGACCAGGTGATGTGGTTGGTGCCCAGATCCGCTCCCGCGGATTGCACTTCGTTACCGGTCTCGGTCGAGATCAGCACGTCGAAACTCGACGGGCCGATGATCATCGGAACGTTGTAGAGCGTTCCCGAAAGCCCGTTGCGCTGCCGCAGCGTCTCAACCGTGTTGAGGCCGTACGCGACGCTCTGCCCGCTGTTGAACGCCATCGTCGCAACTCCGACGGCAAACTGCAGCTTGCTCGTCGACGCCGGATCGAACGACGTCACCGGCGGCTCGGACGCGCCGCCATTGCCGCACGCAGCGAGTACTCCGCAGCATATTACGAATGCTGCCGCACAAAAAGCTCTTCCAATCATATAGTCACCTGGTAATAGAAGCGAAATGAGATCGGCGGCTCGTTCGGATATGTCAAGTACGGCGACGAGCTGTGCGCCGAAACATCCGGCGGAGCGTAGGGTGCGGTCGAGTAGGTACAGGGCGCGGTGCCGCTCTGCAGACCGCTGGTCACCGGCGCGCCGTAGCAGCCGTTGACGACCGGCACGTTGTAGACCTGATTGAGCAAGTTTTGGACTTGCAGTCCGAACACGGATTGCGCCAACAGTCCCTTGGTCGGCGGACGGTACTCGAAAGTGAGGTTGGCGTCTAGGCGCGGCGTCGTCAGAAATCCGCCGGCCAAGCCGGGCTCGTGAATGCCGCGCGTCGCCGCGATGTTCGGTTTGGTGCACGTGCCGGGGTCGAGCGGATCGATGTAGCCCGGGCTCTGCGAATAGATGAGCGAGAGACTCGTACTGGGCACGATCACCGGGATGCCGTTACAATAGACGGCCGTGTAGTAGCCGGCGCCGTAGGGATAGCCGACGTTGAACGCCAGCACCGGATTGATCCGCCAGCCCTTCTTGCTCTTGTAATTGAACGCGGCGTTGAGTTGAAACGGCGAGAGATCCGGCGAGCGGTACGTCACGCCCAATGCGAGCGCCGCGGGCTGCAGGAACGCGCCGGGCGGCTCGTTGCCGAACTGGCTGATGTACGTGGCGCCGACCTGCATCGAAAGACCGACCGGCACTTCCTTCGTGTAGAGCAGCTCGATGCCGCTGGCTTTCTGAATCCCCAGATTCGAGTAGGCGACGTCGCCGAAGACCGGCGAGCCGGTCTGATAGTTGAAGCCTAGAATCTGTGCGGTCTGCTCGACGACGTTGTAGCCGCGCCGGTAGAACGGCGTGACCTTCAATGCCGCGCCGTCGCGAAACTCGTGCGCCCACGACAGGTCGACGTTGGTAAACGTGGAGCCGACGAGCGGCGCCTCCAGCGTCGAGCTGCCGAAACGATAGTCGCGCGTAAGCCAGTAGAGCTGATCGGCGTAGTTGGCGCATAACAGATTGGCGTGCGGCCCGCAATACGTCGCGGGTTTGCCGGTCGAGTTATCGTAGGACGGAATCCTCACGAACGGCGCGTACGGCGCGGTGCTCACGTCGGCGCCGAGCAGGCTCGGCAGCGGCATGGAGAGCGTGTGACCGAATCCGATGCGAATCGTGTCGCGCGGATCGGGCGAGTACGACTGATCGATGTGTGGCTCGTAGAGCCGCTGATGCTCGACGCTGGGAATCGAGGGCGGGGCGCCGACCTGCGTCGGAATCTGAAAGTTGTAGCCGTCCAGCCGCAGCCCCAGCTCGCTCTTCCAGCGAGTGCTCATTTCGATCGTGTCTTGCAGATACGCTCCGTACTGCTGCTGACCGACCGTCGCGACGTCTTCTTCGAACGGGAAGCGCACGCCGCCCGGGAAGTACGAGCTCAAGTAGCCGCAGTTCGAATGCAGGTTGACTTGCGCGCAAAAGGCCGGCGAAAAAAAGTCTTGTTCTAGGCCTTGCTGCGCGCTCGGATTGTTGTTTGGCAGCAGCCCCGAATACGTGTAAGGCAGCGGCAAGGGCTGCAGCGGATGCGTGATCGGGTACGTGATGATGAACGCCGGCGTAGTGAACGCCGTGTACGACGTGAAGTCGTACCGGTTGCCGAAGGGGACGACGAACTGGTAGATGCCGCCGTATTTGAAGGTATGCTTGCTGCCGACCTGAGTCGTGATGTCGAGCTGTCCGCCGGTGCGCGTGCCGCCATAGGGATCGGCAAAGATGCCCTGCGCCGGCATGTCCTGCGATTGCTCCGCGAACGTGCGGAAGTAGCGCGCCGTCAACAGCGACGAGGTGCCTAAGTTCACGCCGTATTCGGCCTTATACGCCAGGAACGGACTCTTGAGCTGGTCGGCTTGAGAAACGAACGCGTACGTGTTGGGCTGACCCGGAAAGAGCGGGATCAACGAATCGCACGCGTAGTTCTGCTGCGCCGTGTTGATCGGACCGAACGGACCGATCACCGGATAGGGCGCGCACTTGCCCGGATTCGTACCACCCGAAATGTACGGCAGAAACTGAAAGCCGCCGTAATCCAGCTTCTGCGTGATCGCCTGATCTTGAATGAAGAACTGCAGCCGCTGCCCGTTGTTGCGCCCGAAGCGGTAGATCAGGTTGTCCACGAAGTCGTTGGACGACAGAAAGGAAGGCGCGTAGTAGACGAGGTTGGGATCGATCGTGCTGCCCAACGTCGCAGCGTTGGTCCCCAGCGTGCCCAGCGTGTTGGCCGCCGTGCCGGGGATCCCGTACTGAAACGACCGGCGGATGCCGATGAAGCCGGCATAGTTCGAGAGCCGCTGCGACGGATCAGCCCAGCCCCACTCCAACCCCAGCTGGTGCAGATACGGGAACGCCAGCGCCTCGGTATCGACGTGGAAGTAGGTCGGGTAGGTGCCGTGCTTGGCGGTGAAGAGCACCAAGCCCGTGCCGGTATTGCCGTGCGTCGCGTCTCCGCCGCCGGGAATCAGCTGCACGCTGCCGACTCCGTTGAGCAGGTTGAAATTGGCGACGTTCTGCAGCGTGTTCTGCAGATTGGCCGAGGGCGTCGTGTAATCGATGCCCTCGAACTCGTAGGCCGCCTCGAAAGCGAAACCGCCGCGAATCGACACCGTGCCGGTCTTGTCGATCGTGATGCTGGGAATGGCGCGGAGCAGATCCTGCTCGTTGACGTTGAAGGCCTTGCCTTGCACCGTCTCGATCTGCGAGCCCGTGACCGTGTACGTGTCGATCGTCATGCCGCGCTGAAACGCGCTGCCCGACGAGCGCGCGCGCGTCGACGCGATCGTCTTGAGCGTTTTGGAGAGCGGAACGTTTACCGTCTGCTGCGAGCCGTTGAGCACGACGACCGAGATCGAATACGCCGCGTACCCTCCGTAGACGAACGAGAGCGAGTACGTATCCGGAATCACGCTCAAGAATCGGAAGTGGCCCTGGATATCGCTGACCGCGCGATACGTCGCGCTCGGCGACTTCGCGATCACCTGCACTCCTTCGATCGGCGCGTGCGTCCGGTCGTCCGTGACCGTCCCCGAAACGATCCCCGCCGTTTCCGCGGCCGCGATTTGCGGCATCACCGCGCACAAGAAGCCGGCGACGACGACGAGCCTCTTGATGCGAAGGAGATTCTCGATCAAATTCCACTCCCAGCAGCAACGAAGCGGCGGCAGATGAGCCGTCTACTTCAAGTCCGATGCTAGGGGATGGGCCGGAGTGCTGCATCCTGGAACTCCGGGACGAAGCTTAACCTATTCGCGGATGTGATTACCTTGCCCTAAGAAATTTGAGGCAACCTTAACGTTCGTTCTTCCGCGGATCGACGATCTGCCAGCGCGATCGCAACCCGAGTCTCCCGAGAATCGAGCTGACGTGCCGCTCCACGGTGTGTTCGCTAATTTGCAGCGCGACCGCGACCTCGCGGTTGCGGGCCCCCCGCCGAATCAAATCCGCTACCTGCTGTTCGCGGTCAGTGAGCGAAGAGCCGGTGGGGCGGCCGCGCACCGGAGCGCGATGTGCGTTGCCTTCCTGCCGTACCAGGAGCAGCATCGCCTCGTTGGTCCAGCGTCGCAAACCCATGGCGCTGAACGCGCGCGCCGCGTCCCCGGCGTGATCGACCCACGTCCGCTTGCCGCATCGAAAAGCGAGATACGCTCGCGCGAGCAGACAGTGCGCTCGCAGATAGCGCCGGTTGGGCGCAATGACGCCTGCCAACGCTCGCGCGCCGAGCCGAGCCTCGTGCAGCTCGCCCTGACGCGCCGCCATCGAGAAGAATTCCGGCGCGACTGCGGCGTTGTCGCTCAAAAAAAGCGCGCGGCGAAGCGCGATGCTCGCAGGAAGATCGGGAATCGAGGCGCCGGCGCCGATCGACAGGGCGACGGCGGCCGCGATGATGGCCTCGGGCACGTCCGAGTGGAGCGCGGTATCCGCGATCTCCGCCGAGGTCCACGCGCGCAGTCCGGCATCGTCGCGTCTTTCAACCGCGAGCAGTGCGCCGGTCGCGGCGAATAGCGCCAGCGCGTTGCGGCCGCGCGGTTCCGCTGCGGCGCGCTCGAGCAATCGCGCGCTGGTCTCGCTGTCGCCGGTATCGAAGGCGATGCGAGCGGCCGCGGCAAGGCACCGCAACAACCAGTCCCGCAGACGATGCTCGGCGGCAAAACGGCTCGCCGTCTCGAGCTCTGCGCGCGCCATTTCGACGTCGCCGAACAGCACGGCATGGTGAGCGAGACGCTCCAGCGCGGCAACCGCAAAGTGCGCGCGTCCTTCGGCGACGGCACGCTCGTGCGCCCGGCGCAACAGAGCGTACGCGCCGGTCGCGTCGGCCGACCACGTCAACACCACCGCACCGATGAGATCGTCCGGGAACGATCCGCCGCCGATCGCGGCTTGATACGCATCCACGGCCGCGGCGCTGCGGCAGGCGAGCAGATCCGGCGCAACGACTCTAGCGAGGCCGCGATCGTCGCCCGCGAGCGCGTACGCGACGGCGCGCAGACGCCGGCGACTCGCGTCGTCCTGCGTGTTCTGCGCCTCCGATACCGCAAGCACCGCGGCGGCTTCCGTAAAGCGGCATTGCGAAATCAGAACCTCGATCTTCTCTTCGTCGAAGACCAGCATGCGCGCATTATGCTAGCAAGCGATTCTTAAGGCGCCGTTACGAAACCGCTAAGCTATGCGGAGCCTCGCTATCGAGGCAGCTTGCTATGGAATGACTCGAAAGACCGTCCCGTAGTAAACTTTCGAGCCGCCCCAGTACGTCGTCCCGTACATCACGCCGCCCGCGACGAACAGCGCCGCTTCCGGGTTCGCGCCGTCCGGATACCCGGTGAATCGGTAGACGGGAGACTCGAAACCGCCGAACGGACGGATCTTGAAGATCGTTCCGCAGCGATAGTACGAGATTGCTCTGCTGGCGCCCGACGAGATACATTCGTTCGAGCGTTTCGGACTGACGCCGCCCCCGGTGGTCGTCCCGTAGAGCATGCCGCGCAGTTCGACCAGACCCCCATACGGGTAGGCTCCATCGGTCCCCGTTCCAAAACTGTGAAGCACGGTTTCCAGGCCCGAGGTCGTCATCGCGAAGACCGTGCCGAGCCCGAGGCTGCCGCCGTGCAGCGTCGTACCGTACAGCCCGGCGCCGCGAACGTACAGCAGCTTGCCGGCCGGATTGGAACCATCGTCGGAGGCAACGCCGAAGCTGTGCAGCACGCGAACTTGACCGAACGGCGACATCTTGTATACGGATCCGCCCGACGGACTCTTGCCGCCGGAACGCGACGTTCCATAAAACTCGCCGTTCACCAAGATCAGACCCGCGGAGGGATGTCCGCCGTCGTTCGGCGCCCCGGCGAAGCTGTGAAGAACGAATTCCGTGCCATTGGGAGTCACCGAAAACACGGTGCCTTTGTTGTGCGACCCGCCGTTCATCGTAGTGCCATAGAGCGTGCCGTTGTGCGCGAGGAGATCGGCCTGCGGCTGTGCGCCGTCGCCGGATCTTCCGAAATTGTGTACGATGCGCTCCGCGCCGGAGGTCGTTACTTCGAAGACGGTTCCGCCCCCGTGCGTTCCGCCGAGGGGGGTCGTTCCATACAGCTTGCCGTCGAGCGCAACGACTCCGGCTTGCGGATACGCGCCATCCGGATAGCCTTGGAAGCGATGAAGCACGCGCACCGTGCCAAAGGCATTCGTCTCGAAGACGGTGCCGTAGCCGCTGCCGTAGGCCGACGTGGTGCCGTACAGCCCGCCATTGAAAGCGGTCAAGGCGGCTTGCGGCGAGCCGCCGTCGGCGCGTCCGGTGAAGCTATAGAGCGAGAGGTAATGAACGGGGGCCGGCCGCTGCGACGCGGGCGTAGCGTTCGAATAATCGAGTGGAACCGGTGGAGTCGCCGATAGTCGCGCGCAGCCCGCGACGAGCGCACCGCAGAGAATCAGGCTGCTTATTCGCACGATCGAACCTCCGTGCCGACCCTAGTGGGTGACGACGAAGGTTCGCGGTTTCTATCGTGCGCGCCCTGCGCTTATGGATAATAGCTCGAGCGAACGGTCGGAGTCGACGACGGCCGGCTCGTCGGCGGCTTAGTCGCTTGCGGTCCGGGCGCGGCGCCCTTCTTCACGACGAGAACGTCGTGCATACCCTCCGAGTAATGGAACGCGCAGCCGATTAGATAGATGCCAGCCTTCACGAGCACCACCGTTACCGACTTGCCCGGCTTGATCACGCCGCTCGCGTAGCCCGCTTCGAGCTTGCCGTGACCGCGCGCCTGGATCGAGAGGTTCGGGTTCTTCGGAAAGAATGCGGGAGGACCGGCGATCACCTTGACGACGTCGAGCGTATGCGGCGTCGTGCTCGACAGGTTTCGAATAGTGATCTTCGTGCCCGGCGGAAAGCCGAGCGACTGCGAGTAGCGCTGCTGCGTGTATCCGCCGAGCAACGCCTTCCATTTCACCGACTTGATCTGCCCGAGCCCCTGGTCGGGCTTCTCCTCCCCAATCGTATCCTTGGGAAGCGCCGCGGTCATTACGAGATCTGGATCGATCTGGGGAAGCACGAACGCGCCGCCGCCGGCGGAGGCGCCGCTGCTTCCGAGCATGCGCCCGCCGCAAGCGCTTACCGCGAGACCGATCAGCGCGACGGCGAGGGCAAGTAACTTTCTAGCCATTTCCAAAATCTAACGGCCCCGGGTTAAGAAAGTCTAAATCAGGCGCGTTCGGGCGGCTGCTATAGATTCAACCGCAACTGGAGCGTCGTCTCCGTGCTCTGCGAGGTCACCGGGTCGGTCGCCGTGATCCGCACCGAGACGGCCTGCTGCCCCGGCATCGTCGTCAGGGAGACGGTGATCCTAAAGTTGCCCTTCGGCCCGGCGTCCGTGTTGCCGTCGAACTGACCCGTGACGGACGGACGCGCACCGGCCGTGACCAGCACGTGCCCGTTGGCCACGGTGTTTCCGATGATCGTGAACGTGCGTCCGACGGCGGCGTTGGGCGCCGGCTGCGTGATCGTCAAGCGCATCACCGGCACCGGCCCGGTGCGAATCACCGTAAAGGACCACGACCGGTCGAAGGCCACTCCCCCGGGGCCGCGTCCGGCGACGCGCACCGTGTGCGCGCCGAAGTCGAGCGGCGCGGGCGGCTTGTAGGAAAAGCCGGTCGACGACGTTCCCGTGCGGTTCGTGATGTTGTTGCCGTCGAGCCAGACGCGGACGCTGCCCGCGTTGACGCTCACGTTAAACTGCGCGGCGATCACCGCGAAGCGATCCCGCACGTTCGCGCCGGGCGAAGGCTGTTGCGACCGAAGGTGCACGATCGGAGGCGGGTTCGGCGGCGGCGGCGGCAGCGGAGGCCGCGGCGGGGGCGGCGGCAGCGGTTGCGCCATGTTGATCGCCACCGTTTGCGTGTTCGCATCGTACCCGACTTGAGCGCCGAGCGATTGAGCGATGAAGCGCAGCGGCACGTACGTGGTCGCCCCTACGATGAACGGAGCGACGTCGAGCGTCTGCGGCTGACCTCCGACGACTGCCTGGGTGGAGCCGATGTGGAGCGATACCGTTATGGGTCCCTTCGTCGCGTTGATGGTGCCCGCCGCGTAAACGACGGTGGCGCCGAGACGCTCGAAGATCCCCCGCAGCGGAACGAAGACGCGACCGGTGCGTTCGATCGGCCCGGGACTCAAGTACAGCGGTTGCCCGTTGATCGTCACGGTCACGCCCTGCGCTACCGACGCGGAGGGAATGCCCGAAACGGCGAGTGACACGAGCAATGCGACGCCGAGCGCGCGAGAAGAAATTGCAAACACGAACCTACCCTCCCGAGATAAGAGCTTGGGTTAAACTTTCACCGTTCCCTCTGCTGAGCGGCCTAGTGAGCGGGCTAGCAGGAAAGGTCAGGGAGCTAGGCGGGAAAGCGCTGTTCGCCTTCGAAAGGGCCCCTCGCAATCTAAGAGCGGCTCGTCCCCAGCTGGTTGCTCGCTTCTTTTCATCACGTTTGGAGGTTCACGCGTGCTTCGTTATTGCGTAAAGTCGGCGTTGGCTGCACTTGCTTGCGTCCTCGCCGTCGGAATCGCCGGGTGCTCCGGAGGAAACTCACTCCTTCCGGGATCCGGTTCCCAACTCGCCAACGGTTTCCGAGCGAGCCACCTGGATCGCTACGTGCCGCTCACGCATCAACCGCCCGTCGGAATGTCGCTGGCGTGGTTGATGACCGATGGAACGGTCCTGGCCCAAACTTACACCCCCAGCAATTGGTACACTCTGACGCCCGACTCGTCGGGCAACTACGCCAACGGAACGTGGAAGCAGGTCGGGTCGCTGCAGGCCGGATACGGTCCGTCGGCCTTCGCTGCCGCGACGATGATCGACGGCCGATTCGTGATTACCGGCGGCGAGTACAACACTCCCAGCAACGGTTATCAGCTTCAACTCACCAACCTCGGCGCGGTTTACAATCCCGTTACGGCAACGTGGAAGGCCCTCGGTCATCCGAGCGGCTGGACCACGATCGGCGATTCGCCTTCGGCCGTGCTGCCCAACGGAAAGTACCTGGTCGGACAAAAGCTGACCGAGGCCGACGCGACGCTCGATCCAAAACGGCTGCGCTGGCACATCGTCGGCAGCACCGGAAAGGCCGACTTCAATGCCGAGGAGGGTTGGACGCTGCTCCCGGACGGGACCGTGCTCACCGCGGACGTGAAGAACGCTCCGAACTCGGAGATCTATAACCCCACGACGGGAACGTGGAAGAGCGCCGGCTCGACGATCGTCGATTTACACTCGCCGTCACCATACGGATGTCTAATGTACGGTCCCGGCTTGTGTTACTATCCGCCGGGCGAGATCGGTCCGGCGATGCTGCGTCCCGACGGGACCGTCTTCGCGACCGGCTCGGCGCCGAACGGGACGGGCACCGGGCACACCGCGATCTACAACACGGCGACCGGCAAGTGGAAGGCGGGACCGGACTTTCCCAACGGCGACAACGCAGGCGACAACTTTGCAGTGCTGTTGCCGAGCGGAAACGTCTTGGTGTACGGAAACAGCGGCCAGATGTACGAGTTCAACGGCACGTCGTGGACGCACGACGGCGGCAACGCGGGATCTCCGCTGCTGCTGCCCACGGGACAAGTATTGATGGTCGGCTACAACACCATCAGTCTGTTCAATCCGTCGGGATCGCCGATGCCGGGCTGGGCGCCGACGATCACGACCGCGCCGGGCACCGTGACGCGCGGACAGACCTACCCGATCAGCGGAACGCAGTTCAACGGGCTCTCGATGGCGATGGCCTTCGGCGACGAGTACGAGACGCCGACGAACTTCCCGCTCGTACGAATCACGAATACTAAAACCGGCCATATCTTCTACGCGCGGACGCACAACCACAGCACGATGGGCGTCGCGACCGGATCGAAGCCCGTCTCCACGCACTTCGACGTTCTGAAGACGATGGAAACGGGCGCGAGCACGCTCGTCGTCGTTGCCAACGGCATCGCGTCGAAGCCGGTAAACGTAACGGTCCAATAAAATGCTCCGGGCCGGCGCGGATTCTCGTCGCAGAATCGTTGCGCCGGCCCGGAAGCTCGTTCCGTTCTTTTAGACCGTTTACGGTGGGGGCTGACCGCCGGTGATCGCGGTCGCGTAGAAGTTATTGCCTTGCCAATATCCGTGCGCCACGATCTGGCGGCCGACTGCCACTCGCCCGCTGGTTTGATTGTTCAGCGCCGCGCTATCGTCGATGACGACCGTGCCGGTGGTTTGCTGAAGCGTAACCAGATGACCCTTCACGCTGACGATCGTGCCCGCGACGACTTGATGGCGGTAGACGGCATTCGGACAGTTGCCGTTGGGAACCCACGTGTCGCCTTGCCATGCGCCGCAGCCGGTGTCGACGTACGGCGGCGCTGCCGGTGGCGGCGGAGCGCCTTGCGCGCTCGCAACGGCGCCGAGCGCCACGATCCCGATCGTAGCCGTGAGAATGAACAAGAGAGCTTTCATAGCCCTCTTAATTCCCAATGTCCGCGTTGCTAACCGGAAGCAGGCGCCGCGTAGCGCTGGCAGCGTGGGAGCGCTTTCATGCTCCATTCCGTAGGTAGTGTTGCTTCACCCAGCGCGCCCACCCGGACGACGGCGTTCCGCCGTAATCCTTGATGAGTACGCCGCAGCCGCCCCACGTATCCCAGGTCCAGGCTTCGTAGCCCACGCCGTGCGCGTCGGCCCACGTCATGAACGCTGATATGTAGCTCGACCCGCAATCCGACGCGTCGTAAGTCTCGCCGGTCTCTCCGAAGATCAAGGGAACGACTTTGGTGATCGGCCGCATGCTCGAGTCGAAGCACTTGACGGCATCGCAGAGGTTCTTGCCGTAGACGTGGGCCTCGGCAATCGTCTGATTCTCCGGGTCGCTCGGACGCGATTTCAGCCACGTCGAACCGTTGTAATCCGATCCGTTGATCTTGCCGCAAGCGTTCGCGTAGTCGATGCACGGGATCGAGACGATGCCGCGGTATCCCGCTTTCCGCATCAGATTCACGGCCTGCCTCATGGACGCCGTCAGGTAAAACTTGTTTTGCGGCCCGTACGTAGCCTCGTCGTCGCAGCCCTTGCGCATGAAGCACGTCCAACCGACGGTCGTTTCGCCCCACGGCGCCAAGATGACGTTCGGATCGTTCTTGAAGGTCGCCGCCATGCTCGACCACATCGCCGGCGAGTGGTCCTCGTCGGGAGCGTCAGGCTGGTACGTCGCCTTGTACTTTCCCGGCGCGCCCCAGATCAGCGAGACCTCGGCATACATTCCGTGCTGATGGAGCAAGTTCACGTACGCGACGATCGCGTCGATGTAATTCTTGCCGGCGTACTTCGGATTCATTCCGTTGATATCGAGCCAGCAGTCCTCGTTCAGCAGCACGCGCACGATGTTGACGTGCCACGACGCGATCGCGTCGATCGACGCGCCGTCGCTCGGTCCGTCGAAGATGCCCCAGCCCTGCACGCAGGCATACTCCGTTCCCGATCGATTGACGCCTTGCAGGTGCACGGCGCTGCCGTGGCCGTCCACCAGTTGGTTGCGGGATACTCGGATGCCGGTGAGATTCGTCCGTTGTGCTCGCTCCGGTAGCGACGCGACGTGCGGCGGAACCCCCCCGGTGCCGGAGCTCGAGGAACACGCCGCCACGAATGCGGCTGCGTGCAGGGTCGCGAGCGTTTGCCCTTTCACCTGCGACGGTATTCCCGGCACCGCGGTGAAGTAACTTCAGTAGTGCAAAAATATCGCTACGGCGAAATGACGTGGCCGGAAGTCAAGGCGGCCGCTCTGCGTCCGTGCGTCGCGGTGCTCCCAATCGCCACGCTCGAAGATCACGGACGGCATCTCCCGATCGACACCGACCTGCTGCTCTGCACCAGCGTCTGCGAGCTCGCGGCGTCGCGCGCCGCGGATCGCGCCGTGCTCGTGCCCGCTATCAATCACGGCTACTCTCCGCACCACATGGACTTCCCGGGCGCCCTGACCATCGGCCCGCATACTTTGATCGATTACGGGCTCGACGTTTGCAAGAGCCTCGCGCACCACGGCTTCAAGCGGATTCTCGTCGTGAACGGTCACGGCAGCAACGCGCCGTTCGCGGATATCATCGCGCGCCAATGCGTCGTGCACACCGACGCTCTCGCCGCGGCGGTCAACTACTGGGCCGCACCGGGCGTACGCGAGGTTGCCGAATCGCTGCGCGATTCCGACGCCGTCGGCGGCATGAACCATGCGTGCGAGTTCGAGACGTCGCTCTATCTCGCGCTGCGTCCCGAGCTGGTCGAAATGAACGAAGCCGTGCGCGAGCTATCGCATCGTCCTTCGAAGAGCTATTGGACCGACCTGATCGCAGGCGACGGTCCGCTCGCGATGATGGAGTTTTGGAGCGAGTTGAGCGAAAGCGGCGTAATGGGCGATCCTACCAAGGCGACCGCGGAAAAAGGGCGCGCGCTTTTGGACGCCGCTGCCGACGGTATCGTCGAGCTCATCGACGAGCTGCTCGCACGACGGCGCGTCGCTCGCAAAGACCATCACTGATCCGCCGCGTCGTACTGCAAGATGCCGCCGGGCAAGAGCCGCGCTCCCGCGGTCACACGATGCGGCTGCGCGGCACCCGCGTGCATGAGATGCAACACATCGACCCCATGGAGTAAGACCAGCGCGTCGGCGATGAGCCGCCGATGGCATCGCCACCAAAGCGTCTCCGAGCACATGATCGCCGTCGGGGGCCGCGCCGCGCCTTCGACGAGTTTGGCGAGCGCATCGATGAATTGCGGCGTTTGCATGTAGTCTGCGTAGCCTCGAAACGCAGGATGCCGCAGCGCGATATTGGGGCTGTCCGGGCGGGGCTTTCGGAATCCGCCGAGCTCCGGCCGCCACTCGTAGCTCGCCCCCGAGAGATCCGGCACCCACACTGCCATGCGCTGTGCCCAGACGTGCGGATGCGCGCGACTTTTCGGGACGGTGCGCACGTCTACTACCGCGCTCAGCTGCGCGCCGCGAATCAGCGCCGCGAGATCGACTTCTCCGGCGGTTCCGTGGCCAAATGTATGAATTTGCATTGCCGGCGACCCGTCTAACGTATCAGCGAAACATCAAATAGGGAGAATTGAAGTCACCCTAGTCGGCTTGATGCTAGACTGTTTGCACCGTGCACCTGCCGAAGTCACTCGCATTGCGGCTTCTCCAGGCGGCGCTATGTGCCGCATTTGCGTTTGCGTCGACGAGCGCTCCCGCGAGAGCTGTCGTAGCCGCCAGCTTCTCCTTCACTGTTGCGCGGGCGCCGCACCCGTTGGCCCTGGATGCGAGCCTTTCGGATCCGGCGTGGGCAGCCGGCAAGGTTCCAAGCGGAAGCGGGGCTTGGCAAAACGTCACGACCCGATCGCCGGCGACGGTAAAGACGACCGCCTACTTGCTCTACGACGACACGAATCTCTACGTGGGATTCAAATCCGAGCAAACCGGCGCGCCCGTCGTCGCCGCGCAGACCACCAACGACGTAGGTTTCGGGCTCGACGATTTCGTCGGGCTCGGCGTAGATACGAGCGGCGCGGGTTACCAAGCGTACTATTTTGAGACGACTCCCCGCGGCATTCGTTACGAACAGGCCAACGAAAACGCGCGGTTTCGCGCCCGCTGGAGCGCGGCCGGAATCGTCACCAACGGAACGTGGAACGCGGTCATGATCATTCCGCTCAACATCTTGCGCGTCCCACGGGGCGGAAAGCAGAGCTGGCGCTTTCAGTTCGTGCGCGGAATAGCGGCGCGTGGCGAGCATCTCTCGTGGGTCTGGGATCCGATAATGGGTGACTCCCCGTCGGGAACCTGGCCGACGTTCCAGGACACCCGATTCTGGGGCGCGGGCGGGCTCGACCTCGCCGCTTCCGCCGCAAGCCGCGCGAAGCCGCGCTCCGACGTTTACGCGCTCTCGAGCACCGGACTGAATCGCGATCTCTACCAGCAGGCCAACGGAACGTTCTTGCCGATGAAGACGCGCCCATACGGCGTCGATCTCAGCTATCCGTTGAGTCCCACGATCCGGTTCGTCGGCACGCTCAATCCCGATTTCTCCAACGTCGAGATCGACCAGCAAACGATCGCGCCCCAGGAGTTTGCGCGCCAGCTTGTCGAGTACCGGCCGTTCTTCGCGCAAGGCGCGGCCTACATCAACGCCTCGTCCGGCCCGCGCACGCCGACTGGAACGTTCGTGAACCCGCCCAATCTCGTCTTTTACTCGCCCTCGGTCGGTCCGTTCGACAGCGGCGCCAAAGTCGAAGGAACGTTCGGCGATCAGAGTTTCGGCGCGCTAACCTTTCATGGTTACGACCAGACGACGAACAACACGTTCAGCGATCAGGCTTACGGCTACCAACACACGGTCCCGGGCGGCTCGTTCATCTACTGGAGCGACGGCGTCTTGGCCCACCATAGCCTCGCGGGAACCGACAACACGATCGAAGTCGGCGCGGAGGCCCGCGACTACAGCGACGGCATGATCTACTACTTCGACCATTCGTTCGAGGACGGCAGCTGGGTGCCGCAAGGTCATGCCGATTTCACCGAAATGTTCGTCGATCGGCACAAGAACAACCTCGAGATCTCCGGAGGCTACCTCGACGTTTCGCCCAACTATAACCCGATCGACGGGTTTACGCCGAACTCGGACATTCGCGGGCCGCTCTTCGAGACGGACCTTCAGGGAACGACCCCGGCGATCAAGAACTACTCGCTCTTCTTCACCGCCGATCGTTTCATCGACCAATCCGGCGAGGTACATCAGGCCGACACGCAGTTCTTCGTCACCGCGACGTTCAAGAATCTCTTCTCGCTCGACGGCATAGGCGAAGCCGTTGGACAGCTTCGCTCCTACGCGATTCCAGCCGGACCCGGCTGCAACGGACCGACCCTCTTCGAATCGAGCTTCACCGGCTACCCGTGTTATCGCGACGGCGTCACTCAGCCGTTCAACCTCTATCAGGTTCCGATAGGGTACCGCGACGGCACGCCGACGCCGGTCGACGTCAACTACTCGTGGGGACCGTTCGGCAACGACTACGTACATCTGTTCACGATAACGACGAGCCGGCCGATCGGGCGTCGCATCAGCCTCGGATTGGAATACGACGGAACGTACGAGCGCTCGTTCGCGACAGGACTGCTCGACTCGCAGTGGCTGCGCCGTGTCTCGCTCGGCTACAATTTAAGCAACGAGAGTACGCTGAGCGTGGGCCTGCGCGACATCAACGGACGCGGCGGATTCGCAACGCAGATCGGCAATAATCTCGCGGTCGCCTTCCACGAGCGCTTTCGCACCGGCAACGAGCTGTACGTAAACTATGGCAGCCCCGCCGCCGGCGCGACGCTCAATCGACTGATCGTGAAGTACGTATTTCACGCCGGCGCCGACGCCGGCACGTAAGGCTCGCTAAGCCGGCGATCCCTCTTTCACCGCCGACCGCAGCGTCGCGCGCAACTCGGCCGAATCGGCGTGATTGTGAACGGCGACTGCATGTCGTGCCGCGGCATCCACCAGCTCGTCGGCATCGTCGGCCGAGATCGCAATCGTGCAGTGCATCTCGCTGGGGTACTCGCGGCAGTCGATAAACTTGCGGGCCATGACGTCCTCCTCGTCCGGCGAGCGCCGGACCGCAAGTCGATTCGCCGCAGGCTCGTCTTTCCCGGCTAGGAAGATTTTGCGGTATACGCGATGCAGTAGCCGTTCGGCGAAATCGATCCATCCACGATTTGGCAGCTGCCGTCGGCATTTGCGTCCTGACCCGCGACGAAGAACTTGCACAACGAGCAGTGCATGCCGTTATTCGGCGTGCCTTGATAGTGCATCGACGCCTGCGAGGCCTTCGATCCCTGCGCTACGGCCCCGGCCGTGAGCGCGCCGGCAAGCGCGGGCAAGACGACGATGCCTCCCAGAAAACCGCGTCGGGTCAGCGGATTAGATGCGTCCGGCATTGCGTGGGCCTCCTTGAGCGAGCACTGGCTGCGATGATACCGTCGATGTCTGAAGAAAGAGTAAAACTTCAATGCGTGTAGGGCCACCATTCGAGATTAGCCGTATCGACCATGTCTTGCTCCTCGTCGATGGGATGCAGGAATCGCTTGCTTTCTATGAAGGCGTGCTTGGGTGCGTTGTTGAGTCACGCCTTCCCGAATACGGCATGGTCGAGCTGCGCGCCGGCTCCTCGCACCTCGATCTCGTCGACGTCGCGGCGGCCGAAGGATCGTGGGCGCGGCCGGAGGTCCGCGACGGCCGCAACGTAGACCACGTCGCCCTGTTGCTGGACGGATGCACCGAGAGGGCGCTGCGCGAGCATCTCGCGGCATCCCGCACGCCGATCGCCGAGGAACGCATCGAAAGCGATGGTCTCATGTCGTTCTACGTGCGCGATCCCTCCGGCAATACGATAGAGCTCGCCGCGGTCGCAGCGTCACCGTAAGCGCCTAGGGATTCGGTTCCGCGGTCGGTGGAACGAGATACGGGTTGATTCGGGGTCTTGGCGTCGCCCCCGCTGCCGTGGCAGACGAGCAGATCGCGCTTCCGATCCGTACGAGGCACGCCTGTTCGGTTACTCGGTCGATTCGCCAAACCTGATCGCCGGCACGCACGTACCGGTAGCGAAAGAACAGCTCGAAAAGGATCAACACGATCGCGATCGCGACCAAGGCATACCAGGCAGCTCTATAGCGCATCGTTCATCTCGCTCTTTTCAACTCCGTCGGAGGGCCGGGACGATCCTCCGACATGTGCCCGACGACGCCTCGTCCGTAACGGATTCTCATGCATTCTTATTCCGGCCCCGCGCCGGCTGGCGGCTTGTGGAGCCGTTCGGGGCCGTAGTACGATGCGCTACATGGACGAGAAGAAAGACGTTCGCGACGGGGTACTCGACGCCGACGCGACCGGCCTCATTGCCGGCGAGGAGCTGATCACGGAGGCCGAGACGATGCTGCCGCTGTTGCGCCCCACGCTGCCCCGCGAGGATCTTCATGCAGCGCTTCCGCAAGGGCATGAGGCGCACGCGACGATCGACAAGCTCCACGGCGAGCTCGAGCGCTCCGCTCCCGATCGCCGCTCGATCGAAGCCCACGTCGGACGCCTCCGTTCGGTCCCGGAGCTCGAAGCCGGAATCGCAACCTGGTGGGAGAGCCCGCCGACGCAGCGCTTCATCTCGAACTTGAGTCAAATCGGTCTCTAGTGTTTACGGAACCCTAGAGCGGCGTGAAGCTGCGCCCGTTTGCGCTAGAACGTTTCTTCGCGCAACACGAGTTCACTACGCGCTATCTGCTCTGTTCCAGCGACGCGGAGTCGATCTCCGTCGAGGACGTTCTCGCGCTGGAGTCCGGCGCGGACAAAAGATTGCGCGAGCTCGTGCTTGGATATACCGAGTCGCGCGGGAATCCGGATCTGCGTCGCGCGATCGCGTCGCTCTACGAGCGTTGCGACGAGGGTTGCGTGCTCGTGCACAGCGGAGCGGAAGAGCCGATCTTCACGTTCATGAACGCCATCCTGACGCCCGGAGATCACATCGTCGTCCAATTCCCGTCCTATCAGTCGCAGTATTCGATCGCGGAATCTCTCGGCGCGCAAGTGACGCGCTGGGAATCCGATCTGGCGCGGGAAGGCGCGCCCGATCTCGACGAGCTCGAGCGTCTTATCCGGCCGTCGACGCGAGCCGTCGTCATCACGACGCCGAACAATCCTACCGGTTATCCGATGAGCCGATCGGAGCTCGACGCCGTGGTAGGCGTCGCGCGCCGTAACAACCTGTGGCTCTTCGGCGATGAAGTCTATCGCGGCCTCGAACGCGAGGCCGAGCGAATCCCCGCGGTCTGCGACCTCTACGAACGCGGCGTATCGCTGGGCTCGCTCGCGAAGGTCTACGGGCTCGCGGGGCTTCGCATCGGTTGGGTCGCGACGAAAGACCGCGCGCTGTACGAGGCGATGGCCACGATAAAGGATTACTTGACGATCTGCAACAGCGCGCCGAGCGAGCTTCTCGCCGGCGTCGCACTGCGTAACCGCGAACCGCTGATCGAGCGCGTGCGCCGGATAACGATCGAGAATCTCGATCGTCTCGACGCGTTCTTCGCACGCCGAGCGGAGTCGTTCGAATGGGCGAGGCCGCGCGCGGGCACGACCGCATTTCCGCGTTATCTCGGCGGCAGCAGTCAGGCCTTTTGCTCTCGCCTCGTGCAACGCGCGGGCGTCTTGCTCTTACCCAGCCGCCTTTTCGATGCCGGCGACGAGCGCATGCGATTCGGCTACGCCCGCGCGAGCCTGCCCGAGGCGCTGCGTGCGCTGGAAGCTTTTATCGCGGACGATAACGCCTAGCCGGGGCCTCCACGCGGTCCGCCGATGGCCAGGAACGTCACGACGTCCCAGGCGTTGCGAATCCCGATGAAGATCAGCAGCAGGACGCTGCCTGCGACCACGAAGAGCGTGTCCGCCGGCACGAAGGCCAGGGCGATCGCACAGCCGGCGAGCGTTCCGTATGCTACGAGCGGAAGCACGGTGTACCAGACCCAATCTTCGACATCGGGAGTATACACGGTAATTCGTCTGGTGAGATACGTCACGCGCAGAAGGTAGCAGATGCCGAGGATCCCGGCGATACCGACCGGCACCGCGGCCTGACCCGGCGAACGCCACGGCGCGCTGAGCGCCGCCGCAACGAAGAGCGCCGCGCAAAAATGCACGACCGTCGGCGTGCTGAAGGTCGAGATGCCATCCCGGTTTCGCGTGGAGCGCTCTTCGGCGCCGACCAACGTGATGACGACGAACATCAACCCCGTCAATGCCGCGGCCGACGAACCGGCCATGACGTAAAAGTTCGACCACGGCGTAAGGAACGAAGACGTGTCGGCCATGCTTACGAGTTACCAAGATGGGTCGCAGCCTCCGCCGCGGCGCGCTCGCCGGTCTCGAGCGCGCCGTTCACGGTTCCGCCTTGCCCGTCGGTCGACGTCGCCTCCCCCGCGAAGAACAGCGCGTCGTCAAGCGGCGCGGCGAGCGCGGCGCGCGCGTTCGTACCGCCGACGGCGACGTAGCTATATGCGCCGCGAGAGAAACGGTCGCGGTCCCACTCGTGAACGACGCCGCCGTCGAACTCCTTGCGCGCGAGCGTGGCATCCCCGAACAACGCCGCGAACCCATCGCGTGCGCGCTCGATGAGTCTCGCCGGCGCGACGCCGCGCAGCGCCGTCGCATGCGGACCGCCGGCCCACGCGACGACCAGCGTACTGCGAACGGGAAACTGCGTCCAATACGTCGGGAACGGCCGCGCCTCGCAGCGGAAGAACCCCGCGTCGCGGTAGCGACCGTTATCGACGCGCTCCCAAAACGCCGTTCGAAAAGCTAACCCCACCTTTACGACGTGGCCCATCTCGATGCGCGCTAACGCGTCGCGCTTGGCGGCGGGCAAATCCGGCTCGAAGGCGATCTCGCCTTTGGCGCCTGCGCGGCGCAAGACGCCTGCCGGCAGCGTCACGATGGCCGCTCGCGCGTGCACCGTACTGGACCTGCTGCCCGCGCCGCGCACTTGGACGGCGACCGCGCCAGGCCGCCAAGCAACTCGACGAACGAGCGTCGATGCGCAGATGCTGACTCCCGCCGCGATGCAGTCGTTTCGCAGGCGTTCCATCATCGGTCCATATCCGCCGCGCGGACGCGCGCTCGTCAAGTCGACGCCCGACCGCCATTCGGCAGCGATCGATTGCGCGCTCGCGATGGCTGGATCGGCTGCCTCGAATCCCTCGACGAACGCGCGCGCGGTGCGCGCGATCTCGACCTTGGACGGATCGTCCTTGAATCGCTGCAGAAAGCGCTCGACGCTTTCATCGGCCGCGAGCGTTTGCGCGTCGCCGAGGAGCGAGCCGGCCGCGATGAAGTCGCTGGAGTCGGGGCGGAGCTGCTCACCCTCGAGGATCCACGTGGAGCCTCCCGTTGGAATCGCGGTCATTCCGGCCTCGCGCAGCAACGCCATCGTGCGCGGCGCCCGGCCGTGGATGAACTCCGCGCCGAGCTCGGCTGGAGTCGCCGTTCTCGGCACGGGCCGCGACCATACCCGTCCGCCGACGCGCTCGCGCGCCTCAAGCACGATTACCCGCAACGAGCGGCGAGCCAGGCTACGCGCGGCCGACAAGCCAGCCGCACCACCTCCGATGACGATTGCGTCCGCGTCCATGCCAACGTAGTATATCGCCGTCTTTTCAGTGCAACCTGGCTTTCCCGGGCGCTGTTTTCACGTGCGGAGGAACGAGGATGCGTGTATTTGTCGTCGGTGCGACCGGTTACGTTGGTTCTGCGATCGCGGGGTCGCTGCGCAGGCGCGGTCACACAGTTTCCGGCGCGGCACCTTCGGACGCTAGTGCGGAGAAGCTTCGCAGCGCGGGTATCGAAGTCGAGTCCGGCGATGTCGCGGAGCCGCAATCGCTCCAGGATCCCGCGCGACGGACCGACGCCGTCGTCTATGCCGTGCAGTATAGCGGCGATAACGCGGCGGACGCCGAGTCGGCGGCGCTGCGTGCGCTCGTCGATGCGCTCGCCGATAGTGGCAAGCCTTTCGCATACACGAGCGGCATCTGGGTCTACGGCAGCACGGGTGAGCGTGCTGCGGACGAAGACGCACCGCTCAATCCGACACCGTTAGTCGCGTACCGGCCGACCCTGGAGCGAATCGTGCTCGACGGTGGCGCGCGCAACGTGCGCGCGATCGTTATCCGGCCCGGCAACATTTACGGCGCGGGCGGAGGTATTCCCGCGATGTGGCTGCAGTCCGCGCGCGAGAGCGGAGCCGCGCGTTTCGTTGGCGACGGCGCGAACCGTTGGGCCGTTCTCCATCGAGACGACGTTGGCGAGCTCTACGCTCTTGCGCTCGAGAACGCTCCCGCAGGCGCGATCTACAACGCGGGCGACGACACTTCGTTCACCGTCAAGGAGATGGCCGAGGCGGCGAGCATCGGCGCGGGACGAAACGGCGCGGTTGCGGCGTGGCCACTCGAGGAAGCGCGCGGCGCACTGGGCGCCTTCGCCGATGCGCTCGCGTTAGATACGAAGATCAGCTCCAAGCGCGCACGCGAGCAGCTCGGCTGGCAAACCCGTTCGACGACGATTCTGGAGGATCTGCGCAGCGGGTCGTACGCGTCCGCAAAGGGCTAAGGATCGCGCGCCTACGTGCGGCCGTTCGTCACCGGCGCCTTAAACCGAACCTCGAGAACGGTACCCGCGGGCACGGCGATATCGGTCTTTAGCGTCTGCGATAGCGCGTAACCCCCGGCCGCCCCGAGGAGCGCTCCGTGCCTGCGTCCCGTGCGCTTTGCGACTTCATGACCGGAGACCGCGCCGCCGATCATCATCCCGATCGTGCGAAGACGGTGCGTCTTCGGTGAAAACGCGCTAAGCGTTACCAACTGCACGTCGACCGGTGCCTTCGTTCCGTCGGGCATGCGAATGTCATCGAATACGATCGTCATTTTCGCATTGCGCATCGGACCGGCCGCCTGGACGCCCTCGAGGTGCCCGTCGATGACCGCGCCCTTGAGCGACGGATCGCTGGCGCGAGTCTCGTCAACGGCGAACGTATCACCGTCTCTGCTGGTCTTCGAGCCGATCGGCTGCTCCAGTTTGCCGTAGTAATCGGTTCCCGCCGCGACGATCGTCGTGCCGCCGGCCGCGGTCTCACCCGCGCCCGCGCTGCGCGTTGTGACGTTGTTCGCGTGGTGAGCGCACGCGGCAAGAAGAGTCATCGCCAGGCAACTTGAAACGAGAAGTCCCTGTAAGCGCCAATTTCAGCATCAGATTAAACACCTCATAAAACCTAACCTTGCCCGACGCTTCGACGCGCGAGCTTGCCGCTACCTCGAACGGTTCGCTTAAGCCTACCGCGGCGGCGCTATTGGGTGCGGAGACTCACCGTGATGCCGAGGGGTCGATCTATCCCATGCTCGAGTTGATAAATCGGCGGTCCGCCGTACGGGTACTGCCAATAGTAGACCCAGCTGTAGCTATCTCCGGAATAACCTCCAACTACCTGCGTGCCTTGTGAGCCGGGTTTGTTGTCGTAGATCGCAAGCGGGTATCCGGGATGTTCCAGCGAGGTCATTCCGACATAGTACGCTTGACCGTGGATGAGACTAAGTCGATAGAGAGAGTAGTCGTCGATTACGAAATACTTTCCGTCCCATTGGATCCCCTCGACAGCCCGCCACACCCAGCTGGGATTCGGGCCGGGCACCTTGATGTCAATCAGTTTCGAGCCGTTTTTGGGCAGCCACGCAAAGTAGACCGACTTCTTGTAGGCGGGAATGCCGTTGCTGACCAGCAGGTCGCCGCCGCCGTCGTAGGCGCAGTCCTGAAACGTGTAGACCAGTGGGTCGGAATAGCGCTTGGGGCTGCCTGTGCCATTGCTCCAGATCGCAATATCGCCTTGAGTTGAGCCGGGGTTGTAGTTTGCGACTGCCAGGTTGCCGCTGGCCCGATCGACGGAACACATGTACGGCGAATCGGGCGAGTCGTCGAAGCTCTTAGTCGACTTGGTGGCTCCGTGGGCGAACTCGACGATTTTTTTGGCGGCGTAATCGGTGATATAGACGTTGCTCTTCGCATCTACGCACTCGCCCATCGGTTGCGTGAGCGTCGTGAGCACGCCGACGACCGAGTGCAGCCAATAGCGATAGATCGTCACTTCGCCGTTGCTGTTTGCGACGTAGAGCAGATCTTGTTTTGCAACGCTCGCTCCCCGCGATAAGCGTCCATGTGTCCCCACGCCTGGTAAAGTCGTCGTGCCTTGCGGCAGGGACGTTGGGACGGCGCATCCAGCCAGCAGCGCCGCCGCGAGCGCGACCGTGAATGAATTCGATCGTGTCATATGCTAATCGCCGCTCCGACCGGCGTTACGTCGGTAGTCTTGTTGTAAAGCTTCGGTGCGCCGCCTGTGGGATACGTCCAAAGATATGTCGCGCTCGTCGCGTGGGCGCAGAAGTCGTAATCCGATCCGGCGACTTGGTTTTTATATTTCACGCCTTGAACGAGATCGCACGCCTGGCTCCCCGCATAATCTTGAAGCTTGATCTGCTTCTTGATCGTTCCGGTTTTTTGGCTCACCGTGACTTGATAGATGCAGCTCGCGTAATTATTGGCACAGGATTGATCTCCGACGATCAGGTTGTTGTTCGAAGGGTCCCACTGCACCATGCCGGGAAAATAGATCGTCCCGCCGCTCAACTTTATCGTATAGGCCGAATTCGCGCCCCTTGGCAGCTCCGATAGCATGAATGTTCCGCTGGCATCGCGTCCATCGAAATAGAGATTCCCGGCCGTATCATATCCGCCAAAGTTGTAAAAGTATTGGGTCGGATTCGCGTAGGAAGTCGGCGAGCCGGAACCCTTAGGATAAATCAGCACGTTGCCGCTGGAGCTTCCGACACCAAAGAGACTCATGACAGCGAGATTTTTTGTGGTGGGATCCCAGGCGCAGGCGTCCGGATATCCGTTGGAGTCGCTGAGCGCATTTTCCAATTGACCTCCGTGGGACAGTTCGTAAATCGTCTGGCCATTTGTGTCGGTCACCCACACGTTGCCTTTGTTGTCGGAGCACTCGCCCTGCGGCTGATCGAAACCGGTGATCGTGCCTTTAAGTTTGAGCGTCGACAGACTGTAGATGTACACGTCGGCAGTTCCAGGGTCGGAGACGAAAAGCACGGGCGCCGTCGCGCGGGCCAGCTCCGGCGAGATCCACGGCCTGTGATGATCGGGACGCGATGCTATCGGCTCTCTTGCAACCGACGTAGAGAATCGCTGGGGCGCCATATCGATCGCAGGCGGTGCACTAGCGCCGCTACACGCGCACAGCGCGGCAAGGAGCGGAACGAAGCCGTAGTAACTGCGCATGGCCAGCTTCAATTTGCACCGAGGCTGATCGCCGTACCGAAGGGCTGATCGAGATTCTTCGTGACACTCGCAAAGGGATTACCTCCCGCGGGATATTTCCAGAACTCGACGACGCTGCTTTTGTAACCCTGGCTGGTCGAACCGCCCAAAACCTGGGTAGCTTGGGATTTCAAGCTCTTTCGATAGAACGAAATTTGACTGACCACTCCGTAGCCCCCGTTCAGAGTAACGCTGCCGATCAGCTTGGCTTTGATATTGATAGTAAACTGATACAGAACGTTATCCATCGAGACGATCCAGTACTTTCCATCCCAGGCCACGCCTTGAACGTAGCCCCAGCCGGACTGCTGTCCGGGCATGTTCATGAGCAGCAGCTGAGAGCCGAGCCTGGGCAAGTAGAAGAACTCCGTGTAAAAGCTCAAGTAACCGTAGATGCTAGTCGTGAAGAGGTCTCCGCGGTCGTCGTACGCGCAGTCCGTAAAGTGGTCGTTATAGGACGCCCCATAATAGATCTTCGGCTTGCCCGTCGCGTGAAGCCAGATGGCAATATTGCCTTTGCTGTAGTATCCATACGGGTCGTTGGCGACGGCGAGATTCCCGGTGTTGTGATCGACGGAGCATCCGTCGGGTGAGTTGGGCGAATCGTCGAGCGTCTTGATCGCCTTCGTGCCGCCATGCGCGTATTCGTAGATCTTCGACGTGGAGTGATCGACGATGTACACATTGCCGACTGCGTCCGCACACTCGCCCGTGGGCTGAGTGAAGTTTGTAAGGACACCGACGAGCGTGTGCTGCCAGAAGCGGTAGACGTTGACGAAGCCGTTGGCGTTGGAGACGTAGAGCAGATCGATGTCGTTCATGCCTTTGGTCATCCACGACACCCTTCGTCCATTCCGTGCGCCTCCGGCCGAAGCGGGCTGAACGGGACGCACGGCCGTTCCGGCGGGGGGCATCAGACCTCCTTGGGACAAGCCGGAGCAGTGAACGAGCAACATACCGCCGGCGACAAAGGCGCCGAAGCGGGCGATGGCAGAGTGGCGCATCTTACCGTGTCCTTTTCCGAGGGAGCATACCCTTAGCGGTGCGCGGGAACTTGCTCGGGTTTCTACGGGAGATCGGGCCGCGAGTCCGCTTGCTTCTTTGAAAGCCTTTGCGTTGGGAGGAGCACGAGCACGCTCGCTGCGCTCCGTTCGACGGCGGCGCCACTGAACGGAAGCGACGGCAGCCGTCCGTCGATCCACGCTCGCGTGAGATCGGTGTAGTGTTGCGAGCCCGGTTCTCCGGACTCGCCGCTCGGGATCGAGATTCCACCGCGATCCCACCTGCCGACATCCCACACCGCGCGGAAGCCCTGCGCGAATCCAGGCGTCTGCAGATGAATCGTGTATTCGTCTCCCTCCCCCGGAAGCCACGCGCCGTTGAGAAACCCGAAGTTCATCGGCGCAAGCGGATGTTCGATGCGAATGCCGCCGGCATCACGCCAGGCGCCGGGAACGCCGAACGTGCCCGGAAGCAGCCCGCCGAAATCCGTCTGAAGGTCGCGCGCCGACCCAAGCGCGGCTAGCCGCGCGCGTATCGCCGGCGTCTCGTCGAAGAGCGCGACCCGCAGCGCATGCTCGAACGCGGCGGCACGCGAGCTGGGCGCGTAGCGGCCGTCCCACGTACCGAGCAGGCCGTTCACTTGCGCGCTGGTCTCCTCCGCGGGGTGCGCGCGTGCGAATCGAACGAGAGCGCGCGCGATCTCGCGATCGATGGGAGAGAGCGTGTCGAGCTGCATCGCTGCGAAGTAGGCGGCGTCGTAATGCGCCCGCGAGCGCAATAGCTGTGCGATGCGATAGGCCCGATACGGCGGCTCGAACTCCGTGGAGAGGCGGTACGGATAGGCCGCACCGAATGGCTTGTTGTTTGCAGAGACTAAGATGGCGTCGCGCGCCGGAGCGCGCGCCGGGAGCCGCGCGAATGCAATCGCTGCGAAGCTCTTGCCCAGGTCGCGCGACGGGTGCACGTAGCGCCCCCAGGCCGGATCGTCGGGAATCAGGCCCGCGACGTGGTACGCGATCTTGCCGCCGCGATCGGCTACGATGAAATTCTGGGGCGACCCCCGATAGTTCGCGAGGATCCTCAACGCGTCGCTCACGTTTCGCGCGCGATCGAGCGCGAAGACCGTTGCCAGCGTCGAGCGTCGCTCCGCATAGATCGGCCACCGCACGAGGGCGATCGCCGAGCGGTCGTTTTCATTTGGCACCGAGAATTCCCGCGCCGTGCGATAGTACGCCGCGCTCGCGTCGCGCGCGAAGCGCACGTGGAACCGTTCGACGACCCACGGAGTCCGATTGAGGCGCCCGGAAGCGAAGACGCTGGTCGTCGCCATCTCGGCGTTCGTCGTCGCCCATGCAAGCCTCTCGTTGTGGCCGAGCACGACGCCGGGGATGCCGGGAATCGTTGCACCGGCCGCGTGCACGTCGGGCGACCGGATGTCGACGACGTACCAGATTCCCGGAATCGTCAGGTCGAGATGCGGATCGTTCGCGACGAGCGCCTCGCCGTCGACCGTGCGCGCCGCGCCCGCCGCCCACGCGTTGCTGCCGATCGCGTGCCGTCCCGTCGTCGCGATGAGACCGCCCGCGCCGCAATCGTTGCCTGGAGCCGGCGCCGTCTCCGCATTCGGCGTGCCGTCGACAGTAACGTCGTAGCGGCCATCGGAGAGAGGGAAGATCCGATCGAAGCAGCGCGCTCCGCGCCGGCGCCACACCGCATCGCGCGCGAAGACGTCGTGCCAAGAATCTGCGAGATCCAGCGACGCCACGATCGAAACCGCAAGCGAATCCGCCGGCGTCCAGGGCGCGGGCTGGTAGAGGAGCATGCGAAACTCGACGGGCAGCGGTTGCGTCGCCGCGGCCGCGTTGACACCCTCGCTGAAGGCGACGACGTCCTCCCGGTCGCGCAAGCCGAGTGCGCCCCACTGCCGCGCGGCGATACCCTTGATGTCGACCGCGCGCTGCATCTCGTCGAGCGGCAGCGCCTTCGCGCCCATCACTTCCGCCAGCGTGCCGTAGGCGTAGCGGCGCGTCAAGTCGAGTTGGAACAATCGATCCGAGCCCTGCGCGTAGCCTTCGGCGAAGTAGAGATCGTGATCGTTTCGAGCGCGGATGTGCGGGATGTCCCGCGTATCGCGAACGATGCTGACCGGGGCGTACACTCCGGCGGCGACGACGCTGCCGCGGGTCGCGGCGGTATCGTGGAGACCGGTTTCTACGTTCGCCGTATATGCCGCGGCGACCGCAGTCGAGCAGACCGCGAACGCAATCGCGTGACGCTTCAGCGATCGAGCGACCGCTGCGAACGGGGGCGGGTCGGCACTCTCGATCAGCCGGGGATCCGGACGCTCGAAGAAGCTCACGTTCGGTAATTCAGCGCCGCGCGGCGACGTCCTCGACCACGCATTCCCAACGCTCGGCGAAGCGGGAGGGTGACGCTCCTGCGTGAACGTTTGAGCCCATGCTCAACGGCATCGACATCTCAGACTACCAAGGCGGGATCGATTGGGCCGCCGCCAAGAACGACCCCAAGTGTCAGTTCGTTTTCGCTCAAGCCACCGGCGGCCTCACGATTGAGAACGATACGTATCGCGCCAATCACGACGGCTGTAAGGCGCACGGGATTCCCTTTGGCGCCTATCACTTCTTTTACGCCAAGGACGACGGAAAGGCACAAGCCCAGCATTTTTTAAATTTCGTCAACGGCTACGAGGGCATGCTGTTGCCGATGATTGACGTCGATCAGGATAGCCTCGCCGGCTTCGGGGGGACGCCCGCTGACGTTATCCGCGAGTTGACGGCTTTCGATGCGGCGCTGCGCGCGACGCTGCCGGCCGGCAAACTGCCGGTGATTTATTTCGGCTATTCGTTCTGGAGCGACTACCTCGGCGGTTACGACGGCTTTTCGGGCCACCCGGCGTGGCCCGCGGCGCACAACGACGCGTCGATGCTCGACATGAGCGGGACCGGGTGGACTACCTGGACGATCTGGCAGTGGACCAATCAGGGTCGAATCGCAGGGATCAGCACCAACGTTGATCTCGACCGCTGCAGCGTGCCGCTTGCGGGCATCAGCCGCTGACGAACCTTAATCCGCGATCGAGGTACAGCGTCGCCGTGGCGACGTGAACGACGTGTCCGCCGACCTCGATCCCCTCGGCGCCCATCGCGCCGTGCACGCTGACGTGGAGCAGACTGCGGCGGCCCATCTTCACGCCCTGTTCGCTGACGAACGTCGTGCCGTCGGCGCTCGGCGCCAAGCCGTATTTCATCATGAATGCGGCTAGCGGTCCGGTGGCACTGCCGGTCGCCGGATCTTCGACGATCCCGTGCTGCGGCGCAAACATGCGCGAGTACGCGCCCGCATCGGTCGGGGCAAAAACGAAGAGGCACGTCGGCGCCCGGCGTTCGCGCACCAGCTCTAAAAACGCGTTCGCGTCCAGTCGCACGCCGTCCACCGTTGCCGGCGTATCCACGGCGACGTACAGAATAGGGTTGCCCGCGGAGAGCATCCCACAGGGAACTCCGGCGATCAGCCGTCCTTCGTCGAGCGAAAGCATCGACGCGCAGCGGGCCTTAGGATACTCGCCGAGCGTCTCGATATGTGGCGTCGTCAGCCAGATGAGTGGATCGTCGCCGGCATCGACGCGCACTGGGACGCTTCCGATGTTTTCCCGGAGCGCGAACGCAGTGGCGTCCTTCGGAACGATCCCGAGCTGCCGCGCCACGTACGCGGTTCCAATCGTGGGATGCCCTGCGAAATCCATCTCGTACGCAGGCGTAAAGATTCGCACGCGAACGCCGTCTTCGGTGGACTCATCCGGCAAGATGAAGGTCGTTTCCGATAAGTTCAGTTCTCGGGCGATGCGCTGCATCGTGCCGCCGTCCAGCCCGGACGCATCCGGGAAGACGGCCAGAGCGTTACCCTCGAAGGGCGTTGACGTGAAGACGTCTACTACGTGATATGCGAATTCCATGTCCGATCCCGTGACGACGCTCGACCTTCGCCTCAAACCGAACGGTCCAGCAAACGTTTGACCTCCACTATACGCGATTCGTCTCGCTTATAGAACGTCCAGTTCTTCATGCGTTTTCCGCGCAACAGGCCGGCATCCGAGAGCACGCGCAAATGTTCGCTCACCGTCGGCTGGCTGACGCCGAGCTTGTCGGCGATGAGAATTCCGCACACCCCGTCCTCGACCAGATCTCCGTCCGCTTGTTTGGGAAAGTGCTTTCGGGGCTCTTTGAGCCACGCCAAGATCAGCAGACGGCGATCGTTTGCCAACGCCTTGAGGGCGCGTTCGAGCGATTCTTGAATTTGGCTTATCGCCATATTGCTAATTTGCCATATGTAAACGAGGGTGTCAAGCGCGCCGCACAGGGATAAGCCACGGGGGCGCCGAGCTTAGTTCCGGTGATGAAGCCGTGGGTTCTTCTCATCCATCAATACACGGGCTTCATCTTCGCCGCATATTTGATCGTCGTTTGTGCAAGCGGCGCGCTTCTCGTGCTGTTGGAGAACGGGATCGCCGATTACCGGGACTACGCGATGCTGCGAGTCCCGACGCGCGACCACAAGGTCTCACTCGCGGAGATGGTTGCGTCCGTCGAACGGGCGAACGGCGGAAAGAAAGTCTACCACATCCTCGAGTCGTGCGCGCGCGGCTGCACCTACGATCTCAGCCTACGGTCGGGCGCCGACCGGCTCGACGCCCTGGTCGACCCGTATACCGGATCAATCCTTACAGCTGTCGATTGGGACCGCACGCCGATCGGAATCTTGTATCGTCTGCACGGCAGTCTGTTTTCCGGCGACGTGGGTGAGACGGCTAACGCGATCGCGGGATTGAGCGCGATCCTTCTCGGCGCGACGGGCCTCTATCTTTGGCCAGGCTGGAGAGGTCTCGGAGACGGTTTTAGGATCAAATGGCGCGGCGCGCCGTATCGCGTAAGCTACGATCTGCACAAGGTCGCGGGAATCGTTGCGGTCAGCTTTCTCGTCATGTGGGCGCTCACGGCTGCAGGCCAAGTCTTGTGGCCCGGGCCGCCGGAGCCGATCGTCTCGGCGGCGGGCGGCGGCGGAGCGCGCAGTCTCGACGCGCTGGTGCGGACCGGCGATGCGGCGTTACGGGGCGAGGTGACGTTCGTCGCGCTGCCGTTGGATGGCACGATCGTCGTAAGAAAGCGCGTTCCCGGCGATCCCGACCCATACGGCTACAGCTACGTCGTCGTGAACGCGCGGACGGGCAGGGTGGCGCAAGTCTACGACGTCACGGCTCTTCCGTTGATCTGGCGCATTCGCGCTGCAATGTACGCCATCCACATCGGGTCTCCGGGCGGCATCGTCCTGCGGCTCGTCTATGCGATCGTCGGGCTCGCCCCGGCGCTTCTCTTTACGACCGCGTTCGTGATGTGGTTGCAGAAACTAAAAGCTAGCGCGCAGGGCTCACGGCGGCGCCAAACGGTAAGGAAAATGTGAAGGCCGCGAAACAAGCCTCGAGCGACGTTCGTAGACGAGAGCATGAAGGCAGCCGTTTATACCGGGTACGGCTCCCCTGACGTTCTTGCGGTCCGACACGTCGAGCGGCCCACTCCGAAGAGCAACGAGGTGTTGGTTCGGGTGCGCGCGGCCTCGGTGAATGCCGTAGATTGGCGCATCATGCGGGGCAATCCGTACCCTCTCCGCCTCATGTTCGGGCTGCGTCAACCAAATATCCGGCCCGGACGAGACGTCGCCGGTGTGGTCGAGGCGATCGGCGACGGAGTAACGGAGTTCAAGGCCGGCGACGCGGTGTTCGGCACGTGCCAAGGCGCCTTTGCCGAGTACGCCTGCGCGTCCGAATCGAGGTTGGCGCCAAAGCCGGAGAACGTGACGTTCGAAGAAGCGGCCTGCCTTCCGTTCGCGGCCACGATCGCGTTACAAGGCCTTCGCAAAGGACAGATCGGGGCGGGTTGCGCGACCTTGATCAACGGTGCGTCGGGTGGCGTCGGCAGCGCTGCGGTGCAGATCGCGAAGGCTCTTGGGGCGGAGGTCACGGGCGTGTGCAGCACTCGAAACCTCGAGCTCGTGCGATCGATCGGCGCAGACCACGTGATCGACTATACGCGCGACGATTTTACTAACGGTGCTCGACGGTACGATCGGATCTTCGATTGCGTTACGAATCACTCGCTCGCGCAGTGCCGGCGCGCCCTGCGTCCCGGCGGCACCTGCGTGGTCGCCGGGGCGCCGAAGTCGCTGTCGACGATCGGTTTTTTCATCCACGTGATCAAACCGTCGCTATACTCGCGGTTCGTCAGCCAAAATTTCGTCGTTTTCACGGCGAAGACCGACAAGACGGACCTGCTGTCCATTCGGAAGCTCATCGAATCCGGAAAGCTGAGACCGGTAATCGACCGGTGCTACTCCTTGAACGAGGTCGCCTCAGCGGTGGCATACGTCGAACAAGGACACGCCCGCGGCAAAGTCGTCGTCACTCCGGACGAGTCTTAACTAAGAACTACGATATCCGGCGCTCGATCTTTACGCTCGTCATCGCGTCGCCGCGTCTGATCGCATCGAGTGCCTCGAACCCTTCGGTCATTTGACCGAATACCGTGTATTGACCGTTGAGGAAAGGCGCCTCGTCGAGGCAGATGTAAAACTGCGAACCCGCAGAATTCGGCTGGGACGAACGAGCCATCGCAACGGTTCCGCGCAGGTGCGGCCGTGCGTTGAACTCGGCTTTAAGATTGTACCCGGGCCCTCCCGTTCCGTCGCCCCTCGGGTCGCCGCCTTGCACGACGAAGCCCGGCTCGACCCGATGAAACTTGAGCCCGTCGTAAAAGCCCGCATCCGCAAGCTTCACGAACGCTGCCGCATGGAGCGGGGCGTCGTCGGGAAAGAGAAGGAATACGATGTCGCCGTGTGCGGTCCTAATGCGCACTTGCGATTGGCGCGCCCGTTCGCCGTATTCGTCTATCTCTGAGGATTGTGGCGGAAGATTGCTCGTCATCGTTATGGCTTTATCGACTCGGACGCCGCCGCGCCTCCCTCGCCGAGGCACGTTTGCCAATATCGTGCCTGCCAAGAGTATTGGACGCAGGCCCGCAGAACGAGCTTAGACGGGTTATGCGTCAGCGAGGGATCTGAACATGAAGGTTCGCAGGCTCAATCACGCGGTGCTACGGGTACGGGATCTCGACCGCAGCCTCGCGTTCTACGCCGACGTGCTCGGCCTCGAGCCGATCGCGCGGATGGGCAACGCGATGGCGTTCATGCGCGCTCCCGGTTCGCAAAACCACCACGATCTGGGGCTCGCTCGCGTCGGGCCTAACGCGCCCCCGCCGGACGAGCGGGGCGTCGGTCTCTATCATCTCGCTTGGGAAGTCGACGAGATCGAAGCGCTACGCGAAGCGCGCGACGCACTCGAGCGCTACGGCGGGGTCGCCGGCGCCAGCGACCACGGCGCAACGAAATCGATCTACGGTTACGACCCCGACGGAAACGAGTTCGAAGTCATGTGGATGGTCCCGCGCGAACGCTGGGGTGAGTACGAGCGCTCGGCACCCACCCGCCAGCTCGACCTCGAAGCCGAAATAGCGCGCTGGAGCGCTCGCTCCAAGGCGTAGCTGCAGCGTCGCGACTCAAAAGGTCAGATCGAAGTGCTCGACGTTTTCCGGAAACTCGAGCAAGTATTGCTCGTCGTGCGGATAGTATCGGGCGCGGTCGATCGGCTCGCCGGCAAAGCGCGCAATTGCGTCGCGAGACTCCCAAAATGAGAGCGTCGTCACGTCGCCATAGCCTTCGCGTTGCGCGGTGAGAATATACGCGCCGCGATTTCCTAATGTGTTCGTGTAGTCCGACAGACCGGTCTCCGCAACGTACTGTCGATACTCATCGAGCTTATCCGGCGGCACGCGGCCGCGCCAGATTCGCGCGACCCGGGCGGGTGCCGCGCGATGGCAGATTTCGTAGCGGTTGCCGTCGGGGTCGTCAAAGAACGCCGCATAGTAGCCCTCCGAATACTCCGGGCAAAGCTGCGGCGGCTCAAAGCGAGTTGCGCCCGCATCGCGGGCAGCTCGGGCTATTCGATCCACGTCTTCCTTTGAAGCGGCTCGCAGCGCAACGCGCGTGCGGCACGGGCCGAACTCTTCTTCCGCGGTAATTGCTAGAAACGGCGCGGCGGGATTGGGCGACTCGTAAACGACCCACTGTGAACCGGCATCGACCTCCGTCAGACCGAGCGACGCGCAAAACGGACCGTAGAACGTTCTTGCCACCAGCAGGTCGCTCACGCGCACGTCGAGATGATCGCAAAATGCGCCGAATGGATGCTGCATCATCGCTTCCTTTCCGATTCGTCGCCCCGCTCGCAACCTCGAGCGGCGAGACTTCGTTGTAACATCTATGGTTGACGCGCTCTTTCGTTCGACGCTCGAAACACCCGTCGGCCCGCTTCAAGTGGCGGTGAACGGCGCGGGTGTGCTGGTCGAGATCTTGCTGCCGTACCGTAGCCACGTCGCCTCTTCGCCGGAACCCTTTCCGCCCGCGGCAACGCGAGGTATGCGAGCGGCGCAGGTGCAGCTGAGCGAATACTTTCGGGGCGAGCGTCGCGCTTTTGATTTACCCCTCGAGGCCGCGGGTTCGCCGTTCGAGCAGCAAGTCTGGAGCCGGCTCTTGACCGTACCCTACGGAGTCACGACCTCGTACGGGGCGATCGCGGAAGAGCTCGGGCTCGTTAACGGCGCGCGGGCCGTCGGACGCGCCAACGGCGCGAACCCCATTCCGATCGTGATACCGTGCCATCGAGTGATCGGTTCCGACGGCGATCTCACCGGTTACGGAGGAGGTCTGCCGCTCAAGCGCGCGTTGCTCGAATTGGAAGGCGCCATCTCGCCGCCGGAACCACGACTGTTCTGACCGCGCTCACTTACGGCGCGATCTGCTAGCTGCGTATCCCCGCGTTGCCTACCAGTACAGCTACAACAACGGCCTCAACGTGCAGTATAACCTCGTCGGGATTGCTTCGTTTCCGAGATGGGACCTCGTAGGCTAGGTCTTGTGCTTCTCGGCGATCGCCTTCGCGACTTTGAGGGCGATCGCGCCGCCGGGGACGATCACGTTGAGGGTTTCGGCTCCGAGGTCAAACAGCGTCTCGGGCTTCAACAGTTTTGCCACGGTCGACATCGCTGCGGAAGGCTGAGTCAGGAGTTCTCCGGTGATCGCATCGACCGCGAGGTCGGCCGACTTGTTTTTTGCCGTCCACACGCACTTGAAGTTGAACGTGGGGCGAAAGTACAGGTCGATGCATTCGACGTCGAACTGCTCCTTCTTGACCTCGTCGGCGTCGGCCGGGCGGAAGTCCTCGCCCAGCAGCGCTCGAATGACCGCAGAGGCTCGAACGGCCGGCGGGACGATCTTCGCGCCTTCCGGTGCAAATTCGTCGAGATTCACCGGAGTCGCGCGCGCCTTGAGGTATGGCTGAACGTTCGTAGGCTGACTGGTTAGCGCGTCGAGCCACAGCTCTCGTTGCTCGTCGCGCTCGTGATGTTCCATGACCGGCAGGTCGATGGTGCCGCGCGCCACCGCATAGTCGCTCCCGCCCACGGTTACGCTGGCCACGTGGGGGGCCTTTATCGGCACCTTATACGATTCGCTGCGATCGTACACGAAATTGAGATGGGCCTTTGCGTGCCACAGCGGAAGATACCAGAGCCCTTGATCGGAGATCGTAATATCTTCCTCTTTAGGGCGCGAGAAGAGCCGTGACAGAGTGCCGAATATGGCCGCCTTGTGCGCGCTCGCGCGACCGCGTGCCTCCTCCGCCGTAATAACCGGCTCGTAGCAGAATGCGCCCTTCTCGGCGATCACGATATCCATGCGACGTCGCTCCGAAAGCAAGTGACTCTCTATGTATGTCAGGTGTAATCGAGGGCCACCTGCAACCACGACCGGGGGCGGCCCGCGCGATCTGGCCGCTGTGCCGAGAAGCGATCGCACCGGGAGGGCTAGGGGCGCGCGCTTCTTCGAGGAAAATAGTGCCTCGATGCCCCGCGTTAACCCCGAGCATTCCTTTGAGGCCTCTGCGAGGCATTTGTTTCGTCATATAAACCAGGTAGAAGCGCTTCGCATCAATCCTCTGCTGCGGTCGTACTTCGTTATAGAAGTCGGCGAACGCGCATCGATTTTGGAAGAGATCCATGCCGATATCCTCGCGCTCACCCGCGCGATCTGCGCGGAGTTGGATGCCCAGGGGTTGCGGCTGCAGGCGCTTCGCCGGCGTGAAATCGTCGCAGCGCTTTGCGCGGATGAAACGTCAGAAGAAACGGCGGCGAGACTGCAAATTTCTCGAAGTCACTACTATCGTGAACGTTACGCGATTTGTTCCCGCGTTGCGGCCGCGCTCAAACAGGGCGCCGCGACACATGCTGTGCGGTGCGTCGTAAGAGACGACCCATTACGGCTGCTCTTCAGCCGCGCGGAGTCGCTGAGAGATAGCGGCGCCTCGTCCCAGGCGGTGCGCGTCTTGGAAGAAGCGTACTCCTCCGTGGCCGAAGGATTCGCCAAATCCGCGGTCGGTTTGGCGCTTGCCGAAGAGCTCGTCTTTCTCGGCGGCCGCGACCGGGCTAGCGAACTTCTCAGCCGCTCGCGCGCCTTACGGGCACAAGGTACTGACAATGCCGCGAGCGAGTGGCTGAGCGATTCCTCGGCGTTGAACGAGGCGCGGCTGCAATCTCAGTTAAGCCGTGACGCAGCCGCCGGATCCGCCCTCGAGACGCTTGCGAAGCGCCGGATCGCCGAGGGAAGATCCGACGACGTCACTTTCGACGCGGTGTTTCTTTCCGGAGAGTCGCATCGAAATTCCGGCAGGTATGACGACGCTCGGAAGATGCTGCGTCACCTGCGAGCGATGGAGCAACGCTATGCGCACGCGCTTGCCAAGCGGCAAATCGCGATCTTATTGCTCGCGGCCTATTGCGCGGAGAGCTCGACCGACGAGTTTGGGCTAGCGGAACAATCCCTGCGCGACGCGCTCGATCTGAGCGTATCGAGCGGAACCGTGGTCGGCGCCCTGCTCGCGACGTCGGGCTTGATCCATCACGCGGCGGCAAGTGGGAACGACGAAGCGGTCTACGCTATGGCGCATGACGCGCTGCGCATGGCCAAAGGAGTAGACTTTAGCGGATTTTTGGGATACGTCGTAGCCGAGATAGTCGACGCGGTGTTACAAACCGATTACTGGCGCGCAGCCGCCCCTCTGTTATTTGACGCCGAAAAGCTCACGGCTCCGGGGACCCTGCGGCACGCGTTGCTCAAGCGCGCCCAGGGCAACTTCTGGATGAGGATCGGCCGGCGAGATGAGGCTCGCGCGGCGGCGCTGGAAGCGTACGCTATCGCCAAGAAACTCGGAAATCTCAGGCTCGAGGGACTTACGCTCAAGGATCGAGCTTCGATGCTCTCCGGAAAAGACGCGAATCGGCAGCAAGCCGACCTCATGCGAGAGGCCGTCGCGCTCATCGAACGCTGCGGCAGCGCGAGCGACTTAGCGGCGACGTACGACGCGGCTGCTCGCGTCCTCCGCGACCACCGCAGCCTGCGGCTCGCGCGCCAAGCGAGGGCAGCCGGCGGACCGTTTGCGGAAGCGCCGCGTCGCGAGCCCGCGAAACCGTGTCGCCGCACAAAACCGATTGAGCCGCTTAGGTTGCCGTCGTGATAGAAAGCGTACCGATATGAGGATGGGTCTGCTCGCCATCGTCCCCGTGCTGCTTGCGGCGGTGCAGCCCGCTCAAACCGCAACCGGGATTCCGCTCGATGCGCCCTGGAAAATAACGATCTACGATCTGGCTCGCTCGAAATTCCATCATCCCGCATGGGGCTGGCAGCATTCGGAGCGCAACTACCGCGTCGCACTGGAGCTCGCGCGAGGCGACGGCTTGCGCGTCGATACCGACGTTCTTTTTGCCGCCGCGTTCCTGCACGATATGGCGGCGTTCATGCCATGCGACGATGCGAAACTGGAGCACGGCGAGTGCGCCGCCCGGCAAAGCGGCGCGATCCTGCGCGCGGCCGGCTTTCCCATGGAGAAGCTGCCGGCCGTTGCGGCCGCGGAGCGCGGCCACATGTACTACAGCAATCCCGGTTCGCAACCGGAAGCGATCGTTCTCCACGATGCCGATTCGCTCGACTTCCTCGGCGACATCGGCGCAGCGCGAATGCTCTCGCTCACCGGCGAGAACGCGGAGAGCTTCGCTCGCGAGATCAAGACACTGCGCTCGTTCGTGCGCGACATTCCCCCGCGGCTGATCACGAAGACCGGGCAAAGAATGGGCAAAGAGCGCGCGGCCGAGCTCCAGCGTTTTCTCGATTCGCTGCAGACCGAGACGTTCGACGGTCAGGCGATGTAGGAGTCCATCGTCAGTCCCTCTCGAGCGACAGCGCAACGGCGATGTAATCGTCGCCGCCGACGCCGCGGTTGACGACGCTCTCGAACTCGGCGAGCACGCTATCCATGACGGGCGCATCCACCCGCAGGCCTTGCCGCACGCCATGCGCCAAGCGCAGATCTTTCAGCAGCGCGGCTGCCGAAAACCGCGCCTTCGTGTCACCGTCGACGAGTTGTTGACGCTTGCTTCCGGCACGCTCGAGCGCGTTCATCAGAGTCTCGATGACGAGCGAACGATCGACGCCGGCTCGGCCCGTGATGCAGAGCAGCTCTCCGATCGAGCCGGCGATCACGCCTAGCACGGAGTTGCTCGCGAGCTTGAGATGTCCGCTCGCCGCGGGCGAACCCGTAAACTTGATGCTCGAACCCAGCGCGCTCAAGAGCTCCTTGCCGTGTTCGAAAGCCTCGTCGCTACCGCCGGGGAAGAGCGTCAGCGTTCCGGAACGCGCGTTGTCGACGCTGCCGAGCACGGGGCACGCCAAAAAATCGACGCCTCGTCGCCCAGCTGCCTCGGCCAGCACCTCATACATCTGGGGCGAGAGCGTCGACAATTCGATGAAGAGCTCTCCTTTGCGCGCCGCCGGAATTACTTGACCGAGCGAAACTGCTCGCGCGACCTCATCGTCCCATAGCGTCGCGATCGCGGCGTCAGCACTCTCCACGAGCGCTCGGAGATCTTCAAACGGCGTCGCGCCTGCGGCGACCAACGGCTCCATCGGACCGCGATCGATGTTCCAGACGGAGACCCGATAGCCGCGATCGAGGAGGTTGCGCGCTGTGGCGCTTCCCATCTTTCCCGTTCCCACGATTCCGACGTGCATCATGGTCCGGCGTTTCCACCTTACTTCTTTGATTCTTTTTTGAACGTGCCTCGCGTCGAGCGTGCTAACGTATGGGAATGCGTCTTGCGTGTGCGACAGCGACCATCGTGGCCGGCATCATCGCTATGATGGCGGCTTCACCGGCTCTCGGCGACGCGTTACCGCGGCGCGGCATTCTCGGGATCAGCGCCGAGGAACGCAACGGCGCGGTGGTCGCGGCCGCGGTGTTGCCAAACACGCCGGCCCAAGCCGCGGGCTTGGCGCCCGGCGACCGGATCGCGAGCATCGACGGCATAACGATCCGAAGCCTCGCCCAGTTCCTTCAAACGGTGCGCCATCCGGCGGGAGAGCGCGTGACCATTGTCGTCGTTCGCAACGGTCAGACTCTCTCGAAGACGATTGCGCTTGCTGAATATCCAAAAGAAAGCGACCCTCACGTAACGACGCTCTATGATTCACTCACTATCGACGGATCGCTCCGCCGGGTCCTGATCACCGTACCCAACGCGGTTGCGGGTCGCCGGCCCGCAATATTTTTCATCGGCGGCATCGGTTGCTACTCGATCGACGTTGCCGATCCGCAGGACAGCTACCGCAACCTGGCCCAAGCGCTGAGCCGGCGCGGCTTCGTCACGATGCGCCTGGAAAAGAGCGGAATCGGCGACAGTCAGGGACCGCCATGCCCAAAGGTCGACTTCGTGACCGAATCGCGCAGCTATTCGGCGGCGCTGAGTTTTCTTGCGGCCGACTCGCACGTCGATCCGGCCCGAGTCTATCTTCTTGGGCACAGCATCGGAACGATCATCGCTCCTCGGCTGGCACAGGTTCGCCGGCCGGCCGGGATCGTCGTCATCGCTGCGGTGGCCCGGAGTTGGTTTGAATACGAGCTGATCAACTGGCGGCGCCAACTGCAGCTGAGCACCTCGCCGCCGAGCGATTACGATTCCGAGATGCAGCAGAAAGAATGGTGCATGCACCGCACCTTGATCGAAAAGCAAAGTGTCAAATCCGTCCTGGCGCTGCGGCCTGCCTGCAAGGACGAGCTTCCGTATCCCGTGACGATTGAATACCTGCAACAGGTTGCCGGCCTCAACATTCTCTCGCCATGGACGCACCTCGACGCGCCCGTGCTCGCGATCTACGGCAGCGCAGACTTCGTTACGGACCACACCGACCATCAACTAATCGTAGATACCGTCAACAAGGTTCACCCGGGCAACGCCACGCTGACCGTCATCGACGATATGGATCATTATCTCTGGACGGAGCCCTCGCAGCAGGCAAGCCTAAAGAACGCCGGCAGCGGTAAAGAGGGACGATATAATCCAAAATTGAGCGCCGCCATCATCGCCTGGCTATGCACGCGCGAGGAGTGCGCCCCTCCGGTCTGACCTATATCCTTCAGGCAGACGGCCGGCCAGCGAGAATTTGAGCCTCCACATACGAATCGGGACCGGGATCGGCGCCCTCTGCCGCCGTTTTTAAGCGCGCGATGTAGTGCTGCCAGCCGTCGTCGTGCGCGCGCTTCGCCTCGTCGGTGGGTAGTCCGTGATGGACGAGACGCACGAGCGTTCCGGGCTTTCGATCTTCGAGCGTGATCTCTACGAGCGTAGACCCGGCGGGCACGCCCATGTGCGCGCTCTCATAGCCCCAGGTGAACGCGATCTTGCGGTTCGGAACCACTTCGACGTAGTAACCGAGCGCGGTCTCGACGCCGCTCGGCGATACGCGATAGATCCCGCCGGGCTTGGGATCCAACTCGACTTCAACGCCCATCCATCGTCGCATTAGATCGCTTTCGGTCAAGAATCGGAAGACCAGCTCGGGTTCGGCTTCGATGAAGATCTCGTTGACGAGCGGATCGCTATCGGCCACGACGTCTGCGCACCGCCTCATCTTCCACTGCGAACTTGAGCGACGTCAAGCGATCGTTCCAAAACTGGTCGACGAAGCCGCGAAGGTCTTCAAAGCCTTCCGTTCGGATGCGGTAGAGCCTGCTCGTACCTTCGCGACGCTCGGTAACGAGCTTCGCGTCGACGAGCGCGCGCAAGTGCTGCGAGATCGCCGGGCGGGTTAACTTGAAGTGTCCGGCGATGTCGCCTGCTCGCATCTCGCCGGCTTGCAGCACGCCGAGAATCGCGAGGCGCCGCGGCTCGGCGAGCGCGCGCAGCTTCTTTTGTATGCTAGTTCGAGTCGTATTCGTCGTGCCGGCGCAGCCAGGGGCCCATGCCACCGTCGCCTTCGTCGCGTCCTTTCGGCACGAGATCCAAGTAGTTGTAGGCCGTGTTCATCAGGTCGATGCCACGGCCATAGGTCGAATACGTGTGAAAGATGCGGCCGGCCTCGTCCTTATAGAACACGCTGATGCCAGGCAGATCGGTCTCGCCGTCGAGCTCTACGTCGACGTAGTTGTAGAGCGCGCGTCCCTTCGCAAGATCTTCATCGCCGAACGACACGGAGTAGTCGTAGTTGAAAGTGTTGCGGTCCGACGAGAACCAGGGAAAGCTCCAGCTCATGCGTTTCTGATACGCGGCGAGCTTGTCGTACGGCGCGCGCGAGATCGCTACCATGGTCACGTCGCGATGGTTCAGGTGCACCCCGACCGGGTTGAAGTTATCCGCCCAAAACGAGCACGACTTGCATCCCGCGTCCCAGTCGGGGGCGAACATGAAGTGATAGACGATCAGCTGGCTGCGGCCGGCGAAGAGGTCGGAGAGCGACCGGGCCCCCTGCGGTCCATCGAAGACGTACTCCTTCGTGACCTGCTCCCATGGCAGGTCGCGACGCTGCTGCGAGACCCAGTCGCGTTCCCGCGTGAACGCCTTCTCCGCGGCGAGGAGGTCCTTGCGGGCCTCGAGCCACGCTTGATGCGAAACGACGGCGTGTTCCATCCCGTTATTTAAGCAAATAGTTTCGTAAGTGTCAACTAACGCTTAGGAGCATTCATGAGCACTTCATGAATCGTCCGCTTACACTTTCTTCATTTACGCCCTGTATCGTGCTGCTCAAATCTCATTCAATTGCTTAGACGGGAGAATACACAGCATCAATGTTTGGAAAAGGGTTTAGCATCTCGGCGATGGTCGCCGCCACGGCGCTCGCAGCGTGCGGTGGGGGCGGCGGCTCTGCAGGCGGCCCCGGCGGCGGACTCTATGGCGGACCGCCGCCTACGACGCCGCCGGCGTCGAACGTGCCGATTCAGCAAAGCGTCGCCGGCAAACCCGCGTTTGTCAATCCGGCGAATCACCGCACGTTATACTTCTTGGACGTCGATACTTCGACGGGCGGCAAGTGCACCGGCGGCTGCCTTTCCGTTTGGTTGCCGATCGTGCCGAGCTCGGGAGCGCATGCCCAAAACGGCTTCACGATCGTCACGCGTTCCGACGGTACCGGCATGCAGTGGGACTTCACGAACCATCCGCTCTACGAGTACTCGGGCGATTCCGGTCCGCGTCAATCGAACGGCGATGGGATTCCCTTCGCCGGCGGCCACTGGCACGTCTCGCGTCCGACCGGCTAGATCCCAATGAAGCTGGAATCGGCGCTCAAGCGCTGCTAGTTCGAACCCAGGGTCAGCCTCTCATTGACCTTGCTTAGCATGTCTGCGGCCTCGCCTTTCGACTTCGGCGAGGCCGCGTCATCGTTAAGCACTTCCTCCAATAGCGCTTTCGCGCGCTCCAGCAACTTGCGCCGCATGCCGAAGAAGTTCGGCGTAAATTTCGCTTCGAGGTAGTCGTCCGTGGCCGTAACCAACAGCTGGCGGTCGCGGGCGTCGCCCGTCAAGGTATTGCCGTTGGCGTTGTGCGACGCTTGCGATCCGGAGCAGCCGCACAGCAATGCAACAGCCACGCCGACGCTTAGCAGACGCGAAATCCTCAAAACAGCCGTCAACATCGCTTCAGTAGAATAAGGCTGCGTGCGGCACCGCCGGGCCGTTCCAGCCGTCGGGCCATTTACGATCGAAGTCGATCGTGCGCGAATCGAGCGTCAGCGCGCCGGTCTCCAAGCTGACTGTCGCGAAATACGCCCGGTTGAGCATCGAACCGAAGCCGGTAATCACGAGATTTCCCGTGCCGGGTTCGAGTGCGAGCCAATGCGGTCGTCCATCCTTAAAGAAAAGGTAGCCGGCTTGAACCGGGTGCGAAGGGTCGCGAACGTCCAGCGTTACGACGCTGGGATTTGCGCCCGCTAAGCCGCTGATACGGTACAAGCCGCAGCCCGCGGTCTTGACCAAGACCGTCGTTCCATCCGCGAGCATCCTCGCTTCGTCAGGATTGGCGCGCACCGCCGGATTAGGTGCCTGCGGCAGGTCGAGCGTCGTGAGCAGCTTCAGATCCGAGAGGCGCCAGATCTGGACGACGTGACTCGGTGGATCGAGCTTATACGGCGGCATCGGCGCGCTGGTCGTCACGACGCGATCGAGCTTTTCGACGACTAACAAGCTATACGGCCGAACGTTGGGATCCACGTCGGGAGCGGAGGCAGCGCTCGTCCGCACGACGCGGCCGTTTCGATCGAGTTCGACAAGCGCACCGGCGCGATCGTAGGTCGAGCCTTCCATTTGATAGGTAGCCAGAGTATGACCGTTTGACAAATACGCAAAGCTGTGCGGATGCGTGTAGGGGCCGGCATCCGTAAACGAACTCGCAAGCCGGGGCTCTACCGGATCGCTGATATCGAAGATGTACGAGCGATCCGTCATGAAGTCGTTCACCCAAAGCCGATGATTCTGCGGCATCGAGTAGTTCGCGTGATGCGCCATCATCGCATGGCCCGGCACGGCCAGCATGGCGACGAGCCGGCCAAACTGCGGCGGATCAGCGAGATCGAAGACCGCGAGGAAATCGCGGCCGGTGCCATCGCCTGGATAGCCGCGACTCTCCATCGTCCACGTAATGAGGTAGCGATGCTGCGGCGCCGGAGCGGCGGCGAGCAACACGAGCAGCGCTACGAGAAAGCGCATTGCGGTGCTCCGTTCAACTCACCCGCCCGATTCGACCTTCTCGATCACGGTCAAGAAACGTGGAGTTCGGGCGATCGGCTTGAACCAAGGAAGGCTGCGTAGGAACACGAGGGTCGGCTCTCGGCGTCGAACGGCTGCTTCGAGATACGAGAGCGCATCGTCAAAGCGTCCTATCCCTACTGCCGCGATCGCGAGGTTCCACTGAACGACGTAGTGGGTCTTCGCGAGGTCCTTGAGCTTCTCGAACGAATCCTTCGCTCGCCGCATGTCGCCGAGATCGGCATACGCGCGAGAAATCATCGGCAATCGAAAACTCGCGTCCTCTCCCCTCTCCTGCGAGATCACGTTCAGATCGGCGAGTGCAAGTTTAGGACTGCCGCCGAGGAGGTATGCCTGCGCGCGATAGCGGCGGGCAATGTAGAAGCCCGGATCGATGTCTATGATGTTCGACATGAGCGCGATCGCGCGCCGATAGTCACCGGAATGAACTAAGACGCGTGCGACCAGCAGCTGATATGCGAGCGATGCGGGCTCGAGTGCCAACGCCAGTCGAGCGTGGGCGAGCGCCTCATCATATCGGCCGGTGCAAACGTCCAGCCACGCGGCGTTGTTTCGAACGAGCGGCGAGCCTGGATTTAACCGGATCGCAAGATCCATCTCTTCGCGAGCGCCCGTCCAGTCCCACTCGCAAAAATTCAAGTAACCGCCCCTAACCGCATGTGCGACTCCGCTGCCGGGGTCGATCGTCAGAGCCCTATCGATTGCCGCACCCGCGAGCGGGCACGTTGTTTCGTGCGGAACGTGCCAATACGCCGCCAAGAGGCCGTAGGTGCGGGCGATCCCGATGAGCGCCGGCACGTACTCGGGATTTGCGTTGAGCGACTCGCGAAAGAACTCGAGCGCCTTGTCGAGCGCCGCCGGGCTGCGCTGCGACAGAAAGAAGCTGCCCTGACAGTAGCTCTTGAAGGCGTCGAAATCTTGACCGGAGACGATTTCGCCGAGGCTGGCGGCGTCGATCGTAAAAGTCTCGTCGATACCCGTCTGCACTACTTCGACCGGAATCGCCATGCGATATCCTCGACGCGGCACGCCCAGAATGGCGGAATGGTCCTTTGCTTTCTCGCCCAACAGACGCCGCAGCATGTAGATGTGCTGCACGAGATTCGCGTCGCTCACTGCGTCGTTCGGCCAAACGCTAGTCGCCAGCGCTTCTTTGCTGACGACTCGACCGTTTGCCTGAAGGAGGTGCATGAGGATCACGGCAAGCCGCTCGGGCACGGGAATTGCGTCGGAGCCTTTGAGCAGTAGTCTCCGAACCGCATCGAACGAAAAACCGCCAAAACGAAAAAGCTGCGAGCCCGCCGTAACTTTATCCTCGCGTGCCCAACTTGAATACCAGGTTGGCTTTAACCGCAGGCCATTCCGATGCGATAACGCTATATACGCAGGTGTCGCGCAGCGTGCCGTCGGCGTGCCGCATGTGGCTCCGAAGCACTCCGTCGAGATGCGCGCCGAGGCGCTCGATCGCCCGCCGGCTCACAAAATTGAAGCTGGACGTCCGAAACTCCACCGCGACGCAGGACAACGTTTCGAATGCGTGTTGCAGGAGCATGATTTTACATTCGGTATTCAGCGCGGTCCGCTGAACGCATTTGCGATACCATGTCGAACCGATTTCGAGTCGCCGGTTCGCGGCGTCGACGTTCATGTAGGTCGTCATCCCGACCGCCTTGCCGCCCGCCCGCTCCACAACGACGAACGGCAACATGCTTCCGTCGCGCTGCAACGACAGCCGCCTCTCGATCTCGGCGTCAACTTCCCGCGGCGCGGGGACCGACGTGTACCAGAGCTTCCACAGCTCGCCGTCGCGTACGGCGTCTCGAAGGTCGTCGCCATGCTCGCGCCCGAGCGGCGCCAGAATCGCGACGTCCCCGCGCAGCGTCACCGGCTCGGGCCATCTCATACCGGATGCCCGATTACAGACGGCAGATTACGCGACCTTTTGGTATTAGGGGGTAGCGGCCGGTTTATGGTTAACCGTTTTCCGCGTGACCAGATCGCTCGTTCTGGCGGCGGCGCTGCTATTCGGCACCGCGCCGGCGGTGCACCATAGCGACTATCTTTTCGTGTGGGCGATGGAAGTTCGGCACCCCGAACTGCCGGAGGGAAACCCGCAGCGCGGGATGGGTCGTGCGTTCATCGCCGCGTTCGACGTATCGTCGGGCGCAGCGCCGTTTGGGAAGCTCGTCGCAATGCGTTCCGTGGGCAATCGTGCGATGATGGTGCATCACACCAACTACGCGCTGCCGCCCAATGACGTTCTCTTTGCCAACGATTGGCTCGCCGACCGCACGTACGCATTCGATCTGCGCGATCCGTCGAATCCTCGGCCGATCGCGCAGTTTCGCAACGCGGGTCCGTACATGTATCCACACTCGTTCGTGTATCTGTCAAACGACAACACGCTCGCTACGTTTCAGTACACCCGCGGCTTCAACCGTGGGCCGGGCGGGATCGTCGAGCTGAACGGTCGTGGCCAGGTCGTGCAGATGAGTTCGGCTGCAGATCCGCATCTCGATCCGAACATTCGGCCGTACAGCCTAGCCGTCATCGAGAAGCTCGACCGTGTCGTGACCAGCAGCGCCGACATGATGGGCGCGCAGACCAGCCGCGTCGTGCAGATCTGGAGGCTTTCCGATCTCAAGCTGCTGCGGACGCTCGCGCTCCCGAAGCCCCCGGATTGGTATTACGACGATGCGGCCGATTCCTCAGAGCCGCGCGTACTTGGCGACGGCGAGACGGTGGTCGTACCGACGTTTCGATGCGGACTCTTTCTGCTGCGGAATATCGCGGGCGCTCATCCAAAGCTCGCACACGTATACGATTTTGGTTATCGCCTCTGCGAGGTTCCGGTCGTCGTTGGGAACTATCTCGTGGAATCGATGCAGAGCGGCCACGCGATCGTGAGCCTCGACCTCCACGATCCCGCTCACCCGCACGAGGTAAGCCGCATACTTCTGAGCGCCCGCGAGTACCCGCATTGGCTCGCGGTGGAGCCGGGCGGCAACCGGCTCGTTATTACCGGCTATGGTGCGCTCGCGACCCGGGCGCTCTTTGCGACGATCGACCGCGATACCGGGCAGCTGACGCTCGACCCGGAGTCGATCGACTTCACCCGCGCGTGGCCCGACGGTTGGTACGGCAGCGCAATGCCGCACGGCGCCGTGTTCAGCAACGAATAGCGCCGTACGTTTTGGTGCGCCGGCCGGTTTAGGATGGGTTCCAATGAGCTACAGCCTTCAAAGGAGCACCCCTATGTCATACCGCTGCGCCGTTCCGGCTTTGGCGTTTGCCCTCTTTACGGCGCTCCCCGCAGCCGCCTCGACCGCGACGATCGCTCAGATCCTGGGCAGCCCATCGAGTTACGATGGCCACCACGTCGACGTGAAGGGAACCGTCGAGCACCTGGAACGCAAGGTGTCGCGCCAGGGCAACCCCTACGTGACGTACTCGCTTTGCTCGGATCGCTGCATCCGCGTCTTCGCATTTGGCGCTCCCGGCGCCGGCAACGGCCAGGCGATCACGGTGCACGGCAGATATGCGACGGTTAACCACATCAGCGGGTTCACGCTGTACAATGGCATCCAAGCCGACGGCGGCCCGAACGATTCTGAGTCGCCCTGCTCCTAGAGCCCTAACCAAAGGAGGTCAGCAAATGTCTCAACGCGCGAATCGAGCCTTGCTCGTAGCGTCTCTCGCAGCGTCTCTAGCGCTTGTTATCAATCCGCCAACCGTTCGAGCCGCCGGCAGTGCGACGATTCCCGTTTATCCGGGCGCCGTCGCGGCCACACGTCCGGCCGGCGTCGGCTTCAAAGCTCCGCCGCCGCAGGCTAAGACGTACGTTACCCCCGACGACTTCGCAAAAGTAAAAGCTTGGTACAAGACGCACCTTAAGGGAGCTCAAGAAGTTGCGAAGCCCGGCATGGAAAAGACCGAGGACGCGTTCCTCGTTGGTAGCGCAGGATCTGGAATGGTAGTCATGATCCAAAGTTATAAGGGCAAGACTTGGATCGTCATCGGCCCACCGGTATAACTTTGGGAGGAAGCGCAACGCTCTGCGGTACATGAGACCTCGGCGCACGTTGCGCGCGCGCCGACTCCGAGGAGGTGCCCTGACCGTGGTTCCAGTTTCCAAGCGCCGGCCGATCGCTTTCCTTACGTCCGTAGCTGCAACGATTTCTCTCGCGTTCGGCGTGTGTTCTGCCGCCGGAACGTCGCCGACAACCCCGGCGCGAAGCAGCTCCGCGTTGACCGCAGCGCTGCAGAACGATCTGTCAGCGTATCTCAAGGCACGCGGAGCAAAGGAGCACCTTTCGTCGCTATCGCTGGCACTGAGTTACGGCGAAGGCCGGCCGACGATTAACGTGACGAGCGGAACGACGACGTACGGCGGAAGTACGCGCGTGACGTCGACCAGCCTCTATCAGATCGGCAGCAACACGAAGGCGTTCACTGCCGTCGCGGTTTTGCAACTGGAGGCGAGAGGGAAGCTATCGATCGACGCCCCGATCGGCAAGTACCTGCCGCAATACCCGGCCTATGCCAAACTCACGCTACGGCGGCTGCTCAACATGACGAGCGGTCTTGAGTCGTACGATAACGTACCTGCCTGGGAGACGTCCTATGCGAGTCATCCCATGGCGGACGTGCCGGCCGATTCGCTCATTCGCATGGTTTATCCGCAGATCAAGTTTCCGCCGCCGGGATCGAAGTATGCTTACTCCAATACCGGATACCTCATCGCACAGGAGGTGGTCGCGGCGCGTAGCGACAGCAAGAGTTTTTCCGCGGAAATCGCGCGCATCGTGAGCGACGTCGGGCTGAAGCATACGTTCTACACGTCGCACCTCTACCCGCCGAGCGTTGCGAGCAACGTCGTAGCGGGCTACTACGAGCAAGAAGACAAGGGTCTGCAGCCGTTGCGCGGCAAGGACGTGAGCGTGGACAGCCTCTCGTGGGCACAGGGCGCGGGCTCGATGGTGTCGACGCCGGAAGATCTCATCACCTGGGCGCGCGCGCTGTATGCGAGCACGACGTTACTGCCCGCAAAGCAGAAGGCGGAGCTGATGAGTCTCATCTCCACGAAGACCGCGAAGCCTCTCGCTAAGCCGACCGCCGCTGATCCATCCGGATTCGGTCTCGGTGTAGCGAAGCGGTTAGATCCGAAGATGGGCACGTTCTGGTTCTACCAGGGCGAGACGCTTGGTTTCCGCGCAGCGCATCTCTACTTCCCCAGCTCGGGTCTCGCTGTCGCAGTCTTCGCGAACAGTCGCCCCGTCGAAAGCGAGAGCCACATCGCCCAGCTGTTCGCTCAACTCTACGCGACCATCAAGAAATACGCACCGAAGCCGGCGTAAGCTCTATGGCCAGTCCCAAATGAGACCTTCTGCCGCCGGTCCGCTGCAACCGGAGAGTCCGTAAAGGATCAGCGCTCCGCTGCCGATCGCGAAGGCGAGCAACGCGCAGGCGGCGATATATCGCAGCGTTGGAACGGACCCGCCCTTCGATCTGCGGTTTGCGGCGAAGAGCAGCGCCACCGCGGCGGCGACGAACATGGCAAAGAGCGCGAAAAATCTCGTCAAGAAGACCCCGCTGCTATGTGGACAGTATCGCGACGAAAGGTCCTGCGCAACGGCCGCCTGCAAGTGATCTACCGCCAGAAGAACAATCTCGTACCCGTGCGCCATAACTAAAGCAATCGTTGCGATGAGCAAAAAGAGAAGCCGAAGAACCAAAGGAAACCGCCGGCGATAGCTACGAGCAGCGCGAGTACCGCAGCGATATAACACCCCGCGCGAATAGCCGCGTTTCGGCTGCGCAATGGAGCCCAGGCGACTAATCCGACAGCCGCGCTGCACGCCAGGACGATAACCGTCCACATACCCGCCGTCCCGGTCGCGTCTCGGCTAAGGCACATGAACGCGTTAAGGTCGGCAGCGGAAATGCTCGGTCCGGACAGTCCCATCGAATACGGCGCCCACCTATAACACGCGTAAAATATGGCGAATGCGAGCGTCGCGGTGCAGAACGCCAAGAAGAGGAGAACCGGTATTCCGAAACTTGCGCGGCGCCCCCGCAGTGCAACGGCAGCGCCGGCGAGCGCCAAGAAGAGGCCCCACAGCCACATGAATGCGTGCGCGTCTTGCCGCACGCAGTAGCGAGCACCCAGACTCCAGATCAGATCCACGGGTCTACGCTACCACGATAGTCTACGTTCTCGGCTACGTCGCGAGAAGAGCGTTGGTCGCGTAGCTGCCGTCAATCAAGTTTTTGGCCTGCTCGGCGCCGGTTACGGGCAAATCGGACGGGTCCAAGAGACCCACCTGGACGAGAAGGCAGGCTTGATCCCAATAGATATGCTCGTGCGCGACCTTACCGTCGTGAAACTTCACGACGACAACGACCGGCAGCGCCACCGGCCTCCCCGTTGGGGCCACGCCGGGAAGCAGCGCGTCGACCACCGTGTCGTGGGTAAAGTGCATGACGAGCTCATCGACGAGTTGATCGTCGCCGATCGTCCGCGAGATGTGCGTCGTAGTCGTGTCCTTTGGCCACTTGGACACGAAGTGATCGCGGTAGAACGCGAATATTTCGTCCCTTCCGTTACCGCCGGCCATCGTGGGCACGTGGTAGAGGTGCGGGTTTTTGCTCATCGTCATCATCGTTGCCGCCGCATCGTGCAGCTCGAACTCGTCGCGCAGATGCTCGTCGAACACCGCTGCAAAATCAGCCGCGTTTCCCATAATCGCTCACCTCTTTCCGTTTCAGACGTTTACTCGACGAAGGAGAACGGCCTGCCCAAGGTGATATGTCGTGCGCCGGAGTAGCCCATCCCATGAAGGACAAGCGCTGGAAGTGGGGTTTACTCGCGGCCTGCGCGGCCGTCTTCGCCCTGTTTGTCTCATACGTACTCGACAACTTCGGTCTCGGCGGAAAGCCGTGGTTCGGCTATTGGGACGACGTAATGGCTCTGACCAGCCAGCCATTTGTAGGAGAGACTACGCAGGTGGTCGCCGGCGGCGCGGCGGCGCGCGCTGGAATCCGCGATGGCGACCGCGTCGACTTGCGCGAGCACGGCATCTACGACCGCACCAGCATCCTCTTTCAACCCGTGACGTCAAAGACGGTGACGGTCATCGTTCACCGAAACGGCAAAACCTTCGACGCTCGCGTTCATCCAAGCACGGTATATCAAGGCGATTTCGCGATCAAGTTACCGAACACAGCGCTCGCGATGCTCGCGTACTTGCTCGCGCTGGCCTGTGCCTTCGTCATCGCATTGCGCCGGTGGCAGACGCGCGAGGGCCGCTACCTTTGCCTGACGCTTCTAGCAATTTCTGCTGAAACGGTTGGCCCGCTAGCGTTAGCAGTGCCCAACGGAGCGTTGGGCGCGTTGAAGTACGCGATAGTGGGCGCCGTCGTATGCGCTCAAGCCTTGCTCCCCGTCGCGCTCGCCGCGGCGTTCGGGGTTCGATCCGCATGGAGAGTCGCCGTTGAAGGGATAGCGGTCTCCGCGGCTGCGCTGACGCTCGTCGGCTACGTCGCGGCAACGATTGGGGTGCTGAATCTCTCGATCGACCCGATGCCGTTCGTCAACGGTATGTTCTGGCAGACACTGGGCGTCGCGATATTCGTCATCGCAACGAGCGCCGTCGTAATCGCGACGGCCACGACGCCGCAAGCGGATCGCGCGCGAACCGCGTGGCTGCTTCTTCCGCTTCCAATCGCGCTCGCTACCTCCTCGCTGGCGGCAGTCCTCGAAGGGTTTGCGACGTCGTGGGTCACGTACATGTCGCTCAGCGCGATTTCGAACAGCCTCCTGCTGCTTGGTGCGGGCGCGGTGACGTTCGCGCTGCTCAAGCGTCGAGTGCTCGACTTGGAGTTCGTCGTCAGCCGCACGCTGGTCGTGGCAACGGTATCGCTGATCGTCGTCGCGGCGTTCGTCCTCTTAGAGTGGCTGCTCGGCTCGGCGGTGGCCGGCGTGAGCCGTACGACCGGATTGATCGCGAACGGCGCATTGGCTCTCGCCCTGGGGCTGTCGCTAAACTACATTCATAAGCGCGTAGATGCGTTTATCGAAACGCTCTTCTTTAGAAAGCGACGCGAAGACGCGCGAGCTCTACTCGATTTCTCGAGAGAGGCGGCGTATGTCACGGACTCCGACGAACTCATCGATCGCGCCATCGAGACGGTGGAGCACCATACGGATGCCCGCAGCGGAGCGATGCTCCTCGACGGCGCGGGAACCTACACTGTCGCCCGTTCATTCGGAAACGGCATTTCCGGCAACGTCGGCGAGAACGATAGCGCGATTCTGGCGCTAAAAACGTGGCATCGACCGCTCGATCCTCACCATTACTCCACGGCGTTGCAAGGAGCGCTCGCGCTTCCGATGCTCGCTCGAGGCAGACTGTTGGGCGTGCTGTTGTTAGGCGAGCGCGCCGGTGGAGAAGCCTACGCGCCCGACGAGGTAGAGGCGCTCTGTCAGCTCGCGCATGGCGTCGGGTCAGCGATGGACGGCCTGTCGATTCATGCCGGCGATTCGATCGCCGTCCTGCGCGAATCGCTGGCATCGATCGCAGAAGAGATCGTTTTGCTAGGGACCGCGATGCGGGCACTGCCCCAGTCGATTGCGTCCGAGCTAAGGCGCGAGCACAGGATCTAAATCGCGTCGAGCAAGGCCAAGCATCTCGGAGGAGAAACGCCTTCGCTTTCTACATGATACATACACGATGGCGTTCGCGCTTGCGTTACTCGTATTTTTCCTTTCGGTTTGGATCGTGATTCCCGGCCCGATCGTTCCGCTGTTCGTTCTGACGGTCGGCGGTACGGAGCTCTGGCCCGTCTTGACAGTTCTTAGCGCTATCGTTCTGCTCATCGCACTGCGATCGCGTGCTTCGACGCGGCCTGCGGCCATCGTCATCGCCCTCGCCGCACTGCTGTGTACGCTGGTTCCCCCACTTGCTTATGCGATACGGGGTCCCCACGTCCCGTGGCCGGCCTTACTCAGGCTGCCCTCCGAACGTGGGCACGCGATCGCCGTTCGGCCGGGCGCCCCCATCGTGCTCGTCATTTACGGCGGCGCGTGGGAGCATGGTTCCCCGCACAACGACGCACAATTCAACGCAATCATTGCCTCTTGGGGCTATCGCGTCATCGCGCTGAACTATCCGCACGCGCCTCGCTCGCGCTGGCCGACGCAACGTGACATCATTCTTCGTCAGATCGATTCCCTGTCGACCGGCCGCATCGCCGTGCTTGGACATTCATCCGGCGCACAGCTCGCGATCATCGCGGCAGCCCTGCGGCCGCGCCGCATCAGCGCCGTGATAACCTACGAAAGTCCCGTGGATCTTCGGCTCGCTTACGAATATCCGCCCCGACCCGACTTGATCAACGTGCGTCACGTCCTGCTCGATCTTTGCGGCGGCACCCCGGAGCAGCAACCCGCATGTTACCGAAGCGGATCTCCACGGTACGTCGTCCATCCCGGCATGCCGCCCATCCTCATGATTGCGGCAGGACGCGATCACGTCATCCAGCTGGATTCCGAACATCTCTTGCGCGACGAACTGCGTAGCTATGGTGTCAACGTTACCTACCTCGAGCTGCCGTGGGCCGATCATGCCTTCGAGGTCTTCGCCACCGGCTTTCACGACCGCATCGCGCTGTGGTATGTTCACCGATTCCTGGAAGATGTGCTCTAAGGAGCGACTGCCCCGTTAGTACGTAAAGGACTGAAGATGATTTGCTCCCGGGCCCGCTACGTAACCGCTGCGAGACGAAGGAACGACTTGGATTCCGTTTCCCGGCGTCAGCTCGTACGGCAAGAACTCGAAGCCGCTTAGGCTCTCCAACACGTTCCCCTTTTCATCGTAAACGTAGATCTCGCTGCCGCCCCGTAACGAGTTTGGTTGCTCGACGAGGAACAGGTGGTTAATCGGGTCCGCGGCGATCGAGGTGCCCTTTTGACCTTCTCCTCCCGAATTGGGAATCTGTCCGACAAACGTTTGCTTCTTCGTCGTGAGATCGTACATCTGGACGCTGTAGTTTGCGCTCGTCGTGGTACACATCATGTGCGTCGCGGAGTCGATCGCGATGCCGTAGACCGGGCCGCTGAACGGAGGGGCGACGAAGTTGTTGGATACGTGTCCGGTTAGGATGTTGAAATCAGCGAAGACCGTCTGCGAATGGTAGTTCGCTGCCGGCACATAGGCATGGTGCGTCGTGGTGTCTTCCGCTACGAGGTAGGGATAGTTCACGCCGTCGAGCTTCGGAGCGTGGAGAACGCGCAGAACCTTGTTGGTCGCGATGTCCGTTACGACGATTTCGAACGTGGGCGGCTTCGTGATCGTGCCGTCCAGGATCGTCGCCGCCATCACTGAATCAGGATCGACCTGCTGGTCTGCAATCTCCTGGATGAGGAAGTCCTTCCCAGGCGGTCGCGTCCACGTCCCGGTGATCTTATTCCCGGTAACCGGCGCCATCACATAAAAGAGATCGCGTCGGGTGTGCTTCTGGGGATTACTTATTCCGTCATCGATTAAACTAACGTCGTTCGCCTGAATTGCATCGACGACCAATTCGCGATCACCGCTGGGACCGCTAGATTGTTTACGGACAATTTTCACGATCCGTGCCTTAGTTTGGTCGAACGTCTCCACGACCGACGTGAAGGGGTCCGAAAGTCCCGTAACCTCGGTCAAGACTCCGTCGGTGCCGTTCTCGTCGATCGCCCAGCCGAAAATCGGTCCGCCGAACTTGCCGGTAAGGACCGGGCCCGGCCCGACGAGACGGCCCGCCAAAGTCTGTTTCGCGGTATTGATAGGCGGACCGTTTGGCAAACTACTCGAATTCGATCCCGCCACGTTCGTGCAGCCTGACGCGAACGCGACGGCCGCCAGCTGAGCGAATCTCCTTGCAGTCGATCCCATCACCTCTTACCTCCATTCAGAAACGCGCCCGGCAATGAACAAACCGGATTGCTTCAACGTTCGCAACCAAGTCTGAAGAAAGTCTAAATCTGCGCGGCTGTTGCATGAGACAAAGTACCAGCGAAATGGGAAATAGTCGCGCTACAGCGAGAACGTGCCTTCCGCGACGGGCACGACCGACCCGCCAACTTTGATGATCAACTGTTCACCGCGTGCTGCGACACGAACGTGAAGATAACTCGGTCGCCCCATCTTCGTCCCTTGTTCGCTCGTGAACTCGAGCTCGCCATGCGCCGGGAGCAGTCCGTGCTTCAGCATATAGGCCGCAAGCGGTCCGGTGGCGCCGCCGGTCGCCGGATCTTCCGCGATCCCCGTCTGCGGTGCGAACATCCGGGCGTACACGTCAAAACAGGTTGACGAAGCCGGCTCCTTGCGCGCGAAGACGAAAGTTCCGGTGGAGTTGACGCTTCCGAGCGCGCCGGACAGGTAGGCTTGTTGCGGCTCGGCGCGGTCGACCGCATCGGGCGTGGTCAGTGCAACGAAGAGCAGCGGACTGCCGGCCGAGACGAATTGCGGCGATGCATTCGGGGCAACGTCGCTTTCGGCGACCTTCAAGAGACGAGCGCAGAACGCGGCGCCGAGCGTTTCGAAAAACGTCAGGTCGGGAGTCGTCAGCCAAAAGCGCGGATCTCCCCTTGTATCTTTGTCGCTCTCGATGGGAACGAGGCCGACGTTCTCTTCGATGGCGAAGCGGTCCGTTGCATGTCGGCGCGCGAGAACGTGCGCCGCGCCAATCGTGGGATGGCCCGCAAAGTCCAGCTCGCGTCGAGGGGTAAAGATTTGCGCGCGAGCGATGGCGCCTGGGCGGGTGGCCGCGCTCAAAAAGACGGTTTCCGATAGGTTCAGCTCGTTCGCAATCCGCTGCATTTCGCCACCGGTTATCCCTTCGGCTGATGGAAAGACCGCCAAAGGATTGCCTTGTAGCCGGGTCTTCGTGAACACGTCGAGCAGGACGTACTCGTAGCGGCGCTCCGTTTGGGTGGCGGTCATAGCGGATGCTTGTACCGGATAAAGCCCTCGAACGATGCCAGCGAATCGTACAGGGCGCGTCCGGTCGCCCGGTCGGTGCGCTCGAGCGCTCCGATAGCAATTGCCGGCGCGGTATCGATGTTTGCGTTGCGCACCTTAAAATGATACCTTGACCCCGCGTGGGGCACAAGACGCAATCTGGCTCAAAAAGTCCGATTTTCGTCCCGTTGCGCTCTGGCTCCGAGCGGCCGGCTATGTTATTGTTGGCCTGAACCGTGCGAAGAGACAAACCGCCGCAGCTGCACAACGCTCTGCTGGTAATCGACGTTCAGGATTCCTTCAAGGCGGGTGCGCGATGGGCCCAGCGCAACAATCCCTCGTTCGAAGCGAACGTGACCCGGTTGATCGAAGCGTTTCGCAAACGCGGTCAGCTCGTCGTCTATTTTATGGACAACGACGACGACGAACACTTCAATCCAGCAAGTCCATACTATCGGCTCATGGACTTTCTCGAACCGCGAGCTGACGAACGGATCTTTCACAAATATTCGAGAAACTGCTTTACCACGACGCCGCTGCAGCAGTTGCTGCAGCAAAACGGCGTCGCGAAGGTTACGATAGCCGGTATAAAGACCGAGCAGTGCTGCGAGACGACCGCGCGCGTGGCCTCCGACCTCGGCTTTGACGTCGACTTTGTAACCGAAGCGACGCTCACGTTTCCGATTTCGGGTAGCCTGTGCGGTGGGCGTGAGATGCCGGCTGCTGAAGTGATCGAGCGAACCGAATACGTGCTTCGGGGCCGGTTCGCCCGGATACGCACGGTCGCCGAGGTCGTGGCCTCGCTCTGACTTGAACATGGCCGAACAACGAGTAATTTTCGCGCTGTTTCCGGGCTGCGAAACGCTGGACGTTGCCGGGCCTCTCCAGACCTTTCACGAGGCCAATCGGTGCGGGGCGCACTATCGCATTGTTGTCGCCGGCACGTCGCGCGACGTGGGCACTGCGCAGACGCTCGGCTTTTCGCGTTTGACGGCGTTACCAAGCGTCGGCGAGGGCGACTTGGTGGTCGTGCCCGGGTTTGACATCCGGCAATCGAAGTCGCCGCGTGAGCTGAGGACGTGGCTACGTAGGAACGCTGCATCGGGCGCCGATTTTTGTGGCGTGTGCACCGGAGCATTCGCCTTCGGCGAGGCCGCCATGCTCGATGGACGTCGCTGCACGACCCACTGGAAACGAATAGGAGAGCTGGCGCGGCGGTTTCCCCGCGCGCGCGTCGTTGACGATACACTCTTCGTCACCGACGGACCGATCACGACGAGCGCGGGCGCCGCATCGGGCATCGACATCGCTCTCTGGTACGTGGAGCGGCACTACGGCCCGCTCGTCGCCGCGAGAACGGCGCGCGAAATGGTCGTCCACACTCGCCGAGAGGGTTCGCACGCGCAGCAGAGCTTCTATCTCAACTATCGCGCGCATCTGAACTCGGCGGTTCATCGCGTGCAGGACTTCATCATCGGTCATCCCTCGGAAAAAGTCCGATTGCCCGATCTCGCCAAGCTGGCCGGCATGAGCGCACGCTCGATGACACGCGCCTTCCGGCTTTCGACGGGAGAGTCGATCGCAGAGTACCGTCAGCACATGCGCCTCGAAAACGCGAAAATGCTGCTGCGCGAACCGGGCGTTTCGATCGACCGGATCGCGGCGCAGGTAGGCTTCGAAGATCCGCGGCAGCTGCGGCGCTTGTGGCGACAGCGATTCGGTGCGCCGCCTTCGAAGGCGAGGGCGCGCAAGTGACGATGCCCGTGAACGGCGGGGTCGAGTTTCGCGCAGCGCGGCTCGCCGAACTTCCCGAGCTGGCGGAGTTTTGGCTCGCGATGTTTGAGGAGATCGGCCAGAACCCGCGCCGCGACTTTTGCTCGGATTGGCGCGAGGGGTTCGCGCGTTACTTCGAGCGGCGCATTGCGGCCGATGAAGCTGCCTACTTCGTCGCGCAGGATGGAGCCAAGCTGGTCGGGGCGGCAGCGGGCATTCTCTCCGACGGTTACCCTTCGGAAATCCACGGCATCAGCTATGGATACGTTCTTGGCGTCTACGTTCTGCCCGAGTATCGAGCGCAGGGCATCGCGACGAAGCTCACCGATCTCACGATCGACTTTTTCCGCCGGCGCAACGTCGCGTCGATTCGCCTGCACGCCTCGCCCTTCGGCAGGAGCATCTATGCACGGCTCGGTTTCGTCGAGACCAACGAGATGAAGCTCGACCTATCCGCGGCATCGCCGATCCGCGCGTGTCGCTAGGCATTATCGGCGGCCTTGGCCCGGCCGCCGGAGCGTACTATTATCGCCGGCTTCTCGAGAGCGCGAACGCCCGGAGCGAGAAACGAGAGCCGCTGCTCGTCCCAGCCGACCTACGCACTGTACTCGACTACGCAAATGCCGGCGACGGTCCGGGACTCGCGCGCTACCTGGCAACGCTCCTAGAACTGCTGGCCGATTCGGGATGCGATCTTGCCGCGATTTCGGCGGTTACGCCGCACGTTTGCATCGCAGAGCTCACGTCGCTCGCTTCTATGCCGATCGTGAACCTGCTCAGTGCGGTCCGAGCGGCAGTCGAAGAACGCGGAGTCCGTAAGGTCGTCTTGTTCGGTACGCGCGTTGTGATGGAGAGCGCGCTCTTCGGATCTCTTTCGAACGTCGAGGTCGTGCCTCCGACGGCCGCGGAAGTTGATGCAATAGAGACGCTCTATAGCGAAATCGCATTTCGTGGAGGCGGCCAGGTGGAGCGCGAGGCACTTGCGGCGGCCGCCGACCGCATCATCCGGCGCGAGCGAGTTGACGCCGTCCTTCTCGCGGGTACCGATCTCTCGGCGTTGTTCGAATCGGATCCGCCAGACTTTCCGGCGATCGACGCGGCCGACGTCCACCTCGCCGCGATTCGAAAATCTTGGCTAGCAGCGTGAGGCATGCGGTACTCGGCGTTGGCGCCATTGGTGGATTGATTGCCACCGTTTTGGCTGACGCCGGCGAAGAGGTCTTCGCCGTCGTCCGGACCTCGCTGCGACATGCACGGCGACGGCAAGAGTATGCCCTGATGCGCCCTGACGGAACTTCGGTGCGTGGCTGGGTTACCGAGATCAATTCCTTGCCTGGAGATTCTTCGATCGGTGTTCTCTGGATCGCGACGAAGGCGCAGCATCTCTGTGAAGCGCTGCAGCGCGTCGCCGGCAGCTCGCCGCGTGCCGTCATACCGCTGCTCAACGGCTTCGAGCACATCGTCCGGCTCGAGGCAGCGTTTGGAAGCGATGCCGTCATCCCGGCGACCATTGCGGTCGAGGCCGAACGGATATCGCCTCGCAGCGTTCGGCAGCTCAGCCCATTCGTCAAACTGCAGATCGCGGCGCGCGGCGAGGCCGCGATCGGCGGAACCGTCGCGGCGCTGCGCCTGCGCGGCATCGAGCTCGCATTCAACCCCGACGAGACGACGCTCATCTGGGAGAAGCTGGTCTTCCTGGCTCCCTTCGCCGTGACCACGTCCGCCAGCGGATTGACCGCCGGTGCAATACGCGCCGATGCGCACTGGCGCGGTATCTTCGAAGAGCTCGCGCGAGAGGTTGCCGCAGTCGCAGGTGCGAGTTCCGCGAGCGTTTCGGCGGAGGGCGCAGTCGCGATGCTCGATCGCGTTTCGCCCACGATGACCAGTTCAATGCACAAGGATATTGCCGCAGGTCGCGAGCCCGAGATCGACGCGATTGCTGGAGCCGTTATCCGTCGTGCCGCCTCGGCGAACGTCGAGGTTCCACTGCTCGCCACTCTCGAGCGCTCGCTGAGCGGGATCAAAGAAGTCGGCTGAACGCAGCTCGCGCCACCTGCGCATAACTTTAGCGGAGGGCGGCTCTCAATCCGGCACCGCGATTGGGGCACAGGCCACATACCTTTTTATGTCGGCGCTGCTCTCGTGGATGTCAATGACGTACTTGCCCTTGAGCAGGTCGCCGAGAGTGATGCCCGATATCGTCGTCGTGCTGCTCCCATGTACGATGTTGTTCAGCGCATACTTGGGTACGGGGTTCAGCATCGCGCAAGTGCCTGTGTGGATATGTATTGGCTGTGTGCCATTTTGACCGCCGGGCATTTTGACGACGATCTTGACACCGCCGGGAATTTGCTCGAAGTTCGCCGTGCCGGTTTTACCTGGCCGATTCTGAGCGTACAGTTTTATTTTCAGGGTAGACGGATAGGCACCGGCCGCCGCGCAGGCGATTGCGCCGATCGTTGCCGCGGCCAATGCGGTGCGTAGAACATGCATGGTTCACCTCCTTTACGGGCAAGAAGATATCGCTTCCTTTGAGCACCAAGGACCACAACCGGGCCTCAAAAAACCTTCCTTCGGGTCCATCAATGAGATATCTACGCGTCACCTTCGGCGCTCTCGTGGCGAGTGCGATAGTCGCGATCCCGGTAGCCGCGCTCGCGGCAAGCACCCTGGCGCGAACCCAACCGCCGGCCTGGCTCGGGTTTACGAGCGCGTGGGCCGCTATTGCGGGATACAGTGCTACGGTCACAGTCTTCGAGCAGAAGGGCGCTCGGGTCCAGCACGTGGTTTTCGACTACAATTTCCGCAAGCCATCGAACGTGACCGTGCACGTCATCAAAGGCCCGAACGAAGGCGTGACACTCGTGTGGAACGGAGGAGCCACCATGTCAGCCCATCGCGGCTCGGGTTTCGTTGCGTTGTTCAAGAGGACGCTCTCCGTCCACGATCCCCTTGCGACGACGATCCGCGGCTCATCTATCGATCAATTGAGTTTCGGCGCGATTCTTGCACACGGGCAGCAGACGCCGGGCAGGGTCTCGCAAGGGCGTGGGACGGTGATTGACGGTGTCGCCACCGACGCGGTAAGTCTGATTCCCACTTCTCCCGCAGCTGACGCTGGGCTGACATATGAGATCATCGAGATCTCGAAGACGACGCACTTCCCCATGCGCGTCGTCGGCTACGAAGGCCGGACCCTCGTGCGCAGGGTCGATTATTCTAATGTCAAGCTCGAGCGCTAGATTCGAACCTGCTACATCTTGGCAGCCATATCGAGGTCGGCGGCATTGGCGAGCGGCCCGCGATCGGTCGTCACGCATCCGGCGGTGGCGAAGACTTCCTCTACCATGGTCATGGCGTCGGCGTCGTCGCCGCAATACAGAATGTTGGCGCCCGGCTGAGGTGACTCGATCAGGACGCGAACGACCCGGCGCGTATCGAGTTTGCGAGCCAGCAGTTCGGGAGCGTTTTCTCCGCCCGGAAGTGGGCCTTCCATCGCGTCGACGATGATCGTTTGGGGCGAGATCGAACCCGCCTTCGCGAGCAAGTCGTCGGTCCGCTCCCGTGAGCCGGCGAAGACCAACATGTCACATACGGCCGCATCGTTGTAAGGGGTGTCCGCTGCTGCACCCGCCCCTTCGGCGGCCGCTTGGGCCGGCTTCATGCCCTCGACGTCGCCGAACCAGACGTCGTAGCCCCCGTTGACCAGCAGACGCCCAATGGCGACTGCACGAGAGTCTGAACCAAAAATCGCAATCTTCATGCCAAGCGTTGTACCCAAATCAAGGACGACCCCTCCAGCCGCCGCTCCGACGAGTCCAGGACAATACCGCGCGCAGGACATAGTTGAAGGGACTAACGTGATCGTTCATCTGGTCGACGGAACCTACGAGCTCTTCCGCCATTTCTATGGACTGCGTCGCTCCACCAGCGGGAAGGAGCGACGTTTCGGGGCGGTTATCGGAGTGCTCAATACCGTGCTGCAAATGATCGGCGAGGGTGCCACGCACTTAGGCGTCGCCACCGATCACGTTATCGAGTCCTTCCGCAACGGGCTTTGGAGCGGCTACAAAACGGGAGACGGAATAGATCCCGCGCTTCGCACGCAGTTCGAGCCGCTCGAGGACGCGCTGCGAGCGATGGGGATTCCGGTTTGGGCGATGATCGAGCTGGAGGCGGATGATGCGCTGGCCTCGGCGGCCACAATCGCCTCGCAGGATTCTCGGGTACAGAAAATCTGCATTTGGACCCCGGATAAAGATCTCTCGCAATGTGTGCGCGAGGATCAAATCGTGCAAATCGACCGAAGGAGCAAGGCCGTCCGGGATGCCGACGGCGTCCGAGCTAAGTTTGGGGTAGATCCCGAGCTGATACCCGACTATCTTGCGCTCGTCGGCGATGCTGCCGATGGCTATCCCGGCATCGCGGGCATTGGGCCGAAGGGCGCGGCCGCTCTGCTCACACGTTATGGCGCGATCGAGCTATTCCCGTCGCAAGTGCTCGGTGATCGGCACAGTCTCGCGCTGTTGTTCAAGGTACTAGCAACCCTTCGAACGGATGCGAAACTCTTTTCGGACGTCAACGAGTTGGAGTGGCGCGGGCCTGCCGCCGAATTTCCCGCGGTGTGCGAGCGGCTCGACGCCCCCGATCTCCTTGCGCGCGCCACGAGAGCAGCGCGAGCCCGCGCACGCTAACCGTCTATATCGCTTTGTTCTCGCGTTATCATAGCGCGACAAGTCTAGCGCGCTCGGCTGATCAAGAACCATCCGAAAATTGCTCTTCTTAGGACGGAGCGCTTCAGAGTTTTTTTATTGCGGTCATTTAAAATTCGTCGGGCTAGACTGTCGCTTAAAAGGGGGCTCCCCGAATGATGACCCGCAACGCGATTCCGGCAGCTTGTTTGACCTTCGCGATGACGCTCGCTGGATGCGCCGGCAGCACCGCGCCTCGAGCGTATACTTTTCATCGCCGACACGGCCAGCAACGTCCTGCTCTATACCGCAAACATTACCCACCACAATCCACCGCTGTTGGGCGAGATCACGCAAGGCGTAACGCGGTCGGTCGGCGTTTGCATCGATGGCAGCGGGACGCTGTACGTGGTCAACAACGGCGGCGGCAGCTCGAGCATTGGCGAATATAAGCGCGGAACGAAGACGCCGTTCAAGACGATCACCAACGGCTTGAACGCTCCTTCGTTCGTCGGCGTGGATCGCACGGGCAATCTCTACGTTGACGACGTAGGCAGTAACGGAGACGTCGTTTTGGTTTTCGCATCCGGCGCCAGCTCGCCGAGCCGAACGATTTCCATTCCCAACGGCGCGCGTCGCCCGGAGCTCGGCGGACTAGCATTCGATCCCAGCGGCGATCTTTTGGTCGACACGTTCGATGTGAAGGACGAAACGTCGACGGTGTACATCGTGCAGCCCGGCTCATCGAACCCGCAAAGTCTCGTCCTGCAAAACGTGCCAGCGGGTCTTTCGCTCGGCACCGATAAGACGGGCACGATCTACGCCGGCGGACACGAAGGCGACCTTGCCGTCTATCCGCCTGGGAGTAAGACCGCATCTCGGGTCATCCATCTAAACGTGAACGGCTTCTATACCGATCTGGCGGCCACGCCGAATGGAACCGTGTACTGGCCGAACTACGATAACAACGATCTCTACGAGTTCGCGCCGGGCGCATCGTCGCCCACGAACCTGTTCACGATTCAGGGATCCGGCTCATCTGCAGCGGTCGGTTCGTGGTGAGATCCAGAGAAGGTGAAAGTTTCCACGCCCGCCCTGTATAGTTACCGCAGGTCGCCATGGTGAGTCGATTGTCGCTGCCGTCATCGATAATGTCCAGGCACTTGGCATAGCCGGTGAACTTGCTTCGTAGCCGATAGGTGCCTCCGAGGGCACGGCCGGTTAAGGTAGAACCTGTTTCGCCTAAAGGGAGAGCAACAATGAGAGCTGATCTCCTGGCTTTTGTACTACTCTGTAGTTTTTGTGGATGTGCCTCACCAGGGCTCGCGCCCGTTCCACACGTTCCGGGTGGAACGACACCAGGCGCAACGGTGTTCGATCAAAGCTCATCGAAGTGCAGCGTCTCTTATGAGGGGCTTATTTGGTATCAGCTACCCCCTGGGCAGTTCTCCCCAATCGACGTAAAACAAGCACATTGTCCAAATGGCCTTTCTACAATCAACGCACCTCCACGTCCAAGTTGGGCTTTTCCGCATGGTCAAACGCAGACACGCTTCGTGGCAACATCTTTACAGCAAGCACATTTCATATCTGGTGGAATGCAAAGTATCGAGGCGGACGCTCGGAAGAATAACCTAGCAGTGTCGTGGATGACGGTAGCAATAGCCTTTGTCAGTGGCGCTGGCGATCTATACAGCCTATATCATCAGAAAAACGGCGATGATATCGAGGGCGCAAGTTCCACTCGGCTTATTCATTACCTCAAGCGTAACTTTTCTTGGTACGTTCCAACGGTAAGCATCGAAGGGGCGGGACACGAGCGCAATATTCCTGGATTGTTAGCATTAAACGAACACGCCTTTTGGGGAATTACTTGGAATAGCCACGGCATCGATGGAACGTATGATTATGGAGCGCCGTGGGGGAGTTACTGTGCCGATCCGACTTCGTATAAACGTCCAGAGCCTAATGGTCAATGTTCGTTACTTGCACTAGAGTGGACGGCAAGGGATTTGACTCGTGCATATTTGAGCGGCGACGAAGACTATTTTTCAACCGATCCCGATGATTTGCAGCAACGCGCGGGGTTTTCAACGGTTGGTGCGGAGCAGTACATTCGCAAGTTGGCTGACGCGTATGCGGCGGCCGGCGAAACGCAGCCGATTGTCATGATGTCGCAACAAGAGAGTAATGGTAACAATACGACTCCGGGTGATCCGGAGGTTCTAGCTGCATTATACAATCAAGCAAGAGTCGACGGCATGAAGGCCGAGACATTGAGAGAAGTCGCGAGCGATGCGAAAACGTTTTCCGCAGCACCACGGGCGGTGGCGTTTCCATTTATCCCCGGCGGTAACGCCATTCCATCGTCGATCGTTAACGGACAAACGGTTTACCCGGCAACGATCGACTATCACGATGCGCAAATTGGCATGACCTTTTTGGCTGGGCATACCTTACCAACTCGCGCATTTCGATATGCGGACGATCCGGTATCACGCTACGATGTGCCACTAGTGTCTCTGCCTCATGCGGATTTTCCGACACTAAAAAAAGCCGCTGTTACCAAAAAACTGTTAGCGCTTGAGATAATGTCCCCTATTCGGTTGCATTTTGGAATAGCATTATGGACATCACCAGCGACATTGAGAATAAGTCAGCCGAATGCAATCCCCGCCGGTCGCGCTGGTGAGGTCGTTATCTTTGATTTACAGCCGGGTGAAAATCAGATTGTTATTCGCTGTCCAGGGTGTAAGGCGACAACCTTGCCATATTCGACATAGGCCTTACGGCTCGAATTCCATGCCGATCATCAGGCGTGGCGTGGGTACCACCTTCCACGGGAACAGGGTCTCGGAGCCGGAAGCGCAACCTTTTTTACTTCTGCGGGGTGTAAGGGTTTGCATCGGGGACGAGTCTGTGAGACACTCCTTCCCGTCCTCAAGCGCGATCTTTCGAGTGGTCGATAAGTAGCGCCCACCGAAAGATAAGGTTTTAGCATCTCCATTTTCTCAGAACTCCCCCTGGATGTTGCGATACTGCGCGGCATCGAAGAGCTTCACTATATAGAGGCCACACCCATACAGCGCACGGCGATCCCCGTTGCTCTGGCCGGCCGCGACGTCTTTGCGAGCGCCCCAACCGGCAGCGGCAAAACCGCGGCTTTCGGCATTCCGCTACTCCAAAAACTGCTCGAGCGGCGCGCCGACCGCAGTGCCGCGCTCGTCTTGACGCCGACTCGCGAGCTGGCGCAGCAAATTGCGGAGCATCTTCGGCTGCTGGCAAAACATACCAACCTGCACATCACGCCGATTTACGGAGGCGTGGCCATGAAACCGCAGATCAAAGCCCTGCGCCGCGGTACCGACGTCGTCGTCGCAACGCCGGGACGGCTCATCGACTTGATGCAGCAGGGCGAAGCTCGTCTCGACAACATCGGGATTTGCGTGCTCGACGAAGCGGACCGTATGCTCGATATGGGATTCTTGCCGGCCGTAAAGCGCATTGTCGCCAAACTGCCGGCCGACCGCCAAACTCTCTGTTTCTCGGCAACGCTCGGCAGTGCGGTGCTTCAGCTTTCACGCGAGTTTCTCCGCGACCCCGTGCGCATCAATTTAGCACCTCCAACGCCGGTAGAAACCGTAACCCAGTGGGTGTACGAAGTGGAACCGCACAAGAAGACGGACCTCCTCGTGGACCTGCTCAAAGATGGACGCATCTTCAATGCAATCGTTTTTACGCGGACCAAGTCGCGGGCCGAGCGCGTCGCCGGCGCCCTGATGCGACATCGCGTCGACGTCGAGCGCATTCACGGCAATCGTTCGCAGGCACAGCGTTCGCATGCCCTCGAGGCCTTTAAAAAGGGACGCTACCGGGTCTTAGTCGCCACCGACATCGCCTCGCGAGGTATCGACATCGACGATCTCGGACACGTCATAAACTACGACGTCCCCGCCGAGCCCACCGATTACATACACCGCATCGGACGTACGGCGCGCGCGAAGAAAACGGGCGACGCGATTACGTTCGTTTCGCGCGACGAGGCGGGCTCGTTTGCGCGTATCGAAAGCGCAATCGGCACCCCTCTTAAGCGGAGCGAGCACGGATTCATGGAGCCGGCATCTGCTCGAGCGTTTACGGTCGAGCCCCAGGCGCACCGCCGGTCGTTTCAGCGGCGCCGTCGCCGCTGAAACCGTGACGAAAGCGATCCTCGCGCTCGCAATCGTGCTCTCACTTGCCGCGCGAGCGCAAAGCTTCAACCCTTGCTCCCGGATTGTGCACCGCCTACGGACATAGGATCCACGTAGGCCTCGAACACGAGCGGCCCCGATCCTGCCTCAAACGACTTCTTCGATTCGACGTCGCAACGCACTTTTCCAATGAGTTTGGCGCGTCACATCAACGATACTTCAATCGTTGCGACGTCTAACAGGAGACCATGCTGTGAAGGCTTTCTATATATCCCCCGCCCTTATCGCTGTGCTCGCCGCGGCAGCCCCCTACCCGAAAATGGCCCCCATCAGCCAATACCTAATGGACCGCCAAGCGGAAATCGATCTGGCGCGCAGCGCCGCCCCTAAAGCGATCTCGAGCCACGCGACTATCCTCGTGTTGAGCCCGAGCGGATACGAAACCGCCGTAAAAGGCACGAACGGCTTCACCTGCTTGGTGGAACGCTCGTGGACCAAAGCCTTCGACGACGACAATTTCTGGAACCCGAAGGCGCTGCCGCCGGTGTGCTATAACGCGCCGGCTTCGCGCACGGTGCTGCCCTACACCATCTTCTCGACGAATCTGGCGCTGGGCGGCGCGACCGAAGCGAAGATACACGAGCGCATGAATGCGGCGGTGGCCGGTAAGCAGCTGCCGCTCCCAGAGAATGGTTCGCTAGGCTATATGATGTCGAAGAATCAATACATCGACGATCACGTCAAGGCGTGGCACCCGCACATCATGATTTACACTCCGAAAGCATTAGGGGCAAACAGCGGAGAGAGCTGGGGCGCGGATCGAAAAGACTCTCCGGTCGTGTACGATAGCAATCACCTTAGCTGGCCCCAGCCGTGGGCGTTGTTCTTCGTTCCCGTCGCTCGCTGGTCGGATGGGACGTCGGGGCCGGCGTTATAAACGAACCGACTTTCGTTGAGGTTTGCGCAACGATCTCGAGTTGCCGCGTTTGCGTTCCCACTTTTAGCCGCTTATCTAGCGATGAGCTGTTGGCCACCGTCGACGTCAAAGGTGGCGCCAGTAAGTGCGCCGTTGCTCATGATCTGAACCGCCAAAGCAGCGACGTCGGCTGGTCCGACGACGCGCCCGATGGGCAGCGTAGCGCGCAGTTGCTCGCGCCTCGCATCAATTTGATCGCCTAGGAGAGACGCCGATAGCGGGGTATCGACGAATCCCGGAGCGATGACGTTTACACGCGTCGGAGCGAGTTCGACCGCCAAGTTTGCGGCAAGTGCCGGAAGTGCGGCGGTGAGCGTTGTGACGATCGACAGTCCGATGCCCGGTCGCCTCCCGCCGGTGCCTCCGATAAACAGCAACGAACCTCCAGGGCGGATCTTTCCTCGGGAAAACAAGGCAAGACCGAGCGCCACCGACAGCCGCTCGTCGAAATGTCGCCGAGCCTCGTCGAGGTTCATCGACGATAACGGTACGTATGCGGGGCCGCCCGCCGAAAGCATGACGTGGTCGACTGGTCCCGGCAAGTCCTTGAAAAACTGCTCGAGTTTGGGCAAGTCGACAGCGTCGAAGGCGGCCGTGTAACGCGCCTGCAGCTCGCGCGCGGCGGACTCCAATCGTTCCGGCGTGCGTGCGGTAAGTATGATCTCCGCAGCGGCAGCACGTGCTTGTCGGGCCGTCTCGAGCCCGATGCCCGAGCTGCCGCCGATAAAGACGACGGTTTGACCTTGAAGCTGACCTTGGGATTTCATGGCTATCTGCCTTTGTTTACATCCTGTGACTTGACAGCGCGTGCTGAACTCCACAGCGCCCAACCGGGATTGATTCGGCTCGGATAGAGTTCCAGCATCTTGTCGTAGAGCTCTTGCGCGGTTCTTGTTGTTTCCGCCAACCGATCGAAATCGCGAATGTATTGCCGCGTCTCTTCGATAATCCTAGGATTGTCGGCGTTCTCGCGTCGCTTGTGCGAAGCGACGACTGCGTGCGGCTCGAGCGACTCAACCTTGTCGAGCGCCGCAATCCACTCTTGTCGCTTCTGCGCATTTGACTCAGCGAGATACAGGTGAACGTCGTTGTAAGCAACATCGCCGGCAACCACGAGCCCGATCGACGGTGCGTGAAGGCAGGTCGTATGATCCGTGTCGGTGTAGCCGACCTCCACGGCGACCAATTCTTGCCCTTCCAGATCGATCACGTTTCCTTCGAGTTCGGTCGCGATCACCAGCCTGTCGGGAATCTGCCCGGGAAATGCCGCCTCCCAAACGCCATGCAGAGCCTGCGGGGAAGCGTTCCGGCGCATAACCTCAATCGCGTTGGGCATTGCCACGGCTCTTGCAGTTGGGAACCGCTCAACGAGCGTGCCGACTCCAAACCAATGGTCCCCATGCCCGTGTGTAATGTAGATCGTCGTTAGGTTCTTACGTTTCGATGCGACCCAATCAGCCAAAGCATTGGCCTGCTCGACGGTCAGAAAGGCATCCACGAGAACCGCGTCGTCGCTCCCATAGATGAGGGTCGATGCCATGGCCTGGAAATAGGTCTCCTGTACGCCAGGAGGCCGGTCCGGAGTGACGATGGGTATACCCGGCGTCACGTAGACTTCCCATTTGAGTCTTTCCATTTCAGTCGAGCTCCCCCAGCATTTCGCTTAAAGCCAATTCACCATTCGGAGTTTGAAAACCACGTTGCATCGCGGCTTGTGTTCGACTTTGCGATTCGGGACCTCGCACTAGCTCGCCGAAGAGGTCCGAGTCGCGGCGAAAATCGTCCGCCGTTGCAAGCGCAATCGCGTTGACGCGCTCCTTGAGCGTGCGGCGTGCATCCGCCGGAAACCCCGCGATGCGATGTGCCAGCGATCGGACGAATTCACCAAGAGCTTCGGCCGGCAGCGCTCGATTAATCCAGCCGTAGCGCTCAGCGAGCTCCGCATCGTAATCGCACGCACTCAACATCGCTTCGAGCGCGCGGGTGCGACCCATCAGGCGCGTAAGATGTTGGATGCCGCCGGCACCGGGAACGACACCGAACGCCGACTCAAGGTGCCCGAAAACAGCCGACTCGCGCGCCGCAAAACTCATATCGCACGCCAACACGAACTCGTTGCCGGCGCCGCGTGCTCGCCCTTCGACCTGCGCGATCGTCACCAGACGGCTCGTGCTCAAATACCGGAATAGCAACCCGATAGACGGTTCACCGACTAGTTTGGCGGTTTCGTTGCGGTACTCGCTAACGCGCGTTACGTCGACGTGAGAGATGAAGTACTCGGGATTGGCGCTCTTGAACACGAGCACAGCAATGTCGTCCCTCGCCTCCGCTCGAGCAATAAGCGACACCAAATCGCGCACAAGTTCGGGGCCGAGAAGATTCATGGGCGGTGCCGCAATGTCGACGAATAGCACCGGGCCTTCGTTCTTCACGATAAGCGTCTCGAAAACCAGTCCGAGCGTTGTCATAAACTACTCCCACATTAGCTAGACACGAGAGCGGATCTCCTGTGCCACTGTTCCGCAGAGGGAGAAACCCAAGCTAGGAAATACCGCAGCGGTATCGAATTTCGGCCGGCCTACTGCTATGGCATAGCAGCCATAGATTGCCCACCGGCCCCGGCCTGACGTATCGCTGGTAGTGCGCTGGGTCGAAGGTAGTTCGGTGCGGAGCGAGAGGAGGTTCTCATGAGCGGATCCACCCCAGCCATGACCTCACCCATCGGTGTAAACACCAGTGCTTTTTGGGAACGGTTGTGGCGCACGAGCGGCGTCCAGTTCATCGCCTTGTGCGTCATCGCGTATCTCATCTACGGCAATCAGCCCTCAGTCGGAGCGTCGCCGGACGCGCTCGCCGCGTTCTACCACGACCATCACTCGCGAATTCTCGTCGCTGCGGTAATCTTCGGGCTAGCCGTGCTCTACCTCATGTGGTTTGCGGCTGCGATCAGGGTGTCGCTCGGCGACGCCGGCAAAGATGGCTGGGGCGCCGCCGCCACTTCCTCCAGCGCAGCGGTCGGAGCGCTCTTTCTCCTGCTCGCTGCGGTAAACGCAGGCCTCGCGTATTCGATCGACGGACTGGGAAATCAAACGCTCCTTCCGGGACTGAACGTCTTGGCGTGGGCCGCCTTCGTGATGAGTTCGTTCGTGCGGGCCATGCTGATCATGTCGGCGGCCTTCGGCTTCTGGCGCGCCGGGCTGATCTCGAACGCACTTTTCGCGGTTGGAGTCGCAGCCGTGGTGCTCACGGTTCTCGGCGGCGCCACGTGGGCGAGCGGCGGATTCTGGGCTCCGGACGGCGCGTACTCGCGCTTCATCTCGCCCATCATCGGCCTGCTCTGGGCCATGGTCGTGAGCTGGGTTCTCTCGACGAGAACTCCCTCGGCGCGCGCGGGGTGGTGAGATGCCGTGGTGCACTTTGACTATGACGTAATCGTCGTCGGCTCTGGGTTCGGCGGCAGCGGCGCCGCGTTACGCTAGCGGCATGCCGCGACGATCGGAAGAACTGCCGGCGCAACACCGGTCTCGCTCTGCTGCGTCTGGTTCGTTGCGGCTGCGAGCGAGCGGGGCGCGCTGAGGGGGGTGAACGCGGGCGTCTGAGCACAAGTCATGCAGTGTTCGTAAGGAATCACATCGCGGCGGCTTTTGAGATCGTTGGCAGCGTTTGTCTCTGCGGTGGCCGAGAGAATGTTCAGCGATGCACGCTGCCGCGCTACGACGGCCTCAAGGCGCGATTTTGCAAGCGCGAGCGCGCGTTCGTCGTCGCTCGTCGGACTGACAGCGAAGCTGTGTGGATCGTTGAGAAACGCCTCAACTTTGTCGAGATTCTTTGCCAGGCTATTGTAGACGAGTCCGAGCTGGAAGCCGTCCATCTCGGAGCCGGCGCTCCCACCGCCGGTTGGCGAAACGCTACCCGCATTTGCTCCAGCCTCCAGCGCGAAGGGGTCTCCGGCGCTCGTATCGGTCGGCGATGCGCTAGCAGCATATGCTGCAGCATCTTCGGCAGTTCTTATCAGAATCGCTTGGCCGCGACTTATCAGTGCGTCATTGATACGCAGACCGTCAACAGCGGGGAAGAGGTTGTGGCGGAGCGCGGTGCACAGCGTCGACGACCGAACGTGACCGATCTCTTTGAGGGGCGGGGTTGATTGCGCCGCTGACGGTGACGCAGCTGGGCCAACCTGAGCAACGAGCACCAGAAGGGTTGGTAGAAGCATGTCATTACCCCGATTTTCCGCGAAGTAGGCCGTAACCTAGAACGCACGGCCCTGGCCTCATATGACTTGCCAACCCAATGCCGAAGGCGCGGCAAAGCCGCGAGCTTTCTGAGGCGTCCTACTGCGGAGCGTTGGTCGCCGCCACCGGCTTCTCCCCGGCGGCCTTCAGCGTAACGTTGAGGGCGTTGAGCGAAGCCACCCACGCGCCGTAGGACTTCGCCCGCTCGGTGTAGTTGCGTTCGAGGCGAGCGTAGAGCGCCAAGGTCGCCTGCGCGAGCGGCTCGTCGTTCATCAGCGCCAGAATGTCCTCGCGCAGCTGCCCCGGCTTCTGGATGAAGTCCTCGAAGCTTTGTGGCGACGACGTTAGCGTTGCGACCATCACGTCGATGCCGTCGATCGCCGATTGCAGCTTCGCCGCGCTCGCGGCGTCGCCGGGCTTGAGCGTCTTCTTGTCGGCAACCAGCGTTTCGCGAACGGAGTGTAACGCGTTGAGCATCGCGTCTACTCGTCCCAAGAGATCGTACACGCGGCGCTGCTCTGCGAACTGCGCGCGGTATTCCTCAGGCGTCGTCGTCGAGAGCGGATCGGCAAGCTTCAGCAGCGGAAAGCGATACGTCTTGCCGTCGAGGTGAAATGCCATGATATACCGGCTGGGCGGAAGCGCCGGACCCTCTTCGGGGCCGCGGAAAAAGAACGGCGCGCTCTCATAGCGGATCGGGCCGTCGATGGTAAAGTCGTAGTCGAACTCATTCTTGCCGTCGGCGCGGCTCAGCCAGTACGACTCGCCTTCCTCGCCGGTGAAAACGTCGTGCTTGCCTTCGATGTGGCGCCATGGGTGACCCTGAAGATCGTAGACGTCAATCGTGGGCCGCTTCTTGGCCAATTCGGGCAACCAGTAGTAGAGCGTTGCGACCGCGCCGCCGTTGCTCAAAATTCCCCCACCGGGCTGCTGCGCGTCGAAATCCGTGTAGTTTCCTTCGTCGTCGCGATAACCGATGAGGTCGATGCCGGGGCGAGGCCCGATGACCAGCGGCGCCGTGGGTTTCGCGCATGCCGACTGCTGCACCGGGCGGATATCGTCCATCACCCAAATCGCGCGTCCGTGCGTCGCGATGACGAGATCGTCCAACTGCGGCTCGATGCGAATGTCGCGCACTTCGACGGCGGGCAAATTGTTTTGGAAGCTCTGCCAGTTCGCGCCGCCGTCACACGAAATGCGCATGCCGCGGTTCGTGGCGGCGTAGACGATATTCTCATTGGCGATGTCGGGGCGAACCGCCCGGACGTATTCACCGGCCGGAATGCCGTTTGTGACGCTCTGCCAATGCGCGCCATAATCGTGAGTGACGAAGATGTACGCGCCATCGTCACCCATCGCGTGCCGGTCGGCCGAGATGAAGACCGTGCCGTCGCCTCGCGGCGACGGCGCCACGGTTTCCACGGCGCTGTCTGCCGGCAGCCTGGGCGGCGTCACGTTGCGCCAATGCGCGCCACCGTCGCGCGTCAGGTAGACGAGGCCGTCATCCGACCCGGTCCAAATTTCGCCTTTGCGTCGGGCGGACGTTTCGATGTCGAGGATCGTGCCGTAGTTTTCGGCACCAGACTCGTCGTGGGTTACCGAATTCTTTGCGACTTGCTGTTTCGACTTATCGTTCCGCGTGAGATCCGGGCTGATGGCCTTCCAATGCTTCCCGCGGTCGCTGGTTTCGAAGAGCACGTTGGCGCCGATGAAGGCGACGCGGGGATCGTACGCGGCGAATGAAATCGGCGATTCCCAGTTGAAGCGATAGCGCGACTTCGCGAGAACGAAATCTTCTTGCGCGGTTTCACGGTACGGCCTCACGTTCGTCGATTCATGCGAGACGCGGTCGTACACGACGATCTCGCCGTTCTGGGAGTCCGCCCAGATCAGGCGCGAATTCGTCGGATCCGGAACGGCCCACTCGCCGTCGCCTTCGGCGACTTTGAACCAGTCGCGGTTCGTAATTCCATCGAGGTTGCCGTTGAACGCCGGTCCGCAGTAGGCGTTATTGTCCTGCAGACCACCACAGACGAGGTACGGCAGCGTGCTCGAAAGCCCGACGCGATAGATTTGACCGATCGCGATGTTCCGGGAATTCGACCAGGTCGCCCCGCCGTTTGCCGAGATTGCGATGCCGCCGTCGCCCGCCAGGGCCATACGATTGCCGTCCGATGAGATCCACATATCGTGCAGGTCCGGATGAACGCCGAAGGCAGACAGGTTGAACTTTTCGCCGCCGTTATATGACGTTGCCAGCAGCAGGCTTGCGGCGTAGACGGTTCGGGGGTCGGTCGGCGAGACACGCACGTGTGAGAAGTAAAACGGGCGTTGATTTGCCAGCGAGTCGCTGCTGACCAGCTTCCAGGTGATACCCGAGTCGTCGGAGCGCCAAAGAATCCCGGCGGCAGACTCGACGAGCGCGTAAATGTGATTCGGCTGCGACGGTGCGATTGCTACGCCGATGCGACCGATCGGCGCAGCGGGAAAGCCGTTGCCGGTCACTTCCTTCCACGTTCTGCCGCCGTCGCTCGAGCGGTAGAGCCCGTCGTCACTCGTCCCACCGCTGATGATCGCCCATGGGCGGCGTAGCACGTGCCACATCCCAGCGTAGATCACGCTGGGATTCTTCGGATCCATCGCCATGTCGCTCGCGCCGGACTGGTCCGACAGATAGAGCGTCTTGCTGAAGGTCGCGCCGCCGTCGAAAGAAACGTAGACACCGCGCTGCGGGCTGGGCGCAAACACGTCGCCGAGCACGCCGACGACGATATGCTTCGGATCGGCTGGGTCTAGGAGGATGCGCGAGATGCCGGGCGCGTTTGCAAACGCCACGACTTGCCACGAGCGACCGCCATCGGCGGAGTGGTAGAGACCGCTCTCCGGAATCACGTCGTTGCGCGGATTGGTCTCTCCGGCTCCGACCCAAACGTCGCTATCGTCGTTGGCGGCGACGGCGATGGCGCCGACGCTGCTCAAATGAATCGGGTCGGAGACGTTTTGCCACGACGTGCCGCCGTCAACGCTCTTCCATACGCCGCCGTCCGCGCTGCCCGCATAATAGAGCAGCGGGTGCAGGTTGCTTCCCGCGACCGCCGTCGCGCGTCCTTCGGGAAGCGCGGGGCCGATCGCGCGCCAGCGCATCTGGGCGATGGGCCGTTCGTCGGCGCGCGCGACGAGGGGCGCGGCCAGTAAAAGAGCGACGGCCGCCGACAGACCGAGCCTCCAACGCATCGACTTAATTGCCTTCGTCTTGAACGACTTTGCCGTCGATCTTCACCAAGGCGCTCACGTCCTTGCTCTGCGTCTGCAGCCAGGTTCCGTTCTCGAGCTTCCACGTGTCCTGCGAGCTGCTGGTCGCGTCGAGATCGTGATTGCCGTCGGTAGCTTGGAGCTGTCCCGCGACCTTGGAGGTAACGACGACGACGATCGTATTCGGATCGGCGAGCTTGCTGGAGTCGATCGTGTTGGCGCAAGACGTAACGTGCAACTGTTTGATCTGCTGCTTGCCCTGTGCGATGAACTCGTCACGCTGCATCTGCTTTCCCTTGAAATCGACGTGCACAAAGTCGGGCGCGAGCACGGCAAACGCAGTGTTGAGATTTGCATCGGTCGGATCTTGGGTCGCCGTGCAGTCGAACTGATAACTGGACGCGATAGCCTTTTGGGCAGCATCCGGCACGGCGTCGGCGCTCGCTGCGAGCGGAAAGGCAACGGCCGCGTACAACGCCGCCATCGCAATCTTTAGTAGCATCCGTCGGACCTTTCTATCGGTGTTTTGTTCCCGTGATACGGGAGAGGCGCCCGGCATGTTTCGCCGTTTTCCCGCGCCGAGCCCTGGGCACGGCGTCGGCCTATATGTCAGCGAACTATATGGTGGTCACCCTAACGCCCAGCCCGCGTGGAGCCCTGGAGACTGAAAGGCGCCACGCAGGATCAGGTGCGAGGCAAGGCTGAGGCCGCGCACGTTTTCGTCGATGCGCCACTTGCTGTCGAAGTGCGGGTTCCCGCTCAGCACCAACCTCGCCAGCGTTCTGCAGGGCAGGGCCTGCCAACGCCGCGGCTCGCTGGCTGTCCGGCGTTCGCGTCAGGCCACGCAGACGGTTCGATCACTTGTCATGGCTGCCCTCACAGTATAGTCCGACGGTCCGATCGACGCTGCGCCTCGCTACCTGGTCAAGACACACTTGCGGCGCGGCGCGGAACGTGGCGCTTCTCGTCGATGTCGAGGAGGTCGGGCCATTTCGTCACGTCGGTTCGGTCGGGTGCGATCTGTGCGCGGAGGCTCTGAAAGGCCTTCGCTGACTCGCCTTGCGGCTCGTAGGATAACCACTCGCGATTCCAGCGCTCGATCTCTTCGCGCGACTTGGCATCGACGAATGGTCGCGTGAACGCTTCTATCTCCGCGTCGCTCTTGGCGTTGCGAATTGAATCGAGAAGCTGCTCGTGGTCGATGCCGAGAAAGCCGAACACGGCCTGATCCATAGGACAATTGAAGTGATACTCCCCGACGTTACCTCGGGCTTTCGCTTTCCCCTTATCGATCGTGCGCGCAAGCTGAACGACGCCCTGCCACTTGTCGTGCACGCTTCGAGGATATTCTTTGGTTAGATCCATCAAAAAGACTCCCTTGACTTTTGCTGGTGCGTAGGACCCTCGGCAGTTTGCGACGGTTGCGACTTCCTACAGCTGATCGGTACCCAGTATAGGCACCGACAAGTTACTGAGTTACGTCGAGGTAACCGAGCAATTACGCGCAGACGGCCGCCTTTATCGTAGCTCGACGTTCCGCCCGTTAAGTTTGTGCGCGATCGCGTCGAGCCTTTCTACGATCGCCGTCAACGTTTCTTGAATTGAGACCGCACCGTCGTGGCGCATAGTGAGTGTGTCGAGGGTCGTCCCCACGCTACGCGCTAGTGTCAGAAGGGCGCTTGATTCGTCCGGCGCGTACGTCTCGCCGTTGCGCTTCGCTCCGCAGATCAGAGTCCCGACGAGCTCCCCGCGTGAAATCATCGGGAATGCAACGTCACCAACTAGTCCGGTATCGCGGATGCCATGGAGGTCGACCGGCCGGTTCCACGCTCGAAGGGCAACGATGACCGGATCGTTCTCGCTGAACGTCGAGCCCCCGTCTTTCGAAGCCTGATGATACGATTGGGTTCCGTCGCGCACCAAAATTAGGGCGCTCTCCGCATTAGTGTGTTCTTTTACTACGCGAATTGCACGCTCGAGCAAGACCGCTCGATCCGTAATGTACGATGATTCGTGAGCGAAACGGCGGAGCGCCGCTTCGTCTTCATATCGCTTTCGAAAGACGACGCTATCGACGAATCGCTCGACGTACTTATGAATGTACCGAAGCGAAAGGCCGAGCGTTAGGGCCACGACCATTCCGATGGCGGCGCTTGTTGAGTGCGCCGCACCCGCAAGCCACGCACTCGCCGCCCATTCAACGAGAACGAATGCGCCAACCACGATGACCGAAACTATCGCGAAAACGGCCGCCCGGTTCAGCACGAACCCGATGTCAATTAACCGGCGGCTGAGAGCGACGTACACCAGGATGGCCGGCATTAGAAAGCAGGTCAGATTGGCAAGAGCGAGGAGCACGACGAGATTGGCGTAGGATACCGGAGCGAGTTGGATGACGGCCGTCAATTGGAGCGTCGAAAAGAATATCGAAAAAGGTACCATCGACCAGATCGCCCTTTGGCGTTCGACTCCGCGCGATGCGGCAATTGCGAGCGCGCTGCAAAGAACCGCGATAGCAACGGCGGTAAACACTGGGATCCGCCAGTACGGCGAAAACATAAAGCCGAGCGGATCGAACCACAATGTCACAATTCCGAATATGCTCGCTATATGAATTCCAATAGCGAAGGCGACGAAGCCTAAGCAAAGCCATTGAGCCATCTGCCGAGCGCGTGACAACGGAGTTGCGAACCTGCCGGCGTACGCAGCCCAAAGCCCGACGGCAACCAGGTATGCCAGATTGGCAATCGCCAAGGTGACGTAAACCCAACCCCAAGGTAACGCATAGTCCCCAGGGCCCGTGATCAGATAGACAGCAACGGATGCAAGGATCGTTGAGAGCAGCAAGTTGCCGGGCGCCTCGGGACGCCGCCATACGATGAGTGCGGCGAAAAGCGCCAGCAATACTATTCCGCAATACCAGAAAAGGAAAAACCAGAATCGGCCGTAGTCCCACGGACGCGGTGCGACCGTCAGCCGCTGTTCCTGCGAGCCTCGCCGAAGCAACAGCGTTATCGAGCGCCCAGTCATTGCGTTGCCGGATAGGACCTGCCAACGCTCAGCTAATGTGTTGGTGCGGATATCAAAGCGGTCGCCCGAACGAAGGCCGGCGCGGTCTGCGGCTCCGCCGGGAGCCACCCCGAGTATGGCTGCATGATATGACTCTCGCGAAGTACCAACGCTCATTCCGGGGTCGGCGGCCCACGCCGGCCTTCCGGCAAATCCGAAGAAGTTGATTGCGTTCGCAGCGACAAGAATCAGGGTCACGACGCACGCCGTCAGCACTAGGGCTCGCTGAGCCGCGGGTTTCATAGTCGAAGGTTTAAGCAGCGCTGCCCATGGTTCCGCTCCCGTCAGGTTTTGACGAATCCGTTAGGCGTCTGTTAGAGGGACTGCGGCGATTTTGGGAACGGCTAAACCGCCGCACACCAGGGCGGGATTGGCGACTGCTCCGAGGTACTTAGTCCGTATGAGCTCTGCGGTTTCGCGGCGGCTTCTGTTGGGGTTATGCGCCCTCGGATTCGTCTTGACCGCAAACGCCGTGTGGACGGGAGCGTACACGCTTGGAGTGGATCCCGGCGTGATCCGTTCGTACACGAGCCCGCTCGTCGTGCCAAAGGTGACGGGCGAAGCGCCGTTCGTCATTCGCTTCGATGCTCCGCCGGGAAGCGCGGCGTATCGTCAAGGACTTCGAAGCGGCGATCTCCTCGATCTCCGTCTGCTTACGCCCGGGGAACGCTATCGTTGGATAAACTATTTTCGGCTCGCGGGCCAGCGCGCCGATGTCCCGATCGAACGCGACGGTAAACGTCTCGTCGTCAGCGTCGTTTCCGAGTCGCGCTCCCTCCTCGCTAACGGCGGCGCGCTGAGCTTCGGCTGGGATGTCTGGCTAGCGCTCTTTGGATTCGTTTGGACGCTCACGTTCGCAGCTGTGATCGCTTGGAAGCGATCCGACAGCAAAGAGGCCCGCATACTCTCGCTGCTGCTGAGCACGTTGGTACTCTCGAACGGCTTCACTCCGCTTAACTTTGTTACGCCGTGGCCTGCGCTCGACGCGACGGCGGCTTTTCTCAGCTGCGCCCTCTACGGCCTCACGACGGCGCTTTTGGCAACCTATGCGATGGCCTTCGCACCTCTCCCCAACCCGTTGCGGCGCATTCTCATGTGGCTCAGTTACAGTAGCGCCGCCTTAATGCCGATCTACGGCCTGGCATTTGTTGTTGGCGCGTGGACGGGAACCCTTGATCCGATGCAGGCGTGGTACTCGGGCACCGCTGCACAACTCGCGATTGCCGTCTTACCGTTCGTTTTTCCGGTGCTGTGCGCGATCGCGACGATCGCGCAGACGCGGGGCACCGATCGGGCACGACTCGGCTGGGCGACGTCCGCGTTGGGGATACAATATTTTGCCGCCGCCGTTGTTGGTTTAGCGACGAGTTTCAATCTTCCGCTCAGTTCGAACGTGGAGCTTTTGCTCTACAACGTTACCGGCTTTATTACACCCGTCGTCTTGACGTACGTCGCTCTCATACGGCGTATCCTCGACATCGGTTTTGCGCTCAACCGTGCATTGGTTTTCTCGGCGGTCTCGCTCGTTTTTGTCGGCGCCTTCCTCCTCGTCGAATGGGCACTGGGTGAGTGGCTCAGCAGCGCAAGCCACTCGACCAACCTCGTCGTCGGCGCTGCGATCGCACTCGTGCTCGGATTGTCGGTGCGCAGCGTCCATAAACGGATCGACGGAGTTCTCGATACGGTTTTTTTCCGCAAACGCCACGAGGATGAAACCGCAATTCGAGCGTTCGGGCACGAAGCGGCCTATATTACCGATGCCGGCTTGCTGATCGCGCGCGCGAAGGCAGTGCTCGAGAAACACGCGGACGCGACCGGCGTAGCAGTCCTCTTAGACGACGGCCATGGGCACTACGACGGAGCGAACGAAAACGATCCCGCAATCGTTTCGCTAAAGACTTGGCGGAAAAGCGTCGATCTGCACACGCTCGATACCATGCTGCAGGGCGAGTTCGCTTATCCGATGGTTGCGCGCGGGCATCTCGTCGGCGCAATAGTTCTTGGGCCGAAAGGTTCCCGAGATCCGTACGCTCCCGACGAGTCCGACGCGATTTTGCATCTGGCGCATGGAGTCGGTACGGCGCTCGACGTACTTTCGGCGAACGTCCGCGCCTCAAGGGACGGATTGCTCGAAGCGCTCCAAACGATGTCCGGCGACTTGAAGGCGCTCGCGTACGAAGTTCAAGCCTTACGACAACGCTCGAATTGATTGAGCCCTGCAACCAGCGGTAGTAGGCCTAGCTGCAAAGAAAGCCGAGCGTATTCCCACTTTTGTCGAAGTAATTGCCGACAACGTCGCCGTGAGTGTTGATGCCGGTCAGTGTTGCGGAACCGTTCGCTTTTGGATTATCGAAGGATTGCCATTGAGGGTGGCTCGCTGGGCCGCTGAGCAAAAAGCCATGACTCACGCCCGACGTATCCACGTAAGAGCCAACGATCTGCTCCTGAAAGTTGAGACCCAGTGCTTCCGTACTCGTCGACTTCGGGTACGAAAAGACTTGGTAGATGCCGGCCTTAAGAATGAAGCCCTCGGTGCCGCGCGGTCTCGTTAACCAGCCGACGATGTCGCCCTTGGGGTTAATTCCAGTAGCCTGTGCGCTGACGGCTCCGGGCGGACTGAGTTTGACGAAGCGGACCGTGTTGACGCTGAGCTCGAACGGGACGTCTGCGCCGGAGCGGTCTACGTAAAAGCCGACGGCGACGTCGGAATTATTCAGTCCGAGTATCTCGGTAACCGCGTACCTGCCATGGCCCTCATCGGCGTCTCTAAAGAGCGTCCAGACATTGTTCTTTTTGATAAAGCCCCAGACACCATCGAGTTTTTCTCGGCCGACTATATATCCAAAGATCGTTTTTCCTATGAGGGACGTTATGGTGACATCCCGGCTATATCGGTAATACCGGTAATCGTCCCGGCCATACGGAGGAACGGTGACGTAATACACAACGGGGTCACTCCCTTTGCCGATGAAATAGCCGCTTATGCGCTGCGTGTCACTTATACCGATAAGCCAGTTGTCTCTTGGATGTTCGGCGTCATTGAGCGTACGGCACCTGAGCCCCGCCGAACCGCGAACGAGATGCGAGCCGACCTCCGAGGAGGCCGGCAGCAGTTGCGCTGCTGCCGGCGAAGACTGTGGCCCGCCACACGCGCAGAGTGCCACGAGCGTTCCAGACAGCCCGAGAGCCAACGATCGAATAGTGAAGTTCATGGGCCTGTTCTATCACAAACCCAGACGTTGATGCGTAAACATGGCTTTACGAGGGGTTAAAATAGGGCGCCAACGGCAGGTTGTGCGCGAGCCGGAATGCTGGTGCGGCGATTTTCCCGTTTATCACATTCAGACTGGAAAAGTGTTCCTAAAGCACTAGTAGCACAGTTGCATTGTCATGATGCCGTCGTTCAGGCGCTCGTTCTGAGCGATCGGAAACCCGCGCGCACCTCTTCGGAAAAGACTTGTGGCTGTTCCCAGGCCGCGAAGTGGCCGCCTGCGCTAGCGCGGTTGTAATAGATGAGTTTGTGAAACGCGAGCTCCGTCCAACTACGCGGCGCCAGGTAGATCTCGCCCGGGAAGACGATCGCGGCAGTCGGCATGGCGACGTTGGCGGCGTTGATTGGGCTCGTCTTATTTTCCCAATACGAGCGAGCCGCAGAGATTACGGTATTGGTCAGCCAGTGCAGCGTGACGTTGTCGAGGACGTCGTCGCGTGTCAGGGCACCTGCGGTATGTCCGTCGACCGTGTGCCCAGCCACGGCGGAAACGACGGCCGCCGCCGGCTGTCCCCAGCCGTCGCCGTGGTCCAGAAGCCAGGCCGCCAGCCCCACGGGCGAATCGACCAATCCGTAGAGCGTTTGCGGCCGTGTATGCATGAACGCGGCGTAGGCGAATTGCTTCCCATACAGGAGCTGCAGCTGCGCGTACGCGTGCGCCTCGTCAGGTGAAAGACCGGCCGGCGCGGGGTTGCCGCAGGCGAGCGACTTTGCAATGGCAGGTGGAACGGTCGCCGGCAAGCTGGTGTTGATCCCCAGTAATCCGGGTGGAGCCTGCTTGGCCATCAACGTCGTAACCACCGAACCGATGTCGCCGCCTTGCGCAACGTAGTCCGCATAGCCAAGGCGTCTCATCAACACAGCCCACGCGCGTGCTGTACGATCGGTACCCCATCCAGTCACGGTCGGCCTTGCGGAAAGCCCGTAGCCCGGTATCGATGGAATAACGATGTGGAAAGCATCCGAAGCGCTCCCCCCATGTGCCGTCGGATTGGTCAGCGGCTCGATGATCTTGAGCTGTTCGATGATCGATCCTGGCCAGCCGTGGGTCACGATCAGCGGCAGCGCGTTTTCATGTTTCGAACGAACGTGAATGAACTGAATGTCGAGACCATCGATCTCCGTGACATATTCCGGCAAGGCGTTAAGTTTCGCCTCACACTTGCGCCAGTCGTAGTCGGTCGCCCAATAGGTCGCAAGCCCCTGAAGCATCTCCAGCGGCACGCCCTGCGAGTTATCGTTGACCGTTTCCCGGTCGGGCCATCGTGTCGCCTTGATGCGCTTGCGTAGATCGTCGAGATCCGCGTCCGAAAAGTTGATTCTAAATGGGCGAATAGTGGTAGGGTCGCTGACCGTCTGTTCTGCAACTTCAGTCATGGCGCTTGGCCTTTCTACAACGCCTGAGAGACCGAGTGGACCGACGACAACGGTTGCCGCTGCAGCGCCGAAAAAGCCACGGCGATTGAGATGTTTTGACATTGGAGTCACCCCGGACGCTTCGACGATGGAATGAAATGCTACATCGGACGGCTACGCAGAGTTTGCGGAAGACGTAACCTTCAGTTCCTTTGGGACCTCCAAAATACACTTACGCACGAGGGCGAAACAACAGGCTACCGAGCTCTCGCTTGGCTTGGCGACAAAGCGAAAGGCGCGAAGGCGGTGAGGCTCTATTAGTAGCTATCGACTTTACGATCGACTCCGCTCGAGCGTCGGTTATCTCACGGGCAGCTTCGACCCCGACGAGCGGGCTCGACGGCGTCAAAGGAGCTCCGCGATGCGTTCGGCCGCGCGCGCGGCGCCGTCGGTTTCTACCGGCCGGTAATCGACGTTTCGCGCGAGCTCCGCGACGATCGCATCGGCGATCGTTTCCGGCGTGGCCGCGGCGTAGTCCATGCAGCGACCCGCGCCGTATCGTTCGAGGCGATGGCGCACGTGAACGTTCTGCTCGAAATGGTGGCGCAGCGGAAAGTACAAGAATGGGCGGCGGTTGGCAGTCAGTTCCATCGTCGTGGAAAGTCCACCCTGTACGACGGCGATGTCGCACGCCGCGAGGTGCCGGTAGAGTTCGTGGACGTACGCTCTCACTTCCAATCCATCTGCGGTCGGCAAGGTCTCGGGGTCGATGCGGGGCCCCGCCACAGCGATCATTCTTAGGTTGGGAATACGATCTTTCGCAACCGGGAAGGCCTCGACGACGCGGCGGAGCAGGTGGCCACCGACGCCCGACCCGCCGACCGTTACGATGCAAACGGTTTCATCGTGCCGATAGCCCAGTTCGGCGCGAAGCGCCTCGCGATCGGCGAAGGCAGCGGGGTCGAAACCCGTGATGTATCCTGAGAAGTCGAAGTGTTGCTTGGTCCAGTCGCTGATGAGGGGCAAGTCGTCGCCGAACGGGTCGGAGACGACGTCATCCGGATTTCCTACGAAAATCGCACGGTCGCGCAGGCGCGGATACCGCGCGATCTGCTCGATCATCTCCGCGTTATAGTCGGCGGTGAGAAAGCGCTCGCGTTCGCCGCCGTCACGCATCGGGATCCAGCCGACGAAGTCCGTCATCCAGACGTAGGCTGCCCGCTTTTCTTCCGGGTTCTCATGCAAGTAGTAGTCGAGCTCCCAAGCCTCGTCGCCGATCCACAGGTCGTAAGGCTCGTCGCGAACGATGTCGTGAAAGACCATGAAATTGTTGATCAAGATCTCGTCCATGCGGCGAATTGCTTGGAAGGCGTGAAGGTCGTGTTCGGCGGATTCGCTCTCAATATGTTTGCTTTCGCTTGCCAGGAAGCGGCTTGCCGGATGAATCGTCTCGCCGTCGGCCTCTAGGACCCGGGTGACCGGATCTTGTGCAAGCCAATCGATCTGTACGTCCGGACGAAGGCGGCGTAGCTGCTTGGCGATAGCGACGTCTCGTTGCGCGTGACCGAGTCCGATTGGTGACGAGATGTACAGCGCGCGTTTTGATCGTCCGCGGCCGCGCCGCAGGCGCGCGTGACGAGATTCGGGCTGCACGGATTCGGCGAAATCTCTGATCGCGAGGTTGACCTTCACCGGATCTCTGGCCTGAGGGCAATGGCCGCTACCTTCGATGGTCAAGAGCGCGCCGCGCGTAGCGCGCGCCAAACCGGCACCGCTCGAGACTGATATCACCGCATCGTCGCTGCCGTGGATAACCAGCACGGGACACCTAATGCCGGCGTAACACTCGTCGGCGTTCGCCGAATCGGCAAACGGATTGGACGCCGGCTCTTTGCATTCGTAGGTAGCGATGAGGATTTCTGCGGTTGTCTGGCCTCCCCACTCGATGATGTCTTCGATTTGCTTGGTCGAATGCGGTTCGGTGACGACCCTAGAGGCGAAGAACCTGAGCCAATCGGCGTAGTTCGTCGACCAGTAATGACGGTTATGCTTGGCCCAGCCCTCCGTAGAACTCAGCTTCTCATCCCACGAAACCAGCCGTTCGGGAATTGGTTCGCCAAATGGACTGCTCGGACCGATGAACACCGCACCTTTAATTCGCCGGGGATATCCGTAGGCGAGAATCGCCGCGTCCTGTCCCGCCGCAGAGTAGCCAACGACGATCGCTTCCGCCGTGTCCGTCTCGTCCATCACGGCGATAGCGTCTTCGGCGAAGGCTTGACGCGTGTACGCTTCGGGGCTGACGGGCCGGTCGGATCTCCCGTTGCCGCGACCGTCGAACGTCAGAACCCGAAAGTGGCGAGCCAAGTACGGGATCTGCGCCTTCCATATGCGCGAGTGGACCAACGACCACGTCGGGAGGAAAAAGAGCGTCGGAGATCCGTCGCCGAAGACCTCATAGTAGAGTTTGATGTCACCGCGTCTGACGTATCCCGATCGGTCGGGTTCACGCGCTCGCACGATGAGATACCCTCATGGCCCGTTTTCGTTTCTTCGACTGCTCGAGGCCCTCGAGCCATTTATCGATCCACTCGAGCAACGCACTATGTCCGGTGTGGACTCCCGAGAGCATCCGGAGATGCATCCCCTCGTTGAAGGTCATAACGAGTCCAGCTACGCCTTCGATCGGAAATTGCGTGCGGTCGAGTCGGTATTCGCCGGCAGCTTGGTTCAAAGCATCGGTCACGACCCCAAACCACGCGTTGTCTACTTTGACGACACGCTTTCGAATCTCGGGATCGTTCCAGCCGAGTGCTTGAAGCTCGTACCAGACCTTTGAATAGCCGCTTGCGCGATCTTCTTCCAGGTACCGCATGGCGGTTCGCCACTTCTCGATAAACGGGGCCTTCGCGGCGTACATCTGGCGCTGACGCGCAATGAGCCGCTCCGTGAAGCGCTCGAGCACTTGTACGAGCAGTTCCTGCATCGAGCCGAAATAGTAGTGCACTAGCCCGTGATTGAGTCCGGCTTCTTCGGCGAGCTTTCTGGTCGTAATGTTTGAATAGCCGACGCTCACGAGCAACCGTTCGGCGGCGTCGAGGAATGCCTGCTCCGCTTCCTCGCGAGCCGGCGTGACGCCAAGTCTGGTGCGTTGCGCCGTTTTAGTTGGCATTGATGGCAGTGGTAGCGTTCATTATCCAATCGCCTTAGTCAAGTGACTAATAGCACGCTCGCGGGGCCTCTGTCAAGTGGCCCCGCCGTTGAAGGTAGTGGTCCCTTTTGAAAACGTGCTGTTAGGCAGTGAGTCCTAAGAGCGAGCGAGCCTTCGCTGCGACGGCCCGACTCCGGGCTGAATCCGGCCGCATTCCTATCCGCGCAACCACAACCTCGTCAAGGTACGCGGCTATCGCTTCTACTGAAGCGCCTTCCTGGGCCATTCGCAGCACCCGTGGCGCATAGCTGTCATATTCGTCCTCAGGGCCGCCCCAACCGTTGACTCCGATTGGGTCCCATTCACTCCATAGGAGCAGCTTTATGCGTTCAAAGTCGTTCATTTAGGCGGCTACCCCTTCGCCCCGCATGAGATCGGACAGGTTGGCGAGGTCGTGAACCATCCAAAGGCGGTTCGTCAGCCCCGCCTTCATCGCGGGCGTCGTCTTGAGTGTCATATGACGGCGGCAGAAATTGTAGTGCATAAAGTAGAGCGCAAGCGAGCGCTGTAGGTTTAGGGCTTTTTTCGAGAAGGCGTTAGTTAGCCGCGTGAAACGCCGCATTCCCATCCGCATCGACAGGTTCTGCCGCTCAACGTGCGCCGTGGTGACATAGCCCGGATCGGGGACGCCCCAAATCGCTGTACGCACAACGGATTTAACAACCATCGGGCTATATTTGCGATCGGGCGCGTCGTCATCGAGCAGGCCGTAATCTTTCACTTCGGAGCCGTGATCGGCGCGATGGTAAAAGTATTTCTGGATCGGCTCATTATTCGCACCGAGGCCGTCCGTCGTGAACGGCGGCTTGCCAGAGCGCTTTGGCATGGCCTCATGATACCATGAGGTGGCGATGTGGTTCTATGCGCTTATAGCCTTGGTGCTCTTGCTCGTCGGTTATAAGTGGTACCGAATCCATCAACTCATGACGAGCCGGGACCCGACGCCGCCCTCGTTTTGGACCCTTACCCTTTGGCCGAGAACAGCTTTCCTTTTAGTTTTTGGGGCGATCCTCATTTGGGCTTTGATAGAGTGGTTAATTCCGCACTATCGGTAGATTCACCAAGCGCGGCAACATTGATAGATTGAAAAGGGACCACTACCGCCGTTGAATCCGGCAGCCATCCCGGCTTCCGCAAGGCGCCGTCTCGTTATAGCGTCGGGCAAAGAAACGGAAAAATCACAAAACCTCTCGCCGGAGAGGCTGCCCGGAAGGCATTCAGAATCCCGAACCCTTGGCCGGGATTGCGCTCATCCCGGAGCCAGCGAGCCTCCGGCGAGAAGCGGCTTAAGAAATGCACCGTCGTTGACACCCACCTCCTCCGCGATGAGGTCGTTGAGCAGTCGGTTCATACGCAGAATCGTCTCCCGGTTTTTCTCCGGCTTTAGCGCCAAATTGAGCACTTCGTGCGGATCGTTATGCAGATCGAAGAGCTGCACGTCGTTGTCCTTGAGGATTTCGCTAAGCGTGATTGGGGTATTAAAGGCGGTCGGCGCGTAGTAGCGGCCGAACTTGTACCGGCCATCGAATGCGAACGAAACGAGTCCGCGTTTTGTCAATTTCGCTTGCGATATGGCGGGCTGCGGCGCGGTGTTCAGCATTTGCGAATCCATCACAGCGTTGAGGTACTGGGCATCCACCGTACCAAGACCAATGTAGTTATAGAGCACACCTTTGCGCACTTCGTCGACCTTTGCCATGGTAGGATGCGCCAGCAACTTTGAAAAATCGCGTCCGGGCAGCTCCTTGACGGCTTGCAATCGCTTCTCTTCTGGCAACCCAGTGAGCCCGACGAATGTTGGCACCAAGTCCAAGTGACTCGTGAGGGCTATACACGTCGCTCCGGTGGCGCCGGTCGGATGCGCGATAACCATCGGCACATGGGAGTTTTGCTCATAGATAAACGGCCCCTTCCCCTTGAGTCCACCGTGCGAGCCGCCCATCTCGCCATGATCGGCTGTAAAGATTACGACGGTGTCGCGCCACAAGTCCATTTCATCGAAAACGTCGACGAGCTGTTTGACGCTGCGCTCGTTGTCCTGGATCGTGTTCAAGTAATAGTTGTAGAAAATCGTCCACATGTCGATACGATCGGTCGGGATGGTACCGGACCATCCATCCCAGCCTCTTTTATATTCCGAGAGCGCTTCGGGCATTCCATGTGCACTCAACGATTCCGCAAGGCTGGGCGCCAACGTCAGCGGCCATTTCTTTTCGTAGATAGAATTCGGCGGCGGCGGCGGTGTTGCCGACGGAGTCACCGGCTTCTGAACCGCTTGCTGACCGGGGACGTTGGCGTCACTATACATGATGTCGTGCGGGTTGACGAATCCAGCAACCATGAAAAATGGCTGACCGTGCTTACGCGATTGCAACGCCGCCTTACGCAGCCAGCGGACGCTTTCGCCTGCGATGAAGGAATCGTTCTCGAAACCACTCAGGGGCGCGCTACCGATATCGCCGCCAGCGCTGAAAACGTCGAAACCATAGGGTTGGGCAACCGTGCTATAGTTCACGTTCGGTTCGGGGTTCAGAATGCTCTTGTCCATCTCGAACTTGCCAAAGTAGGCCGTCTTGTATCCGAGCCCTTTGAGGACCGAACCCATGTTGGGGATGCTCGGATTGAGCGTTGGGACGAAGTCGAACTGCATTTGATCAATGACGTGATGATATTGCGGAGGTCGGCCCGTCAAGAAGGTCGCGCGCGACGGCGAGCATTGTGCCGAAGCGATGTAATGGTTGGCAAAAGTAACGCCGTTGCGCGCGATTCTGCTGGTACCCGGTAGCGTATATTCGGGTCCACCAAGAAGTTGATGCGTCTGCTGGTCGACGATAATGAAGACGATGTTATAGGGCGGCTTTTCGGGCGGCCCCTTTCGCACGACGTGATGTTCGGCTGATTGCTTTGTTGGCGATGCATTTGCGACGCTTGGTAATCCGAGGGTGGCGGCAAGTGTCGATGCTCCAACGAGAACGTCACGACGATTAACAGTGGCCTTAGACTCCGTCTCTTTCACTGGCGAAGATCCTCTTCTACGCGTGCAGCTAGCAACTTCGGGTCGGTGCTTCGGCGACGCAAAATCGCTTCCTCTCTTCGTTGAGCGGGAGAACCCGGAAGTGCAGCGCGAGATTTACACTTCGAAGGCGCTATACCGGTGAATCATCACCGTTGCGTGCCGCTCCTTCTAAAGAATTGCCCGAGCGGCATCGGTTATAGAGCTAGCTGGAAGCGAAAGCAAAAAAAGAATTGCCTCTCGCCAAAGAATCATCTTCGTGCGTCCATGAGGGGCCAGCGCTACTTGAGGCGATTCAGGTGCATCGGTTGGACGGCAGACACTTAGTTGCGCTAAAACCCGCCCAAAATAAGCGTTTCGTGATGGCGCCAACGGGAATCGAACCCGCGAATCGGTGTCCCGGCCGCTCCCGTCTAGAACCGATTAGTCCTTTGCCGTACCTACGCCGCGCCACGCCGCACCGAAGACCGGAAAACCTAGCGACGAGCTAAGAAAAGCGCCCCGCGACCATCGCACGGGGCGCTCGTTTTCAGCACTTGTTGGTGACGCTCTTTCCTGGGTTGACCCAGATGAAAGCGTAGTGGATGTCGCTGCCTTTTAGCGGGTACCCGAGGCCACCGATCATCGGACCGTACGTTCCGTTTGCGGCGATCGTGTAGCACGCCGGCAACGCTCTGAAGAGGCTCGCGTAGTAGTCGGCGCCACCGATGGTGTACGCTTTGTTGACCTTCAACTTGGAGGACGCGAGACTGACGCCCGCAGGCAGTTTGGTGTTGAACTTGACGAAGCCACTGGGTTTGAACTGGATCCAGAAGATCGCACTGACACCCGGCGGGAAGAAGGACGGCGCATAGGCCGTCGTGCTGCTGATGAGCGTCGCGCTGATGCCCGAAGCACCACCCGGGTACTTGAGACCGCCGCCCCAGCCCTGAAACTTGGGTACGCAGAGCGTTCCCCCATTAAAGTTGAGCGATTTCGCCTGCGATTGTGCATATTGTTTGGTCGTATGCTGGCCTTTGCAGCTCGGAATTGCTTTGACGCCCGGCTGCATTGCGCGCGTGAGCGGCGCGAGCTGCGTGACTTGAGCCGGTACCATGGTCGAGCGATCGGCGCAGCCCCCTAGCAATGCGGCGGCGCACGAGAGTCCGAGAAGGAGCGTGAGCTTGTTCATCTGCGCAGCGTACCACTCGCAGCGAAGGGGCAGTATGGGGGGCACCCCCCATACCGCCTCCAGCCACGGCGCGATATCGTGGCTGCGTGTCCACGTCAATACCCGATGCGCTGCGCTCGACGGTCTTAGCGCGGCTTGCGCAATTGAATCGCGCCGAGCGCGCCGTGGTAATGCGCGCCGCAGCGGTCGGCAGGCATTTCGACGTGAGCATCGTTGCCGAAGTCGCTGCTCGTCCCGAGACGAACGTGTGCGCCATCTTGGAGCGTGCGCGCGACCTCCAGATCGTCGTTTCGTCCGGTTCCGGTCGCTATTCTTTTCGTCACGCCCTCACGCGTGACATCGTCTATGCCGAGTGCTTCAATGGCCCGGCTCGCGCGCTGCACCGGCGCATTGCGCGAGCGCTGGAGAAGGCCGGACGTCGCGATGAAGCGGCGCTCGCCGATCTCGCGTATCATGCGTGGGCAGCCGGCGACCGCCGGCGGACCTTGCGGTATAACGAAATCGCGGGTGACCGCGCCGCAGGCGTCCACGCGACCGACGAGGCGCGAACCTATTACACCCGCGCGCGCAGTTCGATCGGAATCGGCTCGAGCGCGTACGCTCGCCTCACCGAAAAGCTCCGGGCGCTTGACGGCGAACGCTAAGCGCTGTGATCGTGCGACCCGTGCTGTGCCGGCCGTTTATCGGCCGGCATCAGGAACTCGCTTACCTTCACGAGCGCCGGCTCGAGGCGGCCCGGTCGCACGGCGGGCTCGTGCTGGTCGAGGGGGATGCCGGCGTTGGAAAATCGCGTCTCATCGCCGAGTTTCGAAAATCGCTCGCGTACTCGCGCTGGAAGATCGCGTGCGGAGCCTGCTTGGAGTTTGCCAGCCGGCCATACGGTCCGATTCTCGAGGTTCTCTCGCAAGCGCGCGGTTCGCAATTCAGACTCACCGCTGCCGCCACAAAGCGTGATCAGTTCGACGAAATCGTCGAGCGAATCACCGCGATCGCATCGCGCCGCGCATTAGTCATCGTCATCGAGGATCTGCATTGGGCCGATGCCGCGACGCTCGACTTGCTTGCGTACCTCGGGCCGAAGTTGCACCACTTGCGCGTGCTCGGGGTCGCATCGGTGCGCACCGACGAACTTCACGCGCAGCAGCCGGTGACGACGAGCATCGCAAGGATCGCCCGCAACTCGCAGGCGGGGCGAATTGTGCTCGGTCCCCTGCGCGGAACGGATTTGCTAACGTTCATCGACGAGGCACTCGGAACGATTCCGCTACCAGCGGACACGCGTCGCGCGATCGCACTCGCCGCCGACGGCAATCCGTTCTTTACCGAAGAGCTGCTCAAGAATGCGGTCGAGCAGGGATTCGGCCAGGACGAAACCCGCGGACGCGCTCGGCTGCCGCAAACGGTGAGCGCGGCGCTGCTGGATCGCTTGCGGCCGTTTGACCAGGCGCAACGGCGCGTCATCGGACAAGCGGCCGTAATCGGCCGCACGTTCACGCTGGATCTGTTGGTGGCGACCCTACAAATGGAGCCGTGCACGGTGTTGCCTGCGCTGCAGCGTGCGCGCGACGTTCAAATCCTCGGGGAGATCGAACCGAACGTCTTCCGTTTCCGTCACGGCTTAACGCGTGAGGTGATCTACGGCGAGTTTCTGGGTGCCGAGCTGCAACCGCGCCATCGCGAAATCGCGCTCGCGCTTGAAAGCCGCCCGAAGGCAGAACGGCCCGTCGAAGCGCTGGCATACCACTGGTGGGCCGCTAACGATGCCTCGAAGGCCGCGCAGTACAACGAGCTGGCTGGTGATGCGGCGGCGCAGACGCACGCCCACGAAGACGCTATTGCTTTTTACGAACGGTCGCTCGAGTTCGCCGCCGGCTCGCTCGAGCGCGGCGAGATCCTCAAGAAAATTTCCGACCGCCGTTTGGCCCTCGGTTTGACGCGCGAGGCCAATGCGACATATGAGATCGCAGCCGACGCTTTTGGGGCCGCTGACGATCGCGAACGTGAAGCCGCTTGCCGCGTGCAGGCCGCGATTACCGCGTACGGCATCGGCTTGCCGGAGCCGACGGCTCCGCTCGAAGCCATGCTCGAGCACCTAGGCGACGAAGAGTACATGGCCCGCAGCCGCGTCCATCTCGGCTTAGCCTGGCTCGCCGCCACGTTCGCTTTCCCGACCCGCGCGGCATTGCATCTCGAACGTGCCGATCCGCGGGCGCTCGAGACGCCGGAAATCGCACTGCGATTCCACAACGTCGCGGCCTTCGTCGCGATGACCTTCGGCGACGCGCAAGAGTTTCGGCGTAAATATTCGGATTGGCTCGCGGCGGCCGCGGCGGCGGGGCCTTCAATGCTAGCCGGTGCGTATACAAACGGCGCGATGTGCTGCGCCTTTTTCGGCTGGCACAGCGAAGCGCGGCAAAACGCCGAGCTGGCGCTGCGCACGGCGCGAGAAGCTCGTAATCGGCACGCCGAAGAGAGTGCGCGCGCGTTCGCGGCGATGTGCGCTTTGCTGCGTGGCGACCTTGCGTCGGCGCGATCGGAACTGGAGTACGTGTCGCCGAGCAGCGAGAATCACGTCAATATCACCTTCGGCACCGCGTGGGGCAGCGTCGTCGGAGCTGCGCTCGACGACCCCGCATTGATTGAACGGTGGTTCGATGAATTCGAAGAACGCGTTGCGCGATCGCCGGAGATCGAATGCGGCGGCGGATTTGCGGAGATCATGGTCCGGCGTGGGCGGAGGCGCGACGCGGCGGCGTTGCTCCATCGCGCGCTTCCCGATTGCGAGCTCATTCGCGGCAACGTCACGACGCTGCTCGCGGTCGGCCGTTACGGCGATCCGGACGACCGCAGACGCACGCGAGGATATCTCGAGCGCGCGGCTGCCGGAACGACCGAGCTGCCCGAGCGCCCAGCGCTCGCGCTCTTCGATTCCTACGAACGGCGGCGCGAGGGGCGCGAGGAAGAGGCCGTTTCGCTCGCTCGCGAAGCCGCCGAAGGATTTGCGCGTCTTAGATTTCCGCTCTTCGAGGCGCAGGCACGCGAAGCGGCGTGCGAACTCGATGCAGCGCTCGAGCTCTACCGCCGTTGCGGCGCCGTCTACGACGTACGGCGTCTCGAACGCGTCGGCGGCTTAGAGAAGTTGCTCTCGGTACGCGAGCACGAGATTGCGCTACTTGCCGCCGGCGGACGCTCGAACGTGGAGATAGCACGCGAGCTTTCTATCACCCACAAGACGGTCGAGAAACATCTCGGCTCGGCGTACCAAAAGCTGCATATTACCTCACGCGCGCAGCTCCACGCCTTCGTCAGCGACGCGAAGGATTGAGGTCACCCGACTACACGCGCGGGAAAATCGCCGTCGAGGCGCATTGAGGACTACGGCTTGCTGCCTTCCCCGACCTCAGTGTGCCGCACAAGTGGCGATTCTAAGTATTGATAAATATACGAGATCACGATGCTGCCTTCGCCGACCGACGATGCGACGCGCTTGACGGACGAGCTTCGAACATCACCCGCGGCGAAGATCCCGGGGATGCTGGTTTCGAGCGGATACGGTTTTCGCGCCAGACGCCATTCTTCAATGTCACGACCAGTCCGAATGTAGCCGTGTTGATCTCGTTCTAGCTCCTCCGGAAGCCACGCGGTCTCCGCGTCGGCGCCGATAAAAATGAACAGCGCGTAAGCCGCGCGTTTCTGTTCGGTGCCCGAAACGCTCGAGCGAGTGACGATGCCTTCCAAACGCCCGTCGCCATCGATCGCTTCGACCGTCGTATGAGTTTCCACAGTGATGTTCGGCACAGAACGAATCTGCTCGATTAAGTACTGCGACATCGTTCGCTCGAGTCCACTACCGCGTACTACAATTGTTACGTTACGAGCGTAACGAGAAAAGAAGATGGCAGCCTGTCCTGCCGAATTTCCGCCGCCCACGAGAAATATGTCCTTCCCTCGAACGGAGTAGGCCTCGCCGCGCGATGCACCGTAAAAGACCCCCCGCCCGACGCACGCGTCTACACCCGGCGTCGCGAGCTTCCGCCACGCCACGCCAGTTGCTAGCACCACGCTGCGCGTCCGAATTTCTGTTCCGCCGTCCAGCGCCACCACGAATTCGGCTCCGTTCCGCCGGATTTCGCGGACGCTTCGCGTGACGAGGATCTCCGCGCCCAGCCGTTTTGCTTGCTGCAGTGCGCGATGAGCCAGTTCGCCGCCGGAGATTCCTGTCACAAAACCGAGATAGTTTTCGATGCGTGACGACGTGCCGGCTTGGCCGCCGGGCGCGTCCTCCTCGATCAAGATCGTCGCAAGACCCTCGGAGCCTCCGTACACCGCCGCGGCGAGCCCGGCCGGCCCGCCACCAACGATTACCACGTCGTATTCGCCGAATCGCGGGACGATTGGAAGGCCTAGGGCTTCGGCAAGGACTTGAAGCTCCGGCTTTATAAGCGTGCGCCCATCCGCGAGACGCACGAGCGGGCATGATGACGTGTCGACGCCGAGTTTCGCGATGAACTCCTCGTCGGTGGAATCGTCGAGGTCGAGCCATTCGAAGGCCACTTGGTTCCGCGACAGAAAGTCGCGCATCGTATGCGAAGCCGCATCGAGATCGCTACCGATGACGACGGCCTGCCGCGCCCCGTACATTTCGTACGAATCGCCGAAAATCGTCACCCGGCGAATCAGCGTCTGAGCCATAAACGCAGCCGCTTCTTTTGACTCGGTAATGAGCAAATGAAGGTCGGCCGGATCGACCCGCATCAACCGCGATGGTTGCAGCGCGCGAATCGAGACGAACGACTCGGTACCGAGAATGACTGAGAACTCGCCAAAGAATTCGGTTGGGTCGAACGTCGTTGACTGCATCTCCCGGCCGCTCAGGAGCCGTACGCGTTCTACTTCCCCCGAGAGAACGACCCACAAATATGCGGCGTCGCCTTCTTGCGTGACCCATTCGCCGGGCGCCACCAAAATCTCCGCGGAACGCGAAGCAATCAGTGCCCGCAACGCCGGCGTCACACCTGCGAACAAAGGAACCTGTTCCAGCTCGTTGGCTTCGATCAACGCTACTTCGGCTCGCTCGGCGCTTAAACGGTATGAACGGCCCGTTGGCTAACGAATCGTGCTGCCTCTAATATCACATCTGTCACGGCTTGTGGCTCCGAGATCATGATAACATGTGACCCACGCGGCTCGGCGATGTTTGCCGCTGCTGCTCGGTTGTTAAGCGCTTCGACGCGCGTAGGCCGCGCTGTTATACCAGCTTCGTGCGGCATCTTTTGAGGCGAACTCGTAGACCGTCGCGCTCGAGGCTGATCTCATGGCGTTCACCAGCGGGAGGCGCCGAGCTGGGGGTCCAGGCGAGCCGACCGATGTCCTGCCCGTCCAGCTCGACGTCCGAACGCTAGGTTCTCTTTGAGGTGGCGATCGAGGTCGTGCCTCAGAACATGCCGTTGCTGTTGGCAGATGTCTCGGGTACCTCCTGGATGACATCCCAGTGCTCGACGATCTTGCCATCCTTGAGGCGGAAGAAGTCCATAAACGCTCCTCCCGGGTTTTCTGGATTGTCGGGTTCGAAATCGACATACGAATGGGTTGCGACGAGATCGCCCTCCGCGATGACTCGCTTGATGTCTAGCCTCATGTTCGGGTACCGGTCCCGCAGCAGGTGCACGCCCCGGATGAACTCGTCGGGACCGTCTGCGACTGTCGGGTTGTGCTGTATGTACCCCGGCACGAGGTAGTCGGCGGCCGCCTTCTCGGGATTTCCCGCGAACCCCGTCGTGTAGTAATCGACAACGATCCGCTTGTTGTCTGCTAGATCCGTCACGGGACCCTCTTGTTCTTGTTGAAGTAGCTCGTTCGTGTCTGGCATGTAGTTCTTCTTTCAATTGGTATGTGGAGCTGGGCCGAAGCGCTCAGGCTTGTCCTGTCAGACTCGGCGCTCACACGCCCTGTCGGCGGCCCTTGTAATCCATGAGCTGCACCGTCACGCCGAACGTCGTCTGTGGCACCGTGAAGATGAAGCGGACCGCATCGGTGTCGGTCTCGCCCTCCAAGGCGACGCCTCGGCGTGTCAGTTCGGCCTTGGCGTCGTCGAGGTCGTCGACCTCAATCGCGAAATGGCCGATGACCGCAGTCTCGCCATCCTTGAGCCTCGGCATGCCGAAACCCGCATTGCGGACCTCGATCAACTCCAAGGTCGATTTGCCGGCCGTCAGAACTTGCAAGTCGATGTCGTCGGAGACAAAACGCTCGCCAACGGCTCTGCCGTCAACGGTGGCGCCCGCCCGAGCGACGGTTTCGTCGATATCGCGCACGACGATTCCGACGTGATCCAATCCAAGTAGCTTCATTTTAATCCTCCTCTGTCATGTTCAGCCGACGTGAGCAAGCTTTTTTTCTGCGGGGCCGGCACAACTAGCATCTCCCCTCCCGCAGGGGGAGGGTCAAGAACGGATTTGCCGTCTGACTTTCCCACAGGGGGAGGCCCAAATTGTGTGAAAGCACCCCACCAATCAGCGACTTGCGGGCATTGCGTTTATGAACTCGAACCTGACCATCGGCGACTTCTCCCGCGCCACGCACCTGAGTGCGAAGATGCTTCGTCACTACCACGAGATTGGGCTATTAAAGCCGGCCGACGTGGACGTGAACAGCGGCTACCGGCGCTACGCCGCAGAGCAGATCGTCACGGCGCAGATTATCCGCCGCTTTCGCGACTTGGAGATGCCACTTGAAGACATCCACATTGTCCTTGAGGCGCCCGACGTCGACACCCGCAACCGGGTGATCGCCAACCATCTGGCTCGCCTGGAGTCCGTCCTGGCTCGGACCCAAGAAACGGTCGCATCCGTGCGGGGGCTGCTGGATCGCCCCCAGGACCGTAGCGTCCCGATCGATCACCGCCATGTCGCAGCCACGCCCGCCGCCGTCATCACGGACATTGTTGAAAAATCCGACGTTGTCGCCTGGTATCGGGGAGCCATGGGCGAAGTGGCTGCCACGCTGACCGCCCAGGATATCTCCCCGGCCGGGCCCCTTGGGGGCATCTTCGACACGGAGCTCTTCACCGAGGACCGGGGACGGGTCACGATCTTTCTTCCGTGCGATCCGCTGCCACAGCCGGTTGGGCGAGTCATCACCACCGTGATCCCGCCGGCAGAGCTGGCAACGATCGTCCACCTCGGTTCCAACACCGAAGTCGACCGAACTTACGGTGCCCTCGCCGCTTACGTGACGCAGCACGCGCTTGCGGTCGACGGGCCGATTCGCGAGTATTACCTCGTCGGCCCCTCCGATACCCGAGACGACTCGTTGTGGCGAACCGAAATTGGCTGGCCGATATTCCAAACCCGGCCCGCGCCATAAACTAGCTCGTACCTCGTATTTGTACAGCCGTCATCTCCCTCGCTTATATGCTTACCGGCGAGCATCAGTTGATTTCCAATCGGGCGATCTTATCGTTCGCTAGCCTGAACCTGAAATTGAGTTCGACCGGACTGTTAGGGAAGCTGCCGCTGAGTCGTGCGTGCAGATTCACGGTATCGGTCGCGACCGTCGCGTCGAGCGGCTCTATTACGTGCTCGTATTTTGCAAACGCGCCTTGACTCCAAGCTTTGATCGCGTCGACGCCGCGATAGTCTTTGCCCTCGTCGTGCACGAAAGCGTCATTGGTGAAGCAGCGCGCAACCAGATCCGGATCTTTGGCTCTGTCAGCGACTAGGAAATTGGCCACCGGTTCAGGCAACGTGATGGGTTTAGCCATGAAATCTCCTCTGTTCTTTTTGGGCTGAGTGCGCGACGACGGTGCGCTTTGCGTCAGACCCCAGTTGCGGTCCGGAAGATCGGCCAGCCAATCTCCGTGCGCAGCTGGCTCTCGTCGACGGTGTCGTCGTCGGTCACGAGGTAATGCTCGCGGATGGGTCCCTCAACGCCAAGCACGCGTTCGCTGACGTGTGTTCCAAGCGGGCCGTAGGTGCGATCGGCTTCGCGCAGCGGTCCCTCATGAACCGCAATGGCAAGTTCGACCGCCGGTAACTCGATGACGCGGATGTCGCCGCGTGGCTCGAAAGACGCGGCGATCGGAACGTAGACCAGCGCCTTGCCAATCTCGTCGGTGAACAGCTCGGTCGGGTAAACGCCGCCAGACGGGCCGGCCGGAGCGACGCCCGCGGTGCGTAGCGCTGCGAAGATGGCCGCGAACGAATCGGACCACCATGCCTTCAGCTCGCGAAGATCGACGGTCTTCGAGATCGCTGCGACGCGCAATGCCGGCAGCGAACGATACTCGACGGCGATCGGTGAAGTACTCGCATCGAGCAGTGTCCGCAGTGAGGCAACGATCGACTGCGTTTGCTCGAGCTGCGATTCCATCCGGCGCAAGTGTTCGATGACAAGTGAATTGCGTGTCGCGATGTCCGGTGCCGCAAGCACGGCTTTCACACGCTCCACCGGCATATCGAGATCTCGAAATCGGCGGATTACCTGCGCCGTCGGGACTTGATCCGCTTCGTAGTAGCGGTATCCAGTTTGTTGGTCGACCGCAGCCGGCGCGAGCAGCCCGAGGTCGTGATAGAGGCGCAGCGCTTTCACGCTGAGATGCGTCATCCGTGAGAAGTCGCCGATCGAGAGTTGCGTAGCCATGTGCCTCGATTCTGAAGCCTCCCCTAAGGGAAGAGTCAAGCCCCCTAAAAGGCGCTATAAATTGGGGTCAAAACTGTTAAGCGCCCAGTCGCCAGGAGCTCAACTCATGCCTCTATGATTTTGCCATCCCAATCTCCGCCGAACGGCACCGAGGCGTGTTGATGGATTAGTTGCCACTCGTTGTTCCGCTTTTCAAAGCAATCTGTTTCGCGTACCGTTATCTGCCGCGTAGCACCGTCTTTGATCTATTTCCGAAAAATGCGGCCGACGCCGCGCATGATGACGCGGTTCTCTGCTCGCTTATAGATTGCGCGCTCTTTCGTTGACTATAGCGGAAGCACGGCCAAATACGCCTGCTAGGGAGAGCGCAGTTTATACCAATTAACTTCAGAGTCGAGCTATGATTCGACTGCGCTCAGCGCCTCGTGGGCTCAGGGATGACAAGGTTAAATCTTGAAGACGATACCATTCGTGCTTGTACCACCGCCGAACGTCGCGCCATAGAGCGTGCCGTTTAGTGCGACCAGACCCACATACGGGTACGCGCCGTCCGGAGCGACGTTGGTGAAGCTGTGAAGAACGTGTTCCGTGCCGGACAGGCTCACCGAGTAGACGGTTCCGTAGTTGTTTTTACCACCGTTGTACGTGGTGCCGTAGAGCGTGCCGTTCAGGACGACCAGGTTGCCGAACGGGCTTGCGCCATCCGGGCTGTGGTTGAATTTGTGGAGGACGTGTTCGGTGCCGGACGGGGTCACCTTGTAAACCGTCCCGTGGCTGTTTCCGCCGTTCTGTGTCGTGCCGTAAAACGCTCCGTTGAAGTAGACTAGGCCTCCATAGGGGCCTGCGGCGTCCGGGCTTCCTTTGAAGCTGTAGATGACGTGTTCGACGCCGGACGGGCTCACTTTGTAGACGCTTCCGTAGCCATATTGGCCACCGTTGAGCGTGGTGCCGTAGAGCGTGCCGTTCAGCGTGATCAGCCCCGCGAGCGGCTGTGCACCATCCGTGACGTTGAAGGCGTGGATGACGCGTTCGGCGCCGGACGTGGTCACTTTGAAGATGACTCCGTTGCCGTATTTCCCCGCGCTATACGTCGTGCCGTAGAGAGTGCCGTTGAGGGCGACGACCCCCGCCCACGGATACTCGCCGTCCGAGCCTCCTTTGAAACTGTAAAGGACGTGCTCTACGCCGGCCGTCGTCACTTTGAAGACGGCTCCGAGGTTGTTCTTGCCTCCGTACTCCGTGGTGCCGTAAAGCGTGCCGTTGACCGCGGTCAGGCCGGTCACCGGGTTCGCTGCATCCGGGGTTCCTCCGAAGCTGTGCAGGATGTGTTCCGCCCCGGACGTGGTCACCTTAAACACGCTGCCGTTGTCGTTTTTGCCGCCATACCGCGTCGTGCCGTAAAGCACGCCGTTGACGGCGATCAACCCCCCATATGGGCCCGAGCCGTCCGGGTTTCCCGCGAAGCTGTAGAGCGACTTGAAGACTTGGGCCATAGGCACTTGCGGCGCAAATGCCCCCCGCTGCGGCGCGGCGGGAAGTGGCGATGATGCTATGTGTTGCGAACAGCCCGCCGTGACGACCAGAAAAAGCACTAAGAGCGCGACAGAAAAGCGCATCGTGAAACCTCCGATCGCAGAACTACCAGATCGTTCTGGGCAGGGCTCTAGGAAGCCTCGCACCCGTCTCTGGCCCGCGAGGCGTCGCCGAGGAGACCAACGCAGCGTTCTAGGTCTGGCGGCGACGGAGCGCCGTTAGCGCAGCGAGATTCCTGCGGGAGCGTTCAGCAACGTATTCGAGCCGCTGACCGTGCGGACCGGCGCGACGTTACCCTTTGCGGTCGGTGCATAGACGGTCACGCTGTTGGCATCGCGGTTCGTGACGTAGATGAAGCCGCCGGCATCGAGGGTGACCTGCGTCGGATAGGTCAGTCCCGTCTTCGACCCGCTGATAGTTCGAGTCGGTTTGACATTGCCTTTCGCGCCTGGAGCATACACGGTCACACTGTTGCCATAGGAGTTCGCGGCATATATTCGGTGAGCGCCGTCCACGGCGACGCCGCCTGGGCCGTTCAGTAGCGTGTTAGCGCCGCTGATAGCCTGAAGCGGCACTGCGTTGCCGTTCGCGCCCGCAGCGAAGACGGTCACCGTGTTGCTGAGAAGATCCGCAACGTAGAGTTTGCGGGCAGCGTCCACGGCGATCCCAACGGGACCGTTCAAGAGGGTGTTCGAGCCGCCAATGGCGCGGACAGGCGTCACGTCGCCGCGGGCGCGCTTCGCGTAGACCGTCAGCGTGCTGTTGCCCCAATTCGCGACGTAGGAAATGCCGGCGGCGTCTAAAGCGACCGAATCGGGACCGCTCAGGAGTGTACGCGATCCGACGATCGTGGACGTCGGCGCGACGTTGCCGGTGGCGCCGGCGGCATACGTGGTCACGGCAATTCCGCTATAATTCGCGACGTGCACCTTGCGGCCGGAATCGACGAAGATCCCAACGGGGCTGCTTAGCAGCGTCTTCGAGCCGCTGATGGTCGCCAGCGGCGCGACGTTACCGGTCGCGGTTTGCGTGTACGCTGTAACCGCGTTACTGTTCCGGTCGGTGACGTACATGCACGAGGTGCTCAGACAGCTCGACGTGGGCACCCCAACCTGGCTGTGCAGCCCCATCTGCGGTGCGACATACGGCCGGGGCGAACTCGATGGGCTACCGCCGCATGCCGCCAAGGCGAACGACGTCGAGACGGCAACCGCTACGGTAGCGCGGCCAAAGCGACGAATCATCGAAGACCTCCACGTGAGGTATGGATGCTAACAGGGGAAAGGTCCGCACTTTTCGTCGCACGCCGGCCAGTCTCCCGTAGCAAGCGCATCGCCCGATCCTGCTCGCCCGCCGGCGAAGGCGGAAAACCACCCGACGCTCACTAAGCGACTAGCAACGCTTGAGCGCGAACATTGCCTCCCCGGTCGAATTCGTAACGTACCGACACGATTTTTTCATCGTGAAAGTGCCGGATTCTCCCGCACAACCACGCACTGCCTTATATGACCCGTTCAAACTGTTGTTGCCGGACATTCCGGTTTCGGATATCGTGCACGGAGCGCCCGCGAGCGTCGCCGACTCACCGGCCATTGCGAAGAACATTTGCAGGTGCGACCGCGGCGCAAACGCCGTATGCGGCTTGTATCGACGCGCTGCTCGCAAACGCGATAACGAGTGCCTTTGCGAAGCCGCTAGGTCCCCGGTTATCCTTCGACGGGCTCAGGATGACACTGGGGTGACGCGTGCCGTCATCGCAAACGAAAAACGCTCGTAGATTCAAGCGTTTCCTGGTAGCGCCAACGGGAATCGAACCCGTGAATCGGAGTCCCAGCCGCTTCCGTTGAATATCGGATAGTCCTTTCCTGTACGGTGTTTCGCTTTTCGGTGTCGCGGGTGGTCCCGGCGAATCTCATCAAACTTTATCTAATCCGTTAGACGGCCGTTAGACGGAGCGGCATAGTGCGCCGTGTTTTTTCGTTGGGGTTTTAGGATCCTATAAGAGGCCATTCGTAAGCCCGGATGCGCCTTCCAGCGTGAGCTGTTGCGCCGAGCCGGGTGTCATCCAAACGAACCAGGTATCGTCGCCGACGATGCCGTCGACCGTGACACCGGCCCAGGTTTGGAGCGCCCGAACCGCAGCGTCCGTCGCCGGACCAAAGATGCCGTCGATCGCGCCGGTGTACGGGACGAATTGAACGGTAACGTTCGCACCCGAAAGAGTTTTCTGCAGCCACGCAACGCCCGGCCCGAGGGATCCTTGCTGAAGTTGCGGTGACGCTTCGCGATAGCTCGGCAGGGCCGACCACGTTTGTGGCCCGACGATTCCGTCGACGGTCAACCCATTACTCTGCTGAAAACTTTTCACGGCAGCTTCCAGACCCGAATCAAATGTACCGGTAATCGGTCCGAAGGGGTTCCATAGCAGGTGGCGCGCGAGAACGCGTTGCAGCCGCTTGACATCGTCGCCCGTAGAGCCAAGACTAATTGTAGTGGGCATGATCCATCCTCCTGGGCCAGATACCCAAGAGAGATACGTACGCGGACCACCGAACCCTGCCAGCATAGGGAGGCTCGCGCAGGTAGCGAAGCACGCCGATGTGTTTTGATTGCGGAGGGCTTTGATCCATGACTTTACCACGACCCTTTTCTATCGCGCTTTCAGCCGCTGTCGCAACATTAGCGTTTATCTCGGGAACGCCCGTCATGGCGGCGTATTGCGGCTCACACGCCGATACCGATTCGCTCGAAAACTTAGCCCTTTCGCATGGAGCATCCGATGCCTCGAGGATCATGGACATCGTCGTGGTGCAAGATTATGCTCGCGTTGACATCCAGTCAAAAGGGCTTCTCACCGAATACTACGTGAAGGATTGTGGGAAATGGCGATTTAGCGGATACGCACTTCCCGAGGGAGCACCCAGCGCCGTTGCCGCGCAACTAAGCGCCTTAGTAACCCGCGATAAGGGCGGGACGCAATGCCTGAACCCGAGCTTTGTGAACCACCCGAGCGGACCCTAATCGAATCGCAGATTCGAACGTATTTTTATAGCGCCAACGGGAATCGAACCCGTGATATCGGGGTCCCGGCCGCTCCCGTCGAATACCGGATAGTCCTTTCCTGTACGGGTTTTCGCATTTTTGAGTCCCGGCTAGTCCCGACGAATCCCGGCGAGTTTTGCGGAATCCGTTAGATCGGCCGTTAGAAGAGCAGGCGCTAGCTCTGCCGGCGACGCGCTGCACTTTTCACGAACATCGTCAGGGGCGGCCTGTGCTACGGCACCGACTTGGCTGCGGGCCAGATTGCGCTACCGCGATGTGCGGTGTCGATTCGGAGTCGTACCCAGTCGACGATCGCGATCGAAGCGGCGCTGCAGTGTGAAGTACGTTAGCTCGCAGAGCGCGTCACCTTGAGGTTGCGGACCTCTACCGAACCCAGGCCTTCCGCCCAGAACCCAGCATCGATGAAGCGTGCGCTCTGCGGAACTTCTAGCGGCACTGCAAATGGCGTCCAGTGTCCAAGATTTGAAGCGCCGACCGGGTCACCTTGCGACGAACGCATGACCGAACCGACTGATGCGACAGCCTCGCTAATGGGATACACGAAGCCCAGCAGATCATCGGACCGAAGCTCGCCGGTGACCCGCACAGTCAGCCCCGCATAAGGTGCTGCGTCAAACCGACGCAACAGCGTGTTTGCCGACGAGTTTAGGCCGTCACCATTTGTAATAGTCGCGTTACTCGCGGACACCACTGTCGTAACATCGTTAAAGCCTACGCCGGATGCTTCCCATACGCTGCCATCGTCCGAGCGAACTTCGCGATGCATCTGCGAATAATCGCTTCCATCGGTCGCGGCCGTGCTAATCGGCACGTAAACTAGACCATCGAACGAGTTTGGAACGATCATGGGGACCCTGTATGCTGGATGCAGCGGATCGACCGTCGCGCCGATTTCTTCGACACGGTGCTGAGTCGAAAAAAATGACCATAGCGGACTGCCGGTTCTCAACCCACGAAGGTCGACGAAAGCCGCCGCAGCGTTCAGCGGCTTGAAGAGCGCAGCAATCGTATCGGTGGGGTTCGGGGGCACTGTGACAGCTTCCAGGCCGTGGCCGCTAACGATCGCTCGTACCGCGCCGCTCCCAAATGTCTGCCCTATCGCGTAATAATCCCGTCCAAACGCCAAACGGAGATAGGCGCCCATCGGTCGAGCGTTCATCTCCTCTGAGCCGCCAAAGACTGGGCGCATCCGGATGTGGAAATTATGCGCCCAGACGGCGATCTTTGCGCGCGGGTAGGCGGTAGCGAGCCACTCGAGGTTGTCGGCCATGTCTCGGTCACGCGTTCCGAGCCGAGCGTCGTCCGGTACGCTCTTCAAGTCAAGATATTGCAGAATCGTGGTCACCGAATGCTGGGCGATAGCGACGTCGGGCGCATTATTCAGGGCTTGAAGTTGCTCGCCCACCGCGACCACTTCTTGTCGGCACTGGCTGTAGGAGTTGCCCGGTAGCGTGAAGCCGACTCGGCGGCACATTCAAGTGCCGCGTGCGCGGCTAGAGCCTCTGCCGGATCATGGAGGCGTAGATACGTCGCAAGATAACCGATCGCACCCATGGGATTCTGCATGTCGATTCCGACGAAACTCAGGATCGGATGATTCCCCGGTTTAGCATTGTAGTCGCGCATCCACTGCACGAGGTTTACCACTTCGGGCGCATCACAGGTCCAAAATGCTAGCGAGGCGACGGCCTGCTTCGCGGTTCCCTGACCCGTTTTGATAAACCGGTCAACGTAGAGCCCAGCGCCCCAATACGACTCCATAGCAAAAACAGTAAAGCCTTTCTTTTCAACTAGATATTTGAACAGACGGTTCTTCAAGGCAAAGAACTCACTCGTGCCATGACTCCCCTCGCCCATACCAACAATGCGTGCATCTCCAATCGCCGCACCGATTCCGGCGAGCTGATTTGGGTCGGCGTTGAGCGCTAGCGTTGGAATCATCATGGCGCGGGCCCGCACATCGGAAATAGCCGCTTTTGCCGGTGGAAGCGACTCTCGTTCGTTCTCGATGAGTTTACCATCGACGTACGCAGTCGCATCGTGCATTGTACTCAAACGGAGCTTCCAGACTCCGTCGTGGTCGATCGCCCATTCGTCTGTAAGATGCATTACGCCGTTAAGGGGCTTTTGGACGCCGTTAACACTATAGGTTCCGGCGTAGGAGCAAGTAACCTGAGCGTCGGCTTCATTGCCGCTCATCGTCAACTTTGTAATCGCATAGCTAAATTGACGATGGAGTCCAGGAGTAGGGCCGGTTTCGTCCCGGATAAAGGCTTCGCGCGTCTCGATCGTACCGTCGATCAAACGCTGATAAAACGTGGCTGCCAAGACTGCCGAAAGTTTGGCCGCGTCTTTTGTAAACAACGCCACTTCCAACGCTTTGTAGGACAACCGAATCGCGGCGTCATCGGCCGATTGATTGGACCCGGCCACGGGCACCACGGCCAAAAGGAAGCAGCAGACTGCGATGCTGACAATGCCAAGCACCTTCTGGCCTGGGTCGCTCAGCAAGCAGCGACGCACTCTCCGATAATCATCCTGAGGCAGCTCACGTGCCATGTATCCGTCCTTTGGTGTCCAGCGATGCCGTTCTTGTAGGTGCCTGTTGTTGAAAATCTCGTGGTGTGGGCATGCCGAGGATTTGACTTGGCGAGCTGAACGTGGTCGAGGCGGATAAAAGGTCCGTACTCATGACACACTGCTCTCAGCTGAATAACCGCCGGGTCCCGACGAGTGATGCATACTATCGTTCATTGCCGTTGTTCCTTTACGCCTGGTTCTGGTCACCAGGTTTGACGCACCTATTGGCGCTCTTGCGCTGCACTCTCACGCTCAAGCTGCTGCTCTTCATTAAGCGCCGATGTAATCGTCGATTGCGCGGCACGGCTTCGCAATAACGCTTCGCGCAAGCCCGCGCTGAGAATCTGATCATCTCCAGCGATGATTCCTGCGCGCGTTGGAGATATTGGAACGTCCGGAATTATTCCGACGCCCTGCAGTCGGTTTCCGTTGGGCCAGAGCACTCCATTGCCCGTAAAGTTGACCGCCACGGCGCCGGGCACGAAAACGTTACGGCCCCTCCGTCTGCACCGTCTGTGGGTTCTCCGACAAAGACTGCATTAGCTGCTGCCCTAAGGAATAGTGCGGTATGCTCTGCCCGACTTATTGCCATCGCGTTGATAAGGACAATAACGGGCTTAGCGTAGAACGGGGCGGCGGGCGTAACGCCCTGGTACAAGTCTCGGCTCTCCGGTAAATAGTTTTCATCGCCGTAGAGTGGCGCGTGAACGACCGGAAATTGCAAGATTGCCCCATGCACGGGAACACGTGTGAAGTGCGAAGCGAGCTCCGAAAAGTTGGGCGGTGGGTAGCCGCGCAGGTCAAAAACAATTGCACAGTTCGCGCAGTCCGGGGCAATGCGTCGTCTACCTGCTCTGCCGTTAGACGAGCAAGATCTATGTAGCTAACATTCCCAGGAAGGACATCTATCGGGGGCCGTGTGCGTCGGTATATCTTGGGCGATGCGTACTGGCGGCGCACTCGCACTTCCGTAACGCGACCATCAGGCCCCCTTAAACCCAGCACGGCGACGCTGCCTATTGGGCCAGCGAGCAACGAAGGCGTGCGGGCGTAATCAAGATCCAGGGCCTCGTTCGCAGCCTGGCTAGTTGAAGCAGGGATATACGGGCGCAAGCGCGCGGCTCTTGTGGTGACTGCCTCGCCGTCGATCGACTCAATCACGTCGCCAACTCTATAACCGCCGCCTCGAGCCAAGGCGGGATCCACTCTTACTATCGTTAATCGGCCCTGTACGGTTTGTGCCACGAAGGGCATCGGAGCTGCAAAGGCTTTCACGAAACCAGGAGCGCTAATGTAGCCGTGAGAATCGTTTATATGAGCGTACATTCGCGCGATTGCCATCGCGTATTCGATGTCCGTGGTTACTTTTGGAACGTCTTCGAGCGCTTCACGAAGTGCTCTATCCCAATCTCGTATAAGGTTCGGATATGGATCAAAGTACGTTATCGTGCCCCAGACGCGGAAGATCGCCAGTATGCGATGCGCCGTATGGGACATTTCTTGCGGCATACCTCTTGGCAATACTCTCTTCTTTTCTGACATTCGGGCCAATGGTTGTCGAGTGCTTGAGCCATGCCAAAGCAGCGCCCAAATCCCCGCGGCGCATGGGTGGCATCGGCATCGGGGCAGAAAGCCTCACGTCCGCGGAGACACCCTCGCCCACTTTGATGGTTGTCGATCCGCCGAGGGTCAAGTCGCGGCTTTCGTCGGAAATAAACATTGCAGCCTTCTGGGCGTTTACTAGTGCCGTGAGCTCGCTCGGCAAAAATGACGTGTGGTTTGCGATGATCGCCACCGGAATATCTCGGGCCCCTGCCCCAGGTAAGGTGAGTAATGGTTGTTCCTGAACGACCGAAGAATTTAGCTTGATTCCGTTTCGGCGGTAAAGCCGACATATTCGCGGCCTGCATACCGTGGTAGCTCGATCGGTACCGACGAGAGGTTTGCAAGAAGGTTGGTCGTAGTCCAGGCTCTGAGCTCTTGTACGATCTGAGCATCCGAGCCTGGAGTCGATGTGCGAAGGTCGACAACTATGCCCTGCGTATCAGCGGCTGGCGTCATAACACGTGTCAACGTTTGCGTATACGCTATGGCACCGCTTGCGGACGGATACCCATTTAGATGCACGATGCGGATACGACCGTAGTTTTCCGCGCTCGGCATTGCGATCGGCCCTTCTCCTTCGGTTTGCACGTCGAGCGTAGTCAAAGGGTCGTGCAAGTTGGCCAGCATGATACCCGTCGCCGTTTTTAGTCCGTTAGCGCCGTCCACGTAGGGGAGAGCCGCTATTAAGGCATCATCAGCAAGCGGATCCGTTTCATCCTTAAGGTCCGGGTCAAAGAAGCGTATCGCATTCCAGAGCCTGCAAAGCTCAACGAGCCGATCGACCCGCGCTGGCGAAACACTTTCTGCGCGCGCGATAGCGGGAGATAGAACGATAATGCTTGCCGCCAACAATGCACTCAGCGCTAAACGAAGCCGGCATGTAGGCTTTGCGGCCTGCTCGTCAGGCCGCACGATAGACGCGGTCGAGCTCAAAGATGATGTCTAGCCACTGCGGCAATCCCGCGTCGACGAAAGCATCCACGACATCTAGCACCCCCCCTACAGCCGCCGGATCGCCAGCGAGCAAGGCACGGTGCTCTCGGATGTACGTGAGCACGAAGCGACGCATTTCCGGTTCTGCCATTGGATCGCGGGCAAGCGCTGGCGCAGCGGCGAATGCACGCAGCGCCAGAGTGAGCGAACGTTGCGGCGCTGACCTCATCGCTGCCGCCAATGTCTGGATCACGTAGTACGCAGCGGCCGCAAACGGAACGCGTACGAGCTCCAGGAGCAGAGGCTCCAGAAACGCAAAGCGTTCGGCGCTCAACTGTCCGGGGTCCGGGGACGCACCCACCGCGTGCATCGCTCCGGACACGAAGTAAAGTTGTTGCGCCGCCTCGGCGATGATCCGCAGATACACGCGGGCACGTTCCGCGACGCCTGGAGGATGAGCGTCGACGTCACTGCCGTACGTTGCCCCTAGCCGAACCAGTTCCTCGGCTGCTGCAGCCAGCATTCGGCGAAGAAGCGATCGCGCATAGTCGCGCGCCGGCGCCTCACATTGTTCCGCCAATCGGTGCGCCATCGCAATCACGGCCTTTGCCGCTAGGTCGGGCGCTGACCATGGGTCCTCGACGATTCCGTTCACCCGTTCTTCCGCCGGGTGCTCGCCACGCAACGCGAGATCTAACAGCGCGTTGAATATCTCGAGGGAACTGCCCTGATCCGGGCGCAGTCCCCGCAAGCGGTCGTATACAGCGACGATCAGGTCTGTCGCAAGCTGGGCATCTTCCGCGTAGAGCCGGCACGCGAACTGGAATCCGGCGCGAACCACGGCGATCGCGCGATCGTCGATTGCCGACCGCGCAATGACTAGCGCTTCGTCGAAATGGTCGCGTGTAAATTTCTGCGCCACGTCAACCGCAAACGCGCGGACTACTCGGCGGGGGTGCCGTGAAAGCGTTTCAGCTATTTCAACAACGCGCTGATCTGGTTGAAGATGATAGAGATAGCGACACGCTTGCAACCCATCGACAAAGCGATAGGGTGCTCCCCAGCTCAGCCCTTCATCGGCATCGTCATCCGGCAGATCGTTGGTATCCGGAATCCTGACCGCTTCGACGATCAGGCCGAGCAACTCGTCGGCGTCCGTCGCAACGAATGCGTTGCTCTTCAGACCACCCAGAGCAATGCTGCAGATCGTATCAAATGCCTGAGCCTTCGCAACGTCATTCGCCGCGACGGCGAGGCGCGCGAGCTCACGCATCCGCTCAAGCCGCGGCTGCCGTTGCGCGCTCGCTTCTCCTTCGATCGCGCGGATGTCCGGTAGGCGTCCGCGTCGCTTATAGCCTCCAACAGGGCTCCGTTGACGCCCATAGCCTGCGCGTGCTCGCGGAGTGTATATGGCTCGGCGGTCGGGGCGCTCACCGCAGCTCCTGTGAGCGCAAGTTCCCGAGCGTGCGCGTCGTCTGGATCGACCGGCTGAGCCTTTTCAAGTAGTATCCGCAGTCGATCATTGACAATGCTCTCGGCGGGCGCGCGCGCCAGAAAGTGCTTCACACGCTCGACGCGATATCTGTGGAGGTCGGCGTTGGTTTCGCCCTCGACCACGCTGAGCAATGCCGTGTCAAGGACTCCACGCGCAACGTCGTCAAGCGCCGGATACGCATGAGCAAGGAATGTTTCGATGGCGGTACCGAGGTCGTAGCGAGCAAGATGTCTCGTTGCGCGATCAGCGGCAGAACGAGTTCAGCCGCCCGCGGATGACCGGCGGCGTTGCGCACAAGGATTCGCCAGAGCCATAGCGCGTGCGCGTGGTCAGCGAAGGCATCGATCGCCGCTTCGAACAACCGCAGGTCTCCCTCGTCAAGCGTTCGCCGCAAGCGTTGCTCAAACGAATCCACCATCTTCGCATGGTCGTCGAGGCGAAACAGCGTTGAGTCCCACGTCGCGCTGCCGTCCTCGTAGAGCTCCAAGATTCGGCCAGCAAAGCGCACCTGAATCTCCGATGATTTCAATGATGCTGACGTGCGCGCCATTCGAAAACCCATGCGAGTGCCTCAGTGCTTGGGCCGGCCCTTCGTCGAGAAAAGCCCCAAAGCGTTCCCACCGAACTGAGCCGTCACTCGTCAGCGTTTGCCTCGTGTCCTGTACCATGCCCATAATCGCCGACGGCGCTCCAATGGCGACTTTGCCCTCCGCAAGAACGATCTCGCTGAAGATCGCTTTGTAGATCGCCAGCAACGCCTGTGGATCACGCAGATGCGCGACGCTAAAACCGATGGGTTCGAGCTCGAACTGGCCGACGCTCTGCAGCCGTTCATTTTCCAGCAAGGTGCTCAGCAAGGAGCGCCCCGCCTCGGGATCGATATCGTAGGTTTTGATAAACGCTTCGATCGCCATGCGCATTAGCGGCGGCGAGTAGGGCTCCCTAACAAGTTCACGCGTGAGGTTTAGGCGACTCGCCTCGCTGAGGTTCGCTCGTTCGACCTCGTCCAGCGTTGTATTACGAAGCAACTCCTGTACCAAGAGCAGTGCGTCATGTTCGTGCTTCCCTTGGCGCGCAAGTGCTAGCGCAAAGGCACACCACGGGCCGCCTTCTCCTGTCAATGCGGTTCCATGATCGCGTAGGTAAATGAGCACGCGTATCAAGTAGAGGACTTCTCGGGGATGTGCTGCGAGCAGCAGCGGCGAGAGGTCTTCGACGTTCTCCGCGCGCTCCGCGGCCACGCGAACCGCAATCATTAGGAGTGTGCGACGTGTTCCGCTAGCAAAAAGGGCTTCGAGTTCGCTATGAAAGCGCGATCGCTCGTAACTCCAGAGCTCCTCCAAGCGCATGCGCAGGCTCGGAAGTGCAAAGAGCGCGAGATCCGGATCTTGAGCAAGAAACTCAGCGATCGTCTTCTCGTGCAGGAGCAACCGGAAGACAACGTAGTCAAAGAGGATTGCATGCGTAAAGCCGAGGTCTTCCTGATAACGGCCCGACTGCGCCAGAACGCCGTCTGCGAGTAGGACTTCCGCGCCTGC
>CAVWYN010000002.1:0-76630 GCA_963759245.1 Vulcanimicrobiota bacterium | reverse complement strand
AGCAGCTCGCCGATAATCGCCTCATCCGTCCTCAGGCCACCTATGAAGGGCCGGTTGCCGGTCCCTACGTGCCGATCGACAAACGCACTACGAACGGCGTGCGGAGTTAAAACGCGCGAATGCTGGTCGTGCCGGCGATCGACTTGCGAGGCGGAAAATGCGTCCGCATGAAGCAAGGCGATCCGTCGACCGAGATCACGTATGACGACGATCCGGTAGAGCGAGCCCAAGCCTTCGTCGAAGCAGGCGCCCGGCGCTTGCACGTGATCGACCTCGACGGCGCTTTCGGCTCCGGCGAGAACCTGTCGGCGGTCGAACGCATCTGCAAATCTGTGGACGTGCCCGTGCAGACCGGCGGCGGGCTGCGCGCGGTCAAGCATGCCGAGGCCGCGCTCGCCGCGGGTGCGGCCGAGATTATTCTTGGAACGCTCTTAGTCGAGGACGAGCGCCTCGCGCGACACATCATCGGGCGATTTCCTGGAAAGGTGATCGCCGCGATCGACGCGCGCGGCTCGCGAGTCGCGACGCACGGCTGGCAGGAGCAGACGCCCGTCGACCGCGACGCGCTCGTTCGTCGCGTCGCGCAGTGGGGCATTCCGCGAATCATCTTCACTGAGATTCGGCGCGACGGCATGGGCGAAGGTTACGATCTCGACGCGCTCAACGCGGTCGCGAACGCCGCCGAAGTAATGGTGACCGCCAGCGGAGGCGCGCGCAACCTCGACGACTTGAAAATGCTCAAGGCATCCGTTCCGGTGACCGTCGACTCGGCCATCGTGGGCAGCGCGCTCTACAACGGCACGCTCGATCTCAAAGAAGCGATCGCAGCCGTCGGGTAAATGGTATAATGCGAGTACGGGGCCGGTATAGGTCCCGCGTCGCTAATTCTCAGGTTAATCGCTCCGCGGGACTATACCGGCCCCGTACCGTCGCGCCCGAACACGTATAAGCGGCTTACTCAACGTACTCGCGCGGCAATTCGCTCGGAAGGCGCGTAACGATCTCGTAGTTGATCGTGTCCGCCCAGGTCGCCCAATCGTCGGCAGTTACCGACGCGCCGGAGTCGCGACCGATCAGCGTGACGGTCGAGCCGACTCGCGCGCGCGTCGCGTGTGTGAGATCGATCTCGGTCATGTTCATCGCAACGCGGCCGACGATCGGACAGAGCGCGCCGTCGACGACGAACGCGCCGCGATTGGAGAGCGCGCGCGGCACTCCATCGGCGTAGCCGGCCGGAACGACTCCGATGCGCATGTCGTGCGGCGCGTGAAAGCTGCCGCCGTAGCCGACCGAGGCGCCCGCCGCGACCGTTCGCACGACGACGAGCTGCGAGCGGTACGAGAGCGCCGGGCGTAGATCGGGCAGCGATCCGGCCAGCGCTTCGCGGGTCTGCGGCGACGGAATCAATCCGTAGAGCGCGATGCCGAAGCGCGTCATGTCGAGCCGCGTTTGCGGCCAAAGCATCGCGGCCGCGGAAGCCGCGATGTGGCGCAGCGGAGCGATCGAACGCCGATCGAGCAGCGGCTGCGTATGCGCCAACGCGCGTTCGAACGCGCTGAGCTGATGCATCGTGTACGGCGAATCGATCTCTTCGGCGGAGGCGAGATGCGAGAAGATCCCCGCTATCTCCAGCTCGGGCAGCCGTAAGAACTCCTCGACCGCGTCGACGAGCTCGTGCGGCTCGAAGCCCAGACGATTCAGGTCCGTGTTCACCTTGATGTGGATCGGCGCCGCGGTCTGCCGCTTCCGCGCGGCGGTGCAGAGCAATCGCGCGAACTCCCTCGTGTCCCAGAGCGTGAGCTCGACGCCGGCGGCCATGGCGTCGTCGATCGCGTTGGGCGGAACCGGACCGAGGACGAGCACTGGCGCCTTAACGCCGCCGGCGCGCAGGGCGATCGCCTCTTCGATCGTGTAGACGCAGAGGCGCGCCGCGAAGGGCTCGACCGCCAGCGCGGCCGGGACCAGGCCGTGACCGTAGCCGTTGCCCTTGACCACGAAGGCGGTGCGACGGGCTCCCACGAGGTCGCGCAGCACACCGGCGTTGTGGCGCAGCGCGCCGAGCGCAATCGCCAAGCCGCCGATCACGCTGAGATCCCCAAGTACTTGGCACGCTTGGTTCGTGCCGCCAGGCGGGCTACCGGCTCGCTCAAAGGTGCTTGCACTCCTCCGCAGAGTCTGCTAATATGGCACGGCTAGCGCTCTCGCGCTGAGAGTGCTAAATCCCTGTAAGTACGTTAGATTATCCAAGCTGTGGAGGTTTTCCGTGAATCTCAAGCCCCTGTTCGACAACGTCGTTGTCGAGCACGTAGAGCAAGACGACAAGACGACCGGCGGCGTGTTTCTTCCCGACACCGCCAAGGAGAAGCCGCAAGAGGGCATCATCCGCGCAGTCGGCCCCGGCCGTGTGACCGATAAGGGCAGCGTGGTCGATATGCATGTTAAGGTCGGCGATCGTGTGCTCTACCGCAAGTACTCGGGTAGCGAAGTGAAGATCGACGGCACCGAGTACCTCATCATCCCTGAAAAAGACATTCTCGCCAAAGTCGACAAAGTGCCGGCCGGCGTCTAAGGAGTTCAACGTTTTATAATGTCTGCAAAGCAACTCGTATTCGATGAAAGCGCGCGCCGCGCGCTCGAGCGCGGTGCGAACATCCTCGCCGACGCCGTCAAGGTGACCCTCGGCCCCAAGGGCCGCAACGTCGTGCTCGACAAGAAATTCGGTTCGCCGACGATTACCAACGACGGCGTGACGATCGCGAAGGAAATCGAGCTGCCCGACGTGTTCGAGAACATGGGCGCTCAGCTCGTCAAGGAAGTCGCTTCCAAAACCAACGACATCGCCGGCGACGGTACGACCACTGCGACGGTTCTCGCGCAAGCGATCATCCGCGAAGGTCTACGCAACGTGACCGCCGGCAGCAATCCGCTGCTGATCAAGCACGGTATCGACAAGGCCGTCGAGATCACGGTCAAAGAGATGGAGTCTTTCAAGAAGGACGTCGATACCAAAGAAAAGATAGCTCAGGTCGCGTCGATTTCGGCCAACGATCCGGAGATCGGTGAGTACATCGCCGAGGCGATGGAGAAGGTCGGCAAAGACGGCGTGATCACGGTCGAGGAGTCGCGAACCCTCAAGACCGAGGTCGAGACCAAGGACGGCATGCAGTTCGACAAGGGCTACATCTCACCGTACATGGTCACCGACTCCGAGCGCATGGAGGCGGTGCTCGAGAATCCGTACATTCTCGTGACCGAGCGCAAGATCTCGGCGATCGCCGATATCCTGCCGCTCCTCGAGAAGGTCGTTCAGGTGCAGAAGCCGCTGCTCATCATCGCCGAAGACGTCGAGGGCGAAGCGCTCGCGACGCTCGTCGTAAACAAGCTGCGCGGCACGTTCACCTCAGTCGCGGTGAAGGCGCCGGGCTTCGGCGACCGTCGTAAGGAGATGCTCAAAGACATCGCCACGCTCACCGGCGCGACGGTAATCTCGGAAGAGCTCGGCCTGAAACTCGACAAAGTGACGCCCGATCAGCTCGGCCAGGCCAAGCGCGTGACGGTCACCAAGGAAGAGACGACGATCGTCGACGGTAACGGCAAGGCCGATGCCATCAAAGGCCGCATCGAGATGATCAAGAAGCAAATCGAGGACACCGACTCGGACTTCGATCGCGAGAAACTGCAAGAGCGTCTCGCTAAACTGTCGGGCGGAGTTGCCGTCATCCAAGTCGGCGCGGCCACCGAGACGGAGCTCAAAGAGAAGAAGCATCGCATCGAAGATGCACTCTCCGCGACGCGCGCCGCCGTTCAGGAAGGCATGATTCCCGGCGGTGGAGCCTCGCTAATACATGCGATCAAGGCGATCGACAAGTACGAGCCTCCCAAGGCCAACGGCCACGCGTCGACATGGGCCGACGAAAAAATCGGCATCAGCATCGTGCGCAAGGCGCTCGAGGAGCCGGCGCGGCAGATCGCCGACAACGCCGGATTCGAAGGCTCGGTGCAGGTGAACGCCGTTCGCTCCAAGAGCGCGCCGTTCGGCTTCGACGCCATGACCGGCGAGGTCGTGGATATGTTCAAGGCCGGTATCGTCGAACCGCTCAAGGTGACGCGCGCTGCGCTTCAGAACGCGGCGTCGATCGGCTCGATGATTCTCACCACCGAGACGCTCATCGCCGACAAGCCGGAGCCCAAGAAGGAGCCGGCAGGTGCGCCCGGCGGCGGCATGGGCGGCTACGACATGATGTAATCGTTACCGCAATGCGGTGACGAGCGTCAGTGAAGGGCGCGTCGTAAGACGCGCCCTTTGGTTTATAAGAGGACTACCGTTTTCATCGCGGCAAGTCCAGGGCATGGATGCGAGTTGGGTCGCTGCGATCGCGTCGGTCGCTTCGGCGCTCATCGTGGGCATCGCCGCGCTGGCGGCGATCTTACAGATTCGTCACATTCGTAACGCGAACGACATTACGATCTATCTTCGTCTCGTCGAGCGCTTGGATTCGCCGAAATCCAGAGCCGCTTTCGCGGCGATCCTTCCTCTCGCCGAACGACTGAAGACGGATGCGGCGCTGCGTTCGCGATTCGAGCAACCTCCGCCGGTGCCGGAGTTCGACGAGGTCGAGCCTCTGGTGCGCTTCCTCGACACCCTAACGATGCTGATTCTCGCGGGACGCGTGAGAGAAGAACTGACATTGGCCGAGTACGCGGACGACATCGTCCGCCTTTGGGATCGCCTTGCGGAAGCGATTGCGCTTCGGCGCCGCGGTGCGGGCGACCGTCTTGGCGCGGCGTTCGAGCACCTCGCGATGCGCGCGAAGACCTACCTAGCCTCCGGCGAAATGGATCGCTTTTACGGTCGCCTGTTGCGCGATCCGCGTATCCGCGAGTAGCGCGTATCGATTAGCCTGCCGAGGTTCGCCAGAGCTTCGGGCAGAGCAGCGTATTCACGGGATCGCCGGCGAGCGAGTCGACCATCTCTTGCGTGACGTTGAACTGGATGCTGCCGGGCCACCCTCCCCACGGTATCGGGAACGGAATGGGAATGCGCACGTAGTGGTATTGGTGCGTCGGCGTTCGCAGCCGCAGCGCGAGCTGTTCGGGCGAGCCGGAGCCGGTTGGGCCGCTCGAATAAAACCACGCGTAGTAGGCGTCCTGATCGTTCTCCACGACGATCTGCGAATCGAGCGGCTGCGGAACCGGTTTGTCGCAAGCTACCGCAGCCTTGTCGAAGAGCACGAAGGTCGGCTGCACGTAGAGAAACGATTGCGGTGCCGTGCCCGAAAGCAGCACCGGTCTCGGAGGCGGCGGCGCCGGCGCATCGCTGAGCTTCACGCTGACGCTGCGGTCGTGGTCCGGGATGAAGTATAGATAATCCAACGCGGAGCAGCGGTATTTCGGCGCATCGACGGCGAGCGCGTAGATGCCGAAATGGCTGTCGAATTCGACGATCGCTTCGGACTCGTCGCCGCGCTCGACACGATAGGTTCGGTCGACCTCCGGCCGGCCGATGCGGTCGGTCATCCGTACGCGGACGGCGATGGTCGTGTCGGAGGACTTGCGAGCGATCGCATTGCAAAATCCGACGTGCAGGACGACGTGAGCGAGACCTAACATCGGCGGTACGTTTCTTGTTGCCGGCGTGGCGCGCCTTTGCTTGAATTCCCAGCATCGAAGGTCCACTCGTCGGAAGGGCGAACCCTGTTCATTCCATGCCCGCGCGTGCAGTCAACGATTTCACGATCCGCGTGGCCACGGTCAACGGCTCGGGAAGCCAATCCTCGAATCTCGTCCTGACCAACGCCATCGCGCGTCTGGGCATTCCCGTCGCCCCCAAGAACGTGTTTCCATCGAACATCGAAGGTCTCCCGACCTGGTTCGACGTGCGGGTCTCCGCACTCGGTTACCAGTGCCGGGCGCGCGACTTCGACGTGCTCATGGCGCTTAATCCCGCGACGTGGCAGCAGGACGTCGCCGGCGTCAAGTCCGGCGGCGTCGTGGTGCACGAAGAGAACTACTCGGTGAAGGGAGACACGTTCCGCGAAGACCTCACGTACTATGCCGTGCCGTTCGCGGCGCTCGCGAAGGAGCACTTCGCGGACAAAGGCGATCTTCGCAAGTACCTCACGAACATGATCTACGTCGGTGTGCTCGCGCACCTTTTGGAAGTTCCCGCAAGCACCGTCGAGGAGAGTCTATCGGCGCAGTTCCGCAGCAAGCCGAAGGCCGTTGAGCTGAACCTAACTGCAATCAACGTCGGCCGCGAGTACGCGCGACAGCTCGAGAAGCACGATCCGTTCCGTTTGGTGCCGATGAGCGGGAAGACCGACGGCCTTTTGTTCATGGAGGGGAATCGCGCGTCGGCACTGGGATGCCTTATGGGAGGGTGCACGGTCGCCGCATGGTATCCGATCACTCCGTCCTCGTCGTTGTGCGAATATTTCATCCAATATTGCGATCGGTACCGCGTCGACAAAGAGTCCGGCGAGCGCAACGTCGCGATCGTGCAGGCGGAGGACGAGCTGGCCGCGGCCGGGATCGTGTTCGGCGCCGGCTGGGCCGGCGCTCGGGCGATGACGTCGACATCGGGGCCGGGCATTTCGCTGATGGCGGAGTATGCCGGATTTGGATATTTCGCGGAAGTACCGGGGGTGATCTTCGACGTCCAACGTGCGGGACCGTCGACCGGCCTTCCGACGCGAACGATGCAGGGCGACGTGTCTTTTGCGTACACGCTCTCGCACGGCGACACGAAGCACGTCGTGCTCCTGCCCGCCACTGTCACCGAGGCGTACGAGTTTGCGATGGAGGCGTTCGATCTAGCGGAACGCTTTCAGACACCCGTCTTCGTGTTGAGCGATTTAGATCTTGGCATGAACTCGTGGCTGACGCCGCCGTTACATTATCCGGAGAGGCCGTTCGATCGCGGCAAGGTGCTCGCGGCCGACGATCTCGCCTCGATGAAATCGTGGGGACGCTATCGCGACGTCGACAAGGACGGCATCACCTACCGGACGCTGCCCGGGACGAAGCATCCCGGCGCCGGTTTCTTCACGCGCGGCACTGGCCACGACGAAGAGGCGCGCTACTCGGAGATGCCCGAGGTCTGGCAACGCAATCTCGACCGGCTCGTCCGCAAGCACGAGACCGCTCGTACCGCCGTGCCGTCGCCGGTCGTCGACGAGAAGAAGGGTCGCAAGGTGGCGATTATCGCGTATGGGACGACGCATCACGCGGTCGTCGAGGCGCGCGATTTCTTGCTCGAGGCGGGAGTCGAGCTCAACTACATGCGGGTTCGCGCGCTGCCGCTCTCACCCGAAGTCGCGACCTTCGTGAAGCGACACGACCGCGTCTACGTCGTCGAGCAGAACCGCGACGGACAGCTCTACGGAATTTTGCGCACCGAGCTCCCCACGCATTTGATCGGCCGCCTGGAATCGATTCGTCACTATAACGGAGTTCCGATCGACGCCCGCGCGATCATCGATCCGCTACTTGAAGAGGAGCGCGCGCCGGCGGTGATCGCGGATTAACGAATGACTGCTAACCTCAATATCGTCGGGTTAACCCGCGAAGTCTACAAGGGCCTGCCCACGACGCTGTGCGCCGGGTGCGGGCACAATTCGATTACGAATCACTTGATCAAGGCGCTCTACGAATACGGCGTCGAGCCGCACAAGCTCGCTAAGATGAGCGGCATCGGCTGCTCCTCGAAGACGCCGGCGTATTTCGTCGAGCAGGCCCACGGCTTCAACGGGCTGCACGGACGCATGCCCTCCGCGGCGACCGGCGCGAAGCTCGCCAACCGCGAGTTGCTCGTGCTGGGTATCAGCGGCGACGGCGACACCGCCAGCATCGGACTCGGCCAATACTGCCATATGATCCGCCGGAATCTCGACTGCACGTATATTGTGGAGAACAACGGCTGCTACGGCTTGACGAAGGGACAGTTCTCCGCCACCGCGGACATCGGATCGACGCTCAAGGGCGGCAAGGCCAACGAATACGCGACGATCGACATCTGCGGTTTGGCGATCGAGCTCGGCGCCACGTTCGTCGCTCGCTCGTTCTCGGGCGACGGCAAGCAGCTCGTGCCGCTCTTGCAAGCGGCGTTCTCACACCGGGGAACGGCGATCCTCGACGTCATCAGCCCGTGCGTAACGTTCAACGATCACGAGGGCTCGACGAAGAGTTATGCCTACGTCAAGGACCACGATGTGGTTCTCCACACCGCCGACTACATCGCGGGCGGTCGCGAGATCAACGTCGACTACGAGCCGGGCACGGTCCGTGACGTCGAGTTGGAGGACGGATCGCACGTGCTACTGCGAAAGGTCGACATGGATTACGATCCGGCCGATGGAATCAATGCGTTGCGAACCATCCACGAAACGCGCGATCGCGGCGAGTTCGTTACCGGTTTGCTCTTCATTGACACGAAGGAACGCGATCTCTGCGAGCGCGAGCACCTCGCTCGCACCCCTCTCGCGCAGCTCGACGAAGAGGTGCTGCGAATCGATCGCGACGAGTGGCAGCGGCTGATGCAGCCCTGAAAGGAGCTTCGATGAGGACTTCACGTCTGACAATTCTCCTCGCGACGCTGGTTTCGCTCGGCGTTGTCGTGCACGGCAGGGTCTGGCAGGCTACCTATATCGCCGCCTATCAACCGACGTTCGGCGCGCAGCGCGTTCCCAACTCGGGAACGCTGAAGCTGAAGTTCGACCACGGCATCGTAAGCGGCACCTACGTGTCCGAGTCGGTGCGCCCCGATCCGCTCTACGGACGCACCATTTCGGTGAGCGGCAACGTGAGCCAAGGACAAATCACGCTGATATTCCAGGCACCGGGCGGATTCACGGTGCGCGGCACGCTCGCCGGTGACGGCGAGATTTCGGGGACCGCGACCGTACGAGGCAGCTTCTACAGCTTCCTCGCCAAAGTCAAATCCTCACCGTAAGTCCCTAAGGTGTCATCGCACGACGAACTAATCGCGGCGTTGCACGGCGCCTCCTCGGTCTTCGTGCTGACCGGTTCGGGGATTTCCGCGGAGAGCGGACTGCCGACGTTTCGCGGCGTGGGCGGCCTCTGGCGCACGCACCGCGTCGAGGAGCTCGCGTCGCCGGAAGGCTTCGCGCGCGATCCGAAGCTGGTCTGGACCTGGTACAACGAACGCAAGGCCGCCCACTCCCGTGCGGAGCCGAACGCGGGCCACTACGCGCTGGCGGAGCTGGAACGCGCGTTCCGCGACTTCACGCTCGCGACGCAGAACGTCGACTCGCTGCACCTGCGCGCGGGATCGCGCAACATGCTTGAGCTGCACGGTAATCTCCGCGAGGCGCGCTGCACGCGCTGCGACGCGCGCCGTGCGATCGGCGACACGGGCCTGCCGCTCGGCGAGATCGCGCACGCGTGCGGAGGTCACTTCCGGCCCGATATCGTGTGGTTCGGCGAGGCGCTGCCGCCTGTGACGTGGCAGAATGCTGCAGAAGCGGCCGCGCGCGCCGACGTCATTCTCGTCGTAGGCACGAGCGCCGTGGTCTATCCGGCCGCCGCGCTCGCGACGCACTACAATCGCCGCGCCTTCGTCGCGGAGATAAATCCGGAAGCGACGGCGATCAGCGAGCGGGTCCAATGCACGCTGCGGGGAACCGCAGCAGGTCTACTGCCGCAAATTCTAACAGCTTTCGAGGAGACGCCGTGCGACTTAGGATAACGACCTGCGCGCTCGCCTGTGCGCTGGCGGCTTGCCAAACCACAGCGATTCAGCCGGCTCCTCCCGCGCCTTCGGACGCGGCCGTTCCTAGAATCAGCGCACCGGCCTGCGAGCAACGCGTGAACGACACGCTGGCGAAAATCGAGCAGTGCATCGAGCGGCGATCGCTTTGGCACCGCTTGGCTCGTTTTCAGGCGATCGCCGACGAGAATCTGAGTCCGTCTGGTCACGGCAACCGCGACACGGGCACACCCGGGTACAGGGCGTCCGTCGCGTACGTCGCCGGCCTCATGCGACATGCGGGTTATCACGTTACGATTCAACGCTACATCTATTCGAGTTCCAAGGCGATCGGCTCGCCGCTTTCTCGCGGCGGGAAGCCACGCTACGTGATCGACCGCGCTTGGTTCGCTGCGATTCACCAGCAACCCGATAGCAATATCGACTACAACGTGATCGCCGACTCACCGTTCGGCGACCCGCGCAACACGGTCGTGATCGACGCTCACCTCGACTCGATCTACGGAGCCGGGATGCTCGACAACGCGTCCGGCTCGGCCACCATTCTCGAAGTCGCACTCGCCATGGCGAAGACGCATACGCGCAATCGGCTGCGCTATATTTGGTTTGGCGGCGAAGAGCTCGGCCTTCTCGGCTCTCAGTACTATACGACCCACTTGACGAGTGGAGGCCTGCACGATATCGACTTCGACGTCGACGTGGACGTCACGGCGACGCCGAATTTCGATATCTTGATCGCAGACCCTAAAAACTCGAGTCGTGCGAAGAGCTTCCCGCCAAACGTCATTCCGGAATCCATCGTCGGCAACGACTATTTTGCGGACTTTTTCGAACGGGGCGGCGTAATTTCTCGGCCTGCGTCGTTCGGGAACGATGGAACCGACTCGCTGTCGTTCAGCGTTGCCGGCGTCCCGAACTCGGGCGTTCTAACGGAACAGGACTGCTGCAAGCACCTATCGGAGACGAAGCTGTGGGGAGGTTTTCTCGGCAATTACGAGGGCACGGTTCCCGGTTTCGACGGCGGCTGCGTCGACCGCCCGCATCGCTGGTGCGACAACCTGAGCAACAACGATCCGTTCGTGTTTGAGCTCGTGTCCAGGTCGGTCGCGTACGTAACCTTCGAGTTAGCCAACCGGAACTTTGCGTGGTGACTTGCCGGCCGCTCGGCGCGTGAAGAACCAGTAGACCGGCAAGCCCGAGACCAATATGGCGAGGCCGATCCTCGTCTCGGGTGACGTAAACATGACGTCGACGACGACTCCCCACGCAACGGCAAGAAATAATAGGGTCGTTACGGGATGGCCGGGCATTCGAATGGTGGGTGACGGAGCTGCCGGATCGCGAGCGTCGCGGTTGCGAAAGACGATCAGCGCGATGGCGGCGAAGCCGAAGAAAATGTAGTCGATGCAGGTCACGTAGTTCAAGATCCGCTCGTATGGAAGGAACGAAATGACCAGCGCAATCAGGCCCTGAACGACGATTGCAATCACCGGCGCATGCGTCCGCGGATTCACCCAGGCCAGCTGCTTGAAGAACGTACCATCCGCGGCCATCTGAAAGTAGACGCGCGGTGACGTCAAGATTTGATTGCTCAAGAATCCCAGTGTCGACAGAGAGATCACGATCGCCATTATCCGCAGCCCGATCGGTCCGAATGCGAGCCGCGCGATTTCCGAGGCCGGCGTGCTTGTCGCCGCGAGAGCGTCCACTCCTAGCGTGCGAAGGCAGACCGCGTTTACGGCGAGATACAGCGCGATGACGACGACGACGCCGACGATGATGCCGCGCGGCAGCGTCACGTGCGGTTCTTTGAGCTCCGCCGTCATGAAGCTCGACGTCTGCCAACCGCTGTAGGCGAAAAGCACCGGAACCAGAGCGAGGCCAAGTGCCGCGAACGTTCCGCCGGCGAAGGCGGTGGACGGATTCGGAACCGGCGCAGCGTGCGGCGCGACGAGGCCGACCGCGATGAAACCGGCGATTGCCAGAATCTTGAGAATCATGAACAAGTTCTGCGTCGTCGCCCCGGTTCGAACGCCCAACGCGTTGATTGCCGTAAAGAGCACGATAGCGGTCGCCGCAACGAGCCCGCTCGAGAGCTGCCATCCAGTGAGCGGAGCGAAGTACTTTGCGAACGTGACTGCCGCAGCCGCCGCACCGCCACTCTGTGAGACGAGCAACAGCGTCCAGCCATACATAAAGGCGAGAGACGGGTGAAACGCGTCCCTCATGTAGGCATACACTCCGCCGTCGTGCGGTCGCCGGGCGGCGAGCTCGGCAAAGACTCCGCCGCCGAGCAGAATGACCAAACCGCCGAGCGACCAGATGAGCATTACGAGGAGCCCGCTATGCACGTAGCGCGCGACCACGGACGGGTTCATGAAGATGCCCGAGCCGATGATGCCGCCCATCACGATGAGTGCGGCATCGCGCGTCCCCAGGCTACGCAGTAGCTTAGGCGAAGAGTTCATGCATGTTAGCGACTGCGACGTTCTTGCTTGCCACGCTTGCTACCGCCGTAGCACAGCTTCCGCCTCCCCAGGCGCCCCCACCCATGGCGGCCCAGCAACCGCTCGAGAGCGGAGCCTGCCTCGATTCGGCGCGCGCCGTTCCGCAGGTGCTGCAACCGCCGGTCGCTCGCGCGATGCAGCTCGTGCGAATCGACGAAGTCTTATCGACCGCCACGATGATGCCCGGGGAGATCATCGGCTTTCTTTACACAACCGCGGACGGCTCAACCTGGCTAGGGCAGCGCACCAGTCAATTCTTGTCGCCTGCGGACGCCACGGCAATCAATCTAGTGCTGGCGGCGACGCACTTGCCCAACGAAAATGTCACCGAGTTTCCTCCGGCCAGCCGCTACGGCGTTGCGACCAAGTACCCGCGCTTCTTCAGGGTCCGGATCGTGCCGGGCGCCATGAGTACGTTACGCTTCCAGCTGGTTCCGTGCGTCGGGTGGCCGGCCGGCCGGGCACTGCCCGACCTGGGCGCCTAGGTCCCCACTTAGCAGCCGACGCATCCGAGTGCCAGAGTAGCGGGTTTTAGGGCAGATGGAGTTCGTCGTGCGGACCCGCCTCGCGGCGTTTCAACCCAACGCCGACGTCTTTGTCGACGAAGAGGAGCAGCGGGTCGTCGCGGTCATCGAGGTCGCCGGCGTGGACGCCGAGACGCTCCGTATCGGCTTCGACGAACGGTCCCTCGTCATTGCAGGGCGCCGAATCGAATCTCGCCGGCTGCGGCGCGGCTCGTTCGTTCAGAAGGAGATCGCGCGTGGCGAGTTCGTCAAGCGGATTCGCCTGCCGGTCGCGATCGAGTACGATCGCGTCGCGGCAAGCTACGAGGATGGCTTGCTGATCGTCGTCGCGCCGGTCGCCGCTACCGCCTACATGCCCACCTCGCGAACGGAATTGCACATCATGGTAAAAAGGACTCACTCCTAAGAACATGCCCGCAAAGGAAAATCAAAGCGTCGTTCCCGCCAACTTGATCGGCATTCTGCCGCTTCAAGAGGCTGTGCTCTTCCCGCACACCGTCATTCCGCTGGCCGTGGTCAAGAAGCCGGGAATTCAATTGGTGGAAGAGGCGCTGCGCGAAGGCAAGCCGATCGGGCTGACGGTGCTCAAGGATCGCGAGATCGAGGACCCGGGGCCGGACGACATCCAGCGCACGGGCACGATCGGCGTCATTCAAAAGATGCTCAAGGTTCCGGACGGGACGCTCCGGTGCATCGTCGCCGGGCAGCAGGTCTTCAAGATCGAGCAGTTCACGCAAGTGTCGCCCTATATGGTCGCGGAGTACACCGAGCTGCCCGACGTAACGGTGGAGAACGAAGAGCTCGTTGCCATGCAGCGCAACCTCGCGGGACTGTTTCAAAAGCTGCTTTCCTATCTTCCACAGGCTCCGCGCGAGATGGAGATGGAGGTCGCGAACATCACCGATCCGGTGGTGCTGACCTACTTCGTCGCGTCGACGATGCGGCTCGAGACCGCCGATCGGCAGGCGTTGCTCGAAGAGCGCGACACCGCAAAGCGGATGCGCAAGCTCACGCTGCTGCTGACCAAGGAGCTCGAAGTCGTCGAGCTCGGCCACAAGATTCAGAGCGACATTCAGCGCGAGATGGAGAAAAATCAGCGCGAATTCTATCTGCGTCAGCAGCTGCGCGCGATTCAGGAAGAGCTTGGCGAGGTCGACCCCCAGCAGGCCGAGACGAACGAGCTGCGCTCGAAGATCGATGCCGCCGGCATGCCGCCCGACGTGAAGAAGGCGGCCGACCGCGAACTCGACCGCCTCTCCAAAGTCCCGCAGGCCAGTCCCGAATACAGCGTGATACGCACGTACCTCGATTGGCTCGTGACGCTGCCGTGGAACGTGGAGACCGCGGATCACATCGACATCAAAGCGGCGCGCCAAATTCTCGACGAAGACCACTACGATCTCGACAAGATCAAGGACCGCATCATCGAGTATCTCGCGGTTGGAAAGCTCAAGAAGAAACTCACCGGCCCGATCCTCTGCTTCGTCGGTCCTCCCGGCGTGGGCAAGACTTCGCTCGGTCAGTCGATCGCGCGCGCCATGGGCCGCAAGTTCGTCCGGCTCTCGGTCGGCGGCGTTCACGACGAGGCCGAGATTCGCGGTCATCGCCGAACGTATATCGGCGCGATGCCGGGCACGATCGTGCGCGCCATCCGCGACGCCGGCACGCGCAATCCCGTGATGATGATCGACGAGATCGACAAGGTCGGCGCCGATTTCCGCGGCGATCCGCAATCCGCGCTGCTCGAGGTGCTGGATCCGGAACAGAACAACAACTTCCGCGATCACTATCTCGATTTGCCGTTCGATCTTTCCGCGGTGCTCTTCATCTGCACGGCGAACGCGCTCGACACGATCTCGCCGCCGTTGCGCGACCGCATGGAGATCATCACGCTCTCAGGCTATACGGAGCTGGAGAAGCTGCAGATCGCCAAGCGTTACTTGGTGAAGAAGCAGCGGGTCAACAACGGCCTGCGCGACTCGCAGGCGCAGATCAGCGATGCGGCGATTCGCGCGATCATCAACGATTACACGCGCGAGGCCGGCGTCCGCAATCTCGAGCGCGAGATCGGCACCGTCTTCCGCAAGGTCGCGCGCAAGATCGCCGAAAATTCGCGCTTCAAAGCGCGAGTGACTCCCGCGAATCTCGCGGAGTATCTCAGCAAACCGCGCTTCTTCAACGAAGTGCGCAAACGCGTCGCCTCGGTCGGCGTCGCGACGGGGATGGCGTGGACGCCCGTCGGCGGCGACATTCTGTTCATCGAGACGCAGTCGATGCCGGGAACCGGCAAGCTCGTGCTGACCGGCCAGCTCGGCGACGTGATGAAAGAGAGCGCGCAGGCCGCCGTGTCGTTTCTGCGATCGCGTTCCTCCGAACTGGGGTTGCCGGAGGACTATTTCGCCAAGCACGACATCCACATTCACATTCCCGCCGGCGCAATTCCGAAGGACGGTCCGTCGGCGGGCATCGCGTTGGCGACGTCGATCGCGTCGATGCTCACCGGCATTAAGGTCGATCCGAATCTGGCGATGACTGGCGAGATCACGCTGAACGGGCAAGTGCTTCCGGTCGGCGGCGTCAAGGAAAAGGTGCTGGGCGCAAAGCGCGCGGGCATCGCAAAGATCTTGCTGCCGCGACGCAACGAAGTCGATCTCGACGATATTCCCAAAGAGGTGCGCGAGAGCATGACGTTCGTGCCGGTGGACGAGCTTTCCGAAGTTCTCTATCACGCGCTGGGCAAGCGTCTCATCGCGCCGGTGCCGCTCGGTGCCGACGGCAAGGCCAACAACGTCGTTCCGCTTCGAGCCCGATCGGGACACGCGAAGCGGCGCAACGGCGTCGTCAGACGCGCGCCCGAACGCAAGCCCCGTATCAAGCGTTAAGAAACCGTAACGGGTTCCGGCTAAACCGGATTCTACACGGACAGTTCGGGAAACACGAACGTCATGCTCATTCGTCCGTTCTAAACCGTTAATACAGGCAGATCCCGGCGCCTTCGCGGACTTCGCCAACGATGGCCGCGAGGGCGCCGCTCTCGTACAGCTCACCGACTAGCCGATCGACACGATCGGCCGCGATGCTAATCAACAAACCGCCGGACGTTTGAGCGTCAGAACAACCGATGCGCACCGCCTCCGGCACCGTCGGAGCAAAATCGGTGAAGGCGGCGTGCGTCTCGGCGTTGTGGCGCGTGCCCCCCGGCACGACTCCAGCTTCGATCAGCTCAAGCACGCGGTCCATGAACGGAACGGCGCTGGCTTCGAACGTTAACCGCACACCTGAAGCGCGCGCCATGTTATCGGCGTGGCCGAGCAGGCCGAAGCCGGTGACGTCGGTGGCGGCGTGCGCCCCCGCAGCCAGCATCGCTTCCGCTCCGCGATCGTTGAGCATCGTCATCCACTGCACCGCTTCGTCGAGCTCATGCGGCGCGATTGCGCCGCGTTTGCGAGCGGTCGTGAGGATCCCCGTGCCGAGCGGTTTGGTGAGCACGAGCGCGTCACCAACGTGCGCGCCCGCGTTCGTCACGACGCAGCTTGGATCGACGATCCCGGTGACCGCCATGCCGTACTTCGGCTCCGCATCTTTGATGGTGTGTCCGCCCAAGATTGCGACGCCGGCGCTGCGCGCAACCGTTGCGCCGCCTTCGAGAATGCGAACGAGGATCGCGAGATCGAGATCCTCCGGAAAGGCGACGATGTTGAGCGCGGTCAACGGGCGACCGCCCATCGCGTAGACGTCCGAGAGCGCGTTCGTCGCGGCGATTCGGCCGAAGTCGTACGGATCGTCGACGATCGGCGTGAAGAAATCGACGGTCTGCACGAGCGCGAGGCCGTCGCGCAGTAGATAAACGCCGGCGTCGTCGCTAGCCCCATAGCCTACCAAGACCCGGTCGTCGGTTGCGGGCGAAACGCGTTCCATCACGCTGCTCAGCTCGGCGGCGCCGAGCTTTGCCGCACACCCCGCGCAGGACGAGAGCTCGGTGAGGCGGATGCTTGCCACGTCCATCGAAGCAGTATTCGATGCCGAGGCAGCTCCTATTCCTCCCCGGTCCCGTCATGGTCGCGCAGCCCGTCGTCGAGGCGTTGGCGTGTCCGCTGATCGATCATCGTGGGCCGGAGTTCGCAGCGCTGCTCGGACGAATCACCGAGGCGCTGCGTCCGGTCTTCGGTACGATCGGCGACGTGGTGGTGCTGGGCAGTTCCGGCACCGGAGCGCTCGAGACGGCCGTCGCGAATATGTTCTCGCCGGGCGACAAGGTACTATCGTGCGCGGTGGGCTTCTTCGGCAAGCGCTTCGCCGCGATTGCCGAACGCTACGGCTGTTCGGTCGAGTCGCTCGAGACGCCGATCGGCGCGGCGCTCGACGCCCGCGCGCTCGAAGCGCGGCTTCAACGCGACACCGATCGCGAAATTGCCGGCGTGCTGCTCACGCAGAACGAGACGTCTACCGGCGTTGCGAACGACATGGCCGCGCTCGCACCGATCCTGAGAGCGCACGGCGCGATCAGTTTAGTCGATTCGATCAGCGGGCTCGGCGCCTCCGAGCTTCGCATGGACGAATGGGGCTACGACGTCGTCGTCGCCGCGTCGCAGAAGGCGTTTGCCGCACCGCCCGGCACCGCGATGGTCGCGGCGAGCGAGCGCGCGTGGACGCGAATCGCCGAGACGCGCTCGCCGCGCTTCTACTTCGACTTGCGGCACGCGCGTGACGCCGCGAAGCAAGGGCAGACGCCCTGGACGCCGCCGATACCGATCCTATACGCGCTCGACGTGGCGCTGGAGCGCTATCATGCCGAGGGGATGGAAGCCGCATGGGCGCGTTTCGCCCGCTTCGCGGCGGCCGTCCGCGCGGCACTCGAAAGCCTCGGCTTCACCCTCGTGTCGCGGCCGGACGCGCACTCGCCGACGGTCGTCGCGGCCTACGCGCCCGATGGTGTCGACGTCGCGGCGCTGTTGAAAATGCTGCGCGAAAAGCATCGCGTCGTGTTCTCCGGTGGCCAGGGCGAGTTGTCCGGAAAGATTCTACGCTTCGGCACGATGGGCGACGTGCGAGACGTCGACTTTCTCGGCGCCATCGGCGCCATCGAGCTAACGCTGCTCGACTTAGGTCAACGGCTGAGTCCCGGAACGGCGACTGCCGCCGCGATCGAATCGCTATCGGGCCGCGTTACAAGTGGTGTCGCCTGAAATACGGCAGCACGAAGGGACGCGCGAACCACGGAACCGTCGAGAGGATCGCGTCGTCGATCGTCGCGTCGTAGCTGACGAGGTAGGGCGAAAGCCGCGATTGGTGCAAGCCGGCGCGAATGTCCGGAGACAGTGGAAAGAAGAGCGCGACGAAGAGCACGACCCATAGAAGAATCGCGCCCTTGGCGAAGCCGATGACGGCGCCGCCGAGCGCGTTCCCCAGGCCAAGGACCGGCAGCCTCGCGATCGCGCCGAGCATTCGCGCGACGATCAATATCGCCACGTAAGTGAGCAGACCCGTGCCGAACATTCCGATCACGTGCGCCGATCCGGGACCGAGTTTGGTGATTCCCTCGATCTGAGAATCCAGGAATCCATTGTAAAACCACGGCGTCACCAAGGCGGCGGTCACTGCGACGGCGCCGCCGAGCTCGGAGACGAAGCCGCGCGAATACCCCTTATACGTAGCGATCGCGAGTACGATGAAGATGACTACGTCGGGCCAGGCGCCCCCAGCGATCACGTGCGGATCGTCGCTCCGAACTGCTCGCGCACGGCGTCGAGAACGACGGCAACGGCCGCGTCCGCCTCTTCGTCGGTGATGGTCTTGTCGAAGCGCTGCAGTATGATGCGCACGGCAAGGCTCTTGCGCCCGCCCTGAGCGGAGTCGAAGGGTTCTTCGACTTGCGGTCCGCGATACTCGTCGAAGACTCGAACGCCGGTGCAGAGCGGACCGAGCACGGCCGCGACGGCGCGTTCGATGGCACGCGCGCCGACGCGTGCGTCGACGATCAGCGCAACGTCGCGGTACGTCGACGGGAACTTCGAGGGCGGCCGATAGTGCGGCGTCCGATACGGCGGCAGCGCCGCGACGTTCAGAACGCACGCGTAAGCGCTGCGCTCGACGTCGAACGACTTGGCCAGACGAGGGTCGACGGCGCCGAGCGTGCCGATCGCGACTCCGTCGATCGAGAGACGCGCGCATTTGCCGGGGTGAAATCCGGCATCCGAGGCGGCCTCGGTCTCGACCCTGCGTCCGGTGAGCTCGCGCAGCAGGGCCTCGCAGTCGCCCTTTATTCGCAGAAACGCCGAATCGTGCCACTCCGGCTCGCCGCTGCGTTCCGCGGAAAAACCGAAGGCCAGCGAAGTCTGCTCGACGATGCCGTCCTTATCCGCGCGAAAGATCTCGCCGATCTCGAAGATTCGTACCGGCTCGTGGTTCGCGGAAAAGTATTCCAGCATTCCGGGAACGAGCGAGTCGCGCAAGTAGCGTTGCTCTTCCGAAAGCGGATTGCGCACTTCGACGGCTGTCGCCGCCGGCGATAGTCCGGTCGGCGCGGTGCGATCGAAGAGCGCGGCGCCGTGGAGCGAGTGGGTGATGACCTCGCGATAGCCGAGCGCCGCGAGCGCGTGCGCGACTTGGCGCTCGCGCGCGAACGCTTCGCTGGAAATCTCGTGCGGCGCGACAGTCGGCACGACGGCCGGGATGCTTTCGTAGCCCTCGATTCGCGCGACCTCTTCGATCAGATCCGCGGTGCTCGTGAGATCGCGCCGCCACGCCGGCGGCGTGACCGACAGATCGTCGCCGCGCGCCGGAGTCACGCCGCAGCCGAGCGCGGCGAGATGACGCTCGACGCGATCGGCCGGGACCGCGAGACCCAGCAATCGCTCGACCTCGTCCACGCGAAGGAGAATCGGCTGCGAAGGCGCGACGGGTTCACCGAACGCGTGCGGCCGGTACGGCGTCGCGCCGAGCTCGTGCAAGAGTTGTGCGGCGCGCGCCGCACCGATGTCCGTCAGCGCAGGCGCAAGCCATTTCTCGTGACGCGCCGAAGCTTCGGTGCGCAAATTCAGCGCGCTGCTCATGCGCCTGACGCGGGCGCCGTTGAAGTTGGCGGCCTCCAATACGATCGCGCTCGTCGTCGCGGCGACTTCGCTCACGACACCTCCCATCAGGCCCGCAAGACAGAGCGGCCGCCGATCGTCGGCGATCACGAGCGCCAGCGGTGAGAGCGTTCGATCGACGCCGTCGAGCGTTTCAATCGTTTCGCCGTCGATCGCGTCGCGCACGATCAGCTTTCCGCCGTGGATGGCGGACGCGTCGTAGAAATGCAGAGGCTGACCGGTTTCGAGCATGACGTAGTTCGAGACGTCGACGAGATTGTTGATCGGTCGCTGCCCGGCCAGCGCGAGACGAACCCGCATCCACGCGGGCGCGGGCGCGACACGCACGTCGTCGAAGCGTTGAGCGACGAAACGGTAACAATCGCGCGATTCCAACACGACCTGCGGCGCCTCACCGGCCGGCTCCGCCTGCACGCCCGGATTGACGAAGGATGGGAGCCGCAGCGCCATGCCGTACGACGCCGCCAGCTCGCGGGCCAGCCCGATGACGGACATCGCGTCGGGACGATTGCTGGTGATCTCGACGTCGATCACGTCGTCCGAAAGGCCGAACATTTCCACGGCGTCCGCTCCGAGCGGCGTCGCGCCATCGAATTGCATGATTCCGTCTTCGAACCACTCCTCCGGGAGCGCGAGCTCGCCGGCGGAGATCATCATGCCGTGCGAGACGACGCCGCGCATCGTGCGCCGTTCGATCTTTAGCTCGGGGAGTTGCGCGCCTACCGTCGCCACCGCGATCGTCTGTCCGCTCGCAACGTTGGTGGCCGCTGTGGCGATCGTGAGCGGCTCTCCATCCGCGACGTCGACCCGCGCGACCAGCAAGCGATCCGCGTTGGGATGTCTTTCGAGCGCGACGATTCGGCCGGTGACGACACCGGCGATCGGCGGACGCTTGACGATCTCCGCCACCGGAAAGCCGAGCATCGCCAGCCGATCCGCGATCGCTTCGGCATCGGCGGGCAGCGCGACGAATTCGCGCAGCCAGCTTATCGGTACGCGCACGCGTTCAACTTAGCTGTTCGAGAAAGTCGGGATCGCTGTCGATGAAGCGGCGGATGTCGTCCACCTCATAGCGCGGCAGCCCAAGCCGTTCTACGCCGAACCCGAAGGCCCAACCGGAATAGACGTCGGGGTCGTAACCGACTTCGCGAAGCACGTTGGGGTGCACCATTCCAGATCCGCCTAGCTCGATCCAGCCTGACCCCCCGCACATGTTGCAAGGCGGGGATGTGGATCCCCGGCCCTTGCATTTCGGGCAGGTCGTGTCGACTTCGGCGCTGGGTTCGGTGAACGGAAAGTATGACGGACGAAAACGCACGACTTGGTCCGCGCCGAAGAGCTCGCGACAGAGCCCGGTCAGCATGCCCTTCAGGTGGCCCAAGTGAATGCCTTGGGCTACCAGCAGACCTTCGATCTGGTGAAATTGAAAGAGATGGCGCGCGTCGACTGCGTCGCGCCGGAAGCATTTCCCCGGAGCGACGATCGCGATCGGCGGACGATGCTGCTGCATCGTTCGGATCTGCATCGGCGACGTGTGCGGCCGCAACAGGAGCGAGTCGTTGAGCCAAAACGAGTCGAAGCTCTCGCGCGCCGGATGGTCGGCGGGGATGTTGAGCGCGTCGAAGTTATAGTAATCCGGCTCCGCCTCGGGGCCCACGACGACGGCAAAGCCATGACGCGTGAAGTAATCACAACTCTGCTCGATGATGCGCCGCACCGGATGGATCGACCCGACCTGAGGCGCGATCGCGGGGAACGTTACGTCGATCGAGGCGGCGAGTTCCGCGTCGAAACGGCGAGATTCGAGTTTGCCGCGCGCAGCTTCGAGCCGAGCCTCCATCGCGCCCACCGCATCGTTGATCGCTTTTCCCGCGCCGGGACGCTCGGACTCGGGCAGCGTGCCGATAGTTCGCCGAACTAACGTGACTTCGCCGTTTCGGCCGAGATACGCGATCCTCACGCTCTCGAGCGCGTGCTCGCTTTCCGCCGCATCTGCGTCCGCCGCAAAGCGTCGTTGCACGTCCGCAAGCATTTCCGTTAGTTTCGCCATGCCGTTATCAAAAACAAAACGCCCGGTTTATTCTCTTCGACCGGGCGCTTGAAAAATCGGTTCGCGGTTTTGACGTTTACTGCGGAATCCCAGATTTCACGTTGCAGTGGGCGCCGCGTATAGCCTTCGGTAAGCCAGGTAAGCGTCGATCGAACCGGTTTGGGCGAAAAGCCTCCAGAAGAGATTGGACGTTGCCATGCGCTTGCAGTCTCCTTCTGAGCCGTCGGCTCCGGGGCGGCCCACATCGCGGAATGCGCTTCAGTATAGCATGCGACTTTTACCGACGGTAGTCTTGACTTTTTGACCTCGTACCACTCTCTTGACATTTCTCAAAAGTTTCGTGACGCGTTGATAAAACGCCTAATCCCACTAGGCGCTTTGCTCCTTGGTTGCAAGCCGCCGTGGCCTCGAACGGCCGGCCTCGTAGAGCGCGATGGAACCCGCTACAGCCGCACTGAGGCTCTCGCTCCTCCCGACCATAGGAATGGCGAGCAGGCGGCTGCACAGGGCCTCCCAGCGTCCCAGGCCCTGCCGCTCGTTGCCCACGACCAGTGCCGCTGGGGACTCCCAAGCCTCCTCCGACAGCTCGGAGCCGCCGACGGCTAGGCCCAGCAGCCGAAATCCGGCGGTTACGGCCGCCGCAGCGACCTCCGCGGGCTCCGCAACCCCGATCGAGAGCCGGAAAATGGCCCCCATCGATCCGCGCACGACCTTCGGGTGGTACGGGTCGACTCCGCGCGATCCGAATACGACTCCGCGGCAACCGAAGGCATCTGCCGAGCGCAGCAGGGCTCCCGCGTTGGCGGGGTCGTTGAGATCGGCTAGGACCAAGACCGGCCATCCGGCACCAAAGACCCGCTCGGACGAGGCGAGCCGCATCGGGCCGACGGCCACGATGCCGCTCGGGGTGGTCAGGTCGGAGATACGAGCCGCGCTCGTCCCCTCGATGAGATAGGTCGGGATTCCGCTCGCGTCGAGCTCGCGCACGATCGGCGTCGCCTCGTAGGCCGGCTCCGTCGCATAGATCTCGCTCACCGGAAAGCCGCTGGCCGTCGCCTCTTCCAAGAGCGTCGCACCCTCGAGCGCGAAACGCCCCTGCTCCCGCCGGCCCTTGCCCGATCGCAGCGCGCGCACGCCTGCGAGCCGATCGGCGTGAACCCCCAGCCGCGTTGCCACTATCGCGACTGGGCTCGGCGCGTGAGCCAAGCGCGCGCGAAGATCAGGATGAGCCCTGCGAAGATCGCGGCGAGCATGATCGCGATCTTATCGTTGAAATGGTGCGGCACCAGCAACCGAACCAACAAATAGACGGTCGCCGCGAAAACGACCAGGAAGAACGCAAGCCAACCGATTTCGGTGGAGATCGACGACTTCGCCATCCGGTTTTCTTACGAGGCTCCCTTTCCCCGTTCCGCCAAAGCCTCGCCGATGGAAGATGCGCCTCGAGTTCTCGCGTCGCGCCGCTGCTTTGACGGCCGCGTTTTCGGCGTTCGGGTCGATACCGTGCGCTATTCGGACGGAACGGAGCACCGCGTCGACGTGGTCGAGCACGGAGCCTCGTTAGCGATCATCGCGCGCCCGACGCCGCGCGAGCTCGTTCTCGTGCGGCAGTACCGGCATCCGGCCAACGCAGCTCTCTGGGAAGTCCCGGCCGGAACGGCCGAGCCGGGCGAAGATCCGGCCGTCGCGGCCAACCGGGAGCTTCGCGAGGAGACCGGTTATCGGGCCGGCCGCATTCGCCCGATCGGCTCGGTCTGGACATCCCCGGGCTTCTGCTCCGAAGTCATGCATTTTTTCGTCGCCGACGACCTCACCGCAGGCGAGCCTGCGCTCGACGACGACGAGCGAATCGAGTCCGGCGTGTTCACGCCCGAGGCGGCATGGCGCCTGGTCGCTGATGGAACGGCGGACGCAAAAACCTTGCTTGCCCTGTTTTGGCTGCAGGGCGGCGAAGGTGAATTTGGAAGTGAACTCGGTCGATAGTTATTGTAACGAGAAGAAACTTCTGCCTCGTCCCCCGTTGCTACCGACGTGGCGGAATCGGTCTTGGAGGGTAGTAGTGGAAATACCTAGCGACATTGATGCCGTGCTGAAACGGTTGTTGGAGCCCAGCCTCTTCGGCGGAGATCATTCGGTCTTGGCACCGGAAGACGAAGCGTATTTGAGCTCGCTTATCGATGCCGTTCGCTTGGGCCGACGAGCGGTGCTGATCGTCGAAGATGCCGACGAGCGTCTGCGATATATGTTCAGCAACGCGACGCGCGCCGAGGCGGTGACGATGCTGGGTAAAGTCGTTGAGGCTACTGGCCGCCGTCTCGCCGACGGAGACGAGTAAAGGACTAAGCAGTCAGATTTAATCCGTCGATCTTACCGTCGTGCGTGACCTCGAACTGATAGTGATACTGGGCGTGCGTATAGCGCACCAGGAATTCGTATATCGTATCGCCGTCTGATTCGCTGCTGCTCGAGATCGGGACGATGGATTGCACCGGTCCCAGAGCGGCAAAGTTTTCACGAGCGACGAGTTCGTCGCTGAGATAGGCGCTAAACGAAGGCGTCAGCTCCGAACGATCGAATTTGCGCGATGCCAGGCGCTCGAGCCAGTCTTTAGCTCGCGTCACTGTCGCATTATCGAGATGCGCGGACGTCGGTGGAACGAGGATGTCCAGAATGCGCGCTCCCAGCTCTTCCGGGACGGTCACCGAGCCGTGGAACGAATCGGCGTTGGAAAAGACGATGACGCCGACGTGCTGTTCCGGCAAGAGCGCGTTCATCGCGCGATAGCCGGATATCTCTCCGTTGGACCAGACGAACGTTTTTCCGCCGCGGCGGTCGATGACCCAGCCCATTCCGTAGTGTGTCGGCCCATCGCTCGCGGTCGGCGAAAACATCGTTCGAACGGCGTCGATGCGCAGCAGAACCGGCATCTCGATATCCCATTTGGCGAGATCGTAGATCGTCGTGACTAGCCCGGAAGCTCCGCCCAGCCATGCCGGATCCCAAACCGGCGCCGCGTCGAATCCCTGCCGGCCGCGCGTGTAACCGGTCGCGTGAGTCGGCGAGATGCCGTTATCTCCCGCGAGGAACGAATGATTCATCACCAGCGGCAGAAAGACGTGCTGTTCGAGATAATCGGAGAGCGGCACGCCGCTCGCGCGCTCTACGATCAGTCCCGCAACCATATAGTTGAGCGGGTTGTTTGCGTAGACCGCACCCGGCGGAGCAGCCGGTTTGAGTCCGTCGACTAACGCCAGCAGATCGCTGAGCTTGACCGTGCGGGTCAAATCGGACGCGATTTTCGGAAGCGACGCGTAGCTCGGAAGCCCCGACGTCTGCGTCAGCAGCTGCGCAATCGTCACGCCGTTCGCTAACTGAAACTCGGGGACGAGTTTCGTTACGTGGTCGTCGAGGCTGAGTTTCCCGTCCTGAGCGAGCAGCAAGATCGCGGCGGCCGTGAACTGCATCGTGAGACCGCCGGTATAGAACTCGGTGTCGGGCGTCATCGGAACGTGCTTGGCGAGCGTGGCGAATCCGAAGCCCCGCGCGTAGACTACCCGCCCGTCCTCGACGATTCCAATCGCGATGCCCGGCGTACGTCCGGCGTGCACTTCGTCTTTCGCCATACGGTCGATGCGATCGGTGACCGCGGGCGTCAAGGCGAGTTCGCTGTCGGCCCGTGCCGCCGGGGCGACGGCAGCCGCCGCTAAGCCGACGATTAGAACCGTCGCAAAGACGGAACGCCAACACCTCATAACGCCAAGATTATATACTAGCGGGCGCCGGCCTGTACCGGGGCCGCCGATATTTTGCCTGCCGAGGGTTACTTTTGTGCGGCTTGCTTCGCCAGATTGAGGAGCATTCCGAACGCTTTTTGGTCGGAGACGGCCAGATCGGCGAGAGCCTTGCGGTTGAGGCTCACGCCCGATTTCTTCAAGCCGTGCATCAGAACCGAATACGAGATCCCCTCGCGCCGCGCGGCAGCGTTGATCCGGCTGATCCAGAGCGACCGAAAATCGCGCTTACGCACGCGCCGGTCGCGGAACGCGTACGCGAGCGACTTCAGGAGCGCTTCGTTCGCTACGCGGTAGTTGCGCCGACGCGAGGCTCGGAAGCCCTTGACGAGCTTCATTACCTTGCGGCGGTGCTTCAGACCATGTACCGCGCGTTTGATGCGTGCCATTTCGAAGAACCTCCGTTAGACGAGATATGGGATCGTCGGCGCTAGGCGTTTGAGGTCGCCCTTGGCCGTGGGCTGGTCCTTGCGAAACTTCCGCTTGCGCTTAGGCGACTTTTTGCTGAGGATGTGGCCGCAACCGTCGAATTGGTGGCGGTGTAGCACCTTCCCCGTCGCGGTGACCTTAACGCGCTTCGCGGTTCCTCGGTGGGTTCGAATTTTAGGCACTGGTTCGCTCCTTCTCAGGCTCATGCGCGATCGGCTTTTGGTCGCGCTCGCGCGGTGTCGAGAACTTCGGCGGCCCCGCGGGCGTCGCACGGGGCGCCAAGATCATGAACATGTTCTTGCCCTCGAGCCGCGGCTCACGCTCCACCATCGCCAACGGCGCCATGTCTTCGGCCATGCGGTCGAGCAGCCGGCGTCCAAACGACGTGTACGTGATCTCTCGTCCCCGGAACATGATCGTCACTTTTATCTTGCTTCCATCCAGTAATAATCGCTCGGCCATCCGCGCCTTCGTCTCATAATCGTGCGTCTCGATCTTCGGCCGAAGTTTCACTTCTTTTAATTCGAAGTGCCGCTGTTTCTTGCGAGCGTCCTTGTCTTTCTTCGATTGCTCGTATTTGAGCCGCCCGTAGTCGGCGATCTTACATACCGGCGGCTGCGCGTTCGGCGAGACCTCGATCAAGTCGAGTCCGGCGGTGCGCGCACGCGCCAGCGCATCTTCAGTCGGGATAATCCCGAGTTGGTGTCCGTTTTCGTCGATCACCCGAACCGCACGAATGCGAATTTGATCGTTGACGCGCAGGGGTCGTGCTATGAGCTCATCTCCAAATAAAAAAGGCGCTGCCGGAGCAACCCCACCGTGGAACCAGCCGTGAGTTCCTTAACGTGAAGACCGGATAACCCGTGAGCATCCGGTGAGCGGGACGAGCCGCTGCTTCGGCTCGCCAACCATATCACGCCCGCCAGGGGGAGTGTCAAGACCTCGAACCTAGGCTCCCGATTGCGTCGGCAAAGTGCTCGAGGAGGTAGGCGATGGCGTCGTCATCGATGACCAGCGGGGGAGCGATCCGCAAGACGCGCTCGCGCGTCTCCTTCGCGGCGACGCCGCGCTCGAGCAGCGCCTTCGAAAGCCTCGCTGCGGGAATGGAGGTCGCGATGCCAACGAGCAGCCCCCGGCCGCGGATCTCCGCGATCAGCGGTGAACCGATCGCGCGCAGTCCCTGCACGATCTTTGCCCCGGCATAGCGCGCGCGCTCCGCGAGCTTCTCGGAGACGATGACGTCGAGGGACGCTTGCGCTACGGCGCAAGCGAGCGGATTGCCACCGAACGTGCTGCCGTGGTCGCCCGGTTGAAAGAGGCTCATCAAGACGTCGTCGGCGAGGACGGCGGATACCGGATAGAAACCGCCGCCGAGCGCCTTCCCGACGATCAAGACGTCGGGCCGAATTCGATCGTAATCGCATGCAAAGAGGTCGCCGGTGCGCCCGAGTCCAGTTTGGATCTCGTCGGCGACGAACAGAACGTCGTGCTCGCGACAGAGCGCCCAGGCGCGTTTGAGGTATCCCTCGGGAGGTACGTTCACGCCGCCTTCGCCTTGAATCGGCTCGATGAGCACGGCGCACGTATTTGGGTTGATGGCGCGCTCGAGCGCGTCGGCGTCGCCGTACGGCAGTACGGTGAATCCCGGGACGAAGGGACCAAAATCTCCGCGATACTCCGGCGTGCTGCTGGCGCTAATCGCGGCGATCGTCCGTCCGTGAAAGTTATCCGAGAAGACGATGATCTCGGCCGAATCGCGCGGTATGCCCTTGACGGCGTAGGCCCAACGTCGCACCAGCTTGACGGCGGTCTCGAAGGCCTCAACGCCGGTATTCATCGGCAGGGCCTTGGCGTATCCGCATAACTTGGTCAGCTGCTCGAGAAAGCCGGGCAGCCGGTCGTTACGCATCGCGCGCGACGTCAGCGTGACTCTTTTTGCCTGCTCGACCAACGCGGCGTAGATTCGCGGATGGCAATGTCCTTGATTTACCGCGGAGTACGCGCTGACGCAGTCGAGATACCGCTTGCCGGCAACATCCCACAGCCAAACGCCTTCGGCGCGCTCGACGACGACATCGAGCGGAGCGTAATTGTGCGCGCCGTAGCGCTCTTCTTCGGCGATGAGTTCGCGTGCGCGATCTGAAAGGAGATGCACCCTCGGGCTGTTAAGGACTTTTCCTTGACTACCTCTTTTTCGCTGCTCGAACGACTTGTAGCTCGCGATCATCCCGGCGTCGCCGAGAAAGGGCGCACGATCGCGCTCCTGCACGGTACGCGGCGGCAGCGCGCGGCCGTCCTTATCCACGGCATGAGCGCGTCGCCGGCACAGTTCGAGCGCATCGGGCGCGAGTTGTTCGAGCAGGGTTACAACGTCCTCATCCCGCGCTTGCCGCATCACGGACACGCCGATCCGCTTTCACCCGCGCTCGAGCGGCTGAATGCCAGAGACCTCTACGACGCGGCTACCGAGTACGTAGCGATCGCTCGCGAACTCGGAGATAAGATAACCGTCACCGGCTTCTCGTTGGGAGGCTTGATGGCGGCATGGATCGGCCAGCGCTACGCCATCGAGCGCTGCGTTCCGATCGCGCCGTTCTTCGGCGTCTGGATGATACCGAATCGTTTCATGGGCGCGATCGCCGAATGGTTGTTGCGACTGCCGAATCGCTTTCATTGGTGGAACCCGATCCTTCGGGAACGGCACATGCCCTCGAACGGCTATCCACGTTACGCAACGCACGGCCTCGCGCATTCGTACCGCATCGCACACTCCTTGCTCGACGAGGCGCGCACGACTCGGCCGCGCGCCGAACACTTCACCATCGTGACCAACGCCGCTGAGGTTGCGGTCAACAACTATGCGATCCGCCGCCTTTATAAGAGCTGGCGTCGCCAATATCCCGGTGCAGTTGAAATGGCTCGAATCACCGGTCTGCCTCCATCCCACGACATCGTCTCGCCTCTGCGTCCGTGGCGGCTCGCCGATCGCGCGCACCCGTACCTCCTCAAGGCGATCGCGCCGGAAGCCTTTCTTTAAATATACCGGCTAAATATACCGGCGCAGATTCGGCCAGTACGCCGCCAGCGGCGTAGTGATTCCTCGGCAGATCGAAATCGGGAAGCCGTTCTCAAACGGTCTGCCCCAGGGATTGCTGAAGCGAGCTACGATGCGGCGTTCGCGAAAGAGCCGCGCGTCGCATTCGCCGTGAACGTCGATGACGATCGCACCGCTGTACCCGCGCGTTCCCCAGACCCAATACTGGTTGTGACCCGACAGCGCCGGCGGAAGCCCGTATGGCGGACCGAAGAAATCGATCGCGGCCGCCTCTCCGTAGTTGCTGGCCAGGATCGCGGTTTGCGCGCGCTGCTTGGGCGGCAGTGAGTCGTAGATTTGCGCGACGGCCGCGGCTAGCTCCGGCCAGCCGTGCATATCGGCCCAATCGGGTGGCAGGTTTCCGACCGGACGACGATCCATGCGCGCCAGATCGACCTCGCGTGCCGGCATGCTTTGGATGATCGCAGTGTAGTCGGACATCGCGCGCTCGGGAAGCATCGGCATCAGCAACGGCACGAGAACGATCCCCGCGACGAGCGCGTAAGCGCTCAGAAGCGGGCGCCACCAAATGGCGCGCGCGGTCCAGGCCTCGATCGCAACGGCGCCCGCGGCGATCGGAATGGGGTAAACGTCGCCCGGATAATAATGCTTGGCGTGCAGCGCGATCATCTGCACGATCAGCACGAGGTATGCGAGGCCGAGAAAGCGCGCATCCGCCCGCCGCAGCAGCCCTACCAAGCCGATCACCCAGACCGGCATCAGCAATGGGTGGGTAATCAGCAATTGGGCCGCTACGTACTGCGGCGGTGAGAGCGACGCATTTAAGTGGGCGCTGGCATCGTGCAGAAGCGTCCACATCGGAAAGCCATGCACGGCCTGCCAGACGAAGTTGGGCAGCACCAGGATCGCGGCAACTAGCACGCCGCCGAGAAACCACGGCGTGAAGAGCGCGCGCCGTTGCGGAACAAGGAGAAGCGCGACGACAATGGCGACGGCAAAGAAGATTGCGCTGTACTTGCTCTCGATCGCAATGCCGAGGATCGCTCCAACCGCCAGCCACCAGCGCGGATCCGCGCCCTTGACGATTCGCAAGACGTAGAGCGCCGCCAGCGGCCATAACACCAGTCCGACGACGTCGGTCGTAACCTTCGAGCCAAAGCTCATCAACACCGGAGTCAACGCCGCCAGGAGTGCGGCGAACGCTTGCGCGAACGCGCCGCCGCCCAACTCTAAGGCAAGCAGACATGTGACGTAGACCGACGCGGCCGCTAAGAGTGCCGGAATCGCTCGCAGCAAGAAGAGCGAGTGTCCAAAGAGTTGCGACCCGGCCGCCAAGAGCGGCACGACGGGGGGCTGGTCCACGTAACCCCACGCCGCACGGAACCCGCAGATTATAAAGTAGAGCTCGTCGCGAAAGAAGCCATAATGCGGGTTGCCTATCAGGTGGACGATCAGCGTCAGGAGGGCGGCCGCGGGCGGAACGTATCGGGCGGCGCGAGGGCGCATGCGCTGATTCATAGAGTATAGGGACCGTGTCACCCTCTGCGCCACCTCAGGGAAATTAGGAGAACACATGAAGAAGCAAGCGTTGCCGCGACGCTGTCACTGGGCGCGAACGGACCCCATGATCGCCTATCACGATCGCGAGTGGGGCGTGCCGGTCCACGACGACCGCACGCTGTTCGAGATGCTCTGCCTCGAGGGCGCGCAGGCCGGCTTGAGCTGGCAGACCGTGCTGCGCAAGCGCGACCGCTATCGCGAGCTCTTCGCAAACTTCGATCCGTCGAAAGTGGCGCGGATGACGCCGGCGCGCGTGGAGAAGATTCTCAAAGATCCCGGCATCATTCGAAATCGCGCAAAGATAGAGTCGGTCGTCGCTAACGCGAAGGCCGTCCTCGAGATTCGCCGCGAGTTCGGATCGTTCGACGCGTATATCTGGCGCTTCGTCGACGGCAAGCCGATCGTGAAGCGCCGCCGCAAGCTCGAAGAAGTTCCGTCGTCAACCGAGCAGTCCGAGGCGATGAGCAGCGACCTGCGCAAGCGCGGCTTCCGCTTCGTGGGCCCGACCATCTGCTACGCGTTCATGCAGGCAGTCGGAATGGTCAACGACCACGTCGTGGGTTGCGCCTGGCGCTAAGTTCGTGCACCGATTCTTTTAAATATAATTACGCAGCTTAGGCCAGAGAGTCGAGATCGGCGTTTTGATTCCGGTGCAGACCATGATCGGGATGTTCTGCTCGTACGAAATCACCCACGGCGGATCGGAGCGCGCGGCGAGACGCGCGGTACGAAAGAGATGCGATGCCGCGCCGCAGTCGCCGTTGACGTCGATGATGACGTCCCCGGTATACCCGTGCGTGCCCCAGAGCCAGTAGTTGTTGTGTCCGGAGAGCGCCGGCGGCAGCCCATACGGTTTGCCGAAGAAGTCGATGGCCGCTGCCTCGCCGTAGTTGTTCGCGACGATTGCCGCCTGGCGTTGCTCCACGGGCGGTAACGCGATGTAGATCTGCGCGACCGTACCGGCGAGCTCGGGCCAGCCATGCATGTCGGCCCAATCCTCGGGAAGCGTCGAGGTCCTGAAGCGCTCGGTCTGCATCGTGCTGCGCTTGACGTGCAACAGCTCTCCGACGAACGCCGCGTACCGCACCATCGGTTCTTCCGATAGCACCGGCAGCGAGAACGGCAGGAAAAACACGCCCGCGATGCACGCGACCGTTACGAGTCCGGCTTGCAGCCAAATCCGCCGGCTCGTCCAGGCTTCGATCGCCACCCCACCTGCGGCGATCAGGATCGGGTAGGCGTTTCCCGCATAGTAGTGCTTTGCGCCTAGCGCGATCATCATTATCGTCAGAACGACGTATGCGTATCCCAAGAAGCGCGCCGCGCGATTCCAGAGCAGCCAGACGAGACCGATAATCCAAACCGGCGACAGAAAGAGATTCGTGAGCAGCAGCTGCTGGAATAGGTAGAGCGCCGGCGAGGCGACGAGATTCTTCCCCTGTTGACCGTTGCGCAGGAGTTCCCACATCGGAAAACCGTGCACGGCCTGCCACAAGAAGTTCGGAAGCGCGATGAGGACGGCGAGTGCCGCGCCCGCAAAGAACCACCTCGACGCGAGCACGCGGCGCTGTGGCACGACCAGCAACGCCGCGAGCAGTGCGATCGCAAAGAAGATGACACTGTATTTTGCTTCGAGGCTGAAGCCGATCGCAGCGCCCACGCCCAGCCACAACTTCGGATCGCCGCCCTTGACGATGCGCAGGACGTAGAGCGCGGCGAGCGGCCAGAGCCAGAGCCCCACCATGTCCGGGCCGACCTTCATGCCGAAGCTCATCAACACGTTGGCGAAAAAGAATGCGATGGCGGCCAAGATCTGCGCGAACGCGCCGCCGCCCAGCTCGATGACCAGCAGACAGGTGACGTAGGCGCCGGCGGCCGCAAAGATCGCGGGAATCGCGCGAAGCAGGAAGAGCGAATGCCCGAAGAGCTGCGACCCCGCCGCCAACAACGGCGCGATGGGCGGCTGGTCGACGTAGCCGAACGCCGGATGAAATCCGCAGATTATGAAATAGAGCTCGTCACGAAAGAATCCGTAGTGCGGATTGCCCGCGAGGTGAATCACGAGCGTCACGAGCGCCGCAACCAGCGGAACGCGGCTACGTCGGATCAAATGTGCCGGTCAGGATCATTTGCTCTGAGATATCCCGTGCCCGGCGATAGCGATTGCGGGCGTCTCCGGTCGCCTCGGGCGGAAGCTCGTCGAGAATTCGGTCGAGTTCCTCGTCGAACATAGTGCTCAGCGAACGCGGCGTGTAGTCTCCCGGATAGCGCAGGCGTTGAGCGATCATCAACCGGTAGATTCGGTCGGTCGCGAGATCTTCCATGTAACCATCGAGCAGACTCGCGCCGCGTCCCTCGAGCACGCCGTTGCGATAGCGAATCACGGTACGGACCGCCGCCCGAGTACCGCCGAGCGTCGTCGCGCCGACGCCCTTGGGAGCGGGGCGCAGATCGGGATGGAGCGTCGCGAGCGACGGCCGTCGATCGAGCTGATTGGGAAAGGGAAATTGCGCGACTGCAATCGCGTTCTGATCGGGGTGACCGGTCCACGCTCCGTCCATCAGGCAGAGGGCCTCATTGCGCTTGTCGCGCTCGAGCACGCCAAGCGCGCGCGCGTTGAGCTCCGGATCCTCTCGGCTCGGATAGAGCGCGGTCATTCCGCCGATGGCGAGTGCGCGGTGCTTGTGGGTAAGCTCGGGGATCAGCGTGCGCACGTTTTGAAAGAACGGAACGTCGATCGGGATCGTGTTGCGGTCGGGCAGCAGCCACTCGGGATCGCCCAAATTGAAATGAATCAGGCTCGCCATGTAGTCCCACCGTCCGAGGTTGAGCCCGAGGATATACTCGCGCAGATTGAAGAGAAACTCCTCGATCTCGTAGGCGATCGGATGCGATTCGATCAGGGCCATCGCCTTGATCGAACCGGCCGGCCAGCCTTTGCCTTCGATCAGCGCGTCGAAGACCGCCTTCCACCAGAGCGCCTCCTCCGCAGACTCCGACTTCGGAATGTAGATGCAGAGCGGGTGCCGCAGGCGTTCGAAGTCTAGACGAAAGACCAGCACGGCGAGGTCGAAGAGCGACGCGCTCGTGAGCGCATGTTCGATCACGCCCGCCTGCGAGAGATGCAGCCCGCGGACGCGGTTCCATACGACCGTGCTGCTCGGAGTGATTCGCACCGTGCCGCCGCGCTTGGGGTCTTCGTAGGTTAGTTCGCCGTAGAGCGCGGCGGCGATATTGCGGTGGCCGACCATCAGACGCTCCCACGTGTTGGCCATCGAGTCTTCGAGGTCGAGCATGACGCCGGGCGCGCCCGAGTTCAGCATCTTCACGCACAGCTCGGCATCGTCGGCCGGGCCGGTCATCTGATTGCGTTGATCCTTGCACCACGCCGGCAGCTCGATGGCCCACTGCGACAGCGTCGCCTCCGATGGCTGCTCGTACGTCGGAAGATCGCCGGCGTGTGCGCGCGCGAGGCCCTCCTTGCGCGCCTGGACGAGGCGCTGCTGCTCGCGAGTGAAGCGCCGGTGAAGCGGCCAAAAGAACTCGGCGAATCCCGGCGGCAGATCGCGTCTGACCGCAAAGCCCGCCGGAGCGACGTTCAGAGGTTCCTCGCTATACCGGCACTCGCCGCGCCGTTTTCGTAAAACTGCGCGTTTTCGGTCGACTCGCGCAAAGCGGTCGTCGAGACTTCACCGTTTCCGATCGCCTTCGCCACTTCGTCGAAGTAACCCGTGCCGACTTCGCGCTGATGTCGAGTAGCGGTGTAGCCGAGCGGTTCGCTCGCAAACTCTCGCGCTTGAAACTCGGCGTATGCCGTCATGCCGCGAGCCTTGAAGTCGTGCGCCAGCGCAAAGAACGCGTAGTTGAGCGTGTGGAATCCGGCGAGGGTGATGAACTGGAACCTGTACCCCATCTCTCCCAAGCGTTCGCCGAACCGCGCGATCGACTCTGCGTCGAGCTTCTTCTTCCAGTTGAACGAGGGCGAACAGTTGTACGCCAAGAGCTTGCCCGGATAACGTGCGCGGATCGCGTCGGCAAACCGCTGCGCCTCTTCCAGGCTCGGCTCGGACGTCTCCATCCAGATGAGATCGGCGTACGGGGCGTAGGCCAGACCGCGCGCGATACATGCGTCGAGCCCTCCCTCGGTGACGAAGAATCCCTCGGGGGTTCGCTCGCCGGTGAGAAAACGGCGATCGGCTGCGTCGACGTCGCTGGTGATGAGTTTCGCCGCGCCGGCATCGGTGCGCGCGATCAGGATCGTCGGCACGCCGAGAACGTCCGCCGCCAAGCGTGCGGCGATCAGATGCCGTACCGCCTGTTGCGTGGGAACCAACACCTTGCCGCCGAGATGGCCGCACTTTTTCTCCGAGCTCAACTGGTCTTCGAAGTGAACGCCGGCGGCGCCGGCGCGAATCAAGCTTTTGGTAAGTTCGAAGACGTTGAGCGCGCCGCCGAAGCCGGCCTCGGCGTCGGCGACAATCGGCAAGTACCAGTGAGCTCCGCCGCGCCCCTCGAGCGACTCGATTTGATCGAGCCGCGCCAGCGCGTTGTTGATCCGCTCCACCACCGCGGGCACGCTGTTGACCGGGTAGAGGCTTTGATCGGGATACATCTCTCCCGCGAGGTTGGCGTCCGCCGCGACCTGCCAGCCGCTGCAATAGATGGCGCGCAGTCCGGCGCGCGCCGCTTGCACCGCTTGATTTCCACTCAGCGTGCCGAGGGCGCTCACGGGCGAATCCGATTGCAGATCGCGCCAGAGCCGCTCCGCGCCCATCCGCGCCAGCGTATGTTCGACGACGACGCTGCCGGCCAGCCTGGCCACGGTTTCGGCGCCGTAGCCGCGGCGAACGCCCCGCCAGCGGCTCTGCGACTCCCACGCCCGCAGTATCGTCCCGGGCCGCCCGTTTGAACTCATCTGTCGCTCCCCTCACTCCAAAATGGACTGCCCTGGCATGGTGCTTGGCATCTATTGGACCGCACAACCCAGAGCCTTGGACTGGTTAATATTAGTACCCATATACGACACTGCGAATCGAAAAGTCAAGCGCCGATTTGGGCTGCCTTACGGTTGCATCTCGTAGAGCTCGTGATAGTCATCGAGCTTCGCGTAGTCGTGCGCTTCGAACACGCTTTGGACGTCGTGAGGATTGACCAGTACGAAGACGCGGCGCTTCGCTGCCCACTGCCGATAGAGATCGAGGCGAAACTTGTTGTCGGAAACGACGATGCGTCCGGGGAGCGATCCGTCGACGTACGCTCCGTACGCGAGCGACGTGGCATCGAGCCAGTACGTCACGATCGCGCTTCCCGGCGGAACGTACGGTCGCACCGCGTCGATCACCCACCTGCCGCCTTCGCTCGCCGGATGGTAAAAGTAGAGACGCCCCCGTTCGAACGCGACTCCGGCGTTGATCGCCAGAAGGAGTACCAGCGCGCCCGTTAGCGCAGACGAGGATGGGCCGCGCCATCTCGGTGTGAGTGCGCCGAGCGCCGGAACCGCGAGCCACGAGACGAGGAGCCGGTATCGATCGATGTCGCTTTCATTGGGATACACCACGGAGAAGACGAGCGCGGCCGTCGTCGCGATCACGAGCACGAGCGTCGCGCGCCAATCCCGGCGCGACGCCACAATCAATCCAACGAACATCAGAATCGTCGCGAACGTGCCGAACTGAGCGCGAAGCGTTGCGACGAAGGCCTGGAGCGCGCCGGCGAGATGCGCGGGATTGAGGGAAGCCAGAAAGTAGACGGGCGTTTCCGACTCGCTGCCGGAGAGCTCGGCGATCAAGCCGGGGAGCGTGCGCGGATCGTTGTAGTTCCAAAAGATGCCGCCGCCGGCGCCGGGAAACGTCGCGGTCGGATCCAAGCCGTGCGCGACGACGTACGCCGAACGCAACGGAAGGTACGCATACAGCATCAGTCCCGCGACCATCAAACCCAAAGAGAGCGCGACGAGCCGCAACGGAGGGCGCGGTCGCCGAATTACCGCGCCGACGATGAACGCGGGCAAGATCCAGAGCGCGTTGGGATGCGCGGCCATGCCCAGGCCGCACAGCGCGAACGCCCCGGCGAACCATGCGCCGCCCTCGCGCATCCAGCGCAGGAACGCGTAGATCGCCAAGGCGCAGCACATCACCGCAACGTCCTGCGCTTCGGCGCGCGAGGCGTGCGACCAAATGTTTTCGGTGAGCGCGAACCATAGCGTCGCGGCGAGCGCGACCGTGCGGCTCGCGCCGAACACCATCGCCACGCCGTACGCCGCGGCACAGGTCACCGCCATCGCGACGCCGCTCATCGCGTTCATGCGCAGCGCGATGGAGCCGATAGCGACGACGTGCGACCACACGTAACCGATCAAGACGTAGAACGGGAATCCCGTCGGGTGTGAGATTCCGAGAATGTAGGGCACGCCTTGCAGCTCGGCCGTGTCCCACGACGCGGGTTCGGATGACGCGCTCGCGACGTAGACGATCGCGGGCACGAGGAATGCGGCGACGAGAGGCAGGCGCCCGGCGTGGGCCCGCCACGCCGGGCCCGCCCGATTCACGCCAACACTGGCAGCGGCAGCGACGGACGAGTCGAGAGGTCCGGACGCGCCTCTTTGAAATCGGCGAGTGCCTTTTCCATCAGTTCGAGGGCCAGGTCCATCTGCGGATCTTTGCCTTCGCGATACTCGTGCGGTGCGATGTCGACGTCGTAGTCGGGTTCGGTCCCGTAATTCTCGACGCGCCAACCGACGTCGACGAACCAGAACGAGAACTCGGGCTGCGTCGTGAGCGTGCCGTCGACCAGATGATGGTACGGATCGATTCCGACCACTCCGCCCCACGTGCGCTTACCTACGAGCGGCCCGAGCTTATAGAGCTTGAAAACGTGGCTGAAGATGTCGCCGTCGGAACCTGCGAATTGATTGGTCAGCGCGACAATAGGGCCGCCGACCGATTCGGGTGGATAGGGAATCGGCTCGCCGTAGCGCGGCGTATCGTACCCGACGCGTTTGCGCGCGAGTTTTTCGAGCAGCAGCGGCGAGACGTGGCCGCCGCGATTATAGCGAACGTCGACGATCAAGCCTTTCCGATCGAACTCGCTGAGATAGCCCCGATGGAACTCGGAGAATCCCCACGGCCCCATGTCGGGGATGTGCAAGTAGCCGACGCGCTCGCCGGTACGCTCGTGGACGATTCGCCGATTAGCTTCGACCCACGCGCGATAGCGCAGCGCAGCCTCGCTAGCGAGGGCCTTTACCAGAACGGTCCGCTCTTCGCCCTTTTTGTTGCGCAGCGTCAGCGAGACGGTGCGGCCGGCTGCGTTGACGAGGAGGCGGTCGGGCGAGACGTCGCGCGAGAGGCGGGTCCCGCCGATGGCGACGATGCAGTCGCCTTCGCGTACGTTCTGCCCAGGCTCGGCGAGCGGTGAGTCGATCTCGCGATTCCAGGAGTCGCCGCGATAGATGCGCTCGATGCAGTAGCCGGCGCGGTCTTCGTCCCAGCGCAGATCGGCGCCCAGAAAGCCGCGCTGGTACTGTGGCGGCTCGCGGTAGTCACCGCCCCACTCGTACGCGTGCGAGGTGCCGAGCTCTCCTTGCATCTCCCAGATCAAATCCGAAAGCTCGCTGCGCGTGCGCACGCGCGGCAGCAGCGCGGCATAGCGATCGTACACTCGATCCCAGTCGATGTCGCTCATGTCTTCGACCCAAAACTGCTCGGACTGAAGTCGCCACGCCTCGCGATACATCTGCGCCCACTCGTCGCGCGGAATGATCTCGACGCTGGCACGGTCGAGATCGATCCAACCGCTCCGGCGGCCGGGTTCGTTCGTGGGCGGCTTGGGCTCGTCGTCCTCCTCGGGCAGGTCGTTGAGCGCGTCGACGGCGCGCAGCCGGTCGTGCGAGCGGTAGACGAGCGTGCGCGCGTCGCGCCCCAGCCGAATCTCGTCGACCTCCGTTGCAATCGTCGCCAAGCGCTGCTGTTCGAAGTCGTAGGCTAAGAGCGTTCCGTGTCCGTCGCCTTCCAGATCCTCGCGGCGCGTCGGTTTGATTCCCTTGACCGGAAAGCGCGTGAAGAGCACGCGCTCGCGGGCCGCAACGATCTGGCTGTAGTCGCCTTCGTCGACCGGGAAGCCGAGCACGCGGCCCGTGATGCCATCGAAGTCGATCTCGATATCGGCGACCTTCTCCGGCTTTCCGTTGGCCCGCTCGCGCCCGCGTTCGCGGTCGCGGTCGTGATCGTGGTGAATCGGCTTTGGCTTTGGAACGAACGGCGACACGACGTCGCTGCGAAGCGTCACCACGAAAGGACGGCTCGCCTGCGGGAAGCTCAGATCGAACTGAAGCGCATCGTAGACCGGATTGAAGTCGCGAGTCGAGATGAAGTAGAGATACTTCCCATCGGGATCCCACACCGGCGACTGGTCGATCCGCAGCGGCGTGGTGACGTCGTGCAGCTTGCCCGAGCGCAGCTTCGTGACTCGAATGATCGAAGTTCCGTGCGCCGGCCACCAAACGTACGCGACGAAGCGGCCGTCCGGGGAGAACGAGAGCCCTTCGATGCGATGCGACGGGCAGGTATCGAGCGTGCGCACCGATCCGTCGTCGACGTCAAGCGCACAGAGCTCGTGGCGGTGATTCGCAAAGACGACGACGCCGGCCGTCGGCGAGCAGACCAAGTCGGTGACGCGTCCGATGTCTCCGGACGTGACGAGTTTCGGTTCGCTGGGTACGTCGGCGTGGCACAGCGCGATCTGTTCGAAGCCGTTGGCATCGGTGACGGAGACGAGCTGTTTTCCGTCATGGAACCACTGCGTCAAGCGCGTGCGCGCTTGACTGCCGGAGCTGTGCCGGATCACCGCGCCCTCGAACAGCGGCATCGTGAACTGCTGGCCGCGCGAGTCGAAGGCCAGCTGCGTTCCGTCGGGATGCGGAGCGAACTCCGTCAGCGACTCCGCCGCGTTCTCGAACCGCCGCGCCGTCTGTGGCGCGGGCGAATGCGTCGCGATGTCGACGTGCTGCGCGGTGCCGGTCGCGATGTCGTAGATCCCGATCGCCGCGCCGGCCGAGTAGACGACGCGCGTGCCGTCGGTGGAGGGGAAGCGTACGTAATATTCGTTCTCGTGCGTGTGACGGCGAATGTCGCTTCCGTCGAGCGCGCAGGAGTAGAGGTTACCGATACCCTCGTGATCGGAGAGGAAGAAGATCCGATCGCCGATCCACATCGGCCAGCACGGATTTCCGTTGGGTAGCGTTAAGCGGGTGAACGTGCCGGTGCCGGACGCGTCGATCCAAATCTCACCTGCGGTTCCGCCGCGATAGCGCTTCCAGCGCGCGGGGTCGGCGGCGTTGCGACCGATTGCGAGCCGGCCGAACGTTGCGAAGGAGAGCGAACGAGCGTGTCCGAGATTCAGCTCCCTCGGAGTCCCGCCGTCCCTTCCGATCGCAAACGGTCGCGTCTCACCTTCGTACCATGTCGTCGGATTGCCGACGAAGTAGATCTCGCTCCCGTCGTCGCTCCAACCCGTCGTTGCGAGGAGCGAGGCGCCGAGAAACGTCAGCCTGCGCGGCTCTCCGCCGCGCGACGGCATCACGTAGAGCTCCGGGTTCCCCTCGTCCGTGGAGACGAACGCGATCGACTCGCCGTCCGGCGAGATTCGGGGGAAGGAACACGTGCCGAAACTTACCGTCAGCCGAACGGCGTCGCCGCCGCCGGCCGGCACGCTCCATAGATCGTCCTCGCAGACGTAGACAATACGATCGTGCGCTATCGATGGATAGCGATAGTAACCCTCATCCATAACGCTTGAGGATTTGTCGGCCTCGCGCACATCCCCGTCTGCGGCCCGCCTTTATTATAGGGACAATGGAACGAGCGGGTATGCCGCCCGAGCGATTAACCTGAGAATTAGCGAGGGCGGCATACCCCGAGTTCTAACCGTGCGGCATGGCGCCGCCCGTTACGTGCAACAGGCGGCCGAGCGTCGCATTGAGCTCCCCCGCGTTTTCGAGCGCGGTGAAGTACGGGACGAGCCGGGGAGTCGCCGAGCGCCGTTGGAACGGCAAGATAGGGCCGTCCCACGCGAACTGAGTCGCGGGCTCCCACGCGAGGCTCCGGAAGAAGAGCTCCGCCCCAAGCGCGTTCGCCCAGCCGAACTCCGGGCGGGTGTAGCGCCAATACCCGTCGGGATAGAAGCTCTCGTGGATCAGCTCGTCCTCGCCGTCGGTTTCGGCGAGCGTCGTAATGGCCGTCGCGACCTCGATCGACGACGTCGCGGTAAGTGCGCGCCCGATGATTCCCAGGGGCCAAACGTAGCCGTACGGAGTGTGCGGGCTTCCAAGTCCCTGCGCGTATCGTCCGGCGAAGTAGAACGGGTTATCCATGCTGAGCGTGAACGCGCGCGTCGCCAGATAGGTCGGATCGTACGCCGAGCACCAGTCGATGTAGGGCAGCGTCGTTAGGTTCGGGATGTTCGCATCGTCCATGAGATTGTAGTGGCCGAAGCCGTCGGTTTCGTATGCGTACATCCAGACGCCACGCCGAGCGTTGAAGAAGCGCCCGTATTCCTCGACGCCGAACTGGACGCGGGACGCCAGCGCCTGCGCGCGTGCGGCCAGCGCCGAATCGCCGTAACCGTCGAGCGCGAGCTGCCGGACGTTGCGCAGCGCGACGACCGCCATCGCGTTTTGCGGGATGTTGAAGCGGTATTGAACCGGATCGTCGGAGGGTCGAAAGGCGCCCCAAATCATTCCCGTCGCGCCGTTGTACGCATCCTGCGTGTAGACGCGCACCGGATAGCGGTACCGGCTGCACGCGAAGTGGCGCTCCTCGCATTCGTACGTGGTTACGATCGACTGCAGCGCGCGGTGGAGATCGCGCGAAAAGACCGTGCGATCTCTCGTCGAGCGCCAGTAGATGGAGGCGAGGACGGCAGGCCACGCCAGCGAGTCGATCTCCCACTTGCGCTCCCAGACATGATAATCGGCGAGGAACGCGTTCGCATACGGATCGGTGAGGATGTTGCGCGAGTTGCGCTCGATGACGCCGACGAAACGACCGCGCAGGACCGGATACACGAGCTGGAACCGAATGTACGGAATTGTTTGGGCCGACGAGTCGCGCAGCCACATGACCGGTATGTCGCCGGTCTGGACGTACGTCGTAGCATCGTCTTCTAAAAAGAAATCGTGGAGCAGCGTGTGGAACAGCTGCGCGGTTTGAATGTCGCGCACCCGTTTGCCCGTGAGCGGTACGACGAGCGTCTGGCCGGCAACGCGCGAGGGCAGATCGAGTACGAGGAGCGCGGCGACGACACCGATCGCTGCGTAACGCGTAATAAACGACTGCACTATGGGGATGTCGCCTTCGCGCTGCGTCGCCGGACGCCCCGCAGGAGGTCCGGTCTCATCGCGAGCCGCAACATGTCTGCCTTGACCGATCATCCGGCGTATGCCGAACTCTTGCGCGACTTCGAGCGCCATAAAGCGCGCGCTCTCGCGCGCGCCATTTCCTATGCGGAAGCCGGACGCGGCGGCGAGCTCGTCCGCGCGCTCTACCCAAAGACCGGCCGCGCGATGACGATCGGACTCACGGGTCCGCCGGGTGTCGGTAAGTCGACCCTGTCCTCGGGACTCGTTCGCAAGGCACGCGCGCTGGGAAAGCGCGTCGGCGTCGTTTCCGTCGATCCGAGTTCGCCGTTTTCGCACGGCGCGTTGCTCGGCGATCGGATTCGGCTGGCCGAACACTTTACCGACGACGACGTGTTCATTCGCTCCATGGCCAGTCGCGGGCATCTCGGGGGCCTCGCCGGCGCCACGGCCGACGCCGTGCTGTTCATGGATGCCTTCGGCTTCGACGTCATATTGATCGAAACGGTAGGTGTGGGGCAGAGCGAGGTGGCGATAGCGGAACTCGCGCAGACGACGCTGGTCGCGCTCCAGCCGGGAAGCGGCGACTCCATTCAAGTGCTCAAAGCGGGCATCATGGAGATCGCCGACATTTTCGTCGTGAACAAGGCCGACCATCCGATGGCGGACCAGCTGCGGCGCGAGATTCGCTCGATGATGGAGATGCAGCAGTGGCCGGGTTGGGTGCCGGAGGTGGTGGCGACGCAGGCGCTGGCGGGCGAGGGCATCGAGGAACTCTGGAGCGCGATCGAGCGCCATGTGACGTACCTCAACGAAACCGGCGAAATCGACGAGCGGCGTCGAGAAGCGTTCGTGCATCAAGTTCGGCAACTCGCGCTGGGACGTTTGGAGATGCGTCTGGATCGTGCGCTGCACGAGGACACCCGCGACGACCTCGACCCATATGAAGCGGCCGAACGCATTCTCTCGACCTTCGACCTATAGGAGAATCCTTGGGGAGAATCGGGCGCTCGCGTCGAAAAGCTCGGCCGCTATGGCCAAGATGATCGAGCGTCCCAGCGGTCTGGGGGCGGAGCCGACTCCGGCGTTCGAGGAACAGCGCCGCCGTTGGGAGGAGGGGTCCGAGAAAGGGCGTCCGCGCCGAGGGCCCGGTTCCGGCGCTACCGACCGCACGATCTCCGACGTTCCGCTCAAGAAAGTCTACGAACCGCGGGACGTCGCCGATCTCGACCTCGCGCAAGATCTCGCCTGGCCCGGCGAATTTCCGTATACTCGCGGAATTCACCCCAACGGTTATCGTGACCGGCTGTGGACGATGCGTCAGTTTGCCGGCTTCGGCACGGCGAAGGAGACCAACGAGCGCTATCACTTCTTGCTCGAACATGGCCAGCACGGACTGTCGGTGGCGTTCGACATGCCGACGCTGATGGGTTACGACTCCGACGCTCCGCAATCGCGCGGCGAGGTCGGAAAGTGCGGCGTCGCGATCGACTCGCTCGCAGACATGGAGCAGCTCTTCGACGGCATCGACATGGGCGTGATCACGACGTCGATGACGATCAACGGCCCGGCCTGCATCGCGCTCGCGCAATACATCGCCGCCGCCGAGAAGAAGGGGATTCCTCGCGCGAAACTGGGCGGGACGATTCAGGCCGACATTCTCAAAGAGTATATCGCTCAGAAGGAGTGGATCTTTCCGCCGCGTCCGCACATGCGCATCATCGTGGACATGATCGATTTCTGCACGCGCGAAATGCCGAACTGGAACACGATCTCGATCTCCGGCTATCACATCCGCGAGGCGGGCTCGACCGCCGCGCAGGAGCTGGCGTTTACGCTCGCGGACGGCTTCGCTTACATCGAGGCGTGCATGGCCGCCGGCATGGACGTCGACACGTTTGCGCCACGCCTCTCGTTCTTCTTCAACTCGCATATCGACTTCTTCGAAGAGATCGCGAAGTTTCGCGCGGCCCGCAGAATCTATGCGCGCCACATGCGCGAAAAGTACGGAGCGAAAAATCCTCGTTCGTGGAAGCTGCGCTTCCACACCCAGACCGCGGGCTGCAGCGCGACGGCGCAGCAGCCGGAGAACAACATCGTGCGAGTCGCGTTCGAGGCGATGGCCGCGGTGCTGGGCGGCACCCAGTCGCTGCACACGAACTCAATGGACGAAGTCTTGGCGTTGCCCAGCGAGAAATCGGTCGAGATCGCGCTGCGCACTCAACAAGTCTTGGCATACGAAACGAACGTGACGAACGTCGTAGACCCGCTCGGCGGCTCGTATTACGTCGAAGCCCTCACCGAAGAGATGGAACGTGAAGCCGAGTCATACTTCGCGCAGATCGCCGAGTACGGCGGCGTGATCGAAGCGATCGAGGCGGGCTTCTTCCAACGCGAGATCGCCGAGGCGAGCTACCGGTATCAGCGCTCGATCGAGACGAAGGATCGCATCATCGTCGGCGTCAACGCGTTCGTGAAAGACGAAGACCGCGATGACATGGAGCTGCTGAAGATAGGGGAGGCGACGGAGCGCGGACAGGCGCGGGCGGTGCAGGACCTTCGCGAGAAGCGCGACCCGGGGCCGATTGCGATCGCGCTCGAGCGCCTCGCGGCCGCGTGCGCCGATCCGAGCGACAATCTCATGCCCCACCTGATCGATTGCGTGAACGCGTATTGCACCGAAGGCGAGATCGTCGAAGCCATGGCGCAGGTGTACGGGCGATATACCGAGACCGCGGTGCTCTAAGCGTAGATATGCGACACAGACACGGCCTTCGATGCCGAACCGATATCGAGCTCTACCGGATGCGCCGCACGCTCAAGCAGGTCGTGCGCAAGCTCGAGGAAGCGCTACGCTTGAGCCGTTACCGTGATGGACTACGACATGAACGACCGACCCCTGCGCATCGTCATCGCTAAGGCGGGCCTCGACGGCCACGATCGCGGCGCGAAGGTCATCGCCCGCGCGCTGCGCGACGCGGGAATGGAAGTGATCTACACCGGACTCTTCCAGACGCCCGAGCAGATCGTGCAGACCGCCATTCAGGAAGATGCCGACGGCATCGGACTTTCGATCCTTTCCGGCGCGCACATGACGCTCTTTCCGCTCGTCGTCGAGCAGCTCGAAGCGCAAGGCGCGGGCGACATCGTATTTTTCGGAGGAGGAACGATCCCGGCGGAAGATGCGAAGCGCCTGCGCGAGCTCGGAGTGAGCGCGATCTTTACGCCGGGCGCACCGCTGAAAGAGATCATCGACTTCGTCCAGGCCGAGTGCGGTAAGCGAAGAGCCCTGGTAGGTTAGTTTCCCCTCATGTCAACTGTTAGAACGCGCGTCGCGCCGTCGCCGACGGGCGATCCACACGTTGGCACGGCTTACGTCGCCCTCATTAACTACTGCTTTGCAAAACAGCACGGCGGCGAGTTCATCTTGCGCATCGAAGACACGGATCAGACGCGTAGCACCGCCGAAAGCGAGCGCACGATTCTCGAGGCGCTGCGCTGGTGCGGACTTTCGTGGGACGAGGGCCCCGACGTCGGCGGCCCGCACGGGCCCTATCGCCAGAGCGAGCGATCGGAGATCTATCGCGAATATGCCGAAAAACTCATCGCGAGCGGGCACGCGTTCAAGTGTTTCTGCACGCCGCTGCGTTTGGAAGAGATGCGCGTCGCGCAGCGAGCGGCGGCCCAGCCGTCGCGGTACGATGGCCTCTGCCTAACGTACTCAGCGGAGGAAATCGCGCGGCGCGAGGCCGCCGGCGAACCCTACGTCGTGCGGTTGCGAGTCCCCGACGAAGGCGTTTGCGTCGTCGAGGATCTAAGGCGCGGGCCGATCGAGTTCGATTTCAAGAGCGTCGACATGCAGGTGTTGATCAAGTCCGACGGCCTGCCGACGTACCATCTCGCCAACGTCGTCGACGACCATCTCATGCGGATCACCCACGTCTTTCGCGGCGAAGAGTGGGTGTCGAGCGCTCCGAAGCACCTCTTGCTCTACGAGTATTTCGGCTGGGAGCCCCCCAAGCTGATGCACCTTCCGCTGCTGCGCAATCCGGATAAGAGTAAGCTCAGCAAGCGCAAGAATCCGACCGGAATTCTATTTTTCCGCGCGATGGGATATCTGCCGGAGGCGCTCATCAACTTCCTAGCGCTGTTGGCGAACGCAACGCGCGAAGGGGAAGACGAGCTGATGGACCTCACCGAGATCGTGCGGCGCTTCGAGGTCGAGCACGTGCCGACCGGCGGCCCCGTCTTCGATTTCGCGAAGCTCGACTGGCTGAACGGGCGGTACATCCGCGAACGCCTCGACGCGAACTCGCTCGCGCAGCGCGCGCAGGACTGGGCGATAACGCCGGAGCGTCTCCGGCGCCTCGCCGAGCTGGCGGCCCCGCGCATCGAGCGCTTGAGCGATTTGGGAGGGCTGTTGGCCTTTCTCTTCTCGGGGCGCCTGTCGTTGCGACCGGAGGATCTGCAGGGCACGAAGCTCGACGATCTCGAGATACGCCAGGCGTTCGCGCTCGCGCTCGGCGAGCTCGACGGGCTGCCGGCGTGGAGCGCGCTCGGCATAGAAACGGTTCTGAAGCGCGTCGCACAGGCGCTCGGGAAGAAGCTGCGTGACGTCGCGCGTCCGTTCTACGTCGCGATCACCGGCAATCCGACGTCGATCCCGCTCTTCGACTCGATGGAGCTGCTCGGACGCGACATGGTTCGGGAACGGCTGCGCAACGCACTCGATCTCGTAGGTGCGCCAAGTAAGCGCGAGCAGGAAGAGTGGAAGTCGCTCCTCGAGCGAACCGAGGTAGCGATATGATCCGGGCGATCGTCTTGGCCGCGGGCAAAGGCACGCGCATGAAGAGCGACCGATCGAAGGTCTTGCACGAAATCTGCGGACGGCCGATGCTCTGGTACGTCTTGCAGGCGCTGCGCGCCAGTGGAATCGACGAGATCGTCGTCGTAGCCAACGACGAGCTGGCGGCGCAGATCGATCGATTCGGCGTTAGAGGCGTCTTGCAATCGGAGCAGCTCGGAACCGGTCACGCGGTGCGCGTGGCGCTGGAATCTCTCGAGCCGCAATCCGCGGGTCGCATCGTCGTCACCTGCGGCGACATGCCGCTCGTTACCGAGGGGCTCTTTGCTAAAATGGCCCGTTCGCTCGATGCCGATGGAGCGGACGACGCCGTGATGTCTCTCGTGACCGCGAAGATGCCGTTGCCGTCGACTTTCGGCCGCATCCTGCGACGCGGTGAAACCGTGGAGGGGATCGTCGAAGCCAGCGACGCGACGCCGGAACAGCTCGCTTCGAACGAGATGAATGCCGGCATCTACGCGTTCAGAGAGAGCGCGTTGCGCGACGCCGTGACGCGCCTGCGCGCCGACAACGCCCAATCGGAATACTATCTCACCGACACGGTCGCCTATTTCGTGAAGGCCGGAAGGAAGATCAAGCCGATCCAGGCGCCCGACCATCTTCAGGTGCTGGGCATCAACGACCGCGTCGAGTTGGCGCACGCGCGCCGCGAGATGAACGCGCGCATCGCCGCGAAGCACATGCGCGCGGGCGTCACGATCGTCGATCCGGACACGACCTACTTGGAACCCGAACTCGAAATCGGCATCGACACAGTGATCTATCCGAACACGACGATCTCCCGGCTGTCGCGGCTCGGCCCCGGCTGCGTCGTCGGGCCAAACAGCCGCCTCTCCAACGCGAGGCTCGGCGAGCGCGTCACCGTCCGCGAGAGCATCGTCCTAGACTCGAGCATCGGCGACGGCGTCCACATCGGACCGTACGCGCACCTTCGCGGCGAGACGTCTTTGGCCGACGGCGTTCACATCGGCAACTTCGTCGAGATCAAGAAATCCGAGCTCGCGCGCCGCGTCAAGGTAAGCCACCTCTCGTATCTCGGTGACGCCACGATCGGTGAGGGTACGAACATCGGCGCCGGGACGATCACCTGCAACTACGACGGCGAGCAGAAGAATCGGACGATCGTGGGCCGCGACGTCTCGATCGGCTCCAACACATCGCTGGTCGCGCCCGTGTCCGTCGGCGACGGCGCGTTGACCGGCGCGGGCTCCGTGGTTACGAAGGACGTTTCTTCCGGCGAGCGCGTCGCCGGCAACCCCGCCCGCCCGTTGCCCAAAAAATAGGCGCGCGGCGTGGTGACTAATAAGCTTGACTAAATATGGTCAAGCTAATATCCTGGAGCTATGAAACGCGCAAGCATCGGTGAGGCAAAGGCGCACTTCTCGGCGCTCGTTAAGCGCGCTGAAGCCGGCGAAGAAGTCTTGGTAACGCGCGACGGAGTGCCCGCCGCTCGCATCGTGGCAGCGACGGCCGCTAAAGAACGCTCGTTCGCCAACGACGAGGGCCTCGGCTTCGTGGCTGAAGACTTCAACGAGCCCCTGCCGCCCGAGCTGTTGAAGCAGTTTTACGGATGAGGTTGCTGCTCGACACGCAGGTCTTTCTTTGGATGTTCCTTGCGCAGGGAAAGATTCAGAAAGAATTTTGGCGACATCTTCGGAACGCGGAGAACCAACTCTATCTGTCGGCTGCGAGCGCATGGGAGATCGCGATAAAGGTTCGGATCGGAAAAATGAGGCTTCCGAACAATGCGGCGCTGTACGTTCCTAAAAGAGCGCGTGAATCCAACATCCTGTCGCTGCCGATAACGGAAGAGCATGCGCTTGCCGTAGCGGAGCTGCCGATGGAACACGCAGACCCGTTCGATCGAATGCTCGCCGCTCAGGCTCAGCTCGAAAGTCTTACGGTGCTAACGAGCGACCCCGTCTTCAAGCGATATGACGTAAAGTGCATGGTAATATAGCAGCCCGAGTCGCTCGCGCAGCCATCGTCGTGACGATACTCGTGCTTATCGGATGCGGCTCCGCGGCCGCCGCGCTCGAACGCCCAAACGCGCTCGATCGCCGCGTCGATGCACTAACTCAGACGCAGTTGATGACGCAGCCCGCGACCGTGCTGGTCGATCCGGCGCGCCAGGCGGCCGCATTGCGGCGCGCGCATTGGACGCTGCTCGGATGGATACTGATTCAAGTTTTTGAGGCGGCCGCGCTCCTCTACCTGTGGAGCTCCGGGGGGGCGGCGGCGATCCGCGACTGGCTGCGACGGCGGATCCGCTCCGAGGGGGGAGTGCGCTTTCTCTTTGGCGCGTCGCTCGCGCTCGTCGCCCGGGTCGCCGCGATCCCTCCTTCCTTTTATCTCTATCGCGTCGATCGCGCCTTGCAGCTTACCGCCGACCTCACGCGTACCTGGGCGGCGTTCTGGATCTTCCATACGGCCCTGGCGATGGTCGTTGCCGGGTTCATCGCGGCAACCGTCCTCTGGCTTGTCGGGCGCACTCATCAATGGTACGCCTACACGATGATCGGCGTGTTGGCCGCCTGCGTCGGCTGGTCGTACCTGAGCGCGTATGTTGAGGGGCCGGCCACGCACGCGATCCGCCCGCTCGACGTCGCGCTCGACGGTCGGATTCGCGCAATGCTCGCGCGCGCGCGGATAGCGCCGCCCCCGGTGCTGCGCGAGAGCCTCGGCGACTCTCCGCTAGCGCAAGTGGTCGTGCTTGGCTCGAGCGGCGACCGCCGCATTCTTCTCAGCCGCGATCTGCTTGCCGGAGACACGGAGCCCGAGATCGAGTATGAAATCGCCTACGAACTCGAACGCGTCGCTCACGGAGACCTGCTCTTCGTCGCCCTCATCGAAGGCGGGGTTATCATCGTGTTCTCTGCGATCGCGATCGTGATCGCGGATCGCGTCAGGTTCCGGCGCGACGACGATCCGCTATCGCGACTTGCGATCGTCGGCGCGCTGCTGGCGCTCGTATACCTCGCCGCGGTGCCGGTCCGCAACGCGGCGCTACGCTCCTATGATTTCGACGCCGATCGCTTCGCGGTCGCGGTGACGGGCAATCCGCCGGCGGCCGTGCGCGCGCTCGTGCGCTCGACCGACCAGCGCATGATCGAGGTCTGTCCCGAGCGCGCGGCTACGCTGTTTCTCTACACGGCGGCGGGAATCGGCAATCGTATCGCCGCGATCAATCACGTGTCCAGCACGTGTAGGTAGGTATTAACGAACCGCATCGCGGCTTCGACGTCCTCGTCGATCCAAAGTTCGACGCCGTCGGCCGCGGCAGCAACGATCTCAGGGAGCGCCCTGCGTTCCGCGTCGCTAAACGGTCCCAACACGTGGTCGACGCTGTCGAACTCGGGGCGCCCCACGCCGACGCGGATCCGCGGGAAAGCTTCGCCGATCGTTGCGACGATCGAGCGCAGCCCGTTGTGCCCGCCGTGTCCGCCACTCGGGCGCATGCGCAGCTTTCCGAACGGCAGGTCCATGTCGTCGCTCACGACGAGAACTCCGTCGGGCGGCGTGCGATACCACGACGAGATCAGGCGCACCGGCGTGCCGGAGAGATTCATGAACGAGGTCGGCTCGACGAAGACGATCCCGTGCTTCGAGTCGAGCGCCTGGTGCGCGCTGTCTTTCTTGCGCCACTTCGCGACGCCGTAACGTCGAGCGACCTCGTCGACCACCATGAAGCCGACGTTGTGGCGCGTCCGCTCGTACTCTTTTCCCGGATTTCCAAGGCCGACAACGAGTCTACGACTCGCCTCTTGCGCCAGGCTACTCTCCCTCTGGTGTGGGCGCGGGCTCGGCGCCGATGACTTCGGGTTCCACGGCCTCCTCCGGCGCCGCAGCCTCTTCCAGCTCGCGCGCCGTGCGCGACGGCTCGATCGCAACGACGAGCGTCTCGGGAGGCGTGAGGAGTTTGAAGCCGGCCGGCAGCGGAACGTCGGCCGCCGTCAAGTGCTCGTGAATTCCGAGCTCGGTGACGTCGACCTCGAGGTTCTCGGGTATCCGGCTCGCGGGACCCTCGACCTCCAGCTCGTGCGTGATCACGTCCATGACGGCGCCTGAGTTGCGTACGCCTTCGGCCACACCGATCGTGACGATCGGGAGCCGAGTGTCGATCGTTTCATCGGCCGAAACGCGTTGCAGATCGGCGTGCACGATTCGGCGCGAAACGGGATGCAGCTGTATCTGGCGGACCAGTGCGGTCTGGCGATTCTTGCCGCCCTCGGTCAGCGTGATGATCGCGTTGCGCCCGCCGTGGTGAAGCAGCTCCGCGAAGGCGTGGGCGTCGACGGCGATATGCTCGGGGACGTCGCCGTGCCCGTAGACGACTGCTGGGATCTTGCCCTGCGCGCGCAGCGCATGGGCTCCGGTCGTGCCGAGCTTCGCTCGGCGCTCGACGGTAAGCGTTAGGTCCTTTTTTGGCACGGCTTCCTTTCTTGTAGAGGTCTTAGACGGCGGCGACGGCTTCGGCGGGCGTCCCCAGCGCTCCGTTGGGGGTCTCGTCGCCGGCGAAGAGCTCGGAAACCGAGCGGTTTGTCGTGATGCGGTTGATCGCATCGGCGAAGATCTGCGCGATCGAGAGTTGTTTAAACTTCGGATGCTCGCCGTTTTGGAACGGAATCGTGTCAGTGAAGACGACGCGTTCGATCTCCGAGCGCTCGAGCACGCCGACCGCGTCATCGGCAAAGATGCCATGCGAGGCCACGGTGTAAACGCGCGTCGCGCCACGCGACTTAATGGCCTCGGCAGCCTTGGCCAGCGTGCCGCCCGTCGAGATCATGTCGTCGACCACGACGGCGACCTTTCCGGCGACGTCGCCCACGATGTCGGTCACCTCGGACACGTCCGGTTCCGGACGCCGCTTGAAGACGATCGCAAGCGAGCTGTTCAGCCGCTTGGCGAATAGCTCGGCGCGGTGTACGCCGCCCGCGTCGGGCGAGACGACGACGATCTTGTCGTCGCAGAGGCCTTCCTTCTTAAGGTAGTTACAGAGCACCGGCATCGCCATCAGATTGTCGACCGGAATATCGAAGAACCCTTGGATCTGCGCGGCGTGCAGGTCCATTGTCACGATCCGCCGCGCGCCCGTGACTTTCAACAGGTTGGCGATGACCTTGGCGGAGATCGGCTCGCGCCCTTTGGTCTTCTTATCCTGCTTCGCGTAGCCGTAGTAGGGTATGACCGCCGTGATTCGCGCCGCCGAAGCCCGGCGGAGCGCGTCGATCATCAGGAGCAGCTCCATAACGGCGTCGTTGACGCCCTTCCCGTTGGGAGCTTTGCAAATCGATTGGATGACGAAGACTTCGGATCCGCGAACGTTCTCGCTGATCTCGACTCTCGTCTCTTCGTTTCTGAACTCTCCAACGAGCGCCTTGCCGACGTGCAGCCGCAAGCGCTTGGCGATCTCCTCGGCCAGCTGCGGATTGGAGTTTCCACAGAATAGAAGCGGGTGCTGATTCACGGCTGTGCCGTAGTTCGCGGAGTGAATCGTTCGGCCCTCGGGGGCTGTTTGAGCTAAGGCAGTGGCTCAAGAGTTCAGCTTAGTCTCCCCCTTTGCGCTCGCGGGGGATCAGCCCAAGGCGACGGAGGCGTTGGCCCGAGGGGTCGCCGGCGGCGAGCGCGCCCAGACGTTGCTCGGGGTCACCGGAAGCGGCAAGACCATGGCGATGGCGCGCACGATCGAGCTGGCGCGCAAGCCGACGCTCGTCCTGTGTCACAACAAGACGCTGGCCGCACAGCTCTGCGCCGAGTTTCGCGACTTCTTTCCGAACGACGCAGTGGAATACTTCGTTTCGTACTTCGACTACTATCAGCCCGAAGCGTACGTGCCTTCGACCGACACCTACATCGAAAAGGACAGCTCGATCAACGACGAGATCGAGCGGCTCCGCCACTCGGCGACGCAATCGCTGCTGACGCGCCGCGACACGCTGATCGTGGCTTCGGTCTCGTGCATCTTTGGCTTGGGGTCGCCGTCCGACTACATGGAGATGTCGGCGCGCGTGAGAGTCGGTGAGGGGATGGACCGCGACGTCTTGCTGCGCAAGCTCGTGGACATGCAGTACCGTCGTAACGATCTCAACTTGGTGCGCGGGACGTTCCGGGTTCGCGGCGACACGCTGGAGTTCGTCGCGGTCGACGAGGAGCTGGTCCATCGAATTCAGTTCTTCGGCGACGAAATCGAGGCGATCAACGTAGTCAACCTGCTGACCGGCGAATACGTCGAGAGCAAGGACGACCTCATAATCTTTCCGGCCAAGCACTTCATCACGCCGGAAGAGAAGCTGCGGCGGGCGATCGTATCGATCGAGGCCGAGCTCGAAGAGCGGCTCGCCTACTTCAGGCGCAACGGTAAGCTGCTCGAGGCGCAGCGCCTGGAGATGCGGACGCGCTACGATCTGGACATGCTGCGCGAGGTTGGCTACTGTAACGGCATCGAGAACTACTCGCGCCACTTGACCGGGCGCGAGGCCGGCTCGATCCCCTGGTGTCTGATCGACTTCTTTCCGAAAGACTGGCTGCTGTTCGTCGACGAGTCGCACGTGACGCTGCCGCAAGTGCGCGGCATGTACGCCGGGGACCGCTCGCGCAAGGAGGTCCTCGTCGAGCACGGGTTTCGTCTGCCTAGCGCGCTCGACAACCGCCCGCTGACCTACGACGAATTCGACGAGCACATCAATCAGGTAGTCTACGTTTCCGCCACGCCGGGAACGTACGAGACCGGCCGGAGCTCGCAGGTCGTCGAGATGATCATACGTCCGACGGGACTCGTCGATCCCGAAGTCGAGGTGCGGCCCACGCGTAACCAGGTCGACGATCTGATGGAAGAGATCGCGCTTCGCGCCGCACGCAAGGAGCGCGTGCTGGTTACGACCCTCACGAAGAAGATGGCCGAAGATCTGACCGACTATCTGTTGGAGAACGGCCTGCGAGTCCGCTATTTGCACAGCGAGGTCGATACGCTCGAACGCGTTGCGATTCTGCGCGACCTCCGTGCGGGCGTCTTCGACGTCTTGGTGGGGATCAATCTGCTGCGCGAGGGCCTCGACCTGCCGGAGGTTTCGCTGGTCGGCATTCTCGATGCCGACAAGGAAGGGTATCTACGCAGCGGCACGTCGCTCATCCAGACGATCGGACGCGCCTCGCGCAACGTCGACGGCAAGGTGATCATGTATGCCGACGTCGTCACGGAATCGATGTCGCGAGCGATCGGCGAGACGCGGCGCCGCCGCGAGATGCAGGTGGCCTACAATCACGAGCACGGCATCGAGCCCAAGTCGGTACGCAAAGAGATCCACGACATCCTCAGCATGGTCGGGGCCACCCAAGAGAACACGGCGAAGCTGAAGCTCGATAAGCTCCCGCGGGACGCGGCGGTGAAGATGGCCCGCGATCTCGAGCGCAAGATGCGCGAAGCCGCGGCGAATTTGGAGTTCGAAAAGGCCGCGGCGCTGCGAGACGAGCTGATCGAGCTGCGCCGGCAGATCGGCGGCAACGAGTCAATTCTTTTCGGTGGAAAGGCGCCCAAGATTTTCGAGACGGCCCTGGCCGAGCTCGTCGGCAGTTAAGGTAGGAAAGTCCCGAACGATTGCGCACTAGGGCTCTGTGACCCTCGTGACGCGAACGATCTTTAGCGTTCCGGAACTTTTAGCGGAGCTCGCGATTCTCGGCGTCGTCGTGGCAGCCTTGGTCGGGGTTCACGCGCTGCTGCAGCGTCGCTTCACGAGCGAGATGCTGAGGCGGCACAACGACGTTGCCGGCTATCTCTTTTCGGCGGTCGGCGTGCTCTACGCGGTCGTGCTCGGGTTCGTCGTCGTCGTGGTGTGGCAAAAGTACGACGTGAGCGTGTCGAACGTCGAGAACGAGGTCAACGCGGTCGCCGATCTCTACCACGACGTGGACGGAGTCAGCGAACCGGCGCGTTCGGAGATTCGCAGCGACCTTCGGCGCTACGTGCTGCTCGTACGCAACGTCGAGTGGCCGGAGATGGCCAGGGGACAGTCGGTTTCCGAGGACGGAGCTCAGCTTCTCGACGACGCCTTTTATCGCGTGAATAGCTTTGCGCCGCGCGGCTTTCAACAATTCGCCGCCCAGCAGGCTTCGATCCAAGCCGCGCAGCGGCTCGTCGACGCGCGGCGCTCGCGGCTGGTCGTATCCGTTCCGGCCGTTCCGGTCGTGCTGTGGTTCGCTTTGATTGCGGGAGCGCTCGCTATGGTCGCGTTCTGTTACATCTTCGGCGTTGAGAACCGCCCGGCCCAGCTGATGATGACGGCGATCTTAGTCGGGCTCATCGGGATACTCTTCGTCGTGATCCACGCGTTCTCGACGCCATTCGCGGGCTCGGTGCGCATTTCGGACGGCGGCTGGGCCTATCTCCAGCACCGCCTGCCGACTATCAAATAGCAATGCCGCAAACGCGCCGCATCGATATCGTGCTCTTCGATTTGGACGATACGCTGCACGACGACACGTACGCGTTTTCGAGCGCTGCCGAAGAGGTCGCGCGCGAAGTGGCTGCCGAGCACGGCATCGATGCGCTCGCGCTCAAGGCCGCCTACATCGCCGAGGCCGAGGGTTTCTGGCATCGCCTCTCGCCGGAGGATTTGAAGGTAAAGCTGTCCAGTATTCGCGCTGCCATGTGGCAGGCTGCGCTCGAGGGTGTCGGCCTGGTCGACGAAGATCTCGCTAGGCGTAGCGCCGAGCGATACAACGTCTATCGCATGAAATACTTCACGCTCGTTCCCGGCGCCGTCGATCTGCTGCGCTCGCTGCGCGACCGCGGTGTGAAGCTCGGCATCGTTACGAATGGCCTGTCGGAAACGCATCGCGAGAAGATCGCGGTGCTGCGCCTGAGCGAGTTCTTCGACGCGATCTTTCTGGCCGACGAGGTCGGCATGGTGAAGCCCGACCCACTGCTCTTCGCCCACGCCTGCCGCACGCTGGGAGGCGCTCCCGTTCATAGCGCCATGGTGGGCGATCGCTACGACCGCGACATTCGCGGGGCGCTCGAGGCCGGATTGAAGACGATCTGGCTCAACGTCCGCGGCGAGAAGCTGCCGCCCGGCGCGACGCCTCCCGACGCGACCTGTGGCTCGATCGCGGAAGCCGGGCGCATACTTCTGGCCTGGGCCGGTGTCAGGAGGATGACGTGTCGATAGATTCGATCGTCATCAAGGGCGCGCGCGAGCACAACCTCAAGAACGTCGATCTCGTCCTGCCGCGCAACCGGCTGATCGTCGTGACCGGGCTCTCGGGCTCCGGGAAATCTTCACTTGCCTTCGACACGATCTATGCGGAGGGACAGCGCCGCTACGTCGAGTCGCTCTCGTCGTACGCGCGTCAGTTTCTCGGGCAGATGGAGAAGCCCGACGTCGATTACATCGAGGGTCTCTCCCCCGCGATTTCGATCGACCAGAAGTCGACGTCGCGCAATCCGCGTTCGACCGTCGGAACCGTCACGGAAGTCTACGACTATCTGCGCCTGCTCTTCGCGCGAGTCGGTACCCCGCATTGCTACCAATGCGGACGCGAGATCAGCACGCAGTCGAGCGAGCAGATCGTCGACTCGATCATGGAGCTGCCGGAAGGCGCGCGCATCACGCTCCTCGCGCCGCTCGTGCGCGGGCGCAAGGGCGAGTATACGAAGCTGTTCGAGGAGATCGCGAAAGAAGGCTTCTCGCGCGTACGGATCGACGGCGAGACCAAGGACTTACGAGAGCGAATCACGCTCGACAAGAAACGCAAGCACACGATCGAGGTGGTCGTCGACAGGCTGGTGATGAAGCCGGAGGTTCGCAAGCGGCTGGCCGATTCGGTGGAGACGACGCTGCGCCTCTCGACCGGAATCGTCACCGTCATCGCGGATGATAAAGAATTGACGTTTAGCGAGGCGTTTGCCTGCGTCTATTGCGGTCTTTCGTTCGAAGAGCTGGCGCCGCGTCTCTTTTCCTTCAACTCTCCGTACGGAGCGTGCCCGACGTGCAGCGGGCTTGGCGAGAAGATCGAGATCGATCCATGGAAGGTGATCCCGGATCGCAGCAAGTCGATTGCGAACGGGGCGATAGTTCCGTGGAGCCGCACGTTGGGCAGCGGCCGCTATCCGTCGATGAACCCGTATTATCTGCAACAGCTGGAGCGAGTGCTTCGGCGGTACCGCGCGAAGATGACCACGCCGGTCGAGCAGTTTTCCGACGAGGTGCTCGACATCGTTCTCTACGGCACCGACCGCGAGCAGACGTTCGAGTACACGTCGCGCGGCGGCAAGACGTGGGAGTATCGCGCCTCCTTTGAAGGCGTCGTCAACAACTTGCAGCGCCGCTACGGCGAGACCTCGAGCGAGAACGTCAAGGAAGACATCGAGAAGTACATGTCGGCCTCGACCTGTCCGGCCTGCAACGGCGCGCGCCTCAAACCCGAGGCGCTAGCGGTCACCATTGGAGGGCGCAACGTCGACGATCTCACCCGGATGTCGATCGAGCACCTCGAGCAGTTCTTTGCGAGTCTCTCGCTGACGCCGCGGCAAGAGCAGATCGCTCACCAGATCGTTAAGGAGATCCGCGCCCGTCTCGGATTCTTGACCAACGTCGGATTGAACTACTTGACGTTGTCGCGCTCCGCGACAACCTTGGCCGGCGGCGAATCCCAGCGAATTCGGCTGGCCACACAGATCGGCAGCGCGCTCGTCGGCGTTCTGTACATCCTCGACGAGCCGTCGATCGGCTTGCATCAACGCGACAACGATCGGCTGCTGGCGACCCTGGCGACGTTGCGCGATCTCGGCAACACGTTGATCGTCATCGAACACGACGAGGACACGATGCGGACGGCGGACGTCGTCGTCGATATCGGGCCGGGCGCCGGCGCCGAAGGCGGCGAGATCCTCACGTCGGGAACGCTCGCCGACGTGATCGCGAACCCGAAATCCGAGACCGGCGCCTATTTGTCGGGGCGCAAATTCATCCCGATCCCTCGGCGCCGGCGCGAAGCCCGTGGCTGGCTCGACGTCACGAGCGCGCGCGCCAACAACCTGCGGGGCATCGACGTGCGCTTTCCGCTCGGTATTCTCACCGCGGTAACGGGCGTGAGCGGCAGCGGGAAGTCCACGCTCGTGAACGAGGTTCTGGTTCGTGCGCTCAATCAGCATCTGCACCGTCAGCCGCCGGGCGGCACGTACGGCATGGTAAAGGGCGCGTCGCAACTCGACAAGCTCGTGGTGATCGATCAATCTCCGATCGGTCGGACGCCGCGCAGCAACCCCGCGACGTATACGGGCACCTTCGATCACATCCGAGAGCTGTTCTCGCTCGTTCCGGAGTCGCGCATGCGAGGTTACACTCCGGGGCGTTTCTCGTTCAACGTCAAAGGGGGACGCTGCGAGGCGTGTCAGGGCGATGGCATCATCAAGATCGAAATGCACTTTCTGCCCGACGTCTACGTGCCGTGCGAGGTCTGCAAAGGCAAGCGCTATAACGCCCAGACGCTCGAGGTGAAGTATAAGGGCAAGACGATCGCGGACGTGCTCGAGATGCGCGTCGACGAGGCGAACGAGTTCTTCGCGAACATTCCGCGCGTGCACGGCAAGCTGCGCACGATCTGCGACGTCGGGCTCGGCTACATCAAGATGGGCCAGCCGGCGACGACACTCTCGGGCGGCGAAGCCCAACGGGTCAAGCTCGCGACGGAGCTCTCGCGGCGCTCGACGGGGCGTACCTTCTACGTGCTGGACGAGCCGACGACCGGACTGCATTTCGCCGACATTCACAAGCTGCTCGAGGTGTTGCAGCGGCTGGTGAAATTGGGCAATACCGTGTTGGTGATCGAGCACAACATGGACGTCATCAAGACCGCCGACTATTTGATCGACTTGGGTCCGGAAGGCGGCGATCGCGGCGGAACCGTTGTCGCCACGGGAACGCCCGAGGAAGTCGCGACGAATCCGGCCTCGTACACCGGCCAGTACATCGCGCCGGTACTGCGCGACCAGCGGGCCGTGGGGCACCATCTTCCCGACGACGCCGAGCTGGAGCGCTTGGAGCAAGAGAATCTCTTAGTGCTCAGCGACCTTGCCAAGAGCAGCCGAGTTCCGGTAGAAGCGTCGGCATAGCGTCGCGTTATGGCTGATAGGGCCACGTTCTCAGCCGTCATGCTGGTCTGTTCGGATCTCGCTCGATCTCGCGACTTCTATCGCGACGTGCTCGGATTGGAACTGCTCGACGATCTGCCTGGCGAACCCGTGCGCTTCGAGCTCGCCGAGGGCGCGGTGCTGAGCCTGCATCGTAAGAGCGACGTGCTCGCGGTTCGTCCGGGATCCTTGCAGCTCGGCGTCACGGTCGAGAACGTCGACCGGTTCGTCGCACAGTCCGCCGCGCGCGGCGTGCCGATCTTTCAAGATCCGTACGACGAAGCGTCGGGCCGCATAGCCGTGATCGGCGATCCCGACGGCTATCCGATCGCGGTCGCGACGCCGCGCAGGAAATGAACCGCGCGGCCCGCGCGCGATCCCTACGCGCTCAGATCGAAGAGGCGAACCACCGCTACTACGTGCTCGACGCGCCCGAGATCACCGATGCCGAATACGACGCGCTGTTGCGCGAGCTGATCGAGCTCGAAAAGGCCGATCAGAAGCTGCGGACGCCGGACTCGCCGACGCAGCGCGTCGGCGCGGCGCCCTCGGAGCGATTTGCGCCGTACGAGCACGCACGCTCGATGCTGAGCCTCGCGAACGCGACGTCGTTCGACGAACTGCGCAGTTTCGACGAGCGCGCGCGGCGGCTCGCGGGTGGCCCGGTGGAGTACGTCTGCGAGCTGAAGATCGACGGCCTCGCGATCGCGCTCGACTACCGGGACGGCTCGTTCGTGCGCGGCGGCACGCGCGGGGACGGCCGTATCGGTGAAGACGTCACCGCAAATCTGCGCACGATCAAGACGATTCCGCTGCGGCTGCGGGCGCCCAACGGCTCTGCACCGCCATTCGTGGACGCGCGCGGCGAAGTTTACTTGAGAAAGAGCGATTTCGAGCGGCTCAACCGCGAGCGCGAACGTGAAGGGCAGCCGCCCTTTGCCAATCCGCGCAACGCCGCATCGGGCGGCATCCGACAGCTCGATCCCGCATTGACCGCCCAGCGCCGCCTCTCGTTCTTTGCCTATCAATTGGCCACCGGCGACGATGCGTTGCGCACGCAGTGGGATGCGTTGCGCCGGCTTGAGGATCTCGGGTTTCCGATCAATCCGAACGTCAAACTTGCTGCGTCGCTCGACGACGTGCTGGCGTACTGCACGACGTGGGCACAGCGGCGCGACGAGCTCGACTACGAGATCGACGGAGTCGTCGTCAAGGTGAACGATCTGGCTCTTCAGGAACGTCTGGGCGTCGTCTCCCGCGATCCCCGCTGGGCGATCGCGTTCAAATTTAAGCCTCGCGAGGCTCGCACGAAGCTCCTAGACATCGTCGTAACGGTCGGCCGAACGGGAACGCTCAATCCCAGCGCCGTGCTCAAGCCGGTGCAGATCGGCGGGGTCACCGTCAAGAGCGCCACGCTGCACAACATCGACTACGTCAAGAAGAACGACATCCGCATCGGCGACACGGTGCTGGTGACTCGAGCCGGCGACGTGATTCCACGCGTCGTCGGTCCCGTGCTAACCGAGCGCAGCGGGCGCGAGCGCCGCTTCCGCATGCCGGATCGTTGCCCGGTCTGCGGCTCGGATGTGGATCATCCACCGGACGAGGCGATGTCGCGCTGCACCAACGCCGCCTGTCCCGCGCAGGTGTACGAGCGCGTTCGGCACTTCGCTTCGCGCGGTGCGATGGATATCGAAGGCCTCGGCGACGTGATGGCGCAGCAGCTCACCGAACGAGGCCTCGTGCGCGACATCGCGGATATCTATCGCCTCGACGAAGCATCACTCTCGACGGTGCCGCGCACCGGAAAGAAGAGCATCGAGAGCCTCTTGCGCAACGTCGAACGCTCGAAGGATCGCGGGCTCGCGCGCCTGCTCCACGGACTCGGAATCCGCTTCGTGGGAACGCAGACGGCGCAGATCTTGGCGAACGATTTCGGCTCGATCGACGACATCGCCGTTGCGCAAGTAGACGAACTGCAGCGCAGCGAGGGCATCGGCCCCGAAGTCGCCGGCAGCGTGGCGCTGTTCTTCAAACAGCCGGCGAATCGCGAGATGATCGCGCGGTTGCAGAAAGCCGGCGTGCAAACGACGGCCCCCCGGCGCGCCGCTCGCGCCGGCGGAACGCTGAGCGGTAAGACCCTCGTGCTGACCGGGACGCTGGCGAACCTCACGCGCGATCAGGCCACCGATCTGATCGCGGCGGCGGGCGGCAAAGTTACGGGGTCCGTGAGCAAGAAGACCGATTACGTCGTCGCGGGAGACGAAGCGGGGAGCAAACTCGCTAAAGCCGCGCAGCTCGGCATTACCGTCTTGGACGAAGCCGGCCTGCGCAGGCTGCTCTAGGACACCAGTTGGCTACGATACGCGTCATCCCAGCCGACATGCTGACGCCGATCGGCGCCTATCGCGCGCTCGCGCAGCCGCAGATGTCATGCCTGCTCGAAAGCGTGGAGAGCGGCGGGCGCATATCGAGGTACTCGTTCATCGGCCTCGACTATCGGGCTGCGAAAACGTTCGGAGGCGACGGTCCGCTCTACGAGCCCGTCCGCGAATTCGTCCGCTCGCACTGGGACGACGGCGAGAACGGATCGCTCGGCGGCGCGCTGCTGGCGTTTTCGTACGACGCGGCCCGATTCGACGCGCGTCTGCCCGCGCGGCCGGCGGCAGAGCCGGAGATGCCCGCCGCATACGTCGCGATTCCGTCGACGTGGCTGATCTTCGATCACTTTACTGACACGCTCACGATCTGGGCGAGCGACGGCGACGCCGCGAGCCGCAATCGCCGCATTGACGGCTACGTCGATCGGCTCCTCGCGGCGAAGCCGGCGTTCCCCGGGCCTACGCGCGCCGCAGGGCCGGTGACGGCATCGATCGATCGCGAACGGTACCTCGAGTTGGCGCGCGAGGTGAAGCGGCGGATCTTTGAAGGCGACGTCTATCAACTGCAGCTCGGGATTCGGTTCGGTGCCGATCTTGCCGGCAGCGCCTTCGATCTCTATCGCGCGTTGCGCCGGCGCAACCCTTCACCCTACATGTTCTTCGTCGATACGGAGTTCGGAGAGCTCCTTGGCGCGTCACCCGAGTTTCTGGTGCGCCTGGAGGGGCGCAAGGCTCGCATTCGTCCGCTGGCCGGGACGCGCGCACGCGGCCGTGACGACGATGACGACGCGTCGATCGCGGCGGAGCTGCTGACGAACGAGAAAGAACGCGCGGAGCACGTGATGCTCGTCGATCTCGGGCGCAACGATCTCGGTTCCGTGTGCGAATACGGAAGCGTTTCGGTTGACGAATTGCTCCAGATCGAGCGCTACAGCCACGTGATGCACATCGTCTCGAACGTCGTCGGCCGTTTGCGTGAGGATCGCGATGCGCTCGATCTCTTTCGGGCGGGATTCCCGGCGGGCACGGTCACCGGCACGCCGAAGGTTCGCGCGATGCAGTTGATCGACGGACTGGAGCCGGTCTCGCGGGGCTTCTACGCCGGCAGCATCGGACGCTGGTCGTTCGGAGGCGACTTCGACTCGTGCATCACGCTGCGCAGCGTTCACGTACAGAATCAGCGCGCCTGGTGGCAGGCATCGGCCGGAATCGTCGCCGATTCGGATCCTCCCGCGGAGTACCAAGAGGTGCTCGATAAGACGCGTATCGCGCGCGAAGTCCTCGGAATCGAGTAGCGGGCGTGCGCCTCCTCTTCGTCGACAACTTCGACAGCTTCAGCTACAACGTCGTGCATCTGCTCGCATCGGCTGGCGCGGCGCCCGACGTGATGCTCAACGACGATCCGCGTCTGACGCCGGCCTTGCTGGAAAGCTACGACGCGCTCGTCGTGGGCCCGGGGCCCGGGCGCCCGGAGCACGCGCAGCAGATGCTCGGCGTGCTGCGCGCGGCGATCGATGCGGAGATGCCGGTGCTCGGCGTCTGTCTCGGCCTGCAGGCGATCGGCGCGATTCTCGGCGCGAACGTGTCGCACGCGCCGCGCCAGATGCACGGGAAGACCTCGCGCATCGACCACGATTCCAGCGGCCTCTTTGCAGGTTTGCCGACGCCGCTCGTCGCGACGCGCTATCATTCGCTCTGCTTGGAGCCGGCGACGATTCCCGAAGAGCTGCGCGTCAACGCGCGCAGCGACGACGGCGTCGTGCAGGGCATAGTGCATCGCGAGCGCCCCGTGCACGGCGTGCAGTTCCATCCCGAATCCGTGCTGAGCGAGCACGGCAGACAGCTGATGGAAAACTTTTTGCATCGAGCGGCGAGATCGCAATGACCGAGTTCGCCCCGCTCCTGCGTCGCGTTCTTGACGGCAAGGACCTCTCACACGAAGAGGCCGCGACCTTCGTCGGCGAGATCATGGACGGCAACTGCACGCAGGTGCAGGCAGCGGGTTTGCTCGCGGCGCTCGCGGCGAAGGGCGAGAGCGTCGACGAGATCGTCGGTGCCGCCCGCGCCATGCGGGAACGGAGCTTACGCGTGGAGCACGACCTGCCTATGGTCGTCGACGTCGTCGGCACCGGCGGCGATCACGCCAACACCGTCAACATCTCGACGATGGCGGCGCTCGTCGTCGCCTCGGCCGGCATACCGGTGGCCAAGCATGGCAACCGCGCCGCGTCGAGCGCGTGCGGCAGCGCCGACGTGCTCGAAGCGATGGGTCTGTCGCTCGAGATCCCGCCCGAACGCGCCGGTCAGATGCTGCGCGAAGGCGGATTCACTTTCATGTTTGCGCCGCGCTACCATCCGGCGATGCGCAACGCTGCAGGAGTGCGGCGCGAGCTCGGCGTTCGCACGATCTTCAACCTGCTCGGACCGCTCACGAATCCGGCACGGGCGACGCACCTCGTCGTGGGCGTTGCTCGCGAATCGCTCGTGACGCGCATCGGCGATGCACTACGCGCGCTCGGCGCCAAGCGCGGGGCCGTGGTGCACGGGTGCAGCGGCGTCGACGAAGTCGTCGCCGACGCGCCGACGATCGTGTACGAATTCGACGAAGGCGGCGCGCGCCTCCATCGCATCGAGCCTTCGGATTTCCGACCCGAGGGAACTGTGCGCACGCCCGTGGCGCACTCCGTCGAGGCGGCCGCCGAAACGTTTCGGGAGGTCCTAACCGGCATGCCCAGCCCCGCTGCCGATGTGGTCGCGATGAACGCCGCGTTGGTCTTCCGCGCGATCGGGGTCGAAGAAGAGCTCGCGTCTGCATACGCGCGCGCGCGCAGCCTGCTGTCGAGCGGCGCGGTATGGCCGGCGTTTGAGCGCGCGAAGGCGATCGCACATGGCTGAGGCCTGGATCAAATTCTGCGGCTGCGTCTCGTGGAACGACGTGCAACTCGCGAGCGAGGCCGGCGCCGACGCGTTCGGCATGATCTTCGCGCCGTCGCCGCGGCGCATCGCGATGGAAAGCGCCGCCGAAATCGCCCGTCGCCTGCCGCCCGCGATCGAGCCCGTCGCCGTGTTCGTCAATCCCGACGAGTCGCTCGTTGCAGACGTGCTCGCCCTCTTTCCGCTGGCGCGGCTCCAGTTCTCGGGCGACGAGCCGCCCGAGTTCGTCGCGCGCTACGGCACGCGCGCGATCAAGGCGATTCATGTCGATTCCCACGCGACGTTGATCGCGGAGCGCGCGGCGCGCTTCCCCGAGGCGACGCTGCTGCTCGACTCGCGTCAAGACGGCTTGGCAGGCGGCACGGGCACGACCTTCCCTTGGGAGCATGCGGTGCCGATTGCGAAAGAACGGCGCGTCGTCGTGGCCGGCGGGCTCACGCCCGACAACGTCGCGGAGTGCGTGGAGCGCGTGCATCCGTTCGGCGTCGACGTGCGCAACGGCATCGAAACCGGCGGAACGAAAGACGCGGCGAAGATGCGCGCGTTCGTACGAGCGGTGCGCGAGGCGTGAAGAAGCCCGACGCGCGCGGCTACTTCGGGAATTTCGGCGGCCGCTACGTTCCCGAGGTCTTGATCGCGGCGCTCGAAGAGCTCGAACGCGCGATCGATCGGGCCTTCGCCGACGAGACTTTTTGGAACGAGTACCACGCGGTGCTGCGCGATTTCGTCGGCCGTCCCTCGCCGCTCTATCGCTGCGAGCGCTACGCCGCCGACGTCTCGGCGGTTCCGCTATTGATGAAACGCGAAGACACGAACCATACCGGCGCTCACAAGATCAATAACACCGTCGGTCAGGCGCTGCTCGCGCGGCGCATGGGCAAGCGGCGGCTACTGGCCGAAACGGGCGCCGGTCAGCACGGCGTCGCGACGGCGACGGTCGGCGCGAAGTTTGGGATGCCGGTCGACGTGTACATGGGGGCGCGCGACGTCGAACGGCAGGCGCTCAACGTGCACGTGATGCGGCTGCTCGGTGCGTCGGTCCATCCGGTCGACAGCGGAACGCAGACGCTCAAGGACGCGACGAACGAAGCGTTCCGCGTCTGGGCCGAGCGCGTCGACGACACGTTTTACGTGATCGGCAGCGTGGTGGGCGCGCACCCGTATCCGTACATGGTGCGCGAGCTGCAGAAGGTCGTCGGCAGCGAGGCGCGCGGGCAGGTGGTGGAGCGCTACGGTCGCCTTCCGAGCGACGTCGTCGCGTGCGTCGGAGGCGGCAGCAACGCGATCGGAATCTTCAGCGGTTTCGTAGACGATCCGGACGTGAGGCTGTGGGGCGTCGAGGCGGGCGGGGAAGGCATCGGCAGCGGCAAGACCGCCGCATCGCTCGGCGCCGGCACCGTGGGAGTGCTGCACGGCTCGCGCTCGTATCTGTTGCAGAGCGACGAAGGCCAAGTGCTTCCGACGCACTCGATCGGCGCGGGTCTCGACTATCCCGGCGTCGGTCCGGAGCACGCGTTCTTGAAAGAGAGTGGCCGCGCGACCTACGTCAACGTCACCGATGCGGAGGCGCTGGAGGCGTTCCATCAGTTCGCGCGCGGCGAGGGTATCGTGCCCGCACTCGAAAGCGCGCACGCGATAGCGTTTGCGCGCAAGCTCGCCGCCGAGCGTAACGCGGGTGACTTGATCCTGGTGAATCTCAGCGGCCGCGGCGACAAGGACCTCGCGCGATGGTAGGCCGGCTCGCCCAGGCGTTCGCGCTTGCGAAAGACACGCGGCGTCTATGCTTCGTTCCGTACGTTATGGCCGGCGACCCGGATCTCGAGACGACCGAGGCGCTTATCGCCGCCTTGAGCGAGGCGGGCGCCGACGCGATCGAACTGGGCATTCCCTACAGCGACCCGCTCGCCGACGGTCCCACGATAGCGGCGGCCGGCGCTCGCGCGCTTGCCAACGGCACGCGACTCATCGACGTCTTGGACCTGGTACGGCGGTGCGCCGCGAAAAGCGCGCCGCTGTTGCTCTTCACCTATTTCAATCCCGTCTACCGTTACGGAATCGAGCGCTTCGCGCAGGCAATCGCTGACGCGGGTGCCGCCGGTGCGATCGTGCCGGACCTCTCGCTCGAAGAGTCGACCGAGCTGCGCGGCACGCTACGGGCACACGATCTGGAGATGCCGCTGCTCGTCGCGCCGTCGACGACGCCGGGCCGCGCCCAACGCATCGCCGATGCTGCAACGGGCTTCGTGTACGTCGTCTCACGGCTCGGCGTAACGGGTGCCGGGAAAACGCCAAACTTCGCGCCATTAAAGGAGCAGCTGCGCGCGTTGCGCGCGCTCACCGTCAAACCGTTGGCCGTCGGATTCGGGTTGAGTCGCGCGGCGGACGTGAGCGAGATCGCGCCGTTCGCGGACGGCGTCGTCGTCGGAAGCGCGCTGATCGACTCGTACGCCGGCTCGCGCAGAGCCGAGGCCGCGCGAAGGGCTACTGAGTTCGCTGCGCCCTTGATCGGTCAGGCGCGAGCGTAGAGGATTCGCACGGAGTCGGCATCTCTACCATCCGGTTCCGGTAAGGCTTCGCCGAGCGCTTCGGCTACGTCGCCCGCGATGACGCCGGCGCGCCGTCGACGCGCCGCGTAACGCCCCGCCAAACCATGCCAGTACGCTCCCGCGCACGCCGCGTCGACCGGCGACAGGCCCTGCGAGAGGAGCGTTGCGATGATGCCCGTCAGGACGTCGCCGGTTCCGGCCGTCGCGAGCGCGCTCGTTCCGGTGGGATTGATGTGTACTGGGCCTTTGCCGTCGTACACCAGCGTGTCCGAGCCCTTCAGCAACGTCGTGATCCCGGTGCGGTCGACGAACTCGCGGATTCGTTCGACGCGCGTGCCGGGCACGATCGTTCCGAGCCCCGACAGCCGCGCGAACTCGCCGGCATGCGGCGTAACGACACAAGGCTTGTCGCGCAACAGATCGAGGCGCTTGCTCAGATGGAAAAGGCCGCTGGCGTCGATGACGATTGGCAGGCGATTCGCCTCGAGAAAGCGACCGATGACGTTCGAAGTGCGCTCGTCGAGCCCTAAGCCGGATCCGATCGCGACGGCGTTGTTGCGCTTCGACACGTCGAGCAGTTCTTCGACGATCGCTTCAGGCGGCGCGTCGTCGGAGAGTTCGACGACGACCTGTTCGACGAGATGATTACGCAGCGTCGTCGCAACCGAGCTCGACGTCGCGACGGTCACGTACCCCGCGCCGGCGCGTGCCGCCCCGCGCGCGCAGAGCACGGCCGCGCCCGGAAACTGCATCGAGCCCGCGACGATCAGCGGGGCGCCGGCGGAACGCTTGTCGGCGTCGGACTCGCGCTGGGGGAGGAGTTTCAAAAACGCTGCGTCGTCGAGTGTCGCAAAGAAACGCGGCTGCGCGGCTAGGATCGCCTCGTCGATGCCGATCCCCGAGCACCAGAGCTCGCCCACGTAAGCGCGCGCCGGCTCCAAGAGCAGGCCGGGTTTGACCGCGCCGAGCGTGACGGTTACGCCGGCGCGGACCGCGTCGTCGCCGACCGCTCCCGTCAACGCATCGATGCCGCTGGGGATGTCGATTGAGAGCACGGGACACTCCCGCGCGTCGAGCGCGCGCACCAGATGGCGATACGATTCGGGCAACGGCAGGCGCGCGCCGGTGCCAAAGAGTCCGTCGACACCGATTGCATCGGTCAGCAGGTCGCGGGCCTCGGCTTCGGTCTCGGGAAGCGGCCGTATCAGTACTTTGGCTCGTTTCGCGCGCGTCTCGGCCGCAGCGCGCGCGGACGACCGCTGCCCGGACGGATCAGCGGCCACGACGCAGTCGTGGTCGTACGTCAGCTCCGCGAGCGCCGAGAACGCGTCGCCCCCGTTGTTGCCAGGTCCGGCGAACGCGACGATGCGCGAACCCCGCTCGGCCATGGCTCGAACGCGCTCGGCGATGCGCAGTCCGGCGTTACGCATGAGCGCGTCCTCGCCCATGCGCGCGATTGCTGCCTGGTCGGCAGCGCGCATCTGTTCGGGCGTGAGGACGTAGATCACGACTCCAAGATGACCACCGCGGCAGCGATATCTGAAGTATGCGTGATCGTCAGATGAATCGTGCGAATTCCCCGCCCGCGCAAGAGCCGCTCGGCCTTGTCGCGGAGCTCGATGGTCGGCCGGCCACTGCGTTCGTGCACGACGCCGACGCTGCGCCAGGGAATCGCGTGTCCGAAGGCCTTTCGCGTCGCTTCCTTGGCGGCAAAAAATCCGGCCAGACGCTCGTGCCAGTTGCGCTTGCGCATTGCGTACGTCATCTCATACTCCGTGTAAACTCTTCGCGCGAACCATGCGAGCTGCGGCTTGTCGAAGCGATAGCGCGAAACATCCGCTACGTCGATGCCGACTCCAACGATCACCGCGCGGACTTCGACGAAGGGCGCGGCATTCCCATGATCGGCAAGTTTTGCAGAGCGTCGCGGCGAACGACCCTGCTCGAGATGGACCAGATTCGCATCGTGCCGATCAACACCGTAGACGCCGCGTTCCTGGACCGACTCGCTCCCTGCATCGAAGAACGCTTTCTCGTAAGCGCTCGCCTCGACCGTTCGCTCGCGGTGCCGCGCAGCTCTCTGAACTCAACTCGAGGCCAGCTCTTCGTATCAACGCTCATTTCGAGGGTACAGCGCGCGCAACCCGACGGCGAAGCTGTCGCGCTGGCGATCACCGACTTCGATCTCTATAAGACGTCGCACCGATTCGTCTTTGGCGACGCCGACGAGGCGCAAAACGTTACCGTCGTCTCCGTTCACCGCCTGCGATCGGAGTTTTACGGCGAGGCCGCCGACTCGAATCTGCTTTTTCAGCGGACGCTCAAGGAGTGCATTCACGAGCTCGGCCACGCGTTTGGGCTAAAGCACTGCTACAACGCCCGCTGCGCCATGTATTACTCGAACTCGATCTTCGAAACGGATAACAAGATGCCGCACTTCTGCGAGATTTGTGATCGCCGTCTCCACCGCGCTAGGAACGAGCGCTAACGAAGTATTCGGGCGTCGGCGAGGGAGACTAGTAGTTCGCGTCCGCCGTCGCGCAGGACGCGGAGGTCGCCTCCGGGCGCGAGCCCCTGCGCGACTGCATCGAAGGGCTCGGCCTGTCCGTCGGGGAGAATCCGGTAGCGGCGGCCCGGTACTTCTGCCGCGGCCTCCCACGCGGATCGCAGCTTCTGCGGTCGATCGAGGTCGGGCAAAGCGTGTGCGAACTCGAGCAGGATAGCCTGCAGCAGCATCCGGCGATCGACCACGGCCGCGTCGTCGCAGAAGGCTGGAGCCGGCGCGATGCGAGCCGCGTCTTCCCAGCGTCGCACGTTGATCCCGATCCCGCACGCCACGCGCGCGACCGGTCCCGTTACCGACGACTGGCAGAGCACGCCGCCGATCTTGCCTTCGCCCAACAATAGGTCGTTCGGCCACTGTAACGTCGTGGCCACGCCGCATTCCCGCAACCCGACGCGCACGGCGAGCGCCGTCCAAAACGGAACGAGCCACAGGTCTGCCGTGGCTATGGCGCGCGGCAGTATCGTGCTGAAGAGTAGTGCCGTTCCGGCCGCGGCCTCCCAGCGACGCCCCTTGCGCCCCGATCCCTGACTCTGATACTCCGCGACGATCGTGTGCCCGCCGAAGCGCTCGTCACCGAGCAGCTCCGCGGCATCGGCGTTCGTGCTCTTCGTCTCCTCGACGTACCGAATAGATCGAAACCGCGTGCCGGCAAGCGCGCGCTCGACATCAGCGTACGGCCCGGCTAGGCCGGGGGCGGAGTCGAAGGTCGGCATGACGTAAGGCTTGGTATGGCCATCGAACGAACCTTAATTCTTTGCAAACCGGACGCGGTTTCCCGCGGGCTGATCGGCGAGATCACGGCGCGAATCGAACGCCGCGGCTACGTGATCACCGCGATGAAGCTGATGCAGCTCGACGGGGAACGCGCCCGCGCGCATTACGCTGAGCACGACGGCAAGGCGTTCTTCAACGATCTCGTCACGTTCATCACCAGCGGCCCGCTCGTCGCGATGGCCGTCGAGGGCGAGCGGGTGATCGACGGATGCAGGCAACTGATCGGCGCGACCGATCCGCTCGTCGCGGCGCCCGGTTCGATTCGAGGAGACCTCGCGCAGACGATCGGACGCAACCTCGTGCACGGCAGCGACAGTGCGGCGAGCGCCGGTCGCGAGCTGAACCTCTTCTTCGAAGACAAGGATTTCGTTTCACGACGGCACGATCTCGAGCGCTGGATCAAGGAGTAAGCGTGGCACTCGAGTCGTTGCGCGGCGGCGGCAATCCCCTCATCGAGGGAGTTCACGCGCGCGAGATTCTCGATTCACGTGGAAACCCGACCGTAGCGGTGACGGTCGCAACCAGCTTCGGCGCTGTCGAGGAGGCGATGGTGCCGTCGGGGGCGTCGACCGGTGCAAACGAAGCGGTCGAGCTGCGCGACGGCGACGATCGCCGCTACGACGGCAAGGGCGTGCGCAAGGCCGTGCAGGCGGTGAACGAACTGCTCGGTCCGGCGGTCGAAGGGCTCGAGGCTACCGCTCAGCGCGAAATCGATGAGCGGCTGATCGAACTCGACGGAACGCCGAACAAGGCGAATCTCGGCGCGAACGCGTTGCTCGGAGTTTCGCTGGCGGTCGCGCGCGCGGCGGCCGTGAGCCTCTCGTTGCCACTCTTTCGCTATCTCGGAGGACCGTCGGCGGCCACGCTTCCGGTTCCGATGATGAACGTGATCAATGGCGGAAAGCACGCGTCGGGAGCGCTGCAATTTCAAGAGTGCATGATCGTGCCGCTCGGCGCGCCCAGCGAAGCCGAAGCCGTGCGGTACGGTTCGGAAGTCTTTCATGCGCTGGGTCGTCTGCTGCACGACCGCGGGCTTCCGACCCAAGTCGGCGACGAAGGCGGTTATGCGCCACCGTTGCAGACGCCGGAGCAGGCACTCGATCTGATCGTTGCGGCAATCGAGCTCGCGGGCTACCGACCCGGTTCCGATGTAGCCATCGCGCTCGATCCGGCGTCGAGCGAGTTTTACGAAGACGGCAAGTACTATCCGCTCTCGCGAGATCGGGCGGCGAGCGTCGACGACATGATCGCGCTCTACGCGCAGCTGTGCGAGCGGTATCCGATCGTGTCGATCGAAGACGGGCTTGCAGAGAACGATTGGACGGGTTGGCAGAGACTGACCGAGCGCCTGGGCGATCGCGTGCAACTCGTCGGCGACGACGTCTTCGTTACCAACATCGAGTTTCTCGAACGCGGAATCGCCGAAGGGGTCGCGAACGCGATTCTGATCAAAGTGAACCAGATCGGGACGCTTACCGAGACGTTGGATTGTATCGCGATGGCGCAGAAAGCCGGCTACTCGAGCGTGATCTCGCATCGCTCGGGCGAGACCGAGGATACGACGATTGCCGACCTCGCGGTCGCGACCGGCGCGGGACAAATCAAGACCGGATCGCTCTCGCGCAGCGATCGAACCGCAAAATACAATCGCTTGATGGCCATCGAGCAGCAGCTCGGTCCCGCCGCACGCTATCCGGGTCGCGCCGCGCTGCGCGTATGATCGAACGCGACGCAAAGGTTCTTCGAAAGGCGACGCCCCGGAGCTCGTTGGGGCGATGGAAGCCGGCCGCCGACCGATTCGATCCCGGTGCGTTGATCCACGAGACCGAACAGGGGCGCATTCCGGAGCTGCTTCCCGAGCGTCACGAGCGAATGCGCGCCGATCCGTTTGCGTTCTATCGTGGCGGCGCCGCGCTGATGGCGGCGGATCTCAACGGCTGGCCGGTGACGGGGCTGCGCGTGCAGCTCGGCGGGGACGCTCACCTGATGAACTACGGCGGCTACGCGACGCCGGAACGCAATCTGATCTTCGACGTCAACGATTTCGACGAGACGCTTCCCGGTCCGTGGGAATGGGACGTCGCGCGTCTGTGCGCGAGCGCGCCGCTTGCCGCGCTCGTGCGATCTTTCGGAAAACGCGCGGGAGAAGAAGCGGCGTACGGCGCGGCCGGCAGTTATCGCTTGCACATGCGCGAATTGGCTGTGGACTCGCCGCTGAAGATCTGGTATTCGCGCGTCGACGTTCGCGGGATGCTCGCTCTCGAGCTGACGCCGCCGCTGTCTGCGACGCACGTAAAGCCGACGCCGGAGCGCGAGAACATGGCGCGCAGCACGATCGAGAAATACCGCGAGACATTGCCGCCGCACGTGCGGACGCTGCTCGACCGTTACCATCCCGTCGACTTTTTCGAGCATCCCGTCGGCGTTGGTAGCGTCGGCTTGTTGACGGTCATCGCGCATCTCGAGGCGCGGCCGGGCGAAGCGCTGTATCTGCAGATCAAGGAGGCGCAGGCGTCGGTGCTCGAGCGCTATCTCGGCCCGTCGCAGTATCACAACCACGGCGAGCGCGCAATCGTGGGGCAGCGGCTCATGCAGGCGGCGACCGATCTGTTCGTCGGCTGGACGAGCGACGGCGAACGCGACTTCTACGTGCGTCAACTGCGCGACGGAAAGGCCTCGCTCGATTTCGAGCACATCACGGCCGCACAGCTCGTGGATTTCGCCCGCCGCTGCGGCGCCGTGCTCGCGCGCGCGCACGCGCGCACCGGAAACCCCCAAGCGATCGCGGCCTATCTCGGCACAGCCGACGTCTTCGAGAACGGAATGGCGGCCTTTGCAAGCGTCTACGCCAAACAAGTCGAACGCGACTACGAAAAGTTCTGCCAGGGGCCTGTAGCTCAGCGGTAGAGCGGCCGGCTCATAACTGGTTGCGCGTAGGTTCGAATCCTACCAGGCCCACCACGTACGTTACTTTAGGGAGATTCTCGTGCTACGCAGCTTTCTCGTTGTTGTCAGCGCAACTGCTTGGTTGGCCGGATGCAGAGGGCAATCGAGCGCGCCGACGGGTCAGATGCTACCGGCCGCGCCGCAGGCCGCGAAGCTGGCGTCGCCGCTCACCAGCAGGGAGCTCCCCGAGCCGCCGGTGGTGAAGTCGGTCAACGGCGTTGCGAAGCTTTCGTTGATCGTCAACCTGAGTGGGCATACCGGTTTTCCGCAGTTCACCTTCAACAACTTCAACCTGACCGCGCCGACGATCGTCGTGAATCCGGGCGATACGATCAAGATCGACGAAACGGACCACCTGCCTCCTACCAATGGCGACAAGTACGATATCAACATTCACTTTCACGGCTTCGGTACGTCGCCCCACGCACCGGGCGACGACGTGCTTGGAATGCTCGCGCGTTCCGGCCAGCAACTCCACTATGTAATGCACGTCGCAAAGAACCAGGAGCCTGGGCTTTACTGGTACCACCCGCACGTGCACGGCGTGGTGAACTATCAGGTGGGCGAGGGCGGAATGTCCGGCGCGATCATCGTCAACGGTCTAGAGCGCCATTACCCGAAGTTGGCAAAGATGGACCAGCGCGTGATCATCGTGCGGGACATGGGCAACGGTGAACCTGCGCAGCCGTTCGATGACAACGCGAGCATGGGCGATGGGATGACGGGCATGGAGCCCGTGCGACCGAAGGTGATCAACAACGAGCCGTGCGGACCCGAAGTTGGGCTCGTCACGAGCTTAAACTACGTCCAGCAACCGGACATCACGATCGCACCCGGCGAGAAGCAGTTCTTTCGCGTGATCAACGCATCCGGTCACAAGACGCTCAAGCTCGCCGTCGACGGAGAGAAGCTGACCGTCGTCGCAATCGACGGCTTCGCACTGGATAGCTATCCCGGTACTCCTCCGACGCTGGTCGAGCCCTACGCGGTCGTTCCTCCGGCCGGGCGCGTGGAGTTCGTCGTGACCGGCCCGCGCAGCCGCACTGCGAAATTTCGTACGCTTTGCTTCGACACGGGTTCGGGCGGCGATCGCGATCCGGAGCTCGTTCTCGCCAACTTCAGGCCGCCGAGTCATCGGCAAAGCCGGATCGCCGCGTCGGGACCCATTACCGTAGGTGAACCGTTGCCGAGAAACGTGTACACGACGAGCCTTCCACCGATCGCGGCCAAGCGCGTCGTGATTTTCAGCGAAGGCAACAAACACTTCATGATCAATGGCAAGGTTTTTTCGATGCAAGCTCCGCCGATGTTCGTGGTGCACGCCGGGACGGTCGAGGAGTGGCGCATCGTAAACGAGAGCCTGGAGACCCACGATTTTCACATCCATCAGTTGCACTTTCTCGTCAAGGAGATCGACGGCGCTAAGGTCGCACACCCTTTCTGGGCGGACAGCGAGATAATTCCGCGCCGCCGCACCGACGGCGAACCGGGCACGCTCGTTCTGCTGATGGATTTTCGCGACCCGGTAATCAGGGGAACCTTCGTCTTCCACTGTCATATCCTCGACCACGAGGATCATGGCATGATGGCGAAGATTCAGGCGATCTAGTGGACGCGGTACGTTTCGTTCACCGCGCGGTAAGCATTGTTGCGGCCCTTGCAGTGTCTGCCGGTTGTGCGGGCTCGCAGCTGCCTGGAGGAACGCCGGGATCGCTTCCAAACGCGATCGGCGCGAGTGCGCATTCCGCTGTCGAGCACTCCTGGATGGCTTCCGGCGCACAGAGCGGGGATCTTCTCTACGTGTCCGACACAAAGGGGAGCGTCTACGTCTACTCTTATCCGGCCGGAAACCTCGTCGGGAGGCTGACCGGTTTTAAAGGACCGTCGGGCTTGTGTTCCGATCCAGCCGGCGACGTGTATGTGATCGATACGCCGGCCGTCGCGGTATTCAAATACGCGCACGGCGGCAAGAAGCCGATCGAGGTGCTGCACGTCTACGGTTATTATCCGGAAGGCTGTTCGGTCGATGCGACTAACGGCGATCTGGCGGTCGCGAACTACACCAGCAATCCGCTGCTCGGCCCCGGCAGCGTCACGATCTTCGTAAAAGGCAAGGGGATGGGGACGAGCTACCAAGATTTGAAATTCAACGAATACTTTTTCTGCGGCTACGATGCGAAGGGCAATCTGTTCGTCGACGGCACGGACCTCGGCACGACCCAGACGCTGTTTGCCGAACTGCCGCACGGACGCAAATCCTTCACCGATATCACGATCAATCGGAAGCTCGGGCCCTATCCCGGTGCGGTTCAGTGGGACGGCAAATACGTGGCGCTTCAGGATGCGACGACCGGCGTGCTGTACCGGATAAAGGTGTCCAGTTCGAAGGGAACCGTCGTCGGAACGACGCGGTTCGAGGGCGACCGAAGCAACCTCGTCGCGCAGTTTTGGATTGCCGCCAACACGATCGTCGTTCCCTACGGAATCGTGAAACGGTCGGTGCAGGAAATAGGCTTCTGGCCTTATCCCGCAGGCGGCGCAGCAACGAAGAACATCGATCCTCCGCGTGGTGCTTCCGAGCTCTTTGGGACCACTGTCAGCCTCGCCAAGAAGTAGCGCCGGCTACGACGTAGGTCCGCCGGCGTCGACGTAGGCTCGTTCTCCAGTCTGCGGATTGTAGCGAACCTCGACCAGTTTCCCCGAAGTAGGATCGACGAATCGCTCGCCGGTCGTTTCCCAGCCGCTGCCGGCGGCGCGCCGCGCCCGATAGCGACCCTCGAAGAAAGTTCCGACGAGGATGAGTGCGCCCAACACCGCCAGCTGAATAGCGGCATAACCAATTTGTCTTGCCAGGAACGTCGCTGCGACGATGCAGCCGACGCCGAGTATGACGACGAACGCACGCAGCATCAGACCGGTTCCACGATCGCGGCGGTGCCGTAAGCGACGATCTCGCTCATGGTCTGCCCGAGCTCGGAAGAATCGAAACGCATCATGATGATTGCGTTCGCGCCCATCGCTTGCGCGTTCTTGACCATGCGATCGGTGGCGTGCCGGCGCGCCTCCTCGAGCATCTCGGTATATTCGACGATCTCTCCGCCCGCGAGCGACCTCAGCCCGGCCATGATGTTGCCGCCCAGCCCGCGGCTGCGGACGACCAAGCCGAAGACCTGACCCAACGTCTGCGTTGTCCGGTGTCCGGCGACGGATTCGGTGGTTGCGACGATCAAGTTGCCCTCCTTCGGTGTGCGGCCAGCTCGTTTGAGCCTCGCCGACTACTACCCGGCTCGGCGGGCAAGGTGTCGCTTCAGCAGGCCGGGGAAGACTATTTCCACGAAGCCTCAGTTGCGCGGCGCCATCGTCTATCGGTTAGGACATCGCCCTTTCAAGGCGGAAAGACGGGTT
>CAVWYN010000001.1:0-45802 GCA_963759245.1 Vulcanimicrobiota bacterium | reverse complement strand
AAGTTCAAGACCGACGTCGTCAACGCGAACGTCAGCGGCGTCAAAACGCTCTTTAAAGCGAACGGCGTCGAGTTCATTCGCGGCGAGGCCTCATTCAGATCGCCGACGGAGATCGAGGTCAAACGAGACGACGGCAGCGAGCGGATCGCCGCGCGCGAGATTGTGATCGCGACCGGTCCGCTCCGGTCGACGTCAAGGCTTGGCCGCGCGACGGCGAGACGATCATCAACTCCGACGATGCCGTCAGCCTAGCGCGCATTCCGAAGCGGCTTTTGGTGATCGGCGGCGGCGTCATCGGCCTCGAGTTTGCGACCGTTTACAAGCGCATCGGAGCCGAGGTCTTGGTCGTGGAGATGATGCCGCAGATCCTCACCGGCACGGACGCCGAGATCGGCAAAACGCTCGGGCGAATCTTGAAAAAACAAGGCATCGAGATCATGCTAACACCAAGGTGGGCGCGGTCGAGAAGCGCGGGAAGCCGTGCGCGCGACGCTCGACGGCGAAGGCACCGCGTGTAAGGAAGAGACTCGCGACTTCGACATGGTGCTCGTCGCGGTCGGTCGGAGCCCCGTCACCGATAATCTCGATCTCGACGCGGCCGGCCTAGCACCGACGAGCGCGGCTTCATCGCGACCGACCGCCAGCAGCGAACGCCGTCGCCGACCATCTTCGCGATCGGCGACGTCACCGGCGCGCCGTTGCTGGCGCACCGTGCGATGAAGCAAGGCGTCGTCGCCGCCGAGGTGATCAATGGCGACCGGTCTGCCGCGTTCGACCCGGTCGCGGTGCCGAACTGCATCTACACCGATCCCGAAGTCGCTACCGTCGGCCTCTCGGAGGAGGAGGCAAAGGCCGCCGGCTACGAGGTGCGCATCGGCAAGTTCCCGCTCGCCGCGAGCGGACGCGCGCGAACGATGAACGAGAGCGAGGGCTGATCAAGCTCGTCGGCGACGCGAACACCGATCTGCTGCTGGGCATGCACATCGTCGCGCCGCAGGCCGAGTCCCTTATCGGCGAAGGCGTCATCGCGCTGGAGATGGGCGCGACGCTCGAGGACGTCGGACTTTCGGTCCATCCGCACCCGACGCTGACCGAAGGAATCATGGACGCCGCCGAGGCGGCGCACGGCAAGGCGATCCACATCCTCAACCCCAAGCCGAAGCCGCCGGTGGCCGCAAAGTTTGAATGTAGGGCTGACCGAAGGATAAATGATGCGGCGCGACTGCTCGATCTCGGTGTGCGAGCTATCGCGAGGTGTGGGATCTGCAGCACCGCGTGCACGAGGCGCGTGCGCGACGGGAGGCAGCCCGACACGTGGATCGTCGTCGAACACTTGCCGGTGGTCACGCTTGGCCGGCAAGCGAAGCGTGAGAACGTACTTCTTATCCGACGAAGAGCTGGCGTGCCGCGGCGTCGAGCGTGTCGCGATCGAGCGCGGCGGCGACGTGACGTATCACGGGCCGGGCCACTCGTCGTCTATCCGATTCGCAGGCTCGAGCGCTTTCGTGAGGTCGTTCCGCTGGTACGCTCGCTCGAAGCGGCCGTCATCGACGTCTGCGCGCGCTTCGGCGTCGCGGGCGAGCGCTGGAGCGACACGCGGCGTGTGGGTCGGCTCGCAACCAAATCTGCGCGATCGGCCTTGCCGTTCAGCGCGATGGTCACGCTGCACGGCATCGCCCTCAACGTCTCGACCGTCTCGATTACGACCGGCTGATCAACCCCTGCGGCATGACGGACCGCGGCATCACCTCGCTGTCGGCCGAGACGTCGGGCGCACGGTCGCCGTCGGACCGACGCGAAGCGGCGCGCTGCTCGCAGAGCTTGCGACGCGAGTTCGAGGTCGATTTCGTCCCGGCGACCGCAGAACTGTCGCGTAGATGGCCGTCACGATCGACCTATTCGGGCGACCCCTCGAAAGCCCGATGGCTGCGGGTCTCGCTGCCCAGCGGCGACGAGTACGAACGCGTCAGGGCAAAGGTCAGCGGGCTCGGCCTGCATACGGTCTGCCAAGAAGCGGCCTGCCCGAACCTGGCGGAGTGCTGGGGCGCCGGAACCGCGACGATCATGATCCTGGGCGACATGTGCACGCGCGGCTGCCGATTCTGCAACGTGAAGACCGGCAACCCGCGGGGCGAGGTCGACTGGCTGGAGCCCTTGCGCGTCGCCGAAGCCGTGCGCGATCTGGGCTGGAAGTATCTGGTGGTGACGGCGGTCGACCGCGACGATCTCGCAGACGGCGGCGCGCTGATTTTCGCAAACACGGTGCGCGCGATCCACGAACGAGTCCCCGGCGCGCGGTCGAGATCCTCACCGGCGACTATCGCGGCGACCTCGCGGCCGTCGACATCGTGATGGACGCCAAGCCCGACGTCTTCGCGCACAACCTCGAGACCGTTCGCCGGCTCACGCCGCTCGGTTCGCGACAAGCGCGCGGGATACGACCAGTCGCTGCCGGTCCTCGCGCACGCCAAGAGCGCGCGCCGCACCGCTACACGAAGACATCGCTGATGCTCGGGCTGGGCGAAACGGACGCGGAGATCGAGACCGCCATGGACGATGCGCGCGCGGTCGGGGTCGACATCTTCACGATGGGGCAGTATCTGCAGCCGAGCAAGAAGCATCTGCCGGTCCTCGAGTTCGTCACGCCCGAGAAGTTCGAGCAGCTCGGCGCGCCTCGGCGCAACGGAAGGGTTTTCATCAGGTCGTTTCGAGCCCGCTCTCGCGCAGCTCGTATCACGCCGAGCAGCCTTCTAAAAAATTCTCCGGGAGGCCGAAACCGCGGGTACCCCCCTCAGGTTGGAACACGCTAACGTGACGAAGCTCTTCCTCAACCGGCCCGTCCTCGCGGCAGTCTGCTCGCTGCTCATCCTCATCGCGGGACTGTATCGTGATGCCGGCGATGCCCATCGCACAGTACCCGCAGATCGCACCGCCGGTCGTCACGGTCACCGCCACCTACACCGGCGCGAGCCCGCAGGCCGTCGAGGCGCAAGTCACGACGCCGCTCGAGCAGGCCGTCAACACCGTTCAGGGCCTGCGCTACCTCAGCTCGACGAGCGCGCAAGGCGTCTCGACGATCACGTGCACGTTCAACCTCGGCGTCAATCTCGACATCGCCGCCGCTGACGTGCAAAACTCCGTCCAGTCGTCGCTCGGGCAGCTGCCCGCCACGGTGCAACAGCTCGGCATCAACGTAGCCAAGAACTCCGGCTCGTTCGTCATGGGCATCGCGCTGACGTCCGACAACAAGAGCCTCAATACGCTCGACGATGAGCAACTACGCGCAGATCAACGTCATCAACAATCTAAGCGTGTTGCCGGGCGTCTCGCAGGTCATCATCTTCGGCCAGCGCCAGTATGCGATGCGCATCTGGCTCAATCCGGTCAAACTCCAGCAACAAGGGCTCGACGCCAGCGACGTGGTCAGCGCGCTGCAGGAGCAGAACGCGGAGGTCGCCAGCCGGCAGCATCGGCTCCCCGCCTGCGCCGGAGAACCAGCCGTATACCTACACGGTCAACGCTCTGACGCAGCTCTCCGATCCCGGCGCAGTTCGCCAACATCATCTTGCGGGCCAACCCCAACGGCGGCTACGTCGCGCCTCTCCGACGTCGCCCGCATCGAGCTCGGCGCGCAGAGCTATACGACCGACCTGCGGTTCGACGGCAGCAGCCAGGTCGTCGGCTTGGGCGTCCTGCAGTATCCGACCGCCAACGCGCTCGACGTCTCGCGGCGCGTCATCGCCCAGATGGCACCAGCTCGCCCCGCAGTTCCCGCACGGGCATGCACTGGACGGTCGCCTTCGACGTTACCAGTTCGTCAACGAGTCGATCAAGGAAGTACTCCTGACCCTTCTGCTGTCGATCGTGCTCGTCATCCTCGTCATCTTCGTCTTCCTGCAGAACCCGAAGTCGACGCTGATCCCGGCGGCAACGATCCCCGTCTCGCTGATCGGCACGTTCTTCGTGATGCAGCTCTTCGGTTTCTCGATCAACACCATCACGCTCTTCGGGCTCACGCTCGCCACGGGGCTCGTCGTCGACGACGCTATCGTGGTCATCGAAAACATCGCGCGGCACATGGAGATGAACAAGGGCAAGCAGAGCGGAATCGCGAGTGCGGCCGAAGCGATGCGCGAGATTCAGAGCGCCGTCGTGGCCTCTTCGCTGGTCTTGCTCGCCGTGTTCGTTCCCGTCGGCTTCCTGCCCGGAACGACGGGCCAGATCTACAAGCAGTTCGCGCTGACGATCGCGGCGTCGATCACGATCTCGCTGTTCATGCCCTGACGCTCGCACCGGTGCTGTCCGCTCGATTGCTCACGGGCGAGTACGAGTCGAAGGCCTCGGTTTCTTCCGGTGTTCAACGCCGGATTCCAAGCGCTTCCGCAACTGGTACGGCGGCGTGCTGCCCTTCATTTTCCGCCGGCGCTGGCCGGTCGCGGGCATCTTCGTCGCGGCCCTGCTGCTCACGATCTTCATCGCGTCGAGGACGCCGCAGGGCTTCCTGCCCGACGAAGACCTCGGCTACTTCATCACGCTCGTCCAAACGCCCGAAGGAACGTCGCTCCAGGGAGAGCAGGCGATCGCGAAAAAGGCCGAGGCAATCATCCGCGCGCAGCCGGAGGTGGAGCACCTCTTCGACGTCGGAGGCTTCAGCTTCGCGGGCTCCGCGCCGAACCGCGGAATCATGTTCGCCCTCCTGACGCCGTGGGGCGATCGCAAGACACCGAGCTGGTGTCAGCTCATCTTCCTCTTCGCCCACCCCGACGCGTGTACGGCTCACAATGCGTTCGCGGTCGAGCAGCGGCTGAACTATGCCTTCTACTCGCAGATCCCGCAGGCGCAAATCTTCGCCTTCAATCCGCCGGCGATCAACGGGGTCGGGAGTTTCGGCGGCTTCCAATTCGAGCTGGAAGACCGCGGCAACGTCGGCTTAGACAGCCTGATGGGCACGACGTATGCGCTGATGGGAGCCGCCGCCAAGGATCCGCAGTTGCAGAACGTCTTCACGCAGTTCCGCATCAATTCGCCGCAGATCGAATCGAACATCGATCGCAACAAGGCAAAGTCCATCGGCGTCTCTCTCAACGACGTCTTCACGACGATGGAAGTCGACCTGGGCTCGCTCTACGTTAACAATTTCACGTACTTGAACCGGTCGTGGCAAGTCGACGTGCAGGCGGATGCCCCCTACCGAAACAGCGTAGCGTCGCTCGGAAATCTCTACGTTCACTCGAACTCGGCGCCCGGCACCGACGTGGTGCCGAACGTGGTCGCTACGGCCGGCCCCGGCCTGGCAACGAGCGCGACCACGTCCACCGGGGGCGTCATGACGCCGCTCTCGGCCCTGATGCAGATCCGCCAGGTGCTCGGACCGCCGATCATCACGCACTACAACCTCTACCGAAATATCGAGCTGAGCGGCAGCAACTCGCCCGGCACGAGCACGGGGACGGCGATCCAAGAGATGCAACAGATCGCGGCACGCGTCATGCCGAAGGGAGTCTCGTTCGAGTGGACCGGCCTGCAGCTCGACCAGATCGCGGCCGGGCCGCTCACGATCGAAATCTTCGTGCTCGCGCTGGTCTTCGTGTTCTTCGTGCTCTCGGCGCAGTACGAAAGCTACATCGACCCGCTGATCGTCCTGCTCGCCGTTCCCACGGCGCTGCTGGGCGCGCTGCTATTCATCAACCTGCGTCACCTTCCGATTCCGTTCCTCTTCGATCCCACGCTCTCGCAGGACGTGTACGCTCAGGTCGGCTACGTGATGCTCATCGGCTTGTCGAGCAAGAGCGCCATTTTGATCGTCGAGTTCGCGAATCAGCAGGTGCGTGCGGGAGCGACCGTCGTGCAAGCAGCGATGCGCGCGGCGCAGACGCGGCTTCGCCCGATTTTGATGACTTCGATTGCTTTCGTGATCGCGGTGATTCCGCTGGTTTTCGCCTCGGGCGCGGGTGAGGCCGCACGCCACTCGCTGGGAACCGTCGTTTTCGGCGGAATGCTGATGTCAACGGTTTTGAATCTCGGCATCACGCCGGTGCTCTACGTCATCATCAAGTCGTTCGAGCTGCGCAATAAGCGCGCCGGAACCGACGGCCACGCGCGCGGCGAGATCGCGCCGCAACAGGCCGCGCCCGTCTAACGTAACGCCTCTTTGCGGAGGCCCATCGCGCAAAGGATTTAGCATCCTTTCAGGCAACTCTGTTGCAATCGCATGATTGAATTGATAACCGTCGTTACCGGCGAGTTTAAGGAGTTGCTTGCATGCTCGGACGCGTGATTCGTTGGTCGGCCGCCATCACGGCGGCGGTTCTGATCGAGATTTGCGCTCTGCCCGCGGTGGCCGACGGAACGGCCGACGTGTTTCAAAAGTCGATCGTTCCCGGAGCGAACACCACGATCGAAAACGAAATGAATCGCGAGCAGGAACTGCGCGAGCAGCAGCGCCGGCAGGCTGCAGCAAACGGAACCGTAGCCCAGGTGCCGCCCGTTCAACAGCGACGCACCGGGCCGAAGATGGAGCTGCCGGGAGACCGGCTCATCTATATGGTGGATTTCTCGATGGCCAATCCGTACGGCAACATCGGAGCGTACGGCAAACAGGGCTGGCTGATGGGCGGCATGGATGCCATGCTTGGCTACAAGATTCAATTGGTCGACGAAGGTCCTCGCGAGCATGTTTCAGCTGCAACACTGGCCCTACGGTTTCAACAGCGGAACTGCGCCCGTCTATCTGGCGGGCTTTCAAAATCCCGTAGGCTGCGCCGACTTGACCGGGGGCAATGCGTGCGGGCCCGGTGCGGGACGAAACATCAACGTCCGAACGAAGGATACGTTCGGCGTCTTCATGCTCCAGAAGATGTTCGTCATCAGGTCCGACAAGCTGCCGGGCCCGGTGCCGATCATCGTGACGCCCACCTACGTCGCGCGCGGCGGCCAGATCGGATTCGCGCCGAACAACAACGACGTCGTACCGTTCACCTATAACCTGCCGGACGGTCCCGTCGAAAACATCCCGGTGCGCACCGCCCAATACTATGCCGTCGCCCTGACCCTGCCGTTCCTGAAGACGCCTAAGATGTTCGGCACCTTCACGATCGCGCCGCAGTGGCTCGTCCACACGGCCGGCGCGAACGTCGGCAACTCGATGCAGCTGCCGCAGGTCATGTATTTAGAGTACACGCCGATGCGTGGTACGACGCTCTTCTTCGAGCCGCAGAGCGCGCGCGACTATCTCCCGACCGACCCCTATCCCGAGCACCTCATCGCGTATTTCTTGGGCGTTATCGCAGCGCGTCAGCAAATACGGCTTCGTGCAGGCCGTGCTCAACAGCGGCAACCCGACCAATCTCGGCCCCGACGGCGTGACCGCAATCAAGTGTTTGACGGCTCAGCAAGCGATCAACAACGCGTGCGGCCTCGCAATCGGCGGCCTCAAGGCCACGCAGATCCAGCTGCAGTTCGGAATCGGCTCGCCGAACGTATTTCCGTTGTGATCACCAAAGGATAAAAACCCATGCGCTTCTCATCGCTCAGGCCATCGATTTCCATCCTTGCCCTCGCCGCGCTCGCGGCGTGCGGCGGCGGAGGAGGCGCCGGCACGAATGCCCTTCTGCCGGGCCGCGGCGGCGAGCAACAGCCGAACGGGTCTTCGATCCTCGCGCGCATCGTCGGCGTCGGCGACAGCTTGACCGCCGGTTATCAAGCAGATGGATTCCTCGGCGCCACCGGCGTTCGCGATCCGCTCTTCCCAAGCCGGCAGATTCCGCCAAATCAGGAAAACGGCTGGTGGGCGTTGCTCGACGAGCAGGCCTCCGGCTCGTCCTTGGAAACCGCGATCGCGGACATGTACGATGCGTCGAAGAGTCCGCTGCCGCTCATCAAGGGGCCCGGGCTAGACAATCAGATCGTACCTCAGAACAATCTTCATCAACCGTTTGGCCAGTTCAAAGGCGCCGATCCCTGCACGTATGCCGGGGGCTTCAATCAGGCCGGGTTCGGCCTGCGGGCGTCGGCACGGGTTCGAATCGATCCGACGGCGGCCACGGTTCGTAATGTCGGGATTCCCGGCCTTACGCTTCACGAAGCCATCACGATCCATCAGCCGCAGACCACGACGTGCCTTCCGCTCCCGGGAATTCCCGGATTGCTCAGTGACGTAGTTAACGAAGAAAGCGGAACGTTCTGGCCCGTGCTGCGCAACTTCACGAACCTAGGCGGACATCTTACGGAGGTCGGCGCCGCAGCCTCCTTGCGTCCCACCCTTGCCACGGTCTGGCTTGGTGCAAACGACGTGCTTAAATACATGGGGAGCGGAGGGCGCTTCGTCGGCGGCGACCGTACCGTCGGGCAGGCCGAAAGCGACGTTCACGCGGCGATTTCGAAGCTGGAAAGCGCCGGCGCCCACGTAGTTGTCGCGAACCTTCCGAACATCGTCGAAACGGGTTTCTTTCAGAGGGTCGACACGCCAAAAGGCAACCGCGACTGTCGAATTCGAACGTACGCCTACTGCTTTATCGTCGACGTCGCCGGGCTTCCAACGAATTCAGTTCAGTCCTTTGCCAATAAGTACCATCTAAATACCCCTAACGGATGCACTCCGGCTTCAACCTCTAAGCCGTGCGGTTATTTGACGCTGCCCGGCGTTATCGAGATCATACAGTATTATTTCAAGTACTATGATTACGCCGACCTCGACTGCGCTACTCCGACGCCAACCTGCAAGCCCGTGGCCGGAAGCGGCCTAGGCATGAACTACATTACCCCGGAGTTCGCCGGGAAGGTCCAGGGTCTAAATAACGTCGTCAACGAAGGCATCGACGACGCGGCTGCGGCATCTCACGTTCCGCTGGTCGACATCGCGGAGATCTTCCACGGGCTCGCAAGCGGCAATCCGTCGAATAAGTATTTTCACCTCGCGTCATCGATCAACCCCGGGGTCTGTTGCACTCTGGGTTACATCCACCAAACGCCGTCCTCGTTCGCTACGGCGAGCGGCGGGATTTTAAGTTTTGACGGCATCCATCCATCGAATACCGGTTACGGCTTGATCGCTTCTGTCTTCATCGACACGATTAACCAGGCGTACGGCACCGCCATCCCACAAGTCGACTTGACCGCCGTGTATAACGGCACCCGATGCAGCAATAAGAAGTATTGCTTTAAGGATCCATACGCGCCGCACTGAGGATTGGCGCTAAGCTCACGGTTCTGCGGGGCCACCTTTAGTTGCTGACATGGCTGCGCGAGCTGGCCGCGACGGTCGGCACATTCGACCGATCGGCGCTGGAGCCCGGATTCGCGCTGCGCTGCACGATCGGCGTCGCCATTCCGCTTCTCGTCGCGACGATGCTGGGCGAGCCCGCGCTCGGTGTGGCCGCCGCAATCGGAGCCTTCATCACCGGCTTCACGTCGCTGCAAGGGATCTATCGCTCGCGACTCACGGCCATCCTTTTCGCGGCGCTCGGCATGTCCGCGGCCAGTTTCATCGGCGCCGTGGCGGCGCATTCCACACCCGCGATCGTTGCGGTCACGGCGCTTGCGGGTTACGCCTGCGCCACGGTGGGACAAATGGGACCGATGGCGGCGACGGTATCGCTCAACTCGTTCGTCGCGTTCGTGCTGTTCTCGAGCCAAACGCTCGCGCCCGCGGCCGCGGCGCAGCAATCGGCGCTGGTCTTGGCCGGCGGCCTCGTCCAAGCCATCCTCTTGCTGTTGGCTTGGCCGACCGAACGGCAAGGCGCCGAGCGGGCGGCGCTCGCCGACGTCTATCGCAGGCTCGCGGATTATGCTCGCGGCATGGAAGCGAGTCCGGCCGCGCTTCCGCCGATCACGCCGCTCGCGACGGCGCGCCAGGTGCTGGCCGACCCGCAACCGTTCGCTCGAGCGGCCAACACCGCGCGCCTCAACCGCCTACTCGAAGATTCGGAGGTCGTACGCCGCCGTCTCGGCGCCGTAGCGGCGACGGCCGGGCGAGATGCCGATTACGCGGGCCTGCGCGCGCTGGCAGCGCAGCTGGTTGCCATTGCGAACGTGCTGAGCGGCGGCGCGAGCGAGGTGGAAGGACCTTGGACAGAGCCCGCGCTCGACTTTGCCGGCAGATTCGGCGCGGCGGCAAATCTGCGTGACGCGATGGAGGCGGCGTCGATGCTCTCGACCGGACGTCTCCCGCGCCTGCATCTGCTCTCCGAGCCTCGCCCTGGGCCATACGTGAACAACCGGATCGACTGGCTCAGCCGGGACTCCGTGCGCTTCGCGCTCGTGCTCGCGGCAGCCATGGTGCTCGGCCGCCACTTCGCGGCCGACCGCGGTTATTGGATCCCGCTCACCGCGGCGCTCGTGCTCAAACCCGATTTTCAGACGACGTTCGTGCGCGGTGCCGCACGCATCGCCGGGACCCTGGTCGGCGCCGTCATCGCGAGCCTCGTGATCGTCGGGGTTCGCGGGCATCCCGCGCTCGAGATCGCCGGCACTCTGGTGACGGCGGCGGCCGCATACCTCACGTTCAACCCGAACTATGCGGTCTTTACGATTGCCATCACGTCGTTCGTCGTCATCGTTCTCGCGATGCGCGGCCTCCCCGGCTCGACGACGATCGACGCGCGCGTTCTCGACACGCTCGCGGGCGGCGCACTGGCCATGATCGGCTATCTCGCATTTCCCTCATGGGAGCGCAAACGCACCCGCGCCTTGCTGGCGGATCTGCTCGACGCTCAGCGTGAGTTGTCCGAGGCTATTCTGCAAGCTTACACGGAGCCGGCGCCTGCCGCACGCAAGCACATCGAAGCCGCGCGCACGGCGGTGTGGAAAACCCGCACGGCGGTCGAGGCGTCGATCGACCGAATGCGGCACGAGCCGCATCGGCCTCACACGATCGGGGCGGGGCGGGCGCTACGAATACTCGCGGCAACGCAGCGGTTCGCGCTCGCAAGCCTCGCGCTGGAAACCGCGCTCGAAACGCGCCCGGTCGCCGGCGAGGGGCTGCTCGACCCGTTCGCCGCCGCGTTGACCGCGACGATGACCGAACTCGCAAACGCGCTGCGCGCCGCGCGGCGAGCCCGATTGGACCAGGCATTGGCAGAGCAATCCACTCGGCTCGAGGCGGCGCTCGGACCTTCCGAGCCCGAGCAGCGCTTCATCTTGGAGCGCCTGCTCGCATACGCCGAGGCGGCGGCGCGCCTGGCGCGACTAGTCGGAGTCGAAAAGAAACCCGTAGGTTAGGCGTAGATGCCGCGGAGTCTCGATGCCTTGACGACGCGATCGATGGCGAGCGTGTAGGCCGCGGTTCGCAGCGTCGCTCGCCGCGAGTTCGCGATCGAACGCACTTGGTGCAGGTTCGTCAGAAGGAAGTCTTCGAGGCGCTCGTTGACCTCCGATTCCTTCCAAAAGAAACCCATGCGGTCTTGGGCCCACTCGAAGTATGAAACCGTCACGCCGCCGGCGTTCGCCATGATGTCGGGGATGATGATGATTCCGCGCTCGCGCAGGATGCGGTCCGCCTCGGGCGTGGTTGGGCCGTTCGCGCCCTCGACGATGAGCTTGGCCTGGACCTTCGCCGCGGTTTCCGGCGTAAAAACCTTCTCCAGCGCCGCCGGCACCAGCACGTCACATTCGCTCGATAGCAGCTCGCCGTTGGTGATCTTCTCGCCGCCCTTGAACCCTTCGAGCGTCCCGAACTTCGCGGCGTGCTCCATCGCCCCGGCGACGTAGATGCCTTTGGCGTTGTAATAGGCGCCCGTGACGTCGGAGATGCCGACGATCTTGCATCCGCGCTCCTCGAAGAGCTTGGCGGCATGCATCCCGACGTTGCCGAATCCCTGAATCGCGATGGTCGCCTTATCCGGGCGCAAGCCCATCTCGGCCATCTCGTCGAGCGCGCAAATCGTCACGCCCCGTCCGGTGGCTTCGACGCGTCCGCGCGATCCGCCGATCTCCAGCGGCTTGCCCGTAACGACGCCGGGCATGTTCTGCCGGACGTGCATCGAGTAGGTATCCATGAACCACGCCATGACCTGCGGCGTCGTGTTGACGTCGGGCGCGGGAACGTCTTTATCGGGGCCGACGACTTCGACGAGCTCCGCCGCATAGCGGCGGGTGATGCGCTCGAGCTCGTTCGAGGAGAGCGTCGCCGGATCGCACGTGACGCCGCCCTTGCCGCCGCCGAAAGGCAAGTCGACGACCGCGCACTTCCACGTCATCCAAAACGCCAGCGCCGTCACCTCGTCCAGCGTCACGCGCGGATGGTAGCGGATGCCGCCCTTCGCGGGGCCTCGCGCGAAATTGTACTGCACGCGATAACCGGTGTAGACCTCGAACTCGCCCGAATCGCGCTGAAACGGAATCGAAAAGATGATCTGTCGTGACGGATGTGTGAGGATTCTCCGCATCCCGGCGTCGAGTTCCAGCAGGTCGGCCGCCTCGTTGAAGTAAGCGATCGCATCGCCGAAGACGGAGACCTCGCGCACCGAGGTCTTCGCGCAGAGCAGTCGTCATGATCTGGGAGCTTTGTCGAACTTGGTCCGCAGCCCCTTGAGTCACACGTTGAACCGGAAATTCACGACGTCGCCCTCCTGCATCACGTATTCCCGGCCCTCGCTGCGAACTCGACCGGCTGCTCGCATCGCTTCCATCGTCCGGTACGCCACGTAGTCGTCGTATGCGACGATCTCGGCCCGGATGAAACCGCGCTCGAGGTCGGTGTGAATCGTTCCCGCCGCCTGGGGCGCCTTCGTGCCCTTCGGAATCGGCCAGGCTCGGGCTTCCTTCTCGCCCGCGGTCAGAAACGTCATGAGCCCGAGCAGGTCGTAGGCAGCTGCCGAGAGGTCATCGAGGCCGCTTCGCTCGAGCCCGAGCTCCCGCCGGAACTCCACCGCCTCACCCTCGGTGAGACCGGCGAGCTCCGCCTCCACCTTACCGCTCAAGACGACGGATCTTCCACCCTCCGAGCGCGCCACTTCCTCGACGATGCGTATCTGCTCTTCCGCCTCGCCGGCCCGCGTCTCGTCGACGTTGGCCACGTAGAGCATCGGGCTTGGAGGTGAGCAGGAAGGAATCGGCGGCAACGCGCGATTCCAAGGATCCGGGCGCGAAGTTGCGCGCCGGGCGCGCCTCCTCGAGCTCCGAAGTGAGGCGCTGCGCGGCCGCGAAGTAATCGCGAAGGTGGGGCTGGCCGCGGACCTCGCGCTCGAGCTTCGCGATCCGCCTGCGCATCGTCGCGAGGTCGGCCAGCGCTAACTCGATAGCCACGATCTCGCAGTCGCGCCTCGGATCGGGCCGTCCCTCGACGTGCGCGACGTCCTCGTTCTCGAAACAGCGCACGACCATCGCGATTGCATCGGTCTCGCGAATGTGGCTGAAAAACGCATTCCCCATCCCTTCGCCGGTGCTCGCGCCCGCGTACCAAACCGGCGATATCGACAAAGCGGACGGTCGCCGGGATGATGCGTCTCGCATCGACCAGTTCTTGCAGCACGGGCAAGCGCGGGTCGGGGACCGCAACCTCGCCCACGTTCGGCTCGATCGTCGCGAACGGATAGTTCGCGGCAAGGGCTTGGGCCGAACGCGTGAGCGCGTTGAAGATGGTCGACTTGCCGACGTTTGGCAGACCGACGATTCCGCAGGAGAGTGGCATGCTCGAGCGGCCCGTTCGGCTGCTCGTACCGGGCGCCCTTGCCCCCAGCGTACTCTCCATGAGGCGGCAAGAAAATCCGATGGCCTTGTCGGATACGTCGCATATGCGCCAAATGAAGGTCGACAAGCTCGGAATCGACCTCCTGACCCACGATCCTGTGGTCATCCTCAAGGACATGGACGGCTCGCACTATCTGCCGATTCTGATCGGACCCTTCGAAGCGACGGCGATCGCCCTCGCGCTGGAAGGCGCACCGGTGCCGCGACCGCTCTCGCACGACCTCATGCGCAACATCCTCGACAGCCTGAGCGCGAACCTCGAGCAGGTCGTCATTCACGACATCAAAGACTCGACGTTCTTCGCGAAACTCATCGTCCGCACGAACGGGGAGATCCAAGAGATCGACGCACGTCCGTCCGACGGCATCGCGCTCGCGCTACGCGTCCCGGCTCCCATCTTCGTCTCCGACAAGATCGTCCTCGAAGAGGCCAGCGCCGAGAGGAAGCCGATCAACGACACCGAGATGGCGCGGTTCAAGAAGTTCCTCGACGACCTCAAGCCGTCCGACTTCAATCGCTAGATAATCCTTGGGCTATTCGGGGGACGTGGGGACGAGCGTCTTCTCATCGGCCGCGTCCACCGTCCCCGAAGGATTATTCGAGCAGAGCCTAGAGGTTACGACGCATGGCAAACGAGTTGAGCGCTGAGATCGGAGTTTTTGGCGGGTCCGGATTCTACTCGCTGATCGAGGAAGCGCGCGAGGAATGGGTCGAGACGCCGTACGGTGCGCCGAGCGACAAAGTCGCGCTCGGTGAGATCGCGGGGCGGCGCGTTGCATTTCTGCCGCGGCACGGCAAGGACCATCGGTTTCCGCCGCAAGCGATCAACTACCGCGCGAACTTGTACGCGATGAAGGCACTGGGCGTGAAGTGGCTCATCGGCCCGACTGCCGCCGGCTCGCTGGACAAGCGCGTGAAGCCGGGTCGATGGTCGTCTCCGATCAGCTCGTCGACCGCACGAGCGGGCGCAAGGATACGTTCTATGACGGGCCGGTCACGACGCACGTGAGCTTCGCCGATCCCTATTGTCCGACGCTGCGGCCGATCGCGGTCGACGCGCTCAAGTCGCTCGGCATCGAGACGCACGACCGCGGCACCGTCGTGGTGATTCAAGGCCCGCGCTTCTCGACTCGCTCGGAATCGAAGTGGTTCCAGAGCCAGGGCTGGGAGGTCATCAACATGACGCAATACCCCGAGGCCTATTTGGCGCGCGAACTCGAGATGTGCTATGCGAACATCTCGCTGATCACCGACTACGACGTGGGCATCGAGGGCATGCCGCCGGTCTCGCACCATGCCGTGATCGAAGTATTCAATCGCAACAACGAGCGCGTGAAGAGCGCGCTCGCCAAGATCGTCGAGCAAATTCCGGCCGACGCGGATTGTTCGTGCCGGCACGCGCTCGCCGGGGCTCGCTTCTAGGCCTCATGCGAGGGCGCCGCCGGCTCGACCTCACCATGTACCTGCAGGCGATTCCGCTGCTGGTGCGCCACCCGTCGATCTTCGTCATGCCGCTGCTCGCCGCCGTCGTCGAGCTGCTCCTCACCCAGGTCTCGTACGCGTTCACCGACTCCCTCGGCGGCGGGGGCAGCGGAATCTTCCAGATGTTGATTCAGCTGGTCTATCTCTGGGCGTTCGGCGTGACGATCATTCAAGCCAGCAACATCTGGCGACGGCGACGCAGGCACCTTCGACGAAGCTTGGGAGGAGGGTCGCGCGAAGTTCGGGGCGATCGCACTCGCGGCGATCGGCTTTCAGTTCGTCGTCTGGGCGGCGAGCTACATCGGGTCGTTTCTCGGCGCGTTCGGCCTCGCGCTCGGCGCGGTTGCCGCGCTGTTCATGATCTACGCGATTCCGTCGGCGTCGATTGGCGGGATGCCGGGCGCCATGGCGCTCTCGGCATCGATCCGCGGCGTGCGCTCCCAGCCGCTCGGTTCGATCGTCCTCGCGCTCGTCTTCTTCGCGGTGTGGTACGTCGCGGTGCCGCTGGCGCTCCCGTACCTGCTGGTTCATCTCTCGGCAACCGTTGGGAGCCTCGTTACGGCGGCGGCTCGAGCCATCGCTCTGGGCTACCTCGCGTTTCCGTTCGCCAAACAATACGACGAGGTCGCCTTTACCGGCTACTGGTAAGCGCCATTCGAACGAACTCGCCGACGAGCGACGGGCTGACGTTCGTGCGTGCGAGCCGTTGCGCTTCGTCGAGCTTTCCCAGCAGCGCGACGGCACCGCGCGGGTCGATCGGCTCGAGAGCGCGTAACCGCTCGGCTTGATCGAGCGAAACGAGCGCCGCCCCGTCGTTACCGCTGGCCACGATCCAGTCGCGAACCAAAGCTTTGATCGTTTCGAGTCCTTCGTCGAGCGTCTCGCGGTTGGCCCAGGCATCCGGCGGCGACTTCCCCGCAACGCTCTCGAAGAACCAACGCGCGACGTGCGCGCGCAAGGATTCTTCTTCGCCTTCGAGAGCCGCGAGAGCGCGAGTTCACGCTTCCGCCGCTCAGCGATGCGGCCAGCTCCGCATCGCGGCCACCGTGATTCATACGCTCGAGAATCTCGCGCACGCGCTCGTTCGAAAGCGGTGGAAACCGCAACTCGACGACGCGCGATCGGATCGTCGGCAGCAGGCGTCCCGGCGCCGCGGTAGTCAGCATCATGACCACGCCGTTCGGAGGCTCCTCGAGAAACTTGAGCAGCGCGTTGGCCGACTCGTGCGTAGCGAAGACGACGTCCCCTAGCAGCAGCACGCGCATTCCTCCGCTGTAGGATTGCAACGAGAACTGGTGGATGAGGTCCCGCGCCGTAAGCTGATCGCTTTCGTAGAAACCGGCCCGAGCGTCAGGGTCGCCGATCTTGAGCGTCCCCTCGTGTTCGAAGAAGTCGGGATGGCGCGCGCTCTCGCCGCGAAAGAGCACGCACGAGGAGCACGTTCCGTCGTAGCCGAGGACGCCGGATTTCGGCGCGAGGCAGAGCAGCGATTGCGCGAGCCGGCGCGCGAACGTTTTCTTTCCGACGCCGGCGGGGCCGGTGAAAAGGTAAGCGTGCGAGATGCGCTGCGGCGTCAGTGCCTCGAAATAACGCTTCGGCCCCGCCGCGCCGACGACGTCGAAGTGGAGCTCGCTCACGGCACCCGGGCTTCCATCCACCCGCGCACCTCGTGCAGGGCTTGCTCGACGAGCTGCCCGGACGGCAGCGTTGCATCGAGAAGCCGATGTGCCGGCGACTGGGCGAGCTTCAAGAATCCTCGCCGGACGCGCTCGTGGAAGCCCTCTCCTTCGGTCTCGATGCGATCCCGCGCCGCCGAGCGCTCGCGCAAACGCGCGTGCGTAACGCTCAACGGAACGTCGAGCACCAACGTGAGATCGGCCTGCAGCGCGCCGGTCGCGATATCGCAAACCGCACGCAGCGAATCGAGATCGAGACCCCGGCCGTATCCCTGATAGGCCAGCGTCGAATCGGTAAACCGGTCGCAGAGCACGACGCGCCCGGCCGCGAGTGCGGGGCGAATGACGTCGGCAACGTGCTGCGCTCGCGCGGCATTGACCAACATGCTTTCGGTCACCGGGGAAATCGAAATCGCCCGGTTCAAAAAGATCTCGCGAACGGCGTCGCCAACCGGCGTCCCGCCCGGCTCGCGCGTCACGACGACGTCGTGACCATCGGAGCGCAACCGCTCGGCCAGCCCGCCCGCCAGCGTGCTCTTACCGCTACCCTCGATCCCCTCAATTACTATGAACATTGACAGGATGTCATGTCTTGCTCAGCGCCTCGCCGCCACTACGCCTCCGCCGTTTTGAAGATCTTGACGCGGCGATTCGGTTCGAGCCCGGTGCTGCGCGACTGCAGCCGGTAGCGTTCCGCGAGCTGGTGCTGCATGCGCCGAACGTACGACGTCTGGGGCGAGAGCTCGATCGCCTGATTGGTCAGGAGAACCTGGTAGATCGCCTCTTCGGTCTCGCGCAGAGCCAGCTCTTCGTGATCGATCGAGCCGAGGTTGAACACGTCGCGCAGCGCGGTTTGGATCTGCGTCGTCGTGTTCGTCTTTATCGAATAGATCGGGACGTTGTCCGACGCGATCTGCTTGAGCTTGGGCTGCTCCTTTCGCTCGAGAGTCTTGAGCGTGAGGACGACGTCGGCGTCGTCCCAGTTGCGTGCGATCGAGGCGTGGACGCGGAGGTTGGAGATCGCGCGTTCGATCTTGTTGCGCGAAACGCCGTAGGGAAAGATTTGGAGGGGCCGATCGCGTTCGTCGGCTTCCCGGTCGTGGTCGTAGCCGTCGGCGAGCCGCGGCATCGACTCGGTATCGGCCTCTTGGACGACCGTGACTTCGCCGCTCGCCTCGCGCTGCCGAATCTCGGGCTGCGGCTGGTACCCGCGCAACAGTGCGTCGATGACTTCCGCGACGTTCTTGTGGATCGCCAAACGGTCTCGGTCGTGGATCTCGACCACGATGTCGAACGTCGGGGGCGCCTTGCGCTCGAGCACGGTCTTGCGCGTTCCTCGCCGGCGCGCTTCTTCGTCCGACAGCGTCACCGCGCTGACGCCGCCGACGAGGTCCGAGAGCGTCGGGTTCATCAGGAGATTTTCCAACGTCTGGCCGTGCGCGGTTCCGATCAAGGTCACGCCGCGCTCGGCGATAGTACGCGCCGCAGCGGCTTCGGCTTCGGTACCGATCTCGTCGATCACGATGACTTCGCGGCATGTGATTCTCGACGGCCTCGATCATCACGGCGTGCTGGAGCGCGGGGTCGGCCACTTGCATCCGCCGGGCCAGCCCGATGCCGGGGTGCGGAATGTCGCTGTCGCCCGCGATCTCATTCGACGTATCGACGATGACGACGCGCTTGCGCTCCTCCGAGAGCACGCGCGCACACTCGCGCAGCATCGTCGTCTTGCCGACGCCGGGCCGTCCCAGCAGGCAGATCGACTTACCGCCGCGCAGAACGTCGAGCAGAATGTCGATCGTTCCGTAAACCGCGCGACCGACGCGGCAAGTGAGCCCGACGATCTTTCCGGTACGGTTGCGGATGGCGCTGATACGATGCAGGGTCTGTTCGATGCCGGCCCGATTATCGGCGCCGAAAGGAGATATGCGCGAGCAGACGTGCGCGATGTCTTCGTGACTGACCGGCGTTTCGGTCAGGTAGTTAAAGTCGTGTTCGAAACGCGCCTCGGGCGGCCGCCCCAGATCGAGGACGACTTCAATGATCTCTTCGATGTTGTTGAGACGGACGAGCGCTTGCCGAATCGCGAGGGGGAAGATGTCCAGGAGCTGGGAGAGTTCCCAACTTGGGGAAACGGAATGAACTCTGACCGCCAATACTGATCCTGCCTTCCGAGCCGATTCCCCTAAGGTCATTACGCGCGCCCCGAGCTACTCCTTCACGACGCGGACGAGGCGGAGATCGTCGTGGTACGGGCCTTGAATGCGTACGCCGGCTTTCAACTCGAGGCGTAGATAATCGACGATTTCGCCGGTGATCTCTTCACCCGGTGCGATGACGGGAATGCCGGGCGGATAGGGCGTCAGCGTCTCGGCGCAGATGCGGCCGGCCGATTCGCGAAACTTCACGAACTCGGTTGCGGCGAGGAACGCTTCGCGCGGCCGCATCCGCATCGGCGGAACGGCGGGCAACCGAAAGTTCCCGCGGCGCAGGCGCTGCTCGAGGATCCCCGACGGCGCGAACATATCGAGATCGCGGTCGTCGCGCGCCATCTCGCTGAAGGCGTGCACGAGCCGCTCGGCGGCATCGCGCGTCGTTCCGATCGTAAAGAGCGCGACGACGTTGAAGAGATCGGCGAGCTCCACCTGGATGTTGTGGCGCCGGCGCAAGATCTCCGACGCTTCGTACCCCGTATAGCCGAGGCCCCGCACGGTAACCGTGATCTTGGTCGGATCGAGGGCGAAAACGCCCTTGCGCCCCCGCAGCTCTTCTCCAAAACAATAGATGCCCGGTATATCGTTGAGGCGCGCTCGCGTCTCGCGCGCGAGCTCGATCGTGCGCGAGAGGAGCGCCTCTCCCTCGGTCGCCATCTGCTTGCGGGCGACGTCCAGCGAGGCGATCATCGGCAGGTTAGGCGACGTCGAAAGGAACATCTTCAGCACCGACGCGAGCCGGTCGAGGCGGACGCGACCGCCCTTCTCGTGAAGCATCGCGCACTGCGAAAACGCCGACAGCATCTTGTGGGTCGAGTTGATGCACAAATCGGCCCCGGCCCGAGTGGCCGAGAGCGGCAGCGACGGATGAAAATGGAAATGCGGCCCCCACGCCTCATCGACGAGCATCAGTTTGCCGGCTCCGTGCGCGAGCGCGCTCAATCGATGCGAGGTCGGCGGCGACGCCGTAGTACGTGGGAGAGACGAGATAGACGGCCGTTACGTCGGGATGCTGCTGCAGCGTGCGCGCCACCGTCTCGGGCGTCACGCAGTGATCCATCCGCAGCTCCTCGTCGACTTCGGGCTGCATGTACACGGGCTCGGCGCCGCTCATCACGAGCCCACCGAGCATCGACTTATGGGAGTTGCGCGGGACTGCGATCTTGTCGCCGGGGTTCACCGCGGTCATCATCATGCATTGATTGCCGCTCGTCGACCCGTTAATCAGGAAGAACGAATGGTCGGCTCCCCAAGCCTCGGCGGCGAGCTGCTGCGCCTCTTTGATCGACTCCGTCGGCTGGAGCAGATCGTCGATGCCGGGCATCGGCGTCAGGTCGATCGCGCAGATATTGTCGCCGACGAACTCGCGAAACGCCAAGTCCATGCCGACGCCCTGAACGTGCCCCGGCGTATGGAACGGAAGGACGCCCGAATCGACGTAGTCGAGCAGGGCTTGAAAGTACGGCGTTCGATTCTGGTCCAATGCAAACGGCAGAATGCCAACTCTCCCCGGCTTTCCCTGCCGCGCCGGACGAACGGGCGCGAAGAAAGACGCGGGGCCGTTGGGATACTATTTCTGGCGCTCCGGGCGTAGAATGGAGCGATGAAGCCTTACTTCAAGCGCCTGCTCCTCGCGACCGCCGTGTCGGCGGCAGCGGCCGCGGCGTCAGCCGCTCCGGCGTTCGCGAGCGGGACCGTCCTCATTCAACAGCGCGACGGAGTGGAGCGGACCTACGCCAAAGTCCACATCGCCATCCGCGACGCGGCCATGGCCATCACGTCCAGTGACGGCCGCGGGATGCTCGTCCTGGGGAAGGCGGCGTGCTCGAAGGTGGGCGAGCTACTCAAGTGCCTGCCCTACGATGCAACGCTCTTTCAGAACGGCCAGCGCGTCCACATCCCGCTCCAAAGCGGGACGGTCTGGCTGAATCCAACGGGGACGAACCAGCCGATGAGCCACTCGTCGGCACAGATCCCGCCGAGAGGTGTCCTTCTCTTGGTGAAAACTAAAGCCGGTACGTACGTGTCACTCACCGGTCGCGTCGACGAGGTTGCGAAATGAATATCCAACGGATTACGGCTCTGGCGCTGCTCGTCGCGTTCGCTCCCCTCTCGGCTCAAGCGGGCCGGGGCGGAGGCTTTGCGCGGCCGTCGGGCGGCTTCGACATGCATAACGACGGGGGCGCGTCCCACCCTCAGACCTACAACCACTCCAGCACCGGCCCGGCGGGCACGAGCCGCACGACGACCGCGACGAACACCGGGAGCGGCTATAACCGGACGACGACCGCTACCAACGGGAATTACAACCGGACGAGCAGCGGCGGCGCGTCGAGCAACGGGAACGTCTACCACAGCAGCAGCGGCTCGAACGGCTACGGAAGCCACAGCAGCAGCACGAGCGGAAACGTGAATTCGGGAAACTACAATCATAACGGCAGCGGCAGCAACCCGTACGGATCGTACAACACCTCCGGAAGCGGCAACGCCTACAACCACACGTACAGCGGCTCCGGCACGGCGACCAACGCATGGGGGCAGACCTATCATTCGAGCACGTACGCGAATAATGGCTACGTCTATCACGGCGCGACCGTGACGAATCCCGTCTACGGCCACTACGCCGCGTGGGGATGGAACGGCGGATATGCGTGGTACCCGCGCCCTACTACTGGGGAGGCGGTTTCTGGGGTGCCTTCGCGATCGGCGCCACCTCTGCCGCGATATACGGCTCGATCGTCGCCGCCAACAACGCCACGTACACCTCGTATCAAGTCCAGCCCGAGAGTCCCGGCGCCAAATTGCTCGAGAGCTATCACCTGACGCAGACGCAGTGCGGTCCGCCGAACCTCGTCGTGATCTACGGTCCGAATAACAGCGTGATCTGTGCCTATCCGAACAACGTCGTGTCGGCCGGCAACTATAGCCTAGATTCCTCGACGCTGACGATCGTCTCGGAGAAGAGCTAGTTCGTATCCACGGGCAGATTCGAGGGGCGCTGGTGCCGGAAGAACGACTGTGAATATTTAGCGGCGATCGGCGAGAACGCGCGCCGCTTTTGCTTGAAGTTGAAGGAGTCGGCGATGCTCGTGGCGCGAACGTCCGTCGTCCCGAGGCGTCCCAGCGAAAAGGTGTCTTCCACGAACTTAAGGATGCTGCCGAACTCGTATTGCGTGTGGGAGACGTATCCCGGCTTGGCGTACGGCGAGATGACGAGCATCGGCACGCGGAAGCCGAGCCCCGTGTAGTCGAGCTGCGGCGGGGGTTCGTGATCGTACCAACCGCCCCAGTCGTCCCACGTCACGACGATGGCCGTGTTGCCCCAATAGGGGGACGCGCCGACGGCGTTGACGACCGACGCCACCCACGACGGCCCCGTGTCCTTGTGAATTCCCCAAGCCTGCTGCGCCGGATGGTCGGAGTTCGTCCGTCGGGGACCACCCACGAGACGGCCGGCAGCGCGTTGGCGTCGATGTCGCTAAAAATATTCGTTTCGGGCGACGAGATGTTCGTGTTCCATTCCGGCCCGTTCCGTACGGCGCTGATGGCCTCGAACGCATTCCAGATGTTGCCGCCGTGGTCGGTCAGCTTGGGCGTGTAGTACTTCCAGGACACCGATTTCGCGTCCAATAAGTCGCGCAGCGTCTGATAGGTCAGGCAGGGATACGGGCCCTGGTTTTTCTCGTAACCGCCGGTGTTCGTCAGCAGCGTGGTGGCCGTGCCGGGCGGCGCGTCGCAGCCCCACGGCTCGCTGGTGGGAAAATCGATGAGGCTTTCGTATGAGTTGATGTATGCGCCGCCCCGAATGAGATCTTGGTGCCCGGTGAAGCTGCCGCTGCTCTGGGATGGGAACATATGGTCGGCGAGCACGTACTGCTTCGCCAGCGACCAATAGGGCTTGATGGTGGACGGCTTGACGTACTGATACGCGCACGTGCACTGATGCTCGTTCACATAGACGAGGTCGAAGCCGTCCATCTTGCCGCCGTCGTAATCCACGTTGAAAGCCAGATGGCTATTGTCGAGCACGAGCGCGCTCTCCAGCTTGCGCGCCTTCAGCTGGACGTACTGCCCGGTGTGAATCAGGCCTTTGGTGGCGCCGTCTGCGTGCGGAAACGTGGCGAAAAGATTGTCGAAGCTGCGGTTCTCTTGAACGACGATGACGACGTGCTGGATGTATCCGCTCGGCCCCGAGCCCGTGTCGGGGCGCTCGCGAACCTGCGATTCCGCCGCAGGCACCGTGCCGCCGCCGCCGCATCCCGCGACGCCGGCACACACCACGGCCGTCCAGACGAGTGAGCTCAATCGGTTCATGCAGCGCGCTTTCACGGCGAGGGGCGCCTTCCACCGGAGTTTGGAGCTATCGGCTCAAAATTGAGCCATCCGGCTCATTCGGCGGGACTCTCTAACGCAGGGACGGGTGGACCATCGGACGGTAACCCGCCGCGAGAACCTCCACGACGCACAGCGGCGTCAGGACGTCGATCTCTCCACGAACCGGACGCGGCTGCCGCCGGACGTAACCCGAGTCGGACCATTCCTGCAGCGATCCATCGTGGAGCAGCCATGCTGCTCCATCGATCGCCACGTACGCGCCGTCGGGCAAGCTGCGCGCATCGGCTCGATACACGCGCTTGCGCTTGCCGTCCAACCGATCGGCGTGAAGCCGCGAATCCATGGTATCGGCGTCGGTCGGCCCGCCGAAGCATTTCTCCCAGAACGATTGAAAGCGGCGGTAATCCTCCCGGCGGCACTCCGCGCAGGGGCGATGGCCGGCGCTCATCGCCGCGGCTTCATCGAGAAAGAAGAGCTCCGTGTAGCGATGCGGCTGCATCACCTTGCGGCGCCGGCCGCGGAACTCGAGCACGCACGCGATCCATCGTCGCACGGCAAAAGGCCTGACGACTCGACGGCTTTCGTCGTGCAGAATTCCACGATTGCCCATCATGAGCCCTCGCCCGGAGAGCGCGACGATTTCGCCGAACGGCGTGACCCGGTTCTGCAGCATCCTTCGACTCCGCCGCTACGCGGCTGCGCTCACGATGACAATGATGAATATACGCATTTCCGGGCCCACCACGTCCTCAAGTGACAGTTACGGTTCGATGCGTTCGTCGATCGAGACGTTGTAGAGGAAGAGGAACTTACCCCACTCGCCGGGCAGCGTGTTTCGCTTGATCTGGATCCAAGGGATGTATTTCGGCTGCCGCGGCTTGCGCAGCAGCGTCATGTTCGCCTCTTGCGGTATTCGATTGTTCTTGCGATTGTTGCAGCGCATGCACGCGCAGACGAGGTTCTCCCAGGTCGATTCGCCGCCGCGACTCTTCGGCGTGATGTGATCGACGGTCATGAGGCGATCCCCGCGCGTTCCGCAGTACTGGCACAGATAGTCGTCACGAATCAAAACGTTCTTTTTCGTCAACGCGACTTTCTGCAACGGACGGCGGATGTAGTAGAGCATTCGGATGATGGACGGCATCCGCATCTCGAACGTCGGCGACGCGAGCATGCGCTCGCGCCCGTGCAGCATCTCCGCCTTTCCGGCAAAAATAAGCTTGACCGCGCGCTGAAAGCTCGTTACGTTCAACGCCTCGTACGTCGAGTTCAGCACGAGGACCTCGCTCACGTTGGGGATTTAAAGCGAGGCACTTCAGGTGCCTCGCTTCCGAACGAACGTGAGTCGCGTTTCGGTTAGCATTTGCGTTATCGCTAACCGCTGTTCTGGTCGTAACCTTTCTCTGACTCGCTCGAAAGCCGCCGTCGCGACGTCAATGGCGACTTCCGCCGACGCGCGGTCGGGTTCGCGGCTATCTTCTTCGGTGAGATACGCATGCGCGGCGAGCGCAAGCGTCGCGATCACTTCGCTAATCAGAGGCTCGATGGGCGGAATCTGCCCCTGAAATCCTCCCTGCAAATCGGGGGAGGCGGCATCAGTAGCCATCTCGGGGCAGGAGTTACGCCGCGGCCGACGCCTTCCCTTTGGTCCCCTTAGAGCCGCGGGTCCCCCGTGCTCGATCATCTCTAGGAAGTACCGATGCACCCGCGGGTCGTCGCACAGCTCCGGGTGAAACGAGGTCGCGAGCACGTTGCCTTCGCGCACCATGACGCCGCGCCCGTCGCGCTCAGCCAGCAGCTCGACCGCCGGACCGAAACGCTCGATCCACGGCGCACGTATGAAGATCGCCGGGAACGGCGGGCCGCCGAGCGCCTCGATATGAATAGCGACCTCGGCCGAATCGTTTTGACGGCCGAATGCGTTGCGCCGAACCGCGATATCGATGAGACCGAGCGTCGGCTGATCGAGCCCGGCGATCTCGCGAGCGGCGACGATCATGCCCATGCACGTTCCCCAAAGCGGCATTCCCGCGCGCACGCGCTCGACGATCGGCGCCACGAGTCCGGCGCGATCGAGCAGCTTCATCACCGTCGTCGACTCGCCGCCGGGGATGACCAGCGCGTCGACACGCGCGAACTCCGCGGCGCTCTTAACGGCGCTCGCATCGGCCCCGGCGCGTTCGAGCGCAGCGACGTGCTCGACGACGTCGCCCTGAAGCGCGAGAACGCCTACCCTTGTCATGCTGAGCGGAGTCGAAGCATTAGTTGCCGCGTGGGGCGAGCAGTTCGGATTCGTCCAAGCGGCGGATGTCGAGTCCGGGCATCGCCTCCGAAACGCCCAGCGATCGGCACGCCTCGAGGACGACGCTCGGCTCGTTGAAGTGCGTCGTGGCATCTACGATCGCCCGCGCGAAACGTTTGGGATCCTTCGACTTAAAGATGCCGCTTCCGACGAAGATGCCTTCCGCTCCGAGCTGCATCATCAACGCGGCATCGGCGGGCGTGGAAACGCCGCCGGCACAGAAGAGGACGACCGGGAGCCTCCCGTCGCCCGCAATCTGGGCGACGAGGTCGAGGGGGGCGCCGAGGTCGCGTGCGCGCGCAACCAGCTCCTCCTTCGGGGCGATGCTCAAGTCGCGGACCGCGTCGCAAATCGCGCGCATGTGCCGTACCGCCTCGACGATGTTGCCGCTGCCGGCTTCACCCTTGCTGCGAATCATCGCGGCGCCTTCCGCGATTCGGCGCAGCGCCTCGCCCAAATCGCGGGCGCCGCAGACGAAGGGCGTCGTGAAAGCGTGTTTGTCGACGTGATACTTGTCGTCGGCGGGCGTCAGCACTTCGGATTCGTCGATGTAATCCACCCCGAGTTGCTGCAGCACTTGCGCCTCGGCGAAGTGGCCGATGCGCACCTTGGCCATGACGGGAATCGTCACGGCGTCCATGATTCCGCGAATGAGCTCGACGCCGCTCATCCGGGCGACGCCGCCGGCGGCTCGAATGTCGGCCGGTATCCGCTCGAGCGCCATCACGGCGACGGCACCCGCGTCCTGGGCGATCGCGGCATGCTCGGGCGTGACTACGTCCATGATGACCCCGCCCTTGAGCATTTGCGCGAGCCCGCGCTTAACGGTTGCCGTTCCTTTGCTTTCCATGTCTCTATTTTACCAGGCGTTCCCAATGAGGACATTGGGTACGCCGCTATGGCGGCGCCGGAGCTCTCCCCCCGGCGACGGCTCTCCGGATCGGAACGGCGGTGCTCTGTTCGGACGGCGGCGACGAGGGGACCATCGTAGCGAACGGCCGCTGTCGCCAGATCGGGATATTTGGGTTGGGCGTCGGGGTCGGGACGGGCGTCGGCCTCGGCTTCGGCGTCGGCTCGAGCGTCGGCAACGGCTGGGGGGGAACGCGGGGGTCGGGGAAGCGCGGGTCGCCGGCGGCCGAGAGCGCTTGCGAACGTTTCCAATCCGGGCCGTAGGGCGGCGCGCTCGAGCCCGGCGCCGCGGAGACGACCGGCGCCACCGACTGGAGGTTTTGCTCGGTGGCTTGCGACATCACGCGGCCCCCCATCTTCTCACCGATGGCGACCGCGATAAGCAGCACGGCGGCGCCCGCCGCCAACAAGATCGTAGGCAATCGGGTCGAGGGTTGCACGCGGCGCTATTATACCCGGGCCAGCGGTCGCACGACGTCGAGCTTTGCCGCGCGCGCGCGGCGATCGCTCGGCTTACCGAGGAGGTGCACCTCGCGGAGCTCGCCCGCCGCCATGTCGAGGCGAGCCGTGTGCCCGCGGAACTCGAGCATCACGTTGCGCGCGCGGTCGAGCAGATTCCCGACGAAGATACGCACCGCTCCGCTTTCATCCTCGAAGGCAATCGCGCCGACTTCCACCGGCGACGTCGCGACCTCGTCGCTGACGTCGCGTCCCGCGTAGATGCAGGTGAACGGCTCTTCCGCCGAGAGCTCCGGCATGTCGCCGTAGATCGTGTCGTTACGCAAGTCGATGACGTACGTGCAGCGGCGTCCGCCCCAATGCACGCGCGCGGCGGCAACCCACTGCCATCCCTTCGGCCGCAGCGGCGCCAAGTGCGGCCGGCCGCTCGTGCGATAGCCGTTGAGCCCGCCGACCGTTTCGGCGACCGCCCACAAGTACTTCGCGCCCGTCCACGGCGAGAGGTACATCCCGCGATTGCTCAGCGAACCGCCATCGAACCATTCCGCGAATTCGCCGGGCACCGTGTTGCGCGGGCTGCCCCCCTCCATCGCCGCGTACGTAATATTCAGAAAATGGACGGCCTCGTCGGTCATGCCGTTTCTAGCCAGCGCCACGCTGCACCACAGCGTCAGGTCGGGCCAGACGCCCCCAAGCAATCCGGATCCGTACGACGGAAAATACCACGCGTCGGCTGTCGAAATCGTCCGCAGCCCGACGGGAGTCACGAAATCGGCTTCTTGCAGCCGCTGTAAGATCGCCCGCCGCTGCTCCGGATCGGCGATGCCGAAGAGCACCGGAAAGATTTCGTCGGCGGTGAAGTTGTCCTGATAGTTGCCCTCCTGATCGTAGTTTAGAACGAACGCGCCGGTATCGTCGTTGTAGAGGTAATCCATCATCGCCTCGCGCATCCGTCGCGCCTCGGCTCCGTACCGCTCCCAGTGGTCGTTGTCGCCGACCACCGCGCACAGCATAGCCGATGCTTCGAGCGCGTAAACGGCCTCCGCGTTTATTTCGGTAACCGCGCCGTCGAGCGTGTAGTACGGTATGATGTTGCGCCACGACGAAATCCCGTAAAGGTCGACGCCTTTCGCGCGACAGTTGATCAATCCGTGCTCGTCGCGCTGTGTGAGCATGTAGTCGGTCAGCTTTATCACCAGCGCGATCCGCTCGCGTACCCATTGGTCGTCGAGGGTCGCGTTGTAGTGGTGCAGCATCGCGATGAGGTGCAGCGGAGTGTCGTCGTTAATATTGAGATCGTAATCGGTCTTGTAACCGCTGACACCGCGGACGTACTCGACCATCAGCCCGCTCTCTTCTACCGCAGAAATTAAACACTTCGAGGGCGTTGCGGCTGAACTCCGGCCAAAAATAGTCAAACCCGTGCACGAGCCACGACGTATCGCGGGAGACCAGGATGTCGGACGGCGGCGAGTTGGTCGCTCCCCATCCGTGCGGATACTCCTTGACGATCCGCAGCATGTTCGCTTTGGCCCAGGCCACGCCGCGGCTGATCTCGGGCGACGGCACGAGGAACCGCGCGTCGGCAAGCCGCTCGGTGAAGTATCCTTGCGTGTGGTGGAGGACCTGCTGGTCGTGCAGCAGCGCTTCGAGCACCGGCCGGCTGCGTTCGGTCCCGTCCTTATGGTAGACGACGGCCAAACGCAGCGATTCGCGCGCGCCCGCGGCCACGGCGATGCGGTATTCGAAGGCTCCGAAGATGCGCCGGCTGACGAGCTCCGCCTGCTGCGGCGTCACGTCGCCGAGCGCCGGAGCCGGTTGGTCGTGCGCGAGGGTCCCGCGGCGCATGGACTCGAGCAAAACTTGTTCGCGCAGCGAAAGCTCGACCGCAATCGGATGCCGCGAGCCGCCCCACCAGCGCTCTCCTCCGGTCTCGAGGTTCTTCGAGCAGATGAAGCGCCCGTCGTCCCACGCGCGCACCTGGTGCTCGGGCTCCCCGTAGAAGCGCTGGCCCACCAGCATGGCCCAAGGGAAAAGTGCCACCTCGACTTCTTCCGCGCCGGGATTGTAGAGCGTCACGTCGATGACGAACGAGACCGCCCTGTCGAAACCCGAACCGTGCGGAACGAAAAACGCCTCCGTCACGTGGATGCGGTGGTCGAGTGTGAACTCCGAGATTTGAGCGTAAGGCAGAAACGTCAGCTCGCGCTCGATCTGATGCGGAAAAAACGTGCGATCCGCTAGCCGGTATGCGATGTGGTGCGTCCCAAAAATGATCTGGTCGGTATCCGCGTCCCATAGTCCGCGCACGCCGCCCTTTGCAGTCGATTGCGCGAACGTTTTCAAATTGCCGAGCAGGAGACCGTAGGGCGTCTGCGATTCGTGCAGGACGTAGGCGCAGAATTCGTTTCGCTGCGCATCGTAACTCAGACCCATCGCTGTGTCGTAGTGCGGCGCGGAACGCAAAGGCGCCTCCTCCCGCCGCGGCAAACGGATGGGCGGATGCTAACCCTGCGAGCTCCGGCGAAGCTCAACCTGACGCTCGAGGTACTCGGGCGCCGCGGCGACGGATATCACGGCGTGCGCAGCGTGATGGTGCCCCTCGAGCTGTCGGACGAGCTAACGATCGAACCGGCCAGTCGCTTCACCTTCAAGTGCGATCGGAGCGACCTTGCGGATGACCGCAATCTGGCGGTAGCCGCTCTGCGAGCGCTCGGCGAGGTCCCGCCCATAACGTTAAAGCTCCGCAAACGCATTCCGGTGCAGGCCGGCTTGGGAGGCGGATCGAGCGACGCCGCCGCGGTGCTCGGCGCGGCCATGTCGGGCGCGTTCGGGCCTCAGCCTCGGCGCGACTGGGTGCACGTCGCCCGCACGCTCGGCTCCGACGTTCCGTTCTTTCTCGCGCGCGCCGCCGCCCTCGTCGAGGGTACGGGCGAACGCGTCACGCCGGCGGGGGCGCTGCCCAGCTGGCACGCCTTGATCGTCAAGCCGCCGGCCGCGATTTCAACGGCGATGGCTTACCAGGAGCTCGACCGCACCCCGAGGCCGCAGCGTCCGCGCCGCGGCTCGGTCTCGATCGCCCTCCTCGAGGCGCTGCAGCGCGCCGATTTCGATCGCGTGCAAGCGCTCTTGCAGAACGACTTTCACGACGTCATCGCAGCGCGTACGCCGGAGGTCGCCAACGCCGTGACCGCGTTGAAGACGGCCGGCGCTCATAACGCGCAGCTGACGGGCTCTGGGTCTTGCGTCTTCGCGCTTGCCGAGCAACGCGATCGCCTGGACGCCGTCCTCGAGCGCCTCGATCTGCCGGCGAGTTACGAACGATTCATCAGCGCGTTCGGAAGCACGCCCGAGTGGCGCCCTTCGCGATGACGGCTTCAGTCGACGCGGTTGTGCTGGCAGGCGGGCCCTGCGACGACGTCGCGCGGCTGCAGCCCGGCGCGCCAAACAAGGCATTCGTCGAGATCGGGTCGGTTACGCTGGTAGGACGCGTCCTCGCCGCCTTGCGCGCGTCGCCGTCCGTCGGCCGCATCGTAGTGGTCGTGCCCCCGAGCGCGGCAAGCCATCGCGACCTCGCGCTCGCCGACGAACTTCGCCCCGACGGCGTCCTCATCACCGAGAGCTTGCGGAACGGCCTCGCGGGCTTTCCCGGCGACGTCGACGTATTGATTGCCGCATCCGATCTTCCGGTCTTGACGCGCGGCCGCCGTCGACGATTTCGTCCATCGTCTCACCGCGCTGCGAGCCGACGTCATCTACGGCTGCGTCGAAAAGGGCGTTCACATGCAGCGCTTTCCTCAGGTGCCGCATACGTGGGCGCGCATGCGCGACGGCACGTTTTGCGGCGGCGGAATTGCGGCCATCAAGCCGCGCGCACTTCCGCTTCTGGAGCGATTCATCGAGCGCCTCGGAGCGGCACGGAAGCACCCGTTCAAGCTCGCCTCGCTGTTCGGCTGGGACATGCTGGCGCGCTTTGCCGCCGGCCGGCTGAGCATCGCGCAGGCCGAAGCTCGGGCGGCGAAGATTCTCGGCGCGCCGGTGCGCGCGCTTGTCTCACCGTATGCGGAGACGGCGGTCAACGTGGATCGGCCGAGCGACGTCGCGCTCGCGCGGGGCCTGATCTAGCTCGGCGTTCGCCAACGCTTGAACAGCTCGTTGGCGATCCCGAACTGATCGAGCGCCTTGCCGACGGTGTGGGCGATGATGTCGTCGACGCTTTGCGGGTTGGCATACATCGCCGGGATCGGCGGCAGGATCACCGCGCCAATCTCGGCCAGCTGAGCGAGCGTCCGCAGGTGGCCGAGATGGAGCGGCGTCTCGCGAACGACGAGGACCAGCCGGCGCTTCTCCTTCAGGCACACGTCGGCGGCGCGAACGAGCAGGTTTGAATTGATCGAATAGGCGATGCCGCTCGCGCTCTTCATGGAACACGGAATCACGAGCATGCCGTCCGTGAGAAACGAGCCGCTCGAAATCGCGGCGGCCAGATCGTCGTCGCGATGCACGACGTCGGCAAGGCCTTCGAAGTCGTCCGCGGTCATATCGGTTTCGAGTTCGATCGTGCGCCGGGCAGCCGAGGACAAGACGAGATGCGTCTCGACCCCGCCGATCGCGCGAAGCGCTTGCAGCACCATATAGCCGTAGAGACTACCGCTCGCTCCGGAGATGCCGATGATGATGCGCCGCATCGAAGGGCGGTTATACGTTGGCTGCAGGGGCGCCTGGTGGAAACTGTAACTCCCCGATTAATAAGCGTGCCTAAATCCCTGCAACTCCGATCCTTCATCGACGACGCCGTCCGCTGGCGCCGAACCGGAACAGAAGAGCCGCTTCTGCGACTTATCCGCTCGTCGTGCTCGGGAGTTTCGCACGACACGGGAGCAGCGTACGCAACGCTCGCGGCACGCACTGGAGGCTTGCTCGACGCGATCGACCGCGGTCTGCTCGCGTTGCCATCGGCTGAGCGAGACGACGTGCTGCTCTTCGCCCGCCGAGCGCGGCGGATTCGGGGGCTCCCCGAGGATCTCGACGAACCGGCGCTGCACGCGGCAGTCGCCGAAGTGTTCGAGCTTTCGCCGTCGTCGGAGAAGCCGCTCGGAGGCCGGGATCCGGCCCCCCGCGACGAGATAACGCTCGCGACGCCCCCCGAGCCGGAGGAGCCGCATGGCGTGCCGCCCTGGGAGAAGCACTTTAGCGCGTCCGCGCTCAACGCGTATGCCGAATGCCGGCGGAAGTGGTTCTATCGCTATGCCTGTGGCGCGGTCGAAGATCCCGGCTCCGCGGCGTCGGCGTACGGCACGGCGTTCCACCTCGCGTTGGAGGATTTTCACGGCGAGTTCCCGCGTCCGCGGAGCTCGGAGAAAGCGGCGATGCGCGCCCGGATGCGCGAATGCATCACGTGGGCTTTTCGCCGCAACCGCGACGGGTTCGAGACCGCCGTGGAGTTCGAGTTGCAGGTGCGCCGCGCGCAACGCACCGCGCAGCGTTACGTCGACTGGCTTCTCACACAGGAGACGGAGGCGCCGTTCGAAGTGCTCGGGCGGGAGGTTGCGGCGAGCTTAGATCTCGACGGCCGGCCGTTCGTCGGGTACATCGACCGGCTCGACCTCGACGAACGCTCGGGCGGGATCGGCGTCGTCGACTACAAGACCGGCAGCATCGCCACGAGCGCGGCCGAATATTGCGAGCGCATACGCCGCTTCCGGGATTTCCAGCTTCCGTTCTATTACTGGGCGCGCACCACCGCGGGCGATCGAGTCACTCGCTTGGTTCTATTCCGCTCAAGGACGCGCTGCTCGACGTTCGGCCGATCGTTTTGGAGGTCTCTCCGCGCCCCCCGGCGCGGTCTCGCGAGAAGAACGGGGCCTGCGGCGGCATCGGCGTCGACGAACTCGAACGGTCGCGCAAGCGCATGATCGAGCTGAGCGACGAGCTCGCATCCGGGGAGATCCGTCGCTTCGCACCGACGGAGGATCCAGCAGCGTGCACGTACTGCGCGTACGCCACGTCGTGCGCGTTCCGGCCGCCCGCCGAGGCGTCGCGTTTCGGAAGTTGATCGGCCTCGAACTAACGGACGAACAGCGCCGCGCGGTCGACGCTCCGTGCGACCGCTGCTTCGCGATCGCCGGCGCCGCCGGCACGGGTAAGAGCACCGCGCTGGCGGCGCGCATCGCCGCCGCCCGTTCGCTCGAGCCGCACGCGCAGCCGCTCGTGATCGATGCGCCGCATCGCCTTGACGAGTACGCAGTGGCTCTTCTCGCAACGGATGGAGCCGACGTGCGGCTCGTCGACGACGTCGAGGCGGAATTCGGGTTCGTCCAATCCGCGGCGCCGCTCCTCGCGCTCGAATGGGAAGAGTTCGCGGCCAATCAACTGGATCCGGAAGTGCCTGGGCTGCGTTCGCCGGAGCGCTTTCTCCACTCCGCTTTTCGTTTGATCCGCCGCTTGCGCGACGCAGACGTCGAGCCGAGCGCCTTTCTCTCGCGCGCGCTGACGGGCGCGACCGAGTTCTACGCGAACCCGCCAAATCTCGCCGATCCCGCCCTACTGTATGGAACGAAAGCGTCGTATCACGACTCGCTCGACGCGACCCCGCAGGAGCTCGCGCGACAGTACCGCAGGGAAATCGACCTAGCCAAGATCGTCGCGAAACTCTACGAGCGGTACGTCGAGCAGGCAGAATCCACCGGGCGCATGACCGGACGCGACGCCGCGATCGCATGCGCTCGCAGATTGCGGAACGATCCCGCGTTGGCCGCCGCGGTTCGCGAGCGCCACGGTTACGCGTTCGTCGACGACGCGCAGGAACTGACGAACGCGAACCTTCGGCTGTTGAGCTCGATCTTCGGCGACGAGCTCGCGGGCGTCACGCTCTGCGGCGATGCGGCGTCGACGATCTCGCCGGCGCGGATGACGCAGCCGGAGGCGACGTTCGCGCGCGCGCAATCGAAGGTCGAACTACGCACGCGGCATCGCTCTCCGCAACGCGAAGCCCTGCGAGTTTCAACGCCGCGCGACGAGGCCGAGTCGATCGCGGAACGCGTCGCCGAGTGGCTCGCCGGCGGCTGCGCGCCCGAGAGGATCGCGGTGCTGTTTCGTTCCGTACGCCACGTCGAGTTCTACGAGGCCGCGCTGATTGCGCGCGACATCCCCGTCGCCATCGCGGGCGATTTCAACGTTTTTGCGGATCGGCGCGCCCTCGACGCCCTCGCCCTGCTCTGGAACGTTCACGATCCGTTTCGGCACGATTGGCTCTTGCGAACGCTGGGCAATCCGGCCTTCGGGCTCTCCGACGCATCCCTTTCGATTCTTTGCGCGGAGCCTGCCGATCCGCAGCGGCCGCTCTTCGCGTTCGACAACGAGCCGGCGCCGACGACTCGCGAAAGCCGCTGGAATCCAAAACGCGACTTGCGCCTCGGCTGGAACGTAATTCGCGGCGAGCGCGACGACGCGCTGCCACCGGATGCTGCGACGCGAATACTGCGCTTTCGCCATCTGCGCGAGCGCTGGCTCGTGGCCATGCAGTCGGCGCCGCTCGAAGACTTCGCTCGCACGGTCTGGGGCGAGGGCCTGGCTCGCGAAGGAAAGCCCGGCAGCGCCGCCGCTCGCGCGCAGCAGATCGTGCTCCGCCGGCTGCTCGATCGCCTCGGCGCGTTCTTGCGGCAAGACGGCGGCGCGACGATCGGCGACGTGCTCGAGTACGCGGAGGGGCGTCGGCGCAGTGACCTGGAGAGTTGTGAAGACGAATGCGGCGACGGCGGCGTGCAGGTGCTCAGCATCGAAGCCGCGCGAGGACGTGAGTTCGAGCACGTCGTCGTAGCCGGAGCGCACCCGGGGGAATTTCCGCGATGGTACGCGCCCGACGCGTTTCTCTTCAGCCCGCGTCTCGGGATGATTCCCAAAGAGAACGTCGGCGATGCACGCTCGTCGCGCACGGCAAAGTTCAGCTATTACATGGTCCGCACGAAGGCCGCGAAACAATACTACGAACGCGAGCGCCGCGCTTTCGAGTACGCGCTGAGCAGGGCGCGCAGCAGCGTTCTGGTTACCGCATCGGGAACGCCGACGCGCGGCGTCACCGCGCCGGAGTTTCTCGGCCAGTTGCGCCCGAACGGACGATAGCATGCAGCTGCGCGTCATTCCCCCGGAACGCTACGCTCGCGATGTTCTGCCTCTCACCGCTCCCCTGTGGGCCGGCCGCCGAAGCTTCGAAGAGTATGTCGCGCAGACGGTAGAGTTTGCTCGCAGCACGTACGGCCGCCGCCGTTATCGAACCGTCGGGCTCTACGACGGCGCCACGCTGGTCGCGTCGTTCAAGCGGTACGAGCGCGATGTGCGCGCCGGCGATCTGCGGTTGCGCGCGGTCGGTATCGGCGCGGTCTTCACGCCGCGTGAGTATCGCGGACGCGGTTACGCCAGCGTATTGCTCGCGTCGGCGCTGGACCGGGCCAGAAGCGAAGGGTGCGATCTCGCCTATCTCTTTTCGGACATTCGTCCACAATTTTACGCGGCGTTGGGATTTCGAGAGCTTCCGTCGCGTGCGCTCACGCTCCGCGCCGACACGCTGCCGGCCCGCCGCCTAGACCCGGCGCAGTTGAGCGATGACGATTGGCCCGGTGTGCGTCGCACGTTCGACCTATGCGACCGCCGCCGGGCGGCACGTTTTGCGCGCAGCGACTCGGTGTGGCAGTGGATCCGCAATCGCATTCGCACGGGGTCGGAGCATCCGGTCGGCCGCGAAACGAATCTCGTCGTACGCCGAAGGCGTGGAATCATCGCATACGTGTTCGGGGTACGCGCGCCCGAGCGTGACGCCTACGTCGTCGACGAATACGGCTTCGCCGACGATGAGGCAGCGGTCGCGGTGCCCGCGCTCCTTCGCGCCGCAGCGGGCGATCTACGGCGCATCGTGGGCTGGCTTCCGCCCGACGGCGCTCGGCAGGTCGTATCGAAAGGCAGCGTGCGCAAACGCAAGCGCGCGATCTTCATGATGGCGCCGTTCTCTTTGGAAGGCGAGCTTCTATGCGAGAAGATCTCCCAAAACGCTAACGGGGACTTCTGCTGGGCCACCGACCATATCTAACGCTGCTTGCGCGCTAGGCTGAGCGCCACGCCGAAGGGCTCGCCGAAGCCGCCGATCGTCTTGGTGGGCGGGCCGCCCGCGGGGTATTTCCAAAACCCGACGCTCGCTCCGCGAAAGTCTGCGGCGGTGACGGCGCCGCCGACTATCACGAACTGCGCCGGTTCGCGCGCGGCGTGCAACGCGGTCGCGCCTACCCTCGTGCCGGCGCTTCCGTCAATGGTAAAGCGGTAGATGACCGACGCCTTTGAGTCGCCGACCGTCACGTGCTTGCCGTCCCATCCAACGCCGCCGGGATCCCGGACGGTTTGATCGAGAACGACGCTGTGAAACGAGCCCGATCCTTTGGGCAGTTCCAGGAACGCGAACGGCTCGCTCGGGACGTCGTCGCTCGCGTCCACGAAGAGGTTTCCGCGATCGTCGTAGGCGCCGAAATAATACTTGTAGACAAATCCATAGGCATACTTCTTCGGCTCCCCTCGCGCTCGCGAATAAATGGCGACCCCGCCGTGCCCCTTGAACGATTCGACGTTCATCACCGCTAGGTCGCCGGTCGACGGATCGGTGGCGCAGCTATACGGCACCTCTTCCCGATCGATCAGCGTCTTGACGCGCTGAGTGCTTCCATGGGCGTACGCGAGCACCGCCGCGCTCGAGCTGTCGGGAATGAATACGTCGCCTGCATTATCGGAACAGAGGCCTGCCGGCAGCACGAAACCCTCGAGGATGCCACGCAGCACGCCGCTCAACTTGCCTTGAGGATAGGAGTACGCGTACACGTCGTCGGTCTCGTAGTCGGAGACGTAGAGCAGATCGAGCTTCTTGGCGCCGGGAGCCATCCACGATCCTGCTCGGCCTTCGCCGGGCGGGGTCAGGGCGGCTCGCGCCGCTGCCGCCGCGACCGGTGTCGCCGGTTGCGGGCCGACGCAACCGGCAAGCGTAATGACGACGGCCACGCACGCCACCCGCACGAGTCTAAAAGAGGCTCGTTTGTAGAGCGTCGCCTTCGACCAGCGACGCGACGCGCGTTCCGAGCAGGCGCACCGGCGCGCCTTCGAGAGCGGCTCGGCGCAAACAGTGGACGGCGGCACGAAAGATGCGGCGCGGGTCGCGTGTCGGCTCGGCGAGGTGCGTCTGCCGGCCGATCACGGTGAAATCGGCCCGTTTGATTTTAACGGCGACGGTTTGCGCGACGGTGCGTTCGCGCTCGAGCGCCTCGGACAGCTCCCGGGATTGAACGCGCAGAACGTCCACGAGGCGGCGCTCGTCGCACACGTCGTACTCGAACGTCTCCTCGGTGGAGATCGACTTCGTTTCGCGCTCGGGCTCTACGCGACGCCGGTCGATTCCGCGCGCCAGGTCGCGGAGTTCGCTGCACCACGAACCGAACAGTTCGCGGAGCCGCGCGTCGTCGAGCGCGGCGAGTTCGCCGATGCGTCGTGATGCCGAAGACGCTGAGCCTCGCTTGGGTCTTCGGCCCGATCCCCCACAGGCGACCGACGGGAAGCGGCGCGAGGAACGCGGCTTCTTCCCCGGGCGCGATGGCCAGCAAGCCGTCGGGCTTGCAGTTGTCGGAGGCGATCTTCGCGACCATCTTCCCCGTGGCCACGCCTGCACTTACCGTCAGGCCCGTCGCATCAAGGATCTCGCTGCGAAGAGCCACAGCGCGTTCGCGAGCTCTTTCGAGCGTGGTTTCTCCCATAGCCAGAAAGGCTTCATCGAGCGAGAGGCCTTCGACCGGCTCGCCGCGCCGGTTCAAGACGCCGAATATCTCGCGCGATATGGTTCGGTATTTCTGCATGTCGGGAGCCACGACCACCAGGTCGGGACACGCCAATCGCGCTTTGTAGAGCGGCATCGCGGAGCGGACTCCGAATGGACGCGCCTCGTAGGACGCGGTGAGCACGACTGCACGCCGGCTGCTGCCGGCAATCGCCACCGGCTTACCGCGCAACCGCGGATCGTCGCGCACGGCGACGCTCGCATAGAATGCATCGACGTCGACGTGGACGACGAACTCATCGACTGAGCCTTTCCACGGTGCGTCGCTCAGCGTGGCACGCTCCGTTGGCGCTGGCGCCGCCGCTGTGCTTTCGCCTGGTTGCCGCACGTCGCCATGCTGCACCACGCGCGCGAGCCGTTCTTGGTGTGGTCGTAGTACGCAAATCGACACGAGCCTTTGCGGCACGCGCGCAAGCGCGGCCACGTACGATCCAGGAGCGCTTCGTACACGACCGCAAGCAGCGTCGCGATGGCGCCCTCGCTCTCGGGCCGGCCCGGCCGTAATTTCAAGCCCCGGACGGCATCGACGCCGAGCGCAAGCTGCGCCGCGCTGACGAAAGGCCGCAGGCCGTCCCACGCCGACGCGACATCGCCCTCGCCGTTGTTGGCGAAGAGCACGTCGCGGAGCACTTCCCGGAAACTCCGGAGCCGGTCTAGCTCGCCTGGCCCGACGACCGGAGGCAGCCCGTAGCTCAGGCACCAGCCCGCGGCTCGCTCGAGCGAGCCCAGCTCGTCGGGGCCATTCGGCAGGTCCACCGTGTTCACGAAGCGCCGGACCAGGTCGAGCGCGCCGGGGGCGTTATCGGAGTCGATCATCGGGCGCGGAAACGCTTCGCTTCACCGGTAAAAGCACTTGACAAGTTACTGTCACCACCATATACTGATTGAAGGTTACCACATCCGTCAAGAGGTTTTACAATGTTTCGCGACCCCATCCGCACCGCACCGCTCGTCATGGATATCGCCGACGTCGAGCTCAGGCTCAAGGTCAACCGTGCCGACTCGGCGCTCTTCCTGGAATCCAACCTCCGGCTACCGCACCTGCGCATCCTGTAGCGCGCCCTTCTGGATGGCGAGAATGGTTTGCATGTTGCGAACGTCGTCCTCGTCGCACCCGGGGTCTCCAGGATGGCCGTTTTATCGCGCAGCTCGGGGTGGGCGAGGAACGCCCGAAAGCCCTCGAATCCGATTCTCCCGTCGCCAATGTGCCAGTGACGGTCGCGGCTCGCCCCGAGCGCCACCTGGTTCGTTGAAGTGGAACATCAGAATCCGCTCGAGGCCGATCTTGCGGTCGGCCTCTTCCAAAAAGCGTCGACCCCGGCCTTGGAATCGATCGCATAGCCGGCGGCCCAGGCATGCGCGGTGTCGAGGCAAATCCCGAGCTGGGGATGCGCCAGGCTCTTTGCAAACGCGCCGAGCTCTTCGAGCGTCCCGCCGGCTAAGTTGCCGGCGCCGGCCGAGTTCTCCAGCACCAGAAACACTCCGGCGCGATGCCTTCCAGCGCCGTTTCCAGCGCCCGGCAAATCTCCGCGTATGCTTCGGCGCGGTCGCGCGTGCCATACGAGCCGAGATGCGTGTTGACCAAGCGCATCCCACCGCGCGCGCAACCGCGAGATCGTTTTGCAACAGGTGGAGCGAGCCCGCAGCGATCTTTGCATCGCGCTCGCGAGGTTGATGAGGTAGGGCGTGTGGATCGCGCACGGATCGATGCCGGCCTCCCGGCGAAGCCGCGCAAAGTTCTCGAGCGCCGCGCCGTCGATGGCGGTCGTCCGATAGCTGCGTGGATTCGTCGAGAAGACTTGCATTGCGTTGCACCCGGCGGCTTTCGCGTGCTCGACTGCCTTCGCGTAACCGCCCGCGACGTGCACGTGCAGCCCGATACGCATCGTATGTCCTCTTCCCAGGAATTTGTTCGCGCTGGCCAATATCGAACTCGAGGGCTGCCCCGGCTCCAGTTCGAGTTCGGGCAGATCGTCGAGCGAGCGCAGCCCGAACGACTCCAAGAAGAACGGCGTCGTCTTGTATTGCATCGGCCGTCCGACCACGTCTTTACGCCCGGCCTCTGCGATCAGTCTCTCGATCGAGCAGCGTGCTCACGACGCTATCGGAGTTCACGCCGCGTATCGCTTCGATCTCGCTGCGGGTGACGGGCTGAAGGTGGGCGACGATCGCGAGCGCCTCGAGCGCGGGCGTCGAGAGCGTCGTTTTGGGCGGCAGCAAATACGCTTCGACCACGTCGCGCGCCAGCGGCGACGTCGCGAATCGATAGCCGCCGGCGACCTCGCGCAGGACGATGCCGCGTTCGGCGATACTCGGCCTCGATCTGCTGCAGCACCGCCGCGATTTCTCGCTCCTCTGCGCGAAGGGAGTTTGGCGAGATGCTTGGATCGACAGCGCCTCGCTCGCGACGAAGAGCAGCGCTTCGACCGGACGCTGCAGCCGCAGGATCGCTTCGTCGAGGGGCGGCCTCGTCGGCCGGCGATCGCTCCTTCGCCCGCGCCGTCATGCCGCGGGTTTCGCCACTGGAAAGAGCCGAATGTCGTCGAAGGCTTCGGGCTGCTCGAAGCCAAGCGCTGTCGTCGAATGAATTCCAGGATCGCGAGAAACGTCACGATGATGACGTCGCGCGTCATCCCGAGTTCGGGCAGAGCTCGGAGAAGTATGCCTCGCCCCACTCTTTGATTCGGCGCGTAATGTAATCCATCGACGCGATCAACGAGACCCGCTCGCGGGCGATCGAGCGCTTTTCCGGTCGCGCCTGCGAAGCATCTTGACGAACGCGCGCTTGAGCTTCTCGGGGTCGATGTCGTAACGCTGCACTACTTCGCCGGCCGGATCGCCCGGCTCGCGATAGAAAAAGGCGCCCGCCTCGCCCTGGTGCTCACGCAGCTCTTCGCCGAGCTCGCGATACTTCGAGTACGCGATCAAGCCGGCGGCGCAGTCGCTCCTCGACCTCCTCGGGCGTCTCTTCTTCCTCGTCGACGAACTCGGCGGAATCGGCGGCAACAGCGGCTCTCGACTTGAGGAAGAGCAGCGTCGCCGCGATCACGAGGTACTCGGCCGCGATCTCGACGTCGAGCGCCTCCATTTGTGCGACGTACTCGAAGTACTGCTCCGCGACGATCGCAAGCGGAACGGTCGCTATGTCGAGCTGCTGCTCTTTGATCAGCCCCAGCAGAAGGTCGAGCGGCCCGTCGAAGGCGTCGAGCCGAACGCGAAAGCGTGCGGTCTGCGCTTCAGCCAGGTATTGACGGGCTCAGGATGACAGCGAACCCGCGCGGGCGCTTCGGCGGGCTCGCCGAGCGCGGCCGGATGCACGTCGAGAAATTCCAGGCGAGATCGACCAGGCGCTTTTCGTTGACGTACTTGAGCGTCTTGCGCGCCCGGCACATCGAACCAGCGCGCATCGTCGACTTCGTGGTCGTGGCTCGCGGGGTCCCCCGAGAAGTAACGCATGAGAAAGAAGTGACGGCCTTCCGGTGCTTCGCCTTGCCGGTAAAACCAATAGGAGATCTCGTTGAGGCGGGTGATATCTCCGCCCAGCATCCCGTCTCCTCATGGACCTCGCGCAGTGCCGCTTGCTCGGTCGTCTCGCGCGCTTCGACGTGGCCCTTGGGCAGCGTCCAGATGCGCGGCGGCTCACCGCGCCCTATGAGCATGGCATCGTAAGTCGAACCACGGCGGCGCAGGAGTAGTCCGCCCGCCGACACCTCGTACTTGATGCGCATGACGCTCCACTCTAGGGACGGGGAAGGGGGCCGCTTGCGAGGCCCCCCGATTACTAACATTATACCGCCCGGGCCCAAGAAGGGCTGCAGGAACGGTCGATTCTTTTTGGCTTGCTTGATTATATAGCGGTCAACCGCTTATCGCAGGCAGGCCGGCCCCGCGCCGCTTCCGCTACCGGTGCCGTCCAGAGGGCTCGTCGAGGCCGTCTCGATCGAGGAGCTCAGCGGAGTATATTCGAGCTTGCCGACCAGCTTGTTCGCGGCCGGCGACTCGAGGAAGTTATGAGCTTCTGTTTTCGGACACGTGCACGCCTTTGTTGTTAACGTAGAAGAGAAAATAGCTGATCGCGACGATAGGATACGCGCCCTTCGCAGGCGTGACGAAGTTGCTGGGATCGATGTGCCTAGCGCGGCGACCGGCGGGTTGCCGATCGGCCCCATTCCGGGACCGCCGACGGCGGTTGCATCGCACGCGCTCAATATGAACTCTGGAATGGTTGCCACGGCCAGGGCGACGCGACATTTATTCATTAATGGTTTCCTTTTTGCGCGTGTAGTGCAGTGAGGGGACCACCGGTATCGAGACGCACGGCATTTGTAGGACCTCCGATGCTGCTAGCTCGGCCATGCCGCGCAGCTCCGGGACGGCGGTCGTCTCGAAGCGCGAGCCGCGCACCGGCGGCCCGGCGATCCAAAGGCCCCGTACCGATCTGCCCGTGCACGTCGATTGCGGCGAGCTCCCGGGTTACTCGCAGCCCGAGGCCGCCCGCCTCCGGCGAGATGGTTCCCTCGGCGAGCATCTCGCCCAGCAGCGCCTCTCTCGCCATCGCGCGGGCGCGGCCCGAGCCCGAGCAGTTCACGATCCAGTCGGGGTGGATTTCGACCAGCTTCTCCGTTGCGAAGTGCGATCGTCACCGCACCTGGTGCATGCCGCGAAGATGGCCGACATAGCTAAACCTACGCCCCGAACTGCGGTACTCTCGGCGCACGGCTTCAACACGCTCCGGCGCCCGGTGGCGATAGCGTTTCCATTGCGAACGCAAGTAGCGTTCAAAACGGCGTTGCTCTATCGGCGCGAGTCGCCTCCAGATCGCTTCCACTTCGGGCCGCAGCGAATCTATCACCGCTCGCCAATCGAAACCGCGTTTCGTGGGCCTCGTCTACGTGCGCGCGAAAACTGCGCAAAAGGGAGCGCGCGTCGCGAGTATCGAGCGCGGGAATGACATCGTATGGAGCAACGCTCGCGTGTACTTCCGGAAAGCGGCCATGGCGGGACAGAACGTGCACTGCCCCGCGATGGCCGCAGGCTTTCAGCGCCACCAGCACATCGAGTGCGGTGAGGCCGGAACCAATGACGAGCACGTGGCCGCCAACCGATGGATAATCAAATCGCCACGGGTCCGCGATATATACCCGGATGCAGCCAAATCTTGAGCGGTAAAAACTCGTCACTCGGCGAGAGATTGCCGTCGCTAATACGACGACACCGCGCCGAAGCGAACACCGGAAAAGATTCGACGACGAAGCCGCCCCGGTCGCAGCGCCGTACTTTGGCGGCGCGATCCCGAATGTGGTGAAACCGGGCCGATTTCCAAGGCGTGCCGCGCTACCTCGCCGACGTAGTCGCCATCGAGTCGTCGCGGAGACGAAATCCAGTTCGGCCCCCCGCGCGAGCCAAGCCAATTGCGAAATGCTCGGAATCGTCGGAGTGCAGACCCATCAGGTCAGCGCGCGTGTTGAGGACGTGTCTCGATGCTTCGTGCCGTACGCGGCGCCCCAACCGAGTTCACCCGGCTCGAAGAGCGCCAGAAAGACCCCGGCGCGGCACGACGCGCGAGGTGCGCAGCGACGGCGCAGCCCGCTGAACCCGCCTCCGACGATTCGACGTCGACGTCGTTGATCCCGCAGCCCCCGTATGTACACCGTGAGAACCTCGTCGTAGGTGCCGGTCACTGCTTCGCACCGCCGTATTGGCCTCGTCGTATACGAGAAGACCGTCGTAGAAGGGCCGAGTAAACGTGCAGGGAAACGGCCGACGCGTCACGCGTCGCGGTGACGCGATGCAGGTCGAAGCGCCCGGATCGCGCATCGGTCTCGCCGCGCATCAATCGCGCGCCGGCCCCGGCTTCGACGTGGGCGTACCCCGCTCGTTGCCGGCATCCAGCCGCACGTAGTCTTCTCATCGAGCTTCCCATCCAAGACGAGCATCCAGCAATGCTGGTCGCCGTGATCGTGGATCAGCGACGAAGCCCGGGAGCCCGGTTTAAAAGCGAGCACCTCGAAGCCCGATCGCGATGCACAGGTTCGCGTGTAGGCCCCCGGCCGCGAGTTAGCCTGGGGACGGCGCCCCTCCGTGGGCTCGCCGCGCTAGCAGCGCGCAAGCTCCGGTCCCTGGTCCGAAAAGGGCACCCGGGCGCGAAGGTCGTCGATCAGTGCTAGACACCGCCCCTCCATATAAAAATGACTCCCGTTAATAACTAAAGTCACCTTCCTTGGATCCCTATTTGCTCCTCCTCACTTGGCCGGGCTGGCTACCGACATCTAAAAGGTGACGGCGGTAGCCTTTGGGCAGAGGGCCTTCGGCTGCCTCCAACCGGCTACGTAGGTACGGGCCCCCAGCGGAGGTCGGGTGGCGGGCCGCGCGTGTCTCGTCGACGCGCCCCACCACCGTCGTAACGGATGCCGCGAAGAGCGCCTCCGGGTCGGTCTTCGCCTCTGGCGACGATCGCACGCAAGGCCTCGACGAACGCGTCGAGCGTCTCTTTTGATTCCGTCTCGGTCGGCTCGATCATCAGGCACTCGGGGACGACAGCGGAAAATAGATCGTCGGCGCCATGTAGCCATGGTCGAGCAGCGCCTTCGCTACATCGAGCGCGCGCACGCCGTGATCCCGTTTGAGCGCTTGCGCGGACGGACGAACTCGTGGCGGCAGATCTCCGGATACGGCGTCTCTAGAAACTCAGCGATCTTGACGCGCAGATAGTTCGCGTTCAGGACGGCCAGCTGCGAAACTCGTTTGAGGCCCTCTTCACCATTTTCATAGATGTACGCCAGCGCGCGCACGGCATGCGCGAAATTCGACCAGAACGAACGCAGCGGCCCTATCGACTTGGGCCGGTCGAAATCGAGCCGAAACCGGCCTCGTCACGCGTGACGATAGGGGTCGGGAGATAGTCGACCAAATGCGCCGGCCACGCCGAGCGGTCCGCGGCCGGCGCCGCCCCCGCCGTGCGGAATGGTGAACGTCTTGTGCGTGTTGAGATGCATGAGATCGAAGCCCATATCGCCGGGGCGGGCGTAGCCCATGATGGCGTTCGCGTTCGCTCCGTCGTAATACATGAGGCCGCCCGCCTCATGGACCACCGCGCGCGATCTCGGCGATCGTCGTCTTCAAAAGTCCCAGCGTGTTGGGATTGGTCATCATACAGACCGCCGTATCCGAACCGCAAACCTTGCGAATCTCGTCGACGCTCACACGCCCTCGCTCGTTGCTGTGCAGCGAAATCACCTTGAAGCCGCACATCGCGGCCGAGGCGGGATTTGTGCCGTGCGCCGTATCTGGAACAATCACCTTGTCGCGCGCTTCGCCGCGCTCTTTGAAATATTTCTTCGCGATCGGAGTGCCCCGAGCTCGGCATGCGCGCCCGCTGACGGGTTGAGCGAGAACGCCGCCATGCCGAAGAGCAGCTCAGCGAGCGCTCCAACTCGTACATCACCTGCAGCGCGCCCTGCGCGAGCGCGTCGGGCGTGTACGGATGCAGTCCGCGAACTACCGACGCGTGGCGATCGCGTCGTTGATGCGCGATTGTACTTCATCGTGCACGATCCGAGTGGATAAATCCTAGGTCGATGCCGAACGTCCGGTCGAGAGCCGCGTATAGTGGCGCACGACGTCGAGTTCGCTGTTGTCGGGAATCGGCAAGTCGTCGCGCACGATTGCCTTCGGCAGATAGCTTTCGAGGGGCTTGCCGTCCTCCCGGTAGCGGTTCGCGCGCCCCTCTTGTCCCTTCTCGAAGTGGGCGCAGACACGACTGGCGCGTGCGTCGCCTCATCCAGAGCAGCCGCCAACGCGTTGACCTCGCCGGTCGTCGTCAGCTCGGTCGCGGTCGCGGCACGCAGGTATCAGCTCGGGATAGAATCATCGGAGGTCT